>NZ_MKCT01000104.1 GCF_001855555.1 Chromobacterium sphagni | reverse complement strand
TTTTCTGCAGCAGACTCTTGGCGGTGTTCATCATTTCAACGTTGTTCTGGTAGGCGCGAGAGGCGGCGATCATGTCCGCCATCTCCTCCACCACGTTGACGTTGGGCATGGTCACATAGCCACGCTCGTCCGCCAGCGGATTGCCCGGTTCGTATTTCAGCCTTGGCGGCGTCTGGTCTTCCACCACCGAAGTCACCCGCACCCCGGCCACCTGCGGCTGCGCCGTATCAACCGGCACCGCGGTGAACACCACATGCCGGCCCTTGTACGGCTGGCCGGTGGAACTGGTAGCGCTTTCCGCGTTGGCCAGATTGCTGGCCACCACGTTGAGCCGCATCGATTGCGCCGACAGCGCCGAGCCGGAGATGCTGAACAGATTCGACAGAGACATCTAACCTTAACTCCCAGAACCTTGAATGGCCGAATTCAGACTGCTGATGCGCTTGCCCAGGAAGGTCAGCGTGGTCTGGTACTGCAAAGCGTTGTCGGCGAAAGCGCCGCGCTCCACATCCATATCCACCGTGTTGCCATCCAGGCTGGGCTGCACCGCGCTGCGATACTGCATGGGCACATTGGCAGCCGCTCCACCGGCATCGCTCGCCAGATGGCGCGGATCGGTGACAACCATCGCCAGTTTTCCCTGTTTGTCCTGCTGCGCCTGCAAGGCCGCCTTGAAATCAAAATCCACAGCCTTGTAATACGGCGTTTCAGCATTGGCGATATTGCTGCCTATCACCTCGGCGCGATACGCCTGCAGATTCAGCGCGCGCTGCTGGAAATCGAAATAGTGGGCAATCTTGTCTAGCATGAACAACCTCCCTTGCTGGCTCATAGTAAAGCACGAAGCGTGCCAGCCCTGCGCCGCGCCGCCAAACCATTGTTTTCCAAAGACACGGCCCGCCCGACGGCAAAAAATCGTCCGCCTGCCGCATAACGCGGCGGCAAAACTTGCCGCCGCGACACATTCCCGCCGCGCCAGATCAGCGATCTTGAGGATTTTGCTTGCCCAGCCAGCAAAATCGTGCCAAAACCGTCAATAATGCAATCAAGCGGAATGCAGGAGCAGGGTTATGCTGGCTCTAGAGCAACTACTGATTTCACTTGCCGAACCTTCGCCGGTCCAGGCGCAAATCATCACCAAGGCGCTGGAGACGCTGGGCGCCACCCAGATTGAAATCCACCTGGGCGGAGAAGAGCTGATCCAGCAGGCGCGCGAGCGCAGGCCGAATCTGGTGATCAGCGCCTACCACCTGCCCGACATGACCGGCAGCCAGCTGGTGCAGACGCTGCGAGACAGCGACGACCTCTACGACATGCCCTTCATCCTGGTTTCCAGCGAAACCAATCCGGACCGGCTGGAAGCCATCCGCCAGGCCGGCAGCCTCGCCATCCTGCCCAAACCCTTCAGCGAGCAGGAGCTGCAGACCGCGATGCAGTCGGTGATCACCTTCCTCAACTGCGACAGCCTGGGCGCGGAAGTGGATGCCGACATGGCGCTGATGAACGTGCTGATCGTCGACGACAGCAGCACTTCCCGCCACCACATCCGCCAGGTGCTGGAAAAGCTGGGCTTCGAGCACTTCTGCGAAACCAGCGGCGGAGAGCGCGCGCTGCAGTTGATCGAGCAGGAGGCGTTCCAGCTGATCATCACCGATTACCACATGCCGGAAATGAACGGCCTGGAGCTGGCGCGGCACATCCGCGGCAGCGGACTACAGGAACGCACCCCGATCCTGATGATCACCAGCGACAGCGAGCACATCGGCCCGGCCGAACTCGAGGACGCCGGCATCGCCGCCAGTTGCAACAAGCCGTTCGAGATGGAAAAGCTGCGCCAGCTGATCCGCCAGCTGCTCAACGAATACTAGCGCTCAGCGCGGCGCCACCCACACCAGGCGGGAATGGGCCTTGTCCTCGCCGAACGACTGCCGGCGCCAGTAACCCTGATTCTGATAGGCGGCAGCCGCCTCGAGATCCTCCACCCGGCAAAAGGTGATCTCGCCGAAGCCGGCCTTCAGCAGCTGGCTGCGCGCCCTCTGCCGCGTCTTGGCGCAGGAGGGATGACCCGCGGCCGCCACCCAGTCCGCCGGCGCGCCGGCCTCCCAGCCCTTGACCCGCGCCAGCCGCGGCTGAGTCATCATCGCCAGGCCGTTGAGCACCGCCGCCAGCAAGCCCTGCCAGGCAGCGCCCACCGCCGCCAGCTGCGGCACCAGCTCGCCAGGGTACTCCACCCTCGCCACCTCCACCTGGTCGGCCGCTTGCAGCCAGTTGACGCCGTCCGGCGCAAAACCCATCCGCACCATGGTCAGCAGCAGCGCGCGCCGCTCCGGCTGATGCGCGATGAAAGCCCCGCCCTCGCCCGGCACATGCAGAAAAAACGCCTCAGCGGGCAACGCCAGGGTATCGGGCAGATTGCCCGGTTGCCGGGTGTGCGCCAGAGCCTGCGCCAAGCCGCCGTCCAGATGCGACACCACCCGTCCGTGGCGGAAAAAATGCCCCCAGGCCTCGGCCAACGCCAACTCGCAGCCGATGGCCGCCTGCGGAATCTCGAATACCTGCGCCGCGCGCTCCAACTCCCGCCGGATCACGTCCTTCATCTGCGCCCTGGCCTCGGCCACCTGCGCGGCTTGGACATAAAGCTGACCCACCCGCTTGGCCCAAGGCCGGGTGACCGCATAGCGCTGCACGGCATACTCCATTCCACTGCTTCCTTACAAACGAAAAAAGGGCCGCATTGTAACAAACGCAGCCCCGCACCCCAAACCGGCGCGCCGACACCCTCACGAAACGCCGCCATCCTTGCCCGCCGCCCGCCCCGCCGCCGGGGAACGGCGCAGAAAATGCTGCCGGTCGTCGATGATTCCAGAGTACAGCCATTGCCGGAAATGATTGAGCGTCATCGGCTTGCCAAAATAGAAGCCCTGCAGCAGCTCGAAGCCCTTCATGTTGAGGTAGCTCTGCTGCCCCTGCGTCTCCACGCCCTTGACAATCACCTGCACGCCGATCAGACCCGACGACATCAGCCGGCCATCCAGCACATTGCCGCGCAGGCAATCCAGCCCCAGCGCCGAGACAAAACCTTTTTCCACCTTCAAATAGTCAAAGCCCCAGCGCTGCAGATAGGCCTTGTCGGCATAGCCGGAGCCAAAGTCGTCCAGCGTCAGCTTGACCCCCAGCCGGCGCAGGCTGCGGATCACCTCCAGCGCCCCGGAGCCCTCCCGCAGCGGCGTTTGCTCCGACACCTCCAACACCAGCACCGCCTGCTTTTCCTTCAGCATCTCCAGCATCTCGCGGCAGTCGTCCACCAGCCCCGGCATGGCCAGATGCTCGCTGGCGACGTTCACCCCCACCATGAAGCCCGGCGGCAGCACCACCTGGCGCAACTCGCCCGTCACCCGCCGGAGCAGATAGCGAGTCAGGGGCACGATCAGGCCGGCGTCGATCGCGGTCTGGATGAACAGATCGGAACGGACATTGCCCTGCACCGGATGACGCCAGCGCGCCAAGACCTCCACCCCGACGCATTCGCCGCCGGCCGCCGTGACGACTGGCTGGTAATGGGCGAAGAACTCCTGCAACCGGATGCCCTCGAGAATTTCCCAATCGCTGGCATTGCGCACGCCGGCGCCGCGCAGCAGCCGCGATGCCAGCACCGCACCCACCAGCAAAGCCAGCAGCAGCACTCCCAGATGTTCCTCGCCATTGCGCCAGACCAGGTCCCAGGCATCGCCGCGCGCCACCACCGCCATCCCGCCAGCAAGGCTTTGCACCGGCGCGTCCGCGCGATCCGCCCACTCCCTCGCCGGCGAAAGCGCGCCATCGGCGGAAAACTGCTCGCGGCCCACCCGCACCTGCAACTCCACCCCGCCCTGGCGCGCCTGCGACAACAGCGCCTGCAGCCAGCCGGCATCCACTTCCAGCGCGGCATTGCCCGCCTCGCCGCGCAGCAACAGCGCCGGCCCGCGCTCCCCGGCCGGAATCCACTGCAACCGCGGCTCGCCGAGCGGCGCATCTTTGCGCGCCAGATCAGACCCGCACCACAAACCGTCCGGCAAACGCCGCACCGCGTAGCGGACATGCGGCGTCTTCTGAACGATGGATGCCAATTCGGCGCGCGCCAGCAGGCAGCCAGGCGCGTCCGCCGCCACCGAAGCCACCCGCGGCAGCACCGCATAGGCCGGCGCCAATTGAATAACCAGCTGGCGCGCCAACCACTGCGCGCGCGCCGCCAGCTCCGCATCCGCGGCCCACCACTGCTGCAACAGCAGCGCGCCCATCGCCAGCAAGGCGCTGCCCGCCATCGCCAGACCGTACACCGCGCCGGGCCGCAGCCGGACAGCCCGCCCGGACAGCCACCGGCCGAATTTTTTTATCATGAATGCCCGCTCCGCCATCGCAGCGCATGTCGCGACATGGCATTGGCCATCGACACAAGACGGCTCATCATTGCCCTAAAACCATCCGGCGACCTCTGGTAGATATACGTCCAGTGTAGCGGCCGGCATCCGGATCGCCAGCGCCGGAGCGGGCGGGCGCCCGATAAAGCGTCCGCACGGCGCGCCACCCCGGACCCACGCCCACCCGCCCTGGACAGTAAAAACTTTTTTTGAAACCCCTCCGCGGCAAGCCATAAAACAATCAAATACTTACCCGGACAGATTGAATAAAACTGTTGCAAACCGGCAAAATTTACCGTATAGTCCGGCTTCTTGCATTTTCACCGGGCAAACCCAAACCTCACGCCTCTTGCCCGAGTGTTTTTTCATCGTCCCTGACCCATTCCAGGCTTCGTCCAAGCAATAATGTCGTTTTCCGACTGGACCGCTGTTCGCCGCTTGCCAGGTTAGTGCCGATGATTTACGGCCCAAAGGCGCCGTATAACCGCCACGAAATCTGGCTATAAGTGACGCCGGCATCATCCGGCCTGAAAGGACATACATGAACTTTTCCGATCTGGGCATCGCCCCGACCATCCTGCGCGCTCTGGAAGCTGCCGGCTACACCTCCCCGACCTCCGTTCAAGCCGAAGCCGTGCCCGCCGCCATCGCTGGCCGCGACCTGCTGGTTTCCGCCCAAACGGGTAGCGGCAAGACCGCAGCCTTCCTGCTGCCGGCGCTGACCAAACTGTCGGAACGCTCTACCGGCAAGGGCCAAGGCCCGCGCGTTCTGGTGCTGACCCCAACCCGCGAACTGGCGCAGCAAGTTGAGAAGAACGCGCTGGAATACGGCAAGGACCTGCGTTGGATGAAAACCGCCTGCCTGGTGGGCGGCTCCTCCTTCGGCTACCAGATCCGCGCGCTGAGCCGCCCGATCGATCTGGTGGTGGCGACCCCGGGCCGCCTGATGGACCACATGCGCTCCGGCCGCATCGACTTCTCCCGCCTGGAAATGCTGGTGCTGGACGAAGCCGACCGCATGCTGGACATGGGCTTCATCGACGACATCGAAGCCATCGTCAAGGCTACTCCGGAAACTCGCCAGACCGTGCTGTTCTCCGCCACGCTGGACGGCATCGTCGGCCGCATGGCTGAAAAGATGACCCGCGATCCGCAACGCATCGAGATCGCCCGCACCGAAACTTCCGGCGGCACCATCGAAGAACACCTGCTGTACGCCGACGACCTGAACCACAAGCATCGCCTGCTGGATCACATCCTGAAAGAATCGGGCTTTGACCAGTGCGTGATCTTCTCGGCAACCAAGGCCTACACCGAAGAGCTGGCCGACAAACTGTCGGATCAGGGCTACTCCGCCGCCTGCCTGCATGGCGACATGCCGCAAAGCTGGCGTAACCGCACCCTGAACGACCTGCGTCGCGGTCGCATCAAAGTGCTGGTAGCCACCGACGTCGCAGCTCGCGGCATCGACGTGCCGACCATCACCCACGTGGTGAACTTCGACCTGCCGAAGCAGGCTGAAGACTACGTGCACCGCATCGGTCGCACCGGCCGCGCCGGCCGCGACGGCACCGCCATCACCCTGGCGGAGTCGAAAGAGTCGCACAAGGTGCGCCGCATCGAGCAATACCTGAAGCGCTCCATCACCGAAGGCGTGATCGAAGGCATGGAACCGACCCGTCGTCCGTCCAAGGGTGGCCCGCGTCGCAACAGCGGCAAGCCGGGCGGCTACGGCGATCGTCGCGGCAGCGGCGGCTACCAAGGCCAGCGCCGCGAAGGTGGCTACCAGGGCAATCGCCGCGAGGGCGGTTACCAGGGCAATCGCAGTCCGCGCAGCAACGCGCAGTAAATCGCATCTGGCAACGAAAAACGGCGGGCTATCCCGCCGTTTTTTTCGTTCTGAATCCCTTTACTTGCCTGACGGCGCCGAGCCACTCCGCCACGCCCATGAACGAACCATTGGGCGTTTCATTGCCATAAATGGCGCCATCCGGCATCACCCCCGGCTCGCCAACGCCAACAACAGCCATGCGCCGTGCGGCAGCCATTGCTCGCTCCAACGCCAGGACTGGCTGATATCGGTCTGCCCCGGCAGCCGAAAGGCGATGCCGCCCTGCTCGCCGGCGCGGC
>NZ_MKCT01000103.1 GCF_001855555.1 Chromobacterium sphagni | reverse complement strand
CGCGGTGACGCTGAATGAAACTTCGTCCTACCAGACGGGCACCACGGTGATGGTGCGGATCGTGGAAGACGGCGCCAAACGCGATGCCCAGCTGTTCGGCACGTATACCGAAGGCTATGACGCGCTGGTGGTCAAACTGAACAAGATGCGATTGGCGGATGGCCGCGTGGTGCCGGTGGATGCGGTGCTGGTGGATAAGGAGACCAATTCCCAGGCGGTGGCCAGCGCGGTGAAAGGCCATTATCTCGACCGTTTCGGCATGATCGCGGCTGGCGCCTTTCTGGGGAATTACGCCACGGCGCTGACCAGCGGCGGCGAAACCACGGTGGTGAACGGCGGCGCGGTGACAACCGTGCCCAAGATTGACCAGCCGGCCAAGTACGCGGTGGGCAAAACGGTGGAGGCCGTGGCCCAGGTGGCGACGGCGGGGGCGGCTAGATTCAACAAATCGGAGGTGATTCTGGGCAGAAGTGAACTGATAGGCGTTCTGTTTCTTGACGATGCATTTACCGGGGGCAGTGATGTTTGATCAAACCTTGCTGGCGGGAGACGCGTTGGCGGCGGGCAATGCGATACGCGAGGTAGTGTATGCGCTCAGTCAGTTGCTGGGTCTGGCGGCGATGGGCAGGGCGGGATGGACGATGTACAAAAGCGGCGATGCCCGTTTCACTCAGGCGGGCGATGGTTGGAAAATATTCGTGCTGTTTCTGTCCGGCATATTTCTTTATTACATGGAGGACGCTTGGGCCTTGGTGCGCAACACCTTTCCCAGTCTGTCCTGATAACGCAGCCCGATGAGGCTTAAGGAGTGAAACAATGTTGAAGTTCAAAAAGGGAAATCTGCTTCTGATGGTGGCGGTGCTGGCCTTGCTGGCCACCGAGACCTCGCTCGCCGATACGGTGGCCACGACGGCAGGCAACTCTGGCAAGAGTCTGATGGATACCGCCAAGCAGACCAAGGACCTGATCACCTCGTTCAAGGAGGTGATCGGCATGGGCCTGCAGCTGGTGGGGTGATGTGCATGGGTTTCTCCGGCTGGAACATCTATGTGTCCGGCAAGCCGGGCAGGGAGGACCGCGGCCACATGAAGACCGCGCTGTTCGCAGGCCTGGGCGGCGTGATCGCGTATTTCGCGCCGGACTGGATCGTATGGGCGGCCACACTCTGATGTGAGGCCGGCGTTTTGCCGCAACCCGCCTGAGGCGGGTTTTTTATTGTCATGACATATCGAATTTTGCGTATAATGTTTGTTATAGTATATATTTTATAAAACATTTAAAATGCTAAGCGTGCAAATCTACCGCAACCGGAATTACCCGGGGATAGAGGATGGGTTGTACTCCATCGCCAGTCATCCGGCGCCTGGCTTTCTTGGCTCGCTGTTTGAATACAGAAGGCATGCTTGCCAGTTTTGCGGCTACCGCAGCAGGGAGTTCCTGGAGGGCGAGGCGCTGGACGACGACTATCGGAACGAGAATCCGGACAACTGG
Source organism: Chromobacterium sphagni (assembly GCF_001855555.1). Classification (GTDB taxonomy): domain Bacteria; phylum Pseudomonadota; class Gammaproteobacteria; order Burkholderiales; family Chromobacteriaceae; genus Chromobacterium; species Chromobacterium sphagni. The sequence goes on along the minus strand of NZ_MKCT01000103.1, from coordinate 3,017 downwards.
CTGGTGCTGTGCCACTACTGCCGGGCCACCCAGCATGTGGGCGCCGCATTGCGGGCGGGCGCTTTTTGGGGGGTGGAGAAAGGCCGTTCGCAAGAGGCGATCAACCGGATCTGCCGCGCGATGCCCAGGCTGGCGGAAAGCGACTTGGGCCATAACCTGGAGCGGCACTTCGAGCAGTCCGCCAAGCTGGTAGAGAGCTATATGGGCAGCCGCGGGACAGTGGATAACCTGGCGACCTTTTTCAAGGTGCTGATGAAGAATCGCGAAGACTCCTACGAGGAAACCGTCAAGCTTCTCACCCGCAATGGCTTGAGGCTGATTTTTCCGTTGTCCTACCGGCCGGAAGGCGTGGGCGCGTTGCGGCGCCATGATGCGGCGCAGAGCGGGGCTTGAACCGGATGCCGCAGTCTGAAGAGTTAAGAGGTGAGCAGTGACTATATTTGACGCGTTTGACAACTTCATGAAGCGCATTCCCAAGCTCCGAGGAGCTGCGCTGTGGGACAAGTGCGCGTGGACCACGGGCTCGGGCAACGTCATCTCTTTGCGCGGCGGCGGTCTGATGACCATCTACAAGCTCGACGGCGCCTTGCAGTCATTCGACGGCGAGGCGTATCAAGAGCGTCTGGCCAAGCTGTCCGCCATGCTGGCCAGCCTGCCCAGGCGTTCCGGCATCGTGGTGGACATCATTTTCCAGCGCGACAAGGAAACCTCGCGCAAGGAAGTGAGGAAGCAGGCCAACAGCATCCGTTCCGCCACGGCCAGGATAGGGATGGACGTCAACTTCATCCTGGACGAGCGCGAGGACATTCTGTCGCGCACCGTGACGTCGGAGCTCGCGTTGATCGTGGTGACCACTTCGCCGGCCATTCTGCCCAAGGAGATGCGCAAGGTGGCGGCCAACTGGTCGGGCGGCGAGATGGCGCAAAGCGAAAGCTTCATTCCGGCGATGCGCAACCGCCATCTGGGGGTGTGCAAGGAATATGTGGAAGGCCTGATCAACATTTTCAGCCTGAAGGCGCAGCCGCTGACCATGGAGCAGGCCATCGTGCTGGACGCGGATCTGTGGGACGGCTCGGGAGAGGGTCTGAGCCCGATCACGCCCGACTCGGTGAAAAAGAGCGGCGCGCTGCCGACGCGCGCGCAGCCGACCATCGCCGGCCAGCGCGACGACATCATCCCTCCCTTGCCGGGGTTGCAGATATTCCGCCGCCAGTTGGAAAACATTCCGGAGGAGGGCGTGGCGCGGGTGGGAAACCGTTTCTATTCCAGCGGCTACTTCGAATTCCCCATTTCGCAGCCTGAGGTGTTCAACAGCCTGCTGCGCATCCTGCCCACCGCGCGCATTCATGGCGAAATTCCGTTTCGCATGGCGTTCCAGCTGTTGTCCGGCAGTGCGTCGGGACGTTTCTCCACCAAGAAGTCGGTGGCGCAGTTCCTCAAATTTTCCACTTTCGGCGGGCAGAACTCCAAGATCGTCGATGCCATCAACGAGGTGAAGGAACTGGAGCGGATAGGCGCCACCACCTTTGTCGGCGTGAAGATTTCCGTGGTGACCTGGGGCGGCAGCAAGCAGGAGGCCACCGACCGCTTCACCGAGCTGGCGGCTGCGCTGAACGGCTGGGGCGGCGGCCAGGTGATACAGGAGTTCGGCAACCCTTGCGAAGTGGCGATGGGGACCTTGCCGGGTTTCCGCAATCTGGCGCCGGAACTGATCATGCCCTCGCAGATGCTGGCTGCCATCCTGCCCATCGAGCGGCCGGCGTCGCCCTGGAGCTACGGCAACATGATGATGTTGACCGAGGATGGCAAGCTGTTCGTCTACCAAGTGGGTTCGCAATTGCAGCAAGCCTGGGTGGACGTGATGTTCGCCACCATGGGTTCGGGCAAGTCGGTGTTGCTGCAGGCGCTCAATTTGGGTTCCATCCTGCAGCCGGGCAAGGATGATATTCCCAGAATGGCCATTCTTGACGTCGGCTATTCCTCCAAGGGCTTGATCGACACGGTCAAGGCGTCCTTGCCGATAGATAAACAGTACCTGGCGCAGCATTACCGGCTGTCGATAGACAAGCGCAATGCGATGAATCCCTTCGATACCATGCTGGGTTGCCGCTCGGCGGTGCCGGATGAGAAGGCCTTCCTGGTGGACTTTGTCACCTTGCTGCTGACGCCGGTGGGGCAGGACAGGCCGGTACCTGAAATCGCCGAGCTGGTGGACACGCTGGTGACGGCGGCCTACCGCTATTTCTCGGTGGAGAAGCCCAAGAAATACCAGCCGCGCCGCAACGCGGAAGTGGACGAGGCGCTGCAGCGGAACAACCAGCATCCGGAAGAGGAGTGTTCCTGGTGGAGCGTGGTGGACATGTTGTTCAACTGCGGCGAAATCCGCGCCGCCACCGTGGCCCAGCGCTACGCCGTGCCCATCATTCCCGATTTGAGCCAGGTGATGCAGGCCACGCCCAGCATCAAGGACAACTATACCGATGCAGTGATTCCAGGCGGCTCGTCGATGCTGGATTTCTGCAACCGCATGCTGGGTTCCATCAGCAGCCGCTTTCCGTTGCTGGCGTACGAGACCGCGCTGGACTTTTCCAACGCCAAGATCGTGGCGGTAGACTTGGCCGACGTCACCGGTGGCCAGGGCGCGGCGTCGCAGAAGCAGGGCGAGGTGATGTATCTGGCTACCAGCGCCTTCCTGGCGCGCGGCTTCTACATGGACGACGAGGTGGTGCCGACCATGGATTGCCCGGCGCAGTATATGGAGTACCATCGCCGCGAGCTGCGCAAGAACCGCAACGAGGTGAAGCGCATCGTCTACGACGAGCTGCACAATATCAGCTCGCCCATGGTGCTGGGCCTGATCGAGACGCTGGTGCGGGTGGGGCGCAAGTACAAGGTGCACATCGCGCTGGCCTCGCAGGAGCATACCGACTTTCCCAAGTCCATCATGAATCTGGCCACCAATATCTGGTGCTGCGCGCCGATTCCAAGGAGGTGCGCGACGACCTGAAGAAAACCAT
>NZ_MKCT01000102.1 GCF_001855555.1 Chromobacterium sphagni | reverse complement strand
AACTGCAAGGAGACCGCCAGCTCAATCGCCCCCATCAGTTGCTCCAAGCTCAATGGCTTGGGCAAATAGCCATTCATTCCGGCTGCTTTGACCCTCTCACCTTCTCCGGACATCGCATTGGCTGTCACCGCAACAATGGGAGTCTCAGAGTCAAGTATGTTGCTTTTCAAGTCGCGCCAGCGCCGAGCAGTCTCATATCCATCCATGCCGGGCATGCGCACGTCCATCAGCACCAGATCGTAGACAACCTGCCTTCCCTGTTCCAACGCCTCCTGGCCGGAAGCAACCGTTTCCACCTGATGTCCCAGCTCCAGCAACATCCGGCCGACGATATCGCGATTGACGCCAACATCGTCCACCAACAATACCTTTAGCGACCACGGACACAAGGAGAGCGGCGCGGTGGCATCCTCAACCAGCTCCTCATTATGGATAATGGCCTGCAAACTCCGCCATAAACGCCCCGGCAAATACACCAGAGAGGGCGACTCCAGGCGCGAATCCTCTCCTTCCCGCGGATCCATTCCCCACATGCGTAATTGCGGATGCAAAGCTTTTGGCGCAATGACAGAGCCGGAGAGTTTTTCAAGCGTAGTAAGCGGATCATTCAATGGCAGCATCAAAGTAAAACAAGACCCCGCCCCTAATTCGCTCTGCAGCAAAATTTCCCCACCCATCAGATTGGATAGCCGGGAGGCGATCGTCAGACCCAACCCATTGCCCCCATTATGCATATGAACCTGAATAAATGGTCGAAAAATATCCAGCTGCTTATCTTCCGCAATGCCTGGCCCCGTATCCTCAATAGCGATCGCCAGCATGCCCCCCTTGCGTGAAACCAGCACGTCGATGTGCCCGCGCTCAGTAAACTTGACCGCATTGCCTAGCAGATTGATTAGAATTTGCTGCACCCGCATGCGATCCATAGTCATTTCAGCCGGCACCTCATTCATTACCAAAACACTCAGAGCCAAATCCTTTTCTTGAGCTCGCAAATGAATCGTCAGCATGACTTGGTCCAGCGCCTGCAATACCGGCACTGGCTCATACGACAGTTCCAGCTGACCCGCTTCGATATGGGAAAAATCCAGCAAATCGTTAATGATGACTAGCAAATAATCCGCAGAAAAACGGGCAGTATCAATCAACTCTCTTTGCTGTACTGTGAGTGTAGTGCGCTGCAATAAGCTCAAGGCCCCTACGACCCCATTCAGCGGCGTACGTATCTCATGACTGATGCTCGCGATATGCTCACTCTTACGCCGACTCATCAACTCTGCCACTTTTCTAGCCTCATCCAACTCTTGAGTGCGCTTATGTACCCGGTCCTCCAATGTCCGATAATGGGACCTGATCGTGGCCAATAGTTTATTGTAGGCCTTGGCTATGCGACCCAGTTCATCCTGGCGCTTATCCGGCAAATGGTATTCCAAGTCTAACAACTTAAAACGATCTATGACCGCAATGATTCGCTGCAAAGGATTCCCAACTTGTAACTTGAGCACTAGGAACATGATGATCAGCAACATGGAAAGCATTAAAGCGGTTGATGGCAAGGTTCCAATGAGCAAATCCAAAGACTTGCTTGCCACTGCATGCTGCGGATATCTGGCGACCATGCTCCAGGGCGGCCCCTTAAATGGCTTGCATACATAATAGAAATCATCAATCAAGACAGAGGTATCCTCATTGCAAGAAGGGAAGTGGGTGAAGGGAAACTCCTCGAAAGGAATCGCTTTATCCGTCGTTGCTATAGGTAGCCATTCTCCATCACGGGTCAACATCGCAAAAGAAAGATCGTTTCTTAGCTCATGATTGGGCATGGGCATCCGCCAGACTTCAACATTCTTGCCTATCATTACTCCGGTCACAGGCTGAACTTCAACCACGGACACATATAATTTCTTGGTGACATCCCAAAAGGGCCTGCCCCAATGAAAACCATGCGTACCGGGTGTACTGGCAAGCTGGCTGAGCATACGCCCCCGGCTTTGCAAATACGTGTCGGACAAGGAATTGGGACTGAAGAAAACAAACCCTTGCTTTGGCAACATGATGAAGGGCGCTTCACTGCTGTTCTCATTGGCGTCGCCGAATATCTCTACCATCTGCATTGCTTTTTTCAGTTGCTGCGAGTCAAGCTTCGCGCCAGGAAATGGCACGAATACCGCGCGCTGAATGACGACATCCAGATCCGCCCCACCTCTCATTGAGGCCCATAAATTAGACAGCGTATGAATGCGCCGCTCGGCCTGTTCATAATGGCTGCCCTCTTCAATCACCGAAGCACTGAGTTCCAATGAAAGTTCATTGCGAATAATGCTTTGCGTGCGGATATAACGCGAATAAAAAACAATGCACTCCGAAGAAAGCCAGAAAACGATGATGGCGCAGCCAAGCGCAATGGCCAAACGCCAAGTCAGAGAGATTTCCCATAATTTATTCATGAATATAATGGCCTCGGAACGGATATCTAGTATGCCAATACGGCACAATCAAGCCTAAACACTCGACGCATCCCACTTTCAGGTATTCACCCGATAGCCCCACTCCGAGCATTTTTAGATCATAGCCCGAGCCTGGCACCTTTGCCGCTTAGCACCCGATGCCTGACTTTCAGCCGGGCCTGCCCACCACCACCTCAGAGAAGCCTGATGGAATTACAAACCGCGCGGCGGCTGGAGCAGTTTCTTCAGCTATCCGAGCTGCCCGCTCCCCGTGTCGAACCACGGATGGAGTTCTCTATGCCGCCATTGCACTTATACATCGAATATCTGGACGGCCGGGTCCTGCTGTCGCTGGCCCGCAGCGTCGAACACGTTCATCAGGATGAGGCCTTGAAGAGGCTGCTGGCAGCTTGCCAGCCTGCCAGAACACAGGGCACGCCTTTGCGGGCCTATATTCTGCGCGAACAGCTGGTATTGAGCTGCGCGCCCACCACCGGCAGTGACACCAACCATTGGCTCGCCTGCATGCAGACCATGAGGCGTCTGCTCGAAGCCACCGCGGGAGAGGCTTGATGAGCCGGATCAAATCCTTCCTGCTGATGGCGGTCGGGCGGCAGGACATCGTGCTGGCGGTCATGCTGCTGGTAGCCGTGTTCATGATGATCATCCCGCTGCCTACCGGCTTGGTCGACTTCATGATCGCGCTCAATCTGATGATCTCCGTCATCCTGCTGATGATGTCGCTGTACATCCGGGAGCCGCTGGAATTTTCAGCCTTCCCCTCGGTATTGCTGATCACCACCCTGTACCGCTTAGCGCTGACCATCAGCACCACCCGGCTGATCCTGCTTCAGGCCGATGCCGGCGAAATCGTCTACACCTTCGGCAGCTTCGCGGTGGGCGGTAATCTCGGGGTCGGTCTGATCGTATTTGTGATCATCACCGTGGTGCAATTCATCGTCATCACAAAGGGTTCGGAACGGGTGGCGGAAGTCAGCGCCCGCTTTTCGCTGGACGCCATGCCCGGCAAGCAGATGAGCATAGACGGCGACATGCGCGCCGGGGTCATCGACGCCAACGAGGCGCGCCGCCTGCGCGGACTGGTGCAAAAGGAAAGCCAGCTCTACGGCGCGATGGATGGCGCGATGAAATTCGTCAAGGGAGACGCCATCGCCGGCATCATCATCATCCTGGTGAACATTCTGGGCGGTACCGCCATCGGCGTGCTGATGCACGGCATGAGCGCAAGCTCAGCCCTCTCCACCTATGCCATTCTGTCGATCGGCGACGGTTTGATCGGCCAGATACCGGCGCTGCTGATCTCCATCACAGCCGGCACCATTGTGACCCGGGTGCCGGGCGAGCAACGGCTGAACCTGGCCAGCGACTTGACAGATCAGATCGGCAAACAGCCGCAAGCTCTGTTTCTGGCCGCTGCGGTTCTGCTGGTTTTCGCGCTGATTCCCGGCTTTCCAGCCGTCTACTTCATCATTCTCGCCGCGATGATCGGCTCCGCCGCATGGTGGGTGAAAAAACGCAAACGCAACGCCAGCAGCAACTCGACAGGCTCGCCTTCCTCGGAATCGGGAGCCGAAGCCGGCAGCGAGGCCGCCAACATGTCGCCCGGCGCGACGCCGCTGATGATGCGCCTGTCGCCCGACCTTATTCGTTCCAATCGCCTGCCGGCGCTGCTGGATGCCTTCCGGCACAGCAAGTTCGAGCAATTAGGCATTCCGCTCCCGGAAATCCAGCTGCAAAAGGACGCTTCGCTGGCCGCCGGCACATTGCAGATCCTGTTGTATCAGGAGCCTGTGTTGACGGTTTCGCTACCCGAGCGGCTATTGCTGGCCGACGTCGCCTCGCCCAAACTGCCGCAATCCGAGCAGACCGACAAGCTGCCCTTCGGCAATCTGAGCCTGCAGTGGCAGAGCCCGGCGCAAAAAGAAGTGTTGTCCGCCATCGGCGTCCAACTGCATCAGGATGAAGACAGAATCATCCATTGCCTGTCCATCATCATCGACCGCTACGCCGCCGAGTTCGTCGGCGTGCAGGAAACCCGCTTCCTGATGGACGCGATGGAGTCGAAATACGCGGAACTGATCAAGGAAGTGCAGCGCCAGCTGCCCATCGGTCGCATCGCCGACGTGCTGCAGCGCCTGGTGGCGGAAGGCGTGTCCATCCGCGACCTGCGCAGCGTATTCGAAGCCTTGATCGAATGGGCGCCGCGGGAAAAAGACCCGGTCATGCTGCTGGAGTACGTCCGCATGGGCCTGCGCCGGCACATCGTCACGCGCTACCGCGCCGGACAGTCCTGGATCAGTGGCTGGATGATAGGTGACACCATAGAAGGCATGGTGCGCGAAGCGATACGGCAGACTTCGGCGGGCTCTTACTCGGCGCTGGATCCTGAGCATAACCAGGCCATCATGCACTGCATTCGCGAGGCCGTCGGCGACGCAGAGAACCGCAATCAGGTGCTGATCACGGCGATCGACGTGCGGCGATTCGTGCGCAAGGTGGTAGAGAGAGAATTCTTCAACTTGCACGTGTTGTCGTTTCAGGAAATCGGTGAAGAAGCGGAATTGCGCGTGGTCGGCAATATCGACCTGATTGGGGAGTACTAGGATGCGGCTTCCTGATATCCGCCTCATCGAGGAGGCGTTGCGGGAACGGCTGGCCCTGGCCCCGGCGCCGCCTGGGCAAAGTTCCGGCATGGAACTGTTCGGCCGGGTCACGGAAATCGGACCCACGCTGTTGAAAGCCTCGCTGCCCGGCGCCAGCCTGGCAGAATTATGCCGGCTGGAGCCTTCCGGTATTGAAGCGGAAGTAGTCGCCGTCACCGGAGACCACGTGCTGCTGTCCCCGTTCAAAGAACCGCTGGGCGTCACCATCGGCAGCCGGGTCAGGCCCTCCGGCAGCCCACACCAGCTGCGCCTGGGCGACTTCCTGCTGGGACGGGTGGTTGACGGACTCGGCCGGCCGCTGGATGGCGACGAGCTTCCCGCCGACAGCGAACTTCGCAGCCTGGATGGACCCGCGCCGAATCCGCTGACCCGACAATTGATAGACACGCCGCTCCCCTTAGGCGTCAGGGCCATCGATGGCTTGCTGACTTGCGGCATGGGCCAGCGCATCGGCATCTTCGCCGCGGCGGGCGGCGGCAAAAGCACGCTGCTGGGCATGATCTGCGACGGCAGCCTTGCAGACGTCATCGTACTGGCGCTGATTGGCGAACGCGGACGCGAAGTGCGCGAATTCCTCGAACACACCTTGTCGGACGAGGCGCGCGCCCGCTGCGTAGTAGTGGTGTCGACATCGGACCGTCCCGCGTTGGAAAGGCTGAAGGCCGCCTATACCGCCACCGCCATCGCCGAGCATTTCCGCGACCAGGGCCAGAATGTGCTGCTGATGATGGACTCCCTGACCCGCTTCGCCCGCGCCTCGCGCGAGATCGGCCTGGCCGCGGGAGAACCCGCAGCGGCTGGCGGCTATCCGCCCAGCTTCTTCGCCCGCCTGCCTCGCTTGCTGGAGAGGGCCGGACCGGCCGAAGTCGGCAGCATCACCGGCATTTATACCGTCCTAGTCGAAGGCGACAACCTCAACGAACCGGTCGCGGATGAGGTCCGCTCCATTCTGGATGGCCACATCGTGCTGTCACGCAAGCTGGCCGAAGCCAACCACTACCCGGCCATCGATATCGGCGCCAGCGTCAGCCGGATCATGGGCCAGATCGTCAGCGCCGAACATCGTCAGCAGGCCGGCAAATTGCGCCGCCTGATGGCGGCGTACAAGGAAATCGAACTACTGGTCCGTGTTGGCGAATATCAACCGGGCCAGGACGCGGAAGCCGACGAGGCATTGGAACGCAAGGACGCGATCCGGCAATTCCTCTGTCAATCCGTCACCGAAAAGAACGACTTTGAAGAAACACTGGAACAGCTATGGCAGACAGTCGACTGACCTTGGCCACCCTGCTGTCTCTCAAACAAAGGCGCGAACGCGGCATCCGGGCAGTCATCGCCAAACTGGAGCAACGGGAAACCGATCTGAACGGCCATAAGCAGCAGCTGCTGCAAGAGCGCCAGCAGCTCTGGCGCCAATGGCGTAATTGCGGTGCCGCCGAGCAAGTGCTCGACCAGCAGGAATGGCAGTCGTTCAAATCCCAGTTGGCTGACTACTACCAACTGGATCAATGCCTACTCGAGCAAGTGAAGGTGACAGACAAGCAATGCGCCGACCTGCAAATTGCCAAGGCGGAACAGCGGCAGTTGTTGCGCCAGGCTCTGCTGGATCAGGAAAAACTCAAGCTTTTGATGGAGTAAACATGGATATCTTCCCCTCGCATCTGCGCCGCTACGCCAGCCAGATGGACGACGACGCGCGTCACGGCCCGTCCGATCAGCACGACGAGCGACATTTCGCCGCCCTGATGGCTGCCGCGGAAGCGCAGCCCGATCCCCAACGCCAACGCCCCGGCGCAGGCGCCTGGACGGATTTCGCGGCGTCATTGGCCGGACCGCGCCTGTCCGCCGGACGATCCGCCTCCGCGCAGGAACAGCCGGCGTCACAGTCAGCGGCCAACAAATTGGACCATCTGCGATTGCGGCTGACCAATGGCCCATTGGCGGGTCTGGAGCTGGAGGCCGAATGTCATGGCATCGAGTTGTTAATCAAGCTGCGCTCGCTCGATCTGCAAGCATGCCGCCACGCCTTCGGCAGCGCTGCCGAGCTGGAACATATGCTGAGTCAGCAGTTCGACCGTCCTGTGCAGATAGAGGTGATAGATGCCAATTCCCCGGCTAAGTAAGGAAACCGGCCTGTTGTTGAGCAAGGTCGGCCATGGCCGACGGGTAGACTCCGCCGACGGCAGCTTCATCCTGTCCTTCAACCGCCGCGAAGCCGGACCGGGATTAAGCCTGTCCGCCCGGCTGGAAAACCAGCCGGTCAGGCTATGGCTGGATGAGGCCCAATGGCTGCAATGGGTAGAACCCATGCTGGCCCTCCCCTCCTGGGACATGGCCCCGCCGGATTTGCGCGAATTGCTCGCCGTCTGGACCCTTGCCGACGCAGGCAGCGGCCTGGATGACCTGGGCCTGCATTGGCCGCAGGCCACGCGACTGGAACCGGAACCCATCAATGCGGGGATGGGCTGGCGGCTGAGAGTCCGGCGAGACGAGCGGCAGCTTGATCTATTGGTATGGGACGCTCCACTGCCTTGGCTGGATGCCCTTGTCGAGCAGAGTTATCCGCTGGAAGCGGATGAAACGGAAACAGCCATTACAGCAGGCGTTTCCCTGATCGCGGGCTGGTGCATGGTGGAGATGGCCTCCATTCGCAAGCTGGCCGTCGGCGATGCGATGCTGCTGTGCTACAGCTTCGACGTTGCAGCCGGGAAATTCGGACTATTTAATCGACAGCCGATCGCCAACCTGATGCAGGACAGCGAAACCGGTACTTTCACCGTGGAGACTTTGATGAACGATTTTGAAGACTGGATGGATATCACCCCGACCCTCAGCCCAGGCGAAGAACAAGCACTGGGCGACACGGTGATCACCGTCACGGTTGAGGTGGCCAAGATGGAACTCCCCTTGCATCAGTTGGGAAACCTTCAACCCGGAACCTTGCTCTCGAGCACCGTCAGCAGCGACGGTCTGGTCACCTTGAAGGCCGGCGGCCGTCCTATCGCCCGCGGCACCTTGCTGGACATCGACTCTCGCTTGGCGGTACGGGTTGAACAGCTGTATTGAAACGGTTCAGGTATCCACCCGATGGGAGGCTGGCGATCACAATTGAATAATGAGGATATTCAATGTCACGCCGGCTTTCCCCATGTCCTTACTAGATCAACCGCTGCAATTAATCGTCTTGCTGTTCGCGCTGTCCATTCTGCCGCTACTGGTTGTGCTGGGCACCTCGTTTCTCAAGCTGGCCGTTGTGTTCGCGCTGCTGCGCAACGCTCTGGGCATCCAGCAGATTCCGCCCAATATCGCCCTGTACGGGCTGGCGTTGATCCTAACCTTGTTCATCATGGCACCGATAGGCTTGGAGATTCAGGACAATCTGGCCGCCCGTCCGATCAAGATCGAGTCCCCCGCCTTCATCCAGCAGGTAGAGTCCGGCGTCTTCACGCCGTACCGCGCGTTCCTGGAACGCAACACCACGCCGGAGCAGGTGCATTTCTTCGCCGACATCGGCCATCAAATCTGGCCGGAGAAATACCAAAAGCGGATTCCGGACAATTCGTTGCTGGTGCTGATGCCGGCCTTCACCGTGAGCCAGCTGATCGAGGCGTTCAAAATCGGCCTGTTGCTGTTTCTGCCCTTTGTCGCGATAGACCTGGTGGTATCCAACGTGCTGCTGGCCATGGGCATGATGATGGTATCGCCGATGACCATTTCCATGCCGCTGAAACTACTGGTGTTCGTTTTGATGAACGGCTGGGAAAAGCTGTTGGGCCAGCTGGTTCTTTCCTTTTCCTGAGATGAGGAGACCTATATGAGCGAAGCCATGATAGCCCAGCTCGCCACGCAGATGATGTGGCTGGTGCTGCTATTGTCTCTGCCAGTCGTCGTCGTCGCCTCCTTCGTCGGCGTGCTGGTCAGCCTGGTGCAGGCGCTGACCCAGGTGCAGGACCAAACCGTCCAGTTCCTGGTCAAACTGCTGGCCGTTTCCGTCACGCTGGCCATGACCTATCACTGGATGGGCGATGTACTGCTTAATTACGCGGGACTGGCATTCGATCAGATCACGCAAATGCGGGACTGACATGGCCTACTGGACGCAATGGCTGCCGGTACTCGGCCTGTGCATGCTGCGCCCGCTGGGCGTCTTTCTGCTCATGCCTCTGTTCAGCACCGCCAATCTGGGCGGTGCGCTGATCCGCAACGCGCTGGTGCTGATGATCGCCCTGCCGCTGCTGCCGGTTTACCCGCAATGGCAGCTGCCCGCGTCCGGTGCCTGGGGCTATGTCCTGCTCGCGGCAGGCGAACTGAGCGTCGGACTGATGATAGGTTTCTGCGCCGCCATCCCCTTCTGGGTGCTGGACATGGCCGGCTTCCTGATAGACACCATGCGCGGCTCGTCGATGGCCAGCGTGCTGAATCCCTTGCTGGGCCAGCAGTCCTCGCTGTTCGGCTTGCTGTTCACCCAGATATTCGGCGTGCTGTTTCTGATCAGCGGCGGCTTCAATGAATTGCTCGAAGCGATCTATCAGTCCTATGTGACCCTACCGCCCGGCGCCGCCCTCCGCTACTCGCCCGAGACCCTGTCCTTCTTCTAC
>NZ_MKCT01000101.1 GCF_001855555.1 Chromobacterium sphagni | reverse complement strand
CATGTGCTCGTCGTCGCTGACGGCGATACACGAAGCGTGCGAGCACCTGAGGCGGGACGAGTGCGAACTGGCCATCGCCGGCGGGGTCAACCTCTATCTGCACTCCAGCAACTACGTGATGCTGTGCATGGCGCGGATGCTGTCGCCGCAGGGGCGTTGCCGCAGTTTCGGCGGCGGCGACGGCATGGTTCCGGCCGAGGGCGTGGGCACGGTATTGCTGAAGCGCTTGGATCAGGCGAGGCGGATGGCGACCATGTTTACGCCACCATTCTCAGCAGCAGCATCAACCACGGCGGCAAGACCCACGGCTACACGGTGCCAATCCGGGCGCGCATCGCCAGTTGATAGCCGACGCGATCGCCAAGGCCGGCATAGACGCGCGGGCGATCAGCTATGTCGAGGCGCACGGCACCGGCACCGAGCTGGGCGACCCGATAGAGGTGGCGGGGCTGAGCCAGGCCTTCCAGGCGCAGACGGCGGACACCCAGTTCTGCGCGCTGGGCTCGGTGAAATCCAATATCGGCCACGGCGAAAGCGCGGCGGGGATCGCCGGGCTGACCAAGGTGCTGCTGCAGATGCGGCACGGCCAGCTGGCGCCCAGCCTGCATGCCGGACACGCTGAACCCGCACATCGACTTCGCGGGCAGTCCGTTCTTCGTGCAGCGCGAGCTGCAGGAGTGGAAGCGTCCGTTGCTGACGGTGGACGGCGTCGAGCGGGAGTATCCGCGAATCGCCGGCATCTCGTCCTTCGGCGCCGGCGGGGCCAACGCGCATGTGATCGTCGAGGAATATGTCGACCGCCGGTCGTGGCCGGCGATTGCCGGGCCGGCGGCCATCGTGCTGTCGGCGCGGACCGAGGCGGAGTTGCGGACGCGGGCGCAGCAGCTGCTGGACGCCTTGCGCGGCGGGCGGTACGACGACGCGGACCTGGCAGACATCGCCTACACGCTTCAGCTGGGGCGCGAGGCGATGGAGGACCGCCTCGCGATGGTCGCCGGCTCTATCGGCGAAATCGAGGCAGGCTTGCAGGCCTTTGTCGGCGGGGGCGACGCCGGGCGGCTTTCCTCGGCCAGGCCCGCAGCGGCAAGAGCATGCTGGGCGCGTTGGCGCGGGACGACGAGTTCGATGAAACTATAGACAAGTGGGTAGCCAGGAAGAAGCTGGGCAAATTGCTGGAGCTGTGGGTCGCCGGGCTGGAAATAGACTGGTCGCGACTGTACGGCGCGCGGCCGCCCCGGCGCATCAGCCTGCCCACCTATCCGTTCGCCCGCGAGCGCTACTGGCTGCCCGAGCTGGGCGCGGCCGCGGCGACGCCGCCGGCCCCGGCCCTGGCGCAGCCCGCCGCCCTACTGGAGGGCGAAGAGTATTGGCAGGCCGCCGCGGCCGGCCCGGCGGTCGACGTCGAACGATTGACGCTGCTGCACTTCTGCGACGACGACGCCGAGAGCGCCCAGCTGGCGCAGCGGCTGCGGCGGCCGCTGCTGCAGATCCGCAGCGGCGACGCGACGCGCCGGCTGGGGCCGCAACGCTACCAGGCGGCCGGCTGCGATGAAGCCGCCTTCGACGCGCTGTTCGCGCTGCTGAAGGCCGACGGCGCCGCCGCCGGCGGCTATGGCGTGCTGTACCGCTGGGCGGAAGGCCAGCCGCGGCTGCCGGCGCTGCGCGCGGTGCTGCGCGCCGCGGTCGGCGCCAGCCTGCCGCTGCGCTATCTGCAGCTCAGCGGCAGGCTGGAGGCCGGAGCGCTGGGCAGCTGCCACGACCTGTCGCAGATCGGCTTCGAACGCTCGTTGGGCCTGACACTGCCGCAACTGGACGTGGGCGTGCTGTTCGGCGACGCCGGCGGCTTGAGCGTGGAGCAGATCGCCGCCGAGTGGGGCCGTCCGGGCGTGACGCGCTATCAGGGCGGCGAGCGCCAGCGGCTGGCTTGGCGGCCGTTGGCGGCGGAAGCCGCGCCGGCGCTGTCGCCGCTGCGCAGCCGCGGGGTGTATCTGATCAGCGGCGGCGGCGGCGGCCTGGGCGAGCTGTTCGCCGGCCACCTGGCGCAACGCTGCCAGGGGCGGATCGCGCTGCTGGGTCGGCGGCCGGCCGATGCCGGGATGGAAGCGCGGCTGGCGCGGCTGCGGCGCAGGGGGCCAGCGAGGCGGTCTACTACCAGGCCGACGTGGCCGAGCGCGAGCAGGTCGAGCGGGTGATCGCCGACGTGGTCGGGCGCTGGGGCGGGGTGCACGGCATCGTGCACGCGGCCGGCCTGGAATCGACTCGCTCGCTGCTGGAACAGGACGCCGACGGTTTCGCCGAGGTGCTGCGGGCCAAGCTGGACGGGACGCGGGCGCTGGACGAAAGCAGCGCCGGTCTGGCGCTGGACTTCGTCTGCTACTTCTCCTCGTCGGCGGCGGCGCTGGGCGATGGCGGCGGCTGCGACTACGCCAGCGCCAACCGCTTCCTGATGGCTTACGCCGACTACCGCGAAGCGCAACGGACGGCGGGGCGGCGGCAGGGTCGGACGGTGGCGCTGTGCTGGCCGCTGTGGCGGGCTGGCGCATGGGGGCGGTGGGCAGCGAAGCGATAGAACACTATCTGCGCAGCAGCGGGCAGCGCTACCTGGAACAGGCGGAAGGGCTGCAGGCGTGGGAGCGTGCGTTGCACGGCGGCCAGGGGCAGCGGCTGGTGCTGGCCGGCGAGCCGCAGCGGCTGCGTGCGATGCTGAACCGTCGCTACGGCGTCGAGGCGGCGCGTCCGGCGGCGGGCGAGCTGGGTCCGCAAGTGCTGGCCGATGTGCAGGGGCGGATCGCGGCGATTCTGAAACTGCCGCTGGAGCGGCAGCGGCCGACAGCAACTTCGCCGACCTGGGCTTCGACTCGATTGGTCTGGCGCAGCTGAGCCGGCAGTTGAGCGCGCACTTCGGCTTCGACGTGGCGCCCAGCGTGTTCTTCAACTACAGCACGCCGGCCCGGCTGAGCCAGCATTTGGCCGAGACGCAGCGGGCGGCGCTGAGCGCGCGCTACGCGGTGGCGGAGGAGCGGGTCGAGCCGGTTGAGATGGTCGAGCCGGCGGCGCCTGTCGCGACGGCTGCAGCGGGAGCGGGGGACGGGGTGGCCATCATCGGACTATCGGTGCGCACGGCGGGCGCCGAAGACGCGGACGAGCTGTGGCGTCTGCTGCTGGAAGGGCGCAAGCAGATAGCGGAAGTGCCGGCGGAGCGGTGGGACTGGCGGCCGTACTACGGCGGAGCCGGGGCGGCGGACAATCGCATCGCCAGCAACCGGGGCGCCTTCCTGGCGGAGCTGGACGCGTTCGACTCGCTGTTCTTCGAGATCTCGCCGCGGGAAGCGCAATGGATGGACCCGCGGCAGCGGCTGATGCTGCAAGAAGCGTGGCGGGCGTTCGAGGACGCCGGCTACACCGGGCGCGGCTGCGGGGCAGCGACTGCGGGTGTACATCGGGGTGGAGGAAAGCGCGGCGCAGCCGGAAGCGTCAGGACTGGCGACCAGCCACCACAACGGCATTCTGGCGGCGCGGATCTCGTATGTTCTGGATCTGAAGGGGCGAATCTGGCGTTGAACACGGCGTGCTCGTCGGGTTTGGCGGCGGTGCACAGCGCGTGCCAGAGCGTGCTGCGGGGCGAATGCGGGATGGCGCTGGCTGGCGGGGTGAACGTGCTGAACTCGCGCTGACCTATCTGGCGCTGAGCCAGAGCGGGATGCTGTCGAGCGACGGGGAGTGCTATGCCTTCGACGAGCGGGCCAACGGTCTGGTGCCGGGTGAGGCGGTGGCGGCGGTGGTGTTGAAGCGGGAGTCGCAGGCGCGGGGGGACGGTGACGCGATCTACGGGGTGATTCGGGCGAGCGGGATGAACTACGACGGCCGGACCAACGGCATCACCGCGCCCAGCGGCCTGGCGCAACGGCAGCTGATCGTCGACGTGTTGCGGCGGGGCGGCATAGACGCCGGTCAGGTGGGCTATGTGCTGGGCCATAGCGTGGGGTCGCCGATGGGCGACCCGATAGAAGCGCAGGCGTTGGGCGAGGCGCTGCAGGGCGGCCATTGCGTGCTGGGCTCGATCAAGCCGCTGATCGGTCATACCTTCGCCGCTTCCGGCGTGGTCAGTCTGATCGGGATGTGCCTGGCGCTGAAGCACAGGCGGATGCCGGGGACCGCCAACTACCGGCAGGCCAACGCGTATATCGACGCGGCGAACGGTCCGCTGCGCATCGAGCCGGCGGCGCAACCCTGGGAAGGGCGGGGCCGGCACGGGCTGGTCGGCGCGACCGGCATGAGCGGCACCAATGTGCTGGTGCTGCTGGGTGAAGGGGAGCCGGAAGCGGCGGCGGAGCGGGACGGCGAAGCGCTGCTGGTGCTGTCGGCGCGGGAAGAGGCGGTGCTCAGGCGCTACGCGGAGAAATTGCGCGGCTATCTGCAAAGGGAACCGGGGTCCGGTCTGGCAGACGTGGCGCGG
>NZ_MKCT01000100.1 GCF_001855555.1 Chromobacterium sphagni | reverse complement strand
CTCAGGAAGTAGACCTCGGAATCGCCGAAGAATTCGTCCGGCATGCGGTCGGCGTTGGTGCTGCCGATATTGATGATGCGGCCACCGTCGTTCATGTGGCGCGCCGCTTCCTGGCTGGCGATGAACACGCTGCGCACGTTTACCGCCAGGGTATGATCCAGGTCCGCCAGCGGCGGCTCCTCGATGGCTCCCCATGCCAGCGCGCCGGCGTTGTTGACCAGAATGTCCAGTTTGCCGAAGCGGTCCGCCGCCTGGCGCACGGCGCGGCGCAGCGCGTCGGCGTCGGCGCTGTCCGCCTGGATGGAGGTGGCCTTGCCGCCCGCTGCGACGATTTCCCCTGCCATCGCTGCGGCCTTGGCCGCGGTGGAGACGTAGGTGAGGGCAACCGCTGCGCCTTCGCGCGCCAGCCGTTTGGAGATGGCGGCGCCGGGCAGCGGCTTCCACGCGGTGTGAACCATCGGGCGCGGCTGCCGCATTTTGCCTTCCTGCCCGTCGGGCCGGTGTCGATGCTGACGAAAACTGACAGTGTCGGCGGCTAGGATGAAGGCATGGCAGGGCGTGGTGCCCGCCATCTTTCATGGAGAATCGTCATGCTCCATCCCAACTTTGTCATTCTGTATGTGGACAATCCGGCGCGCAGCGCGGAGTTCTATTCGCGGTTACTGGATTTGCAGCCGTTGGAATCCTCCCCTGCATTCGCCATGTTCGGCATGGGCGGAGGCTTGCGGCTGGGACTGTGGTCGCGCGATGCGGTGGAGCCGGCGGCCATGGCGCCGGGAGGAGCAGGCGAGCTGGTATTCGCTTTGCCGGATTCGGCCACGCTGGACGAGTGCCACCGCCGCTGGCAGGCGCTGGGCCTGCCGCTGCTGCAGCCGCCGGTGGAGATGGATTTTGGCCGGACCTTCGTGGCGCAGGACCCGGATGGGCACAGGTTGCGGGCCTATGTGCCGTTGCAATAAGGACAAACTGGCCTAAGCCTGCCTGGAACCTCAGCGTTCGTTGTAGAAGCAGTTGCCGCAGACGGCGCGGTAGCGCGCTTCGCCGCCTATCTCCACCTGCGGGCCTTCCTTCACTCGGCGGCCCTTTGCGTCTATGCGGATGTGCATGGTGGCCTTGCGGCCGCACTGGCAGATGGTCTTGATCTCTTCCACATCTTCCGCCAGCGACAGCAGCCAGGCCGAGCCCGGGAAGGGGTGGCCCTGGAAGTCGGTGCGCAGGCCGAAGCAGATCACCGGCACATTGCGGGTGTGGGCCAATTCGTGCAGCTGGCGCACCTGTTCCGGGCTCATGAACTGGGCTTCGTCCACCAGGATGCAGTCGATGCCGCTGAAGTCGATGGCGAGGAAGTTCAGCTCGGCGTTGAAGGTATGCGCTTCGCGCTGGATGTTGAGGCGCGAGGTGATCTGGCCCACGCCGTAACGGTCGTCCATGGCGCTGGTGTACAGCGCCACCTGCTTGCCCATCGTTTCGTAGTTGTTGGCGATTTGCAGCAGCTGGGTGCTCTTGCCGCTGTTCATCGCGGCGTATCGAAAAAACAGTTTGGCCATGCTGAATGTGCGAAGTAGCGGGTGCCGGGCGGGCAGGATACCACGGAGCGCTCCGCTTGTGCGGCCTGGGGCTCCGTTTCTTGATTTGACGATTGCGGGAGTCCTGCGCGCCGTTTAAGCGCTGAGTTCGCGCCTGCTGGGCGCCATTCGTCAATGGCGACGGAAAGTTGCAATATGGTTCCGCGATGCTGAGCGGGATTGCAATGGATGGTTTGTCGTGGGGCTCGCGTCGCGTGGCGAGAGGATTGAGGAAGTGCGGAATGGGTTCTCGCGCGCGGAATTTCGAAACCAGGGGGGGGTGAAATCCATGTTGTCGATTATGCGTCAAGGTTTTGTCGTGGGGCTGATCGCTTGTTTCCTCGTCGGCAGCGATGCTTGCGCCTCGGGCATCAATGCCGCTTTCGCTCCGGTTGCGAACTTGATGGATGGACGCGTTGGGGCGCTGGCGTTCGAGTCTGTCACGCCGCGGCAGATTATGGCTTACGTTAGGCGCCAACCGATGGGTAGGGCGGTGGTGACAGGTATGCTGTCGCTGCCGGATCAGGCGAAAGGCCCGTTTCCTGCCGTCGTGATTCTGCATGGAAGCAGCGGCGTCAATCCGGGCGAGTGGATGTGGGCTCAACGGATGAACGCGCTGGGTTTTGCCAGCTTTGTCGTCGACAGTTTCTCCGGGCGGCAGATCGTGCAAACCGAGAGCGACCAGACGCAGTTATCGATGGCGGCCGATATCGCCGACGCGTTTTCCGCCTTGCGGCTGTTGGCGACGCATCCCGCTATCGACTCAAAGCGAATCGCCGTGATGGGTTTCTCGCGCGGGGGAATTGCCGCTCTCTATTCCTCGCTTGAGCCATTCCGAAAAGCGGTCATTCAAGACGGTCTTCGCTTTGCTGCGCATATTGCGTTCTATCCCAGTTGCGGCATTCACTATGTTTCGAACCGTCTGGATGGTTCGCCGGTCTTGCTGCTGCTTGGCGGCAAGGACGATTACACTCCGGCGGCATCTTGCATGGCCTATGCCGACGAATTGAAAGCGAAGGGCGCCCAGCTGGCGGTGAAAGTGTTTCCCGGCGCCTATCATGGCTTTGATCGGTTTGCATCCCCGCATCTTGTTGCGCAAGCGACCAGCGCGAGGTTGTGCCATGGCTGGTATGACCTTGATTCCGGCCGTTTCGCCATGGTCAATGACAGTCGAGTCTTGTTCGGCAGTGCTGCGCAGTTGGAGGCGCGGCACTGCCTGAGCAAGGGCGTCACCATAGGCGGAGATCCGGATGGGCGGGAACAGTCTCCGGCGCTTGTCGCCAGCTTTCTGCAATCGGTGTTTGCCGGGGGGCGATAGGCGGGTTTCGGATTTAGAATTGGGTTGTCACGCGCATCCGCAGCCTTGCCGGAGATGGCG
>NZ_MKCT01000099.1 GCF_001855555.1 Chromobacterium sphagni | reverse complement strand
AACAGCGCCATCGGCACCAGCAGCAGCAATACCATGCAGCAGGTGACGGTGGCCGCCATCGGCCAGTCCATATTGTTGAAGAACTCGTCCCACATCACCCGGCCTATCATCAGCGTGTCCGAGCCGCCCAGCAGCTCCGGAATCACGTACTCGCCCACCGCCGGGATGAACACCAGGAGGCTGCCGGCGATGATGCCGTTCTTGGACAAGGGCAGCGTCACCTGCCAGAAGGCGCGCCACGGCCTGGCGCCCAGATCGTAGGCCGCCTCCAGCAGCGTCAGGTCCATTTTCACCAGGTGGGCGTACAACGGCATGATCATGAATGGCAGGTAGGAAAACACCATGCCGATATAGACGCCCCAATTAGTGTGGTAGAGGTGCAGCGGGCTGTCTATCACCCGCAGCCACAGCAGGAACTGATTGAGAAAGCCGTCGTTCTTTCAGGATGCCTATCCAGGCGTACACCCCGGATCAGGTAGGAAGTCCAGAACGGCAGCATCACCATCATCATCAGCGTGTTGCGCGTCGCGCCCTCGGCGCGGGGCGATGTAGTAAGCCATCGGGTAGCCGATCAGCAGGCACAGCACGGTGGAAATGAAGGCCATCTTCACCGAGCTGACATAGGTGGCGAAGTACAGATCGTCGGTGAACATGAAGCGGTAGTGGCTGATGTTCAACGCGATGGTGTAAACGTCGTTCTCCAGCTTGACCAGCGGCGTGTACGGCGGGATGCCCAGCTGCTGCTGGGAGAAGCTGATGCCCACCACCAGCAGGAAGGGCAGCAGAAAAAAGATGAACAGAAACAGGAAGGGCACGCCGATCACGGCCCCCTGCCCGACGGCAGCAAGCAATTCCAATCCAGGGTTTTCATTTGGCGGCACCACGACACCGGCTAACCGGCGCTCCGAACATTCGTCCCCATCGACGGGAAAACGCCCCGTCGACACCATGCGTCCCGCCACTACCGCCGGCGGGCAATGCCCCACGGATGTCCGGCCGTCCCGGCGGACCGGGCGGCGGATCGGATTGTGATTATGGTGGCCGGGCGGCGGCGCCGCCCGGCGGAGCGAAAGATCAGCGGCCGGTTTTCAGCTGCGTCCACAAGCGGTTTGCAGCCGCATGATGTCAGGCGGCAAGGGCTTCAATAGAAACAGTGTCTTCATCACCGATTCCGGCGGATAGATGGTGGGATCGCTGGCGATCTCCGGCTTGACGAACTTGCGCGCCGCCGCGTTCACCGTCGGGTAGAACACCTCGTCGGTGATGGCCGCGTTCACTTGCGGCGTTTCGATGTAGTTGATCCATTGCAGCGCCTGCTCCGGATGCGGGGCGTCCTTGGGATCACCATCACGTCGAACCAGATCGGCGCGCCGGACTTGGGAATCACATAGGCCAGCTGATAGCTGCGCTTGGCCTCGGCGGCGCGGTGCTTGGCGATGTTGACGTCGCCGGACCAACCCAGCGCCATGCAGATGTCGCCGTTGGCCAGATCGTTGATGTAGCCGGAGGAATTGAACTGGGTGATATAGGGGC
>NZ_MKCT01000098.1 GCF_001855555.1 Chromobacterium sphagni | reverse complement strand
CGGCGCCAAGCGCGAGGCGGACATCATAAAAGAAATCGTATCCGAGATTGCAGGGGGCTTTGATGGAAAACACGGTATGGCGCGACATGCTGGCTTACTGGTTCGCCGATGAGGAGGGCGATGTTTCGGTGCCGGAATCGTGGGCGCTGGAGAATGGCGGCAGGATAGGCCGCGAAGCGCCGCAGGCGAGTTTTCAGGATGGCGTCTGGTTCCGGCTGCATGGCTTTCTGCCTTCGCACCTGTTATTGGCGCGCCTGATCGACATGCCGCACGATTCCTTGCTGAGCCTGTGCGATTGGGCCCGCGCCCATCCGCGCACCATGCTGTTCCGCAAGCTGGAGCGGGTGCCGGCTCAGATTCAGCGCTGGCAGGCGGATTTCGATTACCGGCGCGGCGAGCTGGAGCAAGTATTGGGCGACGCGGAGCTGGCGGCGCAAGTGCTGCCGCCCGCCACGCTGCAATAAAGCCAGCATATTTAAAAAAATGTTTGATATGATTACTACCAAAGTAAATATATGGAGCGCGATTTTCATGAGAGCTGCTATGCCATTCCTGATCGCCAGCCTTGTTTGTGCCGTGGCCGGCTGCGC
Source organism: Chromobacterium sphagni (assembly GCF_001855555.1). Taxonomy (GTDB): domain Bacteria; phylum Pseudomonadota; class Gammaproteobacteria; order Burkholderiales; family Chromobacteriaceae; genus Chromobacterium; species Chromobacterium sphagni. Next base: position 5,327 of record NZ_MKCT01000098.1, on the reverse strand, counting down.
GGCGCCGGTTGCGCGCGGGCCGGCCGCCAGCCCCGAGCTGGCGATGTTGGCCAAGGCCGCCGAGGATGCCGCGCGCAGCCAGCAACTGCTGGCGCGCATGACTGTGGTCAACAGCGGCGACAAGGCGATGCAGGACTTGAAAGCCAGCCTGGAGGCCACGCCGAGCAATGATCTGAACCGCTTGTACTCCACCGAGTACGTGGGCGTGCCGCACGGCATCGTGCAGGACATCGCGCAAAACATAGGTTGGCGTTTCGAGGAGCGCGGCTCGGCCGATGTGGACAGCATCGTGCGGATCAAGAGCTCTTCGCAGCCGGTGATCGCGGTGCTGCGTTCGATAGGCGACCAGTTCCCCTTCGTGCTGGCGGTGGATGAGAAGTCCAGGACCATCGTGCTGGACTACACCCGCGCCATCAACGACACCCGCGATCCGAAAACCGCCTTCCAGGCTTCGGCTTCCAAGCCTTTGATCCAGAAGTACGCAATGGACGGCGGCATCTTCTCCGACCGCAAGCTGGCTGCACGGGTGGCCGACGGCTACAAGAATCAGGGCTTTGCCACCCAGATCCGTCCGGCGGGGCGCAAGTTCCAGATTGCGGTGGGCCCTTATGTCGATGACGGCGCGGGCGAGCGCAAGGTGCGCGAAACGCTGGGATTGCACCAGCGGGTAGAGTGAGGCGGGCATGACGCGCGTGTGGTTTTGGGTGTTTTCCATCGGTCTGGCGGGAGGCGCCTGGGCGGCCGATTCCATCCCGCTCGAAGATGGCGGCGCGCTGCAGAGCGCCCTGAATTGGCAGCCGAAAAGCTATCTGTCGCAAGAGGCCGCGCTCAAGGTTCGGGCGGTCTACAACGCGGGCCTGTCCTATGGCGCCCAGCTTGGCCAGGTGCGGGAATGCGAACGGCTCAACGCTATGCTGCAGTCGCAGGATGCGGCGCTGTCGCGGGTATTCGACTTTTCCCGCTTGCTGCTGCCCGATTCGCTGCTGCCGCCGGTGCTGTCATCGTCGAAAAATACCGTCCGCCTGGAAAGCCCCACCAGCATGGTGGCGGTGGAGGCTTCCTACCGGGTGCGGGAGGACGCGCGCTTCGTCACCACCGCGCCCAGCTGGTGGGACTATATGCAGCAGCCGGTGCCGGAGGTGCGCGAGCCGGATGCGGCGTTGAAGCCGGCTACGCCGGAGGAGAAGGCCGCTTGGGACGATGGCGTGCGCCAGGGCTGGGCCAGCGGGGTGGCGGCGGCCAAGGGGGCATATGAGAGCAAGCTGGCGCAATTGAAGGAAAGCTTCAACGGCATGCTGTTGTACAAGATGCTGTGGTTGAAGAGGATGGTGGATGCGCCCAAGGTGATCCGCCAGGAGCAGAAGGTGGTCGACGCCGATGGCGGCATCGACGTGAAAGTGGTGCGCAAGGTGGTGTCGCAGCCGGTGGTGTTCGTCAAGGACCTGCCGCGCTGGAAGGCGATCAACGATTTGGGCGCCGCCGAGTTTTTCGATGGGGGCCGCTAATGTCCGGATTTGACGACGATTTCGACAACAGCTCGAAAGTCAGCCGCATGGATCTGGAAAGTCTGCTCAACCGCTTTTCCGACGCCAGCGACGTTTTTCTCAAGCAGGACACATATCCGGTGGCCAAGGTGTTCGGCCGCAACCGGCTGGTGATGCAGCGCCGGCTGCAGCAGAACGAAATGCGCCAGTTGCTGACCGCGGCCTACAAGGACAACGTCAACGGCTACGACATGGTGATGGGCAAGGCGCGCTCGCTGGACTTCGTCTACGAGGGTGTCGACGGCCAGCGTTACCGGGTGGCGGTGGCGCGCGACATGCAGAGCGAGACCTCGGGCCCGTCGGCGACGTTTCGCCGCATCAAGCCCGAGCCGTGGACGCTGAAGGAAGCCGACACGCCGGAGGACCTGATCTATGTCAGCCGCACCCAGCGTTCCGGCCTGATCCTGGTGACCGGTCCCACCGGCTCCGGCAAGTCGGCGACCCTGTCGTCGCTGCTGCGCGACCACGTCGAGCGGCCCGACTCATCCTGCATCCTGCGCACCATCGAGGATCCGGTGGAGTTCGTTTACGGCAAGGTGGCGGCGCCGACCGCGGTGATAGACCAGATGCAGGTGGGCACATCGGTGGAGAGTTTTTCCGACGGCATCCGCGCCCACTTGCGGATGGCGCCGACCCACATGCTGGTGGGGGAGGTGCGGGACGCGGAAACCGCGCAGGCGGCGATCTGGGCGGCGCAGTCCGGCCATCTGGTGTACGCCACCATGCACCCGAACACCATTCCGGAGCTTTTCGACTATTGGTCCAAGTTTTTTCCCCAGGCGATGCGGGCGGTGATGATCTACAACCTGGCCACCACCTTGAAGTATGTGGTGTGCCAGCACCTGGTGCCGACAACGGACGGCAAGCGGGTGCCGGTGCGCGAGTGCCTGGACTTCACCAAGCTGGGCAGCGCCGGCACGGTGGCGCAGGAAATCGCCGCCAATTCCGAACGGGTGTTCCAGCTGATGCGGGAGAAGGTAAATCTGTACGGCCAGCCTATGCGTCAGAGCGCGCTGGATTTGATCGAGCAGGGCCGCGTCCGGCAGGAGGACGTCATTACCTATCTGATGAGTGGTTGAGCGGATGATGAGACAACAGAAGGCTTCGATGAAATTAGCCGCGCTGGCGAAAGCGGTTTTCGATAGGCTGCCCTATGAAGTGCTGCTGGCGGCGGTGGGCGTCCTGATTTTTCTGGCCGGCGTCACTGTCGGCGCGTCGTGGGGCGGGGGGGGCGCGGGGGCGTCGGTTCCGGCGGATGCCAATCTCAGCTATAAGGGCAAGGACGAGCGCGGCCGGCCCCATTACGTCGTGACAAAAGATTCTCTCTGGTGAGGTAAGGCATGGATGGACAACTGTGGGTGTTTGCCGCCCAATCGCCCCGATTCACCCCTTGGCTGGACTCCAAGGCGTTTTACATACTGCCGGTGCTGATCCTGAAGTTCAAATGGTACACGGTGCTGGCGATGCTGGTCATTTTCGCTGTGCTGATCTTCTTTGAATACAAGGGTGTGCCGATCGAGCAAGCTTTCCGCTACGTCAAGGCCAAGCTGAGCGGCCGCGCCTATCACGCGCGGCCAGCCTACCGGAGCCCCGATTGATGGCCGCGCGCAATGGCGCGGGCGGCGGTGGCGACGACAAGTTGTTCTTCATCATCGCATTGTTGGTCTTGGCCGGTGTGGCATGGTATTTCGCGCCGCATTTGTGGCTGAAGTGGATGCAGAGCACCTATGGCCGTTATCTGTTTTTGGCGAAGATGCCGGTGTTGGGCGTGCCGTTCGCCCATGGCGCGGAATGGTTGCGCGAGCAGCCCACCCTGTTTCGGGCCATCGTGCTGGATTACTTCCTGGGCTGGCTGATTGCCATTCCGGTTGCGCCGTTCCTGCTCAAGCATGTTCGCAGGGAGCATGCAGTGCGGCGGGTATGGTCGAATCGTCCTGCCAACCGCCAGACCTTCAATCAGGTAATACGCGCCCGTGGCCTGGACCCGAAGGAGAGGCAGCTTTATCAGGTGTCGGAATGGATGAGGGTCAACGGGCTGAATCACGAGGCGGCGGATTTCGACGAAAAATTCCTGTCGGCGCTGGAAAAGCAGGTGGGGGAGCCCTCCAATCCGAACGATCCCTTGCTGGTGGGTTTCGCGCGCAAGCTGGGCGTGAGCCCCAAGCTGGTCAAGCTGGCTTGCGACAAGCACGCCTACCGGTCTACCGCCATGGTCAGGCTGTTGCACCATCATCGGGAAAAGAATGGCGTGGTGCGTTGCGATTGGGCGCGGCCTATCCTGTTCCGCCACGATCATCCGGAGCTATGGGCGGCATTGGCCAGCGTCGGCCGCAAGACCGTGTTCATGGAGGGCGTCGGCATCATGGCGCACTATTACATGGAACTGGCCGAGCGCAAGCCGTTACGCGATGTGCGGCTGTATGGCTGCCTGGTGATCATGCGGCGCTACCTGAGTCTGACCATCCAGCAGATCCTGCAGCAAAGGGGCATGCCGGTGCCAGGAGCCTGAGTGGGATTTTTATTTGACTGATATCATGAAAAGTTTGATATCATACCTATTAAAGTGAATCAATAAGGTTCAGGTCATGAAGCAAAAAACATTGCTCGCGGCATCTTTGCTGGTGTGCGCGCTGCATGCCGAGGCCGGTTTTATCTATCTGGACAACGACAAGGCCAAGGATGGCGGATTCGGGGAGGTGGCAGCCGCGGCGCGGAGGGTCGTCCCATCGAGTTCGGCCAAGGCCGCAATGTGCTGCAACTGGTGCCGGGCAAGGGCCGCATTTCCGCCGCCTTGCGCGACTACGCCAAGGCCAATGGCTGGGAGCTGGCCTGGGAGATGGAGCGCGACTTCCCCATCGATTATCCGGCGACATTCAGCGGAACGTTCCTTGAGGTGATGGAGCAGGTGGCCAAGTCGTTGCAGAACACCGATACGCCGATCCGCATCAAGGTCTACGAGGCAAACAAGGTCATTCGCGTGATCCACGCGACACGCTAAGGAAACAGGCATGAAGAAGATTGTGGCCGCGCTATGCGGAACCGCGGTGCTGGCCGGTTGCGGCACGCCCGGCATGTTGCAGAAGACGGACGACAGGGTGGCGGAAACGCAACGGGTGCTGCGCAGCGCAGAATCCAATCTGACCTATCCTTCTTTATCCTTGGTGGAGCGCGACAGCGGCGCCTGGTTTGCCCAGCGCTCGGTGGTGATGGATGAGATAGACAGCTTGCCGCCCAGGTTCGATCAGGCCGCCAGCTTCAGTTCGGGCCGGCTGCTGCCCCTGTCCCTGATGACCGAACAGATCGGCAAGGAGCAGGGCGTCACCATCCGCCTGGCGCGCGATATCTTCGGCATTACGACCAGTAAATCTGGCGGCAATGGCACCCAGCAGCCTGGCATGCCATCTCCTCCTCCAGGCATGCCGCCGCTGCCGGGCGGAATGGGAATGGGAATGGGAATGGGCGGAACATCGTATCCGGGAGCGGGAAGCGCTCCGGCATTGGATGCGGAGCCAAAAGCGCAACTGAACTATTCAGGCACGCTGCGCGGCCTGCTTGACGCGGTGGCCAACAAAACCAGCACCAACTGGAGCTACCGCAACGGCGTGGTGGAGTTTTCCCGCCTGGTTACCCGCACCTTTCAGATCAAGACCATGCCTGGCGTTTCCAGCTATTCCGCCAAGGTCGGCAAGAGTTCGCAAACCACCTCCGGGGGGCAGCGGCAGCTCAGGTGGCAGCGGGGGGAGTAGCGGCGGCTCCACGATCAACTTCGGCTCCGACTCTTCG
>NZ_MKCT01000097.1 GCF_001855555.1 Chromobacterium sphagni | reverse complement strand
TTGGCCACCGAGCTGAACGAGGTGTGCGGAAACACCGCCACGCCCTGGCGCCACAGCTCGGGACCATGCAGCTCGAAGCCGGTCTTGGTGACGCCGGCGAACACGCCGACCCGGCCGCCGTGAACCCGCGCCAGCCGCTCCCGCGTGTAGCCGGCGTCTTCCAGCACCTCCCAGCAACTTTGCAGGAACAACCGCTCTTGCGGGTCCATGCCGTCGGCTTCCGCCGGCGAGATGTTGAAGAACAGCGGGTCGAATTCGGCGAAGCCGTCGACGAAGCCGCCCCATTTGCTGTAGCTCTTGCCGCTGGCCACCGCCTGCTCGGGGTCGGCGCAGTAGAAGCCGTCCAGCGCCCAGCGCTCGGCCGGGATTTCGCTGATGCAGTCGCGGCCCGACTGCAGATTGTCCCAATACTGTTCCAGCGTCCGCGCCTGCGGGTAGCGCCCGCTCAGACCGATAATGGCGATTTTCCGATTCGCGCTCGCCGCGCCCGTTTCACCGACGGCTTCCATCGGGCGCGGTCGGGAGAAACGACTGGTGCCGCGCAGCCGCGGCTGCCGGACGGCACTCTCTCTCGCGCGGCCAGAGCGGTGTCCACCGCGGCGACGGCGGAAACCTGGTCCAGGCCGGTCAGGCGCCGCAAGGCCTGCTGCCTGGTCTTCAACAGATACTCGACCAGGCCAGCGATGGTCTGGTGCTCGAAGAACACCGTGCTGTCGATATCGGGGATGGACTGCCTGAGGGCGTCGGTCAACTGCACAACCAGGATCGAGTCTATCCCGTAGCGCTCCAGCGGTTCGTCCAGGTCTATCAATTCCACCGCCATTCTCAGCGTCTTGCCGACCAGGCCCCGTATCAAGGCCTCGCTTTTCTCCCGCAGCGTCCCCTGGTCGGCCGGCATGGCCACCGCCGCCCGCGCCGGGTTTTCCGACCTGGCGGCCGGCGCCGCGCGTTCCCGCCGCGCCGGCGGTGTCGCCGGCTGCGGAACGGCAGCGGCGGATGGCTGACGCACGCGGATGACGCCGTCGCTCTCGGCGACGATGATCTGCTGTCCCAGCGCCTGGGCCCCGGCGGCCGGGAAATTCACTCGGCGGAAGCCCTCCTCCTCCAGCACCCGCGACCAGTTGCCGGCGCTCAGCGCCGGAGAGCCCTCGATGCGCAGCGCCTCGTCCTCGTAACGCCACCACCCTTCCAGCAAACCGAAGGTCAGATGCGCGAACAGGCTGTTGCCGGTGACTTCATTGAGCAGCAGCACGCCGTTGCGCTTGAGCGCCGCCTTGGCATTGCGCAGGGTCTGGCGGATGCTTCTGGTCGCATGCAGCACATTGGCTGCGATCACCACATCGTAGCCGCCGATATCGATGGACTGCTCCCCCGGCCCGCGCTCCACGTCGAACAGGCGGCAATCCAGATAAGGCGCCCGTTCCGCGTAGCGCTGCTGCGCATGCAAGAGGAAAGCCTTGGACATATCGGTGTAGCAATACGTCTCGATATGCTGCCTGAGGCTCCACAGCCTGTCGAAGACCCCCGCGCTGGTGCCGCCGGTGCCGGCGCCTATCTCCAGAATGCGGATGCGCGCCGACGGATCGCGCTGGACGCGCGCGCCCACGTATCCGGCCAGTTGCTCGGCCAGCACGGCATTGAAATAGTCCGCCGCGCCATTGTTCTTGTAGATATCCTCGACCAGGCTCATCGAGGCATTCGGGAACATCACCTCGGTGGCGGGTATCTCTCCGCGCAATATCCGCGGCAAGGCTCGCACCGTCGCCTCCACCAGGCGCGCCTGGGCTTGCAGATGCGGATTGGCCAGCCAGGCGGTCTTGTCGCCGTCCCAACGCTCCCAGGCCCGCTGGCAGACTTCGCCGTCATCCACCGCCAGCCCTCTGGCGTCCAGCGCTCTCAGGCTTTCCCGCAGCCAGCGCCGATGCCAGGCTGGCGTCTGCGGCGCCGCCGGCAAGTTCGCCGCGCGCAGCTGGCAGGCCAGCAACTCGCCCAGCCGGCGGTCCAGCCGCTCAAACGATGCCGCGGACTCGCGGTCGCCGTCCGTCGCGGGAACCTCCGCCGCCTTTTCCTGCATCGCGCCGATCAGCGACGGCAGCGCCGGCGGCAGTTCGCGCAAGGACGGCGTCGACACCGACATCCAGGACTGCGCCTGCTCGCGCGTCGCCTTCACCAGACCAAGCTGATTGAATGGGCCGCTCAGCAGCGCTTCCAGGGTGCGCATCGCGTCATCGGCCTCGATCGCGCAGATGCCGGCATGCGCCATGCGGTTCCGGTATGACTGCGGGACGGCGCCGGCCGCGCCGACATCGCCCCACCAGCCCCAGTTGACGACCTTGACCGCGCAGCGCCGCTCTTGCCCCAGCTGATAGGCGTAGGCGTCCTTGAACACGCAGCCGGCGGCGTAGCCGCTCTTGCCGGCATCCCGGGAAAACGCGTTCAGTCCGGAGAAGAACAGGATGAAGTCCAACGGCTCATGCTCGAACGCCTGCGCCAGGCGCACGCAGATGTCGGTCTTGGCACTGAGCACTTCGGCGAAGCGTTCTATCGACGTCTTGCTCAGGCTTTCGTCGAAGATGCCCACCGCCGAGTGCACCACGCCGTGAATCCGCGGGTGGCTGGACTTCATCCGGTCCAAGGCTTGGCGCAGCGCCTGCGCGCTGGTCGCGTCCGCGCTGAAATATTCCGGCGTCGGCCCCCATTGCCCAAGCCGACGGCGCTTGGACTCTATCGCCTCGTCCAGCGGCCGGCGGCCGACCCACAACAACTGCGCGTGGTAGCGGCGCACCAGGTATTCGCTGAATACCTCGCCGATTCCGCCGGCCCCGCCTATCACCACATAGACGCCGCCTTCGCGGAACTGCCCGTCCTCGCCGTCGGCCGCGACCTCGCAAGGCAATAGCGAATGCCGCAGCCACTCGCCCTCTCGATGCGCGTAGCTGTCGCCTGGCTGGTCGAGCGGCAATTCCAGCGCCTCGGCCCAGGCGGCGACCTCGCCTCCGTCGTCCAGATCGGCCAGACGGACTTGCCATTGCGGAAACTCTTTGGCCAGCGCGCCCACCAGCCCGTGGACGCTAGCATGGGCAGGCTGGATCCGCTCTCCGGCCAGAACCGGCAAGGCCTTGAAGGTAATCGCGGTAAAACGTAGCGCCGAGCCGGCATAGCCAAGCGCCAACAAAGCCTTGATCAGCCGCAGGCAGCTCAACACGCCGGTCTGCTGATCCAGGATCAGACTCTCGTCGCCGATGCCCACGTCGCGGCCAGGCGGCGCGACCCAGACTATGCTGGCGATCTTGCCCGCAGCCTCCAGCCCCGCCCCGATCCGCGCGACGTCGTCGCCGTGTCCGCCCTGCAGCGCGCGCGCCTGCGGATGCAAGCGGGCAAGCGCGTCCGGTTCGCCGCCGAAAACCCACACCTGTTCGCCTACGACCTGCCGGGGCTGGGGCGCCGGCATCGCTTCCCATGCCGACGCCAGCCTCACCTCGTACTCGCCGCCGTCCTCCGCCATGTCCGCCGGCATGGCCACGCCCTCCATCACTCTAGAGCATACGCCGCGCATGCCGGCGCACACCCGTCCCTGCTCATCGATCAGATCGATGTCGAACTGCTTCACCCGCGCGCTGCTGTCGGCATTGAGGCGAATCCAGGCCCACATGTCGGCAGCGCACGCGTCGAACACCTCGACCTCCTTGACGGAGAACAGCAGGGCCGCCGCCGACGCCTGCCCCGTCATCAGGCAGGCGCAGCCCTGCAGTGCGCCATCCAGCACCGACGGATGCAGCACATAACGGCCGGCCCCCCCGTGCAACGATGCCGGCAGGCGGAGCTGGACCAACGCCTGGTCCTGCCCCAGGAAAACCTGCGACACGGTCTGGAAGGCCGCGCCGTATCCGATGCCGGCCGATTTGAACACCTCATAGCAGTCGGCGCCGTCCACCACGGCCGACACGCATTGGCTCCGCAACGACGCCAGGTCCAGCGATGGCTGCTCGCCCGGCTCGATCAAGGCGGCACGGCCGCGGCAGTGCGTCGCCTCCCCGCCGTCGGCGGCCTCGCTGAATATCTCGAACGCCGCTTCGCCGTCGTCCAGTTCCTCCAGCTCCAGGTGGATTGGCGCGGCGGCATCCTGCACGCCAAACGGCTGCAGCCATACCACGTCCCGCAGCAACACCCCGGCCCGCTCCTCCATCGCGATGCCGTAAGACGCTTGCAGCGCCGCGCGCGCCATTTCCAGATAGGCGGCGCCCGGCAATATCCGTCGACCCTGCACCACATGATCGCTGAGGAAGAACTCCGCTCCGCTGAAGCTGGAGGCAAAGCGCTGGGCATAAAAATCGGAAGCGTTTCGTTGCAGCAGGGGATGCAGCGACGCGCCGGACGGCTCCGCGCCGCCATTCTCGCCCAGCCCGGCCAGCCAGTAGCTGTCCCGCTTGAACGGGTAGCCCGGCAAGGAGATCCGCGCCGGCAGACCTTGCGGATACAGCCGACCCCAGTCCAGCGCCAGCCCTTTCACCCACAGCTCCAGCAAGCGGTCATACTTCTTCTTGCCCATCCAGGCCTCAAGCGCGAGGCTCAGATCCTCATCCTCGGCGAATACCGCCAACCCGTCCTTGCCTCGCCTCACCTCGCCCTGCCAGCGACCCTCCACTTCCGCATCGCCGCGCAGATGCGCTTCCAGCTTGCCCGCCAGCTCGCCGATGCCGTCCACCAGCAGCGCCAGCCGATGCTCCATCGCCTCCCGACCCAGCTGCAGCGTCGCCGCCACCGACGCCAGATCGCCCTCGCCCCAGCCCCCTATCGCCGCCAGCAACTGCTGCGCCCGCGTCCGCAACTCCGCCTCGGTCCGCGCCGACAGCACGATGGCCGCCGGCCCGGCAATCGCCGGCCACGACCGGCGGTCGACATATTCCTCGACGATCACATGCGCGTTGGCCCCGCCGGCGCCGAAGGACGAGATGCCGGCGATTCGCGGATACTCCCGCTCGACGCCGTCCACCGTCAGCAACGGACGCTTCCACTCCTGCAGCTCGCGCTGCACGAAGAACGGACTGCCCGCGAAGTCGATGTGCGGGTTCAGCGTGTCGGCGTGCAGGCTGGGCGCCAGCTGGCCGTGCCGCATCTGCAGCAGCACCTTGGTCAGCCCGGCGATCCCCGCCGCGCTTTCGCCGTGGCCGATATTGGATTTCACCGAGCCCAGCGCGCAGAACTGGGTGTCCGCCGTCTGCGCCTGGAAGGCCTGGCTCAGCCCCGCCACCTCTATCGGGTCGCCCAGCTCGGTGCCGGTGCCGTGCGCCTCGACATAGCTGATCGCCCGCGCGTCTATGCCGGCCCGGGCGATCGCATCGACGATCAGCTGGCGCTGCGCCGCCGGGTTGGGCACGGTGTAGCCGTGGGTCTTGCCGCCGTGGTTGATGCCGCTGCTTTTGATCACCCCGTGGATCCGATCGCCGTCCGCCTCGGCCCGCGCCAGCGGCTTCAGCAGCACCGCGCCGACGCCTTCGCCGGGCACGAAACCGTTGCCGCCGGCGCCGAAGCTGCGGCACTGCCCGTCCCGCGACAGCATCCGCGCCATGCACAGCATCACGTAGTTGCTGGAGTGCAGATAGAGGTTGACCCCGCCGGCGATGGCCAGTTCGCACTCGTCCCGCCTCAGGTGCTCGCACGCTTCGTGTATCGCCGTCAGCGACGACGAGCACATGGTGTCTATCGGCAGGCTGGGACCGTTCAGGTTGAGGAAGTAGGACACCCGGTTGGCCACCGAGCTGAACGAGGTGTGTGGAAACACCGCCGTCCCCTGCCGCCACAGCGCGGGACCGTACAGGTCGAAACCGGTCTTGGTGATGCCGGCGAACACGCCGACCCGGCCGTCGTGGACCCGCGCCAGCCGCTCCCGCGTGTAGCCGGCGTCTTCCAGCACGTCCCAGCAGCTTTGCAGGAACAACCGCTCTTGCGGGTCCATGCCTTCGGCTTCCGCCGGCGAGATGTTGAAGAACAGCGGGTCGAATTCGGCGAAGCCGTCGACGAAGCCGCCCCATTTGCTGTAGCTCTTGCCGTTGGCCACCGCCTGCTCGGGGTCGGCGCAGTAGAAGCTGTCCAGCGCCCAGCGCTCGACCGGGATTTCGCTGATGCAGTCGCGGCCCGACTGCAGATTGTCCCAATACTGCTCCAGCGTCCGCGCCTGCGGGTAGCGCCCGCTCAGGCCGATGATGGCGATCGCCGCGCCGCCGTCCGGCCGTGTCGGTGTCGGCGCCGGCATCGCTTCGCGCCGCATCGGCGCCGTCGGACCCGCGGCCGGTTGCGCGGCCGTCTCGCCGCCGCTCCAGCGCAGGCAGGCTTCCGGCCGCTGCGCGCTCAGATAGGCCGCCAGCGCGCCCAGCGTGCGGTATTCGAACCACAGGGTCTTGGACAGGCCGCCGAAGATCGACTCCAGTTCGCGGTTGAGCCGGGTGATCAACACCGAGTCGATGCCGTAGCATTCCAGCGCTTCGTTGGCGTCCAGCCTGTCCACCGCCACCTGGGTCACGCCGGCGAACAGCTTCTTCAACTGCCGCAGCGTCCGCGCCTGCAGCGCCGCCGGCTCGGTATGGCGCTCGGGCGCGGGCTCGGCCGGCCGACTCAGCGCGCCGTCGCCGCTCAGCACCACCAGCCGCGCGTGTTCGTGCTGCGCCAGCGCGCGGTAGAAGGCGTCCAGCCCCGGCCGCGTCGCCAGCGGCGTCAGCCCGGCGGCGGCCAGTGCCGCTTCTCCGGCCGCGTCCAGCCGCATGCCGCCTTCCGCCCACAGCGGCCAGCACAGCGAGACCGTGCGGCCTTGCCGCGCCCCAGCCGCCACCTGGGCCGCCCGCCGTTCGGCATAGGCGTCCATGAAGGCGTTGGCGCTGGCGTAATCCCCTTGTCCCACATTGCCGAACACGCCGGCGATCGAGGAGAAGACGGCGAAGAAGTCCAGCGGCTGCACCGCGGTCGCCCGATCCAGATGGACCAGACCGGCCACCTTGGGCGCCAGCACCGCGCGCAGATCGTCCACCCGCTTGTTCAGCAGGAAGCCGTCCCGCAGCACGCCGGCGGCGTGCAGGACGCCGTTCAGCCGGCCATGCCGCGCCAGCAGGCCCTGCACGCAGGCTTGCACCGCCGCGCCGTCGGCGACGTCCAGCGCCTGGTACGCCACCCGCGCGCCCAGCGCCGCCACTTGCCGCCGCCGCCCGTCGTCCAGCGCCGAACGGCCGGTCAGGATCACCGTGGCGTCCTGGAGCTGGGCGAGAATCTCGCGGGCGAACAGCAGGCCCAGACCGCCCAGACCGCCGGTGATCAGATAGACGCCGCCTTCGCGCCACGGCAACGACGGCTCGCCGACGGCGGCCAGCGGCCGCAGCGTCGCCGCCCGGCAGCCGTCGCGACCATGGCGGAGCTCGCGCTGCGCCGGCCGCTCGGCGCCGGCTTGCAGCGCCTCGGCCAGCGCGCCGGCGTCCGCCGCCGGATCGACGCGAATCAGCTGGGTCTGCAGGCCCGGATGCTCCAGGCTGGCGCTGTTGAGCAGACCGGACAGACCCTGGCGCAGCCAGCCGTCTTCGCCGTCGTCCGCCAACACCACCTGCAGCAGCGCGCCGTCCTCCAGGCCGGACCGCAGCAGGTCCTGCACCTGCCGGAACACATGTTCCAGGCTGGCGCCGAAGCGCTCGGCCGCGTCGTTCCCGCCGTCGGCCAGCGTCTCGCAGTGCAACGCCTGGCCCGCCGCGTCCCGCGCCGGCGCCCGCCCGGCGCAAGCGGCGTCGAGCAGGACCCGGCGCTGGCCGAAACGCCGCGCCGCGCCGGCCGCCGCCGCTTCCCAGCCGCGCGCCAGCAGGCTAACCGTCGATGCGCGCTCTTTCGATGCGCTCTCTTCGCTCTCCGCCGCCGCCGCGACCCAGTAGCGTTCGCGCGCGAACGGGTAGGTCGGCAGACTCAGCCGGGGCGGCCGGCCGCCGGCCGGCGTCGGCCAGCAGGCCACAGCGCCCCGCACCCAGTCTTGCGCCAGCCGCTGCGGCTCGGCGTCCATCTCGGCCGCCCGCGCCGCGGCGCCCGGCTTCGCCTCGCCGACCGCCAGTTGCGCCACCTCGCGGCCGGCGGCGAAATCGGCCAGCGCGTCGGCGATCTGTTCGCGCGAATGGCCGACGAAAGCCAGCCGGTGGCGCAGCGCGGCGCGCCCGCTTTGCAGCGTGTGGGCCAGCGCGGCCAGATCGACTGCCGGCTGCGCGCGCAGCCAGTCGGCCAGCCGGCCGGCATAGGCCCGCAGCTGTTCGCCGGTCTTGGCCGACAGCACGATCAGCGCCGAGCCGGCCACGCTGCGCCAGGGCGGCGGCGGCGGCGCCTCTTCCAGCACCAGGTGGGCGTTGGTGCCGCTGAAGCCGAAGGAACTGACCGCCGCCCGCCGCGGCCGACCCGCCGGCGCCGGCCATGGCGACAGCTCGGTGTTGACGTAGAAGGGGCTGCTCTCGAAATCGATATGCTGGTTCTGCACGCCGTAATTCAACAAGCCGGGCAGCATGCGGTGTTTCATCGCCAGCAGCACCTTGATGACGCCGGTCACGCCGGCGGCGGTGACGGTATGGCCGACATTGGTCTTGACGGAGCCTATCGCGCAGTACTGGCGGTTGTCGGTGTAATGCCGGAAGGCCTCGGTCAGCGCTTCCACCTCGATCGGGTCGCCCAGCTTGGTGCCGGTGCCGTGCGCCTCGACATACTGGATATCGGCCGGATCGATGCCGAAACGATCGTAAACCTCCATCTGCAGTTGCTGCTGCGCGGCGGCGCTGGGCGCGGTGATGCCGTTGGTGGCCCCGTCCTGGTTGATTCCGCTGCCTACGATCACGCCGTGGATAGGGTCCCGATCGGCCAGGGCGTCGGCCAGCCGCTTCATGACCAGCACGGCCACCGCCTCGCCGGACACCATGCCGTTGGCGCGATCGTCGAAAGTGAAGCAGCGCCCGTCGGTCGACAGCATCTGCGCCCGGCTGGCGGCCGCGCCGAAATGGGGCGTGGTCTGGATGAAGGCCCCGCCGGCCAGCATCAGGTCGGTCTCGTCGTTCCACAAGCTCTGGCAGGCCAGATGGATGGCGACCAGCGAGCTGGAGCAGGCGGTGTCTATCGCCACCGCCGGTCCCTTCAAATTGAGAAAATACGCGATTCTGGCCGGCAGGATGGAGCCGGCGGTTCCCCAGAAGGAATGTCCGGCCTTGTCGTTGCGGATATGGCTGGCGTATTTGCCGTCCACCACGCCGGCGATCACGCCGGTCCGGCTGCCGTCCAGCTTGTCGTTCATCAGGCCCGCGTCTTCCAACGCCCGCCAGCTCTCCTCCAGGAACAGGCGCTGCTGCGGATCCATATGCTGCGCCTCCACGCCGGAGATGCTGAAAAACAGCGGATCGAAGCAGTCGATATCGTCCAGGTAGCTGCCCCACTCGTTGAAGCTTGCCTCGGATGCCTGCGGAAGATTCAGCGAGGCGAACAGCGCCCTCCTGCCGGGCGGCAGTTGGCGGATCAGGCTTTGCCCCTCCGCAATGCAGCGCCAGAAATCGTCGACGCTGTCGACCGAGCCGAAGCGCCCGGACATGCCGACTATCGCGATTGGCGACAGCGGCTCCACCGTCGCGCCACGCCTGGCTGCCGGACGCGGCGCCTGCCGCTCGACGCGAGGCCGGCTCGCGGTCTTGACGCCCGGCACCGTGATCACCACCTTGCCGATATTGCGGCGATTCTCCAGATACTGATAGGCCTCGGCCAGCTGGCCGAAGTCGAAGGTCTCGCCTATCACCACCTCGACCACGCCCCGCTCCACCAGGGAGAACAGCTCCTGTCCCAGGCTTGCCGCATACTCGGGCATGTCCAGCAACAGCTTGCGCAAGTCCAGGCTGTGGAAGCTCTGATTATTGGACATCCTGCTCAAGTCGATGTTGCGCGCCGACTTCAAGCCCGTCATCGCGATTTCGACATAGCGCCCCCTGGGGCAGAGGCAGTTGATCCCCTTCTGTATGTTTTCCCCGGCCAGCGTGTTCAGAACGGCGTCCACCCCCTTGCCGCCGGTGATCGCCAGCACCTCGGCCTCAAAATCCTGCTCGCGGTAGTTGATGACATGGGCGGCGCCCATGTCCGACAGATAGCGCAGCTTTTCCGCGGAACTGGCGGTTGCGATCACCGTGGCGCCGGCATGCAGCGCCAGTTGCACCGCCACCAGCCCCGTGCCGCCGGTGGCGCTCTGGATCAGCACCGTTTCGCCCTTGGCCACCCGCATGCGCCGGAACGCCTCGACCACCGTCAGGCCGACCGTCAGAAACGACGCCGCCTGCTCGAAAGTCAGGTAGTCCGGCTTGAGCACCAGTTGCGACTCGTCCGCGACGATCAGGCTGGACTGAATGCCGAGACTGGGGCTGGCACTGACGATGACCTCGTCCCCGACCTCGAAGCGCGTCACATCGCCGCCCACCGCCCTCACCACCCCGGATGCCTCGAATCCCGGCGTGAACGGGTAGGACGGCATGGTCGGATACAGGCCTTTGACGCACAGCAGATCGCCGAAATTGAGCGAGAAGGCGATCGTGTCGACATGCACCCAGCGGCCTTCGGGCGGCTCGACCATCTCGTCGACGATCCTGATGTCGTCGATCGAGCCCGGCCCCTCCAGCACAACCTTGCGGCAAGGGCTGCCCGCCGTCGCCGAGAGCGCGGACTCTCCGGCGTCCATCAAGCGCCCATATTCCGCTTTCAGTTCCATTTCCGAAATCCGGCCGGCCTGGTATTGCTGCAAAAGTGACACGATCTGTTTTTTCACACCGCTATCTCCGCATGGATGGACAAGAACCGATTCTTCGCGCCGCCGCCGGACGAATCGCCGCCCGGCCAAGCAGCGGCTCAGCTCTTGAGCCTCTCCAAAGTCTGCTCAAATGAAATGGCACCGCGCACCAGCTCTTCCGCAATCCGCTGGATCCGCTCGCCGCCGTCGACGCCGCCCGCCTCCTGCCCCGAGGCCTGCCGGGCCAGCGCGTCCGGATAGGCGGAGCACAGATGCGCCGACAATCGCGTGATGCTGGGGAAGTCGAATATCACCGTGGTTTTCAGCGACAGGGACAGCGCCGCGTTGATCCGGCGAACGAGATCGACGGCGACGATGGAGTCGACGCCAAGATCAGACAAGGCCAGGCCCGGATCAAGCTCGGCGTCGGACAGCTTCAGCGCCTCGGCCACCACCTCGGCCAGCGTGTGCTCGACATGGGAGCGCAGATCGCCGGCCGCGCGCGCCGGCCGCGCCGGCGCTTCCTGCGGGCGCTTCCGCGCCGGGGAGGCCGCCGGCCTGGCGGCGGCCTGGCGGGGCTGATATTGCCGCACCCGCCCATCGCTCTCGGCGACGATCACATGCTGCAACACCACCGAGGAGACGCTGTCGGACAGCCAATGCCGCTCGAAACCCTGCTCGGCCAGCGAGCGCGCCCACTGCTCGCGCGACAATGCCGGGCTGCCCTCTATCCTCACCTCCCGGTCCTCCGGCGCCCACCAGCCGTCCAGCAGACCGAAGGTCAGGGTGGTGAACGGCCGCTTGCCCGCTATTTCATTGAGGATCAGCAAGCCGTTCCGCTTCAGGCAGCGCTTGACGTTGCCCAGGGTGTTGCCGATGTTCCGGGTCGCGTGCAGGACATTGGCCGCGATGACGATGTCGAAACTGCCGCTGTCGACGCCCTGCTCGTCCGGCGCGCGTTCCGCGTCGAAAAGCTGCAGCTCCATATACGGCGCGATGCCGGAGAAACTGTCCCGCGCATGCAGCAAGAAGCTCTTGGAAAGATCGGTGTAGACGTATTCGACATGATCCTGATAACGGGCCAGCCGTTTGAAGACCCCCTCGCTGGTGCCTCCGGTCCCGGCGCCCACCTCCAGTATCCGGATCCGCGCATTCGCCTCGCCCGCCTCCAGCCGCGCCTGCACCAGGCTTTCCACCGCGTCCTCGACCAGGCTGTTCAGATAGTCCGCATGCGCGTTCTTCTTGTAGATGCCCTCCACCAAGGCCATGCTGGAGCCGGGGAAGAGCACCTCGGTCGCCAGCTTCTCGCCGCGCAGGACTTGCGGCAGCGATTGCAGGCAGGCGTCGGCCAGGGCGATGTGCGCCATCAATCCCGGATAGCGCGACAACACCTCGTCCCGCGACGGCAACGGGCCGGAGCGGCGCGACGCCGCGTCCGCCAGAATGCGCACGATCTCCTCGAACAGCGGCAGTTGCCGCTCGACCACGCCCAGCCGCCGCTGCAATGCCGGCGCCGGCGACTGGACATCGTCCAGCCCGGCGGCGCGCATGACCTGCAGCAATTGCCGGAGCACATAGTCGTTCAGGCAGATGTCGGCCGCGTCGACTTGCTGGATTTGCTCGGCCAGCGCGCAGCTGCGCGTCCCGCCGCCGTCCAGCGCGGCGGCGATCCGCTCGAAATACGAGTCCTGCGTCCTGGGATAGACTTCGTCGCCGTGCGCCTGTATGCCCATTCTTTCGCGCGTGGCCGGGGCCAGTTTGATGGCCAGCACTTGCGGAATGGCGTGGGCGACGACCGCCTCCTGCATGCCCATGCCGTCGGCCGGCTCCAGCGAGCCTATGCCGAAGGACGCCATCCGGTTGCGGTAGACCTCGTTCGCCACCACCCCGACGCTGCCCCAATAGCCCCAGTTGATGCTGAACACCGGGAACGCGCAGGCGCGGCCCAGCGCCCGGGCATAGGCGTCCTTGAAGGTGCAGCCGGCAGCGTAGTTGCTCTGCCCCGCCGCCGCGAGGAAGGACTGCATCGACGAGTAAAAGCCCAGCCAATCCAGATCCTCGTTGATGAAGGCCTGCCCCAGCGCGGCACTGCCGGCCACCTTCGGGTCCAGCGACTCACGGAAACGCCCCTCGTCCATCGCGCCCAGACTCTGGTCGCGCAGCACGATGGCGGAATGCAGCACGCCGTTGATCCTGCCGTATCGCGCCTTGACGGTGTCACGGGCCCGCTCCAGCTGGGCCTGGCTGGTGATGTCGACCTGCAGATACTCGACGCTGCCGCCCGAGCCGGCGAAGCGGTCCAACTGCTCGCGGATGGCGTCGTTGACGGCGCTGCGGCCCAGCCACACCACCCTGGCGTCGTAGTGCCGCAGCAGATGCTCGGTGGCGACGCGGCCGATGCCGCCGGCGCCGCCGGCGATCACATAGACCCCGCCGGCGACAAAGGCTGGCGGCGAGCCGGCCGGCATCGCCAAAGGCGCGATTCGGTGCTCATAGCGGACGCCGCCGCGGTAAGCGACCGGGAAGCCGGTCGCACTGGCCGGCTCGCGGCCCAGCATTTCGGCGATCTTCCGCGCGCCCGCGTCGCCGTCCATATCGGCCCCGCCGATGTCGACATTGCGGATCCGCCACTGCGGGTACTCTTTCGCCAGCGACTGGGTCAATCCCGACAAGCCACTTCCCCAGACATTGATTTCCCGCTGCAAGGGCGGCTGCTCGCAATCCTGCGTCAGCACGAAAACATCGAGCGCCCGCTGGTCGTAGCCCTGCGCCAGCAGCGCCTTGATGCAGCGCAGCCAGGCGATAGTCGTGTATTCCTGATCATCGGCCACTTGTGCGCAGTCCAGTCCATAGGCGCGGCTTCCGGTCAGACCACCCAGGAAATACACCGCGTCGATGCGGCCGATCTCGGCGATGGCCTGCCCGATCGCGGCCGCATCGCCAACATCAACCGTCCACACTCCGTCCTCGCGCCGCCCGGCCCCGCTCGCCAGCCGAATCCTGGCCGAGCGGGCGCCGAACCGGGCCACGGCATCCTCCAGCCCGGCATCATTGTCGCGGTACAACAGCAGGCTGACGCCGGTCCCGCCACCAGCCGCGGCCTCAGCCCCGGCCAGATCGCTGCGCTGCCATCGACCGGCGTAGCTGAACGGATCGCCGGCGGTCCTGGCCGGACGCAGCACAAAATCGTCCAGAGCAACCAGCAAGGCGCCCGAGTCGTCCATGACGGCAAGATCGAAACGCGCGTCGGCGCGCTTGCGCGCATGGACGAATACCCGGCCCTGCGGCTGCCGCAACACTTCGATCCGGCCGATGGAATATGGCAGCGCGAGACCGTCGCCGGCGCCCGCCGCGATGCCGCTGACGCATTGCAAAGCGGCATCGGCGATGCTGGGCGGCAGTTGGTAGCGGACCAGGTCAGCCTCGCAGCCGGCGGGCAGCACCACCAGCCCCATGCTCTCCTCGGCCGTACCCCACAGGCCGGCCAGGCCCTGGAAATAAGGGCCGTAGTCTATGCCCTTGCCGCGGTGCCACGCATAGAACTCGGCGCGGCCCGCCTCGCCCTCCCAGCGCAGCTCCAGCCGGTTCAGCGTCGCCTCGATGTCCACGGCGGGCGCCTGGCGCGGCGCCTCGTCCAGCGCCACCATGCCCTGAGCGTGGACTTGCCGGCCCGACTCGCCCGTGGTGGCGATTTCAAAGCGGATCGCGCCGTCGTGCCGCTCCAGCTGGGTGACGACCGTCCGTTCGCCGTCGGCGACGAACAAGGGCTGCATCCAGACGATATCCTGCAACGCGATGTCATGTCCGGGGTACAGATGCCGCGCGGCCTCCAACGCCATTTCGATGTAGGCGACGCCGGGAAGAATGCTGCGCGCCTGGACCCGGTGATGGGACAACATGGGATCGGTGGCGCTCAGCTCGGTTTCAAACACCACCCGCGGCTTGTCGGTCAGGCTGGCGGCGGGCAGCACCCGCGTCAGCAGACCGCCGAACTCGCCGGCGGCGGCGTTGGCCGCGGGCACGCTCGGCCTCACCGAAACCCAGCATTTCTTCCGCTCGAACGGATAAGTCGGCAATCCCGCCATCCGGCGCCCCGACGGGCCGGGCAGCAGCGCCCAGTCTATCGCCAGCCCCTTGGTCCAGAACTGCGCCAGCTTGTCGTATCGCGCCGACTGTATCCAGCCGGCCACCACCGCGCGCCGGACATCCTCGTCGCTGAACACGTCCAGCGTGTCCTGGCTGGTGCGATCGTGGAAATAATCCAGCCCCGCCGGCTGCTCGGACAGGAAATCCCTCATTTGCTCGCGCAGCTCGGCCGGATTCGACGCCAGGAAGGCGACCCGGCAATCCATCGCTTCCCGCCCCGTCTGCAAGGTGTGGGCCAGATCGGCCAGCGTCGTCGGCGGCGACTTCTCCAGATAGTCCAGCATGTCGGCGACGTAGGCGTGCAAGCGGCTGTCGTTGCGGGCGGACAAGGGCAAGATCAGCCGGCGCTCGCCGGCGCCGGGCATCTCGCCCGGCGAGGGTTCGCCGATGTACTCCTGGATCAGGATGTGCGCGTTGGCGCCGCCGGCGCCGAAAGAGCTGACCCCGGCGACACGCGGCTGCGGCCGGCCGGCGATGACCGGCGCAGGCCATTCGGCCAGCTCGCGCTGCACGATAAACGGCGTGCCGGCGAAATCGATATAGGGATTGAGCTCGCTGGAATGCAGCGAGGGAACCAGCATGCGATGCTTCATCTGCAGCAGGACCTTGCATATCCCCGCGATCCCGGCCGCCGACTCGCAATGTCCGATATTGGATTTCGCCGAGCCTATCGCGCAATACTGCCTGTCCGGCGATTGCTGGCCGAAGGCCTTGCTCAAGCCGGCGATCTCGATCGGATCGCCAAGACTGGTGCCGGTGCCGTGGGCCTCGATATAACTGATCGCGCGCGGCTCGACGCCAGCTTGGCGGATGGCGAGCGCGATGGTGCCGGCCTGCGCCACCGGGCTGGGCACAGTATAGCCGCTGGCCTTGCCGCCGTGGCTCAGCGCGGCGCCCTTGACCACGCCGTAAATGAAATCGCCGTCGGCGACGGCCCGTTCCAGCGGCTTGAGCAGCACGGCACCGACGCCCTCGCCGGGTATATAGCCCTCGCCGCCCTTGCCAAAGCTTTCGCAACGGCCGCTGGTCGAGATGATCCGGGCCTGGCTCAGCACCGCGTATTTGTTCGGGTGGATGCTGGTATTGACGCCGCCCGCCAGCGCCAGCCCGCACTCGCCGTTGCGCAAGGCGTTGCAGGCCAGGTACAGCGCTGTCAACGACGAGGAGCACATGGTGTCCAGCGCGATGCTGGGGCCGTGGAAGTCGAAGAAATAGGACACCCGGTTGGCTACGCCGGCGATATTGCCGGCCAGGCCGAAGATCTGACCCTGCTCGTATTGCTGGAAGCCGTAAAGCTGGTACTCGGAGTACATCACCCCGACATAGACGCCGACTCTGGCTTCCGGCAGCAGGCCGCCGTCGCCGTCGCCGTCGGCCTGCAGAGAGGCCCGCGTATGGCCGGCATCTTCCAGGGTCTCCCACGCCGTTTGCAGGAACAAGCGCTCCTGCGGATCCATCATTTCCGCCTCCAGCGGCGAAATCTTGAAGAACAGCGGATCGAACTCGTCGACGCCGTCGATGAAGCCGCCCCATTTGCTGTGTATCTTCCCGCTCTTGCCGGTATCGGCGTCGTAATAGCGGGCCATGTCCCAGCGGGCGGCCGGAATTTCACCGACGCAATCTATTCCCTGGCGCAGGTTTTCCCAGAACTCGGCGATATTCCTGGCCTGGGGAAAGCGGCCGCTCATGCCTATGATCGCAATATCGAGCGGCCCGCCCGGCTGACGGACGCCGACCGACGCCGGCTCGGCCCGCACGGCAGGACGCGGCGCCGGCGAGGCGGCGGAGGCGGCGGAGGCCGCCGCGGCGCCGGGCAGTAGGCGATGCAGCGCGGCGCCATGGGCGTCGACAAGATAGCCGGCCAGGCCGGCCAGCGTCCGGTATTCATAAAACAGGGTCTTGGGCAACGGGCCGAAGTCCTTTTCCAGCTCCCCGGTCAGCGCGAGCACATTGGCCGAATCGATGCCGAAGGCCTCGAGCGGCGCCTCCGGCTCCAGCCGCTGTTGCGGCAAGCGGAACACTTTGGACAATTGCCGTTGCAGATAGCGTATCGCCTCGGCCGTCGCCGGCGCGGCGGCGCTCACGGCCTCCGCCTGCGCGGCCATGGAGAATAGCGGCTTGCTGCCATCGCTGGCGCAGACGATCAACTGGCGCGGCGCCCTGCCGATCGCGTCCTCGAAGGCGCGCAGCCCATCCTGCGTCGACAGCGGCAGCATGCCGGTTTTCTCGCGCAGGCGCCGCTCGCCGGCCGCGTCTATCGTCATGCCGCCGTCGCGCCACAACGGCCAGTTGATCGACACAGTTTTGCCATGCGCCTCCCCTCGGCCGACGCCGGCGTCGCGCCAGGCCGCATAGGCGTCGAGAAAGGCGTTGGCGGCGGCGTAGTCCGCCTGGCCGACATTGCCCCAGACCGCCGACAGCGAGGAGAACAGGGCGAAGAAATCGAGCCGATGATGCCTGGTCGCCCGATCGATGATCTGGGTGCCGAACAGCTTGGCGGCGAAAACTTCGTCGGCCTGCCGCTCGGTCTTCTGCAACAACATGGCGTCGCGCACCACGCCCGCGCCATGGATGATGCCGGTCAGCGGGCCATGGCGCGCCTCCACCTCTCGGACCAGCCGCACCACGTCCTCCTCCACCGCCACATCGCATTGCAGATACTCGACGCGGGAGCCGGCGGCGGCCAGACGCTCCAGCTGCTCGCGTTCGGCGTCCGTGCAGGCGCGGCGGCCACTCAAGACGACGTTAACCTTGCCGAAGCCGGCGATATAAGCGGCGAATATCCTGCCCAGCCCCCCCAGACCGCCGGTGATCCAATAGTTGCCGCCCTGGCGGATCACCGAACCCGCCATCGGCTCGAAACCGGCTACCCGGTTGCTGCGAACTTCCCGCCGGCCGTCTTGCCGGTAATAGACCTCGACATCGTCGCCGCGCCCAAGCTCCTCGGCCAACAGCCGGCTGCCGCGCGCGGCATCCAGCCCGCCCTCGACCCAGATCAGCTGGATCCGCAGCCTGGGATATTCCAAGCCCGCCGACTTCAACAGGCCGGACAGCGGCGCATAGGGGGGATCGGACGGATGGCCGTCAATCAGCGCGACCATCCGCTGGCCATCGCCGACGCCGGCGGCCAGCCATTCGCGCACCCGCGACAAAGCCTGGCGGAAAAGTTCCGCCGCGGCCTCGGCCGCCGAATCGGCGGCCGGCGGCGGCAAGCGCCGCAGCGCAAGCGCCGGCAGCTCGGCCGCGATGCCGGCGGCAACGGCCTCGGACACGCCGGCGGCGAGCACATACGCGCTCGCCCCGCCGCTGCCGGCCGCCGCCGCGTTCCGGGCAAGCGCCTTGCGCTCCCACGTCGCCGTCGCGTAAAACAGGGCCGCCTGCGGCGCCAGCGATTCGGCCGGCTCCGACGGCGCCGAGATGCGGTGGCGGTCGCGGGCAAATGGATACAGCGGCGCGGCAATGCGCAGGCCGCGTTCGCCGCCATCCAGGCTGCGCCAGTCTATGCGCGTGCCGTTCACCCAGGCTTGCGCGACGGCCAGCAGCGCCGGCCTGTCCGCGCCCGGCTTGCCGAAGGCGTCGGGCGCGCGGCCGGCAACGGGCGCCCGGCCCTTGAACATCCCAGGCGCCAGCCGACCGTCTTCGCAATAGGCCCTCAAGCCGCTCAGCAATTCTTGCTCGTCGTCCACCACCAGGGCGATGCGGTGCGCCATCTCGCTTCTGCCGGTCTGCAGCGTGAACGCCAGATTGCCCAGCGTATAGTCCTCGTCCCGTCCGGCCTGCAGATAGGCCAGCAGCGCCAAACAATACGCGTCCAGGGCGGAGTCGGTCTTCGCCGACAGGACCAGCAGCCGCGGCCGCGCCGCCTGGTCCGCGGCGAGGGCCCGCCGCCGCTGGCCGCGCACCACCATGAAAACATTGCTGCCGCCGATGCCGAAGGAATGGATGCCGGCCACCCGCTGTTCCAGCGGCCGCGCCCAGTCGACTGCCTCCATTGGAATCACGAATGGCGTCGCCTCTATCCTGAGGCCGGGGTTGACGACCTCCACATTGGCGCAGGGCGGAATCTGGCCGCGCCGGATGCTCAGCAACGCCTTGGTCAGCGAACAGATGCCGGACGCCGACTCCAGGTGGCCGAGATTGGCCTTGGAACCGAGGGCGCAGCGGCGCTCGCGGGCGCCGGAGCCGCTCAGCGCGCGCGACAGCGCCTGAATCTCGATCGGATCGCCTATTTGCGTTCCGGTGCCGTGCGTCTCGACATACAGGATGGCGTCGGCGGAGACGCCGGCGTTTTCCACCGCGCGCTCGATGACATCGACCAGCGCGTTCGGATTCGGGCTGTAGCGGCCGCTGCCGCGGCCCGAATGATTGGTGGCGCTGCCGGCGATGACGCCGTAGACGCGGTCGCCGTCCGCCAGCGCCGCCGACAGCGGCTTGAGCAACGCCATGCCCGCACCCTCTCCCGGCACATAGCCATTGGCGCCGGCGTCGAAAGTGCGCTCGCGGCCATCGGCGGACATCAGGCCCAGCCCGCCCAGCAACAGGTATTTGCTGCGATGCAGGCTGAGATTGACACCGCCGGCCAGCGCCATCGCGCACTCGCCGGTCAGCAAGGCGTTGCGTGCCAGGTGAAGCGCCAGCATCGAGCTGGCGCAGGCGGCCTCTACCGTCATGCTGGGGCCGCGCAGATCGAACTGGTAGGAAATCCGGTTGGCCAGCTCGTGAGCATAGCTGCCGGCGCTGGCGTAAGCGCCGGTCCGGTCCAGGTGCTCGGCCGCGACCCAGGTGTAATCGGCGTTCATCACGCCGGCGAACACGCCGGTGCGGGAGCCGCGCAGCGCCTCTGCCGGATAGCCGGCGTCCTCCATCGCGTGCCAGGCGATCTCCAGCAGCATTCTGAGCTGCGGATCCAAGCCTCCGGCCTCGGCCGGCGTGATCTGGAAAAACAGCGCGTCGAACGCGTCCACATCGTCGACGATGCCGCCATAGCCGGCCGGCGCGCCGCTGGCGGCCGATGCCGTTCCCTCGACGGCGAAGCGGCCCCAGTGGTCGGCCGGCATCTCCCTCGTGCACGACGCCCCGCTGCTGACCACCTCCCAGAACCGGTCCAGCGTGGAGGCCGACGGGTATCGGCCGGCCAGGCCAATCACGGCGATGTCCGCCGACTGCGGCGGCTGGACCGCGCCCCGGCTCTCCGGCGCGACCGCCGGCGCCGGCGCCATGCCGACAGCGTCGCGGGCGGCCAAACCCGCGGTGCCGGCGAAGTGTTCGCGCTCATGCAGGAACAGGTAATGGCTCAGGGCCCCAAGCGTCTGGTATTCGAACAATAGCGTCGGATAGAAATCATGGCCGCACCGCGCCTCCAGCTCGCGCACCAGAGCCAGCAGATGGGTGGAGTCCAGGCCGGCGTCGAAGAACAGCGTGTCCGTCTCCAACGGCGCCAGCTCGCCGATCCCCAGCGCCGACAAGCGCTCCTCGACGAAACGACGGACGTTGGCGGCGAGAACCGCCTCTTCGTCACCGGCCGCCGCGTCTCGCACCGCCTGCGGCGCCTCGGCCTCCGGCAAGACCAGCCGGCTGATGTCGCTGGTCTGGCGGACTCTCTTGTACGAAAGCCGCGCCAACTCCGCCAGCAGCGCGCCGGACTCGTCATAAATCCGCAGATCCGAGGTCGAAACCTCGCCGGACCACGCCTCGGCTCCACATCCCTGCTTGTCGCCGTGCCG
>NZ_MKCT01000096.1 GCF_001855555.1 Chromobacterium sphagni | reverse complement strand
GTGACAATATTGTCGCTGATCTTCTTCTACCTGCTGCGGCAATACAGCCCATCCATCCAATTTCTGCCCTTGAGCGATGTCGCGACCGGCATGGGCGTCAGCACCCAGCTGTTGTTCTGGATGTGGGCCTCGCTGATCGGCTTTTACATCATTTTCGGCATCGCCGATTTCTCCTTCCAGCGCTACAACACCACCAAACAACTGATGATGTCTCTTGAAGACATTAAGCAGGAATTCAAGAACTCTGAAGGCAATCCCGAGATCAAGCAAAAACGCAAGGAAGCGCATCGAGAGATTCAAAGCGGCAGTCTGGCAGACAATGTCTCCAAATCCACCGCGGTGGTCCGCAATCCACCCATATCGCGGTTTGCCTGCGTTACCAACCCGGCGAAACCCCGCTCCCCAAGTGACCGCAGTCGGCCGAGACGCGATGGCCCTGCATATCGTAAAACTCGCCGAAAAAGCCGGCATTCCTGTGGTGGAAAACATTGAAGTCGCGCGCGCGCTGGCCGCGAAACCAAGATCGGCGGTACATATCCGCCGAACTATTCGAGCCGGTGGCGCAGATTCTGCGCCTAGCCATGAACATAAACTATGACAATGATGAAGATGATTGATATAAAGCTCATTATCAGACCTATGCTATGCAGCTTGCTGACTGCCTGGTGTCACACGCGTGGGCGTACCCTCTGGCCGAACCTTCTTCACCCAATCAATACCCTTGGTCTGGAACCGGAGTCCTGAGCCGTCCTCTCGCACAGATCCGGCTCCAGCGACCTCCAAACAATCCGCACCATCCGGCACGAAAACCAAGACGGCGCCTCAAAACGGCGTGGCTGCGCATTTACCACTGGCCCACAAGATATCCGACGAGTTAGGCTGGATCCTAAACTGCTGCATGCGATCATCAAGGTCGAGTCAGGCTATCGGCCGCAGGCAATCTCGTCGAAGGGGCCCAGGGCTGATGCAGGTGATGCCGGAAACCGGAAAACGTTTTGGATATACCGACTTGATGGACCCCGAAAGTAACCTGCGTGCCGGCGCCAGCTATCTGAAATGGCTGTTGAGTCACTTTGAAAATGATCTGGAGCTTGCAATCGCTGGATATAATGCAGGCGAAGGCTCAGTTAAAAAATATGGGAGAAAAATCCCCCTTACCCAGAAACACAAAACTACGTAAAAAAAGTTCTTGCCTGTATTCGGAACAACAGCCCAGCTTCCCTTGAAGAATATCAATGCTACTCCAGCCAGCATCCCGAGCAAGATTCCGCCTAAAGCATCCATCCCAGCGAAGCTTTTCGGCTTGCTGTTTTCCGCTCCACATCCCGAAATATCAGAAAATAGCGTCATGTAATGCCCTAACGTTTTCTGCTCAGAGCGGCTTTGTTAATGGTATGGACGCTGACCTCCTCCCGACTAACCGAGCGGTTTAAGTTGGAGATTTCCGGCTTCAAGATAAGCAAGTCGGAACTCGCTCGGGGTTTGGTCGCGCTGCGAGCTGTGCGGCCTGAATTCGTTGTAACCTGCGCCAACGCTCGATCTTGTCACGCGCGTCATCCAGCGACAGAAACCAATGCATATTCCGGCACTCATCCGCAGACTGCCGTTAAATGACTCGATGAAGGCATTATCCATGGGTGTCCCTGGTCGTGAGAAGTCCAGCGTGACGCCTTGCTCATGGGCCATGGATCCCGCGCGACCGAAATACATTCGCTGCCGTTGTCGACCTGAATCCGTTGCGGCGTCCCGCGCAAGGCTTGCACATGCTGCATCGTAGCAACCACGTCCGCGGCTTTCAGCGCGAAATCCACCGTGATCGCCAGGCTCTCCCGGCTAAAATTATCCACTACAGTTAAGGCCCGGATTTTCTGGCCGTTGAACAGCTGATCAGCGACGAAATCCATGCTCCAGCAGGCATTCAAATTGGAGACAGCCGGCCGAGCGTGGCGATGCGCCACCGCCACTCGCCGTTTGGGCGCTTGCGCCGCAGATTCAAGCCTTCTTCGCAGTCGATCCGGTAGATCTTCTTGTGATTGATCCGCCTGCCTTCGCGCTGCAGCAGACGTGAATGCGGCGCGCGTCGTAACGAATTCGGGTGGCGGCGATCTTGCGGATGCGCTGCCGCTCGGCACGATCGTCACGCGGGTGAGGGCGATAAAATAGGTGCCTTGCCGCAGTTGAATGACGGCAGTCGCGCGCCGAATGCTGACGCGGTAGCGGCGATCAGGAAGTTGGCCAGCTCGCGTCTGCGAGCCGGCTTCACAGCTTCCTAAGAAACTCCCTCCCAGATGGCACAGGTTGCAACTGCAACTCAAACCCAAATAACGCTGCGCGGCGACGAAGTTGCTTGATCACACGCTCTCGATACTGTTGCTCATAGTAGTCTGCACCAGGATCTCGATAGTCCATGCCAAATCGCATCGCGTTGTAAAACAGCACCGCAATCTTTCGTGCGGTTGCCGTGACGGCTTTGGCGTGACCAATCCGGCGGCAAGACGACGATAGAAGGCTCCAAGCGCGTATTGCTGCGCCCTATCGCAACGGCGGCCAGTCGGAGAGCAACGGTGACTCGGTTGCTGGTCTTACGCGTATGTGCTGAAAGAATCTTGCCACCGCTGATCTTGCAACCTGGAGATAGCGTCAACCAGGACGTGAAGTGCTTGGCTGTTGGCCAACGGCTCAAGTCGGTTCCGCATTCAGCAATCAACCGCAGAGCCAAGAATGGGCCGATACCGTGTATTTGAGTCAAATCGGT
>NZ_MKCT01000095.1 GCF_001855555.1 Chromobacterium sphagni | reverse complement strand
TATCGCCTGATCCCGGTCAACATCTCGCAGGGCGAGCAATTCCAGCCGGACTTCCTGCGCATCGCGCCCAACAACCGCATCCCGGCCATGGTCGATCACGCGCCAGCGGACGGCGGCGAAGCCGTCAGCCTGTTCGAGTCCGGCGCCATCCTGCTTTATCTGGCCGACAAGGCCGGCCGCTTCATTGCCGACAGCCTCCGCGGCCGCAACGAAACATTGCAGTGGCTGTTCTGGCAAATGGCCGGGCTGGGGCCGATGGCCGGGCAAAATCACCACTTCACCCAATACGCGCCGGAGAAGCTACCGTATGCGGTGGACCGCTACGTGCGCGAAACCGCTCGCCTGTACCGTGTGCTGGACACCCAACTGGCCGATGGCCGCGATTACATCGCCGGCGAATACTCGATCGCCGACATGGCCTGCTACCCGTGGATTGTTCCGCATGAAAAACAGCGGCAGGATCTGCACGACTTCCCCGCGCTGAAGCGCTGGTTCGAACGCATCGCGGCGCGGTCCGCGGTGCAAAAAGCCTACAAGCTCGCCGAAGGCATCAACACCACCCCCACCCTGACTGATGCCTCGCGCGCCATCCTGTTCGGCCAGGATGGAAAGCCGCGCGGCGGATAGGCATAAAAAAAGCCCCGGCCAGAAGGTCGGGGCAGATTCAACCGACCGCCCTGAGGCCGATTGAAACTCTTGCTCTATTCAGCATAGCCGGTCCGTAGATGCCTGCACCGGCTTTTGCTTAATCGGCGCCGAATTGGCGGCGCAACTCGGCGATATCGTGGCGATGAACGCGCACCGGCAGCAATGCCCGGCGGACAGGCATCGCCTTGCCCAGCACCACTTCTTCCAACGTCAAATCCGTAGCCTCGTCGTCGCGGCCCACCTTGATGCCCATTCGGTTAAGCCTCAGCGTCACCGTCTGCAGGCTGAAATAGTCGGCTGGCTGCTCCAACACTTCGCGCACGGTCCGCAGCAGACCATCCAGGCTGGCCTGCCCGCGCAACTCGTCCAGTTGCGGGCCGATTTCTGCCAGCCGGGCATCCACGCCGGCGGCGGTTTCCGGCAGGCACGCATCGCTAGCCTGGCAGTCCACCACCACGCAGCGGTCTGACTGCAGGGACAGACGTCGCAACTGCAGCCGCGCCTGCTCGGCCTCCAGCTGCTGGCGCGCCTGTTCCAGCAGGCTGAGCCGCCGCGCGATCACCGAGGTCATCACCTCCAGCGCATGGGCGCCGGAATTGCGCCGAAATTGCTCCTGGCTTGGGCTGGGCATCACCAGCCTATGGCCGTCGAAACTCACCACCACCTGCGCCACATCATTGCGCAGCTCGCCGTTCTCCATCGCCACGCCGAAGCGGCTGGTCTCGCTGCGCTGCATCGTCAATAACGCCCAGGCCTCGTCACCGTTGCCGGCGGAGAGGAAGAACTCGTGCAGCGGCCCGCTGCCGTCCAGCAGTTCCAACAGGCTGGACGGTCCGGCAAACAGCAGGCCCAGGCGCGGATCGCGCGAGAAACTCGGCAACGACAAGGTCAGCACCGGCGGCAACTGGGCCATCAGCGTGGACAAATAGGCTTGCGAGGCGCGCATGCCGGGCGTCAGCGCGTCCAGATAGCCCGGCACCAGCCTCAGACGCTTGTCGCACGCGTCGATCAGTTGCTCGATCTGGCCTGCCAGCATCCTGGTCCGCTGCCGGCTTTGTCCGTCCAGACCCAACCTGCGCAGCAATCGCTCGAACATGCCGCCCCCTTGGAAAGATCAGATCAGAATTGCTCGTCGTCGCGCAGATAGCGCCACTGGCCGGTAGGCAGATTGCCCAGCTTGACCTTACCGATGGAGATGCGCTTGAGGCCGACCACCCGCAAACCCACCATTTCGCACATGCGGCGGATCTGGCGCTTCTTGCCTTCGCGCAGCACAAAACGCAACTGGTCCTCATTCTGCCAGCTCACCTTGGCGGGCAGCAGCTTCTTGCCGTCCAGCTCCAGACCGTGGTTGAGCAACGCCAGGCCATTTGCGCTCAGCTCGCCCTCCACCCGCACCAGATACTCCTTCTCCACCGACGAATTTTCGCCTATCAGGTGCTTGGCCACGCGGCCATCCTGGGTCAACACCAAGAGGCCCACCGAATCGATGTCCAGTCGGCCCGCCGGAGCCAGGCCGCGCAGGTGCGAAGCCTGGAAACGTTTGCGGCTGCCATCCTCGGACCAGTGGTTTTCCGGCGTGACCAACACCACCGCCGGCTCATAACCATCTTCAGCCTGGCCGGAAACATAGCCCATCGGCTTGTTCAGCAGAATGGTGACCCGGGCGGATTGGGCATCCTGGGCCTTCTTGTCGACTTCGATCAGGTTGTGCGGCAGCACTTTCTGCCCCAGCACCGCCACTTCGCCATCCACCTTGACCCAACCTTGCTCGATATAGCTGTCAGCCTCCCGGCGCGAACACAGCCCCAGCTCGGCCATGCGTTTTGACAGGCGTACAGGTTCCATTTGTTTTTCCGTAATGAAAAAGCGGACTCCGGTCGCATTGCACGCAGAGGCCGCTTATTGAATTGACCGTTATTGTAGGGGATTGTGCCAGTACTGGCCATGGGCCGCATCAAAATGCCGCATGGGAGGGCCAACTGACAAAGGCCGCCAACGGCGACCTTTGTCCGGTTCTGGATGAACCGCTTGCCGGCGTCGGCTCAGGCGGAAAGCGCGGGAGACGTCCCGCCGGCGCTGACAGCCGGCGACTGAGGCGCGGCCACCGGCACCGGGCCTGCGCCGACCACGCCGCCTTCGCGCGACTTCATGCCGACATACAACACGCTGCTGATGCCGAGCACGCCTAGCCACATCGGGTCTATCGCATAGAAAGCCCCTTGCTCGACCGACTTATAGATGAAGGCAAGGCCGATTCCGATATTGGCCAGCAAGGACTGGTAGCGATGCACGGAAATCCCCTGGCCATCATCCAGTATGTCCTGCAGCCAGCCCCGGGAGCGCCCCAGCGGCGTCGCGCTTGTGCCAGAGGACTGATCCACCAGGCTGGCCAGCCCGGTGGTGCCCGCGCTGATGCCCAGCAAAGCCAGCACCTGCGGCGTGGGCGACAACAGATTGCCCGTGACGATCAGCAGGCTGCCGGCCACCACGGCGACAGCCAGCGTCCACCACAACAACTGGCTGCGCGCCAGGCTGAAAGTCTGCTGCCCGTCGGCCACACCGGGCAGCAGCGGCCCCCGGTCGCGCAAGATGGGGGTTTTCCAGACAATTGCGGCAAACAATACGACGATGAACGCCATATATAGAACGGCATACCCTTGTGCTGTCATATCGGCTCCTTGCTGGGATGGGTTGAAACTCATTCAGCATAGCCGAAGCCGTGCAAGCCGCCGGGAAACCGCATTGTCCAGCAGGACAGGTACCCCGGAGGGAGCCGCCATCCGATGGATTTTATTGAGCGGTCTCGGTCAGCAGCGCCGCAAGCCAGGACTGGACGGCCTCTGGCCCGGCCGGCAGGCCGCCCGCGCGCAAGGCCGCGCCCAAGCGGTCGAGCCACTGCTCGCGCCGCATCGATTGCAAAGCCTGCAGCCTGGCGTTCTCCGCCGTCAGCGCCAGCAACTGCGCCTCCGCCGACTCTTTTTGCAGGCGCGACTCCTGCCTGACGGCTTCGCCCTGCTGTTGCAGCAAATCCAGCCGCGCCTGCAGACCGCCATTTTCCCGCTCCCGCTCCAGCATCCTCTCCCGCCACAGATTCTCCACCTTGGCGCCATCCTGCCGCGCCTGCTGCAGCGCGCCCTCCAGCTTTTGCTGCTGCAGCTTCATTTCCTGCCGCTCGCTCTCCACCTGCTGGTAAAGCCGCACGCGCAGCCCCTCCAGCCGCTCATAAGCCAGAGACTCCTTGCGGCTTGCCTCCTCCTGCGCTTCCCGCAGCTGCTGCTCATGCCGGTCCGCCAGCTCCAGCAGCCGGGATTCCGCCTCCTGGCGCGCCAAATCCTGCGCCTCCCGTTGTAACTCTGCCGCCTGCTGCAGTTCCTGCCGCTCCCGCAGTAGCGACTCCACATGCAATCGCTCCCGCTGCAGACTGCTGTCCAGCTCCACCTGCCGCGCGGCGCGCAGCTCCA
This sequence comes from Chromobacterium sphagni, assembly GCF_001855555.1. Taxonomy (GTDB): domain Bacteria; phylum Pseudomonadota; class Gammaproteobacteria; order Burkholderiales; family Chromobacteriaceae; genus Chromobacterium; species Chromobacterium sphagni. The sequence continues at coordinate 632 of NZ_MKCT01000095.1, read as the reverse complement.
GTTCGTGGCGCAGCGACTGCAGCTCGGCAAGCGACTTTTGCTCCCGCTCGTGCAGGCCCTCCACCTGCTGGCGCAGAACCGCCACTTCCGCCTCCACCTCCTGACGGACAGCGCTCAGTTGCTGCTCGGCCTCATCGCAAGCCTTCTGCCATACCTGCTCGAAAGCCTCGGCAAGGCTGGGCGGCCAATCCGGCCTCCGCGACGAGGCGGCCACCCGTCCCAGAAACTCCCGCCGCCATTCTTTGAGCGTATTGTTGATGGTGGTGTTGGAACCGCTTCCCAGCCGGGACCGCACATCCACCACAGTGGGCCACACGCCTTCCCCCACCAGCTCAAACGCCGTCTGGCGGATTCTTGCGTAAATATCTGCAGCCATATTCTTCTCCATGCCCAAATAAGCAACTTTTCATCAGTGTAGCAAAAACAAATAAGTAAATATATTACGTATTACATTAATAATTTACAAAATAATGTTTATTTTTCCGATAATTATACTTATCGGAATTTTTAAGCGGAAAAGCGGCACTGAAAGTAGAACACTCAAAGCTTCAGAGCGAGAATCAGGGCACAAAACAGATCGCCACTCCATATCACAGCGCGAGGTCCGCAAAGCCTGCCGAACCTCCCCCGAC
>NZ_MKCT01000094.1 GCF_001855555.1 Chromobacterium sphagni | reverse complement strand
TCGGGATGGGAAGGCGTGGGACCACCTCGCTATGGCCACCAGACATAAACTGGTACAAACTCAAGAAGCCTGAACTCGTCTCTCAACGCGTTCTGAATATTTTTTCGGGTACTCAATTGTGTCGCACTCACACTCCATCTTCGTCACTCAGTTTCCCAAGCACTCAAATGATAGGATCAAGCCTCACGAGCAATTAGTATCGGTTAGCTTCACGCCTCACAGCGCTTCCACACCCGACCTATCAACGTCCTGGTCTCGAACGACTCTTCAGGGAGGTCTAGCCTCCAGGGAAGTCTCATCTTCAGGCGAGTTTCCCGCTTAGATGCTTTCAGCGGTTATCTCTTCCGAACTTAGCTACCCGGCGATGCCACTGGCGTGACAACCGGTACACCAGAGGTTCGTCCACTCCGGTCCTCTCGTACTAGGAGCAGCCCCCGTCAAACTTCCAACGCCCACTGCAGATAGGGACCAAACTGTCTCACGACGTTTTGAACCCAGCTCACGTACCACTTTAAATGGCGAACAGCCATACCCTTGGGACCGGCTACAGCCCCAGGATGTGATGAGCCGACATCGAGGTGCCAAACACCGCCGTCGATGTGAACTCTTGGGCGGTATCAGCCTGTTATCCCCGGAGTACCTTTTATCCGTTGAGCGATGGCCCTTCCATACAGAACCACCGGATCACTATGTCCTGCTTTCGCACCTGCTCGACTTGTCGGTCTCGCAGTTAAGCTACCTTTTGCCATTGCACTATCAGCACGATTTCGACCGTACCTAGGTAACCTTCGAACTCCTCCGTTACACTTTGGGAGGAGACCGCCCCAGTCAAACTGCCTACCATGCACTGTCCCCAATCCGGATCACGGACCAAGGTTAGAACCTCAAAGGGGTCAGGGTGGTATTTCAAGGTTGGCTCCACCTGAACTAGCGTCCAGGCTTCATAGCCTCCCACCTATCCTACACAAACCACTTCAAAGTCCAATGCAAAGCTACAGTAAAGGTTCACGGGGTCTTTCCGTCTAGCAGCGGGTAGATTGCATCTTCACAAACACTTCAACTTCGCTGAGTCTCAGGAGGAGACAGTGTGGCCATCGTTACGCCATTCGTGCGGGTCGGAACTTACCCGACAAGGAATTTCGCTACCTTAGGACCGTTATAGTTACGGCCGCCGTTTACCGGGGCTTCGATCAAGAGCTTGCACCCCATCACTTAACCTTCCGGCACCGGGCAGGCGTCACACCGTATACGTCCACTTTCGTGTTGGCACAGTGCTGTGTTTTTGTTAAACAGTCGCAGCCACCGATTCTCTGCGACCTGTCATAGCTTCAGACGCGAAGTCTTACACCACAACAGGCATACCTTCTCCCGAAGTTACGGTATCAATTTGCCGAGTTCCTTCTCCTGAGTTCTCTCAAGCGCCTTAGAATTCTCATCCTGCCCACCTGTGTCGGTTTGCGGTACGGTTCTTGTGTAGCTGAAGCTTAGTGGCTTTTCCTGGAAGCGTGGTATCAGTCACTTCAGGTCCGTAGACCCTCGTTATCACGTCTCGGTGTTAAAGAAGAGCGGATTTGCCTACTCTTCACACCTACCGGCTTGAACAGACTATTCCAACAGTCTGCTGACCTAACCTTCTCCGTCCCCACATCGCACTACACAAAAGTACGGGAATTTTAACCCGTTTCCCATCGACTACGCTTTTCAGCCTCGCCTTAGGGGCCGACTCACCCTACGCCGATGAACGTTGCGTAGGAAACCTTGGGCTTTCGGCGAGCGGGCTTTTCACCCGCTTTATCGCTACTCATGTCAGCATTCGCACTTCTGATATCTCCAGCATGCCTCTCGACACACCTTCACAGACCTACAGAACGCTCCCCTACCACGGACACATTTGACTGTGCCCATCCGCAGCTTCGGTTATCAGTTTGAGCCCCGTTACATCTTCCGCGCAGGACGACTCGACCAGTGAGCTATTACGCTTTCTTTAAATGATGGCTGCTTCTAAGCCAACATCCTGGCTGTCTATGCCTTCCCACTTCGTTTACCACTTAACTGATCATTTGGGACCTTAGCTGGCGGTCTGGGTTGTTTCCCTCTTGACAATGGACGTTAGCACCCACTGTCTGTCTCCCATGCTGGCACTTTCCGGTATTCAGAGTTTGCCATGGTTTGGTAAATCGCAATGACCCCTAGCCATAACAGTGCTTTACCCCCGGAAGTGATACATGAGGCACTACCTAAATAGTTTTCGGGGAGAACCAGCTATCTCCGAGTTTGTTTAGCCTTTCACCCCTATCCACAGCTCATCCCCTAGTTTTGCAACACTAGTGGGTTCGGACCTCCAGTGCGTGTTACCGCACCTTCATCCTGGCCATGGATAGATCACTCGGTTTCGGGTCTACACCCAGCGACTGATTCGCCCTATTCGGACTCGGTTTCCCTACGCCTCCCCTATTCGGTTAAGCTTGCCACTGAATGTAAGTCGCTGACCCATTATACAAAAGGTACGCAGTCACGGAACAAGTCCGCTCCCACTGTTTGTATGCATCCGGTTTCAGGTTCTATTTCACTCCCCTCCCGGGGTTCTTTTCGCCTTTCCCTCACGGTACTGGTTCACTATCGGTCGATCACGAGTATTTAGCCTTGGAGGATGGTCCCCCCATCTTCAAACAGGATTTCGCGTGTCCCGCCCTACTTTTCGTATGCTTAGTACCAAGAATGCGTTTTCGTGTACGGGGCTATCACCCACTACGGCGGTCCTTTCCATGAACCTTCCACTAACTCAATCTCTATCACATACAGGCTGTTCCGCGTTCGCTCGCCACTACTTACGGAATCTCGGTTGATTTCTTTTCCTTCAGCTACTTAGATGTTTCAGTTCGCTGAGTTCGCTTCCTCAGACCTATGTATTCAGTCTGGGATGACCCCTAAGGGCCGGGTTTCCCCATTCGGATATCGCGGGATCAAAGCTCTATTGCCAGCTCCCCCGCGCTTTTCGCAGGCTTACACGTCCTTCATCGCCTGTGATCGCCAAGGCATCCACCAGATGCACTTAGTCGCTTGACCCTATCATTTCAGTAACCTACGTCACTTCATGACAGAGCGTGTTTGCGCGACGACTGCACCGCCCCTTTTGATATGGCGACGCAGCCTTAGATACAATCAAATACCCAAGATGACGATTTGTCCGCGTACAGAATTAACTCTACGCTTTCATTTCGCCGTCTTATATATTCGGCTTCTTCAGTTTGTTAAAGATCGGGCGTTAAAATTACAACGCAAACAGAACCAAACTCTTCCGAGTTCGCTTGTGTTTGAGTTGTGGTGGAGGATGACGGGATCGAACCGACGACCCCCTGCTTGCAAAGCAGGTGCTCTCCCAACTGAGCTAATCCCCAACTGGTGGGTCTGGTAGGACTCGAACCTACGACCCCTGCGTTATCAACACAGTGCTCTAACCAGCTGAGCTACAAACCCAGTAAACTTCTACGCCAGCCCCACAAGGAGCTGGCTGCCCTTAACAGAATAACCGATAGGCTGTAAGTACTTGACGATCGCCTTCTCTAGAAAGGAGGTGATCCAGCCGCAGGTTCCCCTACGGCTACCTTGTTACGACTTCACCCCAGTCATGAATCCCACCGTGGTAAGCGGCCTCCTTGCGGTTAGCCTACCCACTTCTGGTGAAACTCACTCCCATGGTGTGACGGGCGGTGTGTACAAGACCCGGGAACGTATTCACCGCAGCATGCTGATCTGCGATTACTAGCGATTCCGACTTCACGCACTCGAGTTGCAGAGTGCGATCCGGACTACGATCGGTTTTATGAGATTGGCACCACCTCGCGGCTTAGCGACCCTCTGTACCGACCATTGTATGACGTGTGAAGCCCTGCTCATAAGGGCCATGAGGACTTGACGTCATCCCCACCTTCCTCCGGTTTGTCACCGGCAGTCTCATTAGAGTGCCCAACTTAATGATGGCAACTAATGACAAGGGTTGCGCTCGTTGCGGGACTTAACCCAACATCTCACGACACGAGCTGACGACAGCCATGCAGCACCTGTGTTACGGCTCCCTTTCGGGCACCAAGCCATCTCTGGCAAGTTCCGTACATGTCAAGAGCAGGTAAGGTTTTTCGCGTTGCATCGAATTAATCCACATCATCCACCGCTTGTGCGGGTCCCCGTCAATTCCTTTGAGTTTTAACCTTGCGGCCGTACTCCCCAGGCGGTCAATTTCACGCGTTAGCTACGCTACCAAGGATTCAAACCCCCAACAGCTAATTGACATCGTTTAGGGCGTGGACTACCAGGGTATCTAATCCTGTTTGCTCCCCACGCTTTCGTGCATGAGCGTCAGTGTCATCCCAGGGGGCTGCCTTCGCCATCGGTATTCCTCCGCATCTCTACGCATTTCACTGCTACACGCGGAATTCTACCCCCCTCTGACGCACTCTAGTCTTGCAGTCTCCAATGCCGTTCCCAGGTTGAGCCCGGGGCTTTCACATCAGACTTGCAAAACCGCCTGCGCACGCTTTACGCCCAGTAATTCCGATTAACGCTTGCACCCTACGTATTACCGCGGCTGCTGGCACGTAGTTAGCCGGTGCTTATTCTTCCGGTACTGTCATCCCCGCCAGGTATTAACCAGCGGAATTTCCTCCCGAACAAAAGTCCTTTACAACCCGAAGGCCTTCTTCAGACACGCGGCATGGCTGGATCAGGCTTGCGCCCATTGTCCAAAATTCCCCACTGCTGCCTCCCGTAGGAGTCTGGGCCGTGTCTCAGTCCCAGTGTGGCGGATCATCCTCTCAGACCCGCTACTGATCGTCGCCTTGGTGAGCTCTTACCTCACCAACTAGCTAATCAGACATCGGCTGCTCGTATAACGTGAGGCCTTACGGTCCCCCACTTTCCCCCTCAGGGCGTATGCGGTATTAATCCGGCTTTCGCCGAGCTATCCCCCATTACACGGTACATTCCGATGCGTTACTCACCCGTTCGCCACTCGTCAGCGGAGCAAGCTCCCTGTTACCGTTCGACTTGCATGTGTAAAGCATGCCGCCAGCGTTCAATCTGAGCCAGGATCAAACTCTTCAGTTCAATCTCATAGCAAATTTTCTGGCACGCAAGTTCAAAGAAATAAAACAAGTATTTCTTGTCTCTTGCAGTGCAAGTTTTTGGCTTTCGCCAAGCACTTACACCTATCGGTTATTCGTTCTGTTAAAGAGCAGTGCCGGCCGCTTCGAACACCGCCGGAACCTGTTTTGTTCGGCTTGTTTCGTTCGCTGCGTCAGCTGAGGAGGCGAACTATACCGCCGCGCCCTATCCTCGTCAACACCTTTTCGCAAAAAAGCGAGCAACGGCGGGCCGATCAGCCTCCAAGACCACGCAAGCAACTGATGAAAAAGAAGATATGAAGACGGGGTGTTTTACAACCCGGCCACAACAACCCCGCGCCGGTGCAAAACCTTGCCGCCCGCGCCATGAAAAACAGGCCGGCGTCGCCGCCGGCCTGTTTCAAACGCTCTATATAGTATGCGCGCTCAGTTCTTCTTAAGCCTAGCGAACGCCGCCGCCATCGCGGTATCGCCCGCCGGCACGCCCTGCGGGCCGCGTTGGCGCTGGCCTCCCGATGGGCGCGCATCGCTGCGCGGGCCGCGGGACGAACTCGCACCCACCTCGTCATCCAGCCGCATGGTCAGTGCGATGCGCTTGCGCGCCACATCCACTTCCAGCACTTTGACCTTGACCACATCGCCGGCCTTGACCACCTTGCGCGGATCGTCGATGAACTTGTTGGACAACGCCGAGATATGCACCAGGCCGTCCTGGTGCACGCCGATGTCGACGAAGGCGCCAAAATTGGCGACGTTGGTCACCACGCCTTCCAAGACCATGCCCGGCTGCAGATGCTTGATATCCTCGATACCATCCTGGAAGGTGGCGGTCTTGAATTCCGGACGCGGGTCGCGGCCCGGCTTGTCCAGTTCTTTCAGGATATCCATCACGGTAGGCAGACCGAAGCGCTCGTCGGTGTAGTCCGTTGCCCGCACCGACTTGAGGAAGGCCGAGTCGCCGATCAGCGACTTCATCTCGCGGCCGCTCTTGAGGACGATCTGTTCCACCACCGGGTAGGCTTCCGGGTGTACCGACGACGCATCCAGCGGGTTGTCGCCGCCGGCGATGCGCAGGAAGCCGGCTGCCTGCTCATACGTCTTGTCGCCCAGTCGCGGCACTTTCAATAGTTGCTTGCGGTTCTTGAACGCGCCGTTCTGGTCGCGGTAGGACACGATATTGGCGGCAAGTGTGGAGTTGAGGCCCGAGATGCGGGCCAACAGCGGCACCGAGGCGGTGTTGACGTCCACACCGACGGCGTTGACGCAATCTTCCACCACGCCGTCCAGCGCGCGCGCCAGCTGGCTCTGGTTGACGTCGTGCTGGTACTGGCCGACGCCGATGGATTTGGGATCGATCTTCACCAGCTCGGCCAGCGGGTCCTGCAGGCGGCGAGCGATGGACACCGCGCCGCGCAGGCTGACGTCCATGTCCGGGAATTCCTTGGCGGCCAGCTCCGAGGCGGAGTAAACCGACGCGCCGGCTTCCGACACCACGATCTTGGTCATGCCCAACTGCGGAAAAGCCTTGATCAGGTCCTGCGCCAGCTTGTCGGTTTCGCGGCTGGCGGTGCCGTTGCCGATAGCAATCAGGTCCACCTTGTGGCGCACGCACAGCGCGCCGAGGATGGCGATGGACTTGTCCCACTCGCGACGCGGCTCGTGCGGATAGATGGCGGTGGTGTCCAGCACCTTGCCGGTATCGTCCACCACCGCCACCTTGCAGCCGGTGCGCAGGCCGGGGTCCAGACCCAGGGTAGCGCGCCGGCCAGCCGGCGCGGCCAGCAGCAAATCGTGCAGATTGGCGGCGAAAACCTTGATCGCCTCGGCGTCCGCCGCTTCCTTCAGCCGCGACACCAGCTCCAGCTCCAGCGACAGGAAGATCTTGGCGCGCCAGGCCAGGCGCACGCCGTCCAGCAGCCACTTGTCGGCGGCACGGCCGGCGTCCTTGATGTTGAAGCGGTCGGCGATCAGCAGCTCATAGCCGGAACGCTCGGTGATAGGAGTTTCGTCGGGCTGGTATTTGAGCGCGACGTTCAACACACCCTCGTTGCGGCCCCGCAGCAATGCCAGTGCGCGGTGCGAGGGAATGGACTGGATATGTTCGCGGTGATCGAAATAATCGGAGAACTTGGCGCCGTCGGCTTCCTTTCCGGCGACCACCGTCGCCGCCAGCTCGCCTTCGCTCCATAGCTTCTCGCGCAAACGGCCCAGCAGTTCGGCATCCTCGGCGAAGCGCTCCATCAGGATGGCGCGCGCGCCATCCTGCGCGGCCTTGACGTCCGCTATGCCGGCCTCGGCGTTGACGTAGCCTTCGGCCAGCGCGGCCGGATCTTGCGACGAGTCGGCCAGCAGGCTGTCGGCCAAAGGCTCCAGGCCAGCTTCGCGGGCGATCTGCGCCTTGGTGCGGCGTTTGGGCTTGTAGGGGAGGTAGATATCTTCCAGCGTGGTCTTGTTGTCGCTGGCGTAGAGGGCCGCTTCCAGCTCGGGCGTCAGCTTGCCCTGCTCGGCGATGCTCTTGAGAATGCTGACACGGCGGTCGTCCAGCTCGCGCAGGTAGACCAAGCGTTCCGCCAGATTGCGCAACTGGGTATCGTCCAGGCCGCCGGTGACTTCCTTGCGGTAACGGGCGATGAAGGGAACAGTGGCGCCGCCGTCTATCAGTTCGATGGTGGCGGCCACCTGGGCCTCGCGGACGGCAAGTTCAGCCGCCAGGCGGCTGGAAAGGCTTTTCAACATCGGTTCTTATTCTTTCGAGTTGAACAAAAACCGCTACTGTAGCGCCATCCGCGCCAAAATCAAGCGGCAACCGGCCTTGCCAGCCAGGCCTGCGCCTCTTCTATCAGGTCGAAATACTGGACATGGGTGTGCGACAGCAGGCTGGCGATATGGGTGGCCAGCCTGATCCAGACATCGCCCACCACGATCGCCACGCGCCCCATTTTCTCCTCATGCGCGCGCATGAACCTCACCTCCTCCATCGCCATGTCCAGCGTGAAGTCCTTCAGCTCGGACAGGTCCAGCAGGATATCGGGCTTGGCGCGCTCGTCCAGCCGCTTGAGCAGCGCCTGCTCCAGCAGCTGGAAATCCGCCAGGGTGAATTCATTGAACAAGGCCACGTCCAGGCCATAATCCTGCTCGCGAATCGAGATCATCCACTTCTCCCTTCAGATTGTTATGTCCATCATGCCTGTATTCTAGCGCCGGCTGGCCAACATTCCGCTGACTACAATCAAGGCCATCGCCAGCAAAGACGACGGCGACAGCGCATCATTCCACATCCAGACGCCGATCAGGCTGGAGAACACCACGGTAAGGTAGGATAGGTTGGCAGCCGTGAGCTTGCGTCCAACCTTGTAAGCCCGAGTCATCGCCAACTGCGCCAACGTGGCGGTCACCCCCAGCCCCAGCAGCAGACCGACATTGTCCGCGGTTACCGGATGCCACCGCTCCAGCAGCATCAACAACAAACCGCCCAGCGTGGAGATCAGCGCGAAATAGAAGACCACCCGCCACTCCGCCTCGCCCTGCCGGCCCAGTTCCCGCACATGCAGGTAGGACCAGCCGGCCAGAAAGCCGGAAGCCAGCCCCATCAAGCCGGCGAACCACACCTCGCCGGACAGCGTGGGACGCAGCAGCAACGCCACGCCGGCAAAGCCCAGCGCCAGGCCTGCCACCGCGCGCGACGGCAGTTTCTCCTTCAGCAGCAGAACCGACAACAGCGCCAGAAACATCGGCGAGGTGTAGGTCAAGGTCGTCGCCGTCGCCAACGGCAGATGGGCGATGGCGTAAAACGATAGCAGCAGCGACACATAGCCTATCACTCCGCGCTGCAGGTGGTAGCGCAGCAGCGGCGTGGAGAAGCGCTCGCGCCGCCACAAGGCCGCCCCGCCCAAGGCCACGGCGCCGATCAGCGTACGCCAGAACACCAGCTCGGTCGAAGAGAAATGCCGCGCGCCCAGCTTGACGAACAAGCCCATCAAGGCGAACAACGCCGCCGCCACCACCATCCAGCCCGATCCCAGCCGGAACCCGCCCTGACTATCCTGCGTTACCACATCATTGCCTTTGCTTCACATCCCGCGAGGGGAAATCGATGACTTCACTTCCTGGCCAAGACCACGCTCAGGCAGATGGCTTCCATCTGGCGGCGATAGGTCTTGAATTCGGACGCGTTGGCGGTGCAGCGCGCCTCCAGCAGCCGGTTCTTGTCCACCAGTTGGATCACCTGCAGATTATGCCGCACGATCCACAGCCGGTTGGAGACGAAACGGCCATCGCGGTACTCGGTCACCAGCCGGCCCGCCTTGCTGTTGACGCGAACGAAGTTGGCCGCCTCGCGGTCGCCGTCCTCGCTGCGGAACATCGCCGCCAACCTGGGCAATGTGTCGTTCCGCCTGGGCCTGCGCACGCCGATCAGCACCTCGATGGCGGCGCGCTCGCGCTGATCCGCCTTGGGCGGCACCACGCGCAGCGCGCGCACGCCGTCGGTGACGCTGGGGCGCACTTTCCAGCCCGGCGGCAGGGTGAAGCGCACCTTGCTCACCGGGTCGGCATAGCTTGCCGCCAGCGCGGTGGAACTGCCCAGCAGCAGCACGCCCAAAAGAACCATGCGAGAAATTGCGGACATCGCCTTGGCCGTTGAGAGAATAAAAAAAGGCGCGGAATCCCGCGCCCCGGCATTATGGCATTCAACTGGCCGCTTTAACCAGCCAATGCCGAACCCATCTTGCGGCGATAGTACTCGTGGAAATGCTGCATGCCCTCCTCGGTGGGCGACTGATACGGCCCCACCTCGCTGACGCCGCTCATCCACAGCGCTTTGCGGCCCTCGTGCATACGGATGCAGATTTCGTCGTCTTCCTTGGCGGTTTCGAAATAGGCGGCCTGCTCGGCTTCGACGAACTCCGGTTCGAACCACACCACGTCTTCCGGGTAGTAAAACTCGGTGATCACCGTGCACTTCTCCGGGCCGCGCGGAATCACCACGCTCACCACCAGCACGTGCGGATACCACTCCACCATGATGTTGGGGTAGTAGGTCAGCCAGATCGCGCCGAACTCCGGCTGCATCTCGGCGTAGCGGCGGCGCACTTCCTCGTGCCACTTGCCGTATACCTTGGAGCCGGCGCGCGCCAGGCGATTTTTCACCCCCACAGTCTGCACATGGTAGCTCTTGCCCCACTCCCACTTCAGGTCGCCGCAATCGACGAAATTGCCGAGGCCGGGGTGGAAGGGATCGACGTGGTAGTCCTCCGAATAGACTTCGATGAAGGTCTTCCAGTTGAAGTCGTAATCGGCGCTTTGCGTCGAGTGGAAGGCGTAGCCGTCGAAAGTCATGTGCTTGGCCACGCCAAGCCTGGCCAGGTCCTCCATCACATTGCGGCGGGCGTCGAACAGCAGGCCGTTCCAGCGCGTCAGCTCGGTCTGGTTGAGCTTCAGGCACGGCGTTTCCGGAAAATGCGGCGCGCCCACCAGCGTGCCTTCGGCATCGTAGGTCCAGCCGTGCAGATTGCAGACGATATGGTTGCCGTTGCCGCGGCCCTTATAGATGACGGCCTGACGGTGGCGGCAGACATTGGAGATCAGCTTGACCTCGCCGCCGACGTTCTTGAGCATCTTGCCGTGTCCCAGCCAATCCAGCGTGTGATAGTCGCCGGCATTGGGCACCATCAGCTCGTGGCCGTAGTATTGGGGCGCATCGGCGAACAAAAGCTCTTGTTCCCTGGCGTAGAACGCGGGATCGAAATAGGTATGAATGGGTAGCTGAGCTGCAGATGCTTGAAGCAGCTGCGCGGAAGCCAGATCAGACATTATTCCCACACCTCCGTGGAAGAAGATATAAGACCAGCCGAATCTCGCTTGAGACGAGTTTGCGGGACTATCAAAAACAATCAATCAAAACAAGGCCGAACCTTGCATTACGAGGGCGGAATTATGCCCTCCCCCCTCCCCCGGGGCAAGCGTTAATTCTTCGTGACAATCGGAGCCAAGCCCCCTCCGATGGGGGGATATCGCCGCCAAGCCCTCTTATTGCAAACAATCCGCATGACAGTTAATGCAAATCAAAGACTTGCCACTTTGAGTGCGCCGCAACATTAGAAGTCATTAATTTATGGTGGTATACTCCGGCCATGTCATCGCACCATCGACTGTCAAAATTCCATCACAAGCTGGCTGGCAAGCGGCAAGGCGGAGTCCGCGCACCGCGCCAGACAGGCTAAGCCCTTGATGCGATGCGGCCGGTGGCGCAAAGCCGCCATGGCGCGTCCATACAAGTCAGGCTAGCCAAACCGGCCGCGATACGCTACCACACGGTAAGAAGGCCACCGCCGGAGCGCCCTCGGGCAAGCCGGCAGTCTGCGGCAGTTAATTGAGCGCAAACGCGTCACCATGGATTTTTTCACCGATTTCATCCGTTTTTTTCAAATTACATGTTCAAACCTATGAATTCCAGCATCCTCGTCATCAATTGCGGTAGCTCTTCCCTGAAATTCGCGCTGATCGACAGCCAGAACCACCAAGCCTGCCTGACCGGCCTGGCGGAAAAGCTTGGCCTGGCCGACGCCTACATCAGCTTCAAGTTCAACGGCGCCAAGGACACCCTGGCGTTGCAGGAAGGCAACCACTCCGGCGCCATGCACGCCATCCTGGAAAAGCTGCAGCAGCTGTCGCTGCTGGACAGCGTCAAGGCCATCGGCCACCGCGTGGTGCACGGCGGCGAGGTCTTCAAGGAATCGGCGCTGATCACCGATGAAGTGATCGCCGAGATAGAACGCTGCGCCAAACTGGCGCCGCTGCACAACCCGGCCCACCTGCTGGGCATCCGCACCGCCATCGAACAGTTCCCCGGCCTGCCGCAGACCGTGGTGTTCGACACCTCCTTCCACCAGACCATGCCGCGCAAGGCCTATCTGTACGCGGTGCCGATGTCGCTGTACCGCGAGCACAACGTGCGCCGCTACGGCTTCCACGGCACCAGCTACCGCTACGTGGCCGCCGAGGCCGCCAAGATGCTGGGCAAGCCGCTGGAAGAAACCGCGATGGTCTGCGCCCACCTGGGCAACGGTGCCTCGGCCACCGCCATTCTGGGCGGCAAGGGCGTGGACACCACCATGGGCCTGACCCCGCTGGAAGGCCTGGTGATGGGCACCCGCTCCGGCGACATCGACGGCAACATCTTCAGCTACCTGGCTTCCGAGCTGGGCCTGGACATCAACGGCGTCACCGACCTGTTGAACAAGAAATCCGGCCTGCTGGGCCTGTCCGAGTTGTCCAACGACTGCCGCGAGCTGGAAGAAGCCGCGCAGAACGGCCATCAGGGCGCCATCGTCGCGCTGGAAGTGTTCGCCTACCGCCTGGCCAAGCACATCGCCGCGCTGACCGTGGCGCTGGGCCGCCTGGACGCGTTGCTGTTCACCGGCGGCATCGGCGAGAACTCGTCCTTCCTGCGCGAAGCGGTGATCAAGCAGCTGGGCTTCCTGGGCCTGAAACTGGACGACGACGCCAACCGGGCCTGCATCCGCGGCAACGCCGGCCGCATCACCACCGCAGACTCCGTGCCGGCGCTGGTGATCAACACCGATGAAGAACTGATGATCGCGCAGGACACCGCCCGCCTGGTGGGCCTGGGCGCCTGAGCCGCACGAAGGTAATCAAGATGCAAACGTTTTTCCTTGCCCCGACCGGCTTCAACGCCGGCCTGACCTCGGTGTCGCTGGGCGCGATCCGCTCGCTGGAGCAGGCCGGCCTGCGCGTCGGCTTCCTCAAGCCCATCGCCCAGGGCACCCATGGCGACGAAGCGGAACGCTCCACCCACTTCGCCCACGCCATCTGCCGCCTGAATCCGCCGCAGCCGATCAGCATGGAGCGCGTCGAGCACCTGCTGTCGCAAGGCCAGGTGGACCAGCTGATGGAAGAAGTGGTCAGCTTGTACCAGCAAGCTTCGCAGAATGTCGACGTGGTGATAGTGGAGGGCCTGGTGCCCGACCAGAAGCAGGTCTTCTCCACCTTCCTCAACACCAAGATCGCACGCAACCTGCAGGCGCAGACCGTGCTGGTCAGCTCCGCCAGCGGCCACAGCGCCGCCGAGATCGCCGAACAGCTGGAGATGAGCATCCAGGCATTCGGCGCCCAGGCCGTCGCCGGCTACATCCTCAACCACGCGCCGCAGGGCGCGGACCGCAAGCAACTGGCCGGAGAAATCCAGCAGGTCGGCAGCCTGAAGAAGGCCGGCCTGCCGCTGCTGGGCGTGATCCCGCACCAGCCCGACTTGCTGGCGCCGCGCGCGCTGGACGTGGCGCGCCAGCTGAACGCCCGCGTGCTGCACGCCGGCCAGCAGTCCAGCCGCCGCGTGCGCAGCATGGTGGTGACTGCCCGCACCGCGCCGAACATCGTGTCATTGCTGAAGCCGGGCGCGCTGATCATCACCCCGGGAGAACGCGAAGACGTGGTGATGGCCACCTCGATGGCGGCGATGAACGGCGTGCCGCTGGCCGGCCTGCTGCTCACCTGCGACTCCGAGCCCGATCCGCGCATCCAGCAACTGTGCCATCAGGCTTTCACCGGCGGCCTGCCGGTGATGGCCACGGCGATGAATACCATGGACACCAGCAGCGCGCTGACCGCGATGAGCCCGCAAGTGCCGTCCGACGACCTGGAGCGGATGGAAAAGGTGATCGAACACGTCGCCGAGCATCTGGACGTGTCCTCGCTGAAAGAACGCGTAGGCGAGCCGCGCGAAATCCGCCTGCCGCCGCCGGCCTTCCGCTTCCAGCTTATGGAGAAGGCGCGCAAGGCCAACAAGCGCATCGTGCTGCCGGAAGGCAACGAGCCGCGCACCATCCAGGCCGCCGCCATCTGCCAGGAAAAGGGCATCGCCCGCTGCGTGCTGCTGGGCAACCGCGCCGAAATCCTGCAAGTGGCCGAGGCCCAGGGCGTAGTTCTGCCGGCGTCGGTCGAGATTCTGGACCCCAACGAAATCCGCGGCCAGTACGTCGACCCGATGGTGGAGCTGCGCAAGGGCAAAGGCCTGAACGCGCCGATGGCGCAGGCGCAACTGGAAGACACCGTGGTGCTGGGCACCATGATGCTGGCGTTGAACGAAGTCGACGGCCTGGTGTCGGGCGCGGTACACACCACCGCCAACACCATCCGCCCGGCGCTGCAACTGATCAAGACCGCTCCGGGCTCCAGCATTGTCTCCAGCGTGTTCTTCATGCTGATGCCGGAGCAGGTGTACGTCTACGGCGACTGCGCGGTGAACCCGGACCCGACCGCGGAACAGTTGGCCGACATCGCCATCCAGTCGGCGGACTCGGCTACTGCCTTCGGCATCACCCCGCGCGTGGCGATGATCTCCTACTCCACCGGCTCCTCCGGCAGCGGCAGCGACGTGGAAAAAGTGCGCGAAGCCACCCGCATCGCGCGCGAAAAGCGTCCGGACCTGCTGATAGACGGCCCGATGCAGTATGACGCGGCGTCGGTTGAATCGGTCGGCCGCCAGAAGGCGCCGGACAGCCAGGTGGCCGGCCGCGCCACCGTGTTCGTGTTCCCGGATCTTAACACCGGCAATACCACCTACAAGGCGGTGCAGCGCTCCGCCAACGTAGTGTCGGTGGGCCCGATGCTGCAGGGCCTGAGAAAGCCGGTGAACGATCTGTCGCGCGGCGCGCTGGTGGACGACATCGTCTACACCATCGCCCTGACCGCGCTACAAGCCGAACAGCAAGGCTGATCCCGCCCCTGCTGCTGGCCGATGCCGCTCGCACTTGCCGCGAGCGGCATTTTTCATATCCTGCAGCAACCGGACTTTGCGCCGGCATCCCGCTCCGTCCCGCGCCTCCCGGCAATTTTTCTCATGCCGGACCCGATGTGCATATTGCCGCTGATCAAACATTTGTTTTAAAGTGGCTGCCATCACGCCCGGTCAATAAAACCTTACAAATCAGGGCGATTCAATCTGGGACATCCTTGGAGGGGAATCCATGTCGATACAGGCCATCACAGAATGGTTCATGCCTGACGCAGTGCGCCAGGCACCGGAGCAGGCGATACGCGCCCGCACCGTAGTGGGCGTCGGCCTGCTCGCAGGCCTGATGGCGCCCTTGTTTGCCGTCGAATACCTGATGCTGGGCCATTACCCGATGGCCGAGGGCATCGCGCTGGGCGGGCTGGGCCTCTTGTGCGGCCCGCTGCTGCTCAGGCTCAGCGGCGCGGTGCGCTTCACCGCCGAATTCATCACCAGCTGCATGTACGCGATGGTGTGCTGGATGGTGTATGTCAACGGCGGCATCCTGTCCACCAGCCTGATGTGGTTCGCCGCCATCCCCTTCACCGCAGTATTCATCGGCACCCGCCGCTCCGGCATGTTCTGGCTGGCGATGTCGCTGATCGCCGTCGGCGTCGTGATGTGGCTGTCGTCGACGCCCGGCGGCATTCCGCCCAGCCCGCTGCCCCACGACGAGTTGCCCAAGCTGCAGGCCAAGTCGCTGGCCGGCCTGTCGCTGGTGGTGCTGGTCTTGGCGCTGGCCTTCGACAAGGCCAAGAGCAAGAGCTTTGAAAAACTGGAAAGCGCGCGCCAGGACGCCGAACGCGCCAGCCAGGCGCTGTCGCGGATGATGGAGCAGATCAGCCGCTCCATCCGCGACGCCTCCAGCGCCAGCCGCCAGATCGCCGACAGCACCGGCAGCATGGCTCTCACCATGGCCGAGCAGCGCGGGCGCTCGGAAGACATGGTGGTGGTGGCGCAGCAGATGGCGGTAGTCACCAGCCAGAACGCCGAGCAGTCCACCACCGCCACCCAGCTGGCGCAAACCGCCGGCAGCGCGGCGCTGGCCGGCGGCGAGGCGATGGACCAGGCGGTGACGCAACTGGGCCGCGCCGGCGAAGTGATAGGCCGCGCCGCCGGCCGGCTGGAGGAACTGGGCCAACGCAGCGCCGAAGTCAGCGGCATCGTGCAGCTGATCCGCGACATCGCCGACCAGACCAATCTATTGGCGCTGAACGCGGCCATCGAGGCCGCGCGCGCCGGCGAGCTGGGCCGCGGCTTCGCGGTGGTGGCCGACGAGGTGAGAAAGCTCGCGGAGCGCACTCAGAACGCCACCCAGGACATCGAAAGCAAGATCAAGGTGATAGTCGACGGCACCAACCAGGCGCTGGTGGCGATGCGCGACGGCAGCCGCCAGATGCAGGCCGGCCGCGACAATGCCCAGGACGCGCAACACAAACTCTCCGGCATCATCCGCGAAACCGGCGAGCTGGCCGGCCTGCTGGGCCAGGTGTCGCAGGCGGAAGCCAGCCAGAACCAGGGCTTCTCGCAATTCGCCGGCGACATCGTAGCCGTCGGCGAATCCACTCGCAGCCTGTCCGGCGAAACCCAGAACATCGCCGAGGCCATCCGCCGGCTGGATGCGCAGATGGAGAAGCTGCATCAGGCGGTGAGCCGGCAGGAGCCGGCCAGCGCGCAGGCCTCACAGCGGCGCGATCCGAGCTGGAACTGAAACGGAAGGCGGGCTGGGCTCAGATGTAGCCCAGCTCCAGCGCGCGCAACACCGCGCGCACCCGGTCGCGGACACCGAGCTTGGACAGGATGCTGGAGACATGATTCTTGATCGTGCCTTCGCTCGGCCCCAACGCCTCGGCAATCTCCCGGTTATTGAAGCCGCCCGCCATCAGCGCCAGCACTTCCACCTCGCGTCCGGTCAGCCTCTCCGGCAGGTCCAGTGACGGAAAGGCCGCGCCGCCGCCGCGCACGCCATCCAGCACCCGTTCGGTCAGCCCCGGGCGGAACAAGGTTTCCCCCGCCGCTACCCTCCTGATCGCCTGCGCCAGCCGCTCCAGCGAAATATCCTTCAACAGGAAGCCGCGCGCGCCCAAGCGCATGCCGGCCAACAGCGCCTCGTCGTCGTCGAACGTGGTCAGCAGCAAGGTCGGCGGCATGCCGCCGCGCGCCTGCAAGGCCTGCAATAGCTCGATGCCGGACATGCCCGGCATCCGCACGTCCAGCAACAGCACATCGGGCACCTCTTCCAGCAGCAAGCCCAGCGCCTCCATCCCATCCGCCGCCTCCAGCGCCACGCGGATGTCTCCGGTCAGCTCCAGCAAACCGCGGATGCCGCTGCGCACCAGCATCTGATCGTCAACCAGTCCGACGCGTATCATCTTGCAGCCTCCCGCCACACAGTCGTCCACTCGCCTTCGCCCCCCATCGACAAACACAACTCCACGCCGTCCTCGTTCAGCGCTCGCAGCCACAAGCGGCAAGACCGGCCGCCTGCGCGGTCCAACACCTCGCGAGCCGCGGCGAGTGCCCGCCAGGCCGCATCGTCTGTCAGCGCCGGCATCTCTTCCAGCACCAGTTCCGCTTGCGGCCGGGCGCCGTCGCACAACAAACGCAGCGCCTCAGCCAACGGCGCTTGCTGTTGTCGCCGCTCCATTCCCACCAGCGTCCGCACCTCGGCCAGCATCTGCCGCGCGACCTGTTGCGCCGCGCGCAGCGCCGCATCGGCCTCGCCAGCTCCCCGCCGCAACAGCAGCTCCAGTTGTAGATTCAAAGCCGACAAATGATGGCCGATGCCATCGTGCAATTCGCGGGCGACCCTCACCCGTTCGCCGTTGCCGGCCGCGCCGGCCAGCAATTGCCGGGCGGCGAGCAGGCTGGCGCGAGTCGCCTCCAGTTGCGCGCGGCGGCGGCGTTCCGCCGCGCCCAGGCAACCGATGCCGAAGGTCAGCACCTGAAAACCGCCGACGACGACGGCATCCTGCCAAAGCAGCCAACGCCGCTGCTCCAACGGCGAGGCTTGAACATTGGAACCGCTGACATTGCACATCAGTTCATCCGCGGGCAGGCGCGGAATCTGCCAGGCACACGCCAGCAGCGCCGCCGCCACCTGCCCGGCCAAGCCAAGCCAGGCAGCGCGCAGCGGAAACAATAGCGCGAGTTCGGCGGCGGTCAGCAACAGCAGCTTGTCGCTCGTCAGCAGGGCCAGCGTGATTTGCAAAACCACCAGGCCGGCTTTCGCCCTCGACCCTGGCGCGCTCGGGCCAACCGCATTAGCCCGCCACAAGGCCCAGCCAAACAGCGCAAAACCCAAGCCGTAGGCCGCCACCACCCCGCCCAGGCCGATGGCCGGTCCCGCCAACAGCGGCAGTCGTTCGCGCAGATGCGTCAATCCGGCGTCGCCGATGGGCTGCAGGACGGCGACCTGCTGCAGCGCCAAAGCCAGACAAGCGGCCAAGCCAACCACCCGGAACAGGGCCAACGGCGATGGCGTCATCTTCCCGCTCATGATGCCTCCGACGAAAGCGGCAGCCAGATGCGCAGACAACAGCCGCCGGATGCCGGCGACAGGATGTCCAGCGTGCCGCCCCGCTCCTCCACCCGTTCGCGCATGCCGGTCAGCCCATGGCCCGCCTGGTTCGCCTCCGGCGCAGCCAGCCCCTTGCCGTTATCGCTGACCGTCACCGCCACGCCGGCGCCCGATCGCTCCAGCCTCACCACCGCGCGCGCGGCGCCGGAATGCCGCAGCGCGTTGCTCAAGGCTTCCTGTACGCTGCGGAAAATCGCGTGCGCCAGCGCCGGCTCGTTCAGCGTCAACTTATCCTCCATATCCAATCTGACCAGCGGCATGGGGATGCCGCGGCACAAGGTATTCAGCGCCGCCCGCAAATCCATGCTCGCCGCAGCTTCCACGCGGCTGGCGCCCCGCAGTTCCTCAAGCAGCCGGTTCGCCCCCGCGCGCGCGGCGGCTATCCGCTCGTCCGCCTCGCCGCCCAGCTTCGCCTCAGCCAATCTCAGCTGCAGCTGCAAGGCCGCCAACTGATCCGCCGCCAGCCGCCCCAGTCCTTCGGCAATGCGCGCGCGCTCGGCCTCGCGCACCGCCTCGGTCAGCAGCAATTGCGTCGCCTGCAGCTCGGCATTGGCCTGCGCCTGCCGATGCCGACCGCGCAGCGCTTCCGACCAGCCATAACCTACGCAAAAGGCGAAAGCCTGGAAGACCAATCCTTGCAGCCAGTCCAGCGCGGCCACCGTCCAGAACGGCGGCGGCAACGCGCCGGCGATATTGCAGGCCGGATGGCCGTCACCCACTCGCGCCAGGTACGGCAGCAAGGCCGCATCGATCAAGCCCGCCTGCAGCAGCGCGCCTGCAGCCGCTCCGCGCCAAGGCAACAGGAAAGCCAATTCGGCCGCCACCAGATAGCCGAGGCCAGGTTCGGTCCACGGTTCCAGCACTGCCGCGATTAGCATCTGCGCGCCCAGCCATGGCCACCATCGCCATGGCTGCGCCTCTTTGGACAAGCAGCGCCACAGCGCCAGCATGAATAGCAGCATCAGCGCCGCGAATACCAGCAGAGCCGCGTCGCGCAAGCTCAGCCAAGCCCGCAGGCCATGGCTCAGCCGGGCCGGCCACAGCCAGGCAGCGGCCTGCTCGCGCAGCGCCGCTTCGGGCAGGGGCCATAAATCGGCTACGCCAGCCGCCAGCATCAGCGCGCAAGCCAGCAGCAGCGCGCGCCGGAACCAGGCGGGACCGGAGCCGATGGCATGGAGATAAGGTCGCATGGAGAAGACGTTTTCTCGCGTCAAGATGAAAAGCGCGGCCCATGCCACGCAACATGCGCCAGCGTAGCACAAGGCATATGTCATGCAGCATGCGCTCTTCATGCAAAATCCCGGCCTGGCCCAACCATGCGCCAACGGCCACGCCGCCCATCTCAACCCTTCCAGCATCCCGCTCTCCCGCTTGTATTGGCAAGAAGTCTGCCGCTCGCCGCAGCGCGCCGGGAGTGCCGTTAGTCATGGCCGCCGTCTCTATCTTTCGGCACATGCGCACAGCATGGCCTGCCGCGACAATGCGAATACCCGGCTCGCCTGAGCCTTCAATCAACGATGAGGATTGCCATGAAAGCTAAATTCGCGATGACGGCCTGCGGCGCGCTGGCCATGCTGCACCTGACAGCCGCGCGCGCCGACGACACCTTCGGCTACGCCAAACTGGGCACCGGCGTGGAGCTAGGCGTCGGCCGCTCCCTGGACAACGGCCTGACGCTGCGCCTGGGCGTTGCCGACACCTTTCGCTACAAGCAAGACAAGATGCTGGACGACACGCCATACCAGCTGAAGTCCAAGCCCAACCCCGGATTGGCGGCCAGCCTGGATTGGCGCCCGCTCAGCGACAGCGGCTTCAGGCTGAGCGGTGGCCTGACGCTGTCCGGCAAACCCCGGGAAGATCTGAACTTCGCCGCCAATCGCGCGGGCAATTACACGCTAGGCGGCAATAGTTATGCCGCGTCCGCCGCCGGGCCGCTGACCGGCAAGGTGGAATACCAGCAACTGGGGTCTTATCTTGGCGTCGGCTGGGACTTCGCCGTGCCGGGCGCATCCGCCTGGCGCGTCACCACCGACCTAGGCGCGCAACTCCAGTTTGGCGGCAAGACGACGCTGAACCCGGCGGCCGGCGTCAGCGCCCAGGATCTGGCGGCCGCGCAGCAGAAGCTGGACCACGATCTGGGCGGCACCCGTTTCCGGCTGAGCGCAGGGGTGGGACTGTCCTACGCGTTCTGATGGAAAACGCCGGGGCAGATGCTCCGGCGATGTTAAATGGCTAGCCACTTGAATTTTGTTATATATAACTTTCACGCGGACGCCTGATTGCAAGCCGCCGCCGCGGGCTCTGCTATAATCTGCGCTTTCCTGCAATCCCTCGCTCTTTAGCCGATGACACCTGCCGCCAGCCTCGCCGAACTCAAATCCGCCCTGTCCTGCTGCCTGATCCGCGACCGCCATCCGCTGCGCCGCAAGCTGGCCGACGCCGCCGACCGCCTGAAGCGCAACCAGCCGGCCGAAAAGCTGATCGCCGACATCGCCGCCCAGGTGGAACGCTCGCGCGCGCGCGCCGACGCCCGCCGCGCCCATCTGCCCAAGCCCGAGTTCGACGACGCGCTGCCGGTCAACCAGAAGCTCGCCGACATCAAAGCAGCGATAGACCAAAACCAGGTGGTGATCATCTGCGGCGAAACCGGCTCCGGCAAAACCACGCAGATTCCCAAGATCTGCCTGGAATTGGGCCGCGGCGTGTTCGGCCTGATCGGCCACACCCAGCCCAGGAGGCTGGCGGCGCGCTCGGTGGCGACGCGCATCGCGCAGGAGCTGGGTTCGCAACTGGGCGAACACGTCGGCTTCAAGATCCGCTTCACCGACAAGCTGTCCGAGAAATCCGTCATCAAGCTGATGACCGACGGCATCATGCTGGCGGAGACGCAAACCGACCGCCATCTGGAAGCCTACGACACCATCATCATCGACGAGGCGCACGAGCGCAGCCTCAACATCGACTTTCTGCTGGGCTATCTGAAGCAGCTGTTGCCGCGCCGGCCTGACCTGAAAGTCATCATCACCTCCGCCACCATCGACGCCGACCGCTTCGCCCGCCATTTCGACGGCGCGCCGGTGATCGAGGTATCCGGCCGCACCTTCCCGGTGGAAGTGCGCTACCGGCCGCTGAAGCAGCGCGACGAGGACGAGCGCGAGATGGAGATGGAGGACGCCATCGTCGACGCGGTGGACGAGCTGTCGCGCCAGGGCCCCGGCGACATGCTGGTGTTCCTGCCCGGCGAGCGCGAAATCCGCGAAACCGCGGAGAAGCTGCGCAAGTCCGGCATCCGCGGCTATGAAATCCTGCCCTTGTTCGCCCGCCTGTCGAACGAAGACCAGCAAAAGATCTTCAAGCCGTCCGGCGGACGGCGCATCGTGCTGGCCACCAACGTGGCCGAGACTTCGCTGACGGTGCCCGGCATCAAGTACGTGATCGACACCGGCCTCGCGCGCTTGAACCGCTATAGCCCGCGCGCCAAGGTGGAGCAGCTGCAGATCGAGAAGATTTCGCAGGCCGCCGCGCGCCAGCGTTCCGGCCGTTGCGGCCGGGTGGCCGCAGGCATCTGCGTGCGCCTGTACGCCGAGGACGACTTCAACGCCCGCTCCCCGTTCACCGATCCGGAAATCGTCCGCTCCAACCTGGCGGCCGTTATCTTGCGCATGGCCGCGCTGCGGCTGGGCAAAGTTGATGCCTTCCCCTTCTTGGAAGCGCCGTCCAGCCGCCTGATCGCCGACGGCTACCAGGTGCTGACCGAACTGGGCGCGGTGGACGACAAGGGCGAGCTCACCGCCGTCGGCAAGGAACTGGCGCGCATCCCGGTGGATCCGAAAGTGGGCCGCCTGCTGCTCGCCGGCCGCGACTTCGGCTGCGTGCGCGAAGTGCTGATCATCGCCGCCGCGCTGTCGATACAAGACCCGCGCGAGCGGCCGTTCGAAGCGCGCGAGGCCGCCGAACGCGCCCAGGCGCGCTTCAACGACGACAAGTCCGACTTCCTGTCCTTCCTGCACCTGTGGGATTTCTTCTCCGACGCGCTCAAGCACAAGAAGTCCAACCGCCTGCTGGTGAACGCCTGCCATGAGCACTTCCTGTCCTACCTGCGGCTGCGCGAATGGCGCGAACTACACGCGCAACTGGCCGAGATCGCCAGCGAGCTGGGGCTGATCAAGCGCGACCAGGCGCACGCCGACGCCGAGCAGCCGGACGCGCAGATGACGCAGAAAAAACGCCTGCAGCTGGACGCGGTGGCGTATGAGAATCTGCACAAGGCGCTGGTGACCGGCCTGATCGGCAACATCGGCATGAAGAACCAGGAAGGCGACGACTACCAGGGCACCCGCGGCGTCAACTTCCACGTTTTCCCCGGCTCCGGCCTGAAAAAGGCCAAGCCAAAATGGCTGGTGGCGGCGGAACTGGTGGAAACCACCAAGCTGTACGCGCGCTGCGTGGCCAAGATCGAGCCGGAGTGGGTGGAGAAGCTGGCGCCGCACCTGGTCAAATATCACTACTTCGAACCGCATTGGGAAAAGGCGCGCGGCGAAGTCGTCGCCAGCGAGCGCGTGACGCTGTATGGCCTGACGCTGATTCCGCGCCGCGCCGTCAGCTATGGCCGCATCGCGCCGGAGGAGGCGCGCGAGCTGTTCATCCGCGGCGCGCTGGTGAATATGGACTACGTCAGCAACGCGCCCTTCTTCCAGCGCAACCAGCAGCTGATCCGCGAAGTGGAGCAGCTGGAGCACAAGGCGCGCCGCCAGGACGTGCTGGTGGACGAGGAGGCGCTGTACGGCTTCTACAGCGAGCGCATTCCGGCCGAGGTGGTGGACGCCGCCAGCTTCGAAGCCTGGCGCAAAGAGGCGGAGAAGGCCGAACCCAAGCTCTTGCACCTGACGCGCGAGGAGCTGATGCGCCACGCCGCGCAGCACGTGACGGAAAACCAGTTTCCGGAATGGCTGGAGCTGGAAGACGGCAAGCTGAAGCTGCGCTACCGCTTCGAGCCCAAGCACCCGCTGGACGGCGTCACCATGGACGTGCCGCTGGCCATACTCAACCGCCTGACCCCGGCACCGTTCGAATGGCTGGTGCCGGGCATGGCGCGCGAAAAGCTGCAGCAGCTGATCAAGGGCCTGCCCAAGCAGATCCGCCGCTGTTGCGTGCCGGTGCCGGACTTCGTCACCCGCTTCCTCAGCGCCAATCCGGACATGCAGCAGCCGATCGCGCCGCAACTGGCGCGCTTCATCCTGCGCGAAACCGGCGGCGTCAAGGTGGACGTCGATGATTTCAACAAGCAGGAGCTACCGGAGCACCTGCAGTTCAACTTCCGCGTGATAGACGACGGCAAGCAGGAAATCGGCCTGGGCCGGGATCTGGCCGCGCTGCAGAAGCAGTTCGGCCAGGCGGCGCAGCTCACCTTCCGCGACACCAGCGCCGACTTCGAGCGCGACGACGTCAAGGCCTGGGACTTCGGCGAACTGCCGGAAAGCATACAGTTCGCCCGCGGTCGCCAGCAGCTCACCGGCTATCCGGCGCTGACGCTGGAGGACGACAAGGTGGCGATCCGGCTGTTCGACACCCAGCTGGCGGCGGAACGCCACCACCGCCAGGGCGTGGTGCGGCTGTTGCAGCTGCAGCTGAAGGAGCAGATGAAGCAATTGGGCAAGGGCCTGCCCGGCATCACCCAGATCGGCCTGCAGCTGCGCGCGGTGGCCAATGTCGACGAGCTGATGCTGGATGCCATCGCCTGCATCTGCGATCGCGCCTTCATCGGCGAGGACGCGCTGCCGCGCAATGAAAAGGCGTTCAACGAGCAGAAGAACCGCGCCCGCACCCGGCTGCCGGCGGTAAACCAGGCGGTGACGCAATACCTGAACCAGATCGCCGGCGAGTACGGCCCGCTGACCATCAAATTGCAAAAGCACAAGCTGGGCTTCGAGCTGAAACAGCAGCTGGAGCGCCTGGTCTACAAGGGCTTTCTCGCCGCCACGCCGTGGAGCCAGTTGCCGCACCTGCCGCGCTATATGCGCGCGATGAGCCTGCGCATGGACAAGCAGCCGGCCAACCCGCAACGCGACGGCCAGCGCGGCGCCGAGATCCGCGACCTATGGCAGAAATGGGAAGCCCGCGTCGCCGAACAGCAGGACAGCGGCGAAGCCAGCCAGGCGCTGTTGGACTTCCGCTGGCAGCTCGAGGAGCTGCGCGTCGGCCTGTTCGCCCAGGAATTGAAGACACCGTACCCGGTCTCGGTGAAGCGGCTGTTGAAAGTCTGGAGCGAGTTGCCCAGATAGATGGTGAAAACTGCCAACTTGCGATGACAATAGATTATCATTCTGTAAATATTGACGCCGCAAGCGGCCACCATCATGACAGTGGACTCCACCAAAAAACCGGCCAAGGTGTATTCGGCCATGGTGTCCATCGGCAAGGAATTGCCGGTGGACGTTTATTCCAAAAACGGCTTTCTGCTGCTCAAGCGCGGCCATTACGTGCTGACGTCGGAACTGAAGCAGAAGCTGCTGAGCATGGGTTTCGCCGAAGGCCGCTCCCCGGCCAAGCCGGTAGACAAGCCCAATCTCAACGACAGCCGGAAACACTCGCTGTTCGAGGACATCTCTTTCCTGCAGCAGCGGGTGCGCAGCATGCTGTATTACGCGCTGGCCACCCCCGGCCTGGAAGCCAAGGTGATGGAGATCGCCCAGACGCTGATCCAACTGGCGGAAAAATACCCTGACGCGCTGACCGCGTCGATCTTCCTGGTGCCGTTCGCTGAATACAGCGTCGCCCACTCATTGCACACCGCGGCGCTGCTGGCCATTCTCACCCGCCAGATTCCGCTGCCGCCGCGCCACCGCGAAACGCTGATCTGCGCCGCGCTGACGATGAACATCTCCCAGATAGAGCTGCAGAACGAGCTGTTCTCCCAGCAGGACCGTCTCAACACCACGCAGAGGCAGGCGATACTCGACCATCCCATCATGAGTTCGGCCATCCTGCGCGAGGCCGGGGTGGAAGACCAGCTGTGGCACACGCTGGTGCAGACCCATCACGAGTCCTGGCAAGGCACCGGCTACCCCTTCGGCCTGCCGAGGGAGCAGATCCTGCCGCCGGCCCACCTGCTGCATCTGGCCGACATCACCTGCGCCAAGCTGCTGCCGCGACGCTACCGCTCGGCCTTGCTGCCCGCCGCAGCGCTGGGCCACATCTTCCAGCGCAAGGACACCGAGTTCGATCAATCCTTCACCACCATGCTGATCAAAATGCTGGGCATCTACCCGCCCGGCAGCTTCGTGCGCATCGCCAGCGAGGAGATCTGCGTGGTGATCTCCGCCGGCGCCAAGCCCAGCGAACCGATAGTCGCCGCCATCCGCCGCGCCGACGGCCCGCCCTATGGCGAACCGCTGCTGCGCGACACCGGCAAGCCCGGCCTGAAAGTCACCGCCCCCTGCCCCGCCGGCGACGCCAAGGTGCGGGTCTCCTTCCTCGCCCATCTGTGGAAATGCTGACCCACGCATATTCATGACATTTAACTTTTCATTCTTAAAAACTTAACCTCAAGGTATTTGAGCAGAAACCTGCAGAAAATAATATTTGTGCGCATTTTTTAATAAAAAAGGTTATTCAAATGCGCACTTTCAGTCTCAGCATCAGCCTAGTCATGGCTATCGGCCTCGCCGCCTGCAATAGCGGCGGCGGCGGTGTCAACCGCCCGCAGGACAACGTCGAAGCCCTCCCGTCCGCCACCGCCAAGAACGTGATCTTCTTCCTTGGCGACGGCATGGGCATCACCACCACCACCGCCGCCCGCATCTACGCGGTGGGCGAAGACGGCCAGCTGACGATGGACACCCTGCCCGAGTCTGGCTTCGTCAAGACCTTCTCCAACGACGCCCAGGTCACCGACAGCGCGCCGTCGATGTCGGCCTACATGACCGGCGTCAAGATGAACAACGAAGTCATCTCGATGTCCACCGACACCGTGGCCAAGTCCCCGACAACCGACCTCGCCTCCCATTGCGGCGCCGGCAACGGCAAACCGGTTTCCACGCTGCTGGAGCTGGCCAAGGCCGCCAACAAGGCCACCGGCGTGGTCACCACCACCCGCGTCACCCACGCCACCCCGGCGGCCACCTACGCGCACGTCTGCCACCGCGACGCAGAAACCGACATCGCCGCCCAACTGGTGCCCGGCGGCGCACTCTACAACGGCGCGCTGAAGGACGGCGTGGACGTGGTGTTCGGCGGCGGCCGCCAGTTCTTCCTGCCCAAGGCCGCCGGCGGCAAGCGCGCCGACGGCCGCGACCTGGTGGCGGAACTGAAAGCCAGCGGCTACGGCTATGCCGCCGACAAGGCCGGCTTCGACGCCATCAACCCGGCCAAGACGCAGCGCGCGGTGGGTCTGTTCACCAGCAGCCACATGAGCTACGACCTGGACCGCGATCCCGGCAAGGAACCGAGCCTGGCCGAAATGACCGCCAAGGCCATCGCGATGCTGGAGAACCGCAGCGGCAAGCAGGGCATGTTCCTGATGGTGGAAGGGGGCCGCATCGACCACGCGCTGCACGAAACCATCGCCAAGAAGGCGCTGCAAGACACCGTGGCCTTCGACCAGGCGATCAAGACCGCCATCGACGCGATGCAGCAGCGCGACCCCGGCCTGAAGAACACCCTGATCGTCGTCACCGCCGACCACGACCACACCCTGGTGCTCAACGGCTACGCCAAGCGCACCGGCAAGACCGCGCCCGGCAATCCCGGCGTGCTGGGCCTGGCCAAGGACTACGTCAGCGGCAAGAACCTCGCCGACGCCGACGGCATGCCCTATTCCATCATCGGCTTCGGCAACGGGGAAAACCGCGTCAATGACCAGCGCGGCGCGGCCGCGGCGCTGACCGACGATGTCGTCTCGGCCAATGAATACCACCAGGAAGCGGCGATACGCATGCCGGCCGGCGGCGAAACTCACGGCGGCGCCGACGTCTATATCGGCGCCATCGGCCAGGGCGCGGACAGCATCCACGGCTTCCTAGAAAACATAGAAGTGTTCGGCCTGGTCAAAAAGGCCGCCGGCCTGTAAGCACAACAAGGAAAACAACAATGCAAACCGTGATGAAACCGCTGCTGGCCGCCGCCATCCTGGCCGCCATGCAAACCGTCCCGGCTCACGCCGCCGGCGAAGCGAAAAACGTGATCTTCTTTCTGGGCGACGGCATGGGGCCCGCCACCATCACCGCCGCGCGCATTTACCAATACGGCGAAAGCGGCAAGCTCAATATGGAAAAGCTTGACCGCACCGCGCGCGTCAAGACCTTCTCCCTCGACGCCCAGACCACCGACAGCGCGCCGTCGATGTCAGCCTATATGACCGGCGTCAAGATGAACAACGAAGTCATCTCGATGAGCGCCGACACCCGCGCCATCGAACCCAACAGCGACGGCAGCGGCAACTGCGGCGCCGGCAACGGCGCGCCCGCCGCCACCCTGCTGGAGCTGGCCAAGGCCCAGGGCAAGGCGATAGGCGCGGTCACCACCACCCGCGTCACCCACGCCACCCCCGCCGCCACCTACGCCCACGTCTGCCACCGCGACGCCGAATCGGACATCATCGCCCAGGCGGTGCCGGGCGGCGCAGGCTACAACGCCAGGCTGGGCGGCGGTCTGGACGTGCTGATGGGCGGCGGCGCCAAGTTCTTTCTGCCCAAGGCCCAGGGCGGCAAACGCGGCGACGGCCGCAATCTGCTGCAGGAGTTCACCCAGCAGGGTTATCAACTGGCGCAAACCGGCAGCGAGCTGGCGGCGATCAACGCCAAGGCGGGAAGCCGGCTGGTGGGCATCTTCGGCAAGGACCATCTGGAATACGAGCTGGACCGGGTGAAGAACAAGGTGGACCAGCCCAGCCTGGCGCAGATGACCGCCAAGGCGATGGACCTGCTGTCGCAAAATGGCAAAGGCTACGTGCTGATGGTGGAAGGCGGCCGCATCGACCACGCGCTGCACGGCACCAACGCCAAACGCGCGCTGGCCGACACCATCGCCTTCGACGAGGCGATCAAGACCGCGCTCGCCAAAGCGGACCTGTCCAACACCCTGATCGTGGTCACCGCAGATCACGACCACACCCTCGCCATCAACGGCTACGCCAAGCGCGGCAATCCTATCCACGACGTGTCGCGCAGCTATGTGGACGGCAAGGAGGCCAAGGACGCGGACGGCGCGGTCTACACCACCCTGGTGTTCGGCAACGGCCCCAACCGCAAGTCCAGCCGCGTCTCGGTGGATTCGGCCACCGCCACCGGCGACGACTACCAGCAGGAAACCGGCATCCGCCTGTCCAGCGAAACCCATGGCGGCGGCGACGTGATGCTGATGTCCGGCGGCGCCGGCAGCCAGCGCTTCAAGGGCGTGATGGACAACACCCGGGTATTCGGCCTGATCAAGAGCGCGCTGGGCCTGTAAGCCGCCCCGCGTTCGCCGCGCGGCCGCCAGGCTGCGCGTTTTTGCCTGTTGCAGAATGGAATGCCAATGAAAAACTTGTTGATCAGCGCCCTGCTGGCGCTGGCCGCCGCCGCCCAGGCCGCCGCTCCCGATCTGCAGGCGGTGGTGCGTTATGAAACCGTCAGCCGCGGCGCCGACGGCGTGGAAAAAACCGTGCGCTACAGCGAAAAATGGATCCGCCAGGGCCAGCATGTCTGGCGCGAGCGGCTTGGCTCCAGCCAAGCTCAGCGCCACGACGACGACGGCCACCAGCACCTGGACTACGCCGCCGCGCGGCGCCATGTCTGGCTGGATGGCAGGAAACAGCCGCAACTGGAGTTCATCCATGCTGGCAGGAAAGAGAGAATCCAGGTGGCGCCGCGCGAATGGAGCGATGTCGGCTTCAACGGCTCCTGGCCGCAAGCCAGCCAGCTGGTCGACCACGCACGGCTAAAGGGCTTTTCCCGCCGGCAAGAAAGTGCCGACATCACCCTCTACCGCAAGGCCAGCGCCGAGGGCGGCAAAACGTTGCGCTGGAGCCGGCGCTGGCAGATGCCGCTGGAAATAGAAGTACGCTCGGCCGATGGCCGCCAGCGTGAAACCATACGCGTCACGCCGCAGGCGCTGGCCCCATCCACGCCGCTGCCCTGGCGGCAGAGCGCCGGCTGGCCGGCGCGCGACTACCTGGACACGCTGGATTGACAAGGATCGGGCGGCGGCAATCCGTCGCCGCCCTGCAGATAACGCCAGGGGGTCTGCCCGGTGTGCTGGCGGAAGAAGGCGATGAAGGCGCTGTCGCTGGCGAACTCCAGCTCCTGCGCCACCCGGCTCAGGCCGCCGCCCTCCGCCAGCCGCTCCATCGCCCGCAACAAACGCCACTGCTGGCGCCAGGCCTGGTATGACATGCCGGTTTCGCGCAGAAACAGCCGGCTGATGGTGCGCTCGCAGGCGCCGATTCTGCCGGTCAACTGCCGCAAGCGAGGCGGTAAGGCACCATCCCTCACCTCCCGCAGCCACGCGCCCAGCCGCGCGTCCACGGGAAACGGCAATTGCCAGCTTTCCCGCCGCGCCGCCTGCATTTCCTCGCCGAACACCTGCAGCAGGCTGCGCTGCTGCGGTTCCGGCCGGTCCCACTCCCAGAACGCCATCCGCTCTATCACCTCACGCAGCAGCGGATTCACCGCCACTACCTGCAAGGGCGGTGCAAAGAACGGCAAATCAGCGGAGAAGTACAAGGAACGGTAGGCTACCACGCCGCGCATCAGCGCGCGGTGGGGCGTGCCGGCCGGTATCCAGGCGGCGCGGGTGGGCAGCAGCAGGCACAGCGTCTTCTCCAGCTCGATGGTGATGCAGCCGGCGGCGGCGAACAGCAGTTGGTGGCGGCGATGCAGATGGCGGCGGAATCGTGCCGGCCCATGTCGGCGGCAATGCCGATCACCGGGC
>NZ_MKCT01000093.1 GCF_001855555.1 Chromobacterium sphagni | reverse complement strand
GTAACCGCCGGCCATGGTAAGCACCAGCGCGGCATCGTAGCGCCGGCAGGCCTCCATCACCATCCGGTCGCGTCTGGCCAGCCCTTCCCGGCTCAGTGCCAACCGGCCAAGCCGGTCGCCGCGGTAGGGGTCGGCGCCGGCCAAGTAAAACACCAGATCGGGCGCGGACTCGGCAAACAGCCGCGGCAGCGCATCGGCGAGGATGGATAGATAGCGGGCATCGCCGGTGCCGTCCGGCAGGTCGATGTCCAGGCTGCTGGCGCTGCGGCGGAACGGGAAATTGCGCGCGCCATGCATGGAGAAGGTGTAGACGCGCGGCTCGTCAGCGGTGATGGCGGCGGTGCCATTGCCCTGGTGCACGTCCAGATCTATCACCAGCACGCGGCGGGCGCGATCCTCGCTCAGCATCAGCAGGGCGGCGACGGCGACGTCGTTGAACACGCAGAAGCCGCTGCCGTGTTGGCGGCCGGCATGATGCGTGCCGCCTGCCAGGTTGACGCCGCAGCCGTCCAGCAGCGCGCTGCGGCTGGCGGCGACGGTGGCGCCGACCGAGCGGCAGCTGCGTTCGGCCAGCTGCGGAGACCATGGCAGGCCGATTTCGCGTTGCAGCCGAGCGTCCAGCGTGCCTTGCATCACTGCATCGATGTAGGCCGGATCGTGGGCCTGGGCCAGTTCGTTGGTGCTGGCGGCCGGCGCCGGCTCCATCCGCTCCGCGGCGAAGAGGGCTACACTATCGGCCAGCAGGCGGTATTTTTCCGCCGGGAAGCGGTGGCCGTCGGGCAAGGGCAGCGGGAACTGGTCGGTGCGGTAGATGCGCATCGCGGGCTCACCGAGCCGGCATCAGGCGGAAGCGCGGCACTTGTCGTCCCTCATGCGCAACCATCTCGTCGAACATGCTTGCAGGCCTGGTCCACAGGCTGTAGTCGCCGTAAAGCGCGCGGTAGACCACCATGGGCTCCAGCGTCTCCGAATGCTTGGCGATGCCCAGCACCTGGTAGAGCCGGCGGTCGCGGAAGTGCTGGTAGATTCCCTGTTCTGGCATGTGGGTTCCTGGGCTTGGCGGCAAGGGCTGGCGAGCATGCCGCAGGCCGCGATGATCGTCAAGAATGCCGGCTGTTCCAGTAATACACCCGGAAATCCTCGTCCAGCTTGAAGCCTTGGCTCTGGTACAGCTTTTGCGCGTCCAGATTGTCGTGGGCGGTCTGCAACATGATCTCGCCGCCGCCCATGTCGCGGGCGTATTGCTGGCAGCGCTGCGCCAGCATCTGGCCGAAGCCCTGGCCTCTGGCGTCGGGCGCGACGAACAGGTCGTGCAGCACCCAGCAAGGCTGCAGCGATAATGAGGAAAAACCGGTGTACATCATGGCAAAGCCCTGTGGGCGATTGTCCGTGCTGACGACGAAGGCCACGGCCTGGCGCCGGCGCAGCCTTTCGCTCAGAAAATCGAGGCATTGCTCCGGGGGCTGGCTGACCTTGTAGAAGGCCAGGTAGGAGGTGAACAGCGGCAACCAGCTGCCGACGGATTCCGGCGTGGCGATGTTGAGGGTGGTGGTCATCGACAATCTCCGTCATGTTCTTGTGGCGGCTGCGTTACAATAACGCCCTTTTTCAGTAGGTTAGACAATGAAGCTGGTGCTTGCCCCGATGGAGGGTCTGGTTGACGATGTGATGCGCGATGTGCTGACCCGCATCGGGGGCATAGACATGTGCGTTACCGAGTTCGTGCGGGTCACCTCGGCGCTGCTGCCTACACGCACTTTCCTGCGCCTGGCACCGGAGCTGGAGCGTGCGGGCAATACCCGCGCCGGCGTGCCGGTGCGGGTGCAGCTGCTGGGTTCGGATGCGGCCTGCCTGGCGGAAAACGGCGCCAAGGCCGCCAGCTTGGGCGCGCCGGGCGTGGACCTGAATTTCGGCTGCCCCGCGCCCTCTGTCAACCGCCATCGCGGCGGCGCTGTCCTGCTGAACGAGCCGGAGTTGTTGCACGAGATTGTTTCCGCCATGCGGCGAGCGGTGCCTGCCGGCATCCCGGTGACCGCCAAGATGCGGCTGGGCTACGAGGACAAGAGCCGGGCGCTGGAGTGCGCGCAGGCGATAGAAAGCGCCGGCGCCGCCGAGTTGACGGTGCATGGCCGCACCAAGGTGGAGGGCTACCGGCCGCCGGCGCATTGGGACTGGATCGCGCGCATTCGCGAGGCCATCGCCATTCCGGTCATCGCCAACGGCGAGGTATGGACGCTGGACGATTACCGGGCGATTCGGCAGGAAAGCGGTTGCGATACCGTGATGATAGGCCGCGGGCTGGTGGCGTGTCCGGACCTGGCGGCGCGAATCGTGGCGGGCGACGGCGCGGGTCCGATGGAGTGGGCCGTCATGATGCCCTGGGTGGCGGATTTCTTCCGCCAATGCTGGGAGAAGTCGGGTGAAAACCGCTACCCGGTGGCCAGGCTGAAACAGTGGCTGGGTTTGCTCAAGCGTACCTGGCCGGAGGCGGGGCAATTGTTCGAGGCCATACGCCGCGAGCAAGAGCCTGAAAGCATTCACGATATCCTGATGGCAAGGCTGGGTAAGTAGATATACTCATACCGCAAAGCGGGAACTATTGTTAACATCAAATGGCGTCTTGTTTTGGTATAAACAAGACGCTGTAATTTCTGCCGGCCAGCTCGGCTGCGGATCTTACACTTCCCCGATACCTTGCACCCCTCCCTCGCGGGAGGGATTTTTTTTATCTGCCGCCCGGGCTGTCTATAAAACAAAAAACTGGCGGAGATAGCATGGAACCCCTTCCCGCGGTCGGTTGGCTGGAACGGCTGATCCCAGCTGTCTGGTATGGCTCGCTGACGGTTTTTGTTGCCGTCACCGCAGCCTTCGCCCTGATGCTGTATCTGCTGCGGCCGGACAGCCGCAAACGGGTGCTGCGCACGCTGCTGATCACGCTGGCGGCCCTGCTGGTGGTCAACTTCAGCAGCCAGATCGCTCCGGGGCAAATGGTGCGCCAGGGGGCCGTGGTGGTGATGGGCCTGGCGCTGATCCGCTTGTGGGCGATGCTGCTGTTCCGACTGTTCATGCCCGTCCTGCGCCTGCATCCTCCCCGCATTCTGGAAGACATCCTGGTCACCGTCGGCTATGTCGGCTGGGGCTTGGTGTTGTTGCGGCTGGCGGGTCTGGATCTGAGCCACATCGTCACCACCTCCGCCGTGATTACCGCCGTGCTGGCTTTTTCCATGCAGGACACGCTGGGCAATATCCTGGCCGGCCTGTCGTTGCAATTCGATAACTCGGTGGAAATAGGCGACTGGGTCAAGGTGGGGGATCTGGTGGGACGGGTGGTGGAAATCAACTGGCGCGCCACCACAGTGGAAACCCGCAATTGGGAAACCTTGGTCATTCCCAACAGCGTGCTGATGAAGAACCACTTCGCCATATTGGGCAAGCGGCATGGCTGTCCCCAGCAATGGCGGCGCTGGGTGTGGTTCAACATCAACTGGGACACGCTGCCCACCCAGATCATCACCGTGGTGGAAAAGTCGCTGCGCGAGGCGCAGTTGCCCGGGGTGGCGCTGTCGCCTGAGCCCAATTGCATACTGATGGGTTTTGAAAACGGCTACAGCCGCTACGCGGTGCGCTACTGGCTGACCAATCTGGCGGCGGACGACCTGACCGACTCCATCGTCCGCACCCATATTGATGCGGCGCTGCGCCGCCACAACCTGCGCATGGCCTCGCCTTTTTACAATGTGCTGACCATCAAGGAAAACGAGAAGTACATGGAGGCGCGGATGAAGAAGCACCTGGAGGAGCGGGTGCTGGCGCTGCGCAAGGTGGAGCTGCTGTCCAGCCTGAACGACGAGGAAATGGTGGTGCTGGCCGATCAACTGAAGTTCACGCCCTTCGTCACCGGCGACATCATCATGCATCAAGGTTCGGTGGCGCATTGGCTGTACATCATGTTGTCAGGCGAAGTGGAGGTGTGGGTGAGCATGCCGGACGGCAGCCGCAAGCTGGTGGATGTGCTGAAGGCGGGCAGTTTTTTCGGCGAGATGGGGTTGATGACCGGCGAGTCCCGCTCCGGGACGGTCATCGCCCGCTCCAATGTCGAGTGCCTGCGGCTGGACAAGGAGGCGTTTCAGACCATTCTGGTATCGCGCAAGGAGTTGGCGGAAACCATCTCGTCCATCCTGGCCGAGCGTCTGGAGGAGCGACGCAATCGGATGCCGGAGGAGTTGTTGGCCGGCGATGGCGAAGCCCCGCGCCGCGGCGAGCTGGTGGAGCGCATCCGTAATTTCTTCGGCCTGAGCAAGCATTGACTGGTGTCTTGTATGCGCCCGCCGACACGCGGTTCGGCAACTGCGTGACACCAGGTTAGACAAACTGCACCGGCATGAAAAAATTGCGTCCCGGCCGGCTCACCAGCACTTGCGGCTGGCCCTCTATCATGGCGCGGTAAGGCCTTGGCAGCCGTTTCCAGTCGTTGAATTTCATCTTGATGCAATCGCTTGGCTTGCCCATCTGACTCTCCTCCAGACTAATCCACCTTGTGGATGACATTGGTCACCACGCCCCAGATCAAGAACGAAGCGTCCTCCGGCACGGGGATGGGTTGGTAGGCCGGGTTCTCCGGCAGCAGCCGCAGGCCGTTGGCGCTTTTTTCCAGCCTTTTCACAGTCAGTTCGCCATTGAGCGCGGCCACCACCACCTTGCCGTTGCGCGGCTCGCGGCTGCGTTCCACCAACAGCAGGTCGCCGTCATGGATGCCTG
The DNA here is from genome assembly GCF_001855555.1 of Chromobacterium sphagni. GTDB lineage: Bacteria > Pseudomonadota > Gammaproteobacteria > Burkholderiales > Chromobacteriaceae > Chromobacterium > Chromobacterium sphagni. Next base: position 9,590 of record NZ_MKCT01000093.1, on the reverse strand, counting down.
CGCCCTGCATCGAATCACCTTTCACCGTCACCATGAAGGTATCGCCGGGGCGGCTGACCAGGTGGGCGTTGAGGTCGATGTCCGCTTCCTTCAGGTCATCGGTCGGCACCGGCGAGCCGGCTGGCACGCTGCCGGCGAACAAGGGCAGCGACAGCTCGCTCAACTGCTTGCCCAAGGTGCGGAAATTGCCGGCTTCTTGGCTGTTGGCGGTACGCCAGCTGCGGTAGTCGTCCAGCCACTGCCGCAGGATGGGTTTGAGCGGTTCCGGCACGCGCAGGGGGACGGTCTTGTCGCCGCCGAAGGCGGACTTTCGCCCGGCGCCGTCGCGTTTGCCGCCGCGTTGCTTGTCTTTGTCTTGTTTCATATTTTGATTTTGTACATTATCAAAATGAAAAGCAAGCATGATGGCGATTTTTCCATCCGACGCTGTTCAGTGCCGCTGGCCGAGCAGGAAAACCAAGGCTTGCGGGTGTTGGCTGTCCGCCACAGCGGCCAGTGCGATGCCTGATTCCCTCCCCCCGGGTTGCGGCATGGCTGGAGGAGCCAGTCGAGACGCGGCACGGCTTGTGCGCGGCGGAAATTTGTTATACGTTTCGTTTATTGAACGTATATGGAACGGATATGGGCATAGTCAAGATTTCCGAGCAGATGCATGACAATCTGCGTACTGCCAGCGAGGCGCTGAGCCGTTCGATCAACTCCCAGGCCGAACACTGGCTGCGCATAGGCATGCTTGCCGAGCTGCACCCGGACCTGCGCTACAGTGAAATCTGCCAATTGCTGCTGCGCTCCAGCCAGGAGGGGCATCCGCTCGATCTGCAACATAAGGCGACGGAGACGGCGCGATGAGCGGGGTGAAGATCAAGTCGCCTGCCGACGTGGCCAAAGCGCGCGAGGCGGGCAAGCTGGTGGCGGAGCTGCTGGCGATGATAGGCGAGCATGTGCGGCCGGGCGTCAGCACCGAGGAACTGGATGCTATCTGCCGCGAGCACATCGTCAAGGCGCAGCGCGCCATTCCGGCCAATATCGGCTACTACGGCTATCCCAAGACCATCTGCGCCTCGGTCAATCAGGTGGTGTGCCATGGCATTCCGTCGGAAAAGCAGATATTGCAGGACGGCGACATCGTCAATATCGACGTGGCGGTGATCAAGGACGGCTGGCACGGTGACAGCAGCCGTATGTACTTTGTCGGCGCGCCCAGGCCCGAGGCGAAGAGGCTGGTGGAAACCTGCCATCAGGCGATGTGGGCCGGCATTCGCGAAGTACGCCCCGGCGCCACGCTGGGCGATGTCGGCCACGCGATCCAGACCGTCACCCAGCAGGCCGGGTTCAGCGTGGTGCGCGAGTACTGCGGCCACGGCATAGGCAAGGTTTACCACGAGGAGCCGGAGGTGCTGCATTACGGCCGGCGCGGCGCCGGCCTCAGGCTCAAGCCCGGCATGGTGTTCACCATCGAGCCCATGATCAACGCCGGCAAGGCGCCCACCCGCCAGCTAGGCGACGGTTGGACAGTGGTGACGCAGGACGGCTCCTGGTCGGCGCAGTGGGAACATATGGTAGCCGTGACCAACAATGGCTTCGAAGTGCTGACGTCGTGGCCGGACGGCGAGAGCGGCTATCCGGCGCTTGGCTGAGCCATGTCGCGCTCCGAACGTCTGTTGGATTTGCTGCAGCTGCTGCGCCGCCATCGTTATCCCGTGACCGCCGCCGCGCTGGCGGCGCAACTGGGCATCAGCGTGCGCACCGTGTACCGCGACATCGCCAGCCTGCAGTTGCAAGGGGCCGACATCGCCGGCGAGCCGGGGCTGGGCTACCAGCTGCGTCCCGGTTTCCTGTTGCCGCCCTTGATGTTTGCCGAGGAAGAGCTGGAGGCATTGGTGCTGGGCATGCGCTGGGTGGCAAAGCGGGCCGACGCCAGGCTGGTGGATGCCGCCGGCAATGCGCTGGCCAAGGTGGCGGCGGTGCTGCCTGCCGATCTGCGCTTGCAGCTGGAGGATGCGGCTTTGCTGGTGGGGCCGGCGTACGCATCGCCCACCGGCGTGGACATGGCGAGGTTGCGCGACGCCATTCGACAACAGATCAAGCTGATTCTGCTCTACCGGGATGCCAAGGGGGAGGAGAGCGAGCGGGTGGTGTGGCCGTTCGCGCTGGGCTTCTTCGAAAGGGCGCAGGTGTTGGCGGCCTGGTGCGAGTTGCGGCGGGATTTCCGCCATTTCCGCTGCGATCAGATGCAACAGTGCGAAAGCCTCGATGAGCGCTACCCGCGCCGCCGCCAGGCATTGCTGAGGGAATGGCGGAAGCAGCAGGGCATCGCTGAGGACGCAGTTTGACGCCCACGGCGCCGCCGGGGCGTCGCCGATAAGGCCAGGCAAGCGCCTGCGGCGATGCGAACCGGCGGGTTTTAAGCGGGCCAGAGGTGTTCGGCAGCGTGTTGCGCCAGGTAGGCGTCCAGATCCGCGCCGCCGATATTCAGCGCGGCGAGAATTCCCGCCATGAAACTGACTGGAGCGGTGCCTGGGGCGGTGACGACACCCTGATCGGCAACCGCGTAGGGAACATCCTGATAGCAAGCGGCTCCGGCGTAGTTCGGCACCGACAGGTTTTCTGCCGAGTTGGACGTATGGCTGACGGTATCCAGCACGCCCGCTTGCGCCAGCACGCGGGTGCCGTCGCAAATGCCGGCAACCACGATGTTTCTGGCGTGGGCGGCGGCAACCAGGGCTGTGATGTCAGGGGCTTGGTCGGTTTGCCAGATGGTGCCGCCGCAAACGATCAGCAGGTCAAGCTCATCCAGCCGGATCGACTCTATCGCCAGATGCGGGGTGACCATCATGCCGCCCGAGGATGTCACCGGCGCGCCGCCGGGGGCGGCGAAGTGTATGTCGAAGCCGTAATAGCCACGACCGGCGGAGTTGATCAGGGCGGTTTCCCAGTCGGAAAAATTCTCGGTGATGATGGTGATGGCGCGTGTCATGAGGATTGCCCTTAATTAAGCTTTGAGTGGATGCCCGAGGCGTTGCCGCGTTTATCGGGCATCCAAACGTAAGCCATGCCTGAGTCAATTTCTGTCAGCAGCCTTGGCTTTCGGAGGAACCGAACCGGCTGTCGCCCGGCTTTTACTCCTTGCGCTCGGAAACGGCGTTCCATAGTGCCAGCGTCAGATGGATGGCGAGGCTGAGCCAGGCATTGAGCAGCGCCAATCGGGTGGCCAGCGCATAGCACAGCAGTTCCAGCCGGTAGCGCCGGTTGGTGGTGCGCATGCCGCGCGGATGCGGATTGGGCGCCAGCAGCTCAGGCTGGCGGTAGCCCGGGCGCCAGAACAGGTTGTAGGTAAAGGAGTTGAACACCTGCGTGGCGCCGTAGAACATCGTCGCCACCGTCCGCATTTCCGGCTTGGCCAGGTATTCCGCCAGCACCGCGGTGGGATAAGGCAGGAAGCTTTACGCCCAGCAGCAACAGATTGGCCAGCAGCTGCCGGTTCACCCGGCGAATATATTTGAACAGCGCGTGGTGGTTGGCCCACATGATGCCTATGGTCACGAAACTGATGGCGAAGCCGGTGTAGCTGGGTCTGTGCTGCGCCAGGGCCTGCCACAATTCTCCTTCGCGCAGGATTTTGTCCGCGGCGGGCACCTTGATTTCCAGTATCGGCAGCGTGATGGCGATGGCGAACACGCCATCGCTGAAGGCTTCCAGCCGGGTGGTGCTAATTGTTCATGGTGGTCTCGGCCGAGGCGAAAAATGGAGGCGCATGGACTGCGCCTCCATCCATTCTAGGAAGTACCGGTCTTGCTTACAGGTGGGTGTGGAAGAATGCGTCCAGCTTGGCCACCGACGGCGCCACGTATTGCTCGCGGTCGTACAGGTCGATGTGGCTGGCTCCCTCCAGCAGGAGCAGCTCCTTGGGCTGCTGCGCCCTGTCGTAAGCCAGTTGGCTGAAGTAGCGGGTATCCGCCCGGCTGCCGGCGATCAGCAGCAGCGGGTGCGGCGCGATCCTCTCCACATGGTCGAACGAGGAATAGGCGGTGATGCGGTCTATGCTGCGGAACAAGTAACGGTTGGGCGAGTTGGGATGCTGGGCGCGGGCGGTGCGGTAATAGTCGGTTCCTTCCGCATACAGGCTGGGGGTGCTTGCGCTCACGTCGGCGGGCGTGTGCGGCAAGATGGGGTCGTAGCGCGGCGCGCCGCCCTGGGCCTCTAGGGTGCGCTCGCGGCCCACTTGTTCCAGCAGTTGCTTAAGCGCTTCAGTGCTGCCGCCGCCGCCCAGTCCTTCGCGGAAAAACAGGCCGATGTCGACGGCGCTGATGGCCGCAACCGCCCGGATGCGGCGTTCGGTCTGAGCGGCCTTGACTACATAGCCGCCAGAGGCGCAAATGCCCAGCGCGCCGATGCGTTGCGGATCGACCTGTTCATGGGTGGATAGGTAGCTTACCGCGCTGCTGATGTCTTCCAGTCGCGCCGCCGGGTCTTCCAGCAGGCGCGGTTCGCCTTCGCTCTCGCCTTGGTGGCTGGCACCGAAGGCTAGCGCGATGAAGCCGCGCTCGGACAGTTTTTGCGCGTACAGGCCGGCGGTCTGCTCCTTGACGCCGCCAAACTGGTGGCTGACGGCGATGGCGGCGCGCTTCTCGCCAGGCTGGATGTCGACGGGCAGGTAAGGATGGTCGGCCATTTTCAGGCCGTTGTTGTTGAACCGGATGCTGGTTTTCATGGATGCTCTCTTGGTGAAGGCGGCGGGCGGCTGCCCTATGTCCGACAAGGTAGGGCAGGCGCCCCGGGGCGGATAGGGAGAGCGGTTCCTGGGAAAGTTATTCCCTGTTTGCGGAACAGGAGTTATGAAATGATGCGGCGATGAGCACAAACAACGAATTGGGCGAATTCCTGCGCGCGCGCCGCGCGCAACTGCGGCCGGCCGATGTGGGCGTGCCGGAACTTGGCTACCCGCGCCGGGTGCCGGGGCTGCGCCGCGAGGAAGTGGCGCAATTGGCCGGCGTCAGCATCGACTATTACACCCGCCTGGAGCAGGGGAGGCTGTCGCCGTCCCGCTCCGCGCTGGCGGCCATCGCCCGCAGCTTGCGGCTGAATGAAGACCAGGAAAATTATCTGTTGAGCCTGGCGCGTCACGGCGGCATCCGCCGCTACCGCTACGCCACGCAAAAGGCCGGCGAGCAGACGCTGCGCTTGCTGCGGCAATTGCGCGACACGCCGGCCATCGTCATTGGCCGCCACATGGACGTGCTGGCCTGGAATGCGCCCGCCGAGGCCTTGTACCTGGACTTTGCCGTCATTCCTCCCTAACAGCGCAATCTGATCCGCTTGTCCTTTCTCGATCCGGCGGTGCATGGCCTGTATCTGGATTGGGAAAGCAACGGTCTGACTCAGCCCGATTGCCAGCCGGTTCGCGCCGCCCATGGTCCACCGCCGGGTCCTTGATGTCGGGATAGCGGTCCGGATCGGCCAAGTGGGCAGCCCGCCGCCGCTTCAACTCGCCGTAGGCTGCGGACGTGGCGGGATGGGCGCGCAGATAGTCGCGGAACGGCAATGCATAGCGCTGGTTGGCGCTGCCGGCCCGGCGCACATGGATGTGGGCGCGGCGCTGGCCGACGAGCTCGCGGAAGAACAATTTTCGCTAATCGTCATCCGCGCCGGCGCATGATCCTGTTTGACCGGCCTATGAACGAATCCGCCTGCCGCCAGGCTTGCGATCACCGCGTCGTCCAGATCCGCCACCGCGACCTGGACGTCGATCACGCCCTTGGCCGCCAAACCCGGCACCGCGGTGTAGCCGATGTGGTCGATCCGCAGCGCCAGCGCCCCCGGCGTGGCCTGCAGTTGCCCGGCGGTCCGTTGGAACTCCTCCGGCCAGCGCGGCTGGTGTTCGATGATTTCCAGCATAGGCGCGCTCAGCGCAGGCGTTCCGAGAAATGATGGCAGACGATGTCCATGTTCTGGTTCAGATAGAAACGGTGCGCGCGGTGGCGTTGCACGCCGGAGTCCAGGTGGAGCTCGGCGCAGCCTTCTTCTTTGGCCAGCTGGCGCAGCCAGGCCATCATGGCGGCGTCGTGGCCGTGCGAGCGCGCGGCCTCGTCGGTGGCCAGGTCGTCCACGTACAGGCTTTTTCCCATCGCCAGGTTGAGGCCGATGCGAAAGCCGGCTACGCAGGCCACCCTGCCATCCTGTTGCAGATAGGCCAGCCGATAGCCTTCCGCCATCTTCGCGCGCACGGTTTCGACAAAGCGCTCTGCCCGCAGGGGCAGGCGCAATTGCCGCATCACGGCGAAGCAGCCGGCGATCTCGTGGTCTTCAAGCGCTTGATTGATCATGTTTTTCTCCTCTTGTTCTTATGCGATATGGCTGTGCCCCCAGGCAAGCAGGCTGGAGCTGGCTGCCAAACGTAATACTCCAGTTCCGCTGGAGATCTCACGTTGCAACTGGTGTGTTTGTATGCCTGTGGCAGCGTCAGGTAGTCGTGCCAGTCCGGGATATCGTCCAGCCGAAAGGGGCGGAGGATGGCCGCGGGGTGATCTGGCCTGCGCATTGCGGTGAACAGCATGATGTTGCCCTTGATTCCCGCATTACGGGTCAGCGCGGATCTGGCGCGGCTTCGACGCCGAGATATTGCCTGCCGCTGGCTGTGATGCGGCGAGCAGATCGACGGCATAGAAGAATTCGCTGGAACCATCCTTGTTGAGGTTATCGAGCGCGCCGATTTTTTGCCAGCCTAATTGCTGGAACATCCTTTGGCTGGCGATACACCAATCCTCGGTGGAGGAAATCAGCTTCCTGCCCTCCGCGCGCTGCTGGATCGCGGCCACTAGTTTCAAGGCCCCGCCCCGCCGGCGGAAGGCCTTGTCCGTGCAAAGATAAGTCAGCAGCGGTTGGCCTGGCAGGCCTTGGGGTTGATGGCTGGCATAGTCGGTGTGACCATCCCATTACAGACCATCGGCCACTTCGTGTCGCCGACAGCCGCCCATTTCGTCAAGGGCCTGGAGGGCGGGCAGGTCTTGAATCGATGCTTTGCGTATCAGCATGGGTAGTTGTCGCTTGGCGCGGATGCATGGAGCGTGGCGCTGCCGGGAGGCGAGACGGGAGGGCGCATGATTTTGTTTGTATGAGAAATATTTTTATGCCATGTGATTTTGCTTGTTTTGCATTTTGGCGCAAGCGGCAGAACGGGAGCTGTAGGACCGTGAATGGATCAGAAGACGGCGCCGCTCCAGTTGCTGTGGTCTGGAGCGGGCATCGTGACGCAGGAGAATGCCTGATCAGGGCAGCGCTGCCCAGCCGTGGTAGCCGACATACAGGCCGACCAGCACGATCAGGCCGCTGGAAAAGTAGGGAGCTTTGCGGGTGAGGTCGCCAAAGCCGCTCCAGTGGCTGGAGACATGCTTCACGCTGACGGCGGCTAACACACCGGAGGCCACCATGGTTAGGGCCAGGCCTATGCTGAAACACAGCGCCAGTGCCGCGCCCAGCGCCACTTTCTTCAACTGCAGGCAGAGTAGTAGAACGGTGATGGAAGCGGGGCAGGGAATCAGGCCGCCGGTCAGGCCGAACATCACGATCTGGCCGGTGCTGACTTCGCGATTGGCGAAGCGGCGGCGAATGTCGTTGGCGTGCGCCAGTTCATGCGGGTCCTGGTATCCGGCCGCGGAAGCGTCTAGGCCGGCGACATCCGCCGTCGCGTGGTGATGGCGCTCGATGAATTCCACATCGTAGTCATGGCTGTGGCGATCGTGGCCCAGGCTCAGGCGAGCCATGAACTGGTGCGGTTCGGGGATGTCCTGCTCCGACTCGATAAAGCCGTCGCGCTGGATAAAGGAGAAGCGCTGGCGGTTGCCGTCCGGCCGCTCGGTCTCCATTTTTACCTGCGCCACCGGCCAAGCGTGGCCGTGGCTGTCCTCTCGGTACAGGCGGAAGCGCGGCGGCGCGCCTTGTTCGAATATTTCCAGCCTAATCTTGCCGTGACCGGTATCTATGATCCGGCTTTCGTCGGGCTGGTTGCCGTGATGTTCATGATTGTGCACGCGCTCGGCGAGCAGATTGCGCCTAGTCCGCCATATCATCCAGGTCGCCACGGCGATGATCAATGCCGCCGAGGCCAGTTGGAAGTAGGGCTCGGCGGTTTCCATGCTCCAGTTGCGGCCGAAATACAGGCCGGTCATTGCTACTGCCCAGACTACGGCAGTGTGGGATAGGGTGGCTGACAAGCCGAGCAGAATGGCTTGGCCTATGGTGCCGCGCACCGCCACGATGAAGGCGGCCATCATGGTTTTGGAATGGCCGGGCTCCAGGCCGTGCAAGGCGCCCAGCAGGATGGCGCTGGGGATGAACAGCCAGGCATTGCCTTGTTGCAGCAGGGTGGAAAAGTTGGTCATGCGGTGTTCTTTCGGCGTGGCGATGCGGTCGCATTATACTGCCCCCCAGTATAAGCATGCTACCCTTCGGTATCGTTTTTCGTATTCGAGTAGAAACGCATGGCGCATACCATCCGAGACAAAACCAAATTGCTGGCGCGGGTTCGGCGCATTCAGGGCCAGGCCGCCGCGCTGGAAAAGCGGTTGGACGAGGGAGGCGAGGACTGCGGCGCGGTGCTGCAGCAGATCGCGGCAATCCGCGGCGCGGTGAACGGGTTGATGGCGGCAGTGATAGAAGGCCATCTGACCGAGCATCTGGTGAATGAGCCCGAGCCAGCGCAAAGACAGCAGGACCTGGATGCGGTTCTGCAGGTGCTCAAGTCATATCTGAAATAGCCGGTCGGCAAGGACGTGACCCTGGCGATGGCTGGGCGTTTATTCACATAAAGACGACCTGCGCTTGCGCTTGGCCAGAGGGATTCTGGCGCGGGCGGCTCATGGCGTGTCGCATAGATTGGCGTAGACGCGTTGCAGGAAGCTGACGAAAGCTGCTTCCTCATCGGCGCTGAAGCCAGCCATCGCCTTAGCGTTGCCTTCCGCCATTGCCGGCAGCGCCTGCGACAGGCTCTCCAGCGCGGTATTCGTCGCTTCCGCCCGTTGCGCACGCTGGTTGGCGGGGTCTTGCTTGCGCCGGATCAACTGGCCGCGCTCCAGCCTAGCCAGCGTTTGTGCCATCGAGGGCTGCTCCATCTGCAGCAGGCGAGCCAGTTCCGTCTGGGTGGAGGCTTCGCCGTTTTTCAGCGCCGCCAGCACGGCAAGCTGGCCATGGCCCATCGATGCGCTGCCGCCTGGTTTATTTACCGTCCATGATCCTGGCCAGGCTGGCGGCTGGCGGCGCGCCCTGCGCTTTCTGCAGCGCCCCGCCTACGTCGCTGTAGAAGATGGCGGGGGTGGCGAACGCGCCGAAGCGCTCCATCAACTGATGGTTGGCGGCCAGCTTGTCCGCCACCGTTTGGGGAGCTTGGCCAGCGGCTTGACGCCGCCGCCGGCGTGTTGCAGCTCGTGGCGGTTCAGCGCCGCCGCCGGGTCGGCGTCCGCGAGGAGGGCGGCGGCTTTGCCGAGGCTGTCCGGTTGAATGATTCCGATCAGGATATGGCGGATCTGCACTTTGCCGGCCTTCACCCAAGGGCGGGCGTCGCTCCAGAACTTGTTGCAGTAAGGGCAGTTGGGATC
>NZ_MKCT01000092.1 GCF_001855555.1 Chromobacterium sphagni | reverse complement strand
ACAAGCCCATCATGCTGGCTGGCGGCCTGGGCAGCATCCAGCAGCAGCAGATCCACAAGAACGAAATCCCGGAAGGCGCGCTGCTGATCCAGCTGGGCGGTCCGGGCCTGTTGATCGGCCTGGGCGGCGGCGCCGCCTCGTCGATGGACACCGGCGCCAATAGCGAAAACCTGGACTTCGATTCGGTGCAGCGCGGCAATCCGGAAATCGAGCGCCGCTGCCAGGAGGTGATAGACCGCTGCTGGCAGCTGGGCGAGGCCAACCCCATCGTCTCCATCCACGACGTGGGCGCCGGCGGCTTGTCCAACGCCTTCCCGGAGCTGGTGAACGACGCCGGCCGCGGCGCCGTCTTCCACCTGCGCAAGGTGCATCTGGAAGAGAAGGGCATGACGCCGATGCAGATCTGGTCCAACGAGGCGCAGGAGCGCTACGTGATGGCCATCCTGCCTCAGGACCTGGAGCGCTTCAGCGCGCTGTGCGAGCGCGAGCGCTGTCCGTTCGCGGTGCTGGGCACGGCAACCGACGACGGCCATTTGCAGGTGCGCGACGACCATTTCGACAACAATCCGGTGGACATGCCGCTGGAAGTGCTGCTGGGCAAGCCGCCGCGCATGACCCGCGACGTGAAGACGCTGGAGCCCGAGTTCCAGACCTTCGACGCGTCCAGGTATCCGCTGCGCGAAACCGCCTACCGCGTGCTGCGCCACCCGACGGTGGCCGACAAGTCCTTCCTGATCACCATCGGCGATCGCTCGGTCGGCGGCATGACCGCGCGCGACCAGATGGTGGGCCGCTGGCAGGTGCCGGTGGCCGACGTTGCCGTCACCACCATGGGTTTCAACACTTATCGCGGCGAAGCGATGGCGATGGGCGAACGCACGCCGGCCGCGCTGTTCAGCGCGCCAGCCTCGGGCCGCATGGCCATAGGCGAGGCGCTGACCAATATCGCCGCGGCTTTCGTCGGCCATCTGGGCAATGTCAAGCTGTCCGCCAACTGGATGGCGCCGGCCGGCCATCCGGGCGAAGACGTGCGCCTGTACCGCACGGTTGAAGCGGTGTCCGAGCTGAGCCAGAGCCTGGGCGTCAGCATCCCGGTGGGCAAGGACTCGCTGTCGATGAAGACGGTATGGCAGGAGAACGGCGAGCAAAAGTCGGTTACCGCGCCGATGTCGGTGGTGATCTCCGCCTTCTCCCCGGTGGAGGACGTGCGCAAGACCGTCACCCCGGCGCTGCAGGACGTGAAGGACAGCGACCTGATCCTGATCGATCTGGGCTATGGCCGCTGCCGCCTCGGCGGTTCGATCTACGGCCAGGTGTGGAAAGACATGAAGGGCCGCGCGCCGGACGTGGAAAGCCCGCAGCAGCTGGCGGCTTTCTTCGGCACCGTGCAGTCGCTGCTGCGCGACGACAAGATCCTGGCCTACCACGACCGCTCCGACGGTGGCCTGTTCGCCACGCTGGCGGAAATGATGTTCGCCAGCCATGTCGGCATCAGCGTCGATCTGCAGGAACTGGTGATAGAGCGGCAAAACACCCAGCGCATCATCGACGACTACGTGCAGCCTTCGCTAGAGGCGGCAACCCATGGCCGCATCATGCGCGTGCTGTTCAACGAGGAGCTGGGCGCGGTGCTGCAGGTGCGCAAGGGCGACACGCCCGAGGTGATCGCGCGCTTCATGAAAGCCGGCATCGGCCGCGAGTTGTTCGTGCTGGGCCGCATCAACGGTTATGATCGCCTGGTGATCAAGCACAAGGGCAAGGACCTGTTCAGCGAGAGCCGCAGCGAGCTGTTCTGCGCTTGGTCGGAAACCAGCGCCCGCATGCAGCGCCTGCGCGACAATCCGGCCTGCGCCGACAGCGAACAGCTGCTGCGCAGCCACGCCAAGCCGCGCGGGCTGTTCGCCCAGCTGAGCTTCGACGTGCAGGGCAACCCGGCGGCGCCGTTCATCGCCACTGGCGCGCGTCCGCGCATGGCCGTCCTGCGCGAGCAGGGCGTCAACGGCCAGCTGGAGATGGCGGCGGCGTTCGACCGCGCCGGCTTCGACGCGGTTGACGTGCACATGAGCGACATCATCGCCGGCCGCGTGCAACTGGCCGACTTCAAGGGCTTGGCGGCCTGCGGCGGCTTCAGCTACGGCGACGTGCTGGGCGCCGGTGAGGGCTGGGCCAAGAGCATTCTGTTCAATCCGCGCGCGCGCCAACAGTTCGAGGTTTTCTTCGGCCGCAAGGACACCTTCGCGCTGGGCGTGTGCAATGGCTGCCAGATGATGTCCAACCTGTCGTCCATCATTCCCGGCGCCGAGTACTGGCCGAAGTTCCGCCGCAACGCGTCGGAGCAGTTCGAGGCGCGCTTCACTATGGTGGAGGTCACGGCGTCGCCGTCGATCTTCCTGGCGGACATGGTGGGCAGCCGCCTGCCGGTGGTGGTGAGCCATGGCGAAGGCCGCGCGGTGTTCGCGCCGGGCAGCCAGGACCAGGTGCTGACCGCGTTGCGCTACATCGACTTCGACGGCCGCGCCACCGAAACCTATCCGCTGAACCCCAACGGTTCTCCCGCGGGCATCACCGGCGTCACCACGCCGGACGGCCGCTTCACCATCATGATGCCGCACCCCGAGCGGGTGTTCCGCACAGTGCAGAACAGCTGGCATCCGGCTGAATGGGGCGAGAACGGCGCCTGGTTCCGCATGTTCGCCTCGGCGCGGCGCTGGGTGGGTTGATTCGGCAGTGCGGTTGTGAGCAGCGAAAGCAAACGGAAGCCAGATGGCTTCCGTTTTTCGTTTCCGGGGCCTGGGCGATGGTTGCGGGAAGAACGTGCGTTGCGCCGGCGGGCAACCGCAATGACAATGCGTTTGGTTTGCCGCGGATGCTTGCGCGTCTGGTTCGTTTTCCGCGCGGACGTATCCGTCGGCCTTTTCATGACGCGATGGCGGCGTTTGCGGGAAATCATGCAGGCAAAATCCAATCGGGAATTTTCCGTTTTGAATTGGAATCGCGCCTGTTTGCGGTCTCTCATTGCTTTGTCATTGGCGGGGAAAAGCGTTTTTGCGATAATCGCCGCCTGTCCGGCCGGAATCCATTGAGGACGAATATGGCCCGGCCGGATACGCTCCAGGAAATGGCGTACCTGGCGCTTGATACCAATCATTGCCGATTCCGTGAAGAGATTAAAATGAAAAAGACTATCCTGACACTTTCCCTGCTGGCGGCGACCATGCTTTCCGGTTGCGCGGGAACCAATTTCAAAAGACCGGATGCCGGCGCGCTGACGCTTGGCCAATCCACGGCGGCGGACGTGGCCAGGGTGATGGGCGAGCCGCAGCAAAGCGGCGAGGCGATGAAGAACGACCAAACCATCAAACTGGCGCGTTATGCTTATGCTTCCACGTCGGGCGCGGCCCGCTACCCCGGTGTCACACCGGCCCGCGCCATGGTATTTTCCACTTTCAAGGATGTGCTGGTTGGCGAGGAGTTCAATAGTTCGTTCGCCGAAGACGCCACCGATTTTGATGAAGGCAAGGTGTCGGCGTTGCGGAAGGGTGCGACCACCCGCTCCGAGGTGATCGCGCTGCTGGGCAAGCCCAGCGGCGAGGCGATCTATCCCATTATCAAAAGCAAGACCGGCAAGGGCGTGGTATATGCCTATACCCACGTTACCGGCACTGTGTTCAATATGAAGCTTTACAGCAAGCTGCTGGTGGTGTCGTTCGATGAGCGAGATGTCGTCAGCGACGTGGAATACTCCTCCAGCGGCAGCAAGTAAGCGGCCCGCGCCGCCGTGAAAAAGCCCGGGCCTCATGGCGCCGGGCTTTTCATCATTCTCCTATGGTTTCATGCGCGCCGACGTCGCCGCTTTTCCAGTAGCCGGCCACGCGCATCCTGTCCTTGTCTATTCCCAGCTGTTGCAGATGCTTGTGCAGCGCGCGCATCTCGCCGCTTTCTCCCGCAGCCCAGACATAGCCCGCGCCGGCCGGCAGAGCCATTTGCGCCACCGCTTGCAGCAGATTCTGCTGCTGATCGCGGTGCCGCCAGACGATTTCCACGCCGGCGGGGCGGCTCAGCGGCAAGCGGGCGGTCTCATCGTCCACCAGGATCAGCGCGGTGCCGACGCTGTCCGCCGGCAGTTCCTCCAGCCGGCGGGCGATGGCCGGCAGCGCCGTTTCATCGCCTATCAGCCAGTGCCAGTCGAAACCGGTCGGCACCACGCGCGAGCCGCGCGGGCCGCCTATTCCCAGGTAGTGGCCGACTTGCGCCTGTGCCGCCCAGTCGGATGCGACGCCGCCGTCATGCACCACGAAGTCGATGTCCAGCTCGCCGGCGGCGGCATCGTAACGGCGCGGGGTGTAGTCGCGCATCGCCGGCTTCGCTTGGCTGGCGGGAAAGGTGATGCCGCTTTCGCCGACTGTGGGGATGGCCGGCTGGCTCTCGCCCGCGGCGGGGAAGAACAGTTTGATGTGGTCGTCGAAGGAGGCGGAGATGAAGCCCGCCAGGTCTTCACCCTTCAGCGTGATGCGCAGCATGCGCCCGGCAAGCCGCTGGACGCGGCTGACCTGCAGCAGGCGGAATTTCAGCGGGTGGCGCAGTTTTTGTATGGTCAGATCCTGATGCATGGTGGGTTCCTTTATTTTGTTGGCCCGGTGATTTCGGTGGCGGCGCGCTGCAGGATCTCCGCAATGCGGCGCTGCTCACAGGAGTCTGCCTTGTCGCGCAGCAGCAGCGCGTGCTTGAGCGCGCGGCGGGCTTCTATCAGCTCCTTGATCCAGCCGGCGGCGCCGTCTTCGCCGATCTCCTCGCCGGCGTAGGCGCGGCGCGCCAGTTCCATCTTGCGGCCGATGTGGTTGAGCTTGGCCAGCATCAGCTCCACATGCTCGCGCTTGACCGCAAGATGCTGATGGCCGGAGTCGGCTATCGAATAGCATTTGCGGTTGCCGCTGCTGGCGACGGTGACATGGCCGACTTCTTCTAGATAGGTGAGGGCGGGATAGACCATGCCTGGGCTGGGGCTGTAATAGCCGTTGGAGCGGCCGGCCAGCTCCTTGATCAGTTCGTAGCCGTGGCTGGAGCGTTCGGCGATCAGCGCCAGCAGCAGCAGTTGCAGGTCGTCCGAACTGAATTTGCGGCCGCGCGACAGATGTTCGTTGTCGCCGGCGTAGTGGGCGTGGCGTCTGCCGCCGCCGCGGCGATGATGTCCCGTCATGGCCTGAAACAGGCGGCGGAGCGAGTTGGGGCGTTGCGAGGGGCTGTGGTGTAGGGGGCGCATGACGGCTCCTAATACGGAAAACAGTCTTAAGATATATGTCTTAAGATATGAAAGTCAAGCGGCAAGTTCAGTTGTCTGGAAAAATCCGGTTTTGTGTGTGGGTTATTTAATGACAAAAGTCAATAATATTAAGATTGATATTGAAATTGAATAATCGAATGCGTTATCGTTGCCCGTTGTTTACAAATCAACTGGATGGGGCAATGGCGAGAACAATTTCATTGAAGCGACGATTGCTGCTGCAGACGGCCGGCACCATCGTATTGGTATGTGTGCTGGGCGCGTTGTTGATGAATGCTTTGCGCCAGCAGATGCTGTCCGACCGGCACGATCTGGTGCGCCATCAGGTGGAGGCCGCCGCCAGCCTGGTGGCGGCGCATGAGGAGCAGGCGGCCGCCGGCATGGTGCCGGAGGCCGATGCCAAGCGCCAGGCCTTGCAGGAGCTGGCGCGGCTGCGTTTCGACGGCAACGAGTATTTCTTCACTCTGGACCGCAATATGGTGTGGCTGGCCCATGGAATGAATCCCAAGCTGGTGGGCAAGGACATGCACGGCGTCAAGGACGCGACCGGCATAGGCATGGGCCAGCTGTTCGACCGGGTGCTGCGAGAGAACGGCGGCAAGGGCTTCGCCCAATATTACTGGGACAAGCCGGGAGCCCGCGTGCCGCAGCCCAAGCTGGCCTATTTCCAGACCACCTCCCGTTGGGGGTGGGTGGTTGGCACGGGCTTGTATCTGGACGACATCAACGCGGTGCTGCTTGACCAGGTGTTGAGCGTGGGCGCGCAGGTGTTGCTGTTCATGGTGGTAAGCCTGTCGCTGGGCTGGTGGGTGTACCGCAGCGTGATGCGCGAACTGGGCGCCGAGCCGTCCGAGGCCGCCGCCATTGTGCGTGAAATCGCCGCCGGCAAGCTGGACCGCGAGATACGTCTGGCCGCGGGGGACAAGGACAGCCTGCTGGCCCACATCCGCGAGATGCAGGCTCAGTTGCGCCAACTGGTGGGCGAGATCATGCGCGACGCCGAGGAGTTGGGCAGGCTGAACGCCGACGTGGTGGGCGGCGCCCGCATGGTGGCCGACAATTCCCAGGGGCAGAGCGAGGGCGCGGCGGCGATGGCGGCGTCGGTGGAGCAACTGACCGTCAGCATCAACCATATCGCCCAGCACGCCAAGGATGCTCGCTCGGTGTCGCAGGATTCCGGCCAGTTGTCGGAGACCGGTAGCGAAGTGATCGCCCGCGCCGTGGAGGAGATGCAGGGCATCAGCGCTACGGTGGACATGACCGAAGCGGCGATTGCCGACCTGGCCAGCAAGACCGCCACCATCTCCAATATCATGCAGGTGATCAAGGATATCGCCGACCAGACCAATCTGCTGGCTTTGAACGCTGCCATCGAGGCGGCGCGGGCCGGCGAGAGCGGCCGCGGTTTCGCCGTGGTGGCCGACGAGGTGCGCAAGCTGTCCGAACGCACCGCCAAGGCGACGGAGCAGACCGCGACCATGATCGACGAGATCCAGGCCAGTTCCGACCTGTCGCGGCAGAATATGAGCGAGACGGTGACCAGGGTGAAAACCGGCCTGGAGCTGGCCGAGCACGGCGGCCAGCTGATCCAGCAGATTCATGGCAGCGCCAGCCAAGTGGTGCGGGTGGTCAACGACATCTCGCACGCGCTGCAGGAGCAGGGCACCGCCAGCCAGGACATCGCCCGTCACGTCGAGCAGATCGCCCAGGTGGCGTCCGGCAACGCGGTGGCGGCTACCCAGGCGTCCGAGAGCATACAGCGCATAGACGAGGTGACCGGCAGCCTCAGGCAGTCGGTGGCGCAGTTCCAGGTTTAAGGCTGCTGGTCAGCGGCATGGGGCCGGATGGATGTTGCCGCCTGGCCTTTTTCGCTTCCGCTGGGTCAGGGATGGGCGGTCAGCGAAAACCGCGCGGGGTCGGATGCATGGCCGCGTTGCCGGTAGAACTTGTCCAGCTCCGGCTTGTAGCGTTGCAGCGATGCCGGCGACAGCCAGCGCTCCTGCGCCGCGCGGTAGGCGGGGTCGTTCACCACCTGGGCAAGCAGCGCGTCGATTTTCAGGATGGCCTGCCGACCCCACTCCGTGCGCGGGCAGGCGATGCCGACCGGTATCAGCGCGGCGCCGGCCAGCGGCAGGCTGACCAGAGCCTGGTTGCCATGGCTCCGCTGTTGGTAATTGAGATCGGATTCGTAGTCCAGCGTGTAGTCGGCCCGGCCCAGCTGCAGCAGCTTGAACAAGCCCTCATTCGACGGCAGGTTCTGGATGTCTCGCAGATTGGACTTGTCCTTGTCGCTGGCCAGCTGCCTGTCGATGCCGGCGGTATAGCTCCTGCCGGCGGCGACGATGCCGCGCAGATCCGGTTGGCGGATCAGTTGTTCCAGTACTACCTCGCCTTTGTCGTTCAATGGCGCTTTCGCCGCCACTTCGCGGCGGATGATTACCTGCAACGGCAGCTGCATATGCGTCAGCGTGAAGAAGGCGAGCCTCTCCCGCGTTGGGGTGGGAATCAGATTGAGCCGGCAGATGGGGCTCTTGTTCTGCAATTCCAAGACGCTGCGCGCGGTGCTCATCACAATGAAGCGATGCTCGGCCTGCGGCCATTTCTGCATGATCAGCTTCAGGTAGACATCATTTTGTCCGGTGGTGGGCTTGCCGTCCCGCACGATGAAATTGGGCGGCCAGTCGGACAGCACCCACGTCATCTGCGTTGCCGGTCGCGCCTGGGCGGCCGGCGCCATCGCGGCAAGGCAGAGCGCCAGGATGATTGTGGACAGGCGTCGCATGAGGTTCTCCGGTGAAGCGGACGGATGCGTCGGCGGGGGCTTGCCGTTTTCGCCAGCCGGACGCGACTGGCAGCTTCATTTTATAACGCTTCCGCGGCAGCTCGGGATATTCAGGCACCAAATGGCAATTCCCCTGTCTCTTGTCAAGCGCGCTTGGCGGGGACTGACATCCATCAGCTGAAATCAGGCAGCGCATTGGCATAGACTTCCATTTTCAATTTGGCGGACGGCAAGTTTTCTTTGCATCCGGCGCGTGTGATGCAGTAGCATGGCGCCCGCTCGTTCATACATGTGTTTGATCCGTGTGTGGCGGGGCAGGTGGCGATGGCGGCATAAGCGGTCGGTAGCAAGATAACAACATGCCGCAGGGGCAGCGCACGATGGTCAGCAGGGAAAGCGGCGGGATAGCCGGATGATGGTCGCCACACATGTCGCGTTCGGCGCGTTTTGCGCGGTATCCGCCGCCTTGTTGCTGCATTTGCCCCCGATGCTGGCGCTATTGCTGCTGGCTGGAGGCCTGGCCGGTTCGCTGCTGCCAGACATCGACCATCCCAAAAGCTGGCTGGGCCGGCGCATTCCCTTCATCTCCCGCCCGGTGGCCTACCTCTTCGGCCATCGCGGCATCACCCACAGCCTGCTAGCGGTGGCCGGCGTGTTCTACGCCTGCATCGCCTGCCTGCATGGCTGGAACATCAGGCTGGGCCACGCCATGCCGCTGGTGCTCGGCATCTGCGTAGGTTATGCCTCGCATCTGGTTGGAGACTGGCTGACGCCGGCCGGTATTCCGCTGCTGTGGCCCATTCGCATCCGTTTCCGCGCGCCGCTGATGCTGTTGCGCGGCAAGATGGCGGAGCCGCTGATGGTGGTGGGGCTGTGGTTTGGCGCCGGCTTCCTGATGTGCAAAACCCTCTGACCGTGAATGATCGACCCCGGCGGCTGTTGCGCCGCGGGTCCCCTTGGCTTGCGATCCTGCGTTTTTGATCCCGGCTTTCCTTGTCGCCATTTTTATACGGACGTATAAGAAATGAATGGGCTTATCCGGCAAGCAGATTGATACCCGCCAGCGCCTGTTGCGGAAAGGCTTGGCCATGGTGGCGCGCACCGGCGTGCGCGGATTGGTGGTGCGCGAGCTGGCCGCCGCCGGCGTCAATCTAGGCAGATTCGTCTACCACTTCGGGAACCGCGAGCGCTTTATCAGCGAACTGGTGGAGTTATGGTACGCGCCCATCTACCGCCAGTTGCGTCCGGTGGCGCGCTTGCAATCCGGCGACGCCCTGTCCCGGCTGCAAGCCGTCCTGGAACAATTGCTGGAGCTGGCGGCGCAGAATGCCGGCTTCCTCAGCCATGTGCTGGCGGATGCGCTGGCCGGGGAACCGGCCGCGCAGGCTTTCGTGTTGCGGCTGCCGTCCCGTCACTTTCGGCTGCTGATCGTGTTGCTGAGCCGCGCGCAAAGGCAGGGGAGGCTGATCGCGGCGCCGGCGCCGCAATTGCTAGGCTATCTGATGGCGGCGATCGGGATGCCGCTGCTGCTGGCGCGCGGCCCGCTGGCGGCCTGCGACTGGCTGCCGCCGGCTGTGCGGCAGCTGCAAGCCTGGATGGCGGATATCGAGGCGGCGAGACAAAGGCTGGACTGGGCGCTGGCGGGCATCTCGACAAGGGGGGAGTCGCAATGAAAAAGATCTGGGTGGCGGCTGTCGCGCTGCCGGCATTGCTGGCCGGCGGCATCGCTTACTACTTCTACCAGAGCGCAGCCGAGGCGGAACGCCAATCCACGCTGTACGGCAATGTCGACATCCGCGAGCTGAGCCTGGCCTTCCGCGTGTCCGGCCGCCTGGCCTTGGTGCAGGTGGACGAGGGCGACAGCGTGCAGCCGGGCCAGATACTGGCGCGGCTGGATGCCGAGCCGCTGCGCAACAGCCTGAACGCGGCGCTTGCCAACGAGGCGGCGCTGGCGGCGCGCAACGCGCTGATCCACAAGGGGAGCCGCAGCGAGGACATCGCCCAGGCGCGCGCCAGGCTGGACGCGGCGAAGGCCGCGTGGGTGCAGGCTGAAAGCGAATATCGCCGCCAACGCGAGCTGGTGCCGGCCGGCGGCAGTAGCCAACAGTTGCTGGAGGCCGCCCGTTCGCAGCGCGATCAGGCCATCTCCCAGCGCGATGCCGCCCAACAGCAGCTGCAGCTGCTGGTCAAAGGCTACCGTCCGGAGGAAATCGCCGAATCCGACGCCCAGCTGAAACAGGCGCGGGCGGACCTGGCCGCCGCCCGGCTGGCGCTGCGCGACGCCAACCTGCAGGCGCCCAGCGCCGGCATCGTCCTCACCCGCGCGGTCGAGGCCGGCAGCATGGTGCAGGCTGGCACGCCAGCCTTCAGCCTGTCGCTGCGGCAGCCGGTGTGGGTGCGCGCTTATGTCGGCGAACCCCAGCTGGGGCGCTTCGCCAGCGGCAGCAAGGTGCTGCTCAGCAATGACAGCCACCCGGACAAGACCTATCACGGCGTGGTGGGCTTTGTGTCGCCCACCGCCGAATTCACGCCCAAATCGGTGGAAACCGCCGATCTGCGCACCTCGCTGGTTTATCGCATCCGCATCGTGGTGAGCGACGCCGACGCCGGGCTCAACCAGGGCATGCCGATGACGGTGAGGCTGGCTCCGTGAGCGCGGCGCCGGCTATCCTGACGCAAGGCCTGGCGAAGCGTTTCGCCGGCGCGGTTCAGGATGCGGTGACCGACGTCAGCCTGGATATTCCCGCTGGCCGCATCGCCGGCTTGGTGGGGCCCGACGGCGCCGGAAAAACCACCTTGTTGCGCATCCTGGCAGGCCTGCTTGCGCCAAGTGCGGGCAGTGTGCGGGTGGCGGGCCTGGATCCGCAGGAAGATGGCGAAGCCTTGCGCCGCCAGGCTGGTTACATGCCGCAGAAGTTCGGCTTGTACGAAGACCTGACAGTGCAGGAAAATCTCGATCTGTACGCCGACTTGCGCGATGTGACGGGCGGGGAGCGCATGCAGGATTTCACCCGTCTGCTGGCGCTGACCGACCTCTCGCCGTTCACCGGCCGCTACGCCGGCAAGCTGTCCGGCGGCATGAAGCAGAAGCTGGGCCTGGCCTGCTCGCTGCTGGGCCGGCCGCGGGTGCTGCTGCTGGACGAACCCGGCGTGGGGGTGGACCCGATCTCCCGCCGCGAGCTGTGGAAGCTGATCCGCGCCTTGTCGGCCGACGGCATCACCGTGCTGCTCAGCACCGCCTATCTGGACGAAGCTGAAAGCTGCGACGTGGTCTATCTGATGAACCAGGGCCGCATCCGAGCAGGCGGGCCGCCGGCCGAATTGACCCGCCCGTTGGTGGGCCGCTGCCTGCAGCTGACCGGTATCGCCGGCAACCGCCGCCAAGTGCTGCAAAGACTGCTGCGCCAGCCGCAGCTGATGGACGGCACCATACAGGGCAGCAGCCTGCGCCTGCTGTTGCGCGACGAGGACCAATGGCCGGATCTGCAGCTTGCCGAGGCGGGGCCGGACGCCCGCCTGCAAGCCGCGCCGCCGCGGTTGGAGGATGCCTTCATCAGTCTGCTGGGTGGTGGACCGGGCGGCGACTCCGTGCTGGCCGAGGTGATGCCGGTGGTGGCTGAACATGCCGGCGAGGCGGTGATAGAGGCCAGGGGCCTGTCTAAACGCTTCGGCGACTTCTACGCCACCGACGACGTCAGTTTCGCGGTGCGGCGCGGCGAGGTGTTTGGCCTCCTGGGTCCCAACGGCGCCGGCAAATCCACCACCTTCAAGATGGAGTGCGGGCTGCTTAAGCCCAGCGCCGGTCAGGCGCT
>NZ_MKCT01000091.1 GCF_001855555.1 Chromobacterium sphagni | reverse complement strand
GGCAAATGCCTGATCCAGTCCGCGTCGATCTCTGACGGCGCGGCTGCATCTCCTGCCGCGTTCCGCGGCCCGATGGCGCAGGCTTTTTCCAACACGGCGCCTAGCGCATTGGCGGTCAGCAGCTCCGCGGCGCCAATGCGGACGCCCTCTTTGGCCAGCAGCGCCGCCAGCCGGATCGCCTTGATCGAGTCGCCACCCAATTCCAGGAACGAGGCGTTCAGATCCGCCTCCTGCGGCCAGATCGCCTGCAAAAACGCCGGCGTCAGCCAAGCGGGAAGCGCATAGGCTCGCGAAGCCCGCTCGCCGCCCGCGCGGGGCCGAGCGGAGTCCGCCGCCAGCTTGGCCTCGGCGGCGGCGATGAGCGCCGCCGCGTCCACCTTGCCGTTGGCGTTGACCGGCCAGGGGCTCACGTCGCAATACAGGCCAGGCAGCCAGGCGTCGGGAAGTCTTTCCTTCAGGCATGCCTGGAAATCGGGATTCTCGCTGGGCAGCGCCTCGCTGCTGCACAGCGCCACGGTTTCCTGCCCCGCCACGGCAAGCTTAAGCGCTTTGAGCTTCCCGCCATGCGTCTGCCCGCCCACGCGCGCCAGCGCGCCCTCCACCGCCTGCTCGATTTCCGCCGGATGGATCCGGTGGCCGCGCACTTTGAACTCATCGTCGATGCGCCCAAGGCAATGCAATACGCCCTGCCCATCCTGCATGCCCAGATCGCCGGTGCGGTACCAGCGGCGCTGGCCATCGCGCCCGGACACGAACTTGGCTTCAGTCTGAACTGGGTTGTCGACATACCCGTCAGCCAGTACCGGCCCGCCGATCCATATCTCGCCCTTGAAACCCTGCGGCACGCTTTGGCCCCAGGCGTCTCTTATCGACATCTGCGCCGTCCCCAGGGCCGCGCCGATAGGCATGATCGCGCCCGCGGCCATGACGGCCGCCTCGGCGCGATTCACCGAATGAACGCAACACCCTACCGTGGCCTCGGTCGGACCATACTCGTTGATCACCCGGCTGCCCGGCGGGAAACAAGCCAGGGCCTGGTTCACCAGGGCCGCGGACAAGTTTTCCCCGCCGACGACAAAAGTCAGGGGATTCAGCCTTGGCGGACTGTGCTCCGCCAGCAACGCCAAATGCGATGGCGTGCATTTGACGCCCGTCAGCGCCTCATCGGCGAGCAGCGTCCGCAGCAGCTCCGGCTGATCGCGTATGTCCTGCTCCCAGGTCTGGATGAAGCCGCCCGACAATACCGGGACCAAAATGCTGGTCTGGGTCAGATCGAAGCCAAAGGAAGTGAACAAGGGCGCGCTGAACGGCCTCTCTGCGGCATAGTCCGCCGTGGCCGCCAGCGCATAGTTGGCCAACGCCGCCGGAGAGATCGCCACGCCCTTGGGCTCGCCGGTCGAGCCGGAGGTGTACAGGATATAAGCCGGCCTGCCGTGGGCCTGAACGACCGGCCGCGGCGCAGCCGGATGCCTGTGCTGTGCAGGCGCAACCCGCAACAACGGCAGATCGAACGCCTCGGCCAGCGCCTGGTCGACGCCGGCATGAAGGCACAGCGCCGCGCCGGAATTGCGGGCGATCGTCAACAAGCGCGCCCGCGGCGTATCAGGGCAAACCGGAACCACCGTCACATTTTCAATCAGGCAGGCCAGGTAAGCGAGAGTCGTCTCCGGGGCGCGCCTTCCCAGGATCAGCACCGGGCGGTCTTCGCCGCTCCGATCCCGCATATCGCGCAACTGCGCGGCAAAGCCGAAAATCCATTGCAGGCCCTGGCCATATGTCAGCTCGCCGCCCTCACGCCCGGTTTTGAACAGGCAACGATGGGCATGACGCTCGAATGCGTCGAGCAAATGGACGCCGATGGGCGCGGCGGAGCCGGCGACCCCATCATCGGTTGCGCCGGGGACATTCCCCAGGATATCGGCGGCCGCGTCCATCGCGTAATCCATCACCGTCTGCAGAAATGCGCGGCACTGATCGGCCGGCCACAGCTTGCGGAAATCCGCCTCGAGCTTGAAACAGCCGCCATCGAAGCGATCGTGAATGTGGACGGTGGCGAACAAGGCCTCCACCGCCTGCAAATGGTCGATCTCCACCTCGGCGCCGGACACGGTGGCCTGGAACACGCCGGTCTGATAGGAAACGCCGAAAGCCGGAACGATCCGCTTCCAGTCCGCCGAAGCGAAATCCCCCCAGCGGGCGCCCGGAGCGTAGCGCGAGTAGGCCACCGCCTTTTGCAGCTGCCTCTTGAGCGCCCGATAGCTATCCGCCACGGTCTCGCCCGCCGTCCGGGACACCGGGACCAGCACCGGGGCCACCGCCATCGCGACGGATCGCTTCTCCTCCTCGCTCCAGCGATTCAGCATCGGCGCCTGCAGCAAGACGCCGTCGCCATCCTCCACCGCCATTTGCGCATGCGCGACAGCGGCGAAAATCAGCCGGAAAACCGAACCGCCCGCACTTTTGAATCTGCGCAGCCGCTCATTGTGCGCATCGTCCATTTCAACCCGCACGCGCCTGGACAGCGCCTCCGCCCCGCGATAGTCGCCGATGGGCGAGCGGCAGGCGATTTGCGGCGAACCAGCCTCTCCGAATGCGCTGCGCCAGTACTCCTCATCCCGCTGCCGGCGGCGGGAGCGTTCGTACTCCCGCTCGCCCTCGGCGATGATGGAAAATCGCGGAGACGCCGTCTGCGCCGCCGCGTCGCGGCTCCCTTCGAGCGCGTTAGCCAGATGCTCCATCAGCAGCGCCAAACCTGCTCCATCCGCCGCGGCATGATGCGCCTTCACGAACCACCCCGACTGCTCCTCGCGGAAACGCACTGCGAATATGCGTATCGGGGTTTGCGACAGCTCCTCGTCCACCAGCAGCTGGCGCTCCGCCCAGCCGGCGAATGCCTGCTCCGGATCCGGATGCCGGCTGAAATCGACCTTCTCCACACCGCTCCGGGCCTGGTTGAGGCGAACGCCGCGCCATTCGGTTCCGGGCGTATCGGCGATGAAGCCTATGCGGAAGACATCCTGCGAATCCCGCACCGACTCCCCCGCCCGCGCCAGCCGCTCAAGGGAAACCGCTCCGTTCAGCCGGGCGACGCCGCCCAAATAAAAACGGCGTCCCGATAGGTGGAACGCCTCCATCGCGAAAACGGCCTGCTGCGACCGGGACAACTGAAAAGTCTGCTTATCCATGAGCTACGCCAACGCCTCGATATCGGTAAAGAACAACTTGCGCATGGTCGCGGCAATAGCCTTCCTGTCCAGCTTCCCGGAGCTGGTTCTGGGAAGCTTGCCGGTTTGCCAATAGCGGGCCGGCAACATATAGGCCGGCGTCTGCGCGGCGAGAAAATTGCGCAGATCCTGCGGATTGAGCGCTTCTTCCCCGGCGACGATCGCCGCGACCAGCCATTGCTGCGCATCCTCATCCTCGACCACGCAAGCTACCGCCTCGGTGATGGCGCCATGGTTGAGCAGATGGTGCTCTATCTCTCCCAGCTCTATGCGCAGGCCGCGCAACTTCACCTGGGTGTCCTTGCGGCCCCGACAGAAGAAGCGCTTTCCATCCTCGCGCCAGCCCAGATCGCCGGTCAGGTATATGCGCTCCTCCAGTTTCGGGTGCAAGACAAATGCCTTGTCCGTCAGGTCTTGCCGGTTGAAGTAACCGTCGGCCAGGCAGATCCCGCCTATGGCGATCTCTCCGATTTCCGAATCGGCCTTCAGCTCCCGGGTATCGGGATCTACGATGTACAACCGGCACCCGGCAAGCGTCTCGCCGATGGGGATGACGCTGGGCGCCGGCTCCGCGCAATCGTAAAAACTGACGTCGATGGCCGCTTCAGTAGGGCCGTATAAATTGGTCAGCAGGCAGCGCGAGCCGAATGCCTCCTGGAATTGCTCCACCAGGCTGGCCGGCAATGACTCTCCGCTCACATACACCTTGCGCAGCGCCACCAGAGACAGCGCACTGTGCTGCAGTTCCTGCAACACCGGCTTCAACAGGCTGGGAACGAAATGCACCACGGTTATCTTTTCGCTCTGCAGCGCCGCCACGATGCCCCTGGGGAACGACTCCAGACCGGTTTGCAACAGGTAATGGCTGGCGCCGTTCAGGGCCGGCAGAAAAAGCTCCCACAAAGACACGTCGAAGGTCAGAGCGGTCCTTTGCAGGATGATGTCCGCCGCCGTCATGCCGCTGTGGCTCTGGTGCCACTGCAAGCGGTTGATGAAAGCACCGTGATTGACCAGCACACCCTTGGGCGCGCCGGTGCTGCCGGAGGTGAAGATAAGATAGGCTGCGTCCGAGGCCCGCAGCCTAGCGGCGTTGTCGAAGGCGCGCTCAGCCGCAGGGGCGCTGAATATTTGCTCCAGCTGTTCGCCGCGGATCAATGCCAGGTCAGGGGCCGCCCGGATGAAATGCTCCGCCTGCGCTCCGCTGCAAAAAGCGATGCGGCATTGCGCGGTTGCAAACATCGAGGCCATCCGGGCCAGCGGCGTTTTCGCATCCACCGGAAAATAAACTCCTCCGGCAAGCAGCACCGCATAGGCAGCCACCAGGAACTCCGGGCTGCGTTCGAGGCCGATGGCGACGCAATCGCCCCGGCTCAGGCCGCTTTCATCCGCCAGATAACGAGCCAGCCGCCTCGCCCTTGCGTATAACTCGCCCCAGGATAAAGCGTTGCCTTTGCCCCAGCGTATCGCCGGGCTCGGGTTGTCTCTCGCCGTGCTTTCGAAAAAATCAGTAATCAGTCGACTGGTTTCCATGACGCCGAAGTCCTCGGATTGCCGCTTTTATCTCTGTCAAACCGCATTGCCGGCAGACACCGGGCAATAGCAAGCCGCACAAGCGCTTGAAGCTAGAGGCTTGGAGGAGCGGCTTGACGTGGATGGATTGCTTAGACGTGAATTGCGCGAAGCCGCTTACAAAACAGCCTGAGGCGCGCCGTGGCTGTACCGGTTGCATACCTCCTTGCCGATCAGCATTTTTTGAAGCTCATTGCTGCCCTCGACAACCTGCAGTATTTTCGCGTCCCGATATAGCCGGCTGACGCCATTGCTCTCATCGCAGCCATGGCCGCCATGAATCTGCACGGCTTTATCCGCTGCGGCGCCGGCCTCCCGCGACGCGAAAAGCTTGGCTTGAAGAATCTGCTCGAGCGCGTCCTCCTCCCTCGCCTCCTTGGCCTTGGCCGCGGATAGGCAAATGAGTTGGGAAGCAAGCAGACTGCCGGACATTTCGGCCAGATAGCCGCGAATGATGCCCTGGTCCGCGAGCAGCGAGCCGAAGGTGGAACGGGAGTTGGCCCTGCGCGCCGACGCCGCCAATGCCGCTTGCTGAATCCCGACCGCCGCCCAGGCCACGCTGATGCGGCCGTAATCCAAAGCGCCGGTGGAAATGAGGCTTTGTCCGAACCCTGGCTTGCCGACGATATTGGCTTTGGGAATCCGGCAACCGTCAAAATCCAGCACCGCCAAATAAGCGCTCTTGAAACCGAGCATGTTTCTTTTGGCGGTTACGGTCAGCCCTGGCGTGTCCTTAGGCACGAGAACCGCGGTATCCAGGCCCTGATACTTGCCGAACACCAGAAACAGATCAGCGATCTGGGCAAAAGTAATCCAGGTCTTTTGCCCCTGAACAATCAAATCATTCCCGTGTTCTTCAAATCGAGTCGACAGATTCTTGGAGTCGCCTCCGGCGGAAACCTCGGTCTGCGCGAAGGCGCCGATGATTTCCCCTTTAACCAGCGGAGTCAGGAAACGTTGCCTCTGCTCTAGCGACCCCCAAGATTCGATGGTTTTCAACACCATGGAGTGGACATTTAGCAAACCGGTGAGGGAACCACTCCCGGCGCCGATCGCCATATTAAGTAAGCCAAAAGTAGTGGGATCGAACCCCAGGCCGCCGTTTTCCTTTTTCGCCAGGCCACCTAACCAGCCATTGACGCCCAGCTTGCGTACCACCATTGCCGGAGTGGCTTCCTTCAGGTCCCATTCATCGGCATAGGGAGCGACTTCAGCGGCTGAAAAGCTCTCGAACTGCCGCAGCCATGCGCTTTGCTCAGGCGATAAAAAACGATCAAGCATTTACCGCCGCCTTTTTGTCCAGGAAACTGCAAATCGCCTGAATACTGGAAAAATTGGCGGTATCAAGATCGTCGATTTCCACCTTGATCTTGAAATTCTTCTCGAGAAAGGAGATAAGCTGAATAACAGCCAGGGAATTAACCAAGCCTGTTTCAAAAATATTGATCGACTCATCCAAATCCTGCTGCCCAGCAAGTTTGCACAGGTATTCAGACACTAGATTTTTACGCGCAGATACGTCCATCACTATTTACCATTCCCTTTGCGAGCTTACACTCCACTGGTTCACTCCTTGCAGAACCGTCCTGGGTCGCCAAGTCGATTTGCGCCAATACCAAACTTAATGCCAAAAGCATAATGCCTCAAGCAAAAGCATACAGTACCGATCATGACATTGACAATATATTTAATTGGCAATTTGCACAGTAAAAATTCACTCATTTGGTGTGAAACTTTCACGCACTCATGCTTTATCGCAGGCCATCCGCATGAATCGCGCCCTCCTCCCCAGACACCCCGAGAGCCTTACTCAAGACCTTGTCAGGAGGTGTTATGAACAAGCCGCAACCTGCCGAAGAACTCCAAACTGAAACCGTCAAGCAGATCACGGTGCGCGGCTGCCCCGCCGCCAACGGTGGCGGCTCGCCTCGGCGCACCCACCTACCGCGTGCATCCAACGGTTGGATGCGCCATGTCCCCAAGCGAGTCCCCCTAGCGCGACGGTAGCTTAGCAAGCTGAAATCTGCCGACTCAAAGCTGAACTGAAGCCAGTGACCAAGGAGCGCAACGTCCCTCCAAAAGGCTGCTACATATTTTGCCAAGGGGTCTGGATAAGACATGCCTTCCCCCATGCTCACGAACCGCAACTCCCCACTCGGCGCGGTGTCGAGCCCTGTCCATGCATCCCCGTGACTCTTGCGCCGGGAAGATTGCGCCGCACTCGATGCTGGGGCAGGAAACAATTACTTGGCCATATCAGGCAAACCTGACTGGACAGCGGCGGGGGCTATGGAGATCGCAAGCGCATGATGATTTGAAGGCGCAGAGAGAGGTGTGCGGTAAACGCCGCGTAGCGCAGTTGATAAGCCAGAAAGGCTTGCGCTGACCGACTGCCATCGACGCCCCAAGCCGCCCCTCGGTGGTGGCGCCCAGTCATCTATAGCGCCTGTTTACGGCGGATGCACCGAATCAAGTCTGGCTCACCAATATCGCCGCCCCGCGCCCACAAAGGCATGAGCCATATGTGGCAACCGCCATGACATGCGGTATAGAAAATATCTTCCGGATGCCCAAGCGAGAGCATATCAAATGCAAAATCTATCAAAGCCGGAAAAAGGCTCATCGGAATATCTTCGATTGCATCGAGTGGTTCTACAACCTGAAACCTCGGCGCAATTACGCAGGCGGGCTGGCCCCGGTATAAATTGAGAACTAGTATTTTCACCGGCGCCAAAGAGTCTAGGGAAGCTTGAGCGATTCAATCTTTTTCATTGGCTCTGACTCTCCACGCGATAACGCAGCGCGTCTACCAACAGAGAAAACGCTGACGAGGCTTGTCGGCGATTGGGGTAGTAGAGTTGGGCCCGGAAAGGTCGGGCGCCAACCCGGCCCGCACGAGATCGTGGTGCGCAATCGCTGGTTCCGCGTCTCGGTCTCCACCCGCACCATGATTCGCGAAGGCGCGGAAAACATCAAAGGCATCCCGTTTCCCGCACTCAATATCGGCGACACGCTGGCCGACGGTGCCATCGGCGAAGTCGTCTGGGCGCCGCCAGAAAGCGGATTCCAACTGGGTGATCTGGTTTCCCATGCGCTTGGCTGGCGCGAGTATGCGACGGTAGCGATCAGCGGATGCGCGCCGCTGCCCGATGAACGCATTGATCCGGCCGCCTATCTTGGCCACGGCGCGACAGCTTACGCGGCGTTGACGGGCGGCGTTCAGGTCCAGCCCGGCGACACGGTCTTCATTTCCAGCCGCGCCGGCGCCATCGGTTCGATGGCCGGGCAAATCGCCCGCCGGCTCCGCGCAGGACACGTCGTCGGCAGCACGGGATCACGCGACAAGGCGGCCTGGATGCAGGCCGAGCAGGGTTACGACGCGGCCGTGGTTCGCGATTCCGGACCGATCGCGCAACAGTTGGCCCAAGCGGCGCCGGAAGGCATCGATGTCTTCGTCGACATGGTCGGCGGCGAACAATTGCGCGCGGCGGCGGCTATCGCGCGCGAGGGCGCGCGCTTTGTCCTGCTCGGCGCGTTGACCGCCGAATTCGATGCGGATGAAGCCGGGATGAGAGCCCCGGTCATGCTCGATTCTTTTGCTCTGATCATCAAAGGCGTGACCGTGCGCGGTTACAGCGCGTGCGTCGAAGACCCGGGCTTCATCAAGGAATGGTTAGCACGGCTCGCCGAATGGCAACGCGGCAGCGGAATGCATCTGGCCTGCTCGAAGTTTTCCGGCCTCGAAAACGCGCCGCGCGCGCTGCACGAGGCATGCGTGGGGCGGCTAACAGGCGTGGTTCTAGTCGAGCTGGGACCAATCCACCCAAGCTAAGGTTTTACAGGTACATATGCTGAAAAGTGGGTGTCTGAAGGTATGTATTCCAGTGATTTCAGAACTCTTTGCTGATGAGCCACGACACGCGGTAGTACTTGCACAATTCCGTGAAGTCACTTCTTTGCTTGCTTAGGCCTGCCAGCTCCTGGTCGCTTGCCGCCGCGATTATTTCCCATGAGTTCACGACTCTGGTACCAGCCCTCTGCTCTGAGAAGCATCGGCCAGATCAAGGCTGGATGAGACTGGATCTGCGCATTAACGGCCCGGTACAGCGACGTAGCCTTATATGACAAGCCTTCCGGATCGTGCAAAACACTTAAAATTATTTGAACGGCATTTTCATCCGTTAGTGTGTGCTGAGCATGCCCAAGCTCGCGCCAAACAGCAGGGCGTCGTTCCGCGAGCCATGATGCAATATCGTGCTCAGGAAATAGCATCTGGTCTTGGAACAGGCTGTCGTGAAACCTAGTCACTTCGCGAGTCAGAGTACGATTGATGACATTATCTAATAGCTCTTTTTGCCTTATCCCTTCTTTGTAACGCGCAGCTGCTTTGCGCGTATCGCTCCCAGACAGCATGGGATCACTTGGCGCATGGTATCCGCATAGTTTTCGACCGGGTAAGGGTTGGCGCCAGCACAACTCACAGAAGCGCAATGGATCTATGTGTCGATGGTCTTGAGGGTATCGAATGTCCTCCACCGAGAGATGCAGGTAGCCGCAGTGCTGAATGAAGACATTCACTTCAATTAGTGGGAACTCCAGCTCCCTTGGTGGTTGCTTCGTATGGGAGTGCACGAGCTTTACAGCAGATGCTATCTGCTGAAGTTTTTTATCGTGTTCAGCACAGAAGCCAAGGGCACCATACAAGAAGAAGATGCTGTCCCAACTCGCCTTCTTCTCCTCGTCAAATACGGCACGCCCTTCCGTGGACGCTAGCGGTCGCAAGTAGCAGCGGATTAGTTTCTGAGCTATTGCAGGGGTAACTGCGCCCAATGAAGCAACAGCTTTGATGAATCGTAGGCCATATACGACTTCCATATTCGTAAACTTAGCACTGATGATCTCATCGTCGACATAGAGCGGCATAAATCAAATGTCCATTTTTGGCAGTAGCGAGAGCCATGGCGCATCAATAGCATGAGCAGTCGTGATATTGAGGGGTGTCAAGGGTGAAGCCGTGGAGACGATGACAGTCACCGAAGTTAGCCAGATCTTGCGGATATCGGAAAATACGGCACGCAACCGGCTCAGCTTGGGCTTGCCCATGCCGCCCTCTTTCCGTGTCGGTCGGAGGCGGTTGTTTCTGCGTTCGGAAGTGGAGCGCTGGCTTGCCGAACGAACAAATCATATCCAGCCTACAAATTAAACAGTTTGAATCAACGCCGGAGACGTAGATGTAACTAGAAAACGAACGCGTAGAACGATCGCTGCAATTTTCGAGAGTAGAAAAGACAAACCCCCGAGTTATCGGTCAGTTGGCGCTGAACG
Source organism: Chromobacterium sphagni (assembly GCF_001855555.1). Classification (GTDB taxonomy): domain Bacteria; phylum Pseudomonadota; class Gammaproteobacteria; order Burkholderiales; family Chromobacteriaceae; genus Chromobacterium; species Chromobacterium sphagni. Next base: position 2,455 of record NZ_MKCT01000091.1, on the reverse strand, counting down.
ATTCGGGGGTCTGCTGACAATTCTTGCGGGACTGTCACAGGTATCTTGGCTTTTCTTGGCTGGGCTGTCAAGCGCGTTCTGCGCTTGCGCCCTCTCTCGCCCTATTGAACCGCGTAGAGCGGGAGAAATCCCGGCCAGAGAGACTACATGTCTAGCCATATCGAGCTGTTCCGAGGCTTCTCGGAATACTTGCAATCCGATGAATTTCGGGAAACTGCCCGTCATCCCGAGTACCCCACGGCATTCACCCGCCGAGGCGGGAAACTACCTGTACCCAGCTTAGTCGCTGTAATGATTTGTGGCATGCGCATGAGTGTCCGTGCTGAGCTGGATCAATTCTTTGCCCATCTCCGGCAGCAGGCCCAACTGGTTCATCACGTTTCTGAGCAAGCCTTCGCCCAAGCACGAGCTAAATTGTCTGGTGTAGCGATCCCCGCGCTTAATGACTGGTTCATCCAGCAAATAGATGCGGCAGGGCTGATCCCCAGATGGCATGGCTTGCGGTTGGTTGCAGCAGATGCATCAAACCTGCGATTCGGTTTACGGGCTAGCCACGTACCACGCGCTGCAGTTACTGAACAGAATGCGTTCGCGCTCTTCCTGCCAGGTGTTGAAATGACGCTGGCTGCAACGCTTTACAGCATTAGCGTGGGAGAGCGTCAAATGCTGTTTGAACACTTGAACAAACTGAGGATTGATGACGTTCTCTTGCTGGACCGAGGCTATCAAGCTCGATGGCTAGTGGCTGCCCTGAATCAAGCCGGGATTCGTTTTTGCATGCGCGTAGATCGTGCCAACAAAGGTGGTTTTGAGTGCGTGCGTAACTTTGTGCGCTCTGGGATGGCAGAGACCATCGTCAAGCTGAATACACCTAATCTGAGAGACGTCGCTGATTATGGTTGCCCAGCCGCACCTCAAGAGGTTCGCCTCGTTCGCAGCGTTACACCTGATGGAGCTATTCGTGTATTGATGACCAACATACTCGATGTACACACATTTCCAGCTGCCGATTTCGGTGCTCTCTACCACCAGCGGTGGCGCATTGAAGAGGCTTTCAAGCGACTGAAACATCGTTTGAATTTGGAGCACGTATCTGGGTTGTCTCAACTGGCAGTGATGCAGGACTTTGCTGCCAAAGTGTTATGCGACAACTTGCAAGCCTTGGCCTGCCTCGCTGCGACGGAGGAAGACCCCCTACCAGAAGGTCGTAGGATTAATCATGCGTACGCCCATACAGTTTTAAAGCGTGCACTACCTGCTATCCTGCTGATTTCAAAAGCAATTCATCTAATAAAGGAAGCGTGTTCACTTATTGTCAGACATACCTATTTCCATCGAGAGGGTTTGTCAAAACAAAGGAAGTCGTCTCACAAGCCGCATAAGCACTTGAGCCATAAGGCATGCTGAAACCAGGAAAGTGAACCATTTCACTGATGTAAGCTCCTGGCACCCCACTCTTAATGGTGAATTATGCCAAAGTACTTATTGTGGAGCATCGGGCTTGGTGTGAGTGTCAGGAAACCATCCCAAACGGCCTGCTATGCTTTTGTGCTAACATGGTCGCTATTCTCAATGAACCTACATGCTGATTGGCCTATGCTGGCTGAGAGTGGAGGTAGTTCCGTCTTCTTGAAAACCTCCATAGGTGCGGTTGCTTCGAACACGCTGCAACTAGGGTTGGATGCCAACTTGGTTGTACGCTGCCGCAGGCCAAAATCCCAAAGCGTTACATGTTTTGCATAAGAATCAGATCGCCATGTAGCACTAGGAAGGGAAACGTATGCCGATTGCTCTGACGGCGTTTACCATTCAGAAGGAGTGGGAGGGTTGCACATGGAACGTCCCCTCCGTTGACGACCTTGCAAATGCTATTGCCATCATCGCTGTTGGCCAAGCGCGCCATCTTGCCACGATCTTGCATGCAGCAGGTTTAGCACCAAAGCCAACTACTAAGAATATGATCCGGGGGCACATCAGCTATTGTCGTCCTCGGGAAACATCGTCCATCGGGATGGATGGATGTTCCAGGTTATGTCTTGGCTTGCCGCCCAACTCCGAACCCCTGGCGCACTGATGAATACGCCGCATATGAAGCACGCTGACAAGGGTCTGGATGGGCTTCAGGTGGACATCGAAGGCAACGGCGCAGTCGTTGCCTTCGTCCTGTTCGAGGATAAGGCCACAGAGAACCCACGCGATACAGTACGCGACATGGTCTGGCCGGAGTTTGCAGCGTTCGAAGGCGGGGTGGAAGAAAATGTCATTGCTGCCAATGTGGCTGACCTTCTCGCTACAGCCTCTCATCCCGATCCGGAGCAAGCGGTGGCGGACATTATGTGGGCGCAGGCTCGCCGTTACCGATTAAGCATCACGGATGTGCAAAGTACGGACAAGTCTCAAGCTAGACTCTTCAAGGGGTATTCGACACATGTTCCAGGCCCATTGGAGCGTCGAC
>NZ_MKCT01000090.1 GCF_001855555.1 Chromobacterium sphagni | reverse complement strand
AGAACCCGCGCCCGGACGCCAAGTTCGTGCCGGAAGAAGAGGGCAAGCGCGGCCCGATGCAGTTCATCGACGACCTGAAGGCCAAGGGCAACCTGGTGGCCTACGTCGGCGACGTGGTCGGCACCGGCTCCTCCCGCAAGTCGGCCACCAACTCGGTGGTGTGGGCTACCGGCCAGGACATTCCTTACGTCCCGAACAAGCGCTTCGGCGGCGTTACCCTGGGCGGCAAGATCGCGCCCATCTTCTTCAACACCCAGGAAGACTCCGGCTCGCTGCCGATCGAAGTGGACGTTTCCACGCTGGAAATGGGCGATGTGATAGACATCTACCCGTACAGCGGCAAGATCGAGAAGAACGGCGCCGTGGTCGCCGAGTTCAAACTGAAGTCCGAAGTGATCCTGGACGAAGTGCGCGCCGGCGGCCGCATCAACCTGATCATCGGCCGCGGCCTGACTTCCAAGGCGCGCGAAGCGCTGGGCCTGCCGGCTTCCACCACCTTCCGCCTGCCCAAGTCTCCGGTCGATTCCGGCAAGGGCTTCACGCTGGGCCAGAAGATGGTCGGCCGCGCCTGTGGCCTGCAAGAAGGCAAGGGCGTGCGCCCCGGCACCTACTGCGAACCGAAAATGACCACCGTCGGCTCGCAGGACACCACCGGCCCGATGACCCGCGACGAGCTGAAAGACCTCGCCTGTCTGGGCTTCTCCGCCGATCTGGTGATGCAGTCGTTCTGCCATACCGCCGCCTATCCCAAGCCGGTGGACGTCAAGATGCACAAGGAGCTGCCGTCCTTCATCTCCACCCGCGGCGGCGTAAGCCTGCGCCCGGGCGACGGCGTGATCCACAGCTGGCTGAACCGCCTGCTGCTGCCTGACACCGTCGGCACCGGCGGCGACAGCCACACCCGCTTCCCGATCGGCATCTCCTTCCCGGCCGGTTCCGGCCTGGTGGCCTTCGCCGCCGCCACCGGCGTGATGCCGCTGGACATGCCCGAATCGGTGCTGGTGCGCTTCAAGGGCAAGCTGCAGCCGGGCGTCACACTGCGCGACCTGGTCAACGCCATTCCGCTGTACGCGATCAAGCAGGGCCTGCTGACCGTGGCCAAGGCCGGCAAGAAGAACATCTTCTCTGGCCGCATCCTGGAAATCGAAGGTTTGCCGGAGTTGAAGGTTGAGCAGGCGTTCGAGCTGACCGACGCCTCGGCCGAGCGCTCCGCCGCCGGCTGCACCGTGCACCTGAACAAGGAGCCCATCGTCGAGTACATGCGCTCCAACATCACCCTGATGAAGGCGATGATCGCCGACGGCTACCAGGATGCCCGCACCCTGGAGCGCCGCATCAAGGCGATGGAAGAGTGGATCGCCAAGGGCCAGCTCTTGAAGGCCGACGCCGACGCCGAATACGCCGCCGTGATCGAGATCGATCTGGCCGACGTCAAGGAACCCATCGTCGCCTGCCCGAACGACCCGGACGACGTGAAGTTCATGTCCGAAGTGGCCGGCACCAAGATCGACGAAGTGTTCATCGGCTCCTGCATGACCAATATCGGCCACTTCCGCGCCGCCTCCAAGTTGCTGGAAGGCAAGGCCGATATCCCGGTCAAACTGTGGGTGGCCCCGCCCACCAAAATGGACGCCAAGCAGCTGACTGAGGAAGGCCATTACGGCATCCTCGGCCGCGCCGGCGCGCGCATGGAAATGCCGGGCTGCTCGCTGTGCATGGGCAACCAGGCGCAAGTGCGCGAAGGCGCCACCGTGATGTCCACCTCCACCCGCAATTTCCCGAACCGTCTGGGCAAGAACTCCAACGTGTTCCTGGGTTCGGCGGAACTGGCGGCGATTTGCTCCAAACTGGGCAAGATCCCGACGGTGGAGGAATATCAGGCCAATATCGGCATCATCAACGAGAAGGGCGCCGAAGTTTACCAATATCTGAATTTCGACAAGATCGAAGAATATCAGGAGCTGGCAGCCAGCAAGGGTTGATGGATTAGCCTCTGAGGCAGCCAATGCCGTTCATCCGCAAGGATGGGCGGCGTTTTTCATTGAGGAGATGGCGGAAGAGCTTTGGGGCAGTTCCATGCGGCAGGCTACGAACCATATCCAATCTGAAATCATTGCTGGAAACCGGGGGAGGGGGCTCTGATTTTCACGCCAGCCTGATTGGTAAGCTGAGTTTCAACCGCCGCGGCGCAGCCTATCCTGAGCAAGCCTTTCGTGCTCTTCATCGCTAGGGCTCCAGCCTGCCTGCTTTAACTCCCGAGATAAGCGCCTATAGGTTTCTACCTCGTATTCCGGCGTGCAGACATTGTCAGCGGCAGGTTGCCAGTTCACGCGCTTTTTCCAGTCGGCCATATAGCGCGGCATAACATCGCCGTGATATTCGCCGCAAGTATGCTTCACTTCGTGACGCAGATCGCGGGTGGCGGCATTTCGAGCGATACGGATGTGGGCCCATTGCATATTCTGGTCGAAACTGGTGCAGCCTTGCATGAAGGCGCCTATAGCCCAGATCCATTTTGTCATGCCGCAGGCGGTATGGATATCGCTGATGGTGGAAACTTCGGCAGTGACTTTCAGTTTTGGAAAGTCTTTTATTCGATCCTCCATCTGCGTACTACCAAATGGATTAATGTTGTTGCTGGTTTCCTGGGCGAAAATTTGATCCGACAAAGATATGGAAATCAGCGCAATGATGATACTTTTCAAACAACCACCTATGATTGCAAAAAATACTCAGCAACAAATAGGCTTGCGGTGATGTTGTATGGATTTTATTACAGGCCGGACGCAGTGGAAATGCTTCGGATAATAAAAAATTTTCACGCAAAACTAAACTGAAATTGCCAAATAAATCAATTAAAAATAAATACCGATTTTGTGAAACTATCTTGCACATGCTTGACAGCAGCCTTCCCATAAATGATTTTGTCATCTTAGTGGGCGATGTGAGGTGCTGAAGAGATTTTGATGCATTCAGGGGGCGTATTATAATTTCGGCTAACCGGTTGTTCAAGCGGAAGTTCATTAAAAACCCATATGAATCAAGCAAATAACAGGAAAATTGACAAGTGATTTTATATTGAAAAATGAATAAAACTGATAGGTAAAATTTGATGGGGCCTCACTCTGGGTTGGAGTTTTGATCTAATTTTTCTCAATTCCAGTGGTGTTGCCATACTGGTTTCTGCAAATTTCCGCAAACAGGCTGGGCATTTTTCCAGTTCTTTTCTTGACAATCCTCAAGTCATTTAATTCATTGTGCATGAATTTTTGTTTGCCTTGATAGATTGCCTCCGTGCGCTCTCGCACAGACTGCTCGTGCCTGAGTGCTGACTCTTTGCCTGGCAAGCTCGTCATTCGACGATGCTAGATCTAAGGAGTAATGATCATGAGTGGAATCACGGAACGGTTTGAGGCGGGACACTCTCATCATGGAGCAGATAGGAATGAGAAGGGGATTCAAGATTTGGGAATGTTAGTGTATCAATGGTTTTGGTACGTCAATTTATTTGTCCCCTCCTTGATACTCAACATGTGGCGACAAAATGCTCAAGAAACTGCGTCCAAGCTGGAGGCGATAGAGCAAGCTGCGGCCGGCGCTGATGGCAAGTCGGCTGGCTATAGTGCCGTTGGAGAGGTTGAAGATCATGCATCTAATCTGAATTGGAAGCAGCGTATCGGCACAGCCAAGCAGACTTGGAGCAGGCTGACGGAGGACGAATTGCTTCAAACAGAGGGCGACTCGCACAAGCTTGCAGCTTTGCTTAAGGAACGCTATAGCCTTTCCGGGGAAGTAGCCGATAAGCAAGCTATGGGATTTCTTGACCATTCAGCGGCTTAGCTCGTCTTGCTTAAATGGGAACCCGCCTTGGCGGGTTTTTTATGTGCCTGCAGGCGATCAGGTGTACTTGCTGTTCGATAGCACTGTGTGGTCTGGTCTGTCCCGGCCCCCGTGGACACTAACTTAAGGTGGATAATCCCCACCAAGGAGCAGTGTTCATGACCAAGACCAGACGTACTTTCCCGGAGGCCCTCAAGCGCGAAGCGGTTGAGCAGGTACTTGCCGGCACCCCGTTACGGCATGTTGCCCAAGCCTTCGACATTACCGAGTCGCTGCTGGGCAAGTGGAAGCGTCAGCTCCAAGACGCAGGACCCGATGCCTTCCCCGGCCGAGGCAAACAGACCGGTGAAGCCGCCGAGCTCAAGCGACTGCGGGATGAACTGGCCCGCGTTACCATGGAGCGCGATGTCCTAAAAAAGGCGCTCGCCATCTTCTGGCAACCCACGAAGTGAAATTCCGCGCGATTCAGGCTCTGTCAGGCCGCTACCCGGTAGCCCCGATGTGCCAACTGTTTCGTGTGTCCCGCAGTGGCTACTATGCTTGGCTACACCGCCCCCCTTCGGCGCGAGAGATGGCGAACCGACAACTACTACGTGAAATCCGGCTGGTGCATGCCGAGGTCAAGGGTATTTATGGCCATCGGCGTATTCATGCCGAACTTCTTGCACAGGGCTTCGCCTGCGGGCGGCATCGCATCGCGGACTTGATGCGGCGAAACGGTATCAGGGTTAGAACTCGTAAACGTTGGCGATCCGTCAGTGGTGGTCCACACCTTCTACCCGTGGCGCCCAATCTGCTGCAGCGACAATTTGCTGCTGGTGGCGACATCAATCAGCGTTGGGTGTCGGACATGACCTATATTCGGACTGGTGAAGGGTGGCTGTACTTGGCGGTGGTACTCGACTTGTACTCCCGGACGATAGTGGGCTGGGCAATGCATCATCGAATGCAGCAAGAGTTGGTGCATGCTGCCCTGACGATGGCAGTGGCGCGTCGCCAGCCTTCAGGAGAGGTAATTCTGCATTCGGACCGCGGGAGTCAGTACTGTGCCTTTGACTACCAGGCTTTGCTGAAGCGACATGGGATAGTACCGAGCCACTCCCGCGCCGGGAACTGCTGGGATAATGCAACGATGGAGAGCTTCTTCTGTTCACTGAAGTCGGAACGTGTTTATCTGACCCACTACCGGAGCTACGAGGAGGCGCGTACAGATGTGTTTGATTACATCCGTTTTTACAATCACCAACGACGTCATTCGACCCTGGGGTACCTGACCCCGGTTGAGTTCGAACGCCGCCGCTCAGAGCTTAGTGCTTAACCCTCTGTCCATGGAGAGTGGGACAGACCA
>NZ_MKCT01000089.1 GCF_001855555.1 Chromobacterium sphagni | reverse complement strand
TTCGTCGAAGCCATCAGCGCGGAGCAACGCGAAGCCTGGCTGGCGGCCATCTCGCCCTCGGTGCACGGCATCCACAATTTCTTCGCCGCGATACGCCGCCAGCTGGAGCGGGAAGAACAAGACCTGGAACAGCAGGAACGCCGCCCGCACTGAGCCCGGGTAAACCCCGGCGCCGCGGCGCGCGTTAAACAGCAAAACCATAAGCAGCCGGCGATCCGCCGGCTGCCTTCGTATTTTTTCTTGAACAGGAATTTGTCCATGAATGCCATCGAAGCTTTGCTGTTTGCCGTCATCCAGGGGGTCAGCGAGCTGTTTCCCGTCAGCAGCCTGGGGCACGGCGTACTGATTCCCGACTGGCTGCGCTGGTCGATCAACCGTACCCATCCGGACTTCCTGCCGTTCATGGTGATGCTGCACCTGGGCACCGCGGCCGCGCTGCTGATCTATTTCCGTCGCGACTGGATCGCGCTGATCGGCGGCTGGCTGAAGGCCGGCGGCCGCGCCAGCAATCCGGAAGCCCGGCTGATGTGGCTGGTGATCGCCGGCACCATACCGGCCGGCATCCTGGGCCTGCTGCTGGAAAAACAACTGCGCCAGCTGTTCACCAGTACCACCGCCGTACTGGTTTTCCTGGCGCTGAACGGCCTGATGCTGTTGTGGGGCGACAGGCTGAAGAAAAAGACCGCCTCGCATCAGCTATCGGAACTGAGCTTCGCCGGCGCCATCAAGATAGGCGCGGGCCAAGCGCTGGCGCTGCTGCCCGGCTTCTCCCGCTCTGGCGCCACCCTGGTCACAGGCCTGGCCCACGGCCTGGACTACGCATCGTCGGCCCGCTTCTCCTTTCTGCTGGCCACGCCCATCATCACCGCCGCCGGCATGCTGGAAATCCCCAAGCTGGCCCACAGCCATGCGCCCGCGCCCTGGGGCTTGCTGCTGGCCTGCGGCGCGGTATCCGGCGTGTGCGCCTACGCCAGCACCTGGTTCCTGATGCGCTATTTCAAGAAGACCGAAATCGAATCGCTGCGCCCCTTCGGCTACTACTGCCTGCTGGTCGGCGTGGGCGGCTTGCTGGCGAAATTAGTGTAAATCGGCTGGACTTGGCCGATACCTATTATAAAATTGCAACAAGAACAGTAATTCTACTTATTGAAATACAGATGGCGCTCTACTAAAGCGCCATCTGTTTTAGAATGACTACCTAGAGGCGTCAGACCTCGTCATAGACGATTAATTTTTTGGAAGAATGAGTGTTTTGGAAGAACGCAAGAATGAACGCCTGCCCAACGATCTGGCCAGGCGGGCCACGGCCATCATAGAGATGCCGGATGGCGTATTGGTGACCGCCAGCCGCGGCGGTCGTTACAACCTGCCCGGCGGCAAGGCCAATCGCGGTGAACTGCGCTCTCAGGCGCTGATCCGCGAAGTGCGCGAGGAAACCGGTCTGCGCATCAACTCCATGCTGTACCTGTTCGATCACATCACCCCGTTCAACGCGCACAAGGTCTATCTCTGCATCGCGCAGGGCCAGCCCAAGCCGCAGCACGAGATCGAACGCATCGCGCTGGTCTCCTCTCCCGACACCGACATGGACCTGTTCGTCGAAGGCCGGGCCATACTGCGCCGCTATGCCAGGCTGCGCGGCGAGGAAACCGCCAAGGGGCAGGCATTGCGCGCGCTGCTGGGACTGGCGCGCTACATCGCCAAAGTGGACTAGCCAGGTCCAGCCAAGCAAAAGGGCATGTCGATCGACATGCCCTTTTTTCATGCTCCGCGGCGACAGTCCGCCTATTTGGCCCTGGCCGCCGGCGCGGATGCGGGCACCGCGACGCCCTGCTCCTGCATCATGGCCACCATGTCGGCCGGCAGCTCCACCCAGCCCGCCGTTTTCGCAAACGACAGGGTCGCCGCCAGTAGCACCAGCGCCAACGGCATGAACAATGCCACCCCCAGCATCACCCTCAGCCGCGACACCGTCGAAACCACCGACAGGGCGTTCACCAGCACCACCAGGCCGAACAGCGACAGCGCGACATCGGCGCCGGCGGCCATGTCGTCCGGCAGCCAGCTGGTCAGCGGCTCGACGAACTGCAGGCCGCTGGCCACCACCACCAGGCCGAACAAGGGCGCCGTCAGCTCGCCCTTCGCCAAGCGCAGCCAGAAAGTGATGAAGCGGGTGAAAAACACGGTCTCCAGCCAAGTGAACAGCACCATGAAACCGATGCGGCCAGCGATGTTGCCGCCCAGCTCGGCGGTATCGCCGCTGGCGATCAGACCCAGCAGCGTCAACAGCAGCGCGGGCTGCCACCATGGATACTGATAAACGGCCAGCGGCTTGACCCGCAGCCGCAGCAAATCGAGCACATCGTCGATCAACAGGCGCATGGGAAGCTCAATCGAAGACCACGGTCTTGTTGTTGTAGGACAGCACTCGGTTGTCCAGATGCCAGCGCACCGCGCGCGACAACACCACCTTCTCCAGGTCGCGCCCCTTCTGGATCAGATCGTCCACCGCGTCGCGGTGCGAGATGCGGGTGACCTCCTGCTCGATGATCGGGCCTTCGTCCAGATCCTCGGTCACATAGTGGCTGGTGGCGCCGATCAGCTTGACGCCGCGCGCAAAGGCGCGGTGATAGGGTTTGGCGCCGTCAAAGGCCGGCAGGAAACTGTGGTGGATGTTGATCACGCGGTCCGGATAGCGGGAGACGAACCCGCCGGACAGGATCTGCATATAGCGCGCCAGCACGATGAAATCGACGCCAGCCTCCTCCAGCAGGCGGAACTGTTCGGCTTCGGCCTCCGCCTTGTTGTCCTTGCCCACCTTGATCACGTGGAAGGGGATGCCGTTGAACTCCACCAGGCGGCGGCAGGTTTCGTGATTGGAGATCACCAGCGGGATGTCGCACTCCAGCTCGCCGATGCGCCAGCGGTGCAGCAGGTCGACCAGGCAGTGCTCGTACTGCGACACGAAGATGGCCATCCGCGGCTTGCGCGCCGACAGCGACACTTTCCAGCTCATATTGTGCTCGTCGGCAATCGGCTGGAAGGCGGCGGCGAAGCTGTCCATCGGCAGGGTGAAGCCGTTCAGGTCCCATTGCACCCGCATCAGGAACAGGTTTTCGCTGGTGTCCTGATGCTGGTCGGCATGCATGATGTTGGCGTTGTAGGTCATCAGGAAATTGGCGATGGCCGCTACCAGGCCCTTCTTGTCCGGCGCGCTCATCAGGAGCGTCGCCGAGTGCTTCTCGTGACTCATGTTCAAATCCGTAATTTAGTTTCACCTAATACTAAAACAGCCGCGGACGGCTGTCTGCAACCCGTTTTCCGGCATGACCGCGGCAATGCCGCAAACAAAATCGCCACAGCCCGGCAATGCCGTACGCTGTGGCGAGCATGGCAATGGCCGCGCGTGGCGGCAATCGGCTCAGGCGTTCAGATTGGCGGAATCCAGCGTGTTCTGCAACAGCGTCGCCACCGTCATCGGGCCGACGCCGCCCGGCACCGGGGTGATGAAGCCGGCGCGTTCGCGCGCAGGCTCGAACTCGACATCGCCGCACAGCTTGCCGCTATCCAGCCGGTTGATGCCCACATCGATCACCACCGCGCCCGGCTTGATCCACTCGCCCTTGACGAAGTTGGGGATGCCCACCGCCGCCACCACGATATCCGCGGCGGCCACCTCGGCGGCCAGATCCCGCGTGGCGCTATGGCAAACCGTAGTCGTGGCGCGCGCCAACAGCATTTCCAGCGCCTGCGGCCGGCCGACGATATTGGACGCGCCGACGATCACCACCTTCTTGCCCTTGGGATCGATGCCGTACTCCGCCAGCAAGGTCATCACGCCCCGCGGCGTGCACGGCCTCATCAGCGGCATCTTGATGGCCAGCCGGCCCACATTATACGGGTGAAAGCCGTCCACATCCTTTTTAGGATCGATGCGCTCGATAACCGCTTGCGGATCAATCTGTTGCGGTAGCGGCAATTGCACCAGAATACCGTCGATGCCGGCATCGGCATTCAAACCGTCGATAATTTCCAGCAATTGCTGCTGGCTGGCGGTGGCCGGCAAATCATAAGCCACCGAGCGGATGCCGGCTTTTTCGCAGGCGCGCTTCTTGCTGCCGACATAAACCGCCGAAGCCGCATTGTCGCCCACCAGCACCACCGCCAGCGCCGGCGCGCGTTTGCCAAGCAGCAGGCGCTCGCCCACGCCCTCCCGCACCTTTTCCACCAGTTTTTCCGCTACCGCCTTACCATCGATCAATTGTGCAGACATGCCCGAATCCCATCTTGACGCAGATAAATAACGGCCGTCATTCTCGCATTATTTCCGCAATGCGGTAAGCGCAAACCCGCTGATTATTTCTCTTAAGCTCAAGAGAAATAAGGAAAAATGCCGCAGGCAAATATTTCATGCTCAAAATACCCGTCGGGCGCATTAAAAATAATTCAATAAAGGCGTTGACAGGGCAATGTGGCGTCCGTATAGTTGCGGTCTCTGTTCGGGGCGTAGCGCAGCCTGGTAGCGCACCTGATTTGGGATCAGGGGGTCGCGAGTTCGAATCCCGCCGCCCCGACCAGACAAACAAGCAGCCCGATAGAGCGCCCGTAGCTCAACCGGATAGAGCACCAGCCTTCTAAGCTGGGGGTTACAGGTTCGATTCCTGTCGGGCGCGCCAAGCTTGCTTGCATTGCGGTACCCAGTGGTGGATATAGCTCAGTTGGTAGAGTCCCGGATTGTGATTCCGGTTGTCGTGGGTTCGAGTCCCATTATCCACCCCAGCATTCCGCGAAGGCGGCCAATTTCGATTGGCCGCCTTTTGCCATTGCCCCGCTCAAAAACAGCAAACGAAACGCCAAGGCAAGCCGCCCCGCGCCCTTCCAGCCCTACTCCACCAGCCCGACCCCACGCAACCGCGTGCGCGCCTGCTTTGAAGATCGGCCAAAACCGCCGCGCCAGGCCGGCGCCGCGCAAACTGCACGACGGACTTGCGCTTTGCCTGATATCCTCATATAATTCGCCTCCTCTGTTGAGCAGCAAGCCTAATCGACGACAGTGGTGGATATAGCTCAGTTGGTAGAGTCCCGGATTGTGATTCCGGTTGTCGTGGGTTCGAGTCCCATTATCCACCCCACAATTTATTATTGGCCCATGGTTTCGCCGTGGGTCCAGCCGCTTCAGCGGTGGATATAGCTCAGTTGGTAGAGTCCCGGATTGTGATTCCGGTTGTCGTGGGTTCGAGTCCCATTATCCACCCCAAAACAAAGAAAGCCCGACCTACGCGTCGGGCTTTCTTTTTACCCCTTCCCTCCTCGTACAGAATCGCGACAAAAATGTTCAATTTTGCCGCTTGCCTGAACAGTGAAGCTCCGTATAATCGAATACATTTGCATGTATCCGATTGACTGACAGATAACGATACCCACCATGACCACCCTGCAGCCGATCAAGCGCCAGACGCTTACCAGTGCCGTAACAGAATCATTGCGTCGCCGCATCCTGTCCGGAGAATTCGCCGATGGCCAACAGTTGCGCCAGGAGGCGCTGTCCAACGAATACGGCGTCAGCCGGGTGCCGGTGCGCGAAGCGCTGCGCCAGCTGGAAGCCGAGGGATTGATCCAGATCATCGACCACAAGGGCGCGCTGGTTTCCAAGCTGTCGCTGGAAGACGTGCTGGAACTGCTGGAGGTGCGCTCGATGCTGGAAGGTTCGCTGCTGAAGGCCGCCATCCCCTGTCAGACCCAGGCCGACCACGACGCGGCCCAGCAGACGCTGCGTGAATTCGAAGTCGCCCTCAACAATAATGACGTGCGCCACTGGGGCGAGATCAACTCGCGCTTCCACTTGGCTCTGTACCGCGCCGCCAAACGCCCCAACACGCTGGCGCTGATCGAGCAGCTGCACAACAAGACCGACCGCTACACCCGGATGCAGATCCTGTTCACCCGCACCATGGAGCGCGCCCACGAAGAACACACCCGGCTGCTGGAGATGTGCCGCAAGGGCAAGGCCGAAGAGGCGGCGGAATTCCTGCGCTACCACATCCTGTCCGCCGGCCACGCGCTGGAGAGCTACCTGAAGAGCCAGCAGGCCAATCACTGATCCGCCCCGCTGCGGGTTCGCCAGCACCACGCGGCGCCTTGCGCATCACGCCGCTTCTCAGCGGCAGCGGCTTGAGTCGTCCAGCGTTGATGCGCGCCCAGCCGGCAATTGTCGCGCGACTGACGGCCAGAGTTCCTCGGCGCCACCTGCGTTTCGCGCCAGAGTTGCCTCTAACGTGCCTCCCGCACACCCCGGCGATGTCCCGGCGCGGCACGCCGCATCCCGCCAGAAAACCCTGCCCCCTTCCCGGCCACAATCTGCTGCGCCGATACAAGGCGCCGTCGGCGCAGGACAACCATCTCGCGCAGCTCTGGTCGGGCGCTTTGGCGGCCGGCGCCAGCTGGCGATATAGGGCGACGGGAACGATGGGCGGCTGCGGAACAAAGGCGGAGAGGAAAGCCGTCTGCCGCCGGCCGCCCGCCCGCTTGGCGGATCCCTCCGCAACCGGGGCCGTTCGCGATGAACAGCAGGGAGGAGATCGAAACGGCGAAGGCCGGCTTCAACGAGGGAAAATTCTAGTCTTCGTCGAGGTAGGTATGGATCACCTGTTCGAGGTCCTGCAGGCGGAACGGCTTGACCAGCATGCCGTTCATGCCCGCCTCCAGGCAGCGCTGCTTGTCCTCGACGAAGGCGTTGGCGGTCATGGCGACGATCTTGGGCTGGCTCGCCAACGGGCTGTGGCGAATCTGATAGGTGGCCTCCAGGCCATTCATTACCGGCATCTGGATATCCATCAGGATCAGGCGGTATTGGCCGCTCAGCGCCATCGCTACCGCCTGCTGGCCGTTCTCCGCCAGATCGGCGCTGCGCTCAAGCCATTCCAGCATCTGCTCGAGCAGAGCCTGGTTGAGCGGATTGTCCTCGACCAGCAGAATGCAAGCCGCCTCGTCCAATGCCATGACGCCTCCGGATGTCAAAACAACGGCGGCACATGTGCCGCCATTGTTTTTTCTCAGCATAGCCCAGCCGGGGAAGAGGCCAAGCCTGACAGGCCTGTCATTTAACCGCCGGACTTCACCTCGCCATTGATGGCTTGGGTCTGCTTGTCATGCTCGACATGCATCAGCGGCGCCTTGCCGGAACTGACATCCTTCACCGCCTGCTGGATGATGGCCGCCGGAGTGCCGTCCAGCTTGACGCCGCCAGCTGCGGTGTAGGCGCTGGTCTGGATGCTGCCGGTTTCCACCTTGGCGTCCCCCAGGATCACCTTGCCGGCGCTGGAGGCCAACTGGCCGCCGGTCAGCTCCACTTTGTCGCCCACCGCCAGATCGACGCCGGCGTTGCCGTTGACGGCGCTGACGGCGCTGATGCTGTCGTCGCGCTTGACGCTGACGTCGATCACGCCGGACACCTGGGTGCCCTTGTCCTGCGGGTTGAGCAGCTTGTCCTTCAGGGTCTCGCCGCCCTTGCGCAGCGCGCTGTCCGCCACGCCGGACTTGGCTTCGCCGCTGGTCGGCTGAGCCGGCAGCGTCACGCTGCCACCATTGGCATCCTGGCGGAAGGCCACCGGATTGGTGCTGTCCTTGCCGTTCTGGAAGGCGATGGTGTTGTACTTGTCTTCAATCTTGTCCGCCACCGCGTTCACCGCCTCGGTCGCCTTGTCCTTCACCGCGCCGGCCAGGGGGCCGGCCACGCTGGCCGCCTGATCCACCAGGCTGGGGTTCTTGGCGTTGGAGCTGCTGACGTTCAGGCCCACGTCAACCGTGGTGCTGTTGTTGCGGTCCTGGCGACTCTGCACCGCCACGTCGCCGCCCACGCTGCCGTCAACCTTGCCGGCGTTGATATTGGCGCCGGACATCGCCAGCGAGCCGTCGACACGGAGACTCACCTGATCAGCGGTCACCGTGGCGTTGCCGTTGGCGAGCTTGTCCTGCTGATCCACCTTGACGTCGAAACCGCCGTTCGCCTGGTAGGTCTTGCTGGCGCCGCCGGCATTGGGCTGGCCGTTGCCCTTGGCCACGCTGCTGTTGTTGCCGCCGCCCAGGTTAGCGCTGGCGCTCCAGTTGTCGCGCTGGCTGGTGGACTGCGCCGACGCCATGTTGACGCCGCCGCTGTCAGCGCCAAGAGTGACGTTCTTGCCGCTCAATTGGCTGCCCTGCAGCTGGATGGCGTTATTGCCCGCCGCGCCGGAGCCGATGTTCAGCGCGCCGCCGCTGGCGATCTTGCCGCCGCTTTGCGTGGCGCCGGACTCGTTCTGGCTGGATAGCTGCACGCCGCCGCCGACGTTGAAGCCCTGGCCCGACGCATCCTTGCCATTGCTGTTGTTGCCGCCGGCGTTGACATTGAAGCCCCAACTGCTGCCGGTTTTGCTGTCGCTGCCGCTGGCCGCCTGCAAGCTCACCTTGCCGTCGGACTGCAGCTTGATGTCGCCGGCGCTTGCCAGGCTGCCGCCCTGCACCGTCAAGCCATTGCCAGAGGTCAGCGCAATGCCGCCCGCCGACTGCACGCTGGCGGTCGCCGCCTGGCTGCTGGCCGTCTGGCCCTGTTGATTGCGCACCACGAGCTTGCCGCTGCCGCCCAGCTTGTTGCCGCCGTCTATCGGGCTGGTGCTGATGCCCAGGCCGAGATCGACGCCCACCGTATGCTGCTGGCTGCTGGCGGTATTGTCCGCCTGGGACAAGACCAGCTTGCCGCCGGCCTGGATGCTGGTTTGGCCGCTGCCGCCATTGATGGCCACGCCCTGATAGGTGGCGTCATGGCCGACCTGCACGCTTACGCCTCCCGCGGACTGGATGGAACCGGTCACCGCGGCGCTGGACGCGCTCTGGCTGTTGCCGTAGCCGCCCTGGCCGCTTCCCTTGACGTTCACATCCTCGCCGGTGGTGGTGTAGACGCGCACATTAGCGCCGCCTTCGCTCTTCTGGCTGCTCTGGCTCTGGGTATTGGCCGCGGCGGTCATCTGATGGCTGTCGGCGCTGATGCTCACCTGCCCCTGGCTGGCGCGGTATTGGGTGGCCTGGTCCTTCAGCGCGCCGCCGGCGCTCACATTGACTGACGATCCGGCGATGCTGGTGGCCTGTGCCGTGCTGCTTTGGCTTTGCGACTGGCCGCTGCCGCCGCTGGCCGCCACGTCTACGCCCAGATTGGCCGCGCCCAGCTGGCCCGCCTGAGTCGCCGCGCCCGCCACATCTCCCTTGGCCACGCTGCCGCCAGCGTTGGCGATGGGACGGGTGACGCCGCTGTAATCGACATTGACGCCGACGTCCGCGCCCCAGTGGCTGCCTATCTGCAGGGTCGATTGCTGGTTGACGGCCGCCTGGTTGCTGACGTCGCCGGCGGCGATGCTCACCGCGCCTCCCGCCTTGATCTGGCTGCCCTGATTGCTGACGCTGCCCATGCCGTTGCCGGCGGTGATGTCCAGCTTGCCGCCGACCGCCAGTTGGCTGGCCTGGGCGGTGCTGGTGTCGGTCTGGGTGCGGGCGCTGTTCTGGCCGAACTCCACGCCGGCGCCGGCCTTGTCCAGCCCGCCGGTCAGATACAGGCCGCCGCCGCTGACGGTGCTGCCCTTGTCGCTATGCGAAGTGGCCTGCGCCGCGCCCAGGCTGACGTTCTGGCCGGACAGGCTGGCGTCGCCGCCATTGGTTTCCAGCTTGGAGCCGGTCAGGCTCAGGTCGTTGCCGGCCGCCAGCTTGACGCTGCCGCCGGACAGCTGCGCGCCGGTCTGGCTGGTCTGGTCCGATTGCTGCTTGCTGCTGGTATGCTCCAGCCTCGCACCGCCGCGGTATTGCTGGTCGCTCACTTCGCTGCCCACGCCGCGCAAGGCCAGCTTGGCGTCGGTGGATTGACTGTGCGTTTCGCTGGCCTGGCTGGCCACCTTGATGTCGCCCACCGCCTGGATGTTCAACGCTTGCGCCGCCTTCACCAGGCTGCCGGTCACCGCCACGTCGCCGGCGGAGATCAGCTGCAGGTCGGCGTCGGACTTCAGCGCCGAGCCCACCGCGTCCTGTTGGCTGCTGCTGCCCTTGCTCGAACTCTTGGTGATGTTGAACACGGTGCCGCTGCGCTGGTCGGTACGGGTCTGGGTCAGGTCGATGGCGCTGTCTATCACCACGCCGCCGGTCTGGGTCTTGGCGTAGGCGCCCTGAGCGCCCTTGGCCTGGCTGCCGTTGATGGCGACGCCGGCGTCGCCGTTGATGAACAACTTGCCGCCGGCGTTGACCGCGCTGCCGGCATTGCTGGTGACGGCGCTGCCGTTGTTCTGGTTGCCGCCGCCGCCGATGCCGCCCCAGTAGGTCTTGTCGTTCTGCGAACTGCTGGCATTGCTGCTGGTCTGGGTGGCTAGCGTGGCCTTGCCCTGGGCCGACAACACGGTGTCGCCGCCGGACTTGATAATGGCCGCCTGAGCGTTGATGTCGCCGCTGGCGGTGACGCCCAGCGCGTTGCCGGCGCGCAACTGGCTCTGCACCAGGCGCTGCTGGCTGCTGCTGTTGTTCCAGTTGCCGGTCTCAAGCGCCGCGCCGTCGTTCTTGCGGTTGCCGACATCGCTGCTGGTATCGGTCTCCACCAGCGCCGACAGCTTCACGTCGCCCGCCGCAGCCAGTTTGATATTGTTGCCGGCCTCCACGCTGGCGCCGGCGATGCTGGAGCCACCCGCCGTCGCCGTCAGCTCGACGTCATGCTGCGCCTTGATGCGCGCCACCGATTGTTCTTGCGTGACGCTGCTCTTGTCCTGATTGTAGGCCCAGGAATTCTTCCAGGCGTGGTCGCTGCTGCTGGCGCTGCTCTCGGCCAGCTGGCCGTCCAGATTCAGGCTGGCCGCGTTGAGCTTGACGTCCTGGCCCTGGATGTCGGCCGCGCCGACATGGGCGTTGCCGCCGGAGGCGATGCTGACATCGTCGCCCTGCAGCGACGCGCGCTTGACGCTGCTGTCGGTCTTGTTGGAGCGGCTGTTGCTCTCGCCGGTCTTCCAGATGAACCAGCTTTCGTCATGCTTGCTGTCCTTGCCGGTTTCGCTGTCCACCCGGCCGCCTATGTCCACGCTGCCGCCGGACAGGGCCAGCTGCTTGCCCTTGAGCTGGGCGGCCTGCACCGCCAGCGCGCCGGCGGCGCTCACCGTCAGCTCGTTGCCGCCATCGAGATTGCCGCCCACATTGACGCCGGCGCCGGCGTCGGTGCTGACGATATTGATGCGCCCCGCCTGCATCGCGCCCAGGAAATAGCTGTCCAGCTTGCCCACGCCTTCCGGCGTCTTGGCGGTGGCTATCACCTGGCCGCTGGCGTAGTCGACGGTATTGAAGCCGGCGCGGACGCGGATGGCGTCGCTGGCGGCGACATTGGCGCGCACGTCGAGGCGCGGCGCGATCAGGTCCAGCACATTGACGCCGGAGGCGCCGCCGCCGGCAATGCTCAAGGCATTGCCGTTATTCGCAGCCTGCAAGGAGGCGATGGCGCCGTCCTGCAGATTGGCGTTGCCCACCAGCATCGAGGCGCGCGGGATGTTGATGAAGCCGCAGCCGTTGCAGGCGATGCCATTGGGGTTGGCCAGCACGTAGTCGGCGGCCTTGCCGAACACTTCCTGCTTGCCCAGCAGCAGGGACGGATTGCGGCTGACCACCTCGTTGAGGATCACGCTGGCCTCGCGGCCGCCCAATTGGCTGTTGGCGCCGAGCAGCCCCGCCAGTTGCGACTGGCCGGCCTGCAGCGAGTTGTTGAACACCGCGCCGGGCTGGCCAACGTTGAAATCCTGATACTGGTTGTGCGACACCCCGGCCGCGGTCGGCGCAACGATATTGATCACCTGGGCGCCGTTGCCGGCGGTGGTAACCTGCGGTTGCGCGCCGTTGCCGCCCCCCGCCGCGATGCCGCCGGCCAGGCTGGCGTCGGCCAATACGAAGGCCAGCGTCAATGCCGCGGCCACCTTCCCCGTCACTGACAAATCGAACTTTGTTTTTTTCATCATCATCCCCTCGAAACCAAGGTCACCGGCGCGCAGCGCATGGCGCAGCCATTAAAACAACCGTTTGATTTGGAATCTAAGGTTTTTTTTAAATCAAATCAATTGAAATACTTATTCACAACATTCTTAAAATTGTTTTCGTTTCATTTACACAACGACCCGCTCACCACTGCCAGTTAAGCCGCGCAAACAGGATGTGGCCTTCAACTGGCCAGGATGAAGGCTTGTACAGCGGCCGGCTGTAGTCCAGATCCAGCGTCACGCCGCCGCCGCCAATTGTCACGCCGGCATCCGCACCGGCGATGTTCTGCCAGGCATCCTGGCTACCGCGCTGCAGCACCCTGCCGCCATCCAGGCCCAGCCTAGGCGTCAGCGTCCAATCGCCATACTGCAGCCGCCTGGACACGGTATTGCGCCAATACCAGCCGGTTTCGGAAACCAGGGAGTTAGTGCGAAAGCCGCGCACCGCGCTGCTGTCGGCGATGTCCAGCTTCTCCACCCCGGGCAGCGCGTCGCGGCTGGCCTGGCCCGACAACGCACTTTGCCACTGGCAGGGTCCGCCCGGCAAACGCAGAGTCTGATACCAGGCCAGGCCAAGCTTCAGCTTGTTGAACTGCGGGTTCGGCGTGCCGGGATGGGTGGCGTCTGACGCGTCCGCCCCCAGCCAGCGCGTGCCGCGCTGCAGGCCGCCGTCCAGCTGCAGCAAGCCTGAGGGCAGGATCAGCATTTGCGACAGCCCGGCCTCCAGCACCGCCAGATTGGGGCTACTGTTGCCTAGCTGCAGATCCTGAAAATAATTGCGCACCCGCTTCTGCACCAGCTGCACGTCGGCGGTCAGCACATGGCCCTGGTCGCGCGACAACACCCTGTCCAGCCGCAAGCCGGTTTGCGTGGTCAAGCCCGACAGCTGCGCGCTGCCGCCGCTCTGGGGGAGCGGGAACGGGCTGAGATAGTCGGAACGGCTGGCGAAGGCGCTGAAGGTCCAGTAGCCATAGGGCAAGGAATAAAACAGCGACTCGCTGCGGCTATGGCGAACCGACGGATTTTCGGTGGTGGCCTGCGCCGACAAGTTGAGAAAGTCGGTCCAGCCGGAAACATTGTCCCACCCCAAACTCGCGCCGGCCTGCATGCGGCCGGTGGACTGGCGACCAGTGTTGTCCAGCGCCACGCTGCCGGACAGCCGGGAATCGGGCTGGTTGTGCAGCTGCAGGATGGTCTCACCGACGCGCTCGCCCGGCTGCACGTCCACCGTCACATGGTTGGAGCGCAGCCGGTTGGCCTGGTCCAACCCCTGGTCCAGATCGCGCACATTCAGCGGCTGCCCCGCCAAACCGGGAAACAGATTGGCGGCGCGCAGCGAGGGATCGTCGCTGCGGATGGCCGCTACCCTACCCTCTTCCACCCGCAGCGTCAGCACGCCCCCGCGTCCGGCCCATCCACCCGCACCCGGGCGGCGATGAAGCCGCGCTGCAGATACCGCGCGGTCAGCGCGCGGCTGAAGCGGTTGAGTTCGGCCAGGTCCAGGCAGTCGCCATGCGGCAGGCCCAGCGCCTTGACCTCATCGCGCGACAACAGGGAAATGCCGGCAAGGCGCAGCCCGCTGACCGACAGGCATTCCCGGCCTCGCAGCACCGGCGGCGCCTGGCCGGATAGCGCGCTGCCGCCGCTGTTGATCTGCCGCAGCTTCTGTTGCTGGATCAGGTCGTCGAAACGCCGGCTGTTGTCCTGCAGCAGACGGCGGGCGTCGCCGTCATCCCGCAACGCGGGAGGAATGGGCGGCGTATCGGCCCAGGTGGGCAAGGCGCAGGCCAGCAGCAGGCCCAGCGCGGTACGGGAAGGGTTCATCGCGGTTGGTGGTTCTGCGTGGTTTCGACCAGCGTTGGCGTCCGGCCGAAACAATTGTCATGAAATGAAAGGCCGCCATTAAACCACAGCGCCCCGCTCCCCGGAACCTGCCGCCGGATCCACGGCAGCCGATGCGGTTTTGAATAGTATTTATACATATTCCATCGGCATTGTGCATGCCTATGCTTAAAGCCTGACCATTCACCCGGAGCGCACCCATGTGGTTTGCAGGCAATAAAATGATCAATCAGCTGGAAAACGCCGCCGAAGCCATGCTGCGCGGCGAATCCGCCAAATGGCACATTCATGGCAGCGAGCGCTGGCGCGCGCTGGGCGAAAAGCTGTCGCGGGTATGGGAGCAACGCGACCAGCAGATCACCCAGGCTGACGAGGAACGGGTGTCCGCATCCAGGCAGCTTGCGCGGTTGCAGGAG
>NZ_MKCT01000088.1 GCF_001855555.1 Chromobacterium sphagni | reverse complement strand
TTCCAGACTGTCGGCGTTGAATTCATGCTCCGCGCGGATGTGGGCCATTTGTCCGATTTTTGCTATTTAAAGTTTCTTACATTGTAATCAGACAAATTCCTCCTCTCTAGACTGTCGATCAGCTATCGAAGAGGAAAATCTTATGAACAAGCCATCCACGCCATTGTGGCTGCTGATCGCCCTGATGATGTTTCCCCAGCTGGTGGAAACCATCTACAGCCCGGCGCTGCCGGGCATCGCCAGCCATTTCTCGGTAAGCGAGGCGCGCGCCGCGCAGACCTTGTCGATCTACTTCCTGGCGTTTGCCGGCGGCGTGGTGTTGTGGGGACGGCTGAGCGACATCCTGGGCCGCCGCCCGGCGATGCTGCTGGGCCTGTTTGTGCTACGGCGCCGGCGCCGCGCTGGCCATGTGCGCCGCCGATTTCGAACAGCTGCTGCTGGGCGCGGGTCGTTTCGCGCTGGGCGCGGCAGTAGGCTCGGTCATCACCCAGACCATGCTGCGCGACAGCTACAAGCAGCAAGCCTTGGCGCGGGTGTTTGCGCTGATGGGAGCGGCGCTGGCGCTCAGCCCGGTGCTCGGCCTCTTCAGCGGCGGCCTGCTGGCCGAGCGCTACGGCCACCAGGGCGTATTCTGCGCGCTGCTGATGCTGGCGCTGCTGCTGTGGGGACTATGCTGGCGCAAGCTGGGCGAAACCCGCCCGGCGCAAACCGATAACAGCCCGCTGCTGCCGCTGGCGGGGCAAATGCTGCGCGATGCGAGCCTGTGGCGCAACGCCGGCTTGGTGGCGCTGTTCAACACCATGCTGTTCAGCTACTACAGTCTGGCGCCCTTCCTGTTTGCCCAATTGGGCTGGAACGCGCGGCAGTTCGGCTGGTCCGGCGCGACGTTGGCGCTGGCCACGCTGCTGGGCAGCCTGCTCAACCGGCGTTTGCTGCAACAGGGCTGGCAGCCGCAACGGCTGATCAGGATGGCCTGCCGGCTGGCGCTCTTGTCCGGCTGCGCGGTCTGGGCGATAGGCGGGTCGGCGTGGCTATTGCTGCCGATGATGGGCGTGGTGGTCGCCTTCGGCATCGCCATTCCCAATGTGCTGAGCCAGGCGCTGCAAAACTACCGCGCGGCGGCCGGCAGCGCCGGCGCGCTGTTCGGCCTGGGTTATTACCTGCTGCTGAGCCTGGGCCTGGCGCTGGCCGGTCTGGCGCAGCAACTTGGGATGGTGCTGGCGCTTGCCGCCGCGCTGGCCATGCTGTGCCAATGGCGGCAAAGCCGCCCGGCAGCTCAACCCGCCGGCCGGATGCGGTAGAACAGCCGGCTCAGCCGTTCGCTCAGCAGGGTGCGGCACTCTGCCATGGCGCCGCTGGCGGGGATGTAAAGAAATACCCCCTCGCCATCATAGCGGATCAGGCTGGTGGGGGCCGGCAGCACCTGCAGGCCCTGCTGCTCGAAGAAAGGCACCGCGCGCGCCAGATGCCAGCCTTGACTGACCAGGGCGATGCGCCGCACGCCCGCCGCCTTCAGCATCTGGGCAGAAAATTGCGCGTTCTCCAGCGTGGTGTTGGAGCGGCTTTCCACCCAGCGCGGCCGGATGCCGTAATCGTCACGCATGGCGCTCGCCATCACCGCGCCCTCCGACTCCCCGCCCACCGGAGAACCTCCCGTCACCAGCACCGGCTTGCCGCTATTGCGCGCCAGATACGCGCCATAGCGCAAGCGGACCAGCGTGTCGCTTCCCGGAGCATTGCCGCCATACTCCGCCGCCGGCCTTTTGCCGCCGGCCAGCACCACGATGGCGTCCACCGCCTGCAAGTCGGCGGTGCGGATCACTGGATAGCGCTCCAGATCCCGCGCCAGCCAGATGGCGGTCTGCGGAATGGAAAGCAGGTAAGTCAGCACCACGCCGAACGCCAGCAGCAGCCGGCCCATCCTCTGCCAGCGCCGCACCAGCACCGCGCCCAGCACGATGGGCAGTAGGTTCAACAGCGGCGGCAGCAACAGCGCGCCCAGCAGGCGGTGCCACAAAACAGTGAGGCTGAACATGTTTCTCCCTTGTCGAATGGAATGGCGTCCCGCTCGGCGCAACGGCAGCGACGGCGAACCCTTACTTCACTTTTTCGTCCGGGTTGGCGGTCATGCCCGGCATAGGTTCGCCGGGCAGCCAGCGGCGGTAGATCGCGGCGAAGCTGCCATCCCGTTTCATATCGTCCAACGCGTGCTGCCAGGCCTTGACCACGGCATCCGACGTCTTGAGCGAAAACGCGATATAGCCCGAGGTGTAGACGAAGGTGTAAGCCTTGTGCACATCGGAGGGCTGATAGCCCAGCTGCCTCAATTGCGTCGGCATGGTGGTGTTCTCGCTGGCGATGACCTCGGCCCGCCCGTGCATCAGCATCGACACCATTTGGTTGGGAGTGGCGATGGCGCTGAGATTTGAAAATCCCTGCGCCGACAACATCAGCTGCAGATACCAGTCGCGCACCACCAGAATCTGGCTGAGTTTTCTGGCATCGTCCAGCGAAACCAGCTTGAGTTTGCTGTCGCTGCGGACGAAGAAGCTGCCCAGGGTCGTGGTGACCGGTCCCACCCATTTGAACAGATGCTCGCGCTCGCCTATCCGGTTGGTATTGAACAGCGCGGTGTTTTCCTGAATTTGCGCCAGCCGGTAGCCGCGAGCCCAGGGCATCACGGAGATGGGATCGCGGCTGCCGACGCGGCGCTGGATTTCCTGCACCACCTCGACCACCAGCCCGGATGGCTTGCCGTTCTGGCTGAAGGTAAGCGGCGGGTCATCCTCGGTCAGGATATCCAGCGCCGGCAAGCGCGCCGCCTCGGCCGGTAGCATCCATACGGCGAACAGCGCGGCGAACAGCAGGATCAAGCGACTCATGGCGATCTGCGCTGTAGGAGGGTATGTCTTGAATTTAGCGAAGGAAGCATCTTTACTCAATCGGCAACGCATGCGGCTGCCCTTTCGTCAAACGCTTGCCAAACGTCCACGCCGGCCGGAAAGCATCAGCATTTCATCGTATGCGCGGCCGCCACACCCTGCACGGCGGGTCCGCGGCGTCCGGCGAAGCGCCTGGCGGCGCCATGCAGCCGACCAGCTGCGAACAAAATCGGAAGCGTGTCCGCACGGCCCGCCATTTGCAAGCACCGCAACCCAGCACTTGCCGCCAGTGGCGGAAATTCGCGGGCGATGCGGTGCGCGCCGCCCAGAACAAGACCAGCCGGCCCTGTGCGCGCAGCGGAGGTTTGTCGTTATACTCGAATGACGGCAGACGGCGGCCGCCCGCGCGGCGGCGACCATGGGAGAAGCAATGGCCAGCTGGAAATACGCGCTCATGCTTGTGGTTTCGCTGTCCTTCTGCGCCGGCGCGGCGCGCGCCGGCGCCATCGTGCTGGGCGCCACCGAATACCCGCCCTATATGTCTCCCCGCCTGCCCGGCGGCGGCCTGGCCGTCGCCATCGTCAGCGAGGCTTTCCAGCGCGCCGGCTTGCAAACGAAAATCGTCTACCTGCCATGGTCGCGCGCCATGAGCGAGGCCGGCAGCGGACAGCTGGACGGCATCATCGGCCTGTGGGAAACCGCTGAGCGCAAACAGCGCTTCCTGTTTTCCAAGCCTTTCCTCGACAACCATATCGGCCTCTTCAAACGCAGCGGCGACGCCATCCGCTACCAGCGCCTGAGCGACCTCAAGCCCTATACCATAGGCACGGTGCGCGGCTACGCCAATCCGGAGGCATTTGAACAGGCGCGGCTGAAAACCGACGAAACCTTGAGCGACGCCAGCAACCTCGCCAAGCTGGCCGCCCGCCACATCGACCTGGCGCTGATAGACCACGGCGTCGCCAACTACCTGCTGCGCGGCAACTTGGCCGCGCTGGCCGAAAAATTGGAATGGCTGCCGCCAGCGGTCGTCACCTATCCGATGCGCCTGGGCATCGCCCGGAACCAGGCGGAGGGAGAAAAGCGCATCCAGGCCTTCAACCGCGGCCTGGATGCGATGCAACGCGACGGCACGCTGGAAAAGATGCTGAAGCCGCTGGGGATCTAAGCTCGCATCCGACCGCACGCGGTTCGGATGCGCCGCCTCTCCTTGCCATCCAGCCAAGAAAAATCCCCCGTCGGCCAGAGCCGACGGGGGATTGCATGGCAACACAGCACGCCTTACTCGCCCAGATAGGCGTTGCGCACCCTCTCGTCGTTGAGCAGTTCCTTGGCGTCGCCGCTCATGGTGATGCGGCCGCTTTCCATCACGTAGCCGCGCTGCGACACCTCCAGCGCCAGCTTGGCGTTCTGCTCCACCAAGAGCATGGTCACGCCCTGCTTGGCCACCATCTGGATGATCTCGAAGATCTTCTCGACGATGATGGGCGCAAGACCCATCGAAGGCTCGTCCAGCAGCAAGAGCTTGGGCTTGGACAGCATCGCCCGCCCCATCGCCACCATCTGCTGCTCGCCGCCGGACAAGGTGCCGGCCAGTTGCAGCCGGCGCTCCTTCAGGCGCGGGAACAGCTCATAGACGTGCTCGATCTCGCTCTGGATGGCCACCTTGTCGTCGCGGTAGTAGGCGCCCATCTGCAAGTTTTCCTCCACCGTCAGCTTGGCGAACACGCCGCGGCCTTCCGGCACCATCGCCAGGCCGTGGCGGACGAAGTCGTAGGACGGGATGGAGGCCACGTCCTTGCCGTCGTAAACGATGCTGCCACCGGACTTCTTCACCATGCCCACCAGGGTTTTCAGCGTGGTGGTCTTGCCGGCGCCGTTGGCGCCGATCAGCGTCACCAGCTCGCCCTGTTCAATGTGAAAATCTATCCCTTTTACCGCCTGAATGCCGCCGTAGGCCACTTGCAGGTTTTTGACTTCCAGAATGCTCATGCGTGGGCCGCTCCCAGATAGGCTTCGATCACTTTGGGGTTTTTGCGTACTTCCTCCGGCACGCCTTCGGCAATCTTCTTGCCATAGTCCAGCACCGCGATGCGGTCGCACAACCCCATCATCAGCTTGACGTCGTGCTCGATAAGCAGCACCGTGACGCCGCCGTCGCGGATCTTGCTCATCAGTTGCTTGAGCTCTTCGGTTTCGCGCGGGTTCATGCCGGCCGCCGGTTCGTCCAGTGCCAGCAGCTTGGGTTCGGTGGCCAGCGCGCGGGCGATCTCCAGCCGGCGCTGGTGGCCGTAGGACAGGTTGCGGGCGCGTTCGTGGGCCACGTCGGCGATGCCGACGTACTCCAGCAGCTCCCAGGCCTTGGCCTCGATCGAACGCTCCTCGGCCATGGTGCCCGGGTCGCGCAGCACCGCGCCCAGCGCGCCCGCCTTGGAGCGGATATGGCGGCCTACCATCACGTTTTCCAACGCGGTCATCTCGGCGAACAGCCGGATGTTCTGGAAGGTGCGGGCGATACCCGCCGCCACCACCACGTGCGGCTTCTGCTGGAACAGATTGTGGCCGGCGAACTCGAATCTGCCTTCGTCCGGCACATAGAGGCCGGTCAACACGTTGAACAGTGTGGTCTTGCCAGCGCCGTTCGGCCCGATCAGACCGTAGATCTCGCCCTTGTTGATGGTCAACCCGACGTCGCTCAACGCGTGCAGGCCGCCAAAGCGTTTGTGTATGCCTTCGATTTTCAGCAAAACATCAGCCATCATTAACCTTTCTGCGCAGCCGCTTCATCTTTGACGTGCTGGAACTCAGCCTTGCGGCGCTTGGACGGCCACATCCCTTCCGGGCGGACCAGCATCATCACCACCATGGCCAAGCCGAACAGCAGCATGCGGGCGTTTTCCGGATCGATCAGCATCCGGCCGAAGGTTTTCATCTGCAGCGGGCCGATCACGTCGCGCAGGATTTCCGGGGCGATGGTCAACACCACCGCGCCGAGGATCACGCCCGGAATGTGGCCCATTCCGCCCAGCACGATCATCGCCAGGATCATGATGGACTCCAGCAGGCTGAACGATTCCGGCGACACGAAGCCCTGGAAGGAGGCGAACAGGCCGCCGGCCACGCCGCCGGACAAGGCGCCCAGGCCGAAGGCCAACAGCTTGATGTTGCGGATGTTGATGCCCATCGCCGCGGCGGCGATGTCGTCCTCGCGCAGCGCCACCCAGGCGCGGCCGATGCGGGAATGCTGCAGCCGCCAGACCATGATCACCACCGCGATGGTCAGCGCCAGGAACAAGTAGTAGTACAGGTAGACGCTGTGGAAGCTGACGCCGAACAGCTCTATGGTCTGGCCCAGGCTGACGCCGCCGACATGGATCGGATCGATCAGGTTGACGCCTTGCGGGCCGTTGGTGATGTTGACCGGCGAGTTCAGGTTGTTCATGAAGATGCGCACGATCTCGCCGAAGCCCAGCGTCACGATGGCCAGATAGTCGCCCTTCAGCCTCAGCACCGGCGTGCCCAGCAGCACCCCGCCCAGCGAGGCGAAGGCCGCCCCCAGCGGAATGGTCAGGAAGAACAGCCAGTGGATGTCGAAATGCGGCGAGCTGAGCAGCGCGTAGGTGTAGGCGCCGATCGCGTAGAAGGCGATGAAGCCCAGGTCGAGCAGGCCGGCGAAGCCCACCACGATGTTCAGCCCCAGCGCCAGCATCACGTACAGCAGGGCGAAGTCGACGATGCGCACCCAGGAGTTGCCCAGCGCGCCGCCGACGACAAAGGGCAGCACCAGCAGCGCGACGGCGCTGAGGGCGAACAGGCCCATTTTCTTGTTGGTATCCAGATTCATGATGTCTCTCCCTCGCATCAGGCGCGGTCGGCCATTTTTTCGCCCAGCAGGCCGGACGGACGGAAGATCAACACCGCGATCAGCACCATGAAGGCGATGATGTCCTGGTAGTTGGAGCCGAGAAAACCGCCGGTCAGCGTGCCGATGTAGCCGGCGCCCAGGCTTTCGATGATGCCAAGCAGGATGCCGCCAGCCACCGCGCCGCCCAGATTGCCGATACCGCCCAGCACCGCGGCGGTGAAGGCTTTCAGGCCGATCATGAAGCCCATGTAGTAATGGGCCTGTTCATAGTTGGTGGCGACCATCACCCCCGCGATCGCGCCCAGCGCGGAGCCGATGACGAAGGTGGCGGAGATGATGGTGTTGACGTTGACCCCCATCAGGCCGGCCACCGCCGGGTTCTGGCTGGTGGCGCGCATCGCGCGGCCCAGCTTGGTCTTTTCCACCATCAACAGCAGGCCGGCCATGATGGCCAGGCACATCACCACGATCAGGATCTGCAGCTTGGTGATGCTGGCGCCGAAGATGTTGACCACGTCGTGATCGAGGATTTGCGGGAAGGGGATGTAGTTGCGGCCCCAGATCAGGATGGCGACCTGTTGCAGCACGATCGACACGCCGATGGCGGTGATCAGCGGCGCCAGGCGCTGCTTGCCGCGCAGCGGCCGGTAGGCGATGCGCTCGATGGCGAAGCCAAGCAGCATGCAGGCCGGAATGGCCACCAACAGGCCGATCAGCACCAGCGCCGGTCCCGGCAGATTGACGCCCATGCCCATCAGCGTGGTGATGACGGTAATGGTCACCATGGCGCCGAACATCACCACTTCGCCGTGGGCGAAGTTGATCAGTCCCATGATGCCGTACACCATGGTGTAGCCCAGCGCGATCAGCGCATAAATGCTACCCAGAACGAGGCCGTTCAGGATTTGCTGCAGAAATATGTCCACGTTTGGAGATCTCCTCTGATTGTCGACGGCAGCTTGCGGGATGATTCCTCTTATTGACTGCTGCCTGTTGTACTACCCGCGGCGGACCTATTTATTGGCTTCTGTCCGACAGGCGAACCGATTATCACCATGTATCCAATCGACTGTCAATTGCGGAGACCCGCCAAAAAAACGGCTGCGAAAAGCATTTAATTAATCCATATCCTATTGATT
The DNA here is from genome assembly GCF_001855555.1 of Chromobacterium sphagni. GTDB lineage: Bacteria > Pseudomonadota > Gammaproteobacteria > Burkholderiales > Chromobacteriaceae > Chromobacterium > Chromobacterium sphagni. Next base: position 7,372 of record NZ_MKCT01000088.1, on the reverse strand, counting down.
ATTATATATTTTCACCAAACATCTTCAGGTGGAATTTTTTCTGCCGGCGGACTTGGCAAAACTCTTTCCCTTTCCGGGCCGGTTTTACATTTCGGTCACAATTCCCATTCTTTTTATTCACATTCGAACAAGAGCCAACTATCCGCTATATGCATTGCGAACAATCACCCATGAGCATCGTTCACTTGCATACAATCTACAATACCACTTGCTATCCATCCTAGCGCTGCCCTGCCGTCGCAAAAAAATTTACCCGCACAGAGTGTTGCCAGTTGTGACGTCAAGCCCACACCGGATGCCGATATGCAACAACCATGCCAATCCTCACCATAGCCCGCATCTGGAATGGCACCGGCGCAATTTGTTAAGAGCCGCTAAGGTCTCCCGAACGAAAAACAGCCCGCCGCGCGCAAGGCGTGGCGGGCTGTGCCCGGACCCGGGCAAATCAGCCCAGCTGGAAGGGATAGACGCTGCCCAGGCCCAGGATGCGGGTGAGTTCGTCCAATGCCGCGCGGCACTCCTGCAGCAGCTGCGGGTCGGCGAGGTCGGCCGGAGCCAGATGGTCGCGGTAATGGCGCTCCACCCAATCGTTGAGCGTGGCGAACAAGGCTTCGCTCATCAGCACCCTGGGGTTCACCGCCGCCAGTTCACCCTCGTTCAAGGCCACCCGCAGACGCAGGCAGGCGGGGCCGCCGCCGTTCTGCATGCTTTGCTTGAGGTCAAACACCTTCACCTCGTCTATCGGACCGCCGCTGGCGGCCAGCTTCTGCAGATAGCCCCACACCCGCTCGATGTTGCGGCATTCCTCCGGCACCACGATCAGCATCTTGCCGCCGGGCTTGGACAACAGCTGGCTGTTGAACAGATAGCTCTTCACCGCCTCCTCCACCGTCACTTCGGCGCGCGGCACCTCGATGGCGGCGAAGCAGCCGCCGCGCGCGGCCAGCTTGCGCGACAACTCCTCCAGCACGTCGGCCTGGTTGAGGAAGGCCTGCTGGTGGTGAAACAGCACCTCGCGGTTGCCCACCGAGATCACGTCGTTGTGGAACACGCCGGCGTCTATGATGTCCGGGTCTTGCTGGGCGAACACCACGCCGTCCGCGGCCAGGCCGTGCAACCGCGCCACCGCCTGGCTGGCCTCCAGCGTCTGCCGCGCCGGAAAGCGCGCAGGTTTCTGATAGCGGCCGTCGAAGGCCGCCGCGCCGAACACGAAGAACTCCACCCCGGCCTGGCCGTAGTCGGCGCAGAAACGGGTGTGGTTGGCCGCGCCCTCGTCGCCGAAATGCATCTGCGCCGGCAGCGCCTCGTGCACCGCGAAGCGGGTCTCGTCGGCGAACATCGCCGCCAGCACGCGCCGGGTGGTCGGATGCTCGATCGAACGATGGAACTTGTTGTTGAGGTTGGCCGGCGTGAAATGCACGCGGCCATCGGCGGTGTCGGCCGACGGGCTGACCGTCGCCGCATTGGCGGTCCACATGCTGGAGGCCGAGGTGGCAGCCGCCAGCATGGTCGGCGCCTCCTTAGCGGCGCGGGCGATCACCTCGGCGTCGGTTCCGGCAAAACCCAGGCGGCGCAAGGCCGCCACGTCCGGCCGCTCCTGCGGCGCCAGCACGCCCTGCTTGAAGCCCAGGTCGTGCAGCGCCTTCATCTTGGCCAGTCCCTGCTGCGCGGCCAGCTTGGGATTGGACGCCGCGCTGCTGTTGCTGGTGGAGGCGACGTTGCCGAAGGACAGACCGCTGTAGTTGTGCGTCGGCCCCACCAGGCCGTCGAAATTGACTTCATAGGCGTTCATAGCGTGATCCCTGGCGACAGTTGCGCCGGCACCGCCAGCTGCTCGCACTCCAGCGAAGCCACCGGGTAGGCGCAGTAATCCGCCGCGTAGTAGGCGCTGGGCCGGTGGTTGCCGGAGGCGCCGATGCCGCCGAACGGCGCGGCGCTGGAGGCGCCGGTGAGAGGCTTGTTCCAGTTGACCACGCCGGCGCGGGACGCCAGCCAGTAACGGTCGTACAACTCGCGGCTGTCGGACAATACGCCGCCGGCCAGACCGAAGCGGGTATCGTTGGCGATGGCGATGGCTTCGTCGAAGTCGGCGTAGCGGATCAGTTGCAGCAGCGGGCCGAAAAACTCCTCGTCCGGACGCGCGACGGCAGTGGTGTCGATGATGCCCGGCGTCAGCATCGCCGCGCCCTCCTCCAGCCTGCGCATCTGCAGCAGCGCCTTGCCGCCGGCGGCGATCAACGCCGCCTGCGCCTTGAGCAGCGCGTCGGCGGCGGCGTTGGAGATCACCGCGCCCAAGAAGGGGGCAGGCTCGGCGTCGAACTTGCCCACCCGCAGCCTGGCCGTCACCTCCACCAGGCGGGCGACGAAGGCATCGCCCCACTCGCCCTGCGGCACCAGCAGGCGGCGCGCGCAGGTGCAACGCTGGCCGGCGGAGACGAAGGCGGACTGGATCACATGATGCACCGCGGCGTCCATGTCGGCCACCGAGCCGACTATCAGCGGGTTGTTGCCGCCCATCTCCAGCGCCAGGATCTTGTCCGGACGGCCGGCGAAATTCTGGTGCAGGATGGCGCCGGTGGCCGAGCTGCCGGTGAAGAACAGGCCGTCTATGCCGTCATGGCCCGCCAATGCCACACCGGTAGCGCGAGCCCCCTGCAACAGGCCGATCACGCCGGCCGGCAAGCCGGCCTCGGCCCACAGCTTGACGGTTTCCTCGGCAGTCCACGGTGTCAGTTCCGACGGTTTGAAAATCACTGCGTTGCCGGCCAACAGCGCCGGCACGATGTGGCCGTTGGGCAGGTGGCCGGGGAAGTTGTACGGGCCGAACACCGCCACCACGCCGTGCGGCTTGTGGCGCAACACCGCCTGGGCGTCGCCCATCGCCGCGCCGCGCTCGCCGGTGCGCTCCTGCAGCGCCTTCAGCGAGATATCTATCTTGCCGGCCATGGTGGCCACTTCGGTAGTGGCCTCCCACAGCGGCTTGCCGGTTTCCCGGGCGATCACCGCCGCCAGTTCGGCCTTGCGCTTAGCCAGCAATTCGCCGAAGCGGCGCACCACCGTGACGCGCGCGTCGAGGCCCATTCGGGCCCAGGCCGGGAAGGCGGCGCGGGCGGCGCGCACTGCGGCGTCCACCTGCGCCGCGTCGGCGGCGCGGCCCTGCCACAAGGCCTGGTTGTCGGCCGGATTGGTCTTGAGCATGGCCTCGGCCGCGCCGGCTTGCCATTCGCCATTGATCAACAAGCTTTTCATTGCACAATCTCCTTGGGCGTCAGCGTCACACAGCGGACATGGCCGCCGTCCCGCACATCCAGCGCCTGCGCCAAAGCGGGCGTCAGGCAGAACTCGCCTTGCGGCCGCACCGACTCCACCAGCACGGCGCGGAAGCCGGCCAGCGCATCGTTGCACACCAGATACCACTCCTTGTCGCCGTCCGGCAGCGGATCGCACACTCTGGCCGGCAGACGCTGGCTTTCCTTCGCCGCGCGGATATCGCTGACATAGGCCTGAACCGTGGGGCCGGCGTCGAAAATATCGACATAGCCTTCGTAACGGAAACCTTCCGACTCCAGCATCGCCAGCGCCGGGCGGGTCGCCTCGTGGGTCTGGCCTATCACTGTCTGCGCCTCCGGCGACAGAAAGTCGACATACACCGGATGCTTAGGCATCAGCTCGGCGACGAAGGCTTTCTGGCCAATGCCGGTCAGGTAGTCGGCCTTGGCGAAATCGATGGAGAAGAAATGGCGGCCCAGCGCCTCCCAGAACGGCGACTCCCCCCGTTCGTCCGACACGCCGCGCATCTCCGCCACCACCATCTTGCCGAACAACTGCGGAAACTGCGCCAGGAACAGGAAGCGGCTCTTGGACAACAGGCCGCCGTTGCGCTTGATGCGGTAGTCTGGATGCAGATACAGCGTGCACAGTTCGGAATAGCCGGTATGGTCGTTGGACAGGAACAGGGTTTCGTGGCGGGAATACACGCCCAATTCTTCCGACGCGTGCACGATGGTGCCGACGCGGTAGTTGTACCAGGGCTCCTTCAGGCCGACGGCGGCCTCGATGGCGCAGATGCCGGCCACCTTGCCACTGTCCGCGTCTTCCAGCACGAAGACATAGCCGTGGTCGGCGCGGTCCAACTCGCCGGAAAACGACAGCGTCGAGCGCGCGATGCGCAGCGACAAGCGCTCCTCGTTCACCGGCAGCGAGGTCAGGCCCACTCCGCCGCTGCTGGCGCTGCGCGCCAGATCCATCAGGCCGTTCAGGTCCTTGTGTTCTACGGGACGAATCAACATCATGAGCGTTTCTCCTCGCACTCTTGCAGACCCGCGACGCGCACCACATCGCCGCTGGCCACGCCCAGCGCCCTGGCGGCGTCCGGATTGATGAAGGCCACGCCGTCCACCACCGCCACCCGCGCCGCCGTGGCGGCGAAGGCCGACAGGCGCTGGTTGCTCAGCAGTTGCAGCGTCGCCTGCGCCGGCAGGCTGGCCTGGATCTCCACCGGGTAGCAATGGCTCAGCTCCACGGTTTTCAACCGGTCCAGCTCGGCGGTCAGCACCGCGCCGCCGTCGAAGATGTCCAGATAGTTGTCGGCCTCGAAGCCTTCCTTGCACAACAACTGGCACACCCGCTCGAAATCCGGATGGATCTGGCCTATCGCCTGCTGCGCCTCGTCCGGCAGCAGCGGCACGTAAATGGGATAGCTGGGCATCAGCTCGGCGATGAAGGTCTTGCTGTGGCTGACAAAGGCCTGCTCCACCTGCAGGAAATCCATATTGAAGAAGCGGCGGCCGATGGCGTTCCAGAACGGCGACTGGCCGGCGTCATCGTGAATGCCCTGCATCTCGGCGATGATGCGGCGGCCGAAGCGCCCGCGCTCGCCGGCAATGAACAGCAGCCGGGCGCGCGACATCAGTTCGGCGGCCAACTGGTCCAGCCCGCCCTCCACGTAGAAGCCGCAAAGCTGCACGGTGCCGGTCAGATCGTGGCAAATGTTCAGCACATGGATGCGGTTGTTGACCTTGAGCGCGCGCGAGGCGTGCACCGCGGTTTCGCTGCGGTAGCTGTAGAACGGCTCGTCGAAGCCGGCGGACGCGCAGATCGAGGCGGTGCCGACCACCGCGCCGCCATGCTCCAGCGCGAACATATAGTATTCGCTGCCGGCATCGCCGATGGCTTCATGCTCGAAGGCGCTGATCGACTGCTGGATGCGCTCGAACAGCTTTTCGCGGTTGCTGGGCAGGCTGGTGACGCCGATGCCGCTGGCCTGGGCCAGCCGCTCTATCGCCGGCAAGTCCGAAGTACGGACGGGACGCACGGTAAACATGAGGAATCCTCCCTCGTTGCGCAAGGGCCGGGCCCGGAAGACGGGCGCAGCCGTGGCCGCGACCCGGCAAAAGCGGGGTCGTGGCGATTGGGTCGGGATAGCGTTGGAAGCCGCATGGCAGCCATGCGGCACGGCTTTTACTTGGCGGACACCAGCTCGGCGACGGCGGCATCCAGTCGCTTCAGGCCTTCGTCGATATCGGCGTCGCTGATCACCAGCGACGGCGCCAGCCGCAGCACGCTCAGGCCGGCCACCAGGATCATCAACTGCTGCTTCTCGGCCGCCTTGAGAAATTCGCGGGCGCGGCCCTGGTAGGCGTCGGTGAGCACGCAGCCTATCAGCAGGCCCTTGCCGCGCACGGTCTGGAACACATTGTATTTGGCGTTGATGGCGCTCAGGCCGGTGACCAGGCGCTGGTGGCGCGCCTCCACGCCGGCCAGCACCTCGGGCGAACTGATGATGGACACCACTTTGTGCGCCACCGCGCAGGCCAGCGGATTGCCGCCGTAGGTGGAGCCGTGGCTGCCGATGCCGAAGCTCTTGGCCACCTTCTCGGTGGTCAGCATCGCGCCGATCGGGAAGCCGCCGCCTATGCCTTTGGCGGACGACAAGATGTCCGGGACCACGCCGTACTGCTGGTAGGCGTACAGCGCGCCGGTGCGGCCCATGCCGCTTTGCACTTCGTCGAAGATCAACAGCGCGTTGTGCGCGTCGCACAGCTCGCGCGCGGCCTTGAGGAAGGCCGGATCGGCCGGCAGCACGCCGCTCTCGCCTTGCACCGGTTCGATCACAACCGCACAGGTCTTGTCGGAGATGGCCGCCTTCAGCGATTCGATATTGTTGAATTCGAAGTGGGAGATGCCGCCCGGCACCGGACCGAAGCCCTCGGTGTACTTGGGCTGGCCGCCGACGCTGACCGTGAATAGCGTGCGGCCGTGGAAAGAGTTGACGCAGGACAGGATCTGGTTCTTGTCCGCGCCGAAGTTGTCATGAGCGTATTTGCGCGCCAGTTTGAACGCGGCCTCATTGGCCTCGCCGCCGGAGTTGCAGAAGAACACGCGCTCGGCGAAGGTCTTCTCCACCAGCAGGTTGGCCAGCTTCAGCGCCGGCTCGTTGGTGAACACGTTGGACACGTGCCACAGCTTGCCGGCCTGTTCGGTCAGCGCGGCCACCAGTTCCGGGTGGCAGTGGCCCAGCGAGTTGACGGCGATGCCGCCGGCCAGGTCGACGAATTCGCGGCCGTCCTGGTCCCACACCCGGGAGCCCAGTCCCTTGACCGGGATGAAGCCGGCCGGGCCGTAGTTGGGCACCATGACCTGGTCGAAATCAGCGCGAGATACGGTATTGCTCATTGATGGTTTTCCTTCCTTGTTCTGTCGTGCGTTTTTTTATGCTGTCGATCGATTCTAAATTAAGCCGGCTGCGCGTCACTATCCGGGATGCGACATTCGCGTACAGAAAGCATGATTTCACATTTTCAAACTGTCAGACAAAATACAATAAATTTTTCACCGCAGGCCATCAGCTTGCAAAAAATGCTCAAGGCGCGTCAACCAAACAGGAATGATTGTCGTTTATCAAACTGAAACTCGCGCCCAGGTTTTAGATGAGAACACAACGAATGTCGCATGGCAGCATAACGTAAAACCGCTCCGCGGCTCCAGTTGTGGCAGCCATGTATTCTCGTTTGATGCGAACCGCTCCGCACTATCTGCGATTGCCGTTCTGCAGACCCTGGCGCCAGTGGGAATAGAAGGTATAACAGTAATAAGAATCAGTATGATCAAGGCCGCATGGATGAGCGGCTCCATCATGGAGAAGTGACAACGTGAAACGCCCTACCCTCCCGACTGCGGCCGCCGAGCCGCGCCACCCGCGGCGAATGTCCGCACTGGCTCTGGCCGTCCTGTTGGGCTGCGGCTTGCAATCCGCCCATGCCGAAGACGCCGACAACAGCCCGAACCCGGCCGATCTGCCGGAGGCTGACCAGGCTATCAAGGCCAAGCCCGACAACCAGTGGACCGGCTGGTGGAACCGCTCCACCCTGCT
>NZ_MKCT01000087.1 GCF_001855555.1 Chromobacterium sphagni | reverse complement strand
CATTGTGCCCACCCAAGCCGAATGCGCTGACACCGGCCCGATGGACGCCCGCCACGCCTTCCCACTGTTGCAATTGCGATACCGGGTACAGCGGCGACTGCTCGAAATCGAAACGGGGATTAGGCTTGTCGCAATGCAATGTCGGCGGCAACTGCCGGTGGACGATGGACAGCAGGACTTTAATCAGTCCCGCCGCGCCGGCGGCGCTCAGCAAATGGCCGTGGTTGCTTTTGACGCTGCCCACGCCGCACTTGGCCTGCCCCTGCCGGCCCTTGCCCAGCGCATTGGTCAGGCTGCGCAACTCGATCGGATCGCCGATAAGGGTGCCGGTGCCGTGCGCCTCCACATAGCTGATCGTCGACGCGTCCACCCCGGCGTTCGCAATCGCCTGCTCTATCAATTGCTGCTGCCGCTGTGGATTGGGCGTGGTGATGCCCATGGTGCTGCCGTCCGAATTGATCGCGGAGCCGTCGATCACGCCATAGATCTTGTCGCCGTCCTGCAGAGCGGCATCCAGCGGCTTCAGAATCAACGCGCCGCAGCCCTCGCCGATGCCGATGCCGTTGGCGCCTTCGTCGAAGGTCCGGCAACGGCCGTCGACGGAAAGGATTTTGGCGCTGCTCAGCAGCAGGAAGGGACCTTCGTCCAGCAGGATGTCCACCCCGCCGGCGATGGCCAGCTCGGACTCGCCCTGGCATATGCTCTGCGCGGCCAGGTGAACGGCGGTCAGCGCGCTGGCGCAAGCCGTATCGACGATGAGGTTCGGGCCGGAGAAGTTGTAGCAATGCGATAGATGGGCGGAAATGAAGTTTTGCCCGACGCCTATCACCGCCTTGCTGTCCAGCTGCCGCAACCTGCTGGCATAGTTGCTGACGCGTGAGCCACAAAAAACGCCGACCGGCAGGCCCCATACATCGTCCTTGACGTAACCTGCGTCCGCCAGCGCCTCCGCGCTCACCTCCAGCCATTGCCTGGCCAACGGGTCCACGCCGGCGGCCACGCTTTCCGGAATGCCGAAGTAGACGGGATCGAACCATTCGATATCCGGCAAAAAGCCTCCCCACTTGCTGACGCTCTTGCCGCCGTCGCCACCGGGGCCGCCGTAATACCGGGCCGTGTCCCAGCGCGAGGCCGGCACTTCCGCTATGCAATCGCGCCCTTCGCAGAGATTCCGCCAAAACTGGCCGATGTCCGGCGCGCCGGGAAAATGGCAGGCCATGCCGACGATGGCGACCTTGTCGCTTCGCTCCGGAGACGCCGGCGCGGCTATCGCCTGCCGGGTGGCCGCGAACACCCGTTCCAGCTCGCGGCCATGCGTGGCCGCCAGGTATTGGCTCAATCTTGCCACGCTGGGATTCTCCAGCACCGACGTCGGATCTATCCTGATGCCGGGGAGGCTGCGATCCATCTTCTGTATCATCTGGGCCAGCATGATCGAATCGACGCCATACTCGTCAAAAGTGCGCTCAGGCTCGATCTGGCCCAGCTCCACCTTGAGCTCCTCGCTGACCAGGCGCTTCAGCCAGGCGCCGACGATCTCGTCCAGGCCGGCCTCGGCCGGCTGCGAGACCGGCGCCGCTTGCGCCAACGTCGCGCGCGGCTCGGCACGCCGCAGCAGCCGGTCGGTGTCGAAAACGGCGGGGTCCACCAGCAGCGGCATCACCACCGGTTGCAAGCCGCGCGCCAGTATCTGGTCGAGAAAATCCAGCCCCTCGCTATCGCGGCAGGTCAGCAGACCAAGATTCCGGTACGCCGCGCTGTTCGCCGCCCCCATGCCGGTCTGCTCCCAGCTGGGCCATTGGATACTGACGCAATGCTCGACGCCGGGGCCGAACGACCCCGCCGCCGCGTAGTCCAGATAGGCATTGGCCATCGCGTACTCGCCCTGCCCGACCGACAAGCTCGGCAGCGCCGCCGCCACCGACGAGAACAGCAACACGAACTTGAGCCGCTGCTGGCCGAACACCTCGCGCAAGACCTCCACGCCGCGGATCTTGGGCGCAACGACCCGGTCGATCTGATCCGGCGACTTGCGGATGAAGGCCGGATTGCTGAAATCGACATGCCCGGCGGCGTGGATGATCCCGAATACCTCCCCCATCTCGCGCCGGACGGCCGCCAACTCCTGCCGCATGCCGTCCGGATCGGTCAGCGCGGCGGAAACGATGCGCACCTCGACGCCCAGCGCCTCCAGCGCCAGGATGTTCTCCAGCTTGCGCCTGAGCGCGTCGTCGCCAGACGCCGCGAGGCAAGCCTGCCACTGCGAACGTTCCGGCAGCGCCTGACGCCCCTGCAGAACCAGCTTCCTGACGCTGTGACGCTCCGCGAAATGCCTGGCGCACAACATGCCTATGCCGCGCGTGCCGCCGGTAATCCACAACACACCGCCCGCCGGGCAGGCCGGCGCCGCTCCGGTCGCGCCGTCCTCGTCCAGCCAGCGCATCTCGGCCCTATGGCGCACCCCGCCGCGATAGCACACCTCGCTTTCGCCGTCCGCCGCCGACAGCTCGCCGACGATCTGGGCGCATAGCGCGGACGCGTCGCCCGGCATGGCCAGATCGGTATCGATGTGCCGGGACGCCACCCGGCCATACTCGCTCTGCAGCATGCGGTACAGACCGGTGCGCCCGGCGCCGGCCAATGCCGCCGCGTCGTTGCCCAGCCGTTCCTGGCGGCAAGTCCATTGCGACAGGAACAGCGACTGGCCCAGTCCGGCTGGCGCGTGTTCGATCAGTTTCTGCAGCCAGACCAGCCAGTCTCCATCCCCGTCTCGATGAGCGGCATCCAGCGCGGTCAGATCGACGCAGCCGCCATAGCCGCTCCAGCGCGCCCGGTCCTGCGACGCCGACGCCAGCTGATCCGGCATCAGGACTTCGGCGCCGGGCAGCCGCTGCCGCAACAGGCGGACCAGCGGCTCCAGCCGCGGCGTCGCCAATATCGCGCAGCGCCGGCCGGCGAAAGGTTCCACTGCGGACGGCAGAGCCGGGGCCTGCACCCAGGCCTTGCCGACGAAGCCGCGCCGGCGGCCGCTTGCGATCCCGGCGGCGGCAGGCTGGCCGGCCGCCGCCGGAGCCGGGAAACGCACCCGCTCAAACGGATAGGTCGGCAGGGACACCCTGCCGGCCCCCCGCCCGGCCGGCCAGTCCACCGCCGCCCCGTCCACCCAGGCGCGCGCCGTCGCCGTCAATCCGTCGCCGGCCCCCCCTCCGCGCCGAAAACGCCGCCGACGGCGTCCCCCGCCAAATAAGCCGCCAGGCCGCACGCCAGCTCGTCCAGGTCTTCGACTATCCAGGCGGCTCGGCAGGCCATCGCCTCCCGGCCGACCTGCAGGGTCCAGGCCAGGTCCGCCAGCTCGACGCCGCCCTGCCGGACGCATGCCGCCAGCCGGCCGGCCTGCTCGCGCAACTGCTCGGGCTTTCTCGCCGAAAGCGGCACGATCCTCCGCCCGCCTCCGCCGCCTTGCGGCCGGCTGGCGACATGTTCCTCCACTACCAGGTGGGCATTGGTTCCGCTGAAGCCGAAGGCGCTGACCGCCGCCATGCGCCTGCCGTCCGGCCCGGCCCGCCATTCGCGGGACCGGGTATCGACATGGAAGGGGCCATCGGCGAAATCGATATGCCGGTTGGGCCTGGCGAAATTGACCGCGGGCGGAATGCGGCGGTGCTTGAGAGCCAGCAGCACCTTGATCAGCCCCAGCACGCCGGAGGCGGCCGTGGTATGCCCGATATTGGCCTTCAGCGAGCCCAATGCGCAGAAGCCCCGCTTGTCGGTGAAGCTTCTGAAGGCTTCGGACAGCGCGTGGATTTCCACCGGATCGCCCAGCTTGGTTCCGGTGCCGTGGGCCTCGACGTATTGCAGTTGCTCGGGTGAGATGCCCGCCTTGCGATAGACCTCGACCTCCAGCCGGCTCTGGGCCTGGAAACTGGGCGCGGTGATGCCCGAGGTCTTGCCGTCCTGATTGGTGCCGATGGCGCGGATGAGCCCGTAGATCCGCGCGCCTTCCGCCACCGCCCCGTCCAGCGGCATCAGCACCACAATGCCGACGCCGTCTCCGACCACGATGCCGTCCGCCTCGTCGTCGAATGGCCGGCAGCGGCCGGATGGCGAAAGCATGCCGGCATTGTGCATCATCAGGAAGGACGCCGGTTGCGAATAAAGGGTCACGCCGCCGGCGATGGCCATGTCTATGTCGCCGGTGCGCAGCCTTTCGCAGGCGAGTTCGATGGCGACGAGCGACGACGAGCACGCCGTGTTGACCGTCATCGCCGGACCGCTCAGATTCAGGTGGTAGGCGATCCGCGACGACAGAATGGCGCCATCGCTTCCCAGCATCGCGTGATGGGACAGGCTGCCGCTGCCGGCGCCCAGGCCCATCGAGCCGATGAAGGTGCCGACGCGCCGTCTCGCCAGCGCCGACGGATCATAGCCGGCATCCTCCAGCGCGGTGTAAATGCCCTCCAGGACCAGGCGCTGCGAGCTGTCCATCTGCTCCGCCTCGACTGGAGCGATATCGAAAAACAGCGAGTCGAAGCAATCCGCCTCCGCGATGAAGCCGCCGCGCAGCGAGGCCGGGTCCACCGCGTGCCCGGCAAAGACGCCGGACCATTCCGGACGCCGCTCCGCCATGCTTTCCACGCATTCGCGGCCGTTGACGATCAGGTCCCAGAACTCAGTCTGGTCGCTGGCGCCGGCACAACGGCAGGACAGGCCGACGACGGCAATGCCCTGCCGCTGCGGCGCCTGCGGCCTCGCCACAGGCTCCAGCGCCGCCTTGGCCGCAATCGACTTGCCGGCGAGGTGGCCGGCCAGCGACGGCAGATCGTGGTACTGGAACATGATGCTGGTCGGTTCGCGCAGATCGAACTCGGTGTTGATCGCCTCCAACAGACGCACCGCCATCAGCGAGTCCACCCCCATCGCCGCGAAGGAGCCGGCGGCCCGCAGCTCCGCCCGCGTCAGCTGCAAGGTCGCGCGGAAGATTTCTTCCAGCCGGTCCACAAGCTCGGCCTGGCCCGCCGCCGCCGGCGCTTCGACGGCGACGGCCGCTGCGCCCGCCGCATCGTTCAAGCCCGCCAGCGCCTCGGCGTACCGCGTCTTGTTCTTCATCTTCGCCGCATTGTGCGCCCGCAACTCGTCCAGCGGCCGGTTCAGCGGATCGCGGGTCAGCCGGAACAGGCAATAGCTGATCCATTTTTCCCGCAGCGAAATCGCCATATTGGCGAAATTGCGCGACGAGCGGCGCGCCGCCTCCGGGAAGTTCGCCACATTTTTCTCGACGTCCGGATCGAAGACATAATTGGCGATCTCGGGACTGAGATCGACCAGGTCGTCGAGCAGCAGGCCATTGTCGGCCAGCAGATCCAGCCATTCCGCCTCGGGAGAGATGGCGATATCGACATTGCTGTCGACAATCGAGCCGCGCAGATTGGCGATGAAGTCCATCAGCAGCACGCTGCCCGTCGGCGCCAGCGCGGCGCGGATATTGCGGAACAAAGAGACCTTGTCGGCGATGTGGCAGCTCACCTCGAAACCGATGATCAGCTCGTAGACGGCGGGGAAGCGGTCCCTGGAGCTGTCGGCGTGCATGACCCTGACCCGCTGCTGCAGACCTATGCCGCGAATCCGGCGATTCGCCAGCGCCTCCTGAGCCGGGGTAATCGTGAAACCGTCGACCATGACATGCGGATGGCGCTTCGCCAACTCGATGATGTCGGTGCCGCAGCCGCAGCCTATGTCCAGCGTCCGACGCACCGATTCGAAGCGCTCATGCCGGAAGATGACCCGCCTCATTTCGATCTGCTTCGCCAGCACCCGCCGGTATTCGTCGGCGTAAACGGCCGGCGCGCTGAGCACGCGGGTCATCGAAAAGCCGGGGATCTCCTCCTCGAACGGACAGAAGGTCAGATACTCCTCCCGGTAGTCATCCGATCGCAGCTGGGCGTCGAAAGTATAATATTCGGCGGCCTTGTCACCGGGCGCCGACGCCGGTCTCCGCTCGCCGGCCTCCGGGCCGGCCGCCACCGGCTCCTCCGGCAGCGAGCGCCGCCCGAACGGATAGGTCGGCAGCCCCGCCAACCGCCGCCGCCCCCCGCCGTCATCCGGCTCCGCCAGCTCGCCGCCCGCCACCCAGCGCGCCGCGCGTGCGCGCAAATCCTCGCCCTCACCAGCCGCCGCCCCGGGCCTACCCGTCGCGAACACGCCGCCGGCCGACAGATCCTCGTCCGCCCCCGCCGCCAGATACCGCGCCAGCGCCGCCGACGCCGCTTCACGGCTCGACGCCACCACCGCCAGCCGGCACGCCATCGCTTCCCGTCCGGTACGCAGCGCCCGCGCCACGTCTGCCAGACCGGACCCCGGTTCCCTTTGCAGATAGCCGCGCAATTTCTCCGCGTAGCGCCTGAGCACCGCCTCTTCCCGCGCCGACAGCACCAGCAGCGCTTCGCCGTCCCGCTCCGCCGCCGCTTCCGGCTCCCCTTCACCCAGCAGCACCAGCACATTGGTGCCGCTCATGCCGGTCGCGCCGACCAGCCCGTGCCGGCCCCGCCCTTCCCAGGGTTGCGCCGCCGGCTCGATGCGCAGCGGACCGTTCGCCGCGTCGATATACGCGTTGGCCTGCCGGTAGTTGGCGGTCCCCGGCATCCGCCTGTGCTTCAGCGCCAGGCACATCCCGATCAGACTGACCACGCCGGAAGCGGCGAAGGTGTGGCCGATCAGCGGCTTGATCGAGCCCAGCACGCAATGGCCGCCCTGCAGCGCCTCGCCCAACGCCTGCGCTTCTATCGGGTCGCCCATCGGCGACCCCACGCTATGGCCCAGCACATAGCCCACCTGACCGGCGTCTATGCCGCCCCGCCGCAACACGTCGACGATCAGCTGCCGTTGCGCCAGGCCGCTGGGCGCGGTGATGCCGTTGGTCCGGCCGTCGTAGTTCATCCCGCTCGCCCGAATCACCCCGTAGATCGCGTCACCGTCCCCCCGCGCCTGCGACTCCCGCTTCAACACCACCGCCGCCACCGCCTCACCCGGCACCAGACCGTTGGCCCGCTCGTCGAAGGCATAGCACTCCCCGTCGCTCGACAGCATCCCGCTCTGGCTCAGCGCCAGATAGGTCAGCGGCGAGTTCAGCACGTTCACCCCGCCAGCCAGCGCCATCCCGCATTCGCCCCGCAGCACGCTCTGGCACGCGCTGTGCACCGCCGCCAAACCCGACGAGCACGCCGTGTTCAACGCCAGATTCGGCCCCTTCAGATCCAGAACATACGAGATCCGCGCCGCCAGAATGCCGTTGTGGTGGCTGGTCGCCAGTCCTGACGCTTCCGGCTGCGCCGCGCTTTCCTCCACCCCGATGTACACCCCGCAGTCGCTGCCCCGCAGCCGCGCGCCGGTGTAGCCGGCGTCCTCGAACGCCCGCCACGCTTCTTGCAGCATCAGCCGCTGCCGCGGGTCCATCCATTGCGCTTCCCGCGGCGAGATCTCGAAGAACAGCGAGTCGAACGCGTCCAGCTCCGCCAGGAAGGCGCCCCGGTTGCTGGCGATGCGATTGTCCGCCGCCCCGGCTCCGCCGTAGTACGGCCGCCAGTCCCACCGCTCCGCCGGCACTTCCGCTATCTGCTTGCGCCCTTCCAGCAGCAGACGCCACAGCTCGTCCGCGTCTTCGGCGCCCGCCGTGCGCACCGATAGTCCGATGATGGCCACCCCGTCCCCCGCCTCCGCTGCAGCCGTCGCGACAGGCGCCGCCGGCTCGACCATCTCAACCGGCTCGACCCGCTCCTCCGCCACCGCGTAGCGCGCGCTCAGCGCCGCCCGCTGCGTCTCGGCCAAATGCTGGCTCAGCCGGGCCGGCGTGCTGTAGTTGAAGAACACGCTGGGCGCCACGTCGAAGCCGAAGTGCGCGCTCAACTGCCGGCTCAGCTGCGCCAGACCAATCGAGTCGAAGCCCAGGTCGGCGAAGTTGCTGTCGGCCCGCTGCCGCTCCAGCGGCAGTTTCAGAATCGCCGCGATCCGCCCCTGCACATCGGCCAGCACTTGCGGACCCAGCTCGCCCGCCGCCGGACGCGCCGCCTCGACGCCGTAGCGACGGTTCAGCATCGCACGCAGCCGCTGCGGCTCGCCGGCCAGCACCAGCCGCTGCCCCTGGCCGCCGTGCAACGCACGCTCCCACGCCTGCAGCCCTTCCGCCTGTTCCAGGTAGCGCTGCCCGCTGCTGCGCAGATAGTGTTCTATCGCTTCGCTGCCCACCGCCCCCATGCCGCCAGCCCGCCACAGCGGCCAGCACAGCGCCACCGTCCGACCCTGCCGCCGCCCCGCCGTCCGTTGCGCTTCGCGGTAGTCGGCGTAAGCCATCAGGAAGCGGTTGGCGCTGGCGTAGTCGCAGCCGCCGCCATCGCCCAGCGCCGCCGCCGACGAGGAGAAGTAGCAGACGAAGTCCAGCGCCAGACCGGCGCTGCTTTCGTCCAGCGCCCGCGTCCCGTCCAGCTTGGCCCGCAGCACCTCGGCGAAACCGTCGGCGTCCTGTTCCAGCAGCGAGCGAGTCGATTCCAGGCCGGCCGCGTGCACGATGCCGTGCACCCCGCCCCAGCGCCCGACCACGTCGGCGATCACCCGCTCGACCTGCTCGCGCTCGGCCACGTCGGCCTGGTAGTAGACCGCCTCGCTGGCCCCCTGCGCCCGCAGCCGCGCCAGCCGCGCTTCCATCCCGGCATCGGCCGGCCGCCGACCCAGCAGCGCGATCCGCCCCTGGCAGCGTTGCGCCAGGTGGCCGGCGAACAGCTCGCCCAGGCCGCCGCCGCCGCCGCTGATCAGATACACCCCGCGGCTGCGCAGCGGCGACAGCGCCGGCGCGGCTTCCGCCGCCAACGGCCGCCAAGCCAGCCGCTGGCGCTCGCCGCCCTGATAGCGCGTCACGCCCGGACGGCCCCACTCGGCGGCGATCTGCTCCACGCTCAAGCCGCCGGCGTCGCCGAACAGCACGCCCACGTCCAGTTGCGGCAGTGTCAGGCCCAACGAGCGTTCGAAGCCGATCTGCGACAGGTCGTGGCAGCTGCCCAGCGCTCCGGCCTCCAGCCTGCCGCTGAGCTGCAGATAGCGCAGCGGCAGGCTGGCGCCGACCGCGGCGCGCAGCACCGCGCGCAGCGCCGGCAGCCGCGGCTGGCCTTCCGCCCAGCGGTACAGCACGCCATAGCCGCCGGCGGCGGCGCCGTCGGCCTTCAGCAGCGCGAACAGCGCGTCGAAGGCGGCTTCATCGCAGCCGGCCGCCTGGTAGCGTTGCGGCCCCAGCCGGCGCGTCGCGTCGCCGCTGCGGATCTGCAGCAGCGGCCGCCGCAGCCGCTGCGCCAGCTGGGCGCTCTCGGCGTCGTCGTCGCAGAAGTGCAGCAGCGTCAATCGTTCGACGTCGACCGCCGGGCCGGCCGCGGCGGCCTGCCAATACTCTTCGCCCTCCAGTAGGGCGGCGGGCTGCGCCAGGGCCGGGGCCGGCGGCGTCGCCGCGGCCGCGCCCAGCTCGGGCAGCCAGTAGCGCTCGCGGGCGAACGGATAGGTGGGCAGGCTGATGCGCCGGGGCGGCCGCGCGCCGTACAGTCGCGACCAGTCTATTTCCAGCCCGGCGACCCACATCTCGGCCAGATTGCCGAACTTGCCCTTCTCCATCCAGCTGGCGACCAGCTCCCTGGCGCTTTCGTCGGCGTTCAGCAATCTGATGCTGTCGCGCTCTTCCCGGGTCTGGCCGATAAAGCAGTCCTCGACATCGTGACTGCCATCGACCAAGGAGCGCAGCTTGCGGCGGAGGTCTTCGACGCTTGCCGCCAGCAGGACCAGCCTGTACGCCATCGCGTCGCGCCCCAGTTGCAGCGTGTAGGCGATGTCGGCGAGCAGCGAGGGGCCGGGCCGCGCGCGCTTCGCTCCCTCGGCCCCGTCGCCGGCGACCGCGTCGAGAAAACCCAGCAGCTCGGCCGCGTAAGCCAGCAGGCGCTCCTCGCTTCTGGCCGAAAGCGGAATCAGGCGGATGGGCGCATCGGCCGCGCTCCGGCCGGCGTCCCGCTCCTCATCCAGGCATTCCCCGATGATGACGTGGGCGTTGGTCCCGCCGAAACCGAAGCTGCTGATGCCGGCGCGGCGCGGCACTGGCCGGCCGTCGGCCGTCTCCTGCCTGGTCCAGGCCTGGCGCTGCTTCAGCAGGTAGAACGGGCTGTCGGCCAGGTCGATATAAGGATTGGTCTCCTCGCAGTGCAGCGTCGGCGGCAACTCCCCATGCCGCATCGCGAGCAGCACCTTGCACAGGCCGGCCATGCCGGCCGCCACTTCGAGATGGCCGATATTGGTCTTGACGCTGCCCAGCCCGCAATGCGGCCCGGCCATGGTCCGCCCCTGCTGTGCGTACAGCGCCTGGAACGCTTTCTTGAGGCCGTTGATCTCGACCGGATCGCCCAGCGGGGTGCCGGTGCCGTGCGTCTCGATATAGCTGATGGTATCGATGTCGACGCCCGACCGCTGATAGGCCTCGATCAACAGCTCGGCCTGGGCCTGGGCATTGGGTGCGGTCAGCGACGCGGCGCGGCCGCCATGGTTGACGTTGGAACCCAGTATCAGGCCGTAGACGGTGTCGCCGTCCAGCCGGGCCTGGCGCAGCCGCTTCAGAAACAGCACGCCCACGCCCTCTCCGCGCGCATAGCCGTCGGCATCGCGCGAGAAAGTCTTGCAACGGCCCTGCTCGCTCAGCATGCCCGCCTTGCTGAAGCAGATATGCAGCTCCGGGCCGACTATCGCGTTGACGCCGCCGACAAAGGCCTGCTCGCAATGGCCGGCCTCGATCGCCTGTACCGCGCGGTGTACCGCCACCAGGGAGCTGGAGCACGCCGTTTCGACCGGCTCGCTCGGGCCTTTCAGGTTCAACAAGAAAGAGATGCGGTTAGGCGCCATCGACGGCACCGAGCCGGTCGCGCTATAGCTTTCCATCGCCAGCGACGCCGGTTGCCGATAACCGCCGGGGCCGATGGCGAGGAACATTCCCGTGCGGGTGCCCGACAATGCCTTCGAGGAATAACCGGCATCCTCCATCGCCGACCACACATGTTCCATCAGCAGGCGGTGCTGCGGATCCATCAGCTCCGCCTCTTTCGGCGAGATGCCGAAGAACAGGGGATCGAACGCGGCGATATCGTCGATGAAGCCTCCCCACTTCACCGTTGTCTTGTTGACCTCGGTGTGCGGGTCGCCGTAAACGGCGCGCCAATCCCACCGGTCCTCCGGGATCAGTTCGATGCAATCCCGGCCATCCAGCAGATTGCGCCAGAACGCATCAACGTCCCGCGCCTGCGGGAAGCGCGCGCTGATGCCGACGATGGCGATGCCGGCCGACGCCTCCGGCTTCTCGGGCGCGCGTTCCGGCATCGACGGCGCTCTTGCGGACGGCGCCTCGGGCCGCGACGCCGGCGCTTCGGCTGCCGGCTGGAGCTTGGCCGATAGCGCGCCCAGATGGTCTTCGAGCAAAAAGGCCTTCAGCGCCAGTAGTGACGGATATTCGTAAAAAATCGTCGGCAACAGTTCGACGCCAAGCTCGACGCTCAGCAGATTGCTCAGCTCCGTCAGACTGATGGAGTCGAAGCCATAGGTGCTCAGCTCCTGATCCAGCTCGATCTCCGACTCGCGTATCTTCAACACCCGGCCGACGCTTTGCGCCAGCACCCTGCCGACCCGCGCATCCCACTCCGCCGCACCCGTCGCCTGCCCAACCTGCGGACGCCCCGCCGGCGAGTGCTCCGAACCGGCATTGCTGAGCACCTGGCCGCGAATGCGCTGCGCGTCGCCCGACAACACCGCCACCTGATCCAGCCCGGCCGTCATCGCCCTCTCCAGGCCGTCCAGTCCGGACTGACGCTCCAGCAAACCGAAGCCATAGGCGCGCTGCGCCAGCTGTTCGCTTTGCGCATCGACCCGCATGCCCCCTTCCCGCCACAGCGGCCAATTGATCGAAACCGTCTTGCCGAACCGCCGCCCTTGCTCGAGCAAACGGTTGCGGTGGGCGGCGAAGGCATCCAAAAAGGCGTTGGCGCCGGCGTAATCGGCTTGCCCGGCATTGCCCCAGATCGCCGATATCGAGGAGAACAGCAACAGAAAGTCCAGACGCTCGTCTCGGGTGGCCTCGTCTATCGCTAGCAGGCCGGCCACCTTGGCGGCAAACACTTCCCTCACCTGCTCCGGCGTCTTGTTGACGAGGTAGCCGTCCCTGACCACGCCGGCGCAATGAATGATCCCGCTCAGTTCGCCGTGGCGCGCCTTGATGGCGTCCAGGCAAGCCCGCAGCGCCGTCTTGTCGCCGACGTCGGCGCGGAAGTAATCGACGGCGGTCCCGGCAGCGCGCAGCCTGTCCAGCCAGCGGCGGTGTTCCTCGCTGGGCTCCGAGCGGCCGCTCAGCACCAGCCGGACGTTCGCGGTGGCGGCGATATATTCGGCGAGGATGCGCCCCAATCCACCCAGGCCGCCGCTGATCCAATACACGCCGCCGGCGCGGAAAACGCCGGGTCCCGGCTCGGGCAGACTGGTTTCGACGAAACGCCTGACCGCGCGGCGGCCTTCGGCATCGTAGCGGACCTCGACCTCGTCGAAGGACGCTTGCAACTCGACATTCAGCAGCCTGGCCCGCTCCTGCGCCGGCAAACCCGCCGGCGCGAACAACAGCTTGGTCTGCAAGCCGCGATGCTCCAGCCTCAGCGTTTTCAGCAGCCCGGCCAGCGCCGCGTACGGATAAGCCTCGTCGCCGGATGGGACCAGGGCCACGATCCGCCCCTGCGGCGGCTGCCCGGAGGACAATAAAGGCCTGACCCCGTCCAGCGCCTGGACCAACAAGGACGCGACGCGCTCCCCGCTCAGGTGCCGCTGGGCGTCGAACACGCCATCCAGCCGGACCAGGTCAACATGCTCCGGCAGCAAGCCGGCGAAGTCCCCGTTCTGCCCCACCACCATCGCCAGGCTCTTGGCTCCCCCCTCCTGCGCGACGGCGGGCCGATCCTCCCACACGCAGGTGCCGAACAGCGATTCGGCCTGGGCGCCGCGATCGGCGCGCCGACTGGAAAACTCCCGGATCGACACGCGGACCTCGCCGCAGCGGTCCGCGATGTCGATATCGAATTTCAACACGCCATCGCGGCTGGCGCCGGGGCTCCAGCGCGCGTGGACATAACCGGCAAGCGGCGTATCGCCATACAGCAGCACTTCTTTCACGGCAAAGGGCAGGTAAACATCCTGACTGCGCGCCGCCGACCGCACATCCTGCAGCAACAGTCCCACCGTCGACTGCAGCGCGCTGTCCACGATGCCCGGATGCAGGCCGAACAGCTCGGCGCCCTCCCGCTCGCCGGCGGCCAGGCTGAACGTCGCGACCACCTCGTCCTCGCCCCGCCCCAGCATCTCTATGCAACGGAAACTGTCGCCATAGCGCATGCCCTGGCGGTCGAAAAACGCATACAGTTCGGCGCCGGTCCAGGTCTGGCCGCAGCGCGCCATCAGCGCGCCTGTCTGCAGCGGAGACGGCGCGGCGCGGCGCTCGCCCTCCGCCGCCGCGACGATATCGCCCTGGCAATGAAGGCACTCTCCCTGCTCGCCGCCATGCACGCTGAAATGAAACTTCTGGCCGCTCCCCGCCAGCGCGATGCGGATCGGGTACGGTTGATTGCCGACAGTGGCGGGCGCGCGCCACACCACATTCCGCAGCCCCGCCACTTGCGGAAACTCGCTATTGAGCGCTGCCGCCCTGGCCATTTCCAGATAGGCCGATCCCGGCAACACCGCGTCGCCGAGAACGCGGTGATCTCTCAGAAAAAAATCCTGCTCACTCAACACGGTTTGGAAGGTGTGATTCGTTTCCATGCGACCTCGCAACTTATGCCAACAGTTTTTCATGAACCAGCGGGTGGAGCGCTTTTCGCGGCGGCGTTCCGCCATCAGGGGCGGCGGAGCTGGCCGGCGGATCGGCGTCTTCCGGCGCGCGGAACGGATAGGTGGGCAGCCGGACCCTGGCCGGACGGCATAGACCGTACAAGGCTGCCCAGTCGACCTCCTCGCCGCGGCGCCATCTGACGGCAAGCTCGCCGCCATCGCCGTCGTCGCTCTCCTCCCCGGCCGCAGCGTCGGCATAGTCGCCCAGCTTGCCTATCAGATCGTCCACGTCCCGGGCGT
This sequence comes from Chromobacterium sphagni, assembly GCF_001855555.1. Lineage (GTDB taxonomy): Bacteria > Pseudomonadota > Gammaproteobacteria > Burkholderiales > Chromobacteriaceae > Chromobacterium > Chromobacterium sphagni. Next base: position 3,120 of record NZ_MKCT01000087.1, on the reverse strand, counting down.
GGAAAATCGCTCTGTACTTCATGGCCTCCCGGCCGGTCTGCAAGGTAAAGGCGATGCTGGAGAGATCCGGCGCCGGATGCCCGCCCTGCGCGCCATCGCGGCCGGCCGCAAGCAGATGCCGCCGCAGACGCTGCGCATACAGCTTCAGCAGGCCGGGCCGCTTCGCCGACAGCGGCACCAGCGAGCCAAGCGCCTCCGGCGGCGCGGCCAGGTTCGGCTCGTCCACGCCGGCCGCCGGCTCCTCGACCACCACATGGACATTGGTGCCGCTCATGCCGAAGGCGCTGAGCGCGCCCAGCCTCATGCCCCGCCGATTGGCGCCCCATGGGCTCGGGGCTTTATTGATGTAAAACGCGCTCTGATCCAGCTTGAGGAATTCATTATTTTGTTGATGGTTGGCCAGCGGCGGGATCTGCCTGTGCCTGATGGCCATCAGCATGGCGATCAGGCTGACCACGCCGGAAGCGGCGAAGGTGTGGCCGATCAGCGGCTTGATCGAGCCCAGCGCGCAGAAGGCCCGCGCGTCGGTGCCCCTGGCGAAAACCTCGGCCAGGCTGTTCACCTCCACCGGGTCCCCCAGCTTGGTCCCGGTGCCGTGCGCGATCACATAGGCGATGTCGGCGGGGTCGATGGCATGGTCGCGGTACAAGCGCTCGATCAGCGTGGCTTGCGCCAGGCCGCTGGGCGCGGTGATGCCGTTGGTCCGGCCGTCGTAGTTCATCCCGCTCGCCCGAATCACCCCGTAGATCGCGTCACCGTCCCCCCGCGCCTGCGACTCCCGCTTCAACACCACCGCCGCCACCGCCTCACCCGGCACCAGACCGTTGGCCCGCTCGTCGAAGGCATAGCACTCCCCGTCGCTCGACAGCATCCCGCTCTGGCTCAGCGCCAGATAGGTCAGCGGCGAGTTCAGCACGTTCACCCCGCCAGCCAGCGCCATCCCGCATTCGCCCCGCAGCACGCTCTGGCACGCGCTGTGCACCGCCGCCAAACCCGACGAGCACGCCGTGTTCAACGCCAGATTCGGCCCCTTCAGATCCAGAACATACGAGATCCGCGCCGCCAGAATGCCGTTGTGGTGGCTGGTCGCCAGTCCTGACGCTTCCGGCTGCGCCGCGCTTTCCTCCACCCCGATGTACACCCCGCAGTCGCTGCCCCGCAGCCGCGCGCCGGTGTAGCCGGCGTCCTCGAACGCCCGCCACGCTTCTTGCAGCATCAGCCGCTGCCGCGGGTCCATCCATTGCGCTTCCCGCGGCGAGATCTCGAAGAACAGCGAGTCGAACGCGTCCAGCTCCGCCAGGAAGGCGCCCCGGTTGCTGGCGATGCGATTGTCCGCCGCCCCGGCTCCGCCGTAGTACGGCCGCCAGTCCCACCGCTCCGCCGGCACTTCCGCTATCTGCTTGCGCCCTTCCAGCAGCAGACGCCACAGCTCGTCCGCGTCTTCGGCGCCCGCCGTGCGCACCGATAGTCCGATGATGGCCACCCCGTCCCCCGCCTCCGCTGCAGCCGTCGCGACAGGCGCCGCCGGCTCGACCATCTCAACCGGCTCGACCCGCTCCTCCGCCACCGCGTAGCGCGCGCTCAGCGCCGCCCGCTGCGTCTCGGCCAAATGCTGGCTCAGCCGGGCCGGCGTGCTGTAGTTGAAGAACACGCTGGGCGCCACGTCGAAGCCGAAGTGCGCGCTCAACTGCCGGCTCAGCTGCGCCAGACCAATCGAGTCGAAGCCCAGGTCGGCGAAGTTGCTGTCGGCCCGCTGCCGCTCCAGCGGCAGTTTCAGAATCGCCGCGATCCGCCCCTGCACATCGGCCAGCACTTGCGGACCCAGCTCGCCCGCCGCCGGACGCGCCGCCTCGACGCCGTAGCGACGGTTCAGCATCGCACGCAGCCGCTGCGGCTCGCCGGCCAGCACCAGCCGCTGCCCCTGGCCGCCGTGCAACGCACGCTCCCACGCCTGCAGCCCTTCCGCCTGTTCCAGGTAGCGCTGCCCGCTGCTGCGCAGATAGTGTTCTATCGCTTCGCTGCCCACCGCCCCCATGCCGCCAGCCCGCCACAGCGGCCAGCACAGCGCCACCGTCCGACCCTGCCGCCGCCCCGCCGTCCGTTGCGCTTCGCGGTAGTCGGCGTAAGCCATCAGGAAGCGGTTGGCGCTGGCGTAGTCGCAGCCGCCGCCATCGCCCAGCGCCGCCGCCGACGAGGAGAAGTAGCAGACGAAGTCCAGCGCCAGACCGGCGCTGCTTTCGTCCAGCGCCCGCGTCCCGTCCAGCTTGGCCCGCAGCACCTCGGCAAACCGTCGGCGTCCTGTTCCAGCAGCGAGCGAGTCGATTCCAGGCCGGCCGCGTGCACGATGCCGTGCACCCCGCCCCAGCGCCCGACCACGTCGGCGATCACCCGCTCGACCTGCTCGCGCTCGGCCACGTCGGCCTGGTAGTAGACCGCCTCGCTGGCCCCCTGCGCCCGCAGCCGCGCCAGCCGCGCTTCCATCCCGGCATCGGCCGGCCGCCGACCCAGCAGCGCGATCCGCCCCTGGCAGCGTTGCGCCAGGTGGCCGGCGAACAGCTCGCCCAGGCCGCCGCCGCCGCCGCTGATCAGATACACCCCGCGGCTGCGCAGCGGCGACAGCGCCGGCGCGGCTTCCGCCGCCAACGGCCGCCAAGCCAGCCGCTGGCGCTCGCCGCCCTGATAGCGCGTCACGCCCGGACGGCCCCACTCGGCGGCGATCTGCTCCACGCTCAAGCCGCCGGCGTCGCCGAACAGCACGCCCACGTCCAGTTGCGGCAGTGTCAGGCCCAACGAGCGTTCGAAGCCGATCTGCGACAGGTCGTGGCAGCTGCCCAGCGCTCCGGCCTCCAGCCTGCCGCTGAGCTGCAGATAGCGCAGCGGCAGGCTGGCGCCGACCGCGGCGCGCAGCACCGCGCGCAGCGCCGGCAGCCGCGGCTGGCCTTCCGCCCAGCGGTACAGCACGCCATAGCCGCCGGCGGCGGCGCCGTCGGCCTTCAGCAGCGCGAACAGCGCGTCGAAGGCGGCTTCATCGCAGCCGGCCGCCTGGTAGCGTTGCGGCCCCAGCCGGCGCGTCGCGTCGCCGCTGCGGATCTGCAGCAGCGGCCGCCGCAGCCGCTGCGC
>NZ_MKCT01000086.1 GCF_001855555.1 Chromobacterium sphagni | reverse complement strand
AGACATAGGCCTCCACCGCGTGGGTCAGCGCGTCCATGCCGGTGGCGGCGGTGAGAGACGGCGGCATGCCGGCCATGGTTTCCGGATCATTGACCGACAGCATCGGCGTGGTGTGCTTGTCGACGATGGCCATCTTGATATGGCGCGACTCGTCGGTGATGATGCAGAAGCGGGTCATTTCCGACGCGGTGCCGGCGGTGGTGTTGATCGCCACCAGCGGCAGCTGCGGCCGGGCGGACTTGTCCACGCCCTTGTAATCCTGGATCTTGCCGCCATTCACCGCCACCAGCGCGATGCCCTTGGCGCAATCGTGCGGCGAACCACCGCCCAGCGACACCACCACGTCGCACCGCTTCTCCTTCAGCAGCGCCAGGCCGGCATTGACGTTGGCGCAGCTGGGATTGGGATGGACGCCATCGAAGATCACCGGCTCGATGTCGGCCTCGCCCAGCATGCCGGCCACCTTGCCGGCCAAGCCGGACTTGACCAGCCCGGATCGGTGACGATCAGCGCGCGGCGGAAGCCATGGTCGCGCATGGCGTCTATCGCCTGCCGCAGACAGCCCGCGCCCATCAGATTGACAGAGGGAATGAAGAAAGCGCTGGTGCTCATGGTTCGTCTCCATTTAGTGGACCGATGTCATGCACACAGTCTGCGCCCCTCCGCCCTCCCTTCGCCTTGCCTCAAGTCAACAAAATCCGTCTGGGATGCGCGCGGCGATCAGTGAAAACTGGCGGCGTTGTCGCGCAGCCATTGCGCCGCCAGCTCGCCCAAGCCATCCCACATGATCTGCACCCCCAGGCACAACAGGATGAAAGCGGACAAGCGCAGGAACACCACCGAGCCGGTCTGCCCCAAGTAGCGCAGCAGCTTGTCGGCATTGCTGTAACACAGGTAGACCAGCACGCTGCAGACGAGAATGGCGGCGGAGCCCGCCAGCGGCGCCACCGCATAGCGGACGATGCCCTTGCCGCTGCCGGTGAGGGTGGCACCGATGGTGATGGCGACGGAAATGGAGCCCGGCCCCACGGTCAAGGGAAAGGTCAGCGGATAGAAGGCGCGCTGCTTGAGCTCGGCCTGGCTGTCGCCGCGCGCCGGTTCGGCGGACGGCTGGCTGGCCTCGGCCGGATTGTCGTTGAGCATGCGCCAGGCGGCGAAGGTGATCAACAGGCCGCCGGACATCTGCACCACCGGCAGCGACACGCCGAAAAACGACAGCACATACCCGCCGACGTACATGCTGCCCACCAGCAGCAAGGCGCAATACAAGGCGATGCGGCGCGCCAGATAACGACGCTGCTGCGGCGTGTTGCGCGCCGTCATCGAGATGAAGATGGGCACCAGGCCCGGCGGATTCATGATGGGCAGCAGCGCAGCCATCACGAACAGGAATTTGGTCAAAAAGATGGACAGCAACTGCATCAGGGCGGCTCCGCGGGCAAACGTTTAAATCTTTTCAGGATCGTAAATGTAAACGTAAAAAAGCCAGCGTGCCAGAGGCGCCTTTATTCCAGCACAGCCATTGCGCGCAGCGCGGCGGCAGCGCAAACCGAATTCATCGCGGACTGGGGTCAGGCCGGAGACGAAAAACCGCATCTCGCCGGCCCGTTGCCGCGCCAGCCAGGCGCGGCTCTCAAATTGACGGCAAAGGAATCATGCCCAGCTGTTATTGTTGGGATTGAAAGTCTTCACCACTGTCTCGAAACGGTCCAGCAAGCCCAGGATGGCGTTGCGCAAGGATTGGTATTACCCAGAATCTGCTGGATGCGCGCCTTGCCGGGGCCATTCAGCCCGTTGGCGATCGCCGTCGCCCGGGCCAACGACACCGGGGTATGCAAAACACTATTCGGATCGGCCTGGCGGGTTTGTCCGGGATTGGCGATATAGGCGCGCAAGGCGGTTTCATCGACCAGGTTATTGATCACCTCGTCAAATGCTCCCATCACTTGATTCTTCCAAGCCTGAGTCTTGCCGCCGACCCGGCGATCTTCGATTCCGCCCTGAAAACCGGCGCAGACGACTTCGCACCAATACCACTGCAGACGGTTGCCATAGCCGCCGAACATATGGGCATGCCGATCCACCTCCGGCGCCCCCTGGCGGGCGACAACCGGCGGATGGGCTCCGGTGTGGCCCAGGTCGACCTGGGTCAGCCCAGTCCACTGCGCGGCCAAATTCGCATTGTAGGCGCGCATACGGTTCTGCCAATTGACGCCGCCGCCGAATATTTCGGTCAAGGCATTGCCGACAACTCCGACCACATCCCCAAACACGTGGTCGCCCTGAGCCGGCGCCAGCCGGGGAGACTGAGCCACCTGCGGCACCGCAGGCAGGATACCGCCGTTGATCGGATTTTGATAAGCGCAATGAACAATCAGAGACATGCGATTCTCCTTCGATGGATTATGGCTTGGCCACCCGGCAGACGCTGCGCTCGCCATGGCTCAGCCAGCAGGCCGGTCCTCAGTGGACGCCTCGCCGCCGCTTCCGTGAAACCGCCCCCGCCGCACCGGCGCAGTGCCGGCCGCAACCAGACCACGCCCCATATGCAAACAGGCCCCGACGGGGCCTGTTTTCTTGATGCGGATGCGACGAATACGAATGGGCGTTGGTGGTCAAGCCTTGGCTGCCGCCAAACGGCCGCCGCGGCTTTCCTCGCGCAACTCCACCGCCTTGCGATGGGCATCGGCAAGGTCCACCTCGGCCAACGGCACCACGCGGGTCTTGTGCTTGATGCGGTAGCCCCACCACAGCGCCAGGAATAGCGGAATGCCCAGATAGGTGGCGATCACGCCGTTCCAGTCCACCTTGGCGGCGGTGAAGGCGGTGTAGTTCTGACCCAGCATGATCAACATGCACAGCGCAAAGGCGAACAGCGGACCCAGCGGAAACCACTTGGCCTGATAAGGCAGGTCGGCCAGATCATAACCCTGCTTCACATACGCGCGGCGGAAGCGGTAGTGGCTGATGGCCACGCCCAGCCAGGCGATGAAGCCGGTCATACCGGACGAGTTTAACAGCCACATATACACCGCGTTGCTATCGAACAGCGAGGTCAAGAAGCACAGGCAGGCCACCAGCGTGGTGGCGTACAGCGCGTTGCGCGGCACGCCGTCGGCGGTCAGCTTGCCGAAGCGAACCGGCGCCATGCCGTTCTTGGCCATCGCGTACAGCATGCGGGTGGAAGCGTACATGCCGGAGTTGCCGGCCGACAGGATGGCGGACAGGATCACCGCGTTCATCAGGCTGGCGGCGAAGGCCAGGCCGGCGCGGTTGAACACCAGCGTGAACGGGCTGGCGCCGACGTCCTTCATCTCGTTCTTCAACAGCAGCGGATCGTTGTACGGCAGGATCAGACCGATGATCAGGATGGACAGCATGTAGAACATCAGGATGCGCCAGAAGATCTGCCGCACCGCGCGCGGAATGGTGCGGCCGGGATTGGCGGACTCGCCGGCCGCCACGCCTATCAGCTCCGTTCCCTGGAAGGAGAAGCCCACCACCATGGCCACGCCGACGAATGCCGCCAGGCCGCCGACGAAAGGCCCTTGCCCCTGCGTCATCACGGAAAGGCCCGGCGCGATGCGCTGCGGCTGCGGTTCGGTCATGATGCCGAAGATCATCAGGAAGCCGACGATAATGAACGCGATGATGGTGGCGACTTTCAGCATCGAGCACCAGAATTCGGCCTCGCCGAAGCCCTTCACCGAGAAATAGTTGAGCGCGAAGATCAGCGCCAGGAAGCCGGCGCTCCACACCACGCCGGGCACCGCCGGATACCAGTAGTGCATGATGATGGCCGCGGCGGCCAACTCCACCGCGATGGTCACCGCCCAGTTGTACCAGTAGTTCCATCCCTGGGCGAAGCCGAAGGCCGGATCGACGAAGCGCGAACCGTATACCTGGAAAGAGCCCGACACCGGCATGAACGCCGCCATCTCGCCCAGGCTGGTCATCAGGAAATACACCATCAGACCCACCAGCGCATAGGCCAGCAAGGCGCCGCCTGCGCCGGCGCCCGCCACCGTGGCGCCGGAAGCCAGGAACAGGCCAGTGCCGATGGAACCGCCGATGGCGATCATCGACAGATGGCGCGCCTGCAGCGAGCGGCGCAACTCAGGCGCATCTTGTTTCTTGTCCATATCCAACTCACTCTATTGTTCTGCCGCGCGGGGCTTGGTCCGCGCCGCCCTGGCTGGTAGCCGGGCCCGAATAATCAAAGCGGAAAAGAATGACATCGTTCGTTCGCATTGCCTAGCCTAAATCAGGCAAATTACGCAAAAAACGAAAATGTCATGTTCGAAAAAGAAACAACCCGCGTTGCCATGTCAAACCTGGCCGAGGCAAATCCTGGTAAACAAGACGGGGCGGACGGCGCGCCCGGCTCCACCACCACCGGTGGGCCGCCGCCTGAAACTTGACTGTCGCGCCCGACCGCGTCACCTGCCCCCGGCCTGGGCTATGGCACAGCCTGCGGCAATCCGCTGTCGCTCCGCAGCGACAGCGGCCTCCTCCCCCAGTTTGTTTGAATGAATCCGCCTCTGCGGCCATCGCCGAAATTCAGCGCAATCCCCCGCGCGCCAAATCCGGTCGAACGCAAGCCAAGCCGAGATTAATGTAAAAAATCAACCCCTGGTAAAAATCACACCCGGCAAGCTTTTCAAACCGGCTCTCACACGGGAATCAAACACTTACGCCCAACAGTCGAGTCGAGCTTTTACACCAATACAAACAAAGAAAGTAAACACTCATTTTGAATTAACAATTCAAAACACAAAGCGCGCTCCGGATAAAACCAAGCTAATACAATTCGGTCACTCTAAATACAACGCAGCCAGCATAGGCTGCCCGGCTTTTAGCATAAACGCAGCATAAAGCATGAAAAAATGTCATGCTCTGCCAGTTAATAACAAGTGAATCGTCCGTCCGGAGCACACCGCATGTCGACCCCCACATCCGCCAAGCCCAACCGCCTGCCTTTAATCATTGCCGCCGTCGCCGTTCTGGGGGGCGGCTGGTGGTGGCATCAGCACAGCCAAAGCGCAAAGGAAGCCGCCGCCAACGCCAAGGGCGGCGCGCCGATGGCGGTGGGCGTGGCTACGGCAAGAACCATGGATGCGCCGCTGCAGCTAAATGCACTGGGCACCGTCAACTCCACCTACACCGTCACCGTGCACAGCCGGGTGGATGGCCAACTGGAAAAGGTCCACTTTGAAGAAGGCCAGTTGGTCAAACAGGGCCAGTTGCTGGCCGAACTGGACCCGCGCCCCTATCTGGCGGCGCTGACCCAGGCCCAGGGCCAGTTGCTGCGCGACCAGGCCTTGCTGCAGAACGCCCAACTGGACCTGGCCCGCTACCGCCAGTTGCTGGGACAGAACTCCATCGCCAAGCAGCAGGTGGACACCCAGGAGGCACTGGTGAAACAGTATCAAGGCACCGTCAAGCTGGATCAGGGCGCGGTGGACAACGCCAAGCTGCAGCTGGACTACAGTCGTATCATCGCGCCGGTCGGCGGCCGCGTCGGCCTGCGCCAGGTTGACCCGGGCAACATCGTGCACGCCAGCGACGCCAACGGCGTGGTCATCATCACCCAGACCCAGCCGATCAACGTGGTATTCGCCATCCCGGAAGTCAGCCTGTCGCAGGTGCTGCAGGCCGCCGCCAACGACAAACGGCTGAGCGTGGAAGCGTGGGACCGCGACAACCGCCACAAGCTGGCCGACGGCAAGCTGCTGGCGATGGACAACCAGCTCAACACCAGCACCGGCACCATCAATATCAAGGCCAAGTTCGCCAACGAGAAACAGCAGCTGTTCCCCAACCAATTCGTCAACGTCAACCTGCAGCTGGGCGTGCGCAAGGACGCGGTGGTGGTGCCGACCGTGGCGGTGCAACTGGGCAAGGTGGGCAACTACGTGTACACGGTGGGCGCCGATTCCACCGTCAGCATCAGCAAGATCAAGGTGGGCCCGGCCTCCGGCGACAACACCATCATCGAGCAGGGCTTGCAGGCCGGCCAGCAGGTGGTGATAGACGGCGTGGACAAGCTGCGCAATGGCGCCAAGGTCAAGGTGATAGACCGTGCCGCCCAGACCCGCGAAGCGGCTGCCGCCGCCAGCGAAAGCAAGCCGCATCGCAAGCACGGCGCCACCGGAGACTGGGGCAAACGTCACGCCTCGGCCGCCAACTAAGCGCAAGGACACGGCATGAATCCCTCTCGTCCGTTCATCCTGCGGCCGGTCGCCACCACCTTGCTGATGGTGGCCATCCTGCTGACCGGCCTGGTGGCCTGGCGCATGCTGCCGGTTTCGGCGCTGCCCGAAGTCGACTACCCCACCATCCAGGTAGTCACCCTCTATCCCGGCGCCAGCCCGGACGTGATGACGTCCTCGGTCACTGCGCCGCTGGAGCGCCAGTTCGGCCAGATGCCGGGCCTGTCGCAGATGTCCTCGTCCAGTTCCGGCGGCGCCTCGGTGATCACGCTGCAGTTCAGCCTGGACCTGACGCTGGACGTGGCCGAGCAGGAAGTGCAGGCGGCGATCAACGCCGCCGGCAACCTGCTGCCGGCCGACCTGCCCAGTCCTCCGATCTACAACAAAGTCAATCCGGCCGACACCCCCATCCTCACCATCTCGGTCAGCTCGCCCACCCTGCCGCTGACCAAGCTTGAGGACATGGTGGACACCCGGCTGGCGCAGAAGCTGTCGCAGGTGCCCGGCGTGGGCCTGGTCAGCATCAGCGGCGGCCAGCGTCCGGCCGTGCGCATCCAGAGCAATCCCAAGGCGCTGGCCTCGCGCGGACTGACGCTGGAAGACGTGCGCACCGCCATCGGCAACGCCAACGTCAACCAGGCCAAGGGCAGCTTCGACGGCCCGCTGCAGGCATCCACCGTCGATGGCAACGACCAGCTGCAATCGGCGGAAGAATACAAGAACGTCGTCGTCGCCTATCAGAACGGCGCGCCGGTGCGCGTCAAGGACGTGGCCCGAGTGGTGGATTCGGCGGAAAACGTGCGCCTGGCCGCCTGGGCCGGCACCACGCCGGCCGTCATTCTCAACGTGCAGCGCCAGCCGGGCGCCAACGTGATCCAGGTCACCGACCGCATCAAGGCTCTGCTGCCCCAGCTCAAGTCCACCCTGCCCGGCTCGGTGGACGTGGCGGTGCTGAGCGACCGCACCGTCACCATCCGCGCCTCGGTGGAGGATGTGGAGTTCGAGCTGATGCTGGCCATCGGTCTGGTGGTGATGGTGATCTTCGTGTTCCTGCGCAACGTGCCGGCCACCATCATTCCCGCCGTCGCGGTGCCGCTGTCGCTGGTGGGCACCTTCGGCGTGATGTATCTGACCGGCTTCTCCATCAACAATCTGACGCTGATGGCTTTGACCATCGCCACCGGCTTCGTGGTGGACGACGCCATCGTGATGATCGAGAACATCGCCCGCTACATCGAAGAGGGCGAGCAGCCGCTGGCCGCGGCGCTGAAAGGCTCCAAGCAGATCGGCTTCACCATCATCTCGCTGACCATCTCGCTGATCGCGGTGTTGATTCCGCTGCTGTTCATGGGCGATGTGGTGGGCCGGCTGTTCCGCGAGTTCGCCATCACGCTGGCGGTGTCCATCCTGATTTCCGCCTTCATCTCGCTGACGCTGACGCCGATGATGTGCGCGCGCCTGCTCAAGCATGTGCCGGAAGAAAAACAGGGCCGCTTCTACCACGCCAGCGGCAAGTTCTTCGACGACATCATCGCCCGCTACGGCAAAATGCTCAGTTGGGTGCTGGACCGGCAGAAGACCACGCTGCTGGTGGCCGTGGCCACGCTGGCGTTGACGGCGGCGCTATATATCTACGTGCCCAAGGGCTTCTTTCCGCTGCAGGACACCAGTTCGATCCAGGGCATCAGCGAGGCCTCGCAGTCCATTTCCTTCAGCGCGATGGCCGACCGCCAGGAAAAACTGGCCGAGGCGCTGCTGAAAGACCCGGCGGTGGAAAGCCTGTCGTCGTTCATCGGCGTCGACGGCACCAACACCACGCTCAACAGCGGCCGCCTGCTGATCAACCTCAAGCCCAAGGGCGAGCGCGACGACATCCGCACCGTGCTGGCGCGGCTGCAACAGCGCGCCGACGAGATGCCCGGCATGGCGCTGTACCTGCAGGCGGTGCAGGACCTGACCATAGACGCCCGCGTCAGCCGCACCCAGTACCAGTTCACGCTGCAAGCCACCAGCCAGGACGACCTGTCCACCTGGGTGCCCAAGCTGGTGCACCGGCTGCAGCAGGAGCCGTCGCTGGCCGACGTCGCGAGCGACCTGCAGGACAAGGGCCTGCAAGCCTACGTCAACATCAACCGCGACACCGCCTCGCGCCTGGGCGTCACCACCGCCGCGGTGGACAACGCCCTGTACGACGCCTTCGGCCAACGGCTGATCTCCACCATCTTCACCCAGACCAACCAGTACCGCGTGGTGCTGGAGGTGGACCCGCAGCACCAGCGCGATCCGCTGTCGCTGAAAGGCATCTACGTGCCCACCGCCGCCGGCGGCCCGGTGCCGCTGGACGCGGTGGCGACGATTGAAGAGCGCTCCACTTCGCTGGCGATCAACCACCTGGGCCAGTTCCCCACCGCCACCATCTCCTTCAACTTGAAGCAGGGCGCGTCGCTGGGCGAAGCGGTGGAGGCCATCCGCCAAGCGGAGGCCGACCTGGGCCTGCCGGCCAGCATGGACACCAAGTTCCAGGGCGCGGCAATGGCCTTCCAGGCCTCGCTCAGCAACACGCTGTGGCTGATCCTGGCGGCCATCGTCACCATGTACATCGTGCTGGGCGTGCTGTACGAGAGCTATATCCACCCGATCACCATCCTGTCCACCCTGCCCTCCGCCGGCATCGGCGCGCTGTTGGCGCTGATGCTGTCCGGCACCGATCTGTCGGTGATCGCCATCATCGGCATCATCCTGCTGATCGGCATCGTCAAGAAGAACGCGATCATGATGATCGACTTCGCGCTGGAGCGGAGCGGGAGCAAGGCATGCCGCCGCGCGAGGCATCTACCAGGCTGCCTGTTGCGTTTCCGGCCGATTTGATGACGACGATGGCGGCGCTGTTGGGCGCGCTGCCGCTGATGTGGGCGGCGGCATGGGCTCGGAATTGCGTGAACCGCTGGGCATCACCATGGTGGGCGGCCTGATGGTCAGCCAGGTGCTGACGCTGTTCACCACCCCGGTGAT
>NZ_MKCT01000085.1 GCF_001855555.1 Chromobacterium sphagni | reverse complement strand
TGCCACTCGGCGCTTGTGAACACCTTCTCAGAGGAAGCTGGCGATATCGGCCAGCGTTTTTTTGCCGATATTTGGCACCATGCAGTTTTCTGCCGGGTAGCCCACAACCAACAGGATGTAGGGCTTTTCATGTTGCGGACGGTCGAGCAGCTGGTTGAGGAAGTTCATCGGGCTGGGGGTGTGGGTGAGGGTGGCCAGGCCGGAGTGGTGCAACGCCGAGATCAGGAAGCCGGTGGCGATGGAGACCGACTCCGGCACGTAGTAGTTTTTGATCTCGCTGCCGTCGTCCAGCACGGTTTTCTTCTGGCCGAAGATGGCGATCAGGTATGGCGCGATTTCCAGGAAGGCTTTGTCCGCGTCGGTGCCCAGCGGCGCGAGCGCGTCTTTCCACTCCCGCGGCGCGCGGTGTTGGTAGAACTCGCGTTCTTCCGCTTCTGCCCCGGCGCGGATCTGTTTTTTCAGCGCCGGGTCGGCCACCACCACGAAATACCAGGGCTGGTGGTTGGCGCCGGACGGCGCGGCGCCGGCGGTGAGCAGGCAGTTTCTATGACCTGGCGCGGAACCGGCTGGGCGGAGAACTCGCGTATGGTCTTGCGTCGCTTGATATCGGCGTAGAAGGCCTGCGAGCGGGCCAGCATTTCCGCTTCCGGATAGCGGATGAAGCTGGTCAGCGGGATGAACTGCGGCTGGCCCTGGTTGAAAGGCAATTTGCTCATAGACGGCTCCTGGCTGAGTAGCGGGGGAGGGGCGGCGCGGGCGCGACGATTGGCCTTTCTGGGCGTCCGATGTTGTCCAGGCGGGACTTTTGAAGCGTTCAAGCCCGAAGGTAGGTTCAGCATGACACCCTGTCCGGCTTTTATTCAATATGAATTATTCATTGCGCAAGACGTTTGTCATGTAGTTTTGTTTCAATTAAAGATACTTTATGTGGAGTTATGTGATTGACGGCGGGCCGGCGCAAAAAAAGCGCGCCAACGGCGCGCTTTTCAATGAGTGTGTATATCCGAATAAGGCTTACAGGTCGCCGCCGCTTTCCAGGATGAAGCTGGCCTTGTCGTCCTGCGCCAGATGCCTGGCCAGATAGGGCAGCGTTTCCTTCAGCGTCTGCGGCAGCGTCCACGGCGCGTTCAGGATGAACATGCCGCTGCCGTGCATGCCGAAACCATCGGCCGACGGCCCTTGCACATGCAGTTCGGCGCGCAGCCAGCTTTTGGCCGGCAGCTTTTTCAGCGCCGGGATCATCTCTTTCATTTCCGCGCGCTGCAGGCACGGGTACCACACCGCGTAGACGCCGGTGGCGAAGCGTTTCAGGCTTTCCTTCAGCGCGGTGACCACGTGCTGGTAGTCGCGCTTGTCTTCGTACGGCGGGTCTATCAGCACCAGCGCGCGGCGCGGCGGTGGCGGCAGGATGGCCTTGATGCCCTCGAAGCCGTTGGCTTGTTGGATCTGCACCCGGCGGCCGGCATCGGCGAAGTTCTCCTGCAGCAGCTTGGCGTCGCTGGGGTGCAGTTCGAACAGGCGCAGCTTGTCGCTTTGCGGCATTACGCCAGCGGCGCACCACGGCGAGCCGGGGTAGAACTTCAGCTCGCCGTCGGCATTCATCCGCTTGACCACTTCCACGTAGTTGGCCACCGCTTCGGGCAGGTCGTCGCGCTGCCAGAGCCGCGCGATGCCGGATTCGAACTCGGCGTTCTTGGTGGCGTAGCCCTCGACCAGCGAGTAGGCGCCTGCGCCGGCGTGGGTGTCGATATACCAGTAGGGCTTGTCCTTCTGCCCCAGGTAGTTGAGCAGTTCGATCTGGATCAGGTGCTTGAGCACGTCGGCGTGGTTGCCGGCGTGGAATGCGTGTCTATAGCTGAGCATTCTGTTGTTCTTTCAATGAGATAGGGTGATGCCGGCCGCCTGCGCGGCCTCGTGCCAGCCCAGCCGGTACAGCAGCGCGCTGAAGTCTTCCGCCAACGGGCTTTGCAGCAGCAAAGGCCGGCCGTCGGCCGGGCGCGCCAGCCGCATTTCCACGCAGGCCAGCAGCATGCGCGGGCAAGCCAGATGTTCGGCGAACATGCGGTTGTGGCGGCCCTTGCCGTGGGTGGAGTCGCCGATGATGGGGTGGGCGATGTGCTTCAGGTGGCGGCGCAGCTGATGGCGGCGGCCGGTCAGCGGAGCCAGCTCCACCAGGCTGTAGCGGCTGGTCGGGTAGCGCTCCACCGCTATCGGCAGTTCAATGCGCGCGAGCGTGCGATAGTCGGTCTGCGCCGGCTGTGGCGCGGTTTCCACCCGCTCGCCGATCCATTCCAGATCGTCCGGGCGGCGGCTGAGCGGATGGTCGATATGGCCGGCGTCGTCGGTGTGGCCGCGCACCACCGCCAGGTAGCGTTTGGCCACCTGTTGGCGTTCGAACTGCCAGCTCATTTCGCGGCCAGTGTCCTTGTCCAGCGCGAACAGCAGCACGCCCGAGGTGCCTTTGTCCAGCCGGTGCACCGGATAGACGCGCCGGCCGATCTGGTCGCGCAGCAACTGGATGGCGAAGCGGGTCTCGTTGCGGTCCAGCACGGTGCGGTGCACCAGCAGGCCGGCGGGTTTTTGGATGGCGATCAACTGATCGTCCCGATAGAGTATTTGCAGCATGGAAATGACAGATGTGGCCAGGCGGCGATTGTAGGGCTTGCACGGTGCTTTGGGTATAGCCGCTTTGCTTTGTGTTGGATCAATTCCATGCAGTACAATCATGGATTGCGCAAAATGCCAAAAGCATAATGCGCGCCTGGGCTGGCTTGCAGCATGGCGGGGTCGCTTGCGGGGGCGGAATGTTTGCGACACGGTATTTCAAAGTCGAGAGGAAATTGTTTACAGTCCCGTGAACGGTCATTACAATTCGCCGCGCTCAGAAAGAACGACAAAGTGGTGTCTGCAGCCGGTTTTTGCATTGCGCAGGAAGCGGTTCAGGCCGCTTCGGCACAGCTGAGGCTGTAGTCCGGCAGTTACATGCCGTCTGCAATTTCAGCTGTCACCATTTCAAGTCCAGCACTGCGGCACATAGCGCGTCCGCATGGGGAGCCATGTGCGCGTTGACCAACTAACTCCAAGAGTTATAGAGATGACCATCCAATTGAAACGAATCAGCTTTGCAGTTGCTGCCGCGGTTCTGTCGGCAGCGGCTTGCGCCAAGGACTTCACCCCCGCCGTGATTTACGATCAGGCCGGCAAGTTTGACAAGAGCTTCAGTGAAGCCGCCTACAACGGCGCCGAGCGTTTCAAGAAGGACTTCAAGATCAACTACCGCGACGGCCAGATTTCGTCCGACGCGCAAAAAGAGCAGCTGCTGCGCAAGATGGCCGGCAGCGGCGCCGACGTTGTCGTCGCCGTAGGCTTCAACTTCTCGCAAGCGGTGGAAACCGTGGCCAAGGAATTCCCCAAGGTCAAATTCACGCTGATCGACGCCGTGGCCAAGGGGCCGAACGTGCAGAGCATCGTGTTCAAGGAGCAGGAAGGTAGCTTCCTGACCGGCATCGCCGCCGCGATGAAGTCCAAGACCGGCAAGGTCGGCTACATCGGCGGCATGGACATCCCGATGATCCGCGCCTTCGGTTGCGGTTACGCCCAGGGCGTGAAGTACGCCAACAAGAACGCCGTGGTGCTGCAGAACATGACCGGCACCACCCCGCAAGCCTTCAACGACCCGGCGCGCGGCACCGAGCTGGCCAAGAGCCAGTTTGACCGCGGCGCCGACGTGATCTTCGTCGCCGCCGGCGGCACCGGCATGGGTGTGCTGCAAGCCGCCAAGAATGCCGGCAAGTTCTCCATCGGCGTGGACAGCAACCAGAACTATCTGTACCCGGGTTCGGTGCTGACCTCGATGGTGAAAAAAGTGGACGTGGCCGTCTACAGCACCTTCAAGGATGCCAAGGACGGCTCCTGGAAGTCCGGCGTGAAAGTGCTGGGCCTGAAGGAGCAGGGCGTGGACTGGGCGCTGGACAAATACAACCGTCCGCTGATCACGCCGGAAATGGAGAAGAAGATCGCCGCCGCCAAGGCAGAGATCATCAGCGGCAAGATCAAGGTTGTCGATTACCGCGCCAACAACAGCTGCCCGGTACAATAATAAAGGCAGTGACATCCCCGGCCGGTGGCGGGGGACGCAGCCGCGATGAGTTTCTCGTCGCGGCTGTTTCTTCATGCCGGCCTGGGTGGATTCGAATGAAGATCGGGAACATACAAAGCATGACCGAGTTTGCCATTGAGCTGACGGGCATCAACAAGAGTTTTGGTGCCGTGCAGGCCAACCGCGACGTGACGATGAGCGTGCCGAAGGGAAGCATCCACGGCATCATCGGCGAGAACGGCGCCGGCAAGTCCACGTTGATGAGCATCCTGTACGGCTATTACCAGGCCGACAGCGGCGCCATCCGCGTGAGCGGCCAGGACGCGCGCATCCGCAACAGCCAGGAAGCCATCCATCTGGGAATCGGCATGGTGCATCAGCACTTCATGCTGGTGGATACCTTCACCGTGCTGGAGAACATCGTGCTGGGCGCCGAAGGCGGCCGGCTGCTCAAGCGGGGCTGGACCAGGCCCGCGAGCATCTGAAGGAACTGAACCGCAATTACTCGCTGGAAGTCGACCCGGACGCGCTGGTCAGCGATCTGGGCGTGGGCCTGCAGCAGCGGGTGGAAATCCTCAAGGCGCTGTACCGCGGCGCCGACGTGCTGATCCTGGACGAGCCGACCGCGGTGCTGACGCCGCAGGAGGCCGATCATCTGTTCCACATCCTGCGTTCGCTTAAGGAGCAGGGCAAGACGGTGATCCTGATCACCCACAAGCTGCGCGAAGTGATGGACATCACCGACAATGTCAGCGTGATGCGCGCCGGCACCGTGGTGGCCAATGTCGCCACATGCGACGTGGACAAGGAAAAGCTGGCCGACCTGATGGTGGGCCGCAAGGTGACGCTGAAGGTCGATAAGGCCGAGCGCGCGCCGGGCGCTGTGGTGCTGGACGTCAAGAACCTGTGCCTGACCGATGAGCGCCAGGTCAAGCTGCTGGACGGCCTGAACTTCCAGGTGAGGGCCGGCGAAATCGTCGGCGTGGCCGGCGTGTCCGGCAACGGCCAGTCCGAGCTGTTGGAAGTGCTGGCCGGCATGTTGTCGCCCAGCGCGGGCGCTGTGGTCTACAAGGGCGAGGATTTGCTGAAGCTGCCGTGCAGGCGCGCGCCGCGCGCCGCGGTGTACCGCCGCAAGGGCATCAGCCATATCCGGAGGACCGTTCGCGCGAGGGGCTGGTGAAGGGCTTCTCCACTTTCGAGAACGCCATTCTGGGCTACCACGACGACAAGTCGCTGAGCTGCGGCCCGCTGTATTCGCGCAAGAAGCTGGTGGAGCGGACCCGCGACTTCATCCGCCAGTTCGATATCCGTCCGGGCAACCCGCTGCTGCGGGTGGGCCTGCTATCGGGCGGCAATCAGCAGAAGGTGGTGCTGGCGCGTGAAATCCACGCCAATCCGGACCTGCTCTTGATCGGCCAGCCGACGCGCGGCGTCGATATCGGCGCCATCGAATTCATCCACAAGCGGCTGATCGAGCTGCGCGACGAGGGCAAGGCCATCTTGCTGGTATCGGTGGAGCTGGAGGAAATCCTGGCGCTGGCCGACCGCATCCTGGTCATGGCCGGCGGCCAGATCACCGGCGAAGTGGCGGCCAAGGATGCCGACACCATTTCGCTGGGCTTGTTGATGGGGGGGCACAAACATTGAAATTCGGACAACCATCCACCTTGCCGCGTTGGGCGCAGCTGACCGTATTGCCGGCGCTAAACCTGCTGGCCGCCTTGCTGGTGACGGGCTTCGTCACCTGGATGATTGGCGAGAATCCGTGGGAATGCCTGCAACTGCTGATCCATGGCGCCTTTGGCTACGGAGAGGGCACCGGCTATACGCTGTTCTACACCACCAGCTACATCTTCGCCGGTCTGGCTGTGGCACCGCCTTCCATGCCGGCCTGTTCAATATCGGCGGCGAAGGCCAGGCCTACTTGGCCGGCCTGGGCGTGACGCTGGTGATGCTGGGCTTCGACCACACCCTGCCGTCTTACGTGCTGATTCCGCTGGCGATGCTGGCGGCGATGGGCTTCGGCGCGGCCTGGGCCTATGTGCCGGCCTATCTGCAGGCCAAGCGCGGCAGCCACATCGTGGTGACCACCATCATGTTCAACTTCATCGCGTACTCGCTGATGTTGTACCTGATCAGTCACCAACTGATCGAGGCCGGCTCGCAGAACCCGACCACCCGCCAGTTCGCCGAGACCGGCTGGATTCCGCAGCTGCACACGCTGTTCACCTCGCTGCCCAATTCGCCGCTCAACCTGACCTTCGTGCTGGCGCTGTTGGCGTCCGCGCTGTTCTACCTGATCGTCTGGCATAGCCGCTGGGGCTTCGAGCTGCGCACCGTTGGCACCAACGAGCATGCCGCCGGCTACGCCGGGATGAGCGTCAGCCGCGTCATCATCATCGCCATGTGCGTGTCCGGCGCGCTGTCCGGCCTGTCGTCGGTGAACGACCTCTTGGGCTCCTCGCACCGCATGAACGTGCTGTTCACCAACGGCGTGGGCTTTGTCGCATCGCCGTGGCGCTGATGGGGCGCAACCATCCGGTGGGCATCATCCTGTCGGCGCTGCTGTTCGGCGCGCTGACCCAAGGCGGCTCCGACCTGTCATTTGAAAAGCCGATGATCACCCGCGAGATGATCCTGTTCATCCAGGGCCTGATCATCCTGTTCTGCGGCGCGCTGGAAAACCTGTTCGAGCCGTTCATCGCCGGCCTGTTCAAGCGCAAGGACAAAAAATAATGGAAATGTTCTTCAGTCTTCTCGA
>NZ_MKCT01000084.1 GCF_001855555.1 Chromobacterium sphagni | reverse complement strand
AACAAAAGCTCTGCTTATTGGTTGGATTGCTCTAATTCTCTGGTAGCATCGACCATGACTCACGCCATGACTGGGTCATCGTTAATGAAAATATCTACTCAAGAAATATCAGAGAGGGAAGCATGAAGCTCAAGCATCTTAGCCTGTCCGTGATGATCATGGGCACTGCGCTCGGCCTGGCGTCCACTCAGGCGGCTGCCTCGGGTTATCAGTTCGGTTCGCAGAGCGTCTCCGGCCAGGGCACCGCCCACGCCAACGGCGCGGAAGCCAACGATCCGTCCACCATCTTCTCCAACCCGGCCGGGCTGACCCGGTTGGATGGCACCCAGCTTTCCACCGGCGTCACGCTGGTGGTGCCGCATTCAGAATACAATGACACGGGCTCGACAACCACTGGGGCATTGGGCTTTCCGGCTCATGCCACCGGAGGCGACAATGGCGGCACTTTTGCCCCGAAGGCCGTGGCAGCCCCGACTTTTTACCTGTCCAGCAAAATCAATGACAAGATCACCGCCGGCATCGGCATGTACGTACCCTACGGCGCCAAGCTGGACTATGGCTTCGGCTGGGCCGGTCGCTATGCGTTGAAAAGCATTGATCTGCAGTCTCTGAACATTAATCCGTCCATCGCCTTCAAATTGGACGATCGGCACTCTTTCGGCTTTGGCATATCCGCCCAATACATGAAGGCGACGCTGGAGCAGGCTGCAGATGCTACTACAGGTCTCAATGCCGCGTTATATCAGAAGGTTTTAGCTGCGACGGGAAGCCAGGCTGCGGCGCTGGGTGCAGTGAATCAAGCGGCCATTAATGGCGACGGTTTGGCGCATGTGGAGGGAGATGACTGGGGCTTCGGTTGGAATATTGGCTATATGTTCCAATTGGATGAGAACACCCGATTCGGCTTGGCTTATCGCTCTAGTGTCAAGCAATCGCTGCAGGGGTCTTCGACTTGGACATTCAACAATGTAACCAATAATGCCCTGCCATCGTTTGGCATTGCGGCTAATGCGTTGGGTGCCCAGGCAAAGGCTAAGCACCCGGATGCGTCTTCTTCTGTGGATGTAAGCACCCCGGAAACCGCTTCCGCCAACTTTTTCCATCAACTGAATCCGAAGATTGCGCTGATGGGCGATGTGACCTGGGTGCGCAACTCGCGCCTGCAACAGATCGACATCAAGCAATCCGCCGTCAATGGCGTGGCCCAGGGCGATCTGGTGCTGCACCAGAACTGGAGAGACACCTGGCGGGTGTCGGTCGGCTCCAACTATCAGTTGAACGACAGCTGGATGTTGCGCGGCGGTTTGGCCTGGGAGCAGTCGCCGGTCAAGGATGATCAGGATCGCCATCCGGCGATTCCGGACAGCGACCGCATCTGGCTATCGCTGGGCGCCAACTTCAAGATCAACAAGCAAAGCTCGATCGATCTGGCCTACAGCTTCATCGATTTCAAAAACGCTAATGTCAATTACACCGATGGTTGCAGCCCGGCAGGCACCAGTCCGACCACTGGCGGCGCATGTACCGGCAACGGCGGCACGGTCAATGGCACCTACAAGACCTATCTGCAATTGGTGGGCCTGCAGTACAACTATCGTTTCTAAGCCGTCGTTGACGGCTTGAAATCACCAACAGGGCAGGCGCGCAGCGTCTGCCCTGTTGTCGTTGCGGCACAGTGGATGGCTTTGTTGCGGCCGCGCCAGCGCCGCATGCAGATTTTTTACAAAACCTGCTTTGATTTTGCCCAAAATGGGTTAGACTAATCCGACATAAAAGCGAGTGTTTGATATTTTATCTGCACTGGCAGATCGTCTGGGCGTTTTCAAGCCAAGCGTGAAAAACCGATGGTCTACAAAGCCGGCCTGGCAGCAGGCTGGTAGCGGCGACAGACCGGAACAATAGCGAAATCGCCGGTCGTTCTATCAAGCAGTACCCGCCTGCGCCGCGCCGGCCCCCGCGGGCGCGGGCTCAGGGCAAGGACGAATCAACGCCCGTCCTTGAAGCAAGCTGGACAGGCAAGAGGGGCCTGTCTCATGTGTGTTTCAACAAATCGAGGAAACCATGTCTCAAACCAAATTCAATGTGCGCAAGGTAGCCGTTCTCGGCGCCGGCGTGATGGGCGCGCAGATCGCCGCTCATCTGGTGAATGCCAAAGTCCCCACCATCCTGTTCGACCTTCCGGCCAAGGACGGCGACAAGAACGGCATCGTGCTCAAGGCGCTGGACGGCTTGAAGAAGCTCAAACCCTCGCCGCTGGCGGGCCAGGACGTGGTGGCTCACATCCAGCCGGCAAACTACGACGACCATCTGCATCTGCTGAAGGATTGCGACCTGGTGATCGAAGCCATCGCCGAACGGATGGACTGGAAGGCCGACCTGTACCACAAGGTCGCTCCGCATCTGGGCGAACACACCATCTTCGCCACCAACACCTCCGGCCTGTCGATCAACGCGCTGGCGCAAAGCTGCCCGGATTCCGTGCGCCCGCGTTTTTGCGGCGTCCACTTCTTCAACCCGCCGCGCTATATGCACCTGGTTGAAATCATTCCCTGCGTCACCTCCGACGCCCACATCCTGGACAACCTGGAGCGCTTCCTGGTGTCCACGCTGGGCAAGGGCGTGATCCGCGCCAAAGATACCCCCAACTTCGTCGCCAACCGCATCGGCGTATTCTCGATGCTGGCCACCATCGCCAATGCCGCCAAGTACGGCATCCGCTTCGACGTGGTCGACGACCTGACCGGCCCGCGGCTGGGCCGTCCGAAGTCTGCTACCTTCCGCACCGCCGACGTGGTGGGCCTGGACACTTTCGCCCATGTGGTGAAGACCATGCAGGACACCCTGCCGCAAGACCCGTGGCACGGCCTGTTCCAGACTCCGGACTGGATGCAGAAGCTGATCGCCGCAGGCGCGCTGGGCTCCAAGACCAAGGCCGGCATCTACAAGAAGGACGGCAAGCGCATGTTGGTGCTCGACCCGGCGAAGGGCGAGTACGTCGGCTCCGGCGAGAAGGGCGACGACGCTGTCAAGGAAATCCTCAAGATCGCCAACCCGGCGGAGAAATTCCAGAAGCTGCGCGATAGCGAGCATCCGCAGGCGCAGTTCCTGTGGGCATGTTTCCGCGACGTGTTCCATTACATCTCCTTCCACCTGGGCGACATCGCCAACTGCGCCCGCGACGTCGACTTCGCCATCCGCTGGGGCTTTGGCTGGAGCGCAGGTCCGTTCGAGACCTGGCAGTCGGCCGGCTGGCAGCAGGTTGCCAAGTGGCTGGAAGAGGACGTCAAGGCCGGCAAGGCATTGACCGCCGCTGCATTGCCGGCTTGGGCGCTGGAGAGCGACCGCGCCGGCGTGCATTTCGCCGAAGGCTCGTTCAACGCCGCCGACAAGAAGCTGGTTGGCCGTTCTACCCTGGACGTCTACCAGCGTCAGCTGGCTCCGGCCAAGGTGCTGGGCGAAACCGTGGCGCCGCTGGGCGAAACCGTGTTCGAGAACGAGGGCGTGCGCGCCTTCACCACCGGCGACGAGGTGCTGGTGGTGTCGTTCAAGTCCAAGGCCCACGCCATCGGCCCGGCCGTGCTGGAAGGTTTGAACACCGCCATCGACATTGCCGAAGACCGCTTCAAGGGCCTGGTGATCTGGCAAACCGAAGAGCCGTTCTCGGTGGGCGCCGACCTGCAGTCGATGATGCCGGCCTTCATGATGGGCGACTGGGACGCTATCGACGCCACCATCAGTCGCTTCCAGTCCACCGCGATGCGCCTGCGCTATAGCCAGATCCCGACCGTGGCGGCAACCCAGGGCTACGTGTTCGGCGGCGGCTGCGAATTCGCGATGCACTGCGACAAGACCGTCGCTGCGCTGGAGTCCTATGTCGGCCTGGTGGAAGTGGGCGTCGGCCTGCTGCCGGGCGGCGGCGGCTGCAAGGAATTCGCGCTGCGCGCTTCGCAGGAAGCCCGCGGCGACGTGCTGGCCGCGCTGAAGGACTACTTCATGGCCATCGCCACCGCCAAGGTCGCCACCAGCGGTGTGGAAGCCCAGGAAATCGGCTTCTTCCGCAAGGGCGATCCGGTGGTGTTCAACAGCTACGAGCTGCTCTATGTGGCCCAGCGGCAGGCGCTGGCGCTGGCCGAATCCGGCTACCGTCCGCCGTTGAAGGTGAAGGCTTTCCCGGTGGCCGGCCGTTCCGGCGCGGCGTCGATCAAGGGTCAGTTGGTGAATATGCTGGAAGGCAACTTCATCAGCCAGCACGACTTCTTCATCGCCTCGCAGATCGCCGACGTGATGACCGGCGGCGACCTGGAAGCCGGCACCCTGGTGAACGAGCAATGGATTCTGGACCTGGAGCGCAAGGCCTTCATGACCCTGCTGAAAAACTCCAAGACCCAGGACCGCATCGCCAACATGCTGACCACCGGCAAGCCGCTGCGCAACTAATATGAGCTGCCCACAAGACGCCTGATGCTGCGCTGCGCCGACTTGCCGTACTAGATGTACTGTCTGCGTCGACGCGCCTTGCCCCAGGCGCTTGTAAACGGCTCAAACATCCAAGAATGCAAAGACGGGCGGTAGGTACCAAATCCTGCCGCCGGTCGCGAAGGAGCAAAAGAATGGTTAAGCAAGTACAAGAAGCTTACATCGTCGCCGCCACCCGCACCCCGGTGGGCAAGGCGCCGCGCGGCATGATGCGCAATGTGCGCCCGGACGACATGCTGGCGCATGTGATCACCGGCGCGCTGGCGCAGGTGCCGAATCTGGATCCGAAACTGATTTCCGATTGCGTGGTCGGCTGCGCCTTCCCGGAAGCGGAGCAGGGCCTGAACATGGCGCGCATCGGCGTGCTGCTGGCTGGCCTGCCCAACACTGTGGGCGGCATCACCATCAACCGCTACTGCTCGTCCGGAATCAACGCCGTGCAAATGGCGGCCGACCGCATCCGCCTGGGCGAAGCCGACGTGGTGATCGCGGCGGGTTCGGAGTCGATGTCGCTGGTGCCGATGATGGGCAACAAGGTGTCGCTGAACCCGGACATCTTCTCCAAGGATGAAAACTACGGCATCGCCTACGGCATGGGCCTGACCGCCGAGAAGGTGGCGCAGCAGTGGGGCGTTTCGCGCGAGGACCAGGACGCCTTCGCGGTGGAGTCGCACCGCCGCGCGCTGGCCGCCATCGAC
This sequence comes from Chromobacterium sphagni, assembly GCF_001855555.1. Lineage (GTDB taxonomy): Bacteria > Pseudomonadota > Gammaproteobacteria > Burkholderiales > Chromobacteriaceae > Chromobacterium > Chromobacterium sphagni. The sequence goes on along the minus strand of NZ_MKCT01000084.1, from coordinate 4,819 downwards.
GGCGGCAAGTTCAAGAACGAGATCACTCCGCTGGAAGTCACCTACCGCACGCCGAATCTGGAAACCGGCGAAGTGGTGTCCAAGACCCGCGTGCTGGATACCGACGAAGGCCCGCGCCGCGAGACTTCGCTGGAAGGCCTGGCCAAGCTGAAGACCGTATTCGACGCCAAGGGTTCGGTCACCGCCGGCAACTCTTCGCAGATGTCCGATGGCGCCGGCGCGGTAATCCTGGTGTCGGAGCGCGTGCTGAAGGAATTCAACCTGACTCCGATCGGCCGTTATGTGACCTTCGCGGTCAAGGGCGTGCCGCCGGAAATCATGGGCATCGGCCCGAAAGAGGCCATCCCGGCCGCGCTGGCGCAAGCCGGCCTGAAGCAGGACGATCTGAAGTGGATCGAACTGAATGAAGCCTTCGCCGCCCAGGCACTGGCGGTAGCGCGCGATCTGGAGCTGGACATGTCCAAGGTTAACCCGCACGGCGGCGCGATCGCTCTCGGCCACCCGCTGGGCGCAACCGGCGCCATCCGCACCGCCACCCTGGTGCATGGCATGCGCGACTCCGGCCAGAAGGGCTACGGCATGGTGACGATGTGCATCGGTACCGGCATGGGTGCTGCCGGCATCATCGAAGTGCTGTAAACATCGCCGCTCCGGCATGCCGGAGCTGGGAATTGAAAACGCCACGGACTTGTCCGTGGCGTTTTTCTTGCGTGGCGAGCATGTTGATGCGTTCGGCAGGGGCATCGACTTCTGCGCATGACGGTCGATCTGTTTCACGCAGCCTACCCTGGCCGCGTCTGGGATGGAAGTCGGCATGCGGCGGAGGCAAACAAAAGGCTTGCCATGGGCAAGCCTTTTCTTGCGTAGAGGTGGCGCCGCGGGCTTATTTGCCCAAGTAGCGGATCACGTTCATATTGCCGGTGCTGCGCACCACCACCCAGCCTGCTGGTACCGGCGAGCCCAGCATCACCGAGATTTCGGTGCCGGCCGGCGCGCCCTTGGTGTAGTGGATGACGTTGTTGTTATTGCCGGAGCGTATCACCACCCAGTCCGCCGGAATGGGCGAACCCAGCATCACGGTGATCTCGCTGGCATAGCGCGAGCCGTTGAGATTGTACAGCGTATTCATCGTGCCGGTGGCGCGGACCACCACCCAGCCGTCCGGGATCGGCGAGCCCAGCATCACCGATATCTCGGTGCCAAGCGGCGCGCCTTTGACGTAGTGGATGACGTTGTTGTTGTTGCCGGAGCGTATCACCACCCAGTCTGTCGGGGTGGGGGAACCCAGCATCACGGTGATCTCGCTGCCGTAGCTGGAGCCGTTGAGATTGTGCAGCGTGTTCATATTGCCGGTCGAGCGGATCACAACCCAGCCGCTAGGAGTGGGCGAGCCCAGCATCACCGAGACCTCGGCGCCCAGCTGAGCGCCCTTGGTGTAGTAGATGACGTTCATGGTGCCGGTCGACCGTATCACCACCCAGTCCTGCGGGACCGGCGAGCCGAGCATCACCGACAGCTGCTGGGTGTAGGAAGCGCCTCTGGTATCGGTGATCTCGTTCTGGTTGCCGGTGCTGCGGGTAATCACCCAGCCTTCCGGCACCGGCGAGCCCAGCATGATCCATTGCGTCTGGCCGTAGGCCATTGGGGATAGGCGCGCGGCCTGCGGTTTTGCAGTTTCGGCGGCGCCGGATGCCGGCACCGCATTGGCGAAGGCGGCGCTGGTCAGCAGTGTTGAGGCGGCGAGGCAGAGCAGTTTTTTGATTGACATGGAGTTGTGCTTTTGGCGTAGTTGCTGCGGTTGGACACCTGTGGCGTCTGGGAATCGGCCTTGCCGGGGCGATGGCTTGAGGCGGTTTCCAGAGGGGAATATGTCAATTTTAAAATGACTTTGTCATTGATTGTATGTGTTTATCCATTTCGTGGCAATCGGCGGCGGAGGGGGCTTGGGGTGAAAGCAGAAAGCGGTTTGGCCGTTGATGGGAGGCGTCCATACAAGCGGCTCTAGGCGCACAGTCCTTCCCCACATTTCCAGGAGAAATTCGGCTGTGGCTTCCACCTTGCTTTAGTTTCGGTTTTAACGTTTCCATGATTGCATTCTTTCAACAGATTGCATCTCTGAAAACTTGGCCTAATTCAAACTTTTCTTTGTAAAATTAAAATAATTATCCGGATAATCCGTCTTGACATCGTCATGTCTAGTGCTAGGATTTTTGTATAAGCGAAATTTATTTAGCTTATAAGCAAGTGGTTTGCAGAAGATTGCTGCATTGTAAATGCAGCCTTGCTGAAAATAATAGCCATTCATCCGTATGTTTTTGATTTGTAAGGATACGCCCACAAAGCCTGACGCAGGCCATTCTGGTTTCATCGCCTTCCCGCAGTGCTGCCCTTTATCAAGATGAATAACCGCGCGAGGTTTCCATGTCTGAAAACGATATCGCTCAAACACCAACTCCCCCGTATCCGGAATATTCGGATGCGGTACTGATTAAGGAGGCTGACTATGGTGTACTGAAGCAGCTTGAAGGCGCATGGACTAACTACAATCCGGACAAAAAAGATGTGGGGTGGGGATTGCATACCACCTGTATGCCATCACCGGGAACAAACTCAGAAACGATTTTTGGCATATTTCATTTTCTTTGTGAAAACTATACAGAGGAACTTACGTTTACTCTGGTTGATGGGAGCGTACGGAATCGCGGTGGCGCAAACGAACAGTTTGCTGGCGCGGTGAAATACAATCAAAGCATACAACGTGTAAGTGATGGTGTCGGTATTCACGAAGAAGATGGGATGTATCTATGGATGAACCCGATGTACAACCATGCGGCTACTGAAGAATCCGTTATTTCAGATAACGGTTTCCCCGGAATTGCCATTGGCGCCGGCGCCAACGGGCCAAATTATGTGCCGCCGTATTCCATTGCGCGTAGCGGGACGATACCCCATGGCAGTGCGATCATGATTACCGGCGGGTTTCAGGCTGATATCCCTGGCAAACCGGAATATCCTATAGGCACCGATTGCTGGACCCAGCCATTTACAAACTCGTGGCCAACGACTCCGCAACCGCAAGACGATACCGTGCCCGCTGCCATTGCTGCCAACCCCGTGCCCTTGGCAGGATCTCCGCTCGCCATTTCACCCAGCATGGGCGCATCTTCATTGCTGTCAGTGGGGGACGGTTCGCCCGCCGCGCCGCTCAATCTTGATGAGCCGGCTCCTGCCTGGGCATTTGACAAGTCATTGCCGGCAACACAGCCCGACAGCAATCTGACATATTTCCAACGGATTGTCGCTCATCCAAACTATCCGTATTCCGTTCGTCCTGATTTGCGATTGCGTGACGCGATTAAAGATCAGCGCATTAAAAAATATACGCTGATTCAGCTCAGCAGCAAACACAATGGCGGACCGCAAGGCGGGATTTTGAATACCCCATTCGTGAGCACATTTGCCAATGTGACGGAAATGAATCTGAACTTATGGATACAAACTTTGATAGACAGCGATGGCTGCGAAGTATTGCAACTTCAGTATGAGCAGGTGCTATTTTTTGAATTCATGTTCGGTTCAAACGGCCAGGTGACGCGCTGGCCTCATATTCAGGTCAATACTTTGAGAAAGAAGCCGGACAGTAGATTGCCTTTAAAATTCTAGGATTCGTTTTTATTCAAGCATGAAGTGTGGCAGGTGAAACGAAAACACCGCTTCGCAACGCTGAAGCGGTGTTTTTTATTGCGATGCGCAGTTAGCTGACGAACTTGTCTACCCGCTCCGACAAACGCAGCTGGCAGGCGGTGGCCAGCTTGAGCAGTTCCGCGCTGGTGGCCGGCATCTTGCCGGGCGGGGCGATCAGCTCGGCCATGGCGCTGAGCGTGGAGACGCTGCTGTTCAGGCCGATCAGCCTGCCGTGCGGCCAGCGCTGCTTGTTGTTGGGCGCGTAATCCAGCGCCACCACCCAGCGCGAATGCTGCCAGGTGCCGGGTTCGCGCAGCACGGCTTCCATGACTGCGCGGCTCACTTGCTGCGCCGCCTCTGCGGCGAGGGCCAGCGCCAGGTGCAGGGTTTCCGCCGTATGGGCCGCGCCGGTCTCCTGCAGCAAAGCCGGGCGGGTTTCCTCCAGCCACCAGCGCCGCAGCCGCCGCGCGCCGGGTTTCTTGATGCGGCGGAACACCTCGTCCAGCTCGCCTTCGGACAGGCACAACACCGGCTCCGCCTCGTCCGCCAGCCGCAAGAGCCGGCCCAGCGGTTCGCCCAGCGTCTTCAGCAAATCCTTCACCTCCAGCTTCATGGACGCGGCCACCTCCGCCGCCACCAGCCAAAACCCCTCCGGTCGCCGCACCACCCGCATGGCCAAACCCTTGGCGAAATCCAGCCGCAGCGGCGTGTTCACCTGCTGATCGATAGCCGCACTCATGGCCGAGCCTCCCCAATCCAACGCGCAAACCGCGCCGCCAAAAACGCAAGCCGATACGTGGCGCGCAGGCGCAACGAGGCACGCGACACGCGGCGGGGAGGGAGAATAAGAGGAGGGGAAAGAGAAACGACAAACACAAGACGAGCATCCATGGTCATGGACTCCTAGCGGTTTTGTCTAAAGCGCCCCCTGTTGAGAGGGGCGGCCGGGTACTTCAACACCGCCGCTAGACGGCCCACAGATTTCCCCCGTTGCCGGGGTATTGTATGGCTGCACGCTACCCGGCCATAAGCTTTGGACGCGCCGAGAGAGCGGCACGACAGGAAACCTATGGACGCAAAAAAGCCACGACTTACGGGCGCGGGCTAACCGCTAGCGGAGAGGTGTGTTGAGCAC
>NZ_MKCT01000083.1 GCF_001855555.1 Chromobacterium sphagni | reverse complement strand
CCTGACCGCGCCGTTCGCCGGCCGCGACAATGACACCGTCGGCCTGGCGGTCGGCTACGTCAAGGTGGGCAACCATGCCGCCGGCGCCGATGCCGACGCCGGCGTGTCGATAGGCAATCTGGCCTACCCGGTGCGCAGCGACGAAACCCAGATCGAAGCCACCTACATCTACCAGCTGACCCCTTGGTGGCAATGGCAGGCCGATCTGCAATACGTGCGCAATGTCGGCGCCGGCGCGGTATCGCCCAACGACCCCACCAGCACCCAGCGCATCCCCAATAACTGGGTAGTGGGCCTGAAGACCACCATCACCTTCTGACCATAAAATACCGACTGGCCGGACCGAAGCGTCCGGCCATAATGGAGAGTGTAAAGATGAAGCGGAACTTCTCGCATCGCGGCCTCGCCGCAGCGGCCATCGCCGCCATGCTGGCGCTGACTGGCGCGGCTCACGCCGACGGCAACTTCCTGTCCGGCATCAGACGCCACACCATCCTCACCAACACCGTGCCCGACAACGGCGACCAGAACCCCTACGCCATCGCGGTGTCGCCGGTCAGCGCCGGCAAGCTCAAAGCGGGCGACGTGCTGGTGGACAATTTCAACAACGCCGCCAACCTGCAGGGCCTGGGCAGCACCATCGTCGACTACCATCCGGACAGCAAGCAGATGTCGCTGTTCGCGCAGCTCCCGCGCACGCTGCAGCAGTGTCCGGGCGGCGTCGGCCTGTCCACCGCGATGACGGTGCTCAAGAGCGGCTGGGTGATAGTCGGCAGCACGCCCAGCAACGACGGCACCACCGACACCAAGGGCGCCGGCTGCCTGATGGTGCTGGACTCGTCCGGCAAGCTGGTCGACGTTTGGGCCGGCGCCGACATCAACAACCCATGGGGCAATATGGCGGTGATAGACAAGGGCGACAAGGCCACGCTGTTTGTCAGCAACTCCGGCTTCGGCGTCGGCAGCTCCAAGGGCACGCCGCCGGTGGTGAGCCTGGCCACCGTGCTGCGGCTGGAGCTGGACATCCCCGCCGGCCAGGCGCCCAAGATCGTCAGCCGCACCGTGGTGGCCAGCGGCTTCGGCGAGCAGGCCGACAAGGGCGTGTTCCTGATCGGCCCCACTGGCCTGGCCTACGGCAAGGACGACAAGCTCTTCGTATCCGACGCGTTGAACAACCGCATCAGCGAAATCTGGGACGCTACCACCCGCACCACCAGCGCCGGCATCGGCCGCACCCTGACCCACGACGGCCTGCTGCTGCGCCCGCTGGCGATGACCACCACGCCACAAGGCCATCTGCTGGTCACCAACGGCTCCAACGGCAAGGTAGTGGAGATCGACCCGGCCACTGGCGAACAACTGGCGGCGCGCTGGATCGACGCCAACAAGGCGCAGACCCCGCCCGGCAACGGCGACCTGTTCGGCATCGCCATGACGCCGGAAGGCGATGGCTTCTACTTCGTCACCGACGACAACAATAATCTGGTATTGGCAAAATGACAGACCGCAACAAGCCGAAACAACCATCGCGGCGCGGCTTCCTCAAAGGCGGGGGCGCGCTGGCGCTAGCCGGCTGGCTGGGCGGCGGCAAGGCGCTGGCGGCCGCTCAGGCCAAGCGCGCCAAAGCGGCGGCGAGCGACCACGAGCCCTTCGACGGCCCGCACCAGAGCGGCATCCTGACGCCGCAGCAGCAGAACAGCTACTTCGCCGCCTTCGATCTGCAAACCAGCAAGCGCGAGGACGTCATCGCGCTGCTGAAAACCTGGACCGAGGCCGCCCGGCGCATGAGCCAGGGCCTGCCCGCGCGCGCGCTGAGCGGCCAGAACGACAAGGCGCCGCTGGACTCCGGCGAAGCGGTGGGCCTTGCCACCGCCCGCCTCACCCTCACCTTCGGCTTCGGCCCAGGCCTGTTCAGCAAGGACGGCGTCGACCGCTACGGCCTGGCGTCGCGCCGGCCGGAAGCGCTGGTGGACCTGCCCAAATTCAACGGCGACCAGTTGGTGCCAGAGAAGAGCGGCGGCGATCTGTCGATCCAGGCCTGCGCCGACGATCCGCAAGTGGCTTTCCACGCGGTGCGCCAGCTGGCCGCCATCACCGACGGCATCGCCAGCGTGCGCTGGGTGCAGACCGGCTTCGCCAGCGGCGCGCCCGGCGGCGGCACTCCGCGCAACCTGATGGGCTTCAAGGACGGCACCAACAACCCGTCCACCAAGGACCCGGCGCTGATGAACCAGTTCGTCTGGGTCGGCGACGAGGGCGGCTGGATGAAGAACGGCAGCTATATGGTGGTGCGCCGCATCCGCATCGCGCTGGAGCACTGGGACAAGACCGAACTGGGCTTCCAGCAGGAAGTGGTGGGCCGCTACAAGGACAGCGGCGCGCCGCTGGGCCAGAAGCGCGAGTTCGAGCCGATGAGGCTGGACGCGGTGGACAAAGAAGGCAATCCGGTGATACCGGACACCGCCCACTCGCGCGTGGCCTCGCCGCAGGAGAACGACGGCGCCCGCATCCTGCGCCGCGCCTACTCCTACAACGACGGCGCCAACTTCTACGCCGAGCGCTGGCCGCCATGGCGCCAGGGCGTCGAGTACGACGCGGGCCTGTTCTTCATCGCCTACCAGCGCGACCCCCGCACCGGCTTCATCCGCATCAACAAGAAGCTGGCGAGCATGGACATGATGAACCAGTACATCACCCATGTCGGCAGTGCTGTCTTCGCTTGTCCGGCAGGCGCGCGCCCCGGCGGCTATATCGGCGAAGCCCTGTTCAACAACTGAGAAATCCAACCGGGGCGCCGCCAGGCGGCGTCCACATAGGGAGCAATGATGAAACGCACACTGATTTCCGCCCTGCTGGCCGGCACCGTGCTGGCCGCCAGCCAGCTGGCCGGCGCCGCCAGCCTGATCCTTTACAACGCCCAGCACCCGCAAACCATCAAGCTGCTGACCGACGACTTCGAAAAAATGAGCGGCGTCGGCGTCAAGATCCGTTCCGGAGAAGGCCCGGAACTGTCGGCCCAGCTGCTGGCCGAAGGCAAGGCCTCGCCGGCCGACGTCTATTTCGCCTCCAACTCGCCGGAACTGATGCTGCTGGAAAACCGGCAGATGCTGGCCAAGCTGCCGGCAGCCACCCTGTCGCCGATTCCGGCGCGCTACAGCTCGCCGCAGGGCGAATGGGTGGGCGTGATGGCGCGCGAGAACGTGCTGGTGTTCAACACCAAGCTGGCCGCCGCCGGCCAGATGCCCGCCAGCCTACTGGACCTGGCCAAGCCGCAATGGAAGGGCAAGCTGGCGATCGCTCCGTCCGACGGCGACTTCCTGCCGCTGGTCAGCGCTGTGCGCGCGCTGAAGGGCGAAGCGGCGACCCTGGCCTGGCTGAAGGGCCTGCGCGACAACTCGCAGACCTTCGACGACAACGAGGGCGTGGTAGCGGCGGTGAACCGCGGCGGCGTGGCGGTGGGCGTCATCAACAACTACTACTGGACCCGCCTGCAGGTGGAGCTGGGCAGCAAGGGCATGCACAGCCAGCTGTACCACTTCGCCAACGCCGACGTCGGCGCGCTGGTCAACGTATCCGGCGCCGGCATCCTGAAAACCTCGCGCAACCCGGAAGCGGCGCAGAAATTCCTGGCCTACCTGGTAAGCCCGCGCGCGCAGCAACTGATCGCCAAGAGCAACATCACCTTTGAATACCCGCTGCTGCCCAGCGTGGCGCCGGCGCCGCAGCTGAAGCCCTTCAGCCAGCTGACGCCGCCGCCGCTGGACATGCAGAAGCTGGGCGACGACAGCCAGTCGGCCAAGCTGCTGCGCCAGGCCGGATTGCTGTAAATGGATGCCGCCACCTTGCGCCTGGCCGCCGGCGGGCGGCGGCCTTGGGGCCTGCTGGCCGGCGCCGCCGCGGTGGCGGCGCTGGTGCTGCTGCCGCTGGCCTTCACGCTGTGGCAGGCGCTGACCTACGGCGGGCAGGAAGCCGCCGACCTGCTGTTGCGCCCCATCGTCGCCCGGCTGGCCGGCAACACCCTGCTGATCGTCGTCGCCAGCACCCTCAGCTGCGCGCTGGCCGGCACCGCCTCGGCCTGGTTCGTCGAACGCACCCGCCTGCCCGGCCACAAGCTGTGGGCGCTCTTGTGCGTGGTGCCGTTGGCCATCCCGCCCTTCATCACCAGCTTCGCCTGGGTGTCGATCAGCGCCGACCTGCAAGGCTTCTGGGGTGCCTGGCTGGTGCTGACCACCGCCTACACCCCGCTGGTCTACCTGCCGGTGTCGGCGATGCTGCGCAATATGGATCCGGCGCTGGAGGAAACCGCGCGCGCACTGGGCCTGGGACCGTGGGCCTGTTTCGGCCGGGTGGCGCTGCCGCAACTCAAGCCCGCGCTGCTGGGCGGCATGCTGCTGGTGGCGCTGTCGTCGCTGTCCGAGTTCGGCGCCTTCATGCTGCTGCACTTCCATACTTTCACCACCGAAATCTACGCCGAATACCGCGCCAGCTTCGACAGCGCCGGCGCCTCGCTGCTGGCCAGCGTACTGATGCTGCTGGGCGTGGTATGCCTGCTGGCCGAGCTGCGCGTGCGCGGCGACGCCCGCTACCAGCGGCTGGACCGCGGCGCGCGCCGCGCCGCTCAGCGGATCGAACTGGGCTGGAAGCGCTGGCCGGTGCTGGCAGGGTTGCTGCTGCAAACCGCCGCCACCCTGCTGGCCCCAATCGCCACCATCCTGTACTGGACGCTGCAACCGGGCGCGGACGCGGTGACGCCGGCCGAGGTGTCGCCGCAGCTGTTGTTGTCCGCCACCTTGTCCTCGTTGGAGCTTGGCCTGTCCGGCGCGGCACTCACCACGCTGCTGGCGCTGCCGCTGGGCTATCTGCTGGCGCGCCACCCCGGCCGTCTGGCCCACCTGCTGGAGCGGGTGGTGTATCTGGCGCAGGGCGTGCCCGGCATCGTCATCGCGCTGGCGCTGGTGAACCTGGCCATCCAGTGGCTGCGCCCGCTGTACCAGAGCGCGCTGATGCTGGTGCTGGCCTACGCCGTCATGTTTCTGCCGCTGGCGCTGGTCAGCGTGCGCAGCGCGCTGCTGCAGGCGGAAAGCCGGCTGGAGGAGTTGGCGCGCTCGCTGGGCCTCAACTGGTGGCAGGCTCTGTGGCGGGTGGTGCTGCCGCTTGCCGGCCCTGGCCTGGGCGCGGCGGCCAGCCTGGTGTTCATCTCCATCGTCACCGAACTGACCGCCACCCTGCTGCTCTCGCCGATCGGCACCGAAACGCTGGCCACCCAGGTCTGGGCCGACACCGCCGCGCTGGCCTTCGCCGCCGCAGCGCCCTACGCCGCCATCCTGATCGCCCTGTCGCTGTGCTCCACCTGGCTGCTGATGTCGCTGCTGGGACGCGGCGCGGTGCTGGGCGGCGGCGCCCACCACGAATAGCGGCGCGCTTGCCATTACGCTGGAAAACATCATGTCAGAATTGAAAATCGCCGGACTCGGCAAACACTTCGGCAAACAGCGGGTGCTGGACAACATCACCCTGGACGTCGGGCAGGGTTCGCTGCTGGCACTGCTGGGGCCGTCCGGCAGCGGCAAGACCACGCTGCTGCGACTATTGTGCGGCTTCGAACGCTGCGACGGCGGCAGCATCCACATCGGCGGCCGCCTGGTCAGCAGCCCCGATGTCCATCTGCCGCCGGAGCATCGCCATATCGGCTACGTGCCGCAGGAGGGCGCGCTGTTCCCGCACCTGTCGGTCGCCGACAACATCGTGTTCGGCCTGCCGCGGGCCGAGCGGCGGCAACGCCACCGCGTGGCCGAGCTGCTGGAAATGGTGGGCCTGCCGGCGAGCTTCGCCGAACGCGCGCCGCAACAATTGTCCGGCGGCCAGCAGCAACGGGTGGCGCTGGCGCGCGCGCTGGCGCCCAAGCCGGCGCTGGTGCTGCTGGACGAGCCGTTTTCGGCGCTGGACGCCGCGCTGCGCGGCGAAACCCGCCAGGCGGTGGCGGCGGCGCTGGACGCCAGCAACACCACCGCGCTGATGGTCACCCACGATCAGGCCGAGGCGCTGACCATGGGCAGCCAGGTGGCGGTGCTGTGGCAGGGCCGGCTGTTGCAGGTGGCCAGTCCGCAAACGCTGTACCAGCGCCCGGCCAGCGCCGCGCTGGCCGATTTCGTCGGCGACGCCATCCTGCTGCCGGGCGAGGCCGGGAACGGCGAAGCGCTGTGCCTGCTTGGCCGCCTACCCTTGCTCGACGATATGCCGCAAGGGGCGGTCAACGTGCTGCTGCGCCCGGAGCAGATATGCCTGCAGCCGGCAGGCGGCAGCGCTCCGCAGGCGGAGGTGATCGACGTCAGCTACTACGGCCACGACGCCAGCGTGCGGCTGATGCTGGCGGACGGCAGCCTGCTGGCGGCGCGGGTGCCCGGCCATCGCAGTCCGCAGCCGGGTCAGCGGGTGTCCTTGAGCGTGGAAGGCGCGGTGGCTTGTTTCGCCGCCCCGCAGCAGGCGCAGGAGGCAAGCGGCGGCCGCGGCGGCCTTCCTGCCGGCGCCACCCGGCTGCAGCACAGTCCGGCGCTGTTCCGCCACGGCAGCTGACAGCCGCCTGCCCATGACAACAGCCCGCCGGCATGCCGGCGGGCTGTTGTCATTTCCAGCCGAAATCAGTTGCCCAGCGTCTCCACCCGGCTGCCGCGCCTGCCATCCTGGCTGACGCCGCGCCAGTAGCGCGCCTGCACCTGCTGGCCGGGCGAATAGAACTGCCAGCTGCGGCCATCATAAGAGTACTCCAGCCGCGCGCCGGGCCATTCGGTGGCGGTCGCCAATCCGTTCGGACCGGACAGCCCCGCCGGCAGCGGCAAGCGGTAGGCTATGCCGGCCCGCTCCAGCTTGGGAGCCTCTCGCCAGCCCAGCACCGCGGCGAACTGCTGCCAGTCGCGGTTCAACGCGTCCTTGTCCACCAGGTGGGTGACGCCCAGCTGGTAGGTTTCCCCCACCGTGTACGGCCGCTCCCAGCCGGCCTTGTGCCAGGCTCTTTCGGCCAGCGCCAGCAGGCGCGGATAGACCATGGTTTCAAACTCCTGGTCGGTGCGCATCACCTCGGTCCAAGCCTGGCCCTGGATGCCGGCGTACTGCGCCGGCGCGGCGGAGCTGCTCACCGCGAACGGCTGACCCTGGCGGTCCGGCATCACTTCGGCGTTTTGCGGCAGATTGTCCGGCGCGAAGCTGAACACCTTGTAACTGTCGGTATCGCGCGACGCCCAGTAATAGCCGTGCTCGCGCGGGTTCAGCTCGTAGGGGAAATCGAAGTAAAGGTAGTCCGGCAACGCCAGCACCGTCTTGAAGCCCTTGGCGGCGTAACCGTTTACCGCCTGAGCGGCGCCCCAGTACAAGGTGTCCCATTCGGTGACCATGGTGTTGCGGGTGGCGAAGTCGGCGGATGAGGCCGCCCCGCTGACGCCGTCCTGCCATGCCGCCATGGTGGCGATGCCCTGATTGGCCACGATGCGACTGGCCTCGCGCGCGAAATTGAGCGGCAAGTCGGCCACGCTCTTCAGCTGTCCTTTGGCGATCATCGCCTGGCAGGCCGACGAGCGCCCCCAAGGCTGGTCCTGCTCCGCCATCCTCACCTTGCCCTTGCCGGGATCGCCGCCGCTGACATCCTGGAAGCCGGGCCCCAGCAGGATGTTCTTCGCCTCGTCGCCGCCGAAGTGCCAGGTTGCCAGCGGCTGGCCGGCGTCGCGGTGCATCGACGCCACCTCGGACACCAGCTTGGCGACAAAGCGCTGGCTGCCCGGCACGCAGGGGTTCAGATAGGTATGGCGGTCATAGAACTGCACCGACAGCGTGTTGGACTGGTCCTGTGGGTCCAGCAGCCGGTATTCGGCCGCCGCCTGCGGCTGGCCCTGCGCCAGCAGCTTGCGGTAGCGCGCCTCCATAGCCACCACCGCGGCGCGGGCGTGCGCCGGCATGTCGAACTCCGGAATCACCTCGATGAAACGCGCCTGGGCGTAACTCACCAGCGAGATGTAATCGGCGCGGGTGAAATAGCCGCCGCCGGACTGGTTGGCCGGGCCGGAGCCCAGCTGCGGCACCAGGCATTGGGTTTCCGTCAGGTCGTGGCAGCGCCGCGCGCCGACGTCGGTCAGCTCCGGCAGGCCGGGAATCTGCAGCCGCCAGCCTTCGTCGTCGGACAGGTGCAGGTGCAGCTTGTTGAGCTTGTAGGCCGCCATCTGGTCTATCAGGCGGCGTACCGTGGACGGTTGCTTGAAGTTGCGCGCCACATCGGCCATGAAGCCGCGGTGGGCATAGCGCGGCGCGTCTTCCGCCGTCATCCAGCGCACCTGGCCGCCGCCCTGCGGCAGCAGGCCCAGCAGTGTCTGCACGCCGTAGAACACGCCGGCGGCGTCGAAGCCTTCCACTTTCACGCCATGCTGGCCGATCAACAAACGGTAGCCGCCGGACACGGCGATATCGGCCGGCAAGCGGGCGCCGACCACGCCGCCGGACACGCCGATGCCGTCGCCGCGCAGGCCAAGTTGCGCCGCGCGCTGCTCCAGCGCCTCCCGCTGCGCCGGGCTGACGCCGGACAGGTTCAGGCTGAGGCCGCGGACCAGCAGCTCCCCGCCGCCCAGCTGCTGGCGCCGCACCGCCGGAATCACGCGGTTGGCCACTTGCGCGGCGGAAAGCTGCGCGCCGCGCTGGCTGAAGCTGTGGTAGCGCTGCGCCATATTCATCAGCGGCCGCAATTCACCGGCCGGATTCTTCCAGTTGTCCCCCGTCAACGGCAGCAGATAACTGGCGTCGTCGCTGCTGTTGTGCTGCAGCACCGCCGGCGCTTGGCCATCCACCACCACATAGGGACGCGGCAGCACGTCGCTCTCCTGCAGGATCCAGTATTCGTCTATCAGCGGCAGCTCCAGCGTTTGGCCTGGAGCCAGGCCCTGGAAACTGGCGGTCGGGGTAATCTGGTACAGGTCGCCGGTGATGCGGCGGATGGCGAAGTCCGGCGTATCCAGCTTGAGGATGCGGCGGATGCTGTGCAGGTACAAGCTCCAGCCGCCGCCAGCCGGCACCGCCTGCCCGCCCTTGTTCTCCAGGATCAGCCGGCCCTTCAGGCAGGACGCCCAATCCGCGCCCAGATCGGAACACGGCGCGCCCGCCGCCGCTCCCTTGTTGCTATCCACCGCCACCCGCATGAACAGACTCTGGCCCAGTTGGCCGGCATCCGGCGCCGCCCAACTGCCGGCCGACCACGCCGCCAGCACCACCATGCCCAACAATCGCTTCACGCCCATCAGCCGCTCCCTTGTTATCTCAACGCGCCATGAGGCCGGAACCGGCGCCCCGCGCCGCCCGACTGGAATCTTCAACGCTGCGCCCGACTCGAGGCGCGCAGGTGAAATTGGTATTTAATTGGTATGTCAATTGGCGCGCAAGAGGTACTGCCAATTAGGACTGCTGCAATGCAAATCATTGCGCGGCGGACTTGCCGGCATAGGCGAATGCGGATAGAAGCCTCCCTCTGCGCGCGGACATCGCGGGCTGCGGTTGCCCGTCGATGAAGCCGCGCGGCAATCCCTCCGCCCCGCACATGATGCGCGGGCGTGCAGGTCCATCGCCACCGCCGGATACAACCAGCCTTCCATGGCATGCGATGCGGTCACATCCAAGCCAAGCATGCCAGTCGATGTATTCATACCGCAACAAAACACTTTCCCAATACAACAAAAGCATATGCGCGGTCATTTTACCGTTGACATAACGGTGTCCAGAATATAATTTAAATGATAATTATTATCATTATCATTCATGGAGCAAGCCATGCATACTCGGTCGACGACGCCCGGCAGTACCGGGGAAGATGAATTTTATTTCATGTCGTCCCACCTCAGCCTGAAGGCCAGCGGCGTCCACGTCCGCGTCCGCACACCGGCCAGGGATGGGATCAGCGCGAGCGGCGCATTCTCGCGCGAAGTGGCCGAGGCTTTCGCGCGCGCGCGCGCCGACGGAATCCATAATCCGGTGCTGATGGGCGCGATTCCGTTCGACATGGACAAGCCTTCCGAATTGTTCATTCCGCGCCGGCTCGCCTTTTTCGACCGCAGCGAGCGCCTGGGCGCGGCTGCGCAGCGGACCGGCGCCAGCGCCCAGGTGGTGAGCGCGCGCAGCATCCCGGACGAGCGGGACTTCAAGGCCGCGGTCGGCAAGGCCATCGCCCATTTCCAGCTGGGCGAAATCCGCAAGGCGGTGCTGTCGCGGGTGCTGGAAGTTGACTTCGCCCAGCCGGTATCGGCGCAAGCCATATTCGATTCGGTGTGCGCGCAGAACCCCAACGGCTACCAGTTCCAGCTGCCGGTGGAGGGCTGCGGCCAACTGGTAGGCGTCAGCCCGGAACTGCTGTTGCGAAAGAGCGGCGCCAATGTCCGCACCTTCCCGCTGGCAGGCTCGGCCAAACGGCAGAGCGATGCCGAAGCCGACGCCGCCGCCAGCGCCCAGCTGCTGGATTCGGCCAAGGACCATTACGAGCACAGCCTGGTGATAGACGAGATCCGCAGCGTGCTGGCGCCGCATTGCGCCGAGCTGTCGATCCCGGCCGCGCCGTCGCTGCTGGGCACCCGCGCCATGTGGCACCTGGGCAGCCCGATAGACGGCCTGCTGGCCGATCCGGCCATGCCCGTCCTGCAACTGGCCTGCCGGCTGCACCCCACCCCTGCGATATGCGGCTTTCCCACCCAGGCTTCGCGCCAACTGATACGCCAGATCGAGCCATTCGAGCGCGGCGTGTTCAGCGGCATGGTGGGCTGGTGCAACGAGCAGGGAGATGGCGAATGGGCGGTGACGATACGCTGCGCCACAGTCGACCGGCAGCGGGCGCGCCTGTTCGCCGGCGCGGGCATCGTCGCGGCCTCCACACCGGATGCCGAGTGGGCGGAAACCGAAGCCAAGCTGGCCACCATGCTGAGAGCCTTCGGCCTGGCCGGCGCGGAGGCGGTGGCATGAGCATTCCCTTCACGCCCTGGCCACCGGAACTGGCGGCGCGCTACCGCGCCGCCGGCTACTGGACCGACCTGCCGATGACCGAGATGCTGGCGCGCCAATGCCGGCTGCAAGCCGACGCCCCGGCAGTCTTCTGCGGCGAGCGCAGCATCAGCTATGCCGAACTCGACCGCCGGTCCGACAACCTGGCCGCCTGGCTGCTGGCGCGCGGCGTCGCCCGCCACGACACCGCGCTGGTGCAGTTGCCCAATGTCGCCGAGTTCTACATCGCGCTATTCGCCCTGTTCAAGATAGGCGCGGCGCCGGTCAATGCGCTGTTCAGCCACCAGAAGCTGGAGCTGTCGGCCTATGCCCGCCAGATCCAGCCCAAGCTGTTGATCGCCGACCGCCGCCACCCGCTGTTCGGCAACGACGTGATGGCGGACGAACTGGCCGCGATCTCGCCGGCGCTGAACGTGCGCCTGTTCGCCAACGACACGCTGGAGGCCGTCCTGGAGCAGGACGGCGGCGGCCTGCCGGCCGAGGCCGGCCCCAGTCGCGCCGACGAAGTCGCCCTCTTCCAATTGTCCGGCGGCAGCACCGGCACGCCCAAGCTGATTCCGCGCACCCACAACGACTACTACTACAGCGTGCGCCGCAGCGCAGACATCTGCGAACTCGGCCCGCACACCCGCTTCCTGTGCGCGCTGCCGGCGCCGCACAACTTCCCGATCAGCTCTCCCGGCGCGCTGGGCGTGTTCCATGCCGGCGGCGCGGTGGTGCTGGCGTCCAGTCCGGAGCCACTGTCCTGCTTCGCACTGATCGAAAAACACCAGGTGGACATCGCCGCCCTGGTTCCGCCGGCGGTGGCGCTGTGGCTGCAGGCCGCGCCCGGCAGGGAACCGCAGCTCGCCAGCCTGAAACTGCTGCAGGTGGGCGGCGCCAGCTTCGCCGAAGCCACCGCGCGCCAGGTGCCGGCGGTGCTGGGCTGCCGCCTGCAACAGGTGTTCGGCATGGCCGAGGGGCTGGTCAACTACACCCGCCTCGACGACGGCGACGACATCGTATTCGGCTGCCAGGGCCGGCCGATGAGCGACGCCGACGAGGTGAAGGTGCTGGACGAGGCCGGCCACCCGGTGCCGCCGGGCGCGCCCGGCATGCTGGCGACCCGCGGCCCCTACACCTTCCGCGGCTACTACCAGGCCCCGGAACACAACCAGCGGGTATTCGACAACGAAGGCTTCTACTACTCGGGCGACGTGGTGGTGGCCGACGAGCGCGGCTATCTGCGCGTGGCGGGCCGGGTGAAGGACCAGATCAACCGCGGCGGCGAGAAGATCGCCGCCGAAGAAGTGGAACACCTGTTGCTGCAACACCCGCAGGTGGCGCAAGCCGCGCTGGTGGCGATGCCCGATGCGCTACTGGGGGAGAAAAGCTGCGCTTTCATCGTGCCGCGCGCCGATGAGCTCAAGCCGATGACCCTGCGCCGCTTCCTGCGCGAGCAGGGCGTGGCCGACTACAAGCTGCCGGACAAATTCGAACTGGTGACCAGCTTGCCGCTGACCCATGTCGGCAAGATAGACAAACAAACGCTGCGCCGGCAACTGGCCGCGGCAGGAGCCTGAATTCCATATGAGCATCCCTACTCTCAACGCCTACCCGCTGCCGCAGGCAGCGGACTTCCCCGCCAACAAGACCGCCTGGACAGTCGAACCGGCGCGCGCGGCATTGCTGATCCACGACATGCAGCGCTACTTCCTCGCCTTCTACGGCGAGGACAGCCCGCTGGTAGCCGCGCTGGTCGCCAAGGTTGACGCCCTGCGGCGCTGGGCCGACAGCCACGGCGTGCCGGTGGTGTACACCGCGCAGCCGACCGAGCAAGACCCGCGAGACCGCGCGCTGCTCAACGACATGTGGGGGCCGGGCCTGACCCGCGCCGATCCGGCCTTGCAGCAGGTGACCCCGGCGCTGGCGCCGCGCCCGGACGACATCGTGCTGGTGAAGTGGCGCTACAGCGCCTTCCAGCGCAGCGACTTGCAGCAACGGATGAAGGATTGGGGCCGCGACCAGCTGGTGATCTGCGGCGTGTACGCGCACATCGGCTGCATGATGACCGCCTGCGACGCCTTCATGCGCGACATCCAGGCCTTCATGGTGGGCGACGCGGTAGCGGACTTCAGCGAGGAAGAGCACTGGATGGCGCTGCGTTACGTGGCCACCCGCTGCGGCGCGGTGATCTCCGCCGCCGACCTGGCACCTGCCGCCGCCCCGGCGCTGGACCGCGCATGGCTGAAAGCCCAGGTGCTGGCGGTGCTGGAGGATGGCGATGACAGCCTGGCCGGCGACGACAACCTGCTGGACTACGGCCTGGACTCGATACGGGTGATGGCGCTGGTATCGCAATGGCAGGCGCTGGGACTGACCATCCATTTCGAAGACCTGGCGCGCGCGCCCTCGCTGGACGGCTGGTGGGCGGTGATCGCCGCTCAGCGCCCGGAAGCCGAGGAGGCGTAAGCCATGCGAAGTCTGGATTTCAACGGCCAATGCGTATGGGTGACCGGCGCGGCCCAGGGCATAGGCCACGAAGTGGCGCGCCGCTTTGTCGAGGCCGGCGCGCGGGTGATCGCCCTCGACTGGCAATTCCCGGCCGAGGCCGAACAGGGCGCGTTGCGCTCGCTGCCGCTGGATATCCGCGACGCCGCGGCGGTGGCGGCGTTGTGCGCTCGGCTGGCCGGTGAGCAGTCGCTGCCGGACGTGCTGGTGAACGCCGCCGGCGTGCTGCGGCTGGGCGCGCTGGACGCGCTGTCGCCGGACGACTGGCAGCAATGCCTGGCGGTGAATGTCAGCGGGCCGTTCTACCTGCTGCGCGAACTGCTGCCGCACTTCAAGGCGCAGCGGCGCGGCGCCATCGTCAACGTGGCCTCCAACGCCGCCCATGTGCCGCGCATGGAGATGGCGGCCTACGGCGCCTCCAAAGCGGCGATGGCCAGCCTCAGCCACAACGCCGCGCTGGAGCTGGCGCCCTATGGCGTGCGCTGCAATGTGGTGTCGCCGGGCTCCACCGACACACCGATGCTACGCGGCATGTGGCAAGACGAGAACGGCGCGGCGCGCACCATCGCCGGCAAGCCGGAGGCCTACCGCCTGGGCATTCCGCTGGGCAAGCTGGCCACCGTCGCCGATATTGCCGGCGTGGTGCTGTTCCTGGCTTCCGACCTGGCCGGACACGTCACCATGCAGGACGTGGTGGTGGACGGCGGCGCCACGCTGGCAGCCTGAGCATGCGGCCGTCGCAGGAGCGGCGGCCCTGGCGGCCGCCAGGCGCGCAACCGCCCTGTCACCCATTCCGGGACCGGCCCATGCCGGTCCGGCCGCACGCGCGGGCCGAACCCGCTGCGCGGATCCTCCCGTGGAGAACATCATGACTACGCTTGCCAGGCTGGAAGACAGCCAACGCACGCCCGAACCTGCCCATCCCGTTCCACTCGCCTGCCAGGCCGACTATGGCGCCATGGCCACGCCGGCCGAACTGCTGCGCCGCCTGCCGCAGACCGAGCGCGCCAGCGCCGCCGTCCACTCCGGACGCGCGGCGGTGAAACAGGTAATCGCCGGCCAAGACCCGCGCTGGCTGGTTGTCGTCGGCCCCTGCTCCATCCACGACCCACGCGCCGGCCTGGACTACGCCGCCCGCCTGGCCGAACTAGCGGCCGAAGTGGACGACACCCTGCTGATCGTGATGCGCGCCTACTTCGAAAAGCCGCGCACCAGCGTGGGCTGGAAAGGCCTGGTCAACGATCCCTATATGGACGACAGCTGCTGCGTGGACGAGGGCATGCACATCGCCCGCCGCTTCCTGCTGGCGGCGAGCGAGCTGGGCCTGCCGCTGGCCGGCGAGGCGCTGGACCCGCTGTCGCCGCTGTATCTGGCCGATCTCTACAGCTGGACCGCCATCGGCGCGCGCACCACCGAATCGCAGATCCACCGCGAACTGGCCTCCAGCCTGGACAGCGTGGTGGGCTTCAAAAACAGCACCGACGGCTCGCTGGGCGCCGCGCTCAACGCCATCGTCTCCGCCAGCAGCCCGCACGCCTTTCTCGGCATGGGCCGGGACGGCCGGATCACGGTGGTCAATAGCCGCGGCAATCCGCATTGCCACCTGGTGCTGCGCGGCGGCGGCGGCCGGCCCAACTACGACTCGGTCAGCATCGAGCTGGCCGAACAAGCGCTGAAGAAGCACGACATCCCGCCCGCCATCATGGTGGACTGCGCCCATGGCAATTCGTGGAAAAAGCACGACAAGCAGCCGCTGGTGCTGGCCGACGTGGTCGGACAGATCGTCCACGGCAACCGCGGCATACGCGGCATCATGCTGGAGAGCTTCATCGAGCCTGGCAATCAGCCGATACCGGCCGATCTGTCCGAGCTACGCTATGGCTGCTCGGTGACCGACCCATGCGTGGATTGGGACACCACGGCGCGCATCCTGTGCGAAGCACGCAGGCAGCTGAGGCCATTGCTGGAACATTGAATCCTATCAAACGGGCAAGCCTGAGAGCCTGCCCGCGCTAGGAGCTAATACGCAGGCGTACAGTTCGGCCCCGTCCACCGCCCATCGCTGTTCAGCGTCACACCGGGATCCTGCATCCGGCAATCTGGCAGTTTGGCCTTACTATCCGTGGTAGTGGGAATGACGATAACGGTGGTGGCGGCAGGTGCGGCAGGCTGGGCTGCTGGTTGATGCATCTGTTTCTGCGCTTCTTCCATGCGCGCGCGCATGTCTTGCTCGCGTTTGTCAGACTGCTTCATCATGCATTTGGCGAAACTATCCGTGCCGGGCTGGAAGCCGTAACCGGCACAGGCGTTTTGATCCATCGCGCGTAATTCTTCCGGACTGGCGCAGGCAGTCAGCGCCAGAGCGGCGCTGGCGATGGCGATCAACAGGGGCAGGATTCTCATCTACCGGTTTCTCCATGGCTGAACGGTGATCTAGGGGCGCAAGCTTTGCAAACTTGTCTTCCTATCTATAGAAGCCAGGTTTTTTTTTTGCAACCGCTCCCCTGGCCGAGCCGGCCATTGCGGCGATTTGAACAGGCCAGATCAGATGGCCTATCCCGCATGTTCATGCGCAATGCTTACCGGCAATGCCCCTTAAGCAGCCTTGGCTTAGCATGCGTTCTTTTGCCAATGAGCTAGCAGGTGCGCGGGCAAGGCCTGATAGCCTGATAGCCTGCCCGCCCTACCGGGCTAATCGAAATATAAGCATGTTAAATGCAAAAACCCCCGCCAAGGCGGGGGTTGTCGTCTTTCGTCCGACTGCGAAGGGGCGAAAAAGTTTACTGGGTCTTCAGACCGAAGGAGTCGGCGGTCGCCTGGGCGGTTTTGGCTTCCTCTTCCAGCAGGGCCTTGATCGACAGGCGGATGCGGCCGCGGTCGTCCATTTCGATGGCCTTGACCTTGACCACTTGGCCTTCCTTCAGGTAGTCGGCCACGTTCTTGATGCGCTCGTTGGCGATCTGCGAAATGTGGACCAGGCCATCCTTGCCCGGCAGGATGGAAACGATGGCGCCGACGTTGTTGTCGAGGATCTTGACCACGGTGCCTTCGTACACCTTGCCCACTTCCACTTCAACGGTGATCTCTTCGATGCGCTTCTTGGCCGCTTCCGCGCCCTCGTTGCTGATCGAAGCGATGGTGATGGTGCCGTCTTCCTCGATATTGATCTCGCAGCCGGTATCCTTGGTGATGGAGCGGATGGTTTCGCCGCCCTTGCCGATCACTTCGCGGATCTTTTCCGGATTGATCTTCATCACGTACAGGCGCGGAGCGTGGGCTGACAGCTCTTGCGGGCCGTCAACGGCTTCCTTCATCAGGCCCAGAATGTGCAGACGGCCTTCCTTGGCCTGGTCCAGCGCAACCTGCATGATGTCCTTGGTGATGCCCTGGATCTTGATGTCCATCTGCAGCGCGGTGATGCCCGAGGCGGAACCGGCTACCTTGAAGTCCATGTCGCCCAGGTGGTCTTCGTCGCCCAGGATGTCGGTCAGCACCGCGAAGCGGTTGCCTTCCAGGATCAGGCCCATGGCGATGCCGGCGACGTGCGCCTTCAGCGGCACGCCGGCGGACAGCAGCGACAGGCAGCCGCCGCAGACCGAAGCCATCGAGGAGGAGCCGTTGGATTCGGTGATTTCCGAAACCACGCGCATCGAGTAGCCAAACTCGTCTTCCGGCGGCAGCACCGCTACCAGCGCGCGCTTGGCCAGGCGGCCGTGGCCGATTTCGCGGCGCTTCGGCGGGCCCATGCGGCCGGCTTCGCCGGTGGAGTACGGCGGGAAGTTGTAGTGCAGCATGAAGCGTTCGGTGTATTCGCCGGCCAGCGCGTCGATGATCTGCTCGTCCTGCTTGGTGCCCAGCGTGGTCACCACCATGGCCTGGGTTTCGCCGCGGGTAAACAACGCGGAACCGTGGGTGCGCGGCAGCACGTTGTTGCTGATGCTGATCGGGCGCACGGTGCGGGTGTCGCGGCCATCGATGCGCGCTTCGCCTGCCAGGATCTGGCCGCGGACGATTTCAGCTTCCAGACCCTTGAAGATGCCCTTGATCTCGTTGGCCAGCAGAGTGTCGGTGGTTTCGTTGATCAGCGCAGCCTTGACGTCAGCCCAGGCTTCGTTGATGACAACGGTGCGGGCTTGCTTCTGGCGCAGGCGGAAGGCGGCGGCGAGCTTCTCGCCGGCGATGCCGCGCACCTGGGCGATCAGCTCTTCGTTGGCGACCGGAGCAGCCCAGTCGAACATCACCGGATTCACTTCGTCGGCCAGTTCGTTGATGGCCCGGATCGCGGCCTGCATCTGGTCGTGGCCGAACACCACGGCGCCCAGCATCACGGCTTCGGACAGTTCCTTGGCTTCGGATTCCACCATCAGCACGGCGCGCTGGGTGCCGGCAACCACCAGGTCCATCGCCGAGGTGGCCAGTTCGGACTTGGTCGGGTTCAGCACGTATTCGCCGTTAACGTAACCGACGCGGGCAGCGCCGATCGGGCCGGCGAACGGCAAGCCGGAGATGGCCAGCGCGGCGGAAGCGCCGATCATCGCCGGAATGTCGGAATCCACTTCCGGATTCAGCGACATCACGGTGGCTACGATCTGCACGTCATGGTAGAAGCCTTCCGGGAACAGCGGGCGGATCGGACGGTCGATCAGGCGGCTGGTCAGCACTTCTTTTTCCGACTGCTTGCCTTCGCGCTTGAAGAAGCCGCCCGGGATCTTGCCGGCGGCGTAGGTGCGCTCCAGGTAGTCGACGGTCAGCGGGAAGAAGTCCTGACCCGGCTTGACGTTCTTGCCGCCAACCACGGTCACCAGCACAACGGTGTCTTCTACGGATACGATGACGGAACCGGATGCCTGGCGGGCGATTTCGCCGGTTTCCAGAGTGACGGTGTGACGGCCATACTGGAACGATTTAGTAATTTTGTTGAACACGAGGGTTTCCCTATCTTGAGTTCGATTATCAAAACACGCGAGCCGGAAAAAACAACGGGAACCCCTAAAAATTCTGACCTGCCGGTTAGATCGGAATTTTTAGAGGCTCCCCCCGTTGTTACGACAATATAACTCGCGTTACTGCCGGTATGAAAAAGTCGCAGCAAGCTGCGACTTTTTCAGAACCGTTGCCGATTACTTGCGCAGGCCCAGACGAGCGATCAGCGCGCGGTAAGCGTCAGCGTCGGTGCTCTTCAGGTAGTCCAGCAGACGGCGACGACGGCTAACCATCTTCAGCAGACCACGACGGCTGTGGTGGTCCTTGGTGTTGGCCTTGAAGTGGGGGTCAGGTCGTTGATGCGTGCGGTCAGCAGGGCAACTTGCACTTCGGACGAACCAGTGTCGCCTTCGGCACGTTGGAAGCTTTTAACGATTTCTGCTTTTTGTTCGGCGGTCATTGCCATTTGGATTACTCCAGTTTCATTAGGGGGTTTGAAAACCCGACAAGTGCGGCGAGCAGGAAAACCAACCCATTCCACACTCCGGTAGTGTGCCGCTCAGGACGTTGCCGCCTGGGTGGCCAGGAGCCGGATCGGATGCAGGCGACCATCGTCGCGCGCCTCGCCCAGCCCCATGAAGCTCCGGGTGGATGCATGATAAACCCGGAAGCGCTGCATTTTCTCACACTTTTCGGCAAAAAGCACGGGTTGCCCATTCATGAACTTGCCGATCTCGCCGTCGGCCAACTCGGTCTGCGGCAGATGCCTGACCAGCACGTCCGCAGGCATCAGCAAAGCCTCGCGCGCCGCCATCTCCAACCCTTCCAGGCCGGCCAGCGTATGCGCCTCGCCCAGGCTGAAACCACCGGTGGCGGTGCGGCGCAGGCCGATCAAATGAGCGCCGCAACCGAGCGTCTCGCCGATGTCACAGGCCAGCGTGCGGATATAAGTGCCCTTGCTGCACACCACGTCGATCACCGCGGTGTCGCCGTCCAGGCTGATCAACTCCAGCTGGTGTATCGTTACCCGGCGCGCTTCGCGTTCTATCTCTATCCCGGCGCGGGCGTACTCATACAACGGCTTGCCCTGATGCTTCAACGCCGAATACATCGGCGGCACCTGGCTGATCTCGCCGCGGAAGCCTTCCATCGCCACCAACAGCGCATCGCGGTCGAACACGGCCGGCCGCTCCGACACCACCTCGCCCTCGACATCGCCGGTGGTGGTCACCACGCCGAACTTCACCGTGGCGCGGTAGCCCTTGTCGGCATCCAGCAGATAAGACGAAAACTTGGTGGCCTCGCCCAGGCATACCGGCAGCAGGCCGGTGGCCAGCGGATCCAGCACGCCGGTATGGCCGGCCTTGGCGGCGTTCAGCAGCCAACGCGCCTTCTGCAACGCATTGTTGCTGGAAATGTCGTAGGGTTTGTCTATCAGCAGCACCCCGTCGATCAGGCGCTTGGTGCTGCGCGGCTTGCTCATTCCTTGCCGCCTTCGCCGGCCTCTTCATCAGGCGCCGCGGCACCGAATTTCTCCGCGTCTTCGCGCGCCACCTGGTTGATCAGGCTGGTCAGATGCATGCCGCGCTCCACCGATTCGTCGTAGACGAAATGCAGCTGCGGCATGCTGAACATCTTGATACTGCGGCCCAGCTCGTTGCGCAGATAGCCGGCGGAGCTTTCCAGCGCCTCTTGGGTGGCTTCGCGGGTGGATTCCACCATCACGGTGTAATACACCTTGGCGTGCGAGTAATCGCGGGTCACTTCCACCTGGGTGATGGTGATCCAGCCCGCGCGCGGGTCCTTCAAGCCGGTGCGGGTCAGTTCGGCCAGCTCGCGCTGGATCTGCTCGGACACGCGGTCGGCACGGGAGAAACCTTTTTTGGCTTTTGCCATGTCACTTCCAATTCTGTTCTATCACGGCCGGCAAGGCCGCTTCAGCCACGAATCCCGGCAAAGCGCACGCGCGGCGGCATGCGCTTTGCGGGTTTCCGCAGCAGCAATATGAAAAAAGGCGAGCGCCAGCCGACCTTTCGGCCGACCGGCACCCGCCCCTGACGTTCCTGTTACAGGGAACGCGCGACTTCCACGATTTCGAACGCTTCCAGCTGGTCGCCTTCCTGGATGTCGTTGAAGTTCTTCAGCATCAGGCCGCATTCGTAGCCCTGCTTCACTTCCTTCACGTCGTCCTTGAAGCGCTTCAGCGATTCCAGTTCGCCGGTGTGCACCACCACGTGATTGCGGATCAGACGGACCGAAGCCGTGCGCTTGATCATGCCGTCGGTCACCATGCAACCTGCGATGTTGCCAACCTTGGACACCGAAATCACCTGACGGATCTCGACGGTACCCAGGATCTGTTCCTTCTTCTCCGGAGCCAGCATGCCGGACAGCGCGGCCTTCACCTCGTCCACCGCATCGTAGATGATGCTGTAGTAGCGGATGTCGACGCCTTCGTTCTCGGCCAGCTTGCGCGCGGCGGCGTCGGAGCGGGTATTGAAGCCGATCACGATGGCCTTGGACGCGATCGCCAGGTTGATGTCCGATTCCGAGATGCCACCCACGCCGGAGTGCAGGATGCTGACGCGCACTTCGTCGGTGGACAGCTTCTGCAGGCTGCCGGCCAGCGCTTCGTACGAACCTTGCACGTCGGCCTTGATGATCAGCGACAAGGTCTGCACTTCGCCTTCGGTCATCTGGGCGAACATGTTCTCCAGCTTGGAAGCCTGCTGCTTGGCCAGACGCACGTCACGGAACTTGCCGGCGCGGAACAGGGCGATTTCACGCGCCTTCTTCTCGTCGGCCAGAACCATGGTGTCTTCGCCGGCTTGCGGCACGTCGGACAGGCCCAGGATTTCCACCGGGATCGCCGGACCCGCCGAGTCGATCGGCTTGCCGTTTTCGTCCATCATGGCGCGGACGCGGCCGAAGGCGGTGCCGGCCAGTACCACGTCGCCCTTCTTCAGGGTGCCGGACTGAACCAGCAGCGTCGCCACCGGACCGCGGCCCTTGTCGAGTCGGGCCTCGACGATGATGCCCTTGGCCATGGTATCCACCGGAGCCTTCAGCTCCAGCACTTCAGCCTGCAACAGGATGGCTTCCAGCAGCCCGTCGATATTGGTGCCCATCTTGGCGGACACTTCGACGAACTGGGTGTCGCCGCCCCAGTCTTCCGGCACCACTTCGTGCGATACCAGTTCCTGGCGGATGCGTTCGACGTTGGCGCCGATCTTGTCGATCTTGTTGACCGCAACCACGATAGGCACCTTGGCGGCCTTGGCGTGGTGGATCGCCTCGATCGTTTGCGGCATCACGCCGTCGTCGGCAGCCACCACCAGCACGACGATGTCGGTGGCCTTGGCGCCGCGGGCGCGCATCGCGGTAAACGCTTCGTGACCCGGGGTATCCAGGAAGGTGATCATGCCGCGCGGGGTTTCCACGTGGTAGGCGCCGATGTGCTGGGTAATGCCGCCGGCTTCGCCCGCCGCAACCTTGGCGCGGCGGATGTAGTCCAGCAACGAGGTCTTGCCGTGGTCGACGTGGCCCATCACGGTCACCACCGGGGAACGCGATTTTTCCACCACTTCGATGGTCTCGCCTCCGGTCACTTCCAGGTAGGCTTCCGGATCGTCCGCCTGCGCGGCCTTCGGCTTGTGGCCCATTTCCTCCACGACGATCATCGCGGTTTCCTGGTCCAGCACCTGGTTGATGGTAACCATCATGCCCATCTTCATCAGCGTCTTGATCACTTCCACGGCCTTGACGGCCATGCGGTGAGCCAGTTCCGCCACGGTGATGGTTTCCGGCACCAGAACTTCATGCACGATGGGTTCGGTCGGGGTCTGGAAAGCATGCTGGTTGTTGCCTTGCTTATGCTTGCCCTTGCCGCCGCGCGACTTCCAGTCGCTGCCGGCATCGCCGCCCTTGGTCTTCAGACCGCGGCCGCCCTTCTTGTTGTCGTCCCAACGGTCGCCGCCCTTCTTGCCGCCGCCCTTCTTGGCGTCCGGACGGCCGGCAACGGTAGCCGGAACCACCGGAGCGCCGGGCACGCC
Source organism: Chromobacterium sphagni (assembly GCF_001855555.1). Lineage (GTDB taxonomy): Bacteria > Pseudomonadota > Gammaproteobacteria > Burkholderiales > Chromobacteriaceae > Chromobacterium > Chromobacterium sphagni. Next base: position 127,699 of record NZ_MKCT01000083.1, on the reverse strand, counting down.
AGGCGCAGCCGGACGCGGACCACGGTTGTCGCCTGCCGGGCGCGGGCCGCGATTGTCGCCGGCGCCTGCCGGACGCGGACCGCGATTATCGCCTGCCGGACGCGGACCGCGATTGTCGCCTGCGCCTGCCGGGCGCGGGCCGCGATTGTCGCCTGCGCCTGCCGGACGCGGGCCGCGGTTGTCACCCGCCGGGCGCGGGCCGCGATTGTCGCCTGCCGGGCGCGGGCCGCGATTGTCGCCTGCCGGACGCGGACCGCGCTCGTCGCGCTGTTCGCGCGGCTGCTCACGCGGCGGTTCCGGAGCGCGCGGCGCCTCGACCACCGGCGCCGGCTGCGATGCGGCCAGCTTGGCGGCCTGACGGCGCTCTTCGCGTTCGATCTTTTCGCGCATCAGCTCTTGCTGGCGGGCGCGGAATGCCACCTGGCGCTTTTCCTCGGCTTCGCGCGAAGCGATTTCTTCCGGCGACAGAATGGAGGCCACGGTGCGGACTGCCGGAGCCGGCTTCGGCTCGGGCTTGGACTCAACCTTGGGCTCCGGCTTCGGTTCCGGCTTGGCCTCAACCTTAGGTTCCGGCTTCGGCTCGGGCTTCGGTTCCGACTTGGCTTCCACCTTGGGCTCGGCTTTCGGTTCGGCCTTGGCCTCTACCGGGGCGGCGGCCTTAGGCGCGTCTTCCGGACGGGCAACCACGCGCTTCTTGCGGGTTTCCACCGTCACGGTGCCGCCGTCGGCCTTCTTCACTTCGGAAGTGGACTTGCGGGTCAGAGTGATATTGGAGTCCTCGCGCGCGCCATGCGAACGCTTCAGGTAGTCCAGGAGCTGGGACTTGTCTTGCGCCGACAGCGTGTCTTCCGGCGAGCGCTTGCTCACTCCGGCTGCCTTCAGCTGCTCCAGCAGGCGTTCCGGCGAGAGATTCATCTCACCGGCAAATTGTTTTACATTCGTCAAAACCATGCGTCTTCCCAAATTCCGTAAATACTTCCCGAGAAAGCCTTACTGGTTAAACCAGTGTTCGCGCGCCTTCATGATGATTGCGCGTGCAGCTTCCGCTTCCATGCCGGTCATGTCCACCAGATCGTCAACGGCCAGGTCGGCCAGATCGTCGCGGGTGGCCACACCGCCTGCGGCCAGCTTGCGAACCAGCTCGGCATCCAGGCCTTCAACGTCCTTCAGGTCGTCGGATACATTTTCAACCTGCTCTTCGGACGCGATGGCCTGCGTCAGGAGCGCATCACGGGCGCGGCTACGCAGCTCGCCCACCAGCTCCTCGTTGAAGCCTTCGATTTCCAGCATTTCTTCCAGCGGCACATAGGCCACTTCTTCCAGCGCGGCAAAACCTTCGCTGACCAGCTTGGCGGCGACATCCTCGTCGATGCCCAGCGCGCCGGCGAACAACTGACGCAAGGCGGCGTCTTCTGCCTGGTGCTTCTCTTCCGCCTCGGTCACGGTCATGATGTTCAGGTACCAGCCGGTCAACTCCGCAGCCAGCTTGACGTTCTGGCCGCTACGGCCGATCGCCAGCGCCAGCTGCTCTTCCTCGACGATCACGTCCATACTGTGATTGTCTTCGTCCACCATGATCCGGCTCACTTCAGCCGGCGACAACGCGTTGATCACGAACTGCGCCGGTTCCGGCGCCCACAGCACGATGTCGACGCGTTCGCCCGCCAACTCCTGGGTCACGGCCTGTACGCGGGAACCGCGCATGCCGATGCAGGTGCCTTGCGGATCGATGCGGGCGTCGTTGGCCTTGACGGCGATCTTGGCGCGCATGCCCGGGTCGCGCACAGCAGCGCGGATTTCCAGCATGCCCTCGTCGATCTCCGGCACTTCCAGCTCGAACAGCTTGGCCAGAAATTCCGGCGCGGTGCGCGACAGGATCAGCTGCGGGCCGCGACCCTGACGATCGATGCGCAACAGGTAGGCCTTGACGCGGTCGCCCACGCGCAGGTTTTCCTTCGGAATCATCTGGTCGCGCGGCAGCACCGCTTCCAGCTTACCGCACTCGACGATGGCATTGCCGCGCTCGATGCGCTTGATGGTGCCGATCACCAGGTGCTCGCGACGCTGCAGGAAGTCGTTGAGGAGCTGCTCGCGCTCGGCGTCGCGAATGCGCTGCAGGATCACCTGCTTGGCAGTTTGCGCGCCGATGCGGCCGAACTCCACCGCCTCCATCGCTTCTTCGATGACGGCGCCGACGTCGACCCGCGGATCACGCTGGCGGGCGTCGGTCAGACCGATTTCCTTGCTTTCGAACTCCAGCAGGTCATCCTCGACCACCGTCCAACAGCGGAAGGTCTGGTGCTGACCGGTGTGGCGGTCGATCTCGACGCGCACATCCATCTCGTCATCGGTAAACTTCTTTTTGGTTGCCGAAGCAAGCGCCATCTCAAGGGCGGAAAACACCACATCCTTGCTGACATTCTTTTCGCTCGCCAGGGCATCCACCAGCAACAAAATCTCGCGACTCATGCATTCCTCTCCGAATTTTGTCCTTTTACGTGGCCTAGTGCCGTCCCGACCTCAAAACTCAGGCTCAATCCTGGCCTTGTCGATATTGGCAAACGGTATCACCACGATGCGGCCATCCACCTCAAGCTTCACGGAGCCATCCTCGACCCCGGCAAGACGACCGGTAAATTTCTTCTGCTGCTCGATCGGCATGCGCGTCTTGACCTTGGCGAGCTGACCAGCGAAACGGACAAAATCGGCTTCCTTCTTCAGAGGACGATCCAGACCCGGCGAAGACACTTCCAGCCGCTCGTAGTCCACGTTCTCGACCATGAAGAGTCGAGTGAGGTGATTGCTCACCAGCACGCAGTCTTCCACGGTGATGCCACCGGGCTTGTCGATAAATACGCGAAAACCGCCACCCGGGGTTATTTCAAAATCGACCAACTCGTAGCCGAAACCCTGCAGGGTGTTTTCCAGCAGCAAACGAACATCCATTGCTTTTTCCACAAATAAAAAATGGGCGAAACGCCCATCCCTAACCGCTGCGATTGTAACCTATTTCCAAAGAAAAGAAAACCTTGTGCCCCGCCCTGCCGCCAGGCCGCGCTACGGCTATGCCAGACAATTTTTGCGAGACGATTTCAGTTACGGTACATTACCGCGAATCAAACTCAAGTTTGAGCGCAGCGGCCTCGGCCGCCAAGACAACGACTAAAAACAGCGACACGCTAAACCGATTCGCCGCCGGCCGCGCCGGGGCGATGCTCGCTAAAACCCGCACGACGGAGAAACCCGGATTTATGGATAAGGTGTGGCTTAAAAACTACCAGGCTGGGGTTGCCCACGAAATCGACATCAATCAGTTCCAGTCGGTAACCGAGGTGTTCGACCGCAGCGTCAAGAAATTCAGCGACCGGCCGGCGATGGCCTGCATGGGCAAGGTGCTCAGCTATGCCGAACTGGACGCCCTCAGCGGCCAGTTCGCGTCCTTCCTGCAGCACCGGCTGGGCCTCAAGAAGGGCGACCGCGTGGCGGTGATGATGCCCAATCTGCTGCAGTACCCGATCACGGTGTTCGGCACGCTGCGCGCCGGCGGCGTGGTGGTCAACGTCAATCCGCTGTACACCCCGCGCGAGCTGGAGCACCAGTTGAAGGACGCCGGCGCCGAAACCATCGTCATCCTGGAGAACTTCGCCGGCGTGCTGGAGCAGGTGCTGCCGCGCACTCAGGTCAAGAACGTGGTGATCGCCTCCATCGGCGACATGCTGGGCTTCCCCAAGCGCCAGTTGGTGAACTTCGTGGTGCGCAAGGTGAAGAAGATGGTGCCGCCATGGCACCTCCCCGGCCACATCTCCTTCAACGACGCCCTGGCCAGCGGCAGCCGGCAACCATATAAGACGATGGCGCTCACCCACGATGACATCGCCTTCCTTCAATACACCGGCGGCACCACCGGCGTGGCCAAGGGCGCCGAGCTGTTGCACAGGAACATCGTCGCCAACATGCTGCAGGCCAGCGCCTGGGTGAAACCGCTGATCCGCGAGGGTCAGGAAGTGATCGTCACCGCGCTGCCGCTGTACCATATCTTCTCGCTGACCGCCAACCTGATGGTGTTCACCGAAATGGGCGCGATGAACCTGCTGATCACCAATCCGCGCGACATCTCCGGCTTCATCAAGGAAATGAGGAAATACCCGGTCACCTGCATCACCGGGGTCAACACGCTGTTCAACGCGCTGCTGAACCACCCGGAATTCGCCAAGCTGGACTTCTCCACCTGGCGGCTGACGCTGGGCGGCGGCATGGCGGTGCAGAAGACGGTGGCGGACAAGTGGAAGGCGGTCACCGGCGTGACGCTGGCCGAAGCCTACGGCCTGACCGAAACCAGCCCGGCCGCCTGCATCAACCCGATGGACCTGAAGGCATACAACGGCACCATCGGCCTGCCGATCTCGTCCACCGACATCGAGATCCGCGACGCCGAAGGCAAGCCCGTGCCGCAAGGCGAGCAAGGCGAACTGTGCATCCGCGGTCCGCAGGTGATGCGCGGCTACTGGCAGCGTCCGGACGAAACCGCCAAGGTGCTGGGCGCCGACGGCTTCCTCGCCACCGGCGACATGGCGATGCTGACGCCGGAAGGCTTCGTCAAGCTGGTGGACCGCAAGAAGGACATGATCCTAGTGTCCGGCTTCAACGTCTATCCCAACGAGATCGAGGACGTGGTGGCCAGCCACCCGGACGTGCTGGAAGTGGCCTGCATCGGCGTGCCGGACGACAAGTCCGGCGAAGTGGTGAAGATATTCGTGGTGAAGAAGAACCCAGCCCTCACCGACAAGGACATCATCCGCCACTGCCGCGAAAACCTTACCGGCTACAAGGTGCCCAAGCTGGTGGAATTCCGCAGCGAGCTGCCCAAGACCAACGTCGGCAAAATCCTGCGCCGCGCGCTGCGCGACCAGGAAACCGCCAAACAGGCCTGACGCCGGTACGCCATGCCACCCCAACCGCCGCGCATCCCGCCGGCGGTTTTTTTCTTGCCGCGGCGGCTACACTGTAGCCAGTACCACGCCAACCGGCACAGGAGCGCCACCGATGCTGATGCTGCCCTTCTTCAAACTGATGGCCGAACGCAAGGCCAGCGATCTGTTCATGACCAGCTTCTCGCCGCCGATGCTGAAGCTGGACGGCGAGCTGCAGCCGGTCAACGACAAGCCCCTCACCCCGGACATGGTCAAGCAGTTGGCCTACAGCCTGATGAGCGAGGCGGAAATCGCGGCCTTCGAGCATGAGCGCGAGATGAATCTTGGCCACCCGGTCCCGGGCCTGGGCAGCTTCCGCATCAACATCTTCTGGCAGCGCGGCTCGGTGGGCATGGTAGTGCGCTACATCCTGCCCAGCATCCCTTCGCTGGAGCAGCTGCAGTTGCCGCCGATGCTGGCGGAACTGGTCAAGCAGAAGCGCGGCCTGGTGCTGGTGGTGGGCTCCACCGGCTCCGGCAAGAGCTCCACCGTGGCGGCCATGCTGCAGACACGCAACCAAACCATGAAAGGCCACATCCTCACCGTCGAGGACCCGATCGAATTCCTCTACCGCCACGACAAGTCCATCGTCAACCAGCGCGAAGTCGGCTTCGACACCCTGTCCTACGCCCGCGCGCTGAAGAACGCGATGCGCGAGGCGCCGGACGTGCTGATGATAGGCGAGATCCGCGATCCGGAGACCATGGGCCACGCCATCACCTACGCCCAGTCCGGCCACCTGTGCCTGTCCACGCTGCACGGCAACAACAGCTACCACATGCTGAACCGGGTAATCAATTTCTTCCCGCCCGAAGCCCGCGGCATGCTGCTGACGGACCTGTCGGCCTCGCTGCGCGCCGTGATTTCGCAACGGTTGGTGCAGACGCTGGACGGCGGCCGGGTGCCGGCGATCGAACTGATGATCAACACGCCGCACATTTCGGAGTTGATTCGGGGCGGAGAGATAGACAAAATCAAGGAAGCCATCGAAAACAGCATGAGCGATGGCTCGCAGACCTTCGAACAGGCGCTGTTCCAATTGTACAAGAGCGGACGCATCAGCCTGGACGAGGCGCTGAAAAACGCCGACTCGCCGACCAATCTGTACTGGCTGATCAACCAGGCCAAGGACGGCGCCAAGGGCAAGCCCAAACCTGGCCCCGACAGCGCGGCCAACTTCGACAGCATCAAACTGGACCTGTAACCCACCCGATGATTACCCTGTACGGCATTCCCAACTGCAGCACCGTGAAAAAAGCCCGCCAATGGCTGGCCGACAACGGCATTGACTACCACTTCCACGACTTCAAGAAACAAGGCATAGACGCCGAACGCCTGCAGGCCTGGACCCAGCAGGTGCCGCTGGCCAAGCTGCTCAACCGCCAGGGCACCACTTGGCGCGCGCTGGCGGACGACAGCAAGGCCGCGGCCGACGACGCCGCCGGCGCCATCGCGCTGATGCAGGACAAGCCGTCGGTGATCAAGCGCCCGGTGCTGGACCTGGACGGCAAGGTCGGCGTCGGCTTCAGCGAAGCCGACTGGACGGAGCGCTTCGGCCTATGAGCGCGACACTGGATCTCGCCCGCGAACTGATCCGCCGCGACTCCGTCACCCCGCGCGACGAAGGCTGCCAGACGCTGATGATCGCGCGGCTGGAAGCGCTGGGCTTCAAGGTGGAGAAGATGCGCCATGGCGACGTCGACAATTTCTGGGCGCGCCGCGGCGACGCGGCTCCGCTGTTCTGCTTCGCCGGCCATACCGACGTGGTGCCCACCGGTCCGCTGGATAAATGGGACAGCCCGCCGTTCGAGCCCACGGTGCGGGGCGGCCTGCTGTACGGCCGCGGCGCCGCGGACATGAAAGCGTCGCTGGCGGCCTTCGTCACCGCCTGCGAGCGCTTCGTCGCCGCGCATCCGGACCACCGCGGCTCGCTGGCGCTGCTGGTCACCTCGGACGAGGAAGGCGTGGCGCTGGACGGCACCGTCAAGGTGGTGGAAGCGCTGGAGGCGCGCGGCGAAAGCATAGACTACTGCATCGTCGGAGAGCCGACCTCGGAACAACAACTGGGCGACACCATCAAGAACGGCCGCCGCGGCTCGCTGTCCGGCCGCTTGATCGTCCACGGCATCCAGGGCCACATCGCCTATCCGCAACTGGCGAAGAACCCCATCCACCTGATGGCGCCGGCGCTGGCGGAACTGGCCGCCACCCACTGGGACGCCGGCAACGACTTCTTCCCGCCCACCAGCTGGCAAGTGTCCAACATCCAGGCCGGCACCGGCGCCACCAACGTCATTCCCGGCCAGTGCGAGCTGCAGTTCAACTTCCGCTTCTCGCCGGAAAGCACGGCGGAAGCGCTGAAGGAAAGGGTGTACCGGATACTGGACACGCATGGATTGAGCTACGAGCTGCACTGGCAGTTGTCCGGCCAGCCGTTCATCACCCCGCCGGGCGCGCTGACGCGATCGCTGGGCCAGGCCATCGCCGAAACCTCCGGCGCGCAAGCGGCGCTGTCCACCAGCGGCGGCACTTCGGACGGCCGTTTCATCAAGCGCGTCGCGCGCGAGCTGGTGGAATTCGGCCCGATCAACGCCACCATCCACAAGCTGAACGAGTGTGTGGCGGTGGACGACATCGAACCGTTGTCCGACATTTACCAGCGCACGCTGGAGCTGCTGCTGGCCAAGGCATGATCGCCTCGGCTTCGCTATGCTGAAACCGGCAGGGATGCCGGTTTTTTCATGGCCGCGCGGCGCTGGCGCAGCCGTGGTGGTTTGCGTCCCCAGGCTGAATGTGCCCGACAACGCTAACAGGTAAGCTCCGCATCCATGGAAATCGAAATCGCCAAAATCTTCATCGCCCTCCTGGTGCTGGTCAACCCGCTGGGCGCCATTCCCATCTTCATCAGCCTGACGCCAAACGCCAGCCAGGAGGAGCGCCAGAAAATCGCCAAGACCACCGCCATCTCGGTGGCGGTGGTGCTGTGTCTGTTCGCGGTGGTGGGCGAGACGCTGCTGCGCTTGCTCGGCATCAGCATCGGTTCGTTCCAGGTGGGTGGCGGCATTCTGCTGATGCTGATCGCCATCGCGCTGATGAACGCCAAGCCCGGCCCGACCAAAACGACCAAGCAGGAGCGCGAGGAAGCCGGCCACAAGAGCAATATCGCAGTAGTGCCGATGGCCATCCCGCTGATGACCGGCCCCGGCACCATTTCCACCGTGATCATCTACGCCACCACCGCACACTCCTGGGTGCAGGTAGCGTATCTGCTGATCAGCGGCCTCCTGGTGGCGGTCACCTGCTACGGCGCGCTGGTGCTGGCCACGCCGCTGACCCGGCTGCTGGGCCAGACCGGCATCAACATCGTCAACCGGGTGATGGGCATGCTGCTGGCGGCGGTGTCGGTCGAAATCATCGTCGACGGCGTCTACCGGCTGTTCCCGCAACTGACGCGCTGAACACCGTCACTCCAGCTCCAGCCAGGCCAGCGCCTGCTCCCGCGCATCGAACAGGCGCGAATGGCGGGCGCGCCTGGCCTCGCGCAGATGCTCGGCGTAGCGTTTTCCGCATTGCGCGTCCCTCCACGCCGCCTCGGTGCGCAGCCGGTAGTTCCGCAGCATCTGCAGCAGCTCGCCGGCGAAACAGGTATCGAAAGCGAAAAAAGCGGCCGGCAAGGCCGGCGCGTCCAACAGCAGGCGACAGCTGCCGCGCTCGGCGCAGGCCGCCACCAGATCGGTCGCCCGGCGGGGGCCGTCCAACGACGATAGGCACTCCACCACATCCATCTCCTGCCATTGCAGAACTTGGCAATCCATGCGCTCTCCTTCCCGTTAAACCGCCGCCCCGTCGCGCTCCCACTCCGTTGCAATCAAAGGAATAGGCCAACCTCCTAAGTACATTCCCGCCGATTCGCCGCTTGACTAAACCGCTCCGTTTTTTATAAACCGAATAAGCGAAAACAAACTTTTTCTTCTCGACCATCCCTATCCCGCGAGGATGCCATCGATGTTCAATCAAAAACTGAAATCCGATTTGAATCATGCCCTACTCCAGCTGGAAAACCAAAAAAGCGTGCTGGACGCGCTGGACCGGTCGATGGCCATCATAGAATTCAGCCCGGATGGCATCATCCTCTCCGCCAATGCCAATTTCGAAGAAACCATGGGCTATACCGCCGACGAAATCATCGGCAAGCACCACAGGATATTCTGCCAGCCGCAGTTCGCCGCCAGCCAGGAATACCAGGCCTTCTGGCAGATATTGCGGACTGGGGGCTTCATCAAGGATCAGTTCAAGCGCATCGCCAAGGATGGCCGCACCGTGTGGCTGGAAGCCAGCTACAACCCTATCCGCGACAATAGAGACCAGGTGGTCAAGGTGATCAAGTTCGCGCTGGACGTCACCCAGGAAGTCAAACTCGCCCATGAGGCGAGAAATATCATGAAGGCGGTCGAGCGCTCGATGGCCGCTATCGAATTCACGCCGGACGGCATCATACTGACCGCCAACGCCAACTTCCTCGACGCCACCGGCTACACCGCCGAGGAAATCATCGGCAAGCATCACCGAATCTTCTGCCCCCCCGATTTCGTGCGCAGCCCCGCCTATGAACACTTGTGGAAGCAGCTGAAACAAGGCGTATTCGTCGCCGGCCGGTTCGAGCGCCTCCACAAGTCCGGCCGGCCGGTCTGGCTGGAGGCCAGCTACAATCCGGTCTTCGATGACGAGGGCGTGGTATTCAAGGTCATCAAGTTCGCCGCCGACATCTCCGATCAGGAAACCGCGCGGCAACAGGATCTGCGCCTGGTGCAGGAAGCTCATCGGCTGTCCGCGGCGTCGGACAGCGCCTCCAACGACGGCCAGCAGGTGATCCGGGACACCATCCGGGCGATGAGCGTGATCGCCGACAGCGCGGGACAGTCGGCGCGACTGATAGAAGATCTGGAACAGAAAACCAATCGCATCACCACCATCGTCAACACCATCCATGAAATCGCCGACCAGACCAATCTGCTGGCGCTGAACGCGGCGATCGAGGCGGCGCGCGCCGGCGAGCAGGGCCGCGGCTTCGCGGTGGTGGCCGACGAGGTGCGCAAGCTGGCCGAACGCACCAGTTCCTCCACCAAGGAGGTGACGGAGATGATAGACGACATCAAGAACGGCACCGGCAACGCCACCGACAGCATCCATGAAATGCTGGTCAAGGCCCAGTTGGGCGAAGAGCACGCCAGCGAGGCCAGCACGTCGATAGACGAGATACGCGCCAGCACTTTGCAGCTGGCCGACGTGGTCAACCACTTCTCCGCGGTGCAGGCCTACTCGACGCAGCCGCCGCGGGAAAGCTAGCGGCCAGGCTTATTCGCCACCGCTCAGCCGCTGGCATCCGTCCGAGATGGCCGTGACCGTCAAACCTTCATAAACAGCGCGCCGTACACGGCAAGCAGCAGCATGCCGCCGCCCAGCGCGATGGCGGCGATGTTCCAGCCGCTGAGCCTGTCGTTGCGCCGGTGCTCCGGCGCCAGCGCCTCGTTGATGCGGCAAACCGCTATCTGCGCCGGCAGCAGGCAGGCGATGGCGGCGTAGCAGACCAACCAGTAAGGCTCGGGCAGCTTCCACAGCATGCTGATGATGATCCAGCCCGCCGACAACGGTCCCGCCGGCAGATCTCCGGCGCCGGCATCGCGCGCGGCATCGCGGATCCGGCTTAGCAGCGCGTAGCAGAAGAAATAGCCAAACACCGCGCGCCAGAAAGGCCAGATGTCGCTCCCCTCCCGCAGTTTGACCAACTGCCAGTTGCGGTAGAACCAGTACATTTCGTACAACCCCAGCGTGCACAGGGACAGGATCAGGAATTTCCGCGGCGACACGGCGAAAAACAACGGCGCCTGGTCATCCCCGATTTCCCGCTCCGGCCCCTCTGCCGGCTGGTCATTGATATAGATCATAAAACTTCCATTCCGGTCAAAAGCGATGCGCGGTGGAAATATATCATGCCGGATCATGCCCACGTCGTCCGCTGCCGCGGGAAAGCCATGGCGTGCGGCGAATCGCGGCGAAAATCCGCATGCAAAACAGTTGCTTGAGGAGACAATCCTTCAGGACAGCGCTCCGGCCAGGCGCCCTCTGTTGGTATACAGCCTCATCTGTATATATATTTTCACAATTATCTGTGCATTGTTTGTACTGATATCCGGCAGTACAAATGGCCCATCCTTCATAGTGCGATGGCGGCCATGTCCAAGCTCGAAACCAAACCGATCAAGATCTACCCCCGTCTGACCAGCGGGCGATTCAACAATCTGCGTGTATCGATGGTGGTGTTGACGCAGCTGGTATTCTTCGGCCTGCCCTGGCTGCAGTGGAACGGCCGCCAGGCGGTGCATTTCAATCTGGCGGAGCATCACTTCCTGATTTTCGGCATCAGCCTGTGGCCACAGGATTTCATCTATCTAGCCGCGCTCTTGGTGGTGTGCGCGCTGGGCCTGTTCTTGTGGACCACGCTGGCTGGCCGGCTGTGGTGCGGCTACAGCTGCCCGCAAACCGTGTACACGCAGATCATGATCTGGATAGAGCGGCTGGTGCTGGGCGACCACAACGCCCGCCGCAAGCTGGACGCCGCTCCGGGCAGCCTGGCCAAATACGGCAAGAAAGGCCTGTGCCAGCTATTGATGGGCGCGTTCTCGCTGTGGACCGGGCTGACTTTCGTCGGCTACTTCACTCCGATGCGCGAGCTGGCAGCATTCAATATGGGACCGTGGGACCTGTTCTGGACGCTGTTCTACGCCGGCTTCACCTGGCTGCTGGCCGGCGTGCTGCGCGAGAAGGTATGCCTGCACATGTGCCCGTACGCCCGCTTCCAGGGCGCGATGTTCGACGACCACACCCTGGTCATCTCCTATGACGCCAAACGCGGCGAGCCCCGCGGCAAGCAGCAGGCGCGCAGCCAGGCCCCGGTCAAGGGCTGCATAGACTGCGGCATCTGCGTGCAGGTGTGCCCGACCGGCATCGACATCCGCGACGGCCTGCAATACGAGTGCATAGGTTGCGCCGCCTGTATCGACGCCTGCGATCAGGTAATGGACAAGATCCAGGCGCCGCGCGGGCTGATCAGCTACACCAGCGCCCAGGCGCAGCAGGGCAAGCCGGCACCGGCGCAATCGCTGCACCGCCCGCGCATCGTCGTCTACTCCTGCCTGTTGGCCGGCATCATCACCCTGTCCACCACCGCGCTGGTCTTGAAGAAGCCGTTCAAGGTAGACGTGCTGCGCGACCGCTCCAGCCTGGTGGAACAGACCGACGACGGCCTGCTGCAGAACCGCTACAACCTGCGCCTGATCAACACCACCGAGCAAGCCCAACGCTACAGCCTGGCCGTGGAGGGCCTGCCCGGCATCAAGCTGGACCAGCCGGCCCAGATCGTTACGGTCAAACCGGCGCAAACCGAGACCGTGGCGGTACGGGTGCAGGCCGAGCCGGAACACGCCACCCGCGGCGCGCACCCGATTTACTTCGTGATACGCTCGCTGGGGGATGACATCACCATCAAGGAAAAGTCCAGCTTCATCGGAGAATGAGGCGGACGGGAAATGAACACATGAACAAGACCGGGCAATTGAGCCAACGTTTCCGCCACGCGATAGAACAGGGCCACCTGCGCGCCGGCGACCGCATGCCCTCGCTGCGCAAGGTATGCCAGGACCACAAGATCAGCATCACCACCGCGCAGCGCGCCTATGCCGAGCTGGAAAAACTGGGATTGATCGAATCGCTGCCGCGCTCCGGCTTCCGGGTGCTGGCGCGCAGCGCCATCCTGCCCAGCAACCTGCCCTTGCACAGCGACGGCAGCGGCATCCGCATCGAACACCTGACCAGCGCGCTGCCCATGCCCTGGGGCTGCCCCTACATGAACCCGGCGCTGATCAACACCACCCCGCTCAGCCGGGCGCTGACCCGCGCGCTGCGGGACTACCGCTACGCGCTGTCCGGCAACGGCAGCACCGGCTACGAGGGCCTGCGGCGCGAATTGACCTTGCGCTACCTGGCGCAAGGCGTGGAGCTGGACGGCGACGAGCTGCTGGTGACCTGCGGCGGCATGGAGGCGCTCAGCCTGGCGATACGGGCGGTGACCAAGCTGTCCGGCAGCGCGGCGATGCTGGTGCTGACGCCGGCCTTCCCGGCGCTGTTCGACCAGTTGGAACAACTGGGCATCGCCGTCCACACGCTGGCCACCCCGCCCGGCCAAGCGCTAGATCTGGAACGGCTGGAGCAGTTGATCGTCCAGCACCAGCCGGCCGGGATTCTGGCGATGGCCAATTTCCAGCACCCCACCGGCCTGACCATGAGCGACGCCGACAAGGAAGCGCTGCTGGCGCTGGCGGACCGGCACCGCCTGCCCATCATCGAGGACGACACCTACCGCGAACTGTATTTCGGCGAAAGCGCACCGCTGCCCTTGAAGGCCTACGACCAGCGCGGCAGCGTGCTGTACTGTTCGTCGTTCAGCAAATCGCTGGCGCCGGGCTACCGCGTCGGCTGGATCGCCGCCGGCCGCTACCGCGACAGCATCCTCGGCCTCAAGCTGTGCAGCTCGCTGTCCACTCCGCTGCCCAGCCAGATGGCGCTGTCGCGGCTGCTGGCCGGCGGCCATCACGAGGATATGCTGAGCCTGCTGCGCAGCCGGCTGCAGGCCAACTGGCTGGCGATGCGGCAACAGCTGGCCTGCCATCTGCCGGCGGGCACCCGGCTGATCACGCCGCAAGGCGGCTACTTCCTGTGGCTGGAATTGCCCGAGGGCATGGACTGCCGCCGCCAATTGCCGCAGGCGATGCAACAAGGCATACACTTTGCGCCGGCGCCGCTGTTCTTCCAGGACAACCAGCCGCGGCTGAACGCGATGCGGCTCAACTTCAGCTTCTACGACCCGCTGCAACAACACAACGGCGTGGCGATGCTGACCGAGGTACTGGCCGGCGGCTGAAGCGCCACCCGCCCGCGCTCGCGGGCGGATCGCCTGCCCCGTCACACATGCAACAGCAGAAACCGTCGCTCCCACGGGCTGATCACATCGAAATACTCGCGGTACTCCGCCTCCTTGATCGCCGCGTAAGTCTCGACGAAATGCTCGCCGAACAGCTCCGCCAACGGCTTGCAGCGCAGCAGCGTGTCGACCGCGTCGTCCAGATGGCGCGGCAGCTGATGCGGCTGCTCGTAGGCGCTGCCGGACAGGGGATCGGACGGCTGGATCTTCTCCCGCATGCCCAGATAGCCGCAAGCCAGGCTAGCGGCCATCGCCAGGTAGGGATTGACGTCCACCCCGGCCAGCCGGTTCTCCACGCGCCGCGCTTCCGGCCCGGAATGCGGCACCCGGAGACCGCAGGTGCGGTTGTCGTAACCCCAGGACAGGTTGATCGGCGCCGAAGTGTAGCGGCTGAGGCGGCGGTAGGAGTTCACATACGGCGCGAAGAACGGCATCGCCGCCGGCAGATAGCGCTGCAGGCCGCCGATGAAGTGCAGGAAGGCCGGCGACGGGTTGCCGTCGGCCTGACTGAAGATATTGCGGCCGTCGGCGTCCACCACGCTTTGGTGCAGGTGCATGGCGCTGCCGGGCTGACCCTGCATCGGCTTGGCCATGAAGGTGGCGTACATATTGTTGCGGATGGCCACTTCGCGCACCGTGCGCTTGAACAGGAACACCTGGTCGGCCAACTCCAGCGGATCGCCGTGGTCCAGGTTGATCTCCATCTGCGCAGTGCCCATCTCGTGAATCAGCGTGTCCAGCGCCAGGCCCTGCGCCTCGCACCAGTCGTACATCACGTCGAAGATGTCGTCGTATTCGTTGACCGCGTCGATGGAAAAGCTTTGCATGCCGGCTTCGGTGCGGCGGGTGCGGCCCACCGGCGGCCTGAGCGGCATGTCCTCGTCCGGCTGGATTTCCACCAGGTAGAACTCCATCTCCGGCGCGATCACCGCTTTCCAGCCCTTGTCTTCATATAGCTTCAGGATGCGCTTGAGCACATTGCGCGGCGCCAGGTCCACCGCCTGGCCGGCAAAGGAATAGCAGTCATGGATGATCTGGGCGGTGGGCTCTTTGTTCCATGGCACCGGACGCAAGGTGCTGGCATCCGGGATCAGCTTCATGTCCGGGTCGGCCACCGAGGTGAAATCGCGGTCCGGGTAGTCGCCGGTCACCGTCATCGACAGCACCGCCTCCGGCAGGCGCAGCCCCTCGGCGGGATTGTATTTGTGGCGCGGCACGATCTTGCCGCGGGCGAGGCCGGTCATGTCCGGGATCAGACACTCCACCTCGGTGATGCGATGTTCGTCCAGCCATTGATTGATTGCATTGGCACTATCCATTGAAGCCTCTGTCTTTAAGTATGGGTTCCGGAACTGCCCAGCAGCCGGGCCGGGTTGGCCAGGGTGTGGGGCCGCCTGGCTTGAAGCAGGAATAGGCAGCGGTCCGCCAGCAGCGGCGTGGCCGCAGCTGTTGAAAATAAGATGAATGACCGGCGTGGCCGGTGGCTTTGTTGCAAGATAATCAACCTTTCGTGATAAAAATTTGGCAAATTTTGCGTTCAATATCTTGAACACCTGACCATCCTAGCCAGCAGTCGCCAGCCGCCGCAACGGTCGCATGCCATTCCGCTGTCAACTTTGGTCAACAATAGGACAAACAATGCAACAGGACGGCGCGCCCAAAGTGTATTAGAATTAAGCGATATGAATACCCATGTTCCGGCCGAAGCTGCCACACCCTCCCCCTCTCCCCGCAAACCCCGCCGCTGGCTGCGCTGGCTAACCATCGCCATCGCGCTGCTATTGGCGTTCTGGGCTTTTCTCGGCTTGCTGGCCCCGCGGCTGCTGCAACAGGCCGTCGCCGACTGGGCAAAGAAGCATGGCCGCCAGCTCAGCATCCAGCAGGTGCGCATCACGCCATGGAGCATGGAGCTGACGCTGGACGGCCTGGCCCTGCGCGAAGGCAACGGCAACCCGCTGTTCCTCGCCCGCCGCGTCTACCTGAACGCCGACGCCTACGCGCTGCTGCTGGGACGCTGGCAAGCCAGCGAATTCACGCTGGACAGCCCGAAGCTGTGGCTGGAACGCGGAGCGGACGGCCAATGGAACTGGGAAAAACTGGCGGCGGACCTGTCCGGCCCGCCCAAACTGGAAGACGGCTCGGCGCCGGAAAAGTTGCCGCGGCTGAAAATCACCGCGCTCAATCTGCGCGACGGCCAGGTCCGGCTGAACGATCATAACGACGGCAAGCATGAGCGTTTCCGCCTGATGCCGATCAACCTCAGCCTGACCGACCTGTCCACGCTGGCGGAAAACGGCCGCTACGCGCTGCACGCCGAGCTGGAAGGCGGCGGCCGCTTCGACTGGAAAGGCAGCATGCGGCTGCAGCCGCTGCAATCGAGCGGCGAGGCCAGCATGCAGGGCCTGCCGCTGGCGTCGATCTGGGACTACGTCCGCCCCTATTTCTCGGTGGAAAAACCGCAAGGCGCATTGTCGGTCTATGCCCGCTACCAGTTTGAGATGAACGGCAGCAGGCCGGACCTCACCATCTCCCCCCTCAGCGCCAGCCTCAAACAGCTGACGCTGCGCGCGCCCGGCGGCGGCGGCGAGTTGCATCTGCCCGAACTGAAAGTGGAAGGCGGCGCATTGGACCTGTCCCGCTCGCTGCTGACCATCGCCAAGGTGGAGCTGAACCAGGGCCGGGTCAGCGCCGGCCGCGACGCCAACGGCGGGGTGGACTGGCTGCGGGCGCTGCCCTCCGCCCAGCCGGCAAAACCCGCGGCCAAACCGGCCCAGCCCTCGCCCTGGCTGGTCAAGGTGGACAGCCTCCGCTTCAATCGATGGCACGGCGAATGGCGCGACGGCGTTTACCTCAAGCCGATGCAGCTGCAAACCGACATGCCGCAGCTGCAAGCCAGGATATCGCTCAGCCCGGAACACGGCCTGCAGCTGAACGACCTGGGCCTGAGCCTGGCCAATCTCAAGCTGGGCGCGGCCGGCGGCCCTCCCTGGCTGACGCTGGCAGACGCCGAGTTGGCCCCGTCGCTGATCGACCTTAAACTCCGGCAATTGAAACCGGGCGATGTCACGCTGCGCGGCATGCAACTGGCGCTGCAGCGCGAGCGCAACGGCCAGCTGCAGTTGCAGCAACTGCTGGCTCAGCGCCCGCAAAAAGCCGTCAAGACGGACAAAACCGACAAGGCGGCAGCCTGGAAGCTGTCCTACCCGGCAATCAAGCTGGAAGACAGCGGGCTGAGCTGGCGCGATCTGGCGCTGCCCAAGCCGCTGACGCTGGGCGTGGACCAGTTATCCGGCCTGCTGGCCACCCAGGATGGCCAGCAACTGGGGCTGGACCTGAACGGACGGATGGGCAACGGCCGCCTGGCCGTCAAGCTGGATCTGAATCCGGACCAGCAGTCCGTCCATGGCCGCATCCGGCTTGACGCGCTGCCCATCGCCCCGCTGGCACCATACGCGCTGTCCGGCACGCCGCTCAAACTCTCCGGCGGCGCGCTATCCACCGACCTGCAGCTGCACGCCGCCTCCGCTACGCAATGGAAGCTGGCCGGCCAACTGAAACTAGCCAAGATGGCGCTGCAGGAGCCGGGCGAGGCGCTGCCGCTGCTGGGCTGGAATAATCTGAGCCTCAGCCGGCTGCAGGTGCAAGGCATGCCGCTGAAAGTGAACATCAACGACGTGCGGCTGGACCAGCCGCGCGCCCGACTGATCCTCGATCCGCAGCGCCGCCTCAACTGGCAGCAGATCTTCGCCAGCCGCATCCCGCCGGTCAAACCGGCCGGCAGCGGCAAAGCGGCCCCGCTGCCGCAAGTGGACGTGCACAGCATCCACGTGCAGAACGGCGCGGTGGAATTCGCCGACCACGGCATGACCCCGGATTTCGCCACCCGCATGCACCATCTGCGCGGCAGCATCCAGAACCTGTCCACCCGCGCCGGCGGCCGCGGTCGCATCACGCTGGACGGCGCGGTGGACCAATACGGTGAAGTGAAGGTGCGCGGCGCGCTGTCGCCGCTGTCTCCCACCGACAGCACCGACATCCGTCTGGACTTCCACAACCTGGCGCTGAACAACCTCAACCCCTATTCGATGAATTTCGCCGGCTGGCAGGTGAAGGACGGCCGCTTGTCGCTGGAGCTGCGCTATCTGCTGGAGCACCGCCAGCTCAAGGGCGAAAACCGCATCGTGATCGACTCGATCCAGCTGGGAGACGAGCTGAAAGGCGACAAGTCGCCCCATCTGCCCTTGCGGCTGGCGGTGGCGCTGCTGGAAGACAGCAACGGCCGCATCGACCTGGACCTGCCGGTCGCCGGCAGCCTGGACGATCCGCAATTCAGCTACGGCCAGGTGATATGGAAGGCCTTCGTCAACATCGTCACCAAGGTGGTCACCGCGCCGTTCCGCGCGCTGGGCGCGCTGTTGGGCGGCGACGGCTTCGACGACATCCGCTTCGTCGCCGGCGAGGCCCATGTCAGCCCGCCAGAGCGCGAGAAGCTGGACAAGGTGGCGGGATTGATGGCCAAGCGGCCCAAGATGCAGCTGGCGATCTCCGGCGGCTACGCGTCTGACGAGGATGGCAAGCAGCTGGCGCGCGCCCGCATCGACTCCGCCGTGCTGGCCGCCGCCGGCCACGCGCCGATGGACGACGAGCCGCTGCCGTCACTGGACCTGAAGGACGCGCAGACCCAGTCCGCGATCAAAACCGTCTACGGCCAGCGCATCGGCCGGCTCAAGCTGCTGGGCCACACGCTGAAGCCGGGCGGCCCGTCCGGCGAGGCCTTGGCCAAGCTGTTGCGCGACGAGATGCTGGCGGCCGAAAAAGTGAGCCAGGCCGACCTGGTGAAACTGGCCGAACTACGCGGCGCCAACGCCCGCAAGGTGATGCTGCGCCATGCGCCCGACCTCGCCGAGCGGGTGACGCTGGACGCGCCGCAAAAGACCTCGGCCAACCGCGACGGCGTGGAACTGGCGGTGAAAATCACCGCCAAGTAAGCGTAGGCCCGACCGTGACCGCGCTATAATCAAAGCGGCACAAACACAATACTTGCGCTTTAAATGGCAACGGCGTAACAACATATAGTGTGCTACGCCGTTTTTTCATGCCGATTCGGACATGCCGCCGTCGTCGAACACCGCATCAGTAAGGATGAGCGCTCCATGCAGCAGGAAAACATCGCCGCCATGGCGGAGCAGGACATCTCACGCGAGGTGTTGCTGGAAAAATACGCCAAGAACGGCGAACAAAGCGTCAGCGAAGTCCGCCGCCGCGTCGCCCGCGCGCTGGCGGCATTGGAAAAAGACCCGGCCCGCTTCGAGCCGCTGTTTTTCGAAGCGCTGGACCACGGCTTCATCCCCGGCGGCCGCATCAATTCCGCCGCCGGCACCGACCTCAGGGCCACGCTGATCAACTGCTTCGTGCAGCCGGTGGGCGATTCGGTGTCGGAGACCGAGGACGGCAAGGTTGGCATCTACCAGGCCTTGCTGCAGGCGGCGGAAACCATGCGCCGCGGCGGCGGCGTCGGCTACAACTTCTCGCGCATCCGCCCCAGGGGTGCGCGGGTGAAGGGCACCGACAGCCGCGCCTCCGGCCCGGTGTCGTATATGCGGGTGTTCGACCGCAGCTGCGAGACGGTGGAATCGGCCGGCGCGCGCCGCGGCGCGCAGATGGGCGTGCTGGACATCAGCCACCCTGACGTGGAGGCCTTCATCCACGCCAAGGACCAGGGCGACCTGAAAAACTTCAACATCTCAGTCGGCGTGTCCGACGCCTTCATGCAGGCGGTGGAAGCCGACGCCGACTGGCAGCTGACCCACGCGGTGGAGCCGGCCTCCAGCGCCTTTCCGGACAGCTTCCAGCGCGAGGACGGCCTATGGGTGTACCGCAGCGTGCGCGCCCGCGAGCTGTGGCGGCAGATCATGGCCTCCACCTACGACCACGCCGAGCCCGGCGTGCTGTTCATGACCCGCATCAATCAGGACAACAACCTGTCCTATTGCGAGGTGATAGAGTCCACCAACCCCTGCGGCGAACAGCCGCTGCCGGACTACGGCTGCTGCGACCTGGGATCGATCAACCTCGCCCGCCACGTGCGCGCGCCGTTCGGCGACAAGGCCCATTTCGACTTCAAATCGTTCGAGAAAGTGGTGCGCACCTCGATCCGGATGCTGGACAATGTGCTGGACCTGACCGTGTGGCCCTTGCCTGAGCAGCAGCGCGAGGCGATGAACAAGCGCCGCGTCGGCCTGGGCTTCACCGGCCTTGGCGACGCTTTGATCATGCTGAAGATACGCTACGACAGCGAGGAAGGCCGCCGCTTCGCCGCCCGCATCGCAGAAAGCATGCGCGACGCCGCCTACGACGCCTCGGTTGACCTCGCCGTAGAAAAAGGCCCCTTCCCCCTGTTCGACGCCGACCAATACCTGGCCGCGCCGCACTGCGCCAGCCGACTGCCGGACAAGATCCAGGCCAGGATACGCAAACACGGCATCCGCAATTCGCATCTGCTGTCCATCGCCCCCACCGGCACCATCTCGCTGGCCTTCGCCGACAACGCCTCCAACGGCATCGAGCCGCCGTTCTCCTGGTTCTACACCCGCAAGAAGCGGATGGCCGACGGCAGCCAGCAGGAATACCTGGTGGAAGACCACGCCTACCGCGTGTGGCGGATGCAGGGCGGCGATACCGCCCGCCTGCCCGACTACTTCGTCTCGGCGCTGGAGATGAGCGCGCTCGACCACATGCGGATGGTGGCCGCCGTCGCCCCCTATGTCGACACCGCCATCTCCAAAACCGTCAACGTCCCGGCCGACTATCCGTTCGAGGACTTCGAAACCCTGTACCTGGAAGCCTGGCGCGCCGGCCTGAAGGGCATCACCACCTACCGCCCCAACAATGTGCTGGGCTCGGTGCTGTCGGTGGAGCCGGCCCAGATCGCCGCCGCGCCGCAAGACCTGTCCGGCAGCGGCGACGGCGACCCGGACCGCCGCGTCACCCTCAACACCGCGCCCACGCCGGCCTTGTCCAGCCTGAAATGGCCGAACCGTCCCAAGCTGAAGGAGGGCAACCCGTCGTGGACCTTCATGGTGGAAGGCGACGCCGGCCACTTCGCCGTGGTGGTCGGCCATATGGAAAACGGCCGCGCCACGCCGTTCGAATGCTGGGTCAACGCCACCGAGGTGCAGCGCGGCCTGTCCGCCATCGCCAAGACGCTGTCGATGGACATGCGCTGCCGCGACCGCGCCTGGCTGGCGGCCAAACTGGACGCGCTGTCGCGCACCAACGGCGACAAGCGCTACCAGTTCCAGCTGGGCGACAGAACCGTCCACGCCACCTCCGCCGCCGCCGCGCTGGGCCAGGTGGTGCGCCACCGCGTCGAGCAGTTGGGCGCGCTGACCCTGGAAGCCGGCGAAGCCACGCCGGTGATGGACGCGCTGTTCGCGCGCAAGGAGCCGAAATCCGGCAGCGACGGCACCATGAGCTGGTCGGTGGACGTGGTCAACCCGCAAACCGGCGACGACTTCGTGCTGTTCATCAAGGAGCTGATCCTGCCCAACGGCAAGCGCCGGCCGTACTCGGTGTGGCTGGCCGGCGCCTATCCGCGCGAGCTGGACGGCCTGTGCAAGATGCTGAGCCTGGACATGCGGGTGATAGACCCGGCCTGGATAGGCCTGAAACTGCGCAAGCTGTTGAACTACGCCGAACCGCAAGGCGACTTCTTCGCCCGCATCCCCAGCCTGGAAAAGTCGCAGAGCTGGCCGTCCACCGTCGCCTATCTAGCCCGCCTGACCATCCACCGCTACGCGATGCTGGGCGTGCTCACCGAAGAAGGCGTGCCGGTGGAGGAAATGGGGGTGATGGCGCCGGAGCAGAGCGACCTGTTCGCCATGGAAGCAGCCGCGCCGCTGAAACCGCTGGCCGGCAAGCCTTGCCCGGAATGCGGCAACCACGCGCTGATCAAGAAGGACGGCTGCGAGTTCTGCACCGCCTGCGGCCACGTGGGGGCCTGCGGCTGAGCCTGCCGTCCGGCTGATGCGCGGCAGTTCGCATCGCCTTGCGTAAAGATTCTGGCATCGCAAGATGCCAGAGCCTGCTGCTTGGCCGCCAATCGCTCAATATTCGCCATCTTGAGCCGCTTGCTGCGGACATGCCACGCTGCGCTTTTTGGAGCGACGGCGCCGCGCGGCATCCACGGGTGAACCTGCCGCGATCCACAAGCCGGACCGGAAACCGCCGCCACCCAAAAGACTCTCCGGAATGGACGCGCTACCGTAGACATGGCCGCCCGCCACGACAATCCCGCGTGACCTCGCTCGGATTTTCGTAGGCTGGTCATGCCATTTTCGCATAGACGGCCGCCGCAGGGCGCCAAGCAGATTGAATAGGCGATGGCTTGACCGCCAAGCCGGCTCTTGGCTGCGCTCAGGCAGCTCGACATGAAAAACTGTCTTAATTACCAGCATGACGTCGCAAAATCACCGAGCCCGCCTTCGCGCCGGTCTTGGCCTTGAAGGCCCCAGGGCCATCCCCCCAGACGCTTCACGTCATGCCGCGCGGTTTGGCGACAGCCCTCCAGCCACACGCTGTAGTGGGGTCCGCGACGCGTGGCATCTGGATTCCCCACTGGATGGGCGGCGCGGGAATCGCCGGCCTCAGGATCAATCGGCGGCATGGCCTGCGCCGATCCGGCAGACCCGCGCCGCGGTCGGGGCAAAATCCCAGCCAATTACCATCCAAATGATTACAAATTAATTCCCTTGACATTTTTCGCCCCACCTCTATCACTCAATTGCAGTAGCAGCGCCCGGCGGGCTCGCATGCCAAATGCAAACGAACCTCCCGCCCGATTCACCTACGGCTTAGCCGTTCTTCCGCAACATAGCCTTTTTCAAAGGAGTTGCCATGACAGACCCCGTACGCAAGCCTCTGGACGAAAAAGAAGTCCTGATCCACGTCCCCAAGGGAACCTCCAGCCATGTTCGGATCGTGGAAAGCGATCCGGAAAAACTGGGTAACGAGATCACCGTTCAGGTGAGCAAGAAGCGGCCAACCAGCGCGCTCTCGGTTGTTGGCGTGATTGTCAAGTAAGTCGGCCGCGCGGGTGGGCGGGCAGTCCGCTTGCCCGCCTGCTTCCTCTTCTTGCCAAGCCAACTTGCCGGGAACCATCATGTCAACCACTGAACTGCCGCTGCTGCGCGCCGATGCGCGGCTGAACATCGTCGGCCAGGCGCTGGAAGTGGAAATCGAAGACACCGTGTTCACCCTGTCCGGGTCTTCGCCCGCCCGGCTACAGCAGGCGATGGCCTCGCTGAACGGGCTGACCGACATCCACACTGCCGGCAGGATCAGCGGCCTGGCGGCTGACACGCTGCGCGCCATCGTCGACCAGCTGACCGAGCTGGGCGCGCTGCATCAGGGCCGCGCGCGCGTCGACTCCGCCGTAGAACCGCAAGCTTTCGCCGCCGCCTGCCGCCGCCTGTACTCCCACTGGAAGCCCCGGCTGTTCTCCCACCCATTGTGGCGGGGCCTCACTGCGGGCAGCCTGCCACGGCCGGTATTCATCGGCTGGGTCATCGAGTCCTGGTTCTTCATCGAGAATGTGATGGACAGGCTGCCGATGGCGATCGCCCACACCGAGAACCGCGCCATCCGCGCCATTTTCTCCCAGCACTTCGTCGAGGAATGGGATCACTACGCCTTCTTCGAACATTCGCTGGATGCGCTGGATATCGGTCCCGAGCTGCGGGCGCAGCTGCAACCACTGCCTTCCACCCGCGCCATCCAGAACCTGATGCGGGCGGCGGCGCGGCGCGACTGCCTGCGCTATGCCGCCTGCTCGGGATTTCTGGAGTCTACCGGACGCGACCGTGAAGCCGCACACCTGTTCTTCGACCAGATTGCCCGGTTTTATGACGGCGACCAGCGAGCGGCGGTGCAGCCGATGGCCGACCACGCGCTGCTGGACGAGGATTACGGCCATGGAGATTTTGTGGAAAAAGTGGTGCGGCTGACCGGGCCGATTCCGCTGGAACGCGCTCTGGCCGCGCTGCGCGATGCCTACGCGCTGGTCGAGACGCTGGAAATGTGGTCGGACGACATCCTCAAGTTCTACCAATCCGCCGACGCCTTTCCGTTGCGGGCGCTGCGCATATACAGGGGAAGGGCATGACGATCGCCCAGCGCCGTTACTTGCTGTCGCCCATCTGCCGGGCGCTGCCCGCGGACACTAGCGTGCTGATTTCCTGCCGCGAGGAGGAGATTCTGCTGGAAAGCCTGCTGGCGCCGCAGATCGCTGCGGTGATTCAAGCGCTGCGCCAGCCCGGCTGCCCGGCCGAGCTGCTTGCACAGCAAGGCATTCACACTAGCCAATTGCTGGAGCCGGCATTGCAGGCGCTGCTGGAATCCGACTTGCTGCTCGACCTTGAGCGCGCCGCCGCCGCCGCCAGTCACGCCGAGCTCGCCGCCGCCTTGCAGGCGGAAGCGCGCTTCTGGGCCAAGCCAATCTTCGAGCAACCGTTCTGGGACAGCGTATTGTCCGGCGCATGCAGCCCATCGCAAATTCTGGGCTGGGGAGTCGAGTTTTATCATTTCGTCGATGCTGCCAACGATTACATGCCGCTCGGCGTGGCCCACACTCGCGAAATGCGCCAACTGCGCAATCCGATCGCCAGCCATTACGTCGAGGAGATGAGCCACGGCGGCATCTTCCTGGAGGGTTTGGCGCGCTGCCATCTCGACCCGGCCTCGATCCAGGCCGCTCCGCCGCTGCCCCATACCCGCGCGCTGATCAACCAGCTGGTCGAATACGCCTACGAAGGCGAACTGGCCTACACCGCCAGCTTCGCGATCATGCAGCCGGGACTGGCGCCGCAGTCGCTGGCGGTGCTGGACGAATTCTACAGCCGGCTCCGCGCGTGCTATCCATACGCGGCCGGCATGTTCGACGCCTTTCAGCGTCATGCCAGCCTGGACGTGGCGCTGGGCCATGACAGCACGGTGTTCATGCGGCTGTGCCGCGAGGCGCCGCTGCTCTCGCCCGTTCAACTGCGGCGCGTCCGCAGCGTGATGCGCGGCGTCGCCGAGTCGTTCATCCTGTTCTTCGAAGGCATCTTCAGCTACTACGGCCACGCCGAGGGCTTCGCCCCGCGCCGCGCGCTGCAACTGGAAGGGTTGCTATGAGGCAGACAAGCGAGGCGGAACAGGCGCTGCTGGAACGCTATCGCCGCGCCCGGCCGGACGGCCGGGTCTGGCGCGCTGGCGGCAACCCGCTGGCCGGCGGCAGCGGCCATGACAGCTGGCGGCTGGAGCCATATCCGGTAGTGTTCGAGCGCGCGCGGGACATCTACAAATGGGATGTGGACGGCCGACGCTATCTGGACCTGTGGATGGGCCACGGCGCCCTGCTGTTTGGCAACGCCCACCCGGCGGTGGTTGCCGCCGTCTCCCGGCAGATGGAGCAGGGACAGCACCTGGGCGGCGTCCACCGCCTGCATTTCGCCTGGGCGGAACGCATACGCGATTATTTCCCCTCCTGCGAACAGGTGCGCTTCACCGCTTCCGGATCCGAGGCCGCGCAGTTGGCGCTGAGGGTCGCGCGGGTCGCCACCGGCCGCAGCCGCATCGTCCGGGTCGATGGCCACTTCCACGGCTGGTTCGACGACTGCCTGGCTCACATGCTGCCGGCCGCCGCGGCCGGCTTCAATCCTGGGGTGGAAGACCACGTCGGCATTATTCCTCCGCTGGATCTGGCCGCGACGGAGGAGGAATTGGCAGTGGGCGACGTGGCGGCGCTGATATTGGAGCCTGGCGGCGGCAGCTCCGGCAGCCTGGCCTGGTCAGCCGAACACCTGTCCGCGCTGCGCGCTCTGTGCGACCGTTATGGCAGCCTGCTTATTTTCGACGAAGTCATCAGCGGCTTCCGCTACCATCTGGGCGGCGTGCAGGCCATGAGCCGGGTGCGCCCCGACCTGACCTTGCTGGCGAAAATCGCCGCCGGCGGCATGCCCGGCGCGCTGGTCGGCGGCTGCGCCGAACTGATGTCTGTATTCGACAGCCGCCGGCTGATACACAGCGGCACCTTCAACGGCTGCCCGATCACCGCGGCGGCTGCGCTGGCCACACTGGAGCTGATCGGCGACGGCGAGCCGCTAACGCGGGCCAACCAGGCCGCCGCAGACCTGACCCGGTCGATCAACGCCGCCGCCGAAGCGGCGGGAGTGGATGTCGGCGCCTACGCGCAAAGCTCGATCTTCCACCTGGTGATAGGCGCCCGCGCCAGGGACCTGTCCATCTCACCCGGCACCGCCATGGTGCAGTTGGCGGCGCAGCATGCGCCGCAACACCGGCTGCTGCGCATGGCCCTGCTGCTGGAAGGCGTGGACTGCCACGCCAACCACGGCTGGCTGTCGGCGCGGCACTCGCGCGCCAGTCTGGACGAAGCCGCGAATGCCTTTTCCCGCGCCTTCGAACACCTGCGCGGCATCCCCGCCTTCACCCTCAACGCTTGCCACAACGCCATGCAGTAACCGCCCACCCCCGCAATTCGACCCAGGCCCCGTCAAAGGAACTCCGCCATGAGCGAACGCATACTTGCCGAACTGATAGACGGCGCCTTATCGCCGCAACAACAGCCGCAACTGTTCGCCACTTACAATCCGGCCGGCGGCGCCCTGCTGGGGCTGGCGCCAGCGGCGGACGCCGCGCGAGTGGCCGCTGCCGTCGCCGCCGCCCGCAACGCTTTCGACGATGGCCGCTGGAGCGGCCTGCCCGCCGCCCACCGCGCCGACCTGCTGCTGTCCCTGGCCGACCAGCTAGAAGCCAATCTCGATGCGCTATCGCGCGCGGAAACCGCCGACACCGGCATGCTGCTGAGCATGACCTCGCAAGGGCACCTGCCGCGCGCCATCGCGCACTGCCGCTATTTCGCCGCGGAATGCCAGCGGCTGGCCGGCGAATGCTTCGCGATGGACAATGCCTACTGGCAGATCGTGCAGCGCGAACCCTTGGGCGTCGTCGCCATCCTGGCGCCATGGAACGCGCCGCTGGCCGTCGCCACCATCAATCTGGCGGCGGCGCTGGCCATGGGCAACACCGTGGTGCTCAAGAGCTCGGAGCGCGCACCCTTCACCCTATCGCTGCTGGCCGAGTTGATCGCCGCGCTGGACTTCCCCGCCGGCGTGGTCAACATCATCCATGGCCCCGGCTCCCCCACCGGCCAAGCGCTGGCGCGCAACCCGCAACTGGACGGATTGTGCTTCGTCGGCGGCGCCGACGCCGCCCGGGACATCGCCGCGCAGCCTGTCAGCGCATTCCGGCGCACGCTGTACGAACTGGGCGGCAAATCCCCGACCATCGTGCTGGCCGACGCCGATCTGGACGCTGCGGTGGACGGCGCGATGCTGGCCGCGTTTGCCAGCAACGGCGAAGTCTGCACCGCAGGTTCTCGCTTGCTGCTGCAACAGGACATCAAGGACGCCTTCCTCGACCGCTTCGTCGCGCGCGTGCGCCGTTTGCGCATCGGCGACCCCTGCGATCCCTTGAGCGAAATCGGCCCGATGATAGACGAAGCCCATTTGTGGACGATAGAACGCCATCTGGAAACCGCGCGACAAGAGGGCGGCCGCCTGCTCTGCGGCGGCCTGCGCCCCAAGGATCTGGATGGAAGCTATCTGCAACCGGCGGTGCTCGACGGCGTCGCCCCCCAAATGAGCCTGTTCCGCCAGGAAGTCTTCGGCCCGGTGGTGGCCGTTACGTCGTTCCGCACGGCCGAACAGGCGGTAGCGCTGGCCAACGCCAGCGACTACGGCCTGGCCGCTACGGTGTGGTGCGCCGACGCCGCCAAGGGGCTGCGCCTGGCGCGCCAGCTGCGCACCGGCGTGGTCGCGGTCAACAGCCCGGTCATCCGCGATGTGCGCGCGCCGTTCGGCGGCCGCGGCGCCAGCGGCCTGGGACGGGTAGGCGGACGCTGGAGCATGGAGCAATACAGCGAGCTGAAAACCTTTAGCCTGCCGCTGGATGGCTACGCATTGCCGCGCCTTGGCGCGGGGGGAACCGGATAAGATGGCATCCGTCTGGATACTGGGACCCCACGTCGGATACCGCCGCCAGGCCCGCTCGCTGGTGATTGACACCCCGCAATGGCGGTTGAGCATAGCCGACGCCCCAGCGGCTCTCGACCTTGGGCTGGCATCGCTGGAGAACGGCATGGCCGCGGTCGACAGCGGCTTGCCCCGCCTACTGCAACAACGGCTGCAGCAATGCGACGCGCTGCATTCGCTGCCGGCCCGTCCAGAAGGCGTAGACGGCTTTCTCGATGGCTTCCTTGCCTTGTGCGACAGCTGGGCGCTGGGCGTTTTCGCTTCGCCGTTCTGGCCGCGCTTTATGGCCGGCCAGGCTACCGCCGGCGAGGTGTTCGGCTTTCTCGGCCAGCTTTACCACCGCACCGCCGGCGCCGACCTGCACAACCGCTGCGCCTGCGAAAACTGCCAACTGCCGGCCTTGCGCCCCCACCTGCTGCGGCATTACCAGGAGGAACAAGGCCATGCGGCGATGATTGCCGACGGCCTGCGTCGCTGCGGCGCGCCGGGCTGCCAGGCGGTGGACACCCCGGCGCTGGCCAGCACTCGGCGGCTGATTGCGCTAATGGTGTCGCTCAGTCGTTGGCCGGCAGCCTATCTGGGTTGCTACGGCATCTTCCACGCCCCGGCCACCATACGCGACGCCGCAGCGTTGCGACGGCAGTTCGCCGGTTTCGCGCAGTTGTATCCTTTTGCGGCACCGGGCTTCGACGCAGTATGCCGCCACGCGCAGCTGGACTACCGGCTGGGACATGAGGAAATCATGCTGGCGCGCTGGCTGCGCGAGCAAGGCCCGCCCGACGGCGAGTTCGTGCTGGGAGCGCTGCGCGGCGCCCGTTGCGCGGCGGCCGCCTTCCGCGCCATTTTCGACGAGTTGTTCACGCTTCGGCCGCAAGCCGCCAGCTAGCGCGCGGCGGACATATGCGGCATGAATAGCTACGCCGGCTCCTGGCGGAGCCAAGCCAGCATTTCGGCTGCGTTGCCGTCCGGCGGAAACACCGGGTAACGGACGCGGACAATGCGGCCATCCTGCACCAGCCAGCTCATGCGCTTGAGCAGCGTCTGTCCGGCCACTTCCAGCGTGGGCAGCGACAACGCGCGCGCCAGCTGCAAGCGCTCGTCGCTGAGAATGGGAAACGGCAACCCCAGCCGGGCAACCAATTCCTGCTGATATGCGCGGCTCTGGGTGGACAGGCCAAAAATGCGGCAACCGAGCGCCTGAAACTCCCCGGCCAGCGCCTGGTAGCCCTTGGTCTGCGGCGTGCAGCCGCGCGCGCCGGCGATCTCGTTCCAATATTCCACCAAGGCTGGAACGCCGGGTTGCCCGGTTCGTGGGTAGATGAACACCACGCTGCGCCCTGACAATGCGGAAAGATCGACCATGCTGCCGTCGGTAGCCGGCAGCGCCAGCGGCGGCAACGAGCGGGCCCGCAGATGATCGGCGGCGCCATCGTCGCGCGGTGCCGGCAAGTTGTCCGGTAGCAGATCCAGATTATTGATTGTCGCCATCCGCATCCCCCGGTTTTCTGGCTCAATATCCCGTTCTAGCAGAATGACGCGCCGCGTGCCTTGAACTTCCAGAGCGCGGCCGCGGAACAGGCCGGCGGGCCGCGCCCCTTAGGAGAGCAGGTTACCCGCGCCGGCCGCGCCGCCGGAACCGGCATGTCCTCGCGACAGCCGCCTCTCCTCAAGCCACCATCTCCAAGGCCAACCCGGCAATCACCCCGCGCAGCCATTCCAGCGCCGGATCGCGGTCCTTGGCCGCATGCCAGAACATGGCGATTTCAAAAGTCGGAACCGGCAGCGGCAGCGGGTAGGCGCGCAAACTCTGGCAATCGGCCCAATGTCTGGCTAGCGCGGCCGGCACCGTAGCCAGCGCCGGCACTTCGCGCAGCAGGCTGGGCAAGGCGCTGAATTGCTGCGTGATGTACTGCACCCGCCGCTGCAGGCCCTGTTCCGCCAGCAACTGGTCGATGCCGCTCTGGAAGGCGCCGCGGTAGGTGACCAGCAGATGGGGATGCGCAATGTAGTCCGGTAGCGACAGTCCGCCGTCAAACCGCAACTGCGCCGCGTGGTGCACGCAGCTGAAGCCCATTCTTGCCAGCGGCTGGCTGCGCATCCAACCCGGCTCGGCCAGCAGCGTGGCGATGCCCAGCTCCATTTCATGCCGCTCCAGCATGGCCGCGCCCTGGAAGGGGTCGGTAGCCTTGACCGCGATGCGCATCCCCGGCGCCTGGCGGCGCAGTTCGGCGAACACCCGCGGCATCAGCCAGATTTCCACCCAGTCCGGCATCGCCAGCGTGAAGGTGCGCTCGGCGCGGGCCGGATCGAATCCGGCCGGCTGGAACAGCGCGGCTTGCACGCCCTGCAGGGCTGGCAGCAGGCTGGCCTCCAGCTGCAAGGCTCTGACGGTGGGCTCCATGCCGCCTGCGGTGCGCACCAGCAGCTCGTCGTCGAACAGGTTGCGCAACCGCGCCAGCGCGCCGCTCACCGCCGGCTGCCCGAGGTAAAGCTGCTCGGCGGCGCGCGAGACGCTGCGCTCGCGCATCAACACCAAAAAGGCCACCAACAGATTGAGATCGACCCCCCTGAAATCTCTTTCGCTGATAGTCATTATCTTTCCAATCGATTTGAGCGATATGACCGCGTATTGGAACATACAGTCAAGCCCAGCGGCAAATCGCCGCAGACATACCAGACAGGAGCCATCATGAAACTCAGCCGAAAAATGCAAACCCTCGCCGCCAGCCTGGCGCTGGCCCTGGCTACCGCCACCACCACGCTGCTGCCCGCCTTCCCCAGTTACGCGGCGGCGCCGCAAGTTCGCGTCCAGGCGCCCGGCTATTACCGGATGATGCTGGGCCAATTCGAGGTCACCGCCGTCTCGGACGGCACGGTGAAAGTCGCGCTGGACAAGCTGCTCAGCGGCGAGGAACCGCAACAAATCCGCCGCCTGCTGGAAAACGGCTTCCAAAAGCCGGACCAGGCGGAAACCTCGATCAACACCTTCCTGATCAATACCGGCGGCAAACTGCTGCTGGTGGACAGCGGCGCCGGCCAGCTGTTCGGCGCCAACGTAGCCGGCCGGCTGCAGCAAAACCTCCGCGCCGCCGGCTACCGTCCCGAAGACATCGACGCGGTGCTGCTCACCCATGTCCACCTCGACCATTCCGGCGGCCTCTCCGCGGCCGGCAAGCGGATGTTCCCCAACGCCGACATCTATCTGAGCCGGAACGAGGCCGACTTCTGGCTGAATCCGGCCAACAAGGCCAAAGTGGACGGACCGCGCGCGTCCGGCTTCGACCAGCGCCAGGGCTTCGACCAGGCGCAGGCTTCGCTGGCGCCCTACCTGGCGGCCGGCAAGGTGAAAACCTTCGAGCCTGGCGTCGAGCTGTTCCCCGGCATCCGCGCCATCGCCACCCCCGGCCACACCCCGGGCCATGTCTTCTACGAGGCGAGCAGCGACGGCGCCCGCATGCAGTTCTGGGGCGACGCCGTGCACGCCCAGCAGGCGCAGTTCGCGCATCCGGAAATCGCCATCGATTTCGACGTCGACTCCGCAAGCGCAATCGAACAGCGGCGCAAGGCCTTTGCCGATGCCGCCGCCCACGGCTACTGGGTGGCCGCCGCGCACATCGCCTTCCCCGGCATCGGCCACGTGCGCAGCGACGCCGACGCTTTTGCCTGGGAGCCGGCCAATTACAGCCTGGAACGACTCAACTGAGGCCTGGCTGCGAAAAGGCCCTGGAAAACTTCCAGGGCCTTTTTGTCCGGAGCAAGGCGGAGTTCAGTGGTGGGAGCAGATGCAGTTGATATAGGAGCCGCCCTGCAACATATTGATCAGCCCGGTGCTGTACTGCAAGTCCACTGCCAGACTGCCGTCCGAGCGGCCCAATATGCCGTGCTCGCGGATATACTGCTGCGAAACATAGGGCGCGCCATGCATGACGATATTGCGCGGCCTCATATTGGCGTTGCCGCGCTCCAGTCCATCCAGCCACAGCGACAGACCCTGGCTGCCGAAATAGGTCTCCGAAGCCCGGCACACGCCCAGGCAGGAGGCGTCGGAACCGGCTTCGTTGGAAAAGGTGTTGGCGCGCATCAGGTTGGCGTCGGCGTCCTTGCCGCGACCGTGGGCCACCAGAAAGCGCTGAGTGCTGTTTTCCAGCGTATCGAATACGAACAGGCGCTCCTCGGTGGAGGGCAGCGCAAAATCCACCACGGCCCAATACATCAGGCTGGCTCGAGGATGCATGCTTTTTTGCACGGCGACCATATCCAGCACGGCGGAATCCGGCAGCCCTTCGCTGCGGCACAAGTGCAGCAATATTTCTTCTATCGCATTCACGATGCGATTCCTTCCATTTGGCCCATAGCCCCCGCCATTCAATCTCAATGCAAATCAAGCCACAACCATTGCCAACCCGACTCTTCCGCCATTATTTCGGCAATAAAAAATGCCCAGCGGCTATTCAGCAATTCCAATCCGGCTTTGATTGTAGGCAAGCGTCCCCCGCACTGCAAGACAGCTAAAACCGGCGGATTACATATAAAAACAAACACTTGATTAGAAATACCGCGTCGAACCCAAAAGAAAATATTCGGAATGCCATTCACCGCAATGAAAATCATCCAGCGTCTTTCTTCGCCGCCATCACCATAAAAATGCCAAATGGAATTCATGGCAATCCAACGACAAGCCGGCAGATTGGAAACCGGCATCGCAGGGCAAACAGACGACGGACTTGACTCTCGCCCGATCAGCCTCAACTAGTATGGATATTGAAGAGGACAGATTCCGGCTCGGCGTCGCGGACCGGCTGACCTTTTTTCACCCCGCCCACGCGGCGAGAACTGGCGAGAACGGAATGAAATCGCTTGGCAAAAAACCCGCAGGCCTGCGCCTGGAAAGAATGAAGTCCTCCCCTCTCTGGACGGACAAGGGCTTTCGCAATCTGCACCCGATCGCGCCCGGTCTGCGCGACCCCAATGTCCAGATGCCCTCGCTGCGCGACTTCCTCTGCGGCGGCGACCGCCGCGTGCCAAGCGGGCCGCTGCCGGCGCACAATCCCCTGGACGATTGGCGCAAGCTGCCCGGTTCCGGCCTGCGCGCCACCTGGCTGGGGCATTCCACGGTATTGCTGGAGATAGACGGCCTGCGGGTGCTGACCGATCCGGTATGGGGGCCGCGCGCCTCGCCCTCCCGGCTGGCCGGGCCCAAGCGCTTCCAGCCGGTGCCGGTGCCACTGCGCCAGATGCCGCCCATCGATCTGGTGCTGGTTTCGCACGACCACTACGACCACCTGGACTACCCGACCATACGCGAGTTGGCCAAGCGCGACGTTCCCTTCGTCACTTCGCTGGGCGTCGGCGCCCACCTTGAGGCCTTCGGCGTGGCGCCGCAGCGTATCACCGAGCTGGACTGGTGGGAAAGCTACCGCCACCCGACTGCCGACCTGACCGTAACGGCAACGCCGTCGCAGCACTTTTCCGGGCGCGGCCTGAAGGACCGCAACGCCACGCTATGGTCGTCGCTGGCCATCCGCACCCCTCGCCACTCGGTGTTCTTCAGCGGCGACACCGGCCTCACCGACGAATTCGCCGTCATCCGCGACAGGCTGGGCGCGTTCGACCTGGTAATGCTGGAAGTCGGCGCCTACCACCCGGCCTGGGGCGACATCCACCTCGGCCCCGACAATGCGCTGAAGGCGCTGGACCTGCTGGGCGGCGGCGCCTTCCTGCCGGTGCACTGGGGCACCTTCAATCTGGCGATGCACGCCTGGGACCAGCCGGCGGAAACCTTGCTCAGCCTCAGCGCCCAGCGCAATGTCCAATTGCTGATGCCCCGCCTGGGCGAAGCCGTCGAACCGTCCCACGCGGACAAGGCGACGCCGTGGTGGCGCGAAGTCGATACGGTAGCCATCGCGCCCGCCGTCGCAGAAACGGATGCCGCCCCCTCCCCGCCCAAGTCCATGCCCTGGCCGCTGGACTGAGCGGAATGGACGGCAGGCGCCGCCTGCCGTCTTTCTGCCCGCCCCCCATCCCAGAACGTCCTCCGATTGCCGCCAGCATCTATCGATACGGCAGCCGATGCGCACGGTTTGCGACACATCAAAAGATAGCATCTGTTTTCTATTGAGTTTTTACTCCAGATGGGTATATTTAGCATTTGCTGACAAATGTCGGCAAATTTATAAACCATTCACTGCGCAAACCAGGCCGCCATGCCGAGCTTGCTGCGCACCGCCGGAGGAAATTCGTGATGAAAACCCTAGCCTCTATCACCACCCTGGCCGCCGCGCTGGCGGCCCTTGCCAGCCCCGGCGCGCAAGCCCGCGCGTTCGCCCCCTATGTCGACGTCACCCTGTGGCCGACGCCGCAGATAGACAAGATAGGCGTCAACCAGGGCATCCAGCAGTTCACGCTGGCCTTCGTCGTCGCCAAGGGCGGTTGCAGTCCATCATGGGGCGGCGTGCTCGCCATTCCCGGCAGCGCAGCCGACCAGCAGCTCTCGGCCATCAAGAGCGGCATCGACAACTTCCGCGCCAAGGGCGGCGAAGTGATGGTGTCCTTCGGCGGCGCCAACGGCACCCCGCTGCAACAGGCCTGCACCAACAACGCCAGCCTGCAGGCGGCCTACCAGACCGTGCTGGACACCTATCAACTGAGCCGCATCGATTTCGATATCGAAGGCGGAGCTCAGACCGACGCCGCCGCCAATCAGCGCAACTTCTCGGTAGTGGCGGCGCTGCAGAAGAGCTACAAGGCCAAGGGCAAGACGCTGCATGTGTCGCTGACCCTGCCGGCCATGCCCTTCGGCCTGACCCAGGACGGCCAGAACGTGCTGAACTCGGCGCTGGGCAACGGCGTGGCGCTGGACGCGGTCAACATCATGGCGATGGACTACGGCCAGAACAATCCGAACATGGGTTTGGCGGCCAAGCAGGCGGCGCAGGCCTTGTACACCCAGCTGGACGCCGCCTACAAGGCGCACGGCCAGACGCTGACCGACGCCCAGCTGTGGCAAAAGGTGGGCGTGACGCCTATGGTGGGCCTGAACGACACCCAGCCGGAAACCTTCACCGTGGCCAACGCCAGCGATCTCTACGGCATGGCCAACAGCAACGGCATCGGCCTGCTGTCGATGTGGTCGATCAGCCGCGACAAGTCTTGCCCCAACAACGGCCACTATGTCGACGCGCAGTGTTCCGGCATCGTGCAGATGCCTTACGCCTTCAGCAATGTGTTCAAGGGCTTCAAGGACCACTGGGGCAGCGGCGTCACCCAGGACCCCAGCTACGGCGGCGGCGACACCGGCGGCGGCGGCCCGGTCAACGGCCAGCCTTGGTCGACCGGCCAGGTCTACAACGCCGGCAATACCGTGAGCTACGCCGGCGCCAGCTGGAAGGCGCAATGGTGGACCCAGGGCGATACCCCGGGCCAGGCGGCGGTATGGCAGCAGCAAGGCGGCGGCCTGCAAGCGTGGTCGGCCAGCACGGCCTACTCCGGCGGCGCTTGCGTCAGCTACCAGGGCGGCAAGTACTGCGCCAAGTGGTGGACGCAGGGCAATGTGCCCAGCGCCGGCGCCCCGTGGGCGCCGGCCAACTGAGCGCGCCGCGCAACGACGAAGCCGGGCGCCATGCCCGGCTTTTTCCCGCCCGCCTCAGCCCGGGATGTCCGGCTCCGCCAGCGCCGCCAACTGGCACAGCGACTGCTGCCAGCCCAGCTAGCACTACTCTGCCGGAATCGCGTCCGGAATCCCCTCCTGCACGATGCCAAGCTCGGCGCCGCACGATGCTGGCGTCAGCATGACGGTGGCGGTCATGCTGCCGGACAGATCAGGATCGTCGAAGCTGTTGGCGTAGCGGATGCGTTCGCCCGCCACCAGCTCCAGCTAGGCGCCGGCAGGAGAAAAGCGCGGTAGATCCGTTCGGGCGGCGCGCGCAGCACGCGGTGCAGACATATGGTGTGGGACATGGCGGCTCCTTGTCGCGGGAAGACATCAGGGAACCACCCCGCCGTAGCACACCGGCATGGCCTTGCCGCCGGGCGGCCGCGCTCAATCCCGCGCCAGACTCAGTTCCATCTGCCAGTCGAACGGCTCCCGCTCCAACTGGGCCGGATGCAGCCAGCGCGCCGGCTCGCAGCCGCAGCGCTCGTAGAACGCCACGGTTTCTATCGCAGAATGCGAGGAGACATACAGCCTGCCTGCGCCCAGCTCCCGTCCGCCGGCGGCGCAGGCCTGCAGCAGCGCGCGGCCCAGTCCCCGGCCGCGCCAGCTCCGCGCCACCTGCAACTCCGTCAGCTGCAGATAGTCGCCTTCCGGCCCCAGCCGTTCGGGAGCGATGGCGGCGAAACCGGCCAGCCGCCCTTGCAGCCTGGCCTCCAGCACCAGTCCGCGCGCGGCGATGCGCGCCAGTTCCCGACACAGCCCGCGCCTCTCCTCATTCGACCAGTCGTCGACGAAGGGCTCCGCCAGCGCCAGCCTGCCGCCTCCGGGCGCGGCGCGGTACACCAGGTCCACCAGCTGGCGCCGCTCGAAGCCGTCCAGCCAATCCGGCGCGATGTCCTGCGGCTTCAGGCGGCGGATCGGCCAGTGTTGTTTCTGCATGGGTTCGCAATCTTTCAGGGTGGCGTCGGGCATCGGTTCGGCTGGCGTTTTTTGCCTGATAGGGACAGTTGGCGATTATCTTCCGCCGGAGCCCAAGATGACACTGGCAGGCAAGTCGCCCCGCCCGGTGCGGGCGGGGTCTCAGGCTTACAGGCTGGGGAAGGCGAACTGCGAGGCCTCGCGGCTGGCGCTTTGCGGCCAGCGCTGGGTCACCGCCTTGCGCCGGGTGTAGAAGCGCACGCCGTCCGGGCCGTAGGCGTGCAAGTCGCCGAACAGCGACCGTTTCCAGCCGCCGAAGCTGTGGTAGGCCACCGGCACCGGCAGCGGCACGTTGATGCCCACCATGCCCACCTCTATCTCATCGGCGAACCGCCGCGCCGCCTCGCCGTCGCGGGTGAAGAGGCAGGTGCCGTTGCCGTACTCGTGGGCGTTGATCAGCGCGATGGCCTGCTGCAGGCTGCCCACCCGCAGCACGCACAGCACCGGCCCGAAGATTTCTTCGCGGTAGATGCGCATGTCCGGCGTGACATGGTCGAACAGGCAGCCGCCCAGGAAGAAGCCGTCCTCATGGCCCGCCACCCGGATGCCGCGGCCGTCCACAAGCAGCTTGGCTCCGGCGGCGACCCCGTCCGCGACATAGCCGCTTACCTTGTCCAGGTGGGCGCGCGTCACCAGCGGCCCCATGTCCAGGCCCGGCGAGGTGCCCGGCCCCACCTTCAAGGCCTTGATCTGGGGAAGCAGCCGCGCCACCAAGGCGTCCGCCGTCTGCTCCCCTACGCACACCGCCACGGAAATGGCCATGCAGCGCTCGCCGCAGGAACCATAGGCCGCTCCCATCAGCGCGCTGGCGGCGTTGTCCAGATCGGCGTCCGACAGGATCACCGCGTGGTTCTTGGCGCCGCCCAAGGCCTGCACCCGCTTGCCGCGCCTGCCGCCTTCGGCGTAGATATACTCGGCCACCGGCGTGGAGCCGACAAAGCTGATCGCCTTGATTTCCGGCGAGGCCAGCAGCGCGTCCACCGCTTCCTTGTCGCCGTGCACCACGTTGAGCACGCCCTTGGGCAGGCCGGCTTCGTGCAGCAGGCGGGCGATGTGCAGCGTCGAGCTGGGGTCGCGCTCCGACGGCTTGAGAATGAAGGTGTTGCCGCAGGCGATGGCCAGCGGGTACATCCACAGCGGCACCATCGCCGGGAAGTTGAACGGGGTGATGCCTGCCACCACGCCCAAGGGCTGGGAATCGCTCCAGGCGTCGATGCTGGGGCCGACATTGCGGCTGTACTCGCCCTTGAGGATGTCCGGCGCGGCGCAGGCGTACTCCACGTTCTCGATGCCGCGCTTCAGTTCGCCGGCCGCGTCCTCCAGCGTCTTGCCGTGTTCCCGGCTGATCAGCGCGGCGATTTCCCGCTCGTCCCGCTCCAGCAGCTGCTTGAAGCGGAACAGGACCTGGGCGCGCTTGGCCGCCGGAGTGTTGCGCCAGGCCGGGAAGGCCACCTGGGCGGCGGCGATGGCCTGCGCCACGGTGCCGGCGTCGGCCAGCGCCAGTTGGTGGATGATTTCGCCGGTGGAAGGGTTGTAGACCGGCGCGGCGCGGCTGCCGCCGCCTTGCAGTTCGCCGTCGATCAGATGTTTCAGTGTGCTCATGGTGCTTGTCTTTCAGAAACGGGTATTCAGGGAATGGCTCGCTCAGCCCAACTGACGGATGGCTTCGCCTACCGCGTCGAACAGGCTGTCCAGCTCCCGCGGCGTGGCGGTGAAAGGCGGGCCGAACTGCAGCGCATCGCCGCCGCAGCGCACATAGAAGCCCTTGCGCCACAAATGCATCGCCGCCTCGAACGGCCGCGCGATGGCGTCGCCGTCGCGCGCGGCCAGCTGGATGGCGCCGGCCAGGCCGCAGTTGCGGATGTCGGCGACCTGCGGCAAGCCCTTCAGGCCATGGATGCCGCGCTCGAAATGCGGCGCGAGTTCCGCCGCGCGCGCCACCAGGTTTTCGTTTTCCAGCAGGTCCAGCGCCGCCAGCGCCGCGGCGCAAGCCACCGGATGGGCGGAATAGGTGTAGCCATGGGTGAACTCCACCGCGTATTCCGGCGTGCGCTGCGCCATGAAGGTGTCGTATATCTCGCCGCTAGCCACCACCGCGCCCATAGGCAACGCGCCGTTGGTCAGCTGCTTGGCCAGGTTCATGATGTCCGGCGTCACGCCGAAATAGTCGGCGCCGAACAGCGCGCCGGTTCGGCCGAAGCCGGTGATGACTTCATCGAAGATCAGCAGGATGCCGTGCTGGTCGCAGATTTCGCGCAGCCGCTTGAGATAGCCCTGCGGCGGCACGATCACCCCGGCGGAGCCCGCCATCGGCTCCACGATCACGGCGGCGATATTGCTGGCATCGTGCAGCTCGATCAGCCGCAACAGGTCGTCGGCCAGCTCCGCGCCGTTTTCCGGCAGGCCGCGGCTGAAGGCGTTGGCCGGCAGCAGCGTGTGCGGCAGGTGGTCGGCATCCATCAGCGGGCCGTACAGCTTGCGGTTGCCGTTGATGCCCCCGAGGCTGGTGCCGGCGATGTTGACACCATGGTAGCCGCGGGCGCGGCCTATCAGCTTGGTCTTGGAGGCCTGGCCCTTCAGCCGCCAGTAGGCGCGCGCCATCTTCACCGCGGTGTCGGCGCATTCCGATCCGGAATTGGTGAAGAACACATGATCCAGTCCGGCCGGCGCCATGCCGGCGATGCGCTGCGCCAGCTTGAACGACAGCGGGTGGCCGAACTGGAAACCCGGCGAGTAGTCCAGCGTCGACAGCTGGCGGTAGGCCGCTTCTGCGATCTCCTGGCGGCTGTGGCCGGCGCCGCAGCACCACAGGCCGGACAGGCTGTCGAAAATCCGCCGGCCGTCGGCGTCGGTCAGGTAGTTTCCCTCGCCGGCGACGATCAGGCGCGGATCCTGCTGGAAATTGCGGTTGGCGGTAAACGGCATCCAGTGCGCGCGCAGATCGAGGTCGGCAAGCTCAAAAGGGGTGCGGGTGGTTTGGGGGTTCATCGCAGGGCACCTGTGGCAGGAGTATGGCCACAGCATGCGCCGGACATTGAGTGAGTTAAATGCTATCTTTCTTATGTTCAGATTCAATTTAACTTAACTATATGAACCGCAAACCGGCGCTGGGCCAGGTCAGCGATTTCGAGATCCGGCTGCTCAGGCTGTTCCGCACCGTGGCCGAATGCGGCGGCTTCTCCGCCGCCGAAGGCGTGCTGGGCATCAGCCGCTCCGCCATCAGCCTGCAGATGGGCGATCTGGAAAAACGGCTGGGCATCCGGCTGTGCCAGCGCGGCCGCGCCGGCTTCTCCCTCACCGACGAGGGCCGCGAAGTGCTGCGCGCCAGCCACACGCTGCTGGCCGCGCTGGAGGACTTCCGCGGCGAGGTGAACCTGCTGCACCGCCAGTTGCGCGGCGAATTAAGCATAGGCATCGTCAACAACCTGGTGACGCTGCCCAGGATGCGCATCACCCAGGCGCTGCGCGCGCTGAGCCAGCAAGGCCCCGACGTGCGCGTCAACATCGGCATGATGACGCCCAGCGACATCGAAACCGGCCTGCTGGACGGCCAGTTGCACGCCGGCGTGGTGCCGCTGATCCAGCCCCTGTCCGGGCTGGACTACCTGCCCTTGTACGACGAGCGCTCGCTGTTGTACTGCAGCCGCGAGCATCCGCTGTTTGGCCGCGCCGACAGCGCCATCGCCGACGCGGACCTCACCGATGCCGATGCGGTAGCCCCCATCTACCGGCTGCCGCCGGAAGCGCAAGCGCAGCAACAGCGGCTCCACGCCACCGCCACCGCGACCGACCGCGAAGGCATCGCCTTCCTGATTCTCACCGGCCGCTACATCGGCTACTTGCCCGACCACTTCGCCGCCGGCTGGGTGGCGCAGGACATGCTGCGCCCGCTGCTGCCGCAGCAATACCGCTACGACGTGCCGCTGGCGCTGGCCACCCGCAAGGGGAGGCGCGCCAATCTGGTGCTGGAGAGCTTTTTGCGTGAACTGGAGGCGACGGGATAGGCAGGCCGCGCACGGCAAGGAGAAACCGTTCAGCCGTTCAGGCCAGCCACAGCAGCGCCAGGCCTATCGCCGCCGGCAGCGCCTGGATATACAGGATTTTCAGGCTGGCGGTGGCCGCGCCGTACACGCCCGCCGCCAGCACGCACAGCAGGAAAAACGCCTTGATCTGCGCGCCCGCCGCTCCCTGGCTCAACCCCCACAGCAAACCCGCCGCCAAAAAACCGTTGTAAAGACCCTGGTTGGCCGCCAGCGCCTTGGTCGCCCGCGCCTGCTCCGGCGTCATGCCGAATACCCTGAGCCCCAGCGGCTTGTCCCACCAAAACATCTCCAGCGCCAAAAAATAAACATGCAGCAACGCGACCAGCGCGATGACGGCATCAGCGGCGAAAGTCATCCATCGTCCTTAGTCATGGCGGTTTAGACAGAACCCGGCCGGCCGCGCGCCCAGCCATCCGCGCATGCGTTCACGCCGGTTGCCATTCCATATACTTGTCCGACGCGGAAAAGCCCGCCGACAGGTACAGGGACTGGCCATCCTCGGTGGCATGCAGCCAAACCTTGGCATAGCCCTTTTCCCCGGCGTGCGCCATCGCTTCGCGCAGAATGGCCTGCGCCAAGCCCTGCCGCCGCTGTTCCGGCAGGGTGTACATATTCAGCAGGTAGGCCTCCTTGCCGGCCGCATTGCCCGGATAGGGCGGTCGGGCAAACACCACCAACGACCCCAGCGCCACTACCCGTCCCGCCCTATCGGCCACCCAGGTGGCGCAGTCGTCGCTGTCGAAAGCCTGCTGAAAGTAGTCTCTGGTGACTTGCAACATCTCAGCGTCTGGTCGGCAGCCGTTCAAATCGACCGCATCGTCGAACAAGCGCATTCGCAGTTGCACGATTTGGTCCAGATCCCGGGCAAGCGCCCGGCGAATGATCGTGTCCATCAGTGGGAGCCCTGGCGTCAAACCGCCCGGTCGGCGGCTGATTGGGATGAATTTTCAGACATCGCCCATGCAGCCGATGTCGCCAAACAAGTCAAAGCGCCACAGTACGCCCGCTGC
This sequence comes from Chromobacterium sphagni, assembly GCF_001855555.1. Classification (GTDB taxonomy): domain Bacteria; phylum Pseudomonadota; class Gammaproteobacteria; order Burkholderiales; family Chromobacteriaceae; genus Chromobacterium; species Chromobacterium sphagni. The sequence continues at coordinate 85,920 of NZ_MKCT01000083.1, read as the reverse complement.
TCCAGCCCGTCAGCATCATCGATCAACCGGCTGCGGACCGGCATCGGGCAATGCCGCCCAACGCAAGCCCTTTGGCTCAAGCGCCCTCGTTCAGCAGCAGGCTGGCCAGTTCGTCGAACGCCTGCTCGACGGTCGCGGCTTGCCCGGCGAATTCACGGCCCGCTTCGAGCTGGCCGCTGCGCATCGCCTCCTCCGACAACTCAAGGGCAGGCATCGTCGCCGCGACGCGCATCTTGAGGCCGTCGGCCACCTGCCTGAGCTGGGCAGCGCACTTGCCGCCGCCATGCCCGCCGTAGCTCGCGATCACAGCCGGCTTGCCGGGCCATTCGCGGTATAGGTGATCCAGCGCGTTTTTCAATGCCGCCGGTTAGCCCCAGTTGTATTGCGGCGTGACGAAGACGAATCCATCCGCTCCGGCGATTTTCTCGCTCCAGGCCAGCGCATGCTCGCTGGAGTAGACCCCCTGCGCCGGAATGCCGGGCTCGTCCGCCATCGGCAGCTGCGGGAGGCCGGCGTTTCGCTCGACCGCGCGCTCTTTCCCCTGATTGCGCGCCTCGGCGCGGTAGGGCCGATGGGCGTGATGGAGCTTGCCGAGCACGCGGGACGCGACCACACGACAATCAGCCGGCAACTGGCCGCGCTGGAACGGCAGGGCTTGATCGAACGGCGGAGCAGCGCTCAAGACCGGTGGGCGCGCGAAGCCATCCTGACCGGGGATAGCTGGCGCGTGGCGCAGCGCATCGCGGAGGCGCGCGCAGGCTGCTGGGCCAACTGCTCGCCAGCGGGGATGCTGCGGAGTGCGCAGGTTTTGCCCGACTGGCCCGGACAATGGCCGATGGCATGAAAAGCATGCGCGAGAGCGAGCCCGGGGCAGCCGCGCCAGGACGCGCCCGCGGCCAAGCTACGCAAAACGCCAACATCCAAATAGAATGGCTGGATGCCGCATCGAGCCGTCGCACATGCCGCCAATCCTATAGCCACACCTCTCGCCCAACGAAACTGAATCATGAAAACCACCCACGCCGCCTGCCATGGCCTGCTGGACACCCGCTTCGGCCCGGCCGCCGCCTGGCTGGATGCCGACGGCGCGCTGCTGAGGCTGCTGTTCAACCCCGCGCCGGAGCAACTGGCCGAACACGCCGGCCGCCGCGACGACGCCGCGCTGCATTCAGTAGCGCGCCAACTGGCGGAATACCAGGCCGGCCAGCGCCAGGGCTTCAACCTGGCGCTGGCGCCAGCCGGCACGCCGTTCCAGCAACAGGTATGGGCGGCGCTACGGCGCATTCCATACGGCAGCACAGTCAGCTACGGCGAACTGGCCTTGCAACTGGCCACCCTGGCGGCGCACGGGCGGTGGGCCGCGCCAATGCCACCAATCCGATCGCGCTGATCGTGCCCTGCCACCGCGTGCTGGGCGCCGACGGCAGCCTCACCGGTTATGCCGGCGGCCTGCCGCTGAAGGCCGCGCTGCTGCGCTTCGAACTGGAACACAGCGCCCCGCCCGGCCTGTTCGCCTGACCGGCGCGGGCATCGCGCGGATGGCCGCAAGGGTGCCAGGGCCGCGCGGCAGCAGCAGGCCCCCTGTTCAAGCCCGCCGGCCGCCGGCTATACTGCGCGGCCTGGTTTCCCCTCTGATAAAGAAAGGAGGTAAATATGGTTCTGTTTGCGCGCCCAAAAATGTTGGCTCGCCTTTATGGCACATTTGCCTGCTCTTGCCTGCCGTCCATCGCGCTGCGATAAGCGGGTTCGAGCCAAGCCGCGCTCCCCATTTCCAAGAGTTCCTTCTCGACTCACCCGTTGTCGCCAGCGCTCCTGTTGACAGGGACAGACACGTCCCGCGCATAAGCGAGCAAGAGCATGACAACCCTGATTTCCGCGCTTTCCCTCCATCTGGACGCCGGCCATGGCCCGCTGTTCCAAGACCTTTCCTTTACCGTGAAACTGGGCGACCGCATCGGCCTGATCGGTCACAACGGCTGCGGCAAAAGCAGTTTGCTGGGCCTGCTGGCCGGCAGCCGCGAAGCCGATGCCGGCGCGGTGCAATACGCCGGCCAGTGCCGGCTGCAGCATGTCGAGCAGCATCTACCGCCGCGGCTGGCGGGCATCAGCGCGCGCCAGGCGCTGCTGGAAGCCGAACCGCGCCAGCATTGGCGGGTGGACAGCCTGCTGGCTGAACTGGAGCTGGAACAACAGGCCGACACCCTGGTGGCCAGCCTCAGCGGCGGCCAGCACACCCGGCTGCTGCTGGGCCGAGCCGTGTTGCGGCAGCCCAATATGCTGCTGCTGGACGAACCCAGCAACCACCTGGACCTGCCGTCCCTGCTGTGGCTGGAAGACTTCCTGCGCCGCTGGCAGGGCGGCTTCATCCTGGTGTCGCACGATCCTCGCCTGCTGGACAACGCCACCGGCAAAAGCTGGATTCTGCGCGACCGCCGGCTGTACAGCTTCGAATTGCCCTGCAGCCAAGCGCTGGCGGCGCTGGCCGAGATGGACTCGGCCGCCCAGGCCCGCCATGCCGGCGAGCAAAAGGAAATCGACCGCATCGCCGCCAGCAGCAAACGGCTGGCGATCTGGGGCCGCGAACACGACAACGAAAAGCTGGTGCGCAAGGCCAAGTCGATGCAAAAGCGCGTCGACCGGCTTAAGGACGAGCAGACCTTCGTCAGCAGCGGCAGTCCCTGGAAGCTGCAGTTGCAAGGTCAGGCGCTGGCCGCCGACAGCCTGATACGCCTGGATGGCCTAAAGGTGCGCGCCGCGCCGGAACAACCGGCGCTGTTCGATACCGGCGAATTGTGGCTGCGTCCGGGCGACCGGGTGGCGCTGCTGGGCGCCAACGGTGCCGGCAAGTCGTCGCTGCTGCGCCAATGCTGGAGCGATGTGCAACGGGGCGAGGCCGGCCCCGGCTGGGGTTGGCATCCGGCGGCGCGCATCGCCTATTACGACCAGTCGCTGCGCCAGCTGGACGACCGGGCCACGCTGAGCGACGCCATTTACCCGCTTGCGCCGCTGCCCGACAGCGTCCGCCGCCAGGCGCTGATCAATGCCGGCTTCGCCTACCCGCGCCACGGCCAAACCGTGGCCAGCCTCAGCGGCGGCGAGCGCGCGCGGCTGCTGTTTCTGGCCTTGTCGCTGGCCAGCCACCATCTGCTGTGGCTGGACGAGCCCACCAACCACCTGGACCTGGAAGGCAAGCGCGACTTGGCCGAGGCGTTGGCGGGCTTCGCCGGCGGCGTGCTGCTGGTATCGCACGACCGCGAGTTGATAGAACGCGGCTGCAACCGTTTCTGGGCGGTGCGCGATGGCAGCCTGCAGGAATGGCCGGATGCCGAAAGCGCCTATGCCAGCCTGTTTCGCGCGTCGCTTCAGGCCGATGCAGACCTGCCGCCGCGGCAAGGCATAGCGACGCAAGCGCCGCCCGCCGCGGCCGAGCCGCCAACTCAGGCCGAGGCGCAATGGCTGCGCTGGTGCCAGCTGGAAGCCCTGCTGGCGGCGGACCAGGCGCGCCGGCCCAAGCACCAGAAACCGCAGTTGCAACAGCAATGGCGACAGGAGATGGCGCTACTGGAGCGGGAGCTGGGCTTATAAGCGCCCAACGGCGGATGGCGGCGGATCGCTCTGCCGGGCGTTCCGCCGCCCGCCCATCCCGTCAACCGCCATTTCATCCATCGCTTCGTCCATTCCGTCGCAATCCGCTGTCGCCGCGCATGGCCGCCTCCTACAGTCAGGACACACGCACCAACACGGGAGAATCACATGGACCAGCAAAAACACGCGGAAGCGCTGACCGGCCTCGAGGCCGCCAAGCACAAGATAGCCATCTACTGGCAGCTGTATGTAGACTGGCTGGCGGAAATCGGCTGGGGGCGGCTGGCGCTGCTGGCGCTGTTGACCATCATCGCCTGCGGCATACTGGTTCTGCCGGGCCTGGCCGCCTGGCTGATACTGGTTTCCATCTTCGTCAAAATCTTTGTCCGTCCGCGCCGCCCGCCGCTGGCGCTGCCGGGCAAGCCATCGGAGCGGGAGGCGCATCATGAATAGGCCAAGCCACGCCGAAGCGCTGGACGGGCTGGAATCGCTCCGCCAGAAGGCAAGCGTCTACTGGTGGCTGTTTTTCGACTGGGTGGCGCAGGTGAGCTGGGGCCGGCTGGCCCTGATCAGCCTGCTGGCCATGATCATGGGCGGCATCGTCGGCGTTCATGAGCTCACGGTGGTGCTGATCCTGACAGCCATCCTCACCAAGGTGCTGGCCGGCGGCAAGCAAAGGGCGGAGCAGCGCGCCGAGCAGGCGGTGGCGCGCACGGAGCAGGCCGAGAAGCAGGCCGAGGTGGAGGCGCTGCAGCGGCAGTTGGCGGAATCCCGCATCGGCGCGCTGCAGTCGCAGATCGAACCGCACTTCCTGTTCAACACGCTGTCCTCGGTCTGCCAGTTGATGGAAACCGCGCCGGAGCGCGCGCTCGCCATGCAGAAGGCGCTGATCCGCTACCTGCGCTCCTCGCTGCCCCAGTGGCGCGAGTCGCCGGGCGAAACCAGCCTGGCCCAGCAGCTGGAACTGTCGCGCGCCTTTCTCGACATCATGCAGCTGCGGATGGAGGAACGTCTGCAGGTGAGGCTGGAGGTGCCGGAATCGCTGCTGCAGGCCCGCTTTCCGGTGATGATGCTGCAAACCCTGGTGGAAAACGCCATCAAGCACGGGCTGGAGCCCAAGGCCGATGGCGGCGTCGTCGCGGTGAAGGCCAAGGTGCTGGACGGCAGGCTGCGGCTGACGGTGTGCGACGACGGCGTCGGCTTCCCGGAACAACCCGGCCAGGGCATGGGGCTGGCCAATATCCGCGAGCGGCTGGCGCTGCTGTACGGCGAAGCGGCCGAGCTACTGCTGGAAGTGCGGCCGGAAGGCGGCACCCGCGCCACCATCGCGCTGCCATTCGCGCTGACCTGACCCTTACCGCAATCGACAGGATATCCGGAATGACCTCACTCACCGCCTTGATCGCCGACGATGAACGCCTGATGCGCGAACAACTGCGAATGGCGCTGCAAAGAGTATGGCCCGAGCTGCAAGTCGTGGCCGGGGCGCGCGACGGCGCCGAAGCGGTGGCGCTGGCGCGCCGCCACCGCCCGGACCTGGTGTTTCTCGACATCACCATGCCGGTGCAAAGCGGCATCGCCGCCGCGGTGGAGCTGAATGGCGAATACCCGGTGGTATTCGTCACCGCCTACGACCAGTACGCGGTCAAGGCCTTCGAGGAAGGGGCGATAGACTATCTGCTCAAGCCGGTGGACGACGACAGGCTGGAGCGCACCCGCCAGCGCTGGCGGCAAAGGCAGATTTCGCTGCCGGCGCAATGGCAGGCCACACTGCAGCAGTTGGGCCGCCAGCTGGAAAAACCGGATTATCTGCGCTGGATACGCGCCTCGGTCGGCAACAGCCTCAGGATGATCAGCACCGGAGAAGTGCTGTTCTTCCAGTCGGACGAGAAATACACCCGGGTGCAGACCGCCGGTTGCGAGGCTCTGATCCGCATGACCATCAAGGAGCTGCTGCCGCGGCTGGATCCGGACGAATTCTGGCAGGTGCACCGCGCCACCCTGGTGCGGGTGGACGCCATCGAGCAGGTGCGCCGCGACGATGGCCAGCGCGGCATGCTGCTGCAATTGCGCGGCCATCCGCAGCCGCTGGAGGTGAGCCGCGGCTACGCCCACCTGTTCCAGCGCATGTAGCCGTCAATCCAGCTTGAAAGCCATGGTGGTCTGCTGCAGCTGCTCCGCCACCATCGCCAATTCGCGGGTGGCCTGCGAGAACACATCCACCGCGATGCCGTTTTCCTTGGACATCTGGGCGATGGCCTCCACCCGCCCGGCCAGTTCGGTGCTGGCCTGGCGCTGCTCGCGCATCGCCGAGGCGATTTCGCCGATGGCGTTCACCACTTCCGCCGCGCTGGACTCCACCGTGCTGATGGTGGCCGACGCGTTCTCCGCCGCCACCACCACGTCGGCCACGATCTGCCGGCTGCTGCGCATGCCGTCCACCGCCTCGCGCGCGCCCTCCTGGATCTTGCCTATCATCTGGGTGATCTCGGTGGCGGAGCCGGTGGTGCGCTCGGCCAGCTTGCGCACCTCGTCGGCCACCACCGCGAAGCCGCGGCCCTGCTCGCCGGCGCGCGCCGCCTCGATCGCCGCGTTCAGCGCCAGCAGATTGGTCTGATCGGCCACATCCTTGATCACGGTGGCGATGCTGCCGATCTGCTGCGCCTGATCGGACAGCGACTCCAGGCTGTCGGCCGAACGGGTGACGCTCTCATTCACCTTCTTCACCTGCACCGTGGAATCCTGCACGTCGCGGTTGCCGGCCTTGGCCTGATGGCCGGCCTGGCTGGCCTGCTCGTTGGCCTGGCCGGCATTGCTGGAGCACAGGTCGATGCTGACCGTCAGTTCCTCGATCGAGGCCGCCGCGCTGGAAGTGGCGTTGACCTGCTGGCCGATGCTGGCGCTGACCTGCTCGGTCGACGCCGCCAGTTGCTCGGAGGTGGCGGCGACATTGGTGGCCGCGCGCATGATCTCGCCCACGGTCTTGCGCAGCCGCTGCTGGGTATCGGCCAGCGACTGCATCATGCCGGCGATCTCGTCCTTGCCCAGCGGGCGGATTTCGCCGTTCAGGTCGCCGGTGCCTATCCGCACCATCGCCTCGCCGGCGGTTTTCAGGCTGCCGATGATGCCGTTCTGGATCGCCAGCCCCAGGCCGGTCAACAGCACCAGCCCCACCACCAGCACCGAGATGGCCATGGCGCGCACGCGCTGGTACTGCGCCTGGGCGTCGTCCAGCGCCTTGTCGGCCAGCTTGATGTTGATGTTGGACAGCTCGGTCAGGATGTCGTCGGCGGCGGTGAACAACGGCCGGCACTCCTTGGCCATGATGGCCAGCGCCTTCTTGTTGTTCTCGCCGTTGCCGGTGTCGGTGTAGCTCAGCTCGCGCACTTTCTTGCACGGCGCGTTCATCGCCTCCCAGGCGGCGTCGAAGCGCTTGAGCGCGTCCACCTCCGGCGGCGTCAGCTCGGTCTTGCGGTATTGATCGAGGAAGCCCTTCATATTGGCCTCGAACTTGTCGCGGTTGACCTGCACCTGGTCCATCACCGGCTTTTCGCTCTCGGCGATATAGCGGTAGTCGGCGCGGCTGACATAGCTCGCCTGTTTGCCGGCCTGGCCCAGCCAGTACACCGGTTTCAGCATATTGTCGTGCATGTCGGTGGTCAGTTGGAACATGCCGCTGGTGCCCATGATGCCGTTGATGCCGATGATCAGGGCCGCGGCGATGCCGAGGAGAATCAGACCGAAGATTTTGGCCCGGATGCTGAATTGGGCAAGCAGATATGTCACGGTACGCTCCAGCCACTTAAGGTAGATTTACCTAAGTGTTTTAGTTGAAGCTAGAACCAATCACCAAGCATTACTTGCCCGGATTTTCTCTTGCCGAATGAAAGCGGCGCGGCATGGCGAGCCACGCCGTTCTCCAGCGCGATTGAGCGTTGGCCGCGCTGGAACCCGCCCTGTCTAGCGGCGGCCAGCCGCCCGGCAAGCGCTCAAGCTGGCTCAGCCTCGAAACGCTTGTGGTAGAACACCCGGCTGTGGCCGGGCGGGTAGTCGGCCAGTTCGGCGAAGCGCTGGTAGCCCAGTCCCTCGTAAAACGCCGGTGCCTGGAAAGTGAAGGTGTCCACCCAGGCCCCGACGCAGCCGCGGGCGCGGGCTTCCGCCTCCGCCTGCTCCATCAGGCGGCGGCCCAGCCCCTGGCCGCGCGCGGCGGCCGGCGCCGCCAGCAACTGGACATACAGCCAGCCAAAATTGGTATAGCCCCACAGGCCGCCGGCCACCTGGCCCTCCTCATCTTCCAGCCGGATCACCAGCGGCCGGTGATGGCTTGGCCCCGCCTGCCCTTCGTTGTACTGCGCCAGCGGCGCGACGATCTGCGCCAACACCGCGTCATCCGCCACATCGGTCAAAACTGCCCTGAACGGCATGCCGCCCTCCATCTCTCGCTGATTTTCCTTATTTCACCACGATGCCCACCCCGCGGCCGCGCGGATCGGAGGCGGTTTCCGCGACCTCGCCATCCACCCTCACCGCCTGGATGTCGCCCATCCGCCAGCCCTGGTCCCTCAGCGCGTAACCCATGGCCTTCAACTCATCCGCCGCCGCGCCGGTCAGCGGCGCGTAATCCTCGTAGAAGATGGTGTCCTTGGGCAGCAACTGGTGATGAACGCGCTGCGCCGCCACCGCCTGGGCCAGCGGCATATTGAAGTCATACAGATTGTTCAGCACCTGGAAGATGGAGGTAAAGATGCGCGAGCCGCCGGGCGTGCCTATCGCCAACGTGACCTTGCCGTCGCGGGTGACGATGGTGGGCGCCATCGACGACAGCATGCGCTTGCCGGGCTGGATCGCGTTGGCGTCCTTGCCCACCACGCCGAAGGCGTTGGCCACGCCCGGCTTGGCGCTGAAATCGTCCATCTGGTCGTTGAGCAGGAAGCCGGCGCCCTGCACCACCACGCCGCTGCCAAAGTCGAAATTCAGCGTGTAGGTGTTGGCCACCGCATTGCCCCAGCGGTCGACAATGGAGAAGTGGGTGGTCTGACGCGTTTCCAGGCCGGGCCTGACGTCCGGCGTGGCCGAGATCGCCAGCGGATTGATCTCGGCGGCGCGGCGCGCCAGGTAAGCCGGGTCGGTCAGCTCGGCCAGCGGCACCTTGGCGAAGTCCGGATCGCCCAGGTAGTCGGCGCGGTCGGCGAACACCCGCTTTTCTATCTCGGCCAGCAGGTGAATGTAGCGGGCGGAGTTATGCGCGACGCCGGCGAAATCGGCGGCGCGGTCCTGCTTGATCGCCAGCAGCTGCCAGAGCGCGATGCCGCCGGAGCTGGGCGGCGGCGCGGTGTAGATGATGTTGCCGCGCCAGCCCATGCTGATCGGCTCGCGCCAGCGCGCGCGGTAGTCGTTGAGATCGTCGGCGCCGATCAGGCCGTTGTCGCGCTTCATTTGCGCCACCAGCAGTTGGGCGGTCTTGCCCTGGTAGAAGTCAGCCGCGCCGTAGCGCGCGATGCGCTTCAGGGTGGCGGCCAGTTCCGGCTGGCGGAAAGTCTCGCCGGACTTGAGCTTGCCGAAATATCTGGCGAAATTGGTCTTGCCGGCAAACAGCCTCACTGCCTCGCCGCGGTACTGGTATTGCTTGGGCGCCGCGGTGAAGCCATGCTCGGCGTAGCCTATCGCCGGCGCCAACAGCTGCTGCCACCTGAGCTTGCCGAAGCGCTGGTGCGCCTGCCACATCCCCATCACCGTGCCCGGCACCCCGGCGGCGCGCGCGCCGACCAAGCTCAGATTCGGAACCACCTGGCCCTTGTCGTCCAGATACATGTTCCGGCTGGCGGCCTTAGGCGCGGTTTCGCGGTAGTCGAGGAAATACGGCTTGCCGCCCTGGTACAGCGTCATGAAGCCGCCGCCGCCGATATTGCCGGCCTCCGGATAGGTGACGGCCAGCGTGAAGGCGGCGGCCACCGCGGCGTCCACCGCATTGCCGCCGTCCTTGAGGATTTGCGCCGCCACCGCGGCGCCGTATTGATCGGGCGCGGCGACGGCGGCCTGGCCGGCCAGCGCCTGGCTGCTGACGATGAGCAGGCAGCAACTGCTGGCGGCGATATGGAACCAGCGCGCGGGGGACGGGCAGACATGGCTTCTCCTCCAGTTTCAGGCGGACGGTTTTATTCTTATGACATTTATTGCGTAAATATTCCAGGCTTTTTGACTATCTCGGTCGCAGCAATCGGCGCCGCCTGTCCGCTCAACGCGGCGCATAGGCGCGGAGACTACGCCGCCGCGCCGTTTCGCAGCAGCCGGCGCACCTCCTCTGTCGAGGTTTCCTGCCACGCGTATTCGTCGGTCCCCGGCGCCCCCATGCCAAGCCCGGGCTGGCGGTATCGCATGCGGCTTTCAATGCCTGCCCGCGCCGAGGCGTGAAACTCCCGGCAGCCGGTCAGCCGCCGCAACTCGGCGATATTGTCGGCCCGCACTCCGGCGCCGGGCATCACCGCCAGCCGCTCGCCGGCCTGTTCGCGCAGCTGCCGCAGCAGAGCCGCGCCCTGCAGCGCGGACGGCGCCTGGCCGGATGACAGCAAGCGACGGCAACCGGCGGCGATCACCTCCTCCAGCGCTTGCGCGGGATCGCGAGCCATGTCGAAGGCGCGGTGGAAGGTCGCCGCCAGCGGGCCGGCCAGCGCCAGCAGTTGGCGGGTGCGCGCAACGTCGACATCGCCATCGGCGCCGAGCAGGCCCAGCACCACCCCGTCCATGCCCAGCCGCCGGCACTGTTCAATGTCGCGCGCCATCAGCTCGCACTCCAGCTCAGAATAGAGAAAATCGCCGCCGCGCGGCCGGATCAGCACGTGCAGATCGATATCCAGCTTTTCCCGCGCCAGCGCCAGCATGCCGTAGGAAGGCGTGGTGCCGCCCTCCGGCAGGTTGTCGCACAGCTCGACCCGCTGCGCGCCGCCTTTCTGCGCCGCCAGCGCCGAGGCCAGCGAGCCGGCGCAGACTTCCAAAATCATCGTCATCTATCGCTCAGCCTTTCTGATTTCAAAACCATCGGGGGGACGGACCTCGCCTGCGTCCTCGCCATCCGAATCACGCGCCGCCACCAATGACCCGGCACAGACAAACGCCGCCCGCCCGGTTCAGGGCTAGCGGCATTTTTCAATAGCGGCAAGACGGCATCGCGCCCGCCTCAGGTCACCTTCATCCCGCGGCTGGCGAACAGCGCGCGCGCATGCGCCACCTGCTCCGCAGTCGGAATCGGCGTATCGGCCAGCTGGTACTCCACGCCCAGCTGCGCCCACTTGTCCTTGCCCAGCTGATGGAAGGGCAGCACTTCCAGCCGCTCCACCACATCGCCCAGCTCCGCGACGAAATCCGCCAGTTTTTCGATGTCGGCGTCGCCGTCGGTGACGCCCGGCACCAGCACATAGCGTATCCACATCTTCTTGCGCAGACGCTGCAGGCGCCGGGCGAAATCCAGCGTCGGCTGCAAGGGCTGGCCGGTGAGGGCCTGGTATTTGTCGGGGTCGGAATGCTTGATGTCCAGCATCACCAGATCGACATCGTCGAACCATGCGTCCGCCACGCGCTCGTGCAGGAAACCCTGGGTGTCCAGCGCGGTGTGCAGGCCATAGCGTTGCTTGATCTGGTGGAACAGCTCGCCGACGAACTCATGCTGCATCAAAGGCTCGCCGCCCGAGATGGTGACGCCGCCGGCAAACTTCAAAAAGCGCGCGTAGGAGGAGACTTCGGACAGCGCCTGCTCCACCGTCACCTGGCGGCCATTGTGCAGCTTCCAGGTGTCCGGATTGTGGCAATACAGGCAGCGGAACTGACAGCCCGAGGTGAAAAAGACAAAACGCATGCCGGGGCCGTCCACGCCGGCGCCGCTCTCGGTGGAGTGCAGATAGCCTATGGTTTCGGCGTTAAGGGATGCTTCGGTGTGGTCAGCGGCAATAGGTGGGGTCATGCCGTATCTCCGGTGAATCTTGTGAAAAGCGGGGCGTTCCTGTCGAACGGCCCCGCCATTGATGCATGAAGCGCGGGCAAGCCCTGCGGCCTGCCCGCCCTACGGCAGCTTACATCTTGCCGTGGAAGGTGCGGTTGAGCACGTCCAGCTGCTGCTCGCGCGTCAGCTTGACGAAGTTCACCGCATAGCCCGACACGCGGATGGTCAGCTGCGGGTACTTCTCCGGGTGCTCCATCGCGTCCAGCAAGGTTTCGCGCTTGAACACGTTGACGTTGACGTGGAAGCCGCCGCCGGCGATCTTGCGTTCGCCTTCGCAATCGAACGGCGTGCACTCGGCGGTCGAGAACGAGGTCGGATTGGCCGAGGCGAAACCGTCCAGGCAGTTGGCCAGGTTGGCGATGCGCTCTTCTGCGGTATGGCCCAATGCGTCCGGCGTGGCGGAGGCGGTCCAGCTGATGCCGTCCAGCGCCGAATCGTAAGGCAGCTTGGCCACCGAGGCGCCGGCGGCGACAAAGCCCTTCACGTCGCGGCCGTTCATCGGATTGGCGCCCGGGGAGAACGGTTCACCGGCGCGACGGCCGTCCGGGGTGTTGCCGGTTTTCTTGCCGTACACCACGTTGGAGGTGATGGTCAGCACCGATTGGGTCGGCTTGGAGTCGCGGTAGAAGTACGGCTGGGCCTTGATCTTGTTCATGAAGGACTGGGTCAGCCATACCGCAATGTCGTCGACGCGGTCGTCGTTGTTGCCGAACGCCGGGTATTCGCCTTCGATCTTGTAATCCACCGCCAGGCCGTCTTCGTTGCGGATGATGTGCACCTTGGCGAACTTGACGGCGGACAGCGAGTCGGCGGCCACCGACAGGCCGGCGATGCCGCAAGCCATGGTGCGGATGATGTCGCGGTCGTGCAGCGCCATTTCGATGCGCTCGTAGGCGTACTTGTCGTGCATGTAGTGGATGCAGTTCAGCGCCTTGACGTAAGTGGCGGCCAGCCAGTCCATCATTTTCTCGAACTTGGGCATCAGCTCTTCATAGGTCAGCACGTCGCCGGTAATAGGCTCGAAGCCGCGGGCCACCACCGCGCCGCTCTTCTCGTCGCGGCCGCCGTTGATCGCGTACAGCATCGCCTTGGCCAGGTTGGCGCGGGCGCCGAAGAACTGCATCTGCTTGCCGATCTTCATCGCCGACACGCAGCAGGCGATGCCGTAATCGTCGCCCCAGTACGGCAGCATCAGATCGTCGTTTTCGTACTGGATGGCGCTGGTGTCGATGGACACCTTGGCGCAGAAGTTCTTGAAGCCTTGCGGGAATTTCACCGACCACAGCACGGTCAGGTTCGGTTCCGGCGCCGGGCCCAGGTTATACAGGGTGTTGAGGAAGCGGAAGCTGTTCTTGGTGACCAGGGTACGGCCGTCTTCGCCCATGCCGCCAATGGCTTCGGTCACCCAGGTCGGGTCGCCGGAGAACAGTTGATCGTATTCCGGAGTGCGTAGGAAGCGGACGATACGCAGCTTGATCACCAGATCGTCGATCATTTCCTGCGCTTGCTCTTCGGTCAGCGCGCCGGCGGCGATATCGCGCTCGATGTACACGTCGAGGAAGGTGGACACGCGGCCGAAGGACATCGCGGCGCCGTTCTGTTCCTTAACAGCGGCCAGGTAAGCGAAGTAAACCCACTGGATGGCTTCGCGGGCATTGGCCGCCGGGCGGCTGATGTCGTAGCCGTACTTGGCGGCCATCTGGCGCAGTTCGTCCAGGGCGCGGAACTGTTCCGACAGCTCTTCGCGCTGGCGCATCACTTCGTCGGTGAAAGCCACGTCGTTCAGTTCGGCGAACAGCTGCTGGCGCTCCTTACGCAGAAAGTCGGTGCCGTACAGCGCCACGCGGCGGTAGTCGCCGATGATGCGGCCGCGGCCGTAGGCGTCCGGCAGGCCGGTGATCACGCCGGACTTGCGGCAAGCCATGATTTCCGGGGTATAGACATCGAACACGCCCTGGTTGTGGCTCTTGCGATATTTTTCCCAGACCTCCTTGATCACCGGGTCGATCTTGAAGCCGAAGGCTTCCAGGCCGTTCTCCACCATGCGCAGGCCGCCGTTGGGCATGATGGCGCGCTTGAGCGGCGCGTCGGTCTGCAGGCCGACGATCACTTCATTGGCCTGGTCGATGTAGCCGGCGTCGTGCGCGGTGATGGAGGAGGCGCGGTCGGCGGACACATCCAGCACGCCCTTGGCGCGCTCCTCCTTCAGCAGCACGCCCAGCGTATCCCACAACTTCCTGGTGCGCGGAGTGGCGTCGGCCAGGAAGCTGTCGTCGCCTTCGTACGGCTTGTAGTTCAGCTGGATGAAGTTGCGAACGTCTACCTTGCTCTGCCAGTCGCCGGCGGCGAAATCACGCCAGGGGTTGGCTTGTGCAGCGTCGTGAGTCAGGGCGTCCATATGGTGCCTCCTTCTTGGCTAAGTCCAGTAATGTGTTGGATATTGAAACCATGTTACATTCGGAATCGAAAATCCCGTTTGATCTTCATCAAGCCGCGCCGGCTTCCACCCGACTTTCCATACTGCGCCGCAGCAAACTCAGCAGCAAAAATAATGAATTTTTATCAACCGCTTATATAAAAATCGGCCTAAAAATCACACACCGTGCCGACTACATTCGAAAACGAACACCCACGGTTTACAAATCCAGCCTAACCATACCTTCGGTCAGACCGCCCGCAGCGTGTGGCGTTCCAGGCGGAACACCACCAGGCCCACGCCGATGGCGCCGCCGACGATATTGCCCAGCGTGGCCGGAATCATATTGTGCAGGATATCGGCCCACTCCAGCCCCTCCATGCCCTGCAGCTTGGCCAGCGCGAAGAAGGCCATGTTGGCGATGCTGTGCTCGAAACCGGAAAAGAAGAACACAAACACCAGCAGCATGATGATCAGCAGGCGCGCCGCCTCGCTGCTCATCCGCATCGGCACCCACACCGCCAGGCAAATCACCCAGTTGCACAATACGCCCTTCCAGAAGATTTCCAGCGCTTCGGCGTGCACCTTGTGCTGCACCACATTGAACAGCAGATGGTCCTGCGGCAGCGCGCCCATGCCGCCGGCGCCGGCCAGCACCGCGACGAAGGCCAGCACGCCCAGCAGATTGCCCAGGTAGACCATCGCCCAGCTGCGCAGCAGATTGCACACCCGGCAGCGGCCGCTGAGGGCGCCCACGGTGAAATACATCACATTACTGGTGAACAGCTCCACCTTGCAGACAATGATGCTGACCAGCGCCACGCCGAAGAAGCCGGCGGTGGCGATGTAGTAGCCGGGCGCGCCGGCGGCGAGGAACACCTGGCCCAGCTTGAGGCTGACCATCAGCACCGCGGCGATCAGCGCGCCGGCCATGGCGGCGCTGAGCAGGTAGCGACCCGGCTCGCTGCGCAGCACCTGCTGCTTGCAGGCGGCCTCGTCGACCACGTAGGCGAGAGTGGAAGAATGGCTCATTTCGTTTCATCTCTTTATATAGGAAAGCGTGGGCCAGGATGCGCAAGCGATTCCCCGACAACGGGCAACCATTCGCATGCCTTGCAAATTAGGAAAATTTTATGTTCGTTTTCGTAAATTTGTGTTTGATAACAATCAACACAAGCCCGTCTTCCCAATCGGTATAAAACCGCTCGCAACTGCCTGACATCCGAGTCAATGGCCGGCCATGACCGCATGTCTCCCGGCACAAACGCCTGACAGCCCCCGTACCCGGACGTCGGCCTGCGTCGCGCCGGCAAGTCGGCCAGGCTCTGGCGGCATCAGCCATGATCGTTTCGGCCGCGCCGCTTTCGTCAATTTGCTGAAGATTCCAATTCGAAAAATATAATGTTCATTTGAAAGGATTTATTTTCACATACGAACAAATATGCTTCAAGTATGCTCGCTATCAATCCAACTTCGAACAAATTCCAACAACCGCAAGACCGCCGCCACACCCGCTCCACGCCACCCGCGCGCCGGATAGACCACAGCATCCGGCCAAGAAGCATAGTCTTTACGTTTCAATCAGATGCAGTCCGTTTACAGAGATGCCCCATGCATTGACAAATCGCGCGCAGACGCCTCCACCCGCCACGGCAAACCAGCCACTCTCCGGCCTTCCCCCTCGCTTCCGGCAAACTCCACGTTAAAGCAAAAACTCCAATATGGAACGATCACCGAAGACCATTCTCACCGTCTGTAAATTTTCACTAGCAGCAATAAATTAAAAATTTCATGCCATTAAATATAAAATTAAACCAATATAAATTCATTAAAGGCACAAAGTTGCCAATATATTCCATATTCATTCAGGCGATGCGCAAAAAATCCACCCGAATCCATGTTCGCTTGTTCGTTTAGATACAAATTTAACTTGATTAGAATCAACTGATGTTCTTAAATGTGTACCTTGTTAATTACAAAGCACTTACGATGAGCAGCAAGTCAGCCGGACAAGGTTCGATCCGCTCACTCGAACCCCGGCAAGCACCAAGCTTCTCCTCGATGGCCAGCAGCCGCAAACGGCGGCGGGAAATCGAACCCGGTAATTGCAAAAACTTGTCTTAAGAAGGCACCACATCATGTCTCAAGCCATTGCTTCAACCGCACCGCGATCCGGCTCCTCCGGCTGGACCAAGCATGACACCGTCTGGATGCTCGGCCTGTACGGCACCGCCATCGGCGCCGGCGTCCTCTTTCTCCCGATCAACGCCGGCATCGGCGGCCTGTGGCCGCTGATGCTGATGGCCATCCTGGCCCTGCCGCTGACCTTCTTCGCCCACCGCGGCCTCACCCGCTTCGTGCTGTCCGGCAGCAAGGAAGGCGCGGACATCACCGAGGTGGTGGAAGAGCACTTCGGCCTTACCGCCGGCAAGCTGATCACGCTGCTGTATTTCTTCGCCATCTACCCTATCCTGCTGATGTACAGCGTGGCCATCACCAACACGGTGCTGTCCTTCCTCAACAACCAGCTGCACATCGAAGTCGGCAACGGCCTCGCGACCCGCGCGGTGTTCTCTCTGGCATTGATCCTGGGCCTGATGTCCATCGTCCGCCTGGGCGGAGCGGTGATCGTCAAGGCGATGAGCATCCTGGTTTACCCGTTCGTGGTCGTGCTGATGCTGCTGGCGCTATACCTGATCCCGCAGTGGAACAGCTCCGCCATCCAGCACGCCGGCAGCTTGTCCGACGCCCTGTCCAGCGGCGCCTTCTACAAGACGCTGTGGCTGGCCATCCCGGTGATGGTGTTCTCGTTCAACCACTCGCCCATCATCTCGTCCTTTTCGGTGGACCAGCGCAAGCTGCACGGCGCGGAAGCCGAGCAGGAATCCAGCCGCGTGCTGATCCGTGCCCACAGCATGATGGTGGTGACCGTGATGTTCTTCGTGTTCAGCTGCGTGTTCAGCCTGAGCCCGGCCGATCTCGCCGCCGCCAAGGCGCAGAACATCTCCATCCTGTCCTACCTGGCCAACCACTTCCAGAACCCGGTGATCGAATGGGTTGCGCCCATCATCGCCATGGTGGCCATCAGCAAGTCCTTCCTGGGACACTACCTGGGCGCCAAGGAAGGCTTCAACGGCCTGGTGATCAAGCAGCTGCGCCAGCGCGGCAAGACCATCGCCTCCGCCAAGCTAGATCGCTGCACCGCCGTGTTCATGATCGTCACCTGCTGGATCATCGCCACCATCAACCCGTCCATCCTGGGCATGATTGAAACCCTGGGCGGCCCGGTGATTGCCATGCTGCTGTTCCTGATGCCGATGTACGCCATCAAGAAAATTCCGGCGATGAAGAAATACGCCGGCGCGCCCAGCAACCTCTTTGTGGTGCTGATCGGCCTGATCGCCATCTCCGCCATCTTCTACGATCTGATCGCCTGATCGTCAGCCCGCCCGGCCGCCCCAGGCCGGGCCTCCCCTCCCCCCTTCAGCATCAAAGAGGTAGCATCATGTTCAGCATGAGTGATATCTACAAAATCGGCGTAGGCCCCTCCAGCTCCCACACCGTCGGCCCGATGAAGGCCGGCCACCAGTTTCTCGGCGCGCTCAAGGAAACCGGCAAGTTCAACCAGGTTGGCCGCGTGCACGTGGACTGCTACGGCTCGCTCGCCCTCACCGGCAAGGGCCACTGCACCGACCACGCCATCATCCTGGGCCTGGCCGGCAACCTGCCGGACACCGTGGATCCGGAGCACAGCGCCGCCGTCATCGGCGACGTGGAAAAAACCGCCCAGCTGACGCTGGGCCGCACCCAGCAGCGCGTCGCCTTCGGCATGGACTTCCATACCGCCAACCTGCCGCTGCACGAAAACGGCATGCAGATCCACGCTTTCGTCGGCGACGACTGCGTGCTGACCAAAACCTATTACTCGATCGGCGGCGGCTTCATCGTCGACGAGGAGCACTTCAATCAATCCAGTTGCAGCGACGTGCCAGTGCCTTACCACTTTGTCACCGCCCAGCAGCTGATGGACATGTGCGAGGAAACCGGCCTGTCCATCGCCGCGCTGGTGATGGAAAACGAAAAGGCCTTCCACGACGCCAAGGACACTCAGGCCCACTTCGCCCGCGTCTGGGAAGTGATGAAGAGCAGCATGGAGCGCGGCATGCGCACCGAGGGCAACCTGCCCGGCCCGATGCGCATCCCGCGCCGCGCGCCGGCGCTGCACCGCATGCTGACCAGTTCCTTGCAGGTGGCCAACGACCCGCTGTCGGTGATGGACTGGGTCAATATGTACGCGATGGCGATGTCGGAAGAAAACGCCGCCGGCGGCCGGGTGGTCACCGCGCCAACCAACGGCGCCTGCGGTGTGGTGCCGGCGGTGCTGGCCTACTACAACCATTTCATCCAGCCGCTGGACGACGACAGCTGCCTGCGCTTCTTCCTGTCCTCCGGCGCCGTCGGCTGCCTGTTCAAGCTCAACGCCTCCATCTCCGGCGCCGAAGTGGGCTGCCAGGGCGAGATAGGCGTGGCCTGTTCGATGGCCGCAGCCGGCCTGGCCGAGCTGATGGGCGGCAGCCCGTCGCAAGTGTGCATGGCGGCCGAAATCGCCATGGAGCACAACCTGGGCCTGACCTGCGACCCGGTGGGCGGCCAGGTGCAGATCCCCTGCATCGAGCGCAACGCCATCGCCGCGGTGAAGGCGATCAACGCCGCCCGCATGGCGCTGCACCGCGCCAGCTCGCCCAAGGTGTCGCTGGACAAGGTGATCGCCGCCATGTACGAAACCGGCAAGGACATGGACGCCAAGTATCGCGAAACCTCCTGCGGCGGCCTGGCCCTGCAGATCGTATCCAAAGACAAGGAAGTGCCCAGCCAGGCGATACGCTGGGTGAACGACGCTCAACAAGTCGCCTGACGCCAAACCGTCTCGCCGTAGCAACGCCGTCCGGCCAAATCCGGCGGCGTTTTTTCATACTGCAGACCATGCGAACGTCGATTGCATGACCACAAACTTACCATGGTGAAAACAGTACTATGGGGCAGTGCCGATCAACGATCTCCGCCGCCATTTTCTGCTGTATCTAAAATGGCCTCACCCGGCAAAGCCGTACTTTCCGGGCATTGCCACTGTAATCACTGCCTCGTTTCTCGGTTTTCTACCTCGCCGTACACGTTCATACCTGTCTGATTTGTCAGTGTTCCGATGTAATTTATACGCATGAGAACATACTCAAAGCCGACAAATCGCATGCCTCCAGCCTCTTTCTCCAAGGCCATACCGCCTTTCAGGCCCTGCTTCTGGTGTTGCGCTTCACGCAAAAGACCATTGTCAATAAATTATTTAAAATACATTCAAATTGAATTGATCATCGCCAAGGTATAGCTTTCCCTTTGCAATCCGCTGTCAATTGGTAACAAGTATTGACAAATTTTGAGCAAGAACTGCCGTCAAACCATTGTCGCCATTCGCCTTGCGGCGATGCCACTCGACGCGGCACAGCATATGGAGAAACACGATGAGCTTGATCAAAGTTGGCCTCGTCGGCATCGGCGCGCAAATGCAGGAAAACCTGCTCCCCTCACTGCTGCAGATGCAGGACTTGCGAATCACCGCAGCCTGCGACAGCAATCTGGATCGCGCCTTGCAGATCCGCCGCTATCTCTCGGACACACCGGTGTTCGACAATGTCCCGGCCATGCTGGACACGATGCAGCTGGATGCGGTGATCATGGCCGGTCCGCCGCAGCTGCATTACGAAATGGGCTTGCTCGCCATGCGCAAGGGCGTGCATGTCTTCGTGGAAAAGCCGCCGTGCGCGACACTGGAGGAGCTGGAAACATTGATAGACGCGGCGCGCCACAGCAAGGTGGTCGCCGGGGTGGGCATGAACTTCAAGTTTGCCCGCCCGGTCAGCCAACTGCGCGAAATGACCAAAGCGGAAGAATTCGGCGACATCCTGCACATCCAGCTCAACCACTACGCCAACAAGCCGCGCGCGCCGCTGTGGGGGCTGGACTCCACGCTGCGCTCTTTTCTTCTAGCCCAGGCCATCCATACCATCGACCTGGCGGTTACCTTCGGCAAGGGCGAACTGCAAAAAGTGCAATCCAGCGTGCAGCGCCACGACGACGCGCTGATCGTCAAGGTGGAAATGGCCTTCTCCTCCGGCGCCACCGCCAGCCTGCTGGCCGGCACCACTTTTCCCTACTTCGAATTCGACATGAAGCTTGTCAGCAGCAGTTCCACGCTGGTGGAACTGGACAATCTGTGGAACATCACCCTGCACGAACCGGAACACGCCACCCGTCCCACCGGCGCGGCCAAACGCTGGCGCGGCGCCTGGCAGCCCGGGCCGCTGGACTCAGGCTATGAACGCAGCGGCTATCACGGCGAATTGCACCAGTTCTTCGAGGCCATGCGCAAACCGCAACGCTACGAAGCGGACTTCGCCAGCCTGCTGCCGACATACCACGTCATCGAGGAAATCTGCGCCAACGATGCCGCGGCCCAAGGCAAACAGAATATCCAGAGCAAGATCCGCACCGGAATCGAATCGCTGTCGCTGTGACCAACCCGCACACCGCCAAGCCCGCCAGGAGCCCGCAACCATGACCGATACCACCCTCACAGCGCCGGCAGCCAGCCGCGTCATTTCCGACAAATACCGCCCCAGCTACCCGGATGATCTGGGCGCGCTGGAACAGGCGCTGCGCGGCGCCTTGTCCGGCACCAGCGACACCGTGGCGGCTTACGAACAGGCGCTGGCAGCCTGGTTCGACTCCCGGGATGCCGTCGCTGTGTCTTCCGGCGGCGCCGCCTTGAGCGTCGCCTTATATGCCGCCGGCGTGCGGCCGGGAGACGACGTGCTGCTGACGCCCAGCAGTCCCTTGTGCACCGTCTACCCCATCATCGCCGCCGGCGCCAATCCGGTATTCGTAGACACCCGCCGCCACGGCTTCGGCGCGGACCCGGCATCGGTGCGCGAGCGCATCGGCGCCCGTGCCCGCGCCATCATAGACATTCCGATGTGGGGCTATCCGACGGAGGTCGACCAGCTCAAGCAACAGGCGGAGCAGGCCGGTGTGCGCCTGATCCTAGACCTGGCCCATTCGCACGGCACCACCCTGCACGGCAAGCCGCTGTCCCATTACGGACACCTGTCCTGCTTCAGCACGCATGAGCGCAAGCCGCTAGCAACCGGCGAAGGCGGCTTCATCCTGACCGACGACCCGGAACTGGCTAAACACTGCCGCGACTACAGCCGTTTCGGCAACCTCAACGGCGTCGATTTTGGCCTCAACTACAAGCTGGCCGCTCTGCCGGCTGCGTTGGGACACAGCCGGCTGGCCACGCTGACAGAACAGATTGACCGTCGCCGCTCCAACGCGCGCCGCTTCCTGCAAGGGCTGCGCCATCCCAAGGTACACGAGAAACAGATCATAGCCGGCGGCAACCCCAACTACTATTTCCTGAATCTGGAACTGGGCTTCGCCGACAACCGCGCCTTCATCGACTATCTGGACGAGCGCGGCATTCCGTCCGACATCAAGCGCTACGGCTGCAAGGCGCTTTACCAATTTCCGGCGCTCAAGCAATACCGGCTCGACTGCCCCAATGCGGAAGCGCTGCTCGCCGGCATGACCACCATCCCGGTTCATCCCGCGATCAGCGAGCAGGACCTGGATTACATGGCCAGTTGTATCAACCTTTACGAGGCGCCATGATCAGCATCGATTCCAGCCGCGCCAGCCTGGACAAACACTTCACGGCCTCGGCCTTCGTGCTGAATCCGCACCGCGAAGTGTTGTTGATCCATCACCGCAAGCTGGGGGTCTGGCTCTATCCGGGCGGCCACGTCGAGCGTCACGAAACGCCGGACGAAACCGCGCTGCGCGAAGTGCGTGAGGAAACCGGCATCCAGGCGGCGCTCCTGGGCGAGCGAGACCTCGCGCTCGCCGATACCGAGGCCGATGTCAGCGTGCTGCACCGACCCTACCAGGTGCTCTGCGAATACATAGCTGATCCGCGCGAACCTCACTACCACCTGGATTTGATCTATCTGTGCGCCAGTATGGCGCGCGGCTGCCCGCCGCAGCGGGAGGCTGCCGAAGCCGGCTTTTTCGCCCGGCATCAGTTGGACGAATTGCGCATGTTCCCAAACTTCCGGCGCATGCTGGAGCGCCTGTTCGACGAACAGGCGGTTTGGGATGCGGTTATTCAAGGAGCAGACCGATGAGCACTTCCACGCTTGCGCGCCGCGCCATCGCGGAAACCTGCGCGCACGACACCGCGGACGATCTGCCGGAACTGGCCCGCGCGCTGCGCAGCGGGCTGACCGGCACCTCGGACATCGTGGCCGAATACGAAGCGGCGCTGGCGCGGCTGTACGACATCCCGCACGTGATCGCCGTATCGTCTGGCGCCGCGTCGGTGAATGCCGCGCTGGCCGGCCTGGACTTCGCGACCGGCGACGAAGTGATACTGGCGCCGACCTGTCCGATCTGCACCGTGCTGCCCATCCTGGCGCTGGGCCTGGTCCCCGTATTCTGCGATGTGGCGCCCGACAGCTTCGGTCTGGACCATGACGATCTGCTGCGCTGCATCGGCCCGCGCACTTGCGCGGTGATAGAAGTGCCGATGTGGGGCTACCCGGTCCGCTCCGACCTCAGCTGGGAGCTGCTGCGCAGACGCGGCATACCGCTGATTCAGGACCTGGCGCACTGCCACCTGACCCGGCTGAACGGTTCCTGGCTGGCGCGCATCGGCGACATCTGCTGTTTCAGCACCCATGACTGCAAATTCATGTCCACCGGCGAAGGCGGCTTCGTGATGACGCGCGACCGTAAGCGGGCGGAGCGTATTCGCGCCTATACCCGTTTCGGCAATCTGAGCGGCGAGACCGTAGGCATCAACCTCAAGCTTGGAGGCTTGCAGGCCGCGTTGGGCCTGGCGCGTTCGCGGCAACTGGAAACCCACCTCGCCGCGCGGCTTCGCAATCGCCGACGGCTGCTGGCGGCGCTGGATAATCCGGCTTTCCGCGAATTGCCGATCCCCGATCAGGGCGAAGCCAACGGCTACGCCCTGATGCTGCAAGCCGTGGCGCACGATGGCCGCCAACTGGTGCGCTACCAGATGGAACGCGGCATTCCTTCCGACATCGGCAAGTACGACAACCAGCCGCTGTTCCAGCTGCCGATGCTCGCGCGCTACCGGCGCGACTGCCCGAACGCGGCCAGCTTGTTGCGCTCGCTAACCACGGTGCCGCTGCATCCGGACCTGAGCGAAGACGACCTGGACTACATCGCGAGGACACTGAATGACTACACCCCGCTTTAGCGGCGGCCACGCCGTGGTGATCGGCGGCAGCGTCGCCGGCTGCCTGGCCGCCGCGGTGCTGGCCAAACGCTTTGAACAGGTGACCGTGGTGGAAAAGGGCGACTTCCACGACGAGACCGGCCCGCGCCAGAGCGTGCCGCAGGAACACCATGTCCATCTGCTGCTGCAGCGCGGAAAAGAAATCATGGAAGACATATTCCCCGGTTTTCTGCGCGAGCTGGAGCTGGCCGGCGCACAGATCGCCGACCTGGGGCATGACGTCAAATGGTATCAGGCCGGCCTGTGGAAAAACCGCTATCGCAGCGGCATCCATGCCCACTATTGCAGCCGCCGCCTGATCGACAACCAGTTGCGCCGCCGCATCGCGCTGCTGCCGCGGGTGACCGTGCTGGCGCGCACCCACGTGGAAAAATTGTGCATCAGCCGGCGTGACGGCGTGCCGACGGTATCCGGCGTCATGCTGCGGCAGGACGATGGCGAGCGCCGGCTGGCTGCGGACCTGGTGGTGGATGCCAGCGGACGCGGCACCAGGACGCCGGGCTGGCTGGAAGCGGCCGGCCTCGGGAGCGTGGAGAAAAGCGTGGTCAAAACCGACCTCGGCTACGCCTCCCGCATCTATCGCCGCCGACCGGAGTTCGCCTCCCGCTGGCAAGTGCTGCTGGTGCTGGCCACGCCACCGCGGCAACGCGCCATGGGCGTGATCAGCCCGATAGAGGGCGACCGCTGGATGGTGACCACCGGCGGCTGGTTCGGCCACTATCCGGACCGCGACCCGGAAGCCTTTCTGCACGCGCTGGCCAAGCTGCCGGTGCCGGACATCCATCAAGTGATACGCGAGGCGGAACCACTGTCCGAGGTAGCGGTGTTACGCATGCCCGGCAGCCAGCGCCGCCACTACGACCGGCTGCCGGTCTGGCCGGATGGCCTGCTGGTGGCCGGCGATGCGCTGGGCAGCATGAATCCGCTCTACAGCCAGGGCATGACGCTGTGCGCGCTGGAGGTGGAATGCATCGATCGCCACCTGGAGCGGACGCTGGATGGATCGCTGCCCTTCCGCGACTTGCAGGAAAAGCTGTGCCGGGTGCTGGACCCGGCTTGGCAGATGGCCGTGACCGAGGACCTGCGCTTCCCGGAAACCGAGGGCAAGCGCAATTGGCACACCCGCTTCCACCACTGGTACGGCGCCGGTCTCGCACGGCTGTCGGCGCGCCACCGCGGCGCGCTGGAGCTCCAGATCGGCGTCAGCAACCTGATCACCGACCCGGCCCGCCTGTACGCTCCGGCCATCGTCTCGCGCATCCTGCTCGACTCCGCCCTGCCCGGGGGAAATCCATGACCACGCCGCCCCTGCCCGATCTCGCCGGCATCGAACATCTGGTTTTCGACTGGAACGGCACGCTGATCGACGACATCGAACTGGCAGTCGCCGCGGTGAACCGCTGCTGCGAACGCTTTCAGGTGCCGCCGGTTACCCGCGAGCGCTACCGCCGCGACTTCGGCTTCCCCATCGCCGATTTCTACGCCAGGCTGGGGTTCGACTTCGCGCGCAACTCCTTCGCCGAGATCGTCGCGGTCTATCTGGGGCACTTCGACGCCCACGTCGGGCATTGCCGACTCCATGCCGGCGCAAGCGAGCTATTGGACTGGGCCGATGCCCGCGGCATCGGCGCGTCGGTGCTATCGGCCTCGCAACGCGACGTGCTGCTGCAAACACTGGAATCCAAACGCCTGCTCCACCGCTTCGAACACGTAGTCGGCCTGGATCATAGCCATGCCAACAGCAAACTCGAAGAGGCCCGGCAGTTGCAACAGCGGCTGAGGCGCCCCGCCGCCAGCACGCTGTTCGTCGGCGACACCCTGCACGACTGGGAGGTGGCCAGCCAGGTCGGATGGCGCGTGCTGCTGCTGGACACCGGCCATCAGGACCATACGCGCCTGCAAAGCAGCGGCGCCGCCATCTGCACCGGCCTTGGGCAATTGCATGCGGCGCTGTCCGCGACCACAGCCTCGGCCATGCCGGCCGGGGCGGGAGACTCTCCATGAACCATAGTTACCTGCAAGCGCTGCTGGCCGTGCTAGCGTGTTCGTTGACGATGCGGGCCATCGTGGCCTTATATTACCGCGACAGCAAACCGGTGATGCGCCGGCTGCGGCTGCTGCCCCGCATCAGCGACAATCCCGAAACCTACTACCGTCCACTCGACGCCTGGCTGGCGCCGCTGCCCTTCATCTGGACCTGGTTGGACATCGTGGCCGCCATCATGCTGGCCACCCTGGCCGACTCACCGTTGCTCTGGACCTTTGTCGTGCTGTGGAGCGGCGGCCGGATGCGGGCCTTGCAAGAATTCGGCCACAACGCGGTCCACTTCGCCCTCTGCCCCTCCCACGCCTGGCAATGGTGGCTGAGCGACATCTTCTATCAGTTCCCGGTGTTCAAGCGCGACATGCATAGCCGCCACAAGACCCATGGCGACCATCACCGCAAACCCAACCATCCCGAGCACGATCCCAACCGCGCCCGGGTATTCGCCGGCGGCTACGAGGCCGGGCTGTCGCCATACGCCTTCGTCGCGCGCCTGTTCTACCCGCTAAGCCCGGCCGGCTTCAGAAACAACGTCGCCACCATGCTTCGCAACAGCCTGCTCAACCATTCTCGGCTCACCGCGCTGGCCCGCTGCGCCACCTTGCTGGCCATCGGCCTGTTGCTGTACGGGATAGGCGGCTGGCAGGGTCTGATCTTTGGCTGGTGGCTGCCGCTATTGACCAGCTATCCGGTGTTCGCCTGGATTTCCCTGCTGACCGAGCACCGCTGGCTGATTGAAGGCTTCCCGCAGGAGCGACTGGAACTGGAATACCTGATGGGCAGGCCGACCGACTACTTCGGCATCGCCGGCTGGCTGGTGAGAGTCTTCATCGCGCCCACATCCGACGCCTATCACCTGGCCCATTCGCTTTACCCCGGCGTGCGCTGGAACTACCTGCCCGCCATCGACAGGCACCTGAAAATCAACGAGCCGCGCTACAGCGACAACGCCAGCGAAGGGTTGTTTTTCCAACGCGGCAACGCGCCGTCGGCGCTGTCCGAGCTGCGCGAACGGCTGGTTTCCCCATCCGTGACGGCCCATTTATCCACCCAAGGGGTGCACCATGACTGATACATCCGGCAAAACCATTCCTCGCATAGGCATTATCGGCGGCAGCGGCTTCCAGCAATTGCTGGGCCTCACCGACGCGCAAGCCATCCATTGCGACACCGCCTTCGGCCAGCCCTCGTCCGCGGTGACCACCGGCTACCTAGCCGGCGTGCCGGTAGCCTTCCTGCAGCGCCACGGTCCCGGCCATACCATTCCGCCCGCGGCCATCAACGCCAAAGCCAATATCGCGGCCCTGCGCAGCGTGGGCTGCAAGCAGATACTGTCGATGAGCGCAGTGGGCAGCCTGAGCGCCGAGGTGCCACCCGGCCATTTCGTGCTGGTCGACCAGTTCATCGACCGCACCCTGATGCGCGACAAGACCTTCTTCGGCCCGGGCCTGGTAGGACACGTGCCATTCAGCGATCCGGTATGCGGCCGCATGCGCCAGGCGCTGGCGGAAAGCGCCGCCGCCGCCGGGGTTGCCGCGCGCGACGGCGGCACCTACATCGTCATGGAAGGCCCGCAATTCTCCACCCGCGCCGAATCCATGCTCTACCGCCAATGGGGCGGCAACGTGATCGGCATGACCGCCATGCCGGAAGCCAAGCTGGCGCGCGAGGCCGAGCTCTGTTACGCGCTGGTGGCCATTCCTACCGATTTCGATTGCTGGCATCAGTCGCACGAGGCCGTGAACGCCGCGATGGTCTCCGAACGGATGGCGCAAATCGGCGCCAGCGCGCGCCGCCTGGTCGAGGAGGCGGTGAAACGCCTCGGCAGCCACGACGGCGACTGTCGCTGCGGCTGCGACCGCGCGCTGGAAACCGCGGTGATGACCGCCCCGGCACTGCGCGACCCGGACATGCTCGCCCGCCTGCTGACCGTGGCGCCCAACGCCACCCATCTCCTCCCCCGCTGACCAACCCTGGAGCCCTGATTTGACCGCCACACTTTCCACCAGCGACCGCATCCGCATACATCGTACCGAGGTGCTGTCCGACGACTGGTACGTACTGCGCAAGACCACCTTCGACTACCAGCTCCGCAACGGCGTCTGGCAGACGATCTCGCGCGAAACCTATGACCGCGGCAACGGCGCCACCATCCTGCTGTACAACCGCGCGCAACAAACCGTGATCCTCACCCGGCAATTCCGCTTCCCGGCCTTCGTCAACGGCCACGACGGCATGCTGATCGAAACCTGCGCCGGACTGCTGGACCAGGACGATCCGGAAACCTGCATCCGCAAGGAAACCGAGGAGGAGACCGGCTACCGCATCGACAAGGTGCGCAAGGTATTCGAAGCCTTCATGAGCCCGGGCTCGGTCACCGAACGGCTGTTCTTCTTCGTCGGCGAATATCAGCCGCGGGACAAGGTGGCGGACGGCGGCGGCATCGCAACCGAGGGTGAGGAGGTGGAAGTGCTGGAGCTGCCGTTATCCCAGGCGCTGGCGATGTTGGACAGCGGCGAAATCGCCGACGGCAAGACCATCATGCTGCTGCAGTACGCGCAGCTGCATCGGCTGCTGGATTGAGGCCGGAATCGACATTGGAGACCGCCTGTGGATCAAGCCGAACGTCCTGCGTCCCATCCGTTCCACCGCGATGGCCCCACCTGGTTTCTCTATCTGGTGCTGGCGGTCTTCGGCTTCCAGCAGTCGGTGCTAGGGTCGGTGCTGCCCTTCCTGCGCCAGGAGTTGGGCTTCGACACCATCCGGGTCGGCTGGCACTTCACATGGTACGCGGCCGGACTGGTGGCTTCCGGGCTGCTGGCCGGCCAGTTGCTGAAGCGGCTGCCGATCAACCTCCTGGTGCGCGGCAGCGCCATCGCGATGGTGGCGGCGGTGCTCAGCATCACCCAGGCCGCAAACTTCGCCGGCACCCTGGCGGCGGCGGCGGCAATGGGTCTTAGCGGCGGCGTGGTGCAAGCCGCCGTGCAGGCGGGGTTGGCCTGGCATCAGCCCGGCCACCGGGACATGGCGATGGTGGAGGCCTTCGTCTTCGCCGGCATCGGCGTGTTTTCCGGCCCCTTGCTGGTCGGCCAGCTGGCGGCATACGGCCTGTCCTGGCGCATGGCTCTGCTGGCGTCGGCCCTGATCCTGGCGGTGGTTATGCTGCTTCCCGGCCCTTCCGCCCGCAGCGACGCCAGTCGGCCATCCGCTCGCGCCGCCGCGATCCCGCTGGCCGTCGCGCTATGCTGGCTCACCGTGCTGCTGGGCATAGGAGCCGAATGGGGCATAGGCTTCTGGGGCGCGCAGTTCCTGCAGATCAGGCTGGGCCTCAACCCGCCGCAAGCAGTCAGCCTGATGTCGGTATTCTTCGGCGGCACCGTGTTCGGCCGCATAGTCTCCAGCCGCCTGCTGGCCATATTCGATGGCAGGAACATGCTGTTCAGCGTGATTCTGCTTGGTTGCTGCGCCATTCTCGCGCTGTGGGGCAGCGGCCATGCCGTCGTCACCGTCTTCGCGCTGGCGCTCGCCGGCATGTGCCTGGGCAACTTCTTCCCGCTGATCATCAGCAACGCCATCCGGCTGGAGCCGGCCCATGTCGGCCTGATCTCAGTGGGCTCCACCCAGGCGGTCGGCGTTTCCCTGCTGGTGGTGCCCATCGTGCTCGGCTATGTCGGCCAGTCTGCCGGCCTCATAAATGCGATCGGGATGCTGGCCGCTCTGCCGCTGCTGATGGCAGCCGCCTGCCTGGCCGCAAGCCAGCGCCATCTTCTGCCGCACAAGGCCACCTTTTGAAAGGGACATCATGAATTCAGCCGACTTCACCCTGCTGTTCGATCTGGACGGCACTCTGGTGGATACCGACATCCTCCATTTCGGCGCCTACCAGACATTGCTGGCCGACTACCAGCGCAGCATCACCATGCAAACCTACAAGCAGCGCATCATGGGCGCGCCAAACGACGCGATCATGCTAGAACTGTTTCCCGAGCTGCCGCAAGACGCCCGTCGCCGCTTGTCCGAGCACAAGGAGGAACTGTTCCGCGCCGCCATCATGGAGCTGGAACCAATGCCAGGCGTGTTAGCGCTGTTCGAGTGGGCCGAGGCTCGCCACGTGCCCATCGCGGTGGTGACCAACGCGCCCCGCGCCAACGCCGAGTTGATGCTGAAAGGCTTGGGACTGGCGAAACGAATCAACACGCTGGTAATTGGCGAGGAGCTGCCGCGCGGCAAGCCCGACCCCCTGCCCTACCTGACCGGGCTGCAGCGGCTGGGCGGAAGGGCGGAACGCGCGCTGGCCTTCGAGGACTCGCTGTCTGGCGTGCGAGCGGCCAGCGCCGCCGGCATCCACACCTTCGGCATCGGCACCTCGCTGCCGGAAGCGGCGCTGCTGGGTGCCGGCGCCCACGAGGCTATCAACGACTTCACCGCCGTCGCCCTGTGGCGGCGTCTGAACGCGCTGGAGCTGGGCACCGTCACAGAGGCATCGCGCGCATGAGCCATCCTGCCCCCCCTCACGGAGTGCCGGCGGATGCGGTGCGGATTGATGCCGCCACCGGCAGCGGCCTGGCCGGCAGACTGATCGCCTACAGCTCCTTTGAGCCCTACGAACTGGCCGACTACCTGCAGGCGCTGCGCATCCTGTTGCCCGATATCGCCATCGAGCTATGGCGCATGTCCACCACCAGCCTGACCGAACTCTTGCAGGCCGGCGTCGAGGGCGACCTGATACTGGGCTGGGCCGACACCGCCGCGCAGTCGCCCGGCATCGCCGAACGGATCGCGCCACCTGCTCCGGGCAGCGGCGCCGATCCCGACGGTTTCTGCCGACCAACCGGCTTTTCACTGGCCTTCATCACCGACCCGAGCTGCCTCCGCGCGCGCGGCGCAGATGCGCCAAAAATCTGGCAGGACCTGGCCGCGCCGCAGCTGGCCGACTGCATCCTGTTTCCCGACCCGCGCCGCTCCGGCGCCGGCTATCTCGCGCTGAGCACCATATTGCAATGTTTCGGTACGGAAGACGGCTGGCGGCTGATGACGGAAATAGACCGCAATGTGCGCGACTATCCCGGCTCCGCCTGGGCGCCCGCCGCCCGAACCGGACAGGACGGCATCGCTATCGGCGTCACCGTGCGCATCGCCGCCAGCCGCCGCCAGCAAGAGTTCCCGACTCTGTCCATCGCTCTGCCGCTGGATGCCGTAGGAGCGGAGGCGGAGGTCTACGGCGTGCTGGCCGCCAGCCGGCAACCGGCGCTAGCGCGCCGCGTGCTGGCATGGGTCATGTCGGACGATGCCGCCCATCGCTTTCGCAGCCACGCCAAACTGCTGCTGCAAGAGCCTGAACAGGCGCTGTTCGCCATCGACCCTTTACGCGCCACCCGTGAACGTCCGGCCATTCTGCAACGCTTCGACGAACTGATGCGGCAACGCGCCGCGCGCAGCCCCCTGACGGAAGGAATCCAATGATCACCCGATCGGTTTTCGGCACCCTGCCCGGCGGTGAAACCGTAGAGCGCATCGAACTGATGCTGGCCAACGGCTTCAGCGCCGCCATCCTTACCTGGGGCGCCACGCTGCAATCGCTGCGCAGCCCTGACCGCGAAGGTCGCTTCGCCTCGGTGGTGCTGGGCTACACCACGCTGGACGACTATCGCAACGCCGGCGGCAGGCTTGGCGCCACCATGGGCCGCTACGCCAACCGGATCGAAAATGGCCATTTCCATCTGGATGGCCAGGACCATCAATTGCAGCGAAACGAGGGGCGCCACGCCATACATGGCGGACCGGAAGGATTCGACCGCCGCCTCTGGAGCGTCGAGAGCATCCTCGACCTGCCGGACCGGCCGGAAGTCCGCCTGCGGCTGGAAAGCCCGGATGGTGACCAGGGTTTCCCCGGTCGCCTGGTTCTTACCGTATCCTATGCGTTGAAGGCGCCCGGCGATCTGGTCATCAGTTATGAGGCTAGCAGCGATAGGCCTACTGTGTTCAACACCACCAACCATGCCTATTTCAACCTGGCCGGCGAGGGCAGCGGCAGCGTGCTGGATCACCGATTCACCATCCCGGCCGACCGCTTCCTGCCGGTAAACGACGAACTGATCCCCACCGGCGAAATCCGCAACGTGGACGGCACAGAGTTCGACTTCCGCGAAGCCCGCCCCCTGGCCGCCGGCATCCGCGCCGATGACCCGCAGATCCGCCTGGGCCGCGGCTACGACCACTGCTACGTGCTGTCGGAAAACGGCCCCGAGCCTTACCCGCGGCTGGCCGCCCGCGTGGAGGAAGAGCAAAGCGGCCGCCAGCTGGAGGTGCTCACTACCGAGCCCGGCCTGCAACTGCACAGCGGCAACGTGCTGACCGGGCGCTACCACGGCGCATCCGGCCGCGCCTACCGCCAGTCTGACGGCTTTTGCCTGGAGGCCCAGCACTTTCCCAACGCGCCCAATGCCGCCCACTTCCCCAGCACCGTGCTGCGGCCAGGCAAGCCTTACCGCTCCATCACGATCTACCGGCTGGGCATCACCCCGTCTCTCGCTCGGAGTTGAGTGACCCGGCTTCCCCGAATGCCGGCGCCAACCTGGTGTCGGCATCCAGCTGGAAAATGGCGGCATACGCGCCGCAATGGCGTCGACCCACATCACGCCCAGCGCTGTCCTTGCGCCGGCCAGCCCAGCTTGATGGCGGACGGGCAGGCCCTGCTGGAGGAGCTGAAAGCCCGGCCGCGCTGGCCCTGGCTGGGCATACGCATGCGGCCAGGGCGCAAGACGCTGGTCAACGCCGCCGGCGAGGAAAACGCCTTCGCCTTCCGGCCTCTCCTCACCGTCAACAGCATAGACGCCGCCTGCCAGCTGGCCATCGCCGGTGCCGGCCTCGCCACGCCCCCGGCCTTCCTGGTGGAAAACGAGCTGGCCGCCGGCCTGCTGGTGGAGCCGCTGCCCGGCTGGCGAGCGGCGGCGCTGGGGGTCTACGCGGTATGGCCGGCCAACGCCGCCCGCGCCAGCCTGACGCTGCGGCTGGTGCAACATCTAGCGCAAACCGCTGGATAAACCGCTCGCAGCCTTAGCCGAGGGGACCATCCGCGCCGAAGCGCCGCAGCAGGAAATCCACCACGCTGCGCAGCTTGGCGGTGGGGCGCCGGTCTTGCGCATAGACCAGATGCATCGGGGTGGTCCGGAACGACCACTCCGGCAGCACCGGCAGCAAACGACCGGCGGCCAGGTCGTCGGCCAGGATGGCCTCCGGCTGCAGCACAATCCCCATGCCGTGCAGGGCGGCGATGCGCAGGGCATTGCCTTGGTTGGCGGTGAAAGGCCCTTGCACCGACACCGTGCAATTTTCGCCGCCCGGCCCCAGCAGATGCCAGCGGTCATAGCGCCGCCAATACGACATTCCCAGGCAGGCGTGCCCGCTCAGCTGTTCCGGATGGCCTGGATGGCCATGCTGTTCCAGATAGGCGGGCGCGGCGGCCAGTAGCCGGCGATAAGGCTGCAACGGCCGCGCCACCAGGCCGGCATCGCCAACCTCGCCGATCACGATGCCCAGCTCATACCCTTCGTTGATCAGGTCCGGCGCGCGGTTGTCCAGCGTGAGATCGACGCCGACTTCCGGATAGCTCGCCAGATAGTCGGTCAGCGCCGGCACCAGGCTGTGGCTGCCGAAGCTGACCGGCGCGATCAACCGCAAGCGGCCGCGCGGACTGGCCTGCAGCTCCAGCGCGCTGGACTCCGCCAGCTCCACTTCCGCCAACACATGCTTGCAGCGCTCGTAGTACAGCCGCCCCACTTCGGTAAGCTGCTGCCGTCGGGTGGTTCGGTGCAGCAAACGCGCGCCCAAGCGCTGCTCGATGACACGGATGTGCTTGGCCGCCATGGTAGCCGAAACCTGGCTGGCCTCCGCCGCGGCCGCGAAGCTGCCGCTTTCCACCACCCGCACAAACATCGCCATGCTGGCCAGCTTGTCCATGATTAACAACCCATAGGTTTGGAATGTATCAAATCATGGCATATTTATCGGCGGCGCGCGCTGGATGATACTGGCCTCATCGGCACCCGCTTCGCGGCGCCGCCC
This sequence comes from Chromobacterium sphagni, assembly GCF_001855555.1. Taxonomy (GTDB): domain Bacteria; phylum Pseudomonadota; class Gammaproteobacteria; order Burkholderiales; family Chromobacteriaceae; genus Chromobacterium; species Chromobacterium sphagni. Next base: position 52,442 of record NZ_MKCT01000083.1, on the reverse strand, counting down.
ACTGGAGAATTGTCATGCCCATCCTGCACCTGGAACTGCAACCCGGCCGCACCCCGGAACAAAAACGCGCCTTCGCGAGCGAAGCCACCCGCGTCATGGTGGAAACCCTGGGCTGCCCGCCGGAAAGCGTGGACATCCTGATCAACGAAGTATCGCGCGAAAACTGGGCCAAGGCCGGCACGCTGTACGCCGACAAATAAGGCCGGCCCACGGCGCCAGCAAACCGCCAGCAAGACCGCGCGCTGCTGGCGCCGCCCAGCAAAACCGCTTGGACAGGCCTACCTCCCCTGACGGAAAAGGGGTTAGCGAGAAAGGGCAGCGCGAACTGTTCCGAAGCCTGCTCATCCCCACGCACGTGGGGAACACGTGGCCAGCCATTCCTGGGAACGCTTGCGAGCCGGTTCATCCCCACGCACGTGGGGAACACGATCAGGCAAAAGGCCTATTCATCAAAACAGCCGGTTCATCCCCACGCACGTGGGGAACACTTAAAAAACGCCTGACAATCCGTACCGGGCGGCGGTTCATCCCCACGCACGTGGGGAACACGTTGGCAGGCGGCTGCGATCCGTTGCCAATCCCGGTTCATCCCCACGCACGTGGGGAACACTCGAATTTCTGCCGCTCCCATTCTAGAAGTTTCGGTTCATCCCCACGCACGTGGGGAACACGCCAGGTGGAGGGCCAGAGCCTGCCCGGAACGCGGTTCATCCCCACGCACGTGGGGAACACCGACGTGGCCGAGCGCGTAAACCCAGATCGCCCGGTTCATCCCCACGCACGTGGGGAACACCCGCGTTTCCCGATCTGGGATGACGTGCGCACCGGTTCATCCCCACGCACGTGGGGAACACATCAAGTCTGCGATGCAGGGATAGCTCATTTCCGGTTCATCCCCACGCACGTGGGGAACACTGAAAAGCATGAGTTTGCCGGCCTTGTTCGATCGGTTCATCCCCACGCACGTGGGGAACACTCGGGGTAAGCCTCATCCAATGTCGTCGCGGCCGGTTCATCCCCACGCACGTGGGGAACACGTCAACCATTTGGTCGACGACGATTTCGACACTGGTTCATCCCCACGCACGTGGGGAACACCTGACTGCGTTTAGCGCTTGCGCGCCCAGCTGCGGTTCATCCCCACGCACGTGGGGAACACGAGTAGTCCATGGTTTTCCTCCTCAGCTTTGGCGGTTCATCCCCACGCACGTGGGGAACACCCGGCGGAATCACATCCCCCCTGGCAGCAGGCCGGTTCATCCCCACGCACGTGGGGAACACGCGTTGAAATTTGCGCTGTTTCTGTCGTTTATCGGTTCATCCCCACGCACGTGGGGAACACCGCCTTTTGCGCGCTCTTGGAGTTCGGATTCTCGGTTCATCCCCACGCACGTGGGGAACACCGCGGCCTCATCGGCCGGGAAAATGAGATGCCCGGTTCATCCCCACGCACGTGGGGAACACCATGGGGTTACTTGGAGCGTGGAGGCATACGCCGGTTCATCCCCACGCACGTGGGGAACACTCCAGATGCGGGCGTTCGACGATGCCAACTGGCGGTTCATCCCCACGCACGTGGGGAACACAGCGCCTGCAGCACCTGGTCGCCCGGCAGCGACGGTTCATCCCCACGCACGTGGGGAACACACTTTTGGCGGAATCACTGACGTTCTATCACCCGGTTCATCCCCACGCACGTGGGGAACACGTCTGCACCGTCCTGGTATTCGACAACGCTGACGGTTCATCCCCACGCACGTGGGGAACACCCTGGACCACTCGTGGGCGTGATCATTCCGGACGGTTCATCCCCACGCACGTGGGGAACACCAGGGAGACGGCGCGGGCATCGGCACCTTGCACGGTTCATCCCCACGCACGTGGGGAACACGCGCGCGGCGGCCGAGGCTGCGACGCCTGGGCCGGTTCATCCCCACGCACGTGGGGAACACGCACGAGCCATCATAGACTTAACGTCCATGCCCGGTTCATCCCCACGCACGTGGGGAACACGGCGGCTCCGTTACCGATTAATAGGAGATTTCCGGTTCATCCCCACGCACGTGGGGAACACAGCTTTACCCTGCGCGCCCGACAAATTCAGGCCGGTTCATCCCCACGCACGTGGGGAACACCCTTGAAAGCAGCCAGCATGTCCTGACGCTCTTGGTTCATCCCCACGCACGTGGGGAACACAGCGGATCGGGGCCATATACCGTGAGCCAAAACGGTTCATCCCCACGCACGTGGGGAACACTTGGCCTCTGAAATCCTTCTATTGGGCAGTTTCGGTTCATCCCCACGCACGTGGGGAACACCCAGCCCATGATGCCGGAGGTATCACACGGCACGGTTCATCCCCACGCACGTGGGGAACACCCAGGTGCGCCTGCCGCTCCGGTTTCGCCTGGCGGTTCATCCCCACGCACGTGGGGAACACTGCTGCTGCTTCTTTGCGATCCGGTTCGCCAGCGGTTCATCCCCACGCACGTGGGGAACACGCCCTTCATCAGCTGGAGCAGCAGCGCGGGGTCGGTTCATCCCCACGCACGTGGGGAACACTCCGGGATGTACCAGCTAGATAAGTGGTGGTTCGGTTCATCCCCACGCACGTGGGGAACACCGCCCGGGGTGGCCAGGAGGTCTAAAGGCGAGCGGTTCATCCCCACGCACGTGGGGAACACTCCGGGCAGGCCAGCGGCGATATCTCAATAACCGGTTCATCCCCACGCACGTGGGGAACACTCCATCACGATCAAATCGTAGGGCTCGCGCGCCGGTTCATCCCCACGCACGTGGGGAACACCCGCATCAGCTCAGCCATGGCAGTCAGCTGCGCGGTTCATCCCCACGCACGTGGGGAACACAACAGGTTGGAAGAAGAAATGCTGTCTAGACCCGGTTCATCCCCACGCACGTGGGGAACACATCCCTTTGCCGTTCCAGCCGGTGCGAGCCACCGGTTCATCCCCACGCACGTGGGGAACACTTACGTACATTACGCCGCATTGCAGGTTGGCCGGGTTCATCCCCACGCACGTGGGGAACACGGAGTATTATCCGGAAATAAAACGGTATAAGCCGGTTCATCCCCACGCACGTGGGGAACACAATCGGTGCGGATGCGTATTCTTCAGCCACGCCGGTTCATCCCCACGCACGTGGGGAACACGACTGCAAGCTGTCGAAGGAACACAAGTCGTTCGGTTCATCCCCACGCACGTGGGGAACACTATGGCCCTGTCCATCGCTCATGTCATTTCTCCGGTTCATCCCCACGCACGTGGGGAACACTGTTGTCGAATCCGATTTGGTAGGTCATTTTGCGGTTCATCCCCACGCACGTGGGGAACACAGGCACCGTGCTGTCCCAAGCGCTCAGGATCAAGGTTCATCCCCACGCACGTGGGGAACACTATTTGGTTCCTCTCCAGTTCGCGCAACGCGGCGGTTCATCCCCACGCACGTGGGGAACACCTGAGCTGGTAGCCGACGTCGAAGTCCTGACCCGGTTCATCCCCACGCACGTGGGGAACACGAACGCGCCTGTGTCAAGGGGTCCATGATGATCGGTTCATCCCCACGCACGTGGGGAACACCTTTGTGGTGTGCGTTTGGGTTCTTAGCGTGACGGTTCATCCCCACGCACGTGGGGAACACCGCGGACCTCCTCCGCGTCCGCCGCTTTCAGTAGGTTCATCCCCACGCACGTGGGGAACACATGGCCGGCATCCCAACGGCCATATTAGACTGCGGTTCATCCCCACGCACGTGGGGAACACAACGAGGTGAGCCACCACGACGGTCATAAGGCCGGTTCATCCCCACGCACGTGGGGAACACCCGCAGTGCGGGCAGATGAGGTCAGCCATGAGCGGTTCATCCCCACGCACGTGGGGAACACTCCATCGCAGTCCTGAGGGATTCTTTCTTCATCGGTTCATCCCCACGCACGTGGGGAACACCACGCCGATTTCGAACTCGCCGGCCTCGCCCACGGTTCATCCCCACGCACGTGGGGAACACGCAACTGGTAGACAACCTGACGGCCAACCGTCCGGTTCATCCCCACGCACGTGGGGAACACCCGCGCTGGGGTATGACGCGCAATGGGCTTGTCGGTTCATCCCCACGCACGTGGGGAACACGATAAAAAGTCCGCCAAACTACGTATTTTTACCGGTTCATCCCCACGCACGTGGGGAACACGCTGGCCGAGGTCTCGCGTGTGCTGAAGCCAACGGTTCATCCCCACGCACGTGGGGAACACCAGCCGCTATAATCACGTCAAGGTTTTTAACTACGGTTCATCCCCACGCACGTGGGGAACACAACGCAACAACAAAGAGCCCCGCCCGCCGGGGCGGTTCATCCCCACGCACGTGGGGAACACACCAATCTCAAGTAATTGATTTTTAAAAACAAAAATAGCGCGATAAAATCTACCGATTTTTAAAGAGCCAAACCAGCCTTCGGCAGGGTGAAAAGCGGACTACTCCGCCGCCGGTTCCTGCGACGCAGGCGGAGGCAGGAAGGACACCAGTTTGGCGCCGTCGAACTCCACCGGCATACGGCGGTTGGCGCCTAGGGTGACGAAGTCGAAACCGGCCTCGGTGGCCGCCTGCCAGGCCATCACCGCGTTGCCGTCCTCCAGCCCCTCCTCTACCTGCTGCCACAGGTAGTCGCGGATCTTGCGGTTGTAGGTGCCGATGTAGACGCCGGCGCGGATTTCCAGCAGCCAGATCGCCAGCCGGCCGCGTAGCCTGGGCGGAGCGTTTTCAAGTACGATGACCAGCATCGCCCAGCCCCTCGTCTTCCGGAAACGCCGCCCCCACCACGCCCTCCGCCTCCGGCTTGTCCAAGCCGCCGGCATCCAGCAGGGTTTCGATGTCAGGGATAACGCGCTCCAGCAGCCGCGTCTTGCGGAACATGTCGCGGCAGCGCTGGCGCACCTCTCGCTCCACATTGTTCACCGGCTTGGCCGCTACCGCGAAGGCCACCGGCACCACGGTTTCAAACTTGTAGATGTCGGCCACGTCGTAGACGAAGGACAAGGGCTTGCCGCTGTGGATAAAGCCGATGGCCGGCGCGTAGCCGGCGGCCAACACCGCCGCCTCGGCTACGCCGTACAGGCAGGAAGTGGCGGCCGACAGGCAGCGGTTGGGGATGTCGGCCTGGTCCCAGTCTTCGCGGTCGTAATTGCGCGCCTGCCATTTCACGCCGTACTGCTGCGCCAACTGCTGGTACATGGCCCGCACCCTCGCGCCCTCTATGCCGCGCAATTGCTCCACGCTGCGGCGCTGCGGCGGCTCATCGCCGAAGCGGCGGCGGTACATTTCGCGCACCACCTTCAGCCGCGCGTCCTCGTCCAGCGCCAACCTCGCCTGATACAACAGCCGGTCGGCGCGCGCGCCGCCGGGCTGGCCAGCGGAGTACAGCCTCACCCCAGCCTCGCCCACCCAAACCAAGAGCGTGCCCACTTGCGCCGCCAACTTGCAGGCGGCGTGCGACACCCGCACGCCTGGCTCCAGCATCAGGCAAGCCACGCCGCCCACCGGAATGTGGGTGCGCACGCCAGTGACGTCCACCGCGACAAAAGCGCCGTCCAGCACGTCCAGCTGGCAGCGCTCGACAAACAATACGGAAAGCCGCTCTTTGATGGGAAGCGGCTTCAAGGGCGGGAGGGGTTGGCTCATGGCAGCCGTTTCACCAAGAGCAGGCCGCAGCCGAAGCCCAGCGCGTGTCCCAGGCTGGAGTGCGGCTCGGCGGCGGGCTGACCCAACAACGCGCGCGCCAACTTGTCGCCATCCGCCACCCTGGCCATTCCCTGATAGTCTACCGAGGAGAAACGCATGCGGCGGCCCTTGCTATGGAGCACATGCTGGAAATAGGCATCCACCTGTACTTCGTCCTCGTCAATCGTCAGCCCCCAGGCCGCAGCGCGCCGGATGAGCCAATCCAGCGCGGCTCCGGTCATCGCCGTCTGCATGGCTTCCGGCGACAAGCCTTTGGCTTTCGCCTCGGTCTTGGCCGCCATCAATACATCATGGCGCTGGCTGCGCTGTCCCTTGTCCTTGGGCTTAGCCACCACCGGATTAGCGCGCAGGCTGAAATGCACCCATTCGCCGGATTCCAACCGAGGCTGGTAAGGCTTGCTTTCCACCCTCACTGCCGGATGCCAGGCTTGCGGCGGCCGCTCCGACAGCAGGTAGTACAGCAGATGGCCATTGGCGCCCTGCTCCGCGCGGAACAGGAAATCGCGCTTGGCGTCCGGCGCATCCGGAAATAGCTTCCACATCAACCGGTGGTCGCGATAGGCATTGCCGGCAATCATCACGTCCGATTCGCAGGCGGCCGCAGAGGCCTGAATCGTGATGCGGGACAGATAATGGCTCATAGCTTGCCTCCCGCCAGATAAGCCAGTTCGCGGCGCGGCTCGAACTGCCAGCGCCGGCGCGACAGCGGCTGGTCGTGCCGCGTCAGTTGCAGTGTGGCCTCCATGCCTACATCCGCCATCGCCTCGTCCCAGAAATAACGCGCCTGCCTGTCCTCATTGAGATCGATATCAACCGCCAACGGCTCGTCGCCATCGACATCGACAGCGGACACCAGCGGTTCGCCGTCGCGGCTGTCCAATGCCTGCTTCAGCGTGTCGAAACCTGCGATGCGCGGGCCCAACGGCAAAGCCAGCGGGCAGGACTTGCGGCCGAGATAAGGCATGAACACCGGAGAAGCCAACGCTTCCGCCAACGCAGGCAAGCCATGCGGCGCATCCGGCGCGGCCTCCACCGCCACCACGCTCAAGCTATCGCTGCGGTATTCGCGGCTGGTGAGAATAGTGTTCAGCTTTTCCTTGTCACGCACCTCCTGGCGGCGGGTGCGGTAGGCAAACTTCTTGGGAATGTCCGGCCACTGCACGGTGTGGTAGTCGCGCAGCGGCATGCCAGCAGCGATCAGCTTGATGCCGAAACGGTAGCCGCGGCTCAAGGCCTGCTGGCTGGCTTCGTCGTCCCTCCTCGCCCCCAACGCTGCGCCCAGCAGGCCCAGCAGCGCGGAGCGGGACGGGTGGTCGGCGCTGATGCGCTGCTCGCCCACCGCTAGCTCGCCCCAGCTTGCCATCGGGCCGTACAGCCGGAAAACCAGATACTCACGCATGGCCCTACTCCGCGGCAAAAGCCAGCAACGCTTGCAGGCTGCCCTCGCCCTTGATCACGTCTAGCTCGTAGCGGCTATCGGCGCAGGCGCCGTACACCTTGTCCATATTCTCCCGCACCGACGTCAGCGCCGCGATGCCGCCGATAGCATAATCGCTCCCGCCCAGCGGCTTGAGAAAGGCCAGCGACAGGCTGCGCGGCTGGCGGTCGCCGCGTTCGGCCAGCGCATAGTGGGCGTAAGCGCGGCTAGCGTAGCTGTTCTGCTTGCCGCCCGGCGCCACCGTCAAGGCGGCCTCGATCAAGGCGGCGATGGCGCGCTGCGCCAGCGCGTGGTCGCCGCCCAGGTTTTGCAGCAGCAGTTCACGATCTATGCAGATGTATTGGTAGAACACGGCGGCGGCGAAGGCGCTTTCGCCCACATGCCCCGCCCCAGTATCAACCTCCTTGCCCTTCTCGCGGCGATGCAGCTTGACCAACTCGCTATCGTTCAGATCATCCACTGCCGTGAAGTAGTCATCCTCCACCGCCGTGGCGTGGATGCCCAGCGCGTGCGCCACCTGCACCGCCGCCTCCACATTGTGCTCGGTCTTGCTGGCCAGCATGCGGCCGAACATGGCGATGTCCGCCGCCTGTTGCTTGTGCAGCAGCGCGTCCAGTTCCTCTTTTTCCGGCGCGCGCTTGTCGGCGATCAGCTTGGCCACCAGCTTGTCCAGCGATGCCTTCTCTTCCGCCGAAACATGCACCAGTTGCTCAATCTCGTAAGGCTTGTCCTTCTTCAGCGCGCCGTACACCTTGGAGATTTCGTTGGCATACTCACCAGCCAGCTTTTCCGTGAAACCCGCAGCCTTCAACTTTTCATGCACCTCCACGCCCAGATGTTTGGTGCGTGTGCCCAGCGCGCCCTCGCTCTGGCCCACCTTGCTGAACAGCTTTTGCTCGAACAACTCGGAGGTGCGCCAAGCGCGCTTCAGGCTTTGCGACGACACGCGCAGACGCTCGACGCCGCCCATCATCGCAGTCTTGGGTCGGCCCAGATCGTCGCGGTTCAGATTGGCCGGCGGATAGGAAATCAGGGTGTGCAGCTGGATGAAACGGCTCATGTTTTGTCTCCAAATAGCAATCAGGCGGGTTCTTGATCTGCGTCGCGCAGGGATTCCTGGTAATAATCGGTGGCCCAGCGCAGTTTCAATCGTTCTGTCGGCGGCAGGGCAGCGTCCGGCTGGCGGAATTCGCGCGCCCACTGCAACAGGTCCACCGCCAGCTTGCCTACATCGACCTCGCCGCCCAGCAGGTCAACCGCGCGGCGCGCCTGACGGAAAAAGCTGGCTTCGTCGCGGCAGGTTTGCAGCTGGCGGAAACGCAGCTCGCTCATCGCCGCACGGCCGGAATCGTTTTTACGGCCCAGGCTGCGGGCAAACGCCTTGCCTGGCGCATGCTGGGCATGCGCCGCCACGCCAACGGCCAACGCCAGTTCATCCGCCCTCACCGCCAGCTGCTGGCGTTGCAGCTCTTGCATCAGCCGATGAAAGGCGGACTGCAACAGCACGTCGTCCGGGGTTTCACAGCGCCGCAGCTGAGCGCGGTCGGCCCGTTTCAGCATGGCGAACGGACCATGTTTTTCTTCATCGCTCGGATCCAGCGCCAGCCGCCACTGCACCACCGTTTTGGCCAAGGCCTCCCGGCCAGTCTTATCAAGCAATAGCTTCATCGCTTTCCCCCTGATAACGGGCGATCAGCTCGCCCATCGCTTTGTGATGCTTGGACCACCACAGGCCCCGCCGCAAATCGGCACGCGCCGCCACCACCTTGGGCATGTCCATTTCCTCTATCGGCGCGCATAGCACCCAGTAGTCGAACAAATCCGACACCAGCCGGCGCAGCGGCGGCAACCAGGCGGCAAACACCTGCGCCTGCGCGGCAGCGTCGAGCTGCGGCGCCTTGGCCAACCCCTCCACCGCCTGATAGAACAGCGCCTCGCTGCGCTGCCAGAAGCTCTGCTCGACTGCGGGCTCCTTCTTGTCCATATTGCGGGCCTTCTTAACCTGCTCGCCCAGCATCAGCGAGCTCTGTCTGGCCACTTCCAGCAGTTGGCGCGCGGCCTCGCCGAAATGGCGCTCGTCTCCGCTTTGCAAGCGGAACAGCGGCAGCGTGGCGTCGCGCCAGGCCTCGGCCTTCATATTGTCCATCTGGTAGCCGAAACACCACAGCCGCGCATCGCCGCGCAGCTTCAGCCTGTCGGCCTTGCCGCCGATGCGGTTGAAATCCCGCGCCACCCGCGCCACCTTCTCGTTGTCATTTTCGCCCAGCGTCAGGCTCAGCCAATGGCGGTAACCGCCGGCCGCGCGCGCGCCCTTAGCCGACAGCGGCGGTTTGGACGGGTCTTTGGCATCGAATAGATATGGCGTCAGCGGGTGCTGCCAAGGGCCGGCGTAGTTGACGCCGTAATTGCGGGTACGGTACTGGCGGTACAGCGTATCGTGCGTCTCGCCGCAGACCTCGCACACTCCGGCGGCCACATCGTCCACGTCCAGCCGGATGCGACGCGGCATGCTCCAGTAAGCCTGAGCGGGATGCACGTCTTCCGGCAGCGTCTCCACCCCGCTCTTGTCGCTGACGCGGGTAGCCGCCAACCACGGCAGCTTGGCGGACAGCGGCGGCTCAGCTCGCCAGTCGGCACCTTCCCCGTCCAACGGCAGCACGTTCAGCCACAGCTTGCGCCACAGCGAGGCGTCGGCATCCTTCGGCAGCACCAGCGTGGTCAGCGGCCCGCCACCTCTTAATGAGGTGCGGTGGCCCACCCCGCCGCCGGGCGCGTTGATCTGCAAGGCAAACAAGGCCTGCGCCGCACAGCCTGCGCACAAGCCCTGCCAATCGGCTAGCTTGTTGAAAAACAGGTTGGAGTCGGAGCCGGTGTCTATCAGCAACTCGGCCGTGCTCTTGACATTGCCGTCCTGCAACGGGTCCCGGTCCTGCATGAAGGCGGTATCGCCTATCAGTTCGAACGCTGGCTTGAGCGGCGCAAGCCAAATCTCCAACTCCGCCGCGCTAGGCGCTTCGTTCCAATAACCCAGCCAGTCATTCAGATTGCCCGGTGGTGCCGCCGTTTGCAGCAGGCCGATCAGCAGCTGGTACAAGGCGCCGCGGAAATCCGCGCGCGGCGCCAGCACATCCACCACCTCCGGGTCCGCCACGCCATAGACGCTGCCCGGCGACACGCTGCCGTCGCGCCGTTTGAGGCGGAGCCAGCGGTTGGCGGGGTTGAGTAGATTCATTCCGTCTCCTCTCGATCTTCCGACCACTCGTCACTTCTCGCTTTACCAGCAGGCTCTTGGCTGACACGGACCAATCCTGCCAATCCGATAACGAACAGGACCCCAAGGCATATCTTCACGACGCGGCTAATCATCAAGAAGATCAACGCTCCTGCTCCAAGCAGCAACCCTAGAGTCGTGCGCATGCCCCATCCCCGTAAGCGCTCCACCACCATCAACATAGGCGATCTTTCATCAATATAAAAGGATGGTGTTGCTTAATATTTTCCTTTCGTTTTGGGTCGCCTCTAGCTATGGTGAGGGTGGTGTTCCCCATAGATGTGGGGATGAACCCGATGGCGTGGCATAAAAGTCATAATCATTGACCAGTTCCTCACACGTGTGGGGATGAGAATCCAGGCGGCCCCGGCCGCCTGGTTCATTTCCACAACAGTCCCAGCTCCAGGCTGTACCTCACACCCAGCTCCCTGCCCCTGGCATCGACGCCCTGCCCCAGCCACGCGCCCGCCTCTTCGCCGGCAAGCAGGGGCAAGACCAGGTCGTATTCCGTCAGCCAGGGTTGTTCCTGCGCCAAGCGATCCAGCAAGAGCTTGAAGCGCTGCCGCCAGGCCGGCGCGATGTCCTTAAGCCTGTTGGCATCCACCCGCAGCGCGGACAGCTGCCATTGCAGGCGCGGATCGTCGCTTGGGTACAGCGGCCGCAAGGCCTCCCCATCTGCTACCGCCAAATAAACCAGCCGCGTTTCATCGGCCAGCCGGGTGGCAACATCGGTTTCCTCCATCCAGTGCTTGCTGCTGTCTTCGCAATAGCCTTTGTCCAGCTGCAGCGCGGTGAATAGCGCCATGCTGCGCTCGCTCATCGCCTCGCCTAGGCACTTGTCCGCCGCAGCCTTCAAGGCTGCCGGGGTTTCACGCTCGCCGGCTGCGCCATACACCGACTCCACCAGTTGCCGCACCGCGCCGGCTTCGCCCTCATCGCCCGGCGACACAATATTGCCGGCGGCCAACAACGCCTGCTGGGTCTGCCACAATGCGGCAAAGTCCGGGTACACATATTGCGCGCCGGCAAACAGCCGGCCGTACCAGTCCGCCTTGGCCTCGTCGTCCGGCGGCGGACCATAAACGCACAACACCGGCTCCGGCCGCTGCTCAACGTGTTGCACCATCGGGACCGCGTCCGGCCACCGATCGCCATTGGCCAGACGAACATGGCGCTGCAGGCGGCCGGCACGTTGGATCAGCAAGTCGATGGGGGCGAGATCGCTTACCATCACATCGGCATCAAAATCCAGCGACTGCTCCAATACCTGGGTGCCAATCAGCACCCGCCCCCTGCGCATGGCGGCATCCGACCGTTTGCCAAACGCATCCAGCACCTCGTCCTCTATCGCCAACCGATGTCCCATCGCGTAGCGGCTATGGAATAGATGCAGCTTGTCCCGTGGAATGCTGTCCTTCAGCAGATCAAAAGCGCGGCGGGCATCGTCCACCGTATTGCGCACCCAACACACGCAGCGACCAGCCGCAACCTCGCTGGCAATCAGACGAATCACCTCGGCCTCGTCATGCCGATGCTCCACCCGCACCCGACGCTTCACCTCACGCCGGGTTTCGCAGGCTTGCTGGTCAAAATGCGCAGCGGACAAGTGGCTGGCCAGCGGGTAGGCGGATACAAACGATTCAGCCAAGACCGGCTGCGCCAGCCCTTGGCGATAAGCGTTCAGCAGTTCGGTCTTGATCTGTTCCGGCACGGTGGCGGACAACAGGATGGCGCTGCCGCCCTGCGCCGCGTGCCAGCGCAGCAGGCCGGCCAACAGCGTGCGGACATAGGAATCGAAAGCGTGCACTTCGTCTACCACCAATACCTTGCCGCTCAGGCCCAGCAAGCGCAGCGACTGATGCCGCACCGGCAGCACCGCCAGCAAGGCCTGATCTATGGAGCCAACGCCCGCCTGCGCCAGCAAGGCCTTTTTGTTATTGTCCGCCAGCCAGGCGTTGCAACTCATGCCGGCCGAAGCGTCATCCTTGGCATAGGGCTTGCCGCCGCTCTGCACGCTGAGCGCGAAGTCCTCCACCAACTGACGGGCGGAATGCGCCAATACCAGCGACGGCCGCTCGCCTTCGGCGAACAGACGGCGATACACGCCGCCGACGCGGCGGTACATTTGATTGGCCGTAGCCATGGTGGGCAGAGCGAAGTACAGGCCATCGGCCAACCCGGCTGCCATCAACCGGTGCGCCAGAATCAGCGCAGCTTCGGTCTTGCCGGCGCCGGTCACATCCTCCAGCAGGAACAGCTGCGGCCCTTCGGCCAGAGGAGTGCTGGCGGCGTATTCCTGCAATGGCGTGGGGGAAGAAAGATAAGGAATGAAGTCCGCCAGTTTCTGCGGCCCGGCATAAGGCGCGCAAAGACAGGACTGCAGGCCTGATTCGGCGACTACCCGCGCCGCCGCCGGCTGCGCCTGCTCGCGCCAGTAGTCCGCCAAGGCCATCGGTGCGGACCGGTAGGGAAAATAGCGCTGATTGGAGCCCAACCAATCCGCCAGCACCATCAGGCCCGCCAGCTGCCAGCCTGCGCGCGTATCCAGTTGCTCTACACGGATGGCTTGCGGCAGATCGTCGAACAGGCTGGCCGCATCGCATGCGAATTCCAGCGCCGCCGCCATGTCGTCCGGCAGAAAATGGTCGTCGGCATACAAGCGGCGCGCGCTGCCCTCGCGCGGCGGCTGGCCGTGGTGGCCACAGACTATGCGTATCCAGCCTTGCCACAGCCGGTGGTCGGGCTCCAGCAAAATGTCATGCGGCAATCCGTGTCGCAGATGGTCCATCCACAGCAGGAAGCCCAAGGTATCGTGGCGCTGGGTGTAGCCAGGCGCCCGGTCAATCGGCACCAGATCGGCGCTGCACGATGAAAACAACGCCTGAAAACTGCGGGCAAACTTGCCAAGATCGTGCAAGACCGCGAAATAGCAGGCCGCCGCCCGGAACTGCGCCGCGCTCCAGCCAAGGCTATTAGCGCATGCCGACACCCACGCCGGCCTCTGATCCAGCAGCGCATTCATCACCGCCGCCACATCCAGCGCGTGGAATGGCAACAGATGCCAGCCAGCACCCAATTTGTCGCCTGGGGATGCCTTGCCCCAGTACCGCCAATAAGCCTGCATCGCCCCTCCGGACCGCACCAGTCAACCTGCTGGACCCAAGCCAAGCAGGCAGACTAGCAGCAAGAAATGCCCTTGTCATTTCACGTTGAAAATGTCCTGGTATGCATGAGCCGTTGCAGATACGTGGAAAGTCGCGCTGAAAAAGCAAAAACCGAACGACGATGACGTTCGGTTTTCAAGGAGCTTGCCGCCGGGATTGGGCTACGCCATCCGGAAGCGGGAATCGAGCGGGGCCCGTATGGTGTCCACTATCCGGCAACTGGCGGCACCGGAATGGACGGGATTGAGCAGGTAGTTCCACCCTTCCACCGCCAGGGCGCTGGGCACCCGCAACACCGCGGAGGGAGCCTGGGCCAGCCAGGTGTCGCCCAGCGCGCGGGTCTGTTCCTGATCATTGCGCCAGTCTGCCGACAGCTCGTTCAGATCCAGCACCTGAACCAGGCCATCCGGAATGTCCACCTTCAGCAGCGTGAAGGTATCCGGGAGCGCGGCAAACTCGCTATGCACCAGCATCTCCAGCATGGAACTGGCCGAGTGATCGGCCAGATAAACTATCGGCTGGCCGGCATTATGCCAGCGGCCGCGCGCCCGGATGCCACCCAGGCCGCGAAGGTCTTCAAACCGGCTGATCCGCCAGGCGATCATGCCACGTAGCCTTCCTCGATCTGGATTAGCAACTCCTCCACCAGCCGCGCGCCCTGCTCGGTTCTGGCCACTTCCAGCGCGCTGCGGCCGTCGAAGCGGCGCAGCGGTTGACGCAGCCAGGCGGTTGCCGCCTCCTTGCCACCCAGCAGCTGCTCGGCCTGCAACAGCAGATTGACCAGCCGGACGCTGCGCTCGGACTCGTCGGTGCTAAGGCGCTCGCCGTTCTTGATACGGTGGGTAAGCGTGCGCGGGGGAATGACAAACTCCAGCTCGCGCCGGGTCAACCCCTCATTGGTCAGGCGGGTGATCACGCCTGGGTCCAAACCATTGGCCACCACCTTCACGATGTCGTAATCGGTGCTGACAGGCTGGCCCAACAGATCGGATTGGCGGGAACGGCGCTCCCCCTCCCTGACCATTGCGCGGCGGATGATGGCGGGGTCCGGCCTGAATGCGGTGCGTGTGGGCATGACAACCTCCAATTGGCGCAATCTGCACATCAATTATCGGCATTTTGCCACCCTTATACAAGCTCAGCCTTCCCCTCGCCATCAACCACAAGACCCGCGATGGCGGACCGACACATTTCTGATGACCCGGGGAGCACGGGGTCGTTACGCTGTCCGTTCCACTGCTGGCCGGCCCATCCCCGCTCTCGTGGCAAACACGCCGTCCTGGGCACGTCGACTATGGTCAATGGCGGTTCATCCCCACGCACGTGGGGAACACTCCGCCACGCATCAGATCAGCCACACCAAGGGCGGTTCATCCCCACGCACGTGGGGAACACCCGTAGAGCTCCGGCGGTTTGAGCATGCGCAGCGGTTCATCCCCACGCACGTGGGGAACACGAAATCGCGGGACGCGTTCGGGGAAAACTGGCCGGTTCATCCCCACGCACGTGGGGAACACGCTGTCCTGGTAGGCCGTATTCCGCTCGCCCTCGGTTCATCCCCACGCACGTGGGGAACACGTTGGCCGCCGCCACGGAGCAGTGCCGACACGCGGTTCATCCCCACGCACGTGGGGAACACACGATGAACGGCGCGTCGCTGTCGATGACATACGGTTCATCCCCACGCACGTGGGGAACACCAATGCCTCAGGGTCGCGATCAGATGCGCTGCCGGTTCATCCCCACGCACGTGGGGAACACGATTCATTGCGCCTAGTCACGATTGACCTAGTCGGTTCATCCCCACGCACGTGGGGAACACGAGGTATCCACCGGCGGCAGCTGCTGCGCCGGCGGTTCATCCCCACGCACGTGGGGAACACTCTCGTACCCTGCGTTTTCGATAGCCGGCATACGGTTCATCCCCACGCACGTGGGGAACACACGATGATAGACGGGGAGCTGTACAGCTGGGCCGGTTCATCCCCACGCACGTGGGGAACACGTGGTTTGCGACGAGGCGACGAAGCTGAAAGGCGGTTCATCCCCACGCACGTGGGGAACACCAGTCCTCGGCCACCCACGCGAAGGGCCAGGACGGTTCATCCCCACGCACGTGGGGAACACCTCGTCGAAGAACCAGCCGCCGGACATCACGCCGGTTCATCCCCACGCACGTGGGGAACACAGGGTGAGCAGGTACACGGCCCAGCCCTTCGCCGGTTCATCCCCACGCACGTGGGGAACACCCAAACGCCTATGCTTTGTGCATGTGCGTAAACGGTTCATCCCCACGCACGTGGGGAACACTCATAGCCGCGGCAGAACTTGCCGTTCGTGCGCGGTTCATCCCCACGCACGTGGGGAACACCTTGATCAGCTTCTCTTCGATTTCGAATCTGTCGGTTCATCCCCACGCACGTGGGGAACACCCAATGCCGATTGGTCTGGCTTCCCTCCTGGCCGGTTCATCCCCACGCACGTGGGGAACACTTCTTCGCGCTGTTGCCTTGTCGTCGCTGGTGAGGTTCATCCCCACGCACGTGGGGAACACCGGGGCATGTCAGTCCTTTCACGCATCGCTAACGGTTCATCCCCACGCACGTGGGGAACACGGAGTCTCGGAACCCGCCGAGTCGGTGGACTGCGGTTCATCCCCACGCACGTGGGGAACACTACACAATCAAGCGCGAAGTCCAACCGCAGAGCGGTTCATCCCCACGCACGTGGGGAACACGCACCACTCGCCGAAATGCTGATGCCGTCGATCGGTTCATCCCCACGCACGTGGGGAACACAGCCTGGACCACTCGTGGGCGTGATCATGCCGCGGTTCATCCCCACGCACGTGGGGAACACGGGCATGAACTTCTATCGCGATACATGGGTGTTGGTTCATCCCCACGCACGTGGGGAACACAGCCGCCGCCAATATCGTGACCGTCAAGGCGGCGGTTCATCCCCACGCACGTGGGGAACACACCATTCTCAAGCTGCTGATTTTTAAAGATAAAAACCACACCCGGAATTCCACCGATTTTCCCGACTCAAAAACCGCCATCCAAATCACATCACGCCAGCCAGCCGCCGGCCGCGGGGAGCATGCCCCCCACGGCCGCAAAACGACATCGGCATTATCGCCGCAGCTTATGTGCCGGCGCAATCCGCCACCCGCAGCAGCCTGGACGGCTGGCCGGCCAATTCCACCCGCAGGCTTTGCGGCGGCAGCGCCTGGCCGCCATCGCCCGCCGCCGTCGAACCGAAATTGGCGGTGAGGCGGCTGCCGTCGGCGAAGCGGGTTTGCTGCACCGTGCGCTCGGCATTCAGCCAGGCGAAGCCGGTAAGCGCCAGGGTGGCCAGTTGCCGGTGGATGGGGCTGAAGGCCTGGTCGGCGCATTGCAGCTGCGGCAACCTGGCCTTGAGGCTGGCGGCGGACAGGTGGAACAGCGGCGGCACGTTGTACAGCCATTGCGCCAGCAGGTTGTCGGCGTAGGCGTTGGAGAATTTCAGGTTGTCGTACAGCCAGTGGTTGGTAGTGATCACCGAACCGTGGAACACCGCCTGGTACAACGGCAACCGGTAGCCCGCGCCGTAGTAAAGATCGCGGTAGGGCTGTTTCAGCGGCACTTGCTTGAAGAAGGTTTCCGGCTGGTCGGCCGGGTACCAGCGGCCCAGGTAATACGGCGACTGCGGGTGCTTCTGCAGATCTGGATCCACCCAGCTCAGCGCCGGCGCCTGCATGCCGTGGGCGAAGGCGATGCCGAGGCTGGTGGCGGCGTTGCCGTTCTCCGAACCCACCGGAAGTTTGTAATTGTCCGCCACCCATTGCATGGACTGCTCATAGCCTTCCGCCATCTTCGCTTCGCCGGTGCGGCGGCCCGGGGCGTAGTCGTCGAAAGTCATGCCGGTGGCGTAGGCGTCCAGGAACCAGCTGTTGAAACCGGTGGCCGGCAGCAGCGCGTGCGTGCGTTGCTTGAGGGTGTCGCGCACGCAGTCGGGATTGGTGTAATAGCCGGACTGCTGGAAGCCGGTTTTTTTCTTGCCGTTGGCCAGCGTGATGCCGCACTGGCGGTAAACGGCCTCGCCCAGCTGGGCGGTGAGCCAGTCCACCCGCTCGCCCGGAGGCAACGTGGTTTCATAGGAATCGTAGGCGGCCATCAAATAGCCGGCCTTGACGCCCTCCGCCACCGCCCGCGGCTGCCACAGGCCTCCTTCCCAGTTGTCCACGCCCAGCCACAGCCGCTTGAGGCCGGCAGCCTGCAGCGCGTCCATGGTTTTGCGAGACAGGCCGCCGCCCCAGCGGCTTTGATCCGGCGTCAGCGCGGGGCCGAACAGGGCGGCCACCTGGGCGTGCAGTTGCAGATACGGCTGCGCCATCCGCGCCCAATCCGGCTGCTTGCCCAGCCATCCGGCGCGGGCCTCGCCGGTCAATGCCTGGTTGACGGCTTCGATCAACACCCTTCGCTGGTAGCGGTCAGGTTTGGCTCCGGCTTGGCGCAGCGCCTGTCCGGCTTCGGCGTCGAAACGCGCGCGCAGCCTGGCCGCCAGCGGATCCGGCCCTTGCAGCAGCTTGAGGAAGGCGGGCCAGTCGCGCACGTCGGACGCGTCCAGCAGATTATTGCCCCATAGATAGATGTGGCTGGCGCCTATCAGCTTGGCGGTGCCGGGCTGCGCCTTGATCTTGTCGGCCAGCGTCCGGTAGCGGCCTTCCGACACCAGCCATTGCTTGTAGCGCTGCGCGCCTGCCAGCGGATTGTCGTCGGCCAGCCGCAACAGCAGCGTCATCGGCCGCTGCTGGTTGAGCGCGTTGAAGTCGTGGCTCAGGCCCAGCGCCATGCCCTGGCCGTCGGCGCGGAAGGACAGCCGGTTGTTGAACGGCTCCAGCAGCAGCCAGTGCAGGCTGTGGCGGCCATAGTCCATGCCCCATAGCGGCAGGCTGAGGTTTTCGCTGGTATTCAAGCCGTCGCCGGCGAAGGCGGGCAGGAAGCTTTGCCACCGCTTGTCGCCGGTCGGGATGTAGCTGCCTTCGGCCAGCGGCAGCAGCAGGCCGCGCCCCATGGCGGCGGCGGGCTGGCGCAGCAACTCCACCCGGCCGGGCGCGGCGGCGCGCAGCGTCAGCATCAGTTCGCGCCCCCGCAGCCTGGCCTGCCAACGGTAGCGGCCGCCGTCCCATTGCCAGTCGGCGGACTGGCCATCCTGCCGCAAGGCGGACACCTCGCGTCCAGCCACGCCATCGGACAACTGCCGCGCCGGCTCACTCGCCGCCGTGACTCGCAGCGCCAATGTGGCCGGCTCCAGCTCCACTTTCCAGTCCGGGTTCTGCAACACCAGCCCGGCCCAGGCCAATTGAGGCAGGCCCAGCGCCGCGGCCAGCGGCAATGCTTTAATAAAATGCTTCATTCCTTCTCCCGCAATCCGTTCATCTCGGTAAAACCGCATTGCAGCGCAAAAGGAAAAGGTAATTGTCAGGATAATGTCAGAACTGCCGCCATGGCGCGGCCAGGCGGTGGACCTGGCGGACGGCGACGGCGCCGCGGAACTCGGCGCGCAATAGGGACACGCTGGCCCATAGCGGCTGGCCGTCTTTGCCGGCCGGCCAGCTCAACGGCTGGCCCAGCTCGCGCCGCCGCCACCATTTCAGCTCGAAATCCGGCTGCGACAGCAGCGCCTGCTCCAGCCAGGGCCGAGGGCAGGCGGACGGCTGCGCCGGCGGGCGCGGCTCCAGCCGGCCGCCATCGCGCCGCAGCCAATCCAGCGCGGCCGCGCCCGGCAGCGACAGGTCCTGCCGCCACGCCTGGCCGCCGCTTTGAACGGTCAGCCGGTACACGCCGGGCGGCAGCGCGGCGGCCTGCTCATCGCTATCCAGCTCGAAGCGCCGGCCCTGGTAGCGCGCCGCATTGCCGGCCAGCAGCACGCGGCCATCCGGCAGCCGCAGCGACCACTGCAGGTCGCGCCGGGGGCTGGCGCCGCTCAGCCGTACGCTATAGATGCGGCTGAGCGGGATATCGCGCTGGATCAGGTCCAGCTCCAGCTCTTCCAGCCACGGCGGCGGCGCCAGCGGCATGTCGCGGCCGCACTGGCCGGATACCAGCTCGCGCTGAAGCTGCAACCAGGCCTGGCGCTGAGCGGCACTGGAAAGCCCGGCCCCCAGCGCGTCCAGCTGGCGCCAGGCGCCTGCGCGGTCGCCGGAAAAAAGCGCGTGATAGGCCGGCTCCAGCGGCGTGGCCGGCAGCACAGGCGCGGCCGCCGCCCGGGCCGCCCAGCCCAGCGCCAGCCACCAGGCCGGCCTCACGCCTCGCCCTCGCGCAGCCGGTAGCCGACGCCGCGCACCGTTTCTATCTGTATGTCCGGCAGTTTCTGCCTGAGCTGCAGCACATGGGTGTCGACGGTGCGGGTGGACGGAAAATGCTGGTAGCCCCACACCTGGTTCAGCAGCTCATCGCGGGTGAACACCCGGCCGGGCATGCGCGCCAGCATAGCCAGCAGGTCGAATTCGGTGCGGGTGAGCGCCACTTCGCCTCCGCGCCAAGCCACCGCCTGCCGCGCCGGCCACAACTGCAGGCCGCCGCAGGCCAGCTGCCCCTCGCCCAGCGGCCGCAACTGGGCGCGCACCCGCGCCAGCAACTCCACATGGGCGAAGGGCTTGGTCAGGTAGTCGCGCGCGCCCGCCTCCAGGCCGGCCACCCGGTCCTGCAGCTCCACCCTGGCGGTCAGCACGATCACCGGCAGCGCCTTCAATGCCAGCCATTGCGGCAGCAGGCGCAGCGCGTCGCCGTCCGGCAGCTGGCGGTCCAGTATCGCCAGCTCGGCCTGCCGCCAATGGGCGGCCACTTCGCCGCCATTCCGCAACCACACGCAGGCATAACCCTGCTGCAGCAAGAATTGGCGCAGGCCAGCGCCCAGCTCGGCATCGTCTTCAATCAGCAATATCGTCACACGGCAACTCCAGCACGAATGTCGTCGGCGGCCCTTCCAGCGCCAGCCGGCCGCCCAGGCGTTTCATCACCCGCCGCACGATGGCCAGCCCCAGCCCCATGCCGGCCCCCAGTCCCAGTTCGCGCCGCAACAGCGACAAACGGTAGCGCGGCAGCGCGCCGCCGTCGCTGACCGCCAGCCGCAAGCGGCGGGAGCGCCAGACAGCCGTCACCCGCACCGGCGGCCGGCCGTGCTGGCGCGCGTTGCGCAGCAGATTGTCCAGACACAGCCCCAGCCAATAAGCGGGCAGATTCAGATTTCTATCCTGATCCAGACAGTACGTCGCGCCATGGCGTTCCGCGACGCTGTCCAGCCACTCGGCCAAGGGCAGCGGCTGCGGCGCTTCCAGCCGGCTGTCCGCCGCCAGGAAGTGGCGGCTGGCATCTGCCAGCTGACGCAGCCTCAGCACGCCGTCGGCCAGGCGGCCGAAGCCCTGCCGGGCATCCTCCGGCAGCCGGTCGAAGCCGGCGCGGAACTCCTCCACCACATTGCCCAGTCCGGCGATCGGGGTGCGCAGCTCATGGGTAAGCATCTGCAGCACGAAGCGCCGCTCGCGCTCCAGGCGGCGGCGCTGCCGCCAGCCATATGCCAGCACCCCCGCCGCAGCCAGCAGCGAAAAGCCCGCCAGCGTCCGCCACCACCACGGCGATGGCGGCAGCGGCCGCGCGCATACCCGCCCCAGCGGCTGCGGGCAAGCGTCGCCGTCAGCCAGCGGACTCAGCTCCAGTCCGGCCGCCTCCGCCAGCGGCCGCCACTGCCCTGCTCCGTAGCGCCGCCAGAATGCGCCGTCGCGCCACCACAGCGCGCCGCCGTCCAGCAGCCAGCGCTCGCCGGACAGCAGCGCGGCCAGATTGTCGTCGCCCAATCGGCCGATGCCGGCGAAGGCCGCCGGCCGCTCGCGCAGGTGCAGGTAAGGCTGCAGCGTGGATGCGGCTTCGGGATGGCGCTGCAGATAGTGCCAGGCATAGCTGCCGCCCAGCGGATGGATCAGGTGGGAGGCGAACCAGCGGGTCGGCAGCGCCTGGCCGCCGCACAGCGCGCGCTCGAAACGCAGCAGCTCGGCCGGCAGCGCCGGCCAGGGCTGGCGGCACTGGCCGCGCTGGCGGTACAAGGCCTGCAGTTCGGACAGCGGAAACTGGTCCAGCGCCGGGTACAGCGAATCGGGCCGCAGCAGCGCGGCGTCCAGCTGCTGCAAGGCGGCCACCGCCGTCTCGGCCTGGGGGTGGGCCTCGCGCAGCGAGGCCTGCAGCGCGGCGACGTCGGCGCGGGCGGGCAGGCTCAGGGCGATCAAAAACAGGGCGAATAGACGCGGCATGGCTGGATTATAAGGCCCGCCGGCCAAAGCTCGCAGCGCGCCGCTTCCATGGTAAGCTGCCGGCGTTTGCCAACTATCATCTTGCCTCATGCCACCTCGCAGCTGGGATATCTTCTGTACCGTCATCGACAACTACGGCGACATCGGCGTCGCCTGGCGCCTGGCGCGCCGGCTGGCGCGCGACCACGGCCTGGAAGTGCGGCTATGGGTGGACGATCTTTCCAGCTTCGCGCGCATCGCGCCGGGGCTGGACCCGTCCCTGGAGCGGCAGCGGCTGGCCGGCATAGACATCCGCCACTGGCCGCAGCAGGACTTCCCCGCCGACGCGATTCCTGGCGAGGCGGTGGTGGAGGCCTTCGGCTGCCGGCTGCCGGACAGCTTTGAAGCCGCGATGGCCGCCCTGCCGGCGCAACCGGCATGGATCAACCTGGAGTACCTGTCGGCTGAGGATTGGACACGCGGCTGCCACCTGCTGCCCTCGCCCCACCCCAGGCTGCCGCTGACCAAGCATTTCTTCTTCCCCGGCTTTGACGAACATAGCGGCGGGCTGATCTGCGAAGACGGCCTGATCGCCGCGCGCCAGGCGTGGCAGGCGGACGAGACGCAGCAGCTGGCCTACTGGCGCAGCCGCGGCCTGCCGCCGCCGGCCGAGGGCGAACTGCGCGTCAGCCTGTTCGCCTATGAAAACCCGAGCGCGGCCGCGCTGCTGCAAGCCTGGGCCGATGGCCCGCAGGCCGTGCGCTGCCTGGTGCCGGCCGGCAAGGTGCTGGCCGATGTGGAGAAGGTATTTGGCCGGACGCTCGTGGCCGGCCACCATGCCCGCCTGGGCCGACTGGCCGTCCACATCCTGCCCTTGAGCGGCCAGGACGACTACGACCGCCTGCTGTGGGGCTGCGATTTCAACTTCGTGCGCGGCGAGGACAGCCTGGTGCGCGCGCAATGGGCGGCGCGGCCGATGGCGTGGCACATCTACCCGCAGGACGACCAGGCCCATCTCGCCAAACTGCGGGCTTTCCTGGACCTGTACTGCCGGGATCTGCCGCCCGAAGCGGCCGCCGCGGCGCGCGCGCTCAATCTGTGCTGGAACCGGCATGGCGACATCGCCGCAGCCTGGAGGGACGCCGCGCCCTGGCTGCCGGCCTGGCGCCGACATGCATCAAACTGGCAACAGGCGCTGCTGCAACCAGGCGATCTGGTCGCTAGACTGCTGCACTTTATCGGCGATATCGGCTAGAATACCGCGTTTTGTCGGGAATCTTTCCCGGCTTCCATCAAGAGTTTGGGATTAGACAAGCATGAAAACCGCACAAGAACTGCGCGCTGGCAACGTATTCATGGTCGGTAACGACCCGATGGTCGTGCAAAAAGCTGAATTCAGCAAATCCGGCCGCAACGCCTCCGTCGTCAAGATGAAGATGAAAAACCTGCTGACCGGCACCGGCAGCGAAACCGTATACCGCGCGGACGACAAGTTCGACGTAGTGGTGCTGGACCGCAAGGACTGCACCTACTCCTACTTCGCCGACCCGATGTACGTGTTCATGGACGCCGAGTTCAACCAGTACGAAGTGGAAGCCGACAACCTGGGCGACACCCTCAACTACATCGTTGACGGCATGGACGACGTTTGCCAGGTAACCTTCTACGATGGCAAGGCCATCTCCGTGGAACTGCCGACCACCGTGATCCGCGAAGTGGAATACACCGAGCCGGCCGTGCGCGGCGACACCTCGGGCAAGGTACTGAAGCCGGCCCGCCTGGTAGGCACCACCTTCGAAGTACAAGTTCCGGCCTTCGTCACCACCGGCGAAAAGATCGAAATCGACACCCGCACCAACGAATTCAAGAAGCGCGCCTAAGCCCCTTCTGTTTCCAGCAGTGCGAAAAAGCGCCCTACCAGGGCGCTTTTTTCATGCCCGCCGCCAGCTGGTATACTGTTTGCCCTGCCCCGTCCCGCCAGATTAACGCCATGCCCGACCTCTTCGCCACCGAACCCAACAAGCCGCTCGCCGAAGCGCTGCGCCCGGCTCGGCTGGCCGACGTCATCGGCCAGCAGCACCTGATAGGCCCCGGCAAGCCGCTGAGCCTGGCGGTGGAAGCCGGCAAGCCGCACTCGATGATATTGTGGGGGCCGCCGGGCGTGGGCAAGACCACGCTGGCGCGCATCCTGGCTGCCAGCTTCGACGCCGAGTTCATCCCCCTTTCCGCCGTCTTCGCCGGAGTGAAGGACATCCGCGAGGCGGTGGAGCGCGCGCACGCGGTGCTGCAGCGCGACGGCCGTCACACCATACTGTTCGTCGACGAGGTTCACCGCTTCAACAAGAGCCAGCAGGACGCCTTTCTGCCCTTCGTCGAATCCGGACTGGTCACCTTCATCGGCGCCACCACCGAGAACCCGTCGTTCGAAGTGAACTCGGCGCTGCTGTCGCGCGCCCAGGTCTATGTGCTGAACAGCCTGACCGAAGACGAGCTGAAGCAATTGCTGGCGCGCGCGCAGGCCGAACACGCGCTGGATGGCCTGGAGTTCGACGCTCCGGCGGTGGCCACCCTCACCGGCTACGCCGACGGCGACGCTCGCCGCTTCCTCAACCTGCTGGAGCAGACCCGCACCGCGGCGCTGGCGCGCAAGGTGGAAAAGATAGACGCCGTCTTCCTGGAAGAAGTGCTGACGCTGAACGCGCGCCGCTTCGACAAGGGCGGCGACGCTTTCTACGACCAGATCTCCGCGCTGCACAAATCGGTGCGCGGCTCCAACCCGGACGCGGCGCTATACTGGCTCACCCGCATGCTGGACGGCGGCGCCGACCCACGCTACCTGTCGCGCCGCATCGTGCGCATGGCCTGGGAGGATATCGGCCTGGCCGATCCGCGCGCGATGCAGATCGCCAACGACGCCGCCGCCACCTACGAGCGCCTGGGCAGCCCCGAGGGCGAGCTTGCGCTGGGACAGGCGGTGATCTATCTGGCCGTGGCCGCCAAGAGCAATGCCGGATACAAGGCGTATAATGAGGCCCGCGCCTTCGTCAAACAGGACAAATCGCGCCCGGTGCCGGTACACTTGCGCAATGCCCCCACCCGGCTGATGAAGGAACTGGGCTACGGGCACGCTTACCGCTACGCGCACGATGAACCCCACGGCTACGCCGCTGGAGAAACCTATCTCCCGGAAGGCCTGGAAGACATCGAATGGTATCGCCCGGTGCCGCGCGGACTGGAAAGCAAGATTCAGGATAAACTGGCTTTTTTGCGTCAGCTGGATGCTGACGCCCAGCAAGATCCCGACAAGTAAAAAACAGGAATAACCATGCTCGACATTACTCTGCTTCGCAACGACATCGACGCCGTCGCCGCCCGCCTGGCAGCGCGCGGCTACACCCTGGACACCGTGGCTTTCAACCAGCTGGAATCCGAACGCAAGTCCCTGCAATCCCGCATGCAGGAACTGCAGGCCAAGCGCAACGCGTCTTCCAAGCAGATCGGCGTGGCCAAGGGCAAGGGCGAGGATGTCTCCGCGATCATGGCGGAGGTGGCCACCCTAGGCGACGAGCTGAAAGCGGCAGAACAGGCCTTCGAGACCGTGCAGAAGCAGCTGGACGGCTGGCTGATGACCATCCCCAACCTGCCGCACGAATCGGTGCCGGCCGGCAAGGACGAAAGCCAGAACGTGGAAGTTCGCCGCGTCGGCGTGCCGCGCCAGTTCGACTTCGAAGTGAAAGACCACGTCGACATCGGCTCCCCGCTGGGCCTGGACTTCGACACCGGCGCCAAGCTGTCCGGCGCCCGCTTCACCGTGCTGAAGGGCGACATCGCCCGCCTGCACCGCGCGCTGGCGCAATTCATGCTGAACACCCACACCGGCGATCACGGCTACGTCGAGCACTACACCCCCTACATCGTCAACGACAGCGCCTTGCTGGGCACCGGCCAGCTGCCCAAGTTCGCCGAAGACATGTTCAAGGTGACCCGCGGCGGCGACGAATCGGCGGCGCCGCAATACCTGATCTCCACCTCGGAAGTGACGCTGACCAACACCGTAGCCGACACCATCCTGAAGGCGGAAGAGCTGCCGCTGAAGCTGACCGCGCATTCGCCCTGCTTCCGTTCCGAAGCCGGCAGCTACGGCCGCGACACCCGCGGCATGATCCGCCAGCACCAGTTCGACAAGGTGGAGATGGTGCGCATCGAGAAGCCGGAGCATTCGTACGCCGCGCTGGAAGAAATGGTGGGCCACGCCGAGAACATCCTGAAGGCGCTGGAGCTGCCATACCGCGTGGTGACGCTGTGCAGCGGCGACATGGGTTTCGGCTCGGCCAAGACCTACGACCTGGAAGTGTGGCTGCCGGCGCAGAACACCTACCGCGAAATCAGCTCCTGCTCCAATATGGGCGACTTCCAGGCGCGCCGCATGAAGGCCCGCTACAAGGACGAAAACGGCAAGAACCAGCTGGTGCACACCCTGAACGGCTCCGGCCTGGCGGTGGGCCGCACCCTGGTGGCGGTGCTGGAAAACTACCAGAACGCCGACGGCAGCGTCTCCATCCCGGCCGCGCTGCGCCCGTACATGGGCGGCAAGGCCAAGATCGGCGGCTGAGCCCAGGCCTGGTCCAAGACAAACCGGCATCCCGCGATGCCGGTTTTTTCATTGCGCCGGCAATGCCTCCGCTTCCCTGCATCCTTGCGCCGCCAGCAAAGCTTCAAACTCCGCCTTCGGCAGCGGCTTGTGGAACAGGTAGCCCTGCGCGCAATCGCAGCCCTGCTCCAGCAGGAAGCGGCGCTGCGACTCCCGCTCCACCCCTTCGGCCACAATGTCCAGCCCGAGGCTGCGGGCAATCGACACGATGGCCCGGGTGATGGCGGCGTCGTCGCTGTCGCAGTGCAGGTCGGCGATGAAGGAACGGTCTATCTTCAGGCCGCGCACCGGCAGCCGCTTCAGGTAGGACAAGGACGAATAGCCGGTGCCGAAGTCATCGATGGACAGGTAAATGCCCAGCTGCTGCAGCCGGCGCAGCGTCTCCACCATGCCGCCGCCCTCCTCCATCGCCACGCTCTCGGTGATTTCCAGCTCCAGCGCCGCGCTGTCCAGGCCGTGCTCCGCCAGCACCCGCTCCAATTGCCGCACGAAATCGCCATACTTGAGCTGGCGGCCGGACACGTTCACCGCCACCCGGCCGGGCGCCAGCCCTGCATCGCGCCAGCGGCGGATGTCGGCGCAGGCGGTTTCCAGCACCCAGGCTCCCATCTGCACAATCAAGGCGCTTTCTTCCGCGATGGGAATGAAGCGGTCCGGCGCCACCAGGCCCAGCTCGGGATGGCGCCAGCGCAGCAGCGCCTCGGCGCCGACGATGCGCCGGCTGTCCAGCGCCACCTTGGGCTGATACCACAACTCCAGTTCCTGCTGGGCCAGCGCGCGGTGCAGGCTGTACTCCAGCTTCAGCCTTTCCAGCGCGCGGGCGTTCATGTCGGCGGTATAGAACTGAAAGCCGTTCTTGCCGCTTTCCTTGGCGCGGTACATCGCGGTGTCGGCGTGCACCAGCAGGGTATCGGCCTCGCGGCCGTCATCGGGAAACAGGCTGATGCCCATGCTGGCGGAAACGAACATCTGCTGGCCGGCCGCGCCGGACAATTCGGTAATGGCGTCCAGAATGGCCTGCGCCCGGCCGGCCACCTGCGCCACCCCGTCGACGCCCTCCAGCAGCACGGTGAATTCGTCGCCGGACAGCCGCGCCACCGTTTCGGCGGGCTGCAGTTGCGCCTGCAACTGGCCGGCGATGCGAACCAGCAGCTGGTCGCCGGCGTAGTGGCCCAGCGTGTCGTTGACCAGCTTGAAGCGGTCCAGATCGATGAACAACAACGCTAGGCCATGACCTTTGGCCGCCGCCCGCTCCACCGCGCCCTGCAGCTTCTCCAGGAACAGCGTGCGGTTGGGCAGGCTGGTGAGCGCGTCGTGATTGGCGAGGAAATGCAGCCTTTCCTCAGCCTGCTTGCGCTGGGTGATGTCGGAGAACACCGCCACGTAATGCAGGCATTCGCCATCGGCGTCCCGTATCGCGGTGATGCTCAGGTGCTCGGTATACAGCAGGCCGCCCTTGCGGCGGTTCACCACCTCGCCCTGCCAGCGGCCGTCGCGCAACAGGCCGCGCCACAATTGCTGGTAGAACTCCGGCGGCTGCTTGCCGGATTTGAGCATTGCCGGCGTCTGCCCCAGCGCTTCCTCGCGGCTGTAGCCGGTGATGCGGGAAAAAGCAGGGTTCACCGACTGGATCAAGCCATTGCGGTCGGTGATGACGATGCCTTCCATCGTCGATTCGAACACCTTGTCCGCCAGCAGCAGGCTGTGGCGCGACTGCTGCAAGGCCTCGTCGCGCTGACGCAGCGCCTGGCCCAACTCATGCTGGTATTCATGCTCGATGCCCCGCACGATGTCGTCGAAACCGAGCAGCCGGAGCAAACGGCCATCGTCGCCGAACACGCCAAGGTGGCGGATATTGTGCTGCTGGATCAGCTGCCGCGCCTGCAGCAGGCTGGCTTGTGCCGGCACCCCGATCAACGGCTGGCGGCAACCTGCATCCAGCGTGGCCGGCATGCTGTCGTCGGCCAGCCAGCGCAGCGCGTCGCGCTGGGTGAGAATGCCGTAGCCGCCCTGCGGCAGGGCAAACACCAGCGCGGTGAGCCCCTGCTCGCGCATCAATTGCAACGCCTCGACCGGACTTGCCGCCACCGGCAGGATAACGGCCTGCGGGCCGGGCAAACTGCTGACGCGCTTGACGATCAGGAAGGACTCCACCCCCTGATTGCGGACGATGTCGGTCAGGGTCAGCATGCCCAGCGGCTGTCCATTCCGCGACACCAGCGCATGGCGCAGCTGGCGGCGGCGGAAAATCTCCACCGCTTCCGCCAGCGGCATGTCGTGCGGCAGGCTGGCCGGCGGCGCGCCCAGCGCAGCGCCTACCGGCTGCAGTGGATCCAGTGCCCCCGGCAAGGCCCACAGCGCGTCGGCCTCAGTCCAGATGCCGCAGATCGAACCATCGTCATTTTGCACCAGGATGGAACTGCATCCCGCCGCCATCATGCGGCTGGCCGCCTCGCGCAAACTCAGCGACGGCGGGCAGCACAGCAGGTCGCAGGAAGCGATCCCGGCAATCGTCTGTGTCGGATAGGGCATGGGAATTAAAATGGCTTCGTCATAAACAATGCGGCCATTATACCCTCAACCCTGTTCACGGAAGGGTTGTCCGGTCAAAATCCGAGCAGAATGAAAAATGGCGCGCCATGCGCCGTTTTTTGCATCTTAAAACCAACAACAGCCGCACGGCACATGGACCGTGCCAGCCGCCCCCTTATCGCTTACCCCCCGCAAGCGGCGATACCGGTCCAAGCGGCGGCTGCGACCAGGCCTGGCTGGCCGCGTCGCTGCATTGCAGCAGGCTGGGCCGCTGCCCGGGGCGATTCGCGCTCAGACACAGGCCCGACTGCTGGCTGCGGATTTGGCCGCCGCCCAAATTCCAGCCGGAGGCGCCGCTGCAGGTGCGAACCTCGACTCCGCTGCCGTTCTCTTCCAGGCAGTAGTTATTCTGCAACTGCAGCGACTGGTCGCGCGCCCACACCCATGATTGGAAGGCGCTGCCGTTGCAGACGGAAGTCAGCGGCGTCGAGCCGTCTTGCAAGCCATTGCTGGCTTCCAGGCACAAGCCGCGGTTGGCTAGAGCGCCGCGCGCGCTGTTGCCTATGCCGTTTTCTTGCACGCTGGCGCGCGCCGAGACAGTCACATTAGAAAATCCCAGGCAGGCTTTGCTGGTTTCGCTGCCGTTGATAACCGCCTGTTGCGGCTTGCCGCCCACAATGCCGGCCGGCGCCGCGAAAGTCGCTTGGCTGTATGGCTGGCCCAGACAGGTGGAGCGGCTGTTGTTCCACTCGAAATACTCGGTCCAGTTCACCATATTGTTCGGCGAAATCCGCTTGGAGGCCGTTTTGATGCTGCCCAACTTGAACGAGGTCTTGCTGGTCAGATCGTTGACGGTCACCCCCAGCCAGCCGCCGCCCTCGTAAGCGACATGAAACTGATAAGCGTGGCCATGCGTCCAGTCGACATGAATGCGGCAGCTGCGTCCCTCGCCCTCTCCGGAGAAGCTGGTGCAATAACTGCCGGGCGAGCCTGGTCTGGCATCGGTGGTGTCCCAGGCGGAAAACAGGAAAGTGCGCTGGCGGCCGCCATTGCTCTGCATGCCGGCATAGGCGCCGGAAGTGCCCACCAGATCGAACTGGTTGGCCCAGTAGACGTTGGCGGAGTCACCGGGATCGTGGTTGACGGTGATCGTGAAATCAACCGCGTCCAGCGCTTTTACTCCGGCCGGAAAACGATAATGGGTATAGCTGCCTGGCGTCTTGCCGGCGGCTTGCGCCAATGGCGCCAAACTCAACAACAAGACGGGAATCACGGTTTTCAGCTTCACGGCCGGGCCTCCTTGCACCATGGCGCAAGGCGAGCGGATCAGACTGATCACTCGCCAATTCGATATATATTTTGCAAAATAAAGCCTTAATTATCACATTAACAATTACAAACATAGCGGCGCCACAATCATCCGGCGGCAAAGTCATCGCTCGGCATGCGCGGCGCAGACGAAGTGGCCGGCAATCGGACAGCCGGCCTCCTCCCGGATCTTGACTTCGGCAAACTGTCGTATCCGCAGCCCCGCCGCCCACAGCTCGGCGCGGATGTAATCCGGATGATGCCGATAACGGCCGCTGCGCCCCAGCAGGTATCCGGAACCCTCATCCAGCCTCTCGGTGCTGAACAGCAGCGCGCCGTCCGGCCCCAGACGGGCCGCCGCCAGCGCGAAAAAGCGCCGCATATCGCCCAGATAGATCAGCGTGTCCATGCAGCAGATCAACTGATAACTGGCCGCGCCGCTAGCCAGAAAGTCGCATAGATCGGCATGGTGCAGCTGCTGGTAAAGCCGCTTGCCGTCAGCCTGCCTAAGCATGCCTTCGCTCAGATCCACCCCGGTGAGCGTCCGGGCATAAGGCGCCAGCACGCTGCCCACCAGCCCGGTGCCGCAACCAAGGTCCAGCGCCTCCAGCGATGCCGGCTGGCAGCCCTCCGCCATCAGCCAGTCCGCCACCAGCTGCGGACCGCGGTAGCGCAAGCGCTGCAAGGCGAGGTCGAATGCAGGAGCGGCGGCATCGAAAGTGTAGGCCACGTAGTCGCGGCTGCAGACCGTCGGCGCTTCGCCTTTGCCGAAAGCGATCAGCAGGTGGGCCGCCACAGGATTGGACGGCTCCCGCTCCAGCCAGCTCTGCGCCAAGGCTTGTGCCTCGCCGTGACGGCCTAGATCGCACAAGGCCTGGCCGACCGCGATCAGCGACATTCTGCCAGCCGGCTCGGTCAGCACCCCTTGCGCATTGCACTGCCGCGCTTCCGGATAACGCTGCTGGCCCAGCAACAGCGTGGCGAGCAGGTAGAAGGCATCGGCACAGGCCGGGTTCAGCGCCGCCGCTTGGCGGTAGGCCGCCTCCGCGCGGACGGCCTGCCCGTCCTGCGCCAGTTGCGCTCCCAGATTGGTCCAATAGAAATACTGGCCGGGATCCAGCTCTGCCGCCGTCTGCATGGCCGAAATGGCCGCTGCGGCTTGCCCCAGCCGCGCATGGGCCATGCCCAGATTGAAATGCCATTCGGGATGGGAGGCATCCTGTGCGATAGCCGATGCCAGCAATAGTTGCGCCTCCTCCAGCCTGTCTTGCTGCAGCAGCAGAAAGCCCAGCCAGTGGCGGGCGGCGGTGCCGGCCATGCCGTCATCCAGCAACTCGCGGTAAGCGTGTTCGGCCTCCGCAGCCCTTCCCTCCAGATGCAAACGCTGCGCAAGCTGCAAGCGCCCGCCGCCGCTTTGCTCATCCCTCATTTCCAGCCCCTCATTACCATGCCGACTCACCCATCGCAAACAACAAGGCCGGAAGCGTGTTCGCCTCCGGCCCTTGGTATCCGTCGCTCAGGCATGCCAGGCATGCCGCGCCATCATTTATTCCTTGTCCTTGGTTTCGCTGCCCGGATAACCGGGAAAGCCGAAACCGCCGAACAGCTGCTTGGTCTGCTCCTGCATGCGGTTCTGCATTTCCAGGAACATGCCGGTGCTCTGCTCCATATAGTTGGCCATCATGTTCTGGATCGCCGGCCCCTGCAGATTCATGAACTCGCCCCACAAGGTGGTATTGAGCATGGCGTTGTCGCCATACATCGCTCGGGTCTGTTCCTGCATTTTTTGCTGCAACTGCGAGAAAAGCTGCAGATTTTTCTCCAGGAAGGGCCCCATCATGCCTTGCATCGCCTGGCCGTAATAGCGGATGAACTGGGTCAGGACTTCATAGCTGAACATCGGCATGCCGCCGTTTTCCTCTTCCAGGATGATCTGCAGCAGCACGCCGCGGGTGATGTCTTCCTGGGTCTTGGCGTCTTGGACCTGGATGTCGACATTGTCCAATACCAGCTGCTTGACGTCTCCCAGCGTGATGTAGGAACTGGTGGCGGTATCGTACAGACGGCGGTTCGGGTACTTCTTGATGACCCGTTTCTCAACACTCATTTAACGCTCCTGGTTATTGTCGTGGCGTTGTGCGCTGGCAATCTAACATAAATACAACAAACTAGAGTAAATCTTCTACCACCCCCTGACGCGTCATGCTACATTTCCACGTCATTGTGCGGCGCACAATTACCTTTACGGAATATCGTTGGCCCCATTTTCCACGCAATGGAGGTTTTACACCATGTCCTTCAACAATGAACAGCTGAACAAACTTTCCCTGACCGGTTTCGAATCCTCGCTCCGTTTCGCGCAAATCGCGCTGGACAGCACCGAGCGCTTGGTCAAACTGCAACTGGACGCATCCAAGCAATCCCTGGAAGACCACACCACGGCAGCCAAGCAGTTGACCGAGTTCAAGGATGCCCAGGAAGCGATCAACCACCTGAACAAGCTGGCCACTCAATCGATCGACAAGGCCGTCAACCACTCCCGCAATCTGTACGAAGTGGTTTCCGGCGCGCAAAGCGAGTTGAGCAGGCTGGTGGAAGAAAGCGTCGGCCAGTTCAACAAATCGCTGATCAGCTCCATCGAATCGGCGGCCAAGAACGCCCCGGCCGGCTCCGATGCCACCTTGAACGCGGTCAAGACCTCGTTCGCCGCCGCCGCCGCCGCGGTCAACACCTTCAGCAAGGCCGCCCAGCAGGTTGCAGAATTCACCGACAGCAGCGTCAAGGCCGCCACCAGCGCCACCGCCGACGCGGTGAAAAACTCGGCCAAGCGCGGCGCCACCGTTTAAGGCATCGTCCGCTTCCGCCCATGCCCCGCCCTCTCATCGGCGGGGTTTCTGCTTTAAAGGATGCATAGCCCCCGCGACAGGTTTACAATCCGGGTTCTAGAGATTCAGCAAGCACTACGGGTTCCACGCATGAAAATCAGCAGCAACTTCGACGCCGGCAGCATCGAAATCGTCTCCGCCGTCTCGGCGGAGGACATCCAACTGCGCATCCGCCGCGACAACGCAGCAGAGTTCGCGCAATGGTTCTACTTCCGCGCCCAGGGCGCTGCCTACCAGCACTGCAACTTCCGCTTCCTCAACGCCGCGGAATGCGCCTATCCGCAGGGCTGGGTCGATTACCAGGCGATGGCCTCCTACGACCGCATCAACTGGTTCCGCGTACCCACCCGCTTTGAAGACGGCGTGATGACGATAGAGCACGTCCCGCTCTCCAACAGCATCTATTACGCCTACTTCGAGCCCTACTCCTACGAGCAGCACCTGAATCTGATCGGTCAGGCACAGGGCTCCGGCTTGTGCCAGGTCACCGATCTGGGCTTCACCGTGCAGCAGCGCGACATCAACCTGCTGACCATCGGCCATGAAGTGGAATCCGATCTGAAGATCTGGATCACCGCCCGCCAGCATCCGGGCGAAACCATGGCCGAATGGTTTGTCGAAGGCTTCCTCAACCGTCTGCTGGACCCGCAAGACCCGACCAGCCGCGCGCTGCTGGACCGCGCCACCTTCTACGTGGTGCCCAATATGAACCCGGACGGCTCGGTGCTGGGCAATCTGCGCACCAACGCCGCCGGCGCCAATCTCAACCGCGAATGGTCGGAACCCAGCCTGGAACGCAGCCCTGAAGTGCTGCTGGTGCGCGAAAAGATGCTGGAAACCGGCGTGGACCTGTTTCTGGACATCCACGGCGACGAAAACATTCCCTATGTCTTCCTGGCCGGCACCGAAGGCGTGCCGTCGTGGAACCAGCGGCTAGAGAAGCTGGCCGACAGCTTCCGCCACCACCTGTTGCTGGCCAGCCCGGACTTCCAGACCGAGCACGGCTATCCGCGCAACGAGGCGGGCAAGGCCAATATGGGCATCGCCACCAATTGGGTCTGCCAGCAGTTCGGCTGTCTGGCCTTCACGCTGGAAATGCCGTTCAAGGACAACAACAATCTGCCGGACGACGACTTCGGCTGGAGCGGCCAGCGCAGCCTGCGCCTGGGCGAAGCCGCCCTGTCGCCGATCTACGCCATCCTGGACGACCTTGCTGGCGAATAAGCCGCGATGTCCAATAAAAAAGCCGACCACGTGGTCGGCTTTTTTCATGCGGCCTTACCAGTCACAGCAAAACCGGCAGCTTGTCCAGGGTCTTGACCAGCTCGACCTCCACCATGCACCAGTCGCTGCCCTTCTCCATCACCTTGCCCAGCGCAATCTGGAAATGCTTGCCGCGGGCGGTCATGTAGAACTGCTTGCCCAGCATGTACAGCGACAATGGCAGAATCAGCGCGTTGATCAGCTTGCCATTGCGGCGATAGGGCATGAACAGGCTGATATGGCCGGCCAGCCACACCTGATCCGGCGGCAGAGTGGGATCGATCAGCCTGGCGTCCGTAGGCCGCAGCGACGCCGCCAGCGGACGGGTGCTCAGCGTTTCTATCCCCAGATAGATGCTCTCCCGGTTGGTGCGTTTGACGCGCCGTATAATGCCGAGATTCCAGGATTCGCCGCCAGCCTCGTGAAAACCGATCAAGCCGCCCAGGCTCACCCATTCGTTCCCCATCACATCCAGCGATACGCCCAGTCCGGTCTGGCTGATGTTCTCCAGCGCCCATTTCTGGAATTCCTGCTGTACGGCGGCCTCAGCCGTTTCGCCAGACAGCGACAATGCCCCCGCCGGCAGCGGCGACAACGACTTTTCGCGCTTGCGGCTGGTGACAAAGCCGTAGATGCGGATATTGGCCGCATCGTCATAGCTGTCATTGTCGACGCCGCGATGCTGCTGCATCGACTCCTCGTCCGGCTTGCGGATCAGCTTATGCAATACCGTCAGGCGGTGCGCAACTTCGACATGGCGATTGCTGACCGCCACCCGCTCCGCCCGCTCGAACACCACCGGCTTGGCGGCCCACTCCCGCGTCAACACCCGCAGCAGCCCGGCATCGATGCCCGGCTCCACCAGGCGCTTCAGCTCCTGCGGAATGCGCCCGCCTTCCATCACAATCGCCCAGCCATGCAGGATCTCCACCGCCTCGACCGTGCTCCAGTAGCGGACCCACTCGCTGGCTCCCGCCCCATGCACCCGGGCGGCGGGCTTGGGATCGGTCAGCGTCACGGCAAAACTGGACTCCTCAACATAGGCCTTGGTCAAGGTCATTCGATTGCTGAGCAACGTCAGCAACTCGTAGGAAAAATTGATCTGCCTGACGCTCAGATTGCCGTTGCACAGCACCGACAGCATTTGCATGACCAAATACAGATCCTGCACAGTGGTGGCGGCAGATTTTTCGCCAAACAGGAATACCGGCTGAGAGTCGAAACCGCGCTGTTCGGCAAAGCGATACAGCTGGTTTACATTCATCCAGAATACTTCATCCGGTTGAAAGTTTCTTATGTATTGCCATCTGGCGTATTCCGTCAGGTAATACATCATGCGCGCCAGCACTAAAGGCAGGCGATCGTGTATTTTCAAACCGTTGGGGTGGTCCGCCGCTACCGGCAAGGCATATTGATAGAAATCGGTAAACTGCTTGCCATAATTGAGGATTTGTCCGCGCAGTTGGCTTTCCAGGACTTTCGGCATCCGGGTGTTCATCAAATACTGAACGCACAGGGTGTCGTGCAGCGCCTGCGTCTCCAGATTGAGCGTCAGCACCGCATCCAGCAGATCCGCCGACATCTCCAGCGAAGGTGAATTCAAGCCGCCCAGCAACTCCGCCACCTTGTCGTGGGCGCCAGCGCCATACTCCAGGCGCAATGCATCCGCATAAGCCTTGGCGGTCACTGCATTGGTCAAGGGATCCGGCTTGCCCTTGGACCCCCTTGAAAAGAAATCCAGCATGCGCTTGTCCAGTCTCGTTCAAAACCAGGTGCAGCGTCAGAGCACTGCCAACCAGAGCAATGCTACTAGTATTTATAGCAAGCGTAAAACGCTATCGCATGCCGCTCGACTCAGCAAAAAAAAAGCGCCGAAACGGCGCCTTTTACAATCCGATGGCCAGGTTCAGATAGCCAGCTTGTCCAAGGACTTGCCACTGTCAATCCAGGCCTGCACCCAAGCCGGTTTACGGCCACGGCCAGTCCAGGTCAGTTCGTTGTTCGACGGGTGGCGATACTTGGCTTCAACTGGCTTACGCACGGCAACAGTCTTGCTCAAAACATCTTCAACGCTCAGGCCATAAGCGCGGGCCAGCTCGATAATCTGCTTCTTGGCTTTGGACTTTTCTTCAACTTCGCGGCGCTTGATTTCGTTTTCAACGTCGGCTTTCAGCGCGACCAGTTCGGTGAATTCCAGCTTGGACAGATCCATAACATGTTCCTTGATTATTGGTTTATCGATTACAGGATGTAATGTAGCCAATGGAATTGGGACAAGTCAAGAATTAAAAAGAAAACACATTACCCATTATTCGGTTACGGACTCCATCGAGTATGGCAATTCCAAGACCGTCAATGCAATAGTGTAACCCTCATCGCCAAATACTCCAGACTCCCAAGTCTGCGATTGCACGACAGCAAGGCCTCGATATCCATCTTCGGACACCCGGCAAACCGCCGCCAGCATGCCAATTCCCTGATCCGGCAATTGCGGGCTATATAGCTTGGCGCCGACAGCAAGCGGCTTTTCAAACTCGACCCTGAACATCCTGCGTTTCATCTTGCCCAAGTACTGGCTGCGAGCAACGATTTCCTGACCCGGATAGCATCCCTTCTTGAAGTTTACCGCGCCAATCAATTCCATATTCGCCATTTGCGGAACAAACTGCTCTTGAGTCTCTTGCACCACCCAGGCAATTCCCGCCTCGATATCGCGCAGCGCCCATGCTTCTGGCGCAAGCGGGCATAGCTGCTCGTCCGCGGCAATTTCCCGCGCCAGGGCGCCAGTCTCGCGCAACGCCAACACATATCCGCCACCTGGCAACGCCAGCAGCGCCGCGCCATCAATAGTCAACGCTTGCAATTGCTCCAGCTCGGCAATTCCGGAGAAATGATTCTGCAATAGCGCAACCGCCCGCGCGCCGGACATTCCCAACAAAGACCATTCATCAGCCAGAGATAGCCTAACCTTGGCCCGCAACACAAACATGCTCAAACGCTTGCTTATCGCGGCGGCAATATCGGCCGCCACCATCAGGTAATAAGCGCCTTGATACTGCCAAACCAGAAAACTCGCCAGCATGCGGCCTTTCGCGCTGGAGTAAGTGCTGTACTGTGCCCGACTTTCGACCACGTCGCGAATGTCGCTGGACAATTGATTCTGCAAAAACACGGCGGCATCTTCGCCTTCCACCCGGATCAGGGCGAAGTTCACCAAGGGCGCCGCCACCGACTGCCGCTGCAGCGCCTCAACCTGACGCAGTTGCAGCGCCAACGGCAACTCGCCATGCTCATCGCGCTCGACGCCCTTTTGCCGCAGCCATTCACTCCAGAATGCATCCATGCCCCACTCCCGATTGTTATTCCGATGCGCGATCTTAACGCCAACCAGCTCACCATCGCCAGCCGCCTAGCGAGTCCGATGCGCCACAATGAAAATTCCATTCGATAACAACAACCTACCGTACAGCCTGAAAAAACACGCCCCGGGCCGCCATTTTTTACCGCCCATAGCATTGACATCCCTTCCTGGCCCAGTATATAGTTCGCCCTCACTCAATTCCCTGATAGCTCAGTTGGTAGAGCGACGGACTGTTAATCCGCAGGTCGCAGGTTCGAGCCCTGCTCGGGGAGCCAATTCATCTTGGCTAATTTTGAGTCGCGTGTTCCCTGATAGCTCAGTTGGTAGAGCGACGGACTGTTAATCCGCAGGTCGCAGGTTCGAGCCCTGCTCGGGGAGCCACACGCCGCCCGATTTCAAAGTTTTGTTCCCTGATAGCTCAGTTGGTAGAGCGACGGACTGTTAATCCGCAGGTCGCAGGTTCGAGCCCTGCTCGGGGAGCCAGCCTATATACGATAAGCCGCAGCCTACGCTGCGGCTTTTTCGTTTGGCATTTCCCACTTACAATCAATCTCCCCCCGGAGACGATATGCCAAGCAAACCCACCCTGCTAGCCGCCGGAGCCATCCTGCTCTGGGCCTCGCTCGCCACGCTGGGCGCCCTGACCCGCTCGCTGCCGCCTTTCTTCGTGGTAGGCATCAGCCTGACCATAGGCAGCCTGTTGGCGCTGCGCCGCATCCGCGACTGGAAAGTGCCGCTGCCCACGCTGCTGGTTGGCATCTACGGCCTGTTTGGCTATCACTTCCTGCTGTTCTTCGCCTTCCGGATGGCCCCCGCGCTGGAAGCCAATCTGCTCAATTATCTGTGGCCGTTGCTGATCGTGATGCTGACTCCGCTGTTCCGGCCCGGCTCACGCCTGGGCGTCCGCCACATCGCCGGCGGCACGCTCGGCTTCATCGGCGCCGGGTTGATCGTCTCCGGCGGTTCGCTGGCGCTGTCCCAGCAATACCTGCCAGGCTACCTGCTGGCCATGGCCGCCGCAGTCGTCTGGTCGACCTTCAGCCTGGCGCTGGGCCGGCTACCCGAGTTCCGCGGCAGCGCCGTCGGCGGCTTTTGCCTGATTTCCGGCCTGCTGTCGCTGCTGTGCCATGCACTGTTCGAAACCCGCGCCCAGCCCGACGCCATGCAATGGGCGGCGCTGCTGCTGCTGGGCCTGGGGCCGATGGGCGGCG
Source organism: Chromobacterium sphagni (assembly GCF_001855555.1). Taxonomy (GTDB): domain Bacteria; phylum Pseudomonadota; class Gammaproteobacteria; order Burkholderiales; family Chromobacteriaceae; genus Chromobacterium; species Chromobacterium sphagni. The sequence continues at coordinate 13,333 of NZ_MKCT01000083.1, read as the reverse complement.
CCTTTTTCCTGTGGGAGCGCGCGCTCAAGCACGGCGATCCGCGCCAGATCGGCTCGCTGTCCTACATCACTCCGCTATTGTCCACCCTGCTGCTGGCCATCAGCGGCCAAGGGCGGCTGAACCCGCTGACGCTGCTGGCCATCCTACTGATCCTGGGAGGCGCACTGCTGGGAACCCTGCCCGGCTCTCGCAGACCAGCCAGTCAAGCAGCATGAGTTTTCACCACAAGCTCAAACAGTTAAAATCAACCTAATCAAAAAGGGAGAAACCATGTCTGTTCTGAAGGAATTCAAGGAATTCGCCGTCAAAGGCAATGTCATCGACCTGGCCGTCGGCGTGGTGATCGGCGGCGCTTTCGGCTCCATCGTCAAATCGCTGGTTGACGATATCATCATGCCACCGGTAGGCCTGCTGATAGGCAACGTCGACTTTTCCAACCTGTTCTTCGTGCTGAAGGAAGGCGCCAAACAGGCCGGCCCCTATGTATCGGTAGCCGCCGCCAAGCAGGCAGGCGCCACCACACTGAACCTGGGGCTGTTCATCAACGCGCTGGTCAGCTTCACCATCGTCGCCTTCGCCATCTTCATGCTGGTCAAGATGATCAACCGCCTCAAGCGCGAGGAAGCCGCACCAGTCCCCGCGGCTACCGCCACCAAGGAGTGTCGTTACTGCCTGTCCGCCATTCCGGACAAGGCCACCCGCTGCCCCTGCTGCACCTCGCAATTAGACTAAGCTTGCCCGCGCCGGGCAATTCCCCTACAATCCGCCTCGTTCTGGGGGAGTAGCCTCGGCGAGCGACAGCGCCGGCAACTGTCAACATGCTTGGCTTCACAGCCATGGCAGTTGCGACGATACCTTCCGTTTGGCAAGACCCATGACATGCTTGCGCATCGCGGGGCCGCGGCGCAGGTTTGTCATGGCGTATGCGCGGCCCCTGGAGTTCCCAATGGAAGCATTCCTGATTTCCACCGGCGTGGTGGCATTGGCCGAGATCGGCGACAAGACCCAGTTGCTCGCCCTGCTGCTAGCCTCCCGCTTCAAAAAACCCGTACCCATCATCCTGGGGATTTTCGTGTCCACTCTGGTCAACCACTTCGCCGCCGCGGCCGTCGGCCAATGGCTGATGGTCAAAGTCGGCCCCGACATCATGCGCTGGGGCCTGGGCATTTCCTTTGTCGCCATGGCGGTGTGGATGATGATTCCGGACAAGCTGGATGAAGACAACAAGCTGCGCGAGCGTTTCGGCATCTTCGGCACCACCGTCATCGCCTTCTTCCTGGCGGAGATGGGCGACAAGACCCAGATCGCCACCGTCGCCCTGGCCGCCCGCTTCCACGATCTGCCCATGGTAGTGGCCGGCACCACGCTGGGCATGATGCTGGCCAATGTACCGGCGGTGCTGCTGGGCGAAGTGGCCGCCAAGAAGCTGCCGCAAAAGCTGATGCACGGCATCGCCGCGGTGCTGTTCGTCGTGCTGGGCATCATCACCCTGCTGTCGCCGCTGAACATCTGATACCGGCCAAAAAGCAACGGGGAGGCTTAGCCTCCCCGCCCCTGCCCGAGGTACAGGCCTCAGACTTGCGCCAGCAGGCTGTTAGGATCGAAACCCACCCGCAAGGCGCCCCAATGGCGGCCCCGCACTTCCAGCGGCAGCACTACTTCGGACAACACTTCGCCGGTATCGCGGCTATAGGTTTGCAGCAGGAAAGGCTGATGATTGCGCGCGGCGCGCAAACCCGCCGGGTCATTGAATATCCGCTTGTCGCGGCTTTCAGCCAAGTCCTTGGACGCATCACCGCTCAGCGGCCGGCTGTACCAGCTGTTATGGGTGGGCGCATAGCCGTTGCCGTCCACCGCCACGCAGAACTTGCCGCCGGGAATCAGGCCCACCAGCCGATCCAGCAGCGGCTGCAGCATTTTTTCCAGCTTGCCGTCGTAAACGGTGCGGTACTTCGCCGGGGTCGTGCCGGCAATCGGCTGGTAGCGCTGATCGAACAGATCCAGTCCGCGCGTCAGCTCATCGTGCAGCAGCTGCTGCACCTCGTCGCGCACCCCGCGCGCCTGGTTGACCGCTTGGTCGAACACGCCATCGCCGATCACAAACTTGGACACCAATTCCTGCACCTGCTCGGCCGCCGCGGTCAGTTCCGCAGCCGCGCCCTCGGTCTGCCCCAGGCGGGCATTCACCTGCTGTCCCAGCAAATGGATTTGCGCCACATGTTCGTTCACCTGATGATTGGCCTGCGAGAAATCGTGCATGGTCGCGGCGATCTGGCTCAGACTGGACGAAGTGGCCTCGAAATCGCCCATCATCTTGCTGAAGTGCTCGGAAGCCCGCGAAATCACATCGCGCGCCTGATTGGTGTCCTGGGTAATCGCCGCGGTTTCCTGCTGGGTCTCCGCCACCAGCCCCAGCATGCCGTCGATATTGTGCGAGATTTCATCCGTGGCCTTTTTCACCCGCTCGGCCAGCTTGCGCACCTCGTCCGCCACCACCGCGAAGCCGCGGCCGCTCTCGCCGGCGCGCGCCGCCTCGATCGCCGCATTCAGCGCCAGCAGATTGGTCTGCTCCGACACGTCCTTGATCAGGTCGACAATGGTCTTGATGCTGGCCGAACGCTGGCTGAGATCTTCCACCGTCAGATTGAAGTGTCCGACCTTGCGGCTGATGTCGTGAATGCTGCCGGTGACCCGCCGCAATTCCTCGCAGGACTCCTGCGCCACCTTGAGGTTTTCCGCCGTGGTGGACGAAATGCCCTCGGTCTGCTCCGTCACCTGCTCGACTCCCCGCGTGCTCTGATCGCTGGCCTGGCTCACCCGCTTGGCTAACTCGTCCTGCTGGCGGGCGCTGCCCAAAGATTCGCTGACATTGCGCCGCGTCACCGCGGAGTCCATCGCGATGCGCACCGTCATAAGCCGCACATTGCTGATGATTTCGCGCATCTTCAGCAGAAAACGGTTGTACGACAGCGACAGCTCGCGGATTTCATCGTAAGTGACGGTGGGGATTTCGCGCGACAGATCGCCGGCGCCCGCGCCGATTTCATTGAAGATCTGGATGATCATGCGCAGCGGGCGCACGATCAGGTAACGCAGATACCACACCATGAAAGCGATGAAGACAAAACTGACCAGCCACAAACCCAGCGTCCAGCACAGCGCGCTGTCTATATTGTTCTCTACCCGGGCCAGCACTTGCGGCGCCACCCCGGCCGCCCGCAACGTGGCGCGGATATCCGACAGTGCGCAATAGCAATAAGCCACCATCAGCAACTGGAAGCCGCTGATGAAAAAGAAACTGCATAACTTTCTGGTCAGCGTGTTCCAGAAGTTTTTTTCCGAAAACGCGTACAGCCGCCAAAACGATTCCATTTGCTCTCCTCCTGAACAATTCGCATCATTATTTTTATTGGTCGGTATTTTTTCTTAAATCGACTCGAATAGCCAGAACCTCACGCCGTCGAAACTTGATCCAGATCAAACTTGCGCCTGCGCCAGACCATCCAATACTCCTGGCCGCGAAATACATGCAGACCATCCGGCAAAAGCTGCTTGTCCTCCAAGAAAAACCATTGGCCGACAAGCGCTTCCAATTGTTCAATATCCATGCCGAAAGGCGGACCCCGGTCGGTTTTCGCCAGAAAAAACACGCCCGCCAGCACCCCGCCCGGCTTGACCATCCTAGCCACGCCATCAGCATATTCCTTTCGCATCGAAATAGGCAACGCGCACAAAAAAGCCCGCTCGAACACGCAGTCGAAAGCGGGCAAATCCAATTGGAAAAAATCGGCCAGCATCAGCCTGCCAGCCGCATCCGGCCACTGCCTTCGCGCCAGCTCCAGCGCCGACTCGCAGAAATCCACCGCCAGCACATCGTGCCCCATGCCGAGCAGCGGCGGCATATCGGACGCGCTGCCGCAGCCCGGCAGCAACATTCGCATCCGCGGCTGAGCGGAAAAGAATTTTCGGGCCGGCTCCAGCAGCTCCGCCCCCTCCCATGGCATCACGCCCTCGCGGTAGCGACGCTCCCAGAACTCCTGCTGCGAACTGTCCTGCATGCCGCCTCCATCAAATCATTGCGCCAACAGCCACTGCGCCGCCTGCTCCAGCGCCAGCTCCCGGCATGGCAATTGCGCCCTGCCCCCGGCGGCGTCCCGCCAGAGCAGCAGGCGCTCGTTCCCATGCTCATCCAGGCGATAATGCGAACCATTGGGCAACCTGGCCCACTCGACGCCATCCAACTTGTCCAGCTCCAACAACACCGCGCACGCTGTCGCCAACTGCAGCAGCCGCTGCCGCTGCGGCAAACTCCGCCAAACCCGCTCTCTCTCGTCCTCACCCATGAAACACCATTGGCTGATCTCGGCAAAAGTGCGCGCGCAGCCACGGCAGACGTTATCCCCCAGCGCAGTGGAACACAAGGCGATGCAAGGGGAATCAGGACGGGAGGTGCTCATGACTATCAGCGCTCAATTCAATTGAAAGCAATAACTTGCGAAAACCCACAGCCACCTGTCGAGAAAGCTGCGGGATTCAGCAGAATATATCAGTTGCAAGCAAATTCAAATGCCGCGGAGAACCCGCAAGAAAATGACAATAAAAAACCCGGAATTTTCCGGGTTTTTTATTAAACAGAATTTGGTTTTGGTCGGGGTGAGAAGATTCGAACTTCCGACCCCCTGCACCCCATGCAGGATGTTCTCACACCTGTCCAGCAAAATCAACCACTTACAATGATGACATTTATGTAAATTACTCCGAAAGAGTACTGCACGGAACTACGCGGCAATACGCACCCCCGCAAATCCCCCACATGGATTAGTGGAGTATTCCCATGGACAGTTAGGCTTTTTTAGCCTAATATGTGCGTATTAGGTGGCACGCAGAAAGCCACTCAGCGGTCCGAGGGGGCTAGTCGTTGCCACCTTGAGAACGACATGAAACTGTCCCAACTGGCAACCATCCGCGTCAACTATCCTGAGGCTCATTTCTGGATCGTCCGGCGAGGCTCAGCAGAGCGATGCGGCGAACCAACCCGAGAGTTCAACCCTGAACATATCGGTATACGGATCGAAAAAACCGACATCCTCTTACCTGATTATCTGTTTTACGTAATGATGCATGTTCATCACTGCGGGTACTGGAAGCAGATAGTCACAGGCAGCCTGAGTCTGGTTAACATTCAGGTTTCAGACGTTCGCAACATCAAGCTGTCACCTAGGTAAGCCCACCCCAAGCCGCAAGGCTTGGGGCTGGCCTCCCACTCATGAGGCACTGAAATGGAAATCCCTCTCCCCAGCATCGCAGATCAGCAGAAATTCATTTTTGAAGCCGCCACCCGCGAAGCCATTGCAACCCTGCAATCCAACTTACAAGCACCTAGGCTGCCGCCTCAAGATGAAGTAGATGAAAGCCAATACAGCCGCGCTCACTTGCTGCGACATGATGAGGGCTGGGAAGTGCCTAACCCTGATCTCGTTGCAGCCTATTTTCGGCATTTCCAGATGCACTTTCCCGAATATGGAACGGATGCAAAACTAGGCACCCTGCTTGGGCTACGCGGCTCTAACCGTGATAGGCGCATTCGCTCCTTCAAAGACGGCAGCGCTGACATACCCTACGACTTGTGGCGGAAGTTCCTCATTATTACTGGCCGCGTACCTCAAGATGTTTTGAAGGTTATGGCCTTCATGGCCTGACAGATATGTTCTCTCTGTTAGCAGGTGAGTCATGGGCTAAATGACTGGCAGTAATGAGAAACTGAAAGCAAATTAAAGTTAGATCTTTTAATTCTTGACTTACCCCGTTTCCATTAGCTACATTACAACCTGTAAAGTTATCAAATCAATAATCAAGAGGGTTATCTCATGGATTTGTCCAAATTGGAATTTACCGCATTGATTGCCCTGAAAGCTGACGTAGAAGGTGAAATCAAGCGCCGCGAAGTTGAAGAAAAGTCTAAGGCTAAGAAGCAGATTCTCGAATTGGCTCGCTCCTTTGGCCTTAGCGTAGAAGATGTGTTGAGCAGCAAAATCGTCAGTGTTCGCAAGCCTGTTGAAGCCAAGTACCGCCATCCAGACGATAGCAGCCTCGCCTGGACCGGCCGTGGTCGCAAACCCGCTTGGGTACAAGCTTGGATCGACAGCGGAAAAACGCTGGAAACGCTGGCTATCTAACCCCAAGCCTACGCCTCATATAAAAAGCGCCTCTCGGCGCTTTTTTATTCCACGTCATACCACCATATCTACATAATACACAATGCCCTGCCTGCCCATCTTCATTTAACAGGTAGATGTATACTCAACCACGCCTCCCAACCATCCGGCACGCTTAGGGAAAATGCCGGATTCAACTCAACATTACCATCATACTGATGCAGTATAGCAAAACCATTCCGCCCACAACCTTCTCATTTTTATGAGATGGGGAAAAGCCAATGCAGCTGCATCAGCATGATTTACTACAAACTCAACAGCAGAGTCATAATCTATCAATTCACCCTTGAAATTGACTGCATTTTATAATTATCGTTTGCCACATGCATCCTAATTAAATTTAATATTAATAATTACAAATAGATATTTTAGATTAATGATAGAGTGGATTGATGGGCATACTAGCAGGCATAGGCTGACCATCAAGAGGTGAGCACAATGCATCACTACTCATCTCACCCGATCCAGTGTAATAGCATTGGAATGACCTTCCTTTTGCTTGGGCATTAAATTTCACCGTCAGGTTATCTGTACGCCTAACGTTTGAAATATCAACCTCTTTCGCTGGCATCCCCAAAGAAAAACCTACCTTTTCCTTAATAACATCGACGTTGAAAATTTTGACCTCTGGCGAACCATTAGCAAGTGAACTAGCAGTTGCAAAAACAAAGACAAGATTTACCAAGCCATTCCGCATAATAATTCCCTTTTTTAAATTTCCCGGATCATAATGCCCGCATCAGTTTCCAAAGATATAGGCAGGCGACCTATCAGTAAAATACAAGAAAAACTCAATTATCATAACAAAGAGTAAGCACTTCGTCATTTGCAAGCCCACCCTGTCCAAATGGACAGTCTCGGCCCAACACATCCATATCAATAAAACGGTTATCCTTCGTTCTTCTCACTTATGTTGCAGTCGCACAAGCGCCCCAAACAGAGGCGCACGCATGGAAGAACCATGGACATCACCGCACTTCTCGCCTCCTTCGCCTCAGCCTTTTCCCAAAATAACCGCCACATCACCCTTGCCATAGACAGCGACGCCGCCGGCCCGGAACAGCTGCTGCCGCAGACGCTGGATGGCGAGGAAGGCGTATCCCGCCCCTACCGCTTCCAGCTGGATTGCCTGTCGCCGGATGGCCAGATCGAACTCAAGTCCCTACTCGGCCACCCGGCCCGCATCGGCCTGATGAATGCCGATGGCGGCGAGGACGTGCGCTGCGGCGTGATCAGCCAGGCGCGCTTGCTGGGCAGCGACGGCGGCTTTGCCCGCTATGGCATCACGGTGGAGCCGCCCTTTGCCTTGCTGCGCCATCGTCGGACTTCCCGCGTGTTCCAGGACATGACGGTTCCGGACATCATCAAACAGATCATCAGCGAGCATCAGGCCGCCAATCCCGCCTTTGCCCGCGTGCAGACACTGGACATCAAGGTGGATGCCTCCCAGCCTTCGCGCAGCTACTGCCTGCAATATAAAGAGAGCGATTTTGATTTCATCGTGCGGCTGATGCATGAGGAGGGTTTCGCCTGGCGCTTCGAACACATCGATGGCGACAGCCCGCAGGTGCGGCTTGTCGTTTTTGACGATGCCTTCAGCCTGCCCGCCGCCAGCGTGCCCAGCGTGCGCTTCCACCGCGTCGACGCCACCGAGGAACAAGACGGCCTGACCGACTGGCAAGCCACGCGCCAGATCGTCGCCGGCGGCGTGGCGCTGGCCAGCTACGATTACCAACCCACGAGCACCAGCCACAGCAGCGACACAAGCCAGGTGGACCAGGGACAAGCCGGCCAAGCATTGCAAAGCAGCCTTAGCCATTACGATGCCCCCGGCCTCTACTACGCCAGCGACGCCGACCAGCTCGGCCGTTACGCCCAGCTGCGCCAGCAGGCGCACGACCTGCAGGCCAAGACCTTTACCGGTTCCGGCGCAGTGCGCAGCCTGCAGGCCGGCGCGTGGTTCCGGCTGGACGACCACCCGGCGCACCACGGCGACAGCGCGGAACAGCGCGAATTCGTCGTCACCGGGCAACGCATCCAGGCCCGCAACAACCTGCCCGGCGACCTATCCCAGCAGCTGCAGGCCATCGCCCCCGGCTTGGGCCTGCAGGCGGCAGACCCGACGGCCGCGCCCTATCAGACCGAATTCCAGGCGCAGCGGCGCGGAATCCCGCTGACACCGGCCTATGCCGACACCCCGCAGGCCAAGCCGACCAGCCTAGGCACCCAAACCGCGACCGTGGTCGGCCCTGCCGGCGAAGAGGTCCATACCGACGAACACGGCCGCGTCAAGGTGCAATTCCACTGGCAGCGGCCGGAGGAACACCCGACCATCGGCGCGGGGATGGACGACAAGTCTTCCTGCTGGCTGCGCGTGGCCATGCCTTCGGCCGGCGCGGCGTGGGGGCATCAGTTCATTCCGCGCATCGGCCAAGAAGTGCTGGTCAACTTCATTGAAGGCGATATTGACCGCCCCTTGATTACCGGCGTGCTGTACAACGGCAGCCATCCGACGCCGACATTCAGCGGCGCCGGCAGCCTGCCGGCCAACAAGACGCTATCCGGCATCCAGTCGAAAGAGCACCAGGGCGGCGGCTACAACGAACTGCTGTTCGACGACACGCCCGGCGAAGTCCGCGCCAAGCTGTCCAGCGAGCCGGGCAAAACGCAGCTGAACCAAGGCTTTCTGACCCACCCGCGCAGCGACGGCAAGGCCCAGCCTCGCGGCGAGGGCTTCGAACTGCGCACCGACAACCACGGCACTATTCGCGCCGCGCACGGCCTATTGCTGTCCACCGAGGCGCAGAACGGCGCAGGCGGCAAGCAACTGGCACGCGAACATGCGCAAAACCAGCTCGACGCCGCGCAGAGTCTCAGCCAGGCGCTGGCGGAAACTGCCACCGGCCAACTGGCCGACACCATGGAAACCGGCCCGGACGAAATCACCCCGGACAACGCCAAGGACGGCATAAAAGAAAAAGGCCACCTGGCGCACCTGACCAGCGCGCTGAAGGCATGGGAAGCCGGCACCAACACCAACGGCGGCGGCGAGGTTCCCGGCCAGCAACCTGTTATCATCCTGTCCGCCCCGGCCGGCATCGCCAGCCTGACCGAACAGAGCCAGACCCTGGCCGCCGGCCAAAATCTGGATCTGATTTCCCAGCGCGACAGCAACCACACTACTGGCCGGCGCTGGCTGCACAATGTCGGCATGCATATCAGTCTGTTCGTTGCAGGCGTCAAAGACAAAGTGGCATTCAAGCTGATTGCGGCGAAAGGCAAGGTGCAGCTGCAGGCGCAGAGCGACGCGATGGAGTTGACCGCCGACCAGGATTTGACCATCACATCGGCCAAGCAAAAGATTCACGCCAACGCCAAGAAAGAAATCCTGCTGACCAGCGGCGGCGCCTATGTCCGGATCAAGGATGGCAAGATCGAACTGCACGCGCCTGGCAACGTCAGTATCAAGGCCGGCAAACACGATTGGAGCGGGCCTGACAGCTTGAGTCCGGCATTACCTGTCTTGCCCAAGGATGTGTGCATTCCCTGCCTATTAAAAGCGATGGCTGCGCGCAGTCCGGTTGCCACTACCATGCCCGGAGCCTAAGTCATGGAGTTTCTGCAGAACCAAAAGACCCCCCAACTACTGCCACAGCTGCATCAATGGATGGCCCAAAGCGAGGACGGCTATTATTGCTGGCTAATGGACGGCAGCCAGCTCAGCGACAAAGAGAAACGGTGGCTACAGCGCCGTCAGCCCTGGCAAAGAGCACTCGACAACAGCCCAATGGCTCAATTGGAAAACTTCGGCCCGCTGATCTGGACACAGCCGCTGCATCTGCAAGAATGGTGGCCGGCATGGCTGGCCATCACGTCCGGCCGCCCGCTGCTCAGCGTGGTGGAATTCCGCCATGCTGTCCCGGATAGCGCGTTCTGGCACTGGCTCAGCGATTTCCGCACCGACGACGGGCAAAAGCTGTTGCTGCGCTTTGCCGACACTCACACGCTAGCTAACGTGCTGCCGCTGATGTCCGACGAACAATTGACGCTGCTCGCCTCCCAAGTCGCCCGCTGGGGCTGGATCGGCCGCACTGGCGAATGGGAGGCCGCCACCCTGCGCGACACGCCCGAGATTCCGGAACCGTGGGAACCATTGGAGTTTACGCAAGCGCAGTTTGACCGAATGATGCAACATGCACTACCGGATATGCTAATTCCATCTTTGGAACATTATTCTGTAATGTTGCCCGAAGAAGTAACACCCCACGCCCTGCATCAAAGACTGATAAGTCTTGCTAATGCAATTAACCAATATGGCATTGAAGATGCTGCCAGCCAAGCTTTCTTTGTTCGTACAGCCTTTATGGAAGGCGACGAATTTCATTTAAAGCCAGAATATGAACCAAATTGGTCAAAAACAAAAAATGGCACACCTTGGTTAGAAGTTATATTGGGCGATGCCTAGCTCACTTTAAAGGTTGAAAATTGAAACCATTTATCTTTCTCCTCATTACGATCTTTTCAATGATATTTCTTCAAGGCTGCGAAGAAAAGAAAGAATCATCTTCAGTTGATTCACCAATGCAAATATTTAACTATACAGATCATGTCATAACATCCGTATGGATAAATGGAGAATGGGCAGGTCGGTCACGCACTAACGAGAACGGCGGAACGACCTGCTGTGTCTCAATCCCAGCCACCTATCGGCTCGGGATAACCATGATCGTTAATTGGGAGCGCAACGCATGCACATCCAGCAATAAAGAATGCTATGAAAAATACGGAAAAAAAGATTTAGACTTTCCACAAGTAAAGCTGCAAAAAACTATCACCCTCCCCCCATACGACACTAAAGAGGTCAGCGAATTACAAATAGCATTTCTACCAAACGATGAAGTCAGAGTTTATGCTGACAATCGAGGATTTGAAAGATTAGACCATCCATCCGTTGCGGAGTTTGGGAATCTGCTACAAGATGGCCCACGTCCACTTGAAAAGCTTTGGGTCAATATCACTGGCAAACAAGGAGCAAGTAATTGAGCGCACAAAATGCACCATTGCCAAGGCTATCCGATGGAAAAATTGATGTTGCGAATTCTTTTTTTAAAAAGAGTCAGCTAACGAAAGAAAAAAAGACAACTCCCAATTGCATCGTAAACCCATGGGTTACATTTTTCTTTGATGGCACAAACAACAACAGAGATCGTGATTTAACTGAGTCAATGCAGGCCGGCAAGCCAAGAAAGTTATGCGAGCACTCGAATATTGTATCTCTTTTTGAAATAGCCAAAAACAATCCAATTAGTCATCTATTTAGCCATTACATTCAAGGCGTTGGTACAATTTTTAAAAATATTGGTGAAGAAGAACCTGATGATAAAGGTCTCGCAATGGCAAAAGGTGGGAGCAAAAGAATTAGCTATGCTCTTTTTCAGCTATGCAACTCAATTACTTACTCGTTTAATAAAAAGAGAATTTTCTCAATCGATGACTTCAAAAAGGGTTTGGCTGTAGAAAAAATATCTACCGAACCAGCCAATGCCAATATCTTCACTGCCTTACCCTCAGATGTGAAAGAAGCACTAGAAAAACTCTCCATCACCATCGGAGATAACAAAACCAAGCCGACTATTGGCATTGTAAATGTAGCTGTTTTTGGATTCTCTCGGGGAGCAGCAGAAGCAAGGTCATTTGCTAGAGTACTAGAGCTTTGCTGTGAAAAAAAGGGAGATGTCTGGCTATTCGCCAAATGCATACCCATACGACTATATTTTATGGGGATTTTTGATACTGTCGCTTCTGTGGGACTAGCACACTCGACCCCTGCACTAGGTCGCGCCCCCGGCAAATCAGCTGACGGTGTAATTGATGGCCAAATGGACTGGGCTAAGCCATTTTTTTTGAAAATTACCGAATTTACAAAAATGTGCCGACACTATGTCGCTGCCCATGAAATCCGCTACTCTTTTCCACTCACTAGCATAAGATACAGTGATGGCTCCACTCCGACTAATGCAATCGAAGTTGTTTATCCCGGCTCACACTCAGACGTTGGCGGGGGATATGGCCCAGGCGACCAAGGGAAATCTATTGGAAGTCGAAACAAGTTATTAAGTCAAATACCTTTGCTCAACATGTACAACGATGCAATTTCTGCTGGCGTCCCACTTAGTTCCTTAGCCTCTTTGAAAGAAGATGATCCACAAAAACAGGATTTCTTATGCGACCAATCTTTACTACAACGATTTAGCGCATACATGGCATGGTCTGGGGGTAGCGGTTCGCTAGTAGAGGATAAGTTGTACAATCATTTAAAAAAATACTGGCAATGGAGATTCGCCAACAGCACTCATTTCATGCAGCAAGACTGCATCAATAAACTTACCCAAGGCACAGGGCGAAGCACTAGAGCAGACAAGCAAGACTTAGAAGACATGCGCGCAAGCGAACAGGACTGGATAAAGGATTCACACAATCCAGATGGGCTATCAGCCAATGAAAGTGCAGAATTAATTGGGATGAAAAAACTGGCCCAGCAAACAAAAATCCCTCAACTTGTTCATGAATTCTTTGATCAACATGTACATGACTCTCACGCATCTTTCTATATGCTGGGACCAACTACGACTTGGCAACAGAAAAAACATGTTGCAGCGGCTATGAAGAGGCGAGATCTTGTACAAAAAAATGGATTGAAGCGCTTAGGACCAAGCGGCTACCCGACTGCAGGCGAGCTGCCCCTATTCCCATATGAAGAGGCGATATTAAAGAACTGTCACGGCCCCGCCAACGATCCATCAAAAATTGACATATCCAACTTCCCCATTGTTACCGATGCAGACTTCCCCGCTCTCACTCAAGCAGAAGGCTTGCCAAGCAAGGTTGCAAGTGCCATGACCAACAGCCGAAGAGAGGTTGGCGGCCATGCCCACCAGCGTGCCACCTTCGTTGGCAGCAAGGCCATGTACGGCAAAGCTAAAGGGGGAGCAACCACCTCTCAACTTCCCTAGCTGCATACAACATTTAGTGCGGCTCTACACGCCGCCTCTTGCGACCCCGCAGGAAGATAGATATGCTGTTCTAGCAACACCTCTTCAGCGGCTGTTTAGCGAAGA
>NZ_MKCT01000082.1 GCF_001855555.1 Chromobacterium sphagni | reverse complement strand
GGACAGGGAATCCATCCGGCGCAGGGACCGTGTGGCCATAAACAACTCTCCAGGCAATGCCCATGGAATATTCATAGCCTTCCTGTGCATTTTTATGCAAGGGCAATCGCATCAAGCCCTGCCTGGGCATCGCGCAGCGCCGTGCGTAGCCCCTCCTCGATCACCGGATGGGTAGAAGGGCATTTGCAGCATCTGGGCAATGGTCAGCCCCTGCTGATGGCTCCAGGCCAATAGATGGGCCAGATTCTCCGCGCGCGGGCCTATCATCTCCGCGCCCAGGAAACGGCCGCTCCCCTTGTCGGCATACACATGCAACAAGCCCTTGTTGATGCCCATCACCCGGCTGCGGCCCTGGTCCTCGAAACTGGCCTCGCCAACCACGAACCCGTCCTGCGGCAGATCCGCGAAGCGGCTGCCCACCATCATCATCTGCGGCTCGGAAAACACTACCGCGATGGTGGAGCGGCGCAAGCCTGCCTTCACCTGCGGGTAGGACGCCGCGTTGTCGCCGGCAGTCCTGCCCTCATCCGCCGCCTCGTGCAGCAGCGGCAGGATGTTGTTGGCGTCGCCTGCGATGAACACCGGAGCATCGCCGCATTGCAGGGTCTGGGCGTCGAACAGCGGCACGCCCGCCTGGTCCAGCGGCAGGCTGGTGTTCTCCAGCCCCAGCCCGCGCACATTCGGCGCGCGGCCGGTGGCGGCCAGCACGTAGTCGAACTGTTCGGTCTCCTCCTCGCCGTCCAGCGAGACAAAACGGATCTGCGCCTTGCCCTCTGCCTGCCCCATCTCCAGCACCTTGGCATCGGGGTCCAGATAGAATTCCTCGCCCAGCGCTTGGCGGGCATAGTCGCGCACCGCAGGGTCGCTCAGCGGTCCCACGCCGCCGCGGGCGCCGAATACCTTCACCCGCACACCCAGCCGCGAGAGCGCTTGGCCCAGCTCAAGGCCGATCACCCCGGGGCCGAACACCGCCACGCTTTGCGGCAGGATTTCCCAGTCGAACACGTCGTCGTTGACGATCAGACGGTCGCCGAAGGCCTTGAACGGCGGCGGAATCACCGGCACCGAGCCAGTGGCGATCACCACCCGCTTGGCTTGCACCAGCGTGTGCTCGTCCACCTGCAAGGTGGTGTTGTCGATGAAGCGGGCGTAGCCGCGCAGTTTGTCCTGCTCGGGAATGCCATCCACCCCCTTCACCACGAAACCGACGAAGCGGTCGCGCTCGCGGCGCACCCGGGCCATCACTTCGCGGCCATCAATGCGAATCCGCCCATCGACATGCACGCCGAACTTATCGGTATGGCCGGCATGATGCGCGGCTTCGGCGGCGGCGATCAGCAGCTTGGACGGCATGCAGCCGACTCGGGCGCAGGTGGTGCCGTACGGACCTCCCTCGATCACGATGGCGGAGGCGCCGCCCGCCTTGGCGGCGCGGTAGGCGGCCAGGCCGGCGGTGCCGGCGCCGATGACGGCTACGTCGATATGAATGGTTTGCATGGCATTATCCTTGTATCTGGCGGGGATGCGGCACGCCACGCCGCGCATAGCGTCCCGCATCCCGGCAAAAAGGCGGCCGGCAGGAGTACCGGCCCAAAAAACCGGCGGCGTCAGGGCCCGAGCCGCCGGAAACGAACACCTTACTTGGCGAAGCGCTTTTCCACTTCGTCGGCCGAGCCGATCAGCTGGCCGTTGATGAACACCTGCGGGGCGGTCATCTTGCCGGACACCGCGCCCAGCGCCTTGCCGCGGATCTTGTTGTCCAGCGGCACCTCGACGAAGTCGTAGCCGTTTTCGGCCAATACCGCCTTGGCGCGCGCGCAGTGCGGGCAACCCACCTTGGTGAACACCACCACCTGGTCCGGCTTCTTGGCGTTGGGGTTGATGTAGTTCAGCATGGTGTCGGCATCGGATACCTTGAACGGATCGCCCGGCTCCTGCGGCTCGACGAACATCTTGTCCACCACGCCGTCCTTCACCAGCATGGAGTAGCGCCAGCTGCGCTTGCCGAAGCCCAGATCGGCCTTGTCCACCAGCATGCCCATGCCTTCGGTGAACTCGCCGTTGCCGTCAGGTATCATCACGATATTGCCGGCTTCCTGATCCTTGGCCCATTCGTTCATCACAAAGGTGTCGTTCACCGACACGCACAGGATGGCGTCGACGCCGTTGGCGCGAAATGCCGGCGCCAGTTCGTTGAAGCGCGGCAGGTGGGTGGACGAGCAAGTGGGGGTGAACGCGCCCGGCAGCGAGAACAGCGCGATGGTCTTGCCGGCGAACAGCTCGGCGGTGGTCACATTCTTCCACTCGTTGTTCTCGCGGATGCGGAAAGTGACATTCGGTACGCGTTGGCCTTCACGGTTTTGCAGCATGGCTATCTCCTTGAGGTGAACAGTTGTTTGCTATCGATGGGTGAATTCTGATAGCTGATGACAAATTTGTCCAATTGATTGTCACAAGATTTTCGATTGTCTTTTTTAATGACCCTTCCACGCGCTGGGCAGCCCGCCGCCCGCAACGTTAAAATGCCGGCATCCGGCAACAGCCACGCTTCAACTACCATGCATATCAGCGGCCTGCACCATCTCGCCATCATCGCCTCCGACTACACGCGCTCGCGCGATTTCTACCATCGCATCCTCGCCTTGCCCGTTCTGGCGGAAAACTGGCGCGCGGACCGACAGTCATGGAAACTGGACCTGGCACTGCCCGACGGCAGCCAGATCGAGCTGTTCAGTTTCCCGGAGCCGCCGGCCAGGCTGAGCAGGCCGGAAGCCTGCGGACTGCGCCACCTGGCTTTCGCCTGTTCCGACATCGAGGCCGCGCACCACCGTCTGACGGAGCAAGGCGTAACGGTGGAGCCGATCAGGCTGGACGAATACACCGGCGGCAGATTCTTCTTCTGCGCCGACCCCGACCAGCTGCCGATAGAGTTTTACCAGGCGGCCCGGAACCAGCCGCAAGACGAGAAACAGCCATGACGGCGGTGATCGCCTTCATATTTCCGCATTGGCTGTCATAGTGAATTATCGCCGCGCCGGGCGCGCAAACGCCCTGACGCCGTTCCGCCGTCCAGACGAAGAGCCGGCGGAAACCCACCCGAAAAAACGGAATGCATATGAAAGTCCTGAATTCTCCCGCCCGCCTGGCAGGCCTGCTGATGGCCGTCGGTGCCGCCGCGCCGGCCCTCGCCGGCCCCGACGACACCCTGGTAGCCGCCCGCGACGCCTTCCGCGCCAACGAAACCAGCCGCTTGGCCAGCCTCGGCGACAGCCTCCCCGCCAACTATCCATTGAAGGACTACCCCGCTTACTGGCTTGCCTGGAAAGCGCTGGAGCGCAATGATGACGCCCAGGTGCAACGTTTCCTCAACGACGTGCCGGAAGGCCTGATGCCGGAACGAATACGCAACGAGTGGGTGAAGAAACTGGGACTGCGCGAAAACTGGACCGCCTTCGCCGCCGAGTGGAAAAAGCTGCCGGTGGAGGCCCGCGACGAGGAGTCCAGCTGCTACGGCCAGCTGATGGGGCTGCACCAGGGACAGAAACCGGAAGATCTGGACCGTTTCCTTGAGGGCAAACCGGCGCCGGATGGCTGCAACCGCCTGATCGAAGGCGCGTACGCGCGTGGCTTGCTCAGCCAGGAGTGGCTGTGGCGGCGCGCCCGGCTGCTGCTGGCCGGCAACTTCCTCAGCCAGGCGCGGCAGTTGGCCGCCGACACCCAGCTGCCGCTGGACAACGCCGCGCTGAACAAGCCGGCCAACGCCAACCTGGCAACCGACGGCGGCCAGGAGGCCGCGCTGTTTGAAATCGAGCGCAAGGCCAAGACCGATCTGGACGGCGCCGCCGCCAGCCTGTCCCGGATGGAGAAAGACCTGGACCCCGCTCGCAGCGGCTTCGGCTGGGGCCAACTGGCGCTGCTTGCCGCCCGCAAGCAGCAGGCCGGCCAGGCGCTGCAATGGTTCGACAAGGCAGATCCGCGCCAGCTGACCGCCGACCAATGGGAATGGTGGGCGCGCTCCGCGCTGCGCCTTGAGCAATGGACCCAGCTGGACGCCATCATCCGCCGCATGCCGGCGGCAGTTTCGGCCAAGCCGGCTTGGCGCTACTGGCAAGCCCGCTCGCTGCAGCAGCAGGGAAAGCCGGCTGAGGCCGCGCCATTGTTCAGCCAGGCCAGCGTCGGCCACAGCTACTACGCGCTGCTGTCTCTGGAAGAGCTGGGCAACTCGCTGTCCGCCTCCGCCAGCAAAACCACCCCCACCAGCCAGGATCTGGACAAGATGAAGTCCGACCCGGCCATCCGCCGCTCACTGGCCTTGCTGTCGGTGGCGGAGATCTACACCAAGCCCGAATTCCGCACCGATGCCCAGCGCGAATGGCGCTGGGCGATGCGCGGCCGCAACGACATGGAGCTGCTGGCGGCGGCGGAGATCGCCCGCAAGGAAGGCTTCTACGACATGGCCATCTACAGCGCCGAGCGCACCAAGGAAGAGCACGACTTTTCCCTGCGCTACCTGACTCCGTACCGCGATGTCACGCAGAAATACGCCCGCCAGCTGGATATCGACGACGCCTGGGTATACGGCCTGATCCGCCAGGAAAGCCGCTTCATCACGATGGCGCGCTCCGGCGTGGGCGCCTCCGGCCTGATGCAGCTGATGCCGGCCACCGCCAAATGGGCGGCCAAGAAGATAGGCCTCACCCATTTCGCGGTCAACGACATCGAAACCAATGTCCAGCTGGGCACCTGGTATCTGCGCTACGTGCTGGACAACCTGTCCGGCAACCAGGTGATGGCCACCGCCGCCTACAACGCCGGTCCGGGGCGGGCGCGCAACTGGCAGGCGGACCGCACGCTTGACGGCACCATCTACGCCGAAACCATACCGTTCAGCGAAACCCGCGACTACGTGCAGAAAGTGATGGCCAACGCCGCCTACTACTCCAGCACCTTCGGCCATGCCAACATCTCGCTGAGAAACCGCATGGGCGCGATCCCGCCGCGATGAACTGAAATGAACAACGGAGCGAATATGTCCGCACAAAAGATCTGCCTGATAGGCGGCAGCGGCTTCATCGGCCGCCATCTGGCCGCGCAACTGACCACCCTGGGCCATCCCATCACCGTCGCCAGCCGCAAGACATCGCTGCCTGAGCTTCTGGTGCTGCCGTCAGTCCGGCTGGTTTCCGCCGACATCCATGATCCGGCGCAACTGGAAGCGCTGATCGCCGGCCACGACGCCGTGGTTAGCATGGTCGGCATCCTGCACGGCAGCCGCGCACAGTTCGAACAGAACCATGCCCGGCTGGCGGAAAGCATCGCCGCCGCCTGCGAGCGCCAGCGGGTGCGCCGCCTGGTGCACATCAGCGCGCTGGGCGCAGCGCAGGACGGCCCCAGCGACTATCTGCAGACCAAGGCCCTGGGCGAACTGGCGGTGGAAAGCAGCGCATTGGAATGGACCATATTGCGGCCGTCGGTGGTGTTCGGCCACGACGACGCCTTCCTCAACCTGTTCGCCGATCTGCAAAAGCGCCTGCCTCTGCTGCCCCTGGCCGGCGCCGCCAGCAAGATGGCGCCGGTATGGGTGGAAGATGTGGCGCGCGCGGTCTGCGAGAGCCTCGCGCGGCCGGAAACCATAGGCCGCAAGCTGGACTTGGCCGGCCCCGAGATTTACACCTTGGCCGATCTGGCCCGCCTCACCGGCCGTTGCAGCGGCCATCCCCGCCCGATCCTGGCGCTGCCGGACAGCCTGGCCATGTTGCAGGCCTGCCTGATGGAGCACCTGCCCGGCCCCACGCTGATGAGCCGGGACAATGTCCGCTCGCTGCGATGGGACAATGTCAGCGACCAACCCTTCCCCTCCGGGCTGCTGGGCTTCGCGCCCACGGCGCTGTCGGCGCTGGCGCCGGACTGGCTGGCTGGCCGCGGCTACAATTACATCGCCTCCCGCTACCGGGAAAAGGCGGCGCGTTAAAATGGACATTTATATCGTCGGCGGCGCGGTGCGTGACCGCCTGCTGAATCTGCCGGTCAAGGACCGTGACTGGGTGGTGGTGGGCGCCACCCCGGAACAGATGCTGAATCAGGGCTTCCGGCCGGTAGGCAAGGACTTTCCGGTATTCCTGCATCCCGACACCCAGGAGGAATACGCGCTGGCGCGCACCGAGCGCAAGATCGCCAAGGGCTACCACGGCTTCACTTTCCATACCGCCAGCGACGTGACGCTGGAACAGGACCTGGCGCGGCGCGACCTCACCATCAACGCCATCGCCGAAGCCGCGGACGGCAGCCTGACCGACCCCTACCATGGCCAGGCCGACCTCAGGGCCGGCATCCTGCGCCACGTCAGCGCAGCCTTCGCCGAAGACCCGGTGCGCATCCTGCGGCTGGCGCGCTTCGCCGCCCGCTTCGACTTCGCGGTGGCGCCTGAGACCATGGCGCTGATGCGGCGGATGGTGGACAACGGCGAAGCCGACGCGCTGGTGGCGGAGCGGGTATGGCAGGAACTGGCCAAGGGCCTGATGGAAGACAAGCCGTCGCGGATGATCCTGGTGCTGCGCGAATGCGGCGCGCTGGCGCGGGTGCTGCCCGAGGTGGATGCGCTGTTCGGCGTGCCGCAGCGCGCCGACTATCACCCGGAAATAGATTGCGGCGACCACACCATGCGGGTGCTGGACTATGCCGCGTCGACAAGCCAGCCGCTCGCCGTGCGTTTCGCCGCCCTCACCCACGATCTGGGCAAGGCGCTGACGCCGCCCGACGTGCTGCCGCGCCACATCGGCCACGAAATCCGCGGCACCAAGCCATTGGGCGAACTGTGCCAGCGCCTGCGAGTGCCCAGCGACTGCCGCGATCTGGCCCATATCACCATGGTGCACCACACCAAGGTGCATCAGGCGCAAGAGCTGCGCCCCGCCACCGTGCTCAAGCTGTTCAAGGACTGCGACGCGCTGCGACGCCCAGACCGTTTCCGCCTGATGCTGGATGCCTGTCTGGCCGACGCCCGCGGCAGGCTGCATTTTGAGACCGCCGCCTATCCGCAAAAGGACTACCTCAACGACATGTTGGCTGCTACGCTGCAGATTGATGCCGGCGCCATAGCCGCGGGCTGCAGCGACAAGGCCGCCATTCCCGCCACGCTGGATGCGGCGCGGACCGCCATCATCGCCAACTGCAAGGAGCAATGGGAGGACCGCTGATGGATGCGTTCTACCGTTTGCCGGCCACGCTGATGCGCGGCGGCACCAGCAAGGGGCTGTTCATTCGCGCCGATGCGCTGCCGGAAGACACCGAGCTTTGGCAAACCATGCTGCTGCGCGCCATCGGCAGCCCCGACCCCTACGGCCAGCAGATGGACGGCCTGGGCACCGGCTTCGCCGGCAGCAGCAAGGTGGTGATCCTCAGCCCTTCGCGCCGCGACGACTGCGATATCGACTGCCTGTTCGGCCACGCGGCCATCTCCGAAGCGCGGATGAACTGGTCCGGCAACTGCGGCAACCTCAGCGCCGCGGTCCCGCTGTTCGCCGTGATGGAAAAGCTGGTGCGGCCGGAGGACGGCGTGGCCACCATCGCCATCTGGCAGGCCAATGTCGGCAAGCGCATCCTGGCCGAGCTGGAAATCTTCGATGGCCAGCCGGTATGGCAAGGCGACTTCTTCATCGACGGCGTCGCCTTTCCTGGCGCGCCGATCCGGCTGCGCTTTCTCGACCCCGCCGGCGGCAGCTCCGGCGAGCTGTTCCCGTCCGGCCGCCTGATAGATGAACTCAGGCTGCCCGATGGCAGCCATGTCGAGGCTACATTGGTGGACGCCGGCAATCCCACCGTGTTTGTCCGGGCGCGCGACTTTGGCCTGAAGGGATGCGAAACCGCGGCGCAGATAGCGCTGGCCACGTTGCGACGGCTGGAATTGGCCCGCGCCACCGCCGCGGTGGCGATGGGGCTGGCCGAAGACATTTTCGCCGCGGAACGCGAACGTCCAGCCATCCCCAGAATCAGCTTCCTGTCGGCTAGCGGGGAGGCCGACTGCCAGCTCAACGCCCGCATCCTGTCGATGGACAGGGTGCATCACGCCTACACCGGCACCGGGGCGATTGCGCTGGCCTGCGCCTGCGCGGCGGAAGGCACCTTGCCGGCGGAGCTGGCGGGAGGCGCGGTGCGCGGCATGCCGCTCACCTTCAGCCACGCCAGCGGCAGACAGACATTGGAGGCCGTGCTGGGCCGTGACGAGCTGGGATGGTCGATCAGCGAAGTGGTCATGACCCGCACCGCCAGGCCTCTGATGCGCGGAGAAGCCTACATCCCGCTGGCCTGACGCCATTCATTGCGGGTGGATTGACCATTTCCGCCACTTCAAGCCGGGTTTGCGGCGAAGCGCCCCGCTCCTGCGAAACAAGCTCGCACTGACTCCCTTCGACTCGATTAAAAAATTGCAGAATAGTTCCATGTTCATTTTTTTATTTATAATTGTAAAATTTTGACCATTACAATCAGCTTTGAAACAAAATCGGCTGCCCCGCAGCCCGTACTGGAAAACCAAACACCCGATGTCATCCGCTTTACATTTCGCCGTCGACAATCTGATCAGCTGGCCCCCGGCCGCGGATGCCGGCAGTCAGGCAAGCCATCCGCCGCTGGAGCAGGTGCCCGCCATGCAACGGCGGCGCATGAGTCCTTTGTGCAAGGCCGCCCTGCATGGCGCGTTTGGCCTGGATGAAGCCGGAGATGACATACCCCTGGTCTTCGCCTCCCGTTTCGGCGACATGTCCCGCTCGATAGAACTCTTGCGGCAGCTGAGCCAGGGCGAGGCCCTGTCGCCCACCCAGTTCAGCCTGTCGGTGCACAACGCCATCGGCGCGCTGCACGGCATACTAGCTGGCCACACCGGGCAGTACACCGCTATCGCCGCCGGCGCGGAAACCGCAGAGGCCGCGTTTTGCGAAGCGCTCGCCATGCTGAGCGACGGCGCGCCGTCGGTGCGGCTGATTGTTTACGATGCGCCGCTTCCCGCCCCCTATCAGCATGCCGAGGCCGCCCCCCCCGACCCACTGGCCTGGGCCTGCCGTGTGCGCCGGGCCGCCAGCGGCCTGAGCCTGCGCGCCGCGCCGGCCACGGCCGACGCCGACAGTCCGCGGCTCTGGCCATTCCTGAACGGCTCCGCCGGCCATTACATTCATCATTGCGGCCAGAGCGACTGGCACTGGATCCGCCATGGCTGAGCGCTGCAATTACTTGTGGCGCCTGATGGCAACCGCCGTGGCCTTCTCCGTGTTCGGGCTGGGCGGCGTGCTGTTTTCATTGATCGTATTTCCACTGCTGACGCTGCTGATCCGGCAGCCGGCGCGCCGGATTGCCCTGTCGCGCCGGGTGGTCCAGCTGAGCTTCGCCGCCTTCATCCGGTTGATGCGGGCGCTGGGCATCCTGAGCTACCGGATCGTCGGCGCGGAAAAGCTGCGCCGGCCCGGCCTATTGATCCTGGCCAACCACCCCACGCTGATAGACGTGGTGTTCCTGATCTCCCTGCTGCCCAACGCAGACTGCATCGTCAAGTCCTCGCTGGCGCGCAACCCCTTCACCCGCGGCCCGGTGCACGCCTCCGGCTACATCTGCAACGACTCCGGCGAAGGACTGATCGAGGATTGCATACGTTCGGTCCGAGCTGGCAACAACCTGGTGATCTTCCCGGAAGGCACCCGCACGCCGCTGGATGGCGGCTTCAAGCTGCAGCGCGGCGCCGCCAATATCGCCGTCCGCGGCCATTGCGCCATTACGCCGGTCACCATAAGCTGCGAACCCCGCAGCCTGGCCAAAGGCGTTCCATGGTGGAGCATTCCATCGCAGCCGATGCGCTTCACCATCGAGGTGCTGGACGACCTGCCCGTCGCCCCCTTCCTCGAAGGGCAGAACGAAGCCATGGCCGCCCGCGGATTGACCCGCTTCTTGCACGACTTTTACCTGACAACATCGAGCCTTCATGCAAACCCTGGAATTTGAGATCAAAAACCTGCTGATCACCTCCCTGAATCTGGAAGACATCACGCCTGAAGATATCGCCACCGACGCGCCGCTGTTCGGCGACGGTTTGGGCCTGGACTCCATCGACGCGCTGGAGCTGGGTCTGGCGCTGCAAAAGCGCTATGGCATCACCCTGTCCCCGGATGGCGAGGAAACCCGCCGCCACTTCGCCAGCATCGCCAGCCTGGCCAGCTTCGTCGCCAGCGCGCGCAAGCTGTAACCACCACCATCCGAGACTGCCCCATGACCAAAGACGAACTCTTCGCGCGCCTGAACAAGGTATTGCAGGACACTTTTGAAATCGACGCCGACGCGATCCATCCCGACGCGCGGCTGCGCGAAGACCTGGACATCGACAGCATCGACGCCGTAGACCTGATCGTCCAGTTCCGCCCGCTGGTAGGCAAGCGCCTGCAACCGGATGTGTTCAAGTCGGTGCGCACGCTGCAGGACGTAGTGGACGCGCTGCACGGCCTGATGCAGGAAAACGACTGAGCGATGTCCGGCACCGTACTGGCCAGCCTGCTCACCCTGTGTTACCCCTTCCTGATCTACTTCGGCCAGGGGCGGGTGGAGCCGCGCCTGCTGGCGGGCTTGCTGGTCGGCATCGCCCTGCTGCGCGCGTTCAGCACGCGCCAGGCGGCCTGGTACTGGGCTGCCGCCGCCACCTTGCTGCTGGCGGTCTTCAGCATGCTGGGCAACGGCCTGCTGCCGCTCAAGCTTTACCCCTTGCTGGTCAACGCCATCCTGCTGGCGGCGTTCGCCGGCAGTCTGCGCTTCGGCCCGCCGCTGATAGAACGTCTGGCCCGGCTGACCGAGCCGGCGCTGGACGAGCGCGGCGTACGCTACACCCGCACTGTCACCCAGGTATGGTGCGGCTTTTTCATCGTCAACGGCAGTCTGTCGCTGGCCACCGCGCTATGGGCCGACAACGCCGTCTGGACCGCCTACAACGGCTGCGCCTCCTATCTGTTGATGGGCGCGCTGTTTGGCGGCGAATGGCTGGTCCGCCAACGCGTCAAATCCCGCAATACCACACATGGCTGACTTCATTCCCCTTTCGCGACTGCTGGCCGTCGGCCGCAACGCAGACCATCCCGTTGCCAGCGACGGCGAACGACAATACCTTTTCGGCGACTTCCAACTGCGCGCCGCTCGCTGGGCCTCCAGCTTGCGGGCCCGCGCCCAGGAGGTGGTCGCCATCTATCTGGACGACAGCTTCGAATTCGCCGCCGCGCTGTTCGGCGCCTGGCACGCCGGCAAAACCGTCTGTCTGCCCGGCGACAACCTGCCGGCCACCCGCGCGGCCCTATCCGGACGCGGCATGCTGCTGCTGGACACGCTGCAAATCGCAGAGGCCGAAACCATCGCCTTCGGCGAGCTGTCCGACGATGGCTGCAAGCTGCAGCTGTTCACCTCCGGCTCCACCGGCGAACCGCAGGCGATAGACAAGAGTCTGCGCCAGCTGGCGGCGGAGACTGCCACCCTGTCCCGGCTGTGGGATGGCGCGCTGCCAACCGGCTGCCTGGTAGAGGCCACGGTTTCGCATCAACACATCTATGGCTTGCTGTTTCGCGTGCTGTGGCCGCTGGCCGCGGGCCGGCCGTTCGCCTGCCGGCGCCAGACCTTCCCCGAGAGCCTGCTGCAGGCGCTGTCCGCCGGCCCCTGCCTGCTGGTGAGCAGCCCGGCCCACCTGAAGCGCCTGCCGGACAGCCTGGACTGGGGTTCTCTGTCCGGCAAGCTGGCCGCCGCATTTTCCTCCGGCGGCCCGCTGGACGAAGCCGCATTGCAAAACAGCCTGGCCGCGCTGGGGCAGGCGCCGTTCGAGATATTCGGCAGCACGGAAACCGGCGGCATCGCCTGGCGCCGCCGCCAGGCCGATCCGGACCTGCCCTGGCAAGCGCTGCCGGGCGTGGAAACCCGCGTCGACGACGGCCTGCTGGCGATACGCTCGCCCCATCTGCCGGACAATGCCTGGCACCAGACCAGCGACAAGGTGCAAGAGCAGGATGGGGGCTTTGTCCTGCAAGGCCGCGCCGACCGCATCATCAAGCTGGAAGAGAAACGCGTGTCGCTGGACGGCGTGGAGGGCGCGCTGCTGGCGAGCGGCCTGTTCGACGCCGCGCGCCTGGTGTTGCTGCCCGGCCAGCGCGATTCGCTGGGCGTGGCGGCGGTGCCCAACGCCGCCGGCTGGCAACAGCTGGCCGCCTTGGGCCGGCGCGAATTCGCCGCCCGCCTGATCGCCGGGCTCAAGCGCAGCGTGATCCCGGAGGGCCTGCCGCGCCACTGGCGCTACGGTTTCCGCTTGCCGGCCAACGCCCAGGGCAAGACCACCCAGGCGCTGCTGCTGTCCTGGTTCGATGCCCGGCGCCCGCACGCCACCCTGCTGCGGCGCGATGAGGAGCATGCGCTGCTGTCGATAGAGGCCGCCGCCACCCTGCCGGACTTCGACGGCCACTTCCCCGGCTTCCCGCTGCTGCCCGGCGTCACCCAGCTGGACTGGGGCGTGCGCTTCGCCCGCGAACTGTTCGATCTGCCCGGCTTCACCGGCATCGACAATCTCAAATTCCAGCGCATCATTGCGCCGGACAGCACCGTGCGGCTGGAGCTGCGCTACGACCGCGCAAAGCAGAGCGTGAGCTTCTCCTTTCATTCCGACGACCAGCCGCACGCTAGCGGCAAGCTGCGCTTTGGAGCGCCGGCATGCTGATCTGCGCGGTGGTGCCGGTGTACAACCACGGCGGCGCGGTAGGCTGCGTAGTGGCCGCCTTGCGCGCGCAAAATCTGCCCTGCGTGCTGGTGGACGACGGCAGCGACGCCGATTGCGCGGCGGTGCTCGACGCGCTGGCCGCCGCCGACGAACAGGTGTGCCTGGTGCGCCTGCCGCAAAACCGCGGCAAGGGCGGCGCCATGATGGCCGGCCTGCGCGCCGCGCTGGGCATGGGCTACAGCCACGCGCTGCAGATAGACGCCGACGGCCAGCACGACAGCGGCGACATTCCCCGCTTCCTGCAACTGGCCCGCGCCCAGCCGAAGGCGCTGATCTGCGGCTGCCCGCTGTATGACGCCGACGCGCCCAAAAGCCGCCGCTATGGCCGCTACGCCACCCATGTCTGGGTATGGATCAACACGCTGTCGCTGCAGATCCGCGACGCGATGTGCGGCTTCCGCGTCTACCCGCTGGCCGCCACCGTGCCGCTGTTCGACCGGGCTAAACTGGGCCTGCGCATGGATTTCGACGTGGAAGTGCTAGTGCGGCTGAGCTGGCGCGGCATGCGCATCGTCAACCTGCCCACCCGCGTCAGCTATCCGCTGGATGGGATATCGCACTTCCAGCTGTGGCGGGACAATCTGCGCATCAGCCGCATGCACGCCAAGCTGTTCTTCGGCATGCTGCCCCGCCTGCCGCTGCTGCTGGCCCGCAAGGCGGCGCGATGAGCCAGGCGCGCCACTGGGCGGGAATCGGCGAGAACACCTTCATCGCCGGCATCGTCCTGCTGTTCTGGATACACCGCCTGCTGGGCCGGCGGCTGTTCCGCCTGTGCCTGCTCCCGGTGGTGGCCTGCTACTGGCTGAGCGGCGGCGCGGCGCGGGCGGCTTCGCTGCAATACCTGCAACGACTGGAGACGCACTGCGGCGCGCTGGGCCGCCAGCCCGGCCGGCTGGACACCTTCCGCCATCTGCTGCGCTTCGCCGACACCATGCTGGACAAGCTGCTGGCCACCGCCGGCCGCTACCCGGCCGGCCAGGTGGATATCTGCGGCGCCGACGTCGTCATCGAAGGCTTGCGCCAACAGCGCGGCGCGCTGATCGTCACCGCCCACATCGGCTGTCTAGAGCTATGCCGCGCGCTGGCCGACCAGTCGCCGGAGGTGGTGGTCAACGTGCTGGTGCACACCCGCCACGCCCAACGCTTCAACGCCCTGCTCAACCGGCTCAACCCGCAACAATCGATCCGCTTGCTGGAAGTGACCGAGGTCAACGCCGCCACCGCCGTCCTGCTGGAGCAGAAAATCGCCGCCGGCGAGGTGGTGGCCATCGCCGGCGACCGCATCCCGGTGCATGGCGACCGCATCGTGACCGTGCCCTTCCTCGGCGAAGCCGCACCCTTCCCCTCCGGCCCCTATCTGCTGGCCCATCTGCTGCGCTGCCCCCTCTATCTGATGGCTTGCGTGCGCAACAACCGCGGCTACCGCTTGCAGTTTGTGCCGCTGGCGGAATCTATCCGCCTGCCGCGCCAAAACCGCGAAGCGGTCATCGCCGAGCATGCCTCCCGCTTCGCCGGAGAACTGGCCTGCCTGCTGGCGGCCTCTCCCTACGACTGGTTCAATTTTTTCCCGTTTTGGGAGCAGAAATCCAAACAATGACTGACAAGCATCAAGATTTTGTAGTATTCGACGGCTCCTGGCTGACCCTGGAAAATATCCACGCCATCGCCCATGGCGAAAAGCAGGCCCGGTTGTCCGATGCCCCCGCCTTCTGCGAGCGCATCGAAAAAGGCAGCCGCTTCATCGATCAACTGCTGGCGGAAGACGGCGTGGTCTACGGCGTGACCACCGGCTACGGCGACTCCTGCACCGTGGAGATTCCCCC
>NZ_MKCT01000081.1 GCF_001855555.1 Chromobacterium sphagni | reverse complement strand
TTTGCGCGGTTGTTTTGGAATTTCTGCAACCACGCACTCTGCTTCTGCACTGCCGCCGCATCCAGCAACGGCTGCAAAGACGGCCCCTGGGGAATGGGGGGCATCTGCCCGCCGGAACCCGAAGACGGATCGCCCCGGTCGCTCAACGCGCCCACCTCGGCCACATACGCGCCGCCGCTGGCGATGGCGTCTTTCTGCCGACCATCGCGCTGGCTGTTCAGCAAGGCGTCGGCGGTACCGTACACCGCCGGCTGGCTATGGTCGTCCGCCACCGCCAGCGTGCCGGCGTCTGCCGTGCCTGTGTCGGCCATCTTCTCCGGCGTACTGGCCATCGCCGCCGATTCCCGCCCGGCATCCTTGGGCGCGCTGACTTTCTTGTAAACCAGCATGGCGGCGAAAAAGGCGATCGCCACGCCACCGAAAATGATCAGCCGCAACTTGCCGGCATCCTTGCCGCCAGGGCCCTTGGGCTGATTGCCGAAATCCACCATGTCCGACTTATTGCTCATAGCCGCCCCATCGAATGACAATTGCGCGCGAAGTGCCCGCCATGCCCGTCACCATCGAAGACGGCCGGTAATCGAACTCGTACGCCGAGCCGCCATCGTCGTCGCGGGTGCTGGTGCGGAAGTTGCGCGGCGACAGCAGGGTCACCCCAGGACGGACCTTGACGAAAACCCGGTTGTCCGACAGCCGCTTCCAGACCTTGACCGCATCGCCGCCGGTGTGGGACACCGTCTGCATTTCATCGCCTACGGTTTCCTTCAGCACCGCCATCAATGTGCCCGACAGCGGCGACTGGTATTCATCGCCGCGGTTCAACGCGTCGCCGCCCATCCAGGTCAACCGCAGGTCGGCCGCGAAATCCACCCGCTCGCCGCTTTTCGGATAGAGCGATCTGACCTTGATCACAACCGGCCGGAAGGAACCGGCGGCGAATACCGTCAGCGAAGTCGAGCCGGAACCGGACGAATCGATCACGATGGCGTCCTTGGCGTCGCCGCCGGATGTTGCCGACGCCGGCGCCAGGCCGGCCGCCCCCGCCAGTGCGCCGACCTGCGCGGCGGGCGACGACTGGGCATCGCCCGGAATGGGATGAATGGTGAGAAAAGCCATGCCCGGCACACTGCCGGAAATCTTCAGCGGCTGTCCCGCCACATCGGTCAGGCGCACCGTCACCGGATAGCCCACCGCCACCGTCAGGTCCACGGTCCGCCCAGGGCGAACCGGAATCGTCCGTTGCTCGCCCGATACCGGTGGAGAGTCCTTCATCTTCTCCACCTTCTCCACCTGACGACGGTACATCCGGATCTGGCCCGGATCGAACGGCACCGCCTCCTTCATCACCGAACCGAACACCGGATCAGCTTCCATCGCCCTCTGCAGCGGATCCCTGGTTTGCTGCCTGCCCGACTGAGCCGACGCAGCCGCAGGCGCCTGCACCGCCAGCCGCGGATCGCTAGCGCTATTGGTATAAAACTGGCCGCCGGCCGGATCGCCCGGCTGAGCCGCCGCGGCCGCGTGGGACACCGCCCAGGCCGCAATCAGCAAGACCCGGCTTGCAATCTGACTTCTCACGTCCCTCACCCCCTGTCCTTGACCATGTAAAGGGCGAGAATCCGATAGTCCTTCGTCCCTCCGGCCGCCACCAGCCCGACCACCACCTTGAACTTCATCTGATTGTCCGCGCGCTTGGTGCGGTTCAGATAGCTGAGCGTCCCGCTGGCCTCGAACTCCCAGGCCTCGACGCCGGCCTGCTGCCCCTTCCCGACCAGGATGGGCGAGCTGGAGAGCTTCATATTGCTGATCAGCTCGCTATCGAGTACCGATTTGAATGTCCCCGCCGCTTCCAGCTGGCTCTTGAAGGTCAGCCAGGAATCCTCGGTGAAGTACTTGCGCGAGACGTCGGAGAAATGAGGCTCCAACTCGGTCCAGTTGTAATTCAGCACCTGGGGCAGGGCGTAAGCGATCCATGCTCCAGCCTGGTTCTCATTGAAAACTGGAGAGTTGCTGGTCAACAGCTGATATTGACGGCCATCCGGCGTCACCGCGGTGAACTGCGGCAGCGGCGCCTCCTTGCGCGCCAGCGCGACCAGAGCCACCGCCTCCAGCAGGCAAGCCGCGGCCAGGCCGAGAATGATCAGGGTCTTGCGGCGCGAATCATGGCGCAGGTTTCCCGACTCACCCATGGTGTCCCTCAAGGCCCGGTCCACCTCTTGATCATTCAAATTCATCATGGACATCGAAATTTCCAAAATATGGTTCGATACAATATCTATCTTATCAAACATTTTAACCATGAAGACACATGCTTGCCAACAAAAATTATGGCTGCGGGATCCACGCCTCTCTTCCAAACCCGAAGCCGGGGACGCCCCCTAACGGCAAGTTCCGGACGCCGTGCTCCCGATCAACCCGACACATCCAGGCCCGATGCCCTCAGACCGGCTCGGCTAAGCAATCGACCAGACAAGGAACGTCTGATACTCCGCCTGGCCGGTCTGGCCGATGAAATTTTGGCCAAGATGCCAGTCGGAGGTATGGAGGACGCGCATGGAGAACCATGGGAGGAAAGGGATAGCCGGCCTGGCAGCAATCCAACTGGCCATGCATGCGCGCAGCACCTGCAGCGCGGGTTCGATCTGGCATCGCTGCCGCTCTGCCACGATGATGCGGAACAGCTCCCACATATCGCCGGAAGTTTCGAAATGATCGCGGCAGGGGCACCCAACACATGCACGATGCGGATCAGCGTCCAGCTCTGCAACTCCCTCAAGCTGCTGCCGACATTAGAGCCCACGGCATAGCGCGTTTCCGCCGGCTCTTCCGCCGTCATCCCCCGACCGTTGATGAACAGCAATGCGTGAATCTACGCCCTGACGGCCAAGCCTCAATGCGTATCCGCCATCCGCGCCGCAGGCGCCTCCGCCAAGCCGGTCGGCGATATCGCCGCATTGCGCAGCAGTCTTTGCCGCAAGCCGGCCAGGTAGTCGGCCCGGCCCTGCCGGAGAATGTAGTCGCGGTAGTTGTCGCGCTTGAGGTCATCCCAAGCGTGCTGGCGCGCGCGGCTGGAGTGCGCTTCGGCGGCAGCCGCCAATTCCTCCGTAATCGGCAACTGGGCCGGCGTCAGCATCGGATAACCGTAGCGCTGCATGTAGTCGCGGCAGCCGGTTTCAATGATTTCGATCTCGCGCATCGACAGTTGCTGCCTGAATTTGTCGGCATGCGCCGCAATCGGCGGAAAATGATTGGAAGACCACAGCGCCGACAACTGCGAAATCTGCGCGGCCTCCGCCGAACTGCGGATATCCAGCATCTGCGGCAGAAAAGAAATGCCGAAGAAATCGCACACCTGGCGCAGGATGGCCTGCTGGTCGGCCAGGAAGTCCTCGTAGCGTATGGTCAGCACCTTGTCAGGATGGTGGACCAGCAGACGGTCCGCCGCCTGGTAGGCCGCCAGCCAGGTGCGGACGTTCAGCACGGTATCGAAATCATGGAGGATGGCGCGGTTGATCGACGCCACCTGCGCGCGCGGATCGCGCACCACATTGAGGAAGCGCAGCCGCGGAAACAGCGTCAGCAACTCGTCGGCGTAATGGACGCTGTCCAGCGACTTGTCCATCACCACCTTGGCTTGACTGTGCTCCCCCGCCCGCAGCAGCAGCTCCCATACCACCTGATGCACGCTGCGCGGCCGATCGCCGATCGCTTCGAAGATCTCCACCGGATCGAATACCACGTTCGGCCATTTGACCATGCTGACCGTCTGCAAGCCCACCACATCCACGATCAGCTGGAAATAGGCGCGGTCATCCGACAGATCGCCATACAAAGGCAGCAGCGGCATGAAATCGACGATATGCAGCGGATAAGGCGAATAGAACTCCCGGCTGAAATTCAGCCGCAGGCGCAAGGCGTGGCTGCCGCAGCGGCGCAGCGGAATCATCAGCGCCGGCAACGGCCGGCCCGCGTCAGATGTGATACTCATGGTCATACCTTTCCACTTCCGCCAGCGGGCTGCAACAGTGCCGCGCCATGCGAAACAGCATGTCGACGGATTCATCCAGCCGCAGCGCGCCGGTGTCCAGCTCCAGCACCGGATTGCGCGGCGCCTCGTACGGCGCGGAAATACCGGTGAACTGGGCAAGCTCGCCAGCCCTGGCCTTGGCGTACAAGCCCTTGCAATCCCGCTGTTCGCAAATGGCCAGCGGAGTGCTGACATAGACCTCGGCGAATTTGTGCTCGCCGACGATGCCGCGCGCGGCT
This sequence comes from Chromobacterium sphagni, assembly GCF_001855555.1. Classification (GTDB taxonomy): domain Bacteria; phylum Pseudomonadota; class Gammaproteobacteria; order Burkholderiales; family Chromobacteriaceae; genus Chromobacterium; species Chromobacterium sphagni. The sequence continues at coordinate 5,870 of NZ_MKCT01000081.1, read as the reverse complement.
TCGCGGTCGCTGCACAGCGGCGAAATGCAGGCGCTGATCACAATCAAGCCGGCGTCGTTCATCAACCGCGCCACTTCCGCCACGCGGCGGATGTTCTCCTGCCTCTCCGCCGCGCTGAAACCCAGGTTGCGGTTGAGTCCGTGACGCAGGTTGTCGCCGTCCAGCACCACGGCGGAAAAACCGGAGCGGACCAGCCTGGCTTCAAGCTCGTAAGCGATGGTTGACTTGCCGGCGCCGCTCAGGCCGGTCAGCCAGATGGTGAGGGCGCGATGGCCGAACAACTGCTGACGGTCGACCAGCCGGACCCGGCTTCCCATTTTGAAGATGTTGGCCGGGAATCCGGTTTGCCTGGGCGCGGTATCCATAATATCCCTCCGGTGATTGGATGCGGCCGGCCGGGAAGGACAAGCGATCTGCAGCAATCACATGCTAGATATCTTGGTAATAGTGCGTAATGTACGAACATAACTGACCAAAAGAACAGAGCTAGTATTTGTACGGATCATTCAGAGCATATTTAAGATAGGCCACCCATTCCATCGGATTAACTTGCATGTCCAGCGTTCCTCTCGGCCTCTCGCGCCGCAACAACCGGCTCAGAACTTGATTCCCGCGCTGACCATCGCCAGGCTGCGATCCGACAGCGTATTGTAGTTGCCGCCGCCGGTGGCCAGATATAGCAGCTCGAACACATAGCGCTTGCGGTATTCGCCCTGCAGCCGCCACAGCGCGCTGCGTCGTCCCTCCATGAACTGGCCGTCCTGCGAATAGCCTTTTACGTCATAGCCCAACACCAGCGACGGCATCAGGTCCAGCCCCGGCAGCGCGCCGGCATAGCGCTCCTCCAGCTTGGCGCGAATGCCCCAGGACACCGATGTGACGAAGCCATCCAGCGCGCAAGTCGCCCCGGTTCCGCTACAGGACGGCGTGGCCGCGCTGGGCGCCTGGCCAAATCCCACCCGGCCATAGCGCATCGCGTACGGGTCGGGCAGGCTGGACAGATATTTCACCCCCACCTCGCCGGAGAGCCTGGCCTCGCCGCCCAATACCCTGCCCAACGGCTGCTGGCCGCCCAGCGAGAACTGGCTGCTGTGAAAAGTGTCGTAGCCGCGCGCCAGATAACCGGTCGGCGTGTGCGCCAGATAACCGAGCGGCCCGGTGCCGGTCAGCACGCCGTACAGGAAGTCCGCGCCGTTCCAGGCCACCGGCTGGTTGGGCCGATAGCTGAATTCGCTGTAGATGCCGGTGCCGCCCGGCAGCCTGGTCTTGAAATTGACGCCGAACATATGAATGTTGTCGGGATAACTGCGGCGGAATTGGCCGGCGATGCCGGTAGGCGCGGCCAGCCCCAAATTGGCGGCCGCCGGCAGCAGCACGCCGGGACCGGTCCTCACCATTTGGTTGAAGCTCATCTGGCTGGTCTGGTTGGAATAAAACAACCCCAGTTGGCCTACGCCGTCAAACAGATAGCTGATGCTGGCGCCGTATTCGCCGCCATAGGGCTTGTCGTCCGGCGCGCGCTGGATGTAATCGAGCGGATTGGCCGCCGACTGCTGGTCGCTGGTGACGACATTGCGGCGCAACAGCATGCTCAGCAGGCTGCCGTTGAGCGTGAGCTTGTTGCAGCCGGGCTGGGCGTAGTCGCTGCCGGAGTAGAATGCGCCGCAAGCCGGATAGGCATTGGGCTCGAACTTGAACTGGTAATAGCCGTCCAGCGTCAGCCGCGGCGTGGCCCCCAGCTTGGCGTAGAAAGCCGGCGCCGGGATGTTGACCATTTCCGGGATGGTGCCGGAGCGGCCCAGCGCATTGAAATCCATCGCATTCACCTGCTGGATGCCGCCCAGGATGGTGGTGGGCGTCACCCAGGGAATCACCTGCTGCCCCAGCCGCAGCAACAGCGACGACTGCCCCAGTTGGTAGCGGCCATACACATAGGCGTCGTCCAGCACCGCGCCGCTGAAACGCCCCAGCTGGGTAAAACCGGCGTCGTTGAGCGGCGCACCGGCAACATAAGCATTGGGCGCATGGCCGTGCGGAACCGCGTCGTGGATCAGGCCGTAGTCGTACCACGCCTTGCCGCTGACGAACAGTCCGGCATCGCGGTAGCGCAGATCGCCCTGCAGGTAGCCCTGCCACGATTCCGACACCAGATCGCCGCGCCGGTAGTTGAGATCGCCGTCGTTCAGCGAGTCCATCAGATTGGCGTGGCTGGTGAAAACCGGATTGGGGTTCTCCATCCGGTAGACGCTGCCCAGCGCCATCGCCCCTTTGGTTTCCAGCTGGACCGCCCCCCAGTCGAACCGGCTGCCTTCGCCCAGGCCGGACGGCAGAGTGCTGACCGTGATCTCGCCCGCGTGGCCGGCCCCCGCCGCCAACAACCATACCAGTGGGCTGCATGCATGCATCCGCTTCATCCGCCTTGCTCCTCATTGTTGTTTTCGCGACGCCGATTGCGCCGCCTTGCAGAGGCGCTGCTATTTCAGATAGGCCTCCGCCAGTTTTACCCAGTAACTGGCGCCCAGGCTGAGGATCTCGTCGTTGAAGTCGTAACCCGGGTTGTGGATCATGCAACCGCCCTTGCTGCCCACGCCATTGCCCAGCACCACGTAGCAACCAGCCACCTTTTCCAACATCCAGGAAAAATCGTCGCCGCCCATTGCGCCTGCGGGCAGCGGCACGATGCCCGCAGGCCCCACCATGCCCTCCGCCACCTCGCGCGCGATGCGGGTTTCCTGCGGCGTATTCACCAGCACCCGCGTCACTGGTTTCCAATCCATCCACGCCTCCACGCCATAGCTTTGCGCCTGCAGCGTCACCAGCTCGCGCAGCCGCGCCTCGATCTGCCGCTGGATCGCGGGGCTGTAGGTCCGCACCGTCAGCTCCAGCTGCGCGCTGTCTGGAATCACATTGCTGGCGCTGCCGGCATGCGCCGAGCCCACCGTCACCACCGCGGGCTGATCCGGCGGCAGATTGCGCGACACGATGGTCTGCAGCGCCAGGATGATGGAAGCCATCGCCACGATGGGATCGACGCAGGTATGCGGCATGCCGCCGTGGCCGCCCTTGCCGGTGAGAGTGATGGAGACGATGTCGGCCGACGCCGCCAGCACGCCCGGCTGCACGATGAAGCTGCCCACCGGCAAGGTGGGGCCGTTGTGCATGGCGAACACCGCGTCGCAGGGGAAACGCTCGAACAGACCTTCGGCCATCATCCGCGCCGCGCCGCCCTGGCCTTCCTCCGCCGGCTGGAAGATCAGATTGAGCGTGCCGTCGAACTGACGGCTCTCGGCCAGGTGCCGCGCCGCCGCCAACAGCATGGCGGTATGGCCGTCATGGCCGCAGGCGTGCATCTTGCCCGGCAGCTTGCTGGCGTAAGGCAGGCCGGTTTCCTCATGGATGGGCAGCGCGTCCATGTCGGCGCGGATGCCCATGCTGCGCGATCCGCTGCCGCAGCGCAGCTGCCCCACCACGCCGGTGCCGCCCAGACCCGCAGTCACCTGGTAACCCCAGGCCCGCAACGATTCCGCCACCAGTCTGCTGGTGGCCTCCTCCTCGAAACCCAACTCCGGATGGGAATGGATATTGCGGCGGATGGCGATGAACTGCTCTTCGTGTTGTTTGATGGCGGGAATGACCCCTGGCAGATTGCACATGTCGACACTCCGTTTCCATGCGGTGGCGATGGCGGCGCCTGCAGGGCAAAACCGGCCCGGGCGCAGCTCTGACTTCAGTTTATGAACGGAGTGGCGACGAAGATGGGGGGAGGATGGCCATTCGGCGGGTTGATATCGCCAGCAATCAGCTTGCTGGCGCAAGGCAGCGATTGCGCCGCCGACTCTGCATTTGGAATAATCAGATACAAAACAACATGCAATCAGTCTTGATTTTGCCGGCCGGCTTCGCCAAGGTTAAAGCGGATATCGCCAAGGCAGACCATCATGAGCACATGCGTAGACCTGCTTTACCTGCCCAACTGTCTCGGAGGAACGCTGTTTTCGGCCATCGACGTGTTGCAGGCTGCCAATAAACTGTGGCATCTGCGCCACCCGCGCCAGAAAACGCCGCGTTTCCTGTGGCGCCTGCTGGATGCCGACGGCGCCACCCTCCCTTTGCCGCCCTGGCTCTGCTCCCAATCCGGCGCCCCAAGCGCGCAAGCCGGCCAATCCGTCCTGCTGGTGCCGGGCATCGACATGGACAGCGTTCCCCACCTCAAACAACAACTGGACCGCTCAGGCGCCGCGCTGGCGCTGATTGCCCGGCGCCATGCCGCCGGAGACATCATCGCCGCCAATTACAACGGCGCCGCCATGCTGGCCCGCGCCGGCATACTGGATGAGCGCAACGCCACCATCACCTGGCTGATCGCCGGCTGGTTTTCCGGCCACCACCCCAAGGTGCGGCTGTTGATGGACCGCCCAGTCACCATCGACGGCAACATCTTCTGCAGCGGCGCGCCGGCTTCTTCCATCAATCTTGCGCTGGAGCTGGTCCGCCATTTTGCCGGAGACGAGCTGGCGCAGAGCTGTACCAACGGGCTATTGTATCAACCGGCCCGTTTCGAGCAGTCGGGCCAGACCCTGCCGCTGCTCGGCACCCCCACCCGCGACAGCCCGGTGTGCAAGGCCAGGCGCTGGCTGGAACAACATGTGACCGAGCCCTACAGCCTGGACAAAGTGGCAGAAGCCGCCGCCGTAAGCAGCCGCACCCTGCTGCGCCACTTCCGCGAGGTGGCGGACATGACGCCGCTGGAATACCTGCAACAACTGCGCGTGGAAAGGGCCAAGCTGCTGCTGGAGGTCACCACCGCGGACCTGCAGGGCATCATGGAGCAATGCGGCTACGAAGACGCCAGCTCCTTCCGCCGCCTGTTCCGCCGCCAGACCGGCCTCACTCCCACCGCCTACCGCCGCGCCTACGCGCTGCGCGCCACGCGGCGCTGGTGGCGCGTCGGCGACGCCGTCGTCCCGCCCCGGGAACGGGCCGCGACCGGCTTGTCAGCCTGATGCGTATCCATTACGGTGTCCGCCATCCACAAAGCTGAAAATCCTCCATGAAACTGGTCATCATCGGCAACAGCGGCAGCGGCAAAACCTGGCTGGCCTCCCGACTGGCCGAGCGCCATCAGGCCGCGCTGATCCATCTGGACCACCTGTTCTGGCAGCAGGGCGGCTTTCGAGCGCCGCGCCCGGCGGAGGAAGTGGACGGCATGATCAGCGCCGCTCTGAGCCAATCCGGGTGGATCGCCGAAGGCGTATTCGGCGATCTGGCCGCCCGCTTCCTGCCCCAGGCCGATGCGCTGATCTGGCTGGACGCGGACTGGACGCTGTGCCGAGCCCGCCTGCAGACGCGCCTGGCGGCGCAAGCGCTGCACATGGGCAGGCCGCAGGACGAGGCCTCTGCCAAGGCGCTGCTCAGTTGGGCCGAAAACTACGGCGTCCGCCGCGGCCATTGCTCGCACAGCGGCCATCTGGCGCTGTACGAGGGCTTCGCCGGCCACAAACGGCGGCTGGCGTCGCCAGACCAAGTCAACGCGCTGGCCGCCGCCGGCCTGCAACTGCAGGGATGACAAGCCGGGCCATCCCGCGCCCGGCCCTTTACCCCCGTCACGTGCCTACGGCGTCACATGCATGTACGGCGTGGTGGTCAGCGTGGCGGAAATCGCGCAGCCTCCCGCCAAAGGCGCGTTGATCAATGCGATCGTCGTTTCGCTGCCGCTATCGGCGATCTGCCCGTTGACCAGGCTGGGACCGCATTGGCCGCCCAGAATCGGCGTGTTGACGCTCACCGACACATTGTCGATCACCAGTTGCGTGGCAGCGGTAACGCGCCCCCACCCACGGCGCCGCCGGCGTGGCGCTGGCCTTGATCAT
>NZ_MKCT01000080.1 GCF_001855555.1 Chromobacterium sphagni | reverse complement strand
CCAACACCACCAACAAGGGAAACAAGGTGATGTAGGCCAGCAGGCCCCAACCGGTTTCCGCCCGGCTGTGCACCAGCGAGTCGCCGTCCGGCAGCATGTGAAAGATCATCCACAGCGGCGACGCCAGCGCCGCCACCACCAGCCAGATCACCCACTCCAGCGTCATCAGCACAAAGTAGATGGTCGGCACCGAAGGCAACAGCATGGTCAGCACCATGCCCGCCATGATCGAGGTCTTGGCCATCATGGTGGCGACATCCGCCATTCCGCCGCCGGCTATCGATTTGACCGCATTGGAAACCATCCCGCTCTGGGCGCTTTCGTTGGCGGTGCTCTTGTCGCACTGGCTGCCGTCGCCGCTGCCGCGCTTCTCGCAGACCAGCATGTTCAGCGTGGTGGTGCCGAACATGTTCAACATCCCGCCCAGCCGCTGAACCGCATCAAACGCGCCCACGTCGTAGGCGCTGTTGCCCACGCCGAAAAGCAGGCTGCGCAGTATCCGGTTTTCAACACTCACCTGCAGTTCGCCCAATACGGACACGGTGCCGGCGTTGGCCGCCTGCATCAAGCCGCCGATGCCGGACAAAACCCCCTGCACCGAAAAATTGAACGCCTTGAACGCGCGCTTGAAAGCCATCCGCGTCTGATCGTTCAACGCCATGCCGGCGCGGGTTTCATCGCCGATGTCCTTGAAGTCGAAACTCGGCTCGCCGGAATAATAGATGTAGTTGTCGATTTCGCCGCTGACCGACGAATATTTCTGATAGAAATTGCCCAGCCCCGGCCAGCCCAACTTCTGCACCGCCTTGGTGTTTTCCTTGATCACATCGGTCATGTCCATGTCGATGGCGCTGTTCATCTGCGTCAGATACGTCCCCGCCAGAAGCGCCAGCGTGCGCTCGTCCAGCACTCCGCCCAACCTGCTCAAGGTGGCGGACAACGTGGCTTTCAGGGTGTTATTGGCAGCCTCAATCTTCTTGCATGGGCCAACAAGGGTGCCGGAATTGCAATCCGCCTGGCCCGCGGAGTAACCATCCGTCGTGCTGCTCGAACTCGGAGTGGCATTCGAATTCACCGACTTGGGGTTTTGCGCGCCGCCGCAAAGGTCGGACAGGGAGATCCCCGTCCCCGTACTCGCAGCAGCCCCGGTGGCGACTCCCCATAGTTGCATGGCCACGCCGACAGCCCCCCCGTCACGCCGGAACCGGTGTCAGGACTGGTTTTGGCAGGGCTGCCGTTTGCCCCCAGATTGCTGGCGGTATTCATGCAGACCGCCGCCGCGGTAATGGTGGCGAACGCGGTCGCCGCCGCTTCGGTATTATTCAAAAGCGACGCCGGCTTGGTATGGACATAGCCGCTGCTGGGCAGAAAGATTTTCTCCGCCAGCACATTGGCCGCCTCGTTGCCGATATAGTTGCCGAGCAAGGCCAGCCCCACCACCATCACCTGGATGGCGGACAAGCCGCCCGGCACCACCGGCGCGGAAAACATCAGGCCACCCACACCGCGCAGCGGCACGATCACCGCCGACCAACGCTTGCCCAGCACCACCCCCTCCTGGGAGGAGTAGATCAAGCCCATGCCCAGGATGTAGAACGTGATCAAGGGGGTGAACCACAGCGCGACATCGGCCGCCAGCGCCATGCCGGTGGTCATCGGGACCGAATTCACGCCGGTGGTGTGGATGCCGTAATAGGACAAGGCATCGCTGCCCAGCACCCGTTCCAGAAATACGAAGCCGATGCCCTTGGCTCCTTCAGTCAATACACTCATACCCCCTCCTAGCGACCGTTAATCGCACCTATCGGTGCCCCCTGGCTCAAACCCGCCAGTTGTTGCTTGCGTTCGATATTGCCCAGCATTCCGGATGACGCGGCGAACAGCCGCTCGAACCGCAGCTGGGACTGGAATGTCTGCATCTGCACCTCGGTCGACAGCTGCTTCAACATCACCCGGCAACCGTTCGCCTGCCCCGTGCTGAGCCCGTTAATCACCGCCGGCGTGAACATCTGGATGGTGCTGGCCAGCTGGGTGATACGGTCCTGCGCCATCCAGCCTTCCATATAACTGCCATAACTCTGGCTCATTACCGAGGCCAACTGCGCCCGCACCGCCACCTCCTCCTGATAAGCGGACGTACCCGGCTTGGCCGTGAACGGCGTATTCGGCTCAAGACCCAGCGTGAGCCAGGCATTGCGGCGGGTGTTTTCCCGCTCCGCAGCGCCCACAGGCTGCAGCCTGCCGTCCGGCCCCAGCCGCGGACCCACCACGTAAGGCTGCATTACCGCCGCACGCCTCTCCGCCGGGTAACTACCCACCCAGCCGTAAAAAGCCGTCGGCTGGTCGCCGCCGTAAGACCACTCCGCCAAGCCGCCGCGCTCCTGCCGGGCATACTGTTCGATGACCTGCTGATTGGCGCGCACACCCCCAGAAGTGCCAAACTCGGACGAACCATCGCTATTGGGATAAGCCGGCAGATTTTGCTTGCCCCAGGTCAGGTCCTCCTGTTGGCGCTGCATGGCGTTGTCGAAACCCAGCTTCTTGAGATACAGCTCGGCCTCTTTCTTGATCTGGTCGATGCGGTGCTTGATGTTGTCCAGTTTCTGCTTCTGGGTTTGGTACCAGCTGATGTAGGGGCCGATATAGGGGTAGTTCTTGACGATTTCGGAAGTAATCCTGGTGATGATGTTTTCCTGGATGATCTTCTTGATCCACTTCTTGAAGTAGTCAATGGCCTGCTGCTTCGCATAGTCCACCACGCTGTTGACCATGGACTGCACAAACGAGTCCCGGTCCAGATTGCCCAGGTATTGCACGATGGGGTTCTTCGACCCCCACACCACGGCGTCCGCCGCCCGACCGGCCACCACGGGAAACATCTTGCTCATTTCTTGCGAGATCGCCTGGTTGGGCATGTTGGCCAACACCTGCGGCGGATACTTGCCCAGAATTTGCTGCACTAACCCGGCATTTGCCTGAGCCACCAGCTCATTCGCTAGCGCATCCGGCATGCCGTAATAATCCAGGCTGACGGCATCCTCCAGTTGCGGCCGCATCCAGGAAAAATCGCCCACCGCCTCGCGATAGGCTTGGTTTGCCTCGGTGTCCGGCAAACTACTGGCATCCTGCCGCAACTTGGCTAGCTGCCGCTGCACATACGCCTCGCGCAGCATCGGGTAATTGGCCATCACCTGGCTTTGCGCCAGCGCCTGCAGCCGCTGCGCCAGTTCAGCTTGCGTCTGGCCGGCCGACGGCCCGTAAGACGATGCCGAAGCCTCTGCCCTGGCCATTGCGATGAAACCGGGCAAGCCCGGCGCCATCTGCATGCCCAGCAGGCAGGCCAGCGCCGTTCCCGACACCCCCTGCACCCACTTGCATCCGGCCACGGACACCACGCCCTCCTTACTTGGCATAGCTCTGGACCGCCTGGCTCTGGCTCAGCCTGCGCAGTCGGTCGCTCATGGCCAATCGGGCATTGTTGGCGGCCATCACCGCCAGCAGGCGCTCCTGCCGCAGCGACGATTGATACTGGCTGAGCAAGAGGCCGGACTGCACGGCCAGCAATTGCACCTGGGCCTTCATCGCAGTGCCCGGGTTCATGTTTTCAATGGTTTGCTGCGACATGGACAGCAACACATCGGACACGGTCTTCACCTCCTCCGCCGACAAATCGTACTGGCGGTAGCTGTCGTAGGCCACCAACTGGGCGGAGTTGTAGCCAATGCGGCGCGCTTCATACTCCTGCGCCGCCGGATTGCTCTTGATCTGCCCGGCGGCAACCGGCGGCACCGGCTCCAGACCGATGGTGAGTTTGGCGTTGTAGTCGGCCAGCTTGCGATCCTCCGCCGAGGGGACATCTCCAGGCGCAAACGACAAGGGCTGCTGCACCTGCTGCTTCTGCTGCGGCGTGGCACTCTGGAACCATGCCGCCAGCGCGCCGTAATAGCCCTGGATCGCCGTGTTCTGGTCCATATTGCCGGCCATATTGCCGGTAACCGCCTGCAACTGGGCCGTCATGCCGCGCCGCGCCGACATCGCGGCGCCGGGCGAGCCGGTGTTGTTGGCGTCGGCAGGCACCTCGCCGGGAGTCGGCAGCGACTTGCCGCACCAGATGTCGCACTGCTGCTGGCGGTTCTTGTCGGACTCTTGCCCCATCTTGTCGCGCATCGCCTCCCCCTGTTGCCTCATCACGTCCATCTGCTGAATCATCGCGGCGAACTGCTGATACTGCTGCTGCAGGATCTGGGTCACCTGGTTCAGTATCTTGCCCAGGATGTCGTTGGACAAATCCGCCAGCGCCAGCGTCGGAGCCAGCGCCAGGCCGCCCCCCAATAGCAGGACCAAGACTTTCCTCTTTAATGGCAGTGAATTTAATTTTTGTTTGATAGTCATCACATCAAACCTTTTATCAATAGGGTTTAGACGTACGGCCAGGTTCGTCCAGGCGCCAGCCCTGGCTCGTCACCGGCGGCGGCTGTATCGGGCAGGCATCCCATACCGGATCGGGCGCATCGCTGTCCTTGGGCCATTCCACCGTGTTGTTCTCATCACCGGTACTCTTGGCTTCGCTCTGTTCCGGCATCGACACGTCGCCGCCGCACAGCATGCCGGTGGGCCCTCTTGGCGGGAACGGATTCTTGTAAACCAGGTAATGCGCCTCCCAATGCAGATTGGGGCCGGTATTGTTGCCGCCGGTCATGCCGGAATACCCCAGCAGATCGCCGGTATGCACCCGCTGCCCGCTTTTCACCGCGATCGAGTTCAAATGCAGGTAGCGGGTCAGGTAGCCGTTGGATGCTTCAGATTGATGAAGTTGCCGGCGCTGTTGACGTTGAACGCCACCCGCTCCACCACGCCGTCGGCCGGCGCATAAATCGGCGTATTCGACGGCAGGCCGATATCGTCGCCGTAATGCGGCCGCGTGGTACCTAGCGCGGGATGCTTGCGCGCGGCCGAAGCGGGACTGGTCACCCGCACCGAACCCTGAAACGGTTTGGCGAAACAGAATCCGGCAGCGCCGCCTCCGCCCTGCGGCAAGTTGATGCCATCCGCGCCCGCGCTGCCGGAAGACAGGATCACCGCCGTGCTGCCAGCGGCAATTGCCGTCAGCGCGGCAAAAAAGCAAAGCAGGAATGTCTTCATTTTTCCAAAGCATCCATCTTGCGCCAAACCTCGCGGGCGGCGCCTATCGCCTGGCGGTGCCTGAGATAATAGGCATCGTCGGATGCGTCATGCCGCAGTCGGCTGAACAGCGCCTTGCTCAAATCGTCGGCCAGAATGGCACAGGCCGGGCTGTCCGGCCTCTGCATGGCCGGGTCGTATAAATCCAGACTTGGCGATGTGACAGCCGCCACATAATCAAAGCGGTTGAAGCGAATCGAGGACAAGTAGGCGTTGCGGCGCGCGCGCGCCTGCTCCGCCTGCCGCTCCAGCCTATCCCAAAGCGCTTGCTTCTCCTTGGCCATTACAGACGGTTTCCGACAACGCGGCGCCGCCGGCCAATCGTCGCTGCCCAGCTCCACGCACCACTCGGACGCCGGGCCGGCCAACTGATCGAACTTGGCGCGCACCATCACCGGCTCCGCATTCCCCAGCGTTGAAAACTGGTAGTTGTAGCGAAAATATTCTCCCGCCATCTTCCGGCACCCCGCCTCGTACATGGCGCCGCTCAACACCATCACCGCCTTGTCCCGACGGCCGCGCATCTCCTGCATGACGCCTGCCGCGCCGTTGCGGTCCAGGAAACCGGAAAACGCCTTGTGCGGCCGGATGCGCGCCACCGCGCCGCTTGCGGTCGACTCAAGCGCCCGCGTCGCAATCGCATCGGCTTGCGGATCGCCAACCGCCTCGGCCCATACCGGCGCCGACGACAGCACCAACGTCAGCAGCACAAGTAAGTCAGCTTTCATACCGTCCCTATAAAAGTTTATTATGGTGAATACTACATCAAACTTTATTTGAATGGCAGCAAAAAATTTTGCCCCCTCCAACTTAGAATACGAAACCTCCGGCAACACGCCGGCCGAGCCGGCCGGCGCGCTCTGCCGTCACTCTCCTGCGATTGGCAGCTTCTTTTGCCGCACACCCTTGCGCCGAGGCGGCGGCGCCGGAATCAGTGATGAATTCAGCGCCGCGATGTCCATGAACTCATGCAACATATCCAGGCTGCGAGTGGTGGCCTCCTGCTTGACCGCGATATTCTTCTCTTCCATCAGCAACGTTTCGCGGATGGCCGCCAGAATCTCGCTTTTGCCGCGCAGACTCTTGTCCTCATCGATATCGTCCAGCTTGCTCAACAGCCGCTGCAGCACCGCCAACGATCCATCGCGCTCCTGTTCGGCCTGATGTTCGTACGACTTAAGCAAATCATCCATCTCGCGCGCAATGATCTGAACCTGCGGCTCCGGCTTGACCTGCTTGCGCTCCCAGTGCGACACCGCCACCTTGCGCCGGCCAAACAGCTGGGCAAACGAGTCCTGATTGATCGACAACCTAAGCCTGAGCGTGGGCATGTCGACCTGACCGAACGGAAAACGCTCCGGATGCGCGGCATACCAGCGCACCAGATTGGCGATGGCGCCATCCACCGGCATATCGGCATTTTTTCTTGACGATGGTAGACCACCGCCCATGCGTCTGGATGCCCAGCGCCGCCAGCGCCTGCGCCACGGTCGCGCCGAAGTAGTCCTTGAAAGCGTCCAGATCCCGTCCGATGATCGGCCTGTCCTCCGGAAAGGTCAGCACCACCGGAAGCCTGGACTCAGCCGGCTCCTGGCCTTCTTCATGGCGCTCAACCGGAAGAAGCGATTCTTGTTGATTCATCTTTACCCCAATACATTCATGCAATACACACAAGCCCGGAATGGATGCAGTATACCTCACCCCCTCCGGAACCACTTCCCGGCAGCCATAGGGTCTTTTCCACCATCACCGCCCCTTGTATCACCGCGGCCGCCGCACCGTTCCAGGAAAACCTAACCCCAGCCAGGGTATTCCTGCTTGAGAGCCGCCCAAATTTTCAACACATGCAAGGCATAAGGCCTGGCGCGCGACGGATTCGGACTATGGTAAGCGCCAATGCCCGCCTCCCAGCTGCCGCGCCGACGAACCTCGGTCGACAACAACCAGGCTGCCACATGCGCATTGACGCAGGGATCATACAGGCGCGCGCGGTCTATCCCATAGCGCGCCAGCTTGGGCAGCCAGAAGTCATTGATCTGCCAATAGCTGATGTCCACGCTGCCATTGCTGTTGCGCCCGGTTACATAAGGATTGCTGAACTGCACTCCGGATTCCTTGACTTTCAACGCCATCAATAGCAGATAGGGCACACCGAAGCGACCCGATGCATCCAGCGCGCAGTTGGCGGTGCGCCGCACGTCGAAATGCTCCGGCGGCGCCTCGGCCCGGACAGCGGGGCCAAGGCTAGCAGCATCAGCAACTGGAGGATTCGCTTAACCATTTGCTCATTTTTTATGTTTAACATCATAATCATTATATTAAACTTTTTAAAAAACAGGAAATGACCTCAAGCAAACCGACGCTCCAACGCATGCATCTTGCGCTTCCCCACCTCATCGCCATTTTCCATGCATGCCACACCCTCCATAGGCTCCCACAGCATCACGCCCCCGCATCCAGCATGCTTGGCAGACATTTACCGCCAAGAATTCCAACTATAATTGGAGGACGCCAAACATACCCCCCTCGACAATTTCGTCCTAATTCGAAAGGCCGGGATGAACAGCCAGAATATCTACAATATCGCCTTCGGAATGGTTTTACGCGACCTCAGAAAACAAAAAGGCTACTCTCAAGAAACCTTGGGCTTTGAAGCCAATCTCGCGAGAAACTATATATCCCTGATGGAGCTGGGTCAGCGCTCTCCGACACTGGACACACTGATCGCCCTTTGCTCCGCGCTGGACATCCCCTTCCCGGCCCTCGCCATGCTGATCCAAGCGAAGACAACCGAGACACATGGAACCAGACCAAAAACTTAAAGAAACGCTTTCCATCTACCGTGACCGGATTTCCATCCTCAAAAAGGGATATGCGCAAGAGCGCTACCGCATTGACCAAATCAGCCGCTCCTTTCTAGGCGACATCATTACCCGGGAAATCACCAGCGTAGACATCGCCACTTACCGCGACCAACGCCTGGCGCAGGTCAATCCCAAAACGCAAAAACCACTGTCCACGGCCACCGTGCGGCTGGAAATGTCGCTGCTCAGCAACTGCTTTGATATTGCGCGCATCGAATGGGGCCTGTGCGATATCAACCCCGTGTCCAATGTCAGAAAACCGAAAATTCCGCCGGGCCGCGACCGCAGAATGACTCCGCGCGAGGAAAGACTGATCCTGCGTTACGCGCATGCTCACTCCAACCCCGAGTTGTACTCCATCATCGTCATCGCCCTGCAGACTGCGATGCGCCAAGGGGAGATCCTGGGCATGCGCTGGGAGTACATCAACCTCAAAACCCGGGTGGTGCACCTGCCGGAAACCAAAAACGGCAGCAAACGCGACGTGCCGCTCAGCCTGAAAGCGCGCGATGCGCTGATCAGGCTGGGAGTGAAAAGCAAGGGCAAGGTGTTTTCCTACAGCGCGGCAGGCCTGAAATCCACTTGGCGGCTGATGAACCAGTCGCTGGACATCAAAGACCTGCACTTCCACGACGCTCGCCACGAGGCGATTTCGCGGCTGTTTGAACTGAACAGCCTCGACATGATGGAGATTTCCGCCATCTCCGGCCATAAATCGCTGAGCATGCTCAAGCGCTATACCCACCTGAAAGCGCATAAGCTGGTGAGAAAGTTGGAAGGCAACAAAAACAAAGGCAAGCAGGTAGTTCTAGACCACATGGTCCCCTACCCCGCCCTCATCCTGCGGCGCAAGGATGCCGTCACTATCCGCCTGCTGGATTTCGACGATCTGCAGGAAACTGCAGCGGATGAACATCTGGCAGTGCGGCTGGCGCAAGATGCGCTGTTAAGAAGACTAATGACCAATATGCGCGACGCCATCCCCATCCCGCCAGCCGACCAATACCTGGACAGCGTGGATGAGCGGCACATCATCATGATCGACCCCCTAGCTTGCCACAGTACGCTTTAAGACAAATTTACCGAGAAAGTATTAATCAAATGGCATTTAAAAATTCAAAAAAAGATAATTAATTCAATTAAAACAATGGGGTTTTAGGGTCACCGCACTACAATCTGGGACGATCTTGCCAATCCGGTCGGTGGGCAAAAAGCAAAACAGATACA
>NZ_MKCT01000079.1 GCF_001855555.1 Chromobacterium sphagni | reverse complement strand
GCCAAATGGCGCGCCAGTTGCCGCGCCATGTCCAGATCGAGCCGGCCTTCGGCGTCGAACGGCGTAACCATCGCCGTCAGCACCTTGCCCCAGTGTTTTGCCATGTCAGCCCCTGTTTTGTTTTTGCGTGAAGACATTTGGCAATGATACTCCCCGGGGCCGGGGGCGCAAACCGGCAAGGCTCACCAAAGCTTGGGGTCCAGTTCCTTGATGCGCTGGGCGGTGCGTTCGATCTTGCAGCCGAGATAGACCATGTTGCGGATGCTGCCGTCCAGGTAGATCTGGTACTTGGTGTTGCAGTCGGCGTCGCGGAAGGCTATCCATTTGCGCTGCGCCTGGATCAGCAGCGTGGATGGCTTGTCCTTGACGCCGGGGTTACCGCCCTGGCTTTCGTTGGCCTGCAGCTTTTGCAGCAGCTCGCGGTAGATCTGGTTGAGTTGCTTGTCTTTGGCATCGAACTGTTGCTGCTTGCAGTCGTTGATTTCCAGGGTGGTGTTGGCGTTCTGGCAGGGATCGTCTTCGGCGTGGACGGCGTGGCTGGCGCATAGCGCCAGCATGGCAAGGAGGCGGGGCTTCATCGCAGAACTCCGTTTGGGTGGCGGTCTGCGATTATAGTCCCGCGCGGGGAATGGAGTCTGTTCGCCGTGACTGGCGGGTGGATCAGGCACGCAGCCAGTTCAGCGGCAGCCGACCGGCCGGCAGCGAGCCCAGCGCGGCGCCGCCGACTATCATGGCGACGGCCAGCGCGGCGCTGCTATTGAGCGCGGCCTGTCCGGAGGCCACCAGCATCAGCGTGGACAGCAGCGGGGTTGCGTTGCCCAGCGCGCCGGTCTGGCGCGGGTCGCCCAGTTTCATCGCGCGGTTCCAGCACAGGAAGGCCGCGCCCATCGGCAGCAGGCCCAACACCAGCAGCATCAGCCACTGGATGGCCGTGGGATGGGCGGCGGGCTCGATCGCGAAGTGCAGGCCCAGCGCCAGCAAGCCGGATATCAGGCAGAAGCCGCCGACGGAGTTGTCGGAACAGGCCGGCAGGCGGCGGGTGAACAGGCTGTAGCTGGCCCACACCACCGCCGCGCCCAGGGCCATCAGGTAGCCCGGCATGGCGGCCATCGACAGCGACAGCTTGCCGCCGGTGACGATCAGCGCCGCGCCGGCGAAACCGACCAGGCTGCCAAGGATGTGGTTGACGCCCAGCCGGGTGCCGGGCAGCACCAGCGGCGACAGCAGCACCATAAGCAGCGGCCAGACATAGCTGAGCACGGTGGCTTCCATCACCGGCGCCAGCCGGTAGGCGTTGAACAGGAAGAAGTAGAAACCGAAGATGCCGTACACGCCGTTGGCGAATACCTTGACGGGAACCCGCCATTCGCCGACGCGGCGGATGGTGAGCAGGCTGCCGAGCATCAGACCGACGCCGGCGACGAAGAACGGCGGCAGCGCATGGGTGAGGGCGCTTAGGGTGGCGACGGAGGCCCACATGGCGATGGCGGCGAGCGCGTACAGCATGGCTTGGTTCATTTTTGTCATTCAAATTATTTCATATCGAGATATTTTACGCGGAATGGCGCACTGTAAACCAGTCGTTACATTCCGGCGCATTCATTTCAAAGAAAGCTTTGTTGGCTGAGCGGCATGCTGCAATAATCCAACTGGTTTTGATGCGAATGGACTTGTGTTTGCACTGCCTGAATTCGTTTGGGCTGGTGCGGTTTTCATCTGGAGAACGCAATGCGAAAGTTTCTGCGGCTAGCATGCCGCCGTTGGCTGCCGGCCTGGATGCTGGCCCTGGGCGCCGTTTCGTCCTGGGCGGGCCCCTACCAGGTGGGGGTGTATTACTTCCCCGGCTGGCGCGACAATACGCCGGGCTCGCCGTCGATGCATCCGTGGGACCCGATCAAGCCCTATCCGGAGCGCAAGCCGCTGCTGGGCTGGTATCGCGAGGGCGACGACAACATCATGCGCCAGCAATTGGACTGGATGGCGGCCTATGGCATCCAATACGTGGTGTTCGACTGGTATATGGGCCCGCCTGGCAATACCGTCTATCTGGACCACGCGCTGCAGGCCTACCTGTGCGCGCCTGAACGCGCGGATGTGAAGTTCTCGCTGCTGTGGGCCAACCACAGCAGGTTTCCGGCCAGCCTGGCCGACTGGGACGGCTTGGTGCGCTACTGGAGCGCCAACTATTTTCCGCGGCCGGAGTTCCTCAAGATAGACGGCCACCCGGTGGTGTTCGTGTTTTCCGCCGACATGCTGGAAGCCCAAGCCAAAACCTTTGGCCAGACCACCCAGAGCCTGCTCGCTCGCGCGCAGTCCATCGTCCAGGCCGCCGGCGGCCAGAGTGTGCAGTTCATCGCCGGCACCGGCGCATCCGCGCCTTTCATTTCCGCCACGGCCAAGGCCGAGGGCTACAGCGGCTTCTCTGCCTACAACTACCAGCAGGGGCCGGCCGACATGCACATGTCGCACAGCTATGCCGAGCTCGACCAGGGCTACCGCGCGCAGTGGCAGCTGTTTGCGCAGAAGGCCGACCTGCCGTTGATCGTGCCGGCCACCTCGGGCTGGGACAAGCGGCCCTGGGGAGGCACCACCGCCGATCGGCAGCATGACAACTCGGAGAGCTCTCCCGAGCAGTTCCGCCAGCATTTGCAGGCCGCCAGGGCGCGGATGGACAGCGGGCCGTGGCAGAGCTGGAAATACGCGGTGATCTGCTGCTGGAACGAATACGGCGAAGGTTCCTTCATCGAGCCTACCGAACAGGGCCGCTTCCAGTATCTGGAGCAGGTGAAGGCGGTGTTCGGCGGCGGCGCGCAGCGGTGATCGCCCAGGCCGCCGCGCGCCGGAGTCGGCCGGAGCCGGCTGCGCTGCCGCTGCGGTTTGCAGCCGATACGACACAGGCCGCTTGATCTGGATCATGTCCGCCGGGTTTGGCGGCCGGCCGGCTTGCGTGGACGCGGGGCGGGAGGTTTCATCGAGGATGAGTCCGATTTCGATCGCGGGTCCGTAGCGCGGGATAGGCCCGCGCCGCCGGTCCCGCCTTGACGGGAGGCAGCCATGAACAGCATGAGAGCGGCGGTATTCGTCGCGCCGGGCCGGATAGAACTGCGGGAGAAGCCCATTCCAGCAGTGGGGCCGGGCGATGCGCTGGTGCGCATCAGCACTACCACCATCTGCGGCACCGATATCCATATTCTGAAGGGTGAATACCCGGTGGCCTCAGGCCTGACCATAGGCCATGAGCCGGTGGGCGTGATCGAGAAGCTGGGCAGCGGCGTCAAGGGCTATCGCGAGGGACAAAGGGTGATCGCCGGGGCGATCTGTCCGAGTTTCACCTCTTACGCCTGCCAGGATGGTTTCCCGTCCCAGGACGGCGGCTGCGAATGCCATGGCTACAAGCCGATGGGCGGCTGGCGTTTCGGCAATACCATAGACGGCACTCAGGCCGAGTATCTGCTGGTGCCTGACGCGCAGGCCAACCTGGCGCCGATACCGGACGGCCTCAGCGACGAACAGGTGCTGATGTGTCCGGACATCATGTCCACCGGCTTCGCCGGCGCGGAGGCCGCCGGCATCAGGATCGGCGACGTGGTGGCGGTGTTCGCCCAGGGGCCGATAGGGCTGTGCGCGGTGGCCGGCGCACGTCTGCGCGGCGCGGAGCTGATCATTGCGGTAGATGGCCTGGATCAGCGTCTGAATATTTCGCGCCGGCTGGGAGCGGATGTCACGCTCAATTTCCAGCAGGTGGATGTGATCGACGAAATCATGAGGCTGACTGGCGGCCGCGGCGTGGACGCTTCCATCGAGGCGCTGGGTACCCAGACCACTTTCGAAACCGCGCTCAGGGTGCTGAAGCCTGGCGGCACGCTGTCCAGCCTGGGGGTGTACTCCACCGACCTGAAAATTCCGCTGGACGCCTTCAATGCCGGCCTGGGCGACAAGAGGATAGTCTCTTCGCTGTGTCCCGGCGGCAAGGAAAGGATGCGGCGCCTGATGGGCGTGCTGTCGAGCGGTAGGCTGGACCTGTCGCCGCTGGTGACCCACCATTTCAAATTGGACCGGATCGTGGAGGCCTACGACCTGTTCTCGCACCAGCGCGACGGCGTGCTGAAGGTGGCGATCAAGCCGTTCTGAGCCGGAGGTCCTGAGCGTCGATCAGCTCGACACCGTCGGTTTCGGTGATGGCAAGGTAGATGCAGGGCTGCAGCGCCTCCACCGCATGGGCGACCTGCCGGTCTATGAACAGGTGGTCGCCGTTTTCCAGCAGGTGCTCGCCTATCTTCAGCTTGCCGACGGTGATGAAGATCCGCTCCCATCCCGGGTGACGGTGCGGCGGCAAGCGCGCGCCCTGCTCCAGTTTCAGCAGGGCTGAGCCGCCGCCGCCCGGATTTCGTCTCAGCCAGGTGAAGTCCACGCCGGGATAGGGGGTGGGGCTCCAGTGCCAGTCGGCATCGGCGGCGAGGACGGCGGATGGGCTACTCATGTGGCGCGGGTTCCGTGAGAGGTGGGCTGCGCAGGCGGGTCTTGCGGCCATGATCGATAGATGCCGGCGCAAGACCCGACTGTCTGCTGTCATTATCTCACGGATGGCGCGAAAAGTTGCCGGCAACGGCCAAGCGGACAGGCTGGGCGGGTCCCGCTAGGTGGCCAGCCGGCGCAGGAAGCCGCCGTACTCCAGCGTGAATCCGTGTTCGTCTACCGTGATTTCGGCGCTGTAGCCCGGCGATTGGTAGCGGGCGCGGCCGTCCTGGTCGGGCAGCCGGCTCTGTAGCGCTGCGGGCAAAGAGCGGCTTGCAGGCTGGGCAGGCGCACGAACAGCATGTTCAACTCCACGCTGTCTCCCTCCGCCAGCCGCAGGCGGCGGATCGGGAGGGCGTTGGTCAGCCCGCAGTTTTGCAGATCGAACTCCTGGCAGGCGTCCCAGTCGGCCTGGGGCAGGCCGTTGACCAGCCAGCGCCCGGTCTCGGTGTGCTGCAGCGTCAGTTGCCTGCCTTCGGGCGCTGAAATGTCGATGTGGGCGTGGCCCAGCCTGCCATGGCTGTCCACCTGCATCCGGTAGCGCAGGCTGCTGCCGGTGTCGGCGTGCAGCAGACCGCCGCTGGCGGTGAGCGCCAATTGATGGCCCAGTTCCACCTCGGCCTGCTCCAGCCCGGGGCTGTCCAGGCGCTGC
The DNA here is from genome assembly GCF_001855555.1 of Chromobacterium sphagni. Taxonomy (GTDB): domain Bacteria; phylum Pseudomonadota; class Gammaproteobacteria; order Burkholderiales; family Chromobacteriaceae; genus Chromobacterium; species Chromobacterium sphagni. The sequence continues at coordinate 19,779 of NZ_MKCT01000079.1, read as the reverse complement.
CAGAAAAACGCTAGCTTCATGCGTTGTCCCCGTTGTTCCCGTTGTTCCCGTTGTTCCCGTTGTTCCCGGCGCGGCCCGCGGGGCCGCGCCGATTGTTGCCTGCGCATCGGGTCAGGCATCGCCCGGCACGCGCACCCAGCCTTCCATCAGCACGCGGGCGCTGCGGCTCATGATGGCCTTGGTGACCGTCCATTCGCCGTTCTTCTGCCGCGCCTCCACGCCCACCCGCAGCATGCCGGACGGATGGCCGAAACGCACCGCCTTGCGCGCCACGCCTCCCGCGGCCAGGTTGACCAGAGTGCCGGGAATCGCCGCCGCGGTGCCGATGGCGACCGCCGCGGTGCCCATCATCGCGTGGTGCAGCTTGCCCATGGACATGGCGCGCGCCAGCATGTCGACGTCGCCGGCCTTCACCAGCTTGCCGCTGGAGGAGACATAGTCCACCGGCCGGGCGACAAAGGCGATCTTGGGTGTGTGCTGACGGGTGGCGATTTCGTCCAGGCTTTGGATCAGGCCCATCTTCAGCGCGCCGTGGGCGCGGATGGTTTCGAACATCGCCAGCGCCTTGGGGTCGGCGTTGATGGCGTCCTGCAGTTCGGCGCCGGTATAGCCGACGGCCTCGGCGTTGACGAATATGGTCGGGATGCCGGCATTGATCATGGTGGCCTTGAGCACGCCGATGCCCGGTACTTCCAGATCGTCCACCAGTTTGCCGGTGGGGAACATCGCGCCGCCGGCGCCTTCTTCCTCGGCGGCCGGGTCGAGGAACTCCAGCTGCACCTCGGCGGCGGGAAAGGTGACGCCGTCGAGCTCGAAGTTGCCGGTTTCCTGCACCTGGCCGCCGGTCATCGGCACGTGGGCGACGATGGTCTTGCCGATATTGGCCTGCCAGATGCGCACGGTGGCGATGCCGTCATGCGGAACGCGGCTGGATTCGACCAGCCCGGAGCGGATGGCGAAAGGCCCGACCGCGGCCGACAGGTTGCCGCAATTGCCGCTCCAGTCGACGAAGGGCTGGTCTATGGCCACCTGGCCGAACAGATAATCGACGTCATGGTCGGGGCGGCCGCTTTTGCTGAGGATCACCGTTTTGCTGGTGCTGGAGGTGGCTCCGCCCATGCCGTCTATCTGCTTGCCGTACGGGTCCGGGCTGCCTATCACGCGCAGCAGCAACGCGTCGCGGGCGGTGCCGGGCGCTTGGGCGGAGGCGGGCAGGTCCTGCAGGCGGAAAAATACGCCCTTGCTGGTGCCCCCGCGCATATAGGTGGCGGGAATCCGGATTTGAGCTGCGTGAACCATGTGTTTGCTGTCCTGTAGGATGAAGTCTTCCCCCCGCATGCGCGGGGAGAGATGAATCAGGCCCGCGACGCCTCCAGGAAGTCTTGGGCGAAGCGTTGCAGCACACCGCCGGCCTCGTAGATCGACACCTCTTCGGCGGTATCCAGGCGGCAGGTCACCGGCACCGTTACAGTGTCACCGTTTTTGCGGCGGACCACCAGCGTCAGATCGGCGCGCGGTGTGCGGGCGCCGGTCACGTCGTAGGTTTCCGTGCCGTCCAGGCCCAGCGTCTTGCGGTTGACGCCCGGCTTGAACTCCAGCGGCAGCACGCCCATGCCGATCAGGTTGGTGCGGTGGATGCGTTCGAAGCCCTCCGCGACAATGGCTTCCACGCCGGCCAGGCGCACGCCCTTGGCCGCCCAATCGCGGGATGAGCCCTGGCCGTAGTCGGCGCCGGCCACGATGATCAGCGGCTGCTTGCGCTCCATATAGGTTTCGATGGCTTCCCACATCCGCATCACCTTGCCTTCCGGCTCCACTCGCGCCAGCGAGCCCTTTTTCACTTCGCCGTCCACCACAGCCATCTCGTTGATCAGTTGCGGATTGGCGAAGGTAGCGCGCTGCGCGGTGAGGTGGTCGCCGCGATGGGTGGCGTAGGAGTTGAAATCCTCCTCCGGCAGGCCCATTCTCGCCAGATATTCGCCGGCGGCGCTACTGGCCAGGATGGCGTTGGACGGCGATAGGTGATCGGTGGTGATGTTGTCCGGCAGCAGCGCCAGCGGCCGCATGCCTTTCAGGGTGCGCTCGCCGGCCAGCGCGCCCTCCCAGTACGGCGGGCGGCGGATATAGGTGGACATCGGACGCCAGTCGTACAGAGGACTCCCCTTGTCGCCGCTGTCCGCGCGCAGCGCGAACATCGGCTCGTACACCTGGCGGAACTGTTCCGGCTTCACCGCCTGTTTCACCACGGCGTCGATTTCGGCGTCGCTCGGCCAGATGTCCTTCAGGCGGATCTCCTTGCCGTCCGTCACGCCCAGCACGTCTTTTTCTATGTCGAAGCGCACAGTGCCGGCAATGGCGTAGGCCACCACCAGCGGGGGCGACGCCAGGAAGGCTTGCTTGGCGTAAGGGTGGATGCGGCCGTCGAAGTTGCGGTTGCCGGACAGCACCGCGGTGGCGTACAGGTCGCGGTCCAGGATTTCCTGCTGGATTTTCGCCTCCAGCGCGCCGGACATGCCGTTGCAGGTGGTACAGGCGAAGGCGACGATGCCGAAGCCCAGCTGTTGCAGCTCGCCCAGCAGGCCGGCCTCCTTCAGATACAGTTCCACCGCCTTGGAGCCCGGCGCCAGCGAGGATTTGACCCAGGGCTTGCGCGTCAGGCCCAGCCGGTTGGCGTTGCGGGCGAGCAGGCCGGCGGCGATCACGTTGCGCGGATTGCTGGTGTTGGTGCAACTGGTGATGGCGGCGATGATCACCGCGCCGTCCGGCATCAGGCCTTGGGCTTCTTCAGCGCGGGCCTGCTCCATGTTGCCGGCTATGCCGCGCGCGGCCAGGTCGGCGGTGGGCAGGCGCTTGTGCGGGTTGGACGGGCCGGCCATATTGCGCGTCACGGTGGAAAGATCGAAAGCGAGGGTGCGCTCGTATACGGCGGTGTTCAGGCTGTCGGCCCACAGGCCGGCGTGCCTGGCGTACCGCTCCACCAGCTTGACTTGATCGTCTTCGCGGCCGGTGAGCTTGAGGTAGCTGATGGTTTGCTCGTCGATGAAGAACATCGCCGCGGTGGCGCCGTATTCCGGGGCCATATTGGAGATGGTGGCGCGGTCGCCCAGGGTCAGCGCCGCAGCGCCCTCGCCGCGGAATTCCAGATAGGCGCCCACCACTTTTTCCTGGCGCAGGAATTCGGTCAGCGCCAGCACCACGTCGGTGGCGGTGATGCCGGCTCCCGGTTTGCCGGACAGCTCCACGCCGACGATGTCGGGCAGCCGCATCCACGAGGCGCGGCCGAGCATCACGTTTTCCGCCTCCAGCCCGCCGACGCCGATGGCGATCACGCCCAGCGCGTCGACGTGCGGAGTGTGGCTGTCGGTGCCGACGCAAGTGTCGGGGTAGGCGACGCCGTCGTGCGCCTGGATCACCGGACTCATCCGTTCTAGATTGATCTGATGCATGATGCCGTTGCCGGGCGGGATCACATCGACGTTCTTGAAAGCCCTCTTGGTCCAGTCGATGAAGTGAAAGCGGTCTTCATTGCGGCGGTCTTCCACCGCCCGGTTCTTGTCGAAAGCCTTGGGGTCGAAGCCGCCGCATTCCACCGCCAGCGAATGGTCGACGATCAACTGCACCGGCACTACCGGATTGACCTGCGCCGGGTCGCCGCCCTGGTCGGCGATGGCGTCACGCAGGCCGGCCAGGTCCACCAGCGCGGTCTGGCCCAGGATGTCGTGGCACACCACGCGGGCGGGGAACCAGGGGAAATCCAGTTCGCGCTTGCGCTCTATCAACTGCTTGAGCGAATCGGCCAGCGCGGCCGGGTCGCAGCGGCGCAGCAGATTTTCCGCCAGCACGCGCGAGGTGTACGGCAATTGGTCGAAGGCGCCGGGCTGGATGGCGTCCACCGCGGCGCGGGCGTCGAAGTAATCCAGTTGGCTGCCGGGCAGGGGTTTGCGGAATGCAGTGTTCATGGCTGGGTGCCCAAAGTGGAAATCAGGGACCGGGGATGGGGGCGGCTGGCGCCCCCGTGCCGATCAGCGTTGCTCGATCGGCACGAAGACCTGGTCTTCCGGTCCGATGTAGTTGGCGGACGGGCGGATGATCTTGCCGTCCTGGCGTTGTTCTATCACGTGCGCGCTCCAGCCGCTGGTGCGGGCGATCACGAACAGCGGGGTGAACATGGCGGTAGGCACGCCCATCGCGTAGTAGCTTACCGCGCTGAACCAATCCAGGTTGGGGAACATGTTCTTCACCTGATGCATCACGCTTTCCAGCCGTTCGGCGATGTCGAACATCTTCATGTCGCCGTTGCTGGCGGACAGTTCGCGCGCCACTTCCTTGATCACCTTGTTGCGCGGATCGGAGAGGGTGTACACCGGGTGGCCGAAGCCTATCACCACCTCCTTGCGTTCCACGCGGGCGCGGATGTCTGCTTCGGCCTCGTCCGGGTTCTCGTAGCGTTGTTGAATCTCGAACGCCACTTCGTTGGCGCCGCCGTGCTTGGGGCCGCGCAGCGCGCCGATCGCGCCGGTGATGGCGCTGTGCATGTCGGAGCCGGTGCCGGCGATGACGCGGGCGGCGAAGGTGGAGGCGTTGAATTCGTGTTCGGCGTACAGGTTGAGCGAGGTGTGCATCGCGCGCACCCATTTGTCGGACGGCTTCGCGCCGTGCAACAGGTGCAGGAAGTGGCCGCCTATGCTGTCGTCGTCGGTTTCCACCTCGATGCGCTTGCCGTTGTGGGAATAATGGTGCCAGTAGAGCAGCATGGAGCCGAACGAGGCCATCAGGCGGTCGGCGATGTCGCGCGCGCCGGCCAGGTTGTGGTCATCCTTTTCCGGCAGCGCGCAACCCAGGGCGGAGGCGCCGCTGCGCATCACATCCATCGGGTGGGCGTTGGCGGGCAACGCCTCCAGCACGGTCTTGACCGAAGCGGGCAGGCCGCGCAGCGATTGCAGTTTTTTCTTGTAGCCCGCCAGTTCGGCCTTGCCCGGCAGCTTGCCGTGCACCAGCAGGTAGGCCACTTCCTCGAATTCGCAGCGCACGGCCAGATCCAGAATGTCGTAGCCGCGGTAGTGCAGATCATTGCCGCTGCGGCCGACGGTGCACAGCGCGGTATTGCCGGCGGCGACGCCGGACAGCGCTACGGATTTCTTGGGCTTGCTCGTCAATACGGTTTCGCTCATTGTTTTCTCCTGATTGCAGTCCTGCGGACGTGATTATTTTTGGTAGAAAATGGCCACCCACACGCTGTCCTGGTCCGGAGCCGTCCAGGACACGCGGTGGCGGCAGCCGGCGGGGATGGCGACGGCGTCGCCGGGCCGCAGGGTGACGCGGCTGGAAGGGGACTGGTATTCCAGCTCGGCCGAGCCGGACAGCAGCAGCACCCACTCGTCTTCGTCCTGCTGGTACCAGAATCCGTCGGGCGACGCATGGCCGCGCGATACGATGCGTTCGACGCGGAAACCCCGGTCGCCGCTCAACAGAGTTTGCAGCCACTCCTGCGGCAATTGCGCCGGGATGCCGTCGAACAGATTGTCCGGCATGTCAGCGCGCTTGCTGAAACAGCGCGTCCAGCTTCTGTTCGTAGTCGTGGTAGCCCAGATGCTGGTAGAGGTCGGCGCGGGTCTGCATCTTGTCCAGCACCGCCTGCTGCGTGCCGTCGCGACGGATGGCGCCGTATACTTCCAGCGCCGCCTGGCTCATGGCGCGGAAGGCCGACAGCGGGTACAGCACCATGGACACGCCGTTCGCGCCCAGTTCTTGGCTGGTGTAGAGAGGAGTGGAGCCGAACTCGGTGATATTGGCCAGCACCGGCACCTTCACGGCTTCGGCGAACTGCTTGTACATTGCCAGATCGGTCATCGCCTCCGGGAAGATCATGTCGGCGCCGGCTTCCACGCAGGCCACCGCGCGGGCGATGGCGGAGTCCAGGCCTTCCACCGCCAGCGCGTCGGTACGCGCCATGATGACAAAGCCGGCATCCTTGCGGGCATCGGTCGCGGCCTTGATGCGGTCCACCATCTCGTCCTGGGTTACGATGGCCTTGTTCGGACGGTGGCCGCAGCGCTTCTGCTGCACTTGGTCTTCAATATGCACGGCGGCGGCGCCGGCCTTTTCCAGGCTGCGGACGGCGCGGGCGATGTTGAAGGCGCCGCCCCAGCCGGTGTCGATGTCCACCAGGAGCGGCAGATCGCTGACGTCGGTGATGCGGCGAACGTCGATCAGCACGTCTTCCAACGTGGTGATGCCGAGGTCGGGAATGCCGCAGGAGGCCGCCGCTACGCCGCCGCCGGACAAATACAAGGCCTTGAAACCTGAGTGTTCGGCCAAACGTGCGGAGTAGGCGTTGATCGCCCCTACCACCTGCAAGGGCCTTTCTGTGGCTACGGCCTGGCGGAAACGTTGCCCGGGAGTGTTCATGGAGTGCTCCTGACGGTAGATATGCGTTAGTTGCCTGTCATTCAAGCAAGTGCTTGGTTGGAGTGTAATTGCTCGATAAAATGCTGGCAATAGTTGTCAAACGGATATTCAAGTTTTGTCGCGGGAGTGATATGTTTCGCATCGTCCTCACCCGTGGGAACTCAAGGCAAAGCCTGTGGTCTAGATCACAGTCCACGTACACGACCACATAGAACAGTGGGCAAACCAGGGAGCATAACAACGACATGAGTGATCGGGACATCGATCAACAGTTGGTGGAACGTGCCCAGCGAGGTGAAAAAAGAGCTTTCGATCTGCTTGTTGCGAAGTATCAGCGACGTCTCGCCAGGCTGTTGTCGCGGTTTATCCGCGACGGTTCGGACATCGAGGATGTGACGCAGGAAGCGTTTATCAAAGCGTATCGTGCCTTGCCCTCTTTCCGGGGGGAGAGCGCGTTTTACACATGGCTGTACAGGATCGGCATCAATACTGCCAAGAATTTCCTCAGCGCCAACGGGCGACGCCCGGTGGTGAACAGCGAGATCGAGGACGAAGATGGCGAGAGCTTCGACATGGCGTCGCAGATTCCCGACATGAACACGCCCGAAACCGAGCTGATGAACAAGGAGATTCTGGCAACGGTCAACGCCGCCGTGGAGGCTTTGCCGGAGGAACTGCGCACCGCCATTTCACTCAGAGAAATGGAGGGGCTGTCCTACGATGAAATTGCCAAGGTGATGGACTGTCCGATAGGCACCGTGCGTTCGCGGATTTTCCGGGCGCGCGAGGCGATTGCTGCTGAGCTCAGGCCTCTGCTGGATACGGCCAAGAACAGAAGGTGGTAAGTATGAAAGAAACGATATCCGCGCTGATGGACGGCGAGCTTGACGGAACGGAAGCCGACAAGGCGCTATCCGCGATCGCCGGCGACAAGGACCTGGATGCGGCCTGGGACCAATATCACCTGATTGGCGACGCGATGCGCTCCAATCGCATGGCGGGGCTGAATGTGCGCGCCAGGGTGGCCGAACGCATGGTGGACGAGCCGACCGTGCTCGCGCCGCGCCGCTGGATGCGGCCGCGCCGCGCCCGCGCCGCCAGCGCCGTGGCATTGGCGGCCAGCGTAAGCTTCGCCGCGGTGGTGGGCTGGCAGCAGCTCACGCACCACGTCGCGCCGGCGTCGGTGATTGCCGACAGGGGCGTGCCGGTGCAGATTGCGCAACCGGCGATGGAGCAGGACGATCCTTATGTGCTGGCGCACCAGGAGGTGACGGCCGACCAGGGCGTGATGCGCGTGTCTTACGGAAACGGAGCTCGCCACTGATGCGTGTCGTTCCTCTGATTGGCGTGTTGATGTTTGGGGCCGCCTGCGCGGCCCATGCTGAGGATGACATGCAGCTGCTGCGCAATGTCGGCAATGCCGGACGGCAGCAGGCGCTGGATGGCACCTATCTGCATCAGATGAACGGCATGCTGGAGACCTTCCGCATCGTCCGCCAGGGGCAGGGCGACGGGGTGCGCGAAAAGCGCACCTCGTTGGACGGCCCGTCGCGCGAGGTGGTGCGCAAGGGCGGCGAGCTGACGTGCTTCGCGTCCGACAAGCGCGCGCTGATGGCGTGCAAGATCAGCGCGATGCGTTTGTTCCCGGCGCTGTTGCCGGACGACTTGGACGACATCTCCCGCTCCTATGTGCTCCGGCGCACGGGAACGGACCGGGTGGCGCAGCGCGATTGCCAGTGGCTGGATCTGCAGCCGCGCGATCCGCAGCGTTACACCATGCGGATGTGCATCGAGCCGAACACCTACCTGCCCTTGAAAGTGATCACCCTGTCGCCGCGCGGCGACTCGGTGGAACAGTTCACCTTCACCGAGGTGGAGCTGGCCGGAGCGAAGGATAGGAAGGCGTATGCGCCGCGTTTGGCGCAGAAGTTCCTGCTGCGTCCGGCCAAGGCGCCGGTCGGGGCCGACCCGTCGGTGTCGCAGAACGAGGTGAGCGGCCTGCCGCAGGGCTTCCGCCTGTTGCGCTCCGTGCAGCGGATATTGCCTGGACAGGGCAAGCCGGTGCGCCATTTGGTGTTCTCCGACGGGCTGGTGATGCTGTCGGTGTTCGCCGAGCCCCCGCCGCCGGAGAATGCGCGGCTGGAGCGGGTGGGCAATCTGCATGGCGCCATCAATATGGCGACCAGCTATCAGGGCGACATGCAGCTGACGGCGGTGGGCGACATGCCGCAGACCGCCATGATGGCGCTGCTCAAGAGCCTGCACATCAATGGCAAGAACGATTGAGCCTGCGGTGCGTGAAGAGGATGCGGGAGCGGCGGGCGTAGCCGGCGTGCTTGCGCCGGCGCCGCTTGCCGTTGCAGGTTTTTATTGAAGGTATCCGACTGGCCATTTCCGCGCTGAACGCAACGGGAGTGGCCAGTTTTGCGTGATGCGCCGTCTGGCGGCGCGTCGGGAAGGGAGGGCCCGCCGTCTTGGCGGTTTGGGCAAGTTTTTTTCAGGCAACCGGCCATCGCCGGAAATTCAATCCACAACATATCCAAGATGGAGCGCACATGTCGGTCAAAAAACTGATCGTATCCGCAATGCTGTTGGCATCAGTGTTTGTCGCCCCGCTGCCTGCCGCCATGGCGGCGGAGTTGCCGGATTTCAGCGGCATTGTCGAGAGCGAAGGCAAGGCGGTGGTTAATATCAGCACCACTTCCATGGTCAAGGAGGCTACGGCGGATGTGCCGGACGGCATGGAGGGGGATCCGTTCTTCGAATTTTTCCGCCGTTTCGCGCCGCCGCGCCAGCAGGAGCGGCAAGAGAACTCGCTGGGTTCAGGCTTTATCATTTCGCCCGACGGCTATGTGCTGACCAATGCCCATGTGGTGGCGCGCGCCGAAAAGATCACAGTCAAATTGACCGACAAGCGCGAATACCAGGCGCGGGTGATCGGGTCGGACGCCCGCTCCGATGTGGCGCTGATCAAGATCGATGCCGGCAATCTGCCGGTGGTGCGCCGCGCCGATCCCAAGTTGCTGAAAGTGGGCGAGTGGGTGCTGGCCATAGGCTCGCCGTTCGGCTTTGAAAACACGGCGACTTCCGGCATCGTGTCGGGCAAGAACCGCCTGCTGCCGGATGAGAGCGCGGTGCAGTTCATCCAGACCGACGCCGCGGTCAATCCGGGCAACTCCGGCGGCCCGCTGTTCAATATGCGCGGCGAAGTGGTGGGCATGAACTCGCAGATCTACAGCCGTTCCGGGGGCTTCATGGGCATCTCCTTCGCCATTCCGATCGACACCGCGATGAATGTGGCCGACCAGCTCAAAGCCAAGGGCAAGGTGACCCGTAGCCGCATCGGCGTGGTGATACAGGAATTGAGTCGGGATCTGGCGGCTTCGTTCGGCCTGGCCAAGCCCAGCGGCGCGCTGGTCAACGCGGTCGATCCCAAGGGCCCGGCGCAAAAGGCCGGCTTGAAGGCAGGCGACATCATCGTCAAGGTCAATGGCCAGGAGGTGAGCTCCGGCGCCGACCTGCAGCGGTTGATCAGCGACATGCCGCCGGGCAAGGCGATTGCGTTGGATATCTGGCGCAACCGCGCCGCTCTCGGCATCAAGGTGGTGCCGGAGGAGTTGAAGGACGAGGATGCGCGGGTGGCCCAGCGCGAGTACCGCAAGCCCGGCTCGGAGAACGAGCAGAGCCTGGCGCAGATCGGCCTGAAGCTGCAGGAGCTCAGTCCGGCCCAGCTGCAGCGCGCCGGCATTCCTTACGGCCTGCTGGTGCGGGCGGCCAATGGTGTGGCGATGCGCGCCGGCATCCAGCCGGGCGACATCATCGTCGGAATCGGCAGCGATCCGCTGGCCAGCTTCGCCCAATTGAGGGACGCGCTGGCCAAGGCCAGCAAGGGCGGCACCGTGGCCTTGCAGGTGATGCGCCAGGGCATGGTACAGTTCGTGCCTTTGACCATAGGCGAGGCCAAGTGAAGCTGACACTGTATTTCCGCGAGTATTGCAGCCTGTGCCACCAGATGCTGGCCGAGCTGGCGCCATGGCGGCAGCAATACGGCTTTGAGCTGGATGTGATGGATGTGGACGCCGACCCGGAGCTGGAGCGGCGCTTCAACGAGCTGGTGCCGGTGCTGATGGACGGAGAGGTGGAAATCTGCCACTGGCATCTGGATGCTGCGAGATTGGCTGCACACTTGGGCGAAATCGGCTAAAATCCGCGCCAGTGTGAGTAAAACCGGGGGCGCGCTGGCCGCGCCCCCGATTGCTGATCGGCTTCCGGCAGCCGTCGGACGCGCCAGAGCATGGCTTTCCGCCGGGCAGTCCCCGGAGGAGCCATCCGTCAGCAGCCTCGGGCACGCGAGCGTGCCCTTATCTTTTGCTGGAAACCGATGAAGAACATCCGAAATTTTTCGATCATTGCCCATATCGACCATGGTAAATCCACCCTGGCCGATCGTTTCATCCAGTTTTGCGGCGGCCTCGAGCTGCGCGAAATGAGCGCCCAGGTGCTCGACTCGATGGATATCGAGAAGGAACGCGGCATCACGATCAAGGCGCAGACCGCAGCGCTGAGCTACAAGGCCCGCGACGGCCAGGTGTACAACCTCAACCTGATCGACACCCCAGGGCACGTGGACTTCTCCTATGAAGTGTCGCGCTCGCTGTCCGCCTGCGAAGGTGCGCTGCTGGTGGTGGATGCGTCGCAGGGCGTGGAAGCTCAGACCGTCGCCAACTGCTATACCGCCATCGAACTGGGCGTGGAAGTGGTGCCGGTATTGAACAAGATAGACCTGCCGGCCGCGGAGCCGGAGCGGGTATGCCAGGAAATCGAGGACATCATCGGCATTGAGGCCGTCGATGCGGTGCGCGCCTCGGCCAAGTCCGGCATCGGCATCGAGGACATCCTGGAAGAGGTGGTCCGCAAGATTCCGGCGCCGCAGGGCAATCCGGACGGTCCGCTGAAGGCGCTGATCGTCGACTCCTGGTTCGACAACTACGTCGGCGTGGTGATGCTGGTGCGGGTGATAGACGGCTCGCTCAAACCCAAGGACAAGATCAAGTTCATGGCCACCGGCGCCGAGCATCTGTGCGAGCAGGTGGGCGTGTTCACGCCCAAGTCGGTGCAGCGTCCCAGCCTCAACGCCGGCGAAGTGGGTTTCATCATTGCCGGCATCAAGGAGCTGAAGTCCGCCAAGGTGGGCGATACCATCACGCTGGTGGGCAAGCCGGCCGCCGAGGCGCTGCCGGGCTTCAAGGACGTGCAGTCGCAGGTGTTCGCCGGCCTGTATCCGGTGGAAAGCCACGATTACGAAGCGCTGCGCGACGCGCTGGAAAAACTGCAGTTGAACGACGCCTCGCTGAAGTACGAGCCGGAAGTGTCGCAGGCGCTGGGCTTCGGCTTCCGCTGCGGCTTCCTGGGCCTGCTGCACCTGGAAATCGTCCAGGAGCGGCTGGAGCGCGAGTTCGACATGGACCTGATCACCACCGCCCCCACGGTGAACTACGAAGTGGTGATGAAGGACGGCACCGTGGAAGTAGTGTCCAACCCGTCGCGTATGCCGGAACCCGGCAAGTACGACGAGTTGCGCGAACCCATCATCACCTCCACCATCCTGGTTCCGCAGGACTACGTGGGAGCGGTGATGACGCTGTGCAACCAGAAGCGCGGCGCGCAACGCAATATGCAGTACATGGGCCGCCAGGTGATGCTGACCTACGACCTGCCGATGAACGAAGTGGTGATGGACTTCTTCGACAAGCTCAAGTCCACCAGCCGCGGCTACGCTTCGCTGGACTACGAGTTCAAGGAATTCCAGAGCGCCGACCTGGTGAAGCTGGACGTGCTGGTCAACGGCGAGAAGGTGGATGCGCTGAGCCTGATCGTGCACCGCGCCTCCAGCGTCTACCGCGGCCGCGAGCTGGTGTCCAAGATGCGCGAGCTGATCCCGCGCCAGATGTTCGACATCGCGGTGCAGGCGGCCATCGGCGGCCACATCATCGCCCGCGAAACGGTGAAGGCGCTGCGCAAGAACGTATTGGCCAAGTGCTACGGCGGCGACATCACCCGCAAGAAAAAGCTGCTGGAAAAACAGAAGGCCGGCAAGAAGCGGATGAAGCAGGTCGGCAACGTGGAAATCCCGCAAGAGGCTTTCCTGGCGATTCTTCAAGTAGGGGACAAATAAGTGGGTGCAAACTTGTTCTGGGTGTTCGTGGCGGCTGTCGTCATCGGCGCTTTGCTGGTGGCGCTGGGCGGCAAGAAAGAGGCGGGCGACAAGGATTGGCCGCAGTCGGTGCAGTGGGGCTATCTGGCCCTGGTGATCGGCGGCTTCGGCCTGCTGTCCAACTATATGAGCTTTACCGCTGTCATGTTGGTGTTCGTGCTGATCACCGGCGTGGTATGGGCCCTGGACAAGTGGCTGCTGGCGAAGAAGCGCGCCGCCAGCGGCGCGCAGCCGGGGCATTTCGTCGATTATTCGCGCGGCTTCTTCCCGGTGATCCTGGTGGTGTTCGTGCTGCGCTCCTTCCTGGTGGAGCCGTTTCAGATTCCGTCCAGCTCGATGCGGCCGGGCCTGGTGGTCGGCGACTTCATCCTGGTCAATAAGTTCACCTACGGCGTGCGCGTGCCGGTGCTGAACAATGTGCTGATCCCGGTGAACAAGGTGGAGCACGGCGATGTGGTGGTGTTCAACTACCCGCCCAACCCCAAGGTCAACTACATCAAGCGCGTGATCGGCCTGCCGGGCGACATGGTGGAGTACCGCAACAAGCGCCTCTCCATCAACGGCAAGCCGTTGCTGGACGCGCCGGACGGCAGCTACGACTATCTGGAGAAGGAACTGGGCTTGCAGACGATCTCGGCCAACCAATACCGCGAAAGTCAGGCCGGCAAGACCTACCATGTATTGAACAACGTCGGCACGCCGGTGGTGGCGCTCAGCCAGGTGCAGGACTTCGCCTACCGCGACAACTGCCGTTATGATGACGACGGCTTTGTCTGCAAGGTGCCGCAGGGCCATTACTTCATGATGGGCGACAACCGCGACAACAGCTCCGACGGCCGCTACTGGGGCTTCGTCGACGACAAGCTGATGGTGGGCAAGGCCTTCATGATCTGGATGAACTTCGGCAATCTGTCGCGCATCGGCACCAAGGTACAGTAACCCTTCCCGGCCGCGAGCGGCCATGACCAGGAGAGACGCATGAAGCAGCAGAAAGGCTTGTCGGTAATTGCGGTTTTGATGGTTCTGGCCCTCGTCGGCTTCGCGCTTTTGCTGGTGTTCAAGGTAGTGCCGGTGTACTCCGAGTATGGCGATGTGAAGACCGCGCTGACCGCGCTCTCCACTGAAACCAACGTGGGCGAGAGCACCTTGCGCCAAGAGTTCGACAGCAAGGCCAGCGTGGCCGGCATCGTCTCGCTCAAGGGCGAAAACCTGATCGTGGTGGCCGGCAACAACAGCAACTATCTGCGTGCCCAGTATCACCGCGAGGTGCCGCTGTTCGGCAACGTCAGCCTGCTTTTCAATTTCGACACCCAGGCAGGTCAACCGCCTGCCCAATAACAACATCGTGACCCAAATCGACAACCGTTTCCGGCGCCTGGTCCAGGCGCTGGATTATGCATTCCAGAAACCGGAATTGCTGCGCCAGGCGCTGACCCATCGCAGCTACAGCAGCTCCAACAACGAGCGCTTCGAGTTCGTCGGCGACAGCATTCTCAACTACACCGTGGCGCGGATGCTGTTCGACCAGTTTCCGCAACTGACCGAGGGCGAGCTGTCCCGGTTGCGCGCCAACCTGGTCAATCAGAACACGCTGGCCGAGATCGCCCATGAATTGCAGCTGGGCGACTATCTTTACCTGGGCGAGGGCGAGCTCAAGAGCGGCGGCTTCAACCGACCGTCCATCCTCGCCGACGCGCTGGAGGCCACTTTCGCCGCCGTCAGCTTCGACGGCGATTTCTCCGCGGCCGAGCAGGTGGTGCGCCGTCTGTACGACCAGCGGGTGAGCACCATAGACATCACCCGCCAAGCCAAGGACGCCAAGACGCGCTTGCAGGAAGCGCTGCAAGCGCGCAAGCTGCCATTGCCGAAGTACCGCATCCTGTCGCAGAGCGGCGAGGCGCATGAGCAATGGTTCAAGGTGGAGTGCGACCTGGGCGAGCTCGCCCTGATATCCACCGGCGACGGCGGCAGCCGCCGCGCCGCCGAACAGCAGGCCGCCGAAGCGGCGCTGATCCTGCTGGAACAGAAACTCGCAGCAAGCAAGAAAAGATCATGACCGATACCCCATTCCACTGCGGCTTTGTCGCCATCGTCGGCCGTCCCAACGTGGGCAAGTCGACGCTGATGAACCACCTGATCGGCCAGAAGATCAGCATCACCTCGAAAAAATCGCAGACCACGCGCCACCGCGTCACCGGCATCCATACCGAAGACGCCGCGCAGTTCGTGTTTGTCGATACCCCGGGTTTCCAGACCTACCACAAGGGCGCGTTGAACGAAGCGTTGAACAAGAGCGTCAAGGACTCGCTGGGCAGCGTCGACTGCGTGCTGTTCCTGCTGGAGGCGATGCGCTTCACCTCCGCCGACCGCGAAGTGATGGCGCTGTTGCCGAAGAAAACCCCGGTGATCCTGGTGGTGAACAAGCTGGACAAGGCTAAGGACAAGCTGGCACTGCAGGCCTTCATCAACGAGGTGACCGCGGAGTTCGCGTTCGCCGGCGTGGAGGTGGTCAGCGCCAAGCACGGCCAGCGCCTGGCCGAGCTGCTGGACCAAGTGCGTCCGCATCTGCCGGAATCGATGCCGCTGTACCCCGAGGACATGGTCACCGACAAGAACGAACGCTTCCTGGCGGCGGAGATCGTCCGCGAGAAGCTGTTCCGCTATCTGGGCGAAGAGTTGCCTTACGAGATGAACGTCGAAGTGGAAATGTTCGAGATGGACGGCGCGCTGCGCCGTATTCACATCGCGGTGCTGGTGGACAAGGAGCATCAGAAGCCCATCGTGATCGGCAAGGCCGGCGAGAAGCTGAAGAAAATCTCCACCGAGGCGCGCCTGGACATGGAAAAACTGTTCGACGGCAAGGTGTTCCTGCAGGTGTGGGTAAAGGTTAAATCCGGCTGGGCCGACGACGTGCGCTTCCTGCGCGAGTTCGGCCTGAACTGAGCGGCAAGCGTGGCAATCACCATCGATGCGCCGCCGGCCCTGGCCTGCTGGGCGGTGAGCCTTGTCGCCGGGGAGCCGGCGCAGCCTGAGCTGGCGCGTTGCGTGTTGCGGCTGGCCGCGGTGCAGCCGGGCTATCTGGGCGGCGAGGGCCAGGTCACTTATTGGGACACGGTGGAGGCGATAGCCGCCTGGCGCGCCCGCGTCGAGCAGCTGTCGCAGCAAAGGCTGGGCCGCGAAGCGTGGCGCCAGCCGTTTTCCTTTGTGGTGAGCCGGGTGGCGCCGCAGGCGGCCATCGCATGAGCCAGCCGGGCCGGGTGGACAAGCAGCCGGGTTTCATCCTGCATACCCTGCCTTACCGCGAAACCAGCCTGCTGCTGGAAGTCCTGACGCGCGACCATGGCCGTTTCAGCCTGGTGGCGCGCGGTGCGCGGCGGCCGCGCTCCGATCTGCGCGGCGTGCTGCTGCCGTTCCAGCCACTGATCCTGTCCTGGTTCGGCAAGGGCGAGCTGCGCACCCTGCACAGCGCCGACTGGGAGGGGGGGGTGCGGCCGCTGACCGGCCTGCCGCTGGTCTGCGGCTTTTACCTGAACGAACTGATGATGAAGCTCACCGCGCGGGACGATCCCGAGCCGCGGGCTTTTTCCGTTTATGACGCCGCAGTGCGCGACTTGGCCGCCAGGCCATCGCTGGCGCCGGTGCTGCGCCGCTACGAGCTGCGGCTGAGCCAGGCGTTGGGCTATGCGCCGTCGCTCAAGCGGGACAGCCGCGGCGACGAGATAGCCGCGGAGCGCTATTACCTGTGCCGCAACGCCGCCATGCCGGAGCCCGACCCGCATCCGGACGCGGACCTGGCCGGCAAGGTGGCGCGGCTTTCCGGCGCGGCGCTGCGGGCGATAGACGCCGACGACTATTCCGACCACGCCACCCGCCAGCAGGCTCGGCTGCTCAGCCGGCTATGGCTGGACGCGCTGTTGGGCGACGAGCCGCTGGCGGCGCGGGAATTATTGCAGGCCATCCAGTCCCTGTCGGACTGATGGCGCCAAGACAAGGGAGAAGCAAATGATACTGTTGGGCGTAAACATCGACCACGTCGCCACCCTGCGCGAGGCGCGCGGCACCCGTTATCCCAGCCCGGTGGAGGCCGCGCTGGTGGCCGAGAGCAGTGGCGCCGACCTGATCACCCTGCATCTGAGAGAAGACCGCCGCCATATCCAGGACTCGGATGTCAAGGCGATGCGTCCGGTGCTGAAGACCCGGATGAATCTGGAAATGGCGATGACGCCGGAGATGCTGGCGCACGCCTTGCAGGTTGCGCCGGAAGACGTCTGCCTGGTGCCGGAAAAGCGCGAGGAAGTCACCACCGAGGGCGGCCTGGACGTGATCGGCCACTTCGATGAGGTTCGCCACTACACCGGCAAGCTGAGCGAGGCCGGCGCGCGAGTCTCCATCTTCATCGATCCCGACCGCGCCCAGATTCAGAAGGCGTTTGAAGCCGGCGCCCGCGTGATCGAGCTGCACACCGGCGCCTATGCCGACGCGCCGCACGCCGCCCTTCGCGAGGCCGAGTTGGCGCGCATCAGGGATGCTGCCGAATTCGGCGCCAGGCTGGGCATGGTGGTCAACGCCGGCCACGGCCTCAACTATCATAACGTCAAGCCGATCGCCGCCATCGCCCAGATCGCCGAGCTGAACATCGGCCACGCCATCGTCGCCCACGCGCTGTTCGTTGGTTTCCCGCAGGCGGTGCGCGAGATGAAGGCATTGATGATCGAAGGCCGCCAGGGACTTTAATGATCTACGGCATCGGCACCGATTTGGTGGAAATCGCCCGCATGCAGGCGATGTTCGAGCGCTGGTCGTACAAGCTGGGACGGCGCATGCTGGCCGCGGGCGAGCAGGCCGCCTTCGAGACCAGCGCCGATCCGGCGCGCTTCCTGGCCAAGCGCTTCGCGGCCAAGGAGGCTTTCGCCAAGGCGCTGGGCACCGGCGTGGTGGCGCCGGCGCTGCTGACGGCGATAGGCGTTGGCCATGATGAACTCGGCAAGCCCTTGCTGGTCTTGTCTGAAGAGTTGGCGGTCTTTGCCGCCGCGCGCGGCGTCAAGGGCATGCACCTGACTATCAGCGACGAGCGCGGCCACGCGCTGGCCTTCGTCGTATTGGAGTCGTAGGGCGGAAGTCCCAGAACGCGCCTGATCGCCGGCGAATGCCGCCGGGCTGTCGGCGGCCATAACTTGCAATATCCAGGCGAAATGGCCCGGCAGGCCGGGTTTTCGCCTAATGGGTCGAGGACCATATCCATGACAAACTCCCGATTGAATCTCCCGCGCGGCCCGGTGATGGTGGACGTCGCGGGCTTCTCGCTCACCGAGCAGGAGCGCGCGCGCCTCTGCCACCCGCTGGTGGGCGGCGTGATCCTGTTCCGCCGCAACTTCCAGAATGTCCAGCAACTGCGCGCGCTTACCGCGGAGATCCGCGCCTTGCGCAGCCCGCACCTGTTGATCGCGGTCGATCATGAAGGCGGCCGCGTGCAGCGCTTCCTGAATGGTTTCACCCGCCTGCCGCCGATGAATGTGTTGGGCGAAGCCTGGGACTCCGACCGCAGCCAGGCGCTGAAACTGGCTGAAACCGTCGGCTATGTGCTGGCGGCGGAGCTGTCGGCCAGCGGCGTGGACCTGTCCTTCACCCCGGTGCTAGACATAGACTGGGGCCGCTGCGCGGTGATAGGCAACCGTTCTTTCCACCGCAATCCTGAGGCGGTGGCGGAACTGGCCGAGGCTTTGCAGCAAGGACTGGGCCGCGGTGGCATGGCCAGCTGCGGCAAGCATTATCCCGGCCATGGTTATGTGGAGGGGGACAGCCACCATCTGATGCCGCAGGACGACCGCAGCCTGGCGGAAATCCGCCGCGACGACCTGGTGCCGTTTGCCCGTCTGTCCGAGGCAGGCATGGGCGCGGTGATGCCGGCGCACGTGCTGTACCCGGCGGTGGACAGCCAGCCGGCGGGCTTCTCGCGCGTCTGGCTGCAGGATGTGTTACGCGGCCAGTTGGGTTTTGACGGTGTGATCTTTTCCGACGCGCTGGACATGGCCGGCGCGGCCGGCGCCGGCAGCTACGTGCAGCGCGCCGACGCCGCGCTGGCGGCCGGTTGCGACATGGTGCTGGTTTGCAACCAGCCGGAAGAGGCGGATACGATGCTGGCCGCGCTGGCTCCGCCGCCGCAGCCGCGTCTGGCCGACCGTCTGGAGCGGATGGCCGCCAAGAGCAGCGCCGGGAGTTGGCAGCAGATTGTCGCCTCGGCCGATTTTGCCGCCGCGCAGGCGGTGGTGAGGCAACTGGCCATGCCGAAGGACGTATTGGCCGGCCCGCAAGTGGGCGAGGCGCACTGACCATGCTGCCGCAAAGCCTGGAGGAGCTGGACGCCATCCGCGACGAGTGCCGGCGGATGGTGGCCGGCCGCGCTTCGCTCTCCGCCGGCGCATCCGCCTTGCCGCTGCCCGGCCTGGATGCGGCGGCGGACGTCGCCATCCTGCTGCAGCTGATCCCGGCCATCAACCAGCGTTTCGGCGTGGCGCCGGGGCAGATGGCCGGCTACGACGCGGCGCGCAAGCAGCTACTGTATCAGATGATACGCCGCGCCGGCAGCGCGCTGCTGGGAATGGAAGTCACCCGCACCCTGCTGGCGGCCGTGCTAAAGAAGGTGGCCGGCAGGCTGGCCGCCAAGCAGGCGTTGAAGCTGGCGCCCTTGCTGGGCTGGGCGGCCAATGCCGCAATAGGCTTCGCGGCGATGAAATACATCGGCAATTCCCATATCGACGATTGCTACGCCGTCTGCCGGCGCATGCTGGAGCAGGGCGCAGCCACACCGGAGTGACACCATGCAAGTTGGCGCATTGATCATTGGCGATGAACTCTTGTCCGGCAAGCGCCAGGACAAGCATATGCAGGCGCTGATCCGTATCCTGGCCGCGCGCGGCATGAAGCTAGCTGGCGGAATACTTGGGCGACGATCCCGGCCGCATCGAAGCAGCCTTTCGCCGCGTCTTCGTCTGCGGCGATCTGGTGTTCAGCTTCGGCGGCATCGGCGCGACACCGGACGACCATACCCGCGCCTGCGCCGCCCGCGCGTTGGGCGTGCCGCTGGAGCTGCATCCGCAGGCGAAGGAGATCCTCGAAGCCCGTTTCGGCGCGGAAGCCTACCCGCACCGCATCCTGAT
>NZ_MKCT01000078.1 GCF_001855555.1 Chromobacterium sphagni | reverse complement strand
GCCAAGAGGACTTCTATCGCTTCGCCAGCGCTGGTGGCGAGGCGGCCCCTGTTCCAGGGAATAGGCTGGGCGCCGCTGTTGTTGCAATCCGGGCGCCAGGTCTATGAGGCGAAATACGGATTCATACGGGAGAAAACCGAGCCCGATGGGCGCATCGTCCGCGCGGGCACCCGGCCGGAGTACTACCCGGTTACCTTTCTCGCCCCCAGGGAGGAAAACAAGAATGTATGGGGGTTTGACATGTGGTCGGAGCCCAAACGGCGCGATGCCATACGCCGCGCGCTGGCCAGCGGCCAGCCGCGCATCAGCGAGCCGCTGATTCTGGCCCAGTTCAACGATCGCTCCGGCAGCGGGGTGTCGATGATCATTCCGGTGCAGGGCATGCGCGGCGGGGTGGTGGTCGGCGGCATCAATGCCGCTCGGCTGGCGACACGCGCCTTGCCTGGCTTGAAGGAAAAGGGAGTCAGCCTGCAACTGGAGGATGTTACCGATCCGCGGCGCTCGGTCGGCTTGGTGGCACCTGAGGAGGCGGCACCGGGCGCGGCGTCGCTGAGCCGGACGCTGGACGTGGGCGGACGGGTGTGGCGGGTCACCTTGCGGGCGCTGCCGCGCTATATCGAGGCCAATGGCAGCCATGCGGTCTCGCGGCTGGTGCTGCCGGCCGGAGTGGCGTTCACGGTCTTTCTCGGCATTTATCTCAATCTGCTGATAAGGCGCAGGGAAATGGCGGAAGAACTGGCAGGCAAGAGCACCCGGGCGCTGCAGCAGAGCGAGGAACGGTTCCGGATGTTCGCCAGCATCGCGTCGGATTGGCTGTGGGAGGTGGACGCCGACGGGCGGCTCAGCTATTGCTCGGAGCATTTCAGCGAGCTGACCGGCATTCCCATGGGCAAGCTGCTGGGGCGCCGCTGGTGGCGGCCGTTGCGGTCAAGCCGCGAGAAAAACCGCTTGTTGTCGCGACTGTTGGCCGAGCGTCGGGAGATACGCGATTTCGAGTTCAGCTACCAGAAGCCTGGAGGGGGGCGCCAGTGGATAGCCATCAGCGCCTGCCCGCTGCTCGCGGCCGATGGGAGCTTGCGCGGCTATCGCGGGGTGGGGCGGGATGTGACGGAGCGCAAACGGGTGGAGCAGGAGCTGCACAGCCACCGCAATCATCTGCAGGAGCTGGTGGCGCTGCGCACCGCCGACCTGTTGCAGGCCAAGGAGGAGGCGGAGCGCGCCAATCAGGCCAAGTCCGAATTCCTCGCCAATATGTCGCATGAGCTGCGCACGCCGTTGCATGGCATCCTCAGCTTCGCCGAGATCGGCTGCGGCAAGGCGATGCAGGTGCCGGCCGTCCGGCTCAAACGTTATTTCGAGAATGTCCACGCCAGCGGAACCCGCTTGCTGGCCCTGCTGAACGATCTGTTGGACCTGGCCAAGCTGGAGTCCGGCCGGATGGTGTTGAGTCGGGAGGAGGTGGATCTGGCGGAACTGGTCCGCCAGATGACTCAGGGCGAAGAGGGCAGGATGATGGAGACCGATATCGGCCTGCGGCTGGAGCTGCCGTCGGCGCCGCTGCCGGTCTGGGCCGACCGCAAGTGCATGCAGCAGGTGCTGGCCAATCTGCTGTCCAATGCGATCAAGTTCGCCCCGCCGGGCAGCCGAATCACCGTGGAGCTGCAGCGCTTCAGTTCCACGATCACCCTGTCGGTAGCCGATCAGGGGCCTGGGGTCCCCGAGGCGGAGCTGGAGCGGATTTTCGAAAAGTTCGTGCAGAGCAGCGCCACCGCCAACGGCTCGGGAGGCACCGGGCTTGGGTTGGCGATCTGCCGGCAGATCGTGCTGGCTCACTCGGGCAGCATCTATGCGGAAAATCTGCCGGCCGGCGGAATCTGTTTCCTCGTTTCGCTGCCGGATGCGAAAAACGGCAAGGCCATAGACAAGCTGTCGCGGCTGGTAGGCGAGCGGGTGCAGGAGGCGCACGAAACCGGCGAGTGAATGGGCGGACAGGCGGAAAAACGGCGGCGTTTGCCCTCGTCGTCGTTTCCGCTCAGGCGTTGCCGCCAAACAGCGGCGCGATCCAGCTGAAGCGCTGGCGCCAGATCACCGGCGCGCGCCAGGCCAGGTGAGCGGTGGCCAGGACATTGAGCAGCGCCACCGCCAGCAGCAGCATCGAGATGCTGTCGAACCATTTGAGCATCAGCGCGCTGCCGATGGCGGCCGCCACCATGTAGAAGCCGTTGATGATGTTGTTGGCGGCCACCGCCTGCGAGCGGAACTCGTCCGGGCTGCCGGTTTGCAGCCAGGTGTACAGTGGCACGGTGAAAAAGCCGCCGAAGAAGCCCAGCAGAGTGACGTCGACAATGCTGCGCCAGCTGCTGGCGCGGGCCAGGAACTCGGTCAGCGTGGCCAGCGCGCCTTGGTGGTGGGGCATCGCGCCCAGCGCCAGGTCGCCGCCGAATACCGTCATGCCGACACTGCCCAGCAGCACGATGCCCAGTTGCAGCTTGCCGTGCGACAGTTTGGCGCACATCACCGATCCCAGGCCTATGCCGATGGAGAACAGCGCCAGCAGCAGGGTGTAGACATCGGCGTCGCCGCCCAGGTGCAGGCGGGTGAAGGTGGGCAACTGGGTAGTGTAGACCGCGCCCATCAGCCAGAACCACGAAATGCCAAGAATCGAGCAGCGCACGTCATGGATGCGCCAGGCCTGGCCCACCAGGTCCACCGAGTCCGCCAGGAAGTTCCAGGACAGTTTCAGCTGCGGAGCGCCCGGCGCCACCGCCGGCATGGCGGTGCTGCTGAAAAAACCCAGCAGCGCGGTCAGCAGCAGTGCGCCTATGATCAGTAGCGAGCCGTTGTGGGTGAATACGCTGCCCAGCAGCTGCCCCAGCAGGATGGCGAGGAAGGTGCCCATTTCGATCAGGCCGGTTCCGCCCACCAGCTCGCCCTCGCGCAGGTATTGCGGCAGCACCGAATATTTCATCGGGCCGAAGAAGGCGGAGTGGGTGCCCATCATGAACAGCGACGACAGCAACAGTCCCGCCGACTGCCACATAAAACCCGCGCCGGCCAGCAGCATGATGGCGATCTCCGCCAGCTTGATCAGCCGGGCGATGCGCGCCTTGTCGAAGCGCTCGGACAGTTTGCCGGCGCTGGCGGAAAACAGGAAGAAGGGCAGGATGAAAATGCCGGCCGCCAGATTGACCAATTGTTCCGGCGGCATGCCGGCCAGCGTCAGGCCGTGAAAGCTGATCAGCACCACGATGGCGGTTTTCAGCATATTGTCGTTGAAGGCGCCCAGGAACTGGGTGCCGAACAAGGGCAGGAAACGCCGGGTGGCGAAGAAGGAAAAGTCGGCTTTCACGGATCACCGTAGATGGAAAAGGCGGGAATCGCATGCTAGCCGATTCCCGCCTGGCTGTCAGGCCCGGATCAGAACAGCGACAGCCACAGGCCGGTGGTGGAAGCGGTCATGAAGCCGGTCATGATCGAGGCCAGCAGCGCGCGCATGCCGATCTGGGCCAGCTCTTTCTGCCTCTCCGGCGCCAGCGCGCCGATGCCGGCGACGCAGATGCCCACCGAGGAGAAGTTGGAGAAGCTGGCCAGCGCGAAGGTGGCGATCATCACGGTTTGCGGCGACAGCGTGCCGGCGGCCTTCATCTTGGCCAGGTCCAGGTAGGCGATGAACTCGTTGAGCACGATCTTCTGCCCGAGCAGGCTGCCGACGCCCAGGGTCTCGTCCCAGCCGATTCCCATCAGGAAGGCGAACACGCGGAATACCTGGCCCACCAGGTATTGCAGCGTCAGGCCGTCGAACATGCCGTGGGTGGAGACGCGGATGGAGGAGTTGACGCCCAGGAGCTCGCCCAGTCCGTCTTTTACCGCGTAGTTGGCCAGCGCGATCAGCGACACGATGGCCAGCAGGATGGTGGCCACCGCCGCCGCCATCTTCATGCCGTCCAGCGCGCCAGTGACGATGGCGCCGACGAAGTTGCCGTCCTGCTTCTCCTGCCCTTGCTTCAGCTGGCTGCACGACATCTGCTCCGGGCTGACCTCCGGGAACATGATCTTGCAGAACACTGCCGCGCCGGCCGCGTTCATGCAGGAGGCGGTGAGCAGATAGGTGGCGAACCTCGCCTGTTCAGCCAGATCCGCGCCGCCGAGGAAGGCGACATAGGCCGCCAGCACGCCGCCGGACAGTGTGGACATGCCGGCGATCATGATGCAGGCCAGTTCCGAACGGGTCATGTGCCGGATGTAGGGCCGCACCAGCAGCGGGGCCTCGGTCTGGCCCAGGAAGATGTTGGCGGCGGTGACCACGCTCTCCGGCCCGGACAGGCGCATGCTGCGCTTCATCAGCCAGGCCAGCACGGCGACGACGCGCTGCAGGATGCCGAAGTGGTACAGCAGGGCGGTGAGGGCGGAGAAGAAGATCATCACCGGCAGCACCATGAAGGCGAACAGGAAGCCCAGCTTACCGCCCGGGTTGGCCAGGTCGCCGAAGATGAAGCGGGCGCCTTCGCCGGCGAAACCCAGCACCTTGGCGAAGCCGGAGCCGAAGGCGTCGAAGCCGTGGCGTACCGCCGGCAGATAGTTGATCAGCAGAAACAGGCCGCTCTGGATGGCCAGGCCGATCAGCACGGTGCGCCAGTTGACGGCGCTGCGCTGGGTGGAAAAAGCATAGGCCACGCCGACCAGCAACAGCATGCCGGCGAGTGCTTGGATGGTATTCACGGACGCCCTTCAGGATTGGAACAGCGATGGAGGCGCATGCGGGCCCGGCGTGGCGGCCGAGTCAACGCGCGCGCCCCTGTCTGGACGCAGGCTGCGGCCAAGAAGGCGCGCGGCTGCTGGGGAGCTGTTGGCGAAAAAGAGGGCGATTATATAAGCGAAGGGTAAATTGTCAATTTCTTATTGACCACGTGGTGCGGCTAGGACGGCTTGACGCCGCCGCTGGCGTCGCGGCCCTTGACGGCCGCCAACTGCAGCTCCTGGGGGCGGGCAACGTTGCGGCGCTTGTCGTTCCGCATGGCGTCGCCGGTGTCGAAAGCCTCCAGGCCCTGGCAAAGCTTGATGGCCAGCTTGCGCAGGTCGTCCGGCGAAACCGACAGGATGCGGTTGGAGTCCAGCGCGTCCTGATTGAGCTGGATCAGGATGTCGCCGGAAGCCTTGGAAGCCTGCACCGAGGCGTTCTGCTGCAGGATGGCTTGACTGATGGCTCGCGAAGACTGGTTGATGCCGTGAATGGACAGGGTGATGTTCTCCAGTTTTTCACGCGAGGCGCCAGCGTGGGTGGCGGCGGTGTCGGCGTGCTGGTTGGACGCCTGCATCGTTTCCGCCACTTTCTTGGTTCCTTGTTGCACTTGCAGCATGATGCTCTGGATGCTGCGGGTGGCTTCCTGGGTGTTGTGCGCCAGTTTGCGCACCTCGTCCGCCACCACGGCGAAGCCGCGGCCCATTTCTCCGGCGCGGGCGGCCTCTATCGCGGCGTTCAGCGCCAGCAGGTTGGTTTGGTCGGCGATGTCCTGGATGGTCTCCAGAATATTGCCCACCTGGCCCGACGCATCGACCAGCGCCTGCACCTCCTGGGTGGATTTTTCCAGCAGCTGCGCCATTTCGGTGACGCCGTCTATCACCACCATGGTGGTGTCGCGGCTCTCCTGCATGTCGCCGCTGGCGCTGTGGGTGGAGCCGGTAATCTCTTCCAGGTGCGCCTGCAGCTGTTGCGCCTGCTCCATCATGGTGTTGATGGCGCCAAGCAGAGCTTGGCCGTGATTGGCCTGCAACAGGCTTTTCTGCAGCATGGAGCTGTAGGTGTCGGTCAGCTCCTGCGCCATCGGCATCAGCCGCACCGAAGCCCCGGCGACATCGCGGAGCGCGATGTGGGCGCGCTCCAATAGCCGGTTCAGTTTGCCAATGGCATGGCGCAGCGGGGTATTTTCAGCCGGCAGAGGCAGGGGCTGGCCAAGATGGATGGGCGTGTCGGCCAGCAGCTGGTCCAGGTGCCGCTCGATGTCCTGCAGCGGCTTCATCAGGCTGCGGTGGTGCAGCCATTGGTTGAGGGCGAGGGCGAGGATGCCGCTGACGCAGCCGCTGAGCAGCAGGGCGAAGCTGGAGGCCTGGGCTTGGCTGAACGCCAGCGCGGACAGGATGCAGACGGACATCGAGATCAAGAATGTGCGCATGGGGCTCGCTCAATAGGCTAAGTAGTAACACGTAGACTGGTTATAGGCAGTAATTCGTCTGCACAAAAGCCGCATTCTACGATTGCGAACGCGGCCCTTTTTTCCCCTTGTCTACTCTTCTTTCTCCTCCTGGCGGGGCGAGTCGTCGTCCATCAGGATGCGGTGCGCCGGGCCTTCCATATCGTCGAACTGGCCGGAGCGGGTGGCCCACCAGAAAATGGCGCCGATGACGAAGGCCAGCACCAGACTGAGGGGGATGAGCAGGTAGAGGCTTTCCATCAGTTCTTCCGTTTGACGAGGCGCAGCGCGTTGCCCACCACCAGCAGCGAGCTGAGCGCCATGCCCAGGCTGGCGAGCCAGGGCGTGACGTGGCCGAGGATGGCCAGCGGCAGCGCCACCAGATTATAAGCCGCCGCCCAGCACAGATTCTGCCTTATCACCGTCAATGTGCGGCGGCTGACGCCTATGGCCGCGTCTATCAGACCAAGCTGGTCCGCGATCAACACCATGTCGCCGCTGGCGCGCGCCACGTCGGTGCCGCCGCCCATGACGATGGAGACGTCGGCGCGCGCCAATACCGGCGCGTCGTTTATGCCGTCGCCGACCATCAGCACCCGTTTGTCCTGCGCCTGCAGCGCGCCGACGTAAGCAAGCTTGTCTTCCGGCGCGGCGCGGGCGCGGCGCCGCTTTATGCCCAGCTCCTGCGCCAGACCGGCGACGGCGCTGTCGCCATCGCCGCTGAGCAGATGCACCGCCAGGCCTTGTTGCCGCAGTTGCGCGATCAGCGCGGCGGCCTCCGCGCGGACGGCGTCGCCGATGGCGAAGCGTGCCTGCACGCCGTCGGCGTTGGCCAGCAGCACCTGGCTGCTGCCGGCATGCCAATCCTGTTCATCGCTCACGGGCTGACCCAGCCAGGCGGAGATGAAGGGCGCGGAGCCCAGCCGCCATTCGCGTCCGTCCAGCATGCCAGCCACGCCATGGCCGGGATGGTTGAGCAGCGATTCAGCCCGTGGCGCAGTTGTGTCCTTGGCCGCTTGCAGCAGCGCCTGCGCCAGCGGGTGTTCCGATCCCTGCTCCAGCGCGGCGGCCAGCGCCAAGGCGGGTTCGCGGCCCAGGCTGCCTGGGGCCGCGATATCCAGCAGCCGCATTTGGCCGTGGGTGAGGGTGCCGGTCTTGTCGAATACCACGTCGGTGACTTTTGCCAGTGTTTCCAGCGCGTGGCCGCGGGTGGTGAGCACGCCCAGGCTGGCCAGATGGCCGCTGGCGGCGGTGAGCGCAGCCGGGGTGGCCAGCGACAGCGCGCAGGGACAGGAGATCACCAGCACCGCCACCATGACCCACAGCGCGCGCTCCGGTTCGATGAAATGCCAGCCGATATAGCTAGCGGCGGCGGCGATCAGCAGCAGCGCCACGAACCAGCTGGCGAAGCGGTCCGCCGCCACCGCCAGCCTGGGTTTCTCCGCCAGCGCCCGGTCCAACAGGCGGACGATGCCGGCCAGCCGGGTGGATTCGCCAACCTGATCCACTCGCAAGATCAATGGGCTGGCGGTGTTGACGCTGCCGGCGATGACGGCGGCGCCCGGGCTTTTGCCTATCGGCCGGCTTTCGCCGGTGAGCAGCGCTTCGTCGCTTGCGCTGCGGCCGTCCAGTACCGTGCCGTCTACCGGTATGGTTTCGCCGGCTTTGACCAGAATCACGTCGCCGGGGCACAGGCTGGCGACGGTGGCCTCGCGGCTATCGCGGCTGGCGGGCCAGCCTGCCAGCCGGTGGGCGAAGGCCGGCACCAGTCTGACCAGGCTCTCGCTGGCGGCGCCGGCCTTGCGGCGGGCGATGGATTCCAGATAGCGGCCGCCCAGCAGCAGGAACACGAACATCGACACCGAATCGAAATAGATGCCGTGCTCGTATTTGTGGAGCAGCGCCCAGAGGCTGGCGAAGAATGCCGTGAGTATGCCGATGGTGACCGGTGTGTCCATGCCGACGCGGCCGGTTTTCAGGTCGCGCCAGG
Source organism: Chromobacterium sphagni (assembly GCF_001855555.1). Classification (GTDB taxonomy): domain Bacteria; phylum Pseudomonadota; class Gammaproteobacteria; order Burkholderiales; family Chromobacteriaceae; genus Chromobacterium; species Chromobacterium sphagni. Next base: position 1,670 of record NZ_MKCT01000078.1, on the reverse strand, counting down.
TGGCGCGGTAAAACGGCAAGGCCGAGTACAGCAGCACCGGCAGCGTGAGGATTAAGCTGGCCCAGTGCAGCAGCCACAGCAGGTCGGGCGCGATGTCGCCGTCCGGCGCCAGGTATACCGGCACCGCGTACATCATCACCTGCATCATCGATAAGCCGGCCACCCACAGCCGGCCCAGCGCCTGTTTGCGCTCTTTCTGCTGCAAGGCTTCCTGGCGCTCGGCGTCGTAGGGGTGGGCGCGATAGCCGATGGCGGCCACCGCCTCCAGAATGGCGGGACAGCTGGATTTTGCCGTTGTCCCAACGCACGCGGGCGCGCTGGGTGCTGTAATTGATGTCCACTGCCACCACGCCCGGCAACTGGCGCAGATGCTGCTCGTTGAGCCAGATGCAGGCGGCGCAGCTGATGCCTTCCAGCATCAGCGCGGCTTCGCGTACCTGATTCTGGTCGATATGGACGAAACTGCGCTGCAATTCGTCGGAATCGTACAGCCGGATCTGTTCCAGCAGGTTCTGCGGCAGCGCTTCGGCGCGGGCCGAATCCTGGGTGCGGTGCTGGTAGTAGTCCGACAGGCCGGAATCGATGATGGTGACGGCCACCGCCTGGCAACCGGCGCAGCAGGCCGCCTCCTCGCGCTGGCGGTAGCGGATGGGGAAGTGGGAGCCCGCCGGAACCGGCAGGCCGCAGTGGAAACAGTTCTCGCTCATGACGGGGCATTGTAATCAAAGCCGGCCGCCATTGCTTGATCCAGCTCATGGCATATGTCGCCGTACTCGATTATTTCGCGTAGAGGCTTGGACTGGCGGAGACTGGCCGCATTTGTCGGATATCAAACACGGAAGGGAATCGCGATGAAAATGCAGGCGGTGGCGCAGCAGGCGCCGGGCGGCGTGGAAACGATGGAGTTGGTCGAGCGGGATCGGCCGCAGGCGGTGCCTGGCAAGCTTCTGGTGCGGGTGATGGCGGCGGGGGTTAATCGCGCCGATCTGATGCAGCGCGAGGGGCGTTATGCGCCGCCGCCGGGCGCCAGTCCGCTGATGGGGCTGGAGGTGGCCGGCGTGGTGGAGGAGGTGGCCGGCGAGTCGAACTTTCAGCCGGGCGACGCGGTGTTCGGCCTGCTGGAGGGCGGCGGCTATGCCGAATATGCGCTGATGGACGAGGCGCTTGCCATTGTCAAGCCGGACCCTTTGTCCTGGGTGGAGGCGGCCAGCCTGCCGGAGGCGTGGATGACGGCCTGGTTCAATCTGGCGGAAAAGGCCGGCGTCAGGGCCGGCGACAATGTGCTGGTGCATGCCGGCGCCAGCGGCGTCGGCGTGGCGGCCATCCAGGTGGCCGGTTTGCTTGGCGCGCAGGCCTTCGCCAGCGCCGGCAGCGCGGACAAGCTGGCCTTCTGCCGTGAATTGGGCGCGGCGCAGGTGTTCAACTACCGTCAAGCGCCGGCCTTCGGCGAGCTGGTGAAAAGCTGGGGCGGGGCGGACGCGGTGCTGGACCCGGTGGGCGCCAGCTACCTGGCGGAAAACCTGCAGGCGCTGAATCCGGATGGCCGGCTGGTGAATATCGGTTTGATGGGCGGGCTGAAGGCCGAACTGGATTTCGGTCGCTTGCTGATGAAGCGCATCAGCGTGATCGGCTCCACCTTGCGGCCGCAGCCGCTGGAAACCAAGGCGCGG
>NZ_MKCT01000077.1 GCF_001855555.1 Chromobacterium sphagni | reverse complement strand
TCGGCGGCGCGGCGCTTTGACAGCCCATGCCGCCATGCATTGGTGTACCATAGAGCATCATTTCACCCTAGTGCAGAAAAAATACTAGTGTTGCCAAAACGTCGACTGATCATTGCCGGCGCCACCGTCGGTGGCCTGTTCGTCCTGTATGCGGCCTCCAGCTACTGGGCCGGGGTCAAAGCCGAGGACACCCTGCAGGAACAGCACCGGATGCTGGCCAGCCTGCCCCTGTTCAAGGTCAAATCACACAGTTACGAACGCGGCTGGTTCTCCTCCACCGAGACCACCGAGCTGGTGTTCAACCGCCATCTGTCCGGCCCGTATGAAAACATGCTGCCAGACAATATGAAGTCGTTGCTGAACGCCACCATCAAGTTCACCAACCACATCCAGCATGGTCCGCTGCCCGGGCTCTCCGGCTTCAGCTTCCGTCCGGGGCGCGCGCTGGTGAAGACCGAGTTCGCGATGAGCGACGCCACCCGCAAGACGCTGAAGACCTTCTTCGGCGACAAGGACCCGATCACCATCGTCAACCACATCGGTTTCGGTGGCGGCGGCCTGCTGGACGTCAACATCCCGTCCTTCGACTACGAAGAGGCGCTGTCCGGCGTCAAGATGAAATGGAAGGGCTTCGACCTGCAGGTCGACTACGCCCACGGCTACCGCGAATACAAGACCGAAGCGCTGTCGCCGGGTTTCCTGCTGGAAGCCGCCAGCAAGGGCAATGTGTCGTTCGAGGGCGTGCGTTACGTCTCCGACATGCGCCCCGGCAACACCGACATCAAACTGGGCACCAGCGAACTGACCATAGGCAATATCCAGCTCAGCTCGCGTGAAAGCGTGCCGTACAGCATCAAGCTGAACGAGCTGATCTACCTGATGACCCGGGTGCGGGTGGGCGAGTTCGTCAATCCGTCCGGCGAGTTCAAACCGTCGTCGGTGGTGTTGAAGAACTTCAGCTACCAGATCGTCACCAGCGAGCAGGACGACTTCGTCAACACCCGCGGCAAGGTGAACTTCGCCGAACTGAGCTTCAACGAAAACCGCTACGGCCCGATGCGGCTGGACGTGTCGGCCAATCACCTGCACGGCCCGACGCTGGTCAAGCTGGACCGGGCGATCAGCCAGATCCCGTTCGAGGGGGTGGATCCGGCGGTATTGCGCAAACAGTACGTCGACACCATCAAGAAGAACGCGATTCCGCTCTTGGAGAACAACCCCAAGCTGCTGATCAACGAGTTCTACCTGAAAATGCCCAGCGGCGAAGCCACGCTGCAAGGCAGTCTGGGCATCAACGGCTTCACGCCGGCCGACCTGGGCGACATCACCCTGCTGGCCAAGCGCATCGAGGCCGAGGCCAAGCTCAGCCTGCCGCGCCAGACGCTGGAAGGCTTGGTGCTGACCCAGGCGCGCAACCTGTTCACCGTGGACCACACCGCGGAGGACCAGCCCAATATGCAGGAGGTGGACGACCTGGCCAAGAGTCTCCTGGACAGCCAGCTGGCGCAGTGGAAGTCCGAAGACTACATCGTCGAGGACAACGGTCAGATATCCACCGAGCTGAACTACAACGCCAAGGGCCTGACCATCCACAAGGAAAAAGTGGCGTTGCCGTGGGAGGAAAGCGAAGAACCGGCCCCGGCCGGCGCCTCCGCCCCGCTTGCCGCACCGGCCGCCAAACCGGCGGCGAAAAAGTAATCCGGGCAGTGCCCGGACGCAAAAAGGGCTGTCGCGAGACAGCCCTTTTTCATTGCGCATCCAATTCAAGCGGGATCAGGAAGCGTCTTCCATCTGGCTTTGCAGATAGTTCTGGATGCCGACACGTTCGATCAGGTCAAGCTGGGTCTCCAGCCAGTCCACATGCTCCTCTTCGCTTTCCAGGATGTCCTCCAGCAGATCGCGCGTCACGTAATCCTTGGCGGTTTCACAGTAGGCGATGGCCTCGCGCAGCAACGGCAGCGCCTCCAGCTCCAGCTTCAGGTCGCACTGCAGCATCTCGTGCGGATTTTCGCCGATGTGCAGCTTGCCCAGGTCCTGCAGATTGGGCAGCCCCTCCAGGAACAGCACGCGCTCGATCAGCTTGTCGGCGTGCTTCATTTCATCGATGGACTCTTCGTATTCGTGCTCATTGAGCTTCTTCAGTCCCCAGTTCTTGTACATGCGCGCATGCAGGAAGTACTGGTTGATCGCGGTCAGCTCGTTCTTGAGAATCTGGTTCAGGTATTTGATGACCTTCTTGTCGCCTTGCATGCCATATCCTCCCATGAATTTATCCAGACATTATGGCACAGCGGGGGAAAGGCTCAAGACGGGAATGGGATTAGCTGGCGCAGAGGCCAGCCTGGTCAGAGGAGGAAACAGCGGTCAGGCGGCGGTTCGCGCCACCGAGCAGACCATCAATTCGGCTTGCGCGTCCTTGCGAACCTGGTTGGCCATGCACGCGCACTTGCCGCAATCAGAAGCGACTCCCAGTTCGCGGCGCAAGTCGCACATGCGGCTGGCGCCGGCATGGACGGCCTGGCGGATCTGGCTGTCGGTCACGGCATTGCACAGGCAAACGTACATGTGAGCCCCCTCCGGCTTACAATCAAGAATAGTTATCATCATCATAGAGACAAACAAGAATGATTGTCAATAACTTGCAGAGAGAATGGAGGCCCAACACCACGGTCGCCGCCATCATCGAGCAAAATCGCCGTTTCCTGATGGTGGAGGAGGATACGGCGGACGGCCTGCGGCTGAACCAGCCGGCCGGCCATCTGGAACACGGCGAAACCCTGCTGCAGGCGGTGGTGCGCGAGACCCGCGAGGAAAGCGGCTGGCATTTCACTCCCCAGGGGCTGACCGGCATCTACCTGGCCGACCGCCCGGACAGCGACATCACTTACCTGCGCTTCGCCTTCCACGGCAGCGCCGCGGCGCCTCCCCAGCCCGCCCGCCTGGACGCCGGCATCGTCGCGGTACACTGGCTCAGCTTCGAGGACATTTCGGCGCAGCGCCACAGGCTGCGCAGCCCGGTGGCGCTGCAATGCCTGGCCGATCATCTCAGTGGCATAATATATCCGCTAGAACTGATACGCGACCTGCGCTGATCCACCCACCGGATGCCCGCCTATGCCGCCACGCCTGACGCCGCTGCTGTTGATCCTGCTGTGCCTGCTCCCCGGCTCCGGCCACGCCGACGGGCTAAACATCTGTTATCATTACCGTTGTTCCAGGCAGACCTATTTCGAAATTTCCGATGAAGCCCGCGACTGGCTGGCCGCCCGCCTGACGCGGGCCGACTCCGCCGCCAGCGAGCGCGACGCCGTCAGCGACGCGGTCACCGCGCTGTACCGCATCGCCGCGCGCGAAACTCCCATCTGGCAGGACAAGGGCGGCAACATCCATGACGGCCCGGCCGAAGGACGGATGGACTGCGTAGACCACAGCAGCAACGTCAGCGCCTTTCTCTCCTATCTGGATAAGCAAGGCTGGTTGAAATTCCACCATGCGGCGCCACCTGCATGGCGGGCGCTGTGGATCCTGGATCTGCACTACACCGGGGTGCTGCACGATATCGCCGCCGGCCAGGACTGGGCGGTGGACACCTGGTTCAAGGATTTCGGGGAACCGCCCGTGGTGGTTCCCCTTTCAGTTTGGATGAAGGGATATGAGCCGCCGGCCGTATCCGGGCTGGCCGCGGCCGCCCAGCAAAGCAAGGAAGGAAACTCCCCGTGACGGGTAAGAAACGTATTGTCGTCGGCATGTCCGGCGGCGTGGATTCGTCGGTCACCGCCTGGCTGCTCAAGCAGCAGGGGCATGAAGTGATAGGCGTGTTCATGCAGAACTGGGAAGACGACAACGACAGCGAATACTGTTCGATCAAGCAGGACGCGCTGGACGCGATGAGCGTGGCCGACATCGTCGGCATCGACATGGAAGTGGTCAATTTCGCCAAGGAGTACAAGGACCGCGTGTTCTCGTACTTCCTGAAGGAATACTCGGCCGGCCGCACGCCCAACCCGGACGTGCTGTGCAACGCCGAGATCAAGTTCAAGGCCTTCCTCGACTACGCGCTGGCGCTGGGCGCCGACTGCATCGCCACCGGCCACTACGCGCGCAAGATGGAGCAGGACGGCGTCCACTACCTGATGAAGGCGGTGGACCACACCAAGGACCAGAGCTACTTCCTGTACCGGCTGCGTCAGCATCAATTGGCGAAAGCCATCTTCCCGCTGGGCGACATCCGCAAGACCGAGGTGCGCAAGCTGGCGGAAGAGGCCGGCCTGCCCACCGCTGCCAAGAAGGACTCCACCGGCATCTGCTTCATCGGCGAGCGGCCGTTCCGCGAATTCCTGCAGCGCTATCTGCCCACCTCCCCCGGCAAGATGGTGACGCCGGACGGCAAGGTGGTCGGCGAACACATCGGCCTGATGTACTACACGCTGGGCCAGCGCAAGGGCCTGACCATAGGCGGCAGCAAGGACGGCAACGGCGAGCCGTGGTTCGTCGCCGGCAAGGACATCCCGGCCAACCAGCTGATCGTGGTGCAGGGCCACGACCACCCGCTGCTGCTCAAGCCCACGCTGGCGATGGCGGACCTGAGCTGGACGCTGCCCAACGCGCCGCAAGCCGGCGCCTACAGCGCCAAGAACCGCTACCGGATGGCCGATGCCGCCTGCAGCCTGTCTCCCATCGTCGACGGACAGGCCACCCTCACCTTCGGCGAGAAGCAATGGGCGGTCACACCCGGCCAGTCCGCCGTGCTGTACCACGGCGACATCTGCCTGGGCGGCGGCATCATCCGCTGACGCCGGCAACACCATGGAAAAATGCCCCGCAACGCGGGGCATTTTCGTTTGCGGACGCTAGGCTTGCGGCAAGGGCCGCAGCCGGCGCAAGCCCAGGCTGATGGCCATCATCAGCGCCAACCCTGCCGCCAGCACCGTCGCCACCCCATGCCAGCCGCCGCGCCCCCACATCAGGCCGGACAGCGAGCCGAACAGGCTGGACCCCAGATAATAGGCGGTGAGATACAAGGCCGAAGCCAGCGCCCTGCCCTGCCGCGCGCGCAAGCCCACCCAGCTGCTGGCCACCGAATGGCCGGCGAAAAAGCCGAAGGTGAACAAAGCGATGCCCGGCGCCAGCAGCCACAGCGAATCGCTGAGCGTCAGCGCCAGGCCCGCCAGCATCAGCAGCACCATCAGCCACAGCACATTGCGCCGCCCCAGCTTGTCCGCCAGTTGGCCAACCCAGGCCGACGACCAGATGCCCACCATATACAGCGAAAACACCAGCGCCAGCATGCTCTGGCTAAGGTTGAACGGCGCAGCCAGCAGACGAAAACCCAGGTAGTTGTACAGGCTGACAAAACACCCCATCAGCAGAAAGGCCGACAGGAACAGCCAGGGCAGGCCGGCGTCGCGCAACAAACCGCGCAACTCGCTGCCCATGCGGCCGAAATCATGCCGGCGCGGCTGAAAATGGCGCGACGGCGGCAAAGTGCGCCAGAACAGCCAGGCGCCCAGCCCTCCCAACGCCGCCAGCGCCAGCACCGCGCCGCGCCAGCCGACGTGGTCGGCCAACACCGAGGCCAGAAAACGGCCGCACATGCCGCCCAGCGCATTGCCGGCGATATAGAGGCCCATCGACTGTCCCAGCGACCTGCCGTCCACCTCCTCGCTCAGATAAGCCATCGCCACCGCCGGCAGGCCGGCCAGCGCCACGCCGAACAGGGCGCGCAGCAGCAGGAAGCGGCTGAAGCTGTCGGCAAACGCCGAGAGCAGCATCAGCAAGGCCGCCAAGGCCAGCGCGCTGTTCATCAGGCCGCGGCGGCCGAAGCGGTCGGCCAGCAGGCTGGCGGGAATCAGCGCCAGCGCCAGCGTGCCGGTGGACACCGACACCACGCCGCTGGCCGCCGCCGGAGTCAGGCCGAAGTCATGGGCGAACAGCGGCATCAGCGGCTGGGTGCAGTACAGCATGGCGAAAGTGCAGAAGCCGCCGGCGAACATCGCCAGCGCGGTGGAGCGGAACGCCGGGGTGCCGGCATGCAGCTTGCCTGCGGGCGGGGCGGCAGCGGCTTGGAGGGGAATGGCGGCGGAAGGGGCATGGACGGGCACGGCAACAATCTCGGTCAGGACAACACCATCAGCTTAGGCTTGGCCATACCCGCAGTCCAATATATATTTCAGTATCAATTCATACTTTATAAATATCAATATGGAACTGCGCCATCTGCGTTATTTCGTCGCCGTCGCCGAAGAGCTGCACTTCACCCGCGCCGCCAGGCGACTGCACATCGGCCAGCCGCCGCTGAGCCAGCAGATCCAGGCGCTGGAGGCCGAACTGGGCGTAGCGCTGTTCCGCCGCCACCAGCGCAAGGTCGAGCTGACCGCCGCCGGCCAGCAGCTGTTGCCGCGCGCGCGGCAGATCCTGGCCGACAGCGCCGGTGCCGTCAACGCCGTCCGCCGCGCGGCGGGAGGCGAAATCGGCGAGCTGCGAATAGGCTTCACCTCCTCGCTGCCGCTCACGCCCATCCTGCATCACAGCCTGCAGCAATACCGCCAGTCCTTTCCCGACGTCAAGCTGACGCTGCGCGAGCTGTTCACCGCCGCCCAATTCGACGCGCTGGAAAACCGCCAGCTGGATCTGGGCTTCGTCCGCTTCAACGGCCCCGCGCCCGGCACCCTGATCCGGGTCGCCGAGCTGCACGCGACCG
>NZ_MKCT01000076.1 GCF_001855555.1 Chromobacterium sphagni | reverse complement strand
GACTGGGCGGTGATGTCCTCGTTTTCGAGTATCGCCACGCAGAAGCGCGCGATGTTCTCCGCGGTCTGGGTGCGTCCCAGCGGAATCAAGCTTTCCATCCTCGCCACAATTGCGCCAGGTTTTCCTCGGCGTCATCAGCTGGTTTTCCAGGTACTTCCACATATTGGTCTTGACGATGCCAGGGCACACGCAGTTGACCCGGATGTTGTGGGGCGCCAGCTCCAGCGCCAGCGAGCCGGAAAAACCCTGCAGGCCGGCCTTGGCCGCGCAATAAGCGGAAATGCCGGGGAAAGCGGCCTTCGCGGCGATGGAACTAATGTTCAGAATGGCGCCGCCCTTTGCCTTGCCGGATCAGCGCGCGTCCCGCCTCGCGGGAGGTCAGATAGGGCGCGGTCAAGTTGGTCTGCAGATGGCCTCGAACTCGCTTAGCGACGAGTCCACCGCGTTGGCCACATGGCTGCTGCCGATGGCGTTCACCAGTCCGTAAAAATCTTCCGCTGCGTGGGCCACATTGCCAACGGCCTCCACCACCTGCGCCTCAGCCGTGGCGTCCACCGCCATGGCCTTGACCGACAAGCCTTGCGCCGTCAACGTCTCGCCAGCTCGCAAGCGGCCTGATAGCCGCTGATGTCCCGGCTCTGATAATGATTGGTGGCTGTCGGCGCGCGGTCGGTGTCGAAGATGCAAACCTTGACCTGCTGCCGGGCCAGCGCCTCGACGATGGCTGCGCCTATGCCTCTGGCGCCGCCGGCCACGATCATGGTCTTGCCTGCCAACTTGTCGTGTTTTGCGTTTTCCTGCGTCATGATTTCTCACTCCTTGGGCAATACAGGGGTTGCCGAAGCCCGTTCGGGATTCGGAAAAACAATGAAAATGGGAAATGGATGGTTGCGGCGCGGCGGCTATCCCGCCAGCGCGCAAGAAGGCTCAGCCAGCAAGGCCTCGAGCTTGCGCGGCGCGGCCGCGGCCTGAAAAGTCTCTATCCGGGGCCATTCATAGGCGTCGCTATAGATTTTCTTGACCCTGATGAGCAGCGTGGCCTCGACGTACTCCGCCAGATTGAAGCGGGAACCGTTGTGCTCCACCACCACGACCTCCTCCGCGGCGCACAGCAGCTTGCGCACGCGCTCCAGGTCGGGCCGAGTGGACAGCGTCCGAATATGCGCGCAGCGCTTGCCGTCCACCGCCTGGAAGGCCTCGTAAGCCATCGACTCCGAAGACAGGACCACCGTGCCCGCGGCATGCTCCAGCTGATGCGCGTACAGTTCGTCGGACAGCCTGCGATACATTTCCCGCATCGCCAGCACCCGCTCCATAGGCTGATCGTGCAATAAATACAGGCCATTGCTTCCCGATGCCCGGCGCCGTCTTATGCAAGCCTCCAAGTCCTGGGGTCCGTCAGCTCGTACACCGTGTCCTCAAGCAAGCCGAAGATGGTGGAAACATAGGTAGGACCGCCCCATACGCCGTTTTTGCGCGCGGCGACCACATGCAGGTTGCGGCTGCCGATCAAGGCCGAATGCAGGACATCGACCGCATTCAGATAATATTTATCGTCGGTCAAAACGAATTTGAGCTCGTCTTCCGGGCAGCCCATGGCGGCGGTCAGCAGAGCGGACTCGGCAAGGCCAAGATTGCAGTAACTGTGGGATGGCTGGAGTCCAAAGCGCGCGGCGAGGTCCGCCGTGAAGATATGCGCCGGCGCGCCGTCCCGAATCTCCTCGATTAAATTTCCCGTCAGGCTGCAGCTGCTGGCCTTGGGAGTCACGGCAGAAGCCGAGGCGGCAGGCTTCGCGCCCGCGCGCTTGAACGAGTGGGAACCCTTCCGGGTATGGCAGACGATGGCGGCGGACACGCCCTCGCGCTCCGCGTCGCGCATGCGCTCGCATATCGCCGCCGCGTCGTGGCCGTCCACCTCGTACACCCGGTCGAAATAGGCGGCCAGATAGGCTGGCCTGAGCTTGCCCGGCAAAGGGTCGATGCCCTTTCCGTTGCTGTCGACGATCAGCGTCAGGTTGCGCGTTTCCAGTTCGCCAACCAGCCGTATGGCCTCGTAGGACACACCCTCGTTCAGCTCCCCGTCGCCGGCGACGCACACCACGCGCTGATCGCGGTCGGTCTGAGCCCTGCCGAGCGCGATGCCCACGCCCTCGCCCAAACTATGGCGCATGCCATAGGCGAAACCATAGGCCTTGTTGACCACGGACGGCACCCTGTCGTGCACCGCGGCGAGAAACGCGAGCGGCATGCCTCGCCTCAGGTGCCGGCAAGCGTAAAACAAGGGGGCGATATGGCCCCGGCCTATCACCAGGTTCGCCGACGCCACGCCGGATGCGTCGCAAAGCCCGGCGTCGAAAAGCGCTTCGGCGATGTCCAACGACGACAGGCAGGACGCCAGCGTGCCATAGCCGGCTATTTCGTGAATGCGTTCCAGGCACTCACCCGCGTTTCGATAGAAGGGCTCGAAGCGGCCAGCGATGGCGACAGCCAGCGCATTGATGCTTTCGCACGACTCAGCCAGCGTCAGACCGGCCTCGATTTCCTGCTGCGCCCGGGCCTGCTCTGCGCCGTCCAGAAAGGCGCGGCGTCCGCTCAGGCAAGCCTCGATGCCAAGCAATTGCGCCGACAGGCTCTCCATGCCGGGCCTATAGATGATTGATCGATTCATTCAGCACCTCGAACGCTTCCGTCAGCGTGTCTTCCGACATCACGTAAGCGGGAGCCAGGCATGCCCAGTTCTCCTCGCCGCGAATGATCAGCTTTCGTTCGAAACACAGCTGCTCAAGCTTTCCCC
>NZ_MKCT01000075.1 GCF_001855555.1 Chromobacterium sphagni | reverse complement strand
GCGACCAAATCGACTATCAGGCAATCAAGGCCAGCGCCGTTGACATGCTGGCTCTGCAACAGGAGGAAGTACCATGTTGATCACACTGGATCGTTTCATGCCTGGCGCGGCTTGCCGGGCGATTGGGCGGAGAAGGAAGAAGGAAAAAGCGGCGCGACCCGTAAAGTCAGCGATGCAGCGAATATGGTCTCCAGGCCTTTGGCGGAGGTGAAAACGCAGCAGCTGGGGCAATTGGCTTCGCCGCGCGCCGCCAAGGAGCCGGTATCCCGGCAGCAGGCGGCCGATGCGCTGGGCCGGATCACGCGGACCATCGATCAAGCCTCCGGCAATGTTGGCACGGCCAAGGGGCCGACCCTCAGTCTGTCGGCGATCGAAAAGATTCCGATGGATTCGATGATCATGGCCTCTACGCTGATGACCTCGCAAATGCTGGGTGATACTGCGGCGACCAAGAGCAAGGCACTCGACATCATGAGCAAGAAGCAGGACGCGCTTCGCAAGCAGGAAGTGGAGAACATTCGAGAACAGATGAGCAAGGCCATCGAGCAGCAGGACAAGGCCAAGAAGGCGGGCATTCTCAGCGTGGTTTTCGACTGGGTGGTCGCCGCGGTGGAGGTGGTGACTGGCGTTGCCAAGATGATAGGCGGTGTGATGACCGGCAATGCGATGCAGGCAGCTGGCGGCGCGATGGACCTCGTTGCAGGCATGGCGGGCCTGGTCAAGGCCATGGCCAATACGATGGCGCTTGTTGACCCTGAAAATGCAGAAAAATACCGAAAGGTAGCGGATGTCGCAGGGAAAATTCAATTGTCGTTTGAAATCGCCGGGGCGGTGGTGGACGTTACCAGTGCGGCGCGCAATCTGTTGGTGACCAAGATGATTCCGAAAGTCGCCGGCAAGGTACTGAAGGAAGGCGCGGAGCAAATGGTCAGTACAGCCATCAAGAAAGGCACGGCAGGCGCAGCCAAGAATGCGGCAAACGCAGTTGGCAAGCAAGTGGCGGATCAAGTCGCGACTCAAGTTGCGCAAGCGTTGGGCAAGGCCGCTGTCGATGCCGCCAAGACCACCACCAAGAAGACGGTGGAGAAGTTCGCGCAGAAGTTCACCAACCAGATGCTGGAAAGGTTCACCCACGAGGCGATAGAAAAGCTGGTGAGCAAGTCGGTGGAGAAAGTCATCAAGAAGGCCGTCAAGGAGGGCGTGGAACTGACGGCCCAGGAGGTCACCAAGCGAGTCGTGAATCAGGTTTTCGCGGACGTGGTCAAGGCTACGATCAAAGCGACGCTGAAGGCGCCGGCGCTGGTTGTGTCCAGCACGGTCCGCGGCGTGGCGACAGGTGCGCGGGATATCATGATCGGCGAGATCGAGAAACAGCGAGCCAAACTGCAAAAGGAAATCGATTTGTTGATTCTGGATCAGCAATGGCTGCGAAGCTTCTTCGAGTTCTATGAGCAGGAAAAGAAGGAAGTCATCAAGAAGACGCGCGAGTTGTTGAACGATAAAGGCCAGGTGTTCGAGGACGGCGTCCAGGCGATGGGCCAGGCCGCTTCCACCCAGGCGCAGATCGCGTCGGCGATGGTGTAGGGGGAGAGATGACGGGTTTTCCGATGATTAGCCAGAGGATAGATACGACTGGATATAGGATCGGGGAGCATTCCGTCAACTCGAAATCCTCCACCGATCTAGCCGAACTGCCAGAGTTGCAAATCGGCGCCGATCCATTGCACGAGGTTCTCAATGACCTGAAGGCGCTTGATTTCGAGGCCTGCGGCCTTGAAGCGCCGATCCCGGATGGCCTGGACTACACGATTCAGTTGCTGGCCGGCAACGAGGGCTTCGGAGCGCTGGACTTGCATGGCACGTTCAGCATCGGTGATCTGATGGCCAAGCTGCAAAGTTTGTATAGCCAGCAGCGTGAAGGTTTTTGGGCGATGCAGACTGAGTTGCTGCCCTTGGTCGCTGCCGTCGCGCTGGTTGCAATTCAGCAGCGCAGCGAGGCTGCGGAGCTCAATGCCCGGGCGCAGCAGGAAAACGCGGCGAGCGAGGTGCTTGGCGGCGCTGGCCAAATACTCTCCGCAGTTGGTGGAGAAACGGCGCGAGCAGTAGCGAGCAAAGGCGCGGCGCAAATCAGCCAAGCCATCTCCGTTCATGCTGTGGGCCATGAAGTGCAAGGCGCGCAGGAGGAAACGTCGGGAGAACTGGCTCAGAAGCTGGCAGGCAGCATCGGCCAACACCTCGCCAAGGCTATCCAGAAGGAGTCTGCATATCGACAGGATTATGGCCCGTTGGTGGAGGGGCTGCTGGATGTATTGGCCAAGGATGCCCGAGCTGCCGAGTCGATTGGGTCACACCGTTGATCAACAGGCATTGAAATCAATCATCGTGACACCTCAGGGTGGCACGCAACCATTTGTTTAGGAAAATTATCATGATGGATATTAACAAAGTTGGAGTCTCGAACGCGGTACCAACCACCCCACAGCAGCTTTCGGGGCAGGGTGTGGATAAGGGCAGTACCGGGGTATATGCCACCATAGACAACCTGATTGCGATGTTGCAGAAAATGAACATCGATATCCGCGACATGGAGCGCGAATTCCATGCCGCTGGCCAGCAGCAGGCAGCGGCTGTCCAGTTAAAGTCGATCGATACCAAGCTGGAGAGCATCGAACTTAAGTACAAGGCTGCGTGGAAGAACGCCAGCGCTAAGGTCCTGTCAGGATTTTTGAGTGCGGGCGGCGCGGCCATCGGTGGAGTCGCGGGCTCGGGGGGAGATCTGATCTCCACTGGACTGTCGGGGGTGGGCAAAGCGGCGGAGGGCGGCATTAACTGGGGCACCGCTAGCCTGACGCGCGATGCCGAGCAGAAGAATATTCTCGGCGAATTCCAGGCGGATCATGCCGCCGAGCGGTATAAAGCGCTGAGTGCCGCCGCCGATAAGGCGGCCGAGGCGTCGAGCCGCATGCATGATTTGACGCGTCAGCTGATGAGCATGCAAGAGCGCATCATGTCGGCCGTCAAGATTTAACTCTACTTATGAACCGTGAGCGGATATGGGTTTTCCCATATCCGCCAAATGGAGAGTCGAAATGCAAGAAATGAATATCAAACCGGATGCTGTTACGCAATTCCTGCTGTCGCAGGGGTTGGTTCCGGAGGCAGAGTATTTTGGAAATAGCCATGTTTTGGTTGGGCAGCGATTAAAATTGCTGGATTGCGAACTGGTTTATCGCTTGGAGAATGAGGAGCTGATTATCTGCGACTTCGTTGCCAAGCAGCCGGTGGAGGGTTCCGCCAGCGCCGTTTCGGCTTTTATCCATCTGATCCATAAAATTGAAAAGTCTGTTCCGAAAATGAAGCGGGTACGAGGACTGTTTTTGGAAAGCATGACTCGGCCCGAACTGAATCAGATCAGAACGCGGCTGTCCAAAGTCCTGGAGGCGCAAGGTGCCACATGGCAGGACATCGATGGCGAGTTGTGGCTGGTCTATGAAACCGGACTGGCAAAGGTCGCGTAGATGTTGCATCCCGGACGATCATCTGAGTAAACGCTTCTGGAAACTTACCCTACCCCGCGATGGTTTGGGTAAGCTTCTGGAAACGCTCAAGGCCAAGGGTGTACAAAATTTTGAATAACCGGACATTTGGCAGGAAACTGCCGTCTTGTCCGGAGACATCATGAGCACCAAGAAACACCACGTTCCTGAAGTCCTGCTGGACAGCTTGTTGGCCATCTACCAGAAACCGGAAGACCTCATCGGTGAGAATGGACTGCCATCACTCGCTGATGTGTAGCCACTGCATATCACGAATTTCGTTCATTCTCAAAGGGCCACGAGGATCGCAGCGCTCTTCTTGGCGCAGCAATTCTTAGCACTGGAGCTGCTCTACAACTTTCGCGATCAGCACAAGGCAGCCTTACTGGTGCATCCCTGGCCGAGGGCGAGTGCCATGGAAATGGCGGGAAGAGCGGGACAAAACCGTCGGGATACCCGCAAGGTCTGTTTGACACCGTTGATTCCTCTTGATGTGGCGCAGCGTTTATACCATCACGCCAAAGGCATCCTGAATTATGCAGAAGAACGGTTGGACCGACGCCCCCCCGGTTTCAGTAGCAGAGGGCTTTAGAGTCCGGGGCTAATTCACCTGATTTTTCAGCGAGTGATTTGGCGTAAGCTGCCGGCGTCAAACCACCAAGGGATTTCTTGGGCCTTTCGTCGTTGTATTCCTGCCGCCAAGCTTCGATGACGACCTGGGCATGGCGTAGGCTGGTGAACCAGTGTTCGTTCAGACACTCATCGCGGAAGCGTCCGTTAAACGATTCGATATAAGCGTTCTGATTGGGCTTCCCCGGCTCGATGAGAAACAGCTGAACCCCACGGGCGTGCGCCCAGGTCAACATGGCACGGCTGCAGAATTCCTTGCCGTTATCGGTCCTGATGGCTTTGGGCAAGCCGCGTGTCTGCGCCAGCTG
This sequence comes from Chromobacterium sphagni, assembly GCF_001855555.1. Lineage (GTDB taxonomy): Bacteria > Pseudomonadota > Gammaproteobacteria > Burkholderiales > Chromobacteriaceae > Chromobacterium > Chromobacterium sphagni. The sequence continues at coordinate 3,977 of NZ_MKCT01000075.1, read as the reverse complement.
GTCGAGGACGCGCGTCAGATGCAGACCACCCATCGCGCGCTCCGGAACAATGGCCACTGCCTCATGCGTGGCATCATCGACCACGGTCAGATTCTTGATGGCACGCCCCTCTGCCGTCCGGTCGAACACAAAGTCCATCAGACCTGATTGGCGGCCAGCGGGCGTTCCAACGGGTGACGATCCGCCACCGGGATCTTCTTGTACAACTGCGAGGAGAAAAGGTGACGCCCAAGGCCGTGGCAGTAGAGGCGAAGGTTTCCCCGCCACTGATCAACAACTGCTATCCTGATTCGCCGAGCAGGTGCGAGCAACGATGGGCAAGACGGTGCGTCAACAGCGCAACGAGAAAGCGGATCTCCTGACCAAGGAGAGAGAGAAAAACCGCAAGCTACGGGAATTGGTCGGTAGCCAATTGGTAGAGATCACCCGACTGGCATCGGTGAATGGGGCCTTGCGCGCCGAGCTATCTTTACAGAAGGCGATCGCTGAGGGGAAAGTCACCAGAGGACCGTTTGGGCGCAAAAACTAGAGTTAAAAATCGCGAAATAAGTTACCGGAAATTATCACTTTGAAATCAATTGCTTGTGCATTAAATAAATTTACAAGGAATCTTATGCCATGAAGCAGAAGTTTATCGCCGCGGCGGTGCAGATGGTGTCCGGCTGCGATCTGGCCGCCAATCTGGCCCGGGCCGACCAATTGCTGGCCGAGGCGGCCGGCAAGGGCGCCCAGCTGGCGGTGCTGCCTGAGTATTTTTGCCTGATGGGCGCGCATGAAACCGCCAAGGTGGCGGTGCGCGAAGCCTATGGCGAGGGGCCGATCCAGCAGGCGCTCTCCGATATGGCTCGCAAACACGGCATGTGGCTGCTGGGCGGCACGGTGCCGCTGGCCGCCGACAATCCGGAGAAGGTGCTCAACACCAGTCTGCTCTACAATCCACAGGGTGAGGTGGTTTCCCGCTACGACAAGATCCACCTGTTCGGCTTCACCGGGCAAGGCGAAAGCTACCGCGAATCCAATACCATCAGCGCCGGACAGACGCCGGTAAAGGCTGAGACGCCGCTGGCCGACATCGCGCTGAGCATATGCTACGACCTGCGCTTCCCCGAGCTGTACCGCCTGCTGGCGCCGTTCGACCTGCTGATCATGTCGGCGGCCTTCACCGCGACGACCGGCGAGGCGCACTGGGAACCGTTGCTGAGGGCGAGGGCGATAGAGAACCAATGTTATCTGCTGGCGTCGGCGCAGGGCGGCTTGCACCAGAACGGCCGCAGGACCCATGGCCATTCGATGATCATCGACCCCTGGGGCCGCATTCTGGCCGAGCTGGAGCAGGGCGAGGGCGTGATCGTCGCCGAAATCGATCCCGATTTGATCCAATCGGTGCGCAGCAGCCTGCCGGCGCTGGAGCACCGAGTCATACGTTGAAAGAACTCCGATGCAAGATGCCTTCACCGCTGCAGATGAACTGCTGCTCAAGCCTTACGGTCTGGACGAGTCCGCCATCGAGCAGACCCTGGCGCACATGCGCCGCCATGACATCGATTATGCCGACCTCTATTTCCAGTACACCCGCAATGAGGGCTGGCATCTGGAGGAGGGCATAGTCAAGTCGGGCAGTTTCAGTATCGACCAGGGGGTGGGCGTGCGGGCCGTGTCCGGCGACAAGACGGCCTTCGCCTATTCCGACGCCATCAACCAGGAAGCGCTGACCCGCGCAGCGGAGGCGGTGCGCGCCATCGGCCAGGTGGGCGGAGACGGCAGCGCCGGAGCGGTGGACACGCGCCGTCCCAAATCCCTGTATCCTGCCATCGACCCTTGTCACAGCATGGAGGCCGCCGCCAAGGTGGCTTTGCTGGAGAAGGTGGAACGGTTGGCCAAGGCGATGGATCCGCGCGTGATCCAGGTGATGGCCGGCCTCGCCACCGAGTACGACGTGGTCTACGTCGCTCGCCATGACGGCGTGCGTGCGGCCGATGTCCGTCCGCTGGTGCGGGCGTCGGTGATGGTGATCGCCGAGCAGAACGGCCGGCGCGAGCAGGGTTCGTCCGGCGGCGGCGGCCGTTTCGACCTCACCTATTTCGACGATGCGGTGATCGAACGCTATGTGCGCGAGGCGGTGAAGCAGGCGCTGACCAATCTGGACTCGCGTCCGGCGCCGGCGGGCCAGATGACTGTGGTGCTGGGGCCGGGCTGGCCGGGCGTGCTGCTGCACGAGGCGATAGGCCACGGCCTGGAGGGCGATTTCAACCGCAAGGGCACTTCGGCCTTCTCCGGCAAGATGGGAGAGCGGGTGGCGGCTCCCGGCGTCACCGTGGTGGACGACGGCGTGATGGGCGGCCGCCGCGGCGCACTGGCGATCGACGACGAGGGCAATGCCACCCAGCGCACCGTGCTGATCGAGGATGGCATCCTCAAAGGCTATATGCAGGATGCGATGAACTCGCGGCTGATGCAGGTGGCCGCCACCGGTAACGGCCGGCGCGAATCCTACGCCAGTATTCCGATGCCGCGGATGACCAATACCTATATGCTGGCCGGCCAGCACGATCCGCGGGAAATCATCGCCTCGGTCAAGGATGGCATCTACGCCGTCAACTTCGGCGGCGGCCAGGTGGACATCACCAGCGGCAAGTTCGTGTTCTCGGCGTCGGAAGCCTGGCGCATCGAGGACGGCAAGCTCACCTATCCGGTCAAGGGCGCCACCCTGATAGGCAGCGGTCCCGAGGTGCTGAACTACGTGTCGATGATAGGCAACGATCTGGCGCTGGACCAGGGCGTGGGCGTGTGCGGCAAGGAAGGCCAGAGCGTGCCGGTGGGCGTGGGCCAGCCGACGCTGCGCATAGACGGCGGCCTTACGGTCGGCGGCACCGGCGCCTGATCCGGCCCCTGTCCGGCGCTTGGCCGCCGGACAGGGTTTTTCCCCTTCAGCCGGTTTCTTGTTGTCCGGCCTGGATGCTCAGCGCCAGCGCCAGCCTTTCCAGTCCGATGCCGAATCCGGCGCCCTCGCGGTAGGCTCCTCCACCCACCACCTGTTTTTGCGCGCCAAGCTCCGGCGCCCGCACCTCAAATCCTTCTCCGTCCAAGTAGTAGCTCAACCCGCGCTTGGCCGCGCCATCCAGCTGGTAGCGCAGGCCCAGGCTGTCCAGAAACGCCAGGCACAACTGCCGGCTGCGGCCCAGCGCATCGGCCGGATCCGGGCATAGATATTCGAAGCCGAGCTGGGTGAACTCGCGGTAACGGCCGGCCTGCGGCCGCTCGTAGCGGTAACAGCGGGCGATGTAGAAGAAGCCGGCTTCATGCCTGCCGGCCAGAAGCTCGCGCTTCCGTTCCTGGAACAGCGCCGTGGCTTCCGGGATCAGGCAGCAGGGGCGGCCTTTCTTGTCGGGAAAAGCCCACATCTGCCCGATGATTTCGCTGCCGCCGGTTTTGGCGATGAAGGTGTCCTGCAACCAAAGCGCGGGTAGGATGGCTTCTTCCGCTCCGGCGTCAATGAAGATGGCTCCGGAAACGGTTCTCCAGCGTTCTTTGCGCGGCGGCCTGCTGGCCGGTGATGATCTGAACGCCTCTTGGCATGGTCATGCTTGTCTCCTGTCGGTTTGGTTGCGCCGGAATGGCGACAATAAAAAAGGCGCCGTGAGGCGCCTGGGGCGGGGCTGGCGGAGGCTAGTGGCTTGTCGTCCGTCCAGCGGCCATCGCCGCGGCGCAGCATTGGCTGCCGTGGTGATGGTGGAATTGGCTGGGAGTCGATCTTTTCATGACTTAAGCATGTTTCTTCCGCGCGGGCCTGTCAAGGACGGCCGCTTGGCTGGCTATTGTGCCAGGCGGCGTGACAGGCGGGGAGGCGGGACTGATCTGCGTCAACACTTCAATGACATTTTCATTTTATTTTGCTCGCTAAGGCGGACTGCGCTGCGGCGCGGCCAACGCCGGATAGGCGCGTCGACGCGCAACGACCGGCCGGGGAGGCGCCCCTC
>NZ_MKCT01000074.1 GCF_001855555.1 Chromobacterium sphagni | reverse complement strand
CGAGCCCGGCAGCGACGGCTTCAACATTCCGGGGCTGCACCAGGCGGACAGGCTGGGGACAGCGCTTGCGCCGATGGCGGGGCCATTCACCCTGGCCGCTGATGTCAGCGTGGCCAGCCAAGGCAAGTTCGACGCCGCCGGATTGTTCATCGAGGCGGCCGGCCACAGGCTGAAATTCGGGGTGGAGGAATACGGCGCGGGCAAGAAGCTGGTATCCGTCCATTCCGCGCCTTACAGCGACGAGGCCAATGGCATCGATGTCGGCGACGCCCCCGTCAGGCTGTTTGTGACGCGTAGCGCGAATGTCTTTTCCTGCTATTCAAGGGCAAGCGATGGAAGGATCGCTTTCCATCGGGCGTTCTACGTGGAGGCTTGCCCGGATGAGGTGAGGATTGGCTTCTGCGTGCAGTCGCCGTTTTCGGAAGGGGCGGAGGGGCGCTTCGCCGACATCTCGATTTCGGACGCGGGCATGGAGCCTATCAGGGAGTGAGAGGATGAAGCACCAAGACAGCTGGCTGATCGTTTCCGATTTCGACGAAACCTTCATGCCGGCGATGCAATCCTGCGAGCCGGACGCCGGCATCGAAAGGCTGCAAAACCGTCTGGCCGAGCTCAAACGCAGCCATCAGCTGCTGTTCGGCTGGGCCACCGGCAACAGCCGGCGCGCGGTGATGGAGAAGATGCGCCGCTATCCCGACTTTCCATGGGATTTCGCCTTGACCAGCCTGGGCACGGAGCTGTACTGGCGACGGCCGGACGGCGCGGTAGAGGACGAGGAGTGGCCCATCGGGGCCGGCGCGGCGTTCGAACCGAGGATGGCGATGCTGATCGAGCTGTTCGAGCGGCACGGCCTGGCTTTGCGGGCTCAGCCGGACGCCTTCCAGCAGAAGCGCATTCGCGGCTATTACCTGCCAGCAGACGGCCGGGAGGGCGAGTCGATCGAGCGGATTCACCGCCTTTGCGCGCAAGCGGGGCTGGCGGCGTCCATTACCCATGCCAGCCCGGCGGCGGGCGATCCCGAAGGCGTTTACGATGTGGCGATCTTGCCGCCAGGCTGCGGCAAGAAGCAGGGCGTGGACTTCATCGCCGGGCTGCGCGAGGTGGATCCCCGCCGGGTGATCGTGTTCGGCGACAGCTGCAACGACATCGAAATGCTGCGCGGCTACGAGCACGGCTACCTGGTGGGGAATGCCCTGGATGAAGCCAGACGGGCGTTTGGCCGGGTGGTGGAGGGGGTTTACTGCCATGGCATCGTCGATGGCTTGGAACAACATTTCTGACAAGGGGCCTTCATGGAAATCGAAAGCGCGGCGCGGCTGGCGCGCCACAGCGACAAGCAGATATTCGACATATATTTCGGTTTTCTTCATAGCTATGCCTTGCTGTTCGCCGATGAGGTCCGGCTGTTCGACCTGCTGCGCAGCGAGGCATTGACTCTGGATCAAATCTCGGCGGCGACGTCGCTGCCGTCTCGTTCGGCCCAGGCGCTAGCTTCCCTGTGCTCGGGCCTGGGCCTGCTGGAAAAACGGGGAGAGACGTTTACGCTCTCTTCCTTGGCGGAAGCCTTCCTCACCCGGGAGGCGGAAACGTCCTTTTGCGGGGTGCTGGCCTCGGCAAGAAGCCAGGCGTCGGCTTTCTCCTACGACTTCTTCAAGGCTTCGTTGCTAAAGGGCGAGTCGCAGCTGTTCGGCGGGACGGATCTATTCGACAACAATGCCCAGGATGCGGAGCACTGCGAAGTCTTCACCCGCGCGATGCACAGCAAGAGCAAGGGACCGGCCCGGGCCTGGGTGGAGAAGATCGACCTGTCGAGCCATGCCTGCCTGCTGGACGTGGGCGGCGGCTCCGGGGTGCACGCGCTCAGCGCGCTGGCGCGTTGGCCGCAACTGCGGGCGGTGGTGTTCGACCTGCCCCCGGTGTGCGCGGTCGCCGACACCTTCATTGAGCAATACCAGATGCAGGAGAGGGCGCGGACTTGCGGCGGGAGTATCTGGGAAACGGCCTATCCGGCCGCCGACGCGCATTTCTACAGCGACATCTTTCATGACTGGCCGCTGGAGAAATGCCTGTTCCTGGCGCGGAAGAGTTTTGCCGCCTTGCCGAGCGGCGGCCGCATCCTGTTGCACGAGATGCTGTTCAACGCGCAAAAGACGGGGCCGGGCAATGTCGCGGCATACAACGCCAACATGCTGCTCTGGACCCAGGGCCAGCAGCTGTCGGCGCCGGAAGCGATGGGTTTGCTGCGGGCCGCGGGCTTCGCCGACATCGCGACACTTTCGACAGGGTATGGGGACTGGAGCCTGGTGACGGGCGTCAAGCCCTAGGGCGACGCGGGGAGGGCGCCGGTCTGGCGGCTCTCCCGGCGCAAGAATGTCTCCGCGGATACGCTCCGCCTTCCGTTGGGCCTTGTTGGGAAGCCGATACATGATTCCAACCCGCTATCGCATTTTGTGCATCTACTCCGCCATGCTGGCGATGACGCAATTCCAGTGGATGCGTTTCGCCCCCATTACCGACCTAGTGGCGTCCAGTTACGGCATTAGCTATCGCCAGGTGGCCGCGTTGTCGCTGGCTGTCACCGCGCTGGCCTTGCCCTTGGCCTTACCCGGCGGCGGCATGGTGGACCGGTTGTCGGTGCGCGCCTGCTTGAGAATGACTGCCGCCGCCATGCTGTCGGCGGCGTTTATCCGCGTGGCGCAGCCGCAGTACGCGTTTTTGCTGGCTGGCCAGCTGCTGTTCGGCTTTGTCCAGCCTTTGACCATGTCTTTGCTGGTCAAACTGATGCTGGTCTGGTTTCCGCCCAGCGAGCGCGACAGAGTGTCCGCCTTGTCCAGCATGGTCATTTTTCTGGGAATCGGCGCAGCTTTCGTGCTGGTGCCATTGACGGAGCCAGGGAATGTGGGCGGTTCTTTGTGGCTGGATGTCGTTTTGTTCGGGGCGATAGCCATCCTGACTTTCGCGTATGTGCCGCATGACCATTTGCCTGCCGGCCTGGATGCCGGGCATGAGCCGATTGGCCGCTCCTTGTGGACGGATAGCCTGGCTCTCATCCGCACGCCGTCCTTCATGGCGGTATTGATGATGATTTTTCTGACCAATGGCTATTTTTCCGCCATCACCACCTGGCTGGAACCGATTTTGGCGCGGCGAGGCGTGGATGCGCAGACATCGGGACTGGTGGTGGTCTTCATGCTGGCTGGCGGAATGGGGGGCGCGGCGCTGATCATGGCCTTGATTCGAGCCGGAGCCACTGCCGGGCGCGTGCTTTCGGCAGCCGCGCTGGCTGCCGGATTTGGCACGTTGTGCCTGTTTTACAGCGGCTGGTTTCCATTGCTGGCGTTTGCCGGGCTGATCATCGGAGCGGCGTTGCTGTCGCCGCTGCCTTTGCTGCTTGGGAGGGTGGCTTGCATCGCTGGGCGGCGGCGCTCCGGCATGGCGACAGCCATTTTCTGGCTGATGGGCAATATTGGCGCGACGCTGATGATAGCGGCTCTGGGCGGCGCGGCGAATGATGGCGACTGGCAAAACGCCGCCGTGTTGCTGTGTCTGCTGTTGCTGGCGCAGATCGCGACTTCCCTGTTGGGGTTTCGGCCGATGCTGGCGGGTCCCGAGCGGGCATGATCGTCCCGCCAGTCTGTCCGGGCGTGTCGGCATGAGAGATGTGTTGTTGAAAAAACACGCCCATCGCCATTTTTTTGGCATTTTCCATCAGGGCTGACGGGCCGGGCGCAGTGGCGAAGGCAATCAGCAATGCGGAATAAATGCCAATGGATTTTCGCGGGGCGCGTTTCGACAGCGACATCTTTGTTTGCAAAAGGAGCTGTCGCAGCGCATGCGTTTCCGCGGAATGGTCGCTTGGCAGGGGCATTGTCGGCGCGGGTGTTTACATGAAGGGAAAATCCTTCCGCATTGCGCGGCTGGCTGGGGCGTATTTCTTTTTTTCGATCCGGTTCTCGTCTGGAAAAGATGAAGCCGGCTCAGCGCGGCGCGTTGGTGGACAGCGCGGAGAATAGGGCGACAAATAAGCAAGGGCATAACCAGTAAAGGTTATGCCCTATGTTGGTGCAATTTCAACTATGTGCACAGAGTTTTCAATAACTCTGAAAACCTACACCTACACTACACCTTGCCGCCCTCCTTGAACGTCATGCACACGGAATTGATGCAATAACGCTCGCCGGTTGGCTCCGGTCCGTCGGGAAACACGTGGCCCAGGTGGGCGTCGCAATGGGAGCAGCGCACTTCCACGCGCACCATGCCGTGGCTGGTGTCGGTGATGCGGCGGATGTTGGCGCCGGCGGCTTCGGCGTAGAAGCTGGGCCAGCCGCAGCCGGCGTCGAACTTGGCGTCGCTGTGGAACAGCAGCGTGCCGCAGCAGAGACAGTGGTAGTCGCCGGGCTTGTTGTGGCGGTAGTGTTCGCCGCTGAATGGCCGTTCGGTGCCGGCCTGGCGGGCCACGCGGTATTGTTCTGGCGTGAGCTGTTCGCGCCATTGCTGGTCGGTTTTCTGGATGGTCATGCTGTTTTCCCTTGATGTCTGCCGCCGCTGGCGGCGGTTCCGGCCCGGATGCGGGTCGGGCTGGCGTATGGTTTGGTCGGACGCGGCGCGGCTTTCTTACTGGATTTCGTCCAGCGCGCCGGATAGGTGCGATTCATCGGCCCAGCGCTGCAGCGTCCATTGTCCATCCCGGTAGTCCAGCCAGTTCAGCGCGGCGTTGGGGATGGGGAAGTCGCGTTTGTCCCGCAGCGGCTTGGCGGTGGCGGCGCGGTACAGGATGTCCAGCACGCCGCCATGGGTGACCGCCAGCACGCTCTGGCCGGGGTGCATGGCGGCGATGCTGGCGAAGCCGTCCAGAATGCGGCGGCTGAAGCGGTTGAGGCTTTCGCCGCCGGCCAGGTCGTAGTCCGGATCGCGCGCCTGCTGGCGCTGGTAGATGTCCGGGATGCGCTCCGCCGCCTCGGCATAGGTGAGGCCCTGCAGCGCGCCCATGTGGCGCTCGCGCAGCTGCGGTGTGTAATGGGGGGAGAGCTGAAGCTTGTTTGCCAGTGGCGCGGCGGTCTGGCGGGTGCGGGTGAGATCGCTGACGTAGAGCGCGTCGAAGCGGTGGCGGCCGGGCCAAAAGGCTTGGGCCAGCTGGGCGGCCTGTTCCAGGCCGGTGTCGTTGAGCGGGATGTCGGTATGGCCTTGCAGCCGGTATTCGCGGTTCCAGTCGGTTTCGCCGTGGCGAACCAGGCAGAAGCGGGTGACGGGCTGAGTCATCTTTGCCTTTCGTTGATGTTTACAGGATGCCGACGCCGGACAGTTCGCGCGCCAGGTTGGCGGCGTAGTTGTCGGTCATCGCGCCGACGAAGTCCAATACCTTCATATAGGCCTGGTAGAGGCTGTCGCCTGTTTGAATATGGCCGTCCAGCAGGCCTATCGCCAGGTGTTCGCGCGGGGTCAGGTCCTTGCCCTGGCGGCTGATGGTGGCGTGCACCGCCGGCACCAGCACGTCCAGGATGGTGGCGATGCAGGGGTAGGAGGCCAGCTCGGTCACCAGCTTGGTGCGGTGGCGGTACACCTTGGTGCTGGCCAGGTCCTTGGCCTGCAACAGCGCCTCCTGCACCGATTTGTCGCACATATTGATCAGGTCTTTGGCCGGGAATTCGCCGTGCAGCAGCGAGCGGTGGTGCAGCATGAATTTTTCTGCCACCTCGGTGACGCAGCGGCCTATCGCCACGCCGCGCAGGGTGCCGCACTTCTGGCGGATGTCGTGGATGCCCCATACCCGCTCGTGCTCGGAGAAGCTGGAGAACAGCGTCTCGAACTCCTTGAAGTCCAGGATGCCAATCTCCACCGCGTCTTCCAGATCCAGTATCGCGTAGCAGATGTCGTCGGCCGCTTCCATCAGGTAGGACAGCGGGTGGCGGCTCCATTGCAGCGGACCGTGTCGGAGCAGGCCCAGTTCGTCCGCCACCCGTTCGAAATAGGGCAGTTCGGTGCGGTAGAGGTTGAACTTGTCGCGTTCGCGGGCCGGCGGCGCGTCGGATGTCCACGGATATTTGATCAGGGTGCCCAGCGCGGCGGCGGTGAGGCGCATGCCGCCTTCTCCGGCGTACATTTCCAGCGAAGCCAGCATGCGCAGGCCGTGGGCGTTGCCTTCGTAGGTTTGCACGTCGCGGATTTCTTCCGCGGACAGGCCGACCAGCCAGTGGGCGTTGCGCTCGGCGCGGAACCAGTCGCGCAAGGCGTCTTCGCCGGTATGGCCAAACGGCGGGTTGCCGATGTCGTGCGCCAGGCAGGCCACCTGCACCACCGCGCCGATGTCGTGCGGGGTGTAGCCGGCCGGCAGCAGGCCGTCGTGCTCCAGCATCACGCCGACGCGGTTGCCCAGGCTGCGGCCGACGCTGGCCACCTCCACGCTATGGGTGAGGCGGTTGTGGGTGTGGTCGTGGCGGGCCAGCGGGTGCACCTGGGTTTTGCGGCCCAGGCGGCGGAAGGCGCTGGAGAACACCACGCGGTCGTGGTCGATATGGAAGTCGGTGCGCAGTCCGGAGCCGCCTTCCAGCGTGGCAGGAGTGCGGGTTTCCTTCACTTCGCCCTGAATGATCTTGAAGCGGCGGGTGGAGAGCAGTTGCTCCCAGTTCATGCTTGGATTCATGGCGTGGCCCAGGTTGGATATTCCCTGCCGATGATATGGGCTAAGGCCGTAAAACAAAAGAGCCAGCGGGGCGCTGGCTCTGTTCGGGGGCTTGGTCTTAATGCCGGCCGGTCTGGTGGCCGATCACGCCGCCGATGGCGGCGCCGCCCAGTGTGCCCACGGTGCCGCCGCCGGTCAGCACCGATCCCAATACTGCGCCGGCCGCCGCGCCGATGGCGGTGTTCTGCTGGCGATGGGACATATTGGCGCAGCCGGAGAGCAGGCTGATGGCGATGAGCGCGGTGGCGGCCAGTTTGGCGCTGGATTTGCTAAGGGTGGTGTTCATGTTGTCCTGCCGTCAAGTGAGTGACATATAGCACTTTGGCAGAGCGTGATCGCTACAGTTCCGGCATCTGTGTTACCGATTGTTATGCGGCGCGGCGCGCGGTTTTCCGGCTTGCGGCTAGGCTTTGGCAAGCCGGCGTGGAAATTTGCCGGCCAAAGGCGGGAATCGGGTCGATACTGCCTTTACCGTCATAGTTTTATTTAGTACAGTTCAGCGTTTTTCCACGTGTTTGGCGCTTGCTCCGACGCTGGGGCTGCGCTTGCCACGCGGGTTCTTGCGCGCTGGGCGGTGCCGCTGCTCAGGGCTGCCATGCATTTCACCATTTTCGATACTCCCATCGTCCGCGACGTGTTCCGCGTGCTGTCCATCCTGTTGCTCAAGCTCAGCGGCTGGAAGCTGAAGGGCGAGTTCCCGCTGCTGGACAAGTACGTGATGATAGGCGCGCCGCATACCAGCAACTGGGACTTCCCCATCACGCTGGGCTTGTGCTTCGCCTCGCGCGCCAAAATCTACTGGATGGGTAAGCACACCTTGTTCAAGGGGCCGATGGGGCCGGTGATGCGCTGGCTGGGCGGCATTCCGGTGACGCGCCATCAGAACAATTCGCTGGTGCAGCAGATGGTGGACGTCTACGGCCGCAGCAGCCGGCTGGTGGTGGCGATCCCGCCCGAGGGCACGCGCCGGGCGGTGAAGGAGTGGAAGACCGGTTTTTATCATATCGCCCACGGCGCCAGGGTGCCGATTGCGTTGGCCTATCTGGACTACAGCCGAAAGGAAGGCGGCTTTGGGCCGATGTTCATGCCCAGCGGCGATGTCGAGCGCGACATGCCGCTCATTCGCGCTTTTTATGCCGACAAGGTGGGGCGTTATCCCGGCTGAAAAACGAATGAGAGTGGCAAAACGGCGCGGTCCCGGGACGGCGCCGTTTTGCATGGCCGGGCGGATTCAGTCGGCCTTGGGATCGAACAATGCCTTCCAGCCGGCCACGCCGAGCTGTTGCACGGTTTCGATATTGCGCTCGTAGATGTCTTCCGCGTTGGGGAAGGCCGCCACCGCGCGGTCCAGGCTTTCCTCGCGGATCAGGTGCAGCGTGGGATAGGGAGAACGGTTGGTGTAGTTCTCGACATCGTTTATGCCGGTGCCCTCAAACTGGAATTTGGGATGGAAGCTGGCCACTTGCAGCACGCCTTCCAGTTGCAGCTCGCCGACGATGGCGTCGGTGATGTCGAAGAAGTCGTTGAAGTCGAGGAAGCGTTGCAGCGTCTTGGGATGCACCAGCAGCGTGGTGTCGATTTCCTCGGGATCGGCCTGGGCCAGCAGCTGCAGCTCCTCGGCCAGCTCCTCGGCCAGTTGCTGGGGATTGGCGGCCTCGCTCACCTTGATGCGCACCTGGTTCTTCACGTACACGGCTTTGGCGAAGGGGCAGAGGTTGAGGCCGATCACGGCTTTCTCCAGCCATTCTCGGGTGGCTGCGATCACGGTTTCATGGTTGGCGGACATGGATGGCTCCGGTGGCGGATGGCGCGGCAGTGGGCCGCAAACGCAAAAAACCCGGATTAAATCCGGGTTTTCATCAGGCTGATGATCTCGCTAGGGAGATTACACCGGCTGGATGTTGGAGGCTTGCTTGCCCTTGGGGCCGTCGACGATGTCGAAGCTTACGCGCTGGTTTTCAGCCAGGGTGCGGAAGCCTTTGGCATTGATCTGGGAGAAGTGAGCGAACACGTCGTCGCCGCCTTCGTCCGGGGTGATGAAGCCAAAACCTTTGGAGTCGTTAAACCACTTAACGGTACCAGTTGCCATTTTGTTAAATCCTCAAAACGAGCAGTTGAATAAAATGCACGAAGATCAAGGGAAATGGCGACTGAGGTACGGCCTATGCCACTACGACAACTACACATCCACAACTTGAGCATCCTGCGGGTGGGATAGTGCCTCTTGTTGCCGCCCATGGCAAGCATTTTCTTCAGGAATCGCCTGTTTTTACGAATATTTAATATGTTGTACGCAGACGTTTACATTTTCTTGGCCGGGCTGCGCCGAGCGTGCGGCGCGGCGTGAGTTGCATATACTGAATAAATCAAGAGCGGGTGGGGGAGCCATGATGGCCAAGCAATCGGTGGTGCCTGAAATTGTCGATCCGATGGGTTTCCAGGACTTCCGCGACGCGGTGTCGGATTATGCGCCGCAGCTGGAGCAACTGGTGTGGAGGATGAGCGATGGCGACGACAATGAAGAACGGATCGCCCAATTGTTCCGCATCCTGCACAGCATCAAGGGTGATGCCAGCCTGTGCCAAGTGTACTTCATCGAACCCTACCTGCATGCGCTGGAAAGCCTGCTCGGCCGGGTGAGGCAGGGCGAGCTGCCTTATCTGGAGGTGATAGGCGACATGCTGATGCTGGTGCTGGACCGGCTGGTGCTGGCGCTGGACGCGGTGGCCCACGGCGAATCGCTGGACGATCTGCATCTGCCCACCATCCTGGCGGTGCTGGAGAAGTTGCCGGTGCTGGGCGTGACGGAAGTGCCGCAGGCCTGCGCCAAGCTGGTGGCCAATATGATGGGTACGGCGGGAGGCGCGTCGGACAGCGGCGAAGTGGCGATGACCGGCAGCCGTTCCGAGCGACGTCTGGCCGATCTGCAGTTTTTCCGCACCCTGGCCTTGCAGCTGGAGCAGCGGCTACCGCCGTTCTCGGGCCGTACCGAGCGCAACCTGGCGCTGGCGCTGGAAGCCAACAACCTGTCCAGCCAGCCCCTGAACATGGAGCAGCTGGCGGCGGCGGTGTACATGCACGATATCGGCATGATGCTGTTGCCGGAGGCGCTGTGGCTGAAAGTGGGCCGCATGAGCGATGAGGAGCGGCAGCAGATGTCGGCCCACCCGGGCTGGGCTGCGGGTTTGCTCGAGCGGATGCCGGGTTGGGAGGACGCCGCCAAGATGGTGCGCCAGCACCACGAGACGCCGGATGGCAAGGGTTATCCCAATGGCCTGTCCGGCGGCGACATCTGCGAGGGTGCCCGCCTGTTGGCCCTGGTGGACGCGTTCGAGTCGGTGATGCTTAAACACGCGCTGCAGGGCCAGCGCCGCTCCATGCTGCGGGCGGTGGCCGAGCTCAATGCCTCGGAGAGGCAGTTCGACCCCGCATGGCTGCAGTTGTTCAATCAGGTGATCCGTGCCCGGCTGGAAGTGCGCCATGCTGTGGGCGGACGCTGATCGGCGCCGCTCAGCGCGCGCCGTGGCGGGCGAACCAGTCCAGCATTTTCTGCCAACCGTCCTGAGCGTCTTTCGGATTGTAGCCGGGGCGGTAGTCGGCGTTGAAGCCGTGGCCGGCATCCGGGTAGATCACGATGTCGCTGTCCTTGCCAGCCAGCTTCAGCGCGGCGCGCATCTTCTCCACCGAGGCAACCGGAATGCTCTGGTCCTGGGCGCCGTACAGGCCCAGCACCGGCACTTTCAGATCCGCCACTATGTCCAAGGGATGGCGCGGCATGTTGTCGGTGACCGGTCCCTCCAGCTTGCCGTACCAGGCTGCGGCGGCCTTCAGCGCCGGGTTGCGCGCGGCGTACAGCCAGCTCTGGCGCCCGCCCCAGCAAAAGCCGGTGACGGCGGCGCGCTGCAGATCGGCGCCGTGCGTGCCGGCCCAGCGCCAGGTGGCGTCCAGGTCGCTCTGCACTTCGCCGTCCGGCACCTTGGCGACGATGTCGCGCAGCAGGGTGTCGGTGTCAGGCGCCTGCGCCGGATTGCCGTGGCGGAAGTACAGTTCCGGCGCCACGGCAAGGTAGCCATGCTTGGCGAGCCGGCGACACAAGTCCTTGATGTGCTCGTGCACGCCGAAGATTTCCTGAATCACGATCACCAGCGGCAGCGGGCCGCCGGTCTGCGCCGGCCGGGCGTAATAGCCGGCCATCGTTCCGCTGCCGGTATCGATCGCCGGGACGCCGGTCTGCAGCGACTGGCTGTCGGTCATGATGGTGCTGGCGGCGATGGGCTGCACCGCCAGCGCGAAGCCCAGGGTGCCGGCGCCGGCCAGGAAGCTGCGGCGGGGGAGGGCGTGGTCCTTGTCGCTCATGTGTTGGTTCTCCTGATGGGGGCGCAGCCGGATCGCGATGGGATGCCGCGCGCAAAGCTTGAATAAGGCGCTATTGGCTGCGATAAGCAATATTGAAAGCTCCCGCCGGTATTCCACCGGCGCAACCTTAGCAAGTGGAATATGACGGATTCGTCTCCAAAGGTAAAACTTCCACGCAACTTTTTGCGTGCGGGCCAGCAGACGCCAGTGGACGTGTACGCCAAGAATGGCGTGCTGCTGCTGAAGCGTGGCTATTACGTGCTGACCGAGGAGCAGCGCGACCGCCTTGCCAGGCTGGGCCATGGCGAAAGCGATGAGGTCGAGGCCAGGCTGGAGCGCGAGCGGCTGGAACGCGTTGCAATGCGGGAGAAAGAGGCCGAGCAGCTGCGCAACAGCGCGAATCCCTTGCAGGAGATGGCTTTCCTGCTGCGCCGGGCCGAGGGGGTGCTGCAGCATGGCCTGGCGGTGCGCGATCTGGCCGGCAGCCTGCTGGACATGGCGGAGGGGCTGCTGAACATCAGCCGGCGCCATCCGGACGGCGTCCTGGCCAGTGTGTTCCTGCTGCCTTACCAGGACATAGGCAGCGCGCAGAGCGTACACGTGGCGGCGATACTGGTGGTCCTGGGCCGGCGCCTGGGCCTGTCCGACGCGGAGCTGCGCCCGATGTTGTGCGCCGCGCTCAGCATGAATCTGGCCATTACCGGCCTGCTCAACCAACTTGCCAGGCAGATGGAGCCGATGAGCGCCGAGCAGCAGGAATTGATGTTCGCCCATCCCGCGCTGGGGTCGGCCATGCTGCGCGAGGCAGGGGTGGTGGATGAGTGTTGGCACCTGCTGGTGCAGCAGCACCACGAGCAGCTGGACGGCGACGGGTATCCACAAGGCTTGGCGGGCCAGGAGATCGAACCGGACGCCATCCTGCTGCAGATGGTGGATCTGGTGTGCGGCTGCGTGCACCAGCCGCAGCCGCAGCTGCCGGCCCTGGTGCTGGGTAGCCTGTTCCGCGGCGAGCTGGGCGTGTTTCCGCCGCAGCATGTGTCGCTGTTGGTGAAGGAGTTGGGCATTTATCCGCCTGGCAGCTTCGTGCTGCTGGCGAGCAATGAAGTGGCCATCGTCACCCACCGCGGCGACAAGGCCAATACTCCCAGGGTGGCGGCGCTGCGCAAGCTGGATGGCCCGCCCTACGCCGACCCGCTGCTGCGCGACAGCCGCCAGCCGGCCTACCAGGTGCTGGAGCCAGTGGCGGCGGCCAGCGCGGCCACCAAGCCGGCGTATCTGTACAAGCTGTGGTACAAGCCCTGAACGATGCCTACTTGCCCGGTTCGGCCAGCGCGGCCACCAAGCCGGCGTATCTGTACAAGCTGTGGTACAAGCCCTGAACGATGCCTACTTGCCCGGTTCGGCCAGCGGCCGCGCCGCCACCTGGCTCAGGTCCGGTATCTTCCATACCCGGCGCATGTGGCCGAAGTCGCGTTTGCGCTCGTCGCTCAGCTTGACCTCGGGCAGAAAGGACATTTCCAGCTGCACCTGGCCCAGGTAGACGGTTTCCCCGGCATTCAGATGGAAGGGCGCGTTCAGCTTGAACTGCCTGATTTTCAGATCGGAGCCGAAGACGCCGTCCTCTGCCCAGTGGCCCCAGACGCCGGCCAGCGTGTAATCGCCCGGCGGCAGGGTGAGCAGCACCAGCTTGCCCTCCACCGGCGACATGCCTTCCTCGCCGAACACCGTGTCGGTGATCAGGCTGGCGATGTCCTCCGCGACTACGCGGCCTTGCTGGTCGCGGACGCTCAGGCCGACGCTGGCGCTGTCCGGGTTGAAGGCTTTGCCGGTGAGGGACAGGATGGCGTAGGCCTGGCCCGGCGGCGGCGTCAGCGAGCCGTTCAGCCGAGTAGCCATCGAGGTGCAGCCTGCCAGCAGAACGATGCAGATTCCCAGCAGCAGTCGGCGCATAGGATGGCTCCTTTTTCTAGGGGATGTCAGCGCGCTGGCGCGTCGAAAATCATGCAGGTGGTGGTGGTGTGCGCGTATAGCTTGCCGCTTTCGTCAAGCAGCTTGCCTTCGGCGGTGGCCATGCGGCCGCCGGAATGGATGATGGTGCCGTGGCAGCGCATCCGGCCGCTTGCGAGCGTAACCGCGCGGACGAAATTCACCTTTAATTCCAGCGTAGTGTAGCCCTTGCCCAGCGGCAGCAGCGATTGCACGCTGCAGCCCATCGCCGAATCCAGCAGCGTGCTGATCACGCCCCCATGCACGGTGCCGATGGGGTTGTAGTGCGATTCGTGCGGCAGGAAGGCGAACTCCACCGCGCCGGGCGCGGCGCGCACAAATTCGAAGCCCATCATTTCCATCACCGGCGGCGGCGGTATCCGTTGCTCCTGCATGGCGAGCAGATAGTCCAGGCCGCTGAGGCCTCTGGCGGCGTCGGCGCCGATGTGCGGGTCCTGCCAGCTGAAGGTGTGGCTGCGTTGCGTTTCCGGGGATGATTTGGTCATGATGGCCTCTTGGGGGACAGGCCCAACCTTGCCGCCATCGCCGCCGGATTTTCAATGTCATTGACATGGGTGGCCGGCGGTCATGTTTTCAGATGCGGGCCGATGAAGCCTAGTATCCGCTGCGGCAGCCAGTCTATCCGGCCGGGGAAGGGGCCGGTGGCGAAGCCGACGTGGCCGCCGTCCCGCGGAAAGTCCAGGGTGACGCAGTCGGCCACCTGTTCCGCCGCCGGCAGCGCGCTTTCCGGCAGAAAGGGATCGTTACGGGCGTTGAGCAGCAGGGTAGGGCGGGTGATCTGGCGTAGCCTGGGCTTGCTGCTGGCCTGCTGCCAGTAGTTGAGCGCGGTGCCGAAGCCGTGCAGCGGCGCGGTGATCAGGTTGTCGAATTCGATGAAGGTGCGGGCGCGGCGCAGCTGGCCGGCATCGAACAGGCCGGGATGGCGCTGCAGCGAGGCCATCGCCTTGGGCTTGAGGGTGTCCATGAACATGCGGGTGTAGAGCAGCTTGCCCAGGCCCTGGTCCAGCCGGCTGCTGGCGGCCACCAAGTCCAGCGGGGCGGAGACGGCGGCGGCGGCGCAGGGCAGCGCGGCGTCGCCTTCTTCGGCCAAGTAGTTGAGCAGCATGCTGCCGCCCAGCGAAACGCCCACCGCGGCCAGCTGGGCAAAGCTTAGCGCCAGCCGTTGCAGTATCCAGCGCACTTCGGCAGCGTCGCCGGCGTGATAGCCGCGCGGCAAGGCATTGTCCACGCCGCCGCAGCCGCGGAAATGCGACACCACGCCGTGCCAGCCGCGCTTGGCCACTGCTTGCATCAGCGCCTTGGCGTAATGGCTGGCGCTGCTGCCTTCCAGGCCGTGGAACAACACCACCAGCGGCGCGCCGGCTTCGCCGTCGACGAAATCCAGCGCGATGCGGCCGCCGTCCGGTGTGTCCCACAGCTCGCGCCGGTAGCGCGGCGGCTCCACCTTCACCGCCAGCGCCGGCCAGATGGTCTGGGCATGGCCGCCGCGCAGCCAGCGTGGGGCGTGATAGCTCATGGCGCCGGCTTGACGGCGGATTTGGGGCGGAAGGCCTTCACCACCGCTTCATGGGTTTCGATCCAGGGCGCGCCGATCAGGTCCAGGCAGTAGGGCACGGCGGCGAAGATGCCGGGCACCTCCACGCTGCCGTCCTGGCGGCGCAGGCCTTCCAGCGTTTCCTGGATCGCCTTGGGCTGGCCGGGCAGGTTGAGGATCAGGCTCTGCTTGCGGATCACCCCTGTCTGGCGCGACAGGATGGCGGTGGGCACGAACTTCAGGCTGATCTGGCGCATTTGTTCGCCGAAGCCGGGCATTTCGCGGTCGGCCACCGCCAGCGTGGCGTCCGGCGTGACGTCGCGCGGCGCCGGGCCGGTGCCGCCGGTGGTGAGCACCAGCTGGCAGCCTTCGTCGTCCACCAGCGCCTTGAGCGCGGCTTCGATGCCGGGCTGCTCGTCGGGTATCAGCCGGCAGACGGTTTCAAACGGCGTGGCCAGCGCGCGCGCCAGCCAGTCCTGCAGGGCCGGCAGGCCCTTGTCCTGGTAGACGCCCTGGCTTGCGCGGTCGGAAATGGAAACCAGGCCTATCTTTAGCATCACTCGTCGTCCTTTTCCTCGTCCTTTTGCCAGATGCGCGGCTTGCCCGGCTCGGGGATCTGTTCCTTGATCAGCTGGTACAACTGGCGGTAGGACTTGGGCGGCTTGTTATCCTGCTTTTCCTTGCGCGACTGGCGCACCAGCGAATGCAGCTGCTTGGGGTCGGT
>NZ_MKCT01000073.1 GCF_001855555.1 Chromobacterium sphagni | reverse complement strand
TACGTCCGCGTCGCGCAGCCTGGGCTGGAGCCGTCGCTAAACCGGCTAGGCTTGGACTGGCTGGCGCAATCGAAAGCGACGCCGTTTGAGTTGGATGCGGAAGTGTTCCGGATCGCCTGCTTCCACGACGTGGAAGCGGGAGTGCTGAACATCGCTTTTTCCTTCCACCATATCCTGATGGACGGTTGGAGCAGTTCGTTGCTGATTTCCCTTTGGCTGCAGGGCTTGCGCGGACAGAGCATCGCTCCGCTGGAGGCCCGGCTGTATTCGCAGCAACTCTGGAAAGGGTTGAGCCCGCATGAGCTGCAAGCCAGCCGCGAATATTGGGACGCCGTGTTCCAGGGTCTGCCCGACGCGGATGCCGCTACGGCCACCAAGCTGCTGGCCGAGCCCTTGTTCCGCCGCGATGGCCAGCCGCGCTTGGGCAGGATGCCGGCAACGGCGCGGAGCCTGTGGCGCGCCGGACGCAAAGAAGAGATAGAGGCGCTTTGCCGTCGCGCCGGCGTCACGCCGGCAAGCTTTTTTTACCTGTGCTGGGCGCTGACCTTGGCCAAGCTCACCTTCCAGAAAAGCGTCGCTTTCGGTTGCGCGTTTTCCGGACGAGAGGCGGCGTTGGCGCACAACGCCGACCGCCAGCCACTGGGACTGTTCACCAATACCGTGCCGCTGATCCTGACGCTGGACGGCAAATGGAATGCAGAGGCGGCGCTGCGCGCCGTTTTCCAGACCCTGCAGCAGACACAGAGGCATGAGAAGACGCCGCCTTTGATGGTCAGGGAGGCGGCGGGACTGCGCGGCGAGCTGTACGACTCGCTGGTGGTTTTCGACAACTATCCCATCGACGCCAGTTTGCAGGACGCCGGATGCGGCGCGCATCTGGCCGAGCTGCATAGCGAGGAGACCACCCATTTCGGCCTGACGCTGACGGTTTCCGGCACCGACCAATGGAAGGTCGAGCTGAGCGCGGGCGAAAGCTACGAGGGCGATCCCGACGCGGTGGACGCGGTGTTTTACGCGTTCGAGTCTTTGGCGGCGGACCTGGCCGCCGCCCCGGCCGGCGCGCCGATCGGCGATCTGGCGTTAAGCCTGGGCCCGGATGACGCGATGGCCAGCTCCCTGGCGTGGGGCGAGCGAAATGCGCAAACGCCTGACATCAATGCGCTGTTGCAGCGCATCCAGCAGCGGTTAGGCGACTTCCCGGAGGAGGCCGGCCTGATACAAGGGCGCAGACGCATCGACAACCGCGAGCTTGGGCAGGGCATCCGCGCTCTGCAGGAGCAATTGCGGGGCGCGGGCTTTGTTCCCGGCGACAGAGTGGCCGTCCATCTGGACAAGGGGCTGTTGTCGACGCAGGCGATACTGGCGGTCCTGTTCAGCGGCGGCAGCTACTTCTACGTCAACCCGAAAGACCCGCCGCAACGCAAGCAAACGCTGCTGACCCTGGCGGGGTGCGGCATCGTGCTGTGCGGCGCGTCGCTGATCGCCGAACTGGGCGCCGACGTCGGCGGCCGCTTGTTGCTGGATGTCGAAACCGCTGCCGGACCGTCGGCTTTGGCCGGCGCGCCCGACCTGTGGCTCAAGCGGCACCCGGATGACGAGTTCTACTTCATCTTCACCTCGGGCACGACCGGCACCCCCAAGGGCATTTCCATCCGCAACGACTCGGTGGCGAACCTGCTGGACTGGTTTGTCAGGGAGACCGCCCTTGGCGCCGCCGACAGGGTGCTGGGGCTGACCGACCTGAATTTCGACCCCAGCGTGGAGGATCTGTTCGGCAGCCTCATCGCCGGCGCCGCCTTGATTTATCCCTCCCCGGACATCCTGCTGGATCGGCAGGCATTCATCGGTCTGTTGCGGGAAGAGGCGATCACCCTGATCAATTTCATTCCCGGTGCCATCGCGCAGCTGGTCCAGGATGCACCCTTGCTGCCCGCCATGCGCTTGTGGATATTCGGCGGCGAGGCGCTGCCGGTGCGGCTGCGCGACGAGTTGCTGCGGAAGGGCTACGCCGTCAGCAACCACTACGGCCCCAGCGAAACCACGGTCGACTGCCTCAGCGCCAGGCAGTCGCTCGCACGGGACGTTTCCATCGGCTGGCCGATTCAAAACGCCGTCGCCTATTGCGCGGACATTTTCGGTCAGCCGCTGTCCGCCGGGGTGCGCGGCGAATTGCGGGTTGGCGGCCGGCCGGTGGCGCGCGGCTATGCCGCCAATCCGGCCGAGTCCCGCAGAAGCTTCGTCGAATACGGCGGGCAGGCGTTCTACCGGACCGGCGACGCCGTGACGTTTTCCCCGGATGCCGGTTTCCAGTATCTCGGCCGGATCGACGATCAGGTGAAGGTGAACGGCGTGCGCATCGAGCCGCGGGAGCTGGAGCGGGTGGTGGAGGCGATGGCGGAGGTCAAGGCCTGCTGCCTGTTGCCGGTTTCGACGCGGGGAGGAAAACGGCAATGGCGTCTGTTTGTCGATGGCGCCGCGGAGCCGGAACATTTGCAGTCCCGTGTGCGCGAGCACATCCGCCGGAATCTGCCGGAGTCGTGGGTGCCCGCGCAGATTGTGGCGATGGACGGCTTCGCGCGCACCCTTACCGGCAAGATCGACCGCAGGCGGCTGCTGGAGCGTGCCGAGCAACAGGAGCTGCAGGCGCCCAGCCCGGCGGCCGCGACCGACCCGGTGGAGGAGAAGGTGCAGGAGGTCTGGCACGCGGTCCTGGAAAGCCGGGCGGCTACTGACGTCAATTTCTTCGACGCCGGCGGCGACTCCATCAAGATCATTGCGCTGCAATCCCGGATGCAGCAGGCGTTCGACAGGGATGTCGGCGTCGCGGTCCTGTTCGAACATCCAACCATCGCCTCTTTCGCCGGCTGGATCAAGCGCGGCGATGCGTCCGCCGGACATCCGGCCCCCTCCGTTTCCGGCATGCAGCCATTCGAAGAACAAAAGCTGTCATCGGCCCAGTCAGGCAAAAACCGGCTGGCGGACAGGCGTCGTAAAGCAAAAGGAAGTTCCGCATCATGAAACGCGAATATACCGGCAATGAAGTCGCCATCATCGGCATGTCTTGCAGATTTCCCCAAAGCCCGGATTGGCGGGTCTTCTGGCGCAACCTGTTGGAGGGGCGCGAGCTGGTAACGTTTTTCTCACGGGAGGAGTTGCTGGCTGCCGGCGAGCCGCCAGAGATCGTAGGCCTGCCCAATTACGTCCCCGCAAAAGCCTCGCTGGAAGACGCCGAGTGCTTCGATCACGGTTTTTTCGGCTATTCGCAGCGGGAAGCGCAAAAAATGGACCCGCAACTGCGGGTGCTGCATGAAGTCAGCTACAACGCCTTCCTGGACGCTGGGCTGACGCCCGGAGCGGTTACGCTGAACGCGGGCGTGTTCATCGGTTCCACCCTGAACCTGGAGCGGCTGGGACAGTTCGCCGGCGCCAGTCAGGACATCGCGGAAATGTTCGATGTCGGCAACTACAACGATCCGGCCTCGTTTGCGACGCAAATCGCCTACCGCATGAAGTTGAGCGGTCCTGCGCTGCATGTGCAGACCGCCTGCTCGACCTCGCTGTCCGCCGTGCATCTCGCTTGCAAGTCCTTGCTGGCCGGCGAGTGCGGCATGGCGCTGGCCGGGGGGGCGTGCATCACCGATCCGGTGGCGGGAGGCTACCTGCACCAGGACGGCATGATCCTGTCCCCGGACGGCCACTGCAAAACCTTCTCCGATGAAGGGCAGGGCACCGTGAACGGCAACGGCGTGGCGGTGGTGCTGTTGAAGCTGCTGGAGGACGCGCTGGCGGATGGCGACCCCATCCATGCGATCATCGTCGAGTCCGGCATGAACAACGACGGCGACAGAAAGGTGAGCTTCGAGGCACCCAGCGTGCAGGGGCAAGCCGAGGTCATCGCGCAGGTGTACCAGCTGGCGGACATTCCGTTCTCCAGCCTGGGCATGTTGGAAGCCCACGGCACCGCCACGGCGCTGGGCGATCCGATCGAGATCCAGGCGCTGAACCGGGTCGCGGCGGAATTGTTGCCGCCGGAGGAACTGGGTCGATTCCGCTGCGCCGTGGGCAGCGTGAAATCCAATATGGGGCACCTGGACGCCGCCGCCGGCATCGCCGGACTCATCAAGGCTGCCCTGAGCGTGCGCTTTGGCAAAATCCCCCCTTCCTTGCATTTTGGCCGGCCCAATCCGCATCTGGATCTGGATAGAACGCCTTTCTGGGTGCCGGCGCAGGCCGAGGCGTGGCCGGCGCTGCAGCCTATCCGGCGCGCCGGCGTCAGCTCGTTCGGCATTGGCGGCACCAATGTTCATGCCTTGCTGGAGCAGCCGCCGCAATCGCTCGCCAGCGACCCTGCGCCCTTTGGCGGCGAGCGCGCGGGCGCGGCGCAGATACTGCCGCTGTCGGCCAAATCGCCCGCTGCGCTGGCGCGTTTGATCGAGTCATACTCCGCTTACCTCGATGTCGATCAGGATGGCGCGGCGGACCTCGTCTCCATCGCCAGGCAGATGCAGGACAACCGGGCCGAGTATCCCAGCCGCGCGGCCTTCGTCGCCGCCGATGGCGACAGCTGGAAGCGGCAGTTGGACGACTGGGCGCTGATGGATGGCGCGCATGCGCCCGTGGCCGGACAGGTGTGGTTGTTTCCGGGACAGGGCGCGCAATCTCCGCAGATGGGCTTGCGCCTGGCGGAGCAATATCCGGCGTTCGGCGCCCTCTATCTGGGCTTGCTGGACAAGGCCGCGGCCTTGCTATCCATCGACCGGGAAGTCCTGATCGAATGCGTGAGGCAGCCCGATCAGTTATCGACCCTTTATCTGCAACCCATTCTGTATGCGGCGCAGGCTGCGCTGGGCGTCTGGCTGCGCCGTATCGGCTGCCAACCGGTTGCCTTGTGCGGCTTCAGTCTGGGCGAGTTCGCGGCGGCGGCCGCTGCCGGCGTGTTCAGCCCGGATGAGGGCATGGAGCTGGTGGTCGCGCGCGCGCGGCTGATGGATGCCATGCCCAGGGGGGCGGTCTTCGCCGCTAGTTGCAAGAAGGGCTTCGATGGCGGGTTTCCGGCTACATTATTATGGCGAGTGGCGGAACTCAGTCCGGGCACCTGGACGCTGGCTGCGGCTGAAGAGCGGGCGGCGGATGCGGAGAGCTGGCTGACCGAGCGCGGCTTCGCCTTCAAGCGAGTGGCGGTGTCGCACGCCTTCCATACGCCGCTGATCGAACCGGCCGCGCGCGCCTTTGGCGAGCTGCTGCAAGCCTATGCGCTGCAACCGGCGCAATGCCCGATCTACTCCACTTCCTTGGGCCGCAAGATAGCCGCGGACGAAATGTGCGATCCGTTGTACTGGGTGACCCAGATGTTGGCTCCAGTGCAATTGGGTGGCGCCTTGCGGCAGGCGGAGGCCGCCCATCCCGAGTCCTTGTATGTGCAAATCGGCGCCGGTTCGGACTTGCTGCAACACGCGCGCAAATGGCTGGGCCTGAGCGCGGACCGGCTGGCTCAGACTTTGGGCGCAGGCGGCTCGGAGCAAGAGGCGGATGCCGCGCGGCAGTTCATTGCCAAGGCCTGGACCCATGGCGGACAGATTGAATGGGCGCGGCTGCGCGAGGCCGCAACGCCGCAGCGCGAGGTTTTGCGGACGCATTTGCCAGGCCATGCATTCGAACGCCGCGTTTGCCCGCCGCTGGCGGGTGCCGCCGCGCAAGCCCTCGGTTCCGAGACGGTGTCCTCGTTGTTTTTCGGCGACCGATACTACGGGATGGAATGGGAGCGGGCGAGCGCGCCGGCGGTAGGGTCCGGCGCGCCGGATGCCGCTCCGGCCGCCTGGATCATTTGTCCGCGGGTCACGGAAAGGGAACGCGGCCTGGCAGCGGCCCTGGGATGGGGTGAGTGCTCGTTTATCGAATGCGGCGACTGGACCGGCGATTTCGCCAGTATCCACGCCGAACTGCAAGACTGGCTGTCGCGGCAAGGACTGCGGGCTTCCGCCTCCATGGATGTCGTCGTCACCGGATTGCTGGATGAGCTGGACGCGCGCCAAGCGCAGTTCTGGGCGTTCTGGCTGCCCATGGAGCTGGCGCGTTGGAGCGCGGCGCAATCTCCGGCGCCGAAGCTGCGGCTGCTGTTCCCCGCCAGGCAGATGGCGGCCTGGAGCGGTGCGGAAAAACTGGATGCGGAGAAGAGCCAGCTGCTGGGGCCGTTGCTGATCGCTCCGGAAGAGTACCCCGGCATCGCCGCCCTCTGCGTGGACATGGACAGCGCGGCGGCGGAGGATATCGCCGGCGGCCTGAAACCTTGGATCGAGGGCGGCTGGCAGGGCGGCCAGTTCTATTGCTTCCGCCGCGGCGGCTTCTGGCGCCGCGGCGTCACCTCGCGGGTGCAAAAGCAGTCGTTGAGCCGCACGCTGCCTGACATCGGCCGCAATAGCTGGGTGCTGGTCACCGGCGCCAATGGCGGCATGGGCGCGGCTATCGCCGAATACCTGGCGCGGGTCTACCACTGCAATCTGTTGCTGCTGACGCGAAAATCCTTGCCGAAACGCCGGGACTGGGCGGCGGAGGCGGCAAAGCAAGGCCCTGATGCGGCGTTCCTGCAATGGGTGTCGGGACTGGAGGCCAAGGGCAGCCGGGTGGTTTTGCTGCAAGCCGATCTGGGCGACGAGGCGTCGCTCGCCAAGGCGTTCGAACCGGTATTCCAGCTGGCTGCGCGCGGCGTGGGGCTGGATTACGTATTCCATACCGCCGGCCGCGGCGAGGGCGCGATGATGCAGATGCGCTCCGAGGCGGAATCCGCCGCCACGCTGGCACCCAAGGTGGCGGGAAGCCGTTTTCTCTGCGCCAGCCTGGAAAAGCTGGGGAATCCGGCGCTGCTGCTGTTTTCCAGCCTGGGCAATCTGCTGCCGAAGGAGAAAGTGGGCCAGGTCGCCTATGTCGCCGCCAACGCCTGCCTGGAGGCGTATGCCGAACAGGTGCGTGGCCAGGGCGGCAAGGCTCTGGCCATCGCCTGGGACGACTGGGCGGAGTCCGGCATGGCGACGCGCTCCGCCCAGCAGCTGGACCGGGCGCTCCGGCCGCCGGTTCAGGCCGCGCCATCTGGCGCGGTCGTCTGGCGCAGCCGCCTGGACGCAAGGCGGGACTGGTGGCTGGACGAGCATCGCATCGATGCGTCCACTGCGGTGATGCCCGCCATGGGCATGGTGGCTCTGGTCCACCGGGCCTTGGCGGAGTCGCGCGCGGACGGCGGGGCCTTCTCCTTGCAGGGAGTCGCCATCGAGCGGCCGCTGGTGGTGGCCGATGGCGCGGAGGCCGATATCGCGGTGGTGTTTGCCGATGGCTTCGGCGCCTTTGAAGTTTTTTCCGGCACCGGCGAGTTTTCCCGCGAAACCTGGCTCAAGCATGCCGGCGGCAAGGTGGCTGCGCGCGGCGACGCGGAGCTTGCCGCGGCCAGCCTCCCGGCGTTGTCCGGCGACGAGCTGTTCCGTGCTGGCGACGGCGGCGGCGTCAGCCCGAAAGGTGCGCTGGATTTCGGCCCGCGCTGGCGCAACGTGGTTGCCGTCGACCGGGTGGCGGCCGGCGCAGTGGTGAGTCGGCTGCAGCTTCCCGAGGCGTATCGCGGCGAGGCGTCGGCCTGCGGCCTGCATATCGCCCTGCTGGACACCGCGACGCTGATCGCCTCGCCCGAAGATGAGGGCGCGCAGTTCGCGCCGGTTTCCCTCGGCGGGTTCAGCCAGTTCGCGCCCATGCGCGACAGCGTGCTCAGCCATGTGCGGATTGGCGATCTGGGCGCCAACAAGCTGTTGCAGGTGAGAATTTACTCGGAAGATGGCGCGCTGCTGGTGGCGATTGACGACCTGCTGCTGGTGGATGCTTCCGCCGCGCTGCGGGGCGGCGACGCCAAGCGCCATGGCGTCATGCGCCTGAGCGGCGGCGAGGAGGGCGGCGGCAACTTCGCCTTCGCCACGCGGCTGGAGCCGCGCAGGGAACCCGGTCCGCAGGAGGTGGAAATCCAGGTGAAGGCGGCCGGTCTCAACTTCAAGGACGTGCTGATCGCGCTCGGCGTCTTGCCGGCTCCCGCTGATCCCAGCATGACCTTCGGCCAGGAGGCCGCGGGCGTGGTTACCCGGGTTGGTCGGGAAATCAAAGACGTTCGCGTCGGCGACAGGGTGATGTGCGCGGGGCACAGCTGCCTGGCGGAGCATGTCGTCATGCCTAGGCGCGTGGTGGCGCCTATCCCGCGCATGCTGGGGTTCCAGCAGGCCGCCGGGGTGCCGGTTGCCTTCACCACCGCCTGGATCGCCTTGCGCCACGCCGCCAACCTGAGGCGCGGCGAACGCATCCTGATCCACTCCGCAGCCGGCGGCGTCGGCATGGCGGCGCTGCAGATCGCCCTGCATCTGGGCGCGGAAGTCTGGGTGACCGCGGGCAGCGAAGAGAAGCGCCGCCTGCTGATGGACATGGGCGCCAAGGGCGCGGCGAATTCCCGAACGCGGGAGTTCGGCGATGTTTTCCGCCAGCAGCTGGGCTGCCGGCCCTTCGACGTGATTCTCAACGCGCTGGCGGGGGAGTTGCTGGAAGAAAGCCTGTCCCTGCTGGCGCCGCAGGGGCGTTTTCTGGAGCTGGGGCTGCGCGACATCCTGCAGAACTGGCAATTGGGATTGTCGATTTTCGCGGAAGGCGGCAGCTTCCACGCGGTGCAGGCGGGGGCCGAGCATCCGGCCTACCGCGAGGCATGGGCGGAAGTGGCGGCGCTGCTGGAGCAGGAAGCGCTCAAGCCGCTGCCGACCAAGGCCTACTCCGCCAGGGATATTGCCGACGCATTCCAGTTCATGGCCCAGGGAAAGCACATAGGGAAGATCGTCATCGCGATGGAGGCGCGCGGCGTGGAGCGCAGCTTCGCCGCCAAGTTGCGGGAAGAGGGGCTGAGCAATGCCGAAGGTACGCAAATCGCCATGGCGATGGCGGCGCTGGTCCGTCAAAGCCGGGTGTCCTATCTCGCGGTGTCCAAGCTTCCCATCGGCGCGGTGCTGGAAAAGCAAGCGAGCACGCAGCAGATGCTGTTCGGCCCGGGCGCAAGGTCCGGCGGACCGGAAGCGGCGGCCGGCGGCCTCGAAGACTCGCTCAAGGGCGTGGACGCTGAAGCGCTGTTGCCGGCGATGCGCGCCATGCTGGAAGGTTTTCTGGGCGAGGATGAATTGGATGTGGACGCCAGCTTCTTCGCATTGGGCGCCACCTCTCTGGATCTGATCCAGTTCGCCAAAAGGCTGGAGCAAAGGCTGGAGCGCGAGGTTCCGGTGGCCTTGTTGTTCAAGGCGGCTTCGCTGCGCGAGCTGAGCAAGGAGTTGGCGCCATCCGCCGCGGAGGAGGCGCAAACACCGCAGTCTCCTGGCGCGGGAGACAAGCGGCGCGCCTTGCTGGCCCAGCGCAAATTGCGGAGCGCGGGCGCCAGGCAGGAGGGCGAGATCAATGACTAAGGCCGGTTTTTTCCGCATGGGCGTTTTTCTGCTCAGCCTTTGCCTCGTGTTGACGGGACGCGCTTTCGCCGACGCCGCCAATCCCGGGCCTGGCGCCGATATGCGGCAGCTGGCCGGCGAGTTGAGCCAGCGCTGGGACGCTGGCCAGGTGCCCACCGGGGGGCTGAGCGTGGTGGTGGGCGGCCAGGCGCGAACGCTGCGCCTGGGCAAGGGCGAAGCCGGCGTCTTCGAGCTGGCGTCCTGCTCCAAGGCCTTTACCGGCTTGCTGATCGCGCTGCTGGAGCAGGAGGGCGCGCTGAGCCGGGACGACGCCCTCACCAAGTGGGTGCCGGAGTTGGCGCGGCATCCGAAGATGGGTTACTCGGCCGTTCGTCTCAAGAACCTGCTGTTCCATACCAGCGGACTGTCGGAGGATACGCTCGATCTTCTGCGTCCCAACAGCGGCCCCAATGCCCTGGAACAACTGCCGGCGCTGTTGAAGGATGTTCCGCTGGCCTATCCGGTCGGCAGCAAAGAGGAATACGCCACGCTGAATTACAGCCTGCTGGGTTTGGTGGCGGAGCGGGCGACGGGGAAGTCCTTCGCGGCATTGATGAGGGAGAGGATTTTTCTGCCGCTGGGCATGAGCCACACCTTTGTCGAGGGCGATCCGGCCGCGCCAGCCGCCGCGGCGCGCATCCCGGGCTACAAGGTCGGCTTCACCGCCGCCCAACCTTTCCGAGCTCCCCGCTATCTGCAAAACGCACCGGCGGGTTATGTGCTCAGCACGCCGGAGGACATGGCCGCCTGGTTGCGCTTCCTGCTACAGCGCGAGGCCCGGCCGACCGGCGACGAGCGCCAGGCCGCGCTGTATGCGGCATTGCGGCAGGCGAAGCGCCCGTACGGAGGAGATGGCGATGCGGGCTATGCCTATGGCTGGGATGTTGAGGCTGGCAAGACCACCAGCTGGAGTCACCCGGGGCAGAACCCCAACGCCGGAGCCTATGTCGCGTTCGACCCGGAAACCGGCGTCGGCGTCGCCCTGCTGGGCAACAGCAACAGTCCGCAGGTGATGCAACTGGGGCGGGCCATCTTCGAGCGCTTGCGCGCAGCGGATGCCCAGGCGTTGCCGTCAAGCTTTGCCGCCGACGTCGGCGATTGGATTTCCACCGCGGCGGCGGCGTTGTTCTGGCTAGGCGGGGCGCTGCTGTGGCCGGCGCTGGCGCGCTGGGGGAAAGGAGCAAGCGGCGCTGCCGCCGACATTTCCGCCAATCGGCTGGAAACCGCGATCATCCGGGAAAGCTTCGTGCAGTCCGCCGAGAACCCCGGCTGGCGCGCCTTCCTGGGGCGGCTGATCGTGCAGAACGCGGCGCTGGTTTCCGCGCTGGCGATTGCGCCTCCGCTGTTGGTGGGCCTGGGGTGGGCCAATCTGCTGATATGGGGACCCGCCAGCCTGCCGGTGGCCGCCGCGGGGCTGCTCTTCTTCGCCAACGCGGTCAGTCTGTTCTTCTTCCTGGCGGCGCGGCGCAGCGAGGCCTTCTCCAGCAAGACATTTTCAAGCCTGATGATCGCCAAGGTCGTCGGCCTGACGGTGATTTCCGGTTTGCTCAACTCCGCACTGGTCCTGTGCATCATCCAGGCCATCGGCAGCCCGTCCTCGCATCTGCTGTACAGCGCCGTGTTGCTGTTCAACTGCGTCTATTTCTATATCTCGTCCCGCAAGGCCGCCGAGCAGCAGATCATGCGTTTCGGCCACTCTTTCGTGCAGGGCTGGAGGATGGAGATCATCCGCAAACTGCTGGCGTCGGATTACAAGAGCATAGAGCGGCTGTCGCCGGGAAAGATACAGACCGTGGTGGGGGAGGACTCTCAGGAGCTGGCGAAGAGCGTGCTGGCATTTGTTCCCTTCTTCGCCAATCTGCTGACCATCGTGTTCCTGTTCGCCTATCTGATGGCGTTCAAATCCGCACTGGCCACCTCGGTGCTGCTGGCATGCGTGCTGCCCATGGTCGGGCTGTACTACTACGTTTCCGAGCGCGCCAACCGCATCATGCCGCAGGCCCTGAGCACCCGCAGCGAATTCATGGATAC
>NZ_MKCT01000072.1 GCF_001855555.1 Chromobacterium sphagni | reverse complement strand
AGCGAACCAGGCGCCGCAACGCCCCAAGCCGGACTGCACTTCGTCATAGATCAACCAGGCGCCATGCTGGCGGCACAATGCCGCCAGCCGGTGCAAGGCATCGCCGCTCCAGGCGCGCGCGCCGGCGGTGCCCTGCACCGGTTCCAACAATACCGCCGCCACGTCGTTCGCCGCGAGCGCCCCCTCCAGAGCGACCAAGTCGCCCCACGGCAGCCGAAGACAATCAGCGTCCGCCGGCAGGCCCTGGCGCCAGAAGCCACTGCCGGCCAGCTGGGTGGCGGCCAGCGTCAGACCATGGAATCCACCGTCAAAGCCGATCGCCCGCGCGCGGCCGCCGGCCATCCGCGCCAGTTTGAGCGCGCCCTCCACCGCCTCCGCGCCGCTGCTGGCGAACAAGGCCTTGCCGCCCGGCAGGCCCGCCAGCCCCAGCAAGGGCTCCGCCAGAGCACCGGCGGCTTCGGACCAGCCCAGCGGATGCAGATTGGGCGCAGGATCCCGCAGGTCTTGCGCCAGCCGCGTCAACAGCTCGGGCGGGTTATGGCCGATCGCCGCCGCGCCGTAGCCGGCGACAAAGTCCAGCAGGCGGCGGCCATCGTCCAGGCACAGCCAGCAACCATCGGCGGCCAGCGACTGCGCGTCCAGCCCGCACTGGCGCAAAACCTCCAGCCAGGCCGGATTGACGCAGGCCTCGTAAGCGTCAATCCCGGTCATGCAGCGCCACGTAGCTGTCCAGCGAGCACATGGTCAACCGGGTTTGCGCGCCGTAGAAGTCGGCCACCTGATCCATCGCCCGCAGGTTCAGCTCCAGCAGATAGGCCAGATTGCCCAGCGCCCAGCGCTGGGTTTGCGGCGACAGCACCGATATCTCGCGGAAGAACAACCGCGACAAGGCGGCGTGGTTCAGTTCCAGATTGAGATCGTCGTGGCGCTTGGCCACGCGCTGGTAATCGGCGCGGTCCTCCACCAGCGACTCCAGCCGCTGGTGGACCGGATTGTCCATGCCCGGCATGCCCTCGGTCACCATGATGGAGCTGAGATAGCCTATCGGATCGTAGCGGCCCAGCACGGTAAAGGCATCGACATAGGCCTGGAACAAGGGCAGCGGCAACGCCTGATCCAGCCACGACGACGGCACGCCCAGCGCCTCGCAGGTGGCCCGCTCAAACGCCTCGTGGCCCAGTTCCTCCTGAAAATAGCGGTACACCCGCTGCTTGAGCGGCGTGCGCAGACGCTTGGTCATCAGCGGCGCGATGATCTCGACGAAACGCTGGGTGACGTGATACTGCTCGACAAACAGTCCCTGCACCAGCGGACTGAAGCTGGCGCCATCTGCGTTCACCCGCTGCACGTAGCGGGACTCGCCCAGTTGCGACAGGCTCTCCAGCGCGAACTGCTCGGCGCGGCGCATGAAATTGACGCCGCTGTCCGGATCGGTCACTGCCAGCCGACCCGACAACCGGCGTCGCGCCTGCGGCAGCGGCGCCAGCAGCAGCAGATCCACCAGACACAACAGGTAAGCCTCGATATGCGCCGGGCAATAAAATCCCATGCTGTCCGGCCTGTCCGCCTGCGGCAGCCGGGCGACTCTGCGGCCGGCAAGGCCCGACGCATCGGCAAAGCCGTTCAACACCCGCCGCCACAGCCCGATCATCTGCGGCATATTGTCAGCCAGATACAGTTTTTGCAGATAGAAGGTTTGCAGCGCGAAATTGTCGCTCCACTCCGGCTCGCCGATGCCGTCCACCGCGAAGGCGTCCGCCTGCGGCGGTGGCTCGTCCAGCAAGTTCAGCATGATCAGCGTCACAGGCGCGTAGAGGCTGCGGTGCGCCGCGGTGGCCTCCAGCAGCCGCTCCACACAGCGCTGCGCCAGCGCTTCCAGCTCCAGGCGCCGCCGCTCCAGCGCGGAATGGTCGGCCGGCGCGTCGCGGATCAACGACAACTCGTCCAGTTGCCGCGCCAGCGACAGCTGCCAGGGCTGGGCCGAGCCTTGGTGGATGTCGAACCAGATCTCAGCGCCGGGATTGGCCATCGCCAGCACGCTGTCCAGCACGCGGCCGCCGTCCACCCCGGTGAAATTGATCTCGTACTCGCTGGCATCGGCGGCCAGCACCACGGTCTGGCCATCCTCGGCCAGATGCGCGCTGAACGGCACCAGATGCGGCATGCGGTAGTGACTGATCTGCCAGGCTTCCATGTCCCGCCTCCTCGGTTTTCTACAGGTACAGGCGCGGTATCGCGGCGTCGTCGCGGCTGTAGTAGTCGATGATCTCCTCGTCCTGCAGCGCCATGGTCTCGATGGTCAGCACCAGGTTCTTCTCCACCACCAGTTGCTCCTCGCGGCCGATGGCCGAGATGTCCTCCAGCAGCTCGCCGGTGATGTCGTCGTGCCCCAGCGTGTCATTGATGTGGGCGTGGCGCAGCAACGGCTCCCAGAACGGCTTGGACAGACCTGCGCTCTCGCAGCAGCGCACCAGCGCCTGGTTGAACTGATCGCCGGGCATCTCGAACAGGAACAGCACGCTCTTGAACGACAGCAGGTGCTGGCGGGCGAACACCCCCAGCGCCGAACACAACGCGAAAGTGGAAGGCAGCGGTTGCATGTAGTCGAGGCCGGCCACCTCCATGTCCACGCTGGCCAGGCTTTCCGCCAGCATCTGGTCGTGGTCCAGCTCGGACATCAGGAAACGCTGCAGCGAGCGCTGGTTCTGCCGGCTGTCGGCATGCGACAGCGCGGAGGCGATCAAGCCCGGCGCGGCGCGCACCAGGCAGTAGTATTCCAGCGCGTAGCCGATCAGCACGTTGCGCGGCGCGGCGCCGTCGGCCAGCATGCCGTACAGCCGCGAGCGGCTGCGCTTGCGCATGGTGCGCTGGGCCAGGTTGCGCAGGCGGGAGTTGAACTCCAGGCCGGAGATGGCGTCGGCCGGCAGCTCGAACCGCCCCTCGGTCACCAGGCCCAGCCGGTCCAGTTCCTCCAGCAGCCCAGGCAGGCTGGCGGCCATGGCAGGATGGGAGGCGCTCAGCTCCGGCAGGCTGGCCGGCGCGCGCTGCAGATCGTCGAGCAGCGCCAACAGCTCGCGCCGGCCCTCGTCCGCTACGGACAGGTCGCAGGACTGGTCGCGGTACAGCAGCGCGATACCGTCTTCCTGCTCCTGGATTTCCACCCCGGCGCGCAAGGCCGGACAGTGGAACAAGTCGTGGACACCGGGAGCATGCATGGCTTCCGTCCTCGCTCAGTAATCTTCGATGCGGCGCAGCAGCGGCCCGTCGCCGGAGTAGTGCCGCCACACCGCGCTGTAGAAAGCGTCGTACAGCTCGACAAACAGATGGGTCTGCGCGTGCATGCGGCGCACCGTCTTCAGGTCCACCACATCGATCTGCGAGAAGATCTGCCGGGTGAGACTGCCGTGCTCGCCCTTGAGGTTGATGTCGGAATGCGCCTTGACCGGCCGCAGGAAGGCAGGGTCCAACCCCAGACGGTAAGCGGCGTCGAGGAAGGAGTCCTGGCGGATATCCTTGCCCTCCAGGATGCCCAGCGTGGTGAAGAAGAACAGCGGGTCGTTGTGCGACCAGTAGGCCAGCGCGTTGCACAACGCCATGGTCTGCGGCAGCGGCACGGCGCGCGCCAGGTCTTCCCGGCTGATGCCGATGCGGTTCAGCGCCTGCAGCAAGAGTTCGTCGTGGCCGTACTCCTCGGCGAAGAAGGCGTTCATCGCCAGCCTTACTCTGGTATTGGGCACGTAGGACAGCACCGGCGCGTCGAAATAGCTTTCGCGGAACAGGAAATGGTAGTTTTCTATCACCATGCCATGAAACACTTTTTCCGGGATATCGCCGGGTTGGCTGGCATTCTGGCAGTTCACCCAGAACGCATTGCGGTACAAGGTCTGGTACAGCAGATGGTTGGACAGGTCCTCGATTTCCAGCAGGGTTTCCATGCCGGTCTTGCCGGCGGCGGGGGCAACCGACCGGATCACGCCGTAATCCTCCAGGCTGGCCAGCAGATGCCGGATGCTGTCCGCCGACTGGCGCGGCAACGCGTCCTGCACCTCCGCCTGGCTGCAGCCTTGGACCAGCCGCGACACCAGCTCCGCCACTTCCGCCGCGCTAGCCTGTCCGGCGGAGATTTCCAGCTCCTCGTCGCCAGCGGTCTTCACCACCAGCGGCGACTTCGAGATCACCGCGCCGTTCAGACAATAGCGCGCTTCCGGATGATAGATCACGTCATCTTCTCCCCAGAGCTGCCGACCGCCGGTTGGGCCGGCGGCGCGGCATCCGATAGGCCAGGGGGATAAGGTCCTAAACGGCCCCCCGGCCGCACCGGCTTACAGGTGAACCGGCACCAGGACCGGACGCGGGTTGCGGGGTTTGACCACCACCACCGCCTCTTGCATGCTGGTTTGCATTTGGCTCTCCTTTAGCTTGCGAAAAAAACGGCGCCTGGTTATGGCGCCTTCTTATCTTATCCCTGACAATCCCCGCCAGTAACACCAAACAACTGACATAAATAACTGTTTTTAAATGTATTTTTCAAAAATCAGGCTGCTAACCTAGGCAAGTCCACTCCCTCCGGTTCGCCCCGGCAACACTGCCGGTTGCCCGCCCTCTGCCAAGCGGATGGTACGACCCTCCCCGCTCGGCGGCCCAACAACCTGCCGTTCTCTACCACCCACCCGCGCTTGACATCATTTCCCGCCCATCTATAACCAGCACAGACGATTTATTCCAAATGAGCGATAATGGCAAGCAAAAATACATAAATGGCATATATGTCGCATCCAGAACAACACCTGCCGGTATCGGCCGACTTTCATGCCAAGAAAAATACAGCATTGCTTCGACACCTTCCTGGAAGATAAAGATGAACCTGTTGCAACGCGCAGCCGCGCCGATCAAACAAACTCAAGAACACCTAGGGCCGCTGGCCGAGCTGGCCGGTGCCTGGGTGAGCCACGGTTACAATATGATTGCGGTGCCCGACCACCAGAACAAGCAGATCTTCCGCCTGATCGTCAACGCCACCAAGCAAACGCCGACCTTCACCCCATAGGCGGCCCGGTTACCAACCGCGGCTCGAGGCAAAACGACATCAACATCTTCGGCCTCGCCTACCTGCAACAGGTCAGCGACGCCGCCACTGACGAAGGCATACACATCGAACCCGGCATCTGACTGAACGTGTCCGCCACCAGCGACCCCAAAGCCCCGCCCACCATCGTGCGCCAATCCACCATCCCGCACGGCGACTCATTGCTGGCCCAAGGCGCTAGCTCCTGTGAAAGCCGAACGCCCAATATCGAGCCAGTCAGCCCCCTGCCCACGCGGGTGAACGGCAAGTTTCCAGCCGGCTTCAGCATGGCGGGCGCTGGTGGAAACGCTCAAGCACCAGCAGCAACTGGAGCTGAACGTGGTCAACACCACCAACCTGCCGGTCAGCACCCGAAACGCAGGCGGCATCGCCAACATTACCTTTGTCTTGCAAAACGCCAACGCCGTCGAAATGGACGCTATCTTCTGAATTGAAACCATGCAACGCCCGGACGGCAGCTCATTCCTGCAGCTGCAATACACCCAGACCGTGCTGCTGGTATTCGACGAAGTCGTCTGGCCGCATGTTTCCATCGCCACGCTGAGCAAGCGCCAAGCGCGCACATCACTACGCGCGGGAGGCGCAACCGTGCTGGACAGCGGCGACATCCGACACATGCGGCAGCGGATGCCGTCATGGCCGGCCAGAATGAAAAAGGGATGGCGCGAACTTGCGCCATCCCTTGCGCCACCCGGCTGGCGCTCAGTCCTCAGCCATCGTTGGCGGCAAAAATCCCGGCCGGGATCTCCGCGGTGCTCAAATTGGGAAAATCCCGCACCGAGGCATGCTGCCTGTCGTCGCCGGTGACCATCCGCAACAGCAGGCCGGTGCCCGCCTGAAAATACAGCGTGGACGGCCCCTTGTCCGGCCTTTGATATGTCCAGGCGTCGGCCTCCTGTCCCAACACCATGTGCCGACCGACATATTGCGCATCGTGCGTCAGCAACACGTCGCGTGGCAGGAACAACTGTGGAAATGGCCCGGCCTCGTCATCCAGCGGGATATCGCACAGCACCGTGCCGAACGCCATCGCCTCGCGTCCATAGGCCACTTTCTGCTTGCGGGTGCGGCCGCTGGCGGCGTTGCCGGTTTCCGACATCCACAGCCGGTAGCCGGTGTCCTCCTCCGACCAGGGATTGAACAGGCCGTCGATGCGGCAGATATTGCGGCGGTAATCAAACCAGCAGTAGCCGGAGCTGAGCTGGTCCTCCGGCTGCATCGGCGACCAGTAGGATACGTAGGCGCTGCTCCATTGCTGCGGCAGCAGCGGCAGCGCGGACGGCGGGATCTGCGTCATGGCGGCGTCCTCAGCGGTCGAGCGCGTAGCCGAGATTGCGCGCCAACGCCTCCGGCAGCGGCGGCAACGCCTTGCGGCGGGCGTCGAAGCTCTGCATGAACTCGGCATTGCTCAGATGCATGCGGCCGTCCACGGTTTCGAACCAGTCGCGGCTGCTGTTGGCGTGCTCGCTGAAAAGCTTCACCAGCGGCATCGCGCGCGCGTCGAAGCTGGCCAGCGCCGCGGCCACACTGGATTCGGCACACAGCGCTTTCACCAGCAGTTGCGCCACCACCACCGCCATGGTGGTACCGTGGCCGATGGAGAAATGACCGGACTGCAGCGCGTCGCCGATCAGCACCAGCTTGCCGTCGTAGGACCGGTCGTGGCTCAGCGTCATGAAGTTGCGCCAACCCAGACCCGGCTGCGCCACCAGGCCGTGGCCATTCAACTCGGCCTTGAATACGCCGGCGATGTATTCCGCCGCCGCCTCCTCGGACATCTCCCCCAGCCGCGCGCGGGCAAAGGTTTCCTCGCTGCACTCCACCACGAAGGTGCTCATCCGGCTGGAGTACTTGTAGGCGTGGGCGATGAAGATATCCTTGCCGTGAGTGCGGAACACCAGATTCATCTGGTCGAACAGCTGGCTGGTGCCGTACCAGATGTACTTGTTGCTGCCGTATGCCAGCTGCGGCGCCAGCGCCTCGGTGAAGTGCGAGGTCTTGTGATTGATGCCGTTGGCCGCCACGATCAGGTCGTAGTCGTCCAGCGGCAGCTGCTCCTCTGACAGCAGCGGCGATTCATAGCGGATGTCTATGCCCAGCGACTGGCAGCGGGCGCGCAGCGCCTGCACCAGGCCGCGCCGCTCCACGCCGCACAGCAGCACGCCGGTGCTCATCAGGTTGGGCTCGTTATGGTGGACCAGCTTGAAATCTTCCACAAACTGCGGGTCCAGCGTTTCCGGCCGCTCCAGATAGGACAGCGGATTGGCCGGATGCTGGCCCGGTTTGCCTGGCAGCACCACGCCCCAGCCCGCCACCTCTTGCGGATCGTTCTTTTCCACGATGCTGATCCGCCAGTCAGGCTTCGCCAGCTTCAATTGGCTGGCGAACATCAAACCCGCCGGTCCGGCGCCGATAACCAGTATTTTCTTCATCAGTTGACCCTTCCCAATTTGTACCAGACGTTCTGTTTCTTCTGGATGCTTTGCAATTTGTCGTACGGCTCGGAGGTGAAATACAGCTTCTGCGCCATGTCCGGCGGATAGAACTCGGGAAATTTCTGGTGCATGTAGCGGGTGTAGCGGGCACGCAGAAAGAAGATGGGATTGGAA
Source organism: Chromobacterium sphagni (assembly GCF_001855555.1). Classification (GTDB taxonomy): domain Bacteria; phylum Pseudomonadota; class Gammaproteobacteria; order Burkholderiales; family Chromobacteriaceae; genus Chromobacterium; species Chromobacterium sphagni. The sequence goes on along the minus strand of NZ_MKCT01000072.1, from coordinate 123,599 downwards.
CAGCTGAGCACGTCGTAGTTGGCGCGCGCCATGTCCTGCATCGCATCGGCCTGCACCTTACGCTGCACGGTGAACGCCTCGAAGGCCAGTTCCAGATCGTGGCCATGCTGATCCAGCAGGGTGACGAAGGCGTGGGCGTCTTCCAGCGCCATATTCATGCCCTGCCCCAGGAAGGGCGCGGTGGCGTGCGCGGCGTCGCCCAGCAGCAGCACATTGCCCTTGTAGTTGAAGGTGCTGGAGCGGACGTTGATCAGATCGTTGCTGGGCTTGGTCAGGAACTGCTCCAGCATTTCCTCCCGCACCACGTCGGACAGGCTGCCGAAGTAGCGCTGGAAAAACGCCTTCATCACCTGGCGGTCCTGGGTGGCCAGGCTGGGGCTGCCGGTATACGGCAGGCAGACCGCGATGCTAACGCTGCCGTCCGGAATGGTGGCCGCGCGGCCGGCGAACAGACCGCCGGAATCCATGCCGAAGAAATACAGCAGGTCCTTGCGGTAGCCCAGAGCCTGCGCATCGGGCAACACCAGCGTCTTGTAGCCGTGGCGGAAAAAGGTCTGCTGGAACGCGAAGCGGCGCATGCCGCTCTGCATCGCCTGCCGCACCGCCGAGTGCGCGCCATCGGCGCCTATGATCATGTCGCCGTTCAAACGCTGCAGATCGCCGTCCTTGCCCTGGATCAGCACCGACTTTCCGTCCAGATCGACATCCAGGCACTTGTGCTCGAAATGGTAGCGGACGCCGTTCTGGTTGGCGTGCCGGTTCAGCAGCCGCTGGAAAGCGGCGCGGTTCAGCGACAGCGGATACAGATCCTCCAGCGGCTTCAGCTCGCGGATGCGGAACTTGCCCCCCACTGAAAAGGCCATGCCGACAATCGGCTCGCCGCACTGGTCCAGTTCCGCGCGCGGAATGCCGGCGGCCAGCACCGCCTTGATTCCCCGCACCGTCATGCTGACGCCTATCGCGCGCGAGCTGACCACGTCCACATAGGAGGACAGATCCTGCAATGGATCGCCCCTCTTCTCCACCACGTGCACCTCATATCCTCTGCGCGCCAGGTAGATGGCGGTCAAACCGCCCGCCAAGCCCCCTCCCACAATTATCGCTTTCTGCATTTCAGGCCTCTCTTGTAAGCTTTCCACAAGCCAAATCCATCAAGTGCTGATAATAGAAGTCCAGCAGTTCGCGCTGCGGAACCGCCACCCAGTCCGCCTCCAGGCCGGCCGTGTAGTCGATCAGCGCCCGACAGCGCTTGGCCAGCATCTGGCAACCCAGGCTGTAATCGTCAAACACCCGGCATTCGAAAGACCGCGGAACCGGCGGCGCGGCGTTCCTGCCCGGAACACCGGACGGCATGTTCATCAATGCCGTGGACAGCGGACGCAACAGGCCGGTCATCATGTCTATCGCCGCGTTCATCAACCGGGAACGCCTGAGGCTACCCAACGGCCTCACCGCGAAATGCTGCGCCATCATCGCCTGCATCAGTTCGTAGCCACTCTGATACAGCTTCATCACTGCGCGGGCCCTGGCGTCCGTCACCAGATTGCCTCCCGCCACCGCCTCCAGCACTGGGTTTTTCAATACCGGCAAGGCCGGCTCGAAAGGCACCGGCTGCGCCATCAGCCGGCCGGCAAGGCTGCGCAGGCGCTGGAAGTGCGAATGCTCGAAATGCGGCGAGTCCACCGCGCCGCCCTCCCCCTGTTCGGTGACGAAACGGATGGCGAACAGCGCGCTGTCGCGGTCGGACACCTCCAGCTGATAAGCGGGAAACGCGCGGTTGGTCAGTTCATTGAGAAACAGATGGTGCTCGCCGCCCTGCTTGCCGCCGGCATCGCCGAACAGGCCGGGCAACTCCTCCAACGCCTGCAGAATCGACGCGTAGAAAGCGGAGATGGACTTGGCCGGCGCCGGGATGAAGCCCGGCCATTCCAGCTTGATGAAGCGCGCCAGCACATATTCGGAAAACGGTTCGAAGGACAGCTCGGTGTCCAGTCCGAAGGCCTGCTGCGCCTGCTGGCCGAACAGAGCCTCTCCGGGATGGAAAGGCTCGCCCAGCGCCATCAGCAGATTGTTCACCAGCAGGTAGTGGATCATCTCCTCGTGCGCCACTTCCAGTATCGCGCCGCGGATGCCGCTGTCGCGCCGCCGCTCGCCGCCGCCGCAGGCCAGCTCCAACTGCGCCTGGCTCCACTGGCCGGCCTGCACCATATCCTGCCCCTGCGCGTAATTGGGAATGGAATAGGCGGCGTAGACGTACTGCAGCATGATGGACAGTTCCAGATCCACCGCCTTTTTCAGCGCCGCCACCAACTGCGCCTTGTTCTCGATGCGAGCCGGCTGCTGCGGCGCCGGCGCCAGCAAGCGGGTGGCGCCCTCCACATTGGCCAGGTATTTCAGAAACAGTCCGGCCTTGGGCCGGGACAGCTCCCGGGTGCTTGGCATGTAATAGCTTTTGTCGCGGTTTTGCGGATCGCACATCTGCCACATCAGCCGGGCATAGGTATCGCACTTGCAACGGTCGGCCAGGCTGAACACCTTGTCTGACATGAAGGGATAGATCAGTTCGTAGTACGCCATCACATTCCGGTACAGGAAGGCGTAATCCACCTGCTCCGCCGGCACCTCGTCCAGCTGCCAGTCGTCCGGCAGGACGCGCAGATTGATGGTCTGCGCGCCGTGGTCCAGCACGATGCGGGCGATGCCCGGCTGCTGTCCGGTCACCAGCCACTCCATGTCGCCGTCGCGCTGCCGCGTCTCCACGGAGGCCTGGCCGCCGCCGGTAATCTGAAAAGGAATCGCGGGCCGCGGCCGGTGCTCGCCGCGGTAATAGCTCTTGACCGTGATACGTTCGGGAAAGAAGCGCTGGCGGGCGCGGTCGGGCGCTTCCAGATACAAATTGTTGGCATCGGACTGCGATACCCAGTCCACTTCCTCCCAGCGCGCCATGGCGCTCTCCAGCGCCAGCGAGCCCGACGGCGCGCCAAGCAAAGGCACATCCAGAATGCCGTGATTGCGCCAGTAGTCCAGATACAGCGCCTGCGGCACCCTGGCCACGACTGTCCCCGCGCGGTCCTTCAGCAGCAGGTCGCCCAGGGGGAGCTTGCCGCCCAGCGCGTGGGTAGGCCGGCCGGGCGCGGGCCCCTCTTCCCGGGTGGTGAACGGAATAGCCGTGCACATATTGAGCGAAACCTGGCCAGCGTGGATTTTCAGCGTCAGCGGCCCCAGCCCCGGCGCGGCCGACTGCAGCAGGCGGCCGGCCGGATAGCTGGCCAGCTCCTTGCGGCGCCACAGGCCCGCCACCCCGACCAAATCGTGAAACACCGGCGAGTCCGGCTGCGGCGGCGTGGACATATTGAACAGCGCGTACTGGACGGTCAGCCCCAGCACATCTTCGTCCTCCAGCGCCTGCTGCATCTGCCGCAACGCCGCCGAATCCAGCCCCTGCAGATTGAACAGGAAATACGGGTCTTTCTTGGACAGGGAAAACTGGAACACCCGCGCCAGCGCGAATTCATCGTCCAGAAAATGGCCGGAACGCTCGCAGACATGCCCGCCCCTCACCCAGCGCGCGCCATGGGCCTGGGCGATATCGGCGGTGAACAGATGCGGCGCATGGGCGGTCGCGCCGCGCGGGGAGAGGGTCAATTGTCCGGCATAGATCTGCGTCGCGTCCGGCCGGGTGGGATCATTGTCCACCCAGCGCGCGCGGTTGAAGGTAGTGCGCAGATACTCGTTGTAGTGCCCCCACAGCGCCAGCCTGGCGCCGACCAGGCCGTCATGCTCATCATGGCCGCCGGCCGTCGGCTGGACATGGGTGACAACCGCGTTCTCCCAAGAGAAATGATTGTTGCCGCAGGCGTTGTAGCCGCTGGCCAGGCTGAACACGCCATCGTCGGCAGGCCTGCCTTCCCGGTCGAACCTGGGGCCGGATTGGTGCAGATGCCGATGGAACTCGGCAGGCGGCCGGGATAGATCGAATGGCCGGCCATCCATCAATACCGTATTGCTGGCCATATCGATATGGCCCTGGACATTGCGGTTGGCGGTCGGCGCGTTGACGCGCGCGAATCCCCTGAAATGCAGACGCGGAAAATCAAGAATGCTCATATTGCTCCCGGATGGATGGATTCAGTGCCTTGGGACAGCCCTCCCGCTACTCATCCGGCGATCCGCTGCAGCAAGATGCCGCTGGCCTCCCTGGCGCTGAGCAGTCCGCCCTCCATCCAGCCGCAATGCTCGGTATAGGCGTCGGAACAGGCGATGATGCCGTTGTCCCGGTGCAGCAAGGCCGCAGGGTGCTCGGCAGCCGCGTCCTGGCAAAATTCGACGCCGTGCGCCCAATATTTGTGGATGTGCTGGCTGGGCTGGGGAATCCTGTCCTTGGCGATGCCCAACGCGTCCGCCAGGTGGTGGCGGACCTGTTCTAGATACCCCTCCTCGCCATCGGCGACGCGGGCGCGCCAATAGCCGGCCATTTCGCTGTCGGTGTAGAAGAAAACGTATTTGTCGCTCTTGAAGTAAACCTTGCGCAACGGGTTGTCCACGATCAGCACCTGGTCTTCCAACCTGTAGTCCTTCCACCAGGCTTCGTCGTAAGCCAGAAAACCCTTGAACAAGGGCAAAGAGCCGTAGCGGGACGGACTCCACTCCTCGGGGAAGTTGAGGTTGAGCGTGGCCATCGCCGACGGCGGAATGGCCAGGATCAAATGCCGGGCGTGGTGGGTCAGTTGCCAGCCGTCCTCTCCCACCAGGCTCAGGCAATAGCCTTCGTCGTCGCGGCTGACCGAGAGCAGGCGGAATCCCAGGCTGAACTTGGCGCCGCCGGCCTTCACCTTGTCCTTCATCTGCGCGATCAGGCCGTTGAAGCCTTCCTCCGCGGAAAACCATTGATTGCCGTCGTTTTCGGTGAAGCTCTGGATTTCGGGATGCTTGCCGACGATGTCGTAGGCCATCTCGGCCGAGATATTGGGCAGGAACAACGCGTCGTAGCCCATGGACTTGATCATTCCGACAGCGGATTCCTTGCCTTGATAGCGGCTGACGAAATTGAGAAAAGATTCCTTACCGTGCTCTTTCAAACGGGGGGACAGCTCCCGCATCGCGTTCTTCAGCTTCTGCTGGGTATGGCTTTTGAATTTCAACTGGGTGAAGGGGTAGCTTTCGCTCTTCTGGCTGTAGCTTTGCATCATGCGCTGGAAATGCGGATGCAATTGCGGGGAATAGCGCCCGGCCCCCAGTTCGATCGCCGCTTTGCCATCCAGACTTCGCGAGCGGATGCGTCCTCCGGCCTCAGCCTGCATGTCGAAGATCCTGATGGACAGGCCGCGGCAGGCCGATGATTCCAGCAAATGCGTGGCACAGCTCAAGCCGCTGATTCCCGCGCCGACAATGCAAATATCCGAACGATGCTTCATCACGAAATCCCTCTATTCAATCTGCATGCCCGGACCGCGCAAGCGGCCGGGAAGATTCAAATCAGGTGGGTGGAGTGTCAAGCTATGGAATCGCCAGTCCTGCAGGATGAAAGCCGCGCCTTTTCCGCTATCGTTTTTCCTTTGCGGCAGGCCGCGCGCCTTATCCAGTCCTGAACAAAAAATACTAATTAAATGTAATTATTGAAAATTAAATTCATATGGAATTGAGAGACAATAGTCTAAAGAAAATTATTCCTCAAGAATATTGTCTGACAAAATGAGACAACCTGTTCTAAGTATCAGGCCCAGCATCAGGAAAATGAGACATGCCAGGCCCCTGCGCTCAACGCCGCTTGGCGTAGACCAATTGCGACTGCCAATCCAGGTACTGGCCCGCGCCGCCGATCCGTACGCGGAAGCGCTCGCCGTCGCCGATTGACGGCTGCCAGAGATAGAGCTGGTCGGCATGGCCGCCGCCGCTCCAGGCGGTGAGATAGTAGTCGGCCGCCCGCGCCCAGTCCTTCAGCGACACCACGTCGCCATCCTGCAGGCAGCCGTCCGGTCGGCTCTGGTTGACCAGCCTGAGTTCCGGCGAATGATTCAGCGGCCCTTGCGCGGTGTAATAGGCGTACTGGTTGCCGCCCACTGTGCCCCACCAGTTCCAGAACCAGCCCGGACGGTCGGCGCGCTCCAGCCGCACGTACTCGCCGGAGCGCACGCAGCCGTTGTCGCGCATCGAGAAATTATTGGACAGGTTGAATTGCGCCTGTGGCCCCGCCGCAGCGGCGCGGGTTTTCAACCAGCCGTCGTTGCTGTCGGCGCTTTGCACGTAGCGGCCGTTGGCTAGGTTTTGCAGGCTGATCTGGCGGTAACTTCCGGCAGGGGCGGTCAATGAATGGGTGGGCGTGGCCGCGTCGGCCCAGGCGAAGGCCTGGACCGGATAGTGGTCGCTGAAATCGGTGTAGGCATAGGTCTGCTTCGCTACCGCCGACTGCGCCGTCCATTGCGGCGACGGCGCGTCCAGCGCCAGGTTGTGCCACATCGCCGGCTGGCGGTGCCCCTTCAGCAGCAGGATGTAGTCGATGTATTCCGGCGCATCGCCGCTGCGCGCGCCGTAGCGCTCCAGCGCAATGCCGTTGTTGCGGGTATCGAAGCTGTCCGGCATGCCGACATAGCGCGGCTCGTTCACTTGCAGGATGTTCAGCAGCGCCTGGTATTCGGCGGTTTTATGCCGGTCGGTGTTCATGTCGCCGGCGATGATCACCGGCTCTTCCGGCGGCAGCTGGCGCGCCTGGATCCAGGCCGCCATCTCGCGCAGCTGGCCCTGGCGCACCGCGATGTCGGCATGGTTGCGGCAGCCGCCGTCCTCCGACTGCAGGTGGGTGCCGATCACGTGGTAGAACTGGCCGCCCACATTGATCTTGGCGTAGGCGAAGCCCTTCAGCGCCTGACCGTCCCAGCTGCAACCCGGCGTGCGGTACAGGTACTGGCGCTGCTCCACTATCGGCCAGCGGCTAAGAATGCCGACGCCGCCATCTTCCGGCCTCATGGCGTCCCAACCTTCGGTCGAGTCCCAGCCCTGCTGGGTGCGGCCGATCACCGGCGTCTGGTAGGGAAAGCGCGGCTTCAGCCGCTGGTACAGATGTTCCGAGGCAACATTGTCTTGCAGCTCCTGAAACACCACCACGTCCTGGTGCTGCAGGATGGGCGACGCCGCCATCAATTCCACCCGCCGCATCTGGCCATAGTTGGGATACAAGGCCTGCGGCAGCAGCATCGCGTTCCAGGTGGTGAGTTTCAGATCGTCGGGATAGGCGGCATGGCTGGCCGCGGGCAGGGCCAGAGACACGCACAGCAGAAAACGCCAGGCTTTCATTGGACATCCTTAGCGAGATGGGTGGGAAAGCGGATCAGGCTGGGCCATGCGTTTTTCATTTTGGTTAATTATTTAAAAATTAACATGCCAAAAGAATTAAAAAGCGAATTGTTATCAAAAGCCGGATAGTCAATCCAGTCCAGCCAGGATTATCAAAACGGAAATGCGCAATACACTCCCCCGATGCAGCGGGCTCCTGCCGCACGGGGCTGGCGGACATCTGGGCGCGGGCGGATAAACCCGTCTGCGCCACAATCGAGGAGACAATGGCCATGGATTTGCAAATACTGAAACACCCGCCGCGCGTCGGGCAATCGCAGCGTTGCAGAATGGCGATCTGAATGCCTGGCTGGCAGCCTTCGACGCCGATGCCAGGCGGTGCTCCGCTCGACTGCTCGGCCTAGAACCGCGCGGCCCCTTCCATACCGCGCAATGGAGCGATTTTTGCGCGGATTTCCGCTTCGAGACCGGTCAGGACGGCAGGATCGCGCGGCTGCGCATCGGCCAGGCCGGCGAACAGTAAAGGAGAATGACATGCATACCGCGATGGTGATGCTGGCGGGGATGGCCCTGCTGGCGGCCTGTCTGGCGGTGGGACATCTGGCCGGCAACCTGGCGGCCGGCGCGCTGATCTTCATTCCGCTGTGGCTGCTTGGAGCCGCGCTCAATCTATGGGTGGGCGTCAGCCGGGCCGGCTATTCGACGCGCGAGGAATTGCCGATCTTCCTGCTGATCTTCAGCCTTCCAACCGCCATCGCCGCCCTGTTGTGGTGGAAATTCGGCCACTAGCCCGAAAACAGAACAGCCCCTGCCCGTGATGGGCAGAGGCTGTTTTCGCCTGCGGACCGCGCGGGTCCGGGACGGGAATCACTCGTGGATGGCTTCCACCGCGATGTCGATGGTGACATCGTCGCCGACGTAGGGAGCGTACTTGCCGGCGTTGAACTCGGTGCGCTTGATCTTGGTGCTGGCGTTGGCGCCGATGGCGTCCTTCTTCAGCATCGGATGCGGCTGCTGCAGGAAGCTGGACAAGGTCAGGGTGACAGGCTTGGTCACGCCCTTGATGGTCAGGTTGCCTTCCACCGCGGTCGGCTTGTCGCCGTCGAACAACACCTTGGTGGACTTGAAGGTGGCGGTCGGATACTTGGCTGTGTCGAAGAAGTCGGCGCCCTGGATGTGGCCGTTGAATACCGGGTAGCCGGTGTCGACCGACTTCATGTCGATGGTGACGTCAACCGAGCCGGTCTTGGCTTCCTTGTCCAGCACGATCTTGCCGCTGGTCTTGTCGAAACGGCTCAACTGGGTGGAAAAACCCAGGTGGCTGTAGGAAAAGCGCGGGAAAGTGTGGGTGCCGTCGATGATGTAGGTTTCCGGCGCGGCCAGCGCGGCGCTGCTGAAACCGGCAACCGCGACTGCGGCAAGGGTGAGGCGGATCAGTTTGTTCATGGCATTTTTCCTTGTGGGTGGAACGGCGTTTACTTGGCTCGGGCCAGCAGGTGGAACTTGATCTGGATTTCATTGGCTACGGTGCCGAAATCCTTCCAGTCGCCCTCGCCGATGGCGAAGTCGGCGCGCTTGATGACGAAGGCGCCGTCAAATACGGCGGCGTTGCCCTGGGGCGCCATGGTGGCGGTGGTGCTGACGGCCTGGGTCTTGCCCTTGATGGTCAGCTTGCCGTCCACCTGGTAGCGGTTGCCGCCCAGCGAACGGATGGCGGACGACACGAAGCGGGCGGTCGGATATTGCTTGGTGTTGAACCAATCCTTGTCGGCCACCTGGTCGTTGGCCTCGGCAGAACCGGTATCGATGCTGGCGATGTCCACATTGAACGCGGCCTTGGCGGCGGCCGGCTTGGCCGGATCGAAGCTGAGCTGGGCGCTGAACTTCTTGAAATGGCCCTGCATGCCCACGCCCATCTGCTTGTAGCCGAAGGCGATATTGCTCTTGTCCTGCTGGATGGAGGTGAACTCTACGGCATGGGCGGCCAGCGGCGCCGACAAGGCGGCGGCCAGCAACAGCGCGGTACGGTTGATCTGCATGTTTTGGTTCTCCAGGTAAGGATTCAGGACTTTGCGCGCCAGGGCAGCATGCGCGTCAGCACGTCGTCCCTATCGATCAAATGATGCTTCAGCGCGGCGGCCACGTGTCCGGCAACCACCACCGCCAGCAGGTAATTCAACACGGTGTGCAGGCTTTGCAAGCTGTCGCCCAGCGCCTTGTCCGGCGAGAGCAGGTCCGGCAGCGGCAGCACGCCGAAATAAACGGTCTGCACCCCCTTGGCCGAGCTCATCAACCAGCCGGATAGCGGAATGGCCACCATCAACAGATACAACATGGCGTGGCCGGCATGGGCCATCGCGCGCACCGCGCCGCCCATCGCGGCAGGCAGGGCCGGCGGGCGATGGGTGAGACGCCAGGCCAGCCGCAGCCCCACCAGCAAAAACAGGGTGACGCCCGACCACTTGTGCCAGGAATAGATTTTCAGCTTGAACGGCGAAAACGGCAGTCCATGCATGTAGAACCCGACGCTGAACAGACAGACCAGGCCTAGAGCCATCAGCCAGTGCAGGAAGATGGCGGTGGAGGTGTAACGCGCTTGTGACATGAACGGCCTCGTGACGAAATCGGCAAATGCCCGGCAACTCCAGGCCGCGGTCGACCTGATCGAGGTCCCGACGCAACGGCCACCGGATGACAGCCACTGTAAGCGGTTTTCATTTCACGAAATAGCCCGCTTAAACGAATTTATTATTTCCGATTAATAAACAATGATCCGTACTAACCCCTAGACTGGCGAAAACCTGCGCGCATTCCCTTGACAGGCGCACAGCGGCATTGCCATAAACCAAAAACCATAAAAACTGGCCCAAAGACCAGTTAAGTCAATACCAAAGACCAGTGTTTCCTGATGCATCCATGCCATGCCCTGCCCCCCAAACCGCCATCCCTCTGGAGTTCCCATGCAAACCAGCAACAACGGCATCAATCTGATCAAGCAATTTGAAGGCATCCGCCTCACCGCCTACCAAGACTCAGTAGGCGTCTGGACCATAGGCTACGGCCATACCGGAGCGGATGTTCGCTCCGGCCTGACCATCAGCCAGAATCAGGCGGAACAATTGCTGCGCACCGACCTTGGCCGGTTTGAAACCGGCGTGGGCCAACTGGTGACCGTGCCCCTCAACCAGAACCAGTTCGACGCGCTGGTCAGCTTCAGCTACAACCTGGGGCTGGGCAATCTGAAAAGCTCCACCCTGCTGCGCCTGCTGAACAACAAAGACTACAACGGCGCCGCCGGGCAGTTTCCCTTGTGGGACAAAGCTGGCGGCCAAGTGCTGGCCGGCTTGCACAAGCGCCGGCTGGCGGAGCAGGCGCTGTTCGAAACCGCCCCGGCGACCGTCGCCGCATAAAACAAATTGACCATGTAGCCGCCACACCGGTTCCGCCCGCTGCTAAGCTGGGCGGAACTGTCACTTTTATAGCCTCCGCCATGCCGCAAGACACCCGCAAGCCGCGCAACGCGCCGCTGTGCCTGGGTTGCCAGCACTACTTCGTCACCTACAAGCCAAGCTTCCCCCATGGCTGCCGGGCGATGGGCTTTGCCAGCAAGCGCGCGCCCTGCCTGGACGTGCAGGAAGCATCCGGCCAGCCCTGCATCCGCTTTCAACCCAAAGCCGGCAAGCCGTCCTGAGCGTGGCCAAGCTGCAGGATGATCTCGCGGCTATCCGCGCGCCACTCGCCAGCTTGCCAGTCGCCATGCAGCGCGGCGACGCGCAAGCCGGCAAGTTCCAACTCGGCCCGCAGCGTCGGCAAATCGCAAAATCGCAGCCTGGCGTCCACGCTCAGTTCGCGCTCCTCATCCAGGAAACGGAAATGGCTGCGATAGTCTATCAACCCGCCCTGCGCCGACAACAGGCTGTGGCCAGGCCCGCGCCAGCGGATTGCCGGTTTCAAACGCGAACACGCCGTCCGGCGCCAGATGGCGTTTGATGCTGCGCCATAGCGCGCGCCTGTCCTCTGCGCTCAGAAATACCTGGAAGGCGTGGCCGGTGCAGCAGATCAACTCAAATTGCCCATCCAGCCGAAACCGCCGCGCGTCGGCCTCCAGCCAGCGCACCCGATCCGCGCCGGGGCGTCGCCTGGCGATCGCCAGCATGGCCGCGGCGGGGTCCAACGCCGTCAACTCGGCGCTGCGCGCCATTTCCACGGCCAATAGGCCGGTGCCGCAGCCCAGATCCAGCACCCTGCCCTGCCGTGGCAGCAGGCCCAAGTAGTAATCGTTGTCCTCGCCCCAGCCGTTGAACAAGTCATACACCTCCGCCAACGTCCGCTCGCCATACAAGCCCTGTTCCATTACCCGCCCGCAAACGCCGCCAACCGCTCATGATGCAGCCCGTCCAGGCTTTTGTCATGCCGGATGGCTACGGCAAGGCTTTCCAGCGGCAAGCATGCTCAGATTTCGAGTAAAAATTCCAACGTATATCATTGATTTAAATACATTTTTAAAGACAATCATCGGCATGACAAATTTGCCGCATCAAAAAATACGATTAGATTCCATCCCACTTTGTCTCGTATGTTTTCTGCAGCGCCATACCAAGCGCAACACCTACAAAAGGAGGATGTCATGAATGAGGAGACACTGAAGAAGATTCAGTCCAATCCCAAGTATCTGGAACTGGTCCACAAGAAGACCAGCCTGGGCTGGACGCTGGCCATCGTCATGCTGGCCATCTATTACGGCTACATTCTGGTCCTGGCTTTCGACCCGTCGCTGCTGGGCAGGCCGCTGTACGCCGGCGCCACCATGACGGTGGGCATCCCGGTGGGCATCTGCATCATCCTGTCCGCCTTCGTGCTCACCGGCATCTACGTGCGCCGCGCCAACCGCGAGTTCGACCCGCTGACCCAACAGATCGTCGAGGAGTCCAGATAATGCAGCCACGCAAACTCACCCTTGCCGCCTGTACGGCGGCGCTGCTGCCGACGCTGGCGGCGGCGGCCGGCGCGATTGAAGGCGACGTCAAGCAGCAGGCCACCAACTGGCACGCCATCATCATGTTCTTCCTGTTTGTCGCCTTCACGCTGGGCGTCACCTACTGGGCGGCGCGCCGCACCAAGTCGGCCAGCGACTTCTACGCCGCCGGCGGCGGCATCACCGGTTTCCAGAACGGCCTGGCCATCGCCGGCGACTACATGTCGGCGGCGTCCTTCCTGGGCATCTCCGCGCTGGTGTTCGACAAGGGCTACGATGGCCTGATCTACTCGATGGGCTTCCTGGTGGGCTGGCCCATCATCCTGTTCCTGGTGGCGGAGCGGCTGCGCAACCTGGGCAAATACACCTTCGCCGACGTGGCGTCCTACCGGCTGCAGCAGGGCCCGGTGCGCAGCTTCGCCGCGCTGTCGACGCTGGTGGTGGTGGCGATGTACCTGATCGCCCAGATGGTGGGCGCGGGCAAGCTGATTCAGCTGTTGTTCGGCATGAGCTATGGCTCGGCGGTGCTGCTGGTGGGCGTGTTGATGGTGTGCTACGTGCTGTTCGGCGGCATGCTGGCCACCACCTGGGTGCAGATCATCAAGGCCGTGCTGCTGCTGGCCGGCGCCACCTTCATGGCGCTGATGGTGCTGTCCACTGTCGGCTTCAACCCAGAATTGATGTTTGAAAAAGCCGTCGCCGCGCACAGCAAGGGCATCGCCATCATGTCGCCGGGCAAGGCCGATCCGATAGACTCCATCTCGCTGGGCCTGGCGCTGATGTTCGGCACCGCCGGCCTGCCGCACATCCTGATGCGCTTCTTCACCGTGGCCGACGCCAAGGAAGCCCGCAAATCGGTGTTCTACGCCACCGGCTTCATCGGCTACTTCTACATCCTCACCTTCATCATCGGCTTCGGCGCCATCATGCTGGTGCTGAACCAGCCGGGGATGATGGAAACCGTGATGAAGGACGGCAAGGAAGTCCACCAGTTGATAGGCGGCAGCAATATGGCGGCCATTCATCTGGCCGACGCGGTGGGTGGCAACATCTTCCTCGGCTTCATCTCCGCGGTGGCCTTCGCCACCATCCTGGCGGTGGTGTCCGGCCTGGCGCTGTCCGGCGCCAGCGCGGTGTCCCACGACCTTTACGCCAGTGTGATCAAGCACGGCAAAGCCAACGAGACCGACGAGATCCGCGTCTCCAAGATCACCACTATGGTGCTGGGCGTGGTCGCCATCGTGCTGGGCCTGGCGTTCGAGAAGCAGAACATCGCCTTCATGGTGGGCCTCGCCTTCTCCATCGCCGCCTCGGCCAACTTCCCGGTGCTGTTCCTGTCGATGTTCTGGAAGGGCCTGACCACCCGCGGCGCGGTGATCGGCGGCCTGGTGGGCCTGGTGTCCGCCATCGCGCTGATCGTGTTGGGGCCGGCGGTATGGGTGGAAGTGATGAAGCACGAACACGCCGTCTTCCCATACAAGAATCCGGCCATCTTCTCGATGACGCTGGCCTTCGTCGTCACCTGGCTGGTGTCGGTGCTGGACGGCTCGCCGGCCGCGGCGGATGAAAAAGCCAAGTTCGACGCCCAATACGTGCGGGCGATGACAGGCATCGGCGCCAGTGGCGCCAGCAAACATTAAATGCCATCATCATTGACATGCCGCGCGCCTTGCCGCGCGCGGCAATAACACTAAAGACTCTGGAGAAACGCATGTCCACGCTAGATTCCATTCTCAAGGAAACCCGCAGCTTCGCCCCGTCGGAAGACTTCCGCCACAAGGCCGCCATCAGCGGCATGGAGGCCTACAACGCCCTGTGCGAGCAGGCGGATGACCATTACCTGTCGTTCTGGGGGGAACTGGCGCGTGAACGCATCACCTGGAAAAAACCTTTCTCCCGAGTGCTGGACGACAGCGACGCCCCGTTCTTCAAGTGGTTCGACGACGGCGTGCTCAACGTTTCCTACAACTGCCTGGACCGCCATCTGGCCACCGACGCCAACAAGATCGCCATCATCTTCGAGGCCGACGACGGCGAAGTGACCCGCGTCACCTACGCCGAACTGCATCGCCGCGTCTGCCAGTTCGCCAACGGCCTGAAAAGCCTGGGGGTGAAAAAGGGCGACCGGGTGGTGGTGTACATGCCGATGGGCATTGAGGCGGTGGTGACGATGCAGGCCTGCGCCCGCATCGGCGCCATCCACTCGGTGGTGTTCGGCGGCTTCTCCGCCGGCGCGGTGCGCGACCGCATCCAGGACGCCGGCGCAACCTTGGTGGTCACCGCCAACGAAGGCATGCGCGGCGGCAAGAGCGTGGCGCTGAAGGCCACCGTGGACGAGGCGCTGGCGCTGGAAGGCGCCGAGTCGGTGAAGAACGTGGTGGTGTATCAGCGCACCAATGGCGGCGCCAACTGGGTGGACGGCCGCGACGTGTGGTGGCACAAACTGACCGAGGGCCAGAGCGAAGCCTGCGAACCGGAATGGATGAGCGCCGAGGATCCGCTGTTCATCCTTTACACCTCCGGCTCCACCGGCAAGCCCAAGGGCATCCAGCACAGCAGCGCCGGCTACCTGCTGGGCGCGATCAACAGCTTCCGCTGGGTGTTCGATTACAAGCCCAACGACGTCTACTGGTGCACCGCCGACGTAGGCTGGATCACCGGCCACAGCTATGTCTGCTACGGCCCGCTGGGCAACGGCGCCACCCAGCTGATCTTCGAGGGCGTGCCCACTTATCCGGACGCCGGCCGCTTCTGGCGCATGATAGAAAAACACAAGGTATCCATCTTCTACACCGCGCCCACCGCCATCCGCTCGCTGATCAAGCTGGGCTCCGACCTGCCCAAACAGTTCGACCTGTCCAGCTTGCGCGTGCTGGGCACCGTCGGCGAGCCGATCAACCCAGAAGCCTGGATGTGGTATTACGAAGTGGTGGGCGGCAGCCGCTGCCCGATCGTCGACACCTGGTGGCAAACCGAAACCGGCTCGGCGATGATCGCGCCGCTGCCGGGCGCGGTGCCGACCAAGCCGGGCTCCTGCACCCTGCCCTTGCCCGGCATCATCGCCGACATCGTCGACGAATCCGGCGCCCAGGTGGAGCCCGGACGCGGCGGCTTCCTGGTGATCAAGCGCCCCTTCCCCAGCCTGGTGCGCACCATCTGGAACGACCCGGACCGCTTCAAGAAAACCTACTTCCCGGACGAATTCAACGGCCGCTACTACCTGGCCGGCGATTCCGCCAACCGCGACGGGAACGGCTACTTCTGGATCATGGGCCGCATCGACGACGTGCTGAACGTATCCGGCCACCGGCTGGGCACCATGGAGATAGAATCAGCGCTGGTGTCCAACCCGCTGGTGGCCGAAGCCGCGGTGGTAGGCAAGCCGCATGACATCAAGGGCGAGGCCGTGGTGGCCTTCGTGGTGCTGAAAGGCGCGCGGCCGGAAGGCGACGCCGCCAAAATCGTGGCGGCGGAACTGAAAAACTGGGTGGCGCACGAAATCGGCAAGATCGCCCAGCCGGACGACATCCGCTTCGGCGAGAACCTGCCCAAGACCCGCTCCGGCAAGATCATGCGCCGCCTGTTGCGCTCCATCGCCAAGGGCGAGGAAATCACCCAGGACGTCTCCACGCTGGAAAACCCGCAAATCCTGGCCCAGCTGCAACGGCCGCTGTAAGTCCATCCAGTCAAGCCGGGGCCGTCAAGCGGCCCCGGCTTTTTTCATCGCGCCCCATCGCGCGGCGCGGCCCCGTCCCTACTATCCGGCATGAGATTGTGCGAAACTCGTCCGGCATAGCCCTGCAGCGCCTCGCCGGCCAAATCTGCCCATTCAGCACTGCGGAACATAAATAAACAGCGTTACCAAGAGTTTTCATGATGAAAAAAAGACTGGCCATCCCATCGCTGGCAAAACATCCGTTGCTGAACGCCTGCCTGGCCGCCTGCTTCCTCTTCGCGGCTCACGCGCATGCCGACGAAGGCGGGATGAGTTTCTGGCAACCCGGCCAAATCGGCACCTTCGCCGCGGTGCCGAACGATCCCGGCCTGTCATGGTCGTTCAGCGCCTACCATGCCGACGCCAACTCGGAGAAAACCCGCAAGAGCCTGCGCGGCCGCACCACGGACTCGCAACTGAGCACGCCGAACGACCTGCTGTTCATTTCACCCACCTACACCTTCGCCACGCCGGTCGCCGGCGCGCAAGCCGCCGTGTCGCTGACCGGGCTCTACGGCCGCGCCGAGGTCTATACCCAGACCAACACCACCAATGCGCGCGGCAAGCCCCGCAGTCAAAGCAGCGACGACTCGCGCGACGGCATCGGCGACCTTTACCCGATGGCGACGCTGAAATGGAACCGGGCAAATCACAATTACCTGGCCTATGCCACCGTGGGCATCCCGGTCGGCGCCTATGATCCGAACCGGGACGCCAATCTGGGCAGCAATCACTGGTCGTACGATGCCGGCGGCGGCTACACCTATCTGAACACCCAATCCGGCACCGAATTCTCCGCGGTGCTGGGCCTCACCCTCAACCAGAAGAACCCTGACACCGACTACCGCAACGGAGCCGACGTCCACCTCGACGTCTCGCTGTCGCAGTTCCTCAACGAAGACTTCCATATCGGCCTGGTCGGCTATGCCTACCACCAGTTGAGCAACGACGACGCCCCCGGCATCGGCAACAAGAACCTGAAATCGCAGGTGGCCGCTCTGGGGCCGCAAATGGGTTATTTCTTCCCGGTGGGCAAGAAGAAGTGGTACGTCAACCTGAAGGCCTACGACGAATTCGACGCCAAGAACCGCACCTCCGGCTGGAACGCCTGGCTGACGCTGTTCGTGCCGATGTGAACCCGGCGGGACGCGGCATCCGGCATGACCTCGCTCAGTCCCGCCCGCCCGGCGAAATGCGCCCCACCCGGTAAAGCAGGGCGCCAGATGAAGGCATAGCCGCCGGCAACCCCCTCAGCAACAGCAGCCGCGTCAGCGCCCAGCCCGCCGGATCAAACCCCGCCACCGCCGCCAGCACATCCGGCGCGGCCAGTTGCCGGCGGCGCCAGTCGGCCTGGATCGCCCGTTCGGACTCCAGCGCCAGCCCGGCGTCCAGCGGCAGGCGCTCCACCATGGCAAAGCGGGCTGCAGGCACGTCCTCTCGCCACTCCCCGCACCAGGCCAGGCCGCCCTCCACCGCCGGCCGGCCAAAGGCCTCGCACAAACCGGCGAAACCCGGCCCGGAGAGAAAGTCGCGCATGCCTTCCGCCCGCCGCCATAAATAGAAGGGCGCATAGCTATTGCTGGCGGATCGGGTTTCCTCATCGCCCTTGGCGCCATACAGATAGGCCTTGAACGCCAGCCCCGGCAGGCCGTCGGTAAGATGGCCGCGCTCAGCGATGCGCTTTTCTATGGCCGACATGGCGTAATCGGCGGGCAGCTGGATCTGGTAGCGCATGGTCAGCATGGCCGCAATTCCTGCGCGCTCAATGTCGAGGCCTGACGGCCATGGCTGAACGACCAGTTCTCCATCTCGCCGTCGGACACCACCACCAGCAGATCGGCCGGCGCCAGACCGGGCGACTCGGCCAGGATCGCCGCCATCCGCGCAAACAGCGCGGCCTTGGCTTCGCCGGTGCGCGGCCTGCCGGTCTGGATGGCCACCAGCGCGAAATCGTCCGAGCGCGGGCCGCCGCCGTAATCGCGGTCGAAGATCAATTCACCCGGCTCATGCTGATGGATGATCTGAAATCGATCGGCCTGCGGCACCGCGAAGCACTCCACCATCGCCTGGTGGACGCCGTCGGCCAGCGCGCGGAGATATTCCGGCGACTTGCCTTTCAATAGGGAAATTCGGGCATAAGGCATATTGCTCTCCTCAGTTCTGTTCCAGGGTTTGCAAGGCGGCGTCGAGCGGCGACAGCGCGGCGGCGGCCGGCCAGCCGGCGTAGAAAGCCAGATGAGTCAGCGTCTCCGCCGGTTCGTCCCGCGTCAAGCCGTTATCTAGGCCGCGGCTCAATGGCGATCTGGCTGCGCTCGCGCCGACTGAGGCCGGGCCGCAGCCAGACGTCGTCAAACAAGGCCTGCTGCGATAACTCCGCCAGCTTGGGCGTCAGCCTGGGCAGGGCTTCGGTGATGGAAAACATCGTGGGCTCCTGAAGAGTGGATCTGCCCTTGCACTGTAATCCGGCGCAACCATCCTGAAAATCAGATATATTTTCATTAATAATTCCAAAAATCAGGACGATAATCATGCGGCGCACCCTACTGGATCTGGATGTGCTGGCCAGCCTGGCCAGCGGCATGGAGCTGGGCAGCTTCGCCCGCGCGGCGGACAAGCTGGGACGCTCCAGTTCGGCCGTCAGCGCCCAGATGAAGAAGCTGGAAGAGCAAGCCGGCGTGGCCATCCTGCAAAAGAGCGGCCGCGGCTTGCAGCTGACGCCGGCCGGCGAGGTCCTGCTGTCCTACGCCCGCAGGCTGCTGGAATTGAACGACGAGGCGGTGCTGGCGGTGCGCGGCACCGCGCTGGCGGGCAGCGTGCGGTTGGGTCTGGCCGAAGACTTCGGCGAGAACCTGCTGCCGGAAACGCTGGGCCGCTTCGCTCGCGCCTACCCTGACGTGCACGTGGAGGTGAGAGTGGGCCGCAGCCTGGACCTGGGGCAGGCGCTGCAAAACGGCCAGCTGGATCTGGCCCTGCTATGGATCGATGGGACGGCATGGCCGCATCAGGACAGGCTGGGTCAGGCGCAATTGCACTGGATAGGTACAAAAGAGACGCCCGCCAGAATGGATGGACGGCCGCTGCCATTGATCCTGTTCGACGCGCCCTGCCTGGTGCGGCGACTGGTCTTCGACGCGCTGGACCAGGCCGGCCTCCCCTGGCGAATCGCGGTCAGCGGCAGCAGCCTGGCCGGCTTGTGGTCCGCAGTGCGCGGCGGCCTGGGCCTCAGCGTGCGCTCAACGCTTGGGCTGCCGCCGGATCTGCGCGCGCTGGCTCCGAACGAATGCGGCTTGCCGCCGCTGCCACGGCTGGAGCTGGCGCTGCAGCGGGCGCAGACGCCCCTGCCCGCGGCGGCGGAGCAGTTGCGCCGCATCCTGCTGGACAAGCTGGAGGCGCGGCTGCTGGCGGCCGCTTGAGGCCGCACGCATGACATTCCCGCGCCCCGCCGCAGACCGGGTGTTGAAGGGAAAGCGGCTAGCGACGATAATTAACGGTTTTTCAAATGGAATCCGCCAGCATGCCCGTGATCACCCTAGTCGAACGGATCGACGCCCTCCTGCCCCAGACCCAGTGCGGTCAGTGCGGCCACGCCGGCTGTCGTCCGTACGCCGAGGCGCTGGCGGAGGGCCGCGATCCCATCAACCGCTGCCCGCCGGGCGGCGAGGATGGCATCCGGGCGCTAGCGGAGTTGCTGCGGCAGCCGGCCATTCCGTTTGCGCCGGACGCGCCCCAGCCCAAGCCGCGCGCATTGGCCTATATCCGCGAAGACAGCTGCATAGGCTGTACGCTGTGCATCCAGGCCTGTCCGGTGGATGCCATCGTCGGCGCCGCCAAGCAGATGCACACCGTGATAGCGGCGGAATGCACCGGCTGCGAACTGTGCCTGGCGCCCTGTCCAGTGGACTGCATCGACATGGCGCCGGTGGCCGACCCGGCCGACGACAAACGCGAGCGCGTGATGGCGCGCGCCGGCCAGGCGCGCATGCGCTACCAGCGGCGCCAGACGCGCCAGGCGCGAGAGCAAGCCGACAAAGCCCGTCGCCTGGCCGAGCGCGCCGCCGTTGCCGCCCCGGCTGCCGCCACAGCTCCCGGCCACCAGCCCGCCGCCGCCCAGCCGGCGGCCGAAGCCGAGGACAAGAATGAACTGATACGCCGCGCGATGGAGCGGGCCAAGCAGCAGGCCGCCAGCGCGCCGCCCGCGCTTGCCGCCAACGACAAGATGGCGCTGATACGCGCCGCCATGGAGCGCGCCGCCGCCATGCGCGCCGAACAGGATCAAGCAGACAAGGACAAGAAGTGAACGCCGCCAAACGCAAAGAGATTTTCCAGCGCCTGCGCGACGCCAATCCGCACCCCGCCACCGAACTGGAGTACAGCTCGCCGTTCGAACTGCTGATTTCGGTGCTGCTGTCGGCCCAGGCCACCGACGTCGGCGTCAACAAGGCCACCCGCCGGCTGTATCCGGTGGCCAACACCCCCGCCGCGATGCTGGCGCTGGGCGAGGAAAGCCTGTCCGACTTCATCAAGACCATAGGCCTCTACCGCACCAAGGCGAAGAACGTGATCGCCACCTGTCATCTGCTGCTGGAAAAGCACGGCGGCGAAGTGCCGCAAACGCGCGAGGCGCTGGAGGCGCTGCCTGGGGTGGGCCGCAAAACCGCCAACGTGGTGCTCAACACCGCCTTCGGCCAGCCCACCATCGCCGTGGACACCCACATCTTCCGCGTGTCCAACCGCACCCGGATCGCGCCGGGCAAGGATGTGCGCGAGGTGGAGGACAAACTGGAAAAGTTCGTCCCGGCCGAATTCAAGGTGGATGCCCACCACTGGCTGATCCTGCTTGGCCGCTATGTTTGCAAGGCTCGCAAGCCGGAATGCCAGCGCTGCATCATCGCCGACCTCTGCGAATATCCGGCAAAACCGTTATGATAAAAGCGGAGCGGGAACCGCAGCGCCGATGACAAAGCCGGAATTGCAAAAACTCCGCCACGCCCCCATCTGATGTCAGATGGTCAGACTAAAAGGATTGCCTGTGACTACGAATCTCCGAATCATGGCCGGCGCTCTGCTCGCAGCGTCGTTACTGTCCGGCTGTGACAGGATCGAGCAATTCGTCAAAGGCAGCAGCCAGCCCGCCCCCGTCGCCATACCCGCCCAGCAGGATGGCCGCGTGGCCATGTTGCTGCCGGACTTCACCCAGTTGGTCAGCCGCGATGGCCCGGCGGTGGTCAATATCCAGACCACCCGCGAAAACGCCGCGCCGCAGCAAAGCAGCAATATGCCCTTCCCGGTGCCGGAAGACGACCCGCTGTACGACTTCTTCCGCCGCTTCATGCCCAACCAGCCGCAGCAGCAGGAGCAGACGCCGGAGGAAAGCATTTCCTACGGTTCCGGCTTCATCATCAGCAGCGACGGCTTTGTCCTGACCAACGCCCACGTGGTGGCGGACGGCGGCCAGATCCGCGTGATGCTGACCGACAAACGCGAACTGCGTGCCAAGCTGGTGGGCCTGGACAAGCGCAGCGACGTGGCCCTGCTGAAGGTGGAAGCCGCCGATCTGCCGGTGGCCAAGATAGGCAACCCCGCCGACCTGAAGGTAGGCGAGTGGGTGGCCGCCATCGGCGCGCCGTTCGGCTTCGACAACACCGTCACCGCCGGCATCGTCTCGGCCAAGGGCCGCAGCCTGCCGGACGAAACCCTGGTGCCCTTCATCCAGACCGATGTGGCGATCAACCCCGGCAACTCCGGCGGCCCGCTGTTCAATCTGCGGGGCGAAGTGGTCGGCATCAACTCGCAGATTTACAGCCGTTCCGGCGGCTTCATGGGCATCTCCTTCGCCATCCCGATCGACCTGGCGATGCAGGTGGTGGACCAGTTGAAGACCAAGGGCAAGGTCAGCCGCGGCCAGCTGGGCATCAACATCCAGGAAGTGACGCAGGAGCTGGCGCAATCGTTCGGCCTGCCGCGCCCGGCCGGCGCGCTGGTGGTGCGGGTGGATCCGAAAGGTCCGGCGGCCAAGGCCGGCCTGCAGCCCGGCGACATTATCCTCAAGCTCAACACCCAGGCGATAGACAGCTCCAAGGACCTGCCGATGCTGGTGGGCGCGCTGGGACCGGGCACCAAGATCAAGCTGCTGGTCTGGCGCAAGGGTTTTGAAAAGACGCTGGAAGCCACGCTGGTGGAACAGGCCCCGGATGCCGGCAACCCGACCAAGCCCGCCAACGACACCGTGCCGCAAGGCTACCAGTTCGGCAAGCTGGGCCTGACGCTGTCCGAGCTGACGCCGGAGCAGCGCGCCGACCTGGGCATACACGGCGGCCTGCTGATCCAGAAGGCGCAGGGTCCGGCGGCCCGCTCCGGCCTGCAGCCCGGCGACATCATCATGGGCCTCAACCAGAGCGACATCACCAGCATCAACGCCTTCGAAAAAGCGCTGTCCGGCGCCGGCGGCCATGCCGCGCTGCTGGTGAAGCGCGGCGAATCGGTGCTGTTCATCGCGCTGCGCACCGACTAAGCCGCGCCGTCCGCCCCTGGCGCAAGCAAACGCCGTCCGCGTCCCAGCGGGCGGCATTTTTGCTTTTTCCCGCCCCCTGCGCGCAGCCATATTCGCCACAGCGTCCAGTCGGATAGCAGACAACCAGTCCCGCCAATAGCACCCGCCGTCCCGGCTCCGGGTTATGGCAAGCCTGCCGCCCGTCATGACATATGGGAGTATAAACTTCCGACAACGCCCCCTGCGCAGACACGGCCGGCTTCCATCCGGCACAGCGCGCCTCATCGCGACGGGACGGCCGCCATCGCATCCGGCGCGCAGCCCAGGCTGCCGCCAAATTGAAACCACCGGACACGCTCGCCACAATATGACAACTCTCGCCATCCATCCGTCCCTGCTCCCCTCGCTGGGCATCGCCGCGCTGGTTGTCTGGCGACTGTACTCGCGCATACGCCGCATGGTGGGGCGGCAACGGCTGTCGCCCGTCCGTCCGTGGCTGACCGTGGCCGTCTTTCCCATCTTGCTCGTTTATCTGGCGCAGGCATCGCTGGGACAGCCGGAAAAATTGCTGATGCTGCTGGCAGGCGCGGTCATCGGCACGCTGTTGGGCCGCTACGGAATACGGTTGACGAAGTTCGAGGCCTCGGAGCAAGGCCGCTTTTACACGCCCAGCGCACACCTGGGCATTGCGCTGTCGCTGCTGTTCATCGGCCGCATCGTCTACCGCCTGGCCGGGCTCTACCTGTCCGGCGGCTCGCTCTCCTCGCCGCCCTCGGGCTTCATCGCCCACCCGGTCACCTTGCTGATCTTCGCCACCTTGGCCGGCTACTACGTCTCCTACGCCGTCGGCCTGCTGCGCTGGGCGCGCTCGCTGGCCAAGGCCTGAACCGCGCCGCCCCCGCGCTGCAGATGAAAAAAGGCGAAACCGCCATCGGTCTCGCCTTTTTCACATCCGCCGGCCGATGGCCGGAGAAAGAGATCACGCCGGATTATGCAGCAGCGAATTGCGCCGCGAGTAGCCGAAGTACACCACCAGACCGATCACCAGCCAGGCGGCGAAGCAGGTCCAGGTGAGCAGCGACAGCTGGGTCATCAGAAACCCGCAGCACAGGATCGCCAGCGCCGGGATGGTGGGCACCGCCGGGCAGACGAACTTGCGCGGCAGGTTCGGTTCGCGTTTCCTCAGCACGATCACCGACAGCGCGATCAGCGAGAAGGCGGCCAGCGTCCCGATGTTGACCAGCTCGGCCAGCGTGTGCAGCGGCACGAAACCGGCCAGCAGCGCGATGATGGAGCCGATCAGCCAGGTAGCCTTGTACGGCGTGCCATACTTGGGATTTACCTCGGAGAAGATCTTGGGCAGCAGGCCGTCGCGCGACATCGCCAGCAGGATGCGGGTCTGGCCATAGGTCATCACCAGGATCACCGTCATCATGCCCAGGATGGCGCCCAGGTCGACGAAGCCGGCGAACCAGTCCAGCTTGGCGACCTGCAGCGCAAGCGATACTGGATGGTCGACCCCGGCGAACTGCATATAGGGCACGATGCCGGTCATGATGGCGGCCACCACCACGTACAGGATGGAACATACCGCCAGCGACCAGATCACCCCGCGCGGGATGTCCTTGGCCGGGTTCTTCACTTCTTCCGCCGCGCAGGTGACGGCGTCGAAGCCGATGAAGCTGAAGAACACGATGGCGGCGCCGTGGAACACGCCGGAGAAGCCGAACGGCAGCGCCGGCTGCCAGTTGACCGGCTTGACGTGCCACACGCCGATGGCGATGAACAGCAGCACCACCGCCACCTTGATCAGCACCACGATATTGTTGACGCGCTTGGATTCCTTGATGCCGAAGGCCAACAGCGCGGTGATGATCATCGCGATGCAGAAGGCTGGCAGGTTGAACAGGGTATCCTTGCCCGGCACCGAGCCGGCGGCGGCGGTCAGCGCCTGCGGCAGCTTGACGCCGAAGCCGGACAACAGGCTTTGGAAGTAGCCGGACCAGCCGACCGACACCGCCGAAGAGGCCAGCAGGTATTCCAGCAGCAGGTCCCAGCCTATGATCCAGGCGATCAGCTCGCCCAGCGTGGCGTAGGCATAGGTGTAGGTGGAGCCGGAAATCGGCAGCATCGAGGCGAATTCGGCGTAGCACATGGCGGCGAAGCCGCAGGCGAAGGCGCTGATCACAAACGACAGCACCAGGCCGGGGCCGGCGATGGTCGCGCCGGTGCCGGTGAGCACGAAGATGCCGGTGCCGATGATGGCGCCGATGCCCAACATGGTAAGGTCAAACGCGGAGAGCTCTTTTCGCAGCCCGCGCGAAGTCTGAGCGGTTTCCAGCATGCCCTGGACGCTCTTCTTGCGCATCAAACTCATTGTCTACTATCCCGTATGTCGCCGATACCGGCCCGCTCGCGGCAACGCGTGGCTGCATAGGGCGGAAACGACGAGACGCCCGCTGTCCAGGCGGGCGCCTCATGCACGGATTCGGCTGTTGTGATCTGATTTGTCCCTCCGCCGCTGCCCCGTCGTTTGCAGGTCATGTCAGCGAAGGTTTCCGATAGTACAGCAGGACGCCATGGCGACAATACGGGAAATCCGCAATGGCTTACAACCTAAAAATCATTAGTCATAACCAGAACTTCTTACGGAAGTGGCATCCTGTCCAGCAAGCGGCGCGCCGCCTGCTCCAGCCGTTGCCGCCGGTTGTCGCCCTCCCCCAGCCGCTCCCGCCCCTGCCAGAACACCGCGCCATCAGCCGTCTTCACCGTCAAGGCCAGCGCCGGCCAGCTTTCCAGCCGGTACGGCGGCTGTCCCCAATAGCCGTCGTAGCGCCAGTCCATCGGCTGCGCCACCGATTGCTGATCCGTCTCCTCAGTGAAACATAGCCGCCAAGCCGGTGCCGCGCCCTCCTCCAGCCCGCGCAAGGACAAGCGCGTCGCCAGCCAGTCATGCCAACTGTCGGCGGCGTCCGCCGCCGGCAGGCACTCCAGCTTGACGCCGAACAACGTCGGCGCCGCCACGACGGGTTCAGCCCGCATCCCGCCGCTCAGCCCCAGCAGCACCGCCCCGCAAACCAATAAGTGCTTTCTCATTGCCGACTCCGGTAAACAGCCCATCCATTACAGACCAGCCACCGGCGCCAAAGTGCCGCCCCGGAGAACATCCAGCGGGCGGCGCAGCCTACCACCAGGCCTCGATCTGCACGCCGAAAGTGTTGGCGCGGGTCTTGCCGCCCACCGCGAAGGTGGTGAGATTGGCTTGGGCGGCGGCGCTGTTCCAGTCGTAGCGGCTGGCGTACAGGCGAAGCTCCGGCCGCGACCAGAAATCGGCATTCGGCGAGAAGGCCAGCGCCAGCGTGGCCTTGTTCAAGCGCTGCAGCGGCTGATTGTCGATGTCGCGGCTGGTCAGGCCCACTTCGGTCAGCAGCTTGACGTTGGCGGCCAGGCCGTAGGACAAGCGCCCGCCGAATGTCGCGTCGCGGTAGCGGGCCGCGTTGTCCGGCGCCGTGGTCTGCCAGCCCAGCACCGCCTGGCCTCCGAAGCGGCCGCGCTGCCAGTCCAGCGCCTCGGCGATGCGGTTTTGCCGCGCGCCGGCCTGCGCCGCGCCCTCGCTGTCCAGATTGTAGAACTCGCCGGACAGCGAGGCGTGGCCGCTGGACGTTTGCAGGAACAAGGAATGGTTGACGCCCTGGGCCAGAAAATCTTTCTGGTTGTGCAACAAGCCCAGCACCGCCCCAGGCTTGCCGATGGCGAAGTCGCCGCTCACCGCGGCGCCGGTCAGCGTCAGCTTGCCGCCGGGATTGGTCTCGATGCCGGTCAGCTGGAAGTTTGCGCGGCGCGCGTTGTTGGGCACGGCGTTGTTGTTGGCGTAGCTGCCCGACGAGTACACCGCCAGATTGAGCTTCGCCTTGCCGACGGCGACGCCGTCCACGCCGGCGCCGTAGTTGTCGCCGTCCTGCATCAGCCAATTGTCCAGGATATGGATGTCCTGAATGCGGTGGTAGCGCTGGCCGGCCCATAGCGTCAGGCTGGGCGCGAACTCCAGAGCGCTGATGTAGCCGTAGATCTGCGAGGCGCCGGCCTTGCCGTTGTAGATGGTGGGCATCACGTAGGCGCCCCAGCTCACGCCATTGCTTAGCGTCCATTTCCTGCCTACGCCGAACTCAATATAAGTGTCGCCCTCGTTGCCCAGGCGGAAATGCTGCAGGTCGCCGCCCAGCTGGTACTGGCCCTTGGGCTGGCCATCGGAGCTGGAATAGAAGCCGCTGCGCAGGTAGCCATCAAACTGCCATCCCATATCCTGCAAGGCCTTGGCCATCGCCGCGCTCAATGGCTCGGCGCCAGGCGCCGGCGCGTCGTCCGCCCATGCCGGCAAGGCCAATGCCAAGCGCAACGCGCAAGCCAGCCGGATCCATCGTTTCGTCCTCATCTTCGTCTCCTGGTTCTTGGTGTTGTCTTGCCTTGCCTGGGCGCGGGCAAGGCTCCGCCCTGCCGGCGCTCGGGCTGGCATGGCGGGTCGGGCTCAAGGATGGAGTCAGCGGGCCGGCGGCGCCGCGCGGTACAGCAAGGAATGCCAGGGCCGCAACTGGCCGTCACTGGACGGCGGATAGTTGGACAGCAACAGCTCAAGCCGCCAGCCGGACGGAACCGTTCCCTCCTGCAGGCGGTAGCGCACGCTGTCGTCGCCGAAGTGGCTGACCACGATCAGCATCTCGTCGCGGGCGGCGCGGGCGTACACCCACAGGCTGGGATGCTCCGGCGTCAGGCAGCGGTAGTCGCCGTCGGCGAATGCCGGGTACTGTTTGCGCAGCGCAATCAGCGCGCGGTAGTGGTGCAGCACCGAATCCCTGTCGCCGATGGCGGCGGCCACATTGACCATGCCCGCGTCCGGCGCCACGCCTATCCACGGCTCGGCCGCGCTGAAGCCGGCGTTGGCGCCGTCGTCCCACTGCATGGGCGTGCGGGCGTTGTCGCGCGAGCGCCGGCGTATCACTTCCATCGCCTCGGCGTCGGCAAAGCCGTCGGCCAGCAATTGGCGATAGGCGTTGAGGCTTTCCACGTCGCGCAATTGGCCGATGTCGGCGAAGCCGGGATTGGCCATGCCTATCTCCTCGCCCTGGTAGATGTAGGGCGTACCCTGCAAGCCGTGCAATGCGGTGGCCAGCATCTTGGCCGACTGGCGGCGGCATTCGCCGTCGTCGCCGAAGCGGGACAGCGCGCGCGGCTGGTCGTGGTTGCACCAGAACAGCGCGTTCCAGCCGCCGCCCGCGTGCATGCCCTGCTGCCAGTCGGACAGGATGCGCTTGAAGGCGATGAAGTCCAGCTCGCCCAGCCGCCACTTCCGGCCGTCAGGGTAGTCCGCTTTCAGATGGTGGAAGTTGAAGGTCATCGCCAGCTCGCGCCGGTCCGGCCGCGAGTAATCGACGCAATGCGCCAGCGAGGTGGACGACATCTCCCCCACCGTCAACAGCTCATGCCCGGCAAACACTTCGCGGTGCATTTCCTGCAGGTATTCGTGCACGCGCGGGCCGTCGGTATAGAAGTGGCGGCCGTCGCTGTCGTCCTCGGAAAAGGCCGGGTCCTTGGAAATCAGGTTGATCACGTCCAGCCGGAAGCCGGCCACGCCCTTGTCGCGCCAGAAACGCATCATTTCGAACACCGCCTGGCGCACGCGCGGGTTGTCCCAGTTGAGGTCGGCCTGGGTCTTGTCGAACAGGTGCAGATAGTACTGGCCGCTATGCGCATCGTACTCCCAGGCGCTGCCGCCGAACTTGGATTGCCAGTTGTTGGGCGCGTCGCGCCAGATGTAGAAGTCGCGGTAGGGATTGTCGCGCCCCTGCCGCGCCTGGCGGAACCATTCATGCTCGGTGGACGTGTGGTTGACCACGATGTCCAGCATCACGCCGATGCCGCGCCGCTTGGCCTCGGCCAGCAGCCGCTCGAAATCCCGCATGCTGCCGTAGGCCGGGTCGATGCTGTAGTAGTCGCTGACGTCGTAGCCGTTGTCGTGCTGCGGCGAGCGGTAGAACGGCGTCAGCCACAGATAGTCCACGCCCAGCCAGGCCAGGTAATTCAGCCGGTCCTCCACGCCCAGCAGGTCGCCGGTGGCTTGGTTGCGGTGGCTGCTGAAGCTCTTGGGGTAGATCTGGTACACCACCGCCTGCTTCATGTCCTTACGCATGACGGGCCGCCTCCTGCCCGGCGGCGGCCAGCTGGCGGCGCGCCAGCAGCCAGGTCAGGCCGAATGGGACGACCAGCGCCACCAGAGCGCCGGCCAGGAACAGCGGGATATGCTGCGGAATGATGGAAATGAAGGCCGGCAGCCCTCCCACGCCGATGGCGGACGCCTTCACCTGGCCGGCGGTGATCAGCATCGCGGCGCAGGCCGACCCGGCCAGCGCGGCGTAGAAGGGCAGCTTGTAGCGCAGATTGACGCCGAACATCGCCGGCTCGGTGATGCCGAAGAAGGCAGAGACGGCCGAGGTGGAAGCCATGCTCTTCTCGTTGGCGCTGTTGGCCAGCCAGAACATCGCCAGCGCCGCGCTGCCCTGGGCGATATTGGACAAGGCTATCATCGGCCAGATGAAGGTGCCGCCCTGGTTGGCGATCAGCTGCAGGTCCACCGCGATGAACATGTGGTGCATGCCGGTCAGCACCAGCGGCGCGTACAGCGCGCCGAACAGCAGCGCGCCCAGCCACGGCGCCAGATTGAACACATACACCAGCGCGTCGGTGACGGCGATGCCCAGGTGGCGCGCCAGCGGGCCTATCACCGCCAGCGCCAGCACGCCGCTGACCACGATGGTGGCGATGGGCACCATCAAGAGTTGCGCCGCGTTGGGCACCCGCGGCCGCAGCCATTGCTCCACCCGGCACATCACCCAGGTGGCGGCCAGGATGGGCAGGATCTGGCCCTGGTAGCCCACCTTCTCTATCTTCAAGCCGAAGATGTCGAAGTAAGGCAGCGCGGCGCCGTCCAGCCCGGCCGCCGCCTTGCCGTAGTTCCAAGCGTTGAGCAAATCCGGATGCACCAGCAGCAGCCCCAGCACGATGCCCAGGATTTCGCTGCCGCCGAAGCGCTTGGCGGCCGACCAGCCCACCAGCGCCGGCAGGAACACGAAGGAAGTGTTGGCCATCATATTGATCAGCCCCCACAGCCCGGACAGGCCCGGATAGGCGTCCAGCAGGCTCTGGTTCGCCAGGAACATGCCCTTGGCGCCCAGCAGATTGTTCACCCCCATCAGCAGGCCCGCGACGATGATGGCCGGCAGTATCGGCATGAACACGTCGGAAAACACCTTCACCAGCTGCTGCAGCCGGTTCTGCCGCTGATCGCCGCTGGCCTTGACGTCGGCGATGGTGGCGCGGGCGATGCCGGCCTGGCTCACCAGCTCGGCGTAGACGCGGTCGACGTCGCCGGAGCCGATGACGATCTGGAACACCCCGGCGTTGCTGAACTGCCCCTTCACCAGCGCCACCTGGCGCAAATCCTGCTGCCGCACCAGGCTTTCGTCCTTCAACGAGATGCGCAGCCGGGTGATGCAATGGGCGGCCTGGCGGATATTGTCCGCCCCGCCGATGTTTTCCAGTATTTGCGCGGCAATCCGCCGATAGTCGTGGCTCATCGTCTCTCCCTGTTCCTGCGCGGCGCGGGCCGGCCTTGCCGACACCATGCCGCAAACCCGCCTGCGTGCGGCGGCTGTTTTGGTGGCAACTGTCGGGAAATTAACTCGTACATACCAGTTGGTCAATACTCGTACATACGAGTTAGCCAAATATCAAGTCGACTGCCGGTATTTCGCAACAGTACAAAAAGGAGCGGCCCGGGCAGATGGCTCTGCGCCGGGCCGTTAGGCGAGTAGAAAGGGTAGACAAGGGCGCAATACTCCCACATTCGAATCGTTGGCCGTCAGCCGCCCATCCCCCTTCGGCTGTTTTGTCGGAGTTTCTCGGGCCACGGGGGCCGTCTAGGGTTGCAAGGGAACTGTCCCGCCAGTTCCCTTGCCCGTCCGGCGGGCGGAACCGCCAGCAAAATCATCGTCCGCGCGGCGGACTCAATATAGATAAAAGCCGAAAGGAGAATGCGGTCGCAAGGAAAGGCCCGCCCTCACCGCCGCGCGATATCGGTGAAGTAGAACTTGTCCAGCCTATGGCGCGACTCGGTGTATTCGAACAGCCGCCCATCGTAGAGGTGGGTCAGGTTTTTGACCACGATCACGTGGTCCATGCCGTTGAGGTCCAGGTAGCGGCGGTCGTCGTCGCTGCACGGCTGCGCCTCGATGATGCGCTGCGAATAACTGATGGTCAGCCCCAGCTGCTGCTCGATGTAGCGGTAGATCGATCCTGCCGCCACCTCGCGGCTGAGGCCGGACACCAGCGCGGCGACAAAATGGTTGACGTCCAGAATCACGTTTTCGCCGTCGATGTTGCGCACCCGCTTGATCTTGACCAGCGGTGCGCCTTCGGCCAGCCGCATGGCCTTGCTCAGCGCGGCGTCGGCCGCCACTTCCGCCAGTTCCACCACTTGCGATTCCACTTTGCGCCCCATGCGCTCGTTCATCTCCTGGAAGCTGACGATGCCGCTGAGCTGGAATTCGATATTGCCCGGCTTGAGCACGAACACGCCCTTGCCGTGTATCTTCTGCACATAGCCGCGCTCCTGCAGCATGTCCACCGCCTTGCGCACGGTGCCGCGGCTGGCCTCGTAGCTGAGCATCAGCTCGGACTCGGACGGAATCTTGTCATCCTGGACGAAGCGCTGGTTGTCGATGTCTGCGACGATGTCGGAATAGATCTGATGGTATTTGTTCATTGTTTTCATTCGCCCGGCCCCTGGCAGCCCCGTACCTTAGCAAGAGGCGGCGGCGGACTCAATCCCAATAACCCGGCGCGGCGTAGGCGGCACGCAGGTGCTCGACGAAGTGGCGCACCCGCGCCGGCAGCAGCCGCCGTTGCGGCACCACCGCGTACACCGGGTAGTCCGGCGACGAAAAGTCGTCCAGCACCGTCGCCAGCCGGCCTTCGGACAAGTCGTCCTTCACCTCCCACAAGGAGCGCCAGGCCAGACCCAGTCCCTGCAGCGCCCAGTCGTGCAGCACCGCGCCGTCGTTGCACTCCAGGCTGC
Organism: Chromobacterium sphagni; assembly: GCF_001855555.1. Taxonomy (GTDB): domain Bacteria; phylum Pseudomonadota; class Gammaproteobacteria; order Burkholderiales; family Chromobacteriaceae; genus Chromobacterium; species Chromobacterium sphagni. Next base: position 92,002 of record NZ_MKCT01000072.1, on the reverse strand, counting down.
CAGACACTTTCAGGTTTACTGCCTGGCCATCGCGGACAAAACTCCAGCCGCGGCTCTGGCTTTCACCCAGCGACAGGCAGTTGTGCCGGGCCAGATCCTCCAGCGCGCGCGGCACGCCGCGCGAGGCCAGATAGGCCGGGGCCGCCACCACCACGCGGCGGTTTTCCGCCAGCCGCATCGCCACCAGCGCGGAGTCGGCCAGATCGGAAATGCGGATCGCGCAATCGATGCGGTCGCGCGACAGGTCCACCAGCCGGTCGGACAGGTCCAGCGTCACCTTCACCTCTGGATGCAGGCGCTGAAAGGCGGCGACATGCGGCGCCACGTGGCGGCGGCCGAAGCCGGCCGGCGCCGATAGCCGCAGGTGGCCGCGCGCCTTGCCGCTGCCGGACGCCACCGCCGCCTCAGCCTCTGACAAATCGGCCAGGATGCGCTGGCAATCCTCATAGAAGGCTTCGCCTTCCTGGGTCAGCGTCACCCGGCGAGTGGTGCGCGCCAACAGGCGCACGCCCAGCCTCCCCTCCAGCGCGTCCAGCCGCCGCCCCACCATGGCCGGCACCACGCCCTGCTGCCTGGCGGCGGCGGACAAGCTGCCCAGCGCCACCACCGCGACAAAGGTCTCCAGCTGTTTCAGCTCGCCCATTACTTACCTTAAAGTAAAAAATGTTATGCGTTTAATGTCATTTCTTTTTACTAGGCTGGCGAATAGACTGTCAAACATTGCATTGCAGCACATGGTCATTCCATCTTTCCACTCAGGAGCACGCGCATGGCAGTCACCCTTCCGCAGGGCGTGGAAGTCCTCGCCCCCATCACCCCGGCCTACAGCGAAATCCTCACCCCGCAGGCGCTGGAATTCGTCGCCAAACTGCACCGCCGCTTCGAGCAGACCCGCCGCGGGCTGCTGGCCGGGCGCGCGGCGCGCCAGGCCGAGCTCGACGCCGGCAAGCTGCCGGACTTTCTGCCGGAAACCGCCGCCGTGCGCGCCGGCGACTGGAAAATCGCCCCGCTGCCGGCCGACCTGCTGGACCGCCGCGTCGAAATCACCGGCCCGGTGGAGCGCAAGATGATGATCAACGCGCTCAACTCCGGCGCCAAGAGCTTCATGGCCGACTTTGAGGACTCCAACTGCCCCAGCTGGGACAATCAGATCGCCGGCCAGATCAACGTCCGCGACGCCTACCGCAAAACCATTTCCTACGTCAGCCCGGAAGGCAAGCCGTACCGGCTTAACGACAGCGTCGCCACCCTGCTGCTGCGTCCGCGCGGCTGGCACCTGATGGAAAAGCACGTCAAGGTGGACGGCGAAATCGTTTCCGGCGCGCTGTTCGATTTCGGCCTGTCCTTCTTCCACAACATCGAATTCCTGCGCGAGCAGGGCAGCGCCACCTATTACTACCTGCCCAAGATGGAAAGCCATCTGGAGGCGCGGCTGTGGAACGAGGTGTTCGTGTTCGCCCAGGACCAGTTGGCCATCCCGCAAGGCAGCATCAAGGCCACCGTGCTGATCGAGACCATCCTCGCGGCTTTCGAGATGGACGAAATCCTGTACGAACTGCGCGAGCACTCCGCCGGCCTCAACGCCGGCCGCTGGGACTACATCTTCAGCTGCATCAAGAAATTCCGGCAGAACCGCGACTTCTGCCTGGCCAACCGCGCCCAGATCACCATGACGGTGCCCTTCATGCGTTCCTACGCGCTATTGCTGCTGAAGACCTGCCACCAGCGCAACGCGCCGGCGATAGGCGGCATGGCGGCGCTGATCCCGATCAAGAACGACGCCGCCGCCAATGAGAAGGCGCTGGCCGGCGTCAAGGCCGACAAGGACCGCGACGCCACCGACGGCTACGACGGCGGCTGGGTGGCCCACCCGGGCCTGGTGCCCATCGCCAACGAGGCCTTCACCAGCGTGCTGGGCAAGGAACCCAACCAGATCTGCAAGCAGCGTCCGGATGTCAGCGTCAGCGCGGCCGACCTGCTCAACTTCCAGCCGGAAACGCCGATCACCGAGGCCGGCCTGGCGATGAACATCAACGTCGGCATCCAGTACCTGGGATCGTGGATATCGGGCAACGGCTGCGTGCCTATCCACAATCTGATGGAAGACGCCGCCACCGCCGAAATCTCGCGCTCGCAGATCTGGCAATGGCTGCGCAGCCCCAAGGGCGTGCTGGACGATGGCCGCAAGGTGACGCTGGAGCTGTTCCGCGAGCTGCAGGCCCGCGAGGTGGCCAAGCTGAAGGGCGAATACGGCGCCCGCTGGAGCAAGCAGTATGAAGACGCGGCGAAGATGTTCGACCTTTTGACCACCTCCGACGACTTCGTCGAGTTCCTCACCCTGCCAGGCTACGAATACATAGACTGAGGCAGCCGCGCCACACCCTGTCCGAACGGCGCTTTATCGGCCGTTCGGCATTTCCGCTCGGCCATTTTCACACTGCCGGCGCGGAACCAGCCCTTGCCAAGCGGATCGAAGCGGAGTCTACTTCCAGCCACACTTCGCCAAGGAGCCAAAATGAAAAAATCCCGCCTGAAGCCCATGCTTTTGTGCTGCCTGCTGACCACCGCCGCGCCGCTGGCCGCCGCAGAAGGTATCCAGCTCAACTTGTCGGCCAGCGCCCAGCGCGACATCGCCAACGACCAGATCAGCGCCACCCTGTATGTGCAACAAAGCAACAGCCAGGCCGCGGTGCTGGCCGACAGGCTGAACAAGGCCACCGCCAACGGCCTGGCCCAGGGCCGCGCCTACGGCCATGTGCAGCTGTCCAGCGGCAGCTACAGCACCTGGCCCAGCTATGACAAGAACGGCAAGATCACCGGCTGGCAGGGCCGCTCCGAAATCCAGCTCAAGAGCAAGGACTTCACCCAGGCCGCAGAGCTGATCGCCAAATTGCAACAGACAATGCTGCTGGAGGGCGTGCAGTTCGGCGTCTCCGACGAGGCCCGCCGCAACGCCGAACAGGGCATGATCCCCGAAGCCATCGCCAGCCTGAAAAACCAGGCGGAAGTGGCCGCGCGCGCGCTGGGCAAGAACGCCGTCAGCATCCAGCAGCTTGACATCGGCCAGCAGAACCATGGCTTCCGGCCTCCGGTGATGATGATGAAATCCGCGATGGCATCCGGCGAGGCCAATGTCAGCCAACCTGATCTGCAGCCGGGGCAAACCCAGCTGCAACTGCAGGTCAGCGGCAAGGTCGAACTCAAGTAAGGCTTTCAGCCCCGGCCGGCTTGCGCTAAAGTAAGCTCTGGTCGGCCCTAGGGCCGACGCCTCCCTCCGACTTCTCGCCATCGCCTCGAACATGAAACTGATCGCTTCTTTGACCAGCCCTTACGCCCGCAAGGTCCGCATCGTGCTGGCTGAAAAGAAAATCGACTGCCCGCTTGAGGAGGACACGCCCTGGAGCGAGGACAGCCGCGTCCCGGAATTCAACCCCCTGGGCAAGGTGCCGGCGCTGGAACTGGACGACGGTTCCACGCTGTACGACTCGCGCGTCATCGTCGAATACCTGGACAACAGCTCGCCGGTTTCGCGGCTGCTGCCGCAGGACAATCGCCAGCTGATAGGCACCCGGCGCTGGGAAGCGCTGGCCGACGGCATCATAGACGCGATGGTCGCCATCGTGCTGGAGCGCCGCCGCCCGCCGGAAAAGCAGATGGAGGAAGTGGTGGAACGCCAGCGCGGCAAGATCGTCCGCGGCTTGCAAACCCTGTCGCAGGATCTGGGGGAGAAACCATGGTGCACCAGCAACGGCTACAGCCTGGCCGACATCGCGGTGGGCTGCTGCCTGGGCTATCTGGACTTCCGCGCGCCGGAACTGGACTGGCGCGCCAGCCATCCCAACCTGGACGCGCTGCTGCAAAGGCTGTCCACCCGCCAGTCCTTCATCGACACCGAGCCGCCCGACGCCTGAGCCGCAGGCCGACGATAGAAAACGCCACCGCTTGCCGGTGGCGTTTTGTCTTGCGCCGGCCGGCTCAGATCAATCCGGCGGCGATATTGATCATCAGCGCCAGCACGGTGGCGTTGAAGAAGAAGGACAACACGCAATGCGCGGTGCCGGTGCGGCGCTGGCGGCTATCGGTGAAGCTGACGTCGGCGGTCTGGCCGGAGGTGCCTATGATGAAGGCGAAATAGAGGAAGTCGGCGTAATCCGGCAACCGGGTGCCGGGAAACTCCAGCCCGCCCGATCCGCCGCGCGCATGCTCGGCATAAAAATTGCGCGCGTAATGCAGCGCGAACATCACATGGGTGAACGCCCACGACGACAGCAACGTCATCACCGCCAGCAGAATGTGCGCGCCGCGCAGCCAGCCATGCATGTCCTTGACCACCGCCAGCTCCATCACGATGGCCGCCAGGCTGGCGATCGCCGCCAGCACCACCAGCAGCATCACCAGCCACTGGCCCTCGTCCTCCAGCCGCGCCCAATGGCGGATCTGCTGCTGACGCGGGCCAAACATCATCCAGGCCACCAAGGCCAGATACAGCCAGGCGCCGGCGTTCCAGCCGACGATGTAGCGGGTGACGTCGTGCATCGCGACGAGATAGGGCAGGCACAACACCACCAACAGGCCGAACAGCGCCGACCACACCAGCCTGGGCCTGGCCAGCAGCATGCGGATGACGATGAAACGGCGGACGACAGGAAACCAGAGGCTCATAAGGCTGTTTCACTCCTTGTAATCTGATGGAACCATAATGCCGCTAACGCTTGCGCGTCCGGCCATCTTGCAGCATTGCGCAACTTCAGCCAAGCCATGGCGGGCTCTTCAGGTATTTATTCATGTCACAACTGTTTTGCATGGAAACATAAAATTCAATTTAAATAAAATTGTTTGTTTTTTAATGCATTTGTCGCAAAATTAGTAAACAAATGACAAGAACCGGGGAGACAAAGATGACAACAGCACTCAGCGCCACCCAGCTGCACACGCTGCAAAATCAGGACATTCAACTGGAAACTCTGTGCCAGCGCATGGCGCGCCAGGATTTCTGCCTGCTGCCGGCCCAGCTGTCGCGCAGCCTGCTGCTGCAGCACGATCCGGACGGGCTGGCCGACTGGACCGCATTCCAAGACAGCTGGAACCATCTGCAGCAGGACAAATTCATGGCCGACGGCGGCAGCTACCGCCAGCGGCTGCACGCTACCCTCAGCGCCGAACCGTCGGCGCGGCGCGCCCGGGCCGAAGCTCACCAGCCCCATTATCAAAGCCGGCAGTACAACCCGCTCAACGGCGGCGTTGCCCGCCACTTCGAGCCGATACGCAACGAGATCCTGCTGGGGGCCACCATGCAGTCGGTGCTGGGCTTGGGCTGCGCAGTGTTCGGCAAGCTGGCCCCCTATACCCACTGGCATATCGAGGCCCACCAGTTCCGCATCGAAGCCCGCAACCGCCAGCATGGCAAGCCCACCCCCGAAGGCATACACCGCGACGGCGTGCACTTCCTGCTGATGATGATGGTGCGGCGGAGCAATCTGGTGAACGGCGCCACCGAACTCTACGACCTGGAGCACCAGCCTATGGCCGAATTCACGCTCAGCGATCCGCTGGATATCGCCCTGGTCAACGACGAACGCGTGCTGCACGGCGTCACCCCGGTGGCGCAACTGGACCCCGGCCGCGAAGGTACCCGCGACGTGCTGCTTCTGAGTTTCCGCCGCCGCTGAAGCCATCTCGCCGCCGCCGCCAAAATGGTAATCTTGCTTTCCTATGCTGTCAGTCATAACAGCAAGGGCAATGGGCGGGATAGGGGGAAACACAGTGGCCAGAAATATCGCGATGCTGATAGCGGCGGCATGCTGCTGCAGCGGCGCCGCCGCCGCGGCAACAGACATTCACGCCTATACCGAGGATGTGCCGCCGCTCAACTATCTTGATGGCGGCAGCATAAAAGGATACTCGACCGAAGTGCTGCGACTGGTGGCCAAGGAAGCCGGCCTGAGCCTCGACATCGATGCCCTGCCCTGGCTGCGGGCCTACGCCAAAGTCGAGGAAACACCGGACACGCTGCTATACACCATCGTGCGCACGCCGGAGCGCGAGCAGCAATTCCTCTGGGTCGGCCCCATCGGCCCGCGCCGCATCTACCTGTACCGGCTGGCGGCGCGCGACGACATCCGCATCGCTTCGCAGAACGATCTGCAGCGCTACCACAATGGCGCGCTGGCCGGCTCGGCCGCGGCCAATCAGCTCGCCGCGCAGGGCTTGCAGTCGGGCAGCGCGCTGGATATCGGCCGCAGCGACGCCACCAACCTGAAAAAACTGCAACTGGGACGCCTGGATCTGGTGGCCATGCTGGATTGGGCGATGGCCTGGCAGCTGCGCCTGCAAAGGGAGCCGGGAAAATCGGTCACCCCCGCGCTGCTGCTGGACGGCAAGCGGGAATACTGGTTCGCGCTGAACCGGAAAACGCCGCCGGAGCGGATCAGGCGGCTGCAGGACGCACTCAACCGCATCCGCGCCGATGGCCGTCTCCAAGCCATCCGCCGCCACTACCGCAGCGACTGACGCGGCGCGGCCCCTTGCCGAAAATGTCAAACGCATTTACCGTGAATCCGGTATTGAACCCATCCAGGACCCCAGATGCACAACCATCCCATCGCCCGGCTGGTCGCCGCCGCCGACGCGGCCATCAACGCGGAAGACTTTGACCGGCTGCTGGATTTCTACGCCGACGACGCCGTGCTGGTGATCCGTCCCGGGCAGAACGCCAGCGGCAAGGCGCAGATCCGCCAGGCTTTCGTCGCCATCGCCGCCTACTTCAACCACAGCCTGCAGGTGACCCAGGACGCGCTGCACATCCTGCAAAACGGCAATACCGCGCTGGTGCTGGCCAAAACCCGCATCAGGTCGGATCAGCTGGGTGAAACCTGCCGCGACGCCACCTATGTGTTCGGCCTGGACGCCAATGGCGACTGGCACTGCACCATAGACAACTCCTACGGCCATCGGCTGCTGGACCAGCCGCAGCCGGCATGAGCGAATCCGGCGCTGCCTATCCTAGCCAGGAGGCGCCGGTATCACCCCGCCAGCCGCAACAGGCCGTATTTGAGCAGCCAGCCCAGTTGGTAGTCGATATGGTCGGCGGCCACCGGCAATTGGCCCTGCACCATGCGCCGGATCGATGCCGCCGTCTGCGGCCCGGCCAGCAGCGCCTGCACCGTGTGGCTGAGCAGCTCGCCGCTGCCCAGCAGCGCCACTTCGGCATAGGTGGCCGGCATCGGCAGCTCGGCGCGCAGGATGGCATGCGCCAACGCGGTCAACTCCAACATCAACTCATCCGCCAGATGGCGCGTCGGGTAGTCGTGGAAGATGGCCGACATGGCCGGCCTGCCCTGCGCCGCCGCCGGCGGCAATCCGGCCGCGTCGGCCTCGCGCTTGAGCTGGCGCCAGGCCGCGTCGTAGCCCTGGATCACCGCGCGCCAGGAATATTCCGCCTGCGCCACGGCCCGTCCGCGCTCGCCCATCTGCCGACGCAAAGCGGGATTGTCGGCCAGCGCTATCAACCGCCGGCCAAACGCATCCATGTCCAGCGCCACGCCTTGGGCATAGATCAGCGAGGACAGGTTGGGCTCCAGCACCTCCAGCATATCGCCCACCACTTGCGGCGGCCGGGTGGCCAGGGTGGGAATGCGGAAGCCGGTATCGCCATCGCGCACCAGGTCGCGGTAGCCGTCGAAATCGGACGCCACCACCGGCAAACCGGCAGCCATCGCCTCGATGATGGAGATGCCGAAGGTTTCCTGGAAATTGTCCACCGGCGACACGAACACCTCGGCCGCGCTCAGCAGCGCGTGCTTGTCGGCGTCGCTGACCGGCCCGAGCACGGCCACCGCGCCTTCCAACCTCAACTCCGCCACCACCTGCCTGAGATTGTCCAGATCGCTGGCCGAAGCACCGCCGGCCAGCAGCAGCCGCCAGTCGGTGCCCGGCCCCTCCAGCCGCAAGCGGGCCAGCAGATACAGCATCGGCACCAGGTCGGCCTTGGTGGCGGCCGACAGCCTGCCGACATAGAGCAGATAGAAGCCGCCATCCGCCAGGCCCAGCTGCTTGCGGCTGGCGGCGCGGTCGCGCCGGGTGAAATACTCCTCGTCCACGCCCAATGGCAGCAACCGGCAGGCTGGCCGGCTGCCGGTGCCGCCCGCCATCGCGTGATCGAGATGGCGCTCCACCACCCCCATGCCCAGCGTGGAGGTGCAGAACAGCGCGTCCCCCGGCAGCAGCGGCGCGGCGGCCAGCGCCGCCACTTTGTCGAACATGTCGCCGCCGTTCAGGCTGTGGATCGGTGCGGTCAGGGGCAGCGGATGGCTGGCATGGCGTGCGCGCAGGCGCGCCATCTTGGACAGATACCAGTACCAGTCGCCCAGGTGGAAAGCGGAAAAGTCGGTGCGCGACAGCGCGTCCGGCACATTGAAATGATGGGACAACACCACCTTGGACAGCAGCGCGTCGTCGACGCAGGCCTCCAGCCGCTGCTGCACCAGCTTCAGGTTGTCCAGCGTGGGGCAGAACAGATGGAATTCGTCGAAATCCGCATAACGCAGCAAGGCCTGCAGAAAACCGAAGTTGGCAACCAGCCGCCCCAGCTTGAGATCGGCTTCCGGGCTTTCCACAAAAGAATCGATGCTGCCGAACACCCGCTTGCCCATTGCGCCTCCTGGCTATCCATTCAGCGCCGCAGTCTGGGCCGCGCCGGCGCCGAAAGGACCGGCGCGGCGCTATTGTCCACCAGCGCGCCCGGCGCTGGCAATCACGCCTACTCGGCCTCCAGCTCCGCCATCAACTGCTCGGCGGTGGTAAAAGACGCCAGTGCCGCGCGCAGGCGGTTGAAAGCCTGGGCGGCCTTGTCCGGATGCTTGGCGAACGGCACCAAGCCATCGTAGTGCCAGCCGGCGGCGGCCAGCGCCTGCTTGCGGAAATTCATGCCCTCGTTGCCGCCGCCGCCGATATTGACCAGCGCCTGCTCGATCAGGGTGTGCGGCAACGGGGTGCGGCTGAGGGTGACAAAATGGCTGCTGTGGATTTCATCGAAATGCATGGAGGCCTTCCCCGTGGTCTGGAATTGTTTTTTAGTTTTAGTCGCAACTTTCTCAATGCGCTGACCGGAAATGCAAAACCGGAGCGCATGGCTCCGGCCGATGGAGAAAACGGCGGCAGCGGACTCAGGACGTGTGCGCTTTCAACAGGACGTACAGTTCATCCTTCAGCTTCAGTTTTTCCTTCTTCAGGTTTTCAATCTCCAGCGCCGAGGCCTGGACAATGCGCGCTTCCATGTTCTTGATCTGCTGATCCAGTTGGTTGTGCAGGTCGAACAGGCGGCCAAAATGCGGGTCTTCGGTTTTCAGGCGGGAAATCAGATCGCGGTATTCGGGAAACATGAGCAAGCTCCTGGGTGGGTAGGGATGGCCGACCGTAGCCGGCCATGAGTCATGCTAACGTCAAATCCAGCCCTGCGGCTTGATCTGACGCAGTCATTTCTGCGCCGGCGCCGGCAGGTTGAGCAGCATGCCGCCGCCGTCTCCGCCGCTGACCACGCTGGGCATCTGGCCGTTCCATTTGTCGATATAGGCGCGCTGCAGCTTCAGCCTCTCCCAGGCCAGCAGCCTGTCGTCCAAGGAAGAGGCCAGCGCGCGGTTGGCGGCCGCCTCGCCTTCGGCGATGGCCACCTTCTTCTTCGCCTCGGCGGTGGCTGCGCGCACTTCGTTCTCGGTGCGGATCGAGTCCTGGATCGCCTTGGTCTTGGCATTCACCGCATTCGCCAGTTCCGGCGGCGGCCGCAGCGCGCCAACCAGGCCGAACTGCTGGATGGAAACGCCTATCGGCATGGTGCGCCGGTTAAGCTCCGCCGCCACCCGACTGAGAAACTCCTCCTTCTTCACGCCGTTGACGTCGTCGAAGCTGTATTCCGAACCGATGGCCACCACGATGTTGCGCGCGGTGTCGCGCAGATAGCCGTGGGTCCAGTTGCTGATGTCGTCGGCGCGAAAGCGGGTGTAGAACGCCGGCACCTTGTCGGCGCTCAGCAGATAGGACACCGCCACGTCTATCGACACCGGCACTGAATCCTTGGTGTTGAAACTCAATTCCTCGTTGGAGGCCCCGCCTTCGTTGGCGGAGCGGGTCCACACCTCGCGCTGGACGAAGGTGGGATACACCACCACCACGCTCTGGATCGGATTGAAGAACACAAAGCCGGTGACCACGTTTTCCTTGCTGATGCCGCGGTCCACCAGCCGGTTGATCTTGATGCCGGTATAGCCGGGGTTGATCACGGTCCAGCTCAACACGGTCTTGTCCAGCACATTCGCCAGGATGATCAGCGCCAGCACGCCTCCAGCTACCTTCAATAAGAATCGCGTCAACGGTTGCATCCACAGACCCCTTCAGACGGGCAACGAAGCTGCCGGCGCCGTTCACCGGCCATCTGCCCGATAAGCCAGCATACGTCCGCCGCGCCACGATATGCAATAAAGGTAAAATCGGCGCGCGCTTGCCGTCCGCCAAAGCTTGCCGCAATAGGTTAAATTGGCAACGGATGTCATCCTGTCGGCATCCGCCGCGTTAAACCCAACTAATAGCATGGTTAAAATCAGGATACGCCCCGCATGCAGAGCCCTACCCCTCCTCTTCCGCCCGCTCCGGACTCGCCGCTCGCCTCCCTGAGCCGGCGCGCCGACCATACGCTGGAGCTGCTCGGCATGCGGGGCAAGGGCCTGGCGCTGCTGGGCGGGCTGATCGCCGTCGGCTGGCTCGCCTCCGGCATCTACCGGGTGGAGCCGGACGAACAGGGCGTGGTGCAGCGCTTCGGCAGTTGGAGCGACACCACCTCGGCTGGCCTGCACTATCATCTGCCGTGGCCGGTGGAGACCATCCAGCTGCCCAAGGTCACCCAGATCAAGCAGCTGAAGCTGGCCAATATCTACGAAGGCTCGCCGCCGGACGCCGCCGATCCGCGCGAAAAGCAAATGCTGACCGGCGACGAGAACATCGTCGAGGCTGACTGCGCGGTGTTCTGGCGCATCAAGGACGCCGGCCAGTTCCTGTTCCGCGCCAAGGAGCCCGAACTGGCGCTGCGCATCACCGCCGAAGGTGCGCTGCGCGAGGTAATCTCGCGCACCCCGATCCAGGCGGCGATGTCCAACCGCCGCCAACAGGTGGCCGAGGAAACCCGCGCCCTGATCCAGCAGCGGCTGGACGCGCAGCAGGCTGGCGTCCTGATCACACAGGTCCAGCTGCAGCGGGTGGACCCGCCGGCGGCGGTGATAGACGCCTTCAACGACGTGCAGCGCGCCCGCGCCGACCAGGAGCGCGCCCGCAACGAGGCGCAGGCCTACAGCAATGACATCCTGCCCAAGGCGCGCGGCGAGGCCGAACGCATCCGCCAGGAGTCGGAAGCCTACCGCAGCCAGGTGATCAACCTGGCCCAGGGCGAGGCCAAGCGCTTCGGCTCGGTCTACCAGACCTATGCCCAGGCCAAGGACGTCACCGCCTGGCGCCTGTATCTGGAAAGCATGGACGACATGCTGAAAAAGGCCAGCAAGGTGGTGATAGACGGCTCCGGCAAGAACGGCAGCGGCGTGCTGCCGCTGCTGCAGCTGCAGGACAAACCCAAGGCCGCCGGCAAGGAGAACCGCTGATGAACAGGCAATGGCGCGGAATCGGCTGGGCGGCGGGCATCGCCGGCCTGTGGCTGGCGTTGTCGGCGCAATACACGCTGAACGAGGGGCAAAAGGCGCTGGTGGTGCGGCTGGGCGCGCCGGTGGACGTCAACAGCGAACCCGGCCTCAAGTTCAAGTGGCCGCTGATAGACAGCGTGCAGTATTACGACACCCGACTGCAGATGCTGGCGCCGCCGCCGGAACAGGTGATCCTGGGCGACGAGAAGCGGCTGGAGGTGGAAACCTACACCCGCTACCGCATCGCCGACACCCTGCGCTTCTACCAGGCGCTGCGCACCGAGGAGCAGGCGCGCGCGCAGCTGACCCAGCTGGTGAGCACCTCGCTCAGGCGCGAGCTGGGCAAGGCGCCGCTCTCCGACCTGCTGTCGCCGCGCCGCCTCGCCATCGTCGCGCGCATCCAGCAGGAGGTGACCGAACGCGCCCGCCCGCTGGGCCTGGAGGTGACCGAGGTGCAGCTGCACCGCGCCGACCTACCGCTGGAAACCAGCCAGGCCATCTACGACCGGATGAAATCGGCGCGCCAGCAGGAAGCCAAGGAATTGCGCGCCCAGGGCGCGGAATGGGCGCAGCAGATCCAGGCCAAGGCCGACCGCGACCGCACCGTGATCCTGTCCGAGGCGCAGCGCCAAAGCGCCATCACCCATGGCGAGGCCGACGCCGAGGCCGGTCGCACCTTGGCCCAGGCCTTCAGCCGCGACCCCAAGTTCTACAAGTTCTACCGCTCGCTGCAGACCTACCGCCAGTCGCTCGCCGACTCCTCGCCGGTGCTGGTGCTGTCGCCGGATTCGGCGCTGCTGCATGATCTGAAGAACGGCCCAGCCGGGGCCAAGCCATGAGCGAAGCCGGCATGCTGCTGCAAGCCGCCACGCTGCGCCGACTGCGCCATCTGCTGGCAGCCATCGGCCCCGGCCTGGTGGTGATGCTGGCCGATACCGAAACTGGCAGCGTGATCGCCGCGGCGCAGAGCGGCGCGCACTGGGGCTACCGCATGCTGCCGCTGCTGCTGCTCTTGATTCCGCTACTCTACATGGCGCAGGAGCTGACGATACGGCTGGCGCTGGGCACCGGGAAAAGCTATGGCGAGTTGGTGCGCCAGCGCTGGGGACGTCGCGCCGAACTGGCTTCGGCAGCCCTGCTGCTGACCAGTTGCCTGGGGGCGCTGGCCACCCAGCTCAGCGGCCTGGCCGGCGTCGGCCAGTTGTTCGGCATCCCGGTGTGGCACACCATAGGGCTATTGTGTGCGCTGATTTTCATTATGGTCTGCACCGGCAGTTACCGTTCGGTAGAACGCATCGCCATTGGCCTGGGCGTGTTCGAGCTGGCCTTCCTGGCCGAAGCCTGGCTGGCCAGGCCCGATCCCGGCCAGATGCTGGCCCAGCTCACCCAGCTGCCGCTGGGCAACCACGACTTCCTGCTGCTCGCCGCCGCCAACATTGGCACCTGCATCATGCCGTGGACGCTGTGCTACCAGCAGTCGGCGATGCTGGACAAGGGACTGACGCTGGCCGACCTGAAACCGGCGCGGCTGGACACGCTGATCGGCGCCATCTTGTGCCAGGTGATCACCGCCGGGATCCTGATCGCCGCCGCGGCAGCCTTCGGCAACGGCGCCGGCGGCGAGAGCCTGGACACCATCCCGCAAATCGCCGGCGGCTTCACCCTCTTGTTGGGCCCCACCGGCGGCAAGCTGCTGTTCGCGCTGGCGCTGTCCGGCGGCGCGCTGGTCGCCACCATCGTGGTGTGCCTGTCCAGCGCCTGGACGCTGGGCGAGTTGGCCGGCAAGCGCGAATCGCTGGAAAAACATCCGCTGGAAGCCCCGTGGTTCTACGGCAGCTTCGCGGCGATGCTGATGGTGACCGGCGCGCTGGTGTCGTCGGGCGTCAATCTGGTCAAGCTGTCCATCGCCACCTCGGTCGCCAATGCCTTGCTGCTGCCGGTCATGCTGGCCGGACTGTACTGGCTGGCCAGCCGCGAGCTCCCCCCGCCGCTGAAGCCCGGGCGCGGCTACCGCCTGCTGCTGGCGGCGCTGTTTGTCCTGGTCGCCGGCTTCAGCCTGTATTCCGGCCTGGTCGGCAGCCTGGGCTAACGCCTCATACTGGATGAATCCATGGAACCCGACAGCCTAGCCCACGCCTTCGGCCTGACTTTCCAGGTCTCGTTTCTCGACCTGATCCTCAGCGGCGACAACGCGCTGGTGATCGCGCTGGCCTGCCGCGCGCTGCCGGACGAGCTGCGCCGCCGCGCGGTGCTGTGGGGCACCGGCTTCGCCATCGCGCTGCGCCTCCTGCTCACCGCCCTCACCGGCGTGCTGCTGATGGTGCCGATGCTCAAGCTGATAGGCGCCGCCGTCCTGCTGGTGATCGCCATACAGCTATTGCTGGGGGAAGACGGCGCGGGCGACGACGGCGCGCAGCTGGCGCAACAGGCCGGGCACAGCCGGCAGCTGTGGAACGCGGTGATGCTGGTGGTGAGCGCCGACCTGGCGCTAAGCCTGGACAATGTGGTGGCGCTGGCCGCCGCCGCCCAGGGCAGCCTGCTGTTCCTGCTTTTCGGCCTGCTGCTCAGCGTGCCCTTGCTGATGTACGGCAGCCTGTTGCTGGCCAGGCTGATGGACGGCTACCCGCTGCTGATCCCCGCCGGCGCGGCGGTGCTGGGCTGGCTCGCTGGCAGCCTGGCAGTGTCCGATCCGCTGTGGAGCGACTGGGTGGCCGCGCAGGCCCCGGCGCTGCAGATCGCGGTGCCGCTGCTCGCCGCCGTGTTCGTGATCGTCGAAAGCCGCATCATCCGCGAACAGCGCCGCTCCCTGCCCGCCATGCCGCCGCTGCAACTGCTCTCCCCGCTCACCCGCCGCCTGGCCATGCTGGGCGAGGCCGGCATCGCGGGTGCCCCCCCCTCCGCCCCTGCCGGCGCCGCCGAGCCCCTGGAGTCCGTCGCCGTCCGCCAGGCCACGCCTCAAATCAAAGCCCCGGCCACCGAACCGGAGCCCGCAGCGCTCACAGCGCCCAATCAGCCCGCGGCGCCGGACAGCGAAGAAGCCGGCGACGCCAGCCTCAGTCCGCCGCTCAAGGCGCTGGTGATGGCGGCGACCGTCATCGGCGCGCTGGCGCTGGCCTGGCTGGCCTGGCATCTGCTGAGCCAGGGCTTCCTGCCCGCGCCCAATCACCACCCGATGTCGCCGCACCACTGAGCCCCTCCCGGCGGGCTCCGCCCGCTGGAAAACCTCCTGACAGCCCCTGCCGGATGGTCTGTATCTGGTATGTAATTTACCTACTGTCGCCCACGCCATCCTGCCTCCATTTGCCGGCCCTCCCGGCAATGTGACGTAGGCGCGCTACACTTTTCCGTCCCAGCCTGGCGATTTCCCTTCCACTCCCTCGCCGCGTCCGCCGCCGGCCAAACGGGTCGATGCCGCGCAACAAAACCGCACACGCCCTTTCTAGTCCAGCCTGTCAGTCCAAGGCGACGCCTCGGGCCACTCCTTCAATTGCGATGATTTCAAGCACACCTGACAAAAAGAACAGGGGCATTTTTAATCCTAACCACTACATTCCATTTGTTAATACCACTTAAATACAAGTGGCCGCATCTTTCACCGCCGCACCATCACTACCATCACTAAAACAGGAGGACAGAGTGAGCAAAACCCTGATGCTTTTGAAGGGCGGGCTGGCAGCCGGAGCCTTGGGCGGGGCCGCGCTGCTGGCCAGCACCGGCGCCGTCACCGGCAGCCCCTTCCAGCCGCTGCAGGCCGCCTGGCTGGTCAAGACCGCCGACGCCACATGCACCGATCCGACCTGGAGCGCGGCCACCGTCTATACCGGCGGCCAGCGCGTCAGCTACCAGAACCAGACCTGGCAGGCAAAATGGTGGACCCAGGGCAATACCCCTGCGGCCGGCGACGCCAGCCCCTGGCAACTGATAGGCCAGTGCGGCGGCGGCAACCCCAATCCCCCGCCCGATCCGCCTCTGGTGCAAGTGCCCGCTCCCGCCGGCAACGCGCTGTGTCGGCCGGAAGCGTTGGCGCAGACCAGCGGCGTCGACGTGCCCTACTGCGCGGTCTACAAGCAAGGCGGCAATGAACAGCTGGCCAACGGCAGCCGCAAGCGCATCATCGGCTACTTCACCAGCTGGCGCACCGGCAAGGACGGCAGCCCGGCCTATCTGGTGAACAACATCCCGTGGGGCAAGCTCACCCACATCAACTACGCCTTCGCCCATGTGGACGGCAACAACCAGCTGTCGGTCAACGACAGCGCAGCCGGCAACCCGGCCACCGACATGACCTGGCCCGGCGTGGCCGGCGCCGAGATGGACGCCAGCCTGCCATACAAGGGCCATTTCAACCTGCTGACCCAATACAAGCGCAAATTCCCCGGCGTGAAAACGCTGATCTCGGTGGGTGGCTGGGCCGAAACCGGCGGCTACTTCGACGCCTCTGGCAAGCGCGTGGCCAGCGGCGGCTTCTACAGCATGACCGTCAACGCCGACGGCAGCGTCAATCAGGCCGGCATCAACGCCTTCTCCGACTCCGCGGTGGCTTTCCTGCGCAAGTACGGCTTTGACGGCGTGGACATCGACTTCGAATACCCGACCTCGATGAACAACGCCGGCAACCCGTTGGACTGGACCTTCTCCAACGCGCGCCTGGGCTCGCTGACCAAGGGCTATGTCGCGCTGCTGCAGACGCTGCGCGACCGGCTGGACCGCGCCGCAGCCCAGGACGGCCACTACTACCAGATCACCGCCGCGGTGCCGGCCTCCGGCTACCTGCTGCGCGGCATGGAAACCTTCCAGGGCCTGAAGTACCTGGACTTCGTCAATGTGATGTCGTATGACCTGCACGGCGCGTGGAACCGCTTCGTCGGCCCCAACGCCGCGCTGTACGACGACGGCAAGGACGCCGAACTGACCTTCTGGAACGTCTACGGCACCGCGCAGTACGGCAATATCGGCTATCTCAACACCGACTGGGCCTACCACTACTACCGCGGCGGCCTGCCGTCCTCCCGCGTCAACATGGGCGTGCCCTACTACACCCGCGGCTGGAAGAACGTCATCGGCGGCAGCAATGGCCTGTGGGGCAGCGCGGTGGGCAGTAACTGCCCGACGGGGCTCACCGAATGCGGCGACGGCGCGGTGGGGATAGACAATATCTGGCACGATCTGGACGACAACGGCAAGGAGATCCCCGGCGGCTCCAACCCGATGTGGCACGCCAAGAACCTGGAAAAAGGCATCGCCGGCAGCTATCTCGCGTCCTACGGCATCGACACCAGCCAGCAGATCAACCAGCTAACCGGCACTTACCAGCGCAATTACAACGCCACCCTGGCGGCGCCGTGGCTGTGGAACGCCGGCAAGAACGTGTTCCTGTCCACCGAGGATGAGCAGTCGATCGCGCAGAAGGCGGCCTGGATCGATTCCAACAACATCGGCGGCGTGATGTTCTGGGAGCTGGCCGGCGACTACGACTGGAACGCACAGCGCAACAACGGCCAGGGCGAGTACTACATCGGCAATACCCTGACCAACCTGCTGTACAACACCTTCAGCCAGCCGGCCAAGGTCAGCGCCCGCCGCGCCGACGCCGCGCCGGCCCCGGCGGCGGCCATCGATGTCGGCTTCAGCCTGGGTGGCTTCGCGCTGGGCGACAACAACTATCCGATCAATCCCAAGCTCACCATTACCAACCGCTCCGGCACCACCCTGCCTGGCGGCACCGAGTTCCAGTTCGACGTGCCGACCTCGGCGCCGGCCAATATCGCCGACCAGTCGGGCTTCGGGCTCAAGGTGATCAGCACCGGCCACAGCGGCAGCAATGTCGGCGGCCTGAAAGGCGACTTCAACCGGGTATCGGTGAAGCTGCCCAGCTGGCAGAGCCTGGGCGCCGGACAGAGTGTCAGCCTGGACGTGGTGTACTACCTGCCGATTTCCGGCCCCAGCCACTACACCGTCACCCTCAACGGCAAGGTGTACGCCATCCGCGACGAGGCGCCCTATCTGCCCTATCTGAAGTAAGCCTCAACCGGCCCGCCGCAGCCGCGGGCCAGCAAGTTTCTCCGCGTCCTCTCGTTGCGGCCGGGTCTCACCGGCCGCTTTTTTTTCATCCTCGCCATCAGCCGTCAATGGCCACTGCATCACGTCGCCCAGCTGAATCAGGGCGCTCCGCGGAGAGATCCCGAAGCGCGACGACTGGCGGGAAAGATAGTCTTGGTAGTAACGGGCGAAATCATCGGTTTTCATGCTGGACTCCTTGCCATGGAGCCGTTATTGTCACGCTAATAACAGGAAGAAAAAATTGCTGAAATTGATAAGATAAATTTCCTCATTTATGCCGACTCAACGACTTCTGCAACAGTACAGCCGCCTGTACCAGCACTTCGCCGGCCAGGACGCCGCCACCTCGCTGCAGCAACTGGCGGACATCCTGCACTGCACCCGCCGCCACATGCGCAGCCTGCTGGCACAAATGCAGCAGCGGGGCTGGCTGGACTGGCAATCGCGCGCCGGCCGCGGCCAGCGCTCGCTATTGCGCTTCGCCCAAAGCATGGCGCAATTGCAGCGGCAGCAAGCGGCGCAGCTGCTGGAGCTGGGGCGGGTGGAACAGGCGGCGGCGCTGCTGGGCGACGACCCGCAGCAGCTGGCCGCCATCCTGCTGGCCAGGCTGGGCCGGCGCTGGAGCCAGGACCGGCAGCTGCTGGGCGTTCCCTACTACCGCCCGATGCCCAATCTTTATCCCGGCACGCCGCTGCGACGCTCCGAGCGCCACCTGGTGAGCCAGATCTTCAACGGTCTGACGCGGATAAACGAGGAAAAAGGGGAAGTGGAAGGCGATCTGGCGCATCACTGGCAGCAGCATGGCGACGCCGAATGGCACTTCCACCTGCGCCCCGCCGTGCGCTGGCACGATGGCCGGGAGCTGACCCAGGACGACATCGCCGCCACCTTGCGCCGGCTGCGCGCGCTGCCGTTGTTCTCGCACCTGCGCGGCATCCGCCGCCTGGCGCCGCACAGCCTGGCGCTGGAGTTGAGCGAACCCGACCGCTGGCTGCCGTGGCTGCTGGCCGACAGCGCGGCGCTGATGCTGCCTGCCGACCACGCCGAACGCCCCGGCTTCGCCTCGCAGCCAGTGGGCACCGGCCCGTACCGCGTAGCGGCCAACGGCGCGCACCGGCTGTCGCTGCAGGCCTTCGACGACTACTTCGGCTACCGCGCGCTGCTGGACCAGGTGGATATCTGGATGATGCCCAAACTGGGCGACGAACTGGAACTGGGCGCGCCCGGCATCTGCGACCTGACGGTGGAAATCAACCCGCGGCCGGTCCACCCGCAGACCGAGATGTCGCTGGAAGCCGGCGTGTACTTCCTGCTGTGTGACGGCCGCGCGCCGGCAATGCGGCAACAGGACACGCGGCAATGGCTGGCCCAGGTGCTATCGCCGCTGGCCATCATGCAGCAAACCGCGCCGGCGGTGCGCCAGTACTGGGTGGCCGCCTCCGGCCTGCTGCCGCGCTGGCACCATGCCAAGCCGCTGCCGATCGCCGCCGCGGCGCCACTAACGCGGCTGCGGCTGGCGTTTTACGAACAACATCCGGAATACCAGCAGATAGCCGACGCCATCGCGCGCTGCCTGCAGCCATACCGGGTGGAGCTGGAGTGCCGGCAGCACAGCTACAGCGACTGGGAGCAGGGCTGCGGCGAGGCCGACCTGTGGCTGGGCTCGGTCAACTTCACCCGCTCCACCGACTACGCCATCCCCGCCTGGCTGCTGGGCACCCCGTTGCTGCGCCGCTGCCTGGCATCCGGCTTGCCGCTTGACGACTGGCTGCACAACTGGCGACAGGGCAAGCAGGATGCGCACGAACTGTCCGCCGCCGTGGTGCAGCAACACTGGCTGCTGCCGCTGTTCCACAACTGGCTGCGGCTGAACGGCCCCGGGCAAATGGAGGACTTCCGCCTCAACAGCCTGGGCTGGTTCGATTTCAAATCGGTCTGGCTGCGGCCCGAGGGGATGTCGGCCGCGCCAGCTCAGTGATACGGCAGCTGGTAAATCTTCAGACCGGGCAAAGCCATCGGATTGACCGACACCACCATCCCGGTGCCGTAATCGACGATCAGCGGGTGCCGGGCCGGATCGCATGGCATCGCTTCCCAGCCATCGCGGTCGCCACCGGCGATGTTCACCGAAGTCGGCCCCACGCCGTCCGGCTTCTGATCCAGATTGCTGAGCTTGAGCGCATTGGCGAGGTCGCCGGACAAAAATAGCGGCCGGATACCCTGCGGCGCATTGCGCACGCACAGGAAGGACTGGTAGTAGCGCACCTTGCGGTCATTGATCAGATAAAAATTCTTGTCGTAGATGGCCTCGTTCACCACATAGGCCACATCGCGCGGTAGCCCGCTGGCCCCGGCGGCATTGACGATGAACTTCTGCCCCGGCGATATGCAGGCTAGGCGCTGATCCAGCCAGACATCGTCCATTCCCCGCGCCTGGCATTTCAGCGCCCCCCGGTACGGCTGCACGGCCTCGGCAGCCTGGGCCGCGCCGAGCGACAAAATCGCCAGCGCCATTCCCGACAGCGCGGCCTGCGACAACCTGAGCATCTTCCGCCTTACCTGCAAATTATTTGAAACCATTTAGTCTGTTTCCTGAAACCCGTCTCCCCTCCTGGCCGCTGCGGCGCCATCGCCGCGGCGGCTTTGATCACCCGGTGTCCTCAAAATGGCAATTTTCTTGTTTTCACGCCGCCATGACCGGTCGATGCCGCCTGACGAATGCGCTAGGATAAGCCCGAGAAAACACAATGTCATCCCCAATGCATTGGTAAAAATATTAGGCATGACAATTGACATGAAATCCACCCGCCTCAGTCCTCTCGCCGGTATGCGCCGGACGAAATCGACCCGGCTGCCCATCATCCTGGGCGGCAGCGGCCGCATCGTGCATGCATGGGTCTGGGCGGACCATTACCACGCTGAGATAGACAATGGCCTTGACGAGGATTGCGCGCCGCTCGGCATCCGGTCCGGCCACTGCGGCGCCGGTCGCTCAGGATAGGGATGGAATGCCGACGGCGATTTTCCGCGCCGGCAGCCGGAGCGCTAAAGGCTCAGAACAGCTCCAACTCGCCGGCGCTCTCCTCCACAAGCATCGGCGGGCGATAGCGGAAATCCAGGCTGGCGCCGGTGGACAGATAAAGGCAGGTGGTCATCCAGAAGCGGGCCCCCTCCGCCATCTCCACCTCATAGCCGCGACGCAGCGCGGCGCCCAGCATGTCGATGTGCCGCAGACAGCCGCCGCCCAAGCCCAGCGGGGTGGACATGCCGACATGGCGGAAGGGCACGCACAAGGAGCGGTTGACCGCACCGCTGATCAGATTGGCCATCTCGCCATGGGCATCGCGCAACGCATGCCGGTCCAGCGGCGCATGGCTGCGCGTCCAACTGGCCAATTGCGCGCGCAGCGCCGGGCTGTCGTCGAAATGGAACAACATGGCGAAGCGGAAGTGGTAGGACGAGATATTCAGCAGGATCAGCTCATTGGCCGCCGGATCCGCCTTGGGCATGGCCTGGCCCAACGCATGCACCATGCAAGCCCCGCAGCTGTCGAGCAAGGCCTGGCGGCAGATCAGGTCCAGCGACTCGGCGGCGGCGGCCGAGATCATGCCGCCCCCTCGCTGTCCAGCCTTGCCAGGATCCGTTCGCTGGACGCCTTCAGGCCGAACACCGCAGTGCGTATCATGTTGCCGCAGGCCTGCAAGTCCTGGAAGGTGGCGGTGGTAACCAGGTCGTTGCGCTCCAGGTTTTTCTTGTACTCGCCGGACAACTCGGCGGCGTTGCCGGCAAGCTGCCGTACGCCGTCGGCCACCACCGAGAAGCCGCGGCCGTGCTCGCCGGCACGGGCCGCCTCGATGGAGGCGTTGAGCGCCAGCATCACCACGCTCTTGACGATGGTGGCGAAGCTTTCGTTCTGCTCCTTCAAGCGGCGGTTGTTCACCAGGATGGCCTGCATTTCCTCGTGCCAGCGCTCTATGGTTTTCACCAGGCCCAGCAATAGCTCGACATCGCCGGCCAGCACCGCCTGCTCGCTGCGCAGCGCCGCGCGCACCTGCTCGAGCGCCTGCAGCGATTCCTGGCGCGATTGCGTCAGCGCTTCGCGGCGCGCCTGCTCGGCCAGCCGCTCCGCCTCCTCCGGCATCCGCTGCAATTGCTGCTGCAGCGCCAGCAGCGCCGATTGATGGCGCGCCTCGGCCTCCTTCAGCCGCAACAGGCTGCGCGCCTCCGCCGTCTCCTGCGGTTCGCGCCGCTCCAGCAAAGCAATGCGGGCATCGCGCTCCGCCAGCTTCAGGCGGCAACGGCGGCATTCGCGCCAAAATCCGCAGCCAAACAAGCAAGACAGCGCCAGCCCAAGGCCGGCGCAGACGAAACTCACATTTACTGCATCCATCTGGATTCTTCTCTCACGCATCCGCCGCGATGGCCGCGGCTGCAAGCCTCAAGCGCTAACCAGCTTCTTGAAGGTGGGCAACACCGCCGCGCCGTTGAACGGCTTGACAATCCAGCCCTTGACGCCGGCGGCCTTGCCGCGCTCCTTCATCGCCGAGCTGTTCTCGGTGGTGAGCATGATCACGTTGACCGCGGCGTTCTTCAGCTCGTTGCGGATTTTCTCGGCCATGGTCAGGCCGTCCATATTCGGCATGTTGACGTCGCTGACCACCAGCTTGATGGCGGGATCGGCGCGCAGCTTGTCCAGCCCGTCCCTGCCGTCCACCGCGGCCACCACCGAAATGCCGTTGGCCTTGAGAAAGTCGCACACTTCTTTGCGCACTGTGCTGGAGTCGTCAACCATCAATACCTGAGCCATTTCCCATCCTCGTCCTGATTGCACTGCAAGTTCAAAAGAGTTCAAGCTCGCCGGATTCGACCAGCGACTCGACACTTGGGTTTTCCTGGAATTCGTCCGGCGCCCAGCACAGGTTAAACACGAAACGCTGCACCAGCGTGACACCCGGCGCATCCGCGCGCTCGCGGTCGCGCAACTGGTACTTGATGCACAGCTGCGGGTCGTCGGAGCCGAAGGAGATATAGCGCCGCTGGTGGTTGACGATGATGGGCACCTGGGTCAGCAGCGACGCCGACTGCTGGTTGGCGCCGCCGGCGTAGCGGTTCTTGAACGAGCCCCAGATCAGGTTGGTGGCCTCGCCCAGCGCGCTGTTGAGCTGGCGGAAATCCATGCCCTGCCCGGCTTCCGGCGCCAGCAGCCCCATCAGCGGCGCCTCTTCGGCCTGCAGCATCATGTAGCCGCGGCACCAGCTGCTCTCGATGGCGATCAGCGTGAACATCTCGCCATAGACGATGCGGTCTTTCACTGCCAGGAAAGGCGACTGCACCGCCACTTCGCAGCGCAGAAACAGCATTTCCAGCGCGCTCTTGCTCATTTCGGCGATGCCGCGCACCAGTTCATTGGGGTAGATGCGGCTGAAGATCGACGAGGCCAGCGCGGCGCGCAGCATCTGCAAATCGCTCAGCGCGTAGCCGCAGCAGAACATCAGCGCGTCGCGCTCGGACAGCCCGGCCAGACTGGATGATTGCTCGCGGCGGTAAAAGATGGGCAGCTCCGGCCTGACGGCCTGGATGCGCCGCGCCAGCTCCAGCCCCTGCAGCTTGCCGCCGTAGTGTTCGAACAACATGATGCCGCCCAGGTCGACATTGGAGCGCAGGATGGACATCACGCTGTCGGCGCCGGCGCGCTGCGGGCGGATGCAGATCAGCTCATGCTCATGGCAAAAATGCTTGAGGCTGCCGGAATAAACGGCGCTGTCGTCCAGCACCAGCACCTTGGTGCGCAGGCAGGCCTGCGTGGCGGCGTCCATTGTCCGCCCGCTCAAACCAGGCTGGCGTCGACGACGCCAAGCGGCGCAACGGCGCGCGGCTCCATCGGCACCGCGCAGCTGTCAGGCAGAATCACCACCGTCGCGAAGCGGCGGAAGTCCATGCCCCGCTCCTCATCCAGGAAGCGCAGCTCTATCCGGCCGTGCTCGCGCTTGATAAAGGACTGCACCGCGTCCATGCCCACGCCGCGGCCGGACACCTCGGTGATCTGGGCGGCGGTGGAGAAGCCGGGACGGAAGATCAACTGCGCCACTTCCTCATCGCTGAGGCCGGCGCTGTCGGTTATCCAGCCCTGGCGCTCGGCCCGCTCGCGGATGCGCCCCAGCGCCAGGCCGCGGCCGTCGTCCGTCAGGCTCAGCTCCAGCCGGCCGTCCGCCACCGTCAAGTCCAGCGCGATGCTGCCGCGCGCCGGCTTGCCCAGCGCCTGGCGCTCGTCAACCGCCTCCAGGCCGTGGTCCAGCGAGTTGCGCATCAGATGCATGAACGCGTTCTTCAGCGTGGCGGATATCTGGTTGCGCAGCACGTAGCCGTGGTCGCGGATCCGCACCTGCGGCTCGGCCTTGCCCAGTTCGCGCGCCAGCGAAGGCAAGGACTCCAGCACGCCCGACAGGATTTCGCCCACCGGCTCGGTGCCCATCCGGTTGAGCACGCCGCGCACGCTATTGTGCACGGCGATCAGCTCGTGCAGATTGCCGGTGTTGACGGTTTCTAGCCGCTGCAGGGTTTCGCGTATCTGCTCGCGGTCCACCAGCAGGTAATCGCCGCCGCCGGCCCGACCCGGACCCTTGCGGCCCAGGCTCACCTCGTTGACGCGGGCGTAATGCTCGACGCCGTCGCGCACGCTTTCCAACTCCTCCAGCAACTGGGTCTGGTCCCAGGCGATGGCCGGCTGCGGCTGGCGCAGCTGTTGGTAGCTCTGCTCGGCCAGGTGCACGATGTTGGTGAGCTGGGACAGCCCGTAGGTGCGGGCATTGCCCTTGATGGTGTGCATATTGCGGAACAGCTGGTTGATCGCCTCGGCGTCGCCACGCGGATGCTGGCGGATCAACTGCTCGTTGTCGCCGACGAAGCGGATGGAGCTGGTGATGAAGTCGTGGAACTTGTCCTGGCTCACCGCCAGGATTTCGCCGATGACCGCCAGTTCGCGCTTCTGCTCGTTGGCCTCGGCGGCCAGCGCCTTCAGTTCGGTCACATCGCGCACGCACAGCATCAGCCGCTCCACCCGGCCATGCTCGTCGGCGATGATGGACCAGTTCAAATCCAGTATCTTGACCCGGCCGTCGGCGCAGCGCTTTTCCAGCTCTCCCGCCAGCAGGTGCTGGTTGAATTCGAAATTCATGCTGTCTTCGCCCAGGCAGGAGGCGATGGCGGCCTCCAGCTGCGACAGCTGGTCCGCGCCCAAGCGGCAGTCGGCGAACAACAGCTCAATCAGATTGCGGCCGGCGATGTCGCGCGTCTCCAGGATGGTCTCCAGATGCGCCGAGTACTCCTGGTGCACCGCCAGGCCGTCGACGATGGTGAGGATGCCCTGCGGGATGTTCTGCAGCATGGCCTGAATGTCGCCCGACTTCTGCCGCAACAGCGCGCTGCTCTCCTCGATGCGCGCCACCATGCGGTTGAAGGCGACGATGGACTTGCCGACCTCATCTTCGCGCTCCACCGGCACGCGGCGCGAGAAGTCCTGCCTGTCGGCGATATCGCTCATGGTGGCCTGCATGCTGCGGATCGGGCCGACAATCTGGCGGTACAGCAGCCAGCCCAGGCCTCCCAGCAGCAGCAAGGCCGCCACGGTCACCGACGCCAGGGTGGCGGCGGCGCCGGACAGGCTGCGGTTCAGGGTGAGGATGGCGTCGTCCTTGCTGCGGTTTTTCTCCACGCGCAAGGTGGTGACGATCTGCTGCAGATTGTCGTGGTACTGCAGCACGCCGCCGGCATAGGTGGCATCGGCCAGGTCGTTCTGGCCGCTCTGCTTGAACTGGATGGCGTCGTCGATGGAACCGAGATAGCTGTCGAACACATCCTGCGCCTGGCTGACCAAGCCGCTCTGCACCGTGTTGCTGGCCATTTTCTTCTGCAGCGCCAGCTGCGCGCGCAGCGCCCTCTCGCGGGCGGCCAGTTGCTCCCTGGCTTGCGCCTGCAAGCCGGCATCGCCAGTCTGCAGCGCGCTCATCGTCGCCAGCTGCACATCCTTCAACGCCGCGATCAGATCGGCCGAGGCCAGCGCGCTCGGCACTTCGCCTTCCGTAACGGACTTCACCGCCGCGGCATTGGCGTCCGACTTCCATACCGCGTAAGCGCCAATGGCGAGGATGGACAGAAAGCTGACCGACACCAGCAAGAGAATCCGGTTGCGTATATTCATGAGCCGCCCAGCGGTGATTTTGTTAGAGTTTAAACAGTATTCTTTTTAATAATTACTGAGCATATTGTTCCAAAACCCGATGACAGGCTCATGACAGTATCAAGCCGTCAAAACCACGCCACCGCGCTGAGACTCCAGAGGCGGCGGCAGCCCCTGAGGAACGCGCTAGCCATCGATTGAAACCGCCGGGGAAACAGCCGTAGCCGCGGACTGCCGGCCAAGCGGGTCGGCACGCTGGCCCCAGGTCAAAACGGCTGGCAGACCGATTTCGCCATCGCAATCGGCATGATTCTTTTCACATCAGCCACTTAGCAGACACAAATCCGCAACCACCGCAAAAAGCGGCGTCAGCTGATGCTTTTGTTGCGCCGCAAAACCTTGCCAACCCCTGAGAAACCCGCTAAATTCGTCGGCTCTAGCGAAGCGCGCGGGTGTAGCTCAATGGTAGAGCAGAAGCTTCCCAAGCTTACGACGAGGGTTCGATTCCCTTCACCCGCTCCACAGGCTTCCCACTACCCGTCTCCAATACTTCATGCATAGCCTCTCCGAGCGATCTCCGATGAAATTGAACTCAGGCCGGCTGTGGCTAAGAATCGCGACTTACGGCACCTTGGCCGTGGTTTTGCTGCTGGTATTGATCCGCGCGTTGATCTACTGGCAATTCGACGAAGCTGCCGTGCGCAGCACCCTGACCCATGCGCTGAATGATACCGGCCGCACCATACATATCGATGGCCGCATCACTCCCGCCTTCTTCCCCTATCCCGGCATAGACATAGAAAAAGTCAGCGTCAGCGAGCCGGGCAAACCAGACGTTTTCGCCCGGGTGGAATTGCTGCGCGTATCGCTGGCCTGGATGCCGCTGTTGCTGGGCAACCGCGAAATCAAAGGCGTCGAGCTGTACGGCGCCAACGCCAGCATTTCCCGCGGCCTGGACGGCCGGCTGAACATCGCCGATTTGTTCCAGCGCCACAGCCAGGACAACTACCGCATCAAGCTGGATCAGCTGCGCATTCGCGAAGGCACGCTGCTGCTCTCCGACCAGCCCACCCATACCGACAAGCGCTTCTCCAGCATCAGCCTGGACGCCGACGACCTGCGCAGCACCGCCAGCGTCAGCGCCGGCGCCATCCTGGACGACGACAAGCGGCCGGTGCGGCTGGCGCTGAACACCCCGCTGGCGATCCAGGACGATCAGGTCAGCCTGCCGCAACTGGAAGCGGTGGCCATCAGCAACATCCAGGGGCTGGGCGAAACCAAACTCACCATCACCGGCCAGTACAAGCTCAACTTCGCCTCGCTGCAGGCTACCGGCAACGACGTCACCGTCGACTTCACCAGCGACCGCCCCAGCAGCGAAGTGAAGTTGGCGCTGCCGCAGATCAACGCCAGCCTGCACGAACTGACCATGCCCTCCGGCAGCCTGAGCGCCAAGCTGATCTATGCCCGCAGCCAGTACCAGCTGCAAGCCCAGCTGGACAACCTCAAGCTGAGCGAAGGCGGACTGTACGCCGACAAGCTGGACGGCGAGTTCAACTGGCTGGCCGGCAGCACCAAGGTCAATGTCAAACTCAACGCGCCATTCTCGCTGGCCGGCATGAACCAGTTGCTGATGCAGCCGCTGAAGCTCACCAGCACCATCGCCACGCCGGCGCTGCCGCGCGGCAAGCTGGTCACCAGCATGGAAGGCTCGCTGGACGGCGACATCGACGAGCCGCGCTTCAATCTGCGCGTGGCCGGCAAGCTCGATGGCTCCGACGTCTCCGCCACCCTCAGCCAGTACGGCCTGATCAAGCCGCGCCACGAAGCCACGCTGAACATAGGCAAGCTGGACCTGAACCGCTACCTGCCGGAAACCCAGGGCGATCCGGTGGCCATCTTCCAGAACACCAATGAGATTCCGCTGGACTGGCTGGACTTCTTCGACCTCAACGGCAAGGTGGCGATAGGCGAGCTGGCGATGGGCCGCTTCCGCATCAACCACATCAGCAGCAATGTGCGGATCAACCCACGCGCGCTGGAGCTGGACCAGATGTCAGCCGACATCTACGACGGCCGCCTGCAGGGCGACGCCACCCTGAGCCGGCGCGACGTGCCGCACCTGGCGGTGAAGCAGACGCTGCAGGGCATGAAGATCCGCCCGCTGCTGGTGGACCTGTTCAACTTCGGCCGGCTGGATGGCAAGGGCAACGGCAAGATAGACATCAGCGCCGACGGCAAGTCGTTCGCCGAGCTGCGCAACACCCTCAACGGCGACGCCGCCTTCAGCCTGAACAACGGCGCGCTCACCGGCATAGACCTGGTGGCCGCGTTGAAGAATCTGCCGGCGGAGCTGAAGGAGTGGAACAGCACCGCGCAGAACGACCAGAAGACCACCTTCTCCACGCTGTCCACCAGCTTCAAGCTGGACAAGGGCATCGCCCGCAACCAGGACCTGAAGCTGGCCTCGCAACTGGTGAACGTGAACGGCGGCGGCAAGATAGACCTGAAGCAGAGCATCGTCGACTACACGATGGATGTGCAGGCCAATCCGCAGGAGTTCGCCAAGCTGAAGGGCATGAACGTGCCGCTGAAGATCACCGGCCCGATCAACGCGCCGGTGTACGCGCTGGACTTCAATGCGATGGTGAAGGGCAAGAAGACCGAGGGAGAGAAGAAGCAAGCGCTGAAGCAACAGTTGCAGAAGCAGATCACCACCATCCTGCCCTGACCCGGCAAAGAAAAGGCCCCGCTTCCCGGGGCCTTTTGTCAATCTCCCTGCAAAATCCTCGACTCCGCCAACGCCAGCTGTTCCGGCGTTCCCAGCAGCACCAGCACATCGTCGGCGCCGATCTCGAAGCTGCCGTCGAAGTCGGTGCGGCGCACCCGCTGGCGGCGGATGGCCTTGACCTCCACGCCCAGACCCTCCAGCCTCAACGCGCCCAGCGGCTGGCCGATGGCGGCGGCGCCGCCGCACACCTGCACGCTGAGCAGGCGCGGCACCAGCGCGTCGTCCAGGCTTTCCACCTCGTCGCTGCTGCCGCGGAAAAAGCCGCGGAACAGATCGTAGCGCTCCTCGCGCACCGCGCGGATGCGGCGCAATACCCGGCTGGGCGGCACGCCCGCCTCCATCAGTGCCTGCGAGGCCAGCATCAGGCTGCCCTCCATCACCTCGGCCACCACCTCGTCGGCTCCGGCCTGGCGCAGGATATCCATCTCGCTATCGTCTATGGTGCGGACGATCACCGGCAGATCCGGCCTCACCTCGCGCACCGCGTGTAGAATGCGCAGCGCGGCGTGGGTATCGGCGAAAGTCACCACCACCACCTTGGCCCGCATCAGGCCGGCGGCGATCAGCACCTCCTTCTTGCCGGCGTCGCCGAACACCACCTGATCACCGGCCTCGCCCGCCTCGCGCACCCGCTCCGGATCCATGTCCAGCGCGAACATATTGATATTTTCAGCCTCCAGCAGGCGCGCCAGCGCCTGGCCGCTGCGGCCATAGCCGCAGATCAGCACATGCTCGCTCTTGCTCATGCCGGCCACCAGCATCTGGTGCAAATCCAGCGACTGCAGCATCCAGTCCTGCTTGACCAGGCGGCGGGTGATGCGCTCGCCGTGCATGATGAGAAAGGGCGCGATCAGCATGGAAATCAGGATCGCGGCGATGGCGGCCTGCCCGGTGCCCGGCGCCACCAGGCCCAGCGTCATCGCCAGCGCCAGCAGCACGAAACCGAATTCGCCGCCCTGCGCCAGCGCCAGCGCCGAACGCATGGCATCGTTGGCGCGGTGACCCAGCACACGGCCCACGCCGAACACCACCGCCAGTTTCAGCGGCAGCAGCAAGGCCAGCAGCAGCAGCACTTCGCCAAAGCGGCTGAACAATACCGACAGCTGCAGCCGCATGCCGACGGTGATGAAGAAGAAACCCAGCAGGATGTCGCGGAACGGCTTGATGTCCTCTTCCACCTGGAAGCGGTATTCGGTTTCCGAGATCAGCATGCCGGCGACAAAGGCGCCCAGCGCCAGGCTGAGGCCGGACAGCTCGGTCAGCCAGGCCACGCCCAGCGTCACCAGCAGCACATTGATCATGAACAACTCGCCGGAACGCTGGCGCGCCACCAGGTGAAACCAGGGCCGCACCAGCCGCTGGCCGAAGAACAGCAGCAGCGCCAGCACCAGCGCCACCTTCAGCGCCGCCTTGCCCAGGTCCAGCCACAAGGTGTCGCTATGGCCGGCGAAAGCCGGCAGCAGGATCAACAGCGGCACCACGGCGATGTCCTGGAACAAAAGCACCCCGATCGCCAGCTGGCCGTGCGGCTGGCTCAACTCCAGCCGCTCGGTCAGCAATTTGCTGACGATGGCGGTGGACGACATCGCCAGCGCGCCGCCGATGGCGAAACCTGTCAGCGGGCTGCCGGTCAGATAGCCCATGGCCAGCGCCACCAGCAGCATGGTGACCGCCACCTGGGCAAAACCGACGCCGAACACCAGCTGCCGCATCGCCTTCAGCCTGGGCAGCGAAAACTCCAGGCCGATGGTGAACATCATGAACACGATGCCGATCTCGCCCAGGAAGGCGGTTTCCTCACCTTGCGGAATCAGGCTGGCCACGCCCGGCCCCGCCAGAAAGCCCACCACCAGATAACCCAGCATCGGCGGGACTTTCAGGCTGCGACACAAGGTTACCGCCAACACGGCAGCCAACAGGACGAGAACGATGGGGGCCATGGAATGCATCGGCGGTAGAATCTCCCGGGAAAAAACGGATATCTGGTGGACGAAAAGCGGAGAAAATGCGACGACCAAGCAAAAGTTGCACCAGCTCGCGCGTCAATCGATTATAACCTTTGATATACTTTTGCCTTATGGAAAAAACACACGCCACCAGCCGCCTGGAGATGGCGCGCGAGGTTCTGCAAATCGAAGCCGCCGCGCTGGTCACCCTGGCCGAACGCCTGAACGGCGACTTCCTTGCCGCGATCGACGCCATCCTCGCCTGCAAGGGCCGCGTCATCGTCACCGGCATGGGCAAGTCCGGCCATGTGGGCCGCAAGATCGCCGCCACGCTGGCCAGCACCGGCACGCCGGCCTTCTTCGTCCACCCGGCGGAGGCCGCCCACGGCGACCTCGGCATGATCACCGGGGAGGACATCGTGATCGCGCTGTCCAACTCCGGCGAAGTGAACGAGATCACCGCGCTGCTGCCGGCGCTGAAGCTAAAGGGCATCCGCCTGATCGCGATGACCGGCCGCGCCGACTCCACGCTGGCGAAGGAAGCCGACGTGCTGCTGCACACCCATGTGGAGAAGGAGGCCTGCCCGCTGGGCCTGGCGCCCACCACCAGCACCACCGCGCAGATGGCGCTGGGCGACGCGCTGGCGGTGACGCTGATGGACGCCCGCGGCTTCGGCCAGGGCGACTTCGCGCTGTCGCATCCCGGCGGCAATCTGGGCCGGCGCCTCTTGGTGCATGTGAGCGACCTGATGCACAGCGGCGACGCCCTGCCCCGCGTGGCGCCGGGCACGCTGCTGAAGGACGCGTTGCTGGAGATGTCGCACAAGCGGCTGGGCATGGTCACTGTCTGCGACGCCGACGGCACGCTGCACGGCATCTACACCGACGGCGACCTGCGCCGCACGCTGGAGCGCTCGGCCGATGTCTACAGCCTGAAGATAGACGAAGTGATGGGCCGCGCGCCGCGCACCATACTGGCCGGCAAGTTGGCGGCCGAGGCCGGTTTCGTGATGAAGCAGAACCAGATCACCAGCCTGGTGGCGGTGGACGCCGATGGCAAGCTGAGCGGGGTGCTGCACATGCACGACCTGCTGCAGGCCGGCGTATTTTGATTTCGCCGCGCAGCCCCTCGGGGCTGGCGGCAGCAAGGACCAAGCAATGCGCATGATTTCCGAGCAGGCCCGCAAGGTGAAGCTTCTGATCATGGATGTGGACGGCGTGATGACCGACGGCCGCATCTACTACAACGCCCAGGGCGAAGAGAGCAAATCGTTCTATGTGCAGGACGGCCTGGGGCTGCGCCTGCTGCAGTCCACCGGCGTGCAGCTGGCCATCATCTCCGGCCGCGCCGACCGCTGCGTGGAACACCGCGCCCGCGCGCTGCGGATAGACCACTACTACGGCGGCGTGCACGACAAGAGCGTGGCGCTGGCCGAACTGCTGGAAAAAACCGGCCTCGGCGCCGACGAGTGCGCGTTCATCGGCGACGACCTGATCGACCTGCCCATCCTCACCCGCGTCGGCCTGGCCGTCGCCGTGCCGGAAGCGCCGCCGCAGGTGCGCCAACACTGTCATTACGTCACCGGCAACGCCGGCGGCCAAGGCGCGGTGCGCGAGCTGGCCGAGCTGATCATGCAGGCGCAGGGCACTTTTGACGCCATCGTCGCCAGGTATCTGGCATGATTCGGCTCTTGCGCTCCCACCGGCTGTTTCCGGTGCTGCTGATCGGGCTCACCGCGATGCTCACCCTGTGGCTGGACCAGATTTCGCGCTGGGACACCCGCCATCGCGAGCTGGACCCTGACAAGCCCGAATACGTGGCGGAAAACCTGGTGGCCACCCATTTCGACCTGCACGGCAAGATGGCGGACCGTCTGATCGCCTCCCGCATGTGGCAATACCCCAGCAAGCCGGACGCCTATTTCGAGAACCCCGACCTGTACCAGTACCAGCAAGGGGTGCTGCAATACCATGTCTTCGGCGAATCCGGCCGCTACAACAATAAAAACCAGCAGGCTTTCTTCGACAAGAAAGTCACCCTGATCAAACCCGCAGACAGCAAGCAGCCGGAAACCCGGCTGGAAAGCAGCGTGATGCTGGTGGATTCGGCCAAGCATGTCGCCAGCACCAAGGCGCCCGCGGTAATCCACCAGGGCAACTCGGTCGCCCACTCCATCGGCTTTGTCTACCAGCAACAGCTGGGCCTGCTCAACCTGCTGTCCACTACCAAGATCATCTATGCCAAATAAGACCCGCATCCTGCTGGCCAGCCTGCTGCTGGCTGCCTCCGCCCTGACCCACGCCGAGCAGGCCGACAGCACCAAGCCCATGGAAATCACCAGCGACAACGGTTGCACCATGGACCAGATCAAAGGCGTCTCCACTTGCGAAGGCAATGTGGTGGTGATTCAGGGCACGCTGCGCCTGAACGCCGACAAGGTGGTGGCCACCCAGGACAAACAGGGCAACCAGACGCTGCAGGCCACCGGCCGCATCGTCACCTTCCGCCAGAAAATGGACAACAACGGCGGCTGGGTGGAAGGCCAGTCCAGCAAGCTGGACTACAGCAGCGCCGCCCACACCGCCATCCTCACCGGCAACGCCCGCGTCAAGCGCAACGGCGACCTGGCGATAGGCAATGTGATCAGCTACGACACTCAGACCGAGACCTATCAGGTGCAGGGCGGCGGCGCCAACAGCGCCGGCAAGGGACGCACCACGGTCATCCTGCAACCCAAGAACACCGCCTCGCAGCCCGCGGCCGCCAAGCCCGCCGCCGGAGCCGCCAAACCATGAACATGAAGCACAGCGTCCTCACCGTCTCCCGCCTGAAAAAGCGCTTCAAGAAGCGCACCGTGGTCAAGGACGTATCCCTGCAGATCGAAAGCGGCGAAGTGGTGGGCCTGCTCGGCCCCAATGGCGCCGGCAAGACCACCAGCTTCTACATGATCGTCGGCCTGATCGGCGCCGACGACGGCGACATCACGCTGGACGACGCGTCCATCACCCGCTACCCGATCCACCAGCGCGCGCAGCTGGGCCTGGGCTACCTGCCGCAGGAGGCGTCCATCTTCCGCCGCATGACGGTTGAGGAAAACATCGCCGCCATCCTGGAAATCTCCGGCCGCAAGGGCAAGGAGCTGGAAAAGGAACTGGACCTGCTGCTGGACGACCTCAACATCGCCCACCTGCGCGACAGCAACGCGCTGTCGCTGTCCGGCGGCGAACGGCGCCGGGTGGAGATCGCCCGCGTGCTGGCCACCCGCCCGCGCTTCATCCTGCTGGACGAACCGTTTGCCGGCGTGGACCCGATCGCGGTGATAGACATCCAGAAGATCATCTCCTTCCTGAAGGAACGCGGCATCGGCGTGCTGATCACCGACCACAACGTGCGCGAGACGCTGCGCATCTGCGACCGCGCCTACATCATCAGCGACGGTTCGGTGCTGGCCTCCGGCGAGCCGGAAGAGCTGGTCAACAACGACAAGGTACGCGAGGTCTACCTCGGCGAACATTTCCACCTGTAAGCGATGAAACAGGCCCTTCAGCTCAAGGTATCGCAACAGCTGACGCTTACGCCGCAGCTGCAGCAGTCGATCAAGCTGCTGCAGCTGTCCACCCTGGACCTGCAGACCGAAGTGGAACGCTTCCTGCTGGACAATCCTCTGCTGGAGCGCGGCGACGAGCCGCGCGATGCCGAGACCGCCGAAGCCGTCAAGGACGATGCGGGCGTCGCCGATCAGGACGACGGCGCGGGCAGCGGCGAGTTGCTGGACTGGGGCGCCGGCAGCCGCCAAGGCGGCGACGACGATTACGACCCCATGCTCAATGTTCCCTGTCAGATCAGCCTGCGCGAACACCTGCTGGCGCAACTGGGCGAAATCGCCCTGGCCGGCCGCGACCAGGCCATCGTCAGGCTGCTGATCGAGGAACTGGATGACGACGGCTACCTGCCCTTGAGCCTGGACGAACTGGCCAATCACCTGCCGCTGGAGCTAGAGCTGGAAAGCGACGAATTGGCGGTTGGGCTCAAGCTGCTGCAGCAGTTCGACCCCGCCGGCGTCGGCGCGCGCTCGCTGGCGGAGTCGCTTGGGCTGCAACTGCAGCGCTTGGCCGCCGGCGAGCCCGGCCACCAGCTGGCGCAGGCCATCGCGCGCGAACACCTGGCGCTGCTGGGAAGCCGCGACTACGCCAGACTGAAGAAACTGCTGGCTTGCAACGACGCCGAACTGCGCGCCGCCCAGGCCCTGATCGCCCGTCTCAACCCCCATCCTGCCACCGGCTTCGCCCACGGCGACGTCCACTACGTGATTCCCGACATCAGCGTCAGGAAGCTGCGCGGCCGCTGGGTGGCCGAGCTCAACCGCGCCGCCATGCCCAGGCTGCGCGTCAACCGGCTGTACGAGCGCATGCTGGCCGACTCGCGCGGCCAGGCCGGCGAAATGTCCGGCCGCTTGCAGGAGGCGCGCTGGCTGGTGAAAAACATCCAGCAGCGATTTGACACCATCCTGAAAGTGGCGGAAGCTGTTGTCGAACGGCAACAATTGTTCTTTGAACACGGCGAGGTGGCGATGCGGCCGCTGATCCTGCGGGACATCGCGGAAGAGCTGGGCCTGCACGAATCCACGGTTTCCCGCTCCACCAGCCAGAAATACCTGCTCTGCCCGCGCGGCCTGTTCGAGCTCAAGTATTTCTTCGGCAGTTCGCTGGAAACCGACAGCGGGGGTGAATGCTCCGCGACGGCCATCAAGGCTCACATACGCGGCATGATTGACGGCGAGGACCGCGGCAAGCCGCTGTCGGACAGCGCCATCGCCGACGCGCTGGGCAAGCTGGGAATACAGGTTGCCAGACGCACCGTAGCCAAGTATCGTGAAGCCATGCAGATTCCGGCGGTGAATCTGCGCAAGGCGCTGTAGCAAGCCTTGGGGAATACATGCCGCCCGCCAACCCGACCGGGCGGCCAACACCAGAAGGAGCTAGGGTATGAACCTCAAAGTAACTGGTCTGCACCTGGAAGTAACCCCGTCGCTGCGTGAATACATCGAAAGCAAACTGGAGCGCATCACCCGCCACGTCGACCACGTGATCGACATCTCCGTCACCCTCTCGGTGGACAAGCTGGTTCAGAAGGCTGAAGTCAACGTCCACCTGTCGGGCAAGGATATCCACATCGAAGCCTCCGAAGCCGATCTTTACGCCGCCATCGACCTCCTGATGGACAAGCTGGACCGCCAAGTATTGAAATACAAGGAAAAGCTAACCGAACACCGGGCGCAGAGCTCGGGCGAAGTCTCCCAAGCCTCGCTGTGACCCCCTGAGGAAAGCCACGGGAACCATACGGTTCCCGTTTTTCTTTGCGCTTGCCGGTTTTCAGTACTATCAAGGCAACGTAGAATTCCAGGTTTATCCAAGAGCCGCATGCATAATCCAATATGAATCTCATCGGCAAGATCCTGACTCCGGACCATGTGTTGCTGGATCTGGACGTCTCCAGCAAGAAACGGGTGTTCGAACAGGTGGGCCTGCTGGTGGAGAACACCCGCGGCATCGCTCGCAGTGAAATCTTCGACAGCCTGTTCAGCCGTGAAAAACTGGGTTCCACCGGGCTGGGGCAAGGCGTGGCCATCCCGCATGGCCGCGCGCGCGGCCTGAAGGAAGCCACCGGCGTATTCATCCGGCTGAAGGCGCCCATTCCCTTTGACGCGCCGGACGGCAAGCCGGTGCAATGCCTGTTCGTGCTGCTGGTCCCGGAGCACGCCACCGATCTGCACCTGCAGGTGCTTTCCGAACTGGCGCAGCTGTTTTCCAGCCGCCAGATGCGCGAGCAGATGCTGAGTATCAGGATGCGCGATGAACTTTACCAGCTCCTCAGCGAGTGGACTCCCAATGCCTAGCATCACCGTCCGCAGGCTGTACCAGGAAAACCAGCAGAAACTCAATCTGACCTGGGTGGCCGGCACCGGCGGCGCCGACAACGTGATCGGCAACGACGAGCAACGTCCGACGCTGGCGCTGGTGGGCCACCTCAACTTCATCCACCCCAACCGGGTGCAGGTGCTGGGCCTGGCCGAAGTGGACTACCTGAACCGGCTGGAGCAGTCGGCGGCCAAGACCGCTCTGGACCAGCTGTTCCACAAGAGCATGTCGGTGGTGATGGTGACCAACGGCCAGCCGGTGCCGCGGCTGCTGCGCGACTACTGCCACAGCCACAACGTGCCCTTGATGTGCAGCACGCTGGAAAGCCCCTACCTGATGGACGTGCTGCGCATTTACCTCGCGCGCGCGCTAGCGGTGTCCACCGTGCTGCACGGCGTGTTCCTCGACGTGTTCGAGATCGGCGTGCTGATCATGGGCGACTCGGCGATGGGCAAGAGCGAACTGGCGCTGGAGCTGATCTCGCGCGGCCACGGCATGGTGGCCGACGACGCGGTGGAACTGTACCGCATCGGCCCGGACACGCTGGAAGGCCGTTGCCCGCCGCTGCTGCGCGACTTTCTGGAAGTGCGCGGCCTCGGCATCCTCAACATCCGCACCATCTTCGGCGAGACCGCGGTCCGCCCCAAGAAGGTGCTGAAACTGATCATTCATCTGGTGAAAGCCAACGACCAGGCGATGCAGGCGCTGGACCGGCTCAACATCCAGTCGGAAACCCAGGACATCATAGGCGTCACAGTGCGCAAGGTGGTGCTGCCGGTGGCCGCCGGCCGCAACCTGGCGGTGTTGGTGGAAGCCGCGGTGCGCAACTACATCCTGCAGCTGCGCGGCATAGACAGCACCCGCGAATTCATCGAACGCCACACCAACTTCCTACGGGACCAGGAAAATGCGCCTGATATTGATTAGCGGCCTGTCCGGCTCCGGCAAGTCGGTGGCGCTGCGCGCGCTGGAAGACTCCGGCTTCTACTGCGTGGACAATCTGCCAGCCACCATGCTGCCGGAGGCGATGTCGCTGTACGCCGATTTCGGCTACGAACAGATCGCCATCAGCGTCGACACCCGCTCCGGCCCGTCCCTGGGCGCGCTGCCGCAGGTGGTGGAGCAATTGCGCGCGCAGAACATAGACGTGCGCCTGCTGTTCCTGGAAGCCCGCACCGAGACCCTGGTCAAGCGCTTCTCCGAAACCCGCCGCCGCCACCCGCTGTCCGACGCCGGCATCACGGTGGAGGAAAGCATACGGCTGGAACAGGAAATGCTGGCCGACGTGCAGGAACTGGGCACCCGCATCGACACCAGCGAGCTGTCGGCCAACGCGCTCAGGAGCTGGATACGCGAGCTGGTGGACGCCGACAGCAGCCGGCTGACGCTGATCTTCGAATCGTTCGGCTTCAAGCACGGCCTGCCGCAGGACGCCGACTTCGTGTTCGACGTGCGCTGCCTGCCCAATCCCTACTACGACCCGCAACTGCGCCCCTTCAACGGCCGCGACCAGCCCATCATCGACTTCTTCGCGCAGCATGCGGAGATGGCGGAAATGATCGCCGACATACAAACGCTGATCGCCAAGTGGCTGCCCTGCTACAGCAAGGAAAACCGCAGCTATCTGACCGTAGCCGTGGGCTGCACCGGCGGCCAGCACCGCTCGGTCTACATCATAGAAAACCTGGCGCGCGCCTTCGCCGACAAGCAGGTGCTGGTACGCCACCGCCAGTTGTACCGCGAAACCTGATACGGACGGGCGGCGCCCTGCCCCACGCCCCGGGCGGGCCTAACGCGCACGCCCGCTGGAGAACGCTTCCGATGTCCCGCCGCAAAACCGTCACCGTCGCCCTCACCGGCGCCTCCGGCCTGCCCTACGGCCTGCGCCTGATCGAAACCCTGCTGGCCGCCGGCATCCGCACCTGGGTGCTGTACTCCCAGGCCGCCCAGGTGGTGGCCAAACAGGAAATGCAGCTCACCCTGCCCTCGCGCCCGGCCGAGATGAAAACCTGGCTGTTGCAGCGCCATCCCGCCCACGCCGAGCTGCTGGAAGTGTTCGGCCGGGAGGAATGGTTCGCTCCAGCCGCGTCCGGCTCCAATCCGCCGGACGCGATGGTGGTGTGCCCGTGCTCGATGGGCACGCTGGCCGCCATCCGCCACGGCATGAGCGACAACCTGATAGAACGCGCGGCCGACGTATGCATCAAGGAGCAGCGCAAGCTGGTGCTGGTGCCGCGCGAGACGCCGCTGTCGGTGATCCACCTGGAAAACATGCTGGAGCTGGCCCGGCTGGGCGTGGTGATCCTGCCGCCGGCACCGGGCTTCTATACTCATCCCAAGACCGTGGACGACATGGTGGACTTTGTCGTCGCGCGGATTCTGGACCAGTTGGGCGTAGAGCAGAGCCTGACTCCGCGCTGGGGAGAAACATCGCCATGAAACCCTCCCCCATTCTCAGCCTGGAAGCATTGCGCCAACTGGAGCGCACAGCCGACGCCGCCGGCCTGATGCTGATGCAGCGGGCGGCGCAGGCCTCCGCAGACTGGGTCGGCCGCCATCTCGCGCCGGGCTCGCGGCTGCTGGTTTGCGCCGGCCCCGGCAACAACGGCGGCGACGCGCTGTACGCGGCGCTGGAACTGCAGCAGCGGGAATATCTGGTGGATGTGCTGCTGCCCTGCCCGCCATCCAGCCTGGCCTGCCGCCAAGCGCTGCAGCAGGCCCAGGCGTCGGAACTGGCCATATTCGACGCGCTGCCCTCCCATTATCCGCCGCCGGCCCTGCTGATAGACGGCCTGTTCGGCATTGGCCTCAGCCGGCCGCTGGACGAAACCTGGAAACAAAGGATAAACCAGCTCAACGCACTGGACTGCCCCATCCTGGCGCTGGACTGCCCCAGCGGCCTGGACGCCTACTCCGGCCAAAGCCTGGGCGCCGCCATCCATGCCGACCACACGCTCACCTTCCTGTGCTACAAACCCGGCCTGTTCTGTAGCCAGGGAGCCGACCTCGCCGGCCAGGTGGAGCTGGCGACGCTGGATTGCCCGCCGCATTTCTTTCCTCCCGGCGAAGGCGCGCTGAACGCGCCGTGCGCCGCGGCGCTGGCCCGACCCCGCGACAGCCACAAAGGCAGCTTTGGCACCGTTGCCGTCATAGGCGGCGCGCCAGGCATGCTGGGCGCGGCGCTGCTGGCTGGGCGCAGCGCGCTGCAGGGAGGCGCCGGCAAGGTCTATCTGTGTCCTCTGGACGACAGGCTGCCGGTGGATGCGATCGCGCCGGAGTTGATGATACGGCCGCTGGACGAGATGGCCGAGCTGCCCGCCGCCGACGTGATCGCCTTCGGCCCAGGCTTGGGCCAACAGGAGCTGGCCGCCCGGCTGCTGCCGCAAATCGTCGCCCTCCCCCTGCCGCTGGTGCTGGACGCCGACGCGCTCAACATGCTGGCCGGCGACCGCGACGCTGCCGGCCGGATCGCCCAGCGGTCGTCCGTCACCGTGCTGACCCCGCATCCGGCCGAAGCCGCCCGCCTACTGCAAATCGACACCGCCGCCGTGCAGCGCGACCGCATCGCCCACGCCAGGCAACTGGCCGCGCGATACCGCTGCGTGGTGGTGCTAAAGGGCGCCGGCAGCCTGATCGTCCGCCCCGACGGCTATTATCTGCTCAACACCAGCGGTGGGCCGGAACTGGCCGCCGCCGGCCAGGGCGACGTGCTGACCGGACTGATCGCCGCCCTGCTGGCACAGGGCCTGCCGGCCTTTGACGCCACCGCGCTGGCGGTCCATCTGCACGGTCTGGCCGGCGACGACTACCAGCAGGAAAGCGGCGGCCCGATCGGCCTGACCGCCTCAGCCACCGCCATCCGCATCAGCCGGGTGCTCAACCGCCTGCTGGCCGGACGCTGAAGCCCAACGCCGCCGCTTTGCCGGCGGCGGCGGTTTATGTTTAAGATGGATCGGGCAGCCCCACCTCGCGGAGACCCGACTTGTCATCACAAAAAAAAGCCTACGCCTTCGGCCTCGGCGCCGTCCTGGCCTGGTCCACCGTCGCCAGCGCCTTCAAACTCAGCCTGCAGCACCTTAGCCCGATGCAACTGGTGCTGTACGCCAGCATCGCCTCACTGCTCTCCCTGCTGGCCATCCTGGCCTGGCAGGGCCGCCTGCCGGAGCTCCCCGCCGCGCTGCGCCGTCACTGGAAAAGCTCGCTGCTGTTCGGCGCGGTCAACCCCTTCGCCTACTATCTGGTGCTGTTCCAGGCCTATGCGCTGCTGCCGGCGCAGGAAGCCCAGGCCATCAACTACACTTGGGCGCTGACCATGACCCTGCTGGCGGTGCCGCTGCTCCGGCAGAAGCTGCACCCACTCGACGCCGCCGCCGCGCTTATCTGCTATCTCGGCGTGCTGGTGATCGGCACCCGCGGCCAATTGCTGGAACTGCACTTCTCCAGCCGGCAGGGCGTGCTGCTGGCGCTGACCTCCACCCTGCTGTGGGCCGGCTACTGGATCTTCAACACTCGCGACCGCCGCGAACCGGTGCTGGGCCTGACGCTGAACTTCGCCTTCAGCCTGCCCCTCAGCCTGGTCTGGTGCGCCTGGCACGGCCAGCTCGTAATCCCCTCCTGGCAGGGGCTGGCCGGCGCCGCCTACGTCGGCGCGCTGGAGATGGGATTCACCTTCGTGCTATGGCTGTCGGCGATGAAGCTCACCCGCAGCACCGCCAGCATCGCCAATCTGATCTTTCTGTCGCCGCTGCTGTCGCTGCTGCTGATCCACCTGATCATCGGCGAAGCCATCCTGACCTCAACCCTGCTGGGCCTGGCGCTGATTCTGGGCGGCCTGGCGGTGCAGAAGCTGCCGCTGCGGCGCGCGCTGCCGCGCCCGGTCGCGGAAGGTTCCAACTGATCCGCCCAGAGGCCGGCAGCAGCGGCGTTAACGACTCGCAAGAAACTGTATTGGATCCATCATGGCAATTCCGTCCCGCTCTGCCTACGATTCACTGAGAGGGCACGAACAAACAGGCACCATGAAAAGCATCAAGACAAGGTTAATGCTATGGCTGATGGCGTGGATCACCACCATTCTGGGCAGCACGGGGCTGTATTTCTATCTTCATGACTACAGCATAGACCAGAGCGACTTCCAGACTCAGCGCGCCGCAGTGCAATCCCGCCTGTCCTTGTCGCTGCCGCACGGCATCTGGCAGCTGGACGACGAAAATGTGCGCCTGGCGCTAGACAGCGAATTAAGCTGGCCTTCGGTGATCGCCATCAACGTCAAGGGGGAAAGCGGGCTCAACCTGGGCCGCACCCGCGACAGCGGCGGCAATCTGCGCGACATGCTGCCCAACGAACGGCCCAAGGTTGACGACATGCTCAGCATCCCCATCATCTATCAGGGAAAAGAGCATCTGGGCACCGCCACGGTCTATCTGTCGCATGACGCGCTGCGCGCCCGCGAAGACCAGCACCTGATCACCATCGTCGCCCAGATCGTGCTGCTGGACGGCATGATCTTCTTCATCATGTCGTTCAACCTGCAACGCTTCATCTTCCAGCCGCTGTCGCGCCTGCAACAGGCGCTCAACACCGCCATCCGCGCGCCCGACGCCACCGGCGCCCAGATCACCCACCTGGCGGACGACGAAATCGGCGCCATCGTCAACGGCTTCAACCGCATCGTCGCCCGCACCGCCGCCGACCTGGTCAAGCGCACCGCCGCGGAGACCGTGGCCCGGGAGGAAAAGGAAAAGGCGCAACTGGCCTACAGCCAGTTGATGGCGACGCAGGAAACGCTGGTGGAAGCGGAGAAGATGGCATCGCTGGGCAGCCTGGTGGCCGGCGTGGCCCACGAGATCAACACACCGGTGGGCATCACGCTCACCGCCGCCTCGCACCTGGGCACCGCCACCTCGCACATCACCGGCAAGCTAGACAGCGGCAACGTCAAGAAGAGCGATTTCCAGAGCTATCTGGAAACCGCGCAGGAATGCTGTGAACTGATACTGGCCAATTCGGAACGCGCCGCCAACCTGATCCACAGCTTCAAGCAGGTGGCGGTGGATCAGACCAGCGAAGCCAGGCGCAGCTTCCACCTGCACGACTACCTGAACGAAGTGATCACCAGCCTCAAGCCGCGCTTCAAGCACACGAAGGTGGGGATCGATATCCAGTGCGAAGAGGACATCCTGCTGGACAGCTATCCGGGCGCCCTGGCCCAGGTGCTGACCAACCTGGTGGTCAACGCGCTGGTTCACGGCTATGAAGGCGGCGAAATTGCTGGCAATATCGTCATCGAGGCTCATCGCAACGATGCCCAGCAC
Source organism: Chromobacterium sphagni (assembly GCF_001855555.1). Lineage (GTDB taxonomy): Bacteria > Pseudomonadota > Gammaproteobacteria > Burkholderiales > Chromobacteriaceae > Chromobacterium > Chromobacterium sphagni. Next base: position 49,118 of record NZ_MKCT01000072.1, on the reverse strand, counting down.
GTGTCGCTGAACATCAGCGACAACGGCAAGGGCATCGCACCGGAAAACCTGGGCAGGATCTTCGAACCGTTCTTCACCACCCGGCGCGGCAGCGGCGGCAGCGGACTTGGCCTCAACATCGTCTACAACATCGTACGGCAACGGTTGGGCGGCAATATCGAGGTACACAGCGAGCAGGAGCAAGGCACCCGCTTCACGCTGGAAATGCCTTGCATCGCCCCCACCGTCCAGCACAAGGAGAATGTGGCATGAGCAGCGATACATTGCCTCCGGATGAAGACAACTGGTTGCTGGACGACAGCGAAAGCGACAATGAAGCCAGCGCTCGCCCTTCGGAACAGCGCAAGCCCTGGAAAGTGCTGATCGTCGACGATGAAAAGGACGTGCACACCGCCACCCGCATCGCGCTGCGCGGCATCAGCTACAAGGAAAGGCCGCTGGAATTGATCAGCGCCTACAGCGGCGGCGAAGCCTTTCAGCAATTGCAGCTACATCCCGACATCGCGCTGATCATGCTGGACGTGGTGATGGAAAGCGAGGATGCCGGCCTCAGGCTGGTGCACCGCATCCGCCAGGAGCTCTCCAACGGCGTGGTGCGCATCGTGCTGCGCACCGGCCAACCCGGCCAGGCGCCGGAGCAGGAAGTCATCCTCAACTACGACATCAACGACTACAAGACCAAGACCGAACTCACCACCCAGAAGCTGTTCACCACCACCATCGCCTCGCTGCGCGCCTACGAGAACATGGTGTCGCTGGAAAAGAACCGCCAGGGCCTGGCCAAGATTCTGGAGAGCGCGTCCGACCTCTACCAGTTGCACTCGCTGCGCGAGTTCGCCTCCGGCGTGCTGCGCCAGATCAGCGCTTTGCTCGACATCGGCACCGACGGCATCCTGTGCGTGCGCAATGAAAACCACAGCGGCCGGCCGGAACTGGAAATCCTGGCGGTGTCCGGCTCCTACGAATACCTGGCCGAAGCCGGCGATCTCTCCAGCGAACCCAAGCTGGCAGAAATCATCCAGCGCGTGTTCAGCGAAAAGCGCAGCATCTTCCAGCACCCTTACGACGTGTTATACATCGCCTCGCGCAACCGGCGCGAATTCGCGGTGCACTTCATGCCGCAATGGCCGCTGGAAAGCGTGGAGTGCGACTTGCTGGACGTATTCTGTCAGCGCATCTCCGCCGCCTACGACAATCTCTACCTGTACAACCAGCTGCGCAGCGCGCAGGAGGCCACGGTGGTGGCGCTGGCCGACCTGGCGGAATTCCGCGACACCGACACCGGCGACCACGTGCTCAGGGTGCAGAAGCTGACCGACGCCATCGCGCAGGAAATGCGGGACAGCAACCACTATCCGGAACTGATGACGCGCGAGTTCATGGACATGGTGGGCATGGCCAGCATTCTGCACGACATCGGCAAGGTGGCCATTCCCGACAGCATCCTGCTCAAGCCCGGCAAGCTCGATCCTGAAGAGCGCACGGTGATGGAGCAGCACGCCCCGATAGGCGCGCAGATACTGGACAAATCCGCACGCATGGTGGAAGGCACCAGTTATCTGTCGCTGGGTTCGGAAATCGCCGGCGGCCACCACGAGCACTTCGACGGCAAAGGCTATCCGCGCCAGCTCGCCGGCCAGGATATTCCGCTGTCCGCGCGCATCGTCGCGGTGGTGGACGTGTTCGACGCCCTGCTCAACAAGCGCCCGTACAAGGAGCCCTGGAGCATGGAGGAGACGATGAAATACATAGGCAGCCGCGCCGGCAGCCAGTTCGATCCACATGTAGTGGAAGCGCTGACGCGGCTGGTCAACGAGAAGCGTCTGCCGGTGCCGCAGCAAGAGTAGTCCCGAGCGCCCCATGCAAAACGGCAGCCATCCGGCTGCCGTTCTTGCTTGCGCCGCCTTGCGCGTCAGGCCACGTACCTGAGCACGCAGACATACTGGCAGATGCTGCCGCCCAACACGAACAGGTGCCAGATGCCGTGGCCGTGGCGGATCTTCTCGTCGTTGAGAAACCAGTAGATGCCCACGCTGTACAAGAGGCCGCCCAGCCCCAACCAGAACAGGCCGCCCGGCGCCAGCGCATCGATCAGCGGCTTGATCGCTATCAGCACCAGCCAACCCATCACCACGTACAGGATCATGGACAGCAGCCGGGTACGGCGCCCAAGGGTCAGCTCCTGCGCGATGCCGAACAAAGCCAGGCCCCAGCTCAGGCCGAACAGCGTCCAGCCCCAGGCCCCGCGCAGAGTCACCAGCGCAAACGGAGTGTAGCTACCGGCGATCAGCAGATAGATCGCCGAGTGGTCGCACTTCTGCAGGATGGCCTTGGCCCGTCCAGTGAGGCTGTGGTACAGCGTCGAGATCAGGTACAGCGCCACCAGCGTGCCGCCGTACAGGCTGAAGCTGACGATCTTCCATGGATCGCCCTGCATCGCGGCCTCGGCCACCAGCACCACCAGTCCGGCTACCGCCAGCAAAGTGCCGGCCAAGTGGGAATAGCCGTTGAAACGTTCCCCGTGATACATGATTTATCCTTGAGCCGGTCCGTCTTTCCGGCCTGACATCATAAAGCGGTTTGGAGCCCCCCGCGGCCTCCAGGGTTCAATTGTCCGCCTGTTGCCGCTCCGCCGCCAGCGCTTTGCGCAAGCGAAAAAGCGGGCCGCGCCCGCTTTGACCGAAATCGTGAGCGCCGGAATCAGGCGCCCAGCGCCGCCAGCACCTCGTCGCGCACGGCTTCCACCGCGCGAGTGCCGTCGATCTTCACATACTTGGGCGCCTTGGCATCGCCGGCGGCGGCCAGCTTGCCATAGAAGCCCACCAGCACGGCGGTCTGTTCGTGGTACACCGCCAGGCGCTTCTTCACGGTTTCCTCGCGGTCGTCGTCGCGCTGAACCAGGTCTTCACCGGTCGCATCGTCCTTGCCGGCCGCTTTCGGCGGATTAAAGACGATGTGATAGGTGCGGCCCGAAGACAAATGCACGCGGCGGCCGGCCATGCGCTCGACGATGGCGGCGTCCGGCACGTCGATCTCCACCACGTAGTCGATGTCCACGCCAGCGGCGATCATCGCCTCGGCCTGCGGGATGGTGCGCGGGAAACCGTCAAACAGGAAGCCGTTAGCGCAGTCGGCCTCGGCGATGCGTTGCTTGACCAGGCCGATGATGATGTCGTCGCGCACCAGGCCGCCGGCATCCATGATCGCCTTGGCCTCCAGGCCCAACGGCGTGCCGGCCTTGACCGCGGCGCGCAGCATATCGCCGGTGGAGATTTGCGGAATGCCGAATTTTTCGCGGATGTAGTTGGCCTGGGTGCCTTTGCCGGCGCCCGGAGCGCCCAACAGGATCAATCGCATGTACATGACTCCAGTTTGTTTGATTTATGAATTCTTTTAGCCCTCAGGCGCCCAACAGCCGGCGCACCCGTTCCAGGTCTTCCGGCGTGTCGACTCCGGCGGCCGGCGCCTCGCTCGCCACTGCCACCATGATGGCATAACCATGCCAGAGCACGCGCAATTGTTCCAGCGCCTCGTACTGTTCCAACGGCGCGGCCTCCAGCCTGGCATAGGCGCGCAGGAATCCGGCGCGGTAGCCATACATGCCGATGTGGCGGTACGCCGGCAGACCGGCGGGCAATACGCTGCGATCGGCGGCGTAGGCGTCGCGGGCGTAAGGGATGGGCGCGCGGCTGAAATACAGCGCGCGGCCGTGCTTGTCCAGCGCCACTTTCACCACATTGGGGTTGAAGTGGTCGGCGGCATCGTGGATCTCATGCGCCAGCGTCGCCATCGGCGCGTCGCCCGCCGTGTCCAGCAAATCGGCCAGACGGTCGATCAGCGCCGGCTCGATCAACGGTTCGTCGCCCTGCACATTCACCACGACGGCGTCGTCGGCCAGGCCGAGCTTGGCGGCCGCCTCGGCCAGGCGGTCGGTGCCGCTGGCGTGGTCTTCGCGCGTCGGCACCGCCTCCACGCCGTGCGCGGCGCAGGCGGCCAGGATGTCGGAGTGGTCGGCGGCCACGATCACGCGCCCGGCGCGGCTTTTCGCCGCCTGTTCGGCGACCCGCACCACCATCGGCTTGCCGGCGATGTCGGCCAGCGGTTTGCCCGGCAGGCGGCTGGAAGCCATCCGCGCCGGGATCACCACGATGAAGCCTGTCATTTGACTTCTTCTTCCGGCGGCAGCTCGCGCGCTTCCGCTTCCAGCATCATCGGGATGCCATCCTTGATCGGGAAGGCCAAACGGTCGCCCTTGCAGATCAGTTCGTCCTTGTTCTTGTCGAACACCAACGGTCCCTTGCACAGCGGGCACACCAGGATTTCCAGAAATTTAGCGTCCATGTTCCATCTTCAAGCGGGTGAGTATCCAGTCGCCCAGCTCAGGCGCCAAGGTGGCCTGAACCGGCAAAACCCATAGTCTAGCACGCTGCGCCGCGTCATGAAGCACGCGCGCGAGCTTGACCGCGTCCTTGCTGGTGACGATCACCGCGTCGGCGGCGGCCGGAATGTCGGCGGCGGAAAAAGCATGGTGATCGGGAAAGGACAGTTCGCTGGCCACCGCAATGCCCTGCCCTGCCAGCGTATGGAAAAACCGTTGCGGATGGCCGATGCCGGCCAGCGCCGCCACCCGCAAGCCGGCAAAGTCCGCCGCGGTCCGTGTCCGGGAAGCGTCGCCCAGACCATGGAAAGCGCCGGCGCGCAGCGTCATGTCGAAACGCGGCAGGCCAGCCGGCAGCGCCAGACTGGCGCCCGCGCCGTTGACCACCACCGCGTCCACCGTCCGCAAGCGCGACAGCGGCTCGCGCAAGGGGCCGTTGGGCAGCAGATGGCCGTTGCCGACGCCGCGCCGGCCGTCCAGCACCACGATTTCCAGATCGCGCGCCAGCCTGTAGTGCTGCAAACCGTCGTCGCTAAGAATCAGCTGGATGTCGGGATGCAGGGCCAGCAGACGGCGGCCGGCGGCGACGCGGTCGCGCCCCACCACCACCGGCGCGCCGGCAGCCGCCAGCAGCAGAGGCTCGTCCCCCACCAGCTCCGGGTCGCTGTCCGGCAGCGCCTCGGTGGGCTGGCCGGCGCTGCCGCCGTAACCGCGGCTGATCACGCCCGCCTTCACGCCGCGCGCGGCGAAGTCCGCCAGCAGCGCCAGCGTCAGCGGCGTCTTGCCGACGCCGCCGACATTGATGTTGCCGATGACCACCACCGGAACCGGCAGCGTCTCGCGCTTTTTCCAGCCTCGGCGGAACGCCTGCCGCCGGCCGGCGGCCAGCAGCGCAAAAAGCCCTTCCAGCGGCGCCAGAAGGGCTGTCAACCAGCCTCGCGGCCGGTACCAGTGTTGCTCGATCAGATTCATGCGTTCATGGGGTCCGCCCGCTCAGGGCTTGAGATTCTGGGTGGCGAAAGTCAGCTGCGATAGCCCGGCCTCGCGCGCCGCCTCCATCACCGTGATCACCGACTGATGGGTGGAGTTGGCGTCGGCATTGACCACCACCACCACGTCGCTCTTGCCCGCGGCAGCGGCCTTCAGCCTGGCCAGCAGGCCGGCCTTGTCGCCTCTTGCCAGCCGGGCGTCGTCCACCGCCATCGCGCCGTCGGCGGCGACCGCGACTCGGATCTCGATGGTTTTGTTCTTCAACTGCTCGCCCTGGGCGCTGGGCAGATTGATCTTGAGCTCGGAGAAGCGGGAATAGGTGGTGGTGACCATCAGGAAGATCAGGATCACCAACAGCACGTCTATCAGCGGGATGAAGTTGATCTCCGGCTCTTCCCGGCCGCGGCCGCGACGAAAGTTCATGCTCAGTTCCCGTTCCGGCGCTCGCCGTGCACCACTTCCACCAGCTTGATAGCCTGCGCCTCCATCTCCACCAGCAAGCCGTCCACGCGGGAACGGAAGAAGCGATAGAACATCATGCTGGGGATCGCTACGATCAGGCCAAAGGCGGTGTTGTACAAGGCGACGGAGATGCCGTGCGCCAGTTGCTGCGGATTAGCGCCGCTGCCGTTCTGCGAACCGAAGATCTCAATCATGCCGATCACGGTGCCCAAAAGGCCCAGCAGCGGGGACATGGCGGCGATGGTGCCCAGCGTGGTCAGCAGACGCTCCAACTGGTAAGCCACCTGGCGGCCCTCATCCTCAATCGACTCCTTCATCACCTCGCGGCTGCCGCTGACATTGCGCAGCCCGGCGGCGAACAGGCGTCCCAACGGAGAGTGCTGCTGCAAGCGCCGCATCAGCTCATCGCGCAAATCCACCCGGCGGTATTCCTGCAAGGTCTGCGCCAACAGGCCTTCGGGCACCACGACGCCGCGGCGCAGGCTGAACAGGCGCTCTAGGATGATCGCCAAAGACACGACTGAAGCCGCGAGAATAGTCCAGATCGGCCAGCCGGCCGCTTCAACGATAGCCCACACAGGAAGCTGTCTCCGTAGTCGATACAAACGTCAGACTTTATTACCTCAATCGCGGTGAGGCAACCTCTGGCCGGCAAAAATTAGCGCCGGCTGCCGCTTTTTTGGGCAAGAACCAGCGAAAGCCGCTGCCACCGGCGAATGCCTCAACTTATCCACAAGGTTATTCCGCGATTCTTGTGGATAAATTTTCAGGTTCCCAGGCGGACTCCTGCAAGCCGGCATTGACATCGATCAAGCCTTTGTCGACGATAGCATCATCCAAACAATCGTTTGAATCGCTATCATGAACCTGCCCATCTGGCTGATCAAGCTGCTGCTCAACCTGTGGCCGCCCTTCCTCGGCGCCGGGATCCGCGTCCACCGCCTGTCGCCTGACTTCCGCCAGGCCGAAGTCAGGCTGAAACTGGGATTCGGCAACCGCAACTACGTCGGCACCCACTTCGGCGGCAGCCTGTACGCGATGACCGACCCATTCTACATGCTGATGCTGCTGCGCCAGCTGGGCAGCGACTACTATGTCTGGGACAAGGAAGGCCGCATCGAATACGTTAAACCCGGCCGCGGCCTGGTGCGCGCGCATTTCAACCTGAGCGACGCAATGCTGCGCGACATCCGCGCGCAGACCGCCGGGGGCGACAAGTATCTGCCTGAAATGAAGGTGGAGATACGCGATAGCGGCGACGAGCTGGTGGCCACCGTGCACAAGACGCTGTACATCAAGCGCAAGCCGGAACGCCGCTGAGCAAAGCCCATGTAGAAAAAGCCGCGAAACGCGGCTTTTTCTACATGGATTCTGGGCACTTACTCCCCGAAGCCGCAGAAGACTTCGCGCATCATCCGCAAGACTTCCAGCGTGCGGATGTCTCCCACCCGGTAGTAGACGCGGTTGGCATCCTTGCGCGTGCGCAAAACCCCCTTGTCCCGCATAATGGCGAGATGCTGGGAAATATTGCTCTGGGAGGTGCCAACCTGCTCGACAATGTCTTGCACGCTCACTTCCCGGTCTTCCAGCACCGATATGATCTTCAGACGCAGCGGGTGCGACATGGCCTTCATCGCCCGGGATGTCTGTTCGATCTGGTCGTCGTTGAACAGCAAAGCTTTTCTCCTAATGTAGCGTCATTTTATTGATTTGACTGCGGGACTATAGTATCGGCAAAATCCGATACCATCAAGGTTTTCTAATATTCTGAATGCGAATGCCATGAAATCAATCACACCGGTGTTGCTATTAATCCTCGACGGCTTCGGCCACCGCATGGAAGGCGACGACAACGCCATCCTGCACGCCGACATGCCCAACTGGAACCGACTGCGCCAGCGCTACGCCTACGGCACCATCAACGCCTCGGAAAACTTTGTCGGACTGCCTTCCGGCCAGTTCGGCAACTCCGAAGTGGGGCACCTCAACATCGGCGCCGGCCGCATCGTGCAGCAGGACATCAGCCGCATCGATTGCGACATCGAGGACGGGCGTTTCGCAAACAATGACACACTGCAACAAGCCATGAGCAAAGCTCAATGCTCGGCTCTGCACGTGCTCGGCCTGTTATCCGACGGGGGTGTGCACAGCCATGAAAACCACATCCACGCGCTGATCCGCGCCGCCCAGGCCGCCGGCGTGCCCAACATCCACGTCCACGCCTTTCTCGACGGCCGCGACACGCCGCCGCGCAGCGCCGAAACCTACCTCAAGCGCCTGGACGCGGTACTGGCCGAATGCCCGAACGCGCGGCTGGTATCCGTGACCGGCCGCTACTGGGCGATGGACCGCGACAAGCGCTGGGAACGGGTGGAGCCGGCCTACCGGCTGCTGGTGGAAGGCGAAGGCCTGTTCCACGCCGAAACCGGGCTGGAAGCGCTCAAGGCCGCCTACGCCCGCGACGAGAACGACGAATTCGTCAAGGCCACCGGCATCGGCGCGCCGGTGAAGATCCAAGACGGCGACGCGGTGCTGTTCATGAACTTCCGCGCCGACCGCGCCCGCCAATTGACCACCGCGCTGACCGACCCGGCCTTCGACGGTTTCCAGGCGCGCCAGCCCGGCTTCGGCTATTTCGCCACCCTCACCAGCTACGGCGAGGCCTACAGCGCGCTGCCGACCGCCTACGCGCCGCAGAAGATCCACAACGGCATGGGCGAATACCTGTCCGCGCAGGGCCTGAAGCAGCTGCGCATCGCCGAAACCGAGAAATATCCGCACGTCACCTACTTCTTCAACGGCGGCGAAGAACAGGTCTACCCGGGCGAAGACCGCATCCTGGTGCCCTCGCCCAAGGTGGCCACCTACGACCTGCAGCCGGAAATGAGCGCCGGCGAAGTCACCGACCAGATCGTCGCGGCGATCCAGTCCGGCCAGTACCAGGCCATTTTCTGCAACTACGCCAACGGCGACATGGTGGGCCACAGCGGCATCTTCGACGCCGCGGTGAAGGCGGTGGAGGCGCTGGACGGCTGCATAGAGCGCTGCGTCGAAGCCATGCTGGCGGCCGGGGGCGAAGTGCTGATCACCGCCGACCACGGCAACTGCGAGCAGATGTACGACGGCGAGCACCACCAGCCGCACACCCAGCACACCACCAACAAGGTGCCCTTCCTGTATATCGGCCGCCCGGCGAAGATCCGCGACGGCGGTTCGCTGCGCGACATCTCGCCGTCCTTGCTGGCGATGATGGGCGTGGAACAACCGGTCGAGATGACCGGTCAATCGCTGATCGACTTCCAATAATCGCCCCGACAGGCGGCGGCCATGCCTGGCATGGCCGCCGCCGCTTCCCCAAGCGAAAGAAAACCAGGGAATGAAACGCTACCTCCTGATAGCCCTGCTGGCCGGAACCGCTCAAGCAGCCGACACCAGCTCCTCGTCCTCAGCCCTGTCCGCCGCGCCGCACCAGCAGGATCTGAAAAACGTGCGCAAGGAGATCGACAGCCTGAAAAAGGACCTGGCGCAGAAACAATCGGTGCAGAAGGAAGCGCAATCCGCCATTAAAGAATCGGAACAGGCGATCAGCCAGACCAGGCAGACGCTGGCCACGCTGGAGCAGCAGCAGAACCGCTCGGCGCAGCAGCTGGCCGACCTGAACGCGCAGATCGAGAAAAGCCGCCGCAGCCTGACCGAAGTACGCCAACGCGTCGGCCAGATGCTGGTTCGCCAATACAAGAACGGCCAGCACGACGCGATGAAGCTGATGTTCAACGACAGCGACCCCAATCAAAGTTCGCGCGACCTCGCCTACTACCAGCATATCGCCCGCGCCGACCAGCAGCTGGCGCAGCAACTGGTCGCGCAGCAAAAGCAACTGCAAGCGCTGTCGGCCCAGCTGGAGCAGGAGCTGGCGCGGCTGAACAACCTGTCCAGCCGCAAGGCCCAGGAAAAAACCGAGCTGGAGCAAGACAAAAGCCAGCAGCAGCAGCAATTGAGCAAGGTATCCGGCGAAATCAAGCAAGGACAGAGCAAGCTCACCCAGCTGCAGGAGGACGAAAAGCATCTGTCCAACCTGATCGCCCAGATCAACCGCGAAATCCAGCGCCGCCGCGCGGAAGCCGCGCGCAAAGCGGCCGAGGCGCGCAAGGCCAAGCTGGCAGCCGCCCGCGAGGCCGCGCGCAAGGAAAACGAGCGCCGCCGCAAACTGGCGGAAAACGCCAAGAAACAGGGCAAGCCAGTGCCGGAAGAAGCGAAGAAACCGGTGGTGGTGAAGGCGGAGAAGGAAGAAAAGGTCGACGACGTGGCCGACGACAGCGCCGCCGGCCGCGCCTTCGCCAGCCTGCAAGGCAAGATGAAAATGCCGGTGGCCGGCCAGATCGCCGGCGCCTTCGGCAAGATGCGCCGCGAAGGCACCGCCTGGAAAGGCGTTTTTATTCGCACCGCCAGCGGCCAGCCAGTACACAGCGTGGCCGATGGCACGGTAGTATATGCGGATGAGCTGCGCGGCTTCGGCAAGGCGGTGATCATCGACCACGGCGGCAACTACATGACGGTGTACACCGGCCTGTCGGCCATCGCCAAATCGTCGGGCGGCAGCGTAAAGGCCGGTGAAACACTCGGCAACACAGGAACACTGGACAATGGGGATGCCGGACTGTACTTTGAAATCCGGCACCTCGGACGCCCCCTCAACCCGCAGGCCTGGACACGCTAAGGTGCCGGGTACGGAGAATTTGCACAGCATGAGCAGCCAAAGAATGAAGAAAATCGCCTGGTTGGTGGCAGGAGCCATGGCCGGTGGCGTACTGACCCTGAGCATGCAGGCGCTGGCCGACAAGGAGGCCTCGCCGCTGCCGCTGGGTGAACTGCGCACCTTCGCCGAGGTGTTCAGCCTGATCAAGCAAAGCTATGTCGAGCCGGTGACGGACAAGAAGCTGATCGACGAAGCCATCAAGGGCATGCTCACCGGTCTGGACCCGCACTCCGACTACATGGACCCCGAAGAATTCAAGGAGCTGCGCGAAGGCACCCAGGGCGAATTCGGCGGGCTGGGCATCGAGATCGGCGCAGAGGACGGCCTGGTCAAGGTGGTGTCCCCGATCGAGGACACCCCGGCGCAGAAGGCGGGCATCAAGAGCGGCGACCTGATCATCAAGATCGACGACACGCCGGTGCGCGGCCTGTCGCTGAACGACGCGGTGAAGAAGATGCGCGGCAAGCCGGGCAGCAAGGTCACGCTGACCATCGCCCGCAAGAATGAAGCCAAGCCGCTGGTGTTCACGCTGGCGCGCGCCGTCATCAAGACCAAGAGCGTCAAGTACAAGATGCTGGAACCGGACTACGGCTATGTCCGCATCGCCCAGTTCCAGGAGCACACCGCGGAAGACCTGGCCGCCGGCCTGCAGAAACTGTACAAGGACAACAAGCAGCCGCTGAAGGGCCTGGTGCTGGACCTGCGCGACGACCCGGGCGGCTTGCTCAACGGCGCCGTCGGCGTGGCCGCTGCCTTCCTGCCCAAGGACAAGCTGGTGGTCTACACCGAGGGCCGCACGCCGGACGCCAAGATGCGCCTGACCGCCACGCTGCAGAACTACGCCGGCGCCGGCGGCAGCGATCCGCTGGCCAAGCTGCCGGCCGATGCCCGCAACGTGCCGATGGTGGTGCTGGTCAACGGCGGCTCCGCCTCGGCGTCGGAAATCGTCGCCGGCGCTTTGCAAGACCAGAAGCGCGCGGTGCTGGTGGGCACCCAGACCTTCGGCAAGGGCTCGGTGCAATCCATCCTGCCGCTGGGCAGCCAAGGCGGCATCAAGCTGACCACCGCCCGCTACTTCACGCCTAGCGGCCGCTCGATCCAGGCCAAGGGCATCGTGCCGGACGTGGTGGTGGAAGACGCCACCCTCACCGCCGCCGACCAGGCGCTGCGCGTGCGCGAGGCCGATCTGGAAAACCACCTGGCCAATCCCAACGGCGACGACAAGCCGGCCAAGGCCGCCAAACCGGCGCCCAAGCTGGTTCCGCCTCCGTCCCCGCAGGAAAAGGGCAAGGACGCGCCGGCCCCGGACGACGGCAGCCAGTTTGGCCCGCGCGACCCCAGCCCGAAGAACGACTACCAGCTGTCGCAGGCTCTCAATGTGCTGAAAGTGCAGCAAATCCTGCAAAAACGCGCCAACTGAGCGTCGGCTTCACATACACGATGCCGCCAGGCCCCGCCTGGCGGCATTTTTGCATGCCGCGCCAGCCGCGCGCCCGCGGCAGGCCCAATCCTGATATTCTTATTGGTTATTCCCTATCGAGTGGCCGGAGTCTGCCCTTATGCTCACCCGCGAGTTCGTTCTCACCTTCCGCGAAGCCGCGCCCTACATCAACACCTACCGCGGCAAGACCTTCGTGCTGGCCCTGGGCGGCGAAAGCCTGCTGGACGGCGACTTCTCCAGCATGGCGCAGGACATCAACCTGCTGGTCAGCCTCGGGGTGCGCATCGTGCTGGTACACGGCATCCGCCCGCAGATCGAGGCGTTGCTCAAGCGCCACGGCATCGCCCGCCTGTTCCACCGCGACCGCCGCGTCACCGACGCCGCCACCATGGACATCGTCAAGCAGGCGGCGGGCGCTACCCGCCACGACGTGGAAGCCCGGCTGTCGATGGGCATGCCTCATTCGCCGATGTACGGCGCCCACCTGCGGGTGGCCGGCGGCAATTTCGTCACCGCCCAGCCGCTGGGCGTGCTGGACGGCGTCGACATGCAATACACCGGCCAAGTGCGGCGGGTGGACGCCGCCGCCATCCGCCAGCGGCTGGACCAGGGCGAACTGGTGCTGCTGACTCCGGTAGGCTACTCGCTGACCGGCGAAAGCTTCAACCTGACCATGGAAGAGCTGGCCACCCACGCCGCCATCGCGCTGAAGGCGGAAAAACTGATCTTCGTGGTGGAAGGCCGCGGCGCGGTGGAGCAGGACGGCCAACTGATCAGTTCGCTCACCGCCTTGCAGGCGGAGCAATTGCTGGAAGCCGGCAGCCTGCCGGAAGACGTGGCGGCCTACCTGCCATACACCATACGCGCCACCCGCGAAGGCATCCCCCGCGCCCACCTGATCAGCCGCCACGAAGACGGCGCGCTGCTGCTGGAGCACTTCACCCGCGGCGGCAACGGCACCATGATCGCGCGCGATCCCTTGGTGCGGGTACGCAACGCCAGCATCGACGACGTCGGCGACATCCTGGCGCTGATCCGCCCGCTGGAAGAGCAAGGCGTGCTGGTGCGGCGCAGCCGCGAGCGGCTGGAAGTGGAGATAGGCGAATACGCGGTGCTGGAGCATGACGGCAAGATCTATGGCTGCGTGGCGATGCACCCCTTCCCCGAAGCCGACACCGCCGAACTGGCCTGTCTGGCGGTATCGCCGGCCAAACGCGACGGCGGCTTCGGCGAGATGCTGCTGCGCCACGTCGAATACCAGGCGCGCACTCAGGGACTGCAGTCGCTGTTCGTGCTTACCACCCAGACCTCGCACTGGTTTGTCGAGCGCGGCTTCGCCGAGGCCGACAAGAACTCGCTGCCGCTGTCGCGACAGCAGTTCTACAATTACCAGCGCCGCTCCAAGGTATTTGTAAAGAAGCTGTAACCGGCGGCGGCCATGATGCCGCCACGGTTGGAAGGACGCGGGCTATGTGACAGAATAGCCCGTTAACGCCAATTCAGAATTCAAGAGCAAGGATAGAGCCATGAGCAGAACCGTCAATTGCGTCAAGCTGGGCCGCGAAGCCGAAGGCCTCGACTTTCCGCCGCTGCCGGGCGAACTGGGCAAGCGCGTGTACGAAAGCGTCTCCAAGGAAGCCTGGCAGGGCTGGCTGCGCTACCAGACCATGCTGATCAACGAAAACCGCCTCAGCCTGGCAGACGCCCGCGCCCGCCAGTACCTGGCCGCGCAGCTGGACGCGTACTTCTTCGGCCAGGGCGCCGACGCGCCGGCCGGCTACACCCCGCCGCAGAACTAAACGACTTGCCAAGCCCTCCAAGCGAGGGCTTTATTGTTTCCAATCACCGTAATATTGGCTCGCACATCGTATGTCACAACCGCAAGACTTGCTGCTGAACCGCGAACTGGGACTGATAGAATTCAACCGCCGGGTGCTAGCCCAGGCGGAAGACCCGGACCTGCCGCTCTTGGAGCGCCTGAAGTTCCTCTGCATCGTCTCCTCCAATCTGGACGAATTCTTCGAGGTGCGCGTCGCCTGGCTGCAAGACGCCGCCCACGCCACGCCTGAGCGCGTACTGGCGGACGGCTGCACGCCGGAGCAGGCGCTGGCCAAGGTGGCGCGCGCCAGCCACCAGCTGGTGCGCGACCAGTACGCGGTGATGAGCGAGGTGCTGTTTCCGGCGCTGCGCGAGCAAGGCATCGTGTTCCTGCGCCGCGGCGAATGGACCCAGCAGCAGAAGGACTGGGTGGAGGCCTTCTTCTTCCGCGAACTGATGCCCATCCTGACGCCCATCGGCCTGGACCCGTCCCATCCCTTCCCCAAGGTGCTGAACAAGTCGCTGAACTTCACCGTGGAGCTGGAGGGCCGCGACGCCTTCGGCCGCGCCTCCGGCACCGCCATCGTGCAGGCGCCGCGCATCCTGCCGCGGGTGATCAAATTGCCAGCCGACGTCTGCGACGGCCGCCCGCACTGCTTCGTGTTCCTGTCCTCCATCCTGCACTCCCACGTGCACGAGCTATTCCCCGGCATGACGGTGAAGGGCTGCTACCAGTTCCGCGTCACCCGCGACAGCGAACTGTCGGTGGACGACGACGACTTCAAGAACCTGCGCACCGCGCTGCAGGGCGAGTTGCGCCAGCGCCAGTTCGGCGACGCGGTGCGGCTGGAAATCGCCGACACCTGCCCGCAGCACATGGAATCCTTCCTGCTCACCCAGTTCAATCTGCAGCCGCGCGACGTCTACCGCGTCAACGGCCCGGTGAACCTGGTGCGGCTGATGCAGGTGCCCGATCTGGTGGACCGCGCCGACCTGAAATTCGCGCCGTTCAGCCCCAGCCTGCCGCCGCCGCTGCAAAAAAGGGCCCACTTGTTCGAGGCCATCCGCAAAGGCGACATCCTGCTGCACCACCCTTACCAGAGCTTCCAGCCGGTGATCGACTTCCTCACCGAGGCCGCCACCGACCCGCACGTGGTGGCGATCAAGATGACGGTGTACCGCACCGGCACCGACTCGGTGCTGATGGAATCGCTGATCGCCGCCGCCCGCGCCGGCAAGCAGGTGACGGTGGTGGTGGAACTGATGGCCCGCTTCGACGAGGAAGCCAACATCAGCTGGGCCAGCCGGCTGGAAGACGCCGGCGCCCACGTGATTTACGGCGTGATCGGCTACAAGGTGCACGCCAAGATGCTGATGGTGGTGCGGCGCGAGGAACACGGACTGCACCGCTACGTGCACCTGGGCACCGGCAACTACCACCCGCGCACCGCGCGGATGTACACCGACTTCGGCCTGCTGACCTGCAACGAGGAGATCGCCAGCGACGTCAACGACATCTTCGTCCAGCTCACTGGCCTGGGCCGCGCCAGCAGTCTCAAGCAGCTGTTCCAGAGCCCGTTCACGCTGCACAGCATGATCATGCAGTCGATCGAGCGCGAAACCGAGCATGCCCAGGCCGGCAAGCCGGCGCAGATCATCGCCAAGATGAACTCGCTGTTGGAGCCGCAGGTGATCCACGCGCTGTATCGCGCCAGCCAGGCCGGGGTGAAGGTCCAGCTGATCGTGCGCGGCGTCTGCGCGCTGCGCCCGGGCGTGCCGGGGCTGTCCGACAACATCAGCGTGCGCTCCATCGTCGGCCGCTTCCTCGAACACCCGCGCGTGTTCTACTTCTACAACGACCACAAGGAAGACCTGCTGATGTCCAGCGCCGACTGGATGAGCCGCAATTTCTTCCGCCGCATCGAAACCTGCGTGCCCATCATCGATGGCAAGCTCAAGCGCCGCATCATCAAGGAGGCGCTGCGGATGTATCTGGAAGACAACGTCAACAGCTGGGACATGCAGTCGGACGGCAGCTACAAACGCCGCAGCAGCCGCGGCAAACCGCACTGCGCGCAACGCCAGCTGCTGGAGTCGTACACCGCCCAGCCGCCGGAAGACAAATGATGATCATGCTGGGCTACCTGCTGGCCGTCGCTCTGATGCTGGCCGGCCTGGCCGGCACCGTGCTGCCGGCCATTCCCGGCCTGCCGCTGCTGTTCGGCGGCATGCTGCTGGCGTCCTGGCTGGACAATTTCCAGCATCTGGGCCCGATCAGCCTGACCATACTCGCAGTGCTGGCGGCTCTGGGCCTGCTGATAGACTTCGTCGCCGGCCTGATGGGCGCCAAGGCCAGCGGCGCCAGCCGCCAGGCGCTGTGGGGCGCCTTCGTCGGCAGCTTGGTCGGCATGTTCTTCGGCGTGGCCGGCGTGATTCTGGGGCCGCTGCTCGGCGCGGTGATAGGCGAGTTCATCGCCCGCAAGGACGCCTTCCAGGCGGGCAAGGTCGGCATCGGCACCTTCATCGGCTTCATCGTCGGCGCGGTGGCCAAGGTGGCCTGCGCCTTCGCCATGCTGGCCACCGCGGCGCTGGCGCTGGCGCTGTAAACCCTGCGCCCTGGCCATGCGGATGGCTGTCCTGGCCGGACAGCCACTTCGCCCCATGATTTTGCTATGCTGCCGCAATCAACAGGGATACCCCTTGCCACGAGGAAACCCATCATGGCCCTGCAGCATCTGATTTATGTCAGCACCGCCCGCAAAGAACTAAGCAACGCCGAACTGGAGACGCTGCTCGAATCCTGCGTGCGCTACAACCTGCAAAACGACATCAGCGGCGTCCTGCTGTATGGTCCCGGCTGCTTCATCCAGGTGCTGGAAGGAGAAGCCGCCGCCGTCGGCGAAACCTACCAGCGCATTCTGGACGACCCGCGCCACCACAATCTGATAGAAATCATCCGCGAGGATATCGAGCAGCGCAGCTTCGCCAACTGGCGCATGGGCTTCACCCGGCTGGATGCCGCCGCCATCCGCAACCACCCGGGCTTCACCGACATCTACGGCCCCGACTTCCAGCCCAAACGCCTGGCCGGCCAGCCGGCGCTGGCGATGAACATGCTGCTGACCTTCCGCGAAAACTGCCGCTGACCAAAGCATCGATCGCCGCTCCCGCTACCGCATGGCAGTCGGGGCTGCAGCACCACTCTCGTCCCGGGCGCGGATTTCGTTATAATCGGCGCCTAGTCCCACTCCAACCAATGTGAACGCACCCATGGCCCAATACGTGATGTCGATGCTCCGCGTGAGCAAGATCGTCCCCCCGAAACGTCAGATCATCAAGGACATCTCCTTGTCCTTCTTCCCCGGCGCCAAGATCGGCCTGCTGGGTCTGAACGGCGCCGGCAAATCCACCGTGCTGCGCATCATGGCCAATGTGGACAAGGAATACGACGGCGAGGTGCAACACCTGGCCGGCGTCAAGATCGGCTACCTGGAGCAGGAGCCGAAGCTGGACAACGACAAGACCGTGCGCGAGGAAGTGGAAAGCGGCATGGGCGACGTGATGGGCGCGCAAAAGCGCCTGGAGGAAGTCTACGCCGCCTACGCCGAACCGGATGCCGACTTCGACGCGCTAGCCGAAGAGCAGGCCAAGCTGGAGGCCATCATCTCCGCCGGCGCCGGCGACAATGTGGCGCTGCAGCTGGAACTGGCCGCCGACGCGCTGCGCCTACCGCCGTGGGACGCCAAGATCGGCCCGCTGTCCGGCGGCGAGAAGCGCCGCGTGGCGCTGTGCAAGCTGTTGCTGTCCAAGCCCGACATGCTGCTGCTGGACGAGCCCACCAACCACCTGGATGCCGAATCCGTCGAATGGCTGGAACAGTTCCTGGTGCGTTTCCCAGGCACCGTGGTGGCCGTCACCCACGACCGCTACTTCCTCGACAACGCCGCCGAATGGATTCTGGAGCTGGACCGCGGCGAAGGCATCCCGTGGAAGGGCAACTACTCGTCCTGGCTGGAACAGAAAGAAGCGCGCCTGGAGCTGGAAAGCAAGCAGGAAGGCGCCCGCATGAAGGCGATGAAGCAAGAGCTGGAATGGGTGCGCCAGAACCCCAAGGGCCGCCAGGCCAAGTCCAAGGCGCGTATCGCCCGCTTCGAGGAGCTGTCCAGCTATGAAACCCAGAAGCGCAACGAGACCCAGGAAATCTTCATCCCGGTGGCCGAGCGCCTAGGCAGCGAAGTGATCGAGTTCGACGGCGTGTCCAAGGGCTTCGGCGACCGCCTGTTGATCGACAACCTGAGTTTCAAGGCGCCGGCCGGCGCCATCGTCGGCATCATCGGCCCCAACGGCGCCGGCAAGTCGACGCTGTTCAAGATGATAGCCGGCAAAGAGCAGCCGGATTCCGGCGCGGTGAAAATCGGCCAGACCGTGCAGATGGCCTTCGTCGAACAGAGCCGCGAAGGCCTGGACGGCGACAAGACCGTGTTCGAGGACGTGGCCGCCGGTGCCGACATCCTGACCGTCGGCAAGTTCGAGATGTCCAGCCGCGCCTACCTGGGACGCTTCAACTTCAAGGGCGCCGATCAGCAGAAGAAGGTGGGCATGCTGTCCGGCGGCGAGCGCGGCCGCCTGCACCTGGCCAAGACCCTGCTGAAGGGCGGCAACGTGCTGCTGCTGGACGAACCGTCCAACGACCTCGACGTCGAAACCCTGCGCGCGCTGGAAGACGCGCTGCTGGAATACGCCGGCACCGTGTTCGTGATTTCCCACGACCGCTGGTTCCTCGACCGCATCGCCACCCACATTCTGGCGGCGGAAGGGGAATCGCAGTGGACCTTCTTCGACGGCAACTATCAGGAATACGAAGCCGACAAGAAGAAGCGCCTGGGTGAGGAAGGCGCCAAGCCCAAGCGCATCCGCTACAAGCCGATCACGCGCTAAGCCCTACCCAGCCTAGCCCCCGCCCGCGGGGGCTTTTTGCTGGACGCTCAATCCAGGTACTTGGCCATCAGCCTGGCGACCGCGCCCTCGTCGCGCAGTTGCTTGAGCGCGGTTCCCAGCCTTTGCGCGACCTCGTCCGGCATGCGCTTGCCGCAGGCCAGATAAATGCCGGTATCCTGCAAGCGCATCGCCTCGCGGATCGGCACCGCGCTGGTCCCTTGCTTCTTCACCAGATAGCGCGCCACCGCGCTGTGCACCGCCCAGACATTCGCCACGCCCAGGCTCAGCTCGCGATAGGCGTCCTCGGTGGTGGCGAGTTCGGAAAATGTCACCTGGTGCAACCTTAGCCACTCAGCCATCGACGATCCCAGCAGGGCCACCACCCGCAGCCCCTTGAGATCGGCCAGCGAATGCAGCTGCAGCGTGCTGCCGGCGGAAACGAACAGAGAGTGGCTGCTGTCGTCAATCAACCCCACCCAGCGGTACTGCCCATCGCGCCTGGGCGAACGGGTCAGCGGCATCAGGCAGCCGTCCTCCTCGCTCATCACCTGCAGCTGCGCCCGCTTCCACGGCAGATCGACAAACTGTCCGCGCAGACCCGCATGCGACAAAGCCTGCTGCACCAGTTCCACCGCGATGCCGCGCTGCGGGCTTTGCGGACTGTCGCGGATCACAAAGGGAGGATAGTCCAGCGTGTACAGATTGATCACAGGCGGCGCGGCCCACACCCATCCGGAGCCCAAGCAGGCCACCCCCAGCCAAACCCATTTCATCATTGCCTCTCCCATCCGCTTTTGTCCGCCGCAGGCTTGCCGGCGGAAAGACAGTGATAGAATCCCAGCCATGTCTTTGCGAACCTTTATTCTTTGTAGCAGCTTATGGCTGGCGGCCTGCGCCACACCGCGTCCGGCTGAGCTTCCTGCGCCGGCAGGATATTACCGGGTGCAGTCCGGCGATACCCTGTACCGCATCGCCCGCAAGTACAAACAGACCGTAGGCAGCCTGGCGCGCTGGAACCAACTGTCCGACAGTTCCAGCATCCAGACCGGCCAGTTGCTGCGCATCCAGCCGCCTTCTGCCGGCAAGACCGCCGGCAAGGCCAACCGCCCGCCGCCGCCCAAAGCGGTGGAAAAACCGGCGCCGCCGCCGGCGAAGCTGGACATCAAGCTGCAATGGCCGGTTGCCGGCGCCTTGCTC
This sequence comes from Chromobacterium sphagni, assembly GCF_001855555.1. Classification (GTDB taxonomy): domain Bacteria; phylum Pseudomonadota; class Gammaproteobacteria; order Burkholderiales; family Chromobacteriaceae; genus Chromobacterium; species Chromobacterium sphagni. Next base: position 29,138 of record NZ_MKCT01000072.1, on the reverse strand, counting down.
GCCAGCTTCGACGGCAACCGCAACAAGGGCGTCGACATCGCCGGCAGCGCTGGCGACGAGATTCATGCCGCCGCCGCCGGCAAGGTGGTATACGCCGGCAAGGGCATACGCGCCTACGGCAACCTGCTGATCATCAAGCACAACGAGGACACGCTGACCGCCTACGCCCACAACCAACAGCTGCTGGTGAACGAGGGCGACCAGGTCGGGGCCGGCCAGGCCATCGCCACCATGGGCGACTCCGGCGCCAACCGGGTGAAACTGCATTTCGAGCTGCGGCTGCGCGGCCAGGCGGTGGACCCCGTCCCCTACCTGCCGCCGCGCTGATCGCGCCTTGCCAGCCTCGCCGGCTTGCCCTACCCTCGCCGGTGACGCCTTTGCCCAACCCCATACCATAATGAAACGCACCTCGCTCTTGCTGATCACCGCGCTGCTGGCGGCCTGCGCCAGCTCGCGGCCTCTCCCCGCGCCGGAGGCGGAGGCAATCATGCCGCCGTCCGCCGCTCCGGTCCCAGCCGACGAACCGTCCCCGGCTCCCGCCAGCGCAGCTCCGGCGCTGGCCTTAATCGCCCCGACAGCCATCGTGCCCAAACCGCCGCTGGTTTCGCCTGACTTCATCGCCCGCTCCGTCCCCAGCGGGACGCGCGACCGCCAGGGCTGGATCGCCGACATCGACAACGCCTTCCGCCATCTGCGGATTCCGGCCACGGTCGACAACGCCTGCGCGCTGGCAGCGGTGATAGAGCAAGAATCCAGCTGGCAGGCCGACCCGGCCGTGCCGGGCCTCTCCCAGATCGTCTGGGGCAAGATTGAAGAAAAGGCGCACCGCTACCTGGTGCCGCTGACCGTGGTAAAGGGCGCCTTGTTGAAGACATCGCCCAATGGCCAGAGCTACAAGGCGCGCATCGACGCGCTGCGCACCGAGCGCGAAATGAACCTGCTGTTCGAGGACATGTCGCGCGAAGCCGGCAAGATGGGCTTGCCCGACATGAAGAATCCGATCCGTACCGGCGGGCCGATGCAGGTCAGCGTGGAATTCGCCGAAGCCCACGCCCGGATCTGGCCCTATCCCTATCCGCACCGCGACAGCATCCGCCATCAGGTATTCAGCCGCAAAGGCGGCGTCTACTTCGGCGCCGCCATCCTGCTGCAATACCCCGCCCCCTATCAGGACATGCGGTACCGCTTCGCCGACTTCAACGCCGGCCGCTACAGCAGCCGCAACGCCGCCTTCCAGGCCGCGCTCTCGCGGATCGGCGGCCGCAAGCTGGCGTTCGACGGCGATCTGCTCAACTATCAGGGCGGCCAGCCTTCCGGCAGCCAGCAGGCCGCGCTGGCCATCGCCGGCCGGCTGGATCTAAGCGCCAACGCGGTGCTGAGCGACCTGAAACAGGAGAAGAGCGCCGCCTTCGGCCAAAGCGAACTGTACCGCCGGGTGTTTGCGCTGGCGGAAAAGCAGGCGGGCCGGGCCTTGCCGCGCGCGGCGATGCCGCAGATCGACCTGAAGAGCCCCAAGATCAGCCGCAAGCTGACCACCGAGTGGTTCGCCAAACGGGTGGACAGCCGTTATCGCCGCTGCCTGGCGCAATGGCCCTCCGCCTCCGCTTCATGATGCCAAACGACTGATTCAGCCTTATAATTCCGCTCGCAACGGCCGGCCTCCCCGGCCGTTCGCTCATTCAAAAAACAGCGGAATAACCGCAACATAATCAGGTATTTGCACATGCGCTCCACTTTTTCCTATTTTCGCGGCTCGCTGCTGTTCAGCCTGGCCGTGCTCGCCGCCGTCGGCTGGTACGGCTACCGGCTTGGCGGCGCCGAGCACGCGCTGGCCTTCCTGATCACCGCGCTGGTGCTGGCGGTGCTGGAGACCAGCGTCTCCTTCGACAACGCGGTGGTCAACGCCAGCGTGCTCAAGGCGATGAGCCCGCGCTGGCGGCGAATCTTCATGACCGTGGGCATCGCGGTGGCGGTGTTCGGCATGCGGATACTGTTTCCGCTGCTGATCGTCGTCGCCGCCGGCGGCGTCTCGCTGGGCGAGGCCTTCATCGTCGCCACCGAGCAGCCGCAGCGCTACCAGGAAATCATGCATCACAGCCATCTGATGATCATGGGCTTCGGCGCCACCTTCCTGCTGATGGTGGTGATCGAGTATTTCATCACCCATGAGAAGGACGAGCACTGGATTCCGGGCATCGAGCCGCTACTCGCGCGCTTGGGCAGCGTGGAGAACGCGCAGTCGCTGGTCACCGTTCTGGTGGTGGCCGCGATTGCCGCGCTGCTTCCCGCCGCGCAGCGGATGGCATTCATCAGCAGCTGCTTCTGGGGCTATGTGGTGTTCATGGCGCTGCACATGTTCAAGCAGCTGTTCGGCGGCATGGACATCAAAACCGCGGCGGCCAGGAACGGCCTGATCGGCTTCGTCTACCTTGAAGTGCTGGATGCCAGCTTCTCGATGGACGGCGTGATCGCCGCCTTCGCCATCACCAACGACTTCTGGCTGATCGCCGCCGGCCTGGGCATAGGCGCGATGTTCGTGCGCTCGCTGACCCTCTACCTGGTGGAGCGCGACGTGATGGGCCAGTTCAAGTATCTGGAGGCGTCGGCGTTCTGGGCGATTGCCGCGCTGGTAGCCATCATGTTCGCCGCCGTGCTGCATGTCGAGCTGGGAGAGGTGGCTACCGGCCTGATCAGCGTCGCCATCATCGCGCTGGGCGTCCTCACCAGCCTGCCGTCGCGCGGCAAACGCTGAGCGCCGGCGCAAAAGGCAAGACCGGGGAAACCCGGCCTTGCCTTTTCCCCTGCGGCCAATGGCCTGGCTTCAGGCCGAGGTGCTCAACAGCGCGCCCACGCCGGCGCTGCTGCCGAGTTGATTCTGCTGCAGATTATTGGTCAGGTTTTGCAGAAACGACTGCAGCGACGATTGCGACGACTGGCCGCTGCCGCTAATACCCAAAGCCTGCTGCAGGTTCTGAAAGGCGGAGCCCAGCGTTGAAGTCGCGCTGTTCTGGGTGCCATTGGCGATGTCCTGCAGCAACTGCTGCAGATTGTTCTGCAGATTGCCATAGCCGGCACCGCTCCCCCCCCCGGCGCCGGCATCCTGATCCTGGCCTCCTGAGTCGACATCGCCATCACCATCTTGACCACTGCCTCCGGAAACGCCCGAGGCGGAGGATGCTCCCTCCTGCTGCAGCGCCTGAAACAGCGAGTGGATGAACGCATGCACCGCCTGTTGCTGATTGCCTCCCGCCGCACCCACCACGCCAGTGGAGTTGGAGGTGTCGGAGCTTCCATCCGTGGACCCCGTCGATGAGCCGCCGGAAGCCGACTGCAACAGTCCGGACTGCTGCAAGGCCTGCAGCACGCTCTGCGTCAGTTCGCCGCCACCACCATGGTGGTGATGCCCGCCACCGCCGCTGCCCTGGACCGCTCCGCCTCCGGAAGACTGTCCCTGATCGGAAGAGAAGCTTTCCTGAATATCCACCTGCGTGTACTGCAAAGAGATTGAGCTGTTACCCAGAGACCCGACTGACATGATGCTCTCCTTAAAGAACTGATCGACCCGCCTCAGCCTGCGCTGATATCGGTATATCGGCATGCAGCGGCGGCGACAAAGGGACAAGCTGTAAATTTATGTTAATTAAGGGAAAAATCTCAACCAAGCCATCCAAAAAGCCACAATCCAACCCTTTCGAAGGCTGCCGGCTTCAGTATAGGCCGTCCTGGCGGACGCGCTGCGCCATCCACAGCCGCACCGCACTTGGTCCCCTCAAGCGCTGGTACTGAGCAGCGAGCCGACGCCGCCGGACGACAGCGTCTGGCTGTTCTGCAGCGCGATCAGGTTTTGCAAGAAGGTATGCAGCGACGCCTGCTGCGACGCGCCGGTTCCCGAGCCGCTGCCCAGTGACTGCTGCAAATCCTTGAAAGCCGAGCTCAGACTGGCGGTGGCGTTGTTCTGGGTGCCGTTGCTCACATCCTGCAGCAGCTTCTGCAGATTGCTCTGGAAGTCGCCGTAACCGCCGGCGGCCGGCCCCTGGCCGGAACCGGAGGTGCTGCTGGACAAGCCCTCGGCCTGCACCGCCTGGTACACCGCATGCACAAAGGTATGCAAGGCCTGCTGCAGATTGCTGCCGGTGCTGCCGGACAGCGCGCCGATGGCGATGTTTTGCGGGCTGGCGTCGCCGTTGCCGACGCCGGTGTTGCCGTTATCGGCGGCGACGGAAAGATTCAGGCCCGACTGCTGCAGGGCCAGCACCACCTCCTGGCCGAAGCCACCGTCGGGCCCGTTGTCCTGCTTGCGCTGCGCCCCCCCCGGGCCTTGCGTCCCGTCGCTGCCGACAGGCGCCAGCACGCCGGGAGCCGTGATAGGGGTGTATTGCTGGGAAATGGAATAGCTGCCAGTCACCGACCCAAGCGACATCGCACTTCTCCTTGCACAGGTTGCGGAACCCGTTACTGGTTGCAGCCGACGATGCGATTCCCCTTCCGGCGAAAACCGCACACCATGTCAAACGGCAAAACAATGGCAAAGACCAGCACAAATGCAAAATGGTGCGCCATGCATGGAAACGGCATGACAGACTATCCACTATAGGCAGGAAAATTTTCAGCGCGGCTGGAAAACAGCGCATATCGGCGATTAAAGACTGCCAGCAACACTGTTTCGACTGGCTGTTAAGTGGAAACCACAGATGGAGGCCGGCCTCGCCGGCCCCCTCCGCCGGCCTAACGGCCGATACCCAGCAGCAGCGCGGCTGACAGCAGCGTGGCCAGCATGGCCAGACCGTAGGTCAGCGCCTTGGCAAGCGCGCCGCCGCGGATGCCAAGGTCGTGCAGGCTATGGTAGACGCGGTGCGCCGCGTGCCACAGCAAGAGGCTGATCAGCAGCCAGAGCGCGCCCTTGCCCATCAGGCTCTGCGCCAGCGCCCGCATGGCGGCGAAGCCCAAAACCCGCTGCGGCAGCAAGCCCAGCGGAAGCGCCAGGCCGGTGATGAACACCAGCGCCGGCCCGAGCAGCGCCGCCAGCATACCGCCGGCGCCGAACAGTACCCAGAAGATGGGCGCATGTGATCGTTTCAGTTGGCGCTTCATGCCGAAATCCCCCACACCAGCGCAAACAACGCAGCACTGGCCAGCGCCACGGCGGCAAAACCGCCGCCGGTGATCGCCGCCGCCGAAACGCGCTTGCCGCCCAGCCGCAGCGGCGGCAGCGTGCGCGGCATAATCTTGAACCAGGTGTAGCTATGGTAGCCGATCATCGCCAACAGGATCAGATGTAGCCAGGTGGACAGCGGACTATGCAGCGCCGCCAGGAAGCCGTTCCACGCCGCCTGGCCCCGGCTCAGCCGCCACAGGCCGAACAGCAGCAAGAAGGCATAGGCGGCGACGAACAACGCCGTCCCCTCATGCGCCATATATTCGATAAAGTAGGGATTTTTCTTCCACCAGCCGGCCATAGTCCGGACGTAAGGACGACGCTTGTTCATTTGCAGGCTCCCTTGGGTCTGGCAAAACGCAGGAAGTAGTCCTTGGCCACCTGGGTCTTGTTGAGATTCACCGCATTGGCCGGGTCCACCGCCTTGGGGCAGACTTCCGAGCAATAGCCGACGGCGGTGCAGTTGAACACCCCCTCTTGCGCCGCCAGCAACTCCATCCGCGATGCCGAGCCGCCATCGCGGCTGTCCATATTGTATCGATGCAGCAAGGCGATCGCGCCCGGCCCCAGGAACTGGGAATCGATGCCGTACTGCGGACAGGCGGCATAGCACAGCAGGCAGTTGATGCAGTCGCTGAACTGCGAGTACCGCTCCATCTGCGCCGGCGTCTGCAGGTGCTCGCCCTCAGCCAAGGACTTGTCGTGCCTGGGGATGATGTAGGGCTGGATGCTGTCCAGCTTGGCCATGAAGTCGTCCAGCACCACCACCAGATCGCGCTCGATCGGGAAGTAGTGGAGCGCTTCGATGCGCGCCTTGCCGGGGTAGTCGCGCAGAAAGGTCTTGCAGGCCAGCCTGGGCGCGCCGTCCACCATCATGCCGCAGCTGCCGCAGATCGCCTGGCGGCAGGACCAACGGAAGGCCAGCGTGCCGTCCAGGTAGTCGCGGATGTATTGCAGACCCTGCAGCACCGACATATCGTCGATATACGGCACCGCAAAACTCTGCAGCCACGGCTGCTGATCCTGCTCCGGTCGGTAACGCATGATTTCAATGATGAAAGTGGCTTCAGCCATGCTGCGTCTCCCGCTCCGCCGCCAGCCCCGCAGCGCCATAGGCGCGCACCGCAGGCTGGGACTTGGTGATCTTCACCGCGCCGTATTCGATGCGCGGCGCGGCGTCCGCCTGGTAAATGGCGTGGCTGTGCTTGAGGAAGTTGACGTCGTCGCGCGCCTCGTAACCATCCAGACGCTGGTGCGCGCCGCGCGACTCCCTGCGCTGCAGCGCGGAATGCGCCATCGCCTCGGCCACATCCAGTTGGTAGCCCAGCTCGATGGCCAGCAGCCAGTCGCTGTTCCACACGCTGGACTTGTCCTCGACGTTCACGTAATTGAAGCGTTGCTTCAGCTCCGCCAGCTTGTCGCAGGTGGCCTGCATGCTGGCTTCCCGCCGATAAATGCCGCAGCCCTCTTCCATGGTCTGCGCCATTTCACGGCGGATGTCGGCGATGCGCTCCGAGCCCTGCCTTGCCCGCAACGCGTGCAGCCTGGCCTCAGCGGCTTCGGCTTGCTGCTGCAGCGCTTCGCGGCTGGCCGGCCTTTGCCCGCGGGCGAAGCGCGCGGCCTCGATGCCGGCCACTTTGCCGAATACCGACAGCTCGGCCAAAGAGTTCGACCCCAGCCGGTTGGCGCCGTGTATGCCCACGCTGGAACACTCGCCGGCGGCAAACAGGCCGGGCATAGTCGACGCGCAGCAGCCATCCACCAGAATGCCGCCCATGGTGTAGTGCACCGCCGGCCGTACCGGGATGGGCGCTTGCGCCGGGTCGATGCCCAGAAACTCCTCGGCCAGCTCGCAGATTTGCGGCAGCCGCTCGCGCAGCCTGGCTCGCCCCAAATGGCGCAGGTCCAGATACACCACCGAGCCAAGCGGCCCTTCAACCGTGCGGCCCTTCTGCTGCTCGTACCAGAAAGCCTGGCTCAGCCGGTCGCGCGGACCCAGCTCCATGAACTTGTTGCGTGGCTGGTCCCCGGCAGGCCCCAGGCCATAGTCCTGCAGGTAGCGGTAGCCATCCTTGTTGACCAGCAGACCGCCCTCGCCGCGGCAGGCTTCGGTAAACAGCAAGCCGGTGCGCGGCATGCAGGTGGGGTGGTACTGGACGAACTCCATATCGCGCAGCGGCACGCCATGGCGGTAGGCCAGCGCCATGCCGTCGCCGGTGACGATTCCGCCGTTGGTGTTCTCGCGGAACACCCGCCCGGCGCCGCCGGTAGCCATCACCACCGCGCCGGCCTCGATCAGCACGCTGTCGCCGCTGGCGATCTCGATCGCCAGCACGCCGCGCGCCTGGCCATCCTCCACGATCAGATCGGCGCAGAAATACTCGTCAAAGCGCTGGATATTCGAAAACGGGATGGACGTCTGAAACAAGGTGTGCAGCATATGGAAGCCGGTCTTGTCGGCGGCGAACCAGGTCCGCTCTATCTTCATGCCGCCGAAGGCGCGCACATTGACGCTGCCGTCTTCCTTGCGGCTCCACGGACAGCCCCAGTGTTCCAGTTGCACCATCTCCTCCGGGCACTGCGCGACGAAGTATTCCACCACGTCCTGCTCGCACAGCCAGTCGCCGCCGGAGACGGTGTCGTGGAAATGGGCGTCGAAACTGTCATGGCTCTGCTTGACTGCCGCCGCCCCGCCCTCCGCCGCTACGGTGTGGCTGCGCATCGGATACACCTTGGAGATCAGCGCGATCCTCAACCCTGGATCGGACTGCGCGGCGGCGATGGCGGCGCGCAAGCCCGCCCCGCCGGCGCCGACTATCACTACGTCTGCTTGGTATGCGTTCACATATCCTCCTGCTGGCAATCAGAAATATCTGACCGCACGGTAGGACATGGCGCCGAACCGGCGGTAGACCTTGATCAAGCAGGCGGCAAACAGCGCATCGCCGCGCCGGCAAACCATGATCGCGGTCAAACCGCAGGCAAAAGAAAACCCGCGCCGGCGGAGCGCGGGTCGGGAACATGCGGGCACCGCGGACTCAGATGCGGTAGCTGCTGCCGGTCATCAGCCGGGCAGATAACTTCATCGCCGCCTTCATCGGCGCCGGCAGAACGGCCGCCCCCAGTTGCTGCGCCATTTCGGCATGTTGCAACTCGTCGTCGCGCATGCGCTCGACGATGGCGCGGCTTCGAGCGTCGTCTGCCGGCAGGCTTCTCAGATGGCTATCCAGATGGGCGCCTACCTGCTGCTCGGTTTCCTGCAGGAAGCCCAGATTCCACTTGTCGCCCAGCACGCCGGCCGCCACTCCCAGCGCCAGCGAGCCGGTATACCACAACGGGTTGAGCAAGCTGGGACGGCCGCCCAGCTCGCGGATGCGGCGCTCGGTCCAGGCCAGGTGCTCCACTTCCTCCTGCGCCGCCTGACGCAGCGCCTGGCGTGCCGAAGCATCGCGGGCGGTCAGCGCCTGGCCCTGGTACAAGGCCTGCGCGCACACTTCGCCGCAATGGTTGACCCGCATCAGCCCCAGCGCGTGCTTCCTGTCCGCCGCGCTCAGATCGGCCTCGGCAATGTCCTGGTCCGGATGCGCGCGCGCGCTCTGCGCCGGCGCGCACAGCGTGCGCAACCCCTTGTCCAGCTCCACGATCAACTTGTCCAGCATCGGCACCATCCCTCGCGCGTCCATCCTATCGAAGCCGCGATTATACCTTCGCGGCACATCCTCGGCAGCTGCTGATATAATCGCCCGGTCACTCAATAATGTTCAACAACACTCAAGGATTCCGCTCCATGAATCTCGCTAGCATCGGCCCGGGCAAAGACATGCCGGGCGACTTCAACGTCGTCATCGAAATCTCCGCCAACGCCGCTCCGATCAAATACGAATTCGACAAGGAATGGAACACGCTGGTAGTGGACCGCTTCATGGGCACCTCCATGATGTACCCGGCCAACTACGGCTTCGTGCCGCAAACCCTGTCCGAAGACGGCGACCCGGTTGACGTGCTGGTGGTGACTCCGTTCCCGCTGCCGCCGGGCGTGGTGGTGCGTTGCCGCGCGCTGGGCATGATTCGTATGGAAGATGAATCCGGCGTTGATGCCAAGCTCATCGCCGTACCGGTGGAAAAACTGTGCCCGATGTACAAGGCGATTCAGAAACTGGAAGACCTGCCAGAACTGCTGCGTCTGCAAATGGTGCACTTCTTCGAGCACTACAAGGATCTGGAAAAGGGCAAATGGGTCAAGATCCAAGGCTGGGGCACGCAGGAAGACGCCAAGACCGAACTGGTGGAAGGCATTGCCCGCTTCGGCAAATAAGCGGCAGCCCAAACGGCAAACCGGCCCAATGGCCGGTTTTTTTGCGCCCAGCGAATGCTGCATTGCACAATATCAGCATTCCACGGGATAATGGTTTGCCGTACCCCGCCGCATCTGCCACGCTTCTAACAGGAACCATGCCGCGCCTCGCGGCCCGCACCGGCATCAACATGGCTGTTTCGTACCGCATCAGGGGACACGCTCCCCATCTCCCCTGGTTCTTGCGCCGGCTAGAGGCGCGAGGGCTGACGCCTGCGTCCGAGAGCGACCTTCCTGCGCGCCTGCCGTCAGACTGGACAGGCATCGCGCTGGCGGACTGCTGGCTGGATCTGGCCCGGGACGGCGATCAGCCGCTGGCCCAAAGGCAGGCGCGATGCCAGGCGGAAGGGCTGGCGTTCATCGAACTGTCCGGAGACTGGCAAACGCTTGCCGCGGAACACGGCTTCATGCTGCTGGCGGGCTGCGCCGCCCCGCCGGCGGGAGACGCGCAGCTGCTGTTGGATGCGCTGGCGCCGCAGGCCGGCTGCTGGCTGCACTGCGGCCCGGCGCATAGCGCGCGCTTCTGCCAGCGGGTGTTTGCCGCCCTGCTCCATGCCGGCCACGCCGCGCTGCCACTGCCGGATGGCCAGCCGCGCGCGCTGCAGTGGGAGCAAATGCTGGCCAGTCAATGGCAGCTGGCGGACAGGCTGCGCCAGCTGGCCCAAGCCTATCTGCTGAAACATCTGGGCCAGACCCCGCCTTATCCTGCGCCGCTGCCGCCGGCAGCCCAGCACTTTGCCGCCAACCTGGCCCGCTCCATCATGCTCACCTTGCCCGACCAGCAGAACTGGCCGGCCCTGCTGGAGCAGCTTGGGGCCATTCTCGCCGCCCATCCGCCGCCGCAAAAATGAAAACCCGCCGGTGGCGCGCCACCGGCGGGTTTCCTCACTCGAGCCAGAGTGGTATCGCTCAGGCGGCGTTGCTGGCGGTTTTCTTGCGACCAACTGCGGCGCTGGCGGCCTTGGCCGAGTTGGTGGCGGCTTCGACGCCAGCCTCGGCGATTTCGGCGCCGACCTTCTTGGCGGTCTTGGACACGCTTTCAAAAGCGACGGTCGAGGTGTTCAGCAAGGTCTTCAACGCGGCGACGGCGATGTCGGAACCGGCCGGAGCGTTCTTGGACAAGCGATCCAGACTGGTTTGCAGCGCCTTGCTGTTTTCGGCGATCTGCTCTTCGACAAAGCTGGATAGCTCGTTCTGGGTGGCCAAGGCGGCGTCGTAAACGTGGCGGGCGGCGGAAAATGCCTGATCCAGCGCCGGCTGCGCCAGACCGCTTTGCAGGTCGGTCAGCGACTTGGCGTCCTTGACTTCGCTCAGCGCCTTGAAGGCTTCGGCGTTGTCGGACAGCAGTTTGCGCGACAGATCCAGCTGCAGGCTGGCAAAGCGTTCGGCGCCGGCCAGCACGATGGAGGACAGGCGGACAGCCTTGTCGAACTGTGACTGACCGAGGGCGGAGAGTTCCTGGGTGGTGGTAAACATGTAATCAGCTCCTAAAATGTCGGGTAGACAACGACTCAGTGATACAGCAACAAAACTGTTGTTCCGCGCATGCTGCAACGCAACAACCACACTGTAACGCAGCGAGAACACTTCGGTCAAGGAAATGCTGCGCCGCACAATAAACTAAGCGGCTATTTTACATCAGGTTTTATCAGGGAAAAATTCCATTATCATTACACAAGCCACCCCAGCCGCCACCCGACCATCGGGACAGTCACTTCTGCAGCGCAACAGATTCTGTTGCTTGGGCGACGCACTCCGGCTCCCCCGCCTACCGCTCCCGCGCCAATCCGCGCCCGCCGCCGACTCATCGCCATTGAAAGCATGCCGGCAAGCCAGTACACTCGCGCCATAGAAGAAATCTATCTACATATAAAAGCTACCCATGAGCCCAGTGGCAAACGCCTTTGATATCAAATCCGCCAACCTGGACCTGTTGGCGATCCTGCTGCGCACCGACAACCTGGACGAACTGAGCCAGGCGCTGGACGCGCGCTTCGGCAACAGCAACGACGCGCCGGCGGAAGCCTTCGTGCTCGACGTGGAAGCCCTGCCCAAACCGGCCGAACTGGATCTGGGCCGGCTGCTGCCGCTGCTGAGCCGCCGCGGCATCCGCGCCGTGGCGCTGCGCCATCCGGACAATTCGCTGGCGGCGATGGCCAGCCGCTTCGGCCTGGCTTTCGCCAGCAGCGCCGCTCTGCCCCGCTCGGCGCAAGCGCCGCAGGAACCCCAGGCCAAGTCCGCCGTCGAAACCCCTGCGGCGGCGGTTCCCGCCGGCGCGATGATCATCGACCGGCCGGTGCGCGCCGGCCAGCAGATCTACGCCAAGGGCTGCGATCTGATCGTGCTGGCGGTAGTGAGCGCCGGCGCCGAAGTCATCGCCGACGGCAACATCCACGTCTATGCGCCTCTGCGCGGGCGGGCGCTGGCGGGCGCGCGCGGCAATGCGGCCGCCCGCATCTTCACCCGCAGCATGGAGGCCGAACTGGTTTCCATCGCCGGGGTGTACCGCACCATAGAGCAGGCGCTGCCGGACAGCATTTTGGGCAAACCCACCCAGATCTATCTTGAGAACGAGCGCCTGGTGATGACCGCGCTCGGCGAGTAACACATTTTTCCAAAGGAAAGCCCCGTGGCAAAAATCATCGTTGTGACATCCGGCAAGGGTGGCGTAGGCAAAACCACCACCAGCGCAAGCTTCGCTTCCGGCCTGGCACTGCGCGGGCACAAGACTGCCGTGATCGACTTCGACGTCGGCCTGCGCAACCTCGACCTGATCATGGGCTGCGAACGCCGCGTGGTGTACGACCTGATCAACGTCGTCAATGGCGAGGCCAACCTGAACCAGGCGCTGATCAAGGACAAGAACTGCGACAACCTCTACATCATTCCGGCCTCGCAAACCCGCGACAAGGAAGCGCTGACGCTGGACGGCGTGGAGCAGGTGCTGAAGGAACTGGCCGACAGCGGCTTCGAATACATCGTCTGCGACTCCCCGGCCGGCATCGAGAAGGGCGCGCTGATGGCGCTATACTTCGCCGACGAGGCATTGATCGTCACCAACCCGGAAGTGTCGTCGGTGCGCGACTCCGACCGCATTCTGGGCATCCTGTCGTCCAAGTCCAAGCGCGCTGAGGAAGGCCGCGAGGCGGTGAAAGAACATCTGCTGATCACCCGCTACGCGCCGGGCCGCGTTGACAAGGGCGAGATGCTGTCGGTGGACGACGTCAAGGAAATCCTGCGGGTGCCCCTTCTGGGCGTGATTCCCGAATCGCAAAGCGTGCTGCAAGCCTCCAACTCGGGTACTCCGGCCATCCACCTGAAAGGTTCCGATGTCGCCGAGGCCTATTCCGACGTAGTGGCACGTTTCCTGGGCGAGCAACGCCCGATGCGCTTCCTGGACGCACCCAAGGTGGGCATCCTCAAGCGCCTGTTTGGAGGTTAAGTCATGTCATTGATCGATATGATTTTTGGCAAGCGCCAGAAATCCGCAGCCATCGCCAGGGAACGCCTGCAGATCATCCTGGCCCACGAACGCAACGGCCGCCACGCCCCCGACTATCTGCCGGCGCTGCAGCGCGAACTGATGGAAGTGATCTCCAAGTACGTGTCCGTCAACCTGGAAGACATCAAGGTGCAGGTTGAGCGCCAGGACGACTACGAAGTCCTGGAAGTCAACATCGTGCTGCCGGAACACCAACGCTAAACCATGACGCTGACCGAACTGCGCTATATCGTGGCGGTGGCGCGCGAGCGCCACTTCGGCCGCGCCGCCCAGAGTTGCTTCGTCAGCCAGCCGACGCTGTCGATCGCCATCAAGAAGCTGGAAGACGAGCTGGGCATCACGCTGTTTGAACGCGGCGGCCAGGAAGTGGCGGTCACCGAAATCGGCGAACGCATCATCGAGCAGTCGCAACGGGTGCTGGAAGAGGCCGAAGCGGTCAAGCGGCTGGCCGGCGAACACCAGAACGAACTGGCCGGGCCACTGAAGCTGGGGGTGATCTTCACCATCAGCCCCTATCTGCTGCCCAAGCTGATTCCGGCGTTGCGCATCCTGGCGCCCGACATGCCGCTGATCCTGGAGGAGAACTACACCTCGCGGCTGGCGGAAATGCTCAAGCGCGGCGAGGTCGACGCCATCATCGTCGCCGATCCTTTCGAGGAAACCGGCATCGAGGCCTGGCCCTTGTACGACGAGCCCTTCGTCGTCGCCACGCCCAAGGGCCACCCCTGGGAAAAGCAGCCGCAGGTCAATGCCTGCCAGCTGGCGGAGGAAAGCGTGCTGCTGCTCACCCAGGGCAACTGCTTCCGTGACCAGGTGCTGCAGGCCTGCAGCGAGCTGTCCGGCCGCCAGCACTTCGGCAACAGCCTGGCCAACACCTTGCAGGGCAGTTCGCTCAACACCATACGCCATATGGTGGCCAGCGGCATGGGCGTCACCGTGATGCCGGCCACTTCGGTCGGCCCCGGCGACGAGGCGCTGCTGTCGGTGGTGCCGTTCAGCCAGCCGACGCCGCAGCGGCGGGTGCTGCTGGTGACCCGCAAGCAGTTCTTCCGCAAGAAGGCGATCGACACCCTGCAACAGGCGGTGTTCCGTTCCGGCCTGCCGGGCGTCGTCATGCTGGAAGACGAGCCCAAGCTGCAATAAAAGGCCCGCCAGCCGCGACAGACCGTCCCGCACCAGCTCCGCTGCTGCGGGATTTTTTCAACCCGGCACATGGCAAGGAAATGAAATGAACCCACTGAGCAGCGTGAAGCAGAAAGCCTTCGTCCCCGCCCGCGACTTCAAGCTGTCGGATCCATCCGGCGTGCTGTGGCTCATCGGACAGAACATCTGATCCAGGCGCCATCCTGACTAGATTTTTTTGTTTGTCCGCATCGCAAGCAATGCTAAAGTCATGGGCTGTATCACCGTCACCACCCACGACAAAGACAAGCGCCATGAACGCCAATCCCTTGCTGCACGACTGGTCCACCCCGCACCAGCTGCCTCCGTTCGACCTGATCCGCGCCGAGCACTTCGAGCCGGCTTTTGAAGTCCTGTTCGCCGGACACCTGGCCGAAATCGACGCGCTGGCCGCCTTGGCCGGCGCGCCCAGCTTCGCCAACACCGCGGCGGCATTCGACCGCTGCGGCGAGCGGCTGGAACGCGCCAGGCTGCTGCTGGACAATCTGACCAGCTCGCACACCTCGCCGGAACTGCAGGAGGTGGAGCGCAACATGGCGCCGCGCCTGGCGGAACACGATAGCGCCATCTACATGCACGAGGGCTTCTTCGCCCGGCTGGACGCCGTGCATCAGCAGCGCGGCCAGCTGGACCTCAGCGAAGAGCAAAGCCGGCTGCTGGACCTGATCCATCGCACCTTCGTGCGCGCCGGCGCCAAGCTGCAAGGCGAAGCGCGCCAGCGTTACGCCCAAGTGGTATCGCGACTGGCGGAGCTGACCACCGCCTTCAGCCAGAACACGCTGGCCGACGAAGCCGAATACGCGCTGCAACTGGCTGAGGACGATCTTGCCGGCCTGCCGCCCTTCCTGCTCGATGCCGCCTGCGGTGCCGCCAAGGCGCGCCAACTGGCGGGCTACGCCATCACGCTGTCGCGCTCGTCCATCGTGCCCTTCCTCACCTACTCCGCCCGCCGCGATCTGCGCGAACAGGCCTGGCACGCCTGGACCAGCCGCGGCGAACATGCCGAACGCGACAACCGCCCATTGGCGAAACAGATACTGGCGCTGCGCGTGGAGCAGGCCCAGTTGCTGGGCTACGCCAACTTCGCCGACTACGCCATCGCCAACCGCATGGCCGGTACGCCGCAAGCGGTCCACGATCTGCTGTCCCAGGTGTGGGAACCGGCCAAAGCGCGTTTCCAGTCGGAAAAAACCATGCTGCGGGAAGAGGCGGTCCGCCTGGGCGAGCCGGCCGACCTCCAACCCTGGGACTGGTTCTACCTGGCGGAGAAAGTGCGCATCGCCCGCTATGCGCTGAATGACGCCGAGATCAAACCCTACTTCAGCCTAGACAATATGACCGCCGCGATGTTCGACGTCGCCGGCCGCCTGTTCGGCCTGAGCTTCCAGGAAAAGCATGACGCCAAGCTCTACCATCCGGACGCCCGGTTGTGGGAAGTCAGCCGGAACGGCGAATTGATCGGCCTGTTCATCGGCGACAACTACGCGCGGCCGAGCAAGCGCAGCGGCGCCTGGATGAGCGTTTACCGTCCGCAGTCCGACAACGGCGGCAAAGTACTGCCCATCATCAGCAACAACAACAACTTCGCCAAGGCGAGCCAGGGCGCCACCCTGCTCAGCGCCGACGACGTGCGCACGCTGTTCCACGAATTCGGCCACGGCCTGCACGGCCTGCTGTCCAACGTCCACTACCGGCTGCTGTCCGGCCCCAACAGCCCATGGGACTACGTCGAGCTACCATCGCAGTTGATGGAAAACTGGGCGCTGGTGCCTGAAGTCCTGGAAAAGCATGCCCGCCACGCCGAAACCGGCGCGCCTATCGCGGCCGAGCTGGTCGCCAAAATCAAGGCGGCCCGCCACTTCAACCAGGGTTTCGAAACCGTGCGCTACGCCGCGTCCACGCTGATAGACCTGGCGCTGCACCAGCGGGCCGACCAGGATGGCATAGACATCGCCGCCTTCGAAGCCGCCGAGCGCGAACGGCTGGGCATCCCGATGGAAGCCGGCATGAACCATCGCCCGCCGCATTTCGGCCACATCTTCTCCGACGACGCCTACGCCGCCGGCTACTACGTCTACATGTGGGCGGAAGTGTTGGAGGCGGAAGCGTTCGCCGCCTTTGAAGAGGCGGACGATCCGTTCGATCCGGAATTGGCGGAAAAGCTGCACCGCTACATCTACGGCGCCGGCGACGCCCGCGAGCAGCGCGCCGCCTTCCGCGCCTTCCGCGGCCGCGATCCCCAAGCCGCGGCGATGCTGAAGAAACGCGGCCTGGTGTAAGACCGCTGCCAGCCGGGCGGATCTTCCCCCGCCCGCTTGCTTTTCCCACGCGCGGCAATCAACCGCGCCCGAATGGTCCATACCTGCCGCGCCCCGGAACGGATAAAATTGCCATTCCATTAAACTAATCGTGACCCTGCAAGCATGACAATAAAAATCGGCGATGCCATCAAGTGGCTACTCCCGACCATTGCCCTCGTCGCCATCGGCGCGCTATTCTGGAAATCGCAGCACCCCACGCACCAGGCCGCGCCTCAAGACCATGTCGCAGCCAAACAGGCTGCCCCGGTCCGCTACGAAACCTATGAAAACGGCCGTTTTCCCTTCTCCCTGCCCTTTCCCAAGGGTTTGTTGATCGCGGGCGAAGGATCCGATAACGGCGACGGCATGACCTTCACTTCGCCGGATGGACAAACCGTCATGACCGCATCCGGCATCAACAACGTCACCGAAGACACGCTACAAAGCGAATTCCACGACGACTTGAAGCAATCATCCGAATCCGGCCAGCCCCGCAAAATCGCCTTCAAAACCATCAAGAAAGACTGGTTCGTGATTTCTGGCACCGAGGGCGACAAGATTTTCTACCAAAAGACCTATCTGGTGGACGACCAGTTCATGACCTTCGGCATCCGTTACCCAACCAGCCAGCGCGCGCAATGGGACCCGATCGTCGCCCACATCAGCAAGCAATTCAAGGTGACGCCCGGCGACATCCAGTACCAGCCCTGGAACGCCAGCCAGTCCCAGTAATTGCGATGTTTTCCGCCGCCCATGCCTTGACGAAGCGATAGGCCGCCGGCGGCGGCCCCCTCCGCGCAACCATCACTCTCACCACAGAGCAACCATCATGAGCAATCCGCTGCTGCAAAACTGGGACACCCCGCACCAACTGCCGCCGTTCGATGCCATCCGCGCCGAACACTTCGCTCCGTCTTTGCGGCAGTTGATGGCCGAACATCGCGCCGCCGTCGCCGCCATCGCCAATCAAGCGGAGCCCGCCAGCTTTGCCAACACCGTGGAGGCGCTGGACGCCGCCGCGCTGCCGCTCAAGCGCGTATCGCTGGTATTCCACAATCTGCGCAGCTCGCACTCCGACGCCGAACTGCAAGCCGCCGAGCGCGAACTGGCGCCGCAGCTGGCCGCCCACCACGGCGCCATCTATCTGGATGAGAAACTGTTCGCCCGGCTGGACGCGGTGCTGCGGCAAGCGCCGCAGCTGGAATTGAACGAAGAGCAGCGCCGGCTGCTGCAGCGGCTGCACCGCGACTTCGTGATGGCCGGCTCCTGTCTTCAGGGCGAGGCGCGCCGCGAGTTCGCCGACGCCAGCGCGGAACTGGCCCGACTGTCCGCGCAATTCGGCCAGAACGTGCTGGCCGACGAGTCCGAATTCGTACTGCGTTTGCACAACGAGGACGATCTCGCCGGTCTGCCGGCCTCCCTGCGCGCCGCCGCGGCGCAAACCGCGCGCGAGCGCGGCCTGGACGGCCACGCGGTTACGCTGGCGCGTTCGTCCGTCACCACCTTCCTCGCCCACTCCAGCCGCGCCGACCTGCGCGAATCCGCCTGGCGCGCCTGGGTGGGACGCGGCGAACAGGCGCAGCGCGACAATCGCCCGCTGATCACCCGCATCATGGCTTTGCGCCAGCAACAAGCCCGGCTGCTGGGCTACGCCAACTACGCTGATTACGCGCTGACCGACCGCATGGCCGGCACGCCCGAAGCCGTCCACCGCCTGCTGGAACAAGCGTGGGAGCCGGCCAAGGCCCTGCTGGCGCGGGAAAAACTGCAATTGCAGGCGGTGGCGCGCAAGCTGGGACTGAACGAAGACATCCAGCCCTGGGACTGGCGCCATCTGGCGGAGAAGGTGCGGCTGGAGCATTACGCGCTGGACGACGCCGAAGTGAAGCCCTATTTCAGCCTGGAAAACATGCAGGCTGCGATGTTCGACGTCGCCGGCCGGCTGTTCGGCCTCAGCTTCGTCGCCCGCGACGACCTGCCGCGCTACCACCCCGACGTGAAGGGCTGGGAGGTGTACCGGCATGGCGAGCTGGTCGGCGTTTTCCTCAGCGACAACTTCGCCCGCCCCGGCAAGTCGGGCGGCGCCTGGGCCAGCGTCTACCGCGCCCAGGGCCGCAATGGCGGCGTCTCGCTGCCCATCGCCGTCAACAACACCAACTTCGCCAAGGCCAGCCCGACGCTGCTTAGCTTCGACGACGTGCGCACCCTGTTCCACGAGTTCGGCCACGGCCTGCACCACCTGCTGTCCAATGTGCGCTACCAGCGCCTGTCCGGCACCCAGGTGCTGCGCGATTTCGTCGAGCTGCCGTCGCAGCTGCTGGAGAACTGGGCGCTGGTGCCCGAGGTGCTGGCGCGACATGCGCGCCACATCGAAAGCGGCGAGGCGATCCCGGCGGCGCTGGTGGCCAAGATCCTGGCGGCGCAGAATTTCCAGCAAGGCTACGCCACCGTGCGCTACACCATCTCCGCGCTGCTGGACCTGGCGCTGCATCAGGCCGGCGAAGGCGTGGACGACGTCGCCGCCTTCGAAGACGGAATCTGCCGCCGCTACGGCCTGCCGCCGGAAGCCGGGCTGGCCCACCGCCTGCCGCACTTCAATCACTTGTTCAACGGCGGCTACGCGGCGGGTTATTACGTCTACATGTGGGCCGAGGTGCTGGAGGCCGAGGCGTTCGCGGTCTTCGAGGCCAAGGGCGACGCCTTTGACGCTGGATTGGCCGACGGCCTGCATCGCCACATCTTCAGCGTCGGCAACGCGCGCGATCCTCAACTGACCTTTCAGGCCTTCTGCGGCCACGCCCCCAGCGCGGGTCCGATGCTGCAAAAACGCGGCCTGGCCAGATAGGCCGCGCCCCGGCCGCAACACTGCGCCCCCGCCGGCCGGCGGGGGCATGAGAATGTCATTGAAATATTCCCCTACTGCCAGGATACTGGACTGAGCACGGCGCCACCATGCCGACAAGATCAAGACCAACGATCCACCGCGTGGATTGAGCATGAACAACTTGCCGACAAGAAGCAAACGGATACCGATGAATATCCGCCATTCTCCGTAGCCAGACAAATCCGCGCGCCGGCAGAATTACGCTTATGCTAGGCAGAGCAGATCAACCAACAGGGAACATCATGAGCACGACCGCAGTGATGAAGGAGGCCGAAACCAGCCTGGACACCAGGGCCGCGGTGGAAATTTTTTTCTACGCCTACAAGGCGCTGACCAACAAGCCGGACGAGATGCTGGCCAAGCGCGGCCTGGCGCGGGTCCATCATCGCATCCTGTTCTTCGTCGCCCGCTATCCCAAGCTGTCGGTCAAGGACTTGCTGGCCTTTCTCGGCGTGACCAAGCAGGCGATCAACATCCCGCTGCGCCAGCTGCTGGAAATGGAGCTGATATGCAGCCAGGCCGCCCCGCACGACAAGCGCGTCAAGCAGCTCAGCCTGAGCGAGGAAGGCCTGCAGCTGGAGGAAAGCCTGCACCGCGAGCAACAGCGCCTGTTGCAGACCGCCTTCGGCGACTGCGGCGACAAGGCCACCCGCGACTGGTTTCTGATCAACGGCAAGCTGTCCGAGCACATTCTGCCCTGAACGGCGGATGCCGATGCAAAGCAAACGGCCCGGTCGATGACGACAGGGCCGTTTCTCTTGCCATCCGCGCCACCGGCGCGCCAGACGCTCACTCCACCTTGCGGTAGCTCACCTCCAGCACTTCGATGTCCTCGTCGCCATCCGGACCGCGGAACAGCACGCTGTCGCCCTCGCGCGCTTTCAGCAAGGCGCGCGCGATCGGCGAGATCCAGCTGATATGGCCGCGCGGCAGATCGATCTCGTCGACGCCGACGATCGCCAACCGCTGTTCATTGCCGTCGCCGCGCCGGATCAGCACCGTGGCGGAGAAGAAGATCTGGTCGGTCGCCTCGCGGGTTTCCGGGTCCACCACCTCGGCGATCTCCAGCCGCTTGGTCAGGAAGCGGATGCGGCGGTCTATCTCCCGCAGCCGGCGCTTGCCGTACAGGTAATCGCCGTTTTCAGAGCGGTCGCCGTTGCTGGCCGCCCAGTTGACCACCTGCACCATCTCCGGTCGCTCGCGGTTGACCAGATGGTACAGCTCGTCCTTCAGGCGCTGCCAGCCGCGGGGCGTGATGTAGTTCTTGCTCGATGCCGGCAGCCGCTGCTCGGATGGCAGCTCGTCTTCCGCCTGGTCTTCTTCCTTGGTGAACGCCTTGCTCATGATTCTTCCCGTCCTGCTGATTGACTGTCGCCGCGCCCGGCGCCCGCTTCATTATGCCTGAGGCGTGGAGCCGTCGCCGCCTTCCAGCAACGCCAGGCAATACGGCAGCAGCGACTTGGGCCGCAGCTTGACCCTCCTCAGCGCGTCGGCATCCAGCCAGGCCAGTTCGTAATGATTGTCCGGCGACAGCTTCGCCAACTCCGGCCCGCCCAGGCGCAGCATGCCGCGGTGCTCCCGCGCCACAAACACATGCTCGGTGCGGTTATGGCTTTCCAGCACGCACAGCTTGTCGCCCAGCCAGACATTTAGCCCAGTCTCCTCGCGCGTTTCGCGCACGCAGGCTATCGCCGGGGTTTCGTTCTTCTTGATGTTGCCGCCGGGCAGCACGTAATAATCCTTGCCCTGCTTGATCCTGTGCATCAGCAGCAGCCGTCCGCCCTCGATGATGACGATGGCGGCGCGCAGCCTGCGCGGCTCCAGCGGCAACGGCAGGCCGGTTTCGTTCTGATCGAATTCTTCCACGCGTCTCCACCCAAAAACAAAACGGGCAACCGCCAACCGGCGATCACCCATGCTTCAGCGGACAAGCCATCCTCGAGGACGGCCGGCCTTACTCCGGACGCGGCGTCCGCGGCTTGCGCGCCGAGGCCTTGCGCTGGGTCGGAGCCTTCTTGCCGCCGGTAACGGTCAGATTGGACCATTTCATCACCGCGGCCACTTCGGCCGGATTCAGCTCGTAGAACTGGCCGCGCTTCAGCCGCGGCGGCAGGCCGATATTGCCGAAACGCACGCGCATCAGCCGGCTGACGGTCAGACCGAAATGCTCGAACATGCGGCGCACTTCGCGATTGCGGCCTTCCTTGATCACCACGTTGTACCACTGGTTGGCCGACTCTTCCTGGCCGCCGGTCTGGAAAATGCGGTCGAAGCGCGCCGGGCCGTCTTCCAGCTCCACGCCCTTGACCATCTCCTTCGAGATTTCCGGGGTCAATTCGCCCATCACCCGCACCGAGTACTCGCGCTCCACTTCGAAGCTGGGGTGCATCATGCGGTTGGCCAGCTCGCCGCTGGTGGTGATCAACAGCAGGCCGGAGGTGTTGACGTCCAGGCGGCCGATGGCCACCCAGCGGCTGGACTTGGCTTGCGGCAGGCGGTCGAATACCGTGACGCGGCCTTCCGGATCGTCGCGGGTGACGATCTCGCCCTCTTCCTTGTGGTACATGATCACGCGCGGCAGGCGGTCAGGCCATTTCAGCTTGATCGCATCGCCCTTGACCATCACGCGGTCGTGCGGGCCGACCTTGTCGCCCAGGCTGGCCTTCTTGCCGTTGACGGTAACCAGGCCGGCCTCGATCCATTCTTCCATTTCGCGACGCGAACCGACGCCGGACGAGGACAGCGCCTTCTGCAAGCGAATCGGCTCGATCTCGTTCAGATCGACGCGCACTTCCTTCAGCTTCTGCGACTTGCTCTTGATGTCCTGGCTAGGGCTGCGCAGACGCAGCTTCTTGGCCTTCTGCACCGGCTGCGGACGACCGCGGCCCTCGCCTTCCGGCCTGGGGCCGCGCGCCTTGGGGGCATTGCCGTCGACAGGCGTGGCGGCGTTCTTGTTGCCGAAACGGCGTTCGTGGTCAAACGCCACATTGCCATTGACATCGCCATTGCTGTCGCGGGTGTACACCGGCTTGGTGCGGGCGGCGGCCAGCGCCTGCTGCTCCTGTTCGCGGCGGCTCAGCTTGAACAGCGGCACGCCGTTCTGCGACGGCACCACCGGATTACCATTAGCATCGCGCTGCTGGCGGGGCGGGCCGTTGCGGCGGTTCTGCTGCTGACCGCTGCCGGCCTGCTGCGGGAAGCGGGGCTGGGAGCCGGCGCCGGGCTTGCCCTGGCGCTGCTGGCCCTGAGCCTGGCTGCGGCCGGCGTTCTGACGCGGTTGTGCGGTTTCACCACCTTTGGCACGAGCAGCCGGCTGGCGCGCGTGGGTACGTTGTCCTTTTGTAGACATGTGTTTGCTCTTTCCGTGGGAGCAACTGGCAGAAAAACTTATTCTGCGACAGGCTCTAAATTGTCCGCCTCATCGTCGAGGGGGAGATCGTCTGCGCCCGCATCGGGGCGGTCGTCTTGCAATTGGGTGTCCGGCATCACCAGGCTGCCCAGTTCCGCCAATGGCGGCAGGTCGTTGAGCGAGACAAAGCTCAGATCGTCCAAAAACTTGCGCGTAGTGGCGTACAGGCCGGGACGGCCCGGTACATCCTTGTGACCGATGACTTCGATCCAGCCCCGCTCCAGCAGGGCCTGCATCACGTTGGTGGAGACAGATACGCCGCGTATCGCCTCGATGTCGCCACGGGTCACAGGTTGTTTGTAGGCGATGATAGCCAGGGTTTCCATTACCGCCCGCGAATAACGCGGCGGCTTTTCCGGATTGAGCCGGTTGAGATAAGGCGTGAACTCGGCCCGTGCGCGAAAGCGCCAGCCGGAAGCCAGCTTGACCAGCTCTATCCCGCGTCCGCGCCAATCACCCTGGATATCGTCCAGAATATCATTGATCAGCGCCGCCTTGACGTCCTCGGTGAACAGCTTTTTCAACTGGAAAACCGACAAGGGTTCCTGGGCCGTCAACAAGGCTGTTTCCAGCACGATCTTCAGATATTTTAAATCGGTAATGGTGGACATTAAACCGGGATGCCGGAGAATTACGGGGGCTTAGCGCGGGAAGCCTCCGATTCTACACGTTTTTCGCCGCGCGG
Source organism: Chromobacterium sphagni (assembly GCF_001855555.1). Classification (GTDB taxonomy): domain Bacteria; phylum Pseudomonadota; class Gammaproteobacteria; order Burkholderiales; family Chromobacteriaceae; genus Chromobacterium; species Chromobacterium sphagni. Next base: position 5,667 of record NZ_MKCT01000072.1, on the reverse strand, counting down.
GAAACTAATCCAGCATTCCGGCCAGCGAAGTCAGACTGAAACGCCTGAGCACCCTGCCATCCTTCTGCGGCATGTCCTCCAGCCGCTGGCCGCCGCAGGACTCTATGGTGCGAATGGACGCCGAGCTGGCGGCGTCGCACACCACCACCCAGGTACCGCAAGCCGGACAAAGGCCCAATGCCTGCACATATTGCAGCAGCACCCGGCCATAGCCATTGCCGCGCCACGGCGGCAACACTTCAAAGCCGATATGGCCGATTTCGTCCTGTATCACATCCGTCTCGCCCTGCCGCAAACGGGCCGCGCCGGCGATCTCGCCTTCGCCGGTCACCAGGAACCAGGTCTGATACGGCACCCACCCTTCCGGCAGCGACTCGCGCTCCGCGTGCCGCAGCAACTGCCGCAGCCATTCCCCGGCATCGCCGTCCAGCTCCCGATAGTATTCCAGTCCCTCTGCGCGGCAGGCCTGGAAATAACGGCGATATGCTGGCAGATGACTCTCGCTGGCGGCTTCGATTTTCATTGGATGCTCTCCGGATGGATACTCCCATCGTAAACAGCTGGGCGGCGAGGTCAAGCCTTTTGCGCATGCCCGCGCCGGCTATGCGACAATCGCCCCCTGATTGCAGCGAGTATTTCCATGAGCGACACCCCACAAGCCATCCTGTTGATGGGCCCCACCGCCTCCGGCAAGACCGGCCTGGCACTGGAGATGGCCCGCCACTTCCCGCTGGAGATCGTCAGCGTCGACTCGGCGCTGGTCTACCGCGGCATGGACATCGGCAGCGCCAAACCCAGCGCCGCCGAGATGGCGGCCTGCCCGCACCATCTGATAGACATCATCAGCCCGCTGCAGAGCTATTCGGCGGCCCAGTTCCACGCCGACGCCAATCGCCTGATAGCCGAAATCACCACCCGCGGCAACATCCCGCTGCTGGTGGGCGGCACCATGCTGTACTACAAGGCGCTGCTGGAAGGCCTGTCGGATCTGCCGCAAGCCGATCCCGCGTTGCGGGCGGAGTTGGACGCAGACGCCGCTAGGCTTGGCTGGCCGGCGCTGCATGCCCGTCTGGCCCGACTGGACCCGACCACCGCCGCGCGACTCAACCCCAACGACGCCCAGCGCATCCACCGCGCGCTGGAAGTGTGCCTGCTGAGCGGACGGCCGATGTCCGAGCTGCTCGCTCAGGGCAAGGAGGCCGGCGCCAGCTTCCGCCGCTTGTCGCTGGCATTGGTGCCGCAAGAACGCGGCTGGCTGCACCAGCGCATCGGCCAACGCTTCGAAATCATGCTGGAGCAGGGCTTCCTGGATGAGGTCAGCCATTTGCGCGCCGCCTACCCCGAGTTGACGCTGGACCTGCCATCGATGCGCTGCGTCGGCTACCGCCAGGCCTGGGAGCATCAGGACGGCCTGTACGACCGCCAGGAATTCATCGAACGCGGCACCGCAGCCACCCGTCAGCTGGCCAAACGCCAGCTGACCTGGACCCGCAGCCTGGACGTGATTCCGGTGAATGCCCAGCAAGACGGACTAGCCGGGCAACTGGTGCGGGCGGTGGAAGACTTCCTGACAGGCAAGCCGCCAGCCGAAGCGCTGCGCTTCGCCGGCAAATTCTGACAATACCGGCGGCGTTAAAGTAAAACGACAGGCTTGCGGCCTGCCGTTTTACTTTATTCAGTTCCCGATGCTTCAAGGGCTGACATTCATCCGCAGGGTGTCGGTCCAGTCATGGTCGCTGGCCGACACCACGCTGCTGTAGCTGGCATAGGTCATGCCCTCGCCCGGCCACGGATTCATCATATAGATGTAATTGCCGCCGCTGCCCGTCTGATAGCCGCGTCCGACGATGAAATGCCCGCCGCCGCTGGTCCAGCCATAGCGCATCACGAATGGCCGGTTGGCCTGGATGTCCTGCACCACATGCGCCCAGGTCAGGTAGTCGTTGACGGAGAAGTTCGACACCCCCCAATGGGTGAGAATGTCCTGCAGGCTGCCGCCGCCGCCATACATATTGTTGGGGCTGTTGGCGTCGCTGTTCCAGTTGAAGTTGCTGTTGCCGCAGGCGTAGTTGATGCCGAATGCCCAATTGGCGATCGCGCATTGGCTGGGCGTCTGTTTATACAGGCCCAGCACCCCCTTGCTGGAGCCCGCCCAGCACCATTGGCTATGCTCCTGCACCGTCAGCGGCACATTCAGCACTTTGCTGTCCGCCAGCGCCACAGCGCTGCCCGCCAGCAGCGCCGCCGCCAGCGCGATCTTGCCGATTGCCTTGTTCATCATGGCTTTCTCCCGGTTCAGCGGACATTGGAAAGGTTGCTGCGCACCGTGGCGCGCAGGGATTCGATGAAATCGGCGCTATCCAGCAGACCATTGGCGCCTGCGCCGGCGGCCTGGCGCTGCAGCGGTTGATAAGCCGGATTCAGCGCGGCGAAGCGGGGCTTGCCGCCGCCGGCCGGCGTCACTTCCAGGAAGTCGGCCTGCGCCTGGTACACCCTGACAAAGCGGGTATTGCTGCGCGCGGCGTTACCGTACGCGGCCTGCAGCGATTCCAGACTCTTGGCCAATCCGGCCGCGCCATAAGCCACCGCCTCCCAACGTCCGGCCACCCGCTCAACGGTCACCAAGCCAAGCGGCCGCTGCTGCAGGTAGATGACAAAACGCCAGCTGCCGGTAGGCGCCATCAACTGGCTGATGTCGCCGCCGGTCAGCAGCTTTTGCGGATCGACGCTGTATAGCGGAAAACCGGGACCAACGCGCGCAGCGGCCAGATCGCCCGCTCTCGCCACGTCCAGCGGGAAGCCTTCCGGCAGCCGGCCGCCGAAGTCCTGCAGAGTCTGCCGCGCGAATTGTGCCAGCCCCCGGCTGGCGGCAGCGGCGGCATCGCGCTCTTGGGCGGCGACTTGTTGCGCCGCCGCGGATGGAACGGCTTGGGCCGCCGCCGGGCCTCCAGCCAGCGTGGCCAGACTAAGCAACACTGCGATGATTACGGAATTTGACTGCATGTTTCGACTCTCCTGGGTTGAGATGCGGTTGCAGTGCATGACGGCATGCCGCCGGATTATGTCCAGAGCATGCATTGCTAGTCATAGCGGCGGCTATTCAGCAAAGCAACAATGCCAACCAGGTCTATCCATTTAATTTTTATCTTTAAAATCAATCAATTAAATATATTCTCCTGCATAAATCAAAGCCAAAAATCAAACCGTTTCTGCCCTGAAGACCAGTGCCCGCTTGTCCGCGCCGCGCCGTCCCGCCTATGGTTGAAGATCAGCCCCAATGCCAGGCAGCGTCGGCAACCACCCAAGGAGGCCTCCAGCTCGACGACAGCATAAAGACCGGCAATACCGTCTGCCGCCGCCATGAAAAAAGCCCGCTGCCTTGCGGCAACGGGCCTTTGCGGACCAACAGGCGAATCAGCGCGCGGCCACCAGCTTGATCTCCACCTTCCAGGCCGGATTGGCCAGCTTGGCCTCCACTGTGGCGCGGGCGGGCACATGGCCGGCCGGCACCCAGGCGTCCCAAGCGGCGTTCATCGCATCGTAATCCGCCAGGCTGGACAGGAAGATGGTAACGTCGACTATCTTGCTCTTGTCCGAATCCAGTTCCTTCAGCAGCGCGTCGATCTGCCCCAGCACGTTTTCCGTCTGGCCGCGGGCATCGGCGTCGGTGTTTTCAGGCACCTGGCCGGCGAGGAAGATCAGGCCATTGCTGACCACGGCTTCGGCCAGACGGGCGCCCTGCTTGTGACGGTAAATGCTCATATCGTTCTCCTGTCGAGGTTGGGCATGATGGACGATTCTAACGGCAAAGCGCCGCGCCTGTCCTACCAGGCCTGCGCCAGGTCGGCGATCAGCGCCGCCTCGCCCTCCACTCCCACCGACAGGCGGATCAGGTTGTCATGGATGCCCAATGCGGCGCGGCGCTCGGCCGGAATCGACGCATGGGTCATCGCCGACGGCAGGCACACCAGGCTCTCCACCCCTCCCAGGCTTTCGGCCAGCGTGAACAGTTTGAGCTTGGCCAGGAAAGCGCGGGTATTGGCCGCATCGCCTTTCAGGTAGAACGACACCACCCCGCCGAAGCCTTGCATTTGCCGGCGCGCCAGTTGGTGCTGCGGATGGCTCTCCAGTCCCGGATACAGCACTTTCTCCACGTGGGGTTGCCGCTCCAGCCAGTGCGCGATCGCCAGGCCGTTGCGGTTGTGCTGGTCGATGCGCAACGCCAGCGTGCGCAAGCCGCGCAGCACCAGGAAGCTGGCGAAGGCGTCCAGCACCGCGCCCACCGCGTTGTGCAGGAAGGCAAGCTGCTCGGCCAGGTCCGGCCGGTTCTGGCTGGCCACCGCCACCCCGGCCACCACATCGGAGTGGCCGTTCAGATACTTGGTGGCGGAGTGCACCACGATGTCGAAGCCGAAATCCAGCGGCCGCTGGTTGACCGGCGAGGCGAAGGTGTTGTCGGCCACGCTGATCAGGCGATGCTGGCGGGCGATATCGGCCACCAGCCGCAAATCCACCAATTGGTTGAGCGGATTGGACGGCGTCTCCACCCAGACCATCCGGGTATTGGGGCGGATGGCGGCCTGCAGCGCCGCGCTGTCGTCGGATGCGACATAAGTCACTTCCAGATTGGCGCTGATTTTGCGCACCTTCTCGAACAGCCGGTAAGTGCCGCCGTACAGGTCGTTGACCGCGATCAGGTGGCTGCCGGCCGGCAGCAGCTCCAGCACGGTGGAGATGGCCGCCAGTCCGGAGCCGAAGGCGTAGCCGCGCGCGCCGCCCTCCAGCTCGGCCACCGCCCGCTCCAGCGCTTCGCGCGTCGGATTTTGCGAACGCGAGTATTCGTAGCCTGTATGCTCGCCCGGCGCGTGCTGGCGGTAGGTGGAGGTGGCGTAGATCGGCGGCATCACCGCGCCGAACGCATCTTCATGGGCGCCAGCGGTCACGGCAAGGGTGTGGAAATCGGTCATGTTCAGTCCTATCGAATCAAAGGGTGCGGCCCGGCAGCCGGATACGCCGGGCCCGGGAAGTTAGGCGGCGCGCGGCTGGCGGCGCCAGAAGGCCAATAGATCAGCCTGGGTGATCAGGCCCAGGTAGCGGCCCTGGTCAACCAGCAACGCGATGTGGCCATCATTGAACACTTGCAGCAGATCCTGCAGCGAGGCTTGCGGCGTCAGCGTCCGCACCTGGCTGCTCATCGCGCTTTCCACGTTCTGCCGAAAGTTTTCCGGCTCGCCGTGCACCGACAGCAGCAAGTCCCACTCGTCCAGAATACCAACCACCTTGTCGTCCTTCAGCACCGGCAGCTGCGACACGTCATGCAGCCGCATCCGCTGATAGGCAACCGATAGCGCTTCGTCGGGATGGCAAGACACCGTGCTGCCGTCCTGATGGCGGCGCACGATCAGGTCGGTCAGGCCGCCGACCTGGGGCAGGCGCAGCATCCCCTGGTCCACCAGCCAGTCGCGGTTGTACATCTTGGACAGATACTTGTTGCCGCTGTCACACACCAGCGTCACCACCCGCTTGGGCTCGGTCTGGGCGCGGCAGTAGCGCAATGCGGCGGCCAACAGCGCGCCGGACGAGGACCCGGCCAGGATGCCTTCGCGCCGCAACAGCTCCTGCGCGGTATCGAAGCTTTCCTGGTCGCTGATGCGGTAGGCCCGCTTC
>NZ_MKCT01000071.1 GCF_001855555.1 Chromobacterium sphagni | reverse complement strand
AGGCGATGGATCTGCCCATCGTGTTCGAAGACGAGCACATCCTGGTAATCAACAAGCCAGCCGGCCTGGTGGTGCATCCCGCCTCCGGTAATTGGAGCGGCACCCTGCTCAACGGCCTGCTGCACCACTGCCCTTCGCTGGCGGGCGTGCCGCGCGCCGGCATCGTGCATCGTCTGGACAAGGACACCTCCGGCCTGATGGTGGTGGCCAAGACCCTGCCGGCGCAAACCGAACTGGTGCGCCAGATGCAGGCCCGTACCGTCAAGCGCATCTACCGCGCCATCGCCGACGGCGTGGTACCGTTCGACGGCACCATCGACGCCAATATCGGCCGCGATCCGCATAACCGTCTGAAGATGGCGGTGCTGAAATTCGGCGGCAAACCCGCCATCACCCATATCCGGGTGCTGGAGCGCTTCGCCAGCCACTCCTATATCGAATGCAAGCTTGAAACCGGCCGCACCCACCAGATCCGCGTCCACATGCGCGAATCCGGCCATCCGCTGTCAGCCGATCCGGTTTACGGCAATCCGCGCCACAAGATGGACGACGACACCGCGGCCGCGGTGAGGGCGCTGGGCCGCCAAGCGCTGCACGCCTATGCGCTGGCCCTGGTGCACCCGGCCACCGGCGAAGAGCGCAGCTGGAAGGCCCCGCTGCCGGAAGACTTCCGCCGTCTGCTGGACCTGCTGCGCGGCGATGGCGCGCTGCCCGACGAGGACGCCTTCGTCCCGGCCGAGGAGCTGGACGATGAAGACTGGGATGACGACGACGAGGACGACGGCGACGTCGAAGTAATCTATGCCCGCTGAAAACTGGATCGCGGCGGACTGGCCGGCCCCGGCCAATGTCCGCACCCTGGCCACCACCCGCCAGGGCGGCGTCAGCCAGCCGCCCTACGCCAGCCTGAACCTGGGCGCGCACGTGGGCGACGACCCTGCCGACGTCGCCGCCAACCGCGCGCGGCTGCGCGCAGCGCTGCCGGCGGAGCCTTTCTGGCTCAATCAGGTGCACGGCACCGCGGTGGCCAATGCAGCCTCGGCGGCTGAGCTGCCGCCGGACGCCGACGCCAGCTTCGCGCGCGCTCCGGGCCCGGTCTGCGCGGTGATGACCGCCGACTGCCTGCCGGTTCTGCTATGCGACGACGCCGGCAGCGCGGTCGCGGCTGCCCACGCCGGCTGGCGCGGGCTGTGCGACGGCGTGCTGGAGGCCGCCATCGCGGCCATAGGGCCGGCGCCATCGACGCTGATGGCCTGGCTGGGTCCAGCCATCGGTCCGGACGCATTCGAAGTGGGCGCGGAAGTGCGGGAAGCCTTCATCGCCCGCGACCCCGCCGCCGTGGAAGCCTTCGCCGACATCGGCGAAGGCAAATACCTGGCGGACATCTATGCGCTGGCGCGCCAGCGCCTGGCCGCGGCCGGCGTCAGCCGGGTGTACGGCGGCGACTTCTGCACGGTGATAGACCGCGAGCGCTTCTTCTCCTACCGCCGCGACCGCCAGACTGGCCGCATGGCCTCGCTGATCTGGCTGCAGGACTGAATCCTGGCGCCCCGCCTCCCGGCGGGGTGTTTATTTTATTCGCCTCCAGACAATTATTCCCCAGCAATTTCCCGCCGCCGCATTGACCCCGCCCGGCCACGCGAACATCATCAAGCCTATCCCCACTCGCCGATCACAACGCCGCATGGACATCGCCATCGTCACGCTGGACTGCTTCAATGAACTGGACTCCTTCATCGCGCTGGGCATGCTTGGCCGCATGCAGCCTCATGGTTGGAACGTGCGCATCAGCAGCCCCTTCGCCACGCTGCAATCGAAGAACGGCGTGCGCATGCAGCGCCAAGAAAACCTGGAATTCGCCAACCGCGCCGACGCCGTGCTGATAGGCAGCGGCTTCCGCACCCGCGACTGGGTGGCTGACGATGCCATTACGCGCCAATTCCGGCTGGATCCGCAGCGCCAGCTGATCGGCGCCCAGTGCTCAGGCGCGCTGCTGCTACACCGGCTGGGACTGCTGCCGGACAATATCGCCTGCAGCGACGACCTCACCCGGCCCTGGCTGGAGCAGGCCGGCGTCGCCGTGCCGCGCCAGGCCTTCCGCGCGAGCGGCAACATCGCCACCGCAGGCGGCTGTCTGTCCTCGCAATACCTGGCCAGCTGGGTGTTGCTGCGCTTGGCCGGCATCGAGCGCGCCCGCGAAGCGCTGTCCTACGTCGTGCCGGTGGGAGAAGAAGACGCCACCATCAGTCGCCTGTTGGCCACCGTGTCCACTTCCGCCGCGGCAGAAGCGGAATGAGAGTCGCCGATCTCGCAAGGTTGTCGTCCGCCGACCTGCACCCCTGCTTTCTGGAGGCCTTCAGCGACTATCTGGTGCCCGCCCAGCCCGATCTGGAACAACTGCGCCGCATGCTGCTGCGCCGCGGCTGGGTGCCGGAACTGAGCGCCGGCGCGTGGCAGGGCGGCAGGCTGGTGGGTTTCTGGCTCTGCGCCACGCCGGAGATCGCCGGCCGCGTCGAAGGTTATTGCATCGCCGCCGGCGTCTCGCCGATCGCCCGCCGCCACGGCGCGCTCAGCGGGATGGCGGCAAAAGTATCGCAGCTGCTGGCAAAGCGCGGCATCTTCCAGCAAAGACTGGAAGTGATGGAAGACAACCAGCGCGCTCGCCCTGCCTACGCCAAGCTTGGCTTCCAGCCGGCGCGGCAACTGGACTGCTATCAGATCCAGATGCCCATCGCCGGCTCGCGCTACTGGCCGGTCACCACCCACGCCGGCTATCTGCCGGCGCAATGGCCGCAAACCGACTGGCTGGCCTACCCCCCGGCCGTACCCAACCGTCGGGACTCTCTGCTGCGCGCCGACCCAGCCCCGCGCTGGCTGAGCGTGCGCAGCGGCGATGTCCTGCAGGGCTCGCTGCTGTTGTCGGCCGACGGCGAGGTGCTTGAGCTGATGGTTGCTCCCGGCTGCCGCCGCCAGGGCATCGCCAGCCAGTTGCTGCATGCCGGGCAATCGCTGTCGCCGGGCGGGCGGCTGACGTTCAACAACGTCGACCGCCGCGACCTGGCGATGATCAGCCTGCTGCTCCGGCATCAGGCTGTCTATCGGCTGTCGCAATGGGAGATGCTGAAGCCGGCTGGACCTTAGGACGGGCATTCATGCCATCCGGTGATAAAATGAAAAGCGCAGGCAAGCGGATTCTCCCGCTGCCGCGCGGCCAACCGTCCCCGCTCTCAAACGACGGCGCAATCACGCATCACAACCAGCCCGGCCGGCCGCAAGCGCTGCGGAAGGCCCGGCGCAGAACCAAGGCCTGCCCGATGAACCCACAACAACAAACCGACTGGCAGCACCGCCTGATCGCACTGCTTGAACAGCAACCTCCCGACAACGACGGCGCCCACGACCTCAGCCACCTGCACCGGGTATGGGCGGTGGCGCGCCAGCTGCTGGCGCAATACCCCGAAGCCGACACGCGGGTGGTCATGGCCGGCTGCTACCTGCACGATCTGGTCAATCTGCCCAAGAACCACGCCCAGCGCCAGATGGCCTCGCGCTGGTCAGCCGAGCGCGCGCGCCAGTTGCTGGCGGACAGCGGCCTGTCCGCCGCGCAGATGGACAATCTCGCCCACGCCATCGAGGCCCACAGCTACTCGGCAGCCATCGCGCCGCGCAGCCTGGAGGCCAGAATCGTCCAGGACGCCGACCGCATGGACGCGCTGGGTCCGGTGGGATTGGCGCGGATGTTCTACGTCTCCGGCCGCATGGGCCGCGCGCTGGCCCACCCGCTGGATCCGCTGGCCAAACAGCGCGCCACCGACGACCAGGCCTGGGCGATAGACCATATCGCGGTGAAGCTGGCCAAGCTGCCCGGCATGATGCAAACCGACGCGGGCAGGCAGATGGCGGAACGCAAACTGCAGTGGCTGCTGACCTTCCGCGATGAATTCTGCCAAGACTGGATGGCCCGCTAACACAGGAACCCGCAGCCATGATGATCCGCAAACTGCCGCGCAATACCGAAGGCCGCGACTGGGTGGTCGGGGATCTGCATGGCTGCTTCAGCCAGCTTGGCCGGCTGCTGAGCATCATCGCCTTCAACCCGGCGTGCGACCGCCTGCTGTCGGTGGGCGACCTGATAGACCGCGGGCCGGAAAGCCATCTGGCGGTGCAATGGCTGGCGCAGCCCTGGTTCCATGCGGTGCGCGGCAACCACGAACAGATGGCGCTGGACGCGATGCGCAACCCGCCGGACAACCAGGAGCGCCACCTGTGCAACGGCGGCGCTTGGCTGGCCGAGCAAGGCCAGGCCGAGCGCGACGCCTGCCTGGCAGCCATCTCCCAACTGCCGTTGGCGCTTGAAATCGCCGTAGTGGGCGGCCGGATAGGCGTGGTGCATGCCGACTGTCCGGATAACGACTGGCGGTCGCTGTCCGCGCGGCTAGACGCCGACAACCCCAGCGAACAGGACTACAGCACGCTGCTGTGGTCGCGCAGCCGGGTGAAGAATGGCGGCGGCGGCCAAGTCCAAGGCGTAAACCTGCTGCTGGTGGGACACACCCCGCAAGAGCATGCCATCATGTACGACAACGTGATGCACCTGGACACCGGAGCCGTCTACGGCGGCAAGCTGACGCTGTTCTGCATCAACGACTTCGTCGAAGTCTCCCTCCCAGCCAACGTCGAGTACATGGCGCAGTTCCTGGTGCATTAGACGCCCGGCGGCGCAAACGGCTAGAATGCGCGACCCGCTTACAAGGAAACACCATGGCCGAGCACAAGAAAAAATCCTCCGGTCCCAAGCCGGGCCAGTTGGACCGCCGCATCCAAGAGCAGCGCTACGGCCAAGCCGAAGCAGCTTGCAGCCGGCTGACCGCCCTGCTGGAGGATCTGGCCAAGGACGGCCGGCTGGACGGCAATCAGCAGGCCGGCCAATACCTGAACTCCACCCGCGCCTACTACCGCCGCATCCGCAACGGCAAGGTGATGGGCCCGGCCGACTTCACCGCCGCCGCCGATGTGTGCGCCAGCGTGCGCCGCGCGCTGACCGCGCTGGACCCGGCACTCGCCTTTGCCGGCCTGCGCCAGGCCGACGACTTGCAACAAGCCCTGCAGCAAGGCGCGCTGGTGGAGGCGGAGATGCAGAAGATCAAGGCCGCCGGCAAGGCTGGCTGAGCCGCAAATACCTATGGCATGATGATGGCACCCTCCCTCAAAGGTCCGTCATCATGTACAACCTTATCCCCCATCTGCGCGTAGCCCGTCCGGTCAGCAATCTCCCGACCAGCAAGGCCATGTATTGCGAAGGCCTTGGCCTGCAGTTGCTGGGCAGCTTCAGCGAACACGACGGTTTCGACGGCATCATGCTGGGCCTGCCCGGCGCCGGCTATCACCTGGAATTCATCGTCGACCGCCAGCACCCGGTTCCGCCCACCCCAACAGTGGAAGACCTGCTGGTGCTCTACCTGCCGGATCACGCCGAATGGCAGACTCGGTGCGCCTGCATGCGCGCCGCCGGCTTCCGCGCCACGCCATCCGCCAATCCTTACTGGGACGAACACGGCGTTACCTTTGTCGACCACGACGGCTATCGAACCGTGCTGCAGAATGCGAAGAGTCCGGTGTAAGGCTTGAGCGCCCGACAGGAATCGATGCGGGCGCGGCAAACGGTGCCAAAATTCTGCCCGCAGCGCTATTCCCCCGCCGCGTTGACGATTTTTTCAAGCTGTCCGGACGCGCGCATTTTCTCGATCGCCTTATTGAATTCGGGAATCCATCTGGCGGCTCCCGACGCCTTGGAAAGCCCGAAAGAAGCGTAGCTCAGTTGGCCGATAGGCACGTTGGAAACCCCTATCGTCTCCCCGACTCCCTGCTGATCGACAAGATACCTGCCCACATTCGAATCGATGGTTGCCAGATCGATGCGGCCGGAGTCGATCATCTTGATCAGGGCGACGGAGTCGGCCGCCCGCTCGATTGGATGGGAGGACGCAAAAGCGGCCTCCATAGCCTTATCGACAACCGAACCTATTTCCATGCCCAGCCGGTGTTTTTTAAGCTTGTCATAGTTTTTCCAGTCCACATCGCCGTGAAATGCGCTTTTTTTATACAAAAAACAGTTGTATTGCTTCATCACCGGCGCGGAAAACTCCAGATACTGTTCGCGTTCCGGGGTTTTATACAGGGGAAGGATGCCATCCAGCCTCCCTTCCTTAGCCTCGGCCTGGCAACGCCCCCAAGGCAGAATCCTGACGACGACGACTAGGCCAAGCTGTTTGGCGATCTCTTGCAACAGACGAACCTTGATGCCGCTCTCGGTCACGGCACCAAACTCCCCGATGGCGTAGGGGGGATACTTGTCATAGCACATCGCCAGCGTCCGGCCTTCGGCATGAACCTCAAACGCCAACAGCATTGCGAGCGGCATGAAAAGCAGCCTGGCGATCACGCAACCTCCTTGTCCTGGTAAGCGACTATGCGCAACTACGAAACGGCGCCGCCCGAACCCGGGCCGCGCCGTTCCGCATTGAAATCCGCCTTGCCGGAAAGCTAGCCTTCCACCACCTCGCTCTCCTGCTGCAGCCGCCACATCTCGGCATAGCGGCCATTCTTTGCCAACAGTTCGCGGTGGCTGCCCTGCTCCACCACCCGGCCAGCGTCCAGCACCAGGATGCGGTCGGCGTCGACGATGGTCGACAGGCGATGAGCGATGATCAGCGTGGTGCGGTTGGCCGATATCTCCGCCAGCTCATGCTGGATAGCCTTTTCGGTGCGTGAATCCAGCGCGCTGGTGGCCTCATCGAAAATCAGTATCGGCGGGTTTTTCAGGATAGTGCGGGCTATCGCCACCCGCTGCTTCTCGCCGCCGGACAGCTTCAGGCCGCGCTCGCCCACCAGGGTGTCGTAGCCGTCGGGCAGGCCGACGACAAAATCGTGGATGTGGGCCGAACGCGCCGCCTCCATCACCTCCTCTCGGCTGGCCCCGGCTTTGCCGTAGGCGATGTTGTAGTAGATGCTGTCGTTGAACAGCACGGTGTCCTGCGGCACGATGCCGATGTGGGCACGCAGCGAATCCTGCGTCAAATGGCGGATGTCGGTGCCGTTGATGCGCACTGCGCCGGCGTTGACATCGTAGAAACGGAACAGGATGCGCGACAGCGTCGACTTGCCGGCGCCGCTGGCGCCCACCACCGCCAGCGTCTGGCCGGCCGGGATGGAGAAGTCCACATCGTGCAGAATCTGGCGCTTGCTTTCATAGGCGAAGCCCACACGCTCGAAACGGATGGCCGCGCTGCGGGCATCAAGCAGTTGGGCCTCTGGCGCATCCGCCACTTCCAAGTTGACATCCAGCAGCTTGAACATGCGTTCTATATCCGCCAGTGAATGCTTGATTTCGCGATAGACAAAGCCCAGAAAGTTGAGCGGCGCGTACAGCTGGGTGATGAAGGTGGCCACCAGCACCACGTCGCCCACCGTCATGGTGCGCGCCACCACCGCGCGCGCCGCCAGCACCATCACCAGCGTCACGCCCGCTGCGATGATGGCGGCCTGGCCAGCATTGAGCAGCGACAGCGACACCTGGTTTTTCACCGCGGACGCTTCCCAGGCTGCCAGATTGCCGTCGTAGCGTTTGGATTCGTACTCTTCGTTGTTGAAGTACTTCACCGTCTCGTAGTTGAGCAGCGCGTCTATCGCCTTGGAATTGGCCTTGGAGTCCAGATCATTCATGGTGCGGCGGTAGACGGTGCGCCACTCGGTCACCACCAGGGTGAAGGCGATGTAGAGCGCGATGGTGCCCAGCGTCACCGCGGCGAACTCCCAGGCGTAGCGGTGGAACAGTATCGCCGTCACCATGCCGATTTCCAACAGCGTGGGCAGGATGTTGAATACGGTGAAGTTGAGCAGAAAGCCTATGCCCTTGGTGCCGCGCTCGATATCGCGGCTCATGCCGCCGGTGTGGCGCTCCAGATGGAAGCGCAGCGACAGCTTGAACAGATGGCGGAACACGCTGCGCGCCACCTGGCGCACCGCGCCCTGTATCACCCGGGCGAAGATGGCGTCGCGCAACTCGCCCAGCACCCCGGACAACAGCCTGGCGCAGCCGTAGCCCACCAGGGCCAGCACCGGCACCGCCAGCAGCGTGGCCGGCACCGACAGCTGGTCGACGATGTCCTTCAGGTACAGCGGCACCGTCACCGCCGCCACCTTGGCCAGCACCATGCAAGCCAGCGCCAGCGTCACCCGGCCCTTGAAAGTCCATAGATACGGCAGCAGCGTCTTGATGGTTTCAAAATCATTTCGATTGACCGGCGCCGGGCCGCTATGACTGATGCGCATAAAAGGTTTGCCTGTAGCTTGATCCTGTCCGAAAGTGAAGGAAGCTCACTCAACAAGGGGCAGGCATCATGTGGATTCTGTTACTGGAAGCTTTTGGCGCGGGAGCGCTCGCCTCTCTCATCGTCTGGTGGACCTGGCCGCGCGAGGACGATGATCCATCCTGTAAACACGACTAGTGCAGCACCCGCGGGGCCACCAGCGTCATTTCCGGGATTTCCGCCTCGAAGCGCTGGCCGTCGTCGGCCACCAGCTGGTAGCTGCCCTTCATGCTGCCGTACGGAGTTTTCAAATGGGTGGCGCTGGAGTATTCGAAGGCCTCGCCCGGGTCCAGATGCGGTTGCTCGCCCACCACGCCCATGCCGCGCACCTCCTGTACCTGCTGGTTGGCGTCGGTGATGATCCAGTGCCGGCTGACCAACTGCGCCGGCTCGCTGCCGGTATTGGTGATGCGGACGCGGTAGCCGAACACGTATATGTCGTTGGCGACATTGGATTGTTCGTCGATGTAATGCGGCTCCGCCATCACTTCCATGAGGTAGGTCTTGTCGGCCATTGCGGCTTCTCCTGATTGGTCTGGTTTTCATTTTATCCCGCCAATGGCCTTTTGGCGCGGTAGAATGCCCGGCATCCGTGTTTAATCGATGCCAGAGCAATCGCCATGCGCACTTTCCGTATCGCCCCCAGCATTCTGTCCGCCGATTTCGCCCGTCTGGGCCAGGAAGTGAGCGACGTCGTCGCCGCCGGCGCCGACATCATCCACTTCGACGTGATGGACAACCACTATGTCCCCAACCTGACCATGGGCCCGATGTTTTGCGAGGCCATCCGCCCACATACCCAGGCGCCGATCGACGTGCATCTGATGGTGAAGCCGGTGGATGCGCTGGCGACGGCCTTCGCCAAGGCCGGCGCCGACATCATCACCTTCCATCCAGAAGGATCGGAACACGTGGACCGCACGCTGGGCCTGATCGGGGACGCCGGCTGTAAAGCCGGCCTGGTCTTCAACCCGGCCACGCCGTTGCACTTCCTGGACCACGTGATGGACAAGATAGACATGATCCTGATCATGTCGGTCAACCCCGGCTTTGGCGGGCAGTCGTTCATCCCGCACGCGCTGGAAAAGGTGAGGCAGGCGCGGACGCGCATAGACGAATACACCGCCAAGCACGGCGGCGAGATCTGGCTGGAGGTGGACGGCGGCATCAAGGCGGACAATATCGCCGCGGTGGCCGCCGCCGGAGCCGACACCTTTGTCGCCGGCTCGGCCATCTATGGCCAGAAGGACTACAAGGCCGTGATAGACGCGATGCGCGCCGAACTGGCCCGCGTCGAACCGTAAATCCATAGGGGAGCAACCACCAGATGCATGCCTTCATCGTCACCGGCGCCTCGCGCGGCCTGGGCTACGCCATTTGCGAAACCCTGCTCGCCGACGGCGATTTCGTGGCGGGCATCGCCCGCAATGCCGCCGCCGCGCTGGCGGGCTTGGGCGAACGCCATGCCGAGCGCGTGCTGGCCATCAATGCCGATCTCGCCGACTCCGGCCAGGCTGCCGCGGCGGTCCACAGCGCGCTGCAGCAGCTGCCGCTGACCGAGTGCGCCAGCATCACGCTGATCAATAATGCCGGCGTGGTCACCCCCATCGCCCAGGCCGGCCACTACCCGGCCGACCAACTGGTGCAGGCTGTCGCCATCAACGTCACCGCGCCCATGTTGGCCGCCGATGCCCTGCTGCGCGCCACCGATGCGCTGCCGGCGCGCCGCCGCATCCTCAACATCTCCTCCGGAGCCGCCGCCAAAGCCTACCCGGGCTGGAGCGTGTACTGCGCCACCAAGGCCGCACTGGACCACTTCAGCCGCAGCGCGGCGCTGGAGCAGGAAGGCAAAGCCAACCCGGCGCAGGTCGTCGCGCTGTATCCTGGCGTGGTCGACACCGACATGCAGGGCAATATCCGTGGCAGCAACGAGGGCCAGTTCCCGCAAAAAGCCCGCTTCGACGCCCTCAAGGCCGAAGGCGGCCTGGCCACCCCGGCCGCCGCGGCGCGCCAGATTGTCGACTACCTGACGTCGCCGGCCTTCGGCAGCCAGCAGGTGGTGGACATCCGCGATCTGTAAGCAACGCAATTTTCCATCCCGCCGCGGCCTGCCAGGCTGCGGCCACGCAATAAAGCCAGCCATGAACCTGAAACACATCCAAGCCGTCGCCTTCGATCTGGACGGTACCCTGGTGGACTCCGTCCCCGACCTGGCCGCCGCCGCCAACGCGATGCGCCATCACCTGGAACTGCCGCCGCTGCCGGAAATGCGCATCCAGGAACATGTGGGCGACGGCATCGCCAGCTTGGTGCACCGCGCCATCACCGACCAGCGCCACGCCGAAGCCGAAACCGGCCTGTGGGAGCGCGGCTACCGCTACTTCATCCAGCATTACCGCCAGCATCTGACCGACCTGACCACAGTCTACGACGGCGTGCGCGACGGTCTGGGCCTGTTGCGCGCGCGCCAGCTGCCGCTGGTGCTGATCACCAACAAATCGGAGCGACTGGCGGTTCCCCTGCTGGAACAGCTGGACCTGCGCAACCATTTCAGCCTGGTGATAGGCGGCGACACCCTCAGCGAGAAGAAGCCTTCCGCCCTGCCGCTGCTGCACTGCTGCCAGGTGCTGGGCATCCAGCCCGACCAACTGGCGATGGTGGGCGACTCCGCCAACGACGTGGCCGCCGCGCGCGCGGCCGGCAGCGCCGCAATCGCCGTCAGCTACGGTTACGGCGACGCCGCCACCCTGGGCGCGGACCTGACCG
>NZ_MKCT01000070.1 GCF_001855555.1 Chromobacterium sphagni | reverse complement strand
TTTCTGTCCGCCTTAGTTTTTTGCCATTGCAAGTTGGGCTGCGAGCGCTATGCAGGATAGGGAGCAGAAAAGGGAATGGCGCTTGCAAGCAGTCTGCGCGGTATCGATATCCTGTTGCTGATTTTATGGACGTATGCGCTGGGCGGAGAGATGCGGACGGCGTACGAGTGGTATTTGCGCGCGCGGTCCATTGGCGTGGGTGTCATATTGGCCTGCACATTGCAATGGATGAGGGGGGCGCTTGGCTGCTGGTGGCCTGGATGGGCCAGGCCCGGGCAGAATAAAGAGAGCAGGCGGTGAGGTGGGCGCAAAGCCGAGCATGCCCGGCTTTTTCGTTTACAAAGGCTGCACCGGGATCGAGCCCGGCTTCTCCAGCCATTCCAGAAACGCGTCTCCCAGGCGCCCGCTTTCCGCGCTGGCGGTTTTCCAATGCCCGCGCCGCTGGGCGTCCCGTCCCAGATAACGGTGGAAATCCTTGCGGTCCGGCAGCTTGCCGGTGGGCAGTTGCGCCAGATACTCGCGTGACGGCGCGATCAGCACGGTATTGGCCTGGTTGCTGCCGCTGGCCTTGCGCCAGGGCAGGGACTTGTCGAACCAGCCCGGCACGATGCGGTCGGTGAAATGCGGGTACAGCGCGATCTCGTCCCGATGAGCGAAAGGGAAGTCGATGTGATAGTCGGTAAGGCCGCCGTCGCGGTAGATGGCCTGAGGCGCGTCCGGCAGCTGCACGCCGTGCAGGAAGCCGGGAATGGCCACTGTGCCCATCAGCGCCTGCCGCAGATTGGCGGCATTCAGCGCCAGCAACTGGGTGGGAATCGCATCCTCCGGCTTGAAGCGCAACGAACTGCGCGGGTCGTGGCAGATCACCCGGCTGAAACTGTGCCGCAGCAACGGCCGCGCAACCATGTTCAGCGCGGCGGCCACCGCCAGGCCGGACAGCAGCGCCGGTTTGGCCTCGCTGTTGGCCAGGCCGTGGGACTGCACCAGCAGCAGGCTCAGCCGGTAATGCGGATGATCCAGCAACCTTTCCAGTCCCTCGATTCCCAGGATGTCGTCCAGCATGGCGCGCGTCTGCGCGGTGATCTGGGCGGTGGTGACGCGGCTGGAATAGCTTTCTTCGGTATAGCGCTCCGCCAGCCGGGCCAGCGCTTTGGCCGGGTCCGGCTGCATCGCGCAGGCGAAGCGCCAGCCGCCTATCGACGCGCCCACCAGTTCGCGCTCCCTCGGCGCGCCGGCCAGCCATTCGAATATCGCCTGATCCAGGCCGGTCAGGCCCACCGCCTTGGGGCCGCCCGCGGCGCCGGGGAGGGTGCCGACCTGTTGCGGCTGAAGGCCGTGTTGCAGGAGTTGCCGGGCTTTGACGCCGGCCTTGATGGTGAGCGCCGGGCGGCGGATATGAATGGCTGTCATTAGGATATTAAGAGGTCGAAATGGCGAAGCGATGCCGGGTTTGGTATCCTGTTAGGTTTCGAATCGAAGCGCATCGCAAATGCGCCGCTGTTCAGGAGTCCTCATGATACCCGCAAGCCAGCTGACCGACTATCTGCGAGAGCAGGCGCTGAATCTGGATGTCACGGAATTGCAAATCGCCGTGATCACGCTGCAGGCCGTTCTCAGCGTCGACAAGCCCGCGCCGCGCCGCGACCTTTACCGCTATCGGGTGCCCAAGCTGGGGGAGGGCGGCAGCTGCTCGCTGATCCATGAGCTGGACGACACCCCGTACGACCTGTCGTTTGTGTTGGGCGGCGAATCCCCGGAGCTGACCGCCGCACTGGTCAACCTCAATGCGCTGGTCGATTCGGTAAACGCCAAGATCGGCGCCGACTGGCTGGGCATCTACCGCAAGATAGGCGTGGGCAAGGACGCGATCCTGGTCAAGCTGGCTTACCAAGGCGTGGAGAGCCGCGCCGAATTTCCGCTGACTGAGGCTTTTGCCGAGCACAGCAACAACAGCCGCGTCGGTCTTACCGGCTGGGCGGTGGTGGTGGACGACGTGGCGCAGTGGCGCGCCGAAGGCGGCGGCTACTATGAGTGCGACCCCAAGGTGAAAAGCGAGGTCTGCCTGCCGGTGCTGGGCCGCGACGACAATGTGCTGGGCATCATCGACGCCGAATCGTTCGAGCCTGACCACTTCACGCCGGAGCGCCAGGTATGGCTGGCCGCCTTGGCCATTGTGTTGGCGCCGCAGTTGGCCGCGCTGCCGCGGCTTGAAAAACCGGACTCTCTCCCCAATTAAGCCATATCCAGGCCGCAGCGGCGGCCTTTTTGCATTGCAGGCCCGTTTTTAGCATTCACCGTGTTGGAGAAGTCATGTCGTCGTTCCCCCTGCCAGATCCCGCAGAACCGGTCATCCAGTATGTGGCCAGCTGCGAATTGCCCACGCCGTGGGGCGAGTTTGTCATGCATGGTTTTGAGGAGGCGGGGGGGCGCGAACATGTGGTGCTGACGTTGGGCGAGGTGGCGGATGGCCGTCCGGTGCTGGCGCGCTTGCATTCCGAATGCCTGACCGGCGACGCGCTGTTTTCCCTGCGTTGCGACTGCGGTTTCCAGTTGGAGGCGGCGATGGAGGCCATCGCCAAGGAAGGCCGCGGCGCTCTGCTCTACTTGCGCCAGGAAGGCCGTGGCATCGGCCTGATCAACAAGATCCGTGCCTACAAGCTGCAGGACGGCGGCGCGGACACGGTGGAGGCCAACGAGCAGCTGGGCTTCCCGGCCGATATGCGCGATTTTCGCATCGCCCGTCACATGCTGGACCATCTGGGCATAGGTAGCGTGAGGGTGATGACCAACAATCCGCGCAAGCTGGCCACGCTGGAGGCTGCCGGTATTCATGTCGCGGAACGGGTGCCGCTGCAGGTGGGGCGTAACCCGTATAATGATCACTATCTGGACACCAAGGCGGCCAAGCTGGGCCACATGCTGATGAAATAAAACTCCGAGTGAAGCTCGCGCGATAACGATAATGCTCGCCAAAATCCGGCGAATATCGTATAATTTCCATTCTTATCTGGGGGCGACCTGGTTTCGACGGGGGTTGCGAAGCAGATGGGGGCATACCGGGATTTCAGTTACCCCGTAAAACACTGAATTTTTTTAGTCGCAAACGACGAAACTTACGCTCTAGCAGCCTAACGGCCGGCTAGACACTACAACGGTTCGCAGATGGGCCGGGGGCGTCAAAACCCTGTAGTGTCACTCTACATCTGCTAGTGCTGTTCCGGGTTACTTGGTTCAGTGCGAAATAATAGGTAACTCGCCAAAGTCCAGCCTGTCCGTCGGCGTGGCAGCGGTTAAATCCAAATGACACGACTAAGTATGTAGAACTCACTGTAGAGGACTTTCGGACGCGGGTTCGATTCCCGCCGCCTCCACCAAATTAGCATTTCACACCGTGTCATGGTGTGCCAAGAACCCCGAGAAATAAGCCTCTCGGGGTTTTTCTTTATGTCCGGTCGTGTCATGAGGTGCCTTGACATGCCAGTAGTTGTGACGGTAGTTTGAGCGGTATCTACCACAAGGTTGATATCGCATGCCGACAAAACCCTATGAAACCCAGCATCCAAGCGGGTTACAGCCTCTCGCTGCTCCTTACAAAGTCCGATACGAGCGCAACCTTGTCCTGCTGGTAGACCCAAATGGTGGCAAGTACTGGCGCATGAACTACCGCTATGGCGGCAAACAAAAAACCATGTCTCTTGGCGTCTTCCCGGACGTAACCCTTGAGCAGGCTATTTCTTTCAGAGATGCAGCTAGCGCAATCCTGAAGGAAGGCCGCGACCCGATGGCCGAGCGCAAGGAAGCCAAGGCGCGCCGTGCCAAGCCCAACAGCCGCACCCTTCGATTTGCTCTATCCGAGCAGGGGCTATTGGATATCCAAACCCCAGCAGCACACATTCGGCTCTCCCCGGCACAAACAGAAGCCCTAATCGAATTTCTGGCTTCTCAGAACAGGTGGACTGTCGATAGAACGGATGATGACCATGCCGCTGACTGATACAGCCTGCAAGAACGCCAAACCCAAGGATGATGGGACTCCCGCCAAGTTCGCCGACGAAAAAGGCATGTACCTGCTGGTGAACAAAACCGGCAAATACTGGCGGCTTGACTATCGCTTCAACGGGGCGCGCAAGACGCTGGCACTTGGCGTCTATCCAGAAATCAGCCTCAAGCAAAGCAGGGAGCGGCGCGACGAGGCCCGGCGACTGCTGGCAGAGGGCATTGACCCAGGCCTGCATCGCAAGCTGCAGAAGGCCGTCAAGGTGATCCAGGCGGAAAACAGCTTCGAGGCGGTGGCGCGGGAATGGTTTGCGAAGTACAAGCCGTCCTGGGTGGACAGTCACGCGGACAAGATCATCCGCCGGCTTGAGCGTGACATCTTCCCCTGGCTTGGCAAGCGGCCGATTGCAGAGATTGAAGCCCCCGAGCTGCTGGCCGTCCTGCGCCGCATAGAACACCGCGGGCCATCGAAACCGCGCACCGCGCAATGCAGAACTGCGGCCAGGTCTTCCGCTATGCCGTCGCCACCGGCCGCGCCAAGCGCAATTCCGCCGCCGACCTAGTCGGCGCGCTGTCGCCCGTCATCAAAACCTCATTCGCCACCATCACCGAGCCTGAGAAGATCGCCCAGCTGCTGCGGGCAATGGACGGCTACCAGGGATCGTTCATCACGCAATGCGCGCTCAAGCTGGCGCCCTTGGTGTTTGTGCGCCCTGGTGAGCTGCGCAAGGCGGAGTGGTCTGAAATCGACTTCGAAGCCGAGCAATGGGTAATCCCGGCCGAGCGTATGAAGATGCGTGAAAAGCATATCGTCCCGCTGTCACGGCAGGCGTTGGCCATCCTGAAAGAGTTGGAAGCCCTGACGGGAAACGGCCAGTATATTTTCCCCGGCGCCCGTACCAATGGCCGACCCATGTCGGAAAACACCGTCAATGCCGCTTTGCGCCGGCTGGGCTACACCAAGGACGACATGACCGGTCACGGCTTCCGTCACATGGCATCCACCCTGCTGAATGAGCAGGGATGGAATCGGGATGCCATTGAACGCCAGATGGCCCACGGAGAGAGAAACAGCATCCGGGCCACATACAACTACGCCGAGTATCTGCAGGAGCGGGCGCGGATGATGCAGTCTTGGTCGGATTATCTGGACGGCTTGAAGGCTGGCGCGAAGGTGACGCCATTATTTAAGACGGCCTGATACCAGCTTTGCCAACACCTAGCCCGTCGGGGCGAAAAGCGGGAAACCCTGCCTGCCTGGTGCGGCAACCTCATTTAGGGTGCGCCAATTGGGAGGCGTCATGGAGCAAACCGCTGGAGCCGAGGAGTTAACAAAGTACCGCGCAACACAAGACGGGGTTTATCTGTTGAAAGCATATACGGCGCGTCTAGAGGCTGATAAATCGGAGAACGCGGCTCGTTTGCAGGCCATTCGAGTGGAAATGACACCAGAGCCTGGCGGAGGCATAGCCATTGATGTTTTCGAACGGCTTAGCGTCGAGTCGGTAAGGCTGATGATTCTGGACGAACTAGACCCGTTAATCAGAAGCCTCGTTGAAGTGATATCAAATCCAGATATATCTGGTAGCAACTTGTTAACCGCACTTAGAGCCGCCTTGAAGATCGGAAAAGGACACGCCATATCTGACACCAATCGAAACGAGCAGAGGGGCCAGATTCAAGCAGCATGGGTGCAAAGTTACATAAAATGGAAGAGTCCAACATTTATGAGACCGAACATGCCATTGCGACGCGTATAGCAAAAGAAAACGATGTAAGTGTGCAATCAGCAAAAGACTATCGCACTACACTAATGGAAAACCCGATTCAAAAGCGCTGGATTGAACGAATCATGTCGCACGCCAAAATGGCTAAAGCGATACGAGAGCGCGGCCTCACGATCACAGAAATCGAAGAATGTGGCTCACGGCTGCGCAAGCAGCAGAGCTGGGCATAAAAACTGTCAGGAAGAAAAAACCAGGGAAGAAAAAGCCGCCCAGCTGGAGTTAAATTTTACAGAGCCGATATACTGCGCCTGTTAACTTTTCTGAATAGGTTATGTCGTGTCACCAACAGCCACACAAGGCAACGACATGGCAACAACCACCAAACAGCCCCACTACGGCACACTGCCCGTCACTGGTTTCATTCGACTTGCGGACCTGCGCAAAATCCTTCCTGTGTCTGATTCGACAATTTGGCGGATGGTCAGAAAACAGACCATGCCAGCGCCAGTAAAACTCTCCGAGAAGGTAACAGCATGGCGCGTGGAGGAAATCCGCGCATTTCTTGACCAGATAGGCCAAGCGGCTTAAGGGGCGATCATGGAAAACAAAAACGCCCGCCCCGCCGAAGCAGAAACGAGCGCCAACCACACCGCCGATACTAGCAACCTCGCCACCGCTGCGCAACGACAGCGCATGCTCGAAGCCCTAAGATCTGGACCAGTTTCAACATTCGATGCACGGGCAAGGCTCAACATCTTGGCCCCGGCCCCACGGGTTAAGGAGCTGAGAGAGTCCGGGTTCGTCATTTTGACAAAGCGCGAGTCCTTGCCGGATGAACGCGGCATCGTACATCCAGGCATTGCCAGGTACGTCCTGATCAGCGAGCCGCCAGCAAAGGCCGTCGCATGACGCCCGCCAAATCACCACACCGCCAAGCCGGCTAGATAGCCGCTAATTCGCATTCGCAGACGAGGACGGGCATGCCTCATGGGCAGCCCTCCTTCACGCCAGGGGGGATGCATGCCTGCTTACCTGAGCGCGCACGCCATCAACGGCAAGAAGCAGAATCAGACCTTGCGGACCATCGCGGCACACAACACACGCGGCATCGCGGCCGAGTTGCGG
This sequence comes from Chromobacterium sphagni, assembly GCF_001855555.1. Taxonomy (GTDB): domain Bacteria; phylum Pseudomonadota; class Gammaproteobacteria; order Burkholderiales; family Chromobacteriaceae; genus Chromobacterium; species Chromobacterium sphagni. Next base: position 581 of record NZ_MKCT01000070.1, on the reverse strand, counting down.
GGCGGATCTGGAGCCAGAATTAACCCGGCGCGTGTGCACCTAAATCGCACACTTGCAGGGCCGGAAACCGCGGAGGAAATCGTGGCGTCACATGCGCGCATTCTCGAAATGTTTGGCGCTCAACCCAAACGCAAAGACCAGATCACGCTGATTGAAGTAGTTGCAGATCCAGGCCAGCAACTTGAAGACCCGCTAGCTTTTTTCGAGGCGGCCAAGGACTGGCTTGTGTGCTGGTACGACTGCCCGCTGTTACACGCCGTAGTGCATTTTGACGAGGCCGCACCGCATATGCACGCCCTGTTTGTCCCGATCAAAGACGGACGTTTGCAGGGCGACGCCATCATGGGTAAGCGGGGCGATTTGGCCCGCATGCAGCGCGATTTCCAGGCTGCCGTTTGCAAGCGCTTCGGGATCGATCCGCCGCCCAAGATGCCGGCTGCAGAACGCAAGCGCGCATCGCTGCAAATCATCGACGCCCTCATCCAGCAAGGGGCGCAACTCAGCGCCGATCAAAAACACCAGTTGGCCCAAGCGCTGCAAACAGCAGCAGATTTTCAAAGCCTTGTGGCGGCGTTTAGTAC
>NZ_MKCT01000069.1 GCF_001855555.1 Chromobacterium sphagni | reverse complement strand
CCTTGAATACGGTGACGGTGATCTTCTGCGCCACTTCCGGACGGCTGGTGAACCATTCGGCGTTGGCCCAGGATTCCACCACTTCCTTGGCAAAGCCATTGCCCTTGTCCATCTTCTCCTTCACGTCGTGGAAGGAGTCGAACATCAGCAGGGTTTTCTTCAGGCCGTTGGCGGCGATCTGCGCCACGGCCTTGTCGTCCAGCAGGTCAATCAGCGGCTTGATGTTGTAGCCGCCCAGCATGGTGCCCAACAGCTCGGTAGCCAGTTCGCGCGAAACCAGCGGCGACTTCACGCTGCCTTCGGCGACGGCGGCCAGGAAGGACGCCTTGACCTTGGCGGCATCATCCACGCCAGGCGGCACGCGGTGGGTGATCAGATCGACCAGAGTGCTTTCCTCACCTTTGGGCGGGTTTTTCAGCAGTTCGACCAGTTCTTCAACCTGCTTGGCGGACAGCGGCAGGGGGGGGATGCCCAGCGCTGCGCGCTCGGCAACGTGCTGACGATAAGCTTCTAGCATGACTTGGGACCTTCTTGGCTTGGTTGTTGGCAAGTCTGCCGGCGCAAGGCGGCCGGCAAACTTCATTCGACGATTCCGCATCATTATCCGGCGATGGCGCGTGTGAATGATGCACTTTGTAATGAGTGAAGATTACGCGTTTAGACGATTGCATACAAACGAGTAATGGCAACATGGATTGTGAGTTAAAATCACAGCATGAGCACTTACCCTCCCCTGAACTCCTTGCGCATTTTCGAGGCTGCCGCCCGGCTGGAAAGCTTTTCCGCCGCCGGGGGCGAGCTGTTCGTCACCCACGGCGCTGTGAGCAAACAGATAAAGCAGCTGGAAGACTGGCTCGGTATCCTTCTGTTCGAGCGCAGCGGCGGCCGGGTCAAGCTGACCGACGCCGGCTGGCGCTACCTGGTGCAGGTGCAGGACGGACTGGATTTGATCGCCAACGCCACTTCGCAACTGCTGCTGCCCAACAACCAGCGCCGGCTCAGCATCAATTCCACACCCACGTTCGCCAGCTACTGGCTGCTGCCCCGGCTGGCGGGCTTCCGCGCCCAGTTTCCCGACCTGGAGCTGCATCTGGCGACCTCCGACCGCGACATCAGCCGGCTGGACGCGCCGTTCGATCTGGCCATCCGCCGCGGCCCCGGCGACTGGCCCGGCCATATCGCCAAACCCTTCCTGAAAGAGTGGGAACTGCCGCTGTGCAGTCCGGCGCTGCTGTCGCGTATTCCGCTGCAAAGCCCGGCCGACCTCACTTCCCACACGCTGCTGCACGCCGATACCCGCCCCACCGCCTGGCCGCGCTGGTTGACGCTGGCCGGCGTGCCGGAGCTGCGATCGGCCAGCAGCATGCATTTCGACAAATTCTCGCTGGCGCTGCAGGCGGCCGTGGACGGGCTGGGCGTGGTGCTGGGACCGATGCCGATGGCCCAGGCGCAAATAGACGCCGGCGCGCTGGTTTCGCCCCTTGCCGCGCCGGTCGCCACGGTACGGGACTACTGCTGGGTGGTGCCGCGCATGGCGGCGGAGGATTCCACAGTGGCGGCTTTCCGCCGCTGGCTGGAAAGCGAAGCCGCTTCGGCATAAACGCCCGGCGTTAGCGAGCCGGCCCCGGCGGCACGCCGATTAGGCGCAAATCCATGGGCGCGGCATCGCGCGGCAGCCATTTGTTGTAGATGCGCTTGAAGGTGCCGTCTTTCTTGATGGCGGCGAAGCCGTCCTGCCAGTGCCGCACCTCGTCGGCGCCGGTGCCGCGGGAAAACGCCAGATACAGCTCCAGCGACTCCAGCACCCGCACCACTTCAACCGCGTCCGCCGGCTGGTGGATGTCCTTAAGCACCGAGGACACCACGAAGCCGCCCTCCACCCACATGTCGTAACGGCCGAGCAACAGCTTCTGCGCCGTCACCTGCGGCGTGGGCGCCAAATCCACCTCGACGAAACCGGCGGCGGACGCCGCGTCGGCGAAAATGCTGCCGCGGTACGCTCCGACGGGACGCTGGTAAATGCCCGCGCCCAGCGCCAACAACTTGGCTGCCTCGCCTTTGCGGGCCAGCAGCACGGTTTGCGAAACCGCGATCGGCCCCAGCAACGACATCTGTTTCTCGCGTGCGTCATTGCGGCCGACGGTAAACAGCATCACGCCCGGGTTGGTCAGCAGCTCCTTATAGCCGCGCGCCCAGGGAACAACTTCGATCTGGCTGTTGTCATGGATGTGGGCCTGGATTTCCCGCACCACCTCCACCGCCATGCCATCGGCCACGCCGTTGCGCTGGAGCGTGATCGGCGGCCAGTCTTCGGTGTAGATGGTCAGCGCCCGCGCCGGCCACGCGGCGCACAGCAACAGAATTAACAAGAGACGGTTCGGCATGGCGGCGTCCTCAATCATACGCACTACAACATTCTTGATAGTTGCCGGCTGCCGATGTTGCCGGCTTATTCGCTATAATGCCGCGTTGTGCCGGCCAACCGTCGGCATTATCATTCGCGCACCCACCCATTCCATAAGGAACGCCATGAGCCGCATCACCCTCTCCCGCTTTCTGATCGAACAGCAACGCAAGGCCGGCACCCTGCCGCCGGAACTGCGCCTGCTGATCGAAACCGTTGGCCGAGCCTGCAAGGCAATCAGCTATTCGGTCAACAAAGGCGCGCTGGCCGGAGTGTTGGGCGAGGCCGGCACCGGCAATGTGCAAGGCGAAGCGCAGAAAAAGCTGGATGTGATCGCCAACGACTTCCTGCTGGATGCCAATGAATGGGGCGGCAGCCTGGCGGCGATGGCGTCGGAGGAAATGGAGCTGCCCTACCATATTCCCGGCGAATACCCGAAAGGCGAATACCTGCTGATGTTCGACCCGCTGGATGGCTCGTCCAATATCGACGTCAACATCTCGGTGGGAACCATCTTCTCCATCCTGCGCTGTCCGGAAGGCGTCACCATGCCGTCCGAGCAGGACTTCCTGCAGCCCGGCACCCGCCAGGTGGCTGCCGGTTACACCGTATACGGCCCGCAAACCATGCTGGTGCTGACCTTCGGCAGCGGCGTACATGGCTTCACCCTGGATCGCGAGCACGGCTCCTTCGTGCTCACCCACCCGGACATGCAAGTCCCGGAAAGCACTGGCGAGTTCGCCATCAATATGTCTAATATGCGCCACTGGGAAGCGCCGGTGCGCCGTTACGTGGAAGAGTTGCTGGCCGGCAGCACCGGCCCGCGCGGCCGCGACTTCAATATGCGCTGGGTGGCCTCGATGGTGGCGGAAGTGCACCGCATCATCACTCGCGGCGGCATCTTCATGTACCCGAAAGACGCGCGCGACCCGGGCAAGGCCGGCAAGCTGCGCCTGATGTACGAAGGCAACCCGATGGCTTTCGTCATCGAGCAGGCCGGCGGCGTCGCCACCAACGGCAAGGAACGCATCATGGACATTGTGCCGCAGAAGCTGCACGAACGCGTCGCGGTGTTCCTGGGCTCCAAGGAAGAAGTCGAGCGGGTCACCCGCTACCATCTGGAACAAAAATAAGCGCAGGTTCCGCCCCGCGCAAAGACAAAGCCCGCATCAAGCGGGCTTTGTCTTTGCGCAGTCTGATGGCGCGGTCAAAGCGGCTTCAACGCCGCCGCCAGCATGCGCCAGCCGGCATAGCCAAACAAGATGGCAAGTGCGGCGTCGAACAGCCGACGTATCCGCATAAAGCCGCGCCTCACCAGCGGCAGCGCAAAACAGACTGCGTAGCCGCCAAACACCAGCAGCCCGATGATTCCGCAGCCGGCCACCACCCGCAGCGCGTCCCCGAAGGTCTCCACCTGCGCTTCTGTCAGCCCAGATACAACAACACCTCCTTGAATTCTTCGCGCATATGAATGAACAGCGCCTGGGTATCGCTCTGCTGCAACTGATAGCGCTAATTGATGTTACCCAGGGTCTCCTGGGCAAAATCCAGCCGGGGCCTCTCCATTTCATCGCCCCTTTCGCTTGGCTAAGCTATCAGCATAGGCTATCCGCCATTGGCAGGGTCTCGCGGCAAACCATACGCCATTCAGGTATTACAGCTACAACTCCTAACACGATAAATGCCGATGCCGTTGCCATCTGGCGCATGAATTTCCCGGAGGACTCATGGAACAGAAGCGACAAGCTGGCGCCGATGGTGAAAACCTGCGCGTGTTGCTGGTGGAAGACAGCGACATCAATCGGATGATGGTTGCCAGCCTGCTGGAGAATTGCGTGGTCGTCCTGGACATTGTCGCCGACGGTGCCCAGGCTGTGGCGCGCTTGCGGGCTGCGGAGCCGCCTTATCACTTGGTGCTGATGGATGTGCACATGCCGGTGATGGACGGCTATGACGCCACCCGCATCATCAGGCAGGAACTAGGGCTGACGCTGCCCATCGTTGCGCTGACCGCCGGCAGCCGGCCTCACGAGCGGGAACGCTGCCGCGAGGCCGGCATGGATGGCTTCCTGGCCAAGCCGGTGGACGGAGAGCAACTGCTGGCCTTGCTGGCCCGCCTCCAAGGCAGCGCGCCGGCAATAACGACGGCTCCCGACGGCAACGCTCAGGCGCACCTCGACTGGCTGAAGCTGGACACCCTCGACATGCTGCACAAGGTCTCCGCCTCCAGGCTGAACGCCATCCTGCTCGGCGTGATCGTCAACAGCAAAATCGATTTCGAGCAGGCGTTCCGGCAATGGGAGAGCGGGGACTTCGATATCGCCGCGCGGCTGGTGCACCGCTATCGAGGCTCGCTTGGCACGTTCGTCGACGATGGTTTTGTCCGGCAAGCCCTGGAGCTTGAGAATGCCATTGCCGAAGCGGCTCCCGATGTAGAGCAGCGCTTTGCCCGCCTCCGGCTGGAACTGGATCAATTGCTGGCGCAACTGAAACAATGGCTGGCCGCGCATGCAGGCTAATCATCCGTGGCGAGTGCATGGACGGCCATATCCGGCGACACCGCAGGCGCCGCAAGTATTCATTACAATTGAATGGCAAAGCCTTTCGCGCTTAGCATTCTGATGTCCCATACCGTATGGGCATCTCGGAGGGTAAAGCCATGGGCCTTGCTACATTTCTGAATACCGATGGAGAGGAAGTTCTGGTCAACCCGCAGCGTGTCACCTATTCCTACCAGTCGACAAACAAGGAAGAAGTGGTGATCAAGTTCGGCAAGGACGACTCGGTAACCGTCCAGGGCGACCTTGATCGCGTCCGACAGGAATTGCGGCTGAACTACTAGCGGACTGCCAGCTTCCAGCACAAGCCCCGCACGCGCTGCGGGCTTTTCATTTTCACCGTCCATCAACTTTCGCGAGGATGACGGGCGCGCAGCCCAAGGAAAACCGCAGTAGACAAGATGCCCAAGACAGCGGCAGGAATGGCGTGGACCGTCGAGCCGCATTGCGGCTGTCTTGAATGGCCATTTTCGTGTCCGGCACAGGCGCCGCGCCCAGCGGCTGGATAACTTACTTTGCAAGTGGTGTAGAATGGACACAAATAAGTCATCAACATTCAGGGTCGGGATGCGGACGGATTGCTGAAAGAGAGTTGAGAGATCTTTCACCAGCCGCGCGCCCTTAAACTGCAAGCAACTGAAAATAACAGGTTTATTCAATTAAATGGCTATCCATCTGAAAGACGCGCAGGACATCGAGAAGATGCGCATCGCAGGCCGTCTGGCCTCCGAGGTTTTGGACTTCATCACGCCCCACATCAAGCCCGGCGTCACCACCGAAGCCATAGACAAGCTGTGCCACGACTACATGGTGAAGGAGCAAGGCACCATCCCGGCGCCGCTGAACTACGCTCCCGATGGCCACATCCCCTACCCCAAGTCGATCTGCACCTCGGTCAACCACGTCATCTGCCACGGCATTCCCAACGATAAGCCGCTGAAAAACGGCGACATCGTCAATCTGGACATCACCGTGATCAAGGACGGCTACCACGGCGACACCAGCCGCATGTTCTATGTCGGCGAGGTCAGCCCGCACGCCAGGCGCCTGTGCAAGATCACCTATGAATGCATGTGGAAGGGAATCGAGAAGGTCAAGCCCGGCATCAAGCTGGGCGACATCGGCTACGCGATCCAAAGCCATGCCGAAGCCGCCGGCTACAGCGTGGTGCAGGAGTTCTGCGGCCACGGCATAGGCAAGAAATTCCACGAGGAGCCGCAGATCCTGCATTACGGCCGTCCTGGCACCGGACTGGAAATCCAGGCCGGCATGATCTTCACCATCGAGCCCATGATCAACCAGGGCAAGCGCCACCTGCGCATGCTGGCCGATGGCTGGACCGTGGTCACCAAGGACCGCAGCCTGTCCGCCCAATGGGAACACACCGTGCTGGTCACGGAAACCGGCTATGAAATCCTGACCCAGTCCGCCGGCACGCCAGAAAAGCCCGGCGTAAAGTAAGCATCACCAGCCTGCCGCGGGGCCTGCATTCCATGCAGGCCTTTTTGTTTGCCATCGTGGCTTGCGGCGCCTGATTCCCGCCCTGAATTGTTGCGATCTTTAAATTGCTATTGTGCCGACAAGCCATTGTTTCTAAACTGAAGCAATAGTATTGTCTAGAGCAGTCAGCTTGCAGGAGAAACACCATGGCACTTACCGTCAACAGCAACCTGGCCTCGCTGGCCGGGCAATATCAGTTGAGCAAGACTCAGCAGGCAACCAAGCAGGTGCTGGCCGAACTGGGCTCCGGCTCGCAGCTCAGCGGCGATTCGGTCAACGCGGCGAATCAAGCCATCTCACAGCAACTGCAAGCGCAGATCAACGGCAACAACCAGGCGCTGAACAACACCAGCGACGGGATTTCCCTGGTGCAGACCGCCGATTCCGCTCTGGGCCAGCTGCAAGACAATACCCAGCAGATTCAGAACCTGGCGATCCAGTCAGGCGACGGCGCGCTCAACAGCAGCAACCGCCAGGCATTGCAGCAGCAGGTTGACCAACTGACCCAGGCCAATTCACAAATCGTGCAGAGCGCCCAGTACAACGGCACCCCGCTGCTGACCGGTGGCAACTCCACGACTTTTCAAGTCGGACCGAACGGCACCGCCTCCAATCAGGTCACCGTTCCCGGCATCAACCTGTCGGCGGCGCCCTCGTCCGGCGGACTCAATGGCTACAACGCCAATCTGGCGGCCACCAACACCATCGACATCACCACCCAGGCCAATGCGCTGACCGCCCAGCAAAGCGCGCGGAGCGACCTCAATACCATAGGCGCGCAACGCACCACGCTCGGCACCGTCGGCAACAGCTTCGATTCGGTCATCAGCAATCTGCAAACCTCCAATATCAGCACCGAGGCGGCCAATAGCCGGATCAGCGACACCGACTACGCGGCAGCCAGCGCGCAACTGGCGTCGCAGCAAATCCTGGGTCAATCCGCAGCCCTGACCCAGCGCCAGGCGAACATCGCGCCCCAAGCAGCCTTGTCCTTGCTGGGCTAAGGCAATTTAATGAAAAAGTTCCGGCCGCAAGATGCAAAATAATTGCCGCGCAAGCCTTGTTTGCGCGGCTTTGAATCCTTTATGATCGACTTGTGAATCCATCCAGGATTTGTCCACAGGGCACCCATCGCGGTGCCCTTTGTCCATCTGAAGGAGTCTCATATGTCGATTACCCCAGCCATCATGGTTTCCTCGCTCGATTACGAGCGCCTGGCCGCGCTGCTGGAGACTTGCGAGAGGGACCATCCGGTCGCCGGTCGACTGGAGGCAGAGCTGGAACGCGCCGACGTGGTGGAGCCAGAGGCCATGCCGGCCAATGTCATCACCATGAACAGCCGCGCGCGCATCCGTCTGGGCGACGGCCAGGAGAAACTGCTTACGCTGGTCTACCCGCGCGATGCCGATAGCGAACAAGGCCGGATCTCCGTGCTGGCACCGATAGGCGCCGCGCTGCTCGGCCTATCCACCGGGCAGGACATGCAGTGGCCAACACCTTCCGGCACCACCCGCCTGACCGTGCTGGAAATCGTCTACCAACCGGAGGCGGCCGGCGAATACCACCGCTAGCCCACTCCGATCCGGCTTGCTACGATTCGTCGGTATACCTCAGGGCAATAGTGTGGAATTCGTCGGAAATCTGCAGAAAAGCCTTGACCACTTCAGGATCGAAATGCCGGCCGCTGCCTTCCCGCATCATTTCCACCGCCTGCTCGTGCGCGAAGGCAGGCTTGTACACCCTGCGCGAGATCAGCGCATCGTAGACGTCCGCCAACGCCATCAGGCGCGCGGAAAGCGGAATATTCTCCCCAGCCAGCCCCTGGGGATAGCCGCTGCCATCCCATTTTTCCTGGTGGCAATGCGCAATCTCGCGCGCCAGCCGCAGAAAGTTGCTGGGCGCATCCAGCATTCTCTCGGCCGCGGCAATGGTGTCGCGGCCGAGCGTGGTGTGCGTTTTCATCACTTCGAACTCTTCAGGCGTCAAGCGACCCGGCTTCAGTAGAATGTGGTCGGGGATGCCGACCTTGCCGATATCGTGCAGCGGCGCCGACTTGTACAGCATCATGATGGTTTCGTCATTCAGCTCCAGCCGATATTTTGGATGTTTGCGCAACTCGACCGCCAGCGCGCGGACGTAGTTCTGCGTCCGTCGCAGATGGTTGCCGGTTTCATGATCCCTGGTTTCCGCCAACGATGCCAGCGCCATGATCGTGACATCCTGAATGACCTGCACTTCACGGGTGCGGCGCTCCACCTCGCTTTGCAGGAAGGCGGCCTTGTCCTCCAGGAAGTCCGAGGCGGCCTTGAGACGGAGGTGGGTGGAGACGCGCGCCATGACGATGGGCGGCGAGATGGGTTTGATGATGTAGTCGACCGCGCCGGCGTCGAAACCCGCCTGCTCGTCCTCGTTCTCGCTCATCGCCGTCAGGAAAATCACCGGAATTTCCGCGGTACGCGGATCATCCTTGAGGCGGCGGCAGACTTCCAGTCCACCGATGCCCGGCATCATCACATCCAGCAACACCAGGTCCGGCAAGGTGTCGCCGGCCACGATCTGCAGCGCTCTCTCGCCGCCGTTGGCAATCTGGGTGCGGTAATGGTCTTTCAGCAAGCCATAAAGCTGGGTGAGGCTTTCCGGCGTATCGTCCACGATCAGGACCGTTTGGCGTCTCAGGTCGGGCACTGCGTTCATGATGCATCCTCCGGAAACGTGATGCCCTGCTGCGCCGCCGCAGCACACAGGGATGCCAGCGCCGCGGGAAAGTCAAAGTTGATCAGCGCTTTTTCGAAAGCCGTATAGTCATCGCCAGGGAAGGTTTCCCTGACTTCGGCGGAGTGCGCCAGGAAATATCCCAAGGCTTCGCCGTCGCTGGCGGCCAGCAAGGCAGCAAGCTGCGCCAGCAGGCCGGCCCCTTGCGTTTCCTCCGTATCCGCGGCCGGCGCCAGCGCGTCCAGCGCGTTGCGCAATGCCGCGACGAGATGCGCCATCCGCGCAGTCAGCGACACCAGTATCGCTTCGTAGCCTTCGCGGGCGCGAATGGCCTGCTCCAGCTTCATGGCGATTTCCTGCAGCTCGGGAAAACCAATGCTTCCGCTGATGCCTTTCAGGGTATGCGCGATGCGTTCTGCGGATTGATAGTCGCCGGCGTTCAGGGCGGCCCCCAGACGCTCCGCCGCATCCGCCTCTTCCGTTGCAAACTGGCGCAGCAAATGCAGGTACAGCTCGCGGTTGCCCGCCACACGGCGCAGGCCGGCAGAGACATTCAGGCCATCAACAACCGGCATGGCTCGCGCTTCCGTCCGCGACTCGCCTTTCACGACGGCGTGTTTTGCCGGATGATTTCCGGTCGGCCGCGTCCAGCGCAGCAGGGTGGCGAACATCTGGTGGGGATCGATCGGCTTGGCGATATGGTCCACCATGCCGGCGGCCAGGCAGTTTTCCCTTTCCTCCAGCAAGGCATCCGCCGTCATCGCGATGATGGGCAAAGCGGCGAACCGGGAGTCCTCCCGTATCCAGCGGGTGGCCTCAATGCCGTCCATCACCGGCATCTGCACATCCATCAGCACCGCGTCGAAGCCTTCCGGCCCATGGGCGACCAGTTGGTCCAACACCAACTGGCCATTGCCGGCCACGGTGATGGTGGCGCCAGCCTTCTCC
>NZ_MKCT01000068.1 GCF_001855555.1 Chromobacterium sphagni | reverse complement strand
CTGGAGCCGGCAGCTGGCCGATATCGACCAAAGCTGGATAAACGGCCACTTCGCTTCGCCATGGCGCGACGCCGACCACCCGCTGGCCGCACTGAAGTGAGCATCCGGACAGGGCCGGCCGACAGCCGGCCCGCAAAACAACAGCAAGAAACAGAGGAGAACCGCATGGAAAACATCGCCTTCATCGGCCTGGGCAATATGGGCGGCCCGATGGCCGTCAATCTGCTGAAGAAGGGCTTCCCGGTCAGCGTCTTCGACCTGTCGGCCGAAGCGATGGCCAAGGCCGCAGCCGCCGGCAGCCGCGCCGCAAACAGCGCTGCCGACGCGGCCAGCGGCGCCAGCGTGGTGATATCCATGCTGCCGGCCGGCAAGCACGTGGCCGCTTTGTATCTGGGCGAGGACGGCCTGTTCGCCAAGCTGGCCAAAGGCACGCTGGTGATAGACTGCAGCACCATAGACGCCGGCACCGCCCGCAGGGTGGCCGAAACCGCCGCGGCTCAGGGCCTCGCCATGCTGGACGCCCCGGTGTCCGGCGGCACCGCCGGCGCCGCCGCCGGCACCCTGACCTTCATCGTCGGCGGCGCGGCGGAAGCCCTGGCCCGCGCCCGCCCGCTGCTGGAGGCGATGGGCAAGAACATCTTCCACGCGGCGGCGCCGGCGCCGGCCAGACCGCCAAGATCTGCAACAACATGCTGCTTGGCATCCTGATGGCCGGCACCGCCGAGGCGCTGTCGCTGGGCGTGAAGAACGGCCTGGACCCCAAGGTGCTGTCGGACATCATCAGCAAGAGCTCCGGCCGCAATTGGGCGACCGAGCTGTACAACCCCTGGCCGGGCGTGATGGAGAATGCGCCGGCCAGCCGCAACTACGCCGGCGGCTTCATGTCCGAACTGATGCTGAAGGACCTGGGCCTGGCCGAGGAAACCGCGATGCAGAGCCATGCCGCCAACCCGCTGGGCGCGCTGGCGCGCAATCTGTACGAAGAGCATGTGCAGCAAGGCAACGGCAAGCTGGACTTCTCCAGCATCCTCAAGCATTTCCACGCGCTGGATTAATCCCGCCGTTGCAGGATTCTCTCCTGCTTATGACGTGTGATACATTGACCATCGGCTCCCGACGGGAGGCCGGCGCAAGCCGCCTCCCGTTTTGCATCGGATGAACGCCGCCCCGGCCGCGACCGGGATCATAACAAGGAAAACCATGTCTACATCGCCCACTCTGACGCGCGTCGCGATCGCCGCGTTGACAGTTCTCGCCGCGCCGGCCTTCGCCGCCGGCTATCAGCAACCGCCCAAGAACATTCTCGACGTGATGCGCGCTCCGGCGCTGCCTGTCCCCAGCGTCAGCCCCGCCAAGAACGCGATGCTGCTGGTAGCCTGGCAGGAATATCCGTCCATCGCGCGCGTGTCCACTCCCTATCTGCGCCTGGCCGGCACCCGCGTGGAACCGCGCAACCACAGCAAACACGATACCCCGGGCGGCTACGGCATCCCGCCGTGCGCGGAAAGCTTCAAGCTGGTGAGCATCCCGGCCGGCAAGGAAACCCCGGTCGCGCTGCCGGCCAACGCCTGCCCGAGCGCGCCGCAATGGTCGGCCGACGGCAAGCGCTTCGCCTTCGCCAACGTCGCGCCGGACGCAGTGCAGCTGTGGGTAGGCGACGCCGCCACCGGCAAAGTACGCCAGATTCCGGGCGTCAAACTCAACCCCATGCTGGACGGCGAGCTGCAATGGATGCCGGATCAGAAAACGCTGTTGGTCAAGACCGTGCCCGCCAGGCTTGGCCCGCCGCCGCAGCGGCCGCTTACTCCGGAGGGCCCCAGCATCCAGGAGGCCGACGGCGAAAAAGGCCAGAGCAGCACCTACGAAAACCGCGACACCCTGAACAGCACGCACGACGAAGCGCTGTTCGACTACTACGCCGCCTCGCAACTGGCCCTGGTCGACGTCCAGAGCTCCAAGCTCACCCCGCTGGGGCAGCCGGCGCTGTTCGATGCGGTGGACGCCGCACCGGACGGCAAGCACGTGCTGGTATCGGCCGTGCGCAAGCCCTACTCCTACGTCACCACCTACGAGCGCTTCCCGCATGAGGTGCAGGTATGGGATGTGAGCCAGTCCTCGCGCATCGCCATCCACACGGTCGCCTCGCTGCCGCTGGCCGACCGCGTGCCGGTGCACGGCGAACCGCTGGGCCCGCGCGACTTCGCCTGGCGCGCCACCGACCCTGCCACGCTGATCTGGGCCGAAGCGCTGGACGGCGGCGACTGGCAGAACAATGCGCCCAACCGCGACAAGGTGATGCTGCAAAAAGCCCCGTTCACCGCCGCGCCGGTGGAAATCCTGCGCACCCCAATGCGCTACGCCGGCATCGAATGGAGTGAAAGGCCCGACACCGCGCTGCTGACCGAATACGACCTGAACCGCCACTGGCGCAAGACCCATATCGTCAATATCGACCAGCCGCGACAAGCGCCGCGCCTGCTGTGGGACTTGTCGATGGATGAAAAATACGCCGCCCCGGCAGCCCGGCGCTGCGCGTGCTCGCCAATGGCCAAAGAGTGATCCGCCAGGACGGCGACTTCATCTACCTGAACGGCGCCGGCGCCTCGCCGCAAGGCAACCGGCCCTTCCTCGACCGCCTCAGCCTCAAGACTCTGCAGAGCGAACGGCTGTTCCGCAGCGACAAATCCGCTCTTGAGCGCGCCATCTCGCTGACCGACGGCGGCACCATTCTCACCTGGCGGCAAACCCCGACCGAAGCGCCCAACGCCTTCCTGCGCAAGCTGGGAGCGCCGGTCAACGCCGACAAGGGCGAGGCGGTCTACGCATCCACCCCCGTCGCCGTCACCCATATCGCCGACCCGACGCCGGAACTGCGGCAGATCAAGAAGCGCTTGGTGAAATACAAGCGCGCCGACGGAGTGGAGTTGTCGTTCACGCTGTACACGCCGCCGGGCTACCAGGAAGGCACCCGCATCCCGGCCATCCTCAACGCCTATCCGCTGGATTACGCCGACGCCGCCAGCGCCGGCCAGATCAGCGGCTCGCAGCAAACCTTCACCCGCCTCTACCAGTACAAATATCTGCTGCTGGCCGGCTACGCCATCATCGACCAGGCATCCTTCCCCGTCATCGGCGATCCCAAGGCCGCTTACGACAGCTACCAGGAACAGCTGGCGGCAGACGCCAAAGCCGCGGTGGACACCGCGGTGCAATTGGGAGTGGTGGACCCGGACCGCGTGGCGGTCACAGGCCACAGCCACGGCGCGCTGATGACTGCCAATCTGCTGGCCCATACCGACCTGTTCCGCGCCGGCGCCGCCACCAGCGGCTCCTACAACAAGACGCTGACGCCGTTCGGCTTCCAGAGCGAGCGCCGCTCGGTGTGGGAAGCGCCGGAGGTATACCGCCAGGTATCCACCTTCTTCTACGCCGACAAGCTGAAGACGCCGATCCTGATCGTGCACGGCGCCGACGACGCCAACCCAGGCACCACCCCGCTACAGGCCAGCAAGCTCTACGAAGCCATACGCGGCAATGGCGGCACCGCCCGCCTAGTGATGCTGCCGCATGAGCCGCACTGGTACGCGGCGCGCGAATCCAACGAGCAGCTGGTCTATGAAATGCTCAACTGGTTCGACAAGTACGTAAAGAACGCGCCGCCGCGCGCGGCCAAAACCGCGCAGAGCGGCCAACCTGCCGCGCAGCAGCCTTAAGCGACATGCGCCCCAGCCACCGCCGGGGCGCTTTTCAACTCGCTGCGCCCAGACAGATCGCAGACGCCCCCCTCTCATGCGATCCGGGTCCAGCAAAAAAACCGCGCCACACCCGGCGCGGGCCACCGGTCAGCCAGCCTCCGGCGCCAGATCCATGCCATCCTTTTCCAAATCGAATCGGACAAACTAGACATCATCGACCAGCCGTCCATTCACCCTATCGTTATCCGGCGGCAACCGGGCACGGACAAAACCAGTCGAAAACTCTTGCGCCGCAGGACTGGAGCCCAGCACGCTGGACGATCCGCCTTAGCTCCCTTACGAAGACCAAACTGCGGATCCCCCGATCGCGCAGGGATCCGAAGTCTCCATCGGCCGCTAGGACTCGGTGGACCGCCCCTTTGGGGTATCCGTCCTACCGCCGCCGCGACGCCTTGCTTCTCACCTTCCACTCCCGCCGCTGTTGCTGGCGCTGCAAGGCTGTCTGCTCGGTCCGCCGCATTTCGCGCTGCAGCTTGTGGTAATTGAGCAGCCGGTCGTTCGCCACCGCCCCGCGCACCGCGCAGCCGGGCTCCAGCTTGTGGCTGCAGTCGCGGAACTGGCAACGCGCCGCCAGTTCCGCGATGTCGGCGAAGCTGCCGGCCAGCGCCTCCTCGTCCAGCGGCGCCTGCAAGCTGCGCACGCCGGGCGTGTCTATGATGCAGCTGCCGTCCGGGCACTGCAGCAGGCTTCGCGCGGTGGTGGTATGGCGGCCGCGGCTGTCATCCTCCCGCACGCCGCCCACAACCTGCGCCTGCACGCCCAGCAGGGTGTTGCTAAGCGTGGACTTGCCTACGCCGGACGAGCCAAGCAGCACCAGCGTCTGCCCCGCCCCCAGCCAGGGCTGCAAAGCCCCGCGGCAGGCGGGGTCGGTGGCGTTCAGCAGCAATATCGGCGGCAAAGGCCGCAGCCTGGCTTCCAGCTCCTCCACCTTCCGCCCGGCGCCTGGGCACAGATCGGCCTTGCTCAGCACCACCACAGGCGCCACGCCCGCCGATGCGGCCAAGCCCAGGTAACGCTCCAGCCGGCGCGGATTGAAATCGCCGTCCAGCCCCATCACCAGCAAGGCTGTGTCGACATTGCTGGCATACAGCTGGCGCACGCCGTCGCCGCCCACCCTCGCCAGCTGGTTGAACGGCTCCAGCCGCTCCAGCAGCCGCCAGGCGCCGGTGGCTTGCGGCTGGGCCAATGCCCAATCCCCACCGCCAGCTGTCCATGCAAGGACGGCAGGACCTGCGCCGGCCTCTCCTCATCGCCGTCATGCAGCCAGAAACAATCGCGCTGCACGCGGCTGACGCGGCACAGGGTGGCGTCGGCATCGCCGGCTTGCGCCAGCGCTTGTCGCAACAACAACGGCGTCAGGCCGATAGCGGCCAAGCGCGGAAAATCGAAATTCAGCATTGAAACTCCTGAAGGCGCACGCAAGCCGACACGATGCAAGACCAGGCTGCAAATGCGTTCTTGGAAATGGTATGGGGGTGCCTGCCAGGCAGGCGGTGCTACCGCGCGGAGGCGGTGGAAGGGAAATGCTGGAGGACGGCGGCCCGAGCGGCGCCGCTTACGACGAGAAGGCGGTCAAAACGGGAAAAATCAACGACGACAAGACGTCCGTTCAGCCAGCAGCCCTTGCGCGCAGGTATCGAATCTATCCATGGGGTTCTCCTTGTGGCTGATTGGAAGATCGACAATTATGCCAACGGCAAAATGAAAAGGCAAGCCGGTCACGATTGCTCCCCCGCACGAAGAGGCATGGGCGCGCCATCCAGCCTGGCGCTGGCCGAATCAAGCATGCCCTCCTACGGCAGCAGCCGCTGCCCGGCCTGCCGCCAGAAAGCCGCATCCAGAACATAATCGCGCGCAATCGGCTCCGCGCCGGGATTGGCCAGCACCAGACGCAGCCTGGGAGCCGCATTGACGGGCAGGGAGACTTGCCAATTGGCCAGCGTATGCTCGCGGCCGCTGCGCCACAGGCTGTCGTCCGGACCGTCATGGCGGTCCTGGCTGATGGCGGAGAATTCCGCCCGGGTGTGGGATGGCTGGGCGGACAGCAGGCTGTCGATGCGGGAGAGCCGGCTGGCGCTGCTGCGGCCTATCGACTGGGGCTGATCCAGCAGACCGGCGTCGCGGTAGTGGTTGGTGTGGGTGAGCACGCCGTTGGCCTCCCGCTGCAGGCGGTAGCGGCCATGCTGGCCGACCTCCACCAGCATCAGGCCTGTCGGGTCGGCCAGTTGCAGGAAGACCGGCCGGGCATGGCCGAATAGTTTGCCGGCATCCGCCGCCACCGCCTCCAGCGTGGCGTAGCGGCGCAACAACTGGCGCATCACGCCATGCTCGCCGGCCTCTCCCGCCCGGGCTTCGCGCGGCAGGCTGCTGGCGGAGGCGCTGACCACCGACAGGCCTTGCTGATTGACGCCGGCCTTGATGCCGGGCACGCGGCTGCCGTCGGCGAACAGGCCCAGGTAGGCGAAGCCGCTGGCCGGATGAACCAGCCGCAACGACTGCTGGTGGTCCGGCTTCCAATCGCGGTTCTTGGCCAGCAGGGTGCCTTCGCCGCCAGCGCTGGCGCTTCCGGCCGCGCCCCACAGCGTGCAGGCTGCGGCCGGGCCATGCGGCAACCAAGTCAAGCCGGCGGCCAGAATGATAACCTTGCGCATGCCGCCTCCTGGCAGGAGTGAAAAGGAAAGGTCCACCGGCTCCGCTTCGCAGCAAATCCCGAAACCCGTTGGCCGATTGTGATCCGCCCATGGCGCCACGGCAAGGCCCGGCACGCCGACCGCGGCCATAAGCCAAGACGACCGGCCATCGCGATACCGCCGACTCAGCCGGCGAAATAGCCGTCGCGATCCAAGTCTGGAATCAACGCAGATTGCGTTGGCCGCCACCCCAGCGCCTCCCGCGTCGCCGCGCTTGACGCCGGGCAGTCCAGGCCGACGAATCGCGCCAGCCAGCCAAAATGCTCGGCGGCTTGCTCCGCCGACATCGCGGCAAGCGGCACCTTCAGGCGTCGGGCAATGACCTCCGCGATCTCACGCACTGGCACCCCCTCGTCGGCCACCCCGTGATACCTGGCGCCTGCCGCCCCCTTTTCCAGCGCCAGCCGGAACAGCCGGGCGGCATCCAGTCTGTGCACCGCGGGCCAGCGATTGAGGCCGGCGCCCACATGCGCCGAAACGCCCTTCTCCCGCGCCAAGCCGATAAGCGCGGGCACAAAACCGTGATCGCCGTCGCCGTGAACCGAGGGCGGCAGCCGCAGCAACGACACCGCCACGCCGCGCGCCGCCACCGCGGCCGCCGCCTCGTCCGTCGCTACCCGCGGGAAGGACTCGGCATCGAAGGCCGGCTGATGTTCCTCCAGCGCCAAGCGGCCTTGCGCCAGCAGCGCGGTGCCGGAGGTGATGACCAGAGGGCGGCCGGAACCCGCCAGACCGTCGCCCAGGGCCGCGATGGCGCGCCGGTCTATCTCGCAATTGGCCTGGAACCGGGAAAAATCGTGAATGAAGCCGGTATGGATCACGCCATCCGACCGCGCGGCCCCGTTGCGCAGACTGTCGAGGTCTTCCAGATCCCCTCTGTGCGCCTGCGCGCCGGCAGCGGCGAGCGACTTGGCCGCCGCATCCGAGCGCGCCAGGCCCGATACCTGGTGGCCCGCGTCGATCAGTTCCCGCACCACGGCGGAGCCGATAAAGCCCGTCGCACCCGTGACGAATACTCGCATGATGTTTCTCCTTTGCCGTCCTGGCCGCGGTCGCGGCCTATGACAAACAATATAGCGGCTTGGAAAAAGACGATCCATGCTATAGAGTCCATATTATCTTCGTTATCGTCCGGGCATCCGATGGATCCGCTCTCAGAAGTGCTATCGCTGCTGAAACCCCGCAGCTATATCTCCGGCGGTTTCGACGCCGGCGGAAAATGGGCCATCCAGTTTCCGCCCCACCAAGGCATCAAATGCTATGCCGTGGTGGCCGGACAATGCTGGCTGGCGGTGGAAGGCGTTGCCGATCCGGTGCGGCTGAAAGCGGGCGACTGCTTCCTGCTGTCCAGCGGACGGCCTTTCCGCCTGGCCAGCGACCTGGCGCTGACGCCCGTCGACGCCCGCGCGGTTTTTTCCGCCGCGCAGGGCGGCTGCATCGCCTCCTGCAACGGCGGCGGGGATTTCTTTCTGGTCGGCGGGCACTTCACTCTGACGGCCATCACGCCGGCATCCTGCTGGGAGAAATGCCGCCCATCGCCCATATCCGCCGGGAAACCGACCAGGCGGCACTGCGCTGGTCGCTGGAACGGATGGGACAGGAGTTGCGCGAGCGGCGGCCCGGCTGGTTGCTGATAGCGGAGCACCTCGCCCACGCCATGCTGGTGCAGGCGCTGCGGCAGCATCTGGCGGAAGCGCCGGCAGGCGGTGTGGGCTGGCTGTTCGCCCTGGCGGACAAACAGATGAGCGCGGCGATCCACGCCATCCACCACGATCCGGCGCAACGCTGGACCATCCAGAAACTGGCCGAGCACGCGGGCATGTCGCGATCGAGCTTTGCGCTGAA
>NZ_MKCT01000067.1 GCF_001855555.1 Chromobacterium sphagni | reverse complement strand
CCCGCGCGGCAAACCCGATACCTGCACGGACCACCCATGACCGAGGCCTTTTCCCTACTATTCGCCATCGCGCTGGCGCTGACGCTGAGCCTGAAGCTGTGGCTGGGCTGGCGCCACATCCGCCATATCGGCCGCAACCGCGCCGCCGTCCCCGCCGCCTTCCATGACAATATCACGCTGGAGCAGCATCAGCACGCCGCCGACTACACCATCGCCAAAACCCGGCTTGGCCTGCTGTCCGCCTGGCTGGACACCGCGCTGGTGGCGGCCTTCACCTTCGGCGGCGGCCTGCAATGGCTGGCCATCCACAGCCAGCAATGGTTCGCCAGCCCGCTGCTGTCCGGCATGGCGCTGATCGTCGCCATGGCCGTGATCAGCAGCCTGATATCGCTGCCTCTCAGCCTGTATGGCACGTTCGGCATAGAAAGCCGTTTCGGTTTCAACAAAACCACGATCGGCCTGTTTTTGCAGGACCAGATCAAGGGCATCGCCCTGGGCGCGGCGATCGGCCTGCCGCTGCTGGCGCTGGTGCTGTGGCTGATGGACATCTCGGGGCCGCAGTGGTGGCTGTGGGTATGGCTAGTCTGGTCTGGCTTCCAGTTGCTGATGGTGGCGCTGTTCCCGACGCTGATCGCGCCGCTGTTCAATAAGTTCAAGCCGCTGGAGGACGCCGAGCTCAAGCTCCGAATCGAGGCGCTGCTGAAAAAGACCGGCTTCAAGAGCCAGGGCGTGTTCGTGATGGACGGCTCGCGCCGGTCCAGCCACGGCAACGCCTACTTTACCGGCTTTGGCGCCTCCAAGCGCATCGTCTTTTTCGACACCCTGCTGTCGCAGCTGAGCCACACAGAAATCGAAGCCGTGCTGGCCCATGAACTGGGGCATTTCAAGCATCGCCACATCATCAAACGCATCGTCCTGACATTCGCCCTGTCGCTGGCACTGCTGTGGATGCTGGGCCAATTGCTGCACGCGCCCTGGTTCTATGCCGGCCTCGGCGTATTCGCGCCCAGCACGGCGATGGCTCTGATCCTGTTCCTTACCGCCATGCCGGCCTTCACGTTTCCGCTGACGCCGCTGTCCAGCCTGATGTCGGCCGGCACGAATACGAAGCCGACGATTTCGCCTCGACACAGACCCGCGCCGACGACCTCGTCAACGCGCTTGTCAAACTATATCGCGACAACGGCGCCACGCTGACGCCTGACCCGTCCACTCTACCTTCTATGACTCGCACCCGCCCGCGGCGCTGCGCATCCAACATCTGAAAGGAAGCCAACAATGAACCTGCTGGAACTCTCCTGCACCCCGCAACACGGCCAGAGCCCGCTGGCGGAGAACACCGTCAAGCAGCTGCTGTCCGGCCTGCCCGACTGGCAGATCGACGGCATTGAGCTGAACAAGACCTTCCGCTTCGCCAATTTCCACGACACCATGGCCTTCGTCAACGCGCTGGCCTGGATCGCCCATCGCGAAGACCATCACCCTGATATGTCGGTGCACTACAACCGCGCGGTGGTGAACTTCAGCACCCACGACGCCGGCGGCCTCACCCTCAACGACTTCATCTGCGCAGCCAAGACCGAAGCCCTGATCAGCCGCCCATGACAGCCAGTACCGGACAAATCATACGCAGCCACGGCCGCCGTTTCATCGTCGAAACCAATGGCCGCACCTACGACTGCACCACCCGCGGCAAACGCGTCGATTACGCCTGCGGCGATTTCGTCGACATCCTGATCCAGAACCAGGAACAGGCGGTCATAGAGCGCTCGCAGGAGCGCCGCAGCCTGCTATACCGCCAGGACGACTGGAAAGCCAAGGTGATTGCCGCCAACGTCAGCCGCATTCTGTTCGTCATCGCCGCCGTGCCCAGCCCCAACGAGGAACTGCTTGGCCGCTGCCTGATCGCTGCCGAGGCGGGAGACATCGATCCGGTCATCGTGGTCAACAAGTCCGACCTGCCGGAAACCTCGGTGCTGCTTGCCAGATTACAACTCTATGTAAAGCTGGGTTACCAACTGGTTACACTGTCGGCCAAGCAGGACTTCTCTCCGCTGCTGCCCTTGCTGCAAGGACATACCAGCGTGCTGGTAGGCCAGTCCGGCATGGGCAAGTCCACCCTGACCAACGCCCTGCTGCCGGACGCCAACGCGCGCATCGGCGACATTTCCATCGCGCTGGATTCCGGCCGCCATACCACCACCCACGCCGCGCTATACCATCTGAACGAAAACAGTCACCTGATCGATTCGCCGGGCCTGCAGGAATTTGGCTTGAAACACTTGCAAGCGCCTGATTTGATCCACTATTTTCCAGATATGCGCCCGTACATTGGCCAGTGTCGTTTCCACAACTGCACCCATCGCGTAGAGCCGAATTGTGCGATCATGGCGGCAGCAAAAGAAGGCGCCATAGCCCCATACCGCTTGGACTTGCTGCAGAGGCTGACACAAGAACTCGCACCGGCTAGATTGTAAATAAAAGAGCACATACTCTTTATTTACTTTCCATGGCTGCCTACATATGCTGTAACAAAAGGGAACAAGCATTACGAAAGCATAAGCACAAACACCAACAGAGGAGCCAGCATCATGACCAAAAGGATTGCGCTAGTCACTGGAGGCATGGGCGGTATTGGAACCGCCATCTGCAAGGCATTGGCCGAAGCCGGCCATGTCGTTGTGACCACCTATAGCAAACCCGGCCGCGAGCAGGCCTGGCATGCCGACATGAAAGGGCTGGGTTTCAGCGACATCCACAGCTACCTGTGCGACGTCACCGATTTTGCCGCCTGCCAGGACATCGCCGCCCGCATAGCCAAGGATATCGGCCCGATCAGCATTCTGGTCAACAACGCGGGCATCACCCGCGACGCCAGCTTCAAGAAGCAGAGCAAGGATGACTGGGATGCGGTGATACGCACCAATCTGGATTCGGTGTTCAACATGACCAAGCCAGTGCTGGACACCATGATGGAAGCCGGCTTCGGCCGCATCGTCAACATCTCGTCGATCAATGGCCAGAAGGGCCAGTTCGGCCAGACCAACTACTCCGCCGCCAAGGCCGGCATGCATGGTTTCACCATGGCTCTGGCGCAGGAAGTGGCGAAGAAAGGGGTGACGGTCAACACCATCTCTCCCGGCTATATCGCCACCGAGATGGTGATGGCGGTGCCGGAAGACGTGCGCAGCAAGATCGTCGCCCAGATCCCGGTTGGCCGCCTGGGCAAGCCGGAAGAGATCGCCGCGCTGGTAGGCTTCCTGTGCTCGGAAAACGCCGGCTTCATCACCGGCAGCAATATCGCCATGAATGGCGGCCAGCACATGATGTGATCCAGGCTCCCTGAGCAGAACGCCACCGCTGCGCGGTGGCGTTTTCTTTTTGCCAAAGCCGTGTATGCTGTCACGTCCGACCCAACTCACAAGCAATACCCATGGCAGAAAATCTGATCATTGAAGGCGATAACAAGGAAGAGAAATACCAAGCGCTGCTGCCGCAGGCTCACGCGCTGATCGCAGGCGAAACCGACCTTGTCGCCGCGCTGGCCAACCTGTCCTCGGCGCTGGCCATGACCTTCGGCTGGCTGTGGACCGGCTTCTATCTGGTGAAGGGCGAACAACTGGTGCTGGGTCCGTTCCAAGGCCCGATCGCCTGCACCCGCATCCCCCGTGGCCGCGGAGTATGCGGCAGCGCATGGGAGCAGAGCCGCACGCTGGTGGTCGCCGACGTCGACGCCTTCCCCGGCCATATCGCCTGCTCGTCCAGCGCGCGCTCCGAAGTGGTGGTGCCCATCCGCAACGCGGCAGGCGCGGTTGTCGCGGTGCTGGATGTCGATTCCGACCAGCTTGCCAGCTTCGACCAGACCGACGCGGACTATCTGGAGCGCATCGTCGCGCCGCTGGGCGGACTCTTTCCGGTCGTCAATTGAACGCTTGCCCGATACGCAAAAACCCGGCTTGCCGAGCCGGGTTTTTCACATCTTGCGACGCGGCGATTACTTCTGGATTTCCAGCAGCTCCACTTCGAAATACAACGGGGTGTCGGGCGGGATGGTGCCTGGCACGCCGCGGCTGCCATAAGCGGTAGCCGCCGGGCAATACAGCTTGGCCTTGCTGCCCACCGCCAGCGCGCTCACGCCCTGGGTCCAGCACGGAATCACCCGGTTCAACGGAAAACTGATCGGTCCGCCGTTCTTGTACGAGCTGTCGAACTCCTTGCCGTCCTTGAAGGTGCCGCGATAGTTGACCTTGACGGTATCGGTGGTCTTGGGCATCGCACCCTTGCCGGCCTTGAGGATTTCGATCTTGACGCCTGAGGGCAGGGTCTGGGTGGCGGGAGCCGCATTTGCAGCCGCGCCCAAGGCCAGCAAGACCGCCATGGAAACGATACGGATAAAGGACATGGATAATACTCTCTTGTTCAGGACAAAACCGACGGACGATGGACTCGCCCGCCACGACAAGCCATGCGGCTAGCGATACTGAATGCTGCCGGACTCGGCCAGATCTTCCAGCAGGCGCTCCGCGCTGGCGCCCGGCATAGTGAACGGCTCCAGCATCGGCAACGGCGAATGGCGCAGGATCAATGAAGCGTTGAGCTTGTCCAGCGCCACTTCGGCCATGCTCCAGTTGGCGAACTTGCGCTGCTCTATCTCGTGAAAGGACAGCAGGGTCAGCGAGTGATGGCGGTCGTCGCGCGCCAGCTTCAAATAAAGGCGGTTGACATGCGCCCTGCTGCCCTCCAGAACCTGCATGAAGATGTCCTTGCTGTAACACAGCAGCCCGGTGATGCCCTGCGCGGGATTGTATTTGCGCGAGGCCCCCAGGATTTCATCCATCAGAGCCTGGTCTATCGGTTGTTGCGCCCGGCTGCAGTAGATCAGGCGAACCAGCATGGCCATGCTCCTTTCAAGGTTTGTGCATCAAGGACAGGAATTCGCGGCGCAGATTGGGATCGGTCAGGAAGGATCCGCGCATCACGCTATTGGTCATCTTGCTGTTGCCATCCTTCACCCCGCGCCAGTGCATGCAGAAATGATCGGCCTCCATCACAATGGCCAAACCGTCCGGCTGCAGCTTGCTCATCAGCAGGTCCGCAATCTGCGACACCGCCTCCTCCTGGATTTGCGGCCGGGTCATCACCCAGTCGATCAGTCTCACGTACTTGGACAGACCGATCAGATTGGAATTCTCGTTGGGCATTACTCCCACCCATACGCGGCCGATGATCGGGCACAGATGATGCGAACACGCGCTGCGCACAGTGATCGGGCCGACGATCATCAGTTCGTTGAGGCGCTCGACATTGGGAAACTCGGTACTCGACGGCATCGCCACATAGCGGCCGCGGAACACCTCGCGCAAGAACATCTTGGCGACCCTCTTGGCGGTGTCCTGCGTGTTGTGGTCATTCTCGGTATCGATCACCAAGCTTTCCAGCACCCCCTTCAATTTGGCCTGCACCTCGTCCTGCAAGGCATCCAGCTCGCCGTCCTCGATAAAAGCGGCGATATTGTCGTTGGCATGGAAACGCGCCCCTGCCTGCTGCAGGCGATAGCGAATCTTTTGGGAAACCGCTTCCTGCTGATCCTGCTTATCGATTTTGCTCATTGTTTATTACTTGTTCGCAAGAAAATGGAAATCATTCCGGAATATACCGCAACTACGCAATGCGGGCATCGCCGCGCCAACTGCAAACAGTGGTCGGCAAGCAGGCATGCTGCGCCGATGGTAGATCAGGCCAAACCATCTTGCAAACAACAATGCCGGCCAGAATCGCCAGCGCGGGTCAAAACCGCCTGTCAAAGAAACGCGGCACACCGGACATGCGTGACAGCCTGCAAGACTGCCATGAGCCGGCATGATGCGCAATGCCATGCAAATGAATAATCGTCGGCGATCCCAGACGATGGCACCGTCAACCGCAAGCGCGGTGCCAAGAAAAACGGCACCCATCCCGGTAGGAATGGATGCCGCAGCATCAGCAAAAAACTCTCACTCAGCCAACCAGCAAATACACCTCGCGCGTCGGCAGCGCGATCTTGTTGTCCTTGCTGTACTGATAGTCATGGAAAACGTGCTCGGCGCTCAGCAACTGATAGCTGCCGTCATCGCGCTTGTGCGAGGTGTCTTTCAATCGATAGGCGTAATGGCCACAGGTCCAGCAGTCAAAATTCCGCATATGCGTGCACAGGCAGGTCTTTTCCCATACCGGCACCCGCTTCGACCCAGGGGCTGCCGCCTGTTGAGCCTTGTAATAGGCATCGATATAGGAACAACTGCCTTTGGAATCCAGCAGATAGCCATAGGCCTCGCAATTAGGCCGGATGCTGTCGCCGATTGCCGGACAACTCTTTATCATCCGCATCGGATAGCCGGTGGGAGACAGCTGATTGACCTCAATGTCCTCCTCGCTGGACTTGAAATACTCCTGCTGCACC
>NZ_MKCT01000066.1 GCF_001855555.1 Chromobacterium sphagni | reverse complement strand
AAGGCGTGCGCGCCTACGAAACCCCCAAGGGTCCAGCCATTTTCCGTCTGCAGGACCATACCGAGCGCCTGTTCCGCTCCGCCAAAATCCTGGGCATGGCCCTGCCCTTCACTCCGGAACAGGTCAACCAGGCCCACCTGGACGTGGTCAAGGCCAACGGCCTGAAATCCTGCTATTTCCGTCCGATGGCCTTTTACGGCTCCGGCAAGCTGGGCGTGGCCCCGCTGAAGAACGACGTGCAGATGATCGTGGCCGCCTGGCCGTGGGGCGCCTATCTGGGCGAGGAAGGCCTGGAAAAAGGCATCCGCGTGAAGACCAGCTCCTTCACCCGCCACCATGTCAACATCACCATGTGCAAGGCCAAGGCCAACGGCAACTACATGAACTCCATCCTGGCCAACAACGAAGCCACCGCCGACGGCTACGACGAGGCGTTGCTGCTGGATGTGGACGGTTTCGTGGCCGAAGGTTCCGGCGAAAACATCTTCATGGTTCGCAAGGGCAAGCTATATACTCCCGACCTGACCAGCGCGCTGGAAGGCATCACCCGCGACACCGTGGTGCAGATCGCCGCCGAAATGGGCCTGCAACTGGTGGAAAAGCGGATCACCCGCGACGAGGTATACAGCGCCGACGAAGCCTTCTTCACCGGCACCGCCGCCGAAGTCACGCCGATCCGCGAACTGGACCGTCGCCCGATAGGCAACGGCAGCCGCGGCCCGATCACCGCGGAAATCCAGAAGCGCTACTTCAACATCGTCAAGGGCCAGGACGCCGAACACGAACACTGGCTCACTTACGTAAAATAAGCGGTAGAATCCGCAGCGCGCGCCAGCCAGCATGCGGCCCCGCGCCGCGCTGCTGGCACACGTTTTTCGGACGCCCCGCTTGCTGCAACCAGGAATGACCATGACGGAACTCAAAGAAAACACCGAACGCTATATTGAAGTCACCCAGCACGACCTGCCGCTGCATTGCCCGATGCCGGACATGAAGGCGTGGAACTCGCACCCGCGCGTCTACCTGCCGGTGCAGCAGACAGGCGAGGCGCTCTGTCCCTACTGCGGCACCAAATACAAGCTGGTCGGCCCGGTCAGCCATCACCATTAAGGCTTTCGACCGCGTCGACTGCAAAGGGTGTGGCGCTGGCCACACCTTTTTTGCTTGCCGCCGCCAAATGCAAGCCGGCTGGCCGCAGCCGGCTTGCATTTGGAACCGGAAGCACCACATGAAGAAAAAAATCCTGGTCATCGGCCCCTCCTGGGTCGGTGACAGCGTAATGGCCCAGCCCCTGTACCGACGCCTGCACCAGCGCCATCCGGAACTGGAGCTGCACGTGTTCGCGCCGTCCTGGACCTTGCCGCTCTTGGCGCGGATGCCGGAAGTGGCCAAATCCCACCTCAATCCCTTTGGCCACGGCGCGCTGCGTCTGATGGAGCGCTGGAGGGTGGCGCGCCAACTGGCGCGCGAAGGCTTCGACCAGGTCATCGTGCTGCCCAACTCGCTGAAGTCGGCGCTGATTCCCCTGTTTGCCGGCATTCCGCTGCGCACCGGCTTTCTGGGCGAATCCCGCTACGGCTTTCTCAACGACAGCCGCGAACTGGACGAGCACGAACTGCCGATGATGGTGGAGCGCTTCTGCGCGCTGGCGGAAGACAAGAAGCGACCGCTGCCCCGCCCCATCCCCAATCCCCGCCTCAGCGCCGACCCCGCAGTGCAGAAACTGGTCGCGCAACGGCTGGGGCTGGATGTTGGCCGCCTCATCATCGCCTTCTGTCCCGGCGCCGAGTACGGCCAGGCCAAGCGCTGGCCCGCGCGCCACTTCGCCGAACTGGCGCGCCGCTTCGACGCCGCCGGCTACGCGGTATGGCTGTTCGGCTCCGGCAAGGACAAGGAGATAGGCGAGGAGATTTCCCGGCTGTCGCAGGGCTGTGCCGTCAACCTGTGCGGCGCCACCGGCCTGGAGGAGGCGATAGACCTGATCGGCCTGTGCTCGCTGGCGGTCTGCAACGACTCTGGCCTGATGCACGTCGCCGCCGCGCTGGACAAGCCGCTGGTGGCGCTGTACGGCTCGTCCAGCCCGGACTTCACCCCGCCCTTGTCCGACCAGGCCGCGGTGGTGTCGCTGAACCTGGACTGCAGTCCCTGTTTCGAGCGCAGCTGCCCTTACGGCCATACCGACTGCCTGGAGAAAATGCAGCCAGACATGGTGTGGCAGGCTGCGCAGGGCCTGCTTTCCCCGCCCCCCAACCAGATCCGGGACTGAAATGAGCGCAGCGGAAACTCCTAAGCAACCCGAAGAAAACACCCGCCGCATGGAGCTGGTCCGCGCGGCGGCGATGCTGTTCCGCGACCAAGGCTACGAACGCACCACGGTGCGCGACCTTGGCAACGCCGTCGGCATGCAATCCGGCAGCCTGTTCTACCACTTCCGCACCAAGGAGGAGATCCTGGTTGCGGTGATGGCGCTGGGCATCAGTAGCACCACCGAACAATTGGCCGAAGCCATCTCGCAGGCCGGTAGCCTGCACGAACGGTTGGCCGCGCTGTTCCGCGTCCACCTCAACTCGCTGCTGGGCGACAACCAGGCCGCGCTGGAAGTGATGCTGTACGAATGGCGCAGCGTGTCGCCATCGGCCAAACCCGGCCTGATCGTGCTGCGCGACCGCTACGAGGCGCTGTGGCAGCAGGTGCTGGACGAAGCCGCGCTGGCCGGCTTGGTGAAACAGGATACCCGCTTACTGCGGCGCACCCTGCTGGGCAGCCTGCACTGGACCGTGCAATGGTATCGCCGCGACGGAGAATTGGACGTGGATGCGTTGGCGCAACACATGCTGCAGCTGGTATTGCTGAAATAAGCAGCAAAAATTTCCACGGAAAGATAAAAAGTGTTCTAATATCAGCGATATAGGAACATTGGGACTGTAGCCATGGCAAACATCGCCAGCGTAGGCAATCCTGCGACGCAACCTCTGTATACCGGACTCAACACCCGGCAGGTACAGTCGTCGCTGGAAAATGCCCAGCCCGCCGTGCAGCAAACCGCGAGCCCGCCGCAAACTCAGGTCGCCGTACGGCAGAACCCGGACACCGCACGGGTGGAACAGCAACTGCAGCAGCAGCTGGCCAACAGTCAAAGCCAGCAAACCCAACAGGCTCAGCAAGCGCAGGCAGCTGCCGCGACGCCTGTCAGCGCTCAAGCGGCAACCCCGCAGGTCAACCCGACACAGGTCAACAACTCCGCATCGGTACTTGCCACCAACCCGCAGCCAAGCACTGCGGCCGCAATCGCCCCGGCGGTAAATGGCAATACGGCTCCAACTACTGCCGCGCCGACCCAGCCGGCCCAGGCCAATGCCACCGCCAACAACAATGCGGCGACTCAGGCCACCGCCACGCAAACCGCGCAGGCGGCCAATCAGCCGGCGGCGGCTCAACAACTGACGACCCCGCCGCAGGCACCCACGCCCGCTCAAACCGCAACCGCGCCGGCAACCCAGGCGACGCAGTCGGTCACCCAGGCGCAACAGCGCACCAATGGTGGGCAGCTGGCGGTATCGCAGTATCAGGCCAACCAGTCGCTGCTGCAACCCAGCATCTCCAGCACCAATATTTCCACCACGGCCTGAGCCGCGCAGCATTGCCAGACAAAGCCCCGCAAAACGCGGGGCTTTTCTCATGGTTCAAACGCAGGGAAGCGCGATCAGCGCCGATGGCGGCTGCCCGGCTTGCGGGACGCAGGCTCGGCTCCGCCTCTGCCCTTGCGCTTCTGCGAGTTCTGCACCTGCAGCAACGCGTCGATGCGCTCCGACGTTGATTGCATCAACAGCTGCGCCATCTCGCCATCCGGGAAGGTATCCGGCATGCGGTAGGCCAGCCAGGCATACGCGGCATAGAGTTTGCAGCTGTCTTCCAAATACTGCAGTTCGTTGCGGCCGCCGCTGCCCACCATGCGCAACAGCGGCGCGGTCCGCTTGCGGGCGCGCTGCTCCGCCCAGTCATGCAGCGCGGTCTCCAACATGGCGATCTTAGTGGACACCGGGCACAGGCTGAAGGTGAAGCGGTCGGCCAGGCTCAACGGCAGCGCATCCAGCCACTCCGCCTTGGCCATCTGCTCGGACAGGTTGGCCGGCAGGAAGAATTCGTCATGCACATTGATGTGCCGGGCAAACAGGCTCAGCAGCGACTTGAGCTTGCCTTCGCCGGTCGCCTCGGCAATCGCCTCCAGATACTTCAGCCCGGGCGCGACAAAAAAGCCGCTTTCCGGCAGGGGCTCCGGCTTCTGACGCAACAGAGCGGAGATGGTTTTATGGGTCACACCGTCGAAACCGGCGACGAAACCGGTTTCATGCTTGCCGAAACGCCCCGCCCGGCCGGCGATCTGCTTGGCCAGCGCCGCCTGGATCACGCCCTCGGCATAGCCGTCCCACTTGCTGGCGGTGGTGAAAATGATGCGTCGCGCCGGCGTGTTCAGGCCCATGCCGATGGCGTCGGTGGCCACCACCACCTGCGTCTCCCCGGCCACGAAGCGCTCGGCCTGCGATTGCCGGACTTCCGGCGACAAATTGCCATAGATCGCCGACACCGACAGGCCTTGCTCGATCACCTTGTCGCGCCAGTTCAGCACCTCGCGGCGGGAAAAGGCGATCAGCACGTCGCCGGGCCGCAGGTTCTTCAGCGACAACAGCGGCGCCTTGTCCATCTGCAGCGCCGTCTTGCGCTCCAGCGTGCGCACTTCCAGCGTGCCGCCCACCCGCGCCACCAGCGATTCTATCGCCTCGAGCGCTTCGGGCGCGCCCACCAGATAGATGGTTTGCGCCGGCACGCCGCACACGGCTGCGGTCCAGGCCGCGCCGCGGTCGGGGTCGTCCAGCAGCTGGATCTCGTCGATCACTGCCACCTCCACCTGCCGCTCCGGGTTCAGCATTTCCACCGTGCTGGCGACGTGGGTGGCATCCGGATGCAGCTTGCGCTGCTCGCCGGTGATCAGGCTGACGGCGATGCCGGCCTGTTGCAGCCGGGTATAGTTTTCCAGAGCCAACAGGCGCAGCGGCGCCAGATAGACGCCGCTCTTCGCCTTTTGCAGATGCTCCATCGCCGCGTGGGTCTTGCCGGAATTGGTCGGCCCCAGTACCGCGATGAAGTGGCGCTGCATCGCGTAGGCCGTGGCGAACGATTCTGGATAAAGCGACAGATTGACCGCGTCACGGGTCTTGGCGACCGCCTGGCTGACGTTTTGCTGGCTACGCGCGGCAGCCACCCGGTCAAGCGTGATTGTGCAGCGCGCCTTGGCCCGCTCGTACTTGGCCAGGAAGGCGCTGAGCACGCGCAGATGATCGACCCCCTGCACCTCGAACACCTGGCGCGCGCAGGCCGCCAGCTGCCCCTCCATCTTCAACCGGGCGGCGTCGTTCCAGCGCTCCTTCACCAACGCGAGGCGCGCCTCGGCGTCCAGCTTGCGCCATTTGCCGCTCTTGCCCAAAAAGCCCTCGTCCGGCACCAGATGATAGGGAATGCGCTGGCCATTCAGTTCGAGCTCGCCATGCACCGAAACCGCATGGCTGCCCTCGGTGGTGACGATGGTGGCGTTGTGCGCCGCCAGGTAGTCGTCCAGCTGGATTTCGGGCGGCAACGCTTCTATGGTGTCGGTCATGACGGCTTTCGTGTGCAGGGCTAAAGGGGGGCGATGATAGAACAGCCGGCGGCAAACTGCCACTCAGGCATTATTGCCTGCCGCCGGATTGAAAGATACCGCCCGCGCCGGCGCAAGCCGCCTGCCGGCACGGAAGAGGCTGTTTGGCGAACGATGGCCATCGGAAAAACAGGCTGCCGGATCGCTCCGGCAGCCTGCTGTCCATGCTGGCGTTTGCGCGGTTTACACCAGTTCCACCGCCAGCGCGGTGGCCTCGCCGCCGCCTATGCACAGGCTGGCCACGCCGCGCTTGCCGCCGTACTGTTTCAGCGCCGACAGCAAGCTGATCACGATGCGGGCGCCGGATGCGCCGATGGGATGGCCCAGCGCGCAGGCGCCGCCGTGCACATTAACCTTGTCGCGCGGCAGCTTCAGGTCGTGCATCGCCGCCATCGCCACTACCGCGAAGGCCTCGTTGATCTCGAACAGGTCGATATCCGCCACCTGCCAGCCGGTCTTGGCCAGCAGCTTCTCGATGGCCCCCACCGGCGCGGTGGTGAACCAGCCCGGCTCCTGCGCGTGGCTGCTGTGCGCCACCACGCGCGCGATCGGCTTCAGGCCGCGCTTGGCCGCCTCCGCCGCCGTCATCAGCACCAGCGCCGCGCCGCCGTCGGAGATGGAGCTGGCATTGGCCGGGGTGACGGTGCCGTCCTTCTTGAACGCCGGCTTCAGCGTGGGAATCTTGTCCAGGTTGGCCTTCAGCGGCTGCTCGTCGCTGTCCACCACGGTGTCGCCGCCGCGGCCCGGCACCGTCACTGCCGCGATCTCGTCCTTGAAGCGGCCATCGCGAATCGCCGCCTGGGCGCGGGTGAGCGAGCCGATGGCGAACTCGTCCTGATCCTGGCGGCTGAAGCCGTATTTCTCGGCGCACTGTTCGGCGAACACGCCCATCAGCGTGCCCTTCTGGTAGGCGTCTTCCAGGCCGTCCAGGAACATATGGTCCTTGATCTCGCCGTGTCCCAGGCGCAGGCCGCCGCGCGCCTTGGGAACCAGGTAGGGCGCGTTGCTCATGCTTTCCATGCCGCCGGCCACCACCACCCGGCCATTGCCGGCCAACAGCTGGTCATGCGCCAACATCAGCGCCTTCATGCCGGAGCCGCACATCTTGTTGACCGTGGTGCAGGGCACCGCCAGCGGCAGACCGCCGCCCAGCGCGGCCTGCCGCGCCGGCGCCTGGCCCTGGCCGGCTGGCAGCACGCAGCCCATGATCACTTCGTCCACCTCGCCAGCGGCCACGCCGGCGCGCTCCACCGCCGCGCGGATGGCCGCGGCGCCCAGCTGGCTGGCGGCCAGTCCGGACAACGCGCCCTGAAAGCCGCCCATGGCGGTACGCGCCATGCCTACGATCACGATTTCCTGCTGTTGCATGACTGCTCCTTTATGCTTGGTTGTGGCCGTTGACGCGCTTGTCCAGCGCCTTTTCGCACTGGCCGCGCAATTGGCCGATTTCCGTCAGCACCACCTTGATGTCTTCCATCTGTTCCAGAAGCTGCTGTTCCTTGCGCGCCAGGATGCGGATAAACTCCTGCAATTGCGGCGCATCGTCGTGCGCCGCGTCGTACAAGGCGAACAACTCGCGGATCTCCTGCAAGGACAGCCCGATGCGCTTGCCGCGCAGGATCAGCATCAGCCGCACCCGGTCGCGGCGGTTGTAAATGCGCCTCTGCCCCACCCGCTCCGGCTCCAGCAGGCCCTGATCCTCGTAGAAGCGTATGGCGCGGGTGGTGATGTCGAATTCCTGCGCCAGCTCGGTGATATTGAAAACCTGCTCCGCCATGCATCCCGCTCCCCGACTGTAGTACTGCGGCCATGGGCGCCACAGTTGGCTGGTTTATGCTCATTGTCTGTTGACGTTGACGTAAACGTCAAGTTATCGTGATCAACAATAGAGCAAATAATCCAGGAGAGCCAGATGAGCAAGAAAATCGGTGTGGTGGGCGCAGGCACGATGGGCAACGGCATCGCCCAGGTGTTTGCGATGAAAGGCTTCGACGTGCAGCTGGCCGACGTCAGTGACGCCGCGCTGGTGAAAGGCATCGCCAACATCAACATCAGCCTGCAGCGGATGGCCAAGAAAGAGTTGATCGCGGAGGCCAACATCCCGGGCATCGTCGCCCATATCCGCGCCACCACCAAGCTGGCCGACCTGGCCGGCTGCGACGTGGTGATAGAAGCCGCCACCGAGAACGCCGCGATCAAGGAGCAGATTTTCCGCGAGCTGGACGCCGCCGTCGGCGCCGGCTGCGTGCTGGCCTCCAACACCTCGTCCATCTCGCTCACCCGCATCGCCAGCTGGGTCAGCCATCCGGAGCGGGTGGTGGGCATGCACTTCATGAACCCGGTGCCGGTGATGCAGCTGGTGGAGATCATCCGCGCGCTGCAAACCGGC
Organism: Chromobacterium sphagni; assembly: GCF_001855555.1. Lineage (GTDB taxonomy): Bacteria > Pseudomonadota > Gammaproteobacteria > Burkholderiales > Chromobacteriaceae > Chromobacterium > Chromobacterium sphagni. Next base: position 3,801 of record NZ_MKCT01000066.1, on the reverse strand, counting down.
GACGAGGCCTACCAAAGCGTGTTCCATCTGTCGCAGGCGCTGGGCAAGACCCCGGTGACGGTAAAGGACGGGGCCGGTTTCGTCTCCAACCGCATCCTGATGCCGATGATCAACGAAGCCGCCTTCGCGCTGTTTGAAAATCTGGCCACGGCGGAAGACATCGACACCGTGATGAAGCTGGGCATGAACCACCCGATCGGCCCGCTGGCGCTGGCCGACCTGATAGGCCTGGACACCTGCCTGTCCATCATGGACATCCTGCACCGAGAATTCCGCGACAGCAAATACCGCGCCTGCCCGCTGCTCTCGCAGCTGGTGCAGGCCGGCCATCTGGGCCGCAAGAGCGGCAAGGGCTTCTACCGCTATGACTGAGCCGGCCGCGGGCCAAAGAATGCAGCACCCTATAATCGAGGAGGCAGTGCAATGAACCAGGCAGTCCCCAGCGTCAAACTGTTGATCAACGGCGAGTTCGTCGAGTCCCGCAGCCAGGAATGGCGCGACATCGTCAACCCGGCCACCCAGCAAGTGCTGGCGCGCGTGCCGCTGGCCACCGCCGACGAAGTGAGCGCCGCCGTCGCCGCGGCCAAGGAAGCGTTCAAAACCTGGAAGAAAACCCCCATCGGCGCCCGCGCCCGCATCTTCCTGAAATATCAGCAGTTGATCCGCGAAAACATGAAAGAACTGGCGGCCATCCTCACCGCCGAGCAAGGCAAGACCCTGGCCGACGCCGAAGGCGACATCTTCCGCGGCCTGGAAGTGGTGGAGCACGCCGCCAATATCGGCACGCTGCAGATGGGCGAATACGCCGAGAACGTGGCCGGCGGCGTCGACACCTACACGGTGCAGCAGCCGCTGGGCGTTTGCGCCGGTATCACCCCGTTCAATTTCCCGGCGATGATCCCGCTGTGGATGTTCCCGATGGCCATCGCCACCGGCAATACCTTCGTGCTCAAGCCGTCCGAACAAGACCCGATGGTGACGATGCGGCTGGTGGAACTGGCGCTTGAGGCCGGCATTCCCAAGGGCGTGCTCAACGTGGTGCACGGCGCCGCCGATGTGGTCAACGCCATCTGCGATCATGCGGACATCAAGGCGGTGTCCTTCGTCGGCTCCACCAAGGTGGGCACCCACGTCTACCAGCGCGCCACCCTCAGCGGCAAACGCGCGCAATGCATGATGGGCGCCAAGAACCACGCCATCGTGCTGGCGGACGCCAACAAGCAACAGGCGCTGAACCAGCTCACCGGCGCGGCCTTCGGCGCCGCCGGCCAGCGCTGCATGGCGCTGACCGTGGCGGTGCTGGTGGGCGAGGCGCGGCAATGGATACCCGACTTGGTGGCCAAGGCCAAATCGCTGAAAGTGGGTGCGGGCAAGGACAATCTGGACCTGGGGCCGTTGATCTCCTGCGCCGCCCGCGAACGAGTGGAGGGCCTGATCGCCAAGGGCGTCGAGCAAGGCGCGAAGCTTGAGCTGGACGGTCGCGGCGTCAAGGTGGCCGGCCATGACAGCGGCAATTTCGTCGGCCCCACCATTTTCTCCGGCGTGAAACCCGGCATGGCCATCTACGACCAGGAAGTGTTCGGCCCGGTGCTATGTCTGGTCGCCGCCGACACCCTGGACGAAGCCATCGCCATCATCAACGCCAACCCCAACGGCAACGGCACCGCTATCTTCACCCAGAGCGGCGCGGCGGCGCGCAAGTTCCAGGAAGACATCGAGGTGGGCCAGGTGGGCATCAACGTGCCGATCCCGGTGCCGGTGCCGCTGTTCAGTTTCACCGGCAGCCGCGCGTCCAAGCTGGGCGACCTTGGCCCCTACGGCAAACAGGTCATCGCTTTCTACACCCAGACCAAAACCGTCACCAGCCGTTGGTTCGATGACGAGGCCAGCAACGGCAAGGTGCACACCACCATCTCGCTGCGCTAACCCTTTATCTACGCGCCGCCGGAGATTGACCCTCGCCCTTTGCGGGAAAGGGGCTGTGGAGAGGGGAAGCGCAAGCGCGCCCCTCTCCGTCCTCTCTCCCGGGAGAAGGGAAACATCCGGCGGCCACAGGAGCTTTGCATGAATTTCTCACTCACCGAAGACCAGATCGCCTTTCAGGAAAGCGCGCGCGATTTCGCCGAACGCGAACTGGCGCCCCATGCCGCGGAATGGGATGCCGAATCCACCTTCCCGCTGGACGTGATCCGCAAGAGCGGCGACATGGGCTTTCTCGGCCTGTACACCGCGGAAGCTTACGGCGGCCTGGGCCTGCCGCGGCTGGATTCCGCTATCATCTTTGAAGAGCTGGCCGCGGGCTGCACCTCCACCGCCGCCTATCTCACCATCCACAATATGGTCAGCTGGATGATTTCCAGTTTCGGCGGCAAATCCCTGGCCGAAAAATGGGTGCCGCGCATGGTCGCCGGCGAAGTGCTGGGCAGTTACTGTCTGACCGAGCCGGGCGCCGGCTCCGACGCCGCCTCGCTGACGACCCGCGCCGACAAAAAGGGCGAGGTCTACGTGCTCAACGGCGGCAAGATGTTCATTTCCGGCGCCGGCAGCACCCAGGTGCTGCTAGTGATGGCCCGTACCGGCGGTCCCGGCGCCAAGGGCATCTCCGCCTTCGTGGTGCCGGCCGACGCGCCCGGCGTCGGCTACGGCAAGAAGGAAAAGAAAATGGGCTGGAACAGCCAGCCCACCCGCGCCATCACCTTCGACAATGTCGAGATCCCGCTGGAAAACCGTCTGGGCGAGGAAGCCAGGGCTTCGCCTTCGCCATGAAGGGCCTGGACGGCGGCCGCATCAACATCGCCACCTGCGCGGTAGGCACCGCCCAGGCCGCGCTGAACGCGGCGCAGCGCTACGTGCAGGAGCGCCAGCAGTTCGGCCAGCCGCTGGCCGAACTGCAAACCGTGCAATTCCGCCTGGCCGACATGCTGACCGAACTGGTGGCGGCGCGGCAGATGGTGCGCCTGGCGGCGTGGAAGCTGGACAGCGGCAGCCCGGACGCCTCCACTTATTGCGCGATGGCAAAGCGCCTGGCCACCGATCTGAGTTTCAATATCGCCAACAACGCGCTGCAACTGTTCGGCGGCTACGGCTATCTGCAGGACTTCCCGCTGGAGCGCCATGTGCGCGACCTGCGCGTGCACCAGATACTGGAAGGCACCAACGAGGTGATGCGCATGATCATCGCCGCAAGCTGCTGCAGGCCGGCGCGCTGGAAACGCTGCGCTAGACGCCCCGCCATCGATAAAAGGAATACGCAAGATGAACACATACGCCCACCTGAACGTGGAAAAAACGCGGCCACACCGCCGTCGTGACCATAGACAACCCGCCGGCCAACACCTGGAACCACGCCAGCCTGTCGGCGCTGAAGCAACTGGTGGCCGACCTCAATGCCGACCGCGACATCTACGCGCTGGTAATCACCGGTCAAGGCGAAAAATTCTTCTCCGCGGGCGCCGACCTCAATATGTTCGCCAACGGCGACAAGAAGGTGGCCACCGAGATGACCATGCTGTTCGGCGAAGCGTTCGAAGCCCTGTCAGCCTTCCGCGGCGTCAGCATCGCCGCCGTCAACGGCTATGCGATGGGCGGCGGCCTGGAGTGCGCGCTGGCCTGCGACATCCGCATCGCCGAGGAGCAGGCGCAGATGGCGCTGCCGGAAGCCAGCGTCGGTCTGCTGCCCTGCGCCGGCGGCACGCAAAACCTGCCGTGGCTGGTGGGTGAAGGCTGGGCCAAGCGGATGATACTGTGCGGCGAGCGCGTCAACGCCGCCACCGCCGAGCGTATCGGCCTGGTGGAGCAGGT
>NZ_MKCT01000065.1 GCF_001855555.1 Chromobacterium sphagni | reverse complement strand
TCTGGGTTCGGGGCTGGGCGCGCAGATCGCCATGTCGCTGGGCGTGCTGGTAGCGGCGATAGGCGGCGCGGCCTTCCGCGGGCATGAGGTGGCTTACTTCGTAGGCCTGGGCGCCAGCGGCGCCATCGCCGCCGCGCTGTTCTTTTGCGTGGCTTTCGGCAAGGTCACCATTTCCACGCTCAACGCCTACGGCAGCTTCATGTGCTTCAGCGCCATCGCATCGTCGCTTGGCGGGCGGTCCGCAAACATCGGCCCGCTGCGGCGCTGGGCCACGGTGGCCGCGATGCTGCTGGTGTCGGTGTGCATCGCCATCGTGGCGCAACACAGCTTCCTGCCGCTGTTCAAATCCTTCCTGCTATTTTTGCTGGCCTTCTTCACGCCGTGGAGCGCCATCAATCTGGTGGATTTCTATCTGATTTCCGGCGGCAAGGCGGACCCGGCGGCGCTGGGCGATAGTCAAGGCCGGTATGCCGGCTATGCCTGGACCGGGTTGGCCGTGTATCTGGCGGGCATCTTGTCGCAGTTGCCCTTCATCGATTGCGTCTTCTTCACCGGTCCCATGGCGAAGGCCTTGGGCGGAGTCGACATTTCCTGGCTGGTGGGCTGGTTGGCGTCGGCGGAGCTGTACTGGCTGCAGGCCAGGCAGCGGACTCTGGAACCTGCCGCGTCGAAGTCTTCCTGATGCCGGCCGGGCCGCCGGTACCATCCGCTCCCGACGGCCCGGCCTTATGTCACCACAAGCGATTGGCCGATGGGCACAGTGGCACCACCGGCGCGTTGCTGCCGGTGTCGAGGAAGCCGTCGCTGATCCAATGCCCTGCATCGGTGCGGTTCCAGATGTCGGTGCGGCCCCATACTCCGTCCACCGCCTCGCCGCGCACATGGCATTGCAGCGCCAACCGTTCGCCGCGGGCGGCGCTGCCGCTTATCTCGGCGCTCAGGCTGGGCGCGCCGCGCAGGTTGACGCGGGCGTCGCCGTCTCTGGGCCTGGCTGTGCCGACGGCGCCGCCCGGCGTCGGCGCATCGCCGCTGCCATAATTGACCAGCCGGCCGCCCACAATCACCCGGCTGCCATTGCGCGCCGCATAGCCTTGGTAAGCGCGGCTGCCGGCGAAGAATTGCCAGCCGCCCAGCCATTTGCGGTTGACCGGCTCGGCCTGGCCCTGATGGATCAGCGAAAAGTGCACATGCGGCCCGGTGGTGCTGCCGCCGCAAGGCAGGCCGTTGCCTATCGTGCCCAGATACGCTCCTTTGGCCACCTTTTGTCCGTCCGCGACGGTGTTGAGGTTGATCATGTGGTAGTAGGTGGACGAGTAGCCGTTGTCGTGCACCAGCTTAACCAGCGCGCTGCCATTGCGCATGCAGCTCTTGTAAATGACGCCGGCCTGCGGCGCCAGCACCCGGCCATCGCCGCCGGCGAAGTCTACCGAATCATAAGGCTGGCTTTCGCCGCTGTAGCCATGCGCGCCGCCGGTCATGTTCCAGGCCGCGCCTTCCTTCCATGGCAGCCCCAGGCCGGTGGCTTCCGGGGCCAGTCTCTTGCTGCGGATCTCCTGACTTTGCCAGGCGCGTTTCTCGTCCTGGCTCAGCCAGCCGGCTGGCGCGGCGGACAGCAGCGCGGCGAAGTCCTTGCCGCCCTCCAGCGCCAGTTGCCACCCCTGGCCGGTTTTGCGCGCCAGGAACAGGCGGGATAGCGGAATGCGGTCTTCCGCCGTGACGCCGGCCAACACGGGCAGGGGCTGGGTGACCGCCCCCAGCGTCCAATCGCCATCGGCGCTTTCCCGGTTTACTTCCACCAGCGGCCTCTCCTGCGCACCTTTGGCCAATGGCAATTGCAGCGAGAAGGCGGCGATTGCCGCCTGGCGCAACGCGGCATCGGATGTCTCCATGGCGGCGTGGGCGGCGGTTGCGCCAAGTCCGGTCGACAAGATGGACAGATATGAAAGGGCGGTTTTCATCATCACGGGCTCCTTATAGGGTTCTGCGACTTGGCCAGCAGACAGGCTGTTGGCCTTGCGACCATATAAGCAGTGATTGCTATTTTCATCTGTCCTTAAAGAGGGGCGATCCGCGGGGAACCATTTTCCAGATGGGATCGGCGCCGCTTTCCGCCTGGATCCCAGGCCCGCAAGGCCGTCTTCGCAGGCGGCTTGGCCGAAAATGGCGGCGGATGCGCTCTGCGCTTATCGCCGTTGTCGGCGCGGAGTCGGGCGGGAGGTGTCAGCGAGGCATTTCAGACCACAAATGCTGCAATGCAGCATACGAGATACTATGCTGAAGCAGGCCACCCACCGGAAGCCGCGCCATGACCATTCCCCTTGATGCAGACGCCATTCGGCTGAACGAACACTCGCAACGCCGCCAACTGAACCGCGAGGCTCATTTGCGGCCATCGTTGCAAATCGCCGTCGGCGCCCGAGTCAGTTATCTCGCCTATCTGCATCGCCACCTCAGCCGGGAGCAGGAAAACTGGCTGTACCGGGAGCTGGCGATACAATTGGACATTCCCTGCCCGCCGCAAGACGATGGGCAATTCCTGCTGGAAACCTCCATCGGCCGCATCAAGTGGGAAAGACATGGCGAATTCTCCTCGTTGGCCATCATGGCTCGCGAAGGGGAGTCCCGTCCCTTCGCCAAGCCGGCCTTGCTGGCGCTGCCAGCAACCTGGCTCGAGTTGCTGCCGGGCAATGTGCTGGTGGCGGCGCATGCCGTGCTGCTGGGCCCCGGAGCCTTGCCGCTGCGGGTGGAGGACATCGCCGCGCAATATTTCAGCGGGCACGAGCTGGTTGGCGCGGAGATCGGCGACGGCGCCGGCCGCGCCTATACCGATTTCCACATTCATGCGGATGGCTTTTCCCGGTATGTGTTGGCGGACTTCTACATGGGTCGCCGCCAGGCGGCGCGCATGCTGTTCCGGCTGCTGGAGCTGGAAACCTACCGCATGCTGGCGCTGCTGGCCTTGCCGGTGGCCAAAACCATCGCGCCGGAGCTGGCCAAGGTGGACGAGGAACTGGCGGAACTGACCGGCGCGATGTCCATGGCCTGCGGGGAAAACGAACCGCAGCTGCTGCACCGGCTCACCGAACTGGCCGGCGCGACCGAAAATGCCCTGTCGCGCACGGACCATCGCTTCACGGCCTCGCAGGCCTATTACGAAATCGCGCGCAACCGCATCGTCGAGCTGCGCGAGAAGCGCATCCAGGGCCTGCAGCCGTTTCAGCAATTCATGGAGCGCCGACTGGCGCCGGCCATGGACACTTGCCGCGCAGTGGCGGCCAGGCAGCGCGAGCTGGCGGAGCGGGTCAACCGGGCCACGGCCTTGCTGCGCACCCGCGTGGACATCCGCCGCGAACGGCAAAACCAGGCGCTTCTCTCCTCGATGGAACGGCGGGCGGCGATGCAGCTGCGTTTGCAGCAAACCGTGGAGGGGCTGTCCATCGCCGCCATCACTTACTATGCGGCAGGCTTGGCCGGCTACCTGTTCAAAGGCGCCAAGGCCGCTGGCCTGCCGCTCAATGTCGAGATCACCACTGCCGCCATGGTGCCGGTTCTAGCGCTGGCGATCGCGCTGGGTCTGGGCAGGATGCGCGCCATGCTGCACCGCCAGGACGAGATCGGCAGAAGCCATTGACCCCGGAGGTGCCTGCGTGTGGTTTATGCCGTTCCGTCGCAACTCGATAAGACGGCAATTCAAACCGCCTGGGTGTCCGCGGCCTTCAGTTCTCCCACTAGCGCCACGTACTCCCGCATCGCTTGCTCGCGCGGCATGCCGCGGCGGCTTGTCCAGGCGTCATGCTTGGCGCGCCCCACCACATCCATCACGCTGGGACGCTCGCCGCTTGCGTCGCCACTGCTGCCCTGTTTGTAGAGCGCGTACAACGCCAGCAGGGTAGCGTTGTCCGGCGCCTTGCGCAGCGTGCGCGACAGCGCGGCGGCGGCTTCGAACGATTTCTCCGCCTCGGACGGGCCGTCCGGCAGCGGCGCGCCGCCAAAATGGCGGTCTTCCGCCTCGACGTCGTCCGGAAACCAGCGCGCCTCCAGCAGGCGGCCCTGGCGCATCCGCAGCGACAGCGCGCCCGGCGAGGCGAGCGTCCCGGCGCGCAAGACTGCGGGCAGCACTGCCATGTCGGCGTTGAGTACCGCGGCGCCGAAAGCGGTGAAGGAAACGTCGCTCTGCGCCGCACCCAGCAGCCGGGACAGCCCCTTGCCGCCGCGAAACGCGCCGCTGCAGCGGTTGCCGCCGGGCTGCAGCCAGGCGAAGTCGGGGATGCCGCGGTGGAACAGCGCCGCGAAGTCGCCGTGTTCCAGGTCTTGCCGCGCCAGGTCCAACAGCTCGCGCATCTGTTGCGCGCTCATGCCGGGGTCCGTCATCGCGGCGGCAGGTGTGGCGGCTTCGAAGAACTCCAGCACGTTTTTGCCGACGATCTCGCGGTCGTTGTCCACGCAGATCATGTGATAGCTGTCTTCCAGCACTACCATGCGCGCCAGGCCGGCGCGCTTGCCGCCGCCGATGCGCTCCACCAAATAGTGGGCGGAGCGCAGGCTGGTCAGTTCGTCCTGACGCGCATGCACCACCAGCGTGGGGCAGTTTATGCGTTCCAGCCCCTTGGCTACCTGAGCGCGCAGGCGGTCCACTTCGCGGATGCAGGCCAGCGGCACCCAGCCATAATGGAAGTTTTCGCCGCGGCGGAACTTGGCTTTGACGATTTCGCGCAGTTGCTCGTTCTTGATGCCGTAAGGCTCCTCTTCCGCCACCTTCATCCACGCCGGGACGCCGGGTATGCGGTACAGCAGCGGCCGCAAGCCGCGATACCAGGGCGTGGCCCAGCCATCGATGAAGACCGGCGGCGCGAGCGCCACCAGCCGCCCCTTGCCGTGGCGCTCGCGCTTGACGGTTTCCACCGCCAACAACGCGCCCATGCACATGCCCATCACATGCAGCACCTCGTGCTGGTCCGCAATCTCGCGGTATTTCAGCCGCACCGCCTCCAGCCAGTCCTCCATGCGCACGCCAACCAGGTCTTCGGGGCGGGTGCCGTGGCCGGGCAGGGTGAGCGAGTGGGTGACGAAACCGGCATTCTTCAGCCGCTTGTGCATGGAACCCAGGTCGTACTGGGTTCCGCCCAAACCATGGATCAAAAAGACGCCCGGCTCAGTCATCGATAGCCTCCGCGCGCAGCATGGCCACCACCTGTTCCACCTTGCCGTCGGCGCCGCGGATGCCTGCCAGATGCTCGCGCACCCGCAGCCGCCGGCCATCGTCCAGCCGCAGGGTATAGCTTTGCTCGCTTTCCGGCGCAATGCCTTGGGCTACGTCGCTCCAGACTGCCTGCGCCAGCCCTCGCTCAGCCGGGTCTATCCGCTCCAGCCATTCCTCCAGGCTGCCGATGCCGGTGCCCAGCTGGACGCCTTCTCCCCATACCGCCTGGCCGGTCACCGCGTCGTACTCCACGCTGGCCACCCTCAGCGCCCGCATGGTGCGTTCGTAGCGCAGCCTCCAGTCGCGGGCCTGGTCCAGCGCCAGCCAGCGGTCGCGGGCGAGAGCCCGCACCATGATCATGACGCCGGTCCAAATCGCCACAAAGGCCTGCGCCTCGACCACGGCTTCGCCGGGAAAGCCTTCCGCCACCGCGAAAGGCCCACCGCCATGCGCGCTGCGGCCAATGATCAATAACGAACCCAGCAGCATGGCCAGCGCGCCGCCGCGCGCGCCCCACAGCGCGGCGGACGCCAGCAGAAAGGGCATGGGCAGATAGGCCAGGGTGGCGGCGACATGGCCGTAGCGCTGTTCGATGTTGTCGGCGAACACCAGGGCGGTCGCCAGCAGAAACGCCAGGAAAGCCAGCCCGCCGGCCAGAAACTGCGGCATCGGCATGCCGCCGGAGCGGCGGATGCGGAAGCCGCGAAAGGCCGTGGCGACGGGGGCCAGCAGCAGCAGACCTATCGCGGTGGAAAAGGTCCAGGCGCGGCCTTCTTCCAGCAGATTGGCGCCGGGCCGCAGCCATTGCCACATCGGCATGGCCAGCAAGCCCCCCAGCGCGGCGGCGAACAGCGCGCCGGCGATCAGCAGCATCGCTCCGGCGCGGCGGTCCGGATCGTGGCCGCCCAGACGGGCGATCCAGGCGCCGGATGCCATACAGACCACCTCCAACCCTGCGAAAGCCAGCCCGCCGCCCAACCCCAGTCCATGCGCTGCCCAGGCCCAGACAAGGGAAGCGCCGGCAGCGCCGGCCAGAATCGCCGGCCACCACCAGCGCGATGAAACCAGCAAGGCGGCGAAAGTGACGCCGCTGCCGAGCCAGACCGGGGTGGTCAGGGTGGCGGCGTTGGCCAGTGAGCGGGACAGGATGGCCAGCGCCAGGAACAGCGCCGCCACCAGCAAGGCTTTGCGAATTTGCGGCATGAGAGTCACCTCGGTAGTCATGCATGCAGAATAGGCGGCAGCGATGCGGAGCGGCAAGGCAGGCTGTCTGGGGCAGGCTTCCGGTGCGGACGCCATCCAAGAGGTACAATACAGCCAAGGCCCAGAAAAGGTTTGAGCAACTGTCGGATTTTGCGATGAAATCGATTTCGGTGGTGACTTACAACATCCACAAGGGCATGTCGCCGCTGAACCGGCACGTGCGAGTGGACGATATGGCAGACGCGCTGGCGACGCTGGCGCCGGACATGCTGTTTTTGCAGGAAGTGCAGGGCAAGAATCTGGAGCGGGCGATACGGCACCACCGCTGGCCGGCTCAGCCGCAGCACCATTTTCTGGCCAACCGCTTGTCGCACCGGGCGGTTTACGGTTTGAACGCCGCTTATGACCATGGCCACCATGGCAATGCCTTGCTGACGCGCTTTGCGGTGCGCGAGTGGTGCAACCGCGATATCTCGGTCAACCGTTTCGAGAGTCGCGGCGTGCTGCAGTGCCTGCTGCAACCGGATGGCTGGCCGCAGCCGGTGGTGGCGCTCTGCGGCCATTTCAATCTGCTGGCGTTTGACCGCCGCAAGCAGTACCGCGGGCTGACCAGCTATGTGCAGCAGGCCATCGCCGAGCATTTGCCGCTGATCCTGGCCGGCGACTTCAACGACTGGCGCGGCGAGGCCAGCGCGCTGTTGTACCGCGAGCTGGGCCTGGAAGAGGCTTTTTTGCAGACCCGGGGCGCGCACGCGCAGAGTTTTCCGGCGCGCATGCCTATGCTGACATTGGACCGCATCTATGTACGCGGCTTGAAAGTGGAGGCCGCGCGGGTTTTGTCGGGCAAGCCCTGGTCTGGATTGTCCGACCACCTGCCTTTGTGCGCCGAAATCAGCCCGCTATAGCCGGCTGGCCGGCGATTTTGATAACTTAAAAATCTATATAAATAACTTAAACCTCATAATCAATAGCGTTTTTTGCAATAACGCGACGGTTGCTTATAATTTTTTAAAAGGCGGTTGACGCTAAGCGAAAAAACATGTTCAATCTCAATCAAATTTATCGCCGATTTGAACACAGCTTGCGGGCGTAAAACAGCTAAAGCGTGGGTAAACAGACCCCGTCATCGGACCAAACTGTTTACAAACAATCTCACGGACATTCCGAAGATTTCCACAGCAAAGCCCGCCGCAGCTATCGGTGGGCTTTGTGCATCTGGGAGTGTTTGGAATGATTCATCTGCAAAATGTCTGCAAGCGGTTTCGCAGCCCCGAGGGCGGCTGGTTCGACGCCGTGGCGGAAACCTCGCTGACCATCAAGGCTGGGGAAGTCTTCGGCCTGATCGGTTTCTCCGGCGCCGGCAAATCCACCTTGCTGCGCCTGATCAATCTGCTGGAGCGTCCGGACGCCGGCGCGGTGATCGTCGACGGCCAGGATCTGACCAGCCTGTCCGCCAAGCAGCTGCGAGCCGCGCGCCAGAATATCGGCATGGTGTTCCAGCAGTTCAATCTGCTGGCCAACCGCACCGTCGCCGGCAACGTCGCCTTTCCGCTGGAAATCGCCGGCTGGGGCCGCGCCGACATCGAAAAGCGCGTAGCCGAGTGCCTGGCCATTGTCGGCCTGGAAGACCGGGCCAACCACTACCCGGCCCAGCTGTCCGGCGGCCAGAAGCAGCGCGTCGGCATCGCCCGCGCCCTGGCGCCGCGTCCGCACGTGATCCTGGCCGATGAGCCGACCTCCGCGCTCGACCCCAAAACCACTCAATCCATCCTGGACTGCCTGAAAGACATCAACGACCGCTTCGGCGTGACCGTGGTGATCGTCACCCACGAAATGCACGTGGTGCGCAGCATCTGCCACCGCGCCGCGGTGCTGGACCAGGGCAGGGTAGTGGAAGTCGTCGATGTTAACAATCGCGAGGTCGAAGCGGATTCCGCGCTGGCCCGCTCGCTGCTGGAGGCCGCGTAATGGATGCTGCAACCCTGAGCGAAGCTCTGCAGAACCTGCAGTCGATGGCGCCTGAGATCTGGCAGGCCAGTCAGGAAACCGGCGTGATGCTAGGCATAGGCCTGGCTGCGGCCATCCTGCTGGGCGGCCCGCTGGGCGTGGTCCTGTACCTGTCCCAAGCCGGGCAGATGTTCGCCAACCGTTTCGTCAACGGCGTATTGAGCTGGCTGGTTAACCTGGTGCGCTCCTTCCCCTTCATCATCCTGATGGTGTCGCTAGTGCCGCTGACCCGCCTGTTGGTGGGCAGCACCATCGGCCCGATCGCCGCGTCGGTGCCGCTGTCTTTTGCCGCCATTCCGTATTTCGCCCGCCTGGTGGAGCAGACCTTGCGCGAAATCCCGCGCGGCGTGGTGGAAGCCGCCGAGGCGATGGGCGCGAGCCCCTTGCAGATCATTTTCAAGGTGCTGGTGAACGAAGCCCGCTCCGGCCTGATTTCCGGCCTCACCATCCTGACCATCAGCTTTCTCAGCTATACCGCGGTGGCGGGAGTGGTCGGCGGCGGCGGCATCGGCGATTTGGCCATCCGCTACGGCTATTACCGCTTCCAGACCGACATCATGGTGGCCATGGTGCTGATGCTGGTGGTGTTGGTGCAGATCATCCAGCTGCTAGGCAACCGCCTGGCGGCCAAGCTGGACAAACGTTGAGTTTCAGACGCGCAAATTTAAAGGAGAGAACAATGCGTAGATTCGTTATCAAGGCAGTTGCGGCATCGGTTGTGGGCCTGGCGCTGGCCGGCAATGTCCTGGCCGCCGATCCGGCCAAGAAGGAAATCGTCATCGGCACCACCGTGGGCGACTTCGGCGACATGGTGAAACAATCGATCAAGCCGCAGCTGGAAAAGCAGGGCTACTCGGTCAAACTGGTGGAGTTCACCGACTACGTGCGTCCCAACCTGGCGCTGCAGGAAGGCTCGCTGGATGTGAACGTCTTCCAGCACAAGCCTTATCTGGACAACTTCGCCAAGGAGCACAAGCTGTCGCTGAAGGAAGCGTTCCAGGTGCCGACCGCGCCGCTGGGCATCTATCCGGGCAAGTTGAAGTCGCTGAAGGACGCCAAGCCTGGCGTGACCCTGGCCGCGCCTAATGATCCGTCCAACTTCGCCCGCGCACTGGTGATGCTGAGCGACCTGGGCTGGGTGAAGCTGAAGCCGGGCGTCAACCCGCTGACCGCCTCCGAGCGCGACATCGCCGTCAACCTGAAGAAAGTGAAGATCATCCAGCTGGAAGCCGCGCAACTGCCGCGCTCGCGCAGCGATGTGGACTTCTCGGTGATCAACGGCAACTATGCCACCAGCTCCGGCATCAAGCTGACCGAGGCCGTTTACCAAGAAAAGAGCTACGCCTACGTCAACTGGGGCGTGGTGCGCGCCGCCGATGCCGGCAAGCCGTGGGCAAAGGATGTGATCGCCGCCTACAATTCGCCGGCCTTCAAGACCTTCACCAAGCAGAAATTCGCCGGCTACAAGCTGCCGCAAGGCTGGAACTGAGTTTTCTTGTAACACTCCTGGCTACAAGACTTGACGGAGGGCTTCGGCCCTCCTTTTTTGCGTCCGCGGCAAGCAGCGCCCATGCGGCCCAAACGCTTGCGGGGCGGGCATTGCCCCGGCCTTTCGTGGTAGAATGGAAAGATTGTCACATCTATCGGCTACACGTTGCCTGGGCGTAATTCAGCAAATACGACGCGCACCTGGCGAACGGTGGCCGGATCATCCTTACGAATCAAGACACTATGACCGATAACCTGTTCGCCAAGGAAACGATTCCCATCAGCCTCGAAGAGGAGATGCGCCGTTCTTATCTCGACTACGCGATGAGCGTGATCGTGGGCCGCGCACTGCCGGACGTGCGCGACGGCCTCAAGCCGGTGCACCGCCGCGTGCTGTTCGCCATGCACGAGCTGTCCAACGATTGGAACCGCGCATACAAGAAGTCGGCCCGTATCGTTGGCGACGTGATCGGTAAATACCACCCGCACGGCGACACCGCGGTGTACGACACCATCGTGCGCTTGGCACAGGACTTTTCGCTGCGCTACCCGCTGGTGGACGGCCAGGGCAACTTCGGCTCGGTGGACGGCGACAACGCCGCCGCCATGCGTTACACCGAAATCCGCATGGCGCGCATCGCGCACGAGCTGCTGTCCGACATCGAAAAAGAAACCGTCGATTTCGGCCCCAACTACGACGGCTCCGAACACGAACCGCTGATCCTGCCGGCCAAGCTTCCCAACCTGCTGATCAACGGCTCCTCCGGCATCGCGGTGGGCATGGCCACCAACATCCCGCCGCACAACTTGAATGAAGTCGTCGACGCCTGCCTGGCCCTGCTGGCCAACAGCGAGCTGACGATAGACGAGCTGATCGACATCATTCCGGCGCCGGACTTCCCGACCGCGGGCATCATCTACGGCACCGCCGGCGTCAAGGAAGGCTACCGCACCGGCCGCGGCCGCGTGATCATGCGCGCGCGCACCCATACCGAACCGATAGGCAAGGGCGACCGCGAAGCGATCATCGTCGACGAGATTCCGTATCAGGTGAACAAGGCGCGCCTGCTGGAACGCATCAGCGAACTGGTGCGCGACAAGCAGATCGAGGGCATTTCCGACCTGCGCGACGAGTCGGACAAGTCCGGCATGCGCGTGGTGATCGAGCTGAAGCGCGGCGAAGTGCCGGAAGTGGTACTCAACCACCTGTACAAGCTGACCCAGCTGCAGGACAGCTTCGGCATCAATATGGTGGCGCTGGTCGACGGCCAGCCGCGCCTGCTGAACCTGAAGCAGATTCTGGTGGAATTCCTGCGCCACCGCCGCGAAGTGGTCACCCGCCGCACCATCTTCGAATTGAAGAAGGCCCGCGAGCGCGGCCACATCCTGGAAGGCCTGGCCGTCGCGCTGTCCAACGTGGACGAGATCATCGCGCTGATCAAGGCCTCCGAAACCCCGCCGCAAGCCAAGATCGCCTTGATGGACCGCGTCTGGCGCTCGCAGTTGGTGGAAGAGATGCTGTCGCGTGTCGATCCGGACAAGGCCCGGCCGGAAGGCCTGGATGAAAGCTTCGGCCTGAAGACCGACGGCTACCGCTTGTCCGACACGCAAGCCCAGGCCATCCTGGAAATGCGCCTGCAGCGCCTGACCGGCCTGGAGCAGGATAAGATCGTCGGCGAATACCGCGACATCATGGCGGTGATTCTGGACCTGCTGGACACCCTGGCCCGTCCGGAGCGCATCAACCAGATCATCTCCGACGAGCTGACCGCCATCCGCGCCCAGTTCGGCGACCCGCGCCGCTCCGAGATCGAGCCTTACGGCGGCGACATCAACATCGAAGACCTGATCACCCCGCAAGACATGGTGGTGACCATCTCGCACAGCGGCTACATCAAGGCGCAGCCGATAGACGACTACAGCTCGCAGCGCCGCGGCGGACGCGGCAAGCAGGCCGCCGCCACCAAGGACGACGACTTCATCGAAACGCTGTTCGTCGCCAATACCCACGACTACGTGCTGTGCTTCTCCAGCCGTGGCCGCTGCTACTGGCGCAAGGTGTACGATCTGCCACAAGGCGGCCGCCAGAGCCGCGGCAAACCGATGGTCAACGTGCTGCCGCTGGAGGCGGGCGAGAAGATCAACGCGCTGTTGCCGGTCAAGGAATTCCGCGACGACCAGTTCATCTTCATGTGCACCGCCAACGGCACCGTGAAGAAGACCCCACTGGTGGACTTCTCCCGTCCGCGCACCGCCGGCATCATCGCGGTCAACCTGGATGACGGCGACAACCTGATCGGCGTGGCGCTGACCCACGGCGACGACCAGGTGATGCTGTTCTCCGACGCCGGCAAGGCCGTGCGCTTCAGCGAAACCGCAGTCCGCGCCATGGGCCGCAACGCCACTGGCGTGCGCGGCATGATGCTGGCTGACGATCAGCAGGTGATCTCGCTGCTGGTGAGCAACTCGGAGCAGCAGATGGTGCTGACCGCCAGCGACGGCGGCTACGGCAAGCGCACCTGCGTCGGCGACTTCCGCCTGACCAGCCGCGGCACCCAGGGCGTGATCGCCATGGACCTGACCGACAAGACCGGCCTCAAGCTGGTTGCGGCCAGCCTGGTGGAGGAAACCGACGACGTGATGCTGATCACCACCGGCGGCGTGCTGATCCGCACCAAGGTGGCGGAAGTGCGCGAAACCGGCCGCTCGGCCCAAGGCGTGCGCCTGATCAACCTGGACGATGGCGAAAAGCTGATCGGCCTGGAGATCGTGGCCGAATCCGAGGCGGAAGTCGACGTCGATGGTGAAGAGGGCGACGCCGCGGGCGCGGCGGAGCAGGGCGAAGCGTAATGATTCCGACCCCTGCCAACCCGCAGGTGCTGGAGGCGATGAGCGCGCTCTTCGTCTCCTTCCCCCACTGCGCGACGCTGGGTTTCGAATATGTCGGCACCGAGGGGCGCAAGCCCACGCTGAAACTGGCATGGCGCGAAGACCTGGTGGGCAATCCGACCTCCGGCATCATCCATGGCGGGGTGATCACCTCGCTGGTGGACACCTGTAGCGCCATCGCCGTGACTACCCAGTTGCCGGGGGCGGAAACCATCGCCACCCTGGATCTGCGCATCGACTACCTGAAGTCCGCCACGCCGGGCAAGGCCATCTACTGCACCGCCGAATGCTACCGGCTGGCCAGTCAGATCGCTTTCACCCGCGCGGTGTGCTATCACGAGAATCCGGCCGACCCCATCGCCCACGGCGTGGCCACCTTCATGCGCGAGTCCAGCCGTACGCCTATGCTTCAGGAGGAGGGCCGGCCATGAGCGAATTCATGCAACGCTTCGCCGAGCTGCGCGAACGCAAGGCCTTTGCCGAGATCGTGGACACGTTGCCCTATGTCAAGCTGATGGGAGTGGAACTGAGCGAGGACGACGCGGGCGAGTTGCGCTTCGACCTGCCGTTCGCCAAACGCAATGTCGGCAATACCGCCTTGCCGGCGCTGCATGGCGGCCTGATTGGCGGCTTTATGGAAAGCGCGGCGATCATACATCTGATGTGGAACCGCGAATCGCTGGAAGCGCCGAAGATAGTGGACTTCTCGCTGGACTACCTGCGCCCGGGGCGCCCGCAGACGCTGAGCGCCCAATGCGAAATCACCAAGCAGGGCAAGCGGGTGGCCCATGTGCTGATTGAAGCCTGGCAAGATGACCGCAGCAAGCCGGTTGCAGTGGCGCGCGCCCATTTTCTGCTGAGCAACTGAGCCGCCTGCGATGGCGGCTCAAGGAAAACCGGCGCATCCCTGGCGGGACGTGCCGGTTTTTTTATACACTCGTACTGACAGCCCAAGCCGGCTGACCCCAATACACGCAACAGATAAAGGATAGACATGGCCAAGGTGTACAACTTTTCCGCCGGTCCCGCCGTCCTGCCGCACCAGGTGCTGGCCGAGGCGCAAAGCGAATTGCTGGATTGGCATGGCTCGGGCATGAGCGTGATGGAGATGAGCCATCGCGGCAAGGAATTCATGAGCATCATCCATGACGCCGAGCACGACCTGCGCGAGTTGATGCAGATTCCCGCCAACTACAAGGTGCTATTCCTGCAGGGCGGCGCTTCGCTGCAATTCGCGATGGCGCCGCTCAATCTGCTGGGCGACAAGGCCAGCATCGACATCGTCAACACCGGCCACTGGTCCAAGCTGGCGATCAAGGAGGCCAAACGCTACGCTAAAGTGAATGTCGTGGCCAGCAGCGAGGACCGCAATTTCGGCTACGTGCCAGACGAGTCCGCCTGGCAGCGCGATCCCAAGGCCGCCTATCTGCATTACACCTCCAACGAAACCATAGGCGGGCTACAGTTTCCGCACATCCCGTCCACGCTGGACGGTGTGCCGCTGGTCTGCGACATGTCGTCCGACTTCCTGTCGCGCGAGGTGGATGTCAGCCGCTTCGGCATGATCTATGCCGGCGCGCAGAAGAACATCGGCCCCTCCGGCCTGACCGTGCTGGTGATCCGCGAGGATCTGCTGGGCAAGGCGAAAGCGGACATTCCCACCATGATGAACTATCAGGTGCACGCCGACGCCGACTCGATGTACAACACGCCCGGCACCTACCCCATCTATATCGCCGGCCTGGTGTTCAAGTGGATGAAGGAGCAGGGCGCGATCAAGGGCATCGCCACCCGCAACGAGGAAAAGGCCGGCCTGCTGTATCACGTGATAGACGGCAGCGAAGGCTTCTACTCTACCCATATCGAAGCGCCGTTCCGCTCCAAGATGAATGTGGTATTCAAGCTGAAGGACGAGGCGCTGGACGAAATATTCCTGCTGGAGGCGCGCAAGAACGGCCTGGTGCAACTGAAGGGCCATCGCGCGGTGGGGGGCATGCGCGCTTCCATCTACAACGCGATGCCGATCGAGGGCGTGAAATCGCTAGTCAACTTCATGCAGGATTTCGCCCGGCAGCATAGCTGAGATCGGAAACCATCCCATCCGGCCCTGATGGCGCGCGCTGTCAGGGCCGTTTTCATTTCTGGAGTCCTGACTGCGCCGTTATGCGCTGTCATTTCGGTCAGAATCCAAGGCGCCGTTGCGCGGCAGGAGCGGCGGGAACCCGCCGCTATGGCTGCGTTCCCGCCGGCCGCGGCTTGGCGTGCTTGACGTATTGATCCAGCCAGCGGTCTTCCTCCCACAACATGTGCAGGATGGATTCGCGCGCGCGGTAGCCGTGGCTTTCCGCCGGCAGCATCACCAGCCGCGCGGTGCCGCCCAGCCCCTGCAACGCCTGGTACATTCGCTCGCTTTGGATGGGGAAGGTGCCCGGATTGTTGTCGGCCTCGCCATGGATCATCAGCAAGGCGTCCTTGATCTGGTCGGCGTAGTTGAACGGCGACATGGTCTGGTACACATCCTTCGCCTGCCAGAAGTTGCGCTCTTCCGACTGGAAGCCGAATGGCGTCAGCGTGCGATTGAAAGCTCCGGATCGGGCAATGCCGGCGCGGAACAGCCGGGTGTGCGCCAGCAGGTTGGCAGTCATGAACGAGCCATAGGAATGGCCGCCGATGGCGATGCGGTCGCGATCGGCCACCCCCAGTTTCACCACCTCGTCCACCGCGGCCTGCGCGTCCATCTTCAATTGCGGCAGGTAGCTGTCGTTGGGCTCCTGGCTGCCTTCGCCGACGATGGGCATGGTGGGGTCATCCAGCACCGCGTAGCCGCGCGCCAGCAAGGCCTCCGGTCCCCAGTAGCCGATGCGGTTGAAACGGTACGGCGAGTCGGTGACCTGGCTGGCGGCGTCGGCGCTCTTGAACTCGGCGGGATACGCCCACATCAGCATCGGCAGCGGGCCGTCGCGCTTGGCGTCGTAGCCGGGAGGCAGGTACAGGGTGGCGGTCAGGTCCACTCCATCCGCCCGCTTGTAGCGTAGTTGCTGCTTGTGCACGCTTTTCAATTGCGGGGTGGGGTGGGCGAAGAAAGTCAGCTGACGCAGGCCGTCGTCCTGTCCCAGCGTTTTCAGATACAGATTGGACGGCTGCTCCACCTGCTCGCGGCTCAGCAACGCTTTCTGCCCATCCAGCACCGCCAGCGGCTGTTCGTACCATGGTGCCTTCGATCGCCACAGCCGGGCGCTTTGCTTGCTGTTCAGATCAAACTTGTCGATGAACGGGCGGTCGCCTTCCGGACTGGCGCCGTCGCCGAGCAGATACAGGCTGTGGCCGTCGGCGCTGGTTTGCAGCAGGGATTGTCCCTGGCCATTGCTGATCATCGCCGGTGCGCCCGGATCGGCGTAGCGGTCTTCCGATTTGCGGCTGTTCAGCAACTCGGCGGTTTTGCCGGGATGCCCGGGCTGGACGCGCCAGGTCTTGATGTCGCGGGTTTTCCACCAGTATTCGCTGACCAGGGCCAGATCGTCGCGGCCCCACTGGATATCGGCAAAGCGGCTGGCCAGCTCCTGCAGCTTGAACGGCGGCTGGGTGAACGGCGCCGCCTGAAGATACAAGGCATCCCGCACTTTGGCGTCTAGCGCCGGATCGCCGCCATCCTGGGCCTCAGCCCAGAACAGCGACGCTGGCGCGTCGGCGCGCCACTCCACCTCGCGCGGACCGCTTTCCACCGCATCGTTGCCGGACGGTAGGCGCTCCAGCAGCGGGCGCTGCGCCACCAAGTGCACGCTGCGGCCCTTCATGTCCAGCACCTCGATCCGTTGCGGAAAGCGGTCGATCGGCACCAGGGTGGAGTAGGGGCGCTGCAGGCGCACCGACAGCAGATACTGCCGATCCGGCGAGGGCTGCACCGCCAGGTAGCGGTCGGGCTTGCCGATATTGCGCACCTTGCCGTCCGCATCCACCAGCGCCAGCTGGCTGGTCAGCTCGTAATCGAGCAGATCGGCGTCGTACGGCGTTTTCAGCAGGTCCGGATACGTGCGGGTTTGCGACAACTTGCCGCCCAGGCTCTGCTGGATATTGGGGCCGGCAGGCGTGGTCGGCTTCTCTGGCGCCGCGCCCTGTCCTGCGGGGCGCAGCTTGACCAGCAATTGCTGGCCGGTCCAGGCAAAGCCGCGGCCGCTGCTGGCGTTGAGATGAAAGCCGCCCAGGCGGTGCGCCCGCGCCTTGGCGGCATCCAGCAGCCACAGCTCCACACCCTTGTCTCCCCACAGGCTCAGCGCCGCCCGCTTGCCATCGGGCGACCATTGGCTGTCGGCGATGCGGGGGCTGGCCGGCAGGCCGGCCACCGCGCGGCTCTTGCCGCTAGCGATATCCAGCAAAGTCAGCGCATTGCCGAACTCGAAGCGGCTGCCGGCGTGCATTCTGGGATTCAAGCGCAAGCCAGCCAGTCTCAACTCAGGCTGCGACACGTCCGCTATGCCGGGCAGGCCGGGCCTATGGGTTTGCAGAATGGTATCGCGCTGGGGATTGAGCGACTGCAAAGGCGTGCGCGGCGCGTCCACCAGTGCCGCCAGTTCGGGCGGAGGCGTCTGGTAGCCAGACTCCGCGGCAAGGCAAGGGGACAGCAAGCCGGCCAGAACCAGGCCGGCCAGAGGTTTGTGACGGATAGCCATGCAATCTCCAGATGAGGCAACGCTGCTGCCTGAGCGCAAAACAGTCAAACTGCACCAGCGACGCGCCCGAGTCAAGCGTTTGACATGGCATTATTCCGCCTCGGCGGTCAGGCCAGCTGCGTTCCGAGAATGGCCTCTGGCTGCAGGCCGGTAGGCGCAATGGTCGGGTAGTTGAAGAATTGCAGGCTCAGCCCGCCGCCATCGGCATCGAAGCGCGCCGGGTAGCCCAGCGGTAGCGTGGTCTTGTTGGCAATGTGGCCGAAGGGAATGCCGGTGAACACCGGCACGCCGCTGATGCGGCGCAGTTCGGCGACGACCGCATCGAAATTGTAGTGCGGATCGTAGACATCCTGATGCTTCTGCATCGAGAAGTCGCCCAGAAAGATGGCTTTCTGCCGCGACAGCACGCCGGCAAGGTGCAGCTGCTGCAACATGCGTTCCACCCGGTACGGTTGCTCGCCGACGTCCTCCAGGAACAGCAGGCCGCCCTTGATGTCCGGCAGATAGGGCGTGCCGGCCAGGCTGGAGAGCACGCTCAGGTTGCCACCCCAGAAGATGCCCTCTCCGCTGGCCTGGGTTTGCCCTATGGGAATGCGCAGGCTGCGTTGCGGGAGGTGATGGCGCTGAAGAACTCGTTGATGGTGTAGGAGCTGGGATTCGCCCCGCCGAAATCGGCCAGCATTGGGCCGGCGAAGCTGCCGACGCCGCTCTTGGCCAGCAGCGCCAGCTGGATGGCGCAGAAGTCGCTGTAGCCCACCAGCAGCGTGTGCGAATCCTTCAGCCGCGCGCCCAGGCGGGCAAAGTCGAAATGCGGCAGCAGCCGCATTGCGCCATAGCCGCCGCGCGCGGCCAGCGTCAGCGGGGGAAGTTGCGGCATGGACAGCAGGGCCTGCAAGTCGCCCAGCCTTTGTTCGTCGCTACCGGCAAAGCGTTGGTATGCGCGCTCCAGCGCAGCGGTGTTTTCCAGCTGGAAACCGGCCCGCTCCAGGCGCGGCAAGGCCAGCTGGCGCTGTTTCGCTGGCACGATGCCGGAGCAGGCGGTCAGATACAGGCAGACTTGGGTGCGGACGGCGGGCTGTGCGGTTTGATCGGGCATGGAGCGGCATCCTTGCAAAATGCCGACGCCGGTGCCGATGGCTAGCCATTGCAGCAAGTGGCGACGGGGGAGATTGATGTCTGGAGTCATGAAAATCGGACGTGTCGGCTGGCCATGAGTTCCGGCCAATCTGGCGGTGACGGGATTTGGACGAGTATACGCCAAAAGAAAAGGCGGCCTCCAGCCAAGGGGACCGCCCGCGAGAGGCAAGGGAGTCAGGCTATAGCAGGTTGGCCATGCTGCTTGATGCCTGCTCCATCTGCGACAGTTCGCTGTTGAGATTGGAGTATTCGGTCAGCAGGCTGCTTTGTTCGTTGGTGAGCTGGCTTTGCAACTGGCCTTGCAGCTGCTGCTCGGTCGTCACCTGCGAGTTGAGATTGTTCTGATCGATGGTTATCAAGCCGGTCGGTCCTAGCAGATTGTTGATGGCGGTGTTGAAGGTGTTGCCGACACCGGTATTCTGGGCGTTGCCGAACAGGTTCGACACCGCGGATGGGTTGGCCGTCAGCGCCGCGTTGAACGTAGTCGAGTTGAGCGCCAGCGTGCCGTCCGCGCTCTGGGTGATTCCCACCTGGGCGAGATAGGCGTAGGAATTGACCGGATCCGCTCCCGGCACCGGGGTGCCCAACATGTCCGCCAGTTGCTCGTGCAGGCCGGTCAGGTCGCTGCTGATATCAGTGTTGGCCGGGGCATTACCCACGGTGGTGGAGCTGCTGGTGGCGGAATTGGTCGCTGATACCACCTGGTTGTAGGCCGAAACAAAGCTCTGCAGCGTGGAGGTGATATTGGCGGTGTTCTGACTCATGTTGATCGTGACCTGGCCGACTTTCTCCAGGTTAACCGTGGTGCCGTTGATCACATTGGTGACGGCATTGCTGCTGGAGGAGACGTTGACGCCGTTCACCGTCATCAGCGCATTCTGGGCGTTGGTCGACTCTCCGGCTGCGATGCTGCTTTGCTGCAGGCCCGCCAGCGTGTTCCCGGAAGTGGAGCTGCTGTCCGTCCCGCCCGAGGTGATCGAGAATGCGTTGCTGGGGCCGGCCTGGGTGGAGTTCAGCACCAGCGAGTAATTGTTGTTGTATTGCACGATGGAGGCGGATACGCCAATGCCGGCGCCATTGATGCTGCTGGCGATGGAGGACAGCGAGGTCGGGTTGCCATTATTGCTGAGCTGCACGGTGCTGCTGGTGCCATTGACGCTGAACGTCAACGAAGAGGGCGCGCCGGATAGAGCGGCGTTTTCGTCGGTAATCGGCTTGCCGTTGGAGCCTTGGTCAAAAACCAGCTGACGGGACTGCGCCAGCTGCGACACGTTTAGCACATACGATCCGGCGGCGCCGCCAGTGGTGGCGGTGGCGGTGGCGATGGTGCTGTCGGAAGAGGTTGCGCTGAACTGCTGCAGGAAGGTTCCCGATGCCAATGTCGTAGCAGCGGACTGCAGGCTGGACAAGGCGGAGCTGACCTGACCCAGGGTGCTCAGTTCCGACTGGTAATTGCCGACCCGCTGCTGGCTTTGAACCAGCGGTTGCGAATCAGCGGCGACCAATTGGCTGACAATGGACTGCACGTCAAGCGGGCCGACGCTACTACTGATAGATGAAGCTGACATGACGTCGTCTCCCAAGCCCCTGCCTGATCTGCCATCAAACAGGTATGTTGCAAATTAGGGCCAATGAGCTGCCAAGCTGTCATCACGGACTGAGTGCTGCTGTTATTGTGATTCGCATCCGGTGGATGAAAACGGTTTTCTGAACTTCTATCGACCGGTTGGCCGACAACTTTAGCCGGTACGCCAGTTTTTCTAATATTACACGCCCGGCTGCGGCTTACGCGTCGTGTCTTGCTTATTCTTTGAATTCATTTTTTAAGATTTGCTAAGTTTATATTGATATATCCAATCGGTTTTGAACGCCTCAGGACATTTCCGGTAGATTGGCCTCATCAAAGAACGGGCTGCAAGCATGGATATCGATCAAGCAAGGCTGACTCACCTGCAACAACTGGAGGCCGAGTCCATCCACATCATCCGCGAAGTGGCGGCGGAATTCGAAAACCCGGTGATGCTGTACTCCATCGGCAAGGACTCCGCGGTGATGCTGCACCTGGCCAAGAAGGCTTTCTATCCGGGCAAGCCGCCGTTTCCGCTGATGCACGTGGACACCACCTGGAAATTCCGCGAGATGATCGCGCTGCGCGACAAACAGGCCAGGGAAAACGGCTGGGATCTGATCGTCCACATCAATCAAGACGGCGTGGATGCCGGCATCAATCCCTTTACCGCCGGCAGCGCCAAGCACACCGACGTGATGAAGACCGAGGGCTTGAAGCAGGCCCTCGACAAATACAAGTTCGACGCGGCCTTCGGTGGCGCGCGCCGGGACGAGGAGAAAAGCCGCGCCAAGGAGCGCGTTTACTCCTTCCGCGACAAGAACCATCGCTGGGACCCGAAAAACCAGCGGCCGGAACTCTGGAATATCTACAACGGCAAGATAGACAAGGGCGAGAGCATCCGCGTGTTCCCGCTGTCCAACTGGACCGAGCTGGACATCTGGCAATACATCTATCTGGAAAGCATCGAGATCGTGCCGCTGTACTTCGCCGCCGAGCGCCGGGTGGTGGAGCGCGACGGCATGCTGATCATGATAGACGACGACCGCATCCTGCAGTATCTGACTCCAGAGGAAAAGGCCCGCATCGAAACCCGCAAGGTACGCTTCCGCACGCTGGGCTGCTACCCGCTGACCGGCGCAGTGGAGTCCGGCGCCACCTCCTTGCCCGAGGTGATCCAGGAGATGCTGCTGACCCGCACCTCCGAGCGCCAGGGCCGGCTGATAGACCACGACAGCGCCGGCTCGATGGAAAAGAAGAAAATGGAAGGGTATTTCTAATGTCGCACCAATCCGAACTGATCTCCGGGGACATCCTGGAATACCTGCGCCAGCATGAAAACAAGGACATGCTGCGCTTCATCACCTGTGGCAGCGTCGACGATGGCAAATCCACTCTGATAGGCCGCCTGCTGCACGACTCCAAGCTGATTTTCGAAGACCAGTTGGCGGCGATAGAACGCGACTCGAAGAAGTACAACACCACCGACCAGAACATAGACCTGGCATTGCTGGTGGACGGCCTGCAGGCCGAGCGGGAACAGGGCATCACCATCGATGTCGCCTACCGCTACTTCAGCACCGACAAGCGCAAATTCATCATCGCCGACTGCCCGGGGCACGAACAGTACACCCGCAATATGGCCACTGGCGCCTCCACCAGCAACCTGGCCATCATCTTGATAGACGCCAGGCGCGGCGTGCAGACCCAGACCCGCCGCCACAGCCATATCGTCAGCCTGCTGGGCATCCGCCATGTGATCGTGGCGGTGAACAAGATGGACCTGGTGGACTATAGCGAAGACGTGTTCAACCGCATCCGCGACGAATATCTGACCTTCGCCGAACACCTGGACATCCCCGACATCCGCTTTGTGCCGCTGTCCGCGCTGCGCGGCGACAATGTGGTCAGCCACAGCGAGGCCGCCCCCTGGTATCAGGGGCCGCCCCTGATGCATCTGCTGGAAACGGTGCAGATCAGCCACGACGTGGCGCTGGACGTCTTCCGCCTGCCGGTGCAATACGTCAACCGGCCCAATCTGGATTTCCGCGGCTTCTGCGGCACGGTGGCGTCCGGCAGCATCCACCAGGGCGACCGCATTGTGGCCTTGCCCTCCGGCAAGCAAAGCCGGGTGAAAGAAATCGTCGTCTATGGCGGCAGCTTGCCCAGAGCGTCATCCGGCCAGGCCGTCACTCTGACGCTGGAAGACGAAATCGACATCTCGCGCGGCGACATGCTGGTGCGCGCCGACGAGGCGGCGCCCCATGTGTCGCGCAGCTTCGACGCCAACCTGGTGGCGATGGGCGAGGTGCCGCTGCGGCCTGGCAAGGAGTACGGCTTCAAGTTGGCTGGCAAATACGTGACCGGCCGCATCGAATCCATCCAGCACCGGGTGGACATCAATACGTTGGCCAATACCCCGGCCGAGGCGTTGGCGCTCAACGAAATCGGTCTGTGCCGCATCTCGCTCAACAACCCGGCAGTGTTTGATTCGTACCGGAACTGCCGCGGCAGCGGCAGCCTGATTCTGATCGACCGCCTGAGCAACGGCACCGTCGCCGCCGGCATGATCAGCCAGGCGGTGGCCGATGGCATGCAGGACAGGCTGACCTCCTGGCAGCAGTTCGAACAGGAACTGGCTCTGCTGCTGCACAAGCATTACCCGCAGATGACGCTGGCCGAGCTGGCGCAACGCCTGTCCGAAACCGCCAAGCCTTGACGCTTGCGGTCAGCGCCAAAGAAAACCGCCCCGGCATGCCGGGGCGGTTTTCTCTTGCGATGTCAGCCGGCCATCCATGATTTTGATATGGCTGATGTACGTCGGTTTCCGATGGGAGAGGCAGCCGGCTGCGGCCAGCCTGGGATGCCGCTACTTGACGGTGATGATGACTTCTATATTGCCGCGAGTGGCGTTGGAGTAGGGACATACCTGGTGGGCGGCGTCAACCAGATCCTGGGCCGCTTCTCGCGCCATGCCCGGCAGGCTGATATCCAACTGGGCGGCGATGCCGAAGCCTTTTGGAATCGGACCGATGGCAATGCTGGCATCGATGCTGGCATCGGCCGGAACGGCGATTTTTTTCAGCCCGGCCACATGGCGGATGGCCCCCATGAAGCAGGCCGAATAGCCGGCGGCGAACAGTTGCTCCGGATTGGTCGCGCCTCCTGCGCCGCCCATTGCCTTGGGCACGGCCAGCTTGACATCCAGCAGGCTGTCATCGCTGACTGAGCGCCCGTCGCGGCCGCCGGTGGTGTGGGCCTTGGCGGTATACAGCACTTTCTCGAGTTTTCCGGTCATATTCATC
>NZ_MKCT01000064.1 GCF_001855555.1 Chromobacterium sphagni | reverse complement strand
GCTCCGAGATGCCATTCTCGCCGGACAACTGGTCGTTGCAGACCGCCGCATAATAATCGAGATAGGCGGACGGCTGCCTGGGGCTGACAAAAGCAAACTGACATGCAGGGCAACAGCCGATGGCGACCTCCCGGGGCAAAGCCATCCGCTTGGATAAGGTCAGTTCCAGCATCACCGCCGCTGCGTCCCGACATAGCGGACAAGACGCTTCGCGCAAGAGATATTCACCCATTCCCCGCTCCTCCGCCGACAAGGCGGCACAGCACACCGACCACCTGCAGATTCGGCCGCGCCTCGTCTATGACCAGGGTGGCGCTGGCTAGCGCCGCCAAGCCGCACCGCGCCAGCAAGCGCTGCAGCGACGGCCGGGTGAAAAAGTTGATGTGCTCGTGCCAATGATGCTTGTTCCGCGCGGCGTCCATCCCTCGCCAAAGCGCATGAACAATTGCTCGGCCGGCACTTCCAGATACAGATGGGTCCCGCCGTCCATGTAACGGCAAACCTCCCGCAGCAGGCGCTCCGGGTCCGGATCGTGCTCCAGCACATTGCTCAGCACGATCAGATCGTAGGCGCCGCGCCGCAACTCGTCCCGGCTTAGTCTTCTCGCGCCATCCACCACCTCGCAGCCGGAAATGTCATAGACAAACACCTCGGCGCGGTGGCGGAACGGGCTGTTGATTCCGGTGTCGCCACCGTAGTCGAGCACGGTGGCTATCCCCGGCGCCACGCCGCCGATGAAATCCTCGACCTTATCGACATACCCCATGCCGTCCAGCAGGCCGGCATTGCGTTGCGCGTAACCCGGCTCGTAGTGGTCGCGCAGCGCCACATACTCGTCGCCGCGGTAGTCGCGGTACAGATTGGCCATCGCCTCGCCATCAAAACGCATGTCGAGAAAAACGAAATGGCAATCCCTGCAATACAACGTATTACAGACCGAATAGGCGATGCCGGTCTGCAGATGCGCCATCTGCCAGTCTTCGGCGATCCTGACCGGCTGCCAACCCAGCGCCCGGTGGGCGACAAAAGGCATCAAAACCGCCGGGAACGCGCTGAGCTGCTCCCCGCCGCAGCACAAGCAGCGATCGGCAATATGGATCGAAGCCATAAAACTCCCAAGCGAAACCTACACTCCTCCAGCCGCTGCAGAAACCGCGGCCCCCTGGCCTGGACGGCTACCAGACGCTGCGGCCGCCGTCCATCACCAGGTTCTGGCCGGTCATGTAGCTGGATGCGTCCGAGCACAGGAACAGCACCGCGCCCTGGTATTCGTCGCGCTCCGCCATCCGCCCCAGCGGGATCAGCCGGGACAGCTTCGCCACGAACTCGTCCGGCTGCTGATTGAAAACGCCGCCCGGCGACAGCGCGTTGACCCTGACGCCGGCCTCCGCCCAATACGTCGCCAAATAACGGGTCAGGCCTATCAGGCCGGTCTTGATCACCGAATAGGTCACCGGCTTCACCGGCTGCCTGTCGTCCGGCAATCCATCCTTGCGGTAGAGGCGCTGGTCCGGCGCGAACACCGATAGATCGGAGGCGATGTTGAGGATGGTTCCGCCGCCGTTCGCAGCCATCCAGCCGCCGAAATGCTTGCTGCACAGAAACGCGCCGCTCAGACCGACCGCCAGTTCGCGGTCCCACTGCTGCGGCGAGAAATTCTCCAGCCGCGACGGCTCCTGCAGCCCCACCTTGCCGACCTTGGGGTCGATCGCGGCGTTGTTGATCAGGATATCGACCCGGCCGCCACGCGCCAGCACCTGCTCGACGGCGGCGGCGACCGACGCTTCCGAAGTCACGTCCAGCGCCAGCGGCAACGCCTGCTCGCCCAGTTCGGCGCAAGCCGCCGCCAGCGCCCGCTCGTCTATATCCGCCAGGAACACCTGGCAACCGACCTCGATCAGCGCCTGCGCGTGGCGCACGCCCAGCAGACCGGCGCCACCTGTCACCACCGCAACTTTGCCGGCCAAATTGAATTTATCGTAGCTCATCAGCCATCCCGCCTCCGGCGCAAGCACGGCGCCGGTTCAGTATTTTCATCATCACGCGCGCAACTGCCCGCCGTCGACCACCACCACGCTGCCGGTGGTGAACGACGCACGGGCGGAGCACAGGAACGCCGCGGTATCGGCGATCTCGCGATCGCTGCCCAGCCGCGCCAGCGCCACTTCGCGCTCCAGCATCTGCCGCACCGCAGCCTCGTCCTGCGCCAGCTTGCCCTCCCAGACCGAGCCGGAAAACAGCACATTGCCCGGCGCCAGCGCGTTCAGCCGTATGCCGTCAGCGGCCAGCACCCGCGCCGCGCCGCGCACATAGCTGTCCAGCGCCGCCTTGGCCGCCGAATAGGCCAGCGGCGCGCCCAAGGCGGCTTGGCCGCAGATCGAGGAAACGCACAGCATGGCGCCGCCGGTCCTGGCCATCAGCGGCCTGGCGGCCTGGATCGCATTGACCGCGGCCATCAGGTTGAGATTGAGCATACGCAGCCACTCGGCGCCATCCTCCCGCCCCGGCGGCAAGGAGCGGCCGCTGCCGACATTGCACACCAGCACGTCCAGACGACCGTAGCGCTGCTCGACGGTTTCGAACAGCCGCGCGCAATCGGCGGCGTCCGTCACGTCGGCCGCCAGGCTGTCGCAGCCCAGCGCCGCGGCGGCTTCGGCCAACCGCAGCGGTTCCCGGCCGTTGAGCACCACCTCGCAGCCCTCGGCGCGCAGCGCGCCGGCGATGGCCCGGCCTATCCCGCGCGACGATCCGGTCACCAGCGCGCGCTTGCCCGCCAGTTCAAGATCCACGCGCCCGCTCCCAGCCATCGACGACAAAGCGGCGATAATCCGACAAGACTTCGGCATGGCGGCCATCGTCCGCTCTGGCCGTCTGCAGGATCAGGTTGCCGCCGTAGCCCAGCGCCCGCAGGCCGGCGAACACCGCCGCAAAATCGGCGTCGCCGCTGCCCAAGGGCACGGTGCTGCCGCCGCGGACCCGGTCCTTGACATGGACATTGACGATGCGCCGCCCATAGGCGGCGAACTCTTCGCGGGGATCGAAACCCAGGCTGGCGCTGTTGCCGATGTCGTAGTTGACGCCGAAGCACGGCTCCGGCAGGCGCGCCATCAGCCGGGCGTAATCGTCCGGCGCCAGATCGGTTTCAAAAACCACCGCCACTCCGCTCCGCGCCAGCGCGCCGGCCCGCTGCCGCAGCGACTCGGTCAACAGATCCCACTGGCCGGGGGTCTCCAGGCTGCCGTTGTCCACCAGCGGCACCACCAGGTAACGGACGCCGATGGCGGCGCATGCCGCCGCCACGTCGTCGAACTCCTGCAGCAAGGCCCGCCGCGCTTCGCCGTCGGCCTTCCAGAACGGCGCCTGCATGAAGCAATCTCCAGTCATGGAGTCGATGGCGAGCCGGTGAAGCCGGCACAACCCGGCGATCTCGGCCCGGCCTTCCGCCGTCATGCACGGATTGCGCCGCAGATCCTGATGGTCCAGCGTCCACTCCATCACCGGGAAGCCGTGCTCGGCCGCCCGCTCGAACTCCAGCCGCCAGTCGCGCCAGGGAAACGCCTGTATCTTCCCGTCTACCTTGTCGACCAGCCGCCCCTGCATGAATCCTATGGTGTTCATCACAATCCCTTGGCGCTCCAGCCGCCGTCTACGATCAAATCGCTGCCGGTGACGTAGCTGCTGGCGTCCGACGCCAGGAAAGCCGCCGCGCCGATCAGCTCCTCCACCCGCCCCCAGCGCCCCAGCATGGTGCGCCCGGCGCGCGCGGCGCGCTTGTCGGGGTCCTGATAGCTCTGCTCGGTCATCTCGGTGCGGAAATAGCCCGGCAGCAGCGAGTTGACCCGGACGCCGGACGGCCCCAGATCCAACGCCAGCGACTTGCTCATCATCCGCAGACCGCCCTTGGCGGCGACATAGCCGGGGTTGCCCGGAAACGCCTGCAGCGCGCCTATGCTGGCCACCGTGACGATGGAGCCGCCGCCGGCCGCCGCCATCCGCAAACCCACCGAGCGGCAAGCGCGGTAGGCGGCCACCAGGTTAACGTTCAGCGTTTGCTCGAACTGCTCCACGCCCTGCAGGCCATCGCCGGCCGGCACCGTGATGCCGGCCACGTGGATATAGGCGTCGATCGCGCCATGGCCGGCGCATATCCGCTCCAGCAAGGCCTCGAGCGCCGCGCCATCATTCAGATCGCAGCAATGGTATTGGAAACCCTCGACCGCCACCGCGGCGGTGCGGCCGAAGCCGACGACCGCCGCGCCCTGCCGCGCCAGCCCCTCGGCCAGCGCGAGGCCGATGCCGCGCGACGCGCCGGCCACCACCACGCAACGGCCCTGCAGCGAAAACAGCGGATCAGCCATTGCCCAGGCTCTCCTCCAGCAAGGGAATGTGCATATTGCTTTGCAGTTCCTCGCGGGGCAGGAAGGGGAACAGATCCTCCAGCGGCGACGACACGATCTTGCCGTTCTCCGCCACCCGGCTGGCGACGCGGGGAACGCGCGGCTCCTCCGGCAGGATGCTGACGTCGCACAGCACCGGTCCGTCACAGTCCAGCACAGCGCTCAGGCCATAGTGCAGCTCGTCCTCGTTGCGTATCGCCACATACGGCAGGCCGTAGGCGCGCGCCAGGCTGGCCAGATCGGGCAGTTGCAGGCCGCTGCGGGCGTCGGCGCCCAGCTGGCGCTGGAAATAGTTCTGCTGCGAGGTGCGGATCGACGCGTAGCCGGAGTTGTTGATGATGAACAGCTTGACCGGCAGCTTCTGGCTGGCCAGCGTCGCCAGCTCCTGCACATTCATCTGCAGGCCGCCGTCGCCTTCCACGCAAATGGTGCGCCGCCGCCCGGAGGCCAGGCAGGCGCCGACCGCGGCCGGCAGGCCGAAGCCCATCGAGCCGGTGCCGCGGTTGTGGAAGCAGCGCTGGCCGTCCTTCAGCCTCAGTGCCAGCAGGAACAGCTCGGCGGCGAAGCCGGAGCTGGCCGGCGCGATCACGTCGCGCCCGTCCATCCGCTCCGACAGCACATCGCTGAAGCGGTACAGGCTGAGCGGCCCCTCGGCACGGTAATGCTCGGGCAGCAGCAGCGGATAACTGGCCTTCCAGCCCGCGATCCGCGCCAGCCAGACCTGCCATTTCCCGGATGCGCCGCCGTCTTGCCGCCGCTGCAGCTCGCGGATGAAATCGCCGGCGTCGGCCGCCAGCGGCAGCGCGATCTCCATCTGCAGCTTGTCGATTTCAGCCGGATCGATGTCCACCACCACCTTGACCGCGCCGCGGGCGAAGCGGCTGTGCGCGTAAGCGGTCATCGCCATGTCCAGCCGCGCGCCCAGCACCAGCACGAAGTCGGCGTTCTGCAGGGCGAAGTTGGCCCAGCGCGGCGCGATGGAGCCGGGCCGGCCGGCATAAAGGGGATGGTCGTCCTCGATCAGGTCCATGCCCAGCCACGTGGTCAGCACCGGCACCTGCAGCGTCTGGTAGAGCTCGCGGAAGGCATCGGCGGCACCGGCCATGCGGATGCCGTGTCCGGCGATGATCACCGGGCGCTCGGCCCTGGCCAGCAGTTGCAGCGCTTGACTAGCCGCGGCGGCCAGGTCAGGTGCCTCCTCCGGCGCCGGCGGCTGCCAGCGGGCCAGTTGCTCAGGCTCCACCTGGACCGACTGCACGTCCAGCGGCACGTCCAGCCACACCGGGCCGCGCCGCCCGCTCAGCGCCGCGTGCTCCAGTTGGTCGAACACCGCCGCCACTTGTTCCGGCTCGGTCAGCGTCACCGCCATCTTGGTGATGGACGACACCATGGACACGATATCGGCTTCCTGCACGCCCAGCATGCGCAGGCCGCTGTCGCCCTTCAGGTCGCTGCTCTTGACCTGGCCCGACAGAAAGAACACCGGGGTGGAGTCCAGCCAGGCGCCCAGGGTGCCGGTGATCGCATTGGTGGCGCCGGGGCCGCTGGTGACCAGGCAGGCCGATGGCCCACCGCTGAGCTTGGCCGCAGCTTCCGCCGCGATGGCGCACGCCTGCTCATGCAGGCACAGCACCGGCTCCAGCTCCGGCCGGATGGCCAGCGCGTCGTTCAGGTGCATGGCGCCGCCGCCAGGCAGAAAAAAGACCTGCTTCACTTGCAGCGCCGCCAGGCGCTGCATGATGTAATCCGCTACTCGCATTTCGCTTCCACTCGCTCCGCGCCTGTCAGCGCCGGAGAATATCGCTTGCCGGCAAACGGCCGGCCCGTCCCAGATGATCCAGCACCTCGCGCACCGCGCCGTAGCCGCCGTTGCGCGTGCTCAGCATCGTCACCGCCTCGCGGACGGCGTCGACGGCGTCGGCTGGCGCCGCGCTGAAACCCACCCTGGCCATCACCGGCAGATCGTTGACGTCGTCGCCCATCATCGCCACCTGTTCCGCCCGCAGGCCGTGCCGGCCCAGCACATCGTCCAACGCCTCGCCCTTGTCGGCGTAGCCGAGATAGCACAGGTCGGCCGGAATGCCGACCTTGTCGGCAAAGCGCTGCAGAGCGGGATCGCTCTCGCCCGACACCAGCGCGAACAGCACGCCCTTGCGCCGCCAGCGGCTGATGCCCATCACGTCCTTGAAGGAGAAATGGCGCAAGACCTCGCCTTGCGCCCCCCAGGCGAAACGCCCGTCGGTCAGCGTGCCGTCCACATCGAGCAATACCGCCCGGATTGGCGCGGCCGCGCTCATTTGCGGCGCAACTTCTGCTGCACCGGCACCTCGCAATCGAGCAGCCGCTTCTGGTCCGAGCCCAGAGCCGACTCCACCAGCCTGACGTCGCGCACCAGGCGGTTCAGCCCGCTGGGCTCCAGCGACGCCGACTGGTCCGAACCCCACAGCGCACGGTCGGTGGTGATGTGGCGTTCCA
This sequence comes from Chromobacterium sphagni, assembly GCF_001855555.1. GTDB lineage: Bacteria > Pseudomonadota > Gammaproteobacteria > Burkholderiales > Chromobacteriaceae > Chromobacterium > Chromobacterium sphagni. Next base: position 7,036 of record NZ_MKCT01000064.1, on the reverse strand, counting down.
GCAGGCAGGCGCCCAGCGCCACGGCCGCCACCGACGACGCCAGGCCGGTTTCATGGCCGGAATAGCCGGTGGGCACGCCGTAGCGGGCGCGCAGCGTGGGAATCACCCGCAGATTCAGATCTTCGTACTTGGACGGATAGGCGGCGCAGCAATGCATGATGGCCAACTTGTCGGTGCCCAGCACCTCGACCGCATGGTCGATCTGCTCCAGCGTGCTCATGCCGGTGGACAGGATGATGGGCTTACCGGTGGCGCGGGTGTGGCGCAGCAGGCCGTCGTCGGTCAGCGAGGCGCTGGCGATCTTGTAGGCCACCGGGTTGAACTGCTCGATGAAGTCGACCGAGTCCTCGTCCCAGCAGGAGGCGAACCAGTGGATGCCCAGCTCGCGGCAATATTCGTCGATGCGGCGGTACTCGTTGATGCCGAACTCCAGGCCGCGCTTCAGGTCGCCATTGGTGTGGCCGAACAGGCTGTCGCGCGGACGCGCCATTTCCTCGGCGCTGTAGACGACGTCCAACGTGCGCTTCTGGAACTTCACCGCATTGCAGCCGGCCTCGTGGGCGGTGTCGATCAGCCGCAGCGCATGCTCCAGGCTGCCGTTATGGTTGATGCCGATTTCGGCGATGATGTAGCTCGGTTCAGCATCGGCGATCAGCGTGCTTTCAATGTGGAAGGACTTCATTTGCATCTCCATCTGGAATGGTAAATCTAAGAAACAGGCCGCTGCCGCACGGGCACCGGCTGCCGCGCCTTGCTCCCCCCTGCCGACGACTGCATCAATCGAACATCACCGAATGGCCGGACGACGGTTCCGCCATCCGATCCCGCAGCGCTTGCCTGGAGCCGTTTGCCGGCCGGCGGGCGGGCGCCGCACTATGAGCTTGCCGCGCAGCGGCAAGCCGGCGCCGATGCGCTTCTGATCGAAACGGGGTGGGAGCGGCGCGGATTATGGGCAATCCGAATTGGCGCGCCGGCGGCGGCAGGACTGCGGCAGGCGCTGTTGAAATCGAGTCCGGACGGACGGCCGGAACGGGCCGCGCGGGAAAGACCATCGCCATGGCAAGCGTCCTCCCGTCCCGCAGCGTGAAGAAGATGGCTGCGAAGCGGCGCGGACCCGAGGCCGACAAACGCTCCGACGGGCATTGCCGGGCCGGCGCCTCAGGCAGGACGGCGTCCCAGGCCTGGGCCAGTCCCGCCACCTGATCCTGCAACCGCGCCTGCGCCAAGCTGCTTGCCGCCATCTTCACTTCCGTCTCCAGCATGGCCTGCGCGAACGGACCATGTAAAAATTATTAATTATTGTTTTAAACCAGACGATCAAACAACCTAGCCACTTCATCGGACGGCGCCGGCATTTCTTGAGCCATCCTCTGGCGGCGCGGCACAATTACCCATCCGGCAATTCCACGCCAACGGCAATGGGCCGCCGCAGTCAGGCGGATCACCATGTCTTCCACGGCGCCCTGTCGCTTTGCCACAGGTCCTCCAGATAAACCTTGTCGCGCAGGGTGTCCATCGGATGCCAGAAGCCGCGGTGCCGGTAGCTGATCAGCAAACCCTCGGCCGCCAATCCGGCCAGCGGCGCCCCCTCCCAGCTGCTGTTGTCGTCGACGATGCGCTCCAGCACCTCAGGCGACAATACGAAGAAACCGCCATTGATCCAGGCGCCGTCACCCGGCGGCTTTTCGACGAAGCTTTGCACCTGGTCGTCATCCAGTTGCAAGGCACCGAAACGCCCCGGCAATTGGACCGCGGTCAGCGTGGCCGGCTTGCCATGCCCGCGGTGGAAATCGATCAGCGCGGAAATGTCGACATCGGCCACGCCGTCACCATAGGTGAAGCAGAACGCCTCTTCATCCCGGAGATATTCGGCCACCCGCTTCAGGCGTCCGCCGGTCATGGTATCGGCGCCGGTATCCACCAGCGTGACCCGCCACGGCTCGACATTGCGGTGGTGGACTTCCATCTGGTTGTTTTTCATATCGAATGTGACATCGGACATGTGCAGGAAGTAATTGGCGAAATACTCCTTGATCACATAGCCCTTGTAGCCGCAGCACACGATGAAATCGTGGATTCCGTGCGCCGAGTACATTTTCATGATGTGCCACAGGATCGGCTTGCCGCCGATCTCTATCATCGGCTTGGGCTTGAGATGGGTTTCCTCGCTGATGCGGGTGCCCAACCCCCCTGCCAGAATTACTGCTTTCATCGGCTACACTCCTGCTGCTTTGCCGCGCCGCCGACTATTTGCCCGCCATCAAACAGAGCAAGGTCGCGGTCACGGCCTCCACTCCCAAGGCCCCGGTGGCCGGGTCGAACTGCACCGAGGATGCCCCGCCCTTGCCCGCCGCCCAATTGCTGACCAGGCACAGATGCGCGTACGGCAACTCCAGCTCGCGAGCCAGCGCCGCCTCCGGCATGCCGGTCATACCCACGATATCGGCACCATCCTGCTCCAACCTTAGGATTTCCGCCGCGCTCTCCAGCCTGGGCCCCTGGGTGCAGGCGTAGACGCCGCCATCCACGCCGCTGCGGCCGCTCTCCGCGACCGCCGCCAGCAGGCGCCGGCGCAGGCCGTCGTCATATGGCGCCGTGAACTCGGCGTGGACCACCGGACGCTCTGGCCCTTCGAAAAAAGTATGTTTGCGGCCCCAGCTGTAATCGATGATGTCGTCGGGCACCACCAGCCGCCCCGGCGCCATGTCCGGACGAATGCCGCCGACCGTGCCGATGGCGATGACGCCCTTGATGCCCTGGTTGTGCAGCGCCCACAGATTGGCGCGGTAATTGATTTCATGCGGGGCCAGCGAATGGCCGTAGCCATGGCGGGCGATGAACACGACATTCTGTCCGGCCAGATGGCCGAAAGTCAGCGCGCAGGAAGGATCGCCATAAGGCGTGCGCACCACTTGGCGATGCGTCACTTCCAATACCGACAACTGTGCCAGCCCGCTACCGCCGATAATCGCCAACATATACGCCTCCCCTGTTGCTTGTTATGTGCCGCCGCGCCATGAGCCGATTTCATCGGGCATGGGCCAAGCGGCAGGCTGCGGCCATTTTATCCCCGATTATGACCGAATCCTTTCGGCTGATGCTAGGAAATCCTCGCCCTGGCCGGCTGCTTGAATAATTTCTTTGAACTTGCCTTCATGCATGATTCACCCGTCCGTCAATGCCCGCCAACCGCCCGGAGACCCCTTTGACAACAGGTGCCGCCCCCGTCGCGCGATTGCGGGCTGGCCTGCTTGCCGATTTAAATGATAATAGTTATCATTAGCAAATGAATACACATCACAACGGCAAGCCGCCCCAGCTGCCGGGCAAGGCGGCCACGCCGCCGCGATTGCACAGCAGCCAGCTGTTCGGCGAAGGGCGGGAGATCCTGATCGAGCATCAGGGCGAGACTTACCGCCTGCAGCTGACCCGCAACGGCAAACTAATACTGATCAAGTAATACCCCGCAAGCCAGCCGACAGCCAGCCAGCGGAAACGACAACAATACTGGAGTTTCCATGGCCCTGTTCCGCGCCACCCCCTTGATGCTGAGCCTGGCTGCCGCCTGGCCGGCTTTTGCCGACCCCGCCGCTCCCACGCTGGATACCGTACAGGTCACCGCCCACCGCAGCGAAAAACCGCTGGCGGAAACCGCGCCCAACGCCAGCGTGATCTCGCGCCACAAGCTGGACGACCGCCTCGCCCGCGGCATCGCAGACGCCGTCAAATACGAGCCCGGCGTGGAAGTGGCCACCGATCCCAACCGCCGCGGCAACGCCGGCTACACCATCCGCGGCATCGACAGCAACCGCATCCTGATGCTGATAGACGGCGAGCGGCTGCCCGAGGCCTATGACGGCGGCGGCAACGGCAACGGCGCCATCGCCGGACGCGATTTCGTCGAGCTGGAAACGCTGCGCGCCATCGACATCGTCAAAGGCCCCACCTCCAGCCTGTACGGCTCCGACGCCATCGGCGGCGTGATCGGCTATCGCACCAAGACGGTGGACGACTTCGTGCCGGAAGAACAAGGCGTGGGCGGCAACGTCAAGGCTTTCGGCGCCAGCGCCGACAACAGCTGGGGCAGCAGCGCCGGCGTGGGCGCCAAGGGCGAACGCGCCGACGCCATGCTGATCTACACCCACCGCAACGGCCACGAAGCCGACAATATGGGCGGCAACGACAGCGCCACTACCGCCCGCACCGCGTCCAATCCGCAGGACTGGCGCAGCGACAATCTGCTGGCCAAGCTGGGCTATAAGCTCACGCCGCAGCAGAGGCTGGAACTGACGCTGGAACACTACCGCCGCGACACCGACAGCAATCTGCTCAACACCCTCTATCCGGCTTATGTCTCCAGGGGCCGCCCGGTGCCGGCGCAGCTGGCCCAGACCGCCACCGACCGCACCCTGCGCAACCGCGTGTCGCTGTCCTGGGAGGCGCGCCAACTGGGTCCGCTGGACCGGCTGGCGGTCAAGCTCTACCAGCAGAAGCTGAACAACGCCGACAATAGCTACAGCCTGTTCGGCAACCAAAGCCAGGTCCAGTCCAATTACAACTTCTACCAGAAAATTCTCGGCCTGACGCTGGAGGCCGAGCAGCGCTTCAATGCGCTGTCGGCCGAGCACCAGCTGCTGTGGGGCATCGACCTCTCCCGCACCGACACCAGCCGGCCGCGGCTGAAAACCCAGTACAACGCCAACGGCAGCACCAGCAACACGATAGGCGGCGAAACCTTCCCCAGCAAGACCTTCCCGGACAGCACCTCCGACCGCGTCGGCTTATTCGTGCAGGATGAAATGAAGTTCGCGAACGGCATCGCCTTGTCGCCGTCGCTGCGCTGGGACCACTACAAGATGAGCACCCAGCCCGACCAGGCCTACGCCAATAGCGGCGGCCAGCCGGTTCCCTCGTTCCAGGACAGCGCCTTCTCCCCCAAGCTGGGCCTGAGCATCCCGTTCGCCAGCCATTACACCGGTTTCGCCCAGCTGTCGTCCGGCTTCCGCGCGCCGCCGTTCGACGACGCCAACATGGCCTTCGTCAACCGTGCCTACGGCTATCAGGTGATCGCCAACCCCAACCTGAAATCGGAAACCAGCCGCGGCATCGAACTGGGCCTGAAAGGCCAGTGGGACAGCTTCGACTTCGGCCTGACCGCCTACCAGAACCGCTACCGCGACTTCATCGAACAGGCCAGCCTGGGCACGATCAACGGACTGCTGACCTACCAGTACCAGAACATCGGCCGCGTCGACATCAAGGGCGCCGAAGCCCGCGCCGCCTGGCGCTTCGCCCCCGGCTGGCAGACCCAGGCCTCCCTCGCCTACGCCCATGGCCAGGACCTGGACAACAACATTCCGCTGGCCTCGATCGCGCCGCTGTCGGCGGTGCTGGGCCTGCGCTACGACCAGGCGCAATTCGGCGGCGAAGCGCTGCTGCGCGCCGCCGCGCGCAACAACCGGGTGGCCGCGGTAGCCGCCATGCCGGGCTCCACTGCGCAAAGCCCCGGCTTCGCCGCCCCCGGCTACGCCACGCTGGACCTGACCGCCTACTGGAAGCCGGCCAAGCGCACCACCATTCGCGCCGGCGTGTTCAACGTATTCGACCGCAAATACTGGAAGGCCGCCGACGTGCGTGGCATGGCCGCCAACGACGTCACGCTGGACCGCTACACCCAGCCGGGCCGCAACTTCAGCGCCAGCGTCGAATATCAATTCTGATTCCCCATCCATGCGGGCGGCTGACCCGCCCGCGCATCACAGGAGAACACCATGAGCCAGCTATGGGATCGCTACCAGACGCTCAAAGCCAGCCAACCCCGCCTGCGCGCGCGCGACGCCGCGGAGCAACTGGGCGTCAGCGAATGCGAACTGGTGGCCGCCGATCCGGCCGCCACGCCGCTGCGGCCGGAATGGCCGCAACTGCTCGCCGCCCTGGCCCCGCTGGGCCGGGTGATGGCGCTGACGCGCAACCACGCCTGCGTGCATGAAACCAAGGGCGACTACGCCAATGTCGAAATCGACGGCAAGGTCGGCCTGGCGATCAACCCGGTGATAGACCTGCGCATCTTCCTGTTCCACTGGCGCCACGGTTTCGCGGTGCGGAACGAAACGCCGCGCGGCGTGCAACGCAGCCTGCAGTTCTTCGACCGCCACGGCGAGGCGGTGCACAAGGTCTACCTGACCGAGGACAGCGACGTCGCCGCCTACGACGCGCTGGCGGCGCGCTTCGCCGCCCAGGCCGACGCGTTGCAGCTGGACCCGGTCCAGGCCGCCGCCGCCGAACTGCCCGACCAGCAGATCGACCAGTCGGCCTTTCAGGCCGAATGGCAGAGCCTGACCGACGTGCATGCCTTCCACTCCTTCCTGCGCCGCTGGCAAGTGTCGCGCCGCCAGGGTTTCCGCCTGGCGCCGCCGGGACAGGCCTGGCGCGTGCGCGAAGACGCGGTGGAGCAGTTGCTGCGCCGCGCGGCCAGCACCGAAACCCCCATCATGGTATTCGTCGGCAACCGCGGCATGATCCAGATCCACACCGGAGCCGTGCGCAATGTCCAGGTGATGGGCGACTGGCTCAACGTGCTGGACCCCGACTTCAACCTGCATCTGCGCACCGACCTGATCGCCGAGGCCTGGATCACCCGCAAGCCGGGCGACAATGGCGTGGTCACCTCGCTGGAGCTGTTCGACGACCAGGGAGAATCGCTGGCCACCTTCTTCGGCGAGCGCAAGCCCGGCCGCGCCGAGCGGGTGGAGTGGGTGAAACTGTTGGGCGAACTGCCGCCGCTGGAGCAAGAAGATGTCGCCTAAGCCCCTCATCGCAGCCGCGCTGCTGGCGGCGCTGGCGGTTTCGGCCCAGGCCGCGGAGCGGCTGGTGGTGGTGACGCCTGACATCGCCGAGATCGTCGTCGCGCTGGGCGCCGCCAACGAAGTGGTGGGCCGCGACCGCAGCAGCAAGGAGCCGCAGCTGGCCCACGCCCAAGTGGTGGGCTTTTCACGCGCGCTGAACGCGGAAACCATCGCCAAGCTCAAACCACCTG
>NZ_MKCT01000063.1 GCF_001855555.1 Chromobacterium sphagni | reverse complement strand
AGTAGACCGGGATGATAGACGCCCAACTGATAGAACAGGAGCGGCCCTACCTGCTGCGTTACGCGCTGGCGCAGCTGCGCGAGCGCGACGCGGCCGAGGAGGCGGTGCAGGAAACGCTGCTGGCGGCGCTGGAGTCGCAGGATAATTTTTTTCCGGCAAATCCACGCTGCGCACCTGGCTGACCTCCATTCTGCGTTTCAAGTTGATAGACGGCATGCGTCGCAAGGGGCGCGAAAAGCTGTTCGAATCGCTGGAGGACGAGGCGGACGATGGCGATTTCGACGGCCTGTTCAGCCGGGACGGCCATTGGCGCGAGCCGCTGAAGGCCTGGAGCGGGCCGGAGTCGCAGTTGATCTCCCAGCAGTTCTGGCAGGTGTTCGAGCAGTGTTCGAAGGTGATGCCCAAGCGCACCGCGATGGTATTCGTGATGCGCGAGGTGATGGGGATGGAAATCGCCGACATCTGTAACAATCTGGAGATCACCGCGACCAACTGTTCGGTGCTGCTGTACCGCGCGCGGATGAGCCTGCGCGAATGTTTTTCCATACGCTGGAGCCGGGAGGGCGAGCTATGAAGTTGAGTTGCCGCGCGGCCAGCCGGCTGATTTCCGCCGGCTTGGATCGGCCATTGAGCACCGCGGAGCATCTGAAACTGCGGATGCACCTGTTGCTGTGCGGCAACTGCCGTCAGTTTTCGCAGCAGTTGGCTCTGTTGCAGCAGGCGGCGCGCCGGGCGGGGCTGGGCGAGTGAGCGGATGCGCTTGAATGGCGAAAACCGGCGGCGGCCGGTTTTTTTATTGCCCGCCATTTGCATCGGTTTGCGGTCTGGCAAACGGCGCGGCGCAGCCCGGCTGCCCCGCTGTGTGCGCGCCGCCATCGGCTAACTTGGGTATAGTATCGCCTTTTATCGGGCCGCATCGCGTCGGCCCGGCCCGCATCACCGCTCCAGGAGTTCCCATGTCCGCCAAGCCGCCTGTCACGTCTGCCGCCCAATTGCACCCGCGCAACCGCCATCAGGGGCGCTACGACTTTGCCGCGCTGATTGCGGCCAGCCCTGGGTTGGCGAACTATGTCGGCAAGAACGCCTTTGGCGACGAGTCGGTCAACTTTGCCAATCCGGCGGCGGTAAAAGCCTTGAACCGTGCGCTGCTCAAACTGTTCTACAACATCAACGACTGGGACATTCCGGCCGGCTACCTGTGTCCGCCGATTCCGGGCCGCGCCGATTACATCCACGCCTTGGCCGATCTGTTGGCGCTGGGGCACAAGACCGGCATTCCGCATGGAGCCGGCATCCGCGCGCTGGACGTCGGCGTCGGGGCCAACGCGGTCTATCCTTTGATCGGCCATGCCGAGTATGGCTGGGATTTTGTCGGCACCGAAGTCAGCGATGAGGCCATGCAGAATGCGCAGGCGATATTGGCGGCCAATCCTGACATGGCGGCGCATATCGAGTTGCGGCGGCAGATTTCGTCCAAAGCGATTTTCCGCCATGTGCTGGACGCCGACGAGTGCTTCGACTTGACGCTGTGCAATCCGCCGTTCCATGCCTCGCAGGCCGAGGCTGACGCCGCAGCGCGCCGCAAGTGGCAAAACTTGGGGAAAGATAGCGGCAAGCGTTCGCCAAAGCTCAATTTCGGCGGCCAGAACCGCGAATTGTGGTGCGCCGGCGGCGAGGAGGCCTTTGTCTGCCAGATGGTGGAGGAGAGCGTGGCGTTGGCCGGCCGGGTGTACTGGTTCACCAGTCTGGTGTCCAAGTCCGCCAGCCTGACGGCGATCAACCGCGCGTTGAAGCAGGCCAGCGTGACGTACAGCAGGACCATCCCGATGGCGCAAGGCCAGAAGCAGAGCCGTTTGGTGGCGTGGACCTTCATGGACCGGCAGCAGCAGAACGACTGGCGCCAGCGCCGCTGGCTGCCGCCGTCGGTGATGCTGGCGGGCGGCTGAGATAAAAAAGAGCCGGCGTTGGCCGGCTCGTCAAATCTACAAAAGGTAGAGCTTAGAGAAAAGCTTTGCCGTCGGCCGGCTAGCGCTTGCGTTTGCCGGCCTTTTCGCTGGCGCGCTGCGGGCAGCCGGCGCATGGGTTCTCACACATGCCGGCGCCGGTGAGAGACTGCTTGAGCGAGCAGACCGAACGGCGACAGGCGATGAAGCGGATTTTTTCCTCTGCCGCCAGTTCGCGGAAGTGGCGCATCACGTTGTGGCCAAGAAAATCGGTGAACAGGATCAACAGTTCTGTGCCGGCGGGCAGGCGGTCCACCTTGCGCTGGTGCGAACTGTTGCGGCCGCTCAGATGGCGGTGAATGGTGATGCCGTAGTTCTGCAGCACGTCGGGGATGTTGCCCAGAGTGTCGGCTCCGACCAGCATGGCGTTCATCGATCTGCTCCTTGTGTGGGATTTAGTAAATGATAATCGTTATCATTTAATTGGTCAATTACGTTTTTCACCGTTCATACGCGCGCCGCATGCGGGCCAGGCGCGCGGCCGGTTTTTCCCCGCGCTTGGCGGCAAAAGCTTGCCCAGCAAGGCTTGGCGGTTTGTTGCCGTGTTCGGGGAAGCCATCCCGGCGGAGATGGCCTATCTTGAAGGCATTGCGGAACCATCCTTAAGGCCAGCGAGGCCGACGGACGATGCGTGGCGGGAGGTGATCGATGAAACCAGGGTGGTGCTTGCGAGTCCTGCTGATGTTGCTGTGCCTGCTATCGTCCGCCGCGCCGGCCGGCGCGGAAGACGCGTTGGCGCGCATTCAGCGCAAGGGAGAGCTGGAGATCGGCCTGGAGGGGACTTTTCCGCCTTACAGCCTGATGGCGGCCGGGCAACTGCAGGGGTTTGAAGTGGATTTTGGCCGGGCGCTGGCCGCGCAGGTCGGGGTGGCGGCGCGGTTTCAGACCATAAGCTGGATCCATATGCTGGATAGTCTGACTGCCGGGCGGGTGGATGTGGTGATCAATCAGGTGGTGGCCACCACCGAGCGCAGCCGCAAGTTCGACTTTTCCATACCCTATACCTATTCCGGCTTGCAGATGGTGGTGCGCAAGGCCGATCTGACCCGCTTCCGCGGCGCCGCCGATCTGGCCGGCGCCCATGTCGGCGTCGGCGCCGGCACCAATTACGAGCAGTGGTTGCGCGCCAATGCGCCGCAGGCCCACATCCATCTGTACCACGACGACCTGGTCAAGTATGACGGCCTGCGCCGCGGCGAGGTGGACGCCATCGTGATCAACCGGCTGGCGGCGTTCAATCTGATGCTGACCACGCATGGCGAGCTGGTGGCGTCGGGCCGCATGTTGGCGCGGGAGGATGCCTGCGTGACTATGCGCAAGGGCAGCCCCGAGCTGTTGTCGGCGGTCAACCGTGCCATCGGCAGCCTGCGGCGCGACGGCACGCTGATGGCGCTGTCGCGCAAATGGTTCAAGGCCGACATCACCAGCCCGCCGGACTGACGGCGTTCAACTGTATACGTCCACCTGGCTGATCATGCCGGCCTGGCCGTCGTCTTGCAGAAACACCCCGGAGCGCTCCATCTGCGCCTGCGGGCTGGCGCTGGCGTCGCTGCTGCGTATGGTCAGCGGCGTGCTGACGCTGGGCAGCAGGATGGCGCCGATATGGGCCTGCTGCAGCGTTTCCAGCTGGTCCTTGCCGTCAACGCGGCCGGTCCAGATTTTCAGCTGCGCATACGCCGGGTCGGATTCGTCGATTACCCCATCGTGGTTGCTGTCCAGCTTGGCCAGATCGGCGAAGCCGTCGCCGGATTGCGGGCCGAACAGCTCGCTGCCGTTGTCGATCTGGCCGTTGCCGTTCTTGTCCAGCACCAGCCAGCCGCCGTCGCTGGAGAAGGGCAGGTTGATCATCTGGCCGTTGTTTTGCAGGTCGAAGCTGACAGTGGCGCCGCTGAAGCTGCCGGCGTCTCCGCCCAGGCTGACCATCAGCGGGTCGGTGGGGTGGCCGCCGCTTTGGCTGCTGGAGTCGCTGTGGTACTGGTAGTGGCTCTGCATGCTGACGTTCAGCGAGAACTGGAACTGCCTGCCGTCCTGGGTGGTGATTTGGCCGCTGGCGGCGAAACCCAACTGCTGCGTCTGCTGGTAATCCATGCTCTGCTGTGTGTCCACCTGCGGCGGCGATGTCTCCGGAACGATCGCGCTGCCGGGCTGCTGGCCGTCCCACAGCCGGATATGGATGCCGAAGGCTTTTTCCAGCACGGCCTTGAGCAGGCTGTACAGCGTGTCGTCATCCATGCCCATCCCCGATGAAAGCAGGCTTTGCAGGCCCTCGCTGCTGAGCTGGACGTTGTCGTCGGGCACGGTTTGGATGAGTGGCGGCTGTCGAACGCTGATGCTCTGCTTGAGGTCCAGCGACTGGGTCTGGCTGAAGCTGCTGCTCAGCTTTTCGGTGACGGAGGCGATTCTCATGGCGCAAGTCCGGTGAGTCCATAGACTTCGCTATCGGTTGTCTGCGCGGCAACTTGATATCGGTGAGATTGCGTATCGCCAAACCGTCTTAAAGGGCGTTGCGGCGGTTATAAGTCCTTGCCCGAGCGCCAGATCGACCAGACCAGCCACACGCTGTTGAACAGCGCCAGCATGAAGCCGACGAAACCGAAGAGGGGCAGGCCGAACAGCTTGGGGCCGGCGTTGACCGTCATCACGATGGACGAGCCTATGATCAGGCAACCGGTGACGATGCCCATGGTCAGCCGGTTGCTGCTGCGGTCCAGCTGCTTGCCAAAGTTGTCCAGACGCTGCAGGTCCAGGTTGACGCGGAACTTGCCGTGGCGCATGTCGCGGCCGATGCGCACCAGGTCGCGCGGCAGGCCGGTGATCATCTCCAGTCCCTCCGACAGCGACTGGCGGCCGCGCTTGAGCAGCGCCGCCGGATGGTAGCGGGCGACGATCAGCTCCTTGACGAAGGGCGTGATGTGCGCCACCAGCTGGAAATCGGGATTGAGCTGGCGGCCCAGGCCTTCCAGCGTGATCAGCGCCTTGAACAACATCGCCATGTCCGGCGGCAGCACGATGCCGTGGTTGCGGATCAGCGTCATGATGTCGGCGATCAGCTGGCTGATGTTCAGCCCCTTCAGCGGCACGTGTTCGTACTGGAACATGAACTCGCTGACTTCGTCGGCGAACTTCTGCATGTCCACCGGGGTGTTGCCGGTCCACTCGATCAGCACGTCGATGATGCCGTGCTCGTTGTGCTCGGCCACCGCCGACAGGAGGTCGACGATCTCGTCGCGCCGCACATGGCTGATGCGGCCCACCATGCCGAAGTCGATGAAGGCGATGCGGTGATCGGCCAGGAAGAATACATTCCCCGGGTGGGGGTCGGCGTGGAAGAAGCCGTTGACCAGTATCATCTTCAATACCGCGTCGGCGCCGCGCTGCGCCAGCAGCACCGGGTCCAGCCCGCTGGATTCCAGCTGGGAGAGCTCGCTGGCGGCGACGCCGTCTATGAAGTCCTGCACATTGACCGCGGCGTTGGTGTAGGTCCAGTGCACGCCGGGCACCACCACGTGCGGATCGTCGGCGAAGTCCTTGGCGAAGCGCTCCATATTGCGCGCTTCTATCGCCAGGTCGAGCTCACGCCTGAGCGAACGCGAGAACTGGGCGACGATGCCGGACGGCTGGTAGCGGCGCAGTTCGGGGAATTCCAGCTCCAGCAGGTGGGCCAGGTGCGCCAGGATGCGCAGGTCCGCCTCCACTTTGTCCATGATGCCGGGGCGGCGCAGCTTGACCGCCACCTCGCGGCCGTCCTGCAGTCGCGCGCGGTGCACCTGGGCGATGGAGGCCGAGCCTATCGGCCGCATGTCGAATTCGGCGAACAAGGCGTCCGGCTCGGCGCCCAGCGCGTCGCGGATCAGCTTCTTCACCGCGGCGGCGGGCACCTGCGGCACCTGGTTCTGCAGTTTTTCGAATTCGTCTATCCAGTCCGGCGGGAACACGTCCACCCGGGTGGACAGGATCTGCCCCAGTTTGATGAAGGTGGGGCCCAGTTCCTCGAAGGCCTGCCGCACCCGCACCGCGGTGGGCTGGCCGGATTCGCCGTCCGGCAGTCCCAGGTTCAGCCACTCGCCGGCCTTTTCCACCGCGCGCGGCAATTTCAGCCGCTGCGCGAACTCTCCCAGGCCATGACGGATCAAAATTCCGCTGATTTCTCTTAGTCGCGGTAAGTCCCGCATTGCAATCAAGGTTTCCCGAATCATGTGCTTTCCGCTGTCCCGCCTGGCTTTACACTACCGGTCCCGTCCGATAGAGTGCGGCCTATGAAATTGCAACTCCGCTTATCAGCTTTGGCGCTGGCGGGCTTCATGGTTTTCGCCCAGGCTGCGCCAGACAAGGCTACACCGGACAAGGCCCCCGCCGAGGGGAAGGCCGCCACAGAAAGCGCGGCGCCGGACAAACCGGACGATCCCATATCCAAATACGCCGCGCCCCAAGAGGATGCGGTGGGCGATCTGCTTTTGCAAGCGATGAGCCTGTTGGGCGTCGCCTACCGCTTTGGCGGCAATACCCCTGACGATGGCCTGGACTGCAGCGGTTTCATCCGCTATGTGTTCCAGAAGTCGCTGCGGGTGAACCTGCCGCGCACCGCCGCCGAAATGGCCAAGGTGGGCAAGTCGGTGGGGCGCGCCGACTTGGTGCCGGGCGACCTGGTATTCTTCAATACCCGTGGTTTCAGCTATTCCCATGTCGGCATCTATATGGGCAACAACAAGTTCATCCACGCGCCGCGAACCGGCAAGAACATCGAGGTGTCCAACCTGTCGCAGGGCTACTGGAGCGCGCGTTTCAATGGCGCGCGCAGGGTCAATCGTAGCACTGCCGGGCAGGCGGCGGATACTTCGGATGACATCAGCGTAAAGAGCGCGGCAAAGAAGTCCGCGCCCGCGGCCGAGGCGAAATGCCGCAAGGGCCACAAGAAGTGCAAGGCGGAAGCCGCCCGCGGCAAGACCGGCGGCAAGGCGGCGAAAGGCGGCAAGAAGAAAAAGGGCAGGCACTGAGCGGCCTGGCCGATAGCGATGCCCGCATTGGCGGGCATCGTGTTTTCAGGAACTGGATCGATGGCATTGAATATGGAAATACCGGTGTGGCGCGACCCCGACGGCAATGTGGTGGCCTGCGTCGAGAAATTGAAGGTGATGCGCGAAAACCTGGAGGAGATCGCCCAGATGGCACAGGACGCCTTCGAGGACGCGGTGCTGATGGGCTGCGACGAAAAGCAGGTGCGCGACTTCATGGTGGCGATGATGCAGAACCTGGACAACCCTTACCGTCCCGAATGAGAGAACCGTCTTGATGCCATTTGAAGCCTTTATCGGGCTGCGTTACCTGCGCGCCAAGCGCCGCAATGGATTCATTTCCTTTATTTCCTTGATTTCCATCGTCGGCATCGCTCTGGGCGTGGCGGCGCTGATCATCGTGCTGTCGGTGATGAACGGTTTCCAGAAGGAAATCCGCGGCCGCATCCTCAGCGTGGCTTCCCATCTGGAAGTGAGCAGCTACGACGGCCGCCTGGCCAACTGGCAGGGCGCGCGCGACATGCTCTCGCGCCAGCCGCACGTGCTGGCGGCCGCGCCCTTCGTCAACAGCCAGGGCTTGTTCGTCGCCTACGGCAATGTGCGCGGCGGTCTGGTGCGCGGCATCGAGCCGGCGCTGGAGGACAAGGTGGTGGACGTGGGCCGCCACATGGTGGCCGGCAGGCTGGAAGCGCTGAAACCGGGCAGCTTCGGCATGGCGCTGGGGGTGGAGCTGGCGCGCCAACTGGGCGTCGGCGTCGGCGACAAGGTGACGCTGATGACGCCGCAGGGCAACATCACCCCGGCCGGCATGATTCCGCGTTCCAAGCAGTTCACCGTGACCGGCCTGTTCAAGGTGGACATGTTCGAGTTTGACTCCTCGCTGGCGATGATCAATCTGCGCGACGCGCAGCTGCTCGGACGGATGGGCGACAGCGTCAGCGGCGTCCGGTTGAAGCTGGACGATCCGATGCTGGCGCCGCAGCTGAAGGCCGACTTGCGGCCGCAGCTGCCGCAGTTGATGGTTACCGACTGGACCGACACCAATGCCAATTACTTCCGCGCGGTGCAGATAGAAAAGCGGATGATGACCATCATCCTGACGCTGATCGTGGCGGTGGCGGCGTTCAATCTGGTGTCCACGCTGGTGATGGTGGTGACCGACAAGCAGGCCGACATCGCCATCCTGCGCACGCTGGGCGCATCGCCGGGCAGCATCATGAAGATCTTCATGATCCAGGGCGCGGTGGCCGGCGTGCTGGGCACGCTGGCCGGAGCCGTCGGCGGGGTGGTGATCGCGCTGAATCTGGACGTGATCGTGCCGGTGATCGAAAGCATCATCGGCAGCAAGATCTTGTCCAGCGAGGTGTACATGATCGACTACCTGCCGTCCGACGTGCAGTGGGGCGATGTTTCCACCATCACCATCATTTCCCTGTTGCTGGCGCTATTCGCCACGCTGTACCCCAGCTGGCGCGCGGCGCGCACCCAACCGGCGGAGGCGCTGCGCTATGAATAAGGTATTGAGCTGCCGCCAGCTGGGTAAACGCTATGAAGAGGGCAAGCTGGCGCTGGACGTGCTCAGCGACGTCAGTCTGGACGTGGACCGCGGCGAGCACCTGGCCATCGTCGGCGCCTCCGGTTCCGGCAAGAGCACCTTGCTGCATCTGTTGGGCGGGTTGGACAGCCCCAGCCACGGCATGGTGGAGGTGTTGGGCAAGGACCTCTCCAAGCTGACCGAACAGGAGCGCGGCAAGCTGCGCAACGAGTCGCTGGGCTTCGTCTACCAGTTCCATCACCTGCTGCCGGAATTCTCGGCGCTGGAAAACGTGATGATGCCGTTGCTGATCCGCCGGATGAACCGCGGCGAGGCGGCCAAGCGCGCCGAGGCGATGCTGGAGCGGGTGGGGCTGGGCAAGCGGCTAGAGCACAAGCCGGGCGAGCTGTCCGGCGGCGAGCGCCAGCGCGCGGCGATCGCGCGGGCGCTGGTCACCGAACCGGCCTGCCTGCTGGCCGACGAGCCCACCGGCAACCTGGACGCCCAAACCGCGCGCCAGGTATTCGAACTGATGCTGGAACTGAACCAGACGCTGGGCACCAGCCTGATCATCGTCACCCACGACCTGGACCTTGCCGGGCGCACCCAGCGGGTGCTGCGCTTGAACGAAGGCCGGCTGGTTGGGTCTGAAACGGCTTGCGCCTGAAAACCGCCCC
>NZ_MKCT01000062.1 GCF_001855555.1 Chromobacterium sphagni | reverse complement strand
CCCCTCCGCATCTGTCTGATGCTTGTCTTGCCGATTCAACAGGGATGCGCCTCGGCAAACTCCGCCCCTGCTTTTGACCGCGCGGCCTGGCAACAAGACTATCACCTGCTGAAACAGACACTGCAGCAGCGCTACTCCCATCTGGCCTGGATGGCTTCGCCTCAAAGCGGAATCGATCTACCCGCGTTGGACCGGCAGACGCAAACCGCGCTGCAACAGGCGCATGATGACAACGCAGCCCGCCAGGCCATCGTCGGATTCCAGCAAGGCTTTCACGATGGCCATTTCTCGCTGTTGACCTCGACTCCAAACTCTCCGGAAACCGGCAGCAGCAACGAACCCAAGCTGCGCGCGCCGCTGCAGGATGACAAGCTGGATGGCTGCGCGGCCCTGGGCTACGAGCAAGACAGCAAAATCGCGTTTTCCCTGCCATTTGAAACCCTGCCCGGCTTTCATCTGACCTCGGACGGCTTGTCGGAAGCCATGCGCAGCGGCTTGGCGGACCTTGGCCAAGCGGGCAAGGCCGCGGTGTTGCGCATCCCCACCTTCAGCCCCAAGGGCTATCCGCTGGAGTGCCAGCGAGTGTGGCAATCGGCGGTGAGGCAGGCCGGCAAGTTCGACTCGGAGAAGTTGTTCAACCTCACCTATCAGTCATGGTTCGCCACGCTCGGCCAGCGGCTGGGCCGGCTGAGAGCCGCGGGAGCCGACACCCTGATCCTCGACGTGGGCGACAACTCCGGCGGCAATGACAGCGGCGACGCCATGGCCAGGCTGCTGACCGACAAGACGGTCCGCTCGGCGCCGCTCTGGATGGTCAGGAACAAGGCCGGGAAAGCCTATCTGGATCAGTGGATTTCAGATCTGACCCGCGACCTTCCCGACTCGGCAAACGCGACAGACAAGGCCAGGCTGCAAGGGCTGCTGCAAGATTTCAGACAAAAGCGCGCCGAGCTGGACAGCCAACCGAGCGAAGACATGGGCTGGGTATGGCGCGAGCAACGCCGCTGGGCCCCCAGGGCAAGCTATAGCCGGCTGATAGCGGCGGGCTACGCCTCCGGCGCGGTCGATCATCTGGAGCCGGGCAGCTATTCGCAGGCGGTGGCGGAAACGCTGTTCTGGCCCGCCCAGACAGAAAAACTCAAAGGCTCCTGGCTGGGCCGGGTCTATATCGTGACGAACCAGAAAACCTATTCCGCCGCCGAGATGTTCGTCGCCGTCAGCCGCGACAACCAGGTGGCGAAAATCGTCGGCGTCCGCACCGGAGGCGACGGCTGCGGCTTCATGACCCCGTCGGACCCGCTGCTTCTGCCGCACTCCAAGCTCAGATTCCGCATTCCCGACTGCGTGCGGCAGCGCGCGGATGGCGGCGACGAAGTTGCCGGTATCCTCCCGGATTTGCCATTGCAGGCGCGAGAGGGCGAAAGCCGGCGCGCCTTGGCGCAACGGACCCTGCAGGCCATCGCCGCCGACATACTGGCACAGCCATGACATAAAAAAAGCCGCTGCCAAAGGCAGCGGCTTTGCCTGCTTGGACGCTTCAGCGGCAACTGTCCGGCGTACAGAACAGCGCATCGTCGCCGGCGGCTTGCGCCGGCGGCAAGCGGCCCGCCAATTCGGCCGCCAGTTCCTGGGCCTTGCCCAGCCAGTTGGACAACTCCAGCCGCTCCAGCTGGCCATCCTGCTCCAACACCGCCGAGGGAAAGCCGCGCAAACCCAGCCGGCCCATTTGCTGGCGGGTCTGGGCGATATGTTGCTCGGCTTCCCGTTGCGCCGGCTGCCAAGCTTCGGCAAACGGCCCAGCCTCGGCGCCCAGCTCCGCCGCCAGGCGGCTCAATACATCGAATTCGGCAATGCGCAGACCCTGCTGATAATGCGCGCGCTGGATGCGGGACAGCATCGCCAATGGCTCCACGCCCAGCTTGCCGGCCGCCAGGATAGCCGCGATCGGCGGATCGGAAGCCAGCGGCGCGCCGACATCGTTGAGCAAGCCATCATAGTAGGCCGAGCCGAACGGCTGGCCGCTCATCGCCGCGATGCGCTGGTCGTGCGGCATCACATAGCTGCGCCATTCCGGGGTGATGGTGCGGCCTTCATCGCTGCCTATCATGCCGCCGGCGTGCATTTCCACGCTGACGCCGGGCAGCGCGGCTACCGCCTGCAGCAAGGGGGAGGCGCCATAGCACCAGCCACACAGCGGGTCGTAGAAGTAATGCAGCTTCATCGGGCTCACCACTTCATTTCACCCTTGCGCACCTTGGCGCCCAGTTCCAGCGTGGAAACTTCGGCCGCGTTCGGGTAGGCCTGCTTCATCGCCTCGACCAGTTCGCCGCTGTTGCGGGTGGCGGCGTTCTTTTGTTCGAAGGTTTTCAGGTAGTCGCGGGTGTAGCGGATGGTGGATACGTCCATCTTGTCGCCGGCGATCATATGGCCAGGCACCACCACTTCCGGTTTCAACGCCTCCATGTCGTCCAATTGCTTGAACCAGGCCTTGCGCTCGGTTTCGGACTGGGTGTCGGCGGTCCAGACATGCATTCCGGAGTAGATGCCGACATTGCCGACGATGGCATGGATGGACGGAATCCACATATAGCTGCGGTGGCCCAGCACGCCCTGGCTATCCTTGATTTCCAGCTTCTTGCCCTCCAGGTCCAGCGTGCTTCCCTTCAGCGCGGTCGGCAGCAGAGGATTGGCCTGCGGCGCGTTGGCGCCCATCTTGGGCCCCCAGAACGCGACTTTGCCCTTCACATTGCCCTTGATATGGGCCAGGGTTTCTGGCGCGGCCACCAACTCGGCCTTGGGGAAGACCTGCTTGAGCACCGAAGCGCCAAAATAGTAGTCCGGATCGGCCTGGCTGACATAGATGGTTTTCAGATTCTTGCCGCTGTCCAGCACGCGGGCGGCGATGCGGTAGGCGTCGGCGCGGGTGAAGCCGGTGTCGATCAGGATCGCGTCCTTGTCGCCGGCGACCAGCACCGAGCTGACGTTGAAGCTGTTGGCGTCGGCGTTGTAGACCGACAGCTTGAGTTCGCCGGCGTGGGCGAAACCGGCTACGGACAGGGCGGCGGCGATCAGGGTTTGACGAATCATGGTGTAACTCCTAAGTCTGGTGCCGGCACCCGCCGGCGGGTTGAACTGCGATTCAGTGAAGATGTGCACACTATAAGCGCAGTAATTGCACCAATAAATGAGTTAAACTGCACATTATTGTTTCAAAAAACGTACATATATATGGACAGGCTCACCGCGATGCAGGTCTTCGCCGAAGTGGCGCAGCTGGGAAGCTTCACCGCCGCCGGCGACAAGCTGGACATGTCGCGCCCGATGGTCACCCGCTACGTCGACGAGTTGGAACAGTGGCTGGGCGTGCGCCTGCTGCAACGCTCCACCCGCAAGGTCACCCTCACCGACGCCGGCCTGGCCTGCCTGGCCCGTTGCCAGCAGATGCTGGAACTGGCATCCGAGGTGCGCGCCGACGCCAGCCAGCGCGACGGCCAAGTACGCGGCCTGCTGCGGGTGACAGCCAGCACCTCCTTCGGCCAGGCGGTGCTGGCCGGCGCCATCACCGAGTTTTCCGAACGCCACCCGCAATTGCGGGTGGACCTGCAATTGGGCGACCGCACCGTCAACCTGATAGAGGAAAGGATAGACCTCGCCATCCGCATCACCAATGAACCGGACCCCGGCTTGGTGGGACGGAGGCTGTGCGACTGCCGCTCGCTGGTGGTGGCGTCGCCCGGCTACCTGGCGCGCCATGGCGTCCCGGACCACCCGCTGGAACTGGAGCGGCACCGGTGCCTCAGCTACAGCAACTTCGGCCGCAGCGAATGGCGTTTCCAGCAAGGAGAAGAAGCGCCCTTGCGAGTGCGGGTGAGCGGCCGCATCAGCGCCAACGAGGCCAGCGCGCTGCTCAGCGCCGCCATCGCCGGGGCCGGCGTCAGTCTGCAACCCAGCTACCTGGCCGCGCCCTATGTCCAACGCGGCGAACTGGTGGCGCTGCTGCCGGACTGGCAACCCGCCGTGCTGGGCATCCACGCGCTCTACCCTTCCCGCCGGCTGCTGCCGCTGGCGCTGCGCGGCCTGCTGGACTTCCTGGTTGAGCGCTTCGACGGCCCGCTGCCGCCATGGGACCGCCAGCCCTAATGCCGATGTCCGGCCCCCCCATCGCGGCCTTCCGCAGCGATAGGCATCAGCTTGTGAATTTTTTTCATATCAGGAGCGACAAAATACGGACAGTCGCAATTGCCCGCCGGCGCGAGATCGCCTAAGCTCAGGCTGAATGGATACGCTGGCAAACCGGCCAGCCCGATGCAAACTGAAAAGACGTGGAATCAAGCCGATGTGCCAGCTCTTGGGCATGAATTGCAATATCCCTACCGACATCCTGTTTTCCTTTGAAGGCTTCCACCGCCGCGGCGGCCTCACCGATCATCATGCCGATGGCTGGGGCATCGCCTTTTTCGAGAACAAGGGCTGCCGCATCTTCCTGGACGACAAACCCTCGGTGGAATCGCCGGTGGCCGATCTGGTGCGCCGCTACCCGATCAAGTCGGAAAACGTCATCGCCCACATCCGCAAGGCCACCCAGGGCGCGGTCAACCTGGCCAACACCCACCCCTTCATGCGCGAGATGTGGGGCCAGTACTGGATCTTCGCCCATAACGGCAATCTGGAAACCTTCCAGCCGGAGACCGGCCAATACTACCGGCCAGTCGGCAGCACCGATTCGGAACTCGCCTTCTGCCACCTGCTGGAGCGGCTGCGCAGCAAATGGTCCGAGCCGCCGGAACTGGTCGAGCTGTTCGACGAGGTGGCGCGGCTGTCCGACGAGATCAGCGGCAACGGCGTGTTCAACTTCATGCTGAGCAACGGCGAGGCGCTGTTCGCCCACTGCTCCACCCATCTGCACTACATCATTCGCTGCTCGCCGTTCAACACCGCCCACCTGGTGGACGACGACGTCAGTGTGGACTTCGCCACCGTCACCACCCCGCGCGACCAGGTGGCGATGGTGGCCACCCAGCCGCTGACCGACAACGAGCACTGGCAGGCGCTGTCCTCCGGCGAGCTGATCCTGTTCCGCGACGGCGCGCCGCTGCTCACCCGCAAGCCCCACGCCTGACGCGCCGCGTGGCGGCGATTGGCCTTATGCTGAAGGCGGGACACCTTCGCACGGAAATGCCATGAGCCGCTTCGACTTCAGCCACCCGCCGTTCGACAGTCTCTCCTCCGCAGAACAAGAGACGCTGGAGACGCGCGCCGACATCGTCTACTACCCCGACGGCGCGCAGGTGTTCGGCCCCGGCCAGCCGATAGAAGCGCTCTACGTGGTGATCAAGGGCGTGGTGTGCGAACTGGCCGGCGACGAAGCGGTCTGCCGCTACCGCGCTCAGGACAGCTTCGACGCCCGCGCCATGACGGCCGGCCAGACCCAGCACCGCTTCGTAGTGGAAGAAGAAGCGCTGCTGTTCTCCCTGCCGCGCGACGCGCTGCTGGCACTGACGGAAAACAACCGGCAATTCGGCGCCTATTTCTACGCCAGCGTGGCCAAAAAACTAGGGCTTCTGGCGCAACGCGCCGGCGGCCGCGAGCTGCAAACCCTGCTCACCGCCACCGTGCGCGACGCCGGCTGCCGGACGCCGGTATTCGTCGACGCAGGCGCCAGCATCCGCGAAACGGCGCAAGCGATGAAACAGCAACGCAGCAAGTCGGTGCTGGTGCGGGACGGCCAGCGGCTGGGCATCTTCACCACCACCGATTTTCGCGACATCATCCTGGACGGCGTGGACAGCGCTGAACCGGTGGGCCGCCACTGCCAATACCAGCTGCTGACCATGGATATCGACGACTTCCTGTTCAACGCGCTGCTGCTGATGACCCAGCGCAACCTGCGGCGGCTGGTGGTCACCGAACAGGGCCAAGCCGTCGGCATCCTGGCGCAGGTGGACGTGCTGTCATACTTCTCCAACCACTCCCACCTGATCGCGCAGAAGCTGGAGCGCGCGCAAAGCCTGGAACAGCTGGCCGACGCCGCGCGGCAGATCACCCGGCTGGTGGAGATCCTCTCCGGCCACGGCATCCGTCCGCTGCAGCTGGGCCGCCTGGTGCAGGCGCTCAACGCCCGGCTGTTCGCCCGCGCCTGGCAGATGGTCGCGCCGCCGGCGCTGCAGGAAAACAGCTGCCTGCTGGCCATGGGATCGGAGGGACGCGGCGAACAAACGCTGAAAACCGACCAGGACAACGCGCTGCTGCTGCGCGACGGCTATGCGCCAGACGATCTGGCCGCCAGCTGCGACGCCTTCTCCGCCGCGCTGGCCAGCTTCGGCTACCCGCCCTGCCCGGGCGGGGTGATGATCAACAATCCGCACTGGCGCTTGTCCTGCGGGGACATGAAGCGCCGCATCCACGACTGGATACACCGCCCCAGCGGCGAAGGCATGATGCAACTGGCCATTTTCAGCGACGCCGAAGCAGTCTGCGGCGACGCCCGCCTGCTGGACGACTGCCGGACTTGCCTGCGGCAGCGGCTGCAGGATGACGCCGGCTTCTTTTCCCGCTTCGCCCGCGCCATAGCGCAATTCGACACCCCGCTGGGGCCATTCTCCCGGCTGCGCACCCTCGAACATCAAGGCCGCGAGCTGCTGGACCTGAAGAAAGGCGGCATCTTCCCGCTGGTGCACGGCCTGCGCTCGCTAGCGCTGGAGTACGGCGTGGCGGACGCCTCCAGCCAGCAACGGGCGCGCAAGCTGGCGCAGGCTGGCCGCCTGGAGCCGGCGCTGGCCGACGACATCCAGGAGGCGCTGGCCTTCCTGCTGCAACTCCGGTTGGACCACGGCCTGCGCCAGTTGGCCGCCGGGCGCGAGCCGGACAATCTGATAGAACCGGCCAAACTGGGCACGCTGGAACGGGACCTGCTGAAAGACGCGCTGGCGGTGGTGATGCGCTTCAAGGCGCAGCTGCAGCATCATTACCGGCTGGGAAGCTTCTGATGCTGCGCCGCCTGTACCGGCGATGGCGGCGCGGCCGGCTGCGCGAACCCGGCTATGCCGGCCTGTTCGACGAGCATCCGCACGAGCTGGTCAGCCTGGACTGCGAAACCACCAGCCTGGATGTCTCCCGGGCCGAGCTATTGTCCATCGGCGCGGTGAAGCTGCGCGGCAACCGCATCCTGCACAGCGAAGCGCTATACCTGCTGGTGCGGCCTCGGAGCGAGCCTTCCGGCGACAATATCGCCGTCCATGGCCTGCGCCGGCGCGATGTCGGCCTGGGACTGGCTCCCGAAGAAGCCGTGCGCCGGCTGCTGGACTTCATCGGAGGCCGGCCGCTGATAGGCTACTACCTGAAATATGACGTCGCCGTGCTCGACAAATACGTCAAGCCGCTATTGGGCGCCGGCCTGCCGCAGCGGCGGATAGAAATCTCCTCGCGCTACTACGACTACAAATTCAAGCAACAGCCGGGCGCCTACATCGACCTGCGCCTCGCCTGCCTGTACAGGGATTTGGCCATTCCGGCGCCGCCGCGCCACGACGCGCTGGGCGATGCGCTAGGCGCCGCCATGCTCTATCTGGCGCTGCGCCAGCGCGGTTTCGGCTGAAGCCGGCTCCGCTGGAGACCAGGCTTCAGCTTGAGTCGGCCAGGCGGTCCAGCGCATCCGGGGCCAAGCCCCAGCGCTCCCAGTCGGGGTCCGCCGCCGCTCCGCAACCGCGGTAAAACGCCTTGGCCCGATCATTGTCCTTCAGCACGAACCACTGCAGGCGGCCGCACTGTTTCTCCCTGGCCAGGCGCGCAATCGCGCGCAGCAGCAATCGTCCGACTCCCCGACCGCGCTGCGCCGGTTCGACATACAGACCTTTCAACATCAACGCGGGACGCAAGTCATCCTTGAACGGCACGGTATAGTACGCCGCGTAGCCAAGCAGCGCGCCGCCCTCCTCCGCCACCAGCACGCCGAACGGCGGCAACTCGCCCATCTGCCATCGCCGCAGCTCGGCCGCGCCGATCCGGAAACCGCTTTTCCTTTCGAATGCCGCCAGCGCCGTCATCATCGCCAGCACGATGGCGCTGTCTTCTTCCCGCATCGGCCGGATGCTCGCGCGAACAATCTTGTCCATGACACGCCTCCCTGTCAGCCGCCCGACGGCTCCGCCCGTTGAAAGCTCATCGTCACGGCACGCCGCAAGCGCATGCCAAGGCAGTCCTTGACCGTCCTCGCCTGCGAACGCATCGCCCGCAGATTGCGGCGCCCCTGCGCCGACGCCGCCTGGGCGATGATCGTCGACCAGGCATCCTGCATGCAACCCTCCAACACCTCCGGAGCCAGACCGGCATCGCGCGCCAACGCATGCGCCACCAATTCCAAATGGCCGTAGAACATCGCATGGACCAAACGCAGACGGCCGACCTCCGGAGACGGCATATGAGCCCAGGTGTCCGCCATCAGCGGAATCCCGTGCCGACGGCACAGCGGCTCGATCCGCTCCCGCAGCATGATGGTATTGTCCAGATCGCGCAGGATGGCCCGCACCGGCACGCCATCGCGCAGCACAAGGTAAACGTTCTGCATATGCGGCTCGAAAGCCAGCCCCCAATCGGCGCACAGCAGCAAGGGCCCCGCCATCACCGCCAAGCAATAACGCCAGAACGTTTCCAGCGCCTGGCCGCCGCCATCCAGCCGGAGTCCTCCGCTGGCCGAACCGGCCGCCGCCCACAGGTTCAGCGCGGGAACCACCGTCTCGCCGGAACCGGAACGGCATGGCTGGCGGATGATGGCGCTCAAGTGGCTGCAGACCAGCGGATCGTCCCAGCAAATCGAGGCCGCGTCCCATTGGAAATCCAGGCCCGGCACCCCGCTTTCGCGGTGGGCCTCGCGTATCAGCGCCGAGACGAAAGGCGCGTTCTGGCTGTTGAGCCGGTACAGCAGGCGGTGTTCGCCGGTGAGGGTGACATTGATCGGCAGTTTGACGTCATAGCCGCTGGCCAGCACGCGGCAGCTGCGCTGAGAAGCAAGGGGAACCATCTCCAGCATGGTCTGGCTGCGCGAAATCGCGCCCTGCTCCAGCATCTCCCGCAGCACCGGCGACAGCTTGAGCTGCCAGGGATGCACCGGCAGCAACAAGCCGCCGCCCTGCGGCTGCCGCTGGCCCGCCCAGTCCGCGGCGCAACTGGCGGGATCGGCGTAATCGATGGCATGAAAACGGCAACCGCCGGCGTCAAACAGCGGCAACGGCAACGGCCTGGCCGTCAGATTGGACGCCTCGACGATATCTGGCAACGCCAGCCCCACTCTCAAGGCCGGAAACGGGTAATACAGATGGCCATGGCAGGCCGGCTCGATGGCGGCGCTTGCGGCGTCCAGCCTGCTGCCCAGCGCCAGATTAAGCACCAGATTGGCGAAACTGTTGCGGAAATCCGCCGCCAGCGCGTCCAGTTCCCCCTCCGGCAAATCCGCGGCAAGAATGCCGCGCAGCGCGCGCAGCAAGGCGCCGCCCGACGGCACCGCCCTGTCCGGCCCGCTATCGTCCAGCCAGGGCAGCTCCTGAATCTCGAAATGCCTGCCGGGATGCGACTGCCCCAGCCGCGCGACCAGTTTCGGTTGCCGCCCCAGGCGCAGCTGCCACTCACCCGAGAGCGTGGCCTCCAAAACCGCCTCAGCGCACAGGCGCTCCAGCCAAAGGCACTGCAGCAACCGCGACAGGCAGATCAGGTAGGCTTCGCGGCAAAACGCCCGCAGCTCGCGCCGCGCCAAGCCATGCGCCAGGCACCAGCGGCGGACTTCGGCCAGGGTCGGCCCCTGGCCGGGCGAAATGGCGGCCATCGGGCTACTCGAACACCCGCAGCGCAAGTTCCTGGCGCGTGATCTGGTCGAAATCCCGCATCCGCTCCAGCATCAGCGCCTCCAGTTCGGCCGGGTCGGTTTCAACGGCGAAGCGCTCGATCAGGCAGGCGGTATAGGCGATGTGGCGGGTTTCGTCGTACAGCAGGCTGTCCAGGACGCGCAGCAGCGCCTCCTCGGTCTGCGGCGCGCAGAAACTCGTCAGCATGGGTCTTTGCAGCAGGTGATGGATGCGGGTGCGTATCTCGGCGATATTCATCTGGATCAGGTCGTCCGCAGTGATCGGATGGGCGAAGGCCGAACCCGGCGTGGCCTGCGGCTGCCTATGCGCGCCGTACCCGGGCGACAGGGTGAGCAATTCTGCCATCAGCTCGCGGCTGACCGCCGTCGGGAAAACCATGCCCAGCATGGAGATATAGGCCCGGGCGTGCCGAGACTCGTCGACCGCGTGCTGACGGATCTGCTCGGAAATCTCCGGATCGGGCGTGCTGGCGGCCAGATTCCACAACCGGCTGGCGCCGTCGCCCTCCCTTTCGGCATTGGTGATCAGCGACACCGCTAGCCATTGCGGATCCTGAGCCGCCTGGCGGTAGCTGTCTGCGTACTCCTCGTCGCCGAACAACGGCGGCGCCGCCTGGCACGCTTTGCGCAGGAACGCGTCGTAATGCGGCAAGACCTTGACCTGTTGCTCGCGCAAGGCGGCGAGAGTGGATGAGGCGACATCATGCATGTGACCCCCTTCGGTCGATGGCTCTGCCTGGCCATCGGCACAGCGCGGTAGTCATGAATGAACGGGCGGCGGCATGGCAAAACGAGCGCGGGGCATCAGCCAAGGTCCGGTCGGCTCATACCCCACTGTGCATGCTCGCGGCACCAACGGACCGAGTCCGCTGAGAATGGGCCATGCCATCAGGCCCGGCTTAATTCAGGGACGGCTCCTTGGTCTTGAATGGCGCGTTGACCGCCACAAAAGACAGGTGGGCCTGAGGATGCGCCTTGTTCAGCGCCGCCAGCGTTTCGGAATCGATCTCCAGCTTGCCGTCCTTGACGCGCCCCAGCACCTTGACGGTACGGCCATCGTCGACAAGCTTTTGCAGAGACTGGGAGACTTGCGAGGGCACTTCCAAATGCCCGGGGTTGCTCTTTTCCATGAGAAGCTCCTGGAAGGGTATGACGGGAAAAACAGATGGCAGGCTCGAATTGCATTGCCGCTTGTTTGGCATATGCCTGCATTCTCACGCTAGCACCTGCCCCGGGGAACTCAAGAGCACAGCCGGGGCAGAACGGATATTGCGGTGCAGCAGTGGCGAAAGTGGTCTTTTTAAAAATATTCCAAATCAAAACCATCAATCCGCCTCTCACCGCGCCGGATACATATTTGTAAACATTTCCCCGTTCCCGCCTCCTCCATCCTGGCACAGCCTTTGCTAATGCCCATGTACGCCAAACCATTGTTCCTAATGGGAAAAGCCGGAAACAAGGGGCAAGATCGACCCCGCTGGCAAGAATGGAACGGCAAGGCGGCAATATTTGCCGCCAGTCGGGCGAAGGAAGGCGGCGCACCCGGCAAACAGCAACAGGACACGAGCGGATCCGTGAAGCTCTGCCCGGAATCATCTTCTCAAGGAGAAGCAACATGTCTATCAGCAGCACCAACAGCAGCAACTCCAATACCTACTGGCAGCAGATGCAGTCGCTGCATCAGCAACGCCGGCAGGATTTCAGCAGCCTGACCAGCGCCGTGCAGCAAGGCGACCTCGCCGGCGCGCAGCAGGCGCTGGCCAATCTGCAACAGCTGGGCTCCTCATCCAACAACTCCAGCAGCGGCAACCAGGACTTCACCGCCGCGCTCAATAGCGCCATCAGCGCCAGCGCCGCCACCAGCGGCTCCACCTCCACCGACCCCTTCGCAGCGGTCAACGGCAGCCAGGCCAGCAGCGGCAACTCGGTCTCCTCGTTGCTCAACAGCCTGGGCCAGGATCTGCAAAGCGGCAACATCAGTCAGGCGCAGCAAGCCTTCCAGCAGCTGCAGCAAGGCCTGCAGCAAGCCGGCGGCACCCAGCAGGCAAGCGGGGGCGGCCACCATCACCACCATCATGGCGGCGGCGAGAACGGCGGGCAAAATGGCGGACAGAACGACCTGCTGAGCGCGCTGGGCGGCAATTCGCAAACCAGCGGCACCACCTCCGGCACCGCCGGCAGCAGCACGACCGGCGCCCAACAGACCCAGGCCGCGCTAAGCCTGTATCAGGCCAATGCCGGCAACAACGACATCAGCAGCCTGTTGATGTCGTTGTCGGTCTGAAGCGTCCTCTGGAAAAGCGCCTGCGAATGCACGGCGGCCTCTGCTCGCAGAGGCCGCTTCTTGCATCGCCGCTCAGTAGTAAGGCGCCAGCAGCCTCCTGATTTCCCGCCGGCCGGCGGAGGAGTCGCACGCCAAGCGCAGCCGCAACATGGCGGCCGCATCCTGCGACAAGGAACTGGCGCGCGACACATAGATTTCCAGCGGCTGCTCGGTAAACAGCCATTCGCCCAGCAATGTCGGATCTACACCCGCATCCTTCAGCAGATTGCCGCAGCCGGGCCGCACGCAGACGGTGGCGTCCAGCCTGCCGGCCCCCAGCATCCGCAATCCCTGGCTCATGTCGCTGAGCAGCACCTTGCCATGCGGTATCGCGCGGTCGAACTCCTCCAACGTCCGGCTGCCGCGCAATTCTCCGATAGTCATCCCGGCGAAACTGGCGGCGGCATCGTGCCGGCGCCCGGCCGACTGCAAATACACCAGCGAAACCTTGACCGAGCCTATGGTGCAGATGGCGATGCCGTAACGGTTGCGCTCCGCGGTGGGAATGCCCAGATTGATGGCATTGTCGCCGCTGCGCATGCCGTCTATAACGCGCAGATAGGGCCTTGCCCCCGCCGTCACCTCAAATCCGGCCTGCGCGGCCAGGAAGCGGATAAAATCCGGTCCCACTCCCCTATCGGTATCCAGCACCCCCCAAGGCTCTATCGCCAGGGTATAGGACTGGTAATGCGCCACGGGAGCCGCCAGCCCCTGGCCGGCCAGCAAGCAGCACAGCCCTGTGATCGCTCGCATTCTCCTTGTTCCTCCACCGGGCATCCCTGCCCGGATTCACGCCAAATGACACGCCGCCGCGACTCGCGGAACCGGCCAAGCCCGTCACGCCGGCCCAAAGCCACCTCAAGCAGGACGCCACGAGGCAGCACGCTGTCGCAGCGCATCCCCGCCGGCAGAAAAAGGACTTTCCAGTACAGTGTAGGCCAGTCCCGCTCCGGCGGCCGCACGACCATCACCCGCGCCGGATCGGCTTGGCAAAGCCCGACGCCGTCGCTGGCAAACCATCATTTGGTACAGGCGGCCGGTGCCGGACATCGCCAGCGGCCCAGCCATGCTGATATTCGTTTGCGAATGCAAGTCAGCATGGAAACGAAAATGTTGAAGGCATAAACCAGAAGAGTAGAATGGCGGTATATATATTTTTGTTTATACAGGCCAACCATCATGCAAGATCCCGACAGTCCCAGTCCGCAAAATCTTTTGCAATATTGGCTGCACAAGCTCATCGGTTCGCGGTTGAGCACCCGCGACGAACTGCATTTCGGCCCAATGCAGGAGGAAATCGCGCTGAACCTGGCGGTGATACTCTGCATCATCCTGCTGGCGCTGTTCGCCTACCTGCGCCAATAACCGCGCCGGCCGCAAGACAAGCCCCTCCGGCGAACCATCCCGTCGGCAGCCGGTCACTCCATGGAATCCAGGCCGACAAGGAATCGACAATGAAAACCTCCGCACTGGCGTTATGCGCCGCGCTGGCGCTGAGCCTGCCGGCCCAGGCCGACAATGCCGCCACGGACAATCTGTTCACCCTGCCGCTGGACGCCTTTCAGCAAGGCAAGCTGCAAGCCAGCCAGCGCGTCTACCTGAAACCGGGCGTGGACCTGAAAACCTACCATGCCGTGCTGCTGGAACCCTTGTTGTTCCTGCGCCAAGACAGCGACGGCGGCTGGCGGCTGCTGCAAGCTGGCGACGAGAACGCCATCGCCGGCTACTTCCACCAGCGGTTGCAAGCGGAACTGGCGGCAGCCGGCGTGGAGATTGCGCTACAGCCGGCGCCGGGCGTCGCCCGGCTGCGCGTGGCCATCACCGGGCTGAACCAGGACCGCCCTGGCATGGACCCGATCGACCTGCTGCCGGTCAAGGCCGTGTTCAATCTGGCGCGGCTGGCCGCCGGCAAGGAGCCCTATCTGCTGAAGATAGCCAGCATGGCGCAACTGGAAGACTCGCAGGACGCCGGCCTGCTGGCCGGCACCGTCAACCTGCGCCAAAGCGACAAAAGCAAGGACAGGGAACAGCCGCTGACGCTGGAGCTGATCAAGCCGCTGCTGGACGACTGGTGCAGACAGAGCGCCCGCCAATTGGCCGCCCACCTGGGCAAACCCTCCTGATCAGAGCGGCTTTTGCATGAATACGCTGTATGGGTCTGCCAGATAAGCGCCAAACGGCGGACAGAAGCGGTAGCCGGCGCGCTGGTACAAAGCAATGGCCTCATGCTGGTGGATGCCGGTTTCCAAGGCCATCGCCGCGCAGCCGCGCGCCCGGGCCTGCGCCTCCAGCAAACCCAGCAAGGCGCGCGCCACGCCGAGGCCGCGGCACTGCGGCCGCACGAACATCCGCTTGAGTTCGCCGAATGCCGGCGTGCACCACACCGCGCCGCAGCCCAGCGCCCGCCCTTCGCCATCGCGGGCGACGGCAAACGCCATATCCGGCTGCAGCAGCGCCGCCATATCCACGCCATGGTGGCTTTCCGCCGGGTACAGCGGCTTCTGGTAAGCATCCAGTTCATCGATCAGAGCCATCACTTCCGGCTGGTCCGGTCGCTCCAGCGCAATTCTCACTCCAGATGTCCCCAACGCCACGAAATTCGCCGCCGCGCCTGTCTCCTGTCCTGCCATACCGATCACCGACATTATTTCTTCCTGTTTCTTGACGCTTGAGAAAGCGTTACATCACGCCATATCCCGCCGGTACTTGACGAAGCCGCGCTTGGCGTCGCCGCGAAAACCCGCCCGCAGGAAAAAGCGATGCGCCTCCAACCGCTGCGCCGAACTGCGCAGCATGATCTTGGAGCATTGCCGCGCCAAGCAGCGTCGCTGCGCCTCATCCAGCAAAGCCTGGCCTAATCCTCGGCCGCGCCAGCCCCGGTCCACCACGATGTTTTCCAGCACGGCGAAGGGTTTGCCGCCATACATCACACCCTCGCAAAAACCAAGCCAGGCGCTTGCCGCCAGTTGTCCCCCGCACTCGCACACCAGCACCTGCGCGCGTTCGCCATCGGCCAGCGCCTGCAACCGCTCCGGCAGCACCCGGATGGCAGGGTCGTCCACCAACTGGCGGCAAAGCCTGTCGAGCGCCGCCGCATCGTCAGCCCAGGCCTGCCGTATCGCCACAGGTTCATGCGTCATGCACTGCCGCCTTCCCCCTCTTTAACCACCCACCACCCGCACAGAATCTGCCCTGCGCCGCCGGGGCCAAGATAAAACAGGCCTGCGGCCCTCGATTGCGCGGCAGTCTGCGGAACACAAGTCGGAACGTTGCTCAGTTCGATCAGGCATTGAATTTACAATGCCTGATCCCGCGACGCCAATTCCCCTCGGCGCCGGGAACAATATCGGCAGCGATTCGCAGCGCCGCCATCCGCGGCAAAAGCTTGCGGCGGCGGACGACGCGCCCCGCTATTTCAGCGGCAAGTAAATATCGGTCAGCAGTTCATGCTCGGCGACTTCATGCACAAAATTGAGATAGTGGAAATACAGAGGAAAATCGCGCAACTCCTCTCCGCTGGCCGGCAGCCAATCGCGATACAGGCCGCGCGCGCTCTCCGACAAGGAGTCATGCGAGCCATGATGGCGCAGCACGGCGCATCGTCCGCCCGGGATGCTTCCATTCACCACGCCGAATCGATTGTCTTCGCAAATAGCGGCGTCAACCGTGCCGCAAATGCCAAAACGGAAATCCTCGGCGCTCGTCGTGGCGGGATCATGCGGTGCGATGCCATAAGTCCGGCTGCTGGCAATCGGCGACTGCCCGGTGTCCTTGCGCCACTCGATAAAACGGGCAGCGCTGGCATTGACCAGCTCAGGCCGGCCCTGATGGGTCAGGATGGCGACCCGAGTCCCGGCAAAATCAACGATTTTTACGTCCATGGTTTGTATTCTTTCGTATTTCCGTTCAGGAATGCGTTGGCGCCAATCCAGCCAGTCCGGCTGCCGACGAAACTGGCTGGGCGTCTGGCCCAGCGCCTGTTTGAAAGCGCGGCTGAATGACTCCGGATTCTGAAACCCCGCATCCAGCGCGATATCGATGACTTTCTCCAGCGGATTGAAAGCCAGCCGGTACGATGCCCGCTTGAGCCGCATCCACTGGATGTAACGCCCTACCGGTACGCCGCAGCGCGCCGCAAACTGCCGGTGAAAGTGATAGGGCGAGAAGTTTGCTATTTCACTCAGTTGTTCCAGCGTGAGCGGGTCATCCAGATGGCGTTCGATATAATCGAATACCCGATTGAAGCGCCCGGCGTATGCGCCGGCTTTGTCTTCATGCATTGCATCCTCCCATGCCGGACACTTTGCCTGAGAATCAGCTAGGCCTCCTGACGGATCTTGCTAAAATGCGCGCCGTCGCCGCGCGCCCAGGCGAATCCGCTGCCGCTCCAAGCGGCATTTGAACCAAACGGAATGGCGGCTGCGCGCCATGGGCCGGCGCATCCGTCCGCGATGTCTTCCGGCAAAGCAGGCCTGCCGCATGACGGGGGGGAGCGGAGACGCGCCCGGATCAGTTGCCGCCCGGAGCCGATTCGGCCGCCACCTTGCGCAGCAATTGCCCGCCGTCCTCCTCCCGCCATTGCCTGCACCATGCCGGCACGGCTTCCACCGGCATCGGGGCCGCGATACCCAGACCTTGGACATAACGGCAACCCAGCCGGCGCAACAACGCGCCATGTTCCGGCGTGTCCACGCCTTCGGCGATCACCATGCGGTTGAGCACCGAGGCCAACTGGATCACGCCCTCGACGATGCTGCGGTCCTCCGCGTTGCTCTGCATGTCACTGACAAAGCTCCGGTCCACCTTCAGCGTATCCACCGGCAGGCGGCGCAGATAAGTCAGCGAGGCATAGCCGGTGCCGAAGTCATCCAGCGCGAAGCGCACGCCCAACTCGCGACAACGCCGCAGCACGCGTATCGCCTGCTCGATATCGGTGATGGCGGCGCTTTCCAGCACCTCCAATTCCAGATAGCCGGCAGGCACATCGGGATACTCGCCGAGCATGGTCTCCAGTTGCCGGCAAAAGTCCGGCCGCAACAGGTAATTCGCGCTGATGTTGGCGCTGACCTTGATATCTTGGCCCTGCCGCGCCCATTCCGCCGCCTGGGCCAGCGCGGCCTCCAACGCCCACTGGTCGAATGCCTGCTCAAGTTCGTTGCCATGCAGATGCGACAGAAAATCGGCCGGCGCCAGCAGGCCGCGCTGCGGATGGTTCCAACGGATCAGCGCCTCCATTCCGATGATCTCGCCATCGAACAGATCCACCTTGGGCTGATAATGCAGCACGAACTCTTTCTGGTTCAGGCCATCCCGCAGCAGATCCAGCCACTGGCGGTGCGCCTGCGCCTTGCGATCGTTTTCCGGGTCGAACAATTGATAGCGGTTCTTGCCGCCATCCTTGGCCAGATACATCGCCTGGTCGGCATGACGCAGCAAGGTATCCGCGTCGACATTGTCCTGCGGATATAGGCTGACGCCGACGCTGGCGGTGACATGGACCTCAGCCTCATCCAGCCGCACCGGCTCCGCCACCGCGCTCAGTATCCGGTCCAGCACCAGCATGCACTCCTCCAGCGTGCCGACATCGGAAAGCAGCACCACGAACTCGTCGCCGCCCAGCCGCGCCAGGGTGTCGTCGCCGCGCAATATCGACTTCAAGTGGCTGCTCACAGCCACCAGCAGCTGGTCCCCCGCCGCGTGGCCGTGCCGGTCGTTGACCGCCTTGAAGCCGTCCAGATCCAGGAAGCACACCGCGCACGACTTGCCGCTGCGGTTGGAGCGGATGATGGCCTGGTTCAGGCGGTCGGACAGCAGCCGGCGGTTGGGAATGCCGGTCAACGGATCGAAATGCGCCACCCGGTCCAGTTCGTCCTCGTGCGCCTTGAGCTTGGTGATGTCGGAGAAGATGCCGATGTAGTGCAGCACCTCGCCCTGGGCGTCGCGCACCACCGACACGGACAGCAGTTCGGCGTACAGTTCGCCGTTCTTGCGCCGATTCCATAGTTCGCCGCGCCAGAAGTCATGCCCCAGCACCGACCGCCACAGCTCCTCGTAGAACTCTCCCGACTGCTCTCCGGAAGACAGCATGCTGGGCTTCTGGCCTACCGCCTCCGCCGCGCTGTAGCCGGTGATGCGGGTAAAGGCGTTGTTGACCTTGGTGATCACGCCATCGCGATTCACCATCAGGATGCCTTCATAGCTGCTGTCGAACACCGCCGCCGCTTCTTTCTGCGTCTGTTCGAACACCTTGCGCTCGGTGATGTCGGTATGGGTGCCGGACATCATCAGCGCCTCTCCCTCATCGCTGCGCTCCACCACCCGGCCGCGCGACAGGATCCAGCGCCAGTCTCCGCCGCGGGTGCGGCAGCGGATCTCCACCTCATGGCTGGCCGACTCGCCGCGCAGATTGCGCTGGATCGACGCCCGGGCCTGCTCGACGTCCTCCGGATGGACATGGTCGTACCAGTTTTCGGCGGTGATGCGCATCTCGCCTGGGCCGTAGCCCAGCATGCTTTCCCAGCGCGGGCTTACCTGGAAGCTGCCGCTTTTCAGATTCCAGTCCCAATATCCCTGGTCGGAGCCGTCTATCACCCGCGCCAGCTGCTGCTCGCGGCTGCGCAGCGCCTGTTCGGCGCGGCGCTGCTCCGTCAGATCGCGGCCGAACGCCATGTAGCGGCCATCCTTCAGCCGCCCGGTGGTCAGCTCCGCCCAGATGCTGCCGCCCTGCTTCAGGCGCAGCATCCATTCCGAGCGCTGGAACAGCCCGCTGTCGAGCTTGGCCAGGTGCTCCGGCAACGCCCCCTGGCATTCGAGCGCCATCAGGTCGCGGATGTGCATGCCCTTGAGTTCCTCGACCGCATGCCCGGTCAGGCGGCAGGCCGCCGGATTGGCGAAGATGTAGTAGCCGTCGGCGTCGGTCACCCAGATCGCATCCCCCGCCTCGTTCAACACCAGCCTCAGGTCATCGTCGATGCGCTTGCGCTCGGTGATGTCGGACAAATTTCCCACCAGCCGCACCGCCGCGCCGCGCTCGTCCCATTCCACCGCCCGCCCCCGCACCTGCAGCCAGCGCACGCCGTCTTTCTGGTTCGCCAGGCGGAACTCCAGCTCGATGCGCGGGGTCTTGCCACGGCGGTGCGCCTCTATCGCCTGCAGCACAAAAGGCAGATCGGCGGTATGCACCAGTTGACGGAAATGCCGGAAATCGCCGTTGTCGTCCTCGGGGCGGGTGCCGGTCACCTCGAAATAGCGGGGCGAGCGGTAGACTTTCCCGGTGCGCAGGTCCCAGTCCCAGAAGCCGTCGCTGGTCGCCTCCGCCACCAGCTGCAGGCGCGCCTCGCTGGCCCTGATCTGCAATAACAGCTGCTTGCGCTCGGTGATGTCCTGCAAGGTGCCGAACAGGCCGATGATTTTGCCTTCCATCCCGTGCCTGACCTCGCCGCGCGCGGTCACCCACAGAGTGGTCCCGTCCGGCCGATGCAATTCCAGATCGCACTCGTAGCCTAGCCCCACCAGCCGGCAACGCTCCACCGCCTCCGACAACTGGGCCCAGCTCGCCGGGCTGAAATAGCGCTGCATCGCCGGAAAGCCCGGAGGCGGCGCCCGGCTGTCCAGTCCGAACAAGCGGTAGATCTCCATGCTCCACACATGCGCGTCCGTCTGCAGATCCCACGACCAGTTGCCTATCCCGGCAAGTTGCTGCGCCTGGCGCAGCGCCGCCTCGCTCTCGCGCAGGGCCTCCTCCGACGCCTTGTATTTGGTGATGTCGCGGGCAATGCCGAACAGGCCGCTCAAACGGCCATCGGGGTTGTAGACCGGCCCCTTGGTCACAAGGAACACCAGCTGTTCTCCGTTCTGCAGCGTCAGGAATTCATCATGGGTCGACACCCGTCCGCCCTGCATGATGGCCCGGTCCTTGGCCATTACTACGCGCGCCGTCGCCTCGTCGAAGACTTCGCGGTCGTCCCGGCCCAGCACCTCGGCGCCGCTCTTGCCGACAAAGGCCAGGCCGGCGCGGTTGATCAGCAGATAACGCCCTTGCAGATCCTTGACGAAGATGGCGTCGGAGGTGCTGGACACCACCGCGTCCAGCAGCCGGCGGTTGAGCTCCACCCGCGCCAGCAAATAGTGCAGCCCGGCGCTGACCAGGCTGATCGCCAACCCGTCCGCCACCAGAAAAACCAGTTGCAGCCTATCGGGCCATAATGCCTGGGGATCGTGCAGATAGGGATCGGCCGTGAAGTCCGCCGCCAGCGCCGCCAGCGCGGTGGCCAGCACTCCCGGCCCAAAGCCGCCGATGCCGGCGCTGAGGATGATGGGCAGCACCAGCAGGATCAGCACCGGATGCCCGTCGGCGCCCAGCAGGAGCTGGCGCAGCGCCAGCGCGCAGATCGTGAACAGCAGCACCAACGCATACCCCGGCCAGCCAGACCACCGCCCAGGCCGCATGCCGCGGGACAGCGAGCCCAGCCAGGTGAGCTGCTCCGGAACCGCCGCAGCCGGCACCGCGCACAAGGCCAGCAACAACAGCACGGCCGAGGCCAGCGCGAAGAAGACTCCCTTGGCGAGAGTCGGCGGAACCGCATGGAAAACCATCCCGCCAAGCAGCAACCGATCGGAAAAAAAGGTCCAGGCCAGCGCCAAGAGCACGTAGCCCGTTACCACAAGCAGGATGAATTTCATCCGCGGGTTTATCGGCATATCCCATTTCCCCAGAGCCTGGCGGCCAGGCAATCCATCCGTGCGTCGAACGGCAAATCGCGGTTTGTCCGGCAAAGGCGCCGGCCATCGATTTCCGCGCCTGACGGCAATGCAGCCATCAGGGGTATCGACCGCGTTCGGATACACCCAATAACGGTATAGCATTCCCAGCCATGGCATTGGGCACTGCGCTGCAGCATTCATCAGGCGGAAAATGCGCCCGATATTGGTCTGAGTATGAACTATGATTGGGCGGTAAACCGTTGTCCATGCGAGGGTATGGGGATGGAGTTTCTGTTCGATCTGGATGATCCCCTGCAGTGTCTTGAGCAGATCTACCAACAACTCAGTCCGATGGTGGTGGCTCTCCACCCGCAGAAACACAGCGCCAAGGCAGGCCCCTGCTTTGGCAGCGGCCTGCTGCTGAGCTACCGGGGCGAAAGGTTCATCGTCACCGCCGAAGCCGTGCTGGCCGAGGCGTGCGTCGCTCATGGCCAACAGGTGCTGGCCTGTTCGGGCGAATTGCGGCTGCCGCTGCAAGGCCTGGCCTGCGCCAGCCCGCAGCACATGGACATCGCCGCCATCCACCTGCCTGCCCCGCTCATGGCGCGGCATCCGCTGGAGCATTGCTTCGAAATGGGCTTTGGCGGAACCCCCGACCCTTTGGCCAGCGCCTTCACCCTGTTGCTGGGCTACCCGGTCAGAGGACCCAAGCCGGCCAATCTGCTGAACGATATCATCGGCCTCGTCTCGCGCGCCTACCGCAGCGACAACCGCCGCAGCCAGGTGATACACCCCTTGTTCGTCGAGTTCGACAGCCGCGACATCCTCAGCCGCAGCAAGCTGGACAAGCCCGGCCTGCTGGAACGCTACCGCCTGTGCGGCGCGCCGGCCGTCAGCCTGTACCACTCCTTTCAGGACGACAGCAACCGGCTCACCGCCTACCTGCAAGGCGTGGTGATAGAGTGGGACCGCGCCGGCATAGGCGCCACCGCCTCCAGCACCTCGCTGCTGCCCGGCTTCCTCGACAACTTCCTGCAGCAGCTGCAGCGCGGCGACTGCCACGGCCATCCCGCAGTGGCCGAACTGCTGGAGAAATACCGCCGTTAAGTCCGCTCCGCCATGCGCGCCGCCAGCCACTGCGCCCGTGGATCCGCGCTGGCGCTCAAGCCCCGCCGCACGCCTCCGCGGCTGGCTTCATCCTGGTTCTGGCTAAGCTTGAACTTGCCTTCCAGCCGCGCCACCGTCAGCTCAATGCCGACTATCGCCTGCATCATCCGGTCCAGATAATACGCCGGCGCATCCGCCATCCGCCAAGGCGGCTCAAACTCGGCCTCATGCTCGCGGGTGAGGCTCTCCAGCAGACCGCGCAGCCATGCCGGATCCTCCACCGCGCGCAAACGGCCATGGGCGTGAACCACCGCATAGTTCCAGGTCGGCACCACCTTGCCGTGCTCGGCCTTGGCCGGATACCAGGACGGCGTCACATAGGCGTCGTCGCCATGGAAGATCGCCAGCGCCATAGTCTGGCCATCCAAGCGCCGCCACAGCGGATTGGCGCGCGCCACATGGCCGCACAGCCGCAACTGGCCATCGGTTTGGCGCGCATGCAGCGGGATGTGGTTGGCATCCGGGCCATCCGGACCGTTGAGCACCAGCGTGGCCAACGGCCGCTCCCGCATCAATTGCAGCAGGGCATCCTGATCGTCGACGGCGAAATGCTTGGGCAGGTACATGGCGGCTCTCCGGCAAAAGAGTGACCTTACAAGCAATCGTCATCGCCGTACAAGGCCCGCGCGCCCGCGCCTGCGCTACAATAGCCGCGCCCGGCGCCGCCTGGCATCCATCACCGCACAGGAAAGACATGTCGAGAAAACCGCGCATCCGCTCCGGCAGCGGCGTCACCATGCACGATGTCGCCCGCGCGGCCGGCGTCAGCGCCATCACCGTGTCGCGGGTGCTGAACCAGC
The DNA here is from genome assembly GCF_001855555.1 of Chromobacterium sphagni. Taxonomy (GTDB): domain Bacteria; phylum Pseudomonadota; class Gammaproteobacteria; order Burkholderiales; family Chromobacteriaceae; genus Chromobacterium; species Chromobacterium sphagni. The sequence continues at coordinate 1,660 of NZ_MKCT01000062.1, read as the reverse complement.
CGCAGCAGGTCTCGCCGCAGCTGCGCGAGAAAGTGATGCAGGCGGTGGACGCGCTGGCCTATGTGCCCAGCCGCTCGGCGCGCACCCTGGCCTCGGCGCGCTCGCGCACCGTGCTGGTGCTGATTCCCTCGCTCGACAACACCGTTTTCCTGGACACGTTGGCCGGCATAGAAAGCGTACTGGACGCCGCCGGCTACCAGATGCTGATCGGCAACAGCCACTACGATTCCGAACAGGAATTGCAGTTGCTGCGCGCCTACCTGCAGCACCAGCCGGACGGCGTGCTGCTCACCGGCCTGACCCACGCGGCGCCGTTCGAGGACATCCTGCGCCGGCGCGCGCTGCCGGCGGTGTACATGATGGACCTGGCCGACGACGGCCGCTGCTGCGTCGGCTTTTCCCAGGAGAACGCCGGCGCCGCCATCACCCGCCACTTGCTGGAAAGCGGCAAGCGCCGCATCGGTTTTCTCGGCGCCCAGTTGGACGAGCGGGTGCTGAAGCGGTTGGATGGCTACCGCGCCGCGCTTGAGGAAGCCGGCTGCCGCGACGCCGGCCTGGAATGGCTGGACCCATCGCCCTCCAGCATGCGCATGGGCGCCGCCATGCTGGAAGCGGCACTGGCTGCGCGCCCCGATTGCGACGCGCTGTTCTGCTGCAACGACGACCTGGCGATAGGCGCGCTGGCGCGCTGCCAGCAACTGGGCATCGCGGTGCCGGAGCGCTTGGCGATAGCCGGCTTCAACGATCTGCAGCCTGCCGCCTGGTGCACCCCTTCCCTCACCACCGTGGCCACCCCGCGCCGCGCCATCGGCAGCCATGCCGCGCGCCAGCTGCTGCGGCTGATCGCCGGCGAAGCGCCCGAAGCGGCGCAGACCGACCTGGGCTTCCAGCTGATGCTGCGCCGCAGCAGCTGAAAACCTGGCCAGACGCGGCTTTCCGACCGGCACGCCGCCGCGTTGCGCGGCAACTACATTTTGCCGCCTCCCAATGTAAAACTTGATCCAGCTGCTTGTTGTTACCGTTTTGTTAGCGCTAACATCCGCAAACAGTCCAGCCGGCCCGCGCCGGCTATCATTTCAACCCGCAATGTTAGCGCTAACATGAAATACGACAATATCGTGGTGATGGGCGTGGCCGGCTGTGGCAAAAGCAGCGTGGGCCGGATGCTGGCCGAAGCGCTGCATGCCAGCTTCATCGAAGGCGACAGCTTCCACCCCCAAGGCAATATCGCGCGAATGAGCGCCGGCATTCCGCTGGACGACAGCAACCGCGCCGACTGGCTGGCCAGTCTGGCCGAGCGTTTGCGCCAGGGCCGCGCCGGCAAGGAAAGAATGGTGCTTGCCTGTTCCGCTCTCAAGAAACGCTACCGCGACATCCTGCGTGGCGCCGCCCCCGGACTGCTGTTCGTCCACCTGCACGGCGACAAGGCCTTGATTGCGCAACGGATGCAGGAGCGCAGCGCCCACTTCATGCCGACCAGCCTGCTAGACAGCCAGTTCCACGACCTGGAAACGCCAGGCCCGGACGAGCGCGCTATCCACTGCGACATCAGCCAGCCGCCGGCGGCCTTGCTGCAACAGATTCTGCAGGCGCTCGCCTAACCGGACGCCGCACAGCATTCCAAGAGCAGAGAGAAAGAGGAGAACAACAATGCACGCCC
>NZ_MKCT01000061.1 GCF_001855555.1 Chromobacterium sphagni | reverse complement strand
GAACAACAGCATACCTAGCAACAACATGGCAGCTGTTACCCCCCAGAAATAAAGGGCTTTTGCAGGGTGTTCAAAAAACCAACCCTTGAAAAGAAATACTTCACGATATCCCTGAACAAGGTAATTTACAGGATTTAACGTAACTAAAAATTGGTACTTGGCAGGGAGCATTTTAGCATCCCAAAGAACCGGAGTTCCCCACAGGCCAATTTGCATCAAAATACTGATTACACCTTGAAAGTCTTTAATAAACACCTGAATGACCGATGCAACCATAGCTACGCTCAAAACAAAGACATAGAGCGAAATAAAATAATATGGCAGCTGTAACCAATATATATCAGGACGATGGCCTTTATATAATAACAAAGCGATCAGCAGGGCCGAATTGATCAAATGAACATAAAGTGAGGATGTGACCTTAACAATCGGCAGCAGCTCGGTCATGAATTGCATCTTTTTGACCAAAAAACTGTATTCCGTGATTGCATTGGAGCCAGAGATAATTCCATCACTGATATAAACCAAACAATCAATCCAGAAATCAGCCAAACATCAAACTCCACCCCAGAAACTTGGCCAGAACGAAATCCGACATTGAAAACGAACAAAAGGACCGCAATCGTGGAAAGCGGCGCGGCAAATGCCCAAAGCGCTCCCAAGTAAGTCCCAAGATAACGTCTCCGAAAATCGGACTGTACCAAATTCACAAAGATCGGCAAATACCGAAATATGCCTAAATAATTCACTGACCAATTCCCCTGCTTTCTTATATTTCGCTTATTCTTTAATTGAACCTGCGATAAACTCCACGAGCAAACCTGATAATGGGATTCATTTGATAACGAAGAAGACTAGATCTCAAAGAATCTGCCTGAATCTTCAATTCAGCATGTTCATGCTTCAAGACATCAGCTTCATTTCTCAAAATATCAAGATCGCTCTTGAGGCTGGCATTCTCAGCATTCATCGCACTCAAGCTTGTGGCAAGAGCTTTATTGATTACCGAAACAGTCTCTACTTCCTTCCTGGAGCGGCTGATTTCGACACGCATGGTTTCCAATACTGCAGCGGAACCCCCTGCCGACTCCTGTGCGCCAGCCTTAGCTTCAGCGTTTGCACCAACGAAGCATCTGCCGTCCGGCTCGACATGAAGCAGTTCGACCGCGTAGCCAAGCGAAGAAAGGGTATTAGACACCAAGACCGTGCAGAATATGGAATGCAGCTCCAGAAGAACAACGGGCCGATGTGCTTCCAAAGTTTTTATTGCTCCAAACAGAGCCAGGTGTTCAGAGCCTTCGATATCGATTTTTATGCAACGCGGAACCAGGCCGGTGTGCTCGACAAACTCGTCAATTGTGCACACCTCCACCGAAACCTCGGTAAAGCCCAAGGAGTTCAGCGTATCTTCTTGCAAGGTTGTATGCGCACCGTTCATGAAAGAAGCGCTGCTGACTCCAGCATCCACATCGCGGTGGAGCTTGAAGCTCGTTGTTCCGGATACTTCCGATACTGCAAACGGGAACACGCGGATGCGGTCGCTGATTTCCGGGTTTTCCGAGACATTTAATCTCAGACGATCACGATTGAAAGGATTGGGCTCAAAAGCGCAAACTTTGCCATTCGGACCGACCATCCGGGCAAATTGCATGCTGTTCACGCCAACGAAAGAGCCCAGATCAAAAACGACTTTCCCTCTCAGATCGTATTGCTCGATATAATTAGTCAGGAAATTATCGTAATTGCCATTCTCGTAATATTCCAGATAGCTATCGGTTGCGTAAAGCGAAATTCCATTCAGATTGCCCTGTGTGAATCTCCGCAATTCTGGCTGTTCCAATTGCTCGAGCACAGTTTCAAAACTTTCACGCGGCCACTCTTGCTTCAGCAGGCAGCCACGATTGCGTGCTCCATTCCAGCATTCGCTATATGCAAGCTCGCCCGTCCATTCGCTCGGAGCCTCTGCCGCGACGACAAAATAATGCCCTCGAGAAACTGCCTGATAGCCAAGATCTTTGAAATACTGTCTGAGGCTTTGCAGCGTGTAACGATTGCAATGCATCCCTTGCGTCTCTTCGATAAAGTCAGAAGAGTCCTTGCCTTGCTCGTTCAAACCTTCAGTCAACACATCGTTGTCTACCAGGAAGTCTGGCGTATTCACAATAATGACCGCCTTGCTGGACAGGCACGGTCTCAACAAGGTGAAAATCTCAGACAGCTCAGTGCGCGGGACATGCTCGACGAAATCAAGCATCATCACGATATCAATGGCCTGATTCTGTCCTTCTTGCTGTTTTTTAGCATAAGCGCGAACAAAATCAATCGCATCGGAACATACGATTTCCGGGCCAGAAATCGAGAATTTCTCGAGAAATTCTTGTGCAATTCGGCAAGCCGATTGAGAAAAATCTACGCCTGTGTAACTACGAACACCTTGCTCCCAAGCATACTTGATAGTTTCCCCACGACCAAAACCAAATTCAAGTACGTTTGCATCCAAAAAATTCACATGATCCAAAATCTCTCGATCATGCTCGCGCAACTCGCCCTTGATAAACGATTCAATGCCCTCTACACCATAAGCAAGAGTCTCGCCCTGCTCATTTTTTCGCAGAAAGTAAGAATCAGTATACTTCTCAACTAAATGTCCCACTGGGTATCCTTGTATAATTAATTCGGGGGCTCAAGCCTTAAGCTTTGACCATACAGTTCTATTAACGAAGTCGGTATAGCTCAATACGGTGCGTACGACCTTCGCAGAAACTTGCCCGCCTGCATAATCGGCTACAGTATTAGGCTTGAAGCCTTGCTGAGACGACTGTTCCGTTACAACGCTCACAGCATCCAATACACGTTCAGCCTTCAATCCAGTCATCACCAGCGTGCCTTCATCCATCCCCTCCGGCCTCTCGTGGGCATTGCGGATGGTTACAGCTGGCAGATTCAACAGAGAAGCTTCTTCCGTGATCGTGCCGCTATCAGACAAGATACAGAAGGCCTCCATCTGCAGTTTGATATAATCAAAGAACCCAAATGGCTTGAGGAATTTTATTTTTGAATCGATAGATTCGATTCCCAGTTTTTCCAAACGCTGCCGGGTGCGAGGGTGCGTCGAAACAATCACTGGCATATCGTATTGCTTAACCAACGCTTGCAAGGTATCCAGCAGATCTTGCAGGTTGGTAGTGGTATCGACATTTTCTTCGCGATGCGCGCTCACCAGGAAATAGTTTTTAGCCTGCAGCTGCAGCTTATCCAGCGCGGTTGACTGCTGGATCTTGGGCATGAAGTGGCTCAATACTTCCTGCATATGAGAACCAGTCTTAATGATTCTATCCGCAGGGATGCCTTCAGCCAGCAAATAACGACGCGCATGCTCAGTCAAAACCATATTGATATCACTCAAATGGTCCAAGACTTTACGATTCAGCTCTTCAGGCACCCGCTGATCAAAGCAGCGATTACCCGCCTCCATATGGAATACAGGGATTTTTCTGCGCTTGGCCGATATCACTGCTAGGCAAGAATTAGTATCGCCGTACAGCAACAGCGCATCCGGCTGCTCCTTTTCCAGCACTTCATCCGCTTTTTCTATTACACGAGCAATAGTTTGTGCCGCATTATTGCCGACGGCTTCAAGAAAATAATCGGGCTTTCGAATATCTAATTCATCAAAGAAAACTTGATTCAATTCATAATCGAAATTTTGTCCAGTATGCACTAAAACATGCTTGGTATGCTTATCAAACTCTGCGATGACTCTTGACATCTTAATGAGCTCAGGACGCGTACCAACAATAGTCATTACCTTAAGCATTCAGCTGCTCCTGAATGAAATCCAATGTCAGAAGTAATTTCTTCACGCCTTCGATATCTAAACGCTCGGTATTGTGCGATGTATAATCATCATACAGCGTGATCTCAGTTTCACCTTCGACAGAGAATTTGGCATAATTCAGATCGCGGTGGTCCGCAGGAATGCGGTAGTAGGCACCCATATCTTCCGCATGAGCGAGCTCTTCGCGCGAAACGAGAGACTCATAGAGCTTTTCGCCATGACGCGTACCAATAACCTGAATCTTATTGCTTTTAGCAAATAGCTCGCTCAATGCTTGAGCCAATACTTCGATAGTCGAAGCAGGAGCCTTCTGCACGAAGATATCGCCTTGGCGTCCATGCTCGAATGCATGCAATACCAGATCAACCGAGTCTTCAAGAGACATCAGGAAGCGGGTCATCGTCGGGTCGGTAACCGTTAATTGCTTACCCTCTTTCAGCTGGCTTACAAACAACGGAATGACCGAGCCTCGCGAAGCCATAACATTGCCATATCGGGTTGCGCAAAGAACGGTTTCGCCTTCGGTTCGCATTCTCGACTTGGCCACCATCAATTTTTCCATCATAGCCTTGGATATACCCATCGCATTGATAGGATATACCGCCTTGTCCGTACTCAGAACAATGACCCGCTTGACCTTATTCGCAATTGCGGCATTCATGACGTTTTCCGCACCCAGCACATTGGTGCGCACAGCTTCCATCGGATAAAACTCGCAAGAGGGTACTTGCTTCAAAGCGGCAGCGTGAAAGACATAGTCAACGCCATTCATTGCCTCATTCACGCTGTCATAATTCCTGACATCGCCAATATAAAACTTGAGCTTTGGATTATTCAAAGCAATCCGCATGTCTTCTTGTTTTTTTTCATCGCGGCTAAAGATACGAATCTCTTTTACATCAGTTGCCAAAAATCGCTTCAGTACCGCGTTGCCGAAAGAACCGGTACCGCCGGTAATCATCAAGGTTTTATTGAGAAACATCTTTATCTTCTCTTCCTGATTATATAAATTCACACATACGCTGAACCAGCGTCGACCAGTCTGGCGCTACATAGCCAGTCGCTTCTCTGAAGCGGTCAGCATTGAGAGATCGATCAATCACCAACGAATCATCAGGCAAAATCTCAATTTCTTTCCCATAGGCCGCGGCCACCAGGCTCAGCAAGTCAAATTTATTGATGGGCTGGGCGGCGACATGGTACAAGCCATGCAGGTCAGGACGACCCAACACCACATCGCGCACCACGCGTGCCAGCTCCACCGTCGGCAGACCTGAGAAAATGGCCTTAGTAAAGCCTTTGACTGTTTTTTGCTGCGCAAGGAACCAGCCAACCAGACTACGCTGCCCAGACAGCTCATGGCCGATAATCGACGTCCGCAGCGTTATCGCATGGGGATAGTCCACTTCGCCCAAAAGCTTGGAACGGCCATACAAATCATATGCATCAGGAAAATCAGATTCCAGATAATTGCCTTGCTTGCCTGAGAAGACACAATCTGTGCTGATATGCACGAGTCGAGCGCCGGCGACCTGACATAAGCCCGCCAAACGATGGGGGAGCAATGTGTTGATCGGTACGGCCTGCAAGGGGTCGTTGGCATCGGCGAGTTGCTTGACGAGGCCGACACAGTTAACGACGACGTCCGGACGCGTGGCGGCAAAGGCTCTGGCGAGCGAGTCATGGTTTTCCACATCGACGCCGATGACCAATCGCTCAGCCTGTTCGGCAGAAAAATGGCGGCGAGCATTCTCGCCGCGGGCCGTGCCGTAGACAATCAAGCCAGAGTCTTCTGATAAGACTCGGAACATGGCATTGCCCAGCATGCCTGTCACGCCTAGAACTAGAACTTTCATTGATGCCACTTCTCTGCTTCCGATTCAGTACATGGTTTGTTCATAACAACTCTGAGTGATCGCGGGCTCGAATATGCATTACAGATATGCCGTGCAGGATTATGCCATCGTCACGATTGCGTTTCTGAGCTTACCAAGCGGAGTACTGCTGTGCGGGGGTTGATCACCAGGGAAAGAATGATGGCGCTTCCGATTATAAAACACTTCTCGATATTCAAAAATGGTCTTGACTGGACCGCATACAAAAAGCATACCATCTCAGAATTGTGTCGCGAATCCCGATACGCTCAGGTAAGCAACGGCGCTTGAGCCGTCGGTTCGGCATTTTCTCTGCTCGGGCCTGTTATCCCCCGCCATGCTCAAACACTAGGCTAGCGATGCCAATAGCACTCCAAGTCGCATTGATCGCCAGCTAGTCACAGACTCAAAGCGCTGATCGGGATCGTCTGCTTTGCCTGGTGCGGCGCTCAGCCACGGGGAATGCCGCGCGAGCATGCGCAACCGCAGCCTGGAAACCACCATCTTCACCACTCAGACGCGGAAGTTTAGTCCCGCCGCGCAGTCTTGTATATTGGAACCTCCCGCCGGCGGCCTGGCCGGCCACGCTTGAAACCGGAAAACGCGGTTCAAACCCAGCCCGCCTGCCGTTGTCGCCTCACACGCAGTCGAAGTAACCCAGTATGCCTTCCGCCGCCTGCCGGCCTTCGAATACGGCCCTGACCACCAGATCGGCGCCGCGCACCATATCGCCGCCGGCAAAAATTTTCGGATTGTCCGTCTGATACGGATGCTTGCCGCCGGCCTGAACCAGCGTACGACCGTTGCCAGCGGTATGGATGCCCTGGGCCTCGAACCACCCAGCCGCCTCCGCCTGAAAGCCGAAAGCAATGATGACGTGGTCGCACTCGATGATCTCTTCGCTGTCTGGCGCCACTTCCGCATTCCTGCGCCCTTTGGCATCCGGCGGCCCAAGCCGGGTCTCCGCCAGTTTGACAGCCAGCGTGCCCCCTATCATCGGTTCGATGGCGATGGGTTGGCGATTCCACAGGAACTGCACCCCCTCCTCCCTGGCATTGGCGACTTCACGCTTCGAGCCGGGCATATTGGCTTCGTCGCGGCGGTAGGCGCAGATCACCCGCTTGGCGCCTTGGCGGATGGCGGTGCGGTTGCAGTCCATCGCGGTATCGCCGCCACCCAGCACCATCACCCGCTTGCCGCGCATGGACACCGGGACTTCGCCCTTGGGCAGCGTGCCCAGATTCTGTCGCACATTGTTGACCAGGTAGGGTAGCGCCTCCAGCACCCCCGGGCTGTCTTCGCCCTGGAAGCCGCCCTTCATGTACTTGTAGGCGCCCATGCCCATGAAAACCGAGTCGTGCTGCTTGAGCAGCTTGTCGATGGAAATATCTTTGCCCACTTCGGTATTCAGAACAAAGCGCACGCCCATCCCTTCCATGATTTCTCGCCGGCGACGGATCACCTCCTTTTCCAGCTTGAATTCCGGAATGCCGAAAGTCAGCAGGCCGCCGATCTCTTCGTAACGATCGTAGACCACCGGCTTCACCCCGTTGCGCGCCAGCACGTCGGCGCAAGCCAATCCAGCAGGCCCCGCGCCAATCACCCCCACCGTCTTGTCAGTCCATACAACCTTGGACATGTCCGGTCGCCAACCTGCCTTGAACGCCTCGTCGGTAATGTACTTTTCGATACTGCCGATAGAGACCGCGCCGAAACCACCCTGGTCCAGGGTACAGGCTCCTTCGCACAAACGGTCCTGCGGACAGACGCGGCCGCATATCTCCGGCAAGCTGTTGGTCTGGTGCGACAACTCCGCCGCTTCGAACAGCCGGCCTTCCTCCACCAGCTTCAGCCAATTGGGAATGTAGTTGTGCACCGGGCACTGCCACTCGCAGTAAGGGTTGCCGCAAGACAGGCAGCGGCCAGCCTGGTCAGCGGCATCCACCGCGTGCAGCGGCTGATAGATTTCCTTGAATTCGATCTTGCGCACGGATGCGTCGATCTTGTCGCCCGGGTTGCGCGACAGCTTCATGAATTGGAATACATCGGACATCTTGTTCTCTCCCGCAGGGATGGGCGGCGCCTTCCCGCGCCGCCGCGTATCGATTCAACCGGCGCTTAGTCTTTCAGCAGGCTTTCCAGCTTGGCCGCCTTGGGCTTCACCAGCCAGAAGTAGTCGACGTAGTCGTCGAAGTTCTGCAGCATCGCGCGGCCGGTTTCCGATCCGGTCAGCTCCACGTGCTTGGCGATCTTCTCCAGCAGGTAGGCGCGGTACATGCCCATCGCCTCGCCGTTGATCAGGTGGATGTCGATCAGCTCGTTGTTGTAGCGGTAGGCGAATTTCTCGCCTGGATCGTAGACAAAGGCGAAGCCCCCGGTCATGCCCGCGCCGAAGTTGTAGCCGGTTTCGCCCAGCACCACCACGGTGCCGCCGGTCATGTATTCGCAGCAGTGGTCCCCCGCGCCTTCTATCACCGCCAGCGCGCCGGAGTTGCGCACGCCGAAGCGCTCGCCGGCGATGCCGGCGGCGAACAGCTGGCCGCCAGTGGCGCCGTACAGACAGGTGTTGCCGATGATGATGGATTCGCTGGCCTTGTAGCCGGCGTCCCTGGGCGGGTAGATGGTGACGCGGCCGCCGGCCATGCCCTTGCCGACGTAGTCGTTGGCGTCGCCTTCCAGCTCCAGATGCAAGCCGGACGCGTTCCACACGCCGAAGCTCTGTCCGGCGCTGCCGCTGAACTTCACTTTCAGGCAGCCAAACGGCAGACCGGCCGCGCCGTGGACGCGGGCGATCTCGCCGGACAGCCGCGCGCCGATCGAACGATGGGTGTTTTCGATGGCGTAGGACAGCTCGAGCATCTGCTTGTTATGAATGGCTGGCAGCGCGTCCTTCAGGATGGCTTCGGCCAGTTCGCCCTTGTCGAACGACGGATTGCTGGCGCTGATGCAGAAGCGCGGCTCGCTGTCGGGCACCGTGCCCTGCGACAGCAGCGGGCTGAGGTCCAGCTTGCGCTGCTTGTCGCTTTCGCCCTCCAGCAGTTCCAGCAGATCCATGCGGCCGATCAGCTCCTCCATGCTGCGCACGCCCAGCTTCGCCATCCACTCGCGGGTTTCGCGGGCGATAAACAGGAAGTAGTTGACCACCATCTCCGGCAAGCCGGTGAAGTACTTGGAGCGCAGCTTGATTTCCTGCGTCGCCACACCGGTGGCGCAATTGTTCAGGTGGCAGATGCGCAGGTATTTGCAGCCCAGCGCCACCATCGGCCCGGTGCCGAAACCGAAGCTCTCGGCGCCGAGGATGGCGGCCTTGACCACATCTAGGCCGGTTTTCAGGCCGCCATCGGTCTGCACCCGCACCCGGCCGCGCAAGCCGTTGGCGCGCAATACCTGCTGGGCTTCGGACAGGCCCAGCTCCCACGGCGAGCCGGCGTATTTCACCGAGGTCAGCGGCGAGGCACCGGTGCCGCCGTCGTAGCCGGAAATGGTGATCAGGTCGGCGTAGGCCTTGGCCACGCCGGCGGCGACAGTGCCGACGCCGGGCTCGGCCACCAGCTTCACCGACACCAGCGCGGTCGGGTTCACCTGTTTCAAGTCGAAGATCAGCTGCGCCAGGTCCTCGATCGAATAAATGTCATGATGCGGCGGCGGCGAGATCAGGCTGACGCCTTCCTTGGCGTGGCGCAGCCGCGCGATCAGGCCGGACACCTTGTCCCCCGGCAGCTGCCCGCCCTCGCCCGGCTTGGCCCCCTGCGCCACCTTGATCTGCAGCACCTCGGCGTTGACCAGGTAATGCGGGGTGACGCCGAAGCGGCCGGACGCCACCTGCTTGATCTTGGACATCTTTTCGGTACCGTAGCGCGCCGCGTCCTCGCCGCCCTCGCCGGAGTTGGAGCGGCCGCCCAGACGGTTCATCGCGATCGCCAGCGCCTCGTGCGCCTCCGGGCTAAGCGCGCCCAGCGACATGCCGGCCGAATCGAAGCGCTTGACGATAGCCTCCACCGGCTCCACCGCGTCGATGTCCAGCGCCTGCTCGGCCAGCCTGAGGCTCATCAGGTCGCGCAGCATCGCCACCGGGCGGCTATTCACCGTTTCGGCGTATTGCAGATAGGCGGCGTAGTCGTCGTTCTGCACCGCTTTCTGCAACTGTGTCACCACGTCGGGGTTGTAGGCGTGGTATTCCTCGCCGTGCACGTACTTGAGCAGGCCGCCCTGAGCGATGCCGCGCATCGGGTTGAACGCCAGCCGCGCCAGTTTCTTCTGGTCGGCCTCGAAGTCGTCGAAGCCGGCGCCCGACACCCGCGACACGGTTCCCTTCAGGCACAGCGCCACCACATCCTCATGAATGCCCACCGCCTCGAACAGCTGCGCGCCGCGGTAGGAGGCGATGGTGGAGATGCCCATCTTGGACAGCACCTTGAGCAGGCCCTTGTTGATGCCCTTGCGGTAATGCTGCAACGCCTCGTTGGCCTTGAGATCCACCTCGCCGCTGCTCACCAGCTCGATGATGCTCTGATAGGCGAGGTAAGGGTAAACCGCGGTGGCGCCATAGCCCAGCACGCAGGCCACCTGGTGCGCGTCGCGCACCGCGGCGGTCTCCACCACGATATTGGTCTTGCAACGTAGGCCAGCGTCTATCAGCGCGTGATGCACGGCGCCGGTGGCGAACAGCGCGTGGATCGGCAGGCGCTGGCCGGTGACATGGCGGTCGGACAGCACCACCACCACCGTGCCCTCCTCCACCGCCTCCACCACATGGCGGGTCAGGCTGACGATGGCCTCGCGCAGCGTGGTTTCATCCGGGTCGTAGCACAGGTCGAAATTGGTGGCCTTGAGATAGGGCTCCGGCCGGGTGGTGACGCGGGTGAACTTCTCATGGCTGAGCACCGGCGAGCGCACTTCCAGCCGCTTGGCGTGTTCCGCGCTCTCCTCGAACATATTGCGTTCCGGGCCGAACACGGTGTTCAGCGACATCACCACCGCCTCGCGGATCGGATCGATCGGCGGGTTGGTCACCTGGGCGAACTGCTGACGCAGGTAGTCGAACGGCGAACGCACGCGCTGCGACAGCACCGCCATCGGCGTGTCGTCGCCCATCGAGCCCACCGCCTCCTGGCCGTCCTCGGCCAGCACCCGCAGGATTTGGTCGCGTTCCTCGCGGCTGAAGTTGAACAGCTTCTGCAGCCGGGACCGCTCTTCCTTGGACAAAGCCTCGACGCCGGCGTCGTCCTCTATCGACAGCTCCAGGTACTTGGCGCTGTCCTTGATCCACTGTCGGTAGGGCTTGGCGCTTTTCAGCTGGGCGTCGATCTCTTCCGGCAGCAGCAATTCGCCGCTGGCCAAGTCGGCGCCGAACAGCTGACCCGGCTTGACCCGGCCCTTTTTGACCACGTCCTTCGGCCGGTAGTCCCACACACCCACTTCCGAAGCGATGGTGAGGATGTTGTCGCGGGTCAGCACCCAGCGCGCCGGACGCAAGCCGTTGCGGTCCAGCATGCAAGCGGCGTAGCGGCCGTCGGTCAGCACGATGCCGGCCGGACCGTCCCACGGCTCCATGTGCATGGAGTTGAATTCGTAGAAGGCGCGCAAATCCTTGTCGGTGCTGTCGACGTTCTGCCAGGCCGGCGGCACCAAGAGGCGCAGCGCGCGAAACAGCGGAATGCCGCCCATCAGCAGCCCTTCCAGCATATTGTCCAGGCTCATGGAGTCGGAGCCGTCGGTCTGGACGATGGGACGCACCGCGTCCATGTCGAGGTGCGGCGAGGCCATGATGCGCTCGCGCGCCCGCGCCCAGTTGCGGTTGCCCTGCACGGTGTTGATCTCGCCGTTGTGGGCGAGGAAGCGGAACGGTTGCGCCAGCTTCCATTGCGGCCAGGTATTGGTGGAAAAGCGCTGATGGAATACCGCCAGGCTGGATTCGAAACGCGGATCAGCCAGATCGGGGAAAAACACCGCCAGGTGATCCGGCGTCACCAAGCCCTTGTAAGAGATGGTATGCGGCGACAGCGTGGGCAAGTAGAAATGCGGGTCGTTCTCACGATTGGCCTTTTCCGCCAGCCGGCGGCCCATGTACAGCCGACGCTGGAAAGTCAGTTCATCCATGCCGAATGGACAGTTGACGAACACCTGGACGATGGCCGGCAGCGAGGCCAGCGCGGCACCGCCACAGGCGCTGTTGTCGGTCGGCACCGCGCGGAAACCGGCCACTTCCAGCTTCTGCGCCTCCAGGTATTCCTTCAGCCGCGACAAACTGCGCTCGCCGGACGCCGCTTCGGGATGGTGGAACACCAGTCCGGCGGCGTACACTGACTTGAGCGCGATGCCCGATTCGCCGGCCACTTCGCGCAGAAAGCCATCCGGTTTCTTGAACAACAGGCCGCAGCCATCGCCCGACTTGCCATCCGCCGCCATCGCGCCGCGGTGGGTGAGCTTGGCCAGCGACGAAATGGCGGTGGCCACCAGCCAATGGCTGGGCTTGTCGTCCAACTGGGCGATCAGGCCGAAGCCGCAGCTGTCCTGTTCAAACTCCGGTTTATACAATGTGCCTTGCAAGCAGCGCTGTCTGTCCATTTCTCTGCCTATTTATACTTTGTAGTGATGGTTTCGATTCTAAGGGCAAGATCGCAGCCGCCGCAAGCCGCACTGGCGCAGCGCAACATTCGTTTAACTTCAATCACTTAACATGCAATCAATTGATTTTAAATGTAATTACACTACTAAAAAACTGCGCTCTTATTGATTTTTTGAGACATGATTTTTCAAAAAAACGACAGTTTTTCACCATGAGAAACAGATACAAAGCAGCCTTTTTGGCAATATTTTGTATTTTGTCTGACAAAATTCAATAAAATCATGAACCACGACGACCAATCCGCTTCCACATTGCAATTCGTCCGCCAGTTGGCCGAACAGGCGCTGTCGCGCTCCGCCGGCGCGCCGCTGACCGGCGGCAACCGCGTCGAACTGCTGTATGACAGTGCCGGCAACTTCCCGGCCTGGGAAAACGCCATCGCCGCCAGTCAGGATTCGGTTTTTATTGAAATGTATATTTTCGCCAATGACCAATTTGGCGAGAAAATCCGCAACATTCTTATAGATAAGGCCAAACAAGGCATCCAGGTTTGTCTCTTGTACGACTGGCTGGGTAGCTGGCGCTCGCATCTGTCCAGTTTCTTCAAACCTCTGCTGGAGGCCGGCGCCGAAGTGCGCGCCTATCACCCGCCCAGCCTGGGCGGCGGCCTGAGCCTGTTGGGACGCAACCACCGCAAGATGATCATCGTCGATCGATGCCAGCTGTTCGTCTCCGGCCTGTGCATCAGCGCCAGCTGGCAAGGCCAGCCGGACAAGGGCCTGGCGCCCTGGCGCGATACCGGCCTGGCGCTGCAGGGTCCGCTGCTGATGCCGGCGCTAGCCGCCTTCGCCGACAGTTGGGCCAGCTGCGGCGCGCCGCTGGCGCCGCGCTGGCTGCAGCCCGTCGAGAAGGAAACCGGCGGCGCCGTGGCGGCGCGGCTGATCGCCACCACCCCGTCCACCGCCAAGATGATGCGGCTGGACCTGCTGATAGCCAGCTTCGCCCGCCAGACGCTGTGGCTGACCGACGCCTATTTCATGGCCACCAGCCTGTATCTGTCGGCGCTGAAGCAAGCGGCGCGCGACGGCGTGGACGTGCGCCTGCTGGTGCCGCGTTCCAGCGACATCCGCTGGATCGCCACCGTGTCGCGCACCCAGTACCGGCCGCTGTTGGAAGCCGGGGTGCGGGTGTTCGAATGGGACGGGCCGATGATCCACGCCAAGACCGCAGTGGCCGATGGCCGCTGGGCGCGGATCGGCTCCACCAACCTCAACCTGTCCAGCTGGCTGGTCAACCGCGAGCTGGACATCGCGCTGGAAGACGAGGGCCTGGCCGACGAACTGGCCGAGCGTTTCTTGCTGGATCTGGAACAGTCCACCGAGATCGTGCTGTCCGAACGCCGCCGCCCGATGCCGACCCAGCCGCGGGAGAAACGCCGGCGCGGCAGCCCCAGGGAAATCGCGCTCAGCGGCGCCAGCGCCGCCGCGCGCCAGGCGATACGCATCGGCGACGCGCTGGGCGCGGTGGTTCATGGCAGCCGCATGGTGGAGAGCAGCGAGGCGCCGGCCTTTCTCAGCATAGGTGCGGCGCTATGCCTGCTGGCGCTGGCGATAGGCTATTTCCCCTGGCTGGTGGCCGCGCCGCTCACCCTGCTGCTGGCGGTCAGCGGCATAGGCGTGGTGTTCAAGGCCGGCAGCCTGTATCTGACCAGACGGAGAAAAAAACAACAGTCGGCGCTGCCCGCCGCAAGCGGCCGGCCGCCGCAGCCGCCATCGTCCGACTGCCAATGAAAACAGCCATTTATTTGCTGGCTACAGCCTGGACCGCGGCGACCGCAGAGCCTGCGCGGCCGCCGGCATTGTTGCGGTTGGAAGTTTTTTGCGCCTGCGGCCATGCTGCATAACAACATGACAAGCAAAAGGTCTACAATGCGCGCTTCTTGGGATGTTCTCCAGGCCGGCTGACGTGAAGCAACCGCAGGTTGCCAGGTACGGACCGCGGCGCAAAGCGACCCTGTTTTATTCGCGCCTCAAGGCCAGCCTCCAGGGCGGCGGCGAAGATCCGTTCTTCAGCCCGTGCGTACAGATTCTGCGCCCCACGCGCACCGAGTGACGCTGCAGCGATGCGGGCCGCCAGGTGGCGCCACCCCGGCCCCATCCGCAGTGTCCGAGTTAACAGCAACAAGGACTCAGGTATGCGTTTTCATTTCCCCATCGTGATCATCGACGAAGACTTCCGCTCGGAAAACACCAGCGGTTCCGGCATCCGCGAACTGGCCGCCGCCATGGAGGCGGAAGGCATGAGCGTGATCGGCTACACCAGCTACGGCGATCTCACCTCCTTCGCCCAGCAGCAAAGCCGCGCCGCCGGCTTCATCCTGTCGATAGACGACGAGGAATTCCACACCGAGGATTCCGCGCAGCAAGCGCTGGGCAATCTGTACGGCTTCGTCGCCGAGATCCGCCGCCGCAACCCGGACATCCCGGTCTACCTGTACGGCGAAACCCGCACCGCGCGCCACATCCCCAACGACATCCTGCGCGAACTGCACGGCTTCATCCACATGCACGAGGACACGCCGGAGTTCGTCGCCCGCCACATCATCCGCGAAGCCAAGAGCTATCTGGACAAACTGGCGCCGCCGTTCTTCCGCGCACTGGTCGACTACGCGTACGACGGCTCCTACTCCTGGCATTGTCCCGGCCACTCCGGCGGCGTCGCCTTCCTGAAGAGCCCGGTCGGCCAGATGTTCCACCAGTTCTTCGGCGAGAACATGCTGCGCGCCGACGTCTGCAACGCGGTGGACGAGCTGGGCCAGCTGCTGGACCACACCGGCCCGATCGCGGCCTCCGAACGCAACGCGGCGCGCATCTTCAATGCCGACCACCTGTTCTTCGTCACCAACGGCACCTCGACGTCCAACAAGATCGTCTGGCACAGCTGCGTGGCCGCCGGCGACATCGTGCTGGTGGACCGCAACTGCCACAAGTCCAATCTGCACGCCATCATGATGACCGGGGCGATACCGGTGTTTCTGATGCCGACCCGCAACCATTACGGCATCATCGGGCCGATCCCGAAATCCGAGTTCCAGCTGGACACCATCAAGAAAAAAATCCTCGCCAACCCCTTCGCCCGCGAAGCGCTGGAGAAGAGGCCGGGCGCCAAGCCGCGCATCCTCACCATTACCCAGTCCACCTATGACGGCATCCTGTACAACGTCGAGGAGATCAAGGGCCTGCTGGACGGCGAGGTGGACACCCTGCACTTCGACGAAGCCTGGCTGCCGCACGCCAGCTTCCATGACTTCTACGGCGACTTCCACGCCATAGGCGAAGGCCGCCCGCGCTGCGAAGACAGCCTGATCTTCTCGACCCAATCCACCCACAAGCTGTTGGCCGGCATCAGCCAGGCTTCGCAGATCCTGGTGCAGGACCCGCAGAACCGGCAGCTGGACACCGCCTGGTTCAACGAGGCCTACCTGATGCACACCTCGACCAGCCCGCAATACTCGATCATCGCCAGCTGCGACGTGGCGGCGGCGATGATGGAACAGCCGGGCGGCCAGTCGCTGGTGGAGGAATCGCTGGTGGAGGCGCTGGAATTCCGCCGCGCGATGCGCAAGGTGGACGAGGAATACGGCCGCGACTGGTGGTTCGGCGTATGGGGCCCGGATGACCTGTCCGACGACGGCATCTGCGATCCGGCCGACTGGACGCTGAAGCCCGATGAGCGCTGGCACGGCTTCGCCGGCATCGAGGACGGCTTCAACATGCTGGACCCGATCAAGGCCACCGTGCTGACGCCGGGACTGTCGGTGGACGGCAGCTTCGAGGAAATGGGCATTCCGGCCGCCATCGTCACCAAGTACCTGACCGAGCACGGCGTGGTGGTGGAAAAGACCGGCCTGTACAGCTTCTTCATCATGTTCACCATCGGCATCACCAAGGGCCGCTGGAACACGCTGATTTCGCTGCTGCAACAGTTCAAGGACGATTTCGACAAGAACCAGCCGATGTGGCGCGTGATGCCGGACTTCGTCGCCAAATACCCGCAGTACGAGCGCGTCGGCCTGCAGGACCTGTGCCAGCGCATCCACGGCTTGTATAGCAAGCATGACATCGCCCGCCTCACCACCGAGATCTACCTGTCCGAGATGGAGCCGGCGATGCGCCCGTCCGACGCCTTCGCCAAGATGGCGCACCGCGAGATCGAGCGGGTGCCGGTGGAGCAGCTGGAAGGCCGCGTCACCGCGGTGCTGCTGACCCCCTACCCGCCCGGCATCCCGCTGTTGATCCCGGGCGAGCGCTTCAACAAGACCATTGTCGACTACCTGCGCTTCGCCCAGGCGTTCAACCGCGAATTGCCGGGCTTCGAAACCGACGTCCACGGCCTGGTGGCGGTGGAGGTGCAGGGCCGCAAGACCTACTGCGTGGACTGCGTCAAATAAGCGCAAGCCGCCGCAAACCAGACGACCGGGCCCCGCGCCCGGTTTTTTTATCGCCGGCAGTCAGCGGCGGCGCACGCGCCGCGCGATGGAAACCGTCCACCCCAGCATGGCGGCGCCAATCGCGACTAGCACCGCCGCCGCGGCATAGGCGTCGATAGCCAGCAACCAGCCGCCAAACAGCAGCAAGGACGCGCCCAGCAAGCCCAGGAACACCACAGCCAGCCACCCCGCGGCCGGCGCCATCGTCCAGCCCCAGCCAGGCTGCGCCTTGCGATGGCGCAACTGCTCCTGCGGCGGCAGCTTTCCCAACCACCACGCCTGGAAACCCAGCAATGCGGTCAAGCCCACCAGCGACAAGCCAGCGATGAAGCTTCCAGACTTGAGCAAGCCGTCAAACAGCAGATCGCCGAACAAGCCATACAAAAACAGGCCCCAACCGGCGGTTGCCGTTATTTTCCGCCAGCGCTCGTAAGCGGGCCTGGCCGGATCGCCGCCGTACTCGGCCGCCAGCGGCAGCAGGCAGGCGACGGCGGTCATCACCATCGCCAGCTCCAGCATGGCGCCGGCCAGCCCATGCAGATGCAGCCCGGCGCCGTGCTTGGCCGGTATGAAAAAATCGTCGCGCCGGCTGCTATAGATGGCGTAAGCCAATGCGGCAAAGGCCAGCGCGATCCGCTTGGCCTTGTCCTTTGCCGTCAGCCGCGGGCCGGGTGCCTCCATTTGTTCCATCTCTCCTCCCCAAGCGGTAGCGGGACCGGACTACAGCCTGACCCGCCAAGTATTGCGGCCGCCGGACTTGGCCTGGTACAGCGCCTCGTCCGCTCGTCCCAGCGCCGCCATCATCTCGTCGCCGGCGCGCAGCAGCGTCATCCCCACCGAGCAGGTATAGGAAAACGACGGCACGTCGGCCAGCGGCCTCGAGGCCTGCACCTCGACCAGCATGGCCTGTATCCTCGCCTCAGCCTCGGCCAGCGCGCTGCCGGGCAACAGCAGCAGGAATTCCTCTCCGCCCAGCCTGCCCAGGCTGTCGTGCGGCTTCAACAAAGGTTGCAGCCGGCGCGCGAAATCGCGCAGCACCTCGTCGCCGGCCAGATGGCCCTGCAGATCGTTGATCAGCTTGAAATTGTCCAGGTCCAGGATGGCAACCGCCGCCGCCCCGCAGCCGCCGGCGAGAAATTGCGCCAGCATGCCTTCCAGCTGCTCCAGGATGTGGGCGCGGTTGCCGATGCCGGTCAAGGGGTCGGTCAGGGCGGCGCGCTGCGCCATGTCGCGCGCCTGGCGCAGTTCGCGCTCGCCCGCGCGCAGATTGGTGATGTCGCAAGCCACGCACAGCATCCAGCCGCCCGGCTGCATGGTTTCCGTCATCCAGATCCAGCGGCCGTCGACCAGATCGCTCTCGAAAGCGCGGAACGGCTGCTTGGCGCGCCGCGAGCGGGCCGACGCCAGCCAGGCCTCGAAATCGCGCGCCTGGATCAGCGTGCCGCGGCCGCCATGGTAATTGCGCCGCATCATCTGCTCCCAGTTGATGCGCTCATGCGGCGCCACCTCCAGCGCCGCGCAAAAAGCCGGATTGGCGTAGCGCAAGAAGTCATGCTCGTCAAACAGGGAGATCAGCAGCGGACTGTCCTGCTGCAAGGAAATCAGGCGGGAGGCGATATCGTCTGCTTGGCTGGCTGGCTTCATATGCTTGCGTCCGGCAATTGCCCAAGGCCCGCGCTGGCGCGGCCCGCCGCCGGCCCGGGCGGGAGGCGGTCATTAGCCATGGTAGAGCAAAACCGCCGCCAGGGTTAAGCCGGCCTGGCCGCCGCCGCGCTCACTTCTGCCCGGCGAACAAGAGGCGCATCGCCAGGCCTCCGAACACGGTAGCCAGCAGATACTGCGGCCAGCGCCCGGCAGCGCCGGCCCCCAGCAGCCTGCCCATGCGGCTGCTGGCGACGATCACCAGCGCGTTGACGGCGAAACCCACCAGGTTGAGCACCGTGGCCAGCATCAGGATCTGCAAGGCCACCGATCCTGCGCGCGGATCGACGAATTGCGGAAACAGCGCCAGCACGAACAACGCCATCTTGGGATTGAGCAGATTGGTGGTCAGCCCCTGCAGCACGATGCGGCCCAGCGGCTGGCCGGCGGCGGATGCCGATGGCGCGCGCAGCACGCTGCGGCTCTTCAGGGTGGTCCAGGCCAGATACAGCAGATAGCCGGCGCCGGCAATGCGCACCGCGTCGTAGGCCAGCGGCACCAGCACGAACAATTGCGCCAGTCCCAATGCCGCCAGCAGCGCGTGGCAATAGGTGCCGAGCTGGATGCCGAACAGGGTGGCGAAACCGGCGCGCAGGCCCTGTCCGGCGCTGCGGCTGGCGATCAGCAGCATGTCGGGGCCGGGGGTCGCGGCCAGCGCGAGACAGGCGAGGATGAACAGCAGCAGGGTGGACAAAGTGGGCATGCGCGGCGCTCCGAAGTCGGTGACGAAGGCATTCATGATACCGATATCATCCCGACGCAAACAACCGCGCCGGCATGGTTTGAAGACCGGCGGCATTTACGGTATATCTACTTGTCCTGGCAAGGAGGATGGATGAACTTCCCCATACTGCATACCCAGCGGCTGACGCTGCGCGAAATCCTGATGGACGACGCGCCGACGCTGCTGGACATCCACGGCGACGCCGACGCGATGCGCTGGTACGGCACCGACCCGCTTTCCACGCTGGAGCAGGCCCGGCAGATGGTGGAGAAATTCGCCGGCTGGAGAAGCCTGCCCGCGCCCGGCGTCCGCTGGGGGCTGGCCTTGAACAGCGGCGGTCCGCTGATCGGCAGCATAGGCCTGTTCAAATGGAATACCGGCTGGCGCAGCTGCGCGCTGGGCTACGAACTGGCGCGCGGCCAGCAGGGGCGGGGCTTGATGGCGGAGGGGCTGCGCGCCGCGCTGGCCTGGGGTTTCGAGCATATGGCGCTGAACCGGATCGAGGCCCAGGTGCATCCAGACAACCTGGCCTCGCTGAAACTGCTGGAACGGCTGGACTTCAAGGTGGAAGGCCGCGCCCGCCAGGCCGGCTTCTGGCTGGACCGCTACCAAGACCTGATCAATCTGTCGCTGCTGAGCGAGGAAAGCGCGCTGACCGCGGTTTGAAAGCAGCGTTGCGCCTCCTTGCCGCGCGCGTGCGCTGGCAGCGGCGGCGCGCCTTGGCTCAGGGCCTTGCGCGCAGCTCTCAACGCTTACCAGCCGTTTTCCAGCACGATGTGGCCGGGCGCGTTCTGCCGGGTCATCCGGTAACCCATCTTCATCAGCTGGCGGTGGGTATCCTCCACCATCTTGGGGTTGCCGCACAGCATGAAGCGGCTGTTTTCTGGCGACAGCTGCAGGCCGGCCCGTTGCGCCAGCCTGCCGTCTTCCAGCAGCTGCGGGAAGCGGGCGTCCAGCATGCCGGCCGGCGCGTCGCGGGTGACTACCGGCAGGTATTGCAATTTGTGGCCGTGCTCGCCCCACAGCGGATGCTGACACAGCGCGGCGATTTCAGCCTGGAACGACAGCTCGTCGGCATTGCGCACGCAATGCGACAGGACGATATGCTCGAAGCGCTGCCATACCTCCGGCCGCTGCAAGATGGACAAATAGGGAGCGATGCCGGTGCCGGTGGCCAGCAGCCATAGATCGCGGCCATCCGGCAACCTGTCTTCCTGGAAAAAACCCAGCGCCTTCTTGTCCAGCATCACCTGGCCGCCCGGCGCCAAGCTGGCCAGCAAAGGGCTGAACAGGCCGGACTCCACCACGATGGAATAGAACTCTAGATGCTCGTCATGCTCCGCCGAGCACATTGAATACGCGCGCCACACCTGGCCGCCGTTCTCCAGCGGCAGTCCCAGCCGGGCGAACTGGCCGGCGGCGAAACGGAAGCTGGCAGGCCGCGTCAGCCGGAAGCTGATCAGCTTGTCGGTCCAGCGATGCATGTCGAGTATGGTTTCGGTGGTGTATTTCTGTTGAATCTCGGCTTCCAGCGCGGCATTCATGACGGGGCAACCATTAGTTGAGTAATTCACTCAACAATTATGCCCCAGCGGTTCGCGCCTGCCAAGCCAGTCGGCCAACTGCGGATGCAGTTGAGCGGGAGGCAAGGCACGCAAGGCTTCCAGCGACATCGGCAGCAATTCCGCCACCTCTCTCCCCAGGCGCCAGCATGCCGGCAACGCTCCGCGAAACAGCGCGCAATACTCTCCATCCAGTTGCCGGTAGCCCAGGGCCTCCAGCGCCAGGCCACTGATGCCGAGCTCCTCTTCCAGCTCGCGCACAGCCGCTTCGCGCGGATTCTCTCCAGATTCCATGCTGCCGCCTGCGGCAAAATCCAGGCAAGCCGGGTAGCTGCCATCATCCAAGGCGCGGCGTTGCCACCAATAGTCTTGTCCGTCGTACAACAGGATCAGCGCGCTCTTCGCAGCATCGTTAGCCATGCTGGTTCTCTCCGCCAAAAAGCCCCATTCTATTCAGATATCCGTTCATCACGAAAAGGACTGACCCATGACCATCGCCCTAGCCCTGCACGGCGGTGCCGGCACGCTGCGCCGCCAAGATATGAGCGCCGAACAGGAAAAGGCCTACCGGAAAGGTTTGCAACAGGCGCTGGATGCCGGCCATGCGGTGCTACTTGCCGGCGGCAGCGCGCTGGACGCGGTCTGCGCCAGCGTATGCGCACTGGAGGACGACCCGCTGTTCAACGCCGGCCGCGGCTCGGTGTACACACTGGACGGCAAGCAGGAAATGGAGGCGGCGGTGATGGACGGCAACCGCCAGGACGCCGGCAGCGTCACCGGCCTGGCCGGCGTGCAGAACCCGGTGCGGCTGGCGCGCGCGGTGATGGAGCAAAGCCCGCACGTGACGCTGGGCTTTGCCGCCGCCGAGGATTTCGCCCGCCGCATCGGCGCGCCGTGTCGGCCGCCGGAATACTTCCACACCGACAAGCGCTGGCAGGCGCTGCTGCTGGAGCAGGAAAGGCTGGCCGCGGGCGGCAGCGACGCCGACATCCCGGAAGACCGCAAGCACGGAACGGTGGGCGCGGTGGCGCTGGACACGCAAGGCTGGCTGGCGGCGGCCACCTCCACTGGAGGGCGCACCGCCAAGTGGCCGGGCCGCATCGGCGACACCCCGGTGATAGGTGCCGGCACCTGGGCCGACGGCCATTGCGCGGTGTCCGGCACCGGCCATGGCGAGTACTTCGTCCGCGTGGCCGCCGGCCACGAGATATCGGCCCGCATCCGCTATCTGGGCGAAACGCTGGAACAGGCCTGTGATGTCGTGGTGCAGCGCGACTTGCCGCGGTTGGGAGGTACCGGCGGCGTGGCGGCGGTGGACAGGCAAGGCCGGGTGGCCTTGCCCTTCAATTGCGAGGGCATGTACCGCGCCGCCATTGATGGCCAGGGCCGGCGCATCGTGGCCATCTACAGGGAAGACGGCTAACGGTAAGCCGCCTGCCACTCCAGCAGCAACTGCCCCATCAGCTCCGCCGCCGGCAATTCGCGCGCCTGCGCCACGCCTTCGCCGGCCCATAGCGACATCATGTCGCTGCGCCCGACCTTGGAGGCGGCGGCGCGCATTGGGCCGGTCAGCGCGTTGGTCACCGGATAGGCCGGCAGTTGATCCTGCCACTGGGCCATTTCCTCCATATAGCGGTTGTCCAGCCCGCGGGCCATCCGGCCGGAAAAGGCGCGCGTCAGCCGCGTCGCGCCGGCCTTGGCCGCCGCCAGGCCGTACTTCCACGGCTGGGATATGGCGGACTCCGGGCAGCGCAGAAAAGCCGTACCCAGCTGGCAGGCCTGGGCGCCGTGACGCATGGCGCCGGCGATATCCTTGCCGCTCATGATGCCGCCGGCGGCGATCACCGGCACCGGCAGATTCTGCGCCAGCTCGTAGACCAGCGACAGCATGGGCCTGAGCGACTGCTCCTGCGGCCCGATGAAGGTGCCGCGGTGGCCGCCGGCTTCCCGCCCCTGCGCGCACACCGCGTCCGCGCCCAGTCGGGCCCAGGCCAATCCCTCGGCCAAATTGGTGGCCGTGCCCACCACCAGGATGCCGGCCTGCTTCAGCGCTTGCATCTGCTTGCCGTCCAGGATGTCAAAAGTGAAGCTGGCCAACGCCGGCCGCAGTTCCAGCAGCGCCTCGAATTGCTGGCCGAACGGTTGGCAATAACGCTCCGGCGCCGCCGGCGGCGGCAGGCCCAGCTCGATATGCCATGGCGCCAGCAGCCGCAACGCCAACTCCAGCTCGGCGTCATCCGGAGCCGGCGGCTCCTGGATGAACAGATTGATGCCGAAAGGCCGGTCGGTCAGGCCGCGTATCTTCGCCGCCTCCTGCCGGATCTGCTCAGGCGCCAGCATCGCGCCGGCCAGAAACCCCACTCCGCCGCCGGCGGAGACCGCGGCCACCAGCTGCGGCGTGGTCGCCCCGCCCGCCATCGGCGCCTGTATTACCGGAAGCTTGAGCTGCAATCGCTGCCAGAGTGCTGAAGACATCACGCTTCTCCTTGTTGCCGGCGCAAGGCCGGTTCGTGGTATCGGATGCGCTGCTCTCGATTCAGTCCTGCAGGGCTTGGGCCAGATCGGCCAGCAGATCGTCGATGTCCTCGATCCCGATCGACAAGCGCAATCCCCCCTCCAGAATGCCCAACGCCGCCTTGTTCTCGGCCGGCATGCTGCCATGCGACATGGTGTAGCTGTGATTGATCAGCGACTCCACGCCGCCCAGCGACTCCGCCAGCACGAACAGCCGCAGACGCTTGGCGAAGCGGCTGGCCGCCTCGCGGCTGTCATCCTTCAAGCGGATGCTGATGATGCCGCCGAAGCGCTTCATCTGCGTCCTCGCCAATGCGTGGCCGGGATGGCCGGGCAGGCCCGGGTAGAACACCTCGGCGATCCGTTCCTGGCCACACAGCCACTCCGCCACCCTTTCCGCGTTGTCGCAGTGTCGCTCCATCCGCAATGCCAGCGTCTTGATGCCGCGCAAGGTAAGGAAGCAATCCTGCGGCCCCGGCACCGCGCCGGCGGAGTTCTGCACAAAGCGGATGTCGTGATAGAGCTTGTCGTCGCTCACCGCCACCAGGCCCAGCAGCACGTCGGAATGGCCGGCCAGGTATTTGGTGGCCGAATGCACGACGATATCGGCGCCCAAGGTCAGCGGCCGCTGCAGGTAAGGGGTGGCGAAGGTATTGTCCACCGCCACCTTGACCCCATGGCTATGGGCGATCCGCGACAGCGCCGGGATATCCGCCATCCCCAGCAGCGGATTGGTCGGCGACTCCAGCCACAGCAGCCGGGTGGCCGGCGTGATCGCGGCCTCCAGCTGCGCCGGATCGCGCAGGTCGGCGAAGCTCACCTTGATGCCGGCCGGCGCCAGCAGCCGCGTCATCAAGCGGTAGGCTCCGCCGTACAGGTCGGCCACCGCGATCACCTCGTCACCCGGCTTCAGGCAGGCGCGCAGCACCGCGTCTATCGCCGCCATGCCGCTCGCGAAAGCCAGCCCGTGCCTCGCCTCCTCCAGGCTGGCCAGGCAGTCCTCCAGCGCGCTGCGAGTGGGGTTGCCGCTGCGGGCATAGACATAGGGCATGCTCTCGCCGATATGGTCGTAGGCGAACGCCGATGTCTGGTACAACGGAGGCATCACCGCCCGGTTGTGATCGGCGCTCTGATAGCCGATATGGATGGCGCGGGTAGCAAATTTCACAAAAACTCCTCAAAATCATGCACTTGGACAAATTGCCCGACAATCAAACGTGAATAGCCGGCAAAGCATGCATTTGCCATGCCCATTTCATCACAATGCCAAAATTTCAACGCAATTGCGAACAAATATCGGCAAATTCCTCTGATTTTCGCCAAGTCCGGGCGGATTTTTACTTTACACCGCGGCCCTTTAGGGCTATTTTGCTGCGTTTCGCATTAAAACTAACGTTTGCATGAAGACAAAACGCGTTTTTGACATCCTGTATCACCAGTTGGCCACCCACCCACGCCCGGACTGCCTGGCAGCCAAAACCGGCAAGGCATGGCGGCAGCTGTCCACTACCGAGGTACGGGACACGGTCAACCGCGTCAGTCTGGGCTTGCTTGAGCTGGGCATCGGCCCCGGCGACAAGGTGGCCATCGCGGCAGACAACAGCATCGAATGGATGCTGGTGGACCTGGCATTGCAGCAAGTGGGCGCGGTCAGCGTGCCGCTGTATCCCACCATCACCCTGGATGATGCACGCTATATCCTGTCCCATGCCGAGGTCAAGCTGGCTTTCGCCGGTAGTGCTGCATTGCAGCGAAAACTGCGGGACGCGCTGGGAAAACTGGCCTGCCCGATCTACGGCCTGGCCGACATCGACGGCGCGCCGTCCTGGCGAGAGATCCACGACCTGGGCCGGATGGAACGCGCCGCCGAGCTGGACGCGCTGCGCGACAGCATAGGCTCGGACGATGTCTACACAATAATCTACACCTCCGGCACCACAGGCCGTTCCAAAGGCGTGATGCTGTCCCACCGCAACGTGGTTAGCACCGTCGTCGCCACTGCGGAGTTCACCGGCCTGCCGCACGGCCAGTGCCGCGCGCTGAGCTTTCTGCCGCTGTCGCACATCTTCGAGCGCGCTGGCGTGTTCTACTACCTGTACAGCGGCACCGGCATCTATTTCGCCAGTGTGGAATGCCTGTCGTCGGCCATGGCCGACGTCAAGCCGCACACCTTCAGCGCCGTGCCGCGCGTGCTGGAGAAAGTGCATGAAAAACTGGTGGCCAAGGCGCGCGACCTGTCCGGCGCCAAGCGCCGCATCTATCAATGGGCAGTGGCCCGCGCCGAAGCCTTCGACCCCAACCGCAGGCTGTCGCCGCTGGAGGCGATCAAGCACGCGCTGGCCGACAGGCTGGTGTACAGCAAGTGGCGCGCGGCGATGGGCGGCGAGCTGCAATCGATCAACGTCGGCTCGGCCGCCCTGCAGCCCAGGCTGGCGCGGATGTTCTGGGCGGCCGGCATCGCCGTGGCCGAGGGCTACGGCATGACCGAAAGCTCGCCGGTGATCTCCGCCAATCCGTTCACCGCCCGCGGCGTGCGCATCGGCAGCGTGGGCTTGCCGCTGCCCGGCGTGGAAGTGCGCCTGGCCGACGACGGCGAGATCCTGGTGCGCGGCAACAACGTGATGGTCGGCTACTACAAAGAAGAGCGGCAGACCGCCGAGGCGCTGCAGGACGGCTGGCTGCACACCGGCGATATCGGCGTGCTGGAAAACGGCTACCTGCGCATCACCGACCGCAAGAAGGAAATGTTCAAGACCAGCAACGGCAAGTACATCGCGCCGCAGGCGCTGGAGAACAAGCTAAAGGAATCGGCTTTCATCGACCAGATCATGGTGGTCGGCGACGGCCAGAAATACGCCGCCGCGCTGATCGTGCCGCTGTACGAAAAACTGAAAGAATGGTGCGCCGAACACGGCATCGCCTACACCACCGACAGCGAGATGCGCAGCCACCCGAAGATCGTCGATCTGATAGACCGCGAGATCAAGCGCTTCAACCGCTACTTCGGCAGCTGGGAGCACATCAAGAAGTTCGCGCTGGTCGATAAGCCCTGGTGCGTGGACGCCGGCGAGCTGGCGCCCACCCTGAAACTGCGCCGCAAGGTCATCGCCGAGCGCTGCCGCGCGCTGATAGAAAACCTGTACGTGCATGCTTAAGCGGCTCGCCCCGCTACGAAAAAGCCCCGCGACGCGGGGCTTTTTCATGGCCGACACCGAGCCTCAACGCCGGTGCGCCAGCTCCAGCCTGTCCTCCACCCGGCGCTGGATGCGCTCGAAGGCGGCGCTGAGCAGCCAGTAGATGGCCGCGGCGGCAAGATACAAGGGCAGCGGCTGGAAGGTCTGGGCGATCACCTCTTTCGTCGCCAGCATCAGCTCGGTGACCGTGATCACGGAAACCAGCGAGGTGTCCTTGATCAGCGAGATCAGGCTATTGGACAAGCTGGGCACCGACAGGCGCAGCGCCTGCGGCGCGATGATGTGGCGCATGGTCTGCCACCAGGACAGTCCCAGCGAGAAAGCCGCGTCCCACTGTCCGCGGGCCACGCCGGCGATGCCGCCGCGCAAGCTCTCCGACAGATAGGCGGCCACGTTCAGGGTCAGCGCCAACACCCCGGCCGGCACCGGGTCCAGTTCCAGCCCCATGCCCGGCAGGCCGTAGTAGATAACGAAGATCTGCACCAGCAACGGCGTGCCGCGCATCGCGCTGACGTAGAACGCCGCCAGTTGCGACAGCACCGGCAGCCGCGCCACCCGCACCATCGCCACCACAAAACCCAGCGCCAGGCCCAGCACCATCGCCACCACGGCGAACAGCAGCGTGTGCCAGGCGCCCTTCAGCAGCACCGGCAGCGCCGCCTCGAATAGTGCCATCCAATCGCTCATGCCATCCCTTCCCTGAAAAAGCTACGCCCCCGCTATGGCAGGGGCGTGTTACGCATCCCGAATTCTGATACAGATTACTTCTTGGCCGCCGTCGGCGCCCTGGAAACATCGCTACCGAACCACTTCAGAGAAATCTTGCCGAAGCTGCCGTCGGCCTTCATATCGCCCAGCGCCTTGTCGATGGCGGCCTTGAACTGCGGATTGCCCTTGGCGAACGGGATCGCCATCGTCGCCACCTCGCCCACCGGCGCGCCGGCCTTCAAGGGCAGCTTGGCCTGCTTGATGGCGAACGGAATCAGCAGGCTGTCGTTCAAGGCCGCGTCCAGACGGCCGGTGGCCAGATCCTGCAGGTATTCCGGCGCGCCCGGATAGGTCTTCACTTCCACTCCGCCCGCCGCCTTGGCCATGTCGGCATAGTTGCTGCCCTGGCCGACGCCCAGCTTCTTGCCTTTCAGATCAGCCAGGCTCTTGAAGGCGCGGCTTTCGTTCTTGCGCACGATCAGTTGCGCGCTGGAGTAAGTATAAGGCTGGCTGAAATCGAATACCGCCTTGCGCTGCTCGGTGACGCCCACCTGGTTGACCACGATGTCGAACTTGCCGCTCTGCAGGCCGGCCAGCAGGCCGCTCCACTCGGCGGTGGTGAACTCCGGCTTCACCTTCATCCGCCGCGCGATTTCGCTGGCGATCTCGACATCAAACCCAGTCAGCTGCTGTTTGGCGTCCCTGAAGTTGAACGGCGGATACGTGCCTTCCAGCGCGATCTTCAGCGTGCCGCGCTGCTTCACCGTATCCAGCAGATCCGCCGCCAGCGCTTGGTAACTCAACCCCGTCAGCAGCAATACCGTCATCAACTTGCGCATATCAATATAACCTATTGGAATTTAGATTGCTGAAAATATTTTATGATAGAATATCAGTAATGGATGATATCCGGCAAGCGCAAAGCTGTTCATGCGCATTGAAAATTACCCGGGGCTTTCTGTGACAACCACAGGCACAACAAGGAACCCCCAGAAACGAAAAAACCGCGCAAGTGCGCGGTTTCATTGGACTCCCTGGCTTCCAAAGTGTTTCAGGAAACACCAGGAGTCATAGAAAATGCTTCAGACGTTGAACAGGAAGTTCATCACGTCGCCGTCCTGCACCACGTAGTCCTTGCCTTCCGCGCGCATCTTGCCGGCTTCCTTGGCCTTGGCTTCGCCGCCCAGCGCGATGAAATCGGCGTAGGCGATGGTCTGCGCGCGGATGAAGCCGCGCTCGAAGTCGGTGTGGATCACGCCGGCCGCCTGCGGCGCGGTGTCGCCCACATGGATGGTCCAGGCGCGCACTTCCTTCACGCCGGCGGTGAAATAGGTCTGCAGACCCAGCAGCTTGTAGCCGGCGCGGATCAAGCGGTCCAGGCCAGGCTCTTCCAGGCCCAGGGTTTCCAGGAATTCCACCTTGTCAGCGTCGTCCAGCTCGGCGATTTCCGACTCGATGGCCGCGCACAGCGCCACCACCGGCGCGCCTTCGCTGTCGGCCAGCGCCTGCACGCGGTCCAACAGAGGATTGTTGCTGAAGCCGTCTTCGGCCACGTTGGCGACGTACATCGCCGGCTTGATGGTGAGCAGGCACAGGGGCTTGATCAGCGCCTTCTCTTCATCGGACAGGTCCAGCGAACGCGCCGGCTTGCCCTGGTCCAGATGCGGCACCAGCTTTTCCAGCACGGCAATCAGCGCGCGCGCGTCCTTGTCGCCGGACTTGGCCTTCTTGCCTTCGCGCTGCATCGCCTTCTCCACCGCGGACAGGTCGGCCAGCGCCAGTTCAGTCAGAATGGTTTCGATATCGGCGATCGGGTCCACTTTGCCAGCCACGTGGACGATGTTGTCGTCTTCGAAACAGCGCACCACGTTGACGATGGCGTCGGTCTCGCGGATATTGGCCAGGAACTGGTTGCCCAGACCTTCGCCCTTGGAGGCGCCCGCCACCAGGCCGGCGATGTCGACGAACTCGACGATGGCCGGCTGGATCTTCTGCGGACTGATGATCTGAGCCAGCGCGGCCAGGCGCGGATCCGGCACTTCGACGATGCCGACGTTCGGCTCAATGGTGCAGAAGGGATAGTTGGCCGCTTCAATGCCTGCCTTGGTCAGCGCATTGAACAGGGTGGACTTGCCGACATTGGGCAAACCGACAATACCGCATTTCAGACTCATGTCCGATTCCTTGAAATTCTAAATGATCAATCCATTATGGCGATGGCCCCGCGGGCCGTCAGCCATGATTCACTTGGCTTCGGTGTGCAAGGCCTTCATCGCCTCGGCCATCTTGCCGGCGATGGCCCGCGGCAGCTCGCGCAAGGATGCCAGAATCGCCTCGTCCAGCGCCTGCTGCTCTTCGCCGCGCGGCTTCTTCAGCACGAAGTTTGCCACTTCGTTGCGGTCGCCGGGATGGCCTATACCCAGGCGCAGGCGCCAGAACGCCGGCGAGCTCAGCCGCGCCGCGATGTCCTTCAGGCCGTTGTGGCCGCCATGGCCGCCGCCCTGCTTGAAGCGGGCGGTGCCCGGCGGCAGGTCCAGTTCGTCGTGCACCACCAGAATCTCATCCGGCAGGATCTTGTAGAACTGCGCCAGCGCCAGCACGGCCTGGCCGGACAGGTTCATGTACGTCATGGGCTTCAGCAACCAGACGTCCTGGCCGTTGATATCCACCCTGGCGACGTCGCCATGGAACTTGCCTTCGTTGCGCCAGTTGCCCTTGAACTGCCAGCACAATTCGTCCACCAGCCAGAAACCGGCATTGTGGCGGGTTTTTTCGTATTCGGGGCCCGGATTGCCCAGGCCGACAATCATGCGGATGCCGGACATATCGTCATTCCAAATTAAAAAGCCCGCTGCCCGCCACTTGGGCGCACAACGGGCTCTTCACCGTTACCGCCAGGCGGCACGGCAGCAGGGATCACACACGCGCGAAGTCGATGTGCATGACTTGCTGTTTGTACGGGTGCATCTGGAATGCAGCCACTTTCACTTGCTCTTTCTGACCGTCGATGACCAGATCCAGCACGGAAGTGTGGAAGGCTTCGTTCTTCAGAGCGTAGTACATGGTGTTGTGATCCAGCACCAGGGAAGCGGCTTCTTTGCCGGCGCCGTATACCACGGCCGGCACTTGGCCAGCGTGACGCAGGCGGCGGCTCGCACCCGTACCCAGATCAACACGCTTGCTAGCAATCAGTTCAAAAGACATTGTAAAACTCCAGTTTCAGTTAGAAGCACCCGGCCCGCCGCGACCAGCAGGCCAGATGTTTACGGCAGGCAGGCGCCCGTCGCAACCAGTTCCTCATTGAAGAGGTAGGACACCGACTCTTCGTTGTTGATGCGGCGCAGCGTCTCGGCCAATAGGCCGGCGATGGAGGCCACCCGGATGTTCGGGCAGGCCTTGGCCGCAGCGGTCAACGGGATGGTGTCGGTCACCACCACCATGTCGATGTCGGAATTCTTGATGCGGTCCACCGCCTGACCGGAAAAGATCGGGTGGGTCGCATAAGCCAGCACGCGCTGGGCGCCGCGCTCTTTCAGCGCGGACGCGGCCTTGCACAGCGTATTGGCGGTGTCGATCATGTCGTCGATGATCAGGCAGGTGCGGCCCGACACATCGCCGATGATGTTCATCACCTCGGCCACATTGGCCTTGGGACGACGCTTGTCGATGATCGCCAGATCGGTGTTCAAAGCCTTGGCCACCGCGCGAGCGCGCACCACGCCGCCAACGTCCGGGCTCACCACGATCAGGTCTTCAAAGCGCTGCGCGCGGATGTCCTTCAACAACACCGGGGTGGCGTAGACGTTGTCCACCGGGATGTCGAAAAAGCCCTGGATCTGGTCGGCGTGCAGATCGACGGTCAACACGCGGTCGATGCCGGCGCTGGTCAGCATATTGGCTACCAGCTTGGCCGAGATCGGCACCCGGGCGGAGCGCGGACGGCGGTCCTGGCGGGCATAGCCGAAATAGGGAATCGCTGCGGTGATACGACCGGCCGAGGCGCGTTTGAGCGCGTCGGCCATGGTCAGGATTTCCATCAGGTTGTCATTGGTGGGGGAACAGGTGGACTGCAGGATGAAAACGTCGCGGCCACGCACGTTTTCCAGCAACTCAACCGCCACTTCACCATCGCTGAACTTGCCGACGTCGGCGCGTCCCAACGAGATATCCAGATGCTTGACTACATTCTGAGCCAATTCCGGATTTGCCGTTCCGGTGAATACCATCAAACTGTCGTATGCCGCCATGATTCGCTTTGCCTTAGCTGGATAAAGAAAAAGCGTGTAAGGGATTCTTACACGCTTTTTTCATGCTCTCTCTTCATAAGGAGAAAGTCCTGGCTGGGGAGGTAGGGATCGAACCTACGAATGCCGGAATCAAAATCCGGTGCCTTACCACTTGGCGACTCCCCAGTAACCTTATTCAGTGCTGTCGAACAGGGGATGGACGTCGAGTCCTTCTGCAACAAATCCCTGATATTTTTCCGACAACGCCCGGTAAACTTTATCGGCTTCGTCTTTCGACTTGAACTCCAGAAATACGCATGATCCGGAACCAGTCATCAGCGGCGAACCATATTTTCTCAGCTCGCTCAGTACTTCATTCACCGCTGGAAACATCCCTGAAACAACGTCTTGCAGATCGTTTCGTCGCTGCTGCGTTGTTTCGAGGATTCGCATTATGCCGTCGGCCCCTACCCCTGTCAACACACCCTGCGAAAAATTTCGGAACACCGCGGCGGTCGGCACATGGACCTGTGGGCGAATTACCAAATACCAGGCCGGCGCCAATTCCAGCGGCTGCAATTGCTCGCCGATGCCGGTGGCCAACGCGCTGCGTCCGTAAATGAATACCGGCACATCGGCGCCCAATCGCAGCCCCAGCGCCTGCAACTGCGGGCGGGACCAGGCCAGCCCCCACAAACGGTTGAGCGCGATCAGCACCGTGGCGGCGTCGGAACTGCCGCCGCCCAGGCCGCCGCCCATCGGGATGCGCTTCTCCAGACGAATGCTTGCGCCCAGCCGGCAGCCGCTGGCCTGCTGCAGCAGCCGCGCGGCGCGTACGGTCAGGTCCTGTTCCGGCGGCACGCCCTCGGTCGGCGTCAACAGCTCGATGGCGCCGTCCTCGCGCGCCGCTATCCGCAGCGTGTCGCCGAAATCGATGAAACGGAACACCGTCTCCAACAGATGGTAGCCGTCGGCGCGCTTGCCCACCACATGCAGCAGCAGGTTGAGCTTGGCCGGCGCCGGGAAGACTTGGAAAGATAACGACATGATTGGAATGATCTGTTCTTCAATGCTTGAAAACGCCGGGCTACTGCCAGCTTTGCACCACAACCTTGACGGTCAAGCCTTCGCGCTGCATTTCCACCCGCTTGGGATAACGGCTGTCGGCGTCGGCGTCGGCGTCGGCGTCGCGGATGAAGCGGATATGCCAGCCCTGCTGCTCGAGATTACCGTCGGCGTCCAGCCTGCCCGCCTCTCCCGGCGCCTGCATACCGCGTATCCACCACACCAGATTAGACAGCGGCAGCGGCCAGCCCAGCACCTTCAGCGTCAGGCTCTCCACATCGTCCGCCTGCCAGCTCTTGCCATCGGCCAACAGGGTGACGCCACCGGCATCACGCAGCACCTTGGCTACCGTATTGCCCAGCGGCGAGTTGATCGCCACCTCGTCCTGCGGCGGCTGATGCCGCCAGTCGAAGTTGGCGACATGCCCCTTGCCGTCCAGGTTGGCCGACAAGCGGCCGCTGACCTTGAAAGGTTGGTCCAGCGCCGCCGTCGCCGCCTGCCGCGGCGCAAACGGCATTTCGCGGCTGGCGCAGCCAGCCAGCAACAGCGCCAGCAACAGCGCCAGACACCTCGCCGTCATAGTTTGACGCCCAGGCGCTGGATGGTCTCGGTCAGCACATCATGGTCCGGATGCGCGGCCAGCTCCTTGCTCCACACCGCCCGCGCCTCATCATGCCGGCCCAGCTTCCACAACACCTCGCCCAGATGGGCCGCCACTTCGGGGTCCGGCATCGCCTGATATGCCTTGTCCAGATTCTTGCGCGCAGGCTCCAGCCTGCCCAGCTTGTATTGCACCCAGCCCATGCTGTCCAGGATCACCGGATTGTCCGGCTCGGCCTTCAGCGCCTTTTCGATGTAAGCGTAAGCTTCCTTGTAGCGCGTGGTGCGGTTGGCCAGCGTGTAGCCCAGCGCGTTGAGCGACTGCACATCGCCAGGTTTGTCCTTGAGGATCTGCTTGAGATCGCGCTCGGCATTGCCGGTATTTCCCAGCATGTCCGACACCAGCGAGCGCTCGTACAGCAGCTCGCCCGACTTCGGCTGGCCCTGCAGCGCCTTGCTCAGCAGATCGTACGCCTTGCGCGGCTGCTTGGCGTCGCGCGCCAACTGCGACTGCAACAGCGCCAGCGAGACTTTTTCCTGATCGGTGCCGCCCAGTTGACCCAACCGGCTCAAGGCCGCGTCCAGCTGGCCCTCGCCCGCCTCCAGCATCGCCAACCTCGATTGCGCCGGCAGGTACTGCTGCTGGCCGGGGCCGACCTGGCGGTACCAGTTCTCGGCCCGGGCCACGTCGTGATCATCCTCGGCGATCTGGCCCAACGTGTAGCGGACAAAGTCCTGCTCCGGGTATTGCTGCGCCAGCGCGCGCTGCAGCCTTTCATCGGCCACTTTCAGATCGCGCATCTGATAGGCCAGCAGGCCGGTGGCGTAGAGCAGGTCGGGATTGTCCGGATGGGTCTTGAGCAGGGCCTCGAAGGCGGCGCGCGCCTCGACGAAGCGCTTGGCGCCGACCAGCAGCCGCGGATAAGCAGCCTGCAGCTCCAGGCCGGCGTCGGGCCGGCGCGCCAGTTCGCGCTGCAGGAAGTCCGCCGCGCCCGGTATGTCCTTGCGCCGCAAGCGGTCCACCTGCCAGGCCACCGGCAGATCCCATTTCGGCGCAATCTGCGCCAGGCGGTCGAACTCCCGATCCACCACTTTCTGATCGTTGTTGTCGGCCGCCGCCGCCAGCACCGCGAAGCGCGCCTCGGGCAGGTCCAGATAGCGGCTGGCCAAGTCGGCCACCAGTTGATACGACTCGGCCGAGCCGCCGTCCTGGCGCGCGCCCAGCCTGGCCAGTTGCACGAAAATGGCCGGCGCCCGCGCCGGCTCGCGCCGCAGCAGGTCTTCGATCAGCGGCTTGCTTTGCGCCAGCTTGCCGCCTCGCATCAGCGTGATGAACAGCTGCTCGCGCGCCGGCAATGAGTCGGGATCGAGCGCTATCCACAGCGACAAGGCCTCGGTGGCCTCCTTCAATTGGCCGGACAACAGGCAGAATTCGGCGGCGCGCTGCGCCATGCGCGGATCGCGGGTCTGGCGCGCCAGATCCAGATAGGTCAAGCCGGCGGAACCGACCGCGCCGCGGTTGGCGGCGATTTCGCCGGCCAGCACGCCGTAGAGGATTTCCGGCGTCAGCTCCTGCTTCGGCAGCTTGGCTTCGTCCGGCTTGGCGCCGGCGTCCGAATCGTCGGCCGCGCCCTGCGCCGCGGCGACAGGCTGCGCAGCCGGCGGCTTGACGCTGGCGCAAGCCGGCAGCAGCAACGCCAGCAGCAGCGGAAGAGTTCGTTTCAGCGGTTTCATTCGCATGGAGTAAGTTGCCTGCTCAAAGCCTGTTGAACGCGTAGAATAGCATGTCCGGTTTTCATCTTTACACCATTTACCGAGTAGCACTTTCCAATGCCAGAATTGCCAGAAGTCGAAACCACCCGCCGCGGCGTGCAACCCCACCTTGAAGGCCGCGTCCTGCAGGGCGCGGTGGTGCGCAACGCCAGCCTGCGCTGGCCGGTGCCGCCTGACCTGTCGGCGCGTCTTGCCGGCGAAAAGGTGCAGGCGGTGCGCCGCCGGGCCAAATACCTGCTGCTGGAATGCGAGAGCGGCACCCTGCTGATCCATCTGGGCATGTCCGGCAGCCTGCGCATCCTGACGGCGGGCACCCCGCCGGAGAAACACGACCATGTGGATCTGCTGCTGGACGGGCAGTTGCTGCGTTACCGCGATCCGCGCCGCTTCGGCGCGATACTGTGGCATATCGGCCCGATAGAATTGCACCCGCTGCTGCAGGCGCTGGGGCCGGAGCCTCTGTCCGACGCTTTCGGCGGCGAGGCGCTGTTCCAGGCCATCCGCAAACGCGGCAGCCCGATCAAGCTGGTGCTGATGGACAACCATGTGGTGGTCGGCGTCGGCAACATCTACGCCAACGAATCGCTGTTCTACGCCGGCATCGCCCCCACCCGCCCCGCCTCAGGCCTGCGCCGCGACGAATGCGAGCGGCTGGCGGCGGAAATCAAGGCGGTGCTCACCCGCGCCATCGCCGCTGGCGGCAGCACGCTGCGCGACTTCGTCGCCAGCGACGGCAAGCCGGGCTACTTCCAGCAAAGCTATATGGTGTACGACCGCCAGGAGGAGCCTTGTCGCCAATGCGGCACGCCGATCCGGCAAATTCGCCAGGGCCAGCGCAGCACTTACTATTGCCCGCTATGCCAGCCATGTTAGAGTGGCGGGCTGTAATCTTGCAGACTTGAAATCTTAAAGCCTTGAAGTCACCCGCCACCACATCATTCCCGACCCGCTGCGGCCGCGTGCTGCGCCTGCTGGGCCATCTGGCCATCGGCGTTTTCATCGTCGCCACCCGCTACTCGCGCCTGGCCCAGGCCGAGCG
This sequence comes from Chromobacterium sphagni, assembly GCF_001855555.1. Taxonomy (GTDB): domain Bacteria; phylum Pseudomonadota; class Gammaproteobacteria; order Burkholderiales; family Chromobacteriaceae; genus Chromobacterium; species Chromobacterium sphagni. Next base: position 191,904 of record NZ_MKCT01000061.1, on the reverse strand, counting down.
CGCGGTGGTCACCCGCCGCTGGGCGCAGCATGCGTTGAAAATCCTCGGCGTCAGCATCAAGGTGCAGGGCGTCAACCCGGGCTTCTATCCGCCCAACACTCTGCTGGTCGCCAATCACGTGTCCTGGCTGGACATCGCGGTGCTCAACAGCTGCACCGTGTCGCGCTTCGTCGCCAAGCGCGAGATCCGCAACTGGCCGCTGATAGGCTGGCTGGCCTATGTGGCCGGCACGCTGTTCATCGATCGCGGCAACCGCCGCGACGCCAGCCGGATCAACCAGATACTGGCCGACGCGATGGGCAACGGCGGCTGCATGGCGGTGTTTCCCGAATCGACCACCTCCGACGGCAGCGGCCTGCTGCCGTTCAAGGCCTCGCTGTTCGAAGCCGCGCTGCTGTCGGGCGGCACCGTGCAGCCGGTGTCGCTGCGCTACCAGCGGCCGGACGGCAGCCTGCTGCTGGAAGCGGCCTACATCGGCCAGATTTCGCTGTTCGAGAGCATAGGCCGGGTGCTGAGCGTGCCGCAGATCGAAGTGGAGATTTGCTACGGCCAGCCGCTCAGGGCCGGCGACGCCGGCCTGGACAACCGCTTCCTGCTGGCCGAGCAAGCGCGGCGCGAGGTGGCGCGCGGCCTGCGCATCGCGCTGGAAGATTCGCCGCAACCCAACTCCTCGTCCGAGGAAAAAAGCCAGGCCTGATGCCTCAGCGCGCCAGGCGCTGCATCAGCCCCTGATAGAGATCGTCTGCCAGGCGGGTGTAGCCCGGCGCGGTGAAATGCACCAGATCGGGCCGACCCAGCTGGCGTTGCTGCCATATGCGCATGCTGCACGGGCCGCCCATCGCCTGCTCCCAATCCCAATACAGCAAATGGTTGTCGCGCGCCATCTGCCGCTGCGCCTGCTGCACCGCCGACAGCATCAGCGGACGCCTCGGCGCCGCGCACTCCTGGCTGACCGGGCCCTTGCGGCGGGCCGAATCCGGCGCCCCCAGCAACAGGATGGCCGCCTGCGGCAGTTGCGCGCGCACCAGGTTGATGGCCGCCTGCAGCGTGGCGCGGTATTCGTCCAGGTCCAGCTTGCCGTCGAACGCCTCGTTGGTGCCGTAAGCCAGCACCACCAGATCGGCGTCGCGCGCCGCCAGCTGCCGTCCCCACACGCCGCCCCAGCGCCGCCACAAGGCCAGCTCGGCGCCATTGCTGCCCACGCTGTCCAGCACCACGCCAGGCGTCAGTTTTTCCAGTTCGAAACCGCCCAGCTCGGGTGCCGGCAGGCTGTCCGCCCGCACCGAGAACGGCAGCTGGAGCTTCATTTCCACCCGTTGCCAACCGGCGCCGGCGGCGGCCTGAATCCGCCGGGGGCCATTGCCATCGTCAACCGTCAGCGACGCAGCGTCGCCGGCCTGGCGCAGCCAGACCCGCACCCGCCACAGTCCGCCGTCCGCGCTGCGCGGCTGCACGCTCAACGCGGCACCGGAACGCTGCGCCATGCCGATGAAACCGCCCAGCGGAAAATCGGCGTCCTCGTCGCGGCGGCTGTTACGCAAGCTCCAGCCCTCGCTGCGCACCAGTCCCAGCGCGTTGCGCTGGCCTGGCACATTGAGCGGCGGCAGCCAGCCTATGCCGGCGTCGCCGAAGCGGGCCTGCAACCGCGCGCGCAATTCGCCGCTCAGATAATCGGCGGCGGTATGCGAATCGCCGAACTGGACGATGCGCACCGGCTGCTGCGCGTCGGCCAGCAGGCTCAAGCGAGCGGCCAGCCGGGCCAGATTGGCCTCGCCAAAGTCCTGCACCGGCGCGGCGCGAACCTGAGCCGCCAGCAATGCGGTAAACAGCCAGCGCCAGCCGCGCGCCATGGTTTTTGCTGTCATTCAAACCTCAATTCCGCCAGCACGCGGCGCGCCAGCAACAGTTGTCCCTGACGGGTGAAGTGCACGCCATCCGCCGTGCGCACCGCCACCTCGCCCTGCTCGGGCAATGTCATGAATTTGTTGAAGCTGTCGTCGCGGCTGCCCAGCACTTCGCGGGTCGGGACGAAACGCTGCCCGGCCGCGCCTACTTCTTCGCGGTACAGCCGGTTCAGATAGTGCGCGCCGTCATTCAGCTTGTCCCGGCCCATATTGGGCAGCCCCAGCCACAACACCGGTATCTTGCGCTTCCCGGCGCTTTGCAAAATGCTGCGGATGCGCTCGCGGTAACGCTGCTCCCAGTCGGGCGACGCGAAACGGATGTAGCGGCTGCCGCCGACCATGTCCCAGGTATCATTGGCACCAACGAACATCACCAGCAGCTGTACTTTGGGATTGGCCGCCAACTGCCGCTCAATGGTGGCCGGCCAGTTGAAGAAGTCCGGATAGGTGAGGCCGGTGCTCTGCTTGCTGACGTCCAACGCCTTCACCTGATGCTGGCGGAACAGCGGCGGCAACAGATGCAAGGCGACGCCCTGCATCAGGGAGTCGCCCGCCAGCAACACCGGCAGCCCCTCCTGCAGCGCCAGCCGCGGGTCCACCGCCTTGACCGCCGCCGGCGCGGAGGCACTCGGCGGCCGGCTCGCGGCACGCGGCGCCGCCGGCGGCTGCCCCAAGCAGCAGGCATTCAGGCGCTCCACCATGCGGCGGTCCCACATGCCCACCTGCTGCTGCAAGGCCACGCTCTGTTGACGCAGGCCGCCGCCCAGCTCGCCGCCCTCGCGCCACGGCGACAGTTCGGTCAGCGTCTCCAGCAGGCTGGGACGATGGAAGGTCTGGCGCCAGTAGGCATTGATGGCGGTCTGCTCCACCCAGAACAGCAGCAGCATGCAGCTGAGCAGGATGACGAGGATGCGGCGGTGCGGGTAGGCGGCTAGCATGGCGGGCTATTCAGAATTGGTAATAGATGAAGGCGGGAATGCCGGACGGCGCCAGCGAAATCACCAGCAGCGCGCAGGCGCTGAGCAGGAGCGGCTTGCCCCACCAGGGCAACGCCGCCAGTTGGGCGATGCAACGCTCGCGCAACGGCGCCAGCCTGGGCAGCGCCGCCAGCCACAGCGCCAGCACCAGCAACAGGCCGGGCGCGTTCAAGGTCAGGCTCTGGCCTGTGCCGGCCATCGCGCGCAAAAAGTCCAACGCCTCGTCCAGCGACTGGGCGCGGAAGAACACCCAGGCCAGGCACACGTAATGGAAGGTAATCAGCCGCGCCAGCCAAGGCCAGCGCCGACTGATGCCGTCGCGCCGCCACAACTTGTCGCCGACGTTCAGCCCCACCACGCCCAGGCCGTGCATCGCACCCCACACCAGGTATTTCAGACTGGCCCCGTGCCACAGGCCGGACAGCAGCATCGCCGCCAGCAGATTGATCTGGCTGCGGGCGAAGCCGTCGCGATTGCCCCCCAGTGGAATATAGATGTAGTCGCGGATCCAGCTGGACAGCGAGATATGCCAGCGCCGCCAGAAGTCGCGCAGATTGAGCGCCAGATAAGGGCTGTCGAAATTGCGCGGCAGCTGGATGCCCAACAGCAGCGCCAGCGCGGTCACCAGATCGGTATAGCCGGAGAAATCCAGGTAGATCTGCAAGGCATAGGCATAGAACGCCGCCCATACCTCCAGCGTGTGGAAGGTGTCCGGCGCGGCGAACACCGGGTCCACCCAGGCGCTGGCCAGCCAACCAGCCAGCCACAGCTTCTTGACCAGCGCCAGCACGATCAGCCCCAGCGCGCGGTCGAAGTTGGCCACCTGGCGCAGGACCGGGCTGCGCAACTGCTCCAGCAGATCCCGGGCGCGGCAGATCGGCCCCGCCAGCAAGGTGGGAAAGAACGCCAGGAACAGGGCGAACTGCGGCAGGCGCGCCGGCGCCATCTCCCTGCGGTATACCGACACCAGGTAACTGACCGACTGGAAGGTATAGAAGGAAATGCCCACCGGCATCAGAATGTCCAGCGCCGGCAGCAGCGCGGACACGCCCAGCGCGTGCAGTCCCGCCTGGGCGCTTTCGCGGAAGAAGTCGAAGTACTTGAACAAGGCCAGATTAGCCACCGCCAGCGACAAGGCCGCCTGCAGCCAGCGGCGCGGATGCGGCGAGACCAGCATGCGCTGGCTCAGCCGGTGCTGGACCAAGGTATACGCGCCGAGAATGGCGGCGAAACGCCAGTCCAGCTTGGCATAAAACAGGTAGCTTGCGATCAGCAGCAGGAAATTCTGCAGGCCGGGCAGACGGCGGCAAGCCCAGTAAACGGCGAAAAAGCCGACGAAGGCCAGGGCGAACTCTATGGACAGATAACTCATGCTGAAGGTAACAAGCTGGCGAAGGCGGCAATTATGACAACAAGGCCAGTCCTGCACCAGCTTCCATCAAATTTTATTTATTTCCCGGCTGGCGCCGCGATTTCACGGTAAGCCTGGCACTCCAGCGAGAACAGCTGCCGGTCGTCCAACCGCAGCGCCGACAGGCTGCCGCCCCACAGACAGCCGGAATCGATCGCCAGCACGTCGTCGTCCAGATGCACGCCCAGCGCCGACCAGTGGCCGCAGACTATCGGCGTGCCGCCATGGCGGCGGCCCGACGCCTCGAACCAGGGAATCAGATTGGCCGGCGCGCAGTCCCGCTCGCCCTTGTAGCTCAGATCCAGCTCGCCGTCACGAGTGAGGAAGCGCATCCGCGTCATCACGTTGACGATCAACCGCAAACGGTCCGCACCCTTCAGGTCGTCGCTCCAGCGCGCCGGCTTGTTGCCGTACAGCCGGCCGAGAAACTCGCGGTAGCGATTGCTGGACAGGCCAAACTCCACCTCCTCGGCCAGCCTGAGCGCCTTGGAAATGGTCCACTCCGGCAGCAGGCCGGCATGCACCATCGCATAGCCGTGGCCCTCCAGCATCATCGGCTGGCAGCGCAGCCAGTCCAGCAGCACCTTGCCGTCGGCGGCATTGAGAATGTCGTCCAGGGTATCGTCGCGGTGCAGCTTGCCGAAGCCTTCCGACACCGCCAGCAGATGCAGATCGTGATTGCCCAGCACCATCTCCACCTGATCCTGATGCTCATACACCCAGCGCAGCACATCCAGTGACTGCGGGCCGCGGTTGACCAGATCGCCGGTCAGCCACAGGGTGTCCTTTCCCGGATTGAAATCGATTTTTCGCAACAATTGCTGAAACGGGGTGAAACAACCCTGGATGTCGCCGATTGCGTAGATGGCCATGATCTTTCCCTTGGAAGCGGATCGGGATTGCCGCCCATCCGCGATAAGCCATGATACCCCATGCTACAATGCATGGTCCTGATTACCGATTTGCTACGCCCGCCCGGGCGCGGCTCCGATACCGCCATGTCCGCTCCCCTGCTCAATCCGCCGCAACGCGCGGCCATCCACTACCTAGACGGCCCGCTGCTGGTGCTTGCCGGCGCAGGATCGGGCAAGACCCGGGTGATCACCTACAAGATCGCCCACCTGGTGCGCGAAGGCGGCATCCCGGCGCGCCACATTGCCGCCATCACCTTCACTAACAAGGCCGCGCGCGAAATGCTGGAGCGGGTGAGCAAGCTGATGACGCCGTCCGAGATCCGCGGCATCACCGTCTCCACCTTCCACTCGCTGGGCATGCATATCCTGCGCCAGGAGGCGCCGCACCTGGGCTACAAGACCCAGTTCTCCATCCTGGACGCCTACGATGCCGGCAAGATCATCGCCGATATCCTCGCCACCACCTCCAAGGATGAAATCCGCAAGGTGCAGAGCCAGATTTCGCTGTGGAAGAACGACCTGAAAACCGCCGACGAAATGATGCTGAGCGCGGAAGGCCAATGGGAAAGCGTCTGCGCCCGCACCTACCTCGCCTATCAGGACACCCTCACCGCCTATCAGGCCATGGATTTCGACGATCTGATCCGCCTGCCGGTGCAATTGTTCAGGACCCACCCGGAAGTGCTGCTCAAATGGCAGGGCAAGCTGCGCTACCTGCTGCTGGACGAATACCAGGACACCAACACCTGCCAGTACCAGTTGGTGAAGCTGCTGGCCGGCGTGCGCGGCCTGTTCACCGCGGTGGGCGACGACGACCAGAGCATCTACGCCTGGCGCGGCGCCAATATGGAAAACCTGCGCCTGCTGCAGCAGGACTTCTCCCAACTCAAGGTGATCAAGCTGGAGCAGAACTACCGCTCCACCGCCCGCATCCTGCGCGCCGCCAACAGCGTGATCTCCAACAACCCCAAGCTGTTCGAGAAGCAGCTGTGGAGCGAGCTGGGCCTGGGCGAGCCCATCCACGTGGTGCAGTGCAAGGACGAGGAACACGAAGCGGAAACCGTGGTGCAGCGGCTGTTGGCGCACAAGTTCGAAAACCGCACCGAGTTCAAGGACTACGCCATCCTCTACCGCGGCAACTACCAGGCGCGCATCTTCGAGCAATCGCTGCGCAACCAGCGCATTCCCTACCAGATGGCCGGCGGCCAAAGCTTCTTCGACAAGCCGGAAATCAAGGACCTGCTGTCCTATATGCGGCTGATCACCAACCCGGACGACGATCCGGCCTTCATTCGCGCCATCACCACCCCCAAGCGCGGCGTCGGCGCCGGCACGCTGGAAAAACTGGGAGCCTGGTCCGGCCAGTACGGCAAAAGCCTGTTCGCCGCCGCCCACGACGCCGGCCTGAGGGTGCAGATACAAACCGCCCAACTGTCCCCGCTGGAACAGTTCTGCGAATTCATCAACCAACTGCAATACCGCGCCACCCGCGAGCCGGCCGGCCAACTGGCGCTGGAGCTATTGCAGGCAATAGGCTACGAAGCCTGGCTGTACGACAGCGAAGACAGCCCGCGCATCGCCGAGACCAAGTGGAAGAACATGCTGGACATGGTGGGCTGGCTGGCGAAGAAGGGCGAGGCCGACGGCAAAAACCTGATCGAATTGACCCAGACCATCGCGCTGATCACCATGCTGGAAGGCCGCGACGAGGGCGAGGTGGACGCGGTGAGGATGTCCACCCTGCACGCGTCCAAGGGGCTGGAATACCCGCACGTGTTCCTGGTGGGCTGCGAGGAAGGCATCCTGCCCCACAGCGAGTCGGTGGACAACGGCATGGTGGAGGAGGAACGGCGGCTGATGTACGTCGGCATCACCCGCGCCCAGCGCAGCCTCACCCTCAGCTATTGCGTCAAACGCCGCCGCGCCGGCGAATGGCAGTTCATCGAGCCGTCACGCTTCATCAACGAGATAGACGGCGAGGACCTGCGCCACTTCGGCAAACCCGGCGCGGAACCGCTGGTCAGCAAGAGCGAAGGCAAGAGCAAGCTGGCCAGCCTGACGGCGATGCTGGCCGGCAAGGACAAATCCGGGGAAGCGCCGGCGGAATGAGCGGCATGCGGCGGACGGGACCGCCAAAAGAAAATGGCGCCATAGGCGCCATAAAGAAGAATGAGGAACATCTCTGGGTGAAGCGAGGCTGGGGAACCTCACCTGACTGGCAAGCCTGAACCGCCAACCGGTCAATCAGATGCAGCCATGATGCCGGAACCGCGAGCAATTGCCACCTGTCCTTTTTAACTAGTCAGACACATTGACATTTAATGCCAGCTCAAAAGCCACAAAAAAAGCACGCTGCTGCGCAGCGTGCTTTTTATTCTATAGCCCAGATGGAAAATTACTTGGAGTTGTTGACCATATATTCCACCGCGGCGCGGAACTCGGCATCGCTGCCGGTATAGCCACCCTTCGGCGGCATCGCGTTCAAACCCTTGGTGGCGATCTTCACCGCCTCGTCCAGGCCCGGCTTCAGACGCGCCGCCCATGCCGCCTTGTCGCCGAACTTCGGCGCCCCGGCCACCCCCGTGGAGTGGCAGGCCACGCACACGCTTTCGTAGATTTTCTTGCCCACCACCGCCGGATCGGCCGCAGCCACGGCGCCGCCCGCTCCGCCCACCGGCGGCTCGGTGAACTTGGCGCCAGCGGCGTTGCCCATATAAGCCACCGCGCGCCTCACTTCATCGTCGGTCAGGTCAGGCGAACCGCCCTTGGCCGGCATCGCATTGAAGCCATGCAGCGCATGGTCCACCAGCGTATCCCAGCCTTTGGCGATATGCGGCGCCCAAGCGCCGGCGTCGCCGAACTTGGGAGAACCGGCCAGACCGGTGCTGTGACAGGACATGCAGATCGCCTTGTACACCTGCTCCCCGGTACGCATGCCTGGCGGCGCGTCGCTGGCCTTGGATTCGCCGATCGGCTTCAGACGAGCAGCCACGGCTTCCTTGGTCATCACCTCGGCATCCACATTGAAACCACTGGTCGCCAGTTTGGCCAGAAGCCAAATCGCCACGACAAGAAAGACAACGATGCTGACCAGAACCTTTACGATCTGGCCGGGGGCCATTCCGCTCTCATTACTCATCCCAAGCCTCGCCTGAAAATAATGACAATTAAAACCGGTTAATTATAAAGTATGCACCCATGCATGGCAAAAAACCATACTCTGGACTCGGATTAACTTTTTGCGGTATGATGCGTCTACTTGATGACAAGTTGCAGTGCACCCGTAGCTCAGTTGGATAGAGTGTCAGTTTCCGAAGCTGAAGGTCACAGGTTCGATCCCTGTCGGGTGCACCAATCAAATCAAAGGCTTGCAAGCGTTGCGCTGCAAGCCTTTTGTTTTTCCAGCAGCTTTTTCATGATGTTTCTACCCTTCCCTGCGCGGCGCCGGATTCATGCGTTTGCCATCCCCATGGGAAAATCCAGACCTCCGGAATCAAACTGTTCTTTTTTCCAGCTGATTAAATTTGATATAGATCATTTATCGATCACATTTCGCAAATTTAAATGATGCCGTTCTGCCACAGAGGCCGATCCAGAGCATCACAAGCAGCCTTTGCACATCGCCAGCAAAATCGGCGTCAGCGACAAGCCATCGACAATCTCGCAGTCATCGACCATTTGCGCCGCCTCCACGGCGCCGAACCAGCGCACCTCCATCACTTTGTTCCGGTCGAACCGTTCATTCACCTGCGTCAGCCCGTGAACTAAAAATATCTCGAAACGCTGATCGCTGCTGCCGCAAGTCGGAAAATAAGTCAGGAAAGTCCGCCACTTCGCGGCCGTGTAGCCAGTTTCCTCCAGCAGTTCCCGCTTAGCCGCGACCGCCGCCGTTTCGCCTGCATCCACTCCGCCCGCCGGAATGGCCCAAACCGCGTGCGCTATGAGCACCCGATCAGCAGCAAACGGCTCTGCTCAATGGCAAGAATGCCAACAGCCGGACGCGGATGATGCACCGAAAAATAAGAAATGGGCCAGCCATCGGGCTGCCTGACGCCAAGCTCCCTCACCACGAACCAAGGATTGATGTAAACCAGTTCCCCCGACTCCACTTGCCACGCGGCATCCATCGCCATGCCTCCATCGTCCGGGTATCGCCAGCAACAAAAAACCCTCCGGCAATCGCCGGAGGGTTTTTCTCAGCCCATCAAGGACACTCGCTCGTCTTCGTCGCCGCCTTCCTCTCCCAGGAAGCCGCCGCTCTGATGCGCCCATAATCTGGCATATAAGCCGCCGCGGGCCAGCAGTTGCTGATGGCTGCCTTCCTCCACCACCTGGCCGCGGTCCAACACGATCAGCCGGTCCATCGCCGCGATGGTGGACAGCCGATGGGCGATCGCCACCACGGTCTTGCCCTCCATCAAACGATACAGGCTGCTCTGGATCGCCGCTTCCACTTCGGAGTCCAACGCGCTGGTGGCCTCGTCCAGCAGCAATATCGGCGCGTCCTTCAGCATCACCCGGGCAATCGCCACCCGCTGGCGCTGGCCGCCGGACAACTTGACGCCGCGCTCGCCGACATGGGCGTCGTAGCCGACGCGCCCCTTCGGGTCGGTCAGCGTCTGGATGAAGTCGTCGGCTTCGGCCCGGCGCGCGGCCGCTATCATGTCTTCGTCGCCCGCATCTGGCCGCCCGTACAGCAGATTTTCCCGCACCGAACGATGCAATAGCGACGTGTCCTGGGTCACCATGCCCACCATGGCGCGCAGGCTGTCCTGGGTGACGCCGGCAATGTCCTGGCCATCGATCAGGATACGCCCGCCGTCCAAGTCGTAGAAACGCAGCAGCAGGTTGACGATGGTGGACTTGCCGGCGCCGGAGCGGCCGACCAGGCCGATCTTCTCGCCCGGACGTATCGTCAGGTTAAGGCTGTCGATCACCTTGCGCGTGCCGCCGTAGGCGAAATCCACCTGATCGAAGCGGATCTCGCCGCGCGGCACTTCCAGCTTGCCCGCCCCCGGCGCGTCCACCACCGCCACCTTGCGCGACAGCGTGGTGATGCCATCCTGCACCGTGCCGATGTTTTCAAACAGGCTGGACATCTCCCACATGATCCAGTGCGAAATACCGTTCAGGCGCAGCGCCATCGCGGTAGCCGCCGCCACCGCGCCGATGCCGACTTCGCCGCGGCTCCACAGCCACAGCGACGAGCCGGCGGTCACACCGATCAACAACATGCTGCTGAGCTGGTTGACGATCTCGAAGCCGCTGACCAGCCGCATCTGGCGGTAGGCGGTGCTCAGAAACTCCTGCATCGCGCCCTTGGCGAAGCGGGCTTCGCGCTGGCCGTGCGAGAACAGTTTGACGGTGGCGATATTGGTGTAGGCGTCGGTGATGCGGCCGGTCATCAGGCTGCGCGCGTCGGCCTGCCGGGTGGCGGCCTTGCCCAGCCGCGGCACGAAGTACCACAGCGTGGCGAGGTAGAACACCAGCCAGCCGAGGAAAGGCAGCAGCAGGAAAACGTCGAAATGACCCAGCACGGCGATCATGGTGACGAAGTAGATCACCACGAACACCAGGATGTCGGTGATGATCAGCACGGTGTCGCGCACCGCCAGCGCGGTCTGCATCACCTTGGCCGACACCCGGCCGGCGAATTCGTCCTGATAGAAGCTCAGGCTCTGCCCCAGCAGATGGCGGTGGAAATTCCAGCGCAGCCGCATCGGGAAATTGGAGAACAGGCCCTGATACTTGCTCATCGCCTGCAAGGCCACCAGCAGCACGCTGCCCAGCAGAATACCGGCCAGCAACAGCAGGTGACTGCGCTCTCGTAGCCACAATTGATCCACCGGCACCTTGGACAGCCAGTCGACGACAGAGCCCAGCATGGAAAACAGCAAGGCCTCGAACGCGCCGATGCAGGCGGTCAGCAAAGTCATGAACAGGATCAGACCGCGCAAACCGCGGGTACAGAACCAAATGAAGGAGAAAAAGCCCTGCGGAGGCTGGGCAGGAGGCGTTTCCGGATAGGGGGATATCCGGCGTTCAAACCAGGAAAACATAAAGATCGCTCCATTGTCTGGAACCGTTGCGGTTCCGGATAAAGGGTTTAGTGGAGCGATGACGGTAGCGTACCCTGGCCTTGTCTGCAACGGAAAAGTTGCCCTTCCGCCAAAAAACGCCGCGGACTCTGGTCAGAACGCGGCAGCTGCGGCCGCATCATGCCATCGGCACCATTTTGATGTAAACCTCTTCCAGCTTCTCCGAGGTTCTGGCTTTCAGATCCACCTTGTGCACCTCCGCCCGCACCCGCCCCTTGTAGACATGAAGCATCAATTCGGCCGCCCTGCGCGCCTGCTCCTGGGTGGGGTGCAAGGGCCCGCTGTCGTCTATGCCGAAATCCGGAGAAATCAGTTTCAACCGATACATTATTATTATCTCTAGCTAAAACGGCGTGATTGATGTTTTTATACTAAATGCATTTCCTCAACCCCATTCTACATGAGTTTATCTGACAGCATCCACTGTCATGACTTTGCAATAAGATCCCGAAAATCATGGCAATAGCCGATGAATAACAGCAAGATAACGGATATCGGCCACCCTGACCGAACGATGAGAAAATCACATACTGCGCTGCCAGACCAAGCAAAAACCCGGCACAAGCCGGGTTTTGCGTAGCGCCACGCGCCAACACGCGAGGCCGCGGCTAAGCCAGCGTCGCCAGATCCTGCTCCAGCCCATGGCGAACCCGGGAAAGCGCATCCGCCACCAGGCCGTTGCGCTGCTGCCAATAGCCCAGCCGGCACAGACAGTCCAGGCTGACCAGCGCGGCGTCTATCATGAAGCGCTCGGCCACCAGCAACTGCTCCACCTCGGCCAGCGGCAGCAATAGATGCTCGGCCACCTCGCCGTCCTGACAAGCCGGCCGCAGCCCCTGCGGCAGCCATAGATCATGGGCGTACAGCCACTCGCGGTGCAGGCCGCGCGCCACCGGCCGCTCGGCCAGCAGCAACGATACCGGTTGCAATCCTTGCAGCGCCTCGCGCGCGACGCCGGCCTCTTCCCAAGCTTCCCGCTCCAGCGCCAGCGCCAACGTCTCTCCGGCGGCCACGCCGCCGCCCACCAGATTGTCCATGCGGTTGGGATCCACCGCCTTGTTCGGACTGCGCCGCCCCACCCACATCCGCACTTCGCCGTCGCTCTGCCGGCACAGGCCGTTGACGTGGACGGCGCGGCTGGTCAGGCCGAGCGGGCGGAAGGCCGCGCGCTCCAACTCAAAATATGGCGTGCCGTCATGGCGAAAGGCGGTGAAGTTCTCGTTGCGCCAGCCATTGAGCCAGCCTGCCTGCTGCCAGCGCCTCGCCGCCAGCCCCAGCGCATGGCTGATGCTGCGGTAACTGCCGTCCAGCCTACAGATCAGGCCCTGGTAATTTTCCTCGAACAGCGACGCCTCATGCTGCAGCAAGCGCTCTTTCCATTGCGCATTGACACAACCCATGCGCTCGATGCCGATATGAAGCGGCGTGAACTGTTGCGCATCGAAACGGCTTACCTTGTCCAGATAGCCCAATACGGCATCCACCTGCATGACGACTCCCCCTGCGGTTTTTCGGGAAGGCTGCATCTTACGGGTGTCTGGCGCGGCTTGACTATTCTCGACCGCACAAAGCCGGCAAGTGTTGCATTCCGTCCATTCCTCCTCAACGCAAACGGTCGGCCAGGCCGGAATGGCGCCGCGGCGCCAGCTCGACGCCGCGCAGCCAGACCTCCTCGCCGCCAGCCGCGACAAAGCATGCCCGGGCGCGGGTAATGGCGGTATACAACAGCGCGCGGTTGAGCAACGCGCCCGCTTGTTGCGGCAGCTGCAGCCATACTTCGTCGTACTCCGAGCCCTGGCTCTTGTGAACCGTCATCGCAAACACCGTGTCGTGCGCCGGCAACCGCCCTGGGGCGAACTCGCGCCACACGCCGTCGCCGGAGGGGAACACCACCCGCAAGCCCTGGCTGCGCGGCAGGGCAAAACCGATGTCGCCGTTGAACAAACCCAGGCCGTAGTCGTTTTCGCTGATCATCACCGGCCGGCCGGCATACCAATCTCGCCCCGGCTGTTTCAGCCCGGTCTTTTCCAGCTGGCGCTCGATGCCCTGATTGCAGTCGGCCACCTGGCGGCGCTCAGCCGCCAGCAGCATGAAGGCGGAAAAGGCCCGCAGCACATCGTCCGGCTCCGCGCCGGCCGCCACCGCCTGCAAATAGCCCTGGCGCTTGTCCAACAGCATCCCGGCATCCACTGCCTGCCGCATGCTGATGTCGGCATGACCGCCCGCCTGCAGCAGCTCCAGCGCCAGACGACCTTGGCCGGCATTCACCCGCCGCGCCAGCTCGCCGATGCCGGAGTCGGCGCCGAAGCGGTGACTGCGGGTAAGCAGCGCCACGCAGTCGGTGAGGCGGCCCCCATCCTCGCCGCTTCGCGGCAGGCTGTCGCCGCATACCCGTTGCAGCCATTGTAGCGTGGACTCGCTGTAGCCTATCCGGCTGCACAGCTCTCCCAACACCGCGCCGGCCTCGACCGACGACAGCTGGTCGCGATCGCCCAGCAGGATCAGCCTGGCCTGCGACGGCAGCGCCGCCACGGTGCTGGCCATCAGTCCCAGGTCTATCATCGACGCCTCGTCCACCACCAGCACATCCAGCGGCAAGGGATTGCCGGCATGGTGGCGCGGCGCCTCCATGCCGGGACGCAGGCCCAGCAGGCGGTGCAGGGTTTCCGCCTGCGCCGGCAACTGCCGCCGCACCGCTTCGTCCACATCCAGCCGATCGCGCGCGCCGCGCATCGATTCGGACAGCCGCGCCGCGGCCTTGCCGGTGGGCGCCGCCATCGCCATCACCAGCGGACGCGGCGACAGGGCCGCCAGCAAGGCCAGCAACCGCACCACGGTGGTGGTCTTGCCGGTGCCCGGGCCGCCGGAAATCACCATCAGCCGCTGCCGCGCAGCCAGCGCGGCAGCCAGTTTCTGCCGATCCGGCTCGCCCGAGCCGCCGCCGGGAAACAGCCTCGCCAGCCATGCCGCCAGCCGGGCTTCGTCTGGCGGCGGCAGCGGCTCGGCCAAGCGGACCAATCCCTGCGCCAGCCTGTCTTCGTCATGCCAGTGGCGCGCGAAATACAGCCGGCCGGCGCCGTCAAGGATCAGCGGAGCGTAATCGCCGGGACGGCCGGCCAGGCCGCTGCCCTGCAAGGCTTTCAGTTCGGCGCGGTGCGCCAGCGGCAGGCAGACGTGGCCTGCCAGATTGGCGCCGCTCAATTCGCGGATCAGCGCCAGCACCGCATCGTCGGCATCGGGAGCCAGCCGGCGGAACAGGCTGGCGAGTTGATCGGGCAACAGGGAAATGGCGGGATTCATATGGACGTCAACGGTTGAGAGCCTGCGAAGAAGCGGGCGTCAGTTTTTCGCGCCGAACAGCGGCTTGAGCTTGCCTTGGCTGTTCAAGGTCTGGATGGCTTGATTCAGCCTGGGCAGCAGTCCGCGGTATTGCGGGTGCAGCCTCAGCATCACCGGCACGCTGCCCGCCGACTCGCCCGGCAGGCAGCGCCGGCCCTCGGTCTGACGGCTCCAGTACTGCGCGCGGCCGCGCTCTAGCACCACCGCCTGCACCCTGCCCTCGCGCAGTTTGTCCAGCAGCTCCTCCTCATTGCCGGACAGGTCGCGCCTCAGCCGCCGGCTCTGGAAAGCCGGTTCCAGCAAAGGATAGCTCTGGCCGGCCAGAGTGCCCACCGTCCATCCTTTTTGCGCGCCCGCCGCGGGCGGCGCATATCCCTTGGCTTGCGGCAGGCACAGCACAAACTCCACCTCGCCCAAGGGCTGGGTATAAAAGCCCGCGACCGGCGCCAGCGCGCGCCAGGAGGGATTGACGCCCGCCTCCATGTCCAGCCGCCCCACCTGGAACAGCTGCTCCAGCCGCTGGGTGGGATAATAGTCCAGCTGGAAGCGGACGCCGCTCTGCTTGGCGATCAGGGCCAACGCCTGGCGGTAGGTTTGCAGCAAGCCGCCCTCGGCCGCCTGGCGCAGAGGCTCGCTGGTATCGTTGGCGACGCCGGCGCGCAAAGGCTGCGCCAGCGTCGGCGCGCACAACAGCAGAAACAGACAGCACAGCCTATTCACTCAACTTCGCCTCCAAAGCGTCGCATACGGTGGTCAATACCTTGATGCGGGCAAAATACTTGTTGTTGGCCTCCACCAGCGTCCACGGCACCTTGCTGGTGCTGGTGCGGTCCACCATGTCGCTGACCGCCTGCCGGTAGAGGTCCCATTTGTCGCGGTTGCGCCAGTCCTCGTCGGTGATCTTGAAACGCTTGAAACCGGTTTCCTCGCGCCCCTTGAAACGCGTCAACTGTTCATCCTTGCTGATCGCCAGCCAGAACTTCAGCACGATGGCGCCGTTTTCGGAAAGCTGGTGCTCGAAATCGTTGATCTCGTAATACGCGCGCAGCCAGTCGGCCTCCGGCGCGAAGCCCTCCACCCGCTCCACCAGCACCCGGCCGTACCAGCTGCGGTCGAAGATGGTGATGCCGCCCTTGCCCGGCACATTGCGCCAGAAGCGCCACAGCCACGGCTTGACGCTCTCTTCCTGGTTGGGCGCCGCCACCGGCACCACCCGGTAGCGGCGCGCGTCCAGCGCCTGGGTGATGCGGCGGATGCTGCCGCCCTTGCCGGCGGCATCGTTGCCTTCAAACACCAGCACCAGCGAATGGCGGGCGAAGCGGGCGTCGCGCGTCAGCTTGCTGAGCCTCCCCTGCAACTGGTCCAGCTTGGCGCGGTAGCTGTCCTTGTCCAGCTTCTGCTCCAATTCCAGCGTGTCCAGCACCAGCTTGTTGTCTATCGGCGCCAACAGCGGCGGCGCCTCGACGCGGTCGGTGCTCAGCATCGGCTGGCCGAGGCGGTTGCGCACCGCCTCCAGAATGGTGTTGGCCACCGTCAGGCTGCGATAGTTGCCATCCTCGCCGTCGATCACGATCCACGGCGCATGCGCGGTATTGGTCAGCCGCAGCATGTGTTCGCCGTATTTGCGTATTTTGTCGTAGCGCTCGTAGTGCAGCCAGTCGGTCTTGGTGACGCGCCAGTTGGTGGCCGGGTCCTGCTCCAGCAGCTTCAACCGCTGCTTCTGCTTGTCGCGGCTCAAGTGGAACCAGAACTTGAGCACCACCGCGCCGTCCAGCGTCAGCATGCGCTCGAGGCGCAGGATATCGAAGATCTGCCGGTCGAAGGCATCGCGGTCGCTGCGGCTGAATACCCGCTCGAACAGGGTATCGGAATAGTAGGAACCGAAGAACATGCCAATGCGGCCCTTGGCCGGCAGCTCGCGCCAGTAGCGCCACATCCACGGCCGCGCGCGCGCCTCGTCGTTGGGATCGTCGAAAGCCACGGTCTGGATCAGCCGCGGGTCCAGCCACTCGTTGATCAGGTTCATCGTCTCGCCGCGGCCGGCGCCATCGAAACCGTGGATCAGGATCAGCACCGGAAAGTCGGCTTTTTCCTTCAGGTCGTACTGCACATCCAGCAAGGCCTCGCGCAGCGAGGGCATCATCTTGCGAAAGGTTTCCTTGTCGATGCTGTGGCCGATCTCGGCGGATTCAAACATGTCTCACATCCTTGTCCACTTGCTTAGCTTAGTTGCTGTACCCGGTACGCCACACTGCGTAGAACTACCGAGTCCCCCTTCGATTCAATCCCGTCCCAGCAGGCTATCCAGCGCGTCCAGCAACGCGTCCGCGGGCCGGTCGGCCCAGACTCCGCAGCCGGCCTGGCCCATGCCGCGCAGAAACAGGTAGCGCACGCCGCCGAAGCGGCCATCCCAATCGACCCCGCGCGCGCGCAGATAGCGGCGCAGCGCCACCAGGTAGATCAGGTATTGCAGGTAATAATGCTCGCGCGCCACCGCCGCGGCCAGATTGTCTTCGCGATAATCGTCGTAACGGTCGCCCAGGTGGTTGGACTTGTAGTCGATCAGGTAAAAGCGGCCGTCCAGCTCGCACACCAGGTCGATGAAGCCCTTGAGGAAACCCTGCACCGCGGCGAAGTCCAGGCCGCCCGCCGCCAGCCGCAAGGGTTCGGCCAGCCCGTGCGCCGGATCCTGCAGCACCCCGATCAGCGCCGCCACGTCCAGCCGCTTTACCGGCAGCGTGAATTCCATTTCGATCAAGCGCCTGTCGTCCGCCACCTCGCGCATGCGCGCGCCAGGAGCCAGCTCCGCCTCCAGCGTGCTCAGTATCAGCTCGCAGCCGGCGTCCAGCCATTCCTCGCCAAAACCGTGGCGCGCCAGCGCCGACGCCGACGCCTCGCGGATGGCGGCCTCGCCGGCGCCGAAGCTGATGTTTTCAAATATCTCGTGCAGGCAGATGCCGGCCTTGGACCCGCGCGGAAAGCTGAAGCGGTCGCGCGCAGGTTCGGCAGCGGGTTCCGGCGCGGACGCCGGCTGCGGCGCGCGGTCGTAGTCCGGCGCTTCGGCCAGATGGCTGCCCACCGCATGAGTCAGCGAAGTGAAGCTGGCGATCTTCCACGGCGCATACAGTTTGCGCGCAAACGGCCGCGCGGCGTAGCGACGCTCGGCCGCCGCCCCCGCCGCCAGCGCCTGCCAGCCCTCGTCTTCCAATACCGCCATCGCGCCGCCGCGGCCGGCGGCGAAAGCGCGCAACTGGCCCTCCACCGCGGGGCCGTCCAACTTCAGTTGCTCCAAGGCGGCCAAATCGGCCACACCCGGCGCGTGCAGCAGCCAGGACAGCGCGGCGGTCTGCATGTCCTTGACCCAGCCCCAGGCGAGATATTGCCGGTACTGCGCCCGGGTGAGCGCCACGTACAACAGCCGCAGCTTCTCGGCCAACATCTCGCTGCGCGCCGCCAGCCGCACGCCATCGTCCGCCACCACGTCCGGCGCCAGCCAGGGCGCGTCTCCCTGGTGGTAGCTCCAGAAACTGGCGCCGCGCCGCTCCAGCGCGCCGTTCCATAAAAACGGGCAGAACACCACCGGGTACTGCAGGCCCTTGGAAGTGTGAATGGTGACGATCTTCACCAGCGCCGCGTCGCTCTCCAGCCGCAGCACGGCCTCCTCGCCGCGCGGCGGATTGGCCACCCGCGCCGCGAACCAGGCCAGCAGCGGCGCCATGCCCTGGCGGCTTTCGCTTTCCTGCTGCAGCAACTCGGCCAGGTGGCCCAGATTGGTCAGCCGCCGCTCGCCGTCCGGCAAGGGCAGCAGCCGCGCCGCCAGCTGTTCGCGGGCGAAGTAATGGCGCCAGGCCGCCATGAAGCCGTGCTCGCGCCAGCGCTGGTGATCGTCGGCATTTTTCAGCAGCTGCCGCTCCCAGCTGGCCTCGTCCTCCAGCCGCGCTTTCAATTCGGCGGCGTCGAGGCCGGCCAATTCGGTAGACAGGGCCAGCCGCAGCCGCGACTCGCTGGCCGGCTCGGCCCAGGCATGCAGCAGCGCCAGCAACTCGTCGGCTTCGCCGCTGGCAAACACGCTTTCCTGGGTCAGCGCCACGCTGGCCACGCCGCGCTCGCGCAAGGCTGCGCGCACCCGGTCGCCCTGTTTATGGGTGGCCACCAGCACCGCGATGTCGCCGCCCTTCAGCCGCCGCCGCGCCTCGTCCTTGATGATGGCGGCGCGGTCCTCGCCAGCCAGGCTCAACAAGCGGGCGATCTCGTTGGCGCAGGCGGTGGCGGCGGCTTCTTCCGCCGCCTCCTTGCTCAAGGCCTTGTCGCCGGCCGACAGCCACTGCGCATTGAACGGCGCCCGCCCGTCGTCCACCTCCAGCCGGCCGCCGGACGATGGTTGCGCCGCCACCGGCTGATAGTCGATGCCGGCGATCAGGAAGGGCAGCTCGCGACCGAACAGCGCGTTGACGGTGGAAACCAACGGCGCGTCGGAGCGGCGGTTGGTATCCAGCGTGTAGTGGTGCTCGGCGTCGCCGCGGGCGGCCAGGTAAGCGAAAATGTCGGCGCCGCGGAAACTGTAGATCGCCTGCTTGGGGTCGCCCACCAGGAACACCGGCCGCGCCTGTTCGACGAAGCAGCGGCGGAAGATGGCGTATTGGGTGGGATCGGTGTCCTGGAATTCGTCTATCAGCGCCACGCTGAAGCTGCGCGCCACCTGGGCCGCCAGCAAGGGGCCGCTGTCCGGATGGTCCAGCGCCGCGCCCAGGTCGGTCAGCAGGTCGTCGAAGCTGCGGCTACGCTCGCCGCCGCGCCGCCGCGCCAGCTCGGCGTTGGCCCAGGCGATCAGCTCCAGCTTGAGGCCGGCCAGGGAGTGCGCCACCTGCCCCATATAGGCATCCCAAGCCGCCAGCCAGGCTTCCACCCGCTCGAACAAGGGATGCGCCGGCGGCGGGCAGTCTTTCTTCATGCCCTTGGCCAACGCTTCCGGCCTGAGCTTGTCCAGCGCCTTGCGGCTGTCGCTGTCCAGTTCCGGCAGGCCGTCCGGCTGCGCCAGCCAGCCGCGCAAGGCGCCAGCCGTCCGCTCAAGGATGGCGGCGCTGTAGACATTGCCCTTGTAGCCGGGATGTTCGGCGAACAGCCGCAGTCCCTCCTCCGCCAGCTGTGGCTCTGCCGCCAGCGCCTGCCAGCGGCTCAGGGCCAGCCGCTGCGCGCTTTCCAGCCTGCCGGCGTCCGGCGCCTGCAGCTTGAGGTAAGGCTTGGACAGATAGGGGCGGATCTCGGCCAGCCATTCATCCGGCGTGGCGCGCTGCTCCACCAGCACCTGGGCCAGCAGCGGCTGGGACACGATGCGGCTGCGCCAGAAATCGTCGACGATCTCCACCAGCCGGCCGGCGTCGTCCTCCATCAATTCGGCCTGGAAGGTCTGGCCGCTTTCGAAGGCGGCGTCGGTCAGCACCCGCTGGCAGAAGCCGTGGATGGTGTAGATGGCGGCGGCGTCGAAGCCGGTGATGGCGGCGGTGAGCCGCTGCCGCGCCAGTTCGCGCGCGCCTCCCGCCGGAAAGCGGCCGGCCAGCCGCTGCAGGAAGTCGTCGCCGCCGGCCTTGCCTTCCAGCACCGCCAGCAGCTCGCTCAGCCGGTGCCGCAGCCGTTCGCGCAATTCCGCGGTGGCGGCCTTGGTGTAGGTCACCACCAGCAGCCGGTCTATGGTCGGCGGCGTCTGGCCGTCGCGCTCCTCCAGCAGCAGCCGGGCGAACAGCGCGGCGATGGTCCAGGTCTTGCCGGTGCCGGCCGAAGCCTCGATCAGGTTGATGCCGCTCAGCGGACAATTGAGCGCGTCCAGCGCCTGGGCTTGCGTCGTCGTCATTTTTCTTTTCCCGCCAGGCGTTCGGCCAGCGGCAGCAGCAGGGTTTGCGCCAATTGGGCGAACAGCGGATCTTCCAGCGGCTGCTGGTGGCGAAAGGCCAGCGCCAGCGCCGGCTCGTCCTGCTGCGCCATGCCGCCCTCCATCACGAAGCTGGGTTGCCATTTTTGCCAGGCGGCCGCCAGCGCCGCCTCCGGCGCGTCCGGCGCCTTGGCCAGCGCTTCGGCGTAAGCCCAGCTGGTGCGGCCGAAGAAGGGCAAGGGCTGATCCTGGCCCTGGCGCCAGCGCGCCAGCCACGGCGCGAGCAGGCCGGCGGCGTCGATCTCGTCGGCGAGCGCGATGCTGCCGGCGTCGTCGTAAACGGCGCTATGGCAGGCGATGCCCTCCGGCCGCGCCGCGCACAATATCAGATGCGTCAGCCACAATTCGATGCGCTGGGCGGCGTTGAGCTTGCCGACGATGAAGCCGAGCCGGCCCTCCGGCCGCAGGCCGTACAGTTCGCCCACCAGGGTGAAGCCGTCTATCCGCAGATGCACCGGCTGCGGCGGCAGCGTTTCATTCGCCAGTGCCCGCGGCAGCCGGCCAGCCAGCCGCACGCTGGCGCGCCCTTCCTCCTGCAGCCAGGCCTGGCCCAGCTCGCCGCAGGGCAGCAGGCCGGCGGCGGCCACCCTTTCGCGCAGCGGCGCCTGCGGCCGGCGGTGCAGCATCGCCTCCACCAGTTGCTGGCGCAGCGCGCGGCTGGCGTCGGCCTCCATGCTGAACGGCTCGCGCGCCGCCAGTTCCTCGCCGCCTCCGGCCAGCCGTATCGCCAGCCGCTCCGACAGCCAGGCCCGCACCGGGTGTTTCCAGAAGCGGATGAAGTCGTGCAAGTTCAACACCACTGCCGGCTCTTCTGCCGGCAGCGGCGCCAGGAAAGGCCGCGGCTCGGCGTCCGGCGCGGCCAGCGCGGCGGCGAAAGCCGGCTCGAAGCTGGCCAGCCGCCTGTCCGCCCCGTCGTAAGCCTGCGGCGCGAAAGGTTGCAGCGGGTGGCGCAGCGTCAGCCGCGCCGCCAGGTCCTCGCCGCACATCGCCGACAGGCTGTCCATCAGCTCCGCCACCAGCGGCGACGGCGGCAAGGTTTCGCCGCTGCGCGCCGACTGGCCGACATAGGACAGATACAGCGTCTGGCGCGCCGACAGGATGGCCTCCAGAAACAAGTAGCGGTCGTCGAAGCGGCGCGAGCGGTCGCCGCGGCGCGGGTGGCGCGCCACCAGGTCGAAGCTGACCGGGCGCTCGTCGCGCGGGTAGGCGCCGTCGTTCATGCCGATCAGGCACAGCGCCTTGAAGGGGATGGAGCGCATCGGCACCATCGCGCAGAAGGTGACGCCGCCGGACAGGAAACCCTGCGCCGAGGCCTCGCCCAGTCGGCGCAGCAGCCAGTCGCGCACCACCGCCAGCCCCACCGGCGCGTCGAAACCGGCCAGTTCGGCGTCCTCCGCCAGCTCGGCGAAGGCCGCGCGCAGCATTTCCAGCGCCGCCTCGTCGTCGCCCTCGGCCAGGAACAGCCGCTCGCAGGCCAGATGCAGCCGCTGCGCCCACTGCCGCGGCGAGGCCGGCTGACGCCATTCCCGCGCCAGTTCGTCCAGCGCGTCGTAACAGTCGGCGAAGCGCGCCAGCACTTCGCCCAGCTGCCCCTGGGCGCCGGTGTGCGGCAGCAGTCCGGCGAACAGCCCGGCCTCGTCGCCGGCCAGCGCCGGCGGCAGCACCGTGCCCAGCAGCAGCCGGTCCAGCCCCCAGCGCCAGGTGTACAGTGGATCGGCCGGCAGCCCCAGCTGCGCCTTGTGGACGGCGTCTCGCCCCCAGCGGATGCCGGCGCCGCGCACCCAGTCCTGGATGAAGGGCAGGTCGGCGTCAGCCAGATCGAAGCGCGCCAGCAGCGCCGGGCTGTCCAGCAAGGCCAGCACCGCGTCGGCGCCGAAGCGCGAATCGGCCAGTTGCAGCACCGCGGCGAAGGTGGACAACAGCGGCTGTTCGCGCTCCACCCGGCGGTCGGCGATGCTGTAGGGGATGTTGGGCGCGTCGTCGCGGCGGCCGAACACCGCGTCGATGTACGGCGCATAGGCGTTGATGTCCGGGGTCAGCACCGCCACGTCGGCCGGACTGAGCTGGAGATCGTCGGCGAACATGGCCAGCAGCCGGTCCTTCAGCACCTCCAGCTCGCGCATCGGACCGTGGCAGGCGTGCAGCTGCACCGAGTGGTCGTCCGCCGCCATCGGCCGCGGCTGCGCCGCCGGCTCGTTCAACTGCAGGATGTCGCGCTGCAGCCGCGCGAGCAGGCTGTCGCCCTTGGGCGCGGCGAACAGGGGACGCGCGTCCAGCTCAGAATCGGCGGCGATCAGCTCGAAGAAGTCCCGCCCCTGCTTGCCCAGCGACGCCAGCAGCGGATGGCCGTCGCTGGCGAACAGGTCGCCGGCCTGGCGCAGCTTGAGCTTGCGGCGGGCGTCGACGATGTCCCCCCAGTAGGCTTCGCAGGGATTGAGGGTGAACAGGCAGACGTCGGTCAGCTCCGCCAGCCGCTTGACCAGCGCCAGGTACATCGGCGCCAGGCTGGCGATGCCGAACAGCGTCACCCGCGCCGGCAGGTGCTCGCTTTTCAGCTGGGCGAAGAATTCGTCCAGCATGCGCACGCGGTGGCGGCCGGGATCGCTCTCGGCCAGCCGGCGCCACAGCGCCGCCTGCCAGGCCTCGTCCTCGCCCAGGCCAAGCAGTTCGCCGCGCTCCCAGGCGCGGATCCAGTCCGGGCGGAACACCAGGTACTGATCGAAGATGTCGGCGATCTTGCCCGATAGCTCGAAAGCCGCGCCCTCGCCGCCCTCCAGGTAATGGCACACCGGGCCAAAGGGCTCGCCCCGCAGCGTGGGCAGCAGCGCCAGCAAGCGCCAGGCCAGCACCTCCGGCACGAAGGCGGACTTGCGTGGCAAGTCCGGCATCACCTTCTGCATCAGCCGCCAAGCGAAGGCCGCCGGCAGCACGAAATCGACATTGGCCGCCACGCCGGCCTGGCGCGCCAAGTCCAGCGTGATCCAGCGCCCCATGCCGCGGCTCTGCACGATGACGGTTTCCGCGGCAAAGGGATCGGCGAGCGGCATCGCCTGGGTCATGCCGCAGAACAGCTCGCCCAGTTGCTCGAGACGGTTGGATTGGTAAAGGAACAGCATGGAATAGGATGGCAGCGGCCGGGAGCGGATATGGCCGGATTGTAGCATCGCGCGCCGGCCGCGCCTGCGGCAAGCGCAACGCATTGCGCCTGCGGCGCGGAATCATGACAAAGGATTATCCATTGACGACGGTCAATATCCGCCCCGCTTAAAAAGCATTCAATTCCGCCATGACGATGCCCATGCCATCCTCCGCGGGCCCCCGCCCGCCCGAACGCGCTACAAATCGCCGCCGCCGCCGTGTACCATGGCGGGCGTCGGCGCCTCCCGCGCCTCCTCAGGCTTCCGTCCATGTATCCCTACCTGATCGTCAAGCACGCCCATATGGGCTTCGCCTTCCTGTCCATACTTTTGTTCGCCGCGCGCGGCGGGCTGATGCTGAGCGGCCGCCAGCATCTGCTGGCCATGAAACCATTGCGCATCCTGCCGCATCTGATAGACACCCTGCTGCTGGCCTGTGCCATCGCACTGGTGGTGATGGGCGGCTGGCCGGTGCTGCACAGCCCCTGGCTGCTGGCCAAGATCGCCGGCCTTGTCGCCTACATCGTGCTGGGCAGCATCGCGCTGCGCCGCGGCGCCACGCCCAAAAGCCGGCTGCTGGCCTTTGTCGCCGCGCTGGCGGTGGTGGCCTATATCCTGCTGGTTGCCCGCACCAAGATGGCGCTGCCGCTGCTGTAAGCCGCATCGCCGCCCTTGACTGCGCCCGATGCGGACGCTAGGACACAGTAGGGGCGCGACACCCTCGCCGGCTGTCTCCACGTCCCTGCAGGGCGCCCTTCCGCTCCCAGCAATCGATGTCGGAGCCCGCGGCCAGATGACTCCCCCGGCACATCCCCTTTCTCCTGCGCCGCCGCCGCGCGGCTTCTCCCTGCTGGAGCTGCTGATCGCGCTGGCGGTGGCGGCGCTGATCGTCGGTTTCGCCGTTCCCGGCTATCAGGGCTATATGCAGCGCAGCCGGCGCAGCGACGCGCTGGACGCGCTGTACCAGCTGCAGCAGGCGCAGTTGCGCTACCGCGGCTTCCACCCGGCCTACGCCAAGGATCTGGCCGAACTGAAAACCCCGTTCGGCGGCGGCAGCCGCCAGGGCTATTACCAGTTGTCCACCGGCAGCGCCGGCGATCCCGCCTCCAGCTACTTCGTCCAGGCCACCGTTCGCGAAGGCGGCGCCCAGGCCGGCGACAGCGAGTGCCGGCAAATCACCCTCACCCAGCGCCAGCACACGGTTAGCCTGACGCCTCTGCCCTGCTGGGGCAAGCGATGAGGCCGCCCGCCCGCGGCGTCACCTTGCTGGAGCTGCTGGTGGTGATCACCCTCGCCGCCCTGCTTCTGGCGCTGGCACTGCCGGCTCTGGGCCGCTGGATCGCGGGCCAGCAGCTGCAGAGCGCGCTGGACGACATCACCCACAGCCTGGAGCTGGCGCGCAAGACCGCCACCACGCGCCAGAAGCTGGTGTGGGTGGAGTTCAGCCGGGATGGCGCCGGCTGGCTGCTGCGGGTATCGGAGCACAAGAGCGGCAAAGGCTGCGACGCCGGACGCGATCTGAGTTGCATCGGCAGCGCGCAGCACGCCGGCATCGCCCTCAGCCGGCCAGGCCAGGCCCTGGCGCTGAAGCTGGCGTTCTCCCCGCTGCGCGGCATGCCGCAAAACCCCGATGGCAGCTTGCTGACCGAAACCGAGCTGCAACTGAGCCGGCCTGCCTGCCTGCCAGCGCGCCTGCGGCTGCTGGCCACCGGATTGATCAGCAGCGAGGCCGGCACATGCTTCTGAGGCGCGCGAGCGGCATCAGCCTGTTGGAATTGCTGGTGGGCATGACCATAGGCCTGCTGCTGCTGCTGGCGGTGTCCGGCCTGCTGGTCAACCTGCTGGGCAGCCAGGCGCGCGAGCGGCGCCAGATCCGGCTGGGCGCGATGGTGGACGCCTCGCTGTCGCTGATGGCGATGGAGCTGCGCCGCGCCGGCTACTGGGACAGCGACGGCGGAGCCGGGACTAATCCCTATGGCCGCATCTATATCGAACAAAGCGGCCGCTGCCTGCGCTACGGCTATGACACCCCGCCCAACCAACCCAAGGGGGGGCAGCGCTACTTCGCTTTCCGCCTGAAGCTGGACGATGCCCAGCGCGGCCGGCTGCAGCGGCTGAGCGCGGACGAGGCCGGCTGGAAATGCGACGCCGCCGATGCGAAATGGGACGATCTGAGCAAGCCGGACATCGGCATCATCGACACGCTGCGCTTTACCGAGGACCGCTCGGACCACGCGATCGGGGTAGAAGTGGCGGCGCACACGCCGCCGGGCGGCGAAGAGGAGAAGCTGGATATCCGCACCAGCATCGCGCTGCGCAACCGCCCCGCCGTAGAGGTGAGATGAAGCCCCTCCGCCAGCGCGGCCTGGCCACGCTGTTCACCGTGCTGACGCTGCTGGCCGTCGCCAGCCTGGTGTTGATCGCCGCCTCGCGCCAGCTGCTGCTGGCCCACGCCAACGCGCAGAACCAGCACCGCTACCACCAGGCGCTGGACTATGCCGAGGAAGGCCTGAACCAAGCGCAGGCCGCGCTGGCCGCCGGCATGCCACTGCGCGGCACCGAACGCTACCAGCTGGCGCAGACCGAAATCCTGCCCAATCTGATCCGCCTGTCCAGCACCGGCCTGTACGACGGCCACCGCGTCACGGTGCAGCGCACCATCAGGCTGGGCGGCCGCGGAGCGGACAGCCCGGTCGCGCTGGCCATCATCGGCGACCTGGACCTCAGCGGCGCAGTCGACCTGCTCAGCGACAAGCCGGTGGAGATGACGGTGGACGGCAAAGTCGCCCTCAGCGGCTCGATCAACGGCATCTCCACGCTGCAAAGCACCGGCGACATCGCCATCAATGGCCCGCAAACCATCAACACCCTGCACTCCAACGGCAATATCGAGCTGGCCAACGGCCGCTACCAAACTGTGAAGGCGGTGGGCAATCTGACGCTGCGCGGCGACGCCGCCATCGCCCAACTGGCGCGGGTCAACGGCAATGCCCAGTTCCTAAGCAGCCCGGGCATGGATCCGGCCGTGCGCGCGGCCGAGGTGAAAGGCGACGTCAAAATCGATATGGGCGGCGCCCGCTTCGGCCGGCTGGACACCGAAGGCAGGGTGGAGATCCATCAGTCCGGCGGCATGGAGGCACTGCAGGCGCGCGGAGACCTGTCGATCCAGGGCTGGGGCGCGCCGATATCCGGCGCCATCGCCGGCCACGCCAACTTCAACGCCAACAATCCGGACATTCGCGTCATCCAAGATCCCAAGCTGCAGATCAAGCTGGAGCCGGTGCCTATGCTGCAAATCGACCGGCCGCGCATAGACGCATTCGACTTCAAGAACGAGGCGCACTACCGCTTCGAGTTCGACCATGGCCGCATCCAGGTGATGGTGCGCAAGGTGCACGGCCTGGACGACGGCGTCTACCGGCTGGGACTGTCGCCCGACAGCCAGCTGCCCAACTACCTGTGCCGCGACACCGACAACCAGGGCCGCTGCAAGAGCGGCGCACCGGCGCAGCTGATCTGCAAGGGCCACGCGCCGCAGAACGACTGCTTCGCCGGCAGCCGCCCCGGCCAGTGGCGGCTGGACAGCCGGACCATGGCGCCGGGCATCCTGTGGTTCGACGGCAATCTGGAAGTGGGCAACGGCGTTTACCACAACAGCTTCATCGCCAGCGGCAACATCGCCACCAGCGGCCAGCACAGCAGCTACGCGGTGAACTACGCCGGCGCGATAGGCATCTGCCGCAACAACGACTTTCCCGCGCTGTATCCGGAAGACGACTGCCGCCTGGGCGTGTTCAAGGGCAAGCCGATAGGCAATGCAGTGCTGCTGGCCGGCGGCTACGCGGGTGGCGGCTACCAGGGCGGCGACATCACGCTGGGCGCCTCCAGCCAGGTGCACGGCAACGTCTGGGCCGGCAATATGCTGTTTTCCGGCGGCATCACCACCATACACGGCTACGTCACCGCCGCGCGGCAAGGTCGCGCCGGCGCCGGCCAGCCCCACCGCTGGGGCGCCAGCACCACCATAGACCTGCGCAACCTGCCGGAATCGTTCCAGCCCGGTAGCCAGCCCGACAACGGCGGCGGCAATGGCAAGCGCGCAGTGGAAGCGCTGCCCTACAGCTGGATGGACAGCGAATGATGAAGCCCGGCGCGCACCGCGGCTTCACGCTGCTGGAAATGATGATCAGCCTGCTGGTGCTGGCGGTGGGAGTGCTGGGCCTGCTCAGGCTGCAGACCGAACTGCTGCACAGCCAGATCGCCGCCAACGACTACAACGCCGCCACCAATCTGGCGCAAGCGGTGCTGGAGCAAAGGCACAGCGGCGGCTGCCGCCGGCCCGACTATGCCCCAGCAGCGGCCAGCGGCACCCTCTCGCGCTTCCAGTGCCGCAGCCGCGCCGCCAGCGGCACGATCAGCGTGGACGTGCGCTGGGTGGACAGCCAGGGCGACAGCGATACCCTCAGCCTGAGCGCGCCGGAGCGGCTGGCCGGCGACTGATCGGTGCGCTTGACCCAGAACAAAGGCCGGGGTTGTCGCTTCTGATACTGTCGCCGCATTTCCCTCACCCTGCGACTTCCCCATGCCTGCCAGTCAGCAACTGCCGGAACTGGTGTGTCCGGCGGGCAGCCTGCCCGCGCTGAAGGCCGCCGTCGACCACGGCGCCGACACCGTGTATTTCGGCCTGAAAAACGACACCAACGCCCGCAACTTCGCCGGTCTCAACTTCGACGACCACACCGCCCGCATCGGCATCCGCTACGCGCATGAGCGCGGCCGCCAGGTGCTGATGGCCATCAACACCTATGCCCAGGGCGGCGACATCAGCCGCTGGCAGCGCGCGGTGGACCAGGCCGCCGATCTGGGCGTGGACGCGGTGATCCTGGCCGACATGGGCCTGCTGTCCTACGCCAGCCGCCGCCATCCCGATTTGCGCCTGCACCTGTCGGTACAGGGCTCCGCCACCAATTACGAAGCCATCCGGCTGGCGCAGGAGTTATTCGGCATCCGCCGCGCGGTGCTGCCGCGGGTGCTGACGCTGGAGCAGGTGCGCCAGGTGATAGAGCACAGCGACGTCGAAATCGAAGTGTTCGGCTTCGGCAGCCTGTGCGTGATGGTGGAGGGCCGCTGCCTGCTGTCCAGCTACGCCACCGGCGAGTCGCCGAACTCGCACGGCGTCTGTTCGCCGGCCAAGTTCGTAGAATGGCGGCACACCCCGCGCAGCCTGGACGCCCGCCTCTCCGGCATCCTGATCGACCAGTACACCCCAGACCAGCCGGCCGGCTATCCCACACTGTGCAAAGGCCGCTTCGAAGTGCAAGGCGACACCTATTACGCGCTGGAGGAGCCCACCAGCCTGAACGTGCTGGCCATGCTGCCCCAGTTGCTGGACATCGGCGTGGCGGCGATCAAGGTGGAAGGCCGCCAGCGCAGCCCGGCCTACGTCGGCCAGGTCACCCGCATCCTGCGCGAGGCGCTGGACGCCGCCGGCCGCGAACGCCAGCGCTTCGCGCTGCAACCGGCCTGGCAGCAAGGTCTGGCCAAGGTGGCAGAGGGGCGGCAGCAAACGCTGGGCGCCTACGACCGGCCATGGAAATGAGCGCGCCCATCATGGGAACCAGCATGCCCACCATTCCTCTCAAGCTCGCCCTCGGTCCGGTGCTGTTTTTCTGGCACCGCGACGACATCCTGCGCTTCTACGCCGAAGCCGCCGACTGGCCGCTGGACACCCTCTATCTGGGCGAAGTGGTGTGCGGCCGCCGCCAACAGCTGCGCAGCCAAGACTGGATCGCCCTGGCCGCCGAGCTGGCCGCCGCCGGCCGTGAAGTGGTGTTGTCCTGCCAAGCGCTGCTAGAGAGCGAATCCGACCTCAAGCGGCTGCGCAGGCTGGCGGACAACGGTCAGTTGGCCATCGAAGCCAATGATCTGGGCGCCGCCCGCCTGGCCCGCGAGCGGAACCTGCCCTTCGTCGCCGGCCCCCATTTGAACATCTACAACGCCGACACCCTGGCCGTGATGCATTCGCTGGGCGCCTACCGCTGGCTGCCGCCGGTGGAAATGAGCCGCGACATCCTGGCCGCGGTGCTGACAGCCGCCCGCCGCCGGCAACTGGACATCGAAACCGAAGTCTTCGCCTGGGGCCGGCTGCCGCTGGCGCTGTCCTCGCGCTGCTTCACCGCCCGCCACTACCAGCTGAACAAAGACGACTGCCAGTTCCGCTGCCTGGAACATCCAGACGGGCTCAGGCTGTCCACCCGCGACGGCCAAGGCTTCCTCGCCATCAACGGCACTCAGACCCTGTCCGATGGTTGCCAAGCGCTGCTGCAGCATCTGTGCGGGATGGCGGCAATCGGCGTGGATCGGGTGCGGATCAGCCCGCAGGCCCAAGAAACCGGCGCCGTGGTACGCGCCTTCCGCCAAGTGCTGGACGGCCAGAGCGAAGTGGCCGGCCTGATGACGGAGCTGAGCCGCCTGGCGCCCGGACTTCCGGTAGACGGCTATTGGCGCGGCCAGGCCGGCATCCATCCGCTGGAGAACCATCATGCGCATTCCTGAGCGGCCGCTGCCCGGCGGTATCGCCAAGCTATTGGCGCGCCTGCCCGCCGCGCCGCCCAGCTGGCTTCTGGTGGCCGGGCTCAACCAATTGCTCAGCCGCGGCATCCTCCCCGCCGACATGGACCTGCTGGCGGGCAAACGCTTCCGCGTCTGCCTGCAGGATGCGGGTCTGCAGCTGGACTTCAGCGCCGACCAGCGGCGCTTCACGCTGGGCTGCGGCGAACCGGATCTCAAACTCGCCGCCAATTGCGGCGACTTCGCCCGCATGCTGCTGCGCGCGGAAGACCCCGACACCCTGTTCTTCCAGCGCAAATTGAGCATCGAGGGCGACACCGAGCTGGGCCTGATCGTCAAAAACCTGCTGGACAGCGTGGACTGGAGCCAAACCCCGCTAGCCCGCCTGATGGCAGGCTGAAGCCATACCTCTTGCCCCTGCGGATGCGATGGGCTAGCAAGAAGCTAGACCGGCATGAAACAGAGGCGCCATGAGACACTGGCCGTTCAGCACGCGGCGGATAAAGACCGAACTTGCCTTGATCGCGCTTTTCAATCTGATCAGCTTCCTGCTGTTCGTGCATTTCGAGCTGTTCGACAAGCTGGACGACTGGTTCCACAGTCACCCGGACAGCTCGCTGGACGAGGTGTTGCTGATCGGCTTCACGCTGGCGATCTCGATGTCCATCTTCGCCGTGCGCCGCCTTAAGGAGGCCAGCAGCCTGCTCAAGGCGCTGCGGCGACAGGCGGAGCGCGACGAAGTCACCGGCCTGGCCAACCGCCGCCGCGCCAACCAGGCGCTGCAGCGGGAAACCGAGCGCAGCTACCGCAGCGGCCGCCGCTACTCGGTGTTGCTGATCGATCTGGATCATTTCAAGAGCATCAACGACACCCACGGCCACCTGATCGGCGACATGGTGCTGCAGCGTTTCGGCAAGGTATTGCAAAGGCGCGCGCGCCAGCTGGACACCATCGCGCGCTGGGGCGGCGAGGAATTCATCGTCATCTGCCCGGAAACCGAGCAACAAGGCGCGCTGACCCTGGCGGAAAACATCAGCGCGCTCTTGAAGGAAATCGATGTCGCCCCGGTGGCGCAAGTCACCGCCAGCATAGGCGTGGCCACCCTGACCGACGACGACACCCCGGACAGCCTGGTGCACCGCGCCGACATGCATCTATACGCAGCCAAGCAGGCAGGGCGCAACCGGGTGGTCGGCGATGCCCAAACCTCGGAGGCATCGCAGCTGCAGGCGTGAAAAAGCCGGCGCATGGCCGGCTTCGAGCTTGAGGCAAAAGCAGTTCCGTTTCGCGTCAGACCACGCTCTGCAACAGGGCGCTGCGCTTGGCCGAGAGGTCCAGGCCCGGCAGGTCCGCCATGATGTCCGGGTGATCGGCCAGCTTCTCCACCACGAAATCGACGAATACCCGGGTACGCGGCGCGATATGGTCGCGATGCGGGAAGCAGATGTAGATCGACCGCTCCAGCGACACCATGTCGGTCAACACCGGCTCCAACTCGCCGCTACGTATCAAGTGCACCACTTCGTGCCCCGGCAGCTGCGCCACCCCCATGCCCAGGCGGGCCAATTCGGCCACCGCCTCCATGTCGTTCAATGTATAGGTGCCGTTGACTTCCAGCGGGATGCGCTCGCCCTTGCGGTCGAACTCCCACTTGAACAGGCGGCCGGAAGTCGGAAACTGGAAATTGATGCAATCGTAGCCGCCCAACTCCTCCGGAGAGGAAGGCCGACCATGCCGATCCCAGTAATCCGGCGACGCCACCACGTACAGCGGCATCTGCGCCAGATTGCGCGCCACCATCCGGCTGTCCGGCATCATGCCGGTGCGCACGCCGACATCGTAGCCGTCCTCGATCAGATCGCTGAAATGGTCGTCCAGGCCGAAAAACACCCGGACCTTGGGATAGCGTTCACAGAACTCGCCCATGATGGGCAGAATGAAGCGCCGGCCAAAGGAATTGGGCATGCTGACCCGCAAATGGCCGGCGGGCTCGTCCCGGCTGGCCTTCAGCTGATTGATGGCCGAATCCAGATTGTTGACGGGCCCGCGGCACTGCGCATAGAAACGGCGGCCATCCTCGGTCAGCGTCAGCTGGCGGGTGGTTCGGTTGAACAGGCGAACTTCCAGTTCCTGTTCCAGACGGGCAATACTCTGGCTGATGGCAGCCGGCGATACGCCGAGCTTGCGCGCGGCGTCCGAGAAACTGCCGTTTTCGGCCGTGGTCATGAAGACCATGAGAGCTTTTAAGGTATCCATAAGCGGGGCGATTCCTGAACTGGCGTGTATGCTTGCCGATCCAGCGGATTAAGCGACAAGCACAACCGTCCGCAGAATTATATGTATTTTCTTTAAAAAGATTACATCAATTCTGTACAGTATTAAAGGATATATTTTAAATTAAACCGTGATCACAACTCCGGTCGCACCATCTGCAAATCCCACATCCCCGATCCGCCATTCCGATCTATCATGCCAATCGGCTCCAGATCTTGCTTTATCGCTATTTTATGCGATGCAATTATGCGCTTTTAAGCGTTTGCTTGCCAGAATTTATTAGCCTTTGCTTACAACTTATGCCGATGACCTTGCATCGCATGCGACATGCGTCACCAAGCTAAGCAAAATTTTGCCCGCATCAAAACATAAACAAATACTTATATGTAAAGTAACACCAGACCATGCCCCAGCAAGATCGGCATCTGCGCGCGCCACGCAGAACCGTGGCAATCTGCCTAGAAAAAGTCAAATCATTTACACTGTTAACATGTTTCTATTTGTAACGAATGAATTTATGACAAATAAAATGATGAATTATCAGTAATTTTCCTAGGATTTTTGCTGCTGCAAATTTGGTATACTCGACGACGAAAAAAACAACAATTCATATGACTTCTAGTGAGCCTAGTCTTACATGCAAGGAGCATGTGAGCTACTATCTGCCTGTGTAAACCCACAAGACCAAGGAAGACTCGCTCATGGTGATCGCAAAACCCATCAATGCAAGACCGCTCCCGGCCGGCCTGACCGCGTCGCAGCAATGGACTTTGTTGGAGTGGATCCACATGGCTGGTCACATCGAGACCGAGAACGAACTCAAGATCTTCCTTGACCAAGTCCTATCTCAGGCCCCTTCCGAACGCATCGTGCTGGCCCTCGGACGCCTCAACAATCAAAACCAGATTCAACGGCTGGAAAGAGTGTTGAATGTCAGCTACCCGACAGAATGGTTGGATCAGTATATGAAGGAAAACTACGCCCAACACGATCCCATCATGCGCATTCACGTCGGCCAGGGGCCGGTAATGTGGGAAGAACGCTTCAACCGTGCCAAAGGGGCCGAAGAAAAACGATTCATCGCAGAAGCCAATCTCAACGGAATGGGCAGCGGCGTCACCTTCAGCGCCGCCTCCGAACGCAACAACATCGGCAGCATACTGTCGCTAGCGGGCCGTGAACCTGGCCGCAACGCCGCGCTGGTGGCGATGCTGAACTGCTTGACGCCCCATCTGCACCAGGCGGCCATCCGCATCGCCAATCTTCCTCCGGCCTCTCCGAACAATATGCCGCTATCGCAACGCGAGTACGACATCTTCCACTGGATGAGCCGCGGCAAAACCAACTGGGAAATCGCCACCATCCTCGACATCAGCGAGAGGACAGTGAAGTTTCACGTCGCCAACGTGATCCGCAAGCTTAATGCGAATAATCGCACTCATGCCATTGTATTGGGCATGCACCTGGCAATGCCACCCTCGATCGTAACGAACGAATAACTTCGCCGCGCATTGCCTCCCAATCAAAGTAGCCGGCCATGGACAGCACGCCGCCATCAAGCGGGCGTGGGACACCTACTGGCCGAATTGGGAAACCTAGCGTCACAAGTCGGCGGTACATGCAAGGCTCCACGACGAAATACATCCAACGGATGTTGTTCCACTGCGCCCATTGCCACAAGCTGAGATATAACAATCTGGATGCAGGAGCTGTCAGTCTCCCTCCCAATTCCGTCGCATCCACCGCAAAACGCGATATTTCGGCGCTGCGCGCCCCTTTCCGGAGTATTTCATCCGGCACTAGCAGCCTTGAGAAATCTCGCTCCAACATGTATCGCTCGGTGCCAGGCGTAAACCTTACCGACCCTACCACTCGTCCTTCCAGGAAAATCGCCAGATTGTCGGAAACAGCATCGTACTCATCGTGGTCCAGCCCACTATCGCATACGGGCAACCAGTGTAGCTTCTCGCGGAAAATCTTGTGCCTGAATACCAGCAGATCAGACATAGTTCGCTCGTCCGCGACACGATCCAGTACCAAACCATCCAACTGCAACGGATAAAACTGTTTCACTTAAGCCTCCTGATTTTGGTTGTTTGTGGGCAGGAGGAAATGTAAAACTAGTACGAAAGACCTGAATCTGTCCTATGGAACAGGTTTTCTACTTAGCAAGACAATCTATAAATAAAAATTGCTACAAAATATCAACTCAAAAATCTTGTCGATCCGACAATTCTTGCACCATTCCCTCTATCTTTGCCTCATCAAACATCCTGAAGCAGGATTCAGGACGAACAAGTTCACCGTCGCAAGGGACTCCAGGCTGTTTTTTTTGCTACATTTAGGTCTTTGCCATCCACTTCAAGCCATGACCGCCTTTACCAGTTGCAACCCCGCCACCGGCGAAGTCTGCTTCACGCGCCCCGCCTGGAATGACGCCACACTCGCACATAGCCTGACTCGACTGCGCCACTCCCAACTCGCCTGGGCAGGGCTGACCATAGACCAGCGCGCCAGCCATTTGCTGCGCCTAGCAGACCAATTGGCCATGCAGCGCGAGACGCTAGCCGACCTGATCACGCTGGAAGTTGGCAAGCGCACCGGGGAATGCCTGGCCGAGATCGACAAATCGGTGCAACTGATCCGCTACTACGCCGAACTGGCGCCGGCCCTCCTGTCTCCCCAGAACATTCCGACTCAGGCCAGCCGCAGCGGCGTGGCTTTCGAACCACTGGGCCTAGTCATCGCGGTGATGCCCTGGAACTATCCGATCTGGCAAGTGCTGCGCTTTGCCATTCCGGCCTTGATGGCCGGCAACGCCTGCTTGGTCAAACCCGCGCCTTCGGTGCCGCAGTGCAGCCAGCTCTTGCTCGACGTCGTCCATCAAGCTGGTCTTGCCGTACTGGAAATGGCCTGGATTGAAACCGATCTGGTCGAAGAGGCGATACGGCATTGCGATGCAGTCGCCTTTACCGGCTCCACCCATACTGGCCGGGTGATCGCCTCCCTGGCTGGCAGGCATCTGAAGAAAACCGTACTGGAGCTGGGCGGCAGCAACCCTTTCATCGTGCTCGCCGACGCCGACATCCGGACCGCGGCCCGCGATGCCGCCAACTCGCGCTTCCGCGATGCGGGCCAAAGCTGCAATGCCGCCAAACGGATGATTGTGGTGCCGGAGATAGCGGATGCCTTTGTCGAAGCCTTCTGCGCCGAAGCCGGCAAGCTCAAGGCCGGCGATCCGCGTTCGCCCGATACCACGCTGTCTCCGCTGACCCGGGCCGACCTGCGCGAAGCGCTGCATGCGCAAGTTTTGGACGCTTGCCATCATGGCGCCCAACTCCGGCTGGGCGGACAGATGCCTCATACGCCCGGTTTCTTCTACCCAGCCACGGTGCTGGACCACGTCAACCCATCCTGCCGCATCTACCATGAAGAAGTCTTTGGGCCGGTCGCCGGCATACTGCGCGCGCGCGATGAGGCCGACGCGCTGCGGCTGGCCAACGACACGCCGTTTGGCCTAGGCGCCAGCATCTACAGCGCCGACGACGAGCGCGCCTGGCAACTGGCCAGGCGAATAGAAGCGGGCAGCGTATTCATCAACCGTCACACCAGTTCCGATCTGCGCCTGCCTTTCGGCGGCGTCAAGGCGTCGGGTTATGGCCGCGAGCTGTCCGAGTTCGGGTTATACGAGTTCGTCAACGTGAAAACCTACTGGCAAAAATAGCCAGGCAAGAAAAAAGGGGCCAAGGGCCCCTTTCCCACATCTCCGCACAAGCAACTAGTGCAAGCGCGCCACGCTCTGCGACAACGGCACCCCAGCCTCGCGCAGGCAGTCCGACAGATCGCGCCAGCTGGCCTCCCGATCCGGCGCCACGTCCGGCACCAGCAACCAGGGCACCCGCGCCGCGATCTCGTCATTGCCCTTCACTCGCAGCGAGACTTCATAGCCCTGGATTTCCGGCTGATACTCGGCCACCGCCTCCAACTTGTCTATCCCGCCCTGGCTGGCGGCCAGCAGCGCCGCCGATACGCCCAGGCGCTTGCGGTTCCAGGCGTGCATGCCGCTGGATAAAGCATCCCACCAGGGCAGAGGCGCGAACAGTTCGGCCTCGCCGTACTCCATCTCAGCCGCAATCGCCTGCTGCACCAGCGGCATCGAGGCGTCCAGCGCCTTGCGCGCCAGCCGGCGCGCCTTGTCCATAGGCAAGGCGCCGCGCTCCACCAGGAAAGGAATCCAGGCCATCACCAATTGCGAATCGTTGGTCTTGCGCGCGGCGTCGTAAGTGGCGCGCGAAGCTTCCGGACTCAAGGGCGCGAAATCGCAGCCGGCATCCATGATGGGCGCCAGCTGGACCATATCCTGGCAGGCGCGCTCATTGAGCATGTCCACGGTGAACAACGTGGGGGAAATCCATAGAATGGACTTCTCCGGTACCTCCAGTGCGTCCGCCAACGCCACTTCCAGTTGCTCCAGGCGCGGGAAGTGCCACCAGACGCCACCCTGGCTGCGGGAAAAGGCAAAAGGCAGCGCCCACAATTCGAACGACACCACGGTGCCGTCCTTGCGGATCACTTCGGGGAAGGCCACCGCGTCGCGCGCGCTGTTCACCAGCAGTTGACGCGCAGCCGGCTCCGCCTGCAGGGCCAGCTGCGCCTCGGTGAATACCGCCTGATCGCCAGCCATCAGCGCCATTTGCACCGCCGCCGCCAGTTGCATTCCCTCCATCGGCTTGCCGACCGCCAGGCGGGCTTTGTCCACCAATTGTCCGATCGCCTGCTGGCGCTCGGCCGGCGGCAGGGGCTTGGTCGGACCGGTGCGCATTTCGCGCGGTTCCGGACCGGCTGCATCGCGCTCGGCATAAGCCTTGTGCAGCCTCTGGTAAGTCCTCATCGCCTCATCGCAGATTTCCTGCAATTCGCCGACGCTGGGCTCGATTTCGCCGTAAAAATTGAAGTCGAACAGGCGCAAACGCAGATTGCAGAGATAGACGGTCAAATTCTCCGACTCATCGAACAATACCGCGCTCGCCAGGCCATCGCGCTCGCGGCCCGGAAAGTCGGTATCGTCATTGCCCACCAGCCTGCAGATGAAGGCGGGGGACTCGGTATGCACCAGGTACTCGGCACCCTCCAGCCCCTGCTCATCGACGGCATCGCCGAAGATGAAACGGTTGGGCAGGAAAGGCTCACCCCGGATACGGGCATTACGCGGCAGAGATTTCATTAGGCGACACTATCAACGGTTACAGGCATCCATTGTAGCGCCGCCAACAGCTGGCATGAAGTCCGCTGCGCGATTTCGGCCCCGCATTGCAACAATCTGCGCCAGACTGCAACGCTGCCGCCCTTCGCCATCGAAGTTTTGCTCGTCCAGCCAGCTCTCCAGCGCCGCCCGCCGCGCCGGCCATTCGTGATCCAGGATGGAAAACCAGGCAGTGTCGCGGTTGCGGCCCTTGTTGGTGCGCGCCTGGCGGAACAGGCCCTCGAAAGTGAATCCCAGCCGCAACGCCGCCTTTACCGACGGCGAGTTCTGCGCATCGCACTTCCATTCATAGCGACGGTAGCCCAGCGCAAACGCTTCGCGCATCATCAGGTACATCGCCTCGGTCGCCAGGCGGCTGCGTTGCAAGCGCGGCGAGAAATTCAGGAAACCCACTTCGATGCTGCCATCCGCCGGCGCGATCCGCAGATAGCTGGCCAGCCCGATCGCGACGCCATCCGTCTGATCGACGATGGCGTAGAATTGCGGATCATCCTGCGCAATATGTTCGCCCATCCAGTCCTCCCAGCTCTCAAGCGTCGGGAAGGGACCATGGCTGAGATAAGTCCAGTTGGCGCCGCCGGGCATCTGATGCAGGGCGTCGAATAGCTGTCCGCCGTGCCTCGCCACATCCAGCGGCTCCACCCGACAGTATTGCCCCGCCAAGATTTTGTGCGGCGGATGCCGCGCGCCGCTCCAATCAGGCACCGGGGAACCGGCCGCTTGCCCCAAGGCGTTTATCTCCGCTGGCTGCACCAGCTGCTGCCAATCAGCAAACATCGCACATCTCCTTGCCGCAGCCTGCCCCGCGGGTGGTGGCGTAGCCATCGCGCTTCCACCAATCCAGTCCACCCTGCAACTCCTTCACCGTGAAACCAAGCTGCGACAGCCTCAACGCGCCCTTGGTGGAGGCATTGCAGCCGATTCCATCGCAGAAGGCCACCAGCGTCACATCGCGCGGCAAATCCGCGCAGCTCTCCGCCGTCATCAGCCGGTGCGGCCGATTGATTGCTCCCGGGATGCTTTCATCGGCAAAGGCTTCCGCGCTGCGCGCATCCACCAGCAAGATGGAGGCGTCGCCTTGCGACAGCGCCAAAGCGATATCGGCGGCATCGATTTCATACGTCAGCTTGGCGGCGTAAAACTCTTGCTGGCTGATCACGGCGTTTCCTTTGCTTATTGGGAGTGCTGCTATCCTATGACCAAAGTCATCTTGCAGACAGCACCACCTTGGCGTTCTGAATGGAACCACTTTGAACAACGACTGGATCTGCGATTACCTCAGGCCGCGCCTGAAAAGAAACCAGCCGGACAATCTGTCGCGCCAGCTATATCGGCAATTGCAGGAGCTGATACGCACCGGGCGACTGCCCGGCAACAGCTCGCTGCCCGCCAGCCGCGCACTGGGCAAAGCATTGTCATTAGGCCGCAATACCGTGCTGGCGGCCTATGATCAGTTGATCGCGGAAGGCTATTTGGAAAGCCGGCATGGCTCCGGCACCTATGTCTGCGACGCCTTCCTCGCCAAGCCGCCGGCGGTCAGCATCCCCCGGCCGCGTCAGCTTTCCGCCCGCGGCCAACATCTGGTGGAGTACAGCCGGCTTCCCACCGGCAAGCTGGGCGCTTTTGTGCCTGGGCTGCCAGAGCTGGAACAATTTCCGTATCGCCAATGGCAGCAATGTCTGACAAGACAGCAGCGCCAATCGCCGCTGGAGTGGCTGCATTACCAGCATGGCGGCGGGCTGCCCGAGCTGCGAGCCATTCTAAGCCAGTATCTCTACCTGACACGCTCTGTGCGTTGCAGCCCGGAACAGCTAGTCATCGCCTCGGGGGCACAAAGCGCGCTGGGGCTGTTGGCCCAATTGCTGGCAGAGCCCGGCGAGATTGCCTGGCTGGAGGAGCCCGGCTATAGCGGCGCCCAGGCGGCAATGCGGGCCGGCGGCCTGCTCTGTCATCCGGTTGGCGTCGATAGGCATGGCTTGCAGATCGATCCGCAAGCGCCGGCTCCGCGCCTGATCTATGTCACCCCATCGCATCAATACCCCACCGGAGCCGTCATGAGCCTGGAACGGCGCCTGCAATTGCTGGCAAGCGCCAGGCAGCACGACAGCTGGATAATAGAAGACGACTACGATAGCGAATTCTGCTATAGCGCCAATCCGCTGGCGGCTTTGCAGGGGCTGGATCAGGACAATCGCGTCATCTACCTAGGCACCTTCAGCAAAGTGATGTTTCCGGCGATGCGGCTGGCCTATCTGGTGTTGCCGCCGGAACTGGTGGACCCTTTCCGCCGCTGCCAGGCCAGGCTGCTGGGTGAAACCTCTTATCTGCAGCAGGCTGCGGTCGCCGACTTTATCGAGCGGGGCTACTTCGCGCGCCATATCCGCAATATGCGCGCGCTCTATTTGCGCCGGCAGCAATTGCTGCGCCACGCATTGAAGCAATATTTGGGCGATGCACTGCCGATAGCCGGCGGCCAAGCCGGCATGCATCTGCTGGCGACACTGCCGAATGGCTTTGACGAATGGGAGTTGCAACAGGCCGCCGCACAACAAGGGCTGTGGCTGCGGCCGCTGGCGCGCCACTTCCTGAATCCCCCCACCAGCAGCGGATTGGTGCTGGGCTATGCGGGAATTGCAGATCAGACTATCCTGCCCTCAGTCCAACAACTCGCAAGACTACTGGGAGCCCGCCTGAAATGAACAAGCCGACTCTACTAGTCAGCGCCTGCCTGCTGGGGCAACCCGTGCGTTACGATGCCCAGTCCAAACCCATGCCAGAGCAGGACTGGCGCTTATTGCGCCAACAGTTCGACTTGATCCCGGCCTGCCCTGAGTGCTTGGGCGGCCTGCCCACCCCGCGGCCGGCGGCCGAAATCGTCGGCGACAATGGTGCAGCGGTGTTGCGCCGACAAGCCCAGGTCAAGACCGCGCAAGGCCTGGATGTCAGCCAGGCCTTTGTTGCGGGAGCGAAAATGGCGCTGGACATCGCCCGCCAGCATGGCTGCCATGCAGCGCTGCTGAAGGCCAACAGCCCCTCCTGCGGCAACCGGCGGATTTACGACGGCGAATTTTCCGCCACGTTGAAAGATGGCAAGGGCGTAACCGCCAGCCTGCTGGACTTGGATGGCATCATGGTCTGGAACGAATATGAAATTCAGCAGTTATTGCGGCAGACCTGACCACGGCACCTTGATGATTCGCTGAGCGCAGCAACAGCAAAAACCCCATGGAATCGGTCCATGGGGTTTCAACAAACTCATCCGGCGCGCCAAACGCAAAAACCCCAGCTCATTGAGCTGGGGTTCCGCTATCGGGCGTCTGGCGGTGTCCTACTTTCACATGGCGAATGCCACACTATCATCGGCGCTAAGGCGTTTCACGGTCCTGTTCGGGATGGGAAGGCGTGGGACCACCTCGCTATGGCCACCAGACATAAACTGGTACAAACTCAAGAAGCCTGAACTCGTCTCTCAACGCGTTCTGAATATTTTTTCGGGTACTCAATTGTGTCGCACTCACACTCCATCTTCGTCACTCAGTTTCCCAAGCCACTCAAATGATAGGATCAAGCCTCACGAGCAATTAGTATCGGTTAGCTTCACGCCTCACAGCGCTTCCACACCCGACCTATCAACGTCCTGGTCTCGAACGACTCTTCAGGGAGGTCTAGCCTCCAGGGAAGTCTCATCTTCAGGCGAGTTTCCCGCTTAGATGCTTTCAGCGGTTATCTCTTCCGAACTTAGCTACCCGGCGATGCCACTGGCGTGACAACCGGTACACCAGAGGTTCGTCCACTCCGGTCCTCTCGTACTAGGAGCAGCCCCCGTCAAACTTCCAACGCCCACTGCAGATAGGGACCAAACTGTCTCACGACGTTTTGAACCCAGCTCACGTACCACTTTAAATGGCGAACAGCCATACCCTTGGGACCGGCTACAGCCCCAGGATGTGATGAGCCGACATCGAGGTGCCAAACACCGCCGTCGATGTGAACTCTTGGGCGGTATCAGCCTGTTATCCCCGGAGTACCTTTTATCCGTTGAGCGATGGCCCTTCCATACAGAACCACCGGATCACTATGTCCTGCTTTCGCACCTGCTCGACTTGTCGGTCTCGCAGTTAAGCTACCTTTTGCCATTGCACTATCAGCACGATTTCCGACCGTACCTAGGTAACCTTCGAACTCCTCCGTTACACTTTGGGAGGAGACCGCCCCAGTCAAACTGCCTACCATGCACTGTCCCCAATCCGGATCACGGACCAAGGTTAGAACCTCAAAGGGGTCAGGGTGGTATTTCAAGGTTGGCTCCACCTGAACTAGCGTCCAGGCTTCATAGCCTCCCACCTATCCTACACAAACCACTTCAAAGTCCAATGCAAAGCTACAGTAAAGGTTCACGGGGTCTTTCCGTCTAGCAGCGGGTAGATTGCATCTTCACAAACACTTCAACTTCGCTGAGTCTCAGGAGGAGACAGTGTGGCCATCGTTACGCCATTCGTGCGGGTCGGAACTTACCCGACAAGGAATTTCGCTACCTTAGGACCGTTATAGTTACGGCCGCCGTTTACCGGGGCTTCGATCAAGAGCTTGCACCCCATCACTTAACCTTCCGGCACCGGGCAGGCGTCACACCGTATACGTCCACTTTCGTGTTGGCACAGTGCTGTGTTTTTGTTAAACAGTCGCAGCCACCGATTCTCTGCGACCTGTCATAGCTTCAGACGCGAAGTCTTACACCACAACAGGCATACCTTCTCCCGAAGTTACGGTATCAATTTGCCGAGTTCCTTCTCCTGAGTTCTCTCAAGCGCCTTAGAATTCTCATCCTGCCCACCTGTGTCGGTTTGCGGTACGGTTCTTGTGTAGCTGAAGCTTAGTGGCTTTTCCTGGAAGCGTGGTATCAGTCACTTCAGGTCCGTAGACCCTCGTTATCACGTCTCGGTGTTAAAGAAGAGCGGATTTGCCTACTCTTCACACCTACCGGCTTGAACAGACTATTCCAACAGTCTGCTGACCTAACCTTCTCCGTCCCCACATCGCACTACACAAAAGTACGGGAATTTTAACCCGTTTCCCATCGACTACGCTTTTCAGCCTCGCCTTAGGGGCCGACTCACCCTACGCCGATGAACGTTGCGTAGGAAACCTTGGGCTTTCGGCGAGCGGGCTTTTCACCCGCTTTATCGCTACTCATGTCAGCATTCGCACTTCTGATATCTCCAGCATGCCTCTCGACACACCTTCACAGACCTACAGAACGCTCCCCTACCACGGACACATTTGACTGTGCCCATCCGCAGCTTCGGTTATCAGTTTGAGCCCCGTTACATCTTCCGCGCAGGACGACTCGACCAGTGAGCTATTACGCTTTCTTTAAATGATGGCTGCTTCTAAGCCAACATCCTGGCTGTCTATGCCTTCCCACTTCGTTTACCACTTAACTGATCATTTGGGACCTTAGCTGGCGGTCTGGGTTGTTTCCCTCTTGACAATGGACGTTAGCACCCACTGTCTGTCTCCCATGCTGGCACTTTCCGGTATTCAGAGTTTGCCATGGTTTGGTAAATCGCAATGACCCCCTAGCCATAACAGTGCTTTACCCCCGGAAGTGATACATGAGGCACTACCTAAATAGTTTTCGGGGAGAACCAGCTATCTCCGAGTTTGTTTAGCCTTTCACCCCTATCCACAGCTCATCCCCTAGTTTTGCAACACTAGTGGGTTCGGACCTCCAGTGCGTGTTACCGCACCTTCATCCTGGCCATGGATAGATCACTCGGTTTCGGGTCTACACCCAGCGACTGATTCGCCCTATTCGGACTCGGTTTCCCTACGCCTCCCCTATTCGGTTAAGCTTGCCACTGAATGTAAGTCGCTGACCCATTATACAAAAGGTACGCAGTCACGGAACAAGTCCGCTCCCACTGTTTGTATGCATCCGGTTTCAGGTTCTATTTCACTCCCCTCCCGGGGTTCTTTTCGCCTTTCCCTCACGGTACTGGTTCACTATCGGTCGATCACGAGTATTTAGCCTTGGAGGATGGTCCCCCCATCTTCAAACAGGATTTCGCGTGTCCCGCCCTACTTTTCGTATGCTTAGTACCAAGAATGCGTTTTCGTGTACGGGGCTATCACCCACTACGGCGGTCCTTTCCATGAACCTTCCACTAACTCAATCTCTATCACATACAGGCTGTTCCGCGTTCGCTCGCCACTACTTACGGAATCTCGGTTGATTTCTTTTCCTTCAGCTACTTAGATGTTTCAGTTCGCTGAGTTCGCTTCCTCAGACCTATGTATTCAGTCTGGGATGACCCCTAAGGGCCGGGTTTCCCCATTCGGATATCGCGGGATCAAAGCTCTATTGCCAGCTCCCCCGCGCTTTTCGCAGGCTTACACGTCCTTCATCGCCTGTGATCGCCAAGGCATCCACCAGATGCACTTAGTCGCTTGACCCTATCATTTCAGTAACCTACGTCACTTCATGACAGAGCGTGTTTGCGCGACGACTGCACCGCCCCTTTTGATATGGCGACGCAGCCTTAGATACAAT
This sequence comes from Chromobacterium sphagni, assembly GCF_001855555.1. GTDB lineage: Bacteria > Pseudomonadota > Gammaproteobacteria > Burkholderiales > Chromobacteriaceae > Chromobacterium > Chromobacterium sphagni. The sequence goes on along the minus strand of NZ_MKCT01000061.1, from coordinate 147,538 downwards.
CAAATACCCAAGATGACGATTTGTCCGCGTACAGAATTAACTCTACGCTTTCATTTCGCCGTCTTATATATTCGGCTTCTTCAGTTTGTTAAAGATCGGGCGTTAAAATTACAACGCAAACAGAACCAAACTCTTCCGAGTTCGCTTGTGTTTGAGTTGTGGTGGAGGATGACGGGATCGAACCGACGACCCCCTGCTTGCAAAGCAGGTGCTCTCCCAACTGAGCTAATCCCCCAACTGGTGGGTCTGGTAGGACTCGAACCTACGACCCCTGCGTTATCAACACAGTGCTCTAACCAGCTGAGCTACAAACCCAGTAAACTTCTACGCCAGCCCCACAAGGAGCTGGCTGCCCTTAACAGAATAACCGATAGGCTGTAAGTACTTGACGATCGCCTTCTCTAGAAAGGAGGTGATCCAGCCGCAGGTTCCCCTACGGCTACCTTGTTACGACTTCACCCCAGTCATGAATCCCACCGTGGTAAGCGGCCTCCTTGCGGTTAGCCTACCCACTTCTGGTGAAACTCACTCCCATGGTGTGACGGGCGGTGTGTACAAGACCCGGGAACGTATTCACCGCAGCATGCTGATCTGCGATTACTAGCGATTCCGACTTCACGCACTCGAGTTGCAGAGTGCGATCCGGACTACGATCGGTTTTATGAGATTGGCACCACCTCGCGGCTTAGCGACCCTCTGTACCGACCATTGTATGACGTGTGAAGCCCTGCTCATAAGGGCCATGAGGACTTGACGTCATCCCCACCTTCCTCCGGTTTGTCACCGGCAGTCTCATTAGAGTGCCCAACTTAATGATGGCAACTAATGACAAGGGTTGCGCTCGTTGCGGGACTTAACCCAACATCTCACGACACGAGCTGACGACAGCCATGCAGCACCTGTGTTACGGCTCCCTTTCGGGCACCAAGCCATCTCTGGCAAGTTCCGTACATGTCAAGAGCAGGTAAGGTTTTTCGCGTTGCATCGAATTAATCCACATCATCCACCGCTTGTGCGGGTCCCCGTCAATTCCTTTGAGTTTTAACCTTGCGGCCGTACTCCCCAGGCGGTCAATTTCACGCGTTAGCTACGCTACCAAGGATTCAAACCCCCAACAGCTAATTGACATCGTTTAGGGCGTGGACTACCAGGGTATCTAATCCTGTTTGCTCCCCACGCTTTCGTGCATGAGCGTCAGTGTCATCCCAGGGGGCTGCCTTCGCCATCGGTATTCCTCCGCATCTCTACGCATTTCACTGCTACACGCGGAATTCTACCCCCCTCTGACGCACTCTAGTCTTGCAGTCTCCAATGCCGTTCCCAGGTTGAGCCCGGGGCTTTCACATCAGACTTGCAAAACCGCCTGCGCACGCTTTACGCCCAGTAATTCCGATTAACGCTTGCACCCTACGTATTACCGCGGCTGCTGGCACGTAGTTAGCCGGTGCTTATTCTTCCGGTACTGTCATCCCCGCCAGGTATTAACCAGCGGAATTTCCTCCCGAACAAAAGTCCTTTACAACCCGAAGGCCTTCTTCAGACACGCGGCATGGCTGGATCAGGCTTGCGCCCATTGTCCAAAATTCCCCACTGCTGCCTCCCGTAGGAGTCTGGGCCGTGTCTCAGTCCCAGTGTGGCGGATCATCCTCTCAGACCCGCTACTGATCGTCGCCTTGGTGAGCTCTTACCTCACCAACTAGCTAATCAGACATCGGCTGCTCGTATAACGTGAGGCCTTACGGTCCCCCACTTTCCCCCTCAGGGCGTATGCGGTATTAATCCGGCTTTCGCCGAGCTATCCCCCATTACACGGTACATTCCGATGCGTTACTCACCCGTTCGCCACTCGTCAGCGGAGCAAGCTCCCTGTTACCGTTCGACTTGCATGTGTAAAGCATGCCGCCAGCGTTCAATCTGAGCCAGGATCAAACTCTTCAGTTCAATCTCATAGCAAATTTTCTGGCACGCAAGTTCAAAGAAATAAAACAAGTATTTCTTGTCTCTTGCAGTGCAAGTTTTTGGCTTTCGCCAAGCACTTACACCTATCGGTTATTCGTTCTGTTAAAGAGCAGTGCCGGCCGCTTCGAACACCGCCGGAACCTGTTTTGTTCGGCTTGTTTCGTTCGCTGCGTCAGCTGAGGAGGCGAACTATACCGCCGCGTCCCACCCTCGTCAACACCTTCCGGAAAAAAATCTGCAAGATTTTCACAGGACGCCTGCAACACATTGATAAAAAAGGGAACGTCTGCACGCCAACATCGGCGCAACCACCCTGCCGCGCTTTTTCTGGCCTGTTTCGCACAGGAAATGGATAATCGACGACCCCATCTTTTCAGCAAAAAAGCCTTACCGTGAGCCACAAGACCTGGATTTTCGACCTGGACGACACCCTGCACCATGCCAGCGGCGGCATCTTCGAGCACATCAACAAGCTGATGAGCGAATACATGATGCGCCATCTCGGCGTGGACGAAGCGGAAGCCTGCGCGCTGCGCTCGCGTTACTGGGCGCAATACGGCGCTACCATGCACGGACTCTCCACTCATCACGGCATCGATCCGCAGCACTTCCTGACCGAGACCCATCCGGTGGAGGCGCTGGCGCAATGGCTGCAGTTTGAAGATCAACTGGCCGACAGCCTGTCGGCGCTGCCCGGCCGCAAGATCATCCTGTCCAACGGCCCCAATCATTATGTGGAGGGCATTCTGCACCGGATGAGCATCCGCCATCACTTCGACTCGGTATACGGCGTCGACAACCTCAACTACGTGCCCAAACCGCACGTCGACGCATTCCATATGGTGTTGTCACGCGAAGGCCTGCGCGCCGAGCACTGCATCATGGTGGAGGACTCATTGCCCAATCTGCTCACAGCCAAGGAGCTGGGCATGACTACCGTGTGGGTGAGCAAGGAGACGCGCCGGCCGGCGTATGTGGATTTCCGCATCGAACGCATCCGGGATCTGCGGCGGCTGAAGCTGAGCTGAAATCACATAATATAGATGCGGACGCAAAAAAGGCCGGGAATCCCGGCCTTTGCTGTTGACTCGATATGGCGGCTTACTTCAGCTTGATCTCGGACCACACCTTGTTCAACTCGCGGCGGTCCTTGGCGTTCAGATCGTGCAGCTGCTGCAGGCGCGGCAGGTCGGTGGCAGTCGGGAAGATAGCCGGGATCTTGGTCAGCTCGGTCTTGACGAACTTGCCGGCAGCGGCGTTGGGGTTGCCATTGCCCAGCTCGTTGGTCAGGCCAGCCGCGTTCTTGCCGTCCAGCATGAAGTTGATGAACTTGTAGGCCAGGTCCTTGCGCGGCGCATCCTTCAATACCACGAAGTTGTCCAGCGACAGGGTGTTGCCTTCCTTCTGCAGGCTGAAGTTCAGCGCGAAGTTGCGCTTGGCCTTCTTGGCGTCCTGCTGGGCCTGGAACATATCGTTGGAATAGCCGAAGGCGACATAGATATTGCCCACGGTCAGCTCCTTGATATAGGACTGGTTGTTGAAGGCGGCCCAGTACGGCTTGGCCTTCAGAATCACATCGCGGGCGGCTTTCCAGTCGGCCGGATTGGTGGAGTTGGCCGGCTTGCCCAGGTACATCAGCGCGGCGGACACCAGTTCGCGCTGCGAATCCAGCACGGTGATCTTGCCTTTGATCTTGGAGAGCAGCGCCGGATCGAAGATCAGCGCCCAGGTATTGACCTTGTCGCCCAGGCCCAGCTGCTTCAGCTTGGTTTCGTTGTAGCCGATCAGGGTGGTGGTGAAGGCGTACGGCGCCGAGTACTTGTTGCCCTTGTCGAAGAAACTGTTCAGATAGCCCGGGTTCAGGTTCTTGAAATTGGGCAGTTGCGCCTTGTCCAGCGGCTGCGCCTTGCCCTGCTTGATCAGCGCGTCCACCGCGAAGCCGGTGGGTACCACCATGTCGTAGCCCTTGGCGCCGGCGGCCAGTTTGGCCAGCATTTCCTCGTTGTCGCCGTAGTAGTCCTGCACCAGCTTGCACTTGCAGTAGGCTTCAAAGTTTTTGGCTGCGGCTTCGGATAGATAGTTGTTCCAGTTGTACAGATGCAGCTCATCCGCTGCAAACGCCTGGGTTGAGGCTGCCAGTGCCAGCATCGCGAGGATCTTCTTCATTTTGCTTCCTTTGTATTGCACAGCATGGTGGTACTACGGGAGAAACCGGGCAGCGCCCCCTCAGGACTGCCCGGGCCAAGCGACTGCGGACATCCTAGCCGCCGCAAGGCGGCAGCCAGCCGCGGATGTGTCAACCATTGGCGCGCAGCGCGCTGGGCGATACCCTGGACGCGATGACGATCAAGGCCAGCGTCAGCAGCATCAACAAGCTGGACACCGCGTTCACTTCCGGCGTGACAGCTATCTTGATCATCGAGTAGATCTCTAGCGGCAGCATGCTGGCGCCGGCGCCGGCGGTGAAGAAGGTGATCACGAAGTCGTCGATCGACAGCGTGAACGCCATCAGTGCGCCGGCGATGATGCCGGGCTTGATCACCGGCAGCGTGATCAGGCGGAAGGCCTGGAACGGCGTGGCGCCCAGATCGCGCGCAGCTTCCACCAGGCTGTCGTCCATGCCTTGCATCCGCGCCCGCACCACGATGGCGACGAAGCCGATACAGAAGGCGATGTGCGACAGCAGGATGGTAACGAAGCCCAGCTCCAGAATGCCGATCAGCTGATTGACGATGACGAAGAAGATCACCAGCGACACCCCCATCAGCAGCTCCGGAATGGCGATGGGCGTCAGCACCAGGAAGGGCAGCAGCCTGAGCTTGTACTTGTGCAGCGCGATGCCGGCCAGCGTGCCCAGGATGGTGGCGAAGAAGCTGGCGACGATGCCGATCAGCAGCGAGTTGCCGGCCGCGGTCAGCATCTTCTCGTTGTGGAACAGCTTGTCGTACCACTTGAGGGTGAAGCCCACCCACTCGGCGTTGAGGCGCGAATCGTTGAACGAGTACAGCACCACGATCACCAGCGGCAGGTACAGGAACAGATAGGTCAGGCCGGCCGAAGCCCACAGCCACTTCGATTGTTTCTTAGCCACGCGCCTTCCCCTTTCTCGCTACCACAGCCCCCAGAACGGCGATCAGCAATACGCCGCCGGTCAGCATGATGGACAGCACCGAGCCGAATGGCCAGTCGCGGGTATCCAGGATCTGCTGCTTGATCAGATTGCCTATCATGATGGATTCGGTGCCGCCCAGGATGTCCGGAATGGCGAACATGCCCAGCGCCGGGATGAACACCAGCGCCGAGCCGGCGAACACGCCTGGCAGGCTCAGCGGCCAAGTCACGCGCCAGAAACGCTGCCAGGCATTGGCGCCGAGGTCCTGCGCGGCGTCCAGCAGCGCCATGTCGTGCTTTTCCAGATTGGCGTACAGCGGCAGCACCATGAAGGGCAGATGCACGTATACCAGGCCGACGATCACCGCGAACGAGGTGAACAACAGCCGCACCGGCTCGAAGCCCAGCGTGGTCAGCGCCAGATTCAGCGCCTTGGTGAACGCCGACTGCGGACCCAGGATGATCATCCAGGCGTAAATGCGGATCAGGAAGTTGGACCAGAACGGCAGGATCACCAGCAGCAGCAGCAGGTCGCGGTACTTCTTGCCGGAGCGGGCGATCAGCCAGGCCAGCGGGTAAGCCATCAGCAGGCAGACCACCGTGGTGGTCAGCGCGTAGCCGGCCGACTTGATGAACAGCTCGATGTACAGCGGCTCCTCCACCAGGCGGTGGAAGTTGTCCAGCGTCAGTTGCCAGACGCGCTGGCCGTCCTCGATGGTGAACAGCGGCGCCAGGCCGCCGTAGTCGCCGGGCTGGCGAAACGCCGCCACCAGCATGATCAGCGACGGGATCAGGAAGAACAATACCAGGTACAGCAAGGGGGGCCAGGACAGCGCCCACTTGCCGAAACGATCACGGATGGCCATCGCTTACTCCGTCAGGAAGCTGCCGGCGTCGAAGCGCCAGGCGATTTCGACGCTGTCGCCGTCGTCGAAGAATTTTGCGACGCCGGGAATGTTGTTTGCCTGCATCGCCTCGATACGCACGCCGTCGGCCACTTCCACCACATAGAGGGTGACGTCGCCAAGATACAGGCAATCGTGCACGCGGCCCTTCAGGTGGGCTTCGTCGTCCTGGGCCGCCAGCGACTTGTCCAGCCTCACCTTCTCCGGACGCAGCGCCAGCCAGCCTTGCTGACCCGGCTTGGCGCCGGCCACCGCCAGGCACCTCACCTCGCCGCAACCCTTGATGTCCAGCGTCATGGCGTCGCCGTCCAGCGATTTGACGGTGGCTTCCAGCACATTGCACTGGCCGAGGAAGTCGGCGACAAAACGGTTTTTCGGATAGCTGTACAACTGCTCCGGCGCGTCCAGTTGCTCGACCTGGCCGTGGCTCATCACCGCGATGCGATGGCTGAGGGCCAGCGCCTCGCCCTGGTCGTGGGTGACGTAGACGAAGGTGATGCCCACTTCCTTCTGCAGATTGATCAGCTCGATCTGCATCTCCTCGCGCAGCTTGGCGTCCAGCGCCGACAGCGGTTCGTCCAGCAGCAGCAGCCGCGGCCGGTCCACCAGCGCGCGGGCGATGGCCACGCGCTGGCGCTGGCCGCCGGACATTTCATGCGGGTAGCGGCTGCCGAACGGGGTCAGGCGCACGTCGGCCAGCAACTGATCCACCTGGGCCTCGATCTTGCGCTTGTCCCATTTGGCCATCTTCAGCGGGAAGGCGATGTTCTCGCGCACCGTCATGTGCGGGAACAACGCATAGCTTTGGAACACCGTGTGAACCGGGCGCTTCTCCGGCGCAACCTGGGACATGTCCTGGCCGTCCAGCAGGATCTGCCCGGCATCCGGCTGCTCGAAACCGGCCAGCATGCGCAGCAAGGTGGTCTTGCCGCAGCCCGAAGGGCCCAGCAGCGTGAAGAACTCGCCCGCCTCGACCGACAGGCTGACATCGTTGACCGCCGTGTAGTCGCCGAAGCGTTTGACCACGTTTTTGATTTCAAGGAGAGCCATGGATCTTCCCCACCACGAAAAAGGGCGCCAGTTTAACAAAAAATCAATTTTCGGGGCCGCTGAAATCCCTTGTAAATTCAATAACTCAGCGCATTTTTCCGCCTATCCTCGCCAACATGGCAAGCCATCCGGATAAGTTGCTCTTTTCAATGAAAAAAACTCTCCCCGGCATGCGCCGGCGCCGCGAAAAATATCTGGACTGTCATTATTGTAAATGATGTATTTTGACAACAAGATTGTCTAAGCCCGCCGCGCGGGCCAGCAAATCTTCGTCCCCGCCGCCGGCTGGCGCCAATCCATGACGCGATATCGGCGCTTTGCGCAGGCGGCAACCCGCGCGCCGTGTCTGATCGACACCCGCCGCGATGGAAAATTCACGCCGTCAATCATTATGACGCCATCAACCGCCGCGGTCATGGCCCTGAACATGCCCAAGCCATCAGATGGATGGATATAGGCTATCCGGCAAAAGAAAAAGGGCGCCGCAAGGCGCCCTTTCTCACACAGGCGGTACCGCTCAGAACTTGGTGCCGACGCCGACGCCGAACACCCACGGGTCGATGTGCAGCGTACCCAGCTTGGCGCCGCCGGCGCTGACGTCGGTCTGCACCCACAGCTTCTTGACGTCGAAGTTGACGAACCAGTTCTTGTTGATGGCGATGTCCGCGCCCGCCTGCAGCGCCGGACCGAAGCTGTTCTTCTTGACCGTGATCGCGCCGTTGCCCAGCCCGTCGTTATAGAAGCGGGTGTAGTTGACGCCGGCGCCGACATACGGACGGAAAGTGGCTTCCGGCGCGAAGTGGTACTGCACCGTCACGGTCGGCGGCAGCACCGACACCTTGCCGATGTCCGCGCCGTTGGCGGTGATCTTGTGGCGCGAGGTGCCCAGGATCAGCTCGGTGCCGATGTTGTTGGTGATCATATAGGTGAAGTCCAACTCCAGCGCGGGAGAGGACTTGGCATCCACATTCAGGCCAGGAGCCGAACTGCTCCAGCTGGCCGAAGGATCGACGTCGATCACGCGGAAACGGGCGAGGATGTCGCCCTGGGCGGCGAACGCGCCGGCGGAAAGCATGCCTATCATGGCGGCGAGAGCGAGCTTCTTCATTTTCTGTTCTCCAATGGGGCTAAAAATACTGGCCGCGCGGCCGGCCAGCGTTGACAGCGATCCCTGCCGGCAGTAGCGTGCGACGTTCGAAGGCAGATTATCCAAGCCCCCCACTCCACACTTTGCGCCAGATCATGAAAAAGTCATGAAATATGCCGATCTACGGGAATTCATCGCCCAACTTGAACAAAAACAGCTGCTGAAGCGGATCAGCGCGCCGGTGTCCCCGCATTTGGAAATGACGGAAATCGGCGACCGCGTGCTGAAGGCGGGCGGCCCCGCGCTGCTGTTCGAACAACCGCGCCATCGGGACCGGAGCTACGACTTCCCGGTGCTGGCCAACCTGTTCGGCACGCCGGAGCGCGTGGCGCTGGGCATGGGCGCTAGCGACGTGATGCAGCTCAGGGAAATCGGCCAGACGCTGGCCTATCTGAAGGAACCGGAACCGCCTAAAGGCCTGAAGGACGCCTGGGACAAGCTGCCGCTCATCAAGCAGGTGCTGTCGATGGCGCCTAAGGAAGTAAAAAAGGCGCCGTGCCAGCAGATCGTCTGCGAAGGCGACGCCGTCGACCTGGAAAAGCTGCCGATCCAGCATTGCTGGCCGGGCGATGTCGCCCCGCTGATCACCTGGGGCCTCACCGTCACCCGCGGCCCCAACAAGAAACGGCAGAACCTGGGCATCTACCGCCAGCAGGTGATAGGCCGCAACCGCGTGATCATGCGCTGGCTGGCGCACCGCGGCGGCGCGCTGGACTACCGCGAGTTCTGCCAGCAGCACCCGGGCCAGCCTTATCCGGTGGCGGTGGTGCTGGGCTGCGACCCGGCCACCATACTCGGCGCGGTGACGCCGGTGCCGGACACGCTGTCGGAATACCAGTTCGCCGGCCTGTTGCGCGGCAGCCGCACCGAGCTGACCAAATGCATCGGCTCGGACCTGCAAGTGCCGGCGCGCGCCGAAATCGTGCTGGAAGGCCACATCCATCCGGACGACACCGCGCTGGAGGGCCCCTATGGCGACCACACCGGCTACTACAATGAGCAGGACCGCTTCCCGGTGCTGACGATAGACCGCATCACCATGCGCGAGAACGCGATTTACCACAGCACCTACACCGGCAAGCCGCCGGACGAGCCGGCCATCCTGGGCGTGGCGCTGAACGAGGTGTTCGTGCCCATCCTGCAAAAGCAGTTCCCGGAGATCGTCGACTTCTATCTGCCGCCGGAAGGCTGCAGCTACCGGATGGCGGTGATCAGCATCAAGAAGCAGTACCCGGGCCACGCGAAAAGGGTGATGATGGGCTGCTGGAGCTTCCTGCGCCAATTCATGTACACCAAGTTCATCGTGGTGGTGGACGACGACGTCGACTGCCGCGACTGGAAGGAAGTGATCTGGGCGATCACCACCCGGATGGACCCGGTGCGCGACACCACGCTGATAGACCACACCCCCATCGACTACCTGGATTTCGCCAGCCCGATCTCTGGCCTGGGCGGCAAAATGGGACTGGACGCCACCAACAAGCTGCCGGGCGAGACCAGCCGCGAATGGGGCACGCCGATCGTGATGGACAACACCACCCGCCAGCGCGTGGACGCCATCTGGAGCGAACTGGGGCTGTAAGCGCCGCGCTCCCAATCGGAAAGCCAACCGCGCGGTTGGCTTTTTTCATGGCCTCAAGCCAGGCGGCTCACCCGCGCCAGCCAGGCGACGCCGTCGGTTTGCGCCTGCAGCGCCAGCGCCTCCCCCTCCGCCGCCAGCAGGCAAGCCGGCGGCAGCAGCCGGCCGTCGCAGCGCCACTCGCCCCGCTGCAGATACAGCAGGGTCATATCGGCCACCGGCACGCTCAGGTCCTGCCCTGCCGACAAGCTCAAGCGGCTGAGCTCACCGCGTCCCCAGTCGCGCGCCAGCATCAGGTTGCAGTCGCGCAACGCGCCGCCCAGCAGACGACACTGGACGGCGGCCTCGCCGCCAAAGGACGCTATCTGGCCAGGCGCGTCCAGACGCAGCGAGCCGCCATCGTCCAGGCTCAGCTCCATGCCGTCTCCCTCCAGCAAACCCAATAGGCGGTCCACCCCGGGGAAGTGGGAAAACGGGCCTCCCTGCGCCACATCGGCGATGGACAGCCGCACGGCGAAGGCGTCCGCCCGCGCGGGATGCGCCAGCCGGAACAGTTCGCAAGTCTGGCCGCCGCCGTTGGCCCAGGGCATGGAACGGAAATCATCCGCGCTGAACAATCGCATGGTGTCGGTCTCCCAAACGTAAAAGGCCCAGCCGGCATGATGCCGGATGGGCCCGTCGGCCGCCATCGCCGCGCCTCAAGGCAAGACTTCCACCTGGCGCAGAATGACCTCGCGGCCGTAAGCCGGACTGCTGGCCTCGCCGGCCACACGGTAGCGGATGCGCTGCCCGGTCTGCGGCCGCAATTGCCGCAGGCGGGCGCGGTCCACCCCCTGGCCATCGCCGGCCGGCCGGATGGTCAGCACCTCGCCGCCGCGCGCTATCCCCAGCCGCAGCAACGGCTGGGCGCCGACCGCCACCAGCGTGCCCTGCTCCCATGGCGCGGTGGCCATCGCCATCAGCCAGGGCAGCAGGCACCACAGCGGCCAGCGTCGGCTCATGGCTTCACCAGCAACAGATGGCTATTGGCCGGCACGGTGATCTGCGCGCTACCGCGCCTCACCGCCAGCGCCTGGCGATAGGTTTCCGCACCGGTGTCGCCGGACCAGTTGACCTCCCGCGCCTGGAAGGCGATTGCCGGCAATTGCAGAGTTTTACCCTGCGGGAAGTACTGGTTGGCCGGCAGCTGCAGAGTTTTGGCCGGGAAGCCGTAGCCAGGCACCGCCGAACCGCCTTCGGCCAATGCCAGCGTGGTGGTCAGCCGCAGCAGCAGGCTACTGTAATTGCCGCCGCCCACCGCGCGCAGGCCGTCGTCCAGCGCCTGCTCGCCCCGGCTGGCGCCGGTCACCCATGGTTTCATCACGCCGGCGCCGAACTGGTGCAGCATCTGCATGCCCAGCGTCAATGCTTTCGGATAGCAGGTGTAATCGCCCGCCGCCACGCTCCAGCCTTTCAGATTGCACGCAGGTTGCCGCAGCAGAGACTCGAAATCTCCACCCGGACGCAAGTCGGGATGCGAGTTGGCGTCGCGGCCGCGGCCGCCGGTGAAGGTGTCGGCCGACACCAGATAGCCCATGGTCTGCGCCGCCAACTCGTTCTCCCATACCGTGGGCGAATCCGAGCCCGGCTGCTGCCGCAGAATCTTGTTGTAGGAATACAGCACGTGCAGATACTCATGCGCCAGCGTGGACAGCGCCAGACTGGGACCATTGTCCTTCATCGACCAGTTGCCCGGGCTGTCCGCCTTGACGAAAGTGTCCAGGTCGACGAAAGTCGCCAGCGCCTGGTTGCTGTTGCCTATGATCTTCTCGCAGTCGGCGTCGCCGCCGCACACCGCCGGCGCCGCCGTGGCTAGCAGCGCGTTGGTCCAGCGCACATAGCCCAACAGACGGCTGCCGCCAACTTGGGCCGGATCGTTCAGCCGGCTGAGCACCAGATGAACATCCTTGGTGCTGCCCGGCAGCGCCAGCGCGCGCCAGTCCGGGTGGATGTCGTTGCCCCACGGCTCGCTGACCACGCTGGCCTCCAGCGGATAAACGCTGTTGGCGAAACGCTCGGCCAGCGCGTCGGCCTGGGCGTTGCTGGCGCTGACGTTGAGCCCCTGCTGCGCCCAGACGTACACCTTGCCGCCGTTGGGCAAGTCGCGCGCCGCCTGCAGCGTGGTGGCGCTGTCGGCGTCCATGTCATGCCATAGCCGCGAGTCGCCCAAGGCGTAGTTTTGCTGTTGCAAAGCATTCTGCGCGCCGCTCAACTTGGCCGACTGCCGCAACAGCTGACGCTGCATGGCGCCGCTACGGCTGTGCTGCGCCACCGCGCGCAACACCAGTTGACTTTCCGCCTCCAGCCTGTCCTGCCGCGCCGCGTCGCCGCCGCGCAAACCGCCCGCCCCGCGCCTGGCCTGCGTCGAAGTATCGCCGCTGCTGATGCGGGCGACCTCGGCATTCCAGCCTCCGGCCGCCAGTCCGGTCAAGGTGATGGTTTGCGCCTGGCCGCTGGCGTTGCTGTACTGGTAAACCGAGCCGGAAGCGGCGCCGGCCGCGCTGGCCGGCAACTGGCAGCGCGCGCCGCTGCAGGCGATCAGCGCCACCTCCTTGCCGGAAGGCTGCGCAAGTTTGCTGCTGGCGGCCTGCGCGCCGGCGGCTGCATTGCCATCCGGGCCGCTTGTCCCGCCGCCGCCGCAGGCGCTCAGCAATGAAGCTAATATCACGGAAACTGCTATTGGTTTTTTATTGGCATGCATCTCTTTGTCGCTATCGTTATGGTTTTGATGGGTATTGCTCGTTCGATACTAGCCACACCATTTATGACATAACAATCACAACTGTTACCATTTAAGAACAATAGAGAATAAGTCGCCCAGACCGCCACCACCTGACCACACCGCAAACCTGCTATCATCGCCACGTCTTTGAATAAGGAATCATCATGGCTTTTCTGCGCAACCCCAATTCCGCCCAACGTCTGAAACGCCTCAACGCCCGTCAGCGCAAGAAAATGCGCGTCGGCGAATTCCGCGAGTTGGGCTTCCACCTGATCGCCAATCTGCACGAAGGCGTGGACGCCGATGATCTGCTGGACGGCTGGCTGACCCGCGTGGATGAAGCCGGCATCAGCTTCGGCGGCCATTTCGACGGCAAGAACAAGCTGGAAGGCGTGGCCTTTCCGGTGAACGAGCTCAAGATCAGCGAAGCGCTGCGCGGCGAGCTGGTGGCCTGGCTCGAAGCCCGCAGCGAGGTTCAATCGCTGGAAGCCGGCGAGCTGATCGATCTGTGGCACGCCGCCTGAACATCGCGCAGCAATGAACAAAGCCGCCAATTGGCGGCTTTTTCTTTTGGCAATGGGCCAGCTACTTATCCACAGCAATCTAAAAATCGCCGGGTTATCCACACTCCCTCAAGACAACTGGCGAAAAACCCGGTAACCCAGATACAGCCAGGTTTCACGCGCCAGGAAGCGCGACCAGCTGGACAGGGTGCGGAAGCGGCTGGACTGGGTGGGTGCCGGATAAGCGCTCAGCCCCAGATCGCCGGCCATCAGCACCGCGCGGCGCATGTGCAGGGGGTCGCTGACCAGCAGATAGGAACGGATGCCAAACTGGCGGCCCAGGTCGCGGGCGTTGGACAGGTTCTGCCAGGTGGTGCGCGACTCGGTCTCGGCCAGCATCGCGGTCATCGGCACGCCCTGGCGGGCGGCGAATTCCCGCCCGACGTCGGCCTCGGACGGATAGCCGGGCTGCGGCGTGCCGCCGGTGAACACGATCCAGCGCACCTTGCCGCCCTGATACAGTTTGACCGCGTGGTTGATGCGCTCGCGGAACACCGGCGACGGCTTGTTGCCCCAGGCCGCCGCGCCCAGCACCAGCGCGGCATCGGCGCCGTTCTGCTCGCCGCCGCTGCCGTAGTCGACGATGGTCCAGGCGATGTAGGCGAAGCCGAGCACCACCAGCAGCACCGCCAGCAAGAAGCCTTTTATCATCAAACGCAAGTAGAGCATCGGCACAGCAGCATAAAGGGGAAGGATGCACGATTGTAACCGCAATTGCCGGCGGCCGGCAGCTTGCGCTTGTCCGGCCGAATGGTCCGGGGCCTACTTCTCCAGCTCCCAGATCGCCGCCTGCAATGTCTCCAGCCTGGCCGCCAGCGCGGTCTGCGCATCCTGCAGCGCCTTGTTGTAGATATCGCGCCCCATCTTGTCGGCAAGGAAGTCCAGCAAGAAACGGGCATCGAAACTGCCGATCTCCAGGCCAAGCTGGTCCGATAGATAGCCTTGCAGTTGCGGCGCCAATTGTTGCATTTGCTGCTCGCTCAGAAGAAATTGGGTCGCCATTGTCGCATCCGGATCAAAATGGCGATTATCGCATGGCTCGCGGGCCAACACGCGAGCATGGCCGCCGGCTCGCGCTTCCCTCCGAAGGCGCGGATAGCGCTCCGGACTCGCGCTCCAGGCTCGGTCCCTGTTCCTCGTCGCCCCCTCAGCCCCAGGGGAACAGCGGCCTGAACAAGGCCAGGCGGCTGAACGCCTAAGGCGCCAGCGCGCCGGCCTCCCTGCGGCAAGAGGTCTAGCAGTTGCCATGAATGGGAAGGCACACCCATCCCAAGTTTACGGTTTCGCTCACCTTGATCGAGAACGACAGCGCCGGCGACGAAAGCGCGATCGTCACCGCATCGGCGGTAACATTCGATACCGGCGGCCTGCCCAAGCCTATGTATTTTTTCAGCGCGATCGGACTTCCCAGCTGAATGCTCAACTGACTGTTGCCCAGCAGATAGGCGAGATTGTTCTGCAGATATTGTCCCAGCGGAAACGAGCCGCCCCCCGGCAGCGCCACCACCTTGCCCGGCGGCACCAGACGACTCAGTCCATTGAGCATGTTCTGATCGGTGCCGTACAACAGCGCGTCCTTCGCTTTGGCCATCTGAACCTGCACATTGCTCAGCAGTAGGTCATTGATCTTGTCCTGGGCCTTGCCGATCAGCACGTCGCCCACTCCCGGCAGAATCCAGCTCAAATTGGAATCACAGTCGGTAGAGGAACTGGTCGTCGCCGTCATGCCGGTCTTGCCGTCCTGCATTGCGCCGCTGGCCGTGCCATACTGGGCGGTGATGACGATGTTGCTCAGCGTCAGCGTATTGGTGCAGCTGTAGTGGATCACGCCCCATTTGCTGCCGGAATACTGGCTGCGCACCTGATAACCGAGTCCGGATACCGTCATGCGGGCCACGCCGCTGGCATCCGGGGTGATTGTCAGCTGCGCATTGCCGCTGATCGTCCCGCTCTGGAAGCTGGCGCCGTTCCTCGCCACCAGTTGCGACACCGGCCCGTTCAAAGCCTGCTGCAAATCGGAGGGCAGGCTCTGCATTTGATTCGCCACCTGCTGCAACGGCCCCATCGCCGAAGCGTCTTCGCCATAGCTCAGCGTGCCGCCGCCATAGTTGACCGTCGCCAGATATTGGTCTGCAAGCACTTTCGCCGCCCAGTCCGCCTGCGCACCACTAGTCACAAGCAGTCCCGCTAGAAAAATCGCCCTGCGCATCATAGGAATACCCTTTCCATTTAAATGGAAATATCCAAATTGGATATTTCCACGCATTCTATATCATGAGCATTAAATGGAAAGGGCTATCGCCATCGCCAGCAAACCCGCTGCGAAAACGCGGCCACGCCGGCTTGAACACCAGCCGCGGCTACAGCCGCGACCATTCCCGTCCCAACTGCAACAGGCCTTGTTGCAGCGCCTGCCGGCTGCGATGCAGGCAGTTTTGCCATTCCTCGCGCGCGCAGCCGCATTGCGGCAGATTCAGGCAGGCATGCTCCAGCCATGCGAAACGCGGCTGGCAGCCGTCATAGCACAGCGCGATGCCATCGGCGCAGCCACGCCTGGCCAGCCGCGCCAGCTTGTCCGGCAAGGGCGCCGGGCTCAGGCAGACCCTGGCGCCGTGGAACAGGCTGGAACGCCAGTACTGCTGCTGGCAGCGCCAGCCGTCCAGCAGGCAGGACAGGGTGCGGGCGGGGAATTCGATACTCCACCACAGGAGAAGACTCATCATGCGCTCCTTTTATTGTGCGGTGCACAATAAATGTTATACCTGTTGCCGGACGCAATCGCCAGCGGCTTGTGACGCAACATAAAAAAACCGGCGCCACAGGCGCCGGAAATCACGAGTCAAACAAGGATGGAAAAAGGTTACAGCGTCACCCAGCGCGGCTGGGTCAGCATTTCCGGCTGCAGGATGTCGTCCAGTTGCTCGCGGGTCAGCAAGCCGTGGGCCAGCACCACCTCGGCCACGCTACTGCCGTTGGCGTGAGCCTCGGCGGCGACACGGGTGGCAGCCTCGTAGCCAATCACCGGGTTGAGCGCGGTCACCAGGCCGATGGAGTTTTCCACGCTCAGGCGCAGGCGCTCGCGGTTGGCGGTGATGCCCTTGACGCAATGCTCGGTCAGGGTGTCGCAAGCGTTGGCCAAGTGGCCGGCGCTGCGGAACAGGCTATAGGCGATGACGGGCTCGAAGGCGTTCAGCTGCAGCTGGCCGGCCTCGGCCGCCATGGTGATGGTAACGTCGTTGCCGATCACCTCGTACGCCACCTGGCTCACCACCTCCGGAATCACCGGATTCACCTTGCCCGGCATGATGGACGAGCCGGCCTGGCGCGCCGGCAGATTGATTTCGCCGAAGCCGGCGCGCGGGCCGGACGACAACAGCCGCAGGTCGTTGCAAGTCTTGGACAGCTTGACCGCCACCCGCTTCAACACGCCGGACAGCTGAACGAAGGCGCCGCAGTCCTGGGTGGCTTCGATCAGATTGGGCGCGGTGATCAGCTTGTGGCCGGTCAGCTCGGACAGGTGCAGGCATACCAGGCGGGCATAGTCCGGATGCGAGGTGATGCCGGTGCCGATGGCGGTAGCGCCCAGGTTGATCTCCAGCATCAGCGCGCTGGCTTCCTTCAGGCGCTGCTCGTCCTCGCCCAGCATCACCGCGTAGGTCTGGAATTCCTGGCCCAGCGTCATCGGCACCGCGTCCTGCAGCTGGGTGCGGCCCATCTTCAGGATGTTCTTGAACTCGTCGGCCTTGGCGGCGAAGGCGCCGCGCAGCGCTTCCATCCGCGATACCAGCTTGTGCACGCCCCAGAAGGCGGCCAGGCGCAGCGCGGTGGGATAGACGTCGTTGGTGCTCTGGCACAGGTTGACGTGCTCGTTCGGGTGCAGATATTGGTACTCGCCCTTGGCGTGGCCCAGCAGCTCCAGCGCGCGGTTGGCGATCACCTCGTTGGCGTTCATATTGGTGGAGGTGCCGGCGCCGCCCTGGATCACATCGACCACGAATTCTTCATGCAGCTTGCCATCGCGGATCTCCTCGCAGGCGTCGACGATGGCCTGCGCCAGTTTCGGATCGAGAATGCCCAGATCGCGGTTGGCCTGGGCGGCGGCCTGCTTGATGCAGGCCAGCGCGCGGATCAGGTCGCCGTAGCTGGCGATGGTCTGGCCGGTGATCGGGAAATTCTCGATGGCGCGCAGGGTGTGCACGCCCCAGTAGGCGGCGGCCGGCACTTCGCGGTTGCCCAAGAGATCGTGTTCGGTGCGGGTGGTCATGCGGCATGTCTCCGTATAGGCCGTCGTCGGACGGCGGATGAGCCCGCACTGTATGCCTGAGCCGTCTGGCTGGCCAATTCCGAATGGCGATGGGGTCATGCAGGAAATGCATAACCTTGGCAAAGCCTACCGGCTCACACCGGCGGATAACGCGCCGACAGGTAGTCCCACAGCGCTTCCAGCTCGGGCCGGGCGCGGCGGCGGTCGCAATACAGCTGGATCTCCATCCGCACGCTCCACTCGTCGCCGCCGGCCGGCAGCAGCAGGCCGGACTGGCACTCAGCCGCCACCGAGCTTTCCGGCAGAAAAGCCACGCCATGGCCGGCCAGCGCCATCTGCTTCAAGCCTTCCGCCATATCGGTTTCGTAGCGCAGCGACAGGTGCGCCGGCTGCGGCCCTCCCACCAGGATCAAATCGCTCATCAGGCGGAAATAGGCGTTGCTGGCGTAGCCCAAGAAGGGCAGCGGCGCCTCCGCGCGGCCGGGCAGCGCGAAGCGCGGCGCGCCGTCCCGCGCCGCGGAATACGGCCGCAGCCGCTCCACGCCCAGACGCAAGCCGCCGTAACGGGCGTCGTGCAGCTCCACCGGCTGCTTGGGATGGTGGTAGCACATCAGGAGGTCGCTGCCGCCTTCGACGAAGGCCAGCAGCGCGTCGTGGACATTGCTGGCCTGCAGCCGGCAGGACAGCGGGCCGAAGTCCTGCTCCACCGCTGTCAGCCATTTGGGGAAATAGGAAAACGACAGCGTGTGCGGCACTGCGAACTCCAGCGTGCCCTGCGGCAGCGGCTGAAGGCCGCGCAGCATGGTGCGGGTAGTGTTGAGCTGGGCCAGCAGCGGCACCGCCTGCTCCTGCAACAGCTTGCCGGCGGCGGTAAGGCGGGTGGGGTAGGTGGTGCGGTCTATCAGGTCGGCCCCCAGCCAGCTTTCCAGCGCGCGGATGCGGCGCGAGAACGCCGGCTGCGTCAGATGGCGCAATTCGGCGGAACGGGTGAAGCTGCCGGTGTCGGCCAGCACCAGAAAATCTTCCAGCCAGCGGGTTTCCATCGCTCAAGGTCCTGGTTGCGGATGCCAGATGGTACACCGCCCGGGCACTTTGCGGCGCGCGCGCGCTCTACCTTGGAGCCTGTTCACGATCTTTTGCTTTTGGGCACGGCTTGCGACAAACAAGCACGTTTTCGATGCGCCACAGTCGCTTCAAGCCTGCCGCCGGATGGCAAGCCCGGAGTCTTAAGCGGCTGCCTGTTTGAGTCCCGCCACATTAGCGCGGGACGAGTTCCGCCGCGCCTCGGGCCTGACGGGCACCGGCGGGACGCCGCAGGCCAGGCTTGAGGGCGGCCTTTAGGAGTGGGGGGATATGCGGCCAAGCAAATATCCCCTCCCTGCCTGCCGGACAGCACCGGCTATGAAAACGATCATCCGCATAGCGGATTCAAAACCATAAAGATCGCGAACAGGTTCTTAGGGCCTCGATGTCACAATCGACGCAGCAAATCCAAACAGCAATGCCATAAACATATGAAAAGACAGCATCTAGTTTCCTGATATGAGCATCCTCCCCGCCCCGCGCCATCTTCGGCTGCCGCGCCGACCGTTGGCCATCGCCGCCAGCCTGCTGCTGCATGCGCTGGCCTTCTTCGCGCTGAAAGCCGTCCAACAGCAGCCCGCCGCCGCGCCGCAAGCATTGAGAGTCCAGATCCTGCCCATCAGCCTGCCCGCCCCGGCCAGTCCAAGCCCGGCAGCCTCTCCGGCGCCGCGTCGAGCCTCCGTTGCCGCGCGCGCCGCGCCGCCGGCCGCGATAACCGCGCGCCCCGGCAAAGCGGCCCGGCAAGGCAAGACCGCCGCCAGCGCCGCCAGCGCCGAAACGCGTGTCACCATCGAAGGCTTGCGCCAGCAAATGCGCCACTTGGAGCCGGAAAAACCCAACGCCAAGCCGCTGCAAGCCGAGCCGGAAAAAGCGCGGCTGGCGCGCAATATCGACCAGGCGCAGCGCAAAGACTGCAAAACCGCCTATTCCGGCCTGGGCCTGCTGGCGGCGCCCTTCCTGTTGAAAGACGCGCTGGATAAAGACAACGGCTGCAAGTGGTAGCTTGCAGCCGTTGCGCCTGGGACCGGTAACGAGACTCAGCCCTGCAGCGTCACCCAGTCCTGCGTCGCCTCGGCGGCGCGGAACTCGTGCACCGCCTGCTGCATCAGCGCGAAGGCCGCCGGCGCGTCCAGCCGCTGGCAGGCATCGCGCAGCCGCTGCAGCAGCGAAGCCATTTCGTCGGCGCTCAGGTGGTATTCCTGGGCGCGCATGATGCGGGCGTGGTCGGTGGCCAGCACGTTGTCGCCTATCAGCAGCTCCTCGTACAGTTTCTCGCCCGGACGCAGGCCGGTGATGCGGATTTCGATGTCGCCCTTGGGATGGCGCTCGTCCTTCACCTCCAGGCCGGACAGATGCACCATGCGCCGCGCCAGGTCGATGATCTTCACCGGCTCTCCCATGTCCAGCACGAACACGTCGCCGCCGTCGCCCATCGCGCCGGCCTGGATCACCAGCTGCGCCGCTTCGGGTATGGTCATGAAGTAGCGGGTGATGTCGGCGTGGGTCAGCGTGATCGGGCCGCCGGCCTTGATCTGGCGGCGGAACAGCGGCACGACCGAGCCGGAGCTGCCCAGCACGTTGCCGAAGCGCACCATCACGAAGCGCGTGCGGCTGCCGCGGGCGTGGCGGGTCTGCAGCGTCAGCTCGGCCAGCCGCTTGGTGGCGCCCATCACATTGGTGGGGCGCACCGCCTTGTCGGTGGAGATCAGCACGAAGGTGTCGACGCCGCAATCCTCGGCGGCGCGGGCGGTGGTATCCGTGCCGAAGGCGTTGTTGACGATGCCGGCCACCGGATTGTGCTCCACCATAGGCACATGCTTGTAGGCGGCGGCGTGGTACACCGTCTCCACCTTGAACGCGCGCATCACCTGGCTAAGCCTGTCGTAATCGATCACCGAGCCCAGGATGGGCGTGCGCGGGATGGCCGGCGCCAGCTGCGCCAGCTCCTGGTCTATCGCGTACAGCGCGTATTCCGACAGCTCGAACAGCACGATGCGCGATGGCTGGTTGCGGGCGATCTGGCGCACCAGTTCGGAGCCGATGGAGCCGCCGGCGCCGGTGACCATCACCACCCGGCCCTTGATGTTGCGCGCCAACAGCTCGGCCTTGGGCGGCACCGGATCGCGGCCCAGCAGGTCCTCGATCTCCACTTCCTTCAATTCCTCCACCCGCGCCTCGCCGGACACCAGGTCGGCCATGCCGGGCAGGCGCTTGATCGGCACCCGCAAGCGCTCCAGCGACTCCAGTATCTCGCGCTGGCGGCCGCGGCTGACCGACGGCATCGCCAGCAGGATGCACTTGGCGGCGGTGTCCTTGAGCAGTTGCGGCAGCTCCTCCGGCGCGTGCACCGCCACGCCGCGGAAGGTGCGGCGCCGCAGCTCGGGGTTGTCGTCGACAAAGGCCATCGGCCGGTATTCGCGGCCGGCCTGAAGCGCCAGCATCAGCTGCACCCCGGCGCGGCCGGCGCCGTAGATGATCACATGCTCGCGCGGGGCGTCCACCACGTCGATGCGCCGCACCAGGCCGCGCAACAGGAAGCGGCTGCCGCCGATATAGGCCATCGCGAACACCCAGAAGATGATGATCGCGGCGCGCGGCATGGCCCAGATGGCGAACATCTGGATCACGCCTTGCAATACCAGCACCGACAATGTCACCCCCAAAAACACGGTGACGATGATCTTGTCGTCCAGATACTTCAGCACCGCGCGGTACAGGCCCAACTTGATGAAGATGGGTATCGCCCACAGGGGCGGCACCATGAAGATCCACAGGTGCGGATTGAGCTTGGGGTCCCAGTAGCCGCCCAGACGCAGAAACACCGCGCACCACAAGGCCAGCGGCAGCAGCAGCGCGTCCATCAACGCCAACAGCGCCATCTTGTTGTGTCTGGAGAAGGAAAGCAGTTTTTCAAACATGTTATTGATTCCCCGCCGGCACGCGTACCCACTGGTACAGCGCGTCCGGACAGCGTTCCTCGTTATCCCGGCCATCGCCCAGGCTCAGCAATGTGAAACCATGCGCTTCATAAAAACGGCGCGCGCCCGGATTGGCTTGAAACACATGCAGGCGACAGACAGCCGCCCCCTGCCGCAACACATGGTCCAACAACGCGCGACCGATGCCGCGCCCTTGCAGTCCGGGGCGGATGTAGAGCTGATCCAGCCACAGCGCGCCATCCTGCATCGAACAGGCGACAAAACCGGCGATCGCGCCGTCCCGCTCCGCCAGCCACACGTTTCCCGCCGGCAGCAGAACACCGGCAAACCATTGCCGCACCGCCTGGTCGCTATGCATGAGCGGCGCGTAACGCATGTCGCGGCGGCAGCCGAGATAAATCTCCGCCAGCGCATCGGCGTCGTTTTGGCGGGCGGTTCTCAGTGTGATCATCGGGTCACGATCTTCATCAGGGTGGCGACGATGATGCGGATGTCGCCCGTCAGGCTGTGGGTTTCGGCGTAGCGCACGCAGTAAGCCAGCTTTTGCGGCAGGATTTCGTCGATGTAGGCGCGCTCCGGATCGGCGGCGCGGCCCAGTATCTCGTTTTCATCGATCATCTTGATCGACGCCCAGTCGGTGATGCCGGGCCGCACCGACAACACGATGTCGCGCACCTCGTCCGGATAATGCGCCACGTATTTGGGCACCTCCGGCCGCGGCCCCACCAGACTCATATCGCCGAACAACACGTCGAGCAGTTGCGGCAACTCGTCCAGCTTGGTTTTGCGCAGGATGCGGCCAGCGCCGGTGACGCGGCTGTCCGCGCCCACCGTCAACTGGCCCAGCTGCTCGGTATTCACCTGCATGGTGCGGAACTTGTGGATGCGGAACAGCGTGCCATTCCGGCCCACCCGCACCTGGCGGAAGAACACCGGTCCGGGCGAATCCAGCTTCACCCACAGCGCCACCAGCAACAAAGGCAAGGCCAGTGCCAGCAGGCCGCAGGCCGAAGCCGCCAGGTCGAACAGCCGCTTCGCCAGCCGCGAGCCATGGCGGCGCGGCCCGCAGCAGGGCGGCAACAGCTGGCCGCCCTTGTCGTTGCCCCGCTCGCTCATGCGCCGAGAATCTCTCGCACCGCGGCGATGACGCGGGTCTGGTCTTCGTCCGTCATCCGGGTGTACAGCGGCAGCGTCACTTCGGCCTCGAAAGCGGCATCAGCCACAGGGAACTGTTCCCGGGTCAGCTGGTAGCCGTCGCGCCATACCGGCTGGCGGTGCAGCGGGATGAAGTGCACCGAGCAGCCGATTCCCTTCTCCGCCATTTGGGCGATGAAGTCGTCGCGGCTGATTCCGGCCTCCGGCTTGATCCGCACCGGGTACAAGTGCCAGGCGTGGTTGCTGCCCTGGTCCTTGGCGCGCGCCGGCAGGATCAGCGGCAGGTCGGCCAGTTCGCGGTCGAAACGCTGGGCCATGGCTTCGCGTTTTTCATAGAAGCCGCGGATCTTCTTCAGCTGATGGATACCCATCGCCGCGGCGGTGTCCGGCATATTGTACTTGTAGCCCGGGGCCACCACTTCGTAGAACCAGGCCGGAGTCTTGGACACGTAGCGGTCGAAGGCGTCGCGGCTGATGCCGTGCAGGCGCATCACCTTGCATCTGGCGATGATGTCCTTGTTCTTCGACACCACCATGCCGCCTTCGCCGGTGGTCATGGTCTTGTTGGCGTAGAAGCTGAACACGGTCACGTCGGAATCCAGCGTGCCGACCAGCTTGCCCTTGTAATAGGTGGGCATGGCGTGGGCGGCGTCTTCGACGATCTTCAGCCCGTGCTCGCGGGCGATGGCGATGATTTCGTCCATCTCGCAGGCCAGACCGGCGAAGTGAACCGGGATAATGGCTTTGGTCTTGTCAGTGATTGCCGCGCGGATGGCGGCCGGGCGGATGTTGAACGTCGCCGCGTCCACGTCCACGCACACCGGGTGCGCGCCCAGGTAGCGCACCACTTCGGCGGTGGCGGTGAAGGTGTAGGACGGCACGATCACCTCGTCGCCCTCGCGGATGCCGATGGCCTCCAGCGCCAGATGCAGGCCGGCGGTGGCGGAGTTGACGGCGATAGCCTCGACGCCGTCGCCCAGGAAGGCGGCGAAGTCAGCCTCGAACTGCTTGGTCTTGGGGCCGGTGGTGACCCAGCCGGAACGCAGCGCGTCGACCACTTCGTTGATCTCTTCCTCGCCGATGTCCGGCAAGGCGAACGGCAGGAATTTTTGTTCGCTCATTTCTCAGTCCTTCGTCTTTGCGCGGCCGCGATGGCCGCCGTCCATATTCGTCGCCGCGCGCGATCACGCGCACGGCTCGCAAAATCTTTTGCCCATCCCGCGGGGCGGAAGCCCCACCGGAGCATTCCGCCTCAACTTCATCCATAACGACAATGGCGGAACGCCCGCACAGCGGGCTTCCGCCCTACGACAGCCTCACCGCCGCCAGAAAACGCCGCGCCAGCACCGCGTAATCGTGGTTGGCCAGCACATAGGCCTTGCCGGCCGCGCCCATCCGTTCGCGCTCGGCCAGCGGCAAAACCGCCATGCGCCGCGCCGCGTCGGCGATGGCGGACGGATCTTCCGCGCCGACACTGATGCCGGCGCCGGCGTCCTTGACCATGTCGTTGCCGGCCTCCACCGAGTGGATCACCGGCTTGCCGGCCATCATGTAGTCGAACAGCTTGTTCGGGTTGATGCCGAAGCGGTAGATCGGCAGCTTGCGCCAGCCTATGTACAGCGCGTCGCATTCGGCCAGGAAGTTGGGCACGCTGCGCTTGGCGATGGACGGCAGGAACAGCACATTATCCAGTTTCAGCTCGGCGGCGCGGGCCGCCAGCGCCGCCTTGTCCGGGCCATCGCCCACCAGCGCGAAGCTGATCGGCGTGCCTTGCAGCTGCGCGGCGGCCTCCAACAGGAAATCCAGCGCGTTGGCCAGGCCGTGGCCGCCGGCATAGCCGACGACGAAGCGGCCCTGCGCTTTCAGTTCAGCCAGCCGCATCCTGTGCTCGGCCGGCAATGCCAGCGTATCTCCCTGCCACTCGCCCACGTCCACGCCGTTGGGAACCACCGCGTATTTTTCCGCGGCCATGCCGTGCGCCATCATGTAGTCCTTGGCGCAGGGCAGCATGGACACCACCGTGTCGGCCCGCTTGTAGCCGAAATCTTCCGCCCACTGCAGCAGGCGGATGAAGGGGTGCTTCTTCGACATGCCGCCCACTTCCACCGGCGTCAGCGGCCATAGGTCATGCACTTCGTAGACCAGCCTGGCGCCGGTCTTGCCGGCGATCCACGCCGCCGGGACGGTGTCCAGCGGATAGGTGGACGAGGCGATCACCACGTCCGGCTTCCACTGCTTCAAGTATCGGCCGGACAGGCCCATCACCCGGGCCAGGAAACTGAAGATGTTCAGCACCCGGCCGACGCCGTTGCCCTCGTAAGGACGGGTCTTGCACCAGGTGTAGCGGATGCCGTCTATGTCCTCGTCGTGATACTTGCCGGCGAACTGCGGGTGCAGCTGCCTGAGGTGCGACACGTCCGCCGCCAGCATATTTACTTGATGGCCGGCCTTCACCCATTCGCGCGCCAGATAATAGGGGCGGAATTCCATGCCGTGGCGCGGGCTGCCGGCGTAGTGGTTGATATAGAGAATGCGCATATTATTGTTTGTCTTGAGTCTGGTTGGCGCGCTCTAGCTGTCGCCACTGGCTGCTGGCGAACACGCCGCCCATTAAAAGCCAGAACAGCAGCGCTGGCCCCATGGCCAGCGCCGGCTTGCTCTGGGCCACCGACGACATGCCGAATACGAACAGCGTCAGCGGCACGCCTCTGCCCAGCACACCATAAATCAGAATGAAGCGGACCTTACCTTGCGCGCGCAGCGCCGGCCAACCGGCATCGGCCAGCTTCCTGCCCAGCCAGGCTTTGTTCAGCCACAGCGGCAGCAGCAGAAGCGCGGCCAACATCAGATGCACGGCGATCATCGGCGGCGTGGCGGCAATGCCCGCCATGGAACGATTCAACTGGAACAGCAACAGGGCCGCCGCCAGCACCAGCAGCAAGGGGAACAGCAGCGCGCGCAGCTTCATTTGGCGCCCTCTTCCAGCCGGCGGTACAAACCAACCAGCTTCTCGCCTTCCGCCGCCCAGCTGTACTTGTTCAGCACAGCCTGCTTGCCGGCTTCGCCCATCGCCCGCATCCGGCCTTCGTCCGCCAGCAGCGCGTTGATGGCCGATGCGATGGCGGCGGCATCCTGCGGGTCAACCAGCACGCCGCAACCGGCGTCGTCGACGATCTCGCGCCACACCGGGAAGTCGCTGGCGATCACCGGCATGCCGGCAGCCATGTATTCGAACAGCTTGATCGGCAGCGCGTCGACGTAGTTGGGCGTGGGAAACAAGGTCACCAGGCCTATCTTGCTCCTGGCCAGCACCTCGGCCACGCCCTTGCGGTCCAGCATGCCCAGGTCGTTCACCCGCGCCCAGCCGGGCTCGGCGGTCACCTTGGCCTTCAGGTCGCTCTCGCTCCACGGCCCGGCCAGGTTCAGGCGGGTGGACGTGTCCGGCAGCGCGGCGACGATGGGCTCGATGCCGCGGATGCGGCTGATGCCGCCGATGTAGCACACCTCGTTGCGGCGGCTGTCCCACGGCGTGTCGCGCACCAGCTCGGCCAGAATGGGAAAGTTGCACACATCCAGCGCGTTGGCGCCCAGTTTCTCGAAACGCTTGCGGATGTGCGGGGTGGAGGTGACGATGGCGTCGAAGCGGCGCGCCGCCCAGTCTTCCAGCGTCTCGAAGCCGCCGGACACCAAGGGGCGCACCGCGCCCGGTATCCAGTGCTTGGCCAGGATCTGCCGCGGCACATCCTCGTGCACGTCGTACACTACCCTGATGCCGGCCTGCTTCAAGCGCACGCCGGCGGGAATCAGCTCTGGGTCGTGGAAGTGGACCACGTCCGGCCGCAGCGCCAGCGCCGCCTGGTAGACACGCTTGACGGTGCCGGTCATCCGCGACAGGCGGCCGCCGGTCTTGGGGCCGACGTCGTGGATGCGCACGCCGCCGCGGATTTCCTCGCCCAGGCCGTCGGCGACGATCAGCGTCACATCAAAGCCCGCAGCCGCCAGCGTGCAGCATTCCTTGACGAAAATGCGGATGTCGTGGCGCGGATGGGCGGAAGTCAGGTGGGCTATTTTCATTTTTCAAACCTTGTCTGCGGCCAGCTCGCGGTACAAATCGGCAAAGCCGGCCATATTGGCCTGGTGCAGCGCCTTGGCCGCCACCAGGCCGCGGTTCATCTCGGCGATGCCGCGCAGGGCGCCGTCGTCGGCCGACCACGCCATCGCCCGCAGCAGTTCGCCGCCCAGCCGACCCACGTCCTCGGCGATGACGCCGTTGAGGCCGTCTATCACCCATTCGCCGTTGGCCGGCAGATTGGACAGCAGCGGCAGGCAGCCATGGCCCATCGCCTCCAACAGGCTGATGCTGGTGGCGTCGGAACGCGGCACACTGACGAACACCCGCGATTCGGCGTACAGCCTGCCCAATGTCTGACTGTCGACAAAGCCGGCGAATTCCACATTCCGCAGCTTGAGGCCGCGCGCCAGCTGCCTGAGCGCCTCGGTTTCGCTGCCGTTGGCCGCCACGGCAAGACTCCAGTCATTAAAACGGCCATCTTGCTCCACCGCCTGCCAAGCGCGCAGGATCGCGTCTATCCGGTACAGGGGCTTGTGCAGCCGGCAGGACAGCACCTGCCGCTTCTTGGCGGCCGGATCTGGCTCGGCCGGCAAAGCGTCTATGCCGTAATTGAGCAGCTTGATGCGGCAGTCGCCGGCCAGCTCGCGGATTTTGGCCGCCATGTACAGCGAATCGGAAGTGACGGCGGCGGCGGCCTTGAGGTTGCCGCGCACCATCGCCCGCATCAGCCGGTTTTGCTGCGGCAGCAACAGCACGTCCGAGCCCCAAGCGGTGAGCAGCATCGGGATGTCGATGCCACGCAGCGCGCGGCGCGCATGCCAGGCCACGCTATTGGCCTGGTGGACATGGACGATGTCCGGCTGCAGCTCGCGGATCCAGCGGCGCAGGCGGCCGGCTATGGCGAGCGCCTTCAGGCTGAAGTCGACGCGCAGCACGCCCTTCAGATTGGCCGGCCGGCGCTCGGCCGGCGCTTCGTCGTTGCAAGCCAGGTAGATCTCGTCGACATGCGGCGCAATGCCAGCGAGGAAGCGCCAGGTGTGCACCGAGGCCGAGCCCACCACCAGCAGGCGGCGTATCCGTTCAGTCATCGGCCCAGGCCTCGTACAGCGGATGCAGGTCAGGATGCAGCGCCAGCCATTCGGCGTCCATGTCGCGGGTATCGCCCACCACCTTGGCCGGATTGCCGGCCAGGATGGCGAAGTCCGGGTAGTCGCCGGCCGCCACGAAGCTGTAGGCCGACACGATGCTGCCTTTGCCCAGCGCCACCCCGGGCATCAGCACCGAATGCGGGCCGACGAAACTGTAGCGCCCCAGAGCGGTGGGTTTCTTCAGATAGCCGGCGTGGTCGCCGCGGTCCAGGTATTCGCGGCCATAAAGACGGATGGCGACGTGGCTGGAGTGGGTCAGCAAGGACACGTAATTGGTGATCTGGCAGCCCTCGCCAATGAACAGGCCGCCGGAGGCGTCGATCAGGTTGAAGTGGCCGATGTAGACATTGTCCTCCACCATCAGCTTGTCGATATGCTCGACCCGCGTCATGTTGGAGACGCGGGTGCGCTTGAGGAAGACGCCGTCGCCACGGTGAAAGCCGTACACCATGCGCGGCCGCACCCATGCCGACAGCCGAAAGCGGATGCGGCTGAAGATTCCATTCCAGTTCATCGTGCCGCCTTGTAGAGCCAGGTGAAATATGCAATGAAATAGCCGGCCATCACTACGGATACCAGCTGAAAAGTGGGCACCGCATCCTGCCAGATGCGGAAACCCAGCCACAACGACCCCAGAAACAGCACCGCCTGCACCAAAGACAACAGGAAGGCGAAGCGCTGGCGGTTGATCACCGGCGGCACCATTCCCAGCGGTGATGCGACAAAATGGAACAGTATGAACAAGGACATCGCCTCGGCGTAGCGGCCGGCTTCCGCCCAGTTGCGGCCGAACACTAGCGTGAACAGCGGCTCGCCGAAGATCTGGATCACCAGGAAGGGAAACATCGCCATGCCGAACAGCGTCAGCATCATCTTGCGCAGGATGGGACGCAGCGGCTTGCCCAGGTTGCGCGCCTCCGCCAGCTCGCGGTAGGCCACTTGCGCCACCGCCTGGCCGATCAGCGCCGCCGGCAGCTTCAACACCCGCATCATCAGGCCGTAATAGCCGACGGCCGAGGTGCTGGCCAGCATCGCCAGCACCACCAGCGTGACCGAATCCAGCATCGCCGTGCTCAACGCATGCGGCGCGTTGATCTTGGGAAACTCGATGTAGGCGATGGCGGCTTCGCGCATGCGCTGGCGGCTGATGTCGCGCCGCCAACCGCAACGGGTTTTCAGATCGGCCCAAGCCTGCGACAGCAGCGAGCCGATCTGCCCCGCCAACTGGCCCAGAATCAGGCCGCCGGCCCCGGCGCCCAGCCAGCCGGCCAGCACCTGGGTGCCGGCCATGCCCAGCGACTGCGTCATGCGGCCGTTGGCGTTGGCCTGGTAGCGGCGGTGGCGATTGTTCCAATTGGTCCAGGCCTGCATCAGGCCGGCCAGCCACACCGACAAGGGCAGCAGCAGCAGCCAGGCCTGCAGCTCCGGCGCGCCCAGGTGGGTGGCGATGTGGGAATGGCCGCCCAGCAGCACTACCAGGCCGATCAGCAGCGCCAGCGCGCTGGCGCACAGCAGCGACAGCCCCATCAGGTTGCTGGCGCGCTTGTCGTCTGCCGGCAGCACGATGGCCATCTCGTAGCGGGCGGTCGCCAGCACCGCCAGCGTCGACATCCACGACACGTAGACGGTCTGGATGCCCACTTCATGCGGATTGTACAGCCGGGTGATCAAGGGCGACGCCAGCAGCGGCACCACCTGGGCCACGGCGGCGCCGGTGACCAGGGTGATGATGTGGCGGATGAAGCCGCTCTTGGGCATGCGCAGGGAGGCCAGCGTCAGCATCCCCCTCAACCCAGAGCCTTCTTCACCGCCGCCACGATCGCATCCTGGGTGGCTTCGTCCAGGAAGGGGTGCATCGGCAGACTCATCACGCGCTTGCCGGCGGCTTCCGCCAGCGGGAAGCAGCCCTCGCCCTGTCCCAGGTGGGCGAAGGCCGGCTGCAGGTGCAGCGGAATCGGGTAATGCACCGCGGTGGGCACGCCCAGCTCCTTCAGCGCCGCCTGCACCGCGTCGCGATTGTCGACTTCGATGGTGTACTGGGCGTAGACGTGGGTATTGCCCGCGCCGATCACCGGCACCCGCGCCACATCTTGCAACAGCTCGCTGTAGCGCGCGCCGATTCGCTCGCGCGCGGCCACTTCGTCGGGAAAGCTGGGCATCTTGGCCAGCAGCACTGCGGCCTGGATGGTGTCAAGGCGGCCGTTGATGCCGATGATCGGGTGGTGGTAGCGGCGGTCCTGGCCGTGGATGCGGATTTCGCGCATCTTCTTCGCCAGCGCGTCGTCGTTGGTAAAGCAGGCGCCGCCGTCGCCGTAGCAGCCCAAGGGCTTGCTCGGGAAGAAGCTGGTGGTGCCGATGGTGGACAGATTGCCGGATTTCTTGCCGTGCTGGCCGGCGCCGAAGCTTTGCGCGCCGTCCTCGATCACCGCGATGCCGTGCTTTTCGGCGATAGCGTTGATGGCGCTGAAATCGGCCGCCTGGCCGTACAGGCTGACCGGCATGATGGCGCGGGTGCGCGGGGTGATCGCCGCTTCCAGCAGCTTAGGGTCCAGGTTGTAGCTGATGGGGTCGATGTCGACGAACACCGGCTTGGCGCCCAACAGCGCGATCATTTCGCCGGTGGCGATGAAGGTGAACGGGGTGGTGATGACTTCGTCGCCGGGGCCGATATCCAGCGCCATCATCGCGATCAACAGCGCCTTGGTGCCATCGCAAACGCCGATGGCGTGCTTGGCGCCGGTATAGGCCGCCAATTGCTGCTCCAGTTCCTTCACTTCCGGCCCCATGATGTACTGGCCATGGTCCAGCACCGCGTGGATGCGGGCATCGATGTCGGCTTTCAGATGCTGGTACTGCGCTTTCAGATCAATAAACTGGATGGACATGGTCTTCTCAATATTCGAATGACGGCGGCCCGGCAAACGCCGCCGCCCGGATTAAAACTCACACCGGCGTGCAGTGGTTGCCGCCGACCTCGTAATGGATGCCGCACGCCGCGCAGGTGTGGGTGCCGATGTCGTTGGGCAGGCGCTCGCCGCAACCGCACATCCAGCCTATGCGCTTGGCCGGCGCGCCCACCATCAGCGCGTAGGCTGGCACGTCGCGCGTCACCACCGCGCCGGCGCCGATGAAGGCGTACTCGCCCACCGTGTGGCCGCAGACCACGGTGGCGTTGGCGCCTATGGTCGCCCCCTTCTTCACCACGGTGCGGCGGTATTCGTTCTTGCGGTTGACGTGGCTGCGCGGATTGTTGACATTGGTGAACACCATCGACGGGCCGCAGAACACGTCGTCCTCCAGCGTCACCGCGTCGTAGATCGACACATTGTTCTGCACCTTGACGTTGTCGCCGATCAGCACGTCGTTGCCGACGAACACGTTCTGGCCGAAGGAGCAGCCCGCGCCGATCCGAGCGCCGCCGCAGATATGCACCCAGTGCCAGACGCGGGTGCCGACGCCGATCTGGGCGCCCGCATCGACGATGGCGGAGCTGTGGACTGTGTATTCCATGGTGCGAAGCCTCTAATCAGAAAAACAGGAAAAAGCCGTCGGCGAAATACACCAGGCCTAGGCCGGCCACCGGCAGCGCCGTCAGCCAGATCCGCTTGCGCTTGAACAGGCCGGCGATCGACGAAATCAGGATCGCCACCTGCAGGAAGATCACCGCCATGCCGAAGGGCTTGCCCTGGCGCTGCGCCTGGTTGCGTTCGTCTTCCAACTGGCGGGCGCTCTTCTCTATCGCCTTGCGTTCCGCGCCGTAGCGCTCGGCGCGCTTGGCCGCCTGATCGATGGCCGCCTGGTAGCGCTGGCGCTGCGCGGCGCCGGCGCCGGCCGGCAGATTGTCCAGCTCGAACTGCAGCCGGTCGCGCTCCATCTCGTACAGATTGCCCTTGATGCCCTTGGCCTGATAATAGGCCCATTGGTCCGACGCCTGCGCCTGGGCGATGACGCTGCGGGTGGAAAAGCCGCCGCCCTTGAAAGTGGACAGCGTGGCGCACACCGCCAGAATGACGGTGGTGAGCGCCAGGTAATTCAACCAGGGTTCTTTCTTCTCTTCGGCCATGACGGTAATGCTTCGATGTAGCAAGGCCGGCCTGCGCATGGCAGTCCGGCCGTCGGGTGAATCAATAATCCAGCGGCAGGCTGACGCGGCGGCCATCGCGGGCCGACAGATACATCGCGATCAGCAATTCCAGCGACTTCAGCCCTTCGCGGCCGTCGGTCTCCGGCGTGGCTTCGCCGCGCATGGTCTTGATCACGTTGTCGTAATACAGCGGATGGCCAAAACCGTAGACGCTGGTAGTGGCGTAGCTGGCGTTCTTGATCTCGTCGTCCATCGGGTGCGGCTCGGCGAAGTCCCAGTGCTGGATCTCGTTGACGGCCATGCCGCCGACCCGAACCGAGCCT
This sequence comes from Chromobacterium sphagni, assembly GCF_001855555.1. Lineage (GTDB taxonomy): Bacteria > Pseudomonadota > Gammaproteobacteria > Burkholderiales > Chromobacteriaceae > Chromobacterium > Chromobacterium sphagni. The sequence continues at coordinate 115,395 of NZ_MKCT01000061.1, read as the reverse complement.
TTTTCGCCGAGAATGGTGATGCTGCCTTCCAGATTCTTCGGATAGGTCAGCATGGTGACGTTCATGCTGCCCAGCGCGCCCGAGCGCCACTTGACGCTGACGGTGCCAGTGTCTTCCACCTCGATGTTGCGCGCCAGCGTGGCGGTGTAGGCCTGCACGCTCTCCACCGGGCCGATCAGCCAGTCCAAGAGATCGACATAGTGGCTGGCCTGGTTCATGAAGGCGCCGCCATCGAACTCCCAGGTGCCGCGCCAGCCGGCCGCGTCGTAATACTCCTGCGGACGGGTCCAGAACACATTGACGTTGACCATGTAGATGCGGCCGAAGCGTTTTTCCTGCATCGCGCGCTTGAGCAGCTGCAGCGTGTCGTTGCGGCGGTTCTGCTTGACCACGAACAGGTGCTTCTGCGCCTTGTCGGCGGCCTTCACCATTGCCAGGCCGTCTTCCCAGCGGGTGGCCATCGGCTTCTCGGTCATCACGTGGAAGCCGGCTTCCGAGCACTCGATGCTCTGGCGCGGATGCAGGCCGGACGGCGTGGTGAGGATGACGATGTCGGCGTCGGTCTGCGCCAGCATCGCGCTCATGTCGCTGTGGCCGCGCGCGCCGGTGCGTTCAACCGCAGCCGCCAGCGCAACCGGATCGATGTCGCAGACGTCGACCAGCTCGGCGCGGTCGGCGTGCTTTTCCAGCGAGCCGAAATGATTGTTGGCGATGCGGCCGCAGCCCACCAGGGCGAAGCGGATCTTGCGCTCGGTAATCGGAGGAGTCACTAACATTCAGAAGGTCCAATAACGTACTGAATACACCAGTATCTTCAAATATTCGGACAGCACCGCGCCGGCTTCATTGATAGCCAGGCTGTGGTACAGGTCGTCGCCGGGATACACCATATGCATGCCCCAGTCCACTTCAGGCCAAGCCCGGCGGAAAGTCTCCAGCGCGCGCCGCGAGTGAAACCAGGAAGTCACCAGCGTGATGCGCCTGGGCTGCTGCGCGGCCAGGTAATGCCGGGTGAACTGCGCATTCTGGTACGTGCTTTTCGACAGGCATTCGTAGCCAATGCGCGCTCGCGGCACGCCCGCCATCACCAGCCGCTTGACGATCAGCCGACAATCGCCCTCGCCGCTGACAAACACGAACGGCGCGCGGCCTTGATGAAACAATTCCGCCGCGCCAATCACCCGTTGTCCGCTCTCCCCGCCCAGCACCACGATCCAGTCGGCCCGCTGCTGCGGCGCATCCGCCACCAGCAAGCTCTTGGAATAGCGCACCAACGGGACCAGTGTCAGCACGGCCAGCAGGCTGAAACCACCCAGCACCGCCAGCCATGCGCCCAGACGGGGAAAACGCTGCCACATGGATCAGGCCTTGACGATGTGTCCGGCCGGTTCCAGGTACTTGCCGCGGCTATCGACCAGCAGCTGGGCGTTGGCCTTCAACATCGGGTAGTCGAACTTGTCATGGTCCGTGGCCAGCAGCACGCAGTCGTAGCCGGCGACGGTTTCCGCCGTCAGCGCCACGCTCTTGAGGTCGAACTTGTGTTCGCGCATCTTCGGGAACACCGGCACGTGCGGGTCGCTGTACGCCACTTCCGCGCCCAGGTCGCGCAGTTTTTCCATCAGGAACACCGACGGGCTTTCGCGCATGTCGTCGACGTTCTTCTTGTAGGCGATGCCCAGCACCAACACGCGGCTGCCGTTGATGGATTTCTTGCGCTGGTTCAGCGCGGCCGCCACCTTGGACACCACATAGTCCGGCATATTGGAGTTCACTTCGCCGGCCAGCTCGATGAAGCGGGTGTTGACGCCGTATTCGCGCGCCTTCCAGGTCAGGTAGAACGGGTCGATCGGGATACAGTGGCCGCCCAGGCCCGGGCCCGGGTAGTAGGGCACGAAGCCGAACGGCTTGGTGGCCGCGGCGCGGATCACTTCGTGGATGTCGATGCCCATCTTGTCGGCGACGATCTTCATCTCGTTGACCAGGCCGATGTTGACCGCGCGATGGATGTTCTCCAGCAGCTTGGTCATTTCGGCGGCGCGGGTGCTGGATACCGGCACCACCTTGTCGATCACCGCGCTGTACAGCGCCACGCCGATTTCCTGGCATGCCGGGGTGACGCCGCCGCACACCTTGGGAATGGTGCGGGTGGTGAAGTCGGGGTTGCCCGGATCTTCGCGCTCCGGCGAGAACACCAGGAAGGCGTTGTCGCCGACCTTGAGGCCGCGCGACTGCATCCGCGGCAGCAGCTCTTCGTCGGTGGTGCCCGGGTAGGTGGTGGACTCCAGCGATACCAGCTGGCCTTCGCGCAGGTAGGGCACCAGGCTGTCCATGGTGTCCAGCACGAAGCTGAGGTCCGGCTCGCGGTACTTGTTCAGCGGCGTCGGCACGCACAGGATCAGCGTATCGGCTTCCGGCACGCGGCTGAAATCGGTGGTGGCCTCGAAGCCGCGCTCCAGCGCGGTGGCGATGCTGTCGGCGGAAATGTGCTCGATGTAGCTTTTGCCGGCCATCAGGGCATCGACCTTGCTCTGGTCGATGTCGAAACCCAGCACCTTGTAGCCGACTTCGGCGAAACGCAGCATCAGGGGCAGGCCGACATAGCCCAGGCCCACGATGCCGATCACAGCGGATTTGTCCGCGATACGATTGAGCAGTTGCTGCTTGATCACGATGAATGTCCCAACAGGATGTAAAAGCCTGAGCGGCAGACGCCCGTCTGCCGCCCGTTAACTCGGTACTGACTTGATTGTTCGCGCGCGGCCCGCCTCGGGGGACAGGCCGGCAACCTGCGGCCAAAGCGCGTGGAACTGGCCATTATACGCCTCGTTGCCGCCGCTTTTGGGTAAGCAAACGTAACCGGAGCACCGATTTTCCAGCGGATTCGCCCACGCTCTCAGATCAGCAGATGGCCGGCGGTCTGCTGGTTGGTCTGCTTCAGCCGGCTGACGAATTCGATGAACTCCAGACCGAAGCGGTACTCCAGCTCATCGGCGCGTTTCTTCAGCGCTTCCCACTGCGTCAGCGCGGGGCTCTGGCGGAAGGCCATCACCGCGACGTTGCCGTGGCTGGCCGCAGGCAGTTCGAGCACCCGGCCCTCGAAAACGTTCAACAAACGCTCGACAAAGCTGTGATAGCGCTTGTCGCCGCTCCACCAGTTGGTGACGAACACGCCCTTGGGGCTGAGCGCGCGCTTGCAGTCCTCGAAGAAGTCTTCGGTGGTCAACGCGTCGACGATCTGCAGGCCGTCGAAGCCATCCACCAGGATGGCGTCGGTGGAGCCGCGGAAAATCTTCACATAGTCGGCGCCGTCGGCCTCGACGATCTCGAAGAAATCGCCCTCCTCCGGCAGCTGGAAGAAGGCGCGCGCCACCGCGATCACCTGCGGATTGATGTCCACCGCCACGCTGACCGCGTCGGGCAGGTATTCGTCGATGAAGCGGGCGAACGATCCGCCGCCCAGGCCGATCTGCAGGATATGTTGCGGAGCGTCGTTCCACAGCAGGAAGCCCATCATCGCCCGGCTGTAGCTGAGCACCAGCTCGGCCGGATCGTCCAGGTCCATCGAGCTCTGGATGGTTTCCGAACCCAGGTGCAGCGAGCGGATATTGCCCTCTTCCGAGATCTCCACTTCCGGCATTTCCTCCACCGCGGCGCGCACGCGGCGGCGGAACGGATGCAGCGCCCTACGCGCCACAGCCGCTCTCCCCCTGGCTGGCCGGCTTGCGCGAGTCCAGGATGCTGATGGTGCGCTTCTGCTGCGGCGCATCCGCGCCATCATCGTGCCGCGGCGGCGCGGGGTCGCGGAACTCTTCCTTGTCGAAGGCGGTGTCGCCGCCGTCAAACGGCGCATCGCCGGTCTTGAGGCCGGCGAAATCGAACAGGCTGGTATCGGCCAGATGCGAGGGGACCACGTTCTGCAGCGCGCGGAACATGCTCTCGACGCGGCCCGGGAAGCGCTTGTCCCAGTCGTTGACCATCTCCTTCACCACCTGGCGCTGCAGATTGGGCTGCGAACCGCACAGATTGCACGGGATGATAGGGAATTCGCGCAGTTCGGCGTAGCGCTCGATATCCTTCTCGCGGCAATAGGCCAGTGGACGGATCACCATGTGGCGGCCGTCGTCGGACACCAGCTTGGGCGGCATGGATTTCAGCTTGCCGCCGTAGAACATGTTCAGGAACAGCGTGTGCAGGATGTCGTCGCGGTGGTGGCCCAGCGCGATCTTGGTCGCGCCAAGTTCGTCCGCCACCCGGTACAGGATGCCGCGGCGCAGGCGCGAGCACAGGCTGCAGGTGGTCTTGCCCTCCGGCACCAGCCGCTTGACGATGGAGTAGGTGTCCTCCTCGACGATGCGGTACTCGACGCCGACGGACTGCAGATATTGCGGCAGCACGTGCTCGGGGAAGCCCGGCTGCTTCTGATCCAGGTTCACCGCCACGATGGAGAAGTTGATCGGCGCGGACTTCTGCAGGCCGCGCAGGATGTCGAGCAGGGTGTAGCTGTCCTTGCCGCCCGACAGGCAGACCATCACGCGGTCGCCCTCTTCGATCATGTTGAAATCATTGATGGCGTCACCGACGTGGTGGCGCAGGCGCTTGGCCAGTTTGTTGCTTTCAAACGCGGCCTTCTTGGCCTTGTCGTCGAGCGCGGCGTTCTGTTCGGACATGGGGTACGGCTAAGAAATTGAAAAACAGGCGATTTTACTGTTTTCCGCCGCCGAAATCCACGGCGGCGGACAAACTATTTTCCGGGCGGCGCCGGCGGAGCTTTGCCCGTTGCCGCGGGCGCGGCAAACAGGCTACAGCGCCACGCTGCGGCCGCCGTCCACCGCCAGGATCTGGCCGGTGACATACGTCGCATCCAGCAGCAGGAAAGCCACCGCGCGCGCGATGTCTTCCGGCACGCCGGTGCGCTGCAGCGGAATGGAGGCTTCAATCTTGGCCCGCACAGCCTCGCTGAACGATTCGGCATCGTCCGGCCACAGATTGACGCCCGGCGCCACGCCGTTGACGCGCACGCTAGGCGCCAATTCCAGAGCCAGGCTGCGGATCAGCTGCGCGTGGCCGGCCTTGGCCAGGTTGTACACCACATGGTGCGCCATCGGCCGCTCCGCATGGATATCCGAGATGCCGACGATCGCGCCGCCGCGCCGGCTCAGCTCCGGCGCCAACGCCTGGGACAGGAACAGCGGCGCCTTCAGATTGCTGCCCATCAGATCATGCCAGGCGGCCTCGTCTATCCGCCCAACCTCGGTGGGGAAAAAGCTGGAAGCATTATTGACCAGCCCGTCCAGACGCCCAAACGCCGCCACCGCCTCCGCCGCCAGCCGCGGCAGCGCTGCGCCGTCCAACAGGTCTGCCTGCGCCAGCCGCACGCTGTCGGCGCGTCGCGCGTTCAGCTCGCCGGCAAGCTGTTCCGCCGCCGCGAGCGAGCCGCGGTAATGCAACACCAGGCGCAAGCCGCGCGCATGCAGATGGCGGGCGATGCCCGCGCCCACCCGCCGCGCCGCGCCGGTAATCAGGACCACGCGCTCATCTTGTTGTTGCTCTGTTAGCATTGCTTCCTCAATCGAATTCAGTTGCGCCGGCAAGCGCCCTCTTCACGCCGAGGGCCGATTGCACCACAATCGCGCCATATTGTAGCAGGACGAAGCAAATGACCACCCTACCCGCCGCCAGCGCCGAAGCCCTGGCCACCAGCCAGGCCCTGAGCCGACACATCCGCCAGACCATCCAGGCCGCCGGCGGCTGGATTCCATTCTCGCATTATATGGAAATGGCATTGTACGCGCCCGGCCTGGGCTATTACGCCGCCGGCAGCCACAAGCTGGGCGAGGCCGGCGACTTCGTCACCGCGCCGGAGCTCACCCCGCTGTTCGGCCGCGCGCTGGCGCGCCAGTTGGCCGAGCTGCTGCCGCAAACCGCCGGCATGGTTTACGAGTTCGGCGCCGGCACCGGCCAGCTCGCCATCGACCTCCTGCGCGAACTGGCCGCGCTGGGCCGACTGCCGCAAAAATACGTGATCATCGATCTGTCGCCGGACCTGATCGAGCGCCAGCAACACAATATCCGCGCCGCGCTGCCGGGATATTTCGATCGGGTGGAATGGGCCAGCCAGTTGCCGCGAGAACTGGACGGCGTGGTGATAGGCAATGAAGTGCTGGACGCGATGCCGTGCGAGATGGTGTTCCGCGACGAACAGCGCCAGCTCAGGCAACGCGGTGTGGCGGCAAGGGGCGATGGCTTCAGCCATGAAGACCGCGACTTCGTCGACGCGCGCCTGGCCGGCCTCGCCGCCGAACTGGTGCCGGACATCCCGCGCTACGAAACCGAGATCAGCCTGGCCAACCGCGCTTTCATCGCCACGCTGGCCGGCGCGCTCAAGCGCGGCGCCATTCTGATGATCGATTACGGCCACGCCGCCCGCGAGTACTACCACCCGGAACGCGCGATGGGTACCTTGCTGGGCCACTACCGCCACCACACGGTGCAGGACCCGTTCTACTTGCCCGGCCTGATGGACCTCACCTGCCACGTCGACTTCAGCGCGGTGGCGCAAAGCGGCATCGACGCCGGGCTCGACCTGATAGGCTACGCCAGCCAGGCGCAATTCCTGCTCAACTGCGGCATCGTCGGCCTGCTGGAGCAACTGGACGCCAACGACGTGATGCGCTACCTGCCGCAAGCGAAGGCGGCGCAACGGCTCTTGACGCCGCAGGAGATGGGCGAGACCTTCAAGGCGATAGGCTTCGGCAAGGGCGTGGACATAGACTGGCTGGGCTTTGCCCAGGGCGACCGTTGCTATACGCTGTGATCCGGCGCAGAAACTTGCACAAGCCGGTTGACAGCCATCAGGCGGCTGCGTATAGTTCGCGTCTCGGTGTAGACGCACCGTGAAAGTGGCGAATTAGCTCAGTCGGTTAGAGCGACGGAATCATAATCCGCAGGTCCGGGGTTCGAGTCCCTGATTCGCCACCACAGTTTTCCGAAGACTGTCCCAGACAGGTTTCGCGGCGAATTAGCTCAGTCGGTTAGAGCGACGGAATCATAATCCGCAGGTCCGGGGTTCGAGTCCCTGATTCGCCACCAATCAAGTAAAAAAGCCAGCTCGCAAGAGTTGGCTTTTTTGCTTTTCGGATCCGCATGGGCATTTATAATCGGCCTCACTCCATGCCTATCCATCTCTCAAAGATCACTGACCGATGGCCTTGTTGCGCAAATCCGTAACAGGGTGAGTCTCCCCTTTCTCCATACGGGATTTATGCGACAGCCACTGTGCGCGGACGACCCTGCATGCTGAAGCGGTTTAGAATGGCGGCCCGAACTTGCAACTCCGCTACCTGACCATCAAAGCTCCGCGCCATTACTCTTTCACCCAGCAGTTTGAAGCAACGCATCTTCGCCTCCACCAAGCTGCGGCGATGGTAACCGCTCCAGCGCTTCCAAATCGCTCGACCAAGTCGGTTGGTGGCGCGGAGAATTTCGTTCCGGGCCCGCGCCTCAGGCGATGCCCCTTTCCACTGTCGGGCATTTTTGCGCGTCGGAATGCCCCCCGCCGCCTCCCGCGCCACAATCGCCCCATGGCAAGCCTTGGTATCGTAAGCGCCATCGCCGCTCACGCAGGTTATCGGTTCATCGGCCGGGATTTGCGCCAATAGCGAAGGCAACATTTGCGCATCGCCCTGGCGGTTGTCAGTCACCTCAATCGCCCTGATTTGCTGGATTTGGGCGTCGATGCCAAGATCCATTGTCGACCGTATTCCGCGCCGGGCTTCTTGGTTTTCCACTCGCCTTCGCCCAGCATCTTGAGGCCGGTGCTATCGACCAGCGGATGCAAAGCGGCTGAGCTTTTCTGGTAAGAGATGTTGACCTGCAGCGTCTGCTGGCGCCGACAGAGGGCGCTGTAGTCTGGCACAGCCCAATCCAAGTTCGCGATCTTCGGCAGGCTTTGCACGAAGCCGATGGTCTGCGCAACGCCAGGCCGAACAGAATGGAATGGCCGCATTGCTGTAGGTTTGTGCCCGACCTCGCTTCGCCTGCGGTCTTGCCTGCCATGACATGCTTGTGTTCAGCCAGACGGATAGGGAGCCACGCTGGATCAGGGCTTGGTTGTAGGTTTTCCAGTTGGTGGTTCGGTACTGTTTGGGAGCGGGCTTGGTCATGCTGCCATGTTACCAAGCCGCCGCCTGGACTGATTTGCGCAACAAGGCCTATCCGCATACGCCGAAGACGGCATTCGCCCAATAGTAGAACCGCCCCCCGACAGGAGTTGGATAAGCAGCGATCCCCAGGCATGCATAGCAAATCCGCTGACCGTGGTGCGGCTGCCGGACGAGGCGCCTGCCTGCCAATTACCAGCGGCGGCCTGCTGATGGTGCGGGGGATCACCTTGAACAATCTTCCCCCCGCATGCAAACCGAGCAGTCTGCGACATCCGGCGGCAGATAGCTCAAATCAGACAGGCAGCGCCCGCCGCAGGATGGACCCTACATCCATCCGCCCGACTTCCAGCACGCCCACCACCCCTCCCCACTGCGCATCGGCCAGGCGGCTGGCGATGAAGCCATCCGCCATGAAGGCCGGGGATTGGCTGCGCAGCAGGCACCCCTGCGCGGTCAACGCCAGTTGCTGGGCAAAGCGCCGGCCCTGCGCCTCCAGCTGGTCCGGCGCCGCTTGCGCCAGCGCGCGCAGAGACTGGATAGCGGCCAGCAGCGCCGCTTCGTCGCCAGCCAGGCCAGCCAGCTCATCCAGCAGCGTCTGCCAGGCATCCGGCTCCCGCAGCACCGCGCGGATCACATCCAGGCACATCACGTTGCCGGAGCCCTCCCAGATGGAGTTGACCGGCGCCTCGCGGAACAGCCGCGCCATCGGCCCGGCGTCGACATAGCCGTTGCCGCCGAACACCTCCATCGCCTCGCCGCCAAGCTCCACCGCGCGCTTGCACACCCAGAATTTGGCTGCCGGGGTGACGATGCGCTTCCAGGCGCGCTGGAGCGGATCGTCGTCCCGCTCGAAAGCCTGCGCCAGCCGCATCGCCAACAGCAGCGCAGCCTCGCTTTCCAGCGCCAGGTCGGCCAGCACCGAACGCATGATGGGCTGCTCCGCCAACACCTTGCCGAAAGCCATCCGCCGGCGGGCGTAGGCCAGCGCCTGAACCAAGGCCTGGCGCAGCAGCGCCGCGCTGCCGATCACACAGTTGAGCCGGGTATGGGTGGCCATCTCCATGATGGTGGGAATGCCGCGCCCGGGCTCGCCCAGCAGCATGCCCCAGGCATCCTGGAACTCCACCTCGCTGCTGGAATTGCTGCGATTGCCCACCTTGTCCTTCAGCCGCTGGATCGCCACCGGGTTGCGGCTGCCGTCCGGCCGCCAGCGCGGCACGTAGAAGCACGACGGTCCGCCGTCCGCCAATTGCGCCACCACCAGGTGGGCGTCGCTCATCGGCGCGGAGAGGAACCACTTGTGGCCGCGCAGCAGGTATTCGCCGCCGCGGCCGCCCGGCCCCAGCGGCGTGGCCCGGGTGGCGTTGGCGCGCACGTCGGAGCCGCCCTGTTTCTCCGTCATGCCCATGCCTATCCAGGCGCAGGCTTTTTGCTCCAGCGGCAGGTCGCGGCTATCGTAATCGTGGCTGAACAGCTTGTCCCGCAGCCGCGCCCACAATTCCGGCTCCTTCCGCAGCACCGGGATGCAGGCCTGGGTCATCGTCGCCGGACACAGCGTGCCGGCCTCCACCTGGCCATGCAGGTAAATGCCGGCCAAGGTGGCGGACCAGCGGCCTGGGCGCGCGTCCTCGAACGGCAGCGACACCAGCCCCTGGCCGCGGTACTGCGCTAGCAGCCGGTGCCAGGCCGGATGGAAATCCACTTGCTCCACCCGCCGGCCACGGCGATCAAAGGCCCGCAGTTGCGGCGGGAAATGGTTGGCCTGCTCGGCCAGTTCGAAAGTCTCGGCGCTGCCCAGCAGGGCGCCATAGTCCAGCAAGCGCGGTTCGGCCCAGACCGCCTCCGCCCGCGCCAGCGCTTCGCCAAGCGCAAGATCGCTGCCCAGCAGGTTGTAGTCGGCCAGTTCGTCGTACTGATTGCTCACTTCGTGGGTTTGCCAGTTCATGCGCCTTCCCTCCAGGTGAAAACGCGGGAATCCGCCATGCTGATACGGAAGATAGGAAGCGTCCCCCTCTGCGGACGCTTCCAGTATACGGCGGTCCTATTCTCCCCGCGCCCACCGCGCGATCAGCCGCTGCGGCGTGCCGCAGGTCTTGCGCTTGAAAACGAAGTTGCGGCACTTCTCGACGAACTGGCCGCGGTTGTACAGCATGTCCTGCCGCATCTCCGCCAGCTCCGCCTCCCGGCACCGTTCCAGCTGCTCCAGATCCAGCGTCTGCTTGCGTTCGCGCCAGACTTGCCAGGCCGGAGTCAACAGCGCCTGTTTCGCCGCCTGCAGCAGCCAGCGGCCGAATTCCTGCTCGTCGCGCGGTCCGATGTCTTGCACCATTCCCAACCGCCAGGCCTGGCGCGCGCCAAGCGGCAGGCAGTCGTTGCACAGCCGGACCGCAGCCTCCGCGCCCACCGCGCGCGGCAGGGTGTAAGTCCAGTATTCCGAACCGTACAGGCCCATGGTCCGGTAGTGCGGATTGAATACCACGCCCTGCCGCGCCAACACCACGTCGGCGGCCAGCGCCAGCATCACCCCGCCGGCTCCGGCATTGCCGGCCACGCCGGCCACCACCAGTTGCGGCGCGGTGAGGATTTCCCGGCAGACGTCGTCTATCGCCTGGATGTTGCGCCAGGCCTCCGCGCCAGGATCGGCCGCCGCCTGTATCACATTGAGGTGGATGCCGTTGCAGAAGCTGCCGCGGCCGCTGCGCAGCAGCAGCACTTCGCTATCCTGGCGCTTGACCCATTGCAGCGCCTCTTGCAAGCGCAGGCATTGCTCGGTGCTGAGCGCGCCATTGTAGAACTCGAAAGTCAGCTCGCCCACCTTGCCCACCTGGCGGTAACGGATGGGCTGATAGGATTCTTCGCAATGCGGATGGCTGGCGACGGACCACTCCAGCCTGGGCACGCCATCCAGCAAGCCGGCCAGCAGATGGCGCGCCGGCTGCTTGAAGGTTTCCTCGCCGGCCTCCGGCGCACGCCGCAAGGCGCCCAGCCACAGGCTGGCGTCGCCTGTGCCCACCAGCACCGCGTCGTCGTGCACCGCCAATATTTCCCCGGGGCTGCCGCGGCGGTGGTCCAGGTGCGCGTCGTACAGGTAATAACGGCAGCCGGCCAGGTTCGCCAGCACGCCGGGCTGGCCGTCGGCGGCGTCGATGCGGCGCTTGATCTCCAACGCCGGCGCATGCCAGTCGAAAGCGCGGTCGGCCTGCTTCATATTGGCCTGCAGCCGGCCGCGCACCGCCGGATCGGCATAATCCACCGCCACGGGACGATAGCCGCCGATGAATTTCTCCACCACATCGCGTATGCAATAGATGGCGGCATCGCTGACCAGGCCATTGTAGAGCTCGGACTTGCGCAGGCCGGCAGGCAGATCGAACTCGCGGCTGGACCACACCGGCCCGGCATCCATCTCCTCCACCGCCTGCAGCGCGGTCACGCCCCAGCGTTTCTCCTGCAGGCTAATCGCCCAGTCCAGCGCCGAAGCGCCGCGGTCGCCGACGATGCCGGGATGGACGATCACCACCGGAAACGGGCTGTCGCGCCATAGCCGCGCCGGCACCCGGTCTTTCAGGAATGGGCAGATCACCAGTTGCGGCCGGGCGGCCTCGATCTGCCGGCAGACGTCGTCGGCATCGCTGAACAACACCACGCTGGGCTGATGGCCGGATTCGCGCAATTCCAGCCAGGCGCGCTGGGTAAGGCCGTTGAAGGCCGAGGACAACAGGACGATTCTCAAGGCTTGCACTGCGTTTTCCCCGCTAGATGGGTAAATGGAAGCGGAGATGCTAGGCTGGACAATTTCAATGGCATTTGACTGATGCCAAGCTTTGCGGCATCCGACCTGACCGACTGACCGAAGGGACAGTCGGCTGGCATACGGTTGGCAACAGCATTAGGCGGATCGCCGTTTTCGGCAAATGGCCCATTCCGCGGAGGCGAAAATATGGGCAAAAAAATCCGCCGGGCAGCCATGCGCCGGCGGACTAACAGGGTAGAGAAATGCAATGCGGACAATCAGCCCATATTCATGCCGGCAGAGGACCGGGAGGCGGTTTTGATTGCCTGGACCGGCGCGGCCGACGCTTTTTCCGGCGCCGCGGCCAGCGCCGCCAGCGATGCGGCGGCCGGCTGCTGGACTGCGCTGCCCACGTCCACGCTGGCGTGCCGGACTTTTTGCTCGCCGATGCGGCTGATCAGCATGGCCTTACCCGGATCGGCGGCGCTGAGCGCGGCGCCGTCGGCCTTGTCCATGCCGCCTCTCCAGCCACTGCTAGCCAACGACGCGCTCAGATTGTCGACTTGCCCGGGATTCAGCCCTGCCAGCCTGGGCTCGCGCTGCTGCAACGCCTCCACCGCCTTGGCGGTTTGCATGGCGAATTTCTGCTTGTCGGGCGACAGCGCGTCATTTTCTGTAAGCAGCTTCTGCAGTATTGTCCGGTCTGCCGGCAACGGATTGATCTGGCGCCGGTTCAAAGGACTACTGTGGAAAGGAGTATGGATACTGTCGAAATCCCTAACATTGCTGACTGGCTTGAGAGAACCCTCATAATTGGTAATCTCCTGCAAACCCGCATTGCCATAAATCTGCATATGCAGGCCAGCATGGCCCAAGCCTTTCCAAGTAAAATCAATGCAACTATTGGTTGCTCCATTATAATTTAAATTAAAATACGTGTCCGATTGACTCTTGGCAGCCTCTCCATACTCCTTCAACCTCTCATACTGCTCCTTCGAAATCTCGATTGTTCGAATATAATAAGGCGAGGCATATTTGGCGGTATCGCCTTGCTCAACAATACCAAGCCCAGTCGCTCGCCCATGTTCTTTAGGCGAAAAACCATAATCATCATACGCCTTGCCGTTGGAAATCCCATACCAGACATGGCCGGCAGCTGAAGTCGCATTAGAGTCAAAACCACCCCCAGACAATTTTGTCCCAGGTGCTGCCACATAAACACTCACAGTATAAGACATAACAAATATCTCAATTACTTCCCATAAACAATATGATCGAACACCACTCTAGAACGCAACCCAGCCAAACGAGCATCTCCTTTTACAAGCTCAACACTTGCATAGTACTGCCCTGGCTCAAATTTATAATCAAGCACATCGAGGTCTATATAAACCAACTTATTATCCTCACCACGCTTGCCTGATAAAGGACCCGACAAAAAAACACCCCCATGCGCATCCTCACTCTTTCCGACACGCTCCCCATACAAGGTTACGGGCAACCACTGCTTACCATTAAAATGAAAAACACTGACCCGAAACTCAAGCTTGACATGCTCCAACAAATCCGGAATCACGTCCTTCGGTCTATTGAAAACAAACCTAGCAATCAAGCCATATCGATTTAAGTTTTTATTAAATTTACCTGGCACAATCCAAAAAACAGAATTGACCTTTTGACCAGGCTTATCCATTCTAAAATCAAAGCTCATTGGAGCCTGAGGCTGAACAAACCAATACGGGTCCCGTGAACGCTCACGCCAAAAAAAAACACTCATCACCAGCCCGGCAGCCAAGATAAGTAACAACAAAACCAACGCACAACGGTTTTTTTTACGCAGCACTCCATACTCCTTCATCTCAATTTTCGGCATACGCATTGCTTCTCGGCTGCTATGTTCCGCCATGACGCCTGTTTGATACAAGCAACAAAATCCCAAAACCCCTCTCGGCTAACAGCAGACTCCGTCGCTAACCGCTGATGATGGCCGCTCTCACATCCCCATGCCAGGCTGCTTGGCGCGGGCAAGTTGCTGGTGCGCCTGCGGCTTGGCCGGCTCCTGCCCGTGTTCGGGCGCCGCCGCCAGCAGAGATAGGGAATGCTGGGCCGATTGCTTGATCGCATCCTTCAACTCCACCGCGGCATGCTCGACCTTGTTGGCCGCGCTCTTGTAAAGCATGCTGATCTTGCCGGGATCGACGGCGTTCACCACGACAGCCCCCACCTTCTCTATGCCTTTCTTCCAGCCCTCCACCGCTAGCGCCGCGCTGAGGTTGTCGATATGGTGCGATGCCAGATCCTTCAACCTGCCATCGCGCTGCTGCATCGAGCTCACATGTTGTTGAGCCTGGTTCAACAAGCTCTGCTTGCCTTCAGACAAACCCGGATGCCGCGCCGCCTCCCTCTGCTGGCTGGCCTGTTGCGCCGCCTGAGGGCCGGCTTCCGGTTTGTAGAAGTCGTCCTTGGGCCGCAAAGCGCCCAGAAAATCCTGCTTGCTCCAATAGGGGTTACTGCTCAGATTGACTTCCGCCGGTCCGGTGGAGGTTTGCGAACCGTAGAAAATCTGCTCGCCCTTCTCGTTTTTGCCCTTGTAGACCGCCACATGCTGGCCGCCGCCTTCCATCTTGAACATCAGGATGTCGCCCGGCTGCAGGTCTTTCTTGTTGTCGATCAGATTGAAATTGCGCTTGGCGTAGTCGCTTACATTGGCATGGGGATGCTGGCCGCCGTGTCCGCCGTTGAACAAGGTGTGGGTGGTGAAGTTCGCCGCGCTCTTGAAATCGTCGGTCACCTTGGTATTGCCCAGCTGCAGCGTGCGCCACACCAGCGATGAGCAATCCACGCCTTTCTTGCCATCTTTATCCTTGTCCTCTTCCAGGCGGCTGCCATCGATGCGATTGCCGTTGGGTTTCTTCTTGTTGGCCAACTGGCCGGCCATGTCGCCGCGGCCATATTCAAAAGTGCCGTCGCCGAAATGCTCCAGCGCGGCGTTGACCATGCGCGAGCCGCGGTCTGCGCCCTGTACCGGCTGCGGATGATGCGATTTGGCTTGAGCATGATCGGCAGGCTGCGCCCCGTGCGGCTGAACATGCGCAACCGGAGCGGTTTTGCCCGGCACGCGAGCCTCCTGGGTCTGCTGCAGATGTGGAGCGGGCTTGTGCGCTTGCTCCGGGACGGATTTCGCTTGCTCGGACTGCGGCTTGACTGCGGCGGTCAGGCCGGCAGCAGCGGCCGGCGCGTGGACAGGTTGCGCCGCGGTAGCGCCCGCCGGGACCGGCTCGGCGGCCACTGGCGCCGGCTTGCCCTGCCGCAATGCGGCTGGCGCAGCGGCATACGCCGCGCTGACTTGTTGCGGCTTGTTGCCAACATCCGTTCCCACCAGACTGATCTTGCCTGGATCGGCGGCGTTGACCACCGCGCCGTTGATCTTGGCCATGCCTTGGCGCGCGGCGTCGGCGGCCAGTTGCCCGCTCAGATTGTCCAGTTGCGCGGCATCCAGCTTCTGCAGGCGGGCATCGCGCTGCTGTAGCGCCTGCAAGACGCTCCTGGCCTCCTGCGCCAAGTGCTTTTGGTCAGCCGGCAACAGCGTCCGTACCTGTTCCGCCGCTTGGGCAGGCGCGGCAACCGCTGGAGGCGGAACCGGAACAGCAGGCTGAGATGACCGGTCATGCGTAGCCGAAGCCGCTTGGGCTGGCAGGGGTGATACCGGCGGAACTTTGGCAGTTTGCGACTGGGCGGGCTGCGTCGCCGATGGCAAATGCGTCTTGTCCGCTTGCCGCGGCGGCGTGGATTTGTCCTGTGATGCCGCCTGGCCGGACAGCTTGCTATTGGCAGGCTCGGATTTGCCGGCTTGCGCCGCTTTCTCCATGCCGCTCCGCTTCAATGCCAGCTCATGCATGTCCTGATAGTTTTCACTTTCCCTGACCTTGACATGGACTGTGACCTTTTCCTTATCCTTGTTGGTGTGGATATATGTCAAACCGGACAGCCCAGCGACATGGTATGAATGCTCTTTGTTATCCAAGGTACCGATATCTTTGAAGACTCGGTGCGGATTGCCGGTTACGCTGCTGACATCCTTATTGGCACCCATCGCCATGTAATCCGTTGATTTTTTCCCACTGCCGTCGACCGCGATCGTTTTGCCGCCACTATTGATGAAGTCCCTCACCGACCCCGCGCCGCCCAGATGCGCCCCGGCCAATATGCCGCTTTCGGTCATGGTAATCCCGGCAATCTTGGTTCCGATCACCGCCTTCAGCTTTTCCTTGCCAACCAAGCGTTCCAGCGTTTTCCAGTTTTCCCTGGTATAGGCTTGGAAGAACTCATCCTGCGCTTTGGGACTCTTCAACCAATCCTGCAGGCTATGCACCCCATCCTTGCCGGTCCATGCTCCTGTGCGCTTGTCAATGAAGCCCAGCTGTTTGCCAATCGCCTGCCTTTCCGCCTTGCCCAACTGGTATTTCCCGGCATAACCATACTTGTTCACCTTGTCGGACGATCCCCCGCCCTCGGCCTGCCACAACATGGCGCCATACGTTTGCTGAGCCGCCGCTTTCTGAAAATTACTCAGCTTGCGCCCTTCTACCGCCTCGATATTCCCGGTAAATGGCATGTTCTTTGCCGCTGCGGCATTCCTAGACTCCATGGATGTGCTCATCTTCAATATCCTTTTTAAAATTCACCTAGTTTGCTCAGCTGCCACCGCGCTTTACTAAGCATCCCGCAAGCCGGCACGCGCCGCGCCTCGCTAGGCAGTCGCGGGGGAAGACCATGCGCGCTCAACGCGGCTTCCACCGGCTGGCTCTAGCCACAATCAAATAAAATGTTTATCATAATAGATATTACATCAAATATTTTTACAAGCAAATGACCGATAAAATCATCTTGGGATCGCGGCGCGCATCTCATGCCGCCAGCCCGCTACACTGGATTTGTCAGCCGTGCGCCGGCAACGGATAATCGCCGGCCACACACGCAAGGATGTAGCCAATGGATGATACAAGCGTGCGCCTGTCCAAGCGCATGGTGGAATTGGGCCTGTGCTCGCGCCGCGAAGCCGATGCCTGCATCGAGCAGGGCCTGGTAAAGGTCGATGGCGAAACGGTGACCGTGCTGGGCAGCCGGGTGCTGCCGGAGCAGAAGATCGAATTGACCGGCAAGCCGCAGCTGCTGGCGGACCTTCCGGTGACGATGCTGCTCAACAAGCCCGCCGGCGCCGCGCAAGCGCCGGCGCAACTGCTGGGAACGGATAGCCGCGCGCCGGAAGACAAGGCGGAACAGGCATGGCTGCCGCGCCACCGCCAGCAACTGTGGCTGGCCGGCGCGCTGGACGACACCGCCCACGGCATGGTGGTGCTGACCCAGGACAAGCGCCTGCTGCGCAAACTGGCCGACTGCGAGATGGAATTCCTGCTGCAAGTGGCGGCCGCGCCGGCAGCCGAGGAACTGAAGGCACGCGTCGCCGCCGTCCGCCTGGACGGCAAACCGCTGCGCAACTGCAAGATCAACCGCCAGAGCGACCGCCAACTGCGCTGCGTGCTGCACGCGCCGCGTCCGGGCCAGCTGGAGGCCATCTGCCGCGAGGCGGGAATAGAATTGCAGGACGCCCGCTGTATCCGCATCGGCCGCCTGGCGCTCTCCGGCCTCAAGCCGGGACAGTGGCGCTATCTACAGCCGTTCGAACGTTTCTGACCGCATCCACCGGCTGTTAGGTGGGCCAGCTTGTCCGGGTTGCGCATCACGTACAGCCCGGACACCCGGCCGACTGCATCGCATTGCAAAGCCACGCTCATCAGCAATCGCTCCTCCTCCCACACCAGAACGCCGGGCATGCCATTGAGCCGTTGCGCGCACCATGCCGCGCCCTTGCGCTCGGAGCGCCGCCACAAACCGCGCAGCAGCCTGGACACCGCGCGCCGGCCGGCAAGCGGCGCCGGCAACGCCAACGCCTTGCCGCCGCCGTCCGCCTGATAGCGGACATCCATCGCCAGCAAACCCGCCAGCCTATCGACATCGCCACCTTGCAGCGCATCGACGAAGGCCGCCGCCAACGCCTGCGGATCGCCGGGAGGCCGCGCCGGCACTGCCTGTCCGCCGTCTTGCAGCCGTCGGCGCGCCCGGCTGGCCAGCTGGCGGCAGGCGGCCTGGCTGCGCTGCAGAATCGCCGCGAGTTGCGGATATTCGACATCGAACACCTCGCGCAGCAGAAAAGCCGCGCGCTCCAGCGGCTCCAGCCTCTGCAACGCCAACAGATAAGCGTAGGACAGTTGCTGCGCCCGCTCGGCCAGTTGCTCCGGCCCCGCCGCCAGGCAGTCGTCTCCGTCCGCCAGCGGCTCCGGCAGCCAGACTCCTACATATTGCTCGCGCCGCCGCCGTGCCGACTTGATCTGGTCCAAGCACAGGCGGGCCATCAGTTGCGTCAGGTACGCGCCAGGCGCCGCGATCCCCTCCAGATCGCACTCGCTCCAACGCAACCAGGCCTCCTGCGCCAAATCCTGCGCCTCGGCGCGCGAGCCCAGCATGCGGTAGCCCAGTGCCAGCAGGCGGGGGCGATGTTGCATAAACAGCGGCAGATGCATGGTATCAACCCAGGAAAAATCATGTCGATGTCACAATGATAAAGCTTGCCTCGTCATGGAGGGCATTCATCGACGCAAGAAAGCTCACCATGACCACGCTCCCCCCTCCTCCCGCCAGAATCCTGATCCTCGGCGGCGGCTACGCAGGCCTGTGCCTGGCGCGCCGCCTGGCCCATCCGGCCATGCCGCCAAGCGACATCACCCTGCTGGATGCCTCCAGCCACTGGCAGGAGCGCATCCGCCTGCATCAGGTGGCCGCCGGTCAAAACCTTCCGCGTTTCGATTACCAGCAAACGCTCGCTCCCCTGGGCATACGCTTTGTCCAGGCGGTGGCCAGCGCCATCCACCCGCATGCGCGGCGCGTCGAGGCGCAAACCCCTGCCGGAGAGGCGCTGGAGCTGGAATACGACTACCTGGCGCTGACATTGGGCAGCCACATCGCGCAAGACCCGGCCCTGGCCGATCCGCAGCTGCTGCCGCTGGACTCGCCCATCCAGGCCGCCATCCTGCACCGGCATCTGCAGGCGCAACCGGACGCGCGGGTGCTGATCGTCGGCGGCGGCCTGTCCGGCCTGGAAAGCGCCTTCGAGATCGCTGACGCCTGGCCGCGGGCCAGCGTGACGCTGGCGGACGCCGGGCGACTGGCCGCCAGCAGCCAACCCGGCGGCCTCAGCCATCAGGCAGTGGACTATCTGATCCAGTCGGCCCGGCAGAAGCGCATCGACTGGCTGCAAGACGCGCGGGTGATAGCCAGCCAGGACGGCACCGCCCGTTTCGAGCGCGGTGGCACGCTGGACTTCGACATCGGCCTCATTTCCGCCGGCTTCGCGCCATCGCCGCTAGCCAGGGCGGCCGGCCTCAGCGTCAACGCGCGCGGCCAGGCGCTGGTGGATGCCAGCCTCGCCAGCGTCGGCCACCCCGAAATCTTGGCCGCCGGCGACTGCGCCGCCATCGCCACAGCGGAAAGCGGCCCCTGCCGCATGAGCTGCGCCGCCGCTCTGCCGGCGGCGGTAGGCATCGCCAATACGCTGCGCGCGCGCCTGTTGGGCCAGCCGGCGCCGGACTACGTCTTCCGCTACGTGTTCCGCTGCCTGAGCCTGGGCCGGAATGACGGCCTGATCCAATTTGTCGACAGCCACGACGCGCCGACCCGCCAGGTCTGGACCGGCATCGAAGCGGCTCGCTGGAAGGAGTTCATCTGTCAGCGCACGCTGGCCACGCTGGGCCTGGCCGAAACGCCCCATCAGCCGCAGTTGCCACCACTGGCGGTGATGCCGCGGCTGCTGCAAATGCAGAGCTTTTTCGCCGAACCGGCGTGAAGCCACTCCGCCTCCGGGCCTGTGAGAAAGCAGGCCTCGCGGCGGCATCCCCCGCCAGGCGGAAACCTCAATCCAGTACAATGGGGCATGGCCCATTGTTCGAACGATCCGCCCTCGGGCGGGTCGAACGCCGCCAATCAGATGAAACATATAAGCAAATCAATTGGAACTAGGCTTTCGATATCCCGTCTCTATAACACTCAGTCATTCAACCGGAATTCTGCCCATGCCCCATGACACCCCCCTGATCTCCACCATAGTCGGCGGCCTGGTATTCGCCTTCGCCTTCGGCATGCTGGCGCTGCGCCTGCGCCTGCCGCCGCTGGTGGGCTATCTGTGCGCCGGCATCCTGGTGGGCCCGTTCACGCCGGGTTTTCACGCCGACACCGCGCTGGCGCCGGAGCTGGCCGAACTGGGGGTGATCCTGCTGATGTTCGGCGTCGGCCAGCATTTTTCGATCAAGGACCTGATGGCGGTCAAAGCCATCGCGGTGCCGGGCGCGCTGGTGCAGATCGCGGTGGCCACCATCCTCGGCATGGGCTTGTCGCGCTTCCTCGGCTGGCCGCTGGGCGAAGGCCTGGTATTCGGCCTGGCGTTGTCGGTGGCCAGCACGGTGGTGCTGCTGCGCGCGCTGGAGGAACACGGCTGGCTGGAAACCGAGGACGGCAAGATCGCCGTCGGCTGGCTGGTAGTGGAAGACCTGGTCATGGTGCTGACCCTGGTGCTGCTGCCGGCAGTCGCCGGCGCGCTGGGCGGCAGCCAGGCCGCGCCCACGCTAGGCCAGCTAGGCTGGACGCTGGCGCTGACGGTGGGCAAGGTGGCGGCCTTCGTCGCGCTAATGCTGGTGGTCGGCCGCCGCTTCATCCCGTGGATGCTGGAGCGCATCGTCCACACCGGCAACCGCGAGCTGTTCCGCCTAGGCGTGCTGGCCACCGCGCTGGGCGTGGCCTACGGCGCCACCCAGCTGTTCAACATCTCCTTCGCGCTGGGCGCCTTCTTCGCCGGCATGGTGATGGCGGAGTCGCCGTTCAGCCACCGCGCGGCCGAAGAGTCGCTGCCGCTGCGCGAAGCCTTCGCGGTACTGTTCTTCGTCTCGGTGGGCATGCTGCTGGATCCGCAAGTGCTGCTGGACGACACCCTGATCCTGCTGACCACCGTGCTGATCATCGTGCTGGGCAAGTCGCTGGCCGCCTACGGCATCGTGCGGCTGTTCCGCCGCAGCCACGCCACCAGCATGCGCATCGCCGCCAGCCTGTCGCAGATCGGCGAATTCTCCTTCATCCTGGCCGGCCTGGGCATGTCGCTGGGCCTGCTCAGCCCGCGCGGCCAGGCGCTGATCCTGGCCGGGGCCATCGTCTCCATCCTGCTCAACCCAATGATGTTCGCGCTGGCGGAGCGCTACCGGCCGGCGGCGCCGGTCGCCGAGTGAGCGCGGGAAATGCTATAAACATCTCGGCCGGGCCGACCCGGCCGGCCGCCTATGGTAGAATCGCGCGCAAAGTGTTCAATTTGCTATGAAAAAACTCGTCGCCACGCTGTGCCTGCTATGCTTGGTCCTGCCCGCTCTCGCCGGCAGGCTGCTGCCCGACAGCCTGGTGATGGGCAAGCTGGGCGATCAGAACGCCGAAGGCATCGCCTTCGTCCGCGCCGACCAGACCTTCTTGCAGCGGCTGGGCGGATTGATCGCCGTCTCGCCGCCGCGCTTTGCGCTGTCGCCGGGCCTACGCGTCTTCGACGCCTACAACCGCTTTATGCTGAGCGGACAACTGAACGATCTGAAGGACCGCACCGTGGGCGTGACCTTCGATCCTCAAGGCAATATCAACCGCATCTGGGTGCTGGGCGACGATGAAATCGCGGCGTTGAAGCAACGCCAGACCCAGGCCGCGCCTTAAAACCGAACCGCTGGAAACCCGAGTAGCAATGAAGAAGGTATACATCAAGACCTTCGGCTGCCAGATGAACGAGTACGATTCCGACAAGATGGCGGACGTTCTGGGCAGTACCGAAGGCATGGTCAAGACGGACAATCTGGAAGAAGCCGATGTCATCCTGTTCAACACCTGTAGCGTGCGGGAAAAGGCGCAGGAGAAAGTCTTCTCCGACCTGGGCCGCGTCCGCCCGCTGAAGGAAGCCCGCCCCGACCTGATCATAGGCGTGGGCGGTTGCGTCGCCTCGCAGGAGGGCGACACCATAGTCAAGCGCGCGCCCTACGTCGACGTGGTGTTCGGCCCGCAGACGCTGCACCGGCTGCCGGAAATGATCCGCGCCAAGCGCGACAGCGGCGAGGCCCAGGTCGACATCTCCTTCCCAGAGATCGAGAAGTTCGACCACCTGCCGCCGGCCAAGGTGGACGGCGCCGCCGCCATGGTGTCCATCATGGAAGGCTGTTCCAAGTACTGCTCGTTCTGCGTGGTGCCCTACACCCGCGGCGAAGAGGTATCGCGTCCATTCGAGGACGTGCTGACCGAAATCGCCGGCTTGACCGCCCAGGGCGTCAAGGAAATCACCCTCTTGGGGCAGAACGTCAACGCCTACCGCGGCCTGATGGCCGACGGCGAGATCGCCGACTTCGCGCTGCTGCTGGAATACGTGCACGAGGTGCCCGGCATCGAACGCATCCGCTTCACCACCAGCCACCCGCGCGAATTCTCCCAGCGCATCATCGACTGCTACGCCAAGCTGCCCAAGCTGGTTTCGCATCTGCATCTGCCGGTGCAGAGCGGCGCCGACCGAGTGCTGATGGCGATGAAGCGCGGCTACACCGCGCTGGAGTATAAGTCCATCATCCGCAAGCTGCGCGCTATCCGCCCCGGCCTGGCGCTGAGTTCGGACTTCATCGTCGGCTTCCCCGGCGAGACCGAAGCCGATTTCGAGCAGACGCTGAAGCTGGTGAAGGAGCTGGAGTTCGACTTCAGCTACGTGTTCATCTACAGTCCGCGTCCCGGCACCCCGGCGGCCAATCTGCCGGACGACACTCCGCACGCGGAAAAGGTGCGCCGGCTGGAAGCGCTGAACGAGGTCATCGAGGCCAGGGGCTTCGAGATCAACCAGGCGATGGTCGGCACCGTGCAGCGCGTGCTGGTGGAAAATGTGTCGCGCCGGGATGCCGCCATGCTGGCGGCGCGCACCGCCAACAACCGCGTGGTCAATTTCATCGGCCATCCGCGGCTGCTGGGCCAGATGATAGACGTCAGGATCACCGAAGCCCGCCCGCACTCGCTAGCCGGCGAGGTGCTGGTTCACGAAAGCGCCTGAGCCGCGTGCACACCATTGTCATGCTATCGCGGGCGCGGCGTCGGGCGTATGCTGTGCTTCGTCCCAACACGGAGAAACCATGATGTTCGTCGTCTCGCTGAGCTATACCGCCCCGCTGTCCGATATCGACGCGCTGCTGGACGCGCACGTCGGCTGGCTGAAGCAGGCCTACGCCGATGGCTTGTTCCTGGCCTCCGGCCGCAAGGTGCCGCGCAGCGGCGGCGTGATCCTGGCCCGCGGCGAGCGCGCGGCGCTGGAGGCGCGGCTGGCGCTGGACCCGTTCGCGCAGAACGGCGTGGCCCGCTACGACATCATCGAGTTCGTTCCCGGCATGACCGCGGCCGGACTGGAAGGACTGCTGGAAGCATGAAGCTGCAGGGCATCAGGGCCGTACTGCTGGACTTGGACGACACGCTGTTCGATGACGCCCACGCCACCGCGCAGGCCTTCGCCGCGTTCATCGCCCCCCATGCCCGCCGCTTCGCCCTCGGTCCCGCCGAGCTGCAGGCGCGCTGGCGCGCCTGCATCGACCGCCACTGGCGCCGCTTCGAACAGGGCGAGCTGAGCATAGAACAGCAGCGCCATGAGCGCCTGCGCGACTTTCTGGATCAGCCTCAGATGAGCGAGGCAGAAGCCGCCCGCGTGTTCCAGCCGTATATGGACGCCTACCGCCGCCACCGCCGGCTGCTGCCGGGCGCGGCGGCCTTTCTCGACGCCACCCGTCATCTAACGCGCATCCTGGTCAGCAACGGCGGCGCGGAACAGCAGCGGGCCAAGCTTGAATTCCTGGGCATAGACCATCATTTCCGGCATCAGGTCACGCCCGAAACCGCCGGCGTGGCCAAGCCGGACGAGCGCATCTTTCAACACGCGCTGGCGCTGGCCGGCCATCCCCCGCAAGCCTGCCTGATGGTCGGCGACGACGCCGAACGCGACATCGAACCGGCGCAACGGCTGGGCATGGCGACCTGCCAGGTCGGCGCCGGCCGGCATGCCGCCATTTTTGAAACGCTTAGCCAACAGCTGCGGAACGCATGAGCACGACAGAACCCTTGAGCTTCAACCCAGTGGACAACGAGCGGCTGGCCCGCCTGGCCGGCCCGCTGGACGAAAATCTGAAACAGATCGAAATCGGCCTGGACGTCACCGTGCAGCGCCGCGGCGAGAACTTCCGCGTGCAAGGGCCGCAGGCCAAGATGGCGGTGGAGGCCTTGACCCGGCTTTACCTGCTGGCCGCCAGCCAGGATGTTTCCGTCGACGACGTGCAACTGTCGCTGGTGGAATTGCGCCAGCGCCAAGCCAGCGGCGAAGAAGAGGAATCGCCGGTGCTGGCCACCCGCCGCGGCGACCTCAAAGGCCGCACGCCCAACCAGGCCCGCTACATAAAGGCCATTCTGCAGCACGACGTCACCTTCGGCATCGGCCCGGCCGGCACCGGCAAGACTTATCTCGCCGTCGCCTGCGCGGTGGACGCGATGGAGCGCGACGCGGTCAAGCGCATCGTGCTGGTACGCCCGGCGGTGGAAGCCGGCGAGAAGCTGGGCTTCCTGCCCGGCGATCTGGCGCAGAAAGTGGACCCGTATCTGCGCCCGCTGTACGACGCGCTGTACGACCTGATGGGCTTCGACCGCGTCACCCGGCTGTTCGAGAAGAACCTGATCGAGATCGCGCCGCTGGCCTATATGCGCGGCCGCACGCTGAACCACGCCTTCATCATTCTCGACGAGGCGCAGAACACCACGCCGGAACAGATGAAGATGTTCCTCACCCGCATCGGCTTCGGCTCGCGTGCGGTGATCACCGGCGACGTCACCCAGATCGACCTGGCCCGCCATCAGAAGAGCGGCCTGGTCGAAGTGGAGCGCATCCTGGGCCAGGTGCGCGGCATCCATTTCCACCATTTCACCAGCCTCGACGTGGTGCGCCATCCGCTGGTGCAGAAAATCGTCGACGCCTACGACAACTACCAAAGCCAGCAAGATGAAACAAGCCAAACGTAACCCGCTGCTCGCCCGCCTGGCGGCGCGGCTGCAATTGACCCTGGACGTGCGCAGCGACGCCGCCTTCCTCCCGCCGCCGGCGCTGATCCGCCGCGCCTGCCAGGCGGCGCTGCAGCGCGACGTCAAGCAGGCGCAAATCAGCATCGTCGTCGTCGACGCCGCTGAAGGGCGTCAGCTCAACAATGATTACCGCGGCAAGGATTATGCGACCAATGTGCTGTCCTTCGCGCTGAACGAGGGCGAAACAGTGGCAGGCCTGCCCTTGTTCGGCGACTTGGTGCTGTGCGCGCCGGTCGTCGAACAGGAAGCCGCCGAGCAGGGCAAGGCCCTGATGGCGCACTACGCGCACCTGTTGGTGCACGGCATGCTGCACCTGCAGGGCTTCGACCATGAAGAAAATGATGAGGCCGAAACGATGGAAGCGCTTGAAACCGTCATCGTTCAGCGGCTAGGATATCCCGATCCCTACCACGAGGAGCAGTTCTAAGAAATGGAAGACCCCAGTAAACCGCGACCCAGCTGGCTTGAACGCCTGTCCACCATGCTCTTGCGCGAGCCGGAAGACCGCGAGGAGTTGATCGAGCTGTTGCACAACGCCTTCGAGCGCAACCTACTGGATGCCGAAGCCCTCGGCATGATAGAAGGCGTGCTGGAAGTGAGCGAACTGACTGTCCGGGACGTGATGATCCCGCGCAGCCAGATGCATGTGCTCAACATCGACGACCCGATCTCCCGCTTCCTGCCGACCGTGATCGACTCCGGCCACTCGCGCTTCCCGGTGATAGGCGAAAGCAAGGATGACGTGCAAGGCATCCTGCTGGCCAAGGAATTGCTGCGTTACTTCCATGCGCCGGCCACCTTCAATCTGAAGACCGTGCTGCGGCCGGCGGTGTTCGTGCCGGAATCCAAGCCGCTGAACGTGCTGCTGCGCGACTTCCGCGCCACCCACAACCACATGGCGGTGGTGGTGGACGAATATGGCGGCGTCTGCGGCCTGGTGACCATCGAGGACGTGATCGAGCAGATCGTCGGCGACATCGAGGACGAGTACGACATCGAGGACGACGAGGACGACATCGTGCCGGTGCGCGGCAACGAACGCTACCGCGTCAAGGCGCTGACCGAGATTGAAGACTTCAACCACTATTTCGGCACCGACTACGCCGACGACGACGTCGACACCGTCGGCGGCCTGGTGATCTCGCTCACCGGCCACCTGCCCAAGCGCGGCGAAAAGATCGAGGCCGCCGGCCTGCGCTTCACCGTGCTGCGCGCCGACAGCCGCCGGCTGGACAGCCTGCTGGTGGAACGCATCCAGCTGTCCGCCAGCCAGGTCGAATAAGACCTATGCTGAAGGCAGCCTGCCTTGCGCCGGCTGCCCGGCCCATCCATTACACTTGGCAATACGCTAGCCCATGCGAATACTGATCCTGCTTCTGGCCGCCGCGCTAGCCGGCGCCCTCACCGTCTTCTCCTTCGCCCCCTACCGGCTGTTCTGGCTGATGCCGCTGTGCCTGGCCGCGCTGATGGAACTGATCCAGCGCGAGCCGCGCCGCGCCTTCTGGCTGGGCTATGTCTGGGGCGTGGCCGCCTACACCAGCAATTTCCACTGGCTGTACGCCAGCCTGCACGACGTCGCCGGACTGCCGGCGGCGATCGCCGCGCCGCTGGTGCTGCTGCTGCCCGCCTACCTGGCGCTGTACCCCGGCCTGGCCGCCTGGGTGGCCTGCCGCATCGACCCGCGCCCCTGGGTGCGCTACCTGGTGGCCTTCCCCGCCGCCTGGGAGCTCGGCGAGTGGTTGCGCAGCTGGGTGATGACCGGCTTCCCCTGGGCGGCGGCCGGCTATTCGCAGATCACCGAAAGCCCGCTGTCCGGCTATGCGCCGCTGGGCGGCATCCACCTGGTAAGCTATCTGGTGGCCTTGTCGGCCGGCGCGTTGATGATGCTGGCGCGCAGCAATATGCGTCTGCGGCTGGGCATTCTGATTGTCGCCGCCCTGCTGTGGTGCAGCGGCTTCTGGCTGCGCGACGTGGAATGGACCACCCCGCAGGGCAAGCCGATCAGCGTGGCGCTGGGGCAGGGCAATATCGCCCAGGAGCTGAAATGGACGCCGGAAAACCTGGAACAGTCGCTGCTCACCTACTACCGCCAGGTGGCGATGACCCGCGCCGACTTGATGATCCTGCCGGAAACCGCGCTGCCGCTGTTTCTCGACGACCTGCCGATCGGCTATCTGACCATGATCCGCGGCGAAGCCAGCCGCGCCGGCATGGCGCTGGCCAGCGGCATTCCGCGCCGCACCAACGACGGCCGCGGCTACCTGAACTCGGTGGTGGCGCTGTCCGATCCGAAAATGCCCTATTACGCCAAGGACCACCTGGTGCCGTTCGGCGAATTCATTCCGCTGCCGGGCCTGATCGGCTGGATCTACCAGTACATGAACATGCCGCTGTCCGGCTTCAGCCGCGGCGGCGCCAATCAGCCGCCGCTGCTGCTGGCCGGCCAGAAGGTGGCGTTCAACGTCTGCTACGAGGACAGTTTCGGCGAAGAGCTGGCGGGACCGGCAGCGCAGGCCGGCATGCTGGCCAATGTCAGCAATCTGGCCTGGTTCGGCAAGAGCGAGGCGATGAGCCAGCATCTGCAGCTGTCCCAGGCGCGCTCGCTGGAAACCGGCCGCTACATGCTGCGCGCCACCAACAACGGCATGACCGCCATCATCCGCCCGAACGGCGAGATTTCCGCCATCGCCGCGCCGTTCACCGCCCAGGTGCTGACCGGCTTCGCCCAGAGCCGCCAGGGCCTGACCCCGTACATGCGGACCGGCAACCTACCGGTGGTGCTGGGCTGCGGCGTTTTGCTGCTGGCCGCGCTATTGCTGGGCTGGCGCCGGCGCGGCAGGCACTAGGCTAGCGCCGCTCGCCGACGGAGAAACGCGACACCAGCTGACGCAGGTTGGACGCCAGCTGGTCCATATTGTGGATGGCGCGCGACGCCGACTGCGAAGCGGCAGCGTTGCTGCTGGCGCTGTGGGCGATCTGCTCGACGTGCTGGGCGATGGTCTGGCTGGCCACGCTCTGCTCCTGCAAGGCGAAGGAGATGTCGCCGACCACCGCGATCACGCCGTTGGCGCTGTCCTGGATCCGCGAAATCTCCTCGCCCGCCTGTTCCGCCAGCCCCAGTCCGGCCTTCACCCGGGATACCGCCTCCTCCATGCTGCTGCGCGAATTCTGCGCGCCTTGCTGCACGTCCTGGATCATGGCGGCGATCTCCTGCGTCGCCTGCGCGGTGCGCTCCGACAGCTTGCGCACTTCGTCGGCCACCACCGCGAAGCCGCGCCCCAGCTCGCCTGCGCGCGCCGCTTCGATCGCCGCGTTCAACGCCAGCAGATTGGTCTGGTCGGCAATGTCGCGGATCACCTGCATGATGCTGGAGATGGTCTCAGTCTTATCGGCCAGGCTGGTGATGATGCCCGAGGTCTGATCCACCGCCTCGTTGATGCGGCGCATTTCGCTGACTGCCTCGGCGATCACCGCGCTGCCGCTCTTCGAGCGCGTGCCCGACTCGCCGGCCAGATCGCGCGCATCCTGCGAACGGTCGGCGATATGGTTGACGCTGACCGTCAGCTGTTCGATCGAGGCCGCCATCGCGGTGGCCGCCTCGCTTTGCTGCTCCGAACCCTTCCCCACCGCCGCGGCTTCGCCGGTCACCTCGCTGCTCGCTTGCGACAACTGATTGGCATCGGCGATGATGTCCCGCACCAGATGCCGCAGCTCCTCCTGCATCCCGCTGACCGCCGCCATCAGGCTGGTCTGGTCGCCGGCCTTCAGCTCCACCGGTTCCGCCAGCTGGCCGGAGGCGATGCGCTTGACCACCGCCACCGTCTCCAGCGGATCGGCGCCCAACTGGCCCAGCACATTGCGCAGCACCATGCCGCCCAGTCCCAGCAAGACCAGCAGCGCCAAGGCCAGCACGCCGCCCAGCCACAACAGCTGCTTATGGAAGGCAGCGGCGACGTCGTCCAGGTAGATGCCGGTGCCGACCACCCAGTGCCAGCGCGGCGTGGTGGTCACATACGACAGCTTGGGCTGCGGCTGATCGAAACCGGGCTTGCTCCAGACGTATTCGGCGAAGCCCCCGCCCGCCGGCGAGGAGATCGCATCGCGGAACAGCCCCAGCAGCTCGACGCCGTTGGCGTCCTTCACCCCGGCCAGATTCTTGCCTATCAGTTCCGGCTTGGCGCCATGCGCCACGTAGTTCCAGTCGGAGTCATAGGAGAAGAAATATTCGCGCTTGTCGTAATGCATGGAGCTGAGCACCTTGGACACTGCGCGCTTGGCATCCGTCTCGCTGATCTTGCCGCTCTGGGCCAATTGCTCATAGGTGGACACCAACGTCACCGCGCTCTCGACCAGGTTTCGCACCTTGTCCTGGCGGTCCTGCATCATGGTCTGGCGCTGGTTGAGCACCGAGGCCGCGCCCAATGCGCACACCACCAGCACCACCAGCGCCATCAGGCCGAACAGTCTGGTTTTCAAGCTCATGCCCGCCGCGTTTGCCATTTCCCGCTCCCTCCCCTGGCACATATCCATGATGTGCTTGTTTTGATATTTCTACTATGGACTTATTCTAGGAACCGACGCCGATGCCCGCCATGTCGATTTGCCGGCTCCACGGCAACAAAAAACCCGGCGAAGCCGGGCTTGGGATGCGGCGTCGCCGCGCTCAGACGCGGAAGCTGGAGAACAGCTGGCGCATGCTGCTGGCGGAGTGCGACAACTCGCTCAGCGTTTCGCGCACCGTCTGCAGCGCGTCGTCGCTGTCGACGATGCGGCCGTTGATCTGCTCGGTGCTCTGGGCGATCAGCGTGGTGGCCTTGTGCTGTTCGCTGGTGGACAGGGTGATTTCGTTCATCTTGGCCATCACCTCCTCCATCGCCTTCTGGATCTGTTCGATGCGCTCAACCGCGCCCAGCGTCAGTTCCACGCCGCCGTCCACCGAGCTGACGGTGCGCTGCATATTGCTTACCGCCTGACTAGTTTCCTCGCGGATGGTGCTGACCATGCCGGAGATCTCCACCGTGGCCTGGCCGGTGCGCTCGGCCAGCTTGCGCACCTCGTCCGCCACCACCGCGAAGCCGCGGCCCATTTCGCCGGCGCGCGCCGCCTCGATCGCCGCGTTCAACGCCAGCAGATTAGTCTGGTCGGCGATGTCCTTGATCACATTGGTGATGCCGCTGATCTGCTGCGAGCGCTGATCCAGCGAAGACAGCATGCTGGACAGCCCCTTCACCGCCTCCACCGTGCTGTTCATTTCACTGGAGATGCGCTGCATGCCGCTGGCGCTTTCGCTGGAGACTTCGCCGGTATGGTTGACCAGGCTGTCCGCCTCGCGCGCAGCGTCGGCGATGTGGGAAATGCTGACGGTGATCTCCTCCAGCGTGGCGGCGTTGGAGCTGGACACGTCGGCGATCTGCCGCGAATCATGGGCCACCTTGTCCACCGTCTGGGTCACGCTCTCCACGCCGCCGGTCACCCGCTCCGCCTCGCTCTTCACCGCCACGAACATGCTTTGCAGCTGGCCGATGAAGCGGTTGAACGCGGTGGCGGTCTCGGCGATTTCATCCTGGCCGCTCACTTGGATGCGGCGGGTCAGGTCGCCCTCTCCCTGCGAGATTTCCAGCATCGCGCCGCGCAGGCGGCCAAGGCCCGACAACATCTTGCTCAGCATCACGCTGGCCAGCGGAATCAGGATCGCCACGCACAAGGCCCCCAGGCCGATGATGGTCATCAGCAGGGTGTGCAGCGGGCTGGTCACCACCGACTCGTCGGTCACCACGCCCAGCAGCCAATTGGTGCCCTCCACCGGCTGCACCTCCACCAGCTTGCTCTCGCCGCCTATGCCCACCTCGGCCATCTCGTTGTTGCTGGCCAGTTGCGTCAGGCGCTCGCCGGTCAGTTCCGGCACCTTCTCCGATAGCGGCTTCAACGTCAGGCTGTTATCCGGGTGCGCGATCACCTTGCCGCTCTTGTCGGTGAGGAAGGCATAGCCATTGCCGCGCAGCTTGACCGACAACACCGTTTTGACCAGATCGTCGATGAAGATGTCGCCGCCGATCACCGCCTTCAGCGTGCTACCGTCCTTCACCGGGGAGACAAAGGTCACCACCAGCTTCTTGGTGTCGAAATCGACATAAGGATCGGACACGCCAGGCTGGCCGCTAGCCTGCGCCTGCTGGTACCAGGGGCGCGCCACCGGATCGTAGCCCTGCGGCTGCGGCTTGAAGTCGGAACGGATCATCCGGTGGTCGGCGGTGCCGATATAGGTCATCGCATAGCCGCCGGCGTCGCTCAGCCGCGCCAGCATCGGCATCGGTTCCGGCATCGCCAGCACCTGGTTGCCCGCCAGCACCACCTTGAGCTTGCTCTGATACCAGCCGCTCACCAGGCTGGCATAGCCCTTGGAGGTGCCGTCCAGCTCGTTTTCCACGCCGTGGACTATTTCGCTACGCATCTGGCTGTACACCAGAACCGTAATCACCACGCCCAACACCACCAACAATAGGGCAATAAAAGCAATCAGTTTGACACGCAAAGAGCGCATTGCACTTTCTCCTTATCCCCAATCACTTGCGGCGCCGCCACAGCTTTGGCCCCGCTGTGTCAGGCACTGTTATGATGTATTACTTCTCTGGTTTAGTCGCTAACCGAACAAAGCTCAACGCCCGATTTCACTCTGCATCGACACCGTCATGACACAAACTGGCGGCGTTTGATCCCGATCATAAAATCTCCGCATCGAACGGCCCTTCGGACAACATCAGAACAATCCGACAATAAGCGCCTGGCCAATCAATTTAAATTGCCAGGCGAATATATGCAATGGTTCCCTTACAAACAACCGCACCGCCGCCTGCCGTTTTGATTAAAAACATTGTCGGGCGCGCCTACTCGCGGCGCCGGCGCCGCAACACGCCATCGCCGCACAGTGGTAGCATCCATATTGAATGTAATATGGAGATAGCAATGCAATTGACCGGCATGTTCGTCCATCCGCTCAAGTCGACCCGCGGCATCGCCTTCGAGCGCGCGTTCGCCGGCAAGCTAGGCCTGCTGCACGACCGCGAATGGCTGCTGGTGACCCCCGACGGCGACCAGATCACCGCCCGTTCCCATCCACAGCTGGTTCGGGTCCGGGTAGAGCTGCTGCCGGGCGGCATCCTACTGCACTACGAAGGCAAGCCGCCCATCTTCGCGATGACCACCGTCTTCACCCGCCCCCATCGCGCCCAGGTATGGAAAGACGTTTTCCAGGCTTGGCACGGCGACCAGCGGCTGGACGCCTGGTTTGCCGCCATCCTGGGCCAGGAATGCCGGCTGCTGTGGCTGGGCGCCCAGTCCGGACGGGCGCTCAAGGGCGGCGGGGAAAAAATGAGCTTCGCCGACGGCTACCCCTTCCTGCTGGTCAACCAGGCCTCGCTTGACGACCTCAACAGCCAGCTGGCGCAACCGGTGACGCTGCGCCACTTCCGCCCCAATCTGGTGGTGAACGGCGATTACCCATGGATGGAGGACGAGTGGCAGGTGATCCGCATCGGCGAAGTGGAGTTCGACGTGATGAAACCCTGCGCCCGCTGCGTGCTGACCACCGTGAATCCGGATAGCGGCGAGAAAAACCCGGACGGCGAACCGCTGCGCACGCTGGTGCGCACGCGCCGGCTGGAAGAAGGGGTGTGCTTCGGCATAAATCTCAAGGCCCGCAACGAGGGCATGCTGCAGTTGGGCGCGCCGCTGGAAATCCTGGAGCAGCGCTACAGCTTCTAGACTGAAGCGGCGTAGGGTGCTTACAATCATTGAATGAATCTGCAAGCACTCATTGAAGATATCCGGCAGCAGGTGCTGCCGTTCTACGACCAGGGCCGCGTCGCCGACTACATCCCCGCCCTGGCGTCCGTCGCGCCGCATCAGTTCGGCCTCGCCATCTGCACGCTGGATGGCGAGCATTACGCTTGCGGCGATGCCGCCACCCCCTTCTCGATCCAAAGCATCAGCAAAGCCTTCATGCTGGCGCTGACGCTGCAGGCCGAAGGCGAAACGCTATGGCGGCATGTCGGCAAAGAGCCGTCCGGCAACCCGTTCAACTCGCTGGTGCAGCTGGAGTACGAGCACGGCATTCCGCGCAATCCCTTCATCAACGCCGGCGCGCTGGTAGTGACCGACCGGGCGATCCGCCATTTCGGCGCCGCCCACGGCCGGCTGCTCGACTGGCTGCGCGCGGAAAGCGGCGCGCCCCGGCTATCGGCCAACGAACAGATCGCCGCCTCCGAGCGCGAACACGGCGACCGCAACGCGGCGCTGGCCCACTTCATGAAAAGCTACGGCAATCTGGACCATCCGGTGGAGCAGGTTCTGGACCAATACTTCCACAATTGCAGCATAGAGATGAGCTGCAGCCAGCTGGCCCGCGCCGCCCTGTTCCTCGCCAACCATGGCCTGTCGCCCAATACCGCGCAACAATACCTCAGCCGCAGCCAGGCCAAACAGGTGAACGCCGTCATGCTGACTTGCGGCACCTACGATGCGGCCGGCGAATTCGCCTACCGCGTCGGGCTGCCAGTGAAAAGCGGCGTCGGAGGCGGATTGCTGGCGGTGATTCCCGGCAAGATGAGCATCGCGGCATGGAGCCCGCAGTTGGACCGCCGCGGCAATTCGGTGCTGGGACTGGAAGCGCTGGACCGCTTTACCACCCGCACCGGGCTGTCGATCTTCTGAAGCGCCCAGATCGAGCACGGAAATGAAAAAAGCCAGCTCTCGCGAGCTGGCTTTCTTCTCAACCCTGCCGATTACTCGGCGGAGTCGTCTACAACGGCAACGGCATCTTCAGCACGGTCCACCAGCTCTACCAGAGCCATCGGGGCGTTGTCGCCCTTGCGGAAACCGTACTTCAGGATACGCACGTAACCGCCATTGCGGGCGGAGAAGCGCGGGCCGAGTACGTCGAAGAGCTTGACCACGATATCGCGGTCACGGGTGCGGTCGAACGCCAAACGACGGTTGGCGAGAGACGGCTTTTTGCCGAGCGTGATGAGCGGCTCGGCCACACGACGCAGTTCCTTGG
The DNA here is from genome assembly GCF_001855555.1 of Chromobacterium sphagni. GTDB lineage: Bacteria > Pseudomonadota > Gammaproteobacteria > Burkholderiales > Chromobacteriaceae > Chromobacterium > Chromobacterium sphagni. The sequence goes on along the minus strand of NZ_MKCT01000061.1, from coordinate 81,227 downwards.
CTTTCGGCAGCGTGGTCACGATTACTTCGTGCTTCAGCAGCGAGTTGGCCATGTTGCGCAGCATCGCCAGACGATGGCTGGTCGTGCGGTTCAGTTTACGATTACTGTAACGATGACGCATTGTTAATGTCCTTTTATCTCAAACCTTACGGCTTTTCGAGGCCAGCAGGCGGCCAGTTCTCCAGCTTCATGCCGAGAGTCAGGCCTTTGGAAGCGAGAACTTCCTTGATCTCGTTCAGCGACTTGCGGCCGAGGTTCGGAGTTTTCAGAAGCTCGGTTTCAGTACGCTGGATCAGATCGCCGATGTAATAAATGTTCTCAGCTTTCAGGCAGTTGGCCGAACGAACCGTCAGTTCAAGATCGTCTACCGGACGCAGCAGGATCGGATCGATCGGCGGCGCCTTTTCAACGACTTCTTCAACCGCTGTGCCCTGAAGATCTGCAAAGATGGACAACTGATCCATCAGGATGCGGGCCGCGTTGCGCACGGCCTGCTCCGGCTCGATGACGCCGTTGGTCTCGATGTCGAGAACCAGGCGGTCGAGGTCGGTACGTTGCTCCACACGGGCGCTTTCCACAGCAAAGCTCACGCGGCGAACCGGCGAGAAGGAAGCGTCCAGTTGGATGGTACCGATGGAACGGTTGTCATCATGGCTGGATCGAACGGACACCGGCTGATAGCCGCGGCCCTTTTCGATCTTGATCTCCATGTCGATCTTACCGCCGGACGAGAGGTGACAAATCACGTGTTCCGGATTGATCACTTCCACATCATGCGGCAGCTCGATATCGCTAGCCAAGACAGCGCCTTCACCGTCCTTTTTCAAGGTCAGCACGACACTGTCGCGACCATGCAGCTTAAGCACTACGCCCTTGAGGTTGAGGAGGATGTCAACGACATCCTCCCGCACGCCGTCAAGTGCGGAATACTCATGCAAAACGCCAGCGATAGTCACTTCGGTCGGAGCGTAGCCCGGCATCGACGACAACAGAATACGGCGCAGCGAATTGCCCAGGGTATGGGCATAGCCGCGCTCGAACGGCTCCATCGACACGCGAGCGTGAGTTGCGGAAACCGGCTGTACGTCGATGAGACGGGGTTTCAGAAATTCCGAAGCGCTGTTTTGCATAGTCATTCCCTAAGAGCTAGCGATTACTTGGAGTAGAATTCCACAACGAGTTGTTCGTTGATATCGCTAGACAGTTCGGAACGTTCCGGTGCGGATTTGAAGACGCCTTCCATTTTCTTGGAGTCAACCGACACCCAAGACGGGAAGCCACCTTGCTCGGCCAGAGCCAGGCCTTCAGCGATACGAGCCTGTTTCTTGGCTTTTTCGCGGACGGACACTACGTCACCGGCTTTAACCTGGTACGACGGAATGTTCACAACCTGGCCATTCACAACGATAGCCTTGTGGCTTACCAGCTGGCGCGCTTCGGCGCGAGTGGAGCCAAAGCCCATGCGATATACAACGTTGTCCAGGCGGGACTCAAGCAGCTTCAGCAGGTTTTCACCCGTAGAGCCCTTGCGGCGCACAGCTTCCGCAAAGTAGTTGCGGAACTGACGCTCGAGTACGCCGTAGATGCGGCGGATTTTCTGCTTTTCACGCAGCTGGACGCCATAGTCGGACAGGCGGCCGCGACGGGCGCCATGCTGACCAGGAGGGGTGTCCAGTTTGCATTTGGAATCCAGTGCACGACGCGCGCTCTTCAGGAAAAGGTCGGTGCCTTCACGACGAGCGAGCTTGCACTTCGGGCCAATATAACGTGCCATGTTCTCACACTCTCCGAATTAGATACGACGTTTTTTGGGCGGACGGCAACCGTTGTGCGGTACCGGCGTCACGTCGGAGATGCTGGTGATCTTGAAGCCCAGCGAGTTGAGTGCGCGAACAGCGGATTCACGACCCGGGCCCGGGCCTTTAATACGAACTTCGAGGTTCTTCACACCATATTCTTGGGCAACTTTACCAGCGTGCTCTGCAGCTACCTGAGCAGCAAAGGGTGTACTCTTGCGCGAGCCCTTAAAACCAGCGCCGCCAGAGGTAGCCCAAGACAGTGCATTGCCTTGACGGTCGGTGATAGTGATGATGGTGTTGTTGAACGAAGCGTGAACGTGCACGATACCTTCGCTAACAGACTTGCGCACTTTTTTACGTACACGGACAGCTGTGTTTGCTTTAGCCATTCTCTGTGTTCCTTAAGATTACTTCTTGCCGGCGATCGCCTTACGCGGTCCCTTGCGGGTACGAGCGTTAGTGCGAGTGCGCTGACCGCGGCACGGCAAGCCACGACGATGGCGCATGCCGCGATAGCAGCCCATGTCCATCAGACGTTTGATGCTCATGGTGATTTCGCGACGCAGGTCACCTTCAACGGTGAACTTCGCCACTGCATCACGCAGAGTTTCCATCTCGGCGTCCGTCAGATCCTTCACTTTCGTGGAAGGATTCACGCTGGCAGCAGCACAAATCTGCTGGGCGCGAGTCTGACCGATGCCGAAGATTGCCTGCAGGCCGATAACGGCATGCGCATGATTGGGGATATTTACCCCTGCAATACGGGCCATACTCTTTCCTTAAGCCTTAAGACCTTGAAAAGTTTGCGATTGTATCACGCAAATCGAGGTCTAACAAATGTTAGCCTTGTTTTTGCTTGTGACGCGGGTCCGTGCAGATCACGCGTACTACGCGATTGCGACGGATAATTTTGCAATTACGGCAAATCTTCTTTACAGAAGGCTGTACTCGCATGTTCAGATCCTTTCAAATCCAAATAAAGAGCGAATGCGTTACTTCGCACGGAACACAATGTGCGCCCGGGACCGATCAAATGAAGCGGGCTTCATCATCACTTGCTCGCCTGGCAGAATGCGGATGCAGAACATCCGCATCTTCCCAGAGATATATCCCAGTACCACGTGTCCATTTCCAGCCAGGCTCCGGGGAACTCCCCGGGACCCAGTCGTGAAACTGGATAGTGTCTTCTCAGCCACACCCAGCGTGAACTCGTGCGTCAGCGGGTAAGGGCGTTGCCTTTGAAGTTGGCCTTCTTCAGCAAGCTCTCATACTGATGCGACAACACATAGGACTGCACCTGAGCCATGAAGTCCATGGTCACCACCACCATGATCAGCAGCGATGTACCACCGAAGTAGAACGGCACGTTCCACTTCAGGATCAGGAATTCCGGCAGCAGGCAGACCAGCGTGATATAGATCGCACCGATCAGTGTCAGTCGCAGAATGATCTTCTCGATGTAGCGGGAAGTCTGCTCACCTGGACGGATGCCTGGAATGAACGCCCCACTCTTCTTCAAGTTGTCTGCCGTTTCCTTCGGGTTGAAAACCAACGCCGTGTAGAAATAGCAGAAGAAGATGATTGCAGCAGCATACAACAGCACATAGATAGGCTGACCCGGATGCAGTTTGTCGGCCACACCCTTCAACCAGGACATGTGCTCACCCTGGCCAAACCAGCCGAGAACGGTGGCCGGGAACAGAATGATGCTGGATGCAAAGATCGGAGGAATCACCCCTGCCATGTTGAGCTTGAGCGGCAGATGCGTGCTCTGGCCCTGCATGACGCGATTGCCAACCTGACGCTTGGCGTAGTTCACCAGAACCTTGCGTTGGCCACGCTCAGCGTAGACCACCACGAAAGTCACCAGGATCACCGCGACAAACAGCACGATCGCAAACAGGATAGGCAACGAGCCCTGACTGGTAAGAGTCAGGGTTTTACCGATGGCAGCCGGAACACCCGACGCGATACCGGCGCAGATGATCAGCGAGATACCGTTGCCGATACCGCGCTCGGTGATCTGTTCGCCCAACCACATCAGAAACATGGTTCCGGTGACCAGAGACACCACGGATGTCAGGTAAAACTCCCACTGAGCAGTCATCACCAGGTTTGGCTGCTTGTACAACATCACCGCGATGCCGAAACTTTGAAAAGTCGCGAGCAGCACGGTGGCGTAACGCGTGTACTGGGTTATCTTGCGACGTCCCGCATCGCCTTCCTTCTTCAGCTGCTTCAGGCTGGGCAATGCCTCGGCCGCGAGCTGCAGAATGATGGAAGCCGAGATGTACGGTGTGATGCCCAGGGCAAAAACCGTAAACCTCGAGAGGGCACCGCCCGAAAACATGTTGAACATGTCGAGCAGGCCCGTCTGCGATGTGTGGAACAACTTCGCTAGTTCGGCAGGGTTCACACCTGGCACCGGAATGTGCGCACCGATACGGTAAACGATCAATGCTCCAATCAGGAACCAGATTCTACGCTTCAGATCACCAAACTTATTGGCATTCGCCACTAGAGAAGTATTCGCCACAAATTTATGCCTTATTCAATGCTGCCGCCGGCAGCCTCGATGGCAGCGCGGGCGCCAGCGGTAACGCTGATACCACGCAGTTTGACCGCGCGCTCAACCTTACCGGACAGGACTACCTTGGCAACGAGTGCCTGAGCAGCCACCAGACCGGCTTGCTTGAGAGCCAGCAGATCGATTTCATCGACCGGCAGCAGGTTCAGTTCGGACAGGCGAACTTCGCAAACGAAGCGAGCCGTCAGCGACTTGAAGCCGCGCTTCGGCAGACGACGTTGCAGCGGCATTTGACCGCCTTCGAAGCCTACCTTGTGGAAACCACCGGCACGGCTCTTTTGACCCTTGTGGCCGCGGCCGCAAGTCTTGCCCAGGCCGGAACCGATGCCACGGCCGACACGGCGCTTGGCATGCTTGGCGCCGGCACCCGGTTGTACGGTGTTCAGCAGCATCTCTTAGCCCTCGAATTTGAGCAGGTAGCTGATCTTGTTGATCATGCCACGGTTTTCAGGGGTATCGAGCACTTCAACGGTCTGGCGAATCTTCTTCAGACCCAGACCACGGGCGCAGGCCTTGTGAGACTCCAGGCGACCGATCAGGCTCTTTACCAGAGTGACCTTAACAGTCTTGGCGTTACTCATGAACCACCCCCAGGATGTCCTCGACGCTCAGGCCACGCTTGGCGGCGATTTGCGCCGGAGTGCTGATGTTGCTCAGGCCGTTCAGAGTTGCACGAACCACGTTGTACGGGTTGGTGGAACCATGAATCTTGGCCGAAACGTTATGAACACCCATTGCGTCGAAGATCGCGCGCATCGGGCCACCGGCCTTCACGCCGGTACCTTCTTTGGCCGGCTGGATGAACACGGTGGTTGCACCGTGTTTGCCCACTACAGTGTGCTGCAGCGTGCCGTTCTTCAGCGGGATCTTGACCATGGTGTGGCGGGCCTGTTCCATTGCCTTTTGTACGGCAACCGGAACTTCCTTGGAACGACCCTTACCCATGCCGATACCGCCGTCGCCATCACCAACTACGGTCAGGGCAGAGAAAGCCATGATACGGCCGCCCTTGACCACTTTGGTGACGCGGTTGACGCTGATCATTTTCTCGACCAGACCGTCGCCGCGATCTTCCATTTCGTGCTTAGCCATTCTTCACTCCGAATTAGAATACGAGGCCGTGTTCGCGAGCGGCGTCAGCCAGTGCCTTCATGCGACCGTGGTATTTGAAACCGGAACGATCGAAAGCAACTTTCTCGATGCCAGCAGCTTTTGCCTTTTCGGCAATGCGCTTGCCGATCACGGCCGCAGCTGCCACGTTGCCGCCGTTGGAGAGTTCAGCGCGTACGTCGGCTTCCAGCGAGGAAGCGCTTGCCAGTACCTTGCTGCCGGTCTCATCAACGATCTGGGCGTAAATGTGGCTGTTGGTGCGGTACACAGTGAGACGCACCATCTTGAGCTCCGCGATCCGGGCACGGGTTTTACGTGCGCGGCGGAGTCGAGCTTGTTTCTTGTCCATATCAGTGCCTCAGTTACTTCTTCTTGGTTTCTTTCAGAACCACAACTTCATCAGCGTAGCGAACACCCTTGCCTTTGTAAGGCTCGGGAGCGCGGTAAGCGCGGATTTCAGCTGCGATCTGGCCTACGAGCTGCTTGTTGGCGCCCTTAACCAGGATCTCGGTCTGAGTCGGAGTCTCAACCTTGATGCCTTCGGGCATCTTGTGAGCTACCGGGTGGGAGAAACCAAGAGACAGGTTCAGCATATCGCCCTGAGCCTGGGCACGATAGCCCACGCCTACCAGTTGCAGCTTCTTCTCGAAGCCCTTGGATACGCCGTTAACCATGTTGTTCAACAGGGCGCGCAGGGTGCCGGACATGGCACGCGCGAACTTGCTGTCGTTCTTGGCAGCGAAAGTCAGCTGGTTGTTGTCCAGCTTGATTTCTACCTGTTCGCACAGAGCGGTGCTCAGGGTGCCCAGGGCCCCCTTTACAATCACTTCTGCAGCATTGAACTTCACTTCAACGCCAGCCGGAATGGCTACGGGATTCTTAGCTACGCGAGACATTTGACCCCCTTAAGCCACGACGCAGAGCAACTCGCCACCGATGCCGGTGGAGCGCGCTTTACGGTCAGTCATGATGCCTTGGGAAGTGGACAAGATCGCCACGCCCAGACCATTCATGACCTTCGGGATTTCGGTGGAGCCCTTGTACACGCGCAGGCCAGGACGGGAAACGCGGTCAATGCGCTCGATCACCGGACGGCCAGCGTAGTACTTGAGCTGGATATCGAGAACAGGCTTCTTGGCTTCGCCGGCAACGGCGAAATCTTCAATGTAGCCTTCTTCTTTCAGCACCTGCGCCAGCGCAACCTTCAGCTTGGAAGACGGCATGGAAACTGCCACCTTGGAAGCGCGTTGGCCGTTGCGGATGCGGGTCAACATATCGGAAATAGGATCGTGCATGCTCATTTATGTGTCTCCTATTACCAGCTGGCCTTAACAACACCCGGAATCTCACCCTTCATGGCGATCTCACGCAGCTTGTTACGACCCAAACCGAATTTGCGGAATACACCACGCGGACGACCGGTGATGGCGCAGCGACGACGCTGGCGTACCGGGGAAGCGTTGCGCGGCAGTTGCTGCAGTTGCAGGCGGGCGGCGAAACGCTCTTCTTCCGAGAGGCTCTGGTTGTTGATGGTGGCGATCAGGGCTTCACGCTTGGCGGAATACTTTTCAGCCAGCTTGACGCGCTTCTCTTCACGGTTAATCAGTGCAAGTCTTGCCATGTGCTTAACCCTTGAACGGGAACTTGAACGCGGCCAGCAGTGCGCGGGCCTCTTCGTCAGTCTTCGCCGTAGTGGTGACAGTAATGTTCATACCACGCAGAGCATCGATCTTGTCGTACTCGATTTCCGGGAAGATGATCTGTTCTTTGACGCCCATGTTGTAGTTGCCACGGCCATCGAAGGACTTGGCAGACACACCACGGAAGTCGCGAACGCGCGGCAGCGCGATGGTTACCAGGCGGTCCAGGAACTCGTACATGCGTTCGCGACGCAGAGTTACCTTGCAACCTACCGGGTAGTTGTCGCGGATCTTGAAGCCGGCGATGGACTTGCGGGCGGTGGTGACAACCGGCTTCTGGCCGGCGATCTTTTCCATATCGCCCACGGCGAATTCCATTACCTTTTTATCGGCAACGGCTTCGCCCACGCCCATGTTCACGGTGATCTTCTCGATACGCGGAACTTGCATGATCGACTTGTAGCCGAACTGTTTCATCAGTTCCGGCACTACGCTGTCTTTGTAGAAATCGTAGAGACGTGCCATGTTTGCTCCTTAGGCGCCGATAACTTCGCCGCTAGACTTGAACACGCGTACCTTACGGCCGTCTTCAAGAACCTTGAAGCCCACGCGGTCAGCCTTTTGGCTTGCCGGATTGAAAATCGCGACGTTCGATGCGTCCACAGGCATGGTTTTTTCAACGATGCCGCCAGCCACGCCACGTACCGGATTCGGTTTCTGGTGTTTTTTGGCGATGTTGACGCCTTCGACGACCAGCTTCTCGTCCAGAACACGCAGGACGGTGCCGCGCTTACCCTTGTCTTTGCCGGTGATTACTACGACTTCATCACCTTTACGAATTTTGCGCATGTGACCTCCTTACAGCACTTCAGGAGCCAGCGAAACGATCTTCATGAAGCGTTCGGTACGCAGTTCACGCGTAACGGGCCCGAAGATACGAGTGCCGATCGGCTCAAGCTTGTTGTTGAGCAGAACAGCAGCGTTGCTGTCAAACTTGATCAAAGAGCCATCCGGACGGCGCACGCCTTTGGCAGTGCGTACCACGACCGCATTGTAGACGTCGCCTTTTTTGACGCGACCACGCGGAGCGGCATCCTTGATGCTCACCTTGATAATGTCACCTACGCTAGCATAGCGACGCTTGGAGCCACCCAACACCTTGATGCACATAACGTGACGCGCACCAGTGTTGTCAGCGACCTCAAGCATGGTCTGCATTTGGATCATTTGATGATTACCTTTCTAATCCAACTTTATCCGTCACTTTCACCTGCCGGTTTCTCGCATAAAAGCAAGACCATACAGACGAAACGCCACAGAAAACTGTGGCGTATCCAACGGCCAGTTTTGGACCCCGTAAGGGCGGAACTCTTGCGAAAGTAGATGCAAGAGGTGGCCATTATACAGAGGACCGAAGTCCTCTGCAAGCTTTATACCTGGCGAGATTTCTCAACCAGGCCAGTTACCACCCACGACTTGGTCTTCGAGAGCGGACGGGACTCGCTGATAACTACCAGGTCGCCCGCCTTGAACTCGTTGTTCTCGTCGTGTGCGTGGAACTTCTTGGAGCGACGGATAATCTTGCCGTAGATCGGGTGCTTAACCTTGCGCTCGACCAGGACGGTAACAGTCTTATCCATCTTGTCGCTGACCACCACACCGGTCAGCGTACGTACCACTTTGGTTTCGCTCATCTTAAACTGCCTTTTCTTTCAGAACGGTGCGAACGCGAGCGATTTCACGACGCACTTTCTTCAGTTCAGAGGTCTTGGCGAGTTGCTGAGTAGCGTGCTGCATGCGCAGCGCAAACTGGGCCTTCAGCAGGCTCAGCAGTTCCGCCTTCAGCTCGTCAACAGTTTTGGCTTTCAGTTCGGACGCTTTCATTACTGACCTACCTGTTTGGTTACGAACACAGTGGCGATCGGCAGCTTAGCTGCGGCCAGACGGAAAGCTTCACGAGCGAGTTCCTCGGAAACACCATCCATTTCGTACAGCATCTTGCCAGGCTGAATCTCGGCCACGTAGAACTCCGGAGAGCCCTTACCGTTACCCATACGCACTTCTGCGGGCTTCGAGGTGATCGGCTTGTCCGGGAAGATGCGGATCCAGATGCGACCGCCACGCTTGATGTGGCGGGTCATCGCGCGACGCGCAGCTTCAATCTGGCGCGCGGTCAGGCGACCACGACCAACAGCCTTCAGACCGAAATCACCAAAGCTCACTTTGTTGCCACGAGTAGCGATACCCGTGTTGCGGCCTTTATGCTGTTTGCGGTACTTGAGTCTAGTTGGCTGCAGCATTGCGGGCACCCTTTCTCATTTTCTTCTCGGGAGCTGCCGGCGTGGCCACTACCTGGCCCGGCTTCAGCTCGCCTTTGTATACCCATACCTTGATGCCGATGATACCGTAGGTAGTCTTGGCTTCCGAGGTAGCGTAATCCACGTCGGCGCGCAGGGTATGCAGCGGAACGCGGCCTTCGCGGTACCATTCGCTACGCGCGATGTCGATACCGTTCAGACGACCGGAGGACATGATCTTGATGCCTTCGGCACCCAGACGCATGGCGTTCTGCATCGCGCGCTTCATGGCGCGACGGAACATCACGCGCTTCTCCAGCTGGGAAGCGATGCCGTCGGCGATGATTTGCGCGTCCAGTTCCGGCTTGCGAACTTCTTCGATGTTGACGTGTACCGGAACGCCCAGGCGCTTTTGCAGTTCTTGCTTCAGAACTTCAATGTCTTCGCCCTTCTTACCGATCACGACACCCGGACGGGCGCTGTGAATGGTGATGCGGGCGGACTTGGCCGGACGCTCGATGGTAACGCGGCCAACCGAAGCATGACCCAGACGCTTCTTCAGGAATTCGCGAACTTCGATATCCTGTTTCAGCATTTCCGGGAAGTTCTTCGAAGACGCGAACCACTTGGAAGACCAGTTTTTGTTAACGGCAAGACGGAATCCCGTCGGATGAATCTTCTGACCCATTTCTTACCCCTTAATTGCCAACGGTCAACGAGATGTGGCAGGTCTGCTTTTCGATGCGATTGCCACGACCCTTAGCACGGGCAGTGAAACGCTTCAGACTAGCGCCCTTGTCAACGAAGATGCTGGTGACACGCAGGGTGTCGATGTCAGCGCCTTCGTTGTGCTCGGCGTTAGCGATTGCAGATTCCAGCACTTTCTTGATGATTACCGCGCCCTTCTTCGGGGAGAAGGCCAGGATATTCAGCGCCTGGGCCACGGATTGACCGCGGACCAGATCGGCCACCAGGCGGCACTTTTGTGCCGACAGGCGAACACTTTTCAGATTTGCAGATACTCTCATCGCTTCACCTTACTTCTTCTTCGCCTTCTTATCGGCAGCATGGCCTTTGAAGGTGCGAGTCAGCGAGAATTCACCCAGTTTATGACCGACCATGTTTTCAGAAACATAGACGGGAACGTGAGTGCGACCGTTGTGTACAGCGATGGTCAAGCCAATGAAGTCCGGCAGGATGGTCGAACGACGGGACCAGGTCTTGATCGGACGCTTGTCGCTGGTTGCCCGTACCGCATCAACCTTTTTCAGGAGATGCAGGTCAACGAACGGGCCTTTTTTCTGCGAACGTGCCATTGTCAATTACCCTTTGTTGGAATAGCGACGGCGTACGATCATGTTGTCGGTACGCTTGTTGCGACGGGTACGGAAGCCCTTAGCCGGAGTGCCCCATGGGCTAACCGGCACGCGGCCTTCGCCAGTGCGGCCTTCACCACCACCGTGCGGGTGATCGATCGGGTTCATCGCCGTACCGCGAACGGTCGGGCGGATGCCGCGCCAACGAGAAGCACCTGCTTTACCCAGCTTGCGCAGGGAGTGCTCTTCATTACCCACTTCACCAACAGTTGCACGGCAATCGACGTGCACCAGGCGGATTTCGCCCGAGCGCAGACGCAGTTGAGCGTAAGCGCCTTCGCGAGCCAGCAGCATCGCAGAAGCACCAGCGGAGCGAACCATCTGGGCGCCCTTGCCAGGTTGCAGTTCCACGCAGTGGATAGTGGTACCCACCGGGATGTTGCGGATCGGCAGGGTGTTACCGGCCTTGATCGGCGCTTCCGAACCGGACAGCAATACGGCACCAACCTTCACACCGCGCGGGGCGATGATGTAGCGGCGCTCGCCGTCGGCGTAGCACAGGAGGGCGATGTGGGCAGTGCGGTTCGGGTCGTATTCGACGCGTTCCACCTTAGCCGGGATGCCATCCTTGTTGCGACGGAAGTCGATCAGACGGTAGTGCTTCTTATGGCCGCCACCACGATGACGCGTAGTGATGTGACCATTGTTGTTACGGCCACCGGTCGAGTTTTTCTTCTCAACCAGGGCAGCGTGCGGAGCACCTTTGTGCAGGTCAGGGTGTACTACCTTGACAACGGCACGGCGACCCGCGGAAGTCGGTTTTACCTTAACGATAGGCATGCTCTATCTCCTTACTCCGCCGCGGCCGGGGTAGCGGTCAGATCAATTTCTTGACCTTCGACCAAGCTTACGTAGGCCTTTTTCCAGTCACTGCGACGACCGGTGGAACGGCCGAAACGCTTAACCTTGCCCTTGACGTTCACAGTGGAAACGCCTTCAACTTTTACGTTGAACAGCATCTCAACAGCCGCCTTGATTTCCGGCTTGGTTGCGTTGGTAGCAACACGGAACGCCATTTGCTGATGCTTCTCAGCGATCATGGTGCTCTTTTCGGAAACGATGGGAGCAAGGATTACTTGCAACAGACGTTCTTGGTTCATGCCCACTGCTCCTCCAGTTGCTTCACGGCGTCGCGGGTGATCACGGTCTTCTTGAAGCGCAGCAGGCTGTACGGGTCAGCTTGTTGAGCCTCGATAACCAGCACGTTCGGCAGGTTACGCGAAGAGAGATAGAGGTTTTCGTTCAGTTCACCAGTGATGAACAGAGCCTGCTCCAGACCCATCGGCTGAACAGTACCCACGAACTCCTTGGTCTTCGGGCTGGCTACATTGAGCTCGTCCACGATGATCAGACGCTCGTCACGCACCAGTTGCGACAGGATAGCCGCCATACCAGCACGGAACATCTTGCGGTTGATCTTCTGGGTGAAGTTCTCGTCCGGCTTGTTCGGGAAAGCACGGCCACCACCACGACGGTTCGGGGTGGAAGTCATACCTGCACGAGCGTTACCAGTGCCCTTCTGACGGAACGGCTTCTTGGTCGAGTGCTTCACTTCTGCACGAGTCAGCTGGGCACGGTTGCCGCTACGGGCGTTCGCCAGGAACGCGGTAACGACTTGGTGTACCAGAGCTTCGTTGTAGTCGCGGCCGAACAGGGAGTCGGACACTTGCAGGCTACCAACAGCCTTGCCTTGGGTATTGATTACATTCAATTCCATCACGCACCCGCTTTCACGCTAGGACGCACGACCACGTCGCCGTTCTTGGCGCCCGGGACTGCGCCCTTGACCAGGATCAGCTGACGCTCTGCGTCGATACGAACGATCTCGAGGCACTGTACAGTGCTCTTGACGTTACCGTACTGACCAGCCATGCGCTTACCCGGGAAAACGCGACCCGGATCCTGCGCCTGACCGATGGAACCCGGCGTATTGTGCGAACGCGAGTTACCGTGGGAAGCACGGTTGGAAGAGAAGTTGTGACGCTTGATCACACCGGAGAAGCCCTTACCCTTGGAGGTACCGGTAATATCAACCAGTTGACCAACAGCGAAGGTTTCAACAGCGACAGCATCGCCCAGCTTGAAGTTGGCAACGGTTTCAGCCGACAGAGCGAACTCTACCAGGACTTCACCTGCTTCAACGCCAGCCTTGGCGAAGTGGCCAGCTGCAGCCTTGTTTACACGATTGGCTTTTTTCGAGCCAAAAGTAACCTGCACGGCATTGTAGCCGTCGGTTTCTGCAGTTTTGATTTGCGTGACGCGGTTAGCGGACATGTCCAGCACAGTTACCGGGATGGTTGCGCCATCTTCGGCAAAAATGCGGGTCATGCCGACTTTGCGACCGACAAGACCTAAACTCATGTTTATTTCCTTTTTCAGGCGCCGATTGCGATTGACCGGCATAAAAAACACGACATAAAAAACAAAAACGGACTCGCCAATATGGCGAGTCCGCTAATGTATCACAGAAAATTCAAGAATCGCAAGCACTTAGCTCGCAAACCCTTGAACTTAAGCGATTACTGCAGCTTGATTTCCACATCCACACCGGCCGGCAGGTCGAGCTTCATCAGAGCATCGACGGTCTTGTCGGTCGGATCAACGATGTCCATCAGACGCAGGTGCGTGCGGATTTCCAGCTGGTCGCGGGAAGTCTTGTTCACGTGCGGCGAACGCAGGACGTTGAAACGCTCGATTTTGGTCGGCAGCGGAACCGGGCCCTTGACTACGGCGCCGGTGCGCTTGGCGGTTTCAACGATTTCCTGAGCGGAACGGTCGATCAGGTTGTAATCGAACGCCTTCAGACGGATGCGGATTTTTTGGCTAGACATGAAAATCTCCGGTCCGATTAAGCGATGATCTTGGAAACAACGCCGGCGCCGACGGTACGGCCACCTTCGCGGATCGCGAAACGCAGACCCTCTTCCATCGCGATCGGAGCGATCAGCTTAACGGTGATTTCCACGTTATCGCCCGGCATTACCATTTCCACGCCCTCAGCCAGCGTAACCGCGCCGGTCACGTCAGTGGTGCGGAAGTAGAACTGCGGACGGTAGTTGGCGAAGAACGGAGTGTGACGACCGCCCTCTTCCTTGCTCAACACGTACACGGAACCGCTGAACTCGGTGTGCGGCTTGATGGAGCCCGGCTTCACCAGAACTTGGCCACGCTCAACGTCTTCACGCTTGGTGCCGCGCAGCAGCACGCCCACATTGTCGCCAGCCTGACCTTGGTCCAGCAACTTGCGGAACATTTCCACGCCGGTGCAGGTGGTCTTGGCGGTTTCTTTCAGGCCAACGATTTCCAGCTCTTCGCCGACTTTCACGATGCCGCGCTCTACACGACCGGTCACCACGGTGCCGCGGCCGGAGATCGAGAACACGTCTTCGATCGGCAGCAGGAACGGCTTGTCGATAGCGCGTTCCGGAGTCGGGATGTAGGAATCCAGAGCAGCGGCCAGACGGAAGATCGACGGTTCGCCCATTTCGGACTGGTCGCCTTCCAGCGCCAGACGAGCGGAGCCGGTTACGATCGGGGTGTCGTCGCCCGGGAAGTCGTAGGAAGACAGCAGATCGCGCACTTCCATTTCAACCAGTTCCAGCAGCTCGGCGTCGTCAACCAAGTCAGCCTTGTTCAGGTAGACGATGATGTACGGCACGCCAACCTGGCGGGACAGCAGGATGTGTTCGCGGGTTTGCGGCATCGGACCGTCAGCGGCCGAGCAGACCAGGATCGCGCCGTCCATCTGGGCGGCACCGGTGATCATGTTCTTAACGTAGTCGGCGTGACCCGGGCAATCTACGTGTGCGTAGTGGCGGGCTTCGGTTTCGTACTCAACGTGCGCGGTATTGATGGTAATACCACGTGCCTTTTCTTCCGGCGCGCTATCGATCTGGGAGTAGTCTTTAGCTTCGCCACCGAACTTCTTCGACAGAATGGTGGTGATAGCAGCGGTCAGAGTGGTTTTACCATGGTCAACGTGACCGATGGTGCCTACGTTTACGTGCGGCTTGGTCCGCGCAAACTTTTCTTTTGCCATTTTGCAAAAATCCTTAATTAAAGAACATTAGATCGGGACTGGTCGGTCTTGATTGAAAAAGCCGACCAGCCTCAGCGCGCATTACTTCTTGGCGGCCATTACAGCGTCAGCGACGTGCTTCGGAGCCTGGGAGTAGTGCTTGAACTCCATCGAGTAGGTAGCACGGCCTTGGGTGGCCGAACGCAGATCGGTGGAGTAGCCGAACATCTCGGCCAGCGGTACTTCGGCCTTGATGATCTTGCCGCCCAGACCGTCGTCGTCCATGCCTTGAACCATGCCACGACGGCGGTTCAAGTCACCCATGACATCACCCATGTACTCTTCCGGAGTCTCCACTTCCACGGCCATCATCGGCTCGAGAATGCACGGACCGGCGCGGCGCATGGCTTCCTTGAATGCCATGGAGCCAGCCAGTTCGAACGCGATCTGCGAGGAGTCGACGTCGTGGTAGGAACCGAAGGTCAGACGCACGGTAACGTCAACCACCGGGAAGCCGGCGAGAATACCGTTGGACAGGGTGTTTTGAATACCCTTGTCCACGGACGGTATGAATTCGCGCGGAATCACGCCACCCTTGATCTCGTCGACAAACTTGTAGCCATTGCCTTCGCCGGACGGCTCCAGGGTGATGACCGCGTGACCGTACTGACCCTTACCGCCGGACTGCTTGACGTGCTTGCCGTCAACGTCGGTAACCGTCTTGGTGATGGTTTCGCGATAAGCAACCTGCGGCGCGCCAACGTTGGCCTCAACGCCGAATTCACGACGCATGCGGTCAACCAGAATTTCCAGGTGCAGTTCGCCCATACCGGAAATGATGGTCTGGCCGGATTCTTCGTCGGTACGCACGCGGAACGACGGGTCTTCCTTAGCCAGGCGATTCAGGGCAACGCCCATTTTCTCCTGGTCGGCCTTGGTCTTCGGCTCAACGGCAACGTGAATCACCGGCTCCGGGAATTCCATGCGCTCCAGGATCAACGGAGCGTCGATCGCGCACAGGGTTTCACCGGTGGTGACTTCTTTCAGACCGATGGCAGCGGCGATGTCGCCGGCGTGCACTTCTTCGATCTCTTTACGGTCGTTGGCGTGCATCTGCACGATACGGCCGATACGTTCCTTCTTGCCCTTGACCGAGTTCAGCACGGTGTCGCCGGACTTCACCACGCCGGAGTAGACGCGGAAGAAGGTCAGCTGGCCCACGTACGGGTCGTTCATCAGCTTGAACGCCAGCGCGGAGAACGATGCGCTGTCGGAAGCTTCGCGAGTGGTCGGCGTGCCATCTTCGTTCTCGCCCGGAACCGGGGGAACGTCGAGCGGGCTCGGCAGCAGTTCGATCACGGCGTCCAGCATGCGCTGAACACCCTTGTTCTTGAACGCGGAACCGCACAGCATCGGCTGGATTTCGCACTTCAGGGTACGTTCGCGCAGACCGGCAACGATTTCTTCCTCGGTCAGCGTCTCGCCGCCCAAGTACTTGTCCATCATTTCTTCGCTGACTTCGGCGGCGGCTTCAACCATCTTCTCGCGCCATTCTTCGGCAACGGAAACCAGGTCGGCCGGGATTTCGCCGTATTCGAACTTCATGCCCTGAGACGCCTCATCCCAGATGATGGCCTTCATCTTCAGCAGGTCAACCACGCCGGTGAAGGTATCTTCAGCGCCGATAGGCACAACGATGGGCACCGGGTTGCCACGCAGGCGAGTCTTCACCTGCTCAACCGCGCGGAAGAAGTTGGCGCCTTGACGGTCCATCTTGTTCACGAACGCGATGCGCGGAACCTTGTACTTGTTGGCCTGGCGCCATACGGTTTCCGACTGGGGCTGAACACCACCCACAGCGCAGTAAACCATTACCGCACCGTCCAGCACACGCATGGAACGCTCTACCTCGATGGTAAAGTCCACGTGTCCCGGGGTATCGATGATATTGAAATGGTGGGCCGGATACTGCATGGCCATGCCTTTCCAATAGGTGGTGGTAGCAGCGGAAGTGATGGTGATGCCACGTTCCTGCTCCTGCTCCATCCAGTCCATGGTGGCGGCGCCATCATGCACTTCACCGATCTTGTGGTTCACACCGGTGTAAAACAGAATACGCTCGGTAGTAGTAGTCTTACCGGCGTCAATGTGAGCGGAGATACCAATGTTACGGTAGCGCTCTAGGGGGGTTTTCCGTGCCACGATCTACACCTTGAATGAGTGGGTGAGCTTAGAAGCGGAAGTGCGAGAAGGCCTTGTTGGCTTCTGCCATGCGGTGCACTTCGTCACGCTTCTTCATCGCGCCGCCACGGCCTTCGGCCGCGTCGAGCAGTTCACCAGCCAGGCGCAGGTCCATGGACTTTTCACCGCGCTTGCGCGCGGCGTCGCGCAGCCAACGCATGGCCAGGGCCATACGACGCGACGGACGTACTTCAACAGGAACTTGATAGTTTGCACCACCTACGCGGCGGCTTTTCACTTCTACTACCGGCTTAGCGTTGGTCAGTGCTGCGTTGAACACTTCCAGGGCGTTTTTGCCGGATTTCTTTTCGATCTGTTCCAGAGCGCCGTAGATGATGCGTTCAGCAACAGACTTCTTGCCGTCGATCATTACGACGTTCATGAATTTGGAGAGATCCTGCGAACCGAACTTCGGATCCGGCAGAATTTCACGCTTGGGGACTTCTCTGCGTCTTGGCATGTTACTTCCTTAAATTATTCAGTTGAGCTTTGGCTCATGACTACCCAATGGAGCAGTCACTTACTAGACGACCATTACGAAACGCTCAGGCCGCCATGAGACCTTCCCAATTACTTGGGACGCTTGGCGCCGTACTTGGAACGGGCTTGCTTACGGTCTTTAACACCGGCGGTATCCAGGGAACCGCGCACGGTGTGGTAACGCACACCCGGCAAGTCTTTTACACGACCGCCACGGATCAGCACTACGGAGTGTTCCTGCAGGTTGTGGCCTTCACCACCGATGTAGGAGATCACTTCGAAACCGTTGGTCAGACGTACCTTGCACACTTTACGCAGAGCCGAGTTCGGCTTCTTCGGAGTGGTGGTGTAGACACGGGTGCACACGCCACGCTTCTGCGGGCAGGCTTCCAGCGCAGGCACCTTGCTCTTCGCCGTGATGGCGACGCGGCCCTTGCGAACGAGTTGGTTAATGGTTGGCATTACTATCAGTTCCTAGTTGATTCTTCCTGAAGACAACATGCCTCCAGAAAGGACGGAGGATTATATTTTAGTCAATGGCCCAGAGTCAATGAAAACAACGCTGCCCTATCACGTTAACCGTTGATAGGGCAGCGTTTTTTCAACACTTAAGGTCTAGGACCGGTGTCAGTCGTCGTTTTCCAATGCGGTGTTCAGCATGCCTGCTTCGAACAGCTGCGATTCGGCAGCGTCCAGACCCAGGTGTTGGCGACGGCGGGTGCGATGGTAGGCGAGACCGGTGCCGGCCGGGATCAGACGGCCGACGATCACGTTTTCCTTCAGACCGCGCAGATCGTCTTTCTTGCCCATGATCGCCGCTTCGGTCAGCACGCGGGTGGTTTCCTGGAAGGAAGCCGCCGAGATGAACGAGTCGGTGGACAAGGACGCCTTGGTGATGCCCAGCAGCACGTTTTCGTACTGCGCCGGCTCCTTGCCTTCCGCCATCATCTTGTCGTTCATTTCCAGCACTTCGGCACGTTCCACCTGCTCGCCCTGGATGAACTCGGTGTCGCCGCTGTCGGAGATCACGACGCGACGCAGCATCTGGCGAATGATCACCTCGATGTGCTTGTCGTTAATCTTCACGCCCTGCAGACGATACACTTCCTGAACTTCCTGGACGATGTAGCGGGCCAGCGCCTCGATGCCCTGCAGACGCAGGATGTCGTGCGGATCGACCGGACCGTCGACGATGGATTCGCCGCGGTTCACCACCTGGCCGTCATGGACCAGCACGTGCTTGTCCTTCGGGATCAGGTTTTCGTAGCCGCTGCCTTCCAGATCGGTGATGATCAGGCGCTGCTTGCCCTTGGTGTCCTTGCCGAACGAAACGGTACCAGTCACCTCGGCCAGCATGCCGGCATCCTTCGGCGAACGGGCTTCGAACAGCTCGGCCACGCGCGGCAGACCACCGGTAATATCGCGGGTCTTGGACGATTCTTGCGGGATGCGGGCCAGCACTTCGCCCTTGCCCACGTCCTGACCGTCGCGCACCGTGATGATGGCGCCAACCTGGAATGTGATCGATACCGACGCGTCGGAACCGGCCAGCTTCACTTCGTTGCCGTTGTCGTCGAGCAGCTTCACCAACGGACGCAGCATCTTCGACTGCGAACCGGCGCGGCGTTTCGGGTCGATCACCACCAGCGTCGACAGGCCGGTCACTTCGTCGGTCTGCTTGGCTACGGTGTTGCCCTCTTCCACGTTCTCGAACTTCACGCGGCCCGCGTACTCGGTGATGATCGGACGGGTGTGCGGATCCCAGGTGGCCAGCACCGTGCCCGCCTTGATCAGCAGACCGTCGGTGACCATCAGGGTCGCGCCGTACGGCACCTTGTGACGCTCGCGCTCGCGGCCCATGTCGTCATGGATCACCACTTCGCCGGAGCGGGTGATCACGATCAGCTCGCCCTTGGTGTTGGCGACATAACGCATCTGGCTGGAGAAGCGCACGGTACCGTTCGACTTGCCTTCCACCTGGCTGGCGGCTGCGTTTCGAGACGCGGCGCCACCGATGTGGAAGGTACGCATGGTCAGCTGGGTGCCCGGCTCGCCGATCGACTGGGCGGCGATCACGCCGACAGCCTCGCCGGCGTTGACGCGCTTGCCGCGCGCCAGATCGCGACCATAGCACTTGGCGCACAGACCGTAGCGGGTGTCGCAAGTGATGGCGGTACGCACCTTCACTTCGTCGATGCCCAGGCTGTCGATCGAGTCGACCATCTGCTCGTCCAGCAGCGTAGCGGCTTCGATCACGGTTTCGCCGGTGGACGGATCCACCACGTCTACCGCGGTCACGCGGCCCAGAATGCGGTCGCGCAGCGCTTCGATCACGTCACCGCCCTGCAGCACCGCCTTCATGGTGAAGCCGTTGGTGGTGCCGCAATCGTCCTCGATCACCACCAGATCCTGGGTCACGTCGACCAGACGACGCGTCAGGTAACCGGAGTTCGCGGTCTTCAACGCCGTATCCGCCAGACCCTTACGGGCGCCGTGGGTGGAGATGAAGTACTGCAGTACCGTCAGGCCTTCGCGGAAGTTGGCGGTAATCGGCGTTTCGATAATCGAACCGTCCGGTTTCGCCATCAGGCCCCGCATGCCGGCCAGCTGCTTGATCTGCGCCGCGGAACCCCGCGCGCCGGAGTCGGCCATCATGTAAATCGAGTTGAAGGATTCCTGGTCGACTTCCTTGCCGTCGCGATCCAGCACGCGCTGCTTGGACAATTCGTCCATCATCGCCTTGGCGATCTTGTCGCCCGTGCGGCCCCAGATATCCACAACCTTGTTGTAACGCTCGCCCTGAGTCACCAGACCCTGGCGATACTGCTCTTCGATCTCTTTGACTTCCTTGTTGGCTTCGCCAAGCAGTTCGGTCTTTTTCTTCGGGATCTGCATGTCGTCCACGCAGATGGAAATACCGCCGCGGGTCGAGTAGGCGAAACCGGTGTACATCAGCTGGTCGGCGAAGATGACCGTGTCGCGGATGCCGCAACGACGGAACGAAACGTTGATCAGTTTCGAGATTTCCTTCTTCTTCAGCGCCTTGTTGATGTGCTCGAACGGCAGGCCCTTCGGCAGGATGTCGGACAGGATCGCGCGGCCGACGGTGGTGTCGTAGCGCTTGATCACCGGCTGGAACTCGCCCTGCTCGTCCTTTTCCCATTCCTTCAGGCGGACGGTGATGCGGGTGGCCAGTTCAACCTGGCGGGTTTCGTAAGCGCGATGCACTTCCTTGGTGTCCGCAAACACCATGCCCTCGCCCTTGCCGTTCACCTTGTCGCGGGTCATGTAATACAGACCCAGCACGATATCCTGCGACGGCACGATGATAGGCTCGCCGTTGGCCGGGGACAGCACGTTGTTGGTGGCCAGCATCAGGGTGCGGGCTTCCATCTGCGCCTCCAGGCTCAGCGGAACGTGTACGGCCATCTGGTCGCCGTCGAAGTCGGCGTTGAACGCCGCGCAGACCAGCGGATGCAGCTGAATGGCCTTGCCTTCGATCAGTACCGGTTCGAACGCCTGGATGCCCAGACGGTGCAGGGTCGGCGCGCGGTTCAGCAGCACCGGATGCTCGCGGATCACGTCTTCCAGGATGTCCCAGACTTCCGGCACTTCCTGTTCGACCAGCTTCTTGGCCGCCTTGATGGTGGAGGCCAGGCCCATCACTTCCAGCTTGTGGAAGATGAAAGGCTTGAACAGCTCCAGCGCCATTTTCTTCGGCAGGCCGCACTGATGCAGACGCAGGGTCGGGCCGACGGTAATCACCGAACGACCGGAGTAGTCGACGCGCTTACCCAGCAAGTTCTGACGGAAACGGCCGCCCTTGCCCTTGATCATGTCGGCCAGCGACTTCAGCGGACGCTTGTTGGCGCCAGTCATCGCCTTGCCGCGACGGCCGTTGTCCAGCAGCGAGTCAACCGATTCCTGCAGCATGCGCTTCTCGTTGCGCACGATGATGTCCGGCGCGCGCAGTTCCAGCAGGCGCTTCAGACGGTTGTTACGGTTGATAACGCGACGGTACAGGTCGTTCAGGTCGGAGGTCGCGAAGCGGCCGCCGTCCAGCGGCACCAGCGGGCGCAGCTCCGGCGGCAGCACCGGCAGCACGTCCAGGATCATCCATTCCGGCTTCATGCCGGAGCGCTGGAAGGCCTCCAGCACTTTCAGGCGCTTGGAGATCTTCTTGATCTTGGTGTCGGAGCTGGTGGCCTTCAGTTCGGCGCGCAGCGTTTCGATCTCGCTGTCCAGATCCAGCTTCTTCAGCAGTTCCTTCACCGCTTCGGCGCCCATCATGGCGACGAACTCTTCACCGTACTGATCTTCCTTGTCCAGGAAGTCCTCTTCGGTCAGCAGCTGGCGGTACTGCATCGGGGTCATGCCCGGATCGGTCACGACGAACGCTTCGAAGTACAGCACGCGTTCGATGTCGCGCAGCGTCATGTCCAGCACCATGCCCAGACGCGACGGGAGCGACTTCAGGAACCAGATGTGCGCGGTCGGGCTGGCCAGTTCGATGTGGCCCATGCGCTCGCGGCGCACCTTGGACAGCGTCACTTCGACGCCGCACTTCTCGCAGATCACGCCGCGGTGCTTGAGGCGCTTGTACTTGCCGCACAGGCACTCGTAGTCCTTCACCGGTCCGAAGATGCGCGCGCAGAACAGGCCGTCGCGCTCCGGTTTGAAGGTGCGGTAGTTGATGGTTTCAGGTTTCTTTACTTCACCATAAGACCAGGAACGGATCTTGTCAGGCGAGGCGATGCCGATCTTAATCGCATCAAACTCTTCTTCTTGCGTAACTTGCTTAAAGAGGTCGAGCAGAGCTTTCATTGCGTCTCCAGTCAGGGGACAGGCGCGGCCTCAAACTGCCGCGCCCATGCACCCAATCAATAACGTTCCAGGTCGATATCCAGGCCGAGCGAACGGATTTCCTTCACCAGCACGTTGAAGGATTCCGGCATGCCGGCATCGATCTTGTGCTCGCCCTTGACGATGTTTTCGTAGACCTTGGTACGGCCGGTCACATCGTCCGACTTCACGGTCAGCATTTCCTGCAGCGTGTAGGCGGCGCCATAGGCTTCCAGCGCCCACACCTCCATCTCACCGAAACGCTGGCCGCCGAACTGCGCCTTACCGCCCAGCGGCTGCTGGGTCACCAGCGAGTACGGGCCGGTGGAACGGGCGTGCATCTTGTCGTCGACCAGGTGATGCAGCTTCAGGTAGTGCATCACGCCCACGGTCACCTTGCGGTCGAAGGCTTCGCCGGAGCGGCCGTCGTGCAGGGTCATCTGGGTCTTGGACTCGTTGAAGCCCATCTTCTCGGTCAGCTCGTCGCCGCTCGGGTAGGCCAGATCCAGCATGTGCTTGATCTCGGCTTCTTTCGCGCCGTCGAATACCGGTGTAGCAAAAGTCATGCCCTTGCGCAGGTTTTGCGCCAGTTCCAGCACTTCGCCGTCGGACAGCGACGCCAGGTCCTCGCTACGGCCGGTTTCGTTGTACAGGCGCTCCAGGTAGCCACGGATCTCGGCAGCGGTCTGCTGTTCCTTGATCATGCGGTCGACGCGCTCGCCTATGCCCTTGGCGGCCCAACCCAGATGCACTTCCAGGATCTGGCCGATGTTCATACGCGACGGTACGCCCAGCGGGTTCAGCACGATGTCGACCGGACGGCCATCGCCCATGTACGGCATGTCTTCGATCGGCAGGATGCGCGAAACCACGCCCTTGTTGCCGTGACGACCGGCCATCTTGTCGCCGGCCTGCAGGCGGCGCTTCACCGCCAGGTAGACCTTGACCATCTTCTGCACGCCCGGCGGCAGCTCGTCGCCCTGGGTCAGCTTGCGCTTCTTGTCTTCGAACTTGAGGTCGAATTCTTCGCGCTTCTGCGCCAGGCTTTCCTTGATCAACTCCAGCTGCTTGGCGATGTCTTCATCGCTCATGCGGATGTCGAACCAATCGTGCTTGGTCGGCAGGCCGGCCAGGTATTCCTGATCGATCACGGTGCCCTTGACCAGGCGCTTCGGACCGCCGTTGGCGATCTTGCCTACAATCAGGCGCTCGATACGGCTGAAGGCGTCGTTGTCGAAAATCCGCAGCTGGTCGTTCAGGTCTAGGCGATAGCGCTTCAGTTCCGAATCGATGATGGACTGGGCGCGCTTGTCGCGCTCGATGCCTTCGCGGGTGAACACCTGCACATCGATGACGGTGCCGACGGTGCCGGTCGGCACGCGCAGCGAGGTGTCCTTCACGTCGGAGGCCTTTTCGCCGAAGATCGCGCGCAGCAGCTTCTCTTCCGGCGTCAGCTGGGTTTCGCCCTTAGGCGTCACCTTGCCCACCAGCACGTCGCCAGCCTCGACTTCGGCGCCGATGTAGACGATACCGGCTTCATCCAGACGGCCTGCCATGCGTTCGGACAGGTTCGGGATATCGCGGGTGATTTCTTCCGGTCCCAGCTTGGTGTCGCGGGCAACCACGGACAGTTCTTCGATATGGATCGAGGTGTAGCGGTCTTCGGCGACCAGCTTCTCCGAGATCAGGATCGAGTCCTCGTAGTTGTAGCCGTTCCACGGCATGAAAGCGATGGTCATGTTCTGGCCCAGCGCCAATTCGCCCAGGTCGGTAGACGCGCCATCAGCCACCACGTCGCCGCGCGCGATGTGGTCGCCCACTTTCACGATCGGACGCTGGTTGATGTTGGTGTTCTGGTTGGAACGGGTGAACTTGGTCAGGTTGTAGATATCCACACCCACCTCGCCCGCAGTCGCTTCCTCGTCGTTGACGCGGACCACCACGCGGCCGGCGTCGACGTAATCCACCACGCCGCCGCGTCGGGCCACCACGGTGGTGCCGGAGTCAACGGCTACGGAACGCTCGATGCCGGTGCCTACGAACGCTTTTTCCGGACGCAGGCAAGGCACTGCCTGGCGTTGCATGTTGGCGCCCATCAATGCGCGGTTGGCGTCATCGTGCTCCAGGAACGGAATCAGCGAAGCCGCCACCGACACCACCTGACCGGTGGCCACGTCCATGTACTGCACGCGGTCCGGAGTCGCCAGAATGGTTTCGCCCTTTTCGCGGCAGGTCACCAGCTCGTCGATCAGCGCGCCGTCTTCGCTCAGCTCGGCGTTGGCCTGAGCGATCACGTAGCGGCCTTCTTCGATCGCCGACAGGTAGTCGATCTCGTTGGTTACCTTGCTGTCCACCACCTTGCGGTACGGGGTTTCCAGGAAACCGAACTCGTTGGTGCGCGCGTAAACGGACAGCGAGTTGATCAGGCCGATGTTCGGGCCTTCCGGCGTTTCGATCGGGCACACGCGGCCGTAATGGGTCGGGTGCACGTCGCGCACTTCAAAGCCTGCGCGCTCGCGGGTCAGACCGCCCGGACCCAGCGCCGATACGCGGCGCTTGTGAGTGATTTCCGACAGCGGGTTGGTCTGGTCCATGAACTGCGACAGCTGCGAGGAACCGAAGAATTCCTTGATCGCGGCGGAAACCGGCTTGGCGTTGATCAGATCGTGCGGCATCAGGTTGTCGGACTCGGCCTGATTCAGGCGTTCCTTCACTGCGCGCTCGACGCGCACCAGGCCGGCGCGGAACTGGTTTTCGGCCAGTTCGCCCACCGAGCGCACCCGGCGGTTGCCCAGGTGATCGATGTCGTCCACTTCGCCGCGGCCGTTGCGCAGCTCGGTCAGGATGGCGATGACGGAAACGATGTCTTCAGTCGACAGCGTGCCTTCCATCACGTCGCGGCGGCCGGCGAACTTGTCGCCGATCAGCGACTTGAACCACTCCGGGGTCTTGTCGTCGAACTTGTACTGATAGGTGCGCGAGCTGAACTTCATGCGGCCCACGCGCGACAGATCGTAGGTTTCCTCGCTGAAGAACAGGCGCTGGAACAGCGCTTCCACCGCATCTTCGGTCGGCGGCTCGCCAGGACGCATCATGCGGTAGATCGCCACGCGCGCCTGCAGCTGGTCCTGGATGTCGTCGGAACGCAGGGTCTGCGAAATGTAGGCGCCCTGGTCCAGATCGTTGGTGAACAGCACGTCCACCTGGTCGATGTCGGCCAGCGCCAGCTTGGCCAGCACTTCCTCGGTCACTTCCTCGTTGGCGCGCGAGATCACTTCACCGGTGTTGGTGTTGACCACGTTGTGCGCCAGCATCTTGCCCAACAGCGCGTCGGCCGGCACTTCGATGCGGTCGAGCTCGGCGGTCTGGATGTCGCGGATGTGCTTCGCGGTGATCCGCTTGTCCTTGGCCACGATCAG
Organism: Chromobacterium sphagni; assembly: GCF_001855555.1. Lineage (GTDB taxonomy): Bacteria > Pseudomonadota > Gammaproteobacteria > Burkholderiales > Chromobacteriaceae > Chromobacterium > Chromobacterium sphagni. The sequence goes on along the minus strand of NZ_MKCT01000061.1, from coordinate 55,418 downwards.
CTTGCCGTCTGCGGCAACGATGTCGAACTTGGCCACTTCGCCCTTCAGACGGTCCGGCACCACGCGCATGAACACGCCGTTGCGGGTCAGGTAGAAGGTGTCGAAGCTGTAGAACTCGGACAGGATCTCTTCGTTGCTGTAGCCCAGCGCCTTCAGCAGAATGGTCACCGGCATCTTGCGGCGACGGTCGATACGGAAGTACAGCAGGTCCTTCGGATCGAATTCGAAGTCCAGCCAGGAGCCGCGGTAAGGAATCACGCGGGCGGAGAACAGCAGCTTGCCCGAGGAATGGGTCTTGCCGCGGTCGTGCTCGAAGAACACGCCCGGCGAACGGTGCAGCTGGGAGACGATGACACGCTCGGTGCCATTGATGATGAAAGACCCGTTGGTGGTCATGAGCGGAATCTCGCCCATGTACACCTCATTCTCGCGCACTTCCTTCACTACCGGCTTGGACGATTCCTTGTCGAAAATCGTCAGACGGATGCGGGCGCGCAGCGGGGCGGCGAAAGTGATGCCACGCAGCTGGCACTCCTGCACGTCGAACGGCGGTTCGCCCAGGATATAGTGGGCGAAGTCCAGTCGTGCGTAACCATTATGGCTGATGATCGGGAAGATCGACTTGAACGCAGCCTGAAGACCCACATCCTTGCGCTCATCCAGCGGCACACCCAGCTGGAGAAATTCGGTGTAGGAATCAATCTGGGTCGCCAACAGGAATGGGACGTCGAGAACACTGGCACGTTTCGCAAAGCTCTTACGAATACGCTTCTTCTCAGTAAACGAATAACTCATAGAGTCTCCATCGAGGTGGGTGGCGCAAGAAACTAAAAGTCAGCAGCCACGCCAAGTATATTGCTGGCTTTTACCTTCTTCGTTTCCGCCAACTACAAGCGCAATAAGGCTGGCGGATTTCTCCGCCAGCCTCACCTTCTTTTTTCAAAGAAGATTATTTGACTTCAGCCTTAGCACCAGCTTCGATCAGTTGCTTGGCAACGTCGTCGGCTTCAGCCTTGGACACGCCTTCCTTCACGTTCTTCGGAGCGCCGTCTACCAGGTCTTTGGCTTCTTTCAGGCCCAGACCGGTGATTGCGCGAACAACCTTGATCACGCCAACCTTGTTGTCGCCAGCAGCGGTCAGAACGACGTCGAACTCGGTCTTTTCTTCAACAGCAGCAGCAGCGCCGGCCGGGCCAGCAACAGCTACAGCAGCGGCGGAAACGCCGAACTTCTCTTCGAACGCCTTAACCAGGTCGTTCAGTTCCATCACGGTCAGACCAGCAACGGCCTCGAGGATGTCTTCTTTGGTGATTGCCATGTGAAAATCTCCTGAATTCTATAAGAATCAAATAAGTTAAGCGGCTTCGGCTTGCTTCTTGTCGGACAGGGCGGCCAGCGCGCGGGCGAAGCCAGCGACCGGAGCCTGCATAACGTAGAGAAGCTTGGACAGCAGTTCTTCGCGGCTCGGGATGGACGCCAGCTCAGCAACCTGAGCAGCGGACAGCACCTTGCCTTCGTAGGAACCTGCCTTCACGACGATCTTGTCGTCAGCCTTGGCAAATTGATGCAGCACCTTGGCAGCAGCAACCGGGTCAGCGGAAATCGCGTAGACCAGCGGACCAACCATCTGGTCAGCCAAGCCTTCGAACGCGGTACCGGACACGGCACGACGCACCAGCGTGTTCTTCAGAACGCGCAGGAACACGCCGTTAGCTCGCGCCTGAGCGCGGAGCTTGGTCATGCTGCTTACCTCGATGCCCCGATATTCAGCGATAACGAGGGTCTGAGCGCCTGCCAGTTCGGCAGAAACTGCTTCGACGACCGCCTTTTTATCTTCGATATTGAGACTCAAGGTCTACCTCCTAGACTGAAATGAAATGGAAAAAATTTCCATCTCGCTTTGCAGCGGCGACCTGTATCAGGAGACATCATAAAGAACTGGTGCTCATGGGCGGAATTGAACCGCCGACCTCTCCCTTACCAAGGGAGTGCTCTACCCCTGAGCTACATGAGCTTTGAACTTTTCAGAAGCCTGTTCGGGTACACCATCTGCGTAGGATGCTGGCCTCAGTAACAAGCAAGCCTGCTATTAAGCCTTGCGGCACCTACGGTCTTTGACAATCCGGCAGGCGAACCTGCCAGCCCAAAGCCTTGACGGGGCGGCGAACCGCCCCATCGCGACTCCGCAACGCTTAGGCGTTTACGGAGCCGGTATCTACGCGAGCGCCGACACCCATGGTGCTGGATACGGCGATCTTTTTCAGATACACACCCTTGGAAGCTGCCGGCTTGGCTTTCACCAGGGCATCAACCAGAGCGGACAAATTTTCGCGCAGCGCTTCAACTTCGAACGAAGCACGGCCAATGGTGGCGTGGATGATACCAGCCTTGTCGGTACGGTACTGAACCTGGCCGGCCTTGGCGTTCTTCACGGCCTCGGCGACGTTCGGGGTAACCGTGCCAACCTTCGGGTTCGGCATCAGGCCGCGCGGGCCCAGAATCTGACCCAGCTGACCGACAACGCGCATCGCATCCGGCGAAGCAATCACGACGTCAAAGTCCAGATTGCCGGCCTTGACTTGCTCGGCCAGGTCTTCGAAACCTACGACTTCAGCGCCGGCAGCCTTGGCGGCTTCGGCGTTGGTGCCTTGAGCAAACACAGCGACGCGCACGGACTTGCCGGTGCCACGCGGCAGAACCACCGAGCCACGAACCACCTGGTCGGACTTACGCGGATCCACGCCCAGGTTCACGGCGACGTCGATCGACTCGTCGAACTTGGCGGTGGCTGCGGTCTTGACCAGGGCGATCGCCTCTTCAACAGCGTACAGCTTGTTGCGATCAACGGTAGCCTTCAGGGCTTGCAAGCGCTTGGAGATCTTAGCCATTTACACGCCCTCCACTTCCAGACCCATCGAACGGGCGGAGCCGGCGATGGTGCGAACAGCGGCGTCCAGATCACCAGCCGTCAGATCCGGCTGCTTGGTCTTGGCGATTTCTTCCAGCTGAGCGCGGGTCACTTTGCCCACTTTGTCCACGTGCGCCTTGGCGGAACCGGACTTGATGCCAGCAGCCTTCTTCAGAAGGATGGTGGCCGGCGGGGTCTTCATGATGAAGGTGAACGACTTGTCTGCGTAGGCAGTGATCACAACCGGAATCGGCAGACCCGGCTCAACGCCTTGAGTCTGAGCGTTGAACGCCTTGCAGAATTCCATGATGTTCAGACCACGCTGACCCAGTGCCGGACCGATCGGAGGAGACGGGTTAGCCTTGCCAGCGGGCACTTGCAGCTTGATATAGCCGACAATTTTCTTTGCCACGATTAAAACTCCTAAAACGGGTGTAACGCGAACGGCAGCGTTCGCTTCCCAGGACGAAAGCGCAGAATTTTACACGCCTTCGCCAAACTTGCCAAGCAGAATTTTACAGCTTCTCTACCTGGCCGAATTCCAGCTCAACCGGGGTGTCGCGGCCGAAGATCTGCACCGACACGCGCAGTTTGTTGCGCTCGTAATTGACTTCGTCCACCGAGCCGTTGAAGTCGTTGAACGGACCATCGATCACGCGCACGCGCTCGCCCACCTCAAACAACACCTTCGGCTTCGGCTTTTCCACGCCCTCTTGCATCTGCTGCATGATGGCCTCGACTTCCTTCTTGGAAATCGGCGCCGGGCGGTTGGCGGTGCCGCCGACAAAACCGGTCACCTTGGGCGTACTCTTCACCAAGTGCCAGGTATCGTCGGTCATTTCCATTTCCACCAGCACGTAGCCGGGGAAGAACTTGCGCTCGGTGATGGATTTGCGGCCGTTCTTGATATCGACCACTTCCTCTACCGGCACCAGGATCTGACCGAATTGATCTGCGATGTCGGAACGTTCGATACGTTCACGCAGCGCCTTCTGCACGCTTTTCTCAAAACCGGAGTACGCGTGTACCACATACCAGCGCTTTGCCATTATCTACCTCGACCGAGAATCACATCGTAAAACAGCCATGACAGGCTGGAGTCCACCAGCCACATGAAGAGCGCCAGCACGGTGACGAATACAAACACCATCAGCGTCACCTGGGTCGCCTCCTTGCGTGTCGGCCATACCACCTTGCGAGCCTCGACGATGGACTCATTGGCATAGATCACCAGACCCTTGCCAGTCGCAGACGTCCACACCACGCCGGCAGCCAGCACAATGGAGACGATGAATGCCAGCGCGCGCAGCAGGCCCTGACTTTCCGGTATCAGGTAAAAGCCGACGATGCCGGCCACCACCACAAGACCAGCCAGAACCAACTTGATCTTATCTTGCATTTCCATGTCGAATCTTCTCTCGCATATGCGACAAAAGACCAACCGGCGCAAAGCGCCGGCTGGTCTTAATTGGCAGGCCAGGAGGGTCTCGAACCCCCAACCCTCGGTTTTGGAGACCGATACTCTACCAATTGAGCTACTGGCCTTTAAACTTTAATTAAGCAATGATCTTGGAAACAACGCCGGCACCGACGGTACGGCCACCTTCGCGGATCGCGAAACGCAGACCCTCTTCCATCGCGATCGGAGCGATCAGCTTAACGGTGATTTCCACGTTATCGCCCGGCATTACCATTTCCACGCCCTCAGCCAGCGTAACCGCGCCGGTCACGTCAGTGGTGCGGAAGTAGAACTGCGGACGGTAGTTGGCGAAGAACGGAGTGTGACGACCGCCCTCTTCCTTGCTCAACACGTACACGGAACCGCTGAACTCGGTGTGCGGCTTGATGGAGCCCGGCTTCACCAGAACTTGGCCACGCTCAACGTCTTCACGCTTGGTGCCGCGCAGCAGCACGCCCACATTGTCGCCAGCCTGACCTTGGTCCAGCAACTTGCGGAACATTTCCACGCCGGTGCAGGTGGTCTTGGCGGTTTCTTTCAGGCCAACGATTTCCAGCTCTTCGCCGACTTTCACGATGCCGCGCTCTACACGACCGGTCACCACGGTGCCGCGGCCGGAGATCGAGAACACGTCTTCGATCGGCAGCAGGAACGGCTTGTCGATAGCGCGTTCCGGAGTCGGGATGTAGGAATCCAGAGCAGCGGCCAGACGGAAGATCGACGGTTCGCCCATTTCGGACTGGTCGCCTTCCAGCGCCAGACGAGCGGAGCCGGTTACGATCGGGGTGTCGTCGCCCGGGAAGTCGTAGGAAGACAGCAGATCGCGCACTTCCATTTCAACCAGTTCCAGCAGCTCGGCGTCGTCAACCAAGTCAGCCTTGTTCAGGTAGACGATGATGTACGGCACGCCAACCTGGCGGGACAGCAGGATGTGTTCGCGGGTTTGCGGCATCGGACCATCAGCGGCCGAGCAGACCAGGATCGCGCCGTCCATCTGGGCGGCACCGGTGATCATGTTCTTAACGTAGTCGGCGTGACCCGGGCAATCTACGTGTGCGTAGTGGCGGGCTTCGGTTTCGTACTCAACGTGCGCGGTATTGATGGTAATACCACGTGCCTTTTCTTCCGGCGCGCTATCGATCTGGGAGTAGTCTTTAGCTTCGCCACCGAACTTCTTCGACAGAATGGTGGTGATAGCAGCGGTCAGAGTGGTTTTACCATGGTCAACGTGACCGATGGTGCCGACGTTTACGTGCGGCTTAGTCCGCGCAAACTTTTCCTTAGCCATGGCAAAATTCCCAAATACGAAACATAGTAGTAAACGGTGGTGCCCATGGGCAGAATTGAACTGCCGACCTCTCCCTTACCAAGGGAGTGCTCTACCCCTGAGCTACATGGGCCCTTAAAACAGGCTTCTAAACGCTTGGAGCGGGTGAAGGGAATCGAACCCTCGTCGTAAGCTTGGAAGGCTTCTGCTCTACCATTGAGCTACACCCGCCTGGTCACTACACCACAACACTTCCACTGCCAAACGTCCAACTAAATTCTGGTGGGGGGAGAAGGATTCGAACCTTCGAAGGCTAAGCCGCCGGATTTACAGTCCGGACCCGTTGACCGCTGGGGTAACCCCCCCGTGAGAGACCCGAATATTATAGATGCCCCCCGATTCCGTCAACACCTTTCGCAAAAAAATCTGCATTGTTTTGCGCAAAAATAAGAAACGCCCCGCGGCGCGCAAGGCGTTTCTTTTCTTTTCAGTCACTTGCCGCTTCAGGGCTTGGCGGAAATCTTCAGGTACTTGGCGTGCAGTTGCTCTTCCGTCTCCTGATTGGACGGGTCCAGCGGGATGCAATCCACGGGACAGACCTGCTGGCATTGCGGCTCGTCGTAGTGGCCGACGCACTGGGTGCACAGTTCGGGATCGATCTGATAGATCTCCTCGCCCTGCGAGATCGCGTTATTCGGGCATTCCGGCTCGCAGACGTCGCAATTGATGCATTCGTCGGTAATCATCAAAGACATAGTAAATTCCTCAGGTATTCCATTACATGAATTCTGTCACCCGTGGCGGCGGGTCGCAAGTTCGCACTGGTTATAACCTTATGCGGCGACTCCGGCCACGCGGCGCAATCAAACGGGGTCCGCCGCCACACGCCGCAGCAGGCCATACTGTACGGTGCCGGCCTTGTCTCGCCTGACAAGCTCCAAGCCCTCGGGCAGCGTTTCCGGCCATAGCCTGGCCTCCAGATAAACCATTCCCTCCTCCGTCAACAGCGGCGGCAGCAAAGGCAGGGCCTGCTCCAGCAGGTCGGAATCGTAGGGCGGGTCCAGGAAAATCACGTCGAACCGCTCGCGACTGCTCTTCAGATACAGCAGCGCATCGCCGCTCTGCACTTCCAGCGCGGCCGCCTGCAACAGCTGGCGGTTGTCCTGCAGCGACTGATAAGCCTTGCGCGACTTCTCCACCATCACCACGCGGCGGGCCGAACGCGATGCCGCTTCAAAACCCAGCGCGCCGCTGCCGGCGAACAGGTCCAGGCAGCTTTTGCCATACAAATCCTGGCCCAACCAGTTGAACAGGGTTTCGCGGACGCGGTCCGGCGTGGGACGCAACCCCTCCGCGTCGGGGAAGGGCAACAGGCGGCGGCGATAATCGCCGCCTATGATTCTGACCTTGTTACGTGACTGACTCATGGCTCTTGACTCTTGAAACAAGCGCCAGAGTTTAACCTGATCAGGACTTTACCGCCTCAATCATGCTCGGGATCGACCGATTGTGTCGCGCGCCCGCCCACAAACTGCGCAATATTCCTTATATTAGTGCCAGTCTCTCCGGCATGGCGCAAACGCCCGTCGCGAGCCGATTCGGTGCGCGAGGGCATTTGAGGATACAATTTAGCCGTTTACCGAAATCTCTGGCCTGATTACGCATGTTCAGCTTCTTCAAGAAAAAGCCCAAGCCGGTGGAAACGCCGCAAACCGCAAACCCGCCAGCGGAAGCCGCTGAGCCGCTCGCCGCGCCAGCCGCCCTCGTCAGCGCCCCCGAACCGGCGCTCGAAACCACGGCGGCTGCCGTGGAAATCGAGGCGCCAGCCCAGCCCTCCGGCCCTCAGCCCGAAGCCGAGTCCCAAGCCGCCCCGGCGCAGGAGGCCCCGCCAACGCCTAAAAAGATCGGCTGGACCGAACGGCTGAAAGCCGGCCTCGCCAAAACCCGCGACCGGCTGGGCAAGCAACTGGCCGGCCTGTTCGGCGGCGGCAAGATAGACGAAGACCTGTACGAAGAGCTTGAAACGGTGCTGCTGACCGCCGACATGGGCATGGACGCTACCGTGCACCTGCTGAAGGACGTGCGCGAGCGGGTGTCGCTCAAAGGCCTGAAGGATTCGTCCGAACTGAAGGGCGCGCTGAAGGATTCGCTGCAGGACCTGATCGGGCCGCTGGAAGTGCCGCTGAACGTGGAAGGCAAGAAACCGTTCGTGATCATGATGACCGGCGTCAACGGCGCCGGCAAGACCACGTCCATAGGCAAGCTGGCCAAGTACTACCAGAGCCAGGGCAAGAGCGTGCTATTGGCCGCCGGCGACACCTTCCGCGCCGCCGCGCGCGAACAGCTGATCGCCTGGGGCGAACGCAACAACGTCACCGTGATCGCCCAGCAGGGCGGCGATTCCGCCGCGGTATGCTATGACGCCATCCAGGCCGCCATCGCCCGCGGCATCGACATCGTGCTGGCCGACACCGCCGGCCGCCTGCCCACCCAGCTGCATCTGATGGAGGAAATCAAAAAGGTGAAGCGGGTGATCCAGAAGGCGCTGCCGGAGGCGCCGCACGAAGTGGTGCTGGTGCTGGACGCCAATATCGGCCAGAACACCGTCAACCAGGTGAAAGCGTTCGACGACGCGCTGGGCCTGACCGGCCTGATCCTGACCAAGCTGGACGGCACCGCCAAGGGCGGCGTGATCGCCGCCATCGCCAAGCAGCGCCCGGTGCCGCTGCGCTTCATCGGCGTCGGCGAGAGCATAGACGACCTGCGGCCGTTCGACAGCCGCGACTACATCGACGCGCTGTTCGAATAAGCAACGCCCGCGGCCGCGCTCGGCGGCCGCCTTTCTCAGCCAAGTCAAGCGGGAAACCACTACATGATCCAGTTCGACCAGGTCACCAAGCGCTACCCCGGCGGCAACGAAGCCCTGAAGAACCTGTCCTTCACCATAGAAACCGGCGAGATGGTGTTCCTCGCCGGACACTCCGGCGCCGGCAAGTCGACGCTGCTGAAGCTGATCGCCGGCATCGAGCGCGCCACCAGCGGCGGCGTGCTGGTCAACGGCCAGAACCTGTCCAAGCTGCGCGCCAGCCAGATTCCCTATGTCCGCCAGCATCTGGGCATGGTGTTCCAGGACCACAAGATCCTGTTCGACCGCAGCGTGTTCGACAATGTGATGCTGCCGCTCGACATCATAGGCTTCGACCGCCGCGACGCCGCCAAGCGGGTGCGCGCCGCGCTGGACAAGGTGGGCCTGCTGTCCAAGGAAAAGAGCATGCCGATCCGCCTGTCCGGCGGCGAGCAGCAGCGGCTGTGCATCGCCCGCGCCGTGGTGCACCGCCCCAGCATCCTGCTGGCCGACGAGCCGTCGGCCAACCTGGACCGCGCCTACGCGCTGGACATCATGGAATTGTTCAAATCCTTCCACCAGGTGGGCGTCACCGTGCTGATCTCCGCCCACGACGAAACCCTGATGGAAGACTACGGTCGCCGCATCATCCGCCTGAGGGAAGGACAGTTCGCCGCATGAAACACTTTCTCTATCTGAACTGGCAAAGCGCCAGGCAGGCGCTGGTCAAAATCCTGCGCCAACCGTTCGGCAGCCTGCTTACCCTGCTGATGCTGGCGCTGGCGCTGACGCTGCCTCTCTGCCTCTACCTGTCGGTCAGCAGCGTGCAGGACTGGGTGGGCCGCCTCACCGCCACGCCGCAGATCACGCTGTTCATGGAGCTGTCGGCCGAGGAGGCCGACATCGCCGCGGTCAACAGCACGCTGGCCCACCACCCCAAGGTCAAGAGCTTCACCTTCATCAGCAAGGGCAAGGCGCTGCAGGACCTGGAGCGGCGCAACGGCCTGGCGGGCCTGTCCGACGGCCTGGACGGCAATCCGCTGCCGGACGCCTTCGTGGTGACGCCCGCCTCGCTGGAGCCTCGCGAGCTGGAAATGCTGCAGAAGGAGCTTTCCGGCCTGCCGATGGTGGAGATGGCGCAATTCGACGCCCACTGGGCCAAGCGCCTGTTCGGCATGGTGGAGATGGGCAAGAAGCTGACCTGGTTCCTGGCCGCCGCGCTGGGCCTGGCGCTGGTGCTGGTGACCCATAACGCGATCCGCATGCAGATTCTGGCGCGCCAGGACGAGATCGAGGTGTCCAAGCTGATCGGCGCCACCGACAGCTTCATCCGCCGCCCCTTCATGTACCATGCGCTGTGGCAGGGCGTGTTTGCCGCGCTGCTGGCCTGGAGCTTGAGCAGCTGGCTGGCGGCGGTGGCCAACCCCGCCATCCGCGAGTTCGCCATGCTCTACGGCGAGCGGGTGGAGCTACGCGGGCTGAATCCAGCCGAGCTGGCCGCGCTGATAGGCGTAGCGGCGCTGCTGGCGATGCTGGGCGCGCGCCTCGCCGCCGATCATCACCTGCGCAAGGTCGAGCCGAAGTAAACATGCCAAATGAAAGGTTTCGGCTATCGCATCGATTGTTAAAATCATTGACGCGGGAACCTTTCGTTGCTAGCACTCTCCATACACGAGTGCTAACATAGCACTACCCAAGGAGGTAGCCATCGCAATGAACACAACATTTGCCCTGCCCGTTCCGTCGACCAGCGGCAGCCTGGAGCAGTATATCCAGGCGGTAAACAGCGTCCCCATGCTGTCGCCGGAACAGGAAAACGAGCTCGCAGTCCGCTTCCAGCAAGACAACGATCTGGAAGCTGCCCGGCAGATGGTGCTGTCGCACCTGCGCGTGGTGGTATCGGTATCGCGCGGCTATGCCGGCTATGGCCTGCAGCAGGCCGACTTGATCCAGGAAGGCAATATCGGCCTGATGAAGGCGGTGAAGCGCTTCGAACCGGGCCGCGGCGTACGGTTGTTCTCGTTCGCCATCCACTGGATCAAGGCCGAGATCCACGAATTCATCCTGCGCAACTGGCGCCTGGTGCGCATCGCCACCACCAAGCCGCAGCGCAAGCTGTTCTTCAACCTGCGCAGCATGAAAAGCAGCTTCTCCGCGCTGTCGGAACAGGAAGCCAAGTCCATCGCCGAAGACCTGGGCGTCAAGCCCGAGGAAGTGCGCGAGATGGAAATCCGCATGAACGGCCAGGACGTGTCGCTGATCGGCGACGCCGACGACGACGAAAGCTACGCGCCGATAGACTGGCTGGCCGACTCGCACAGCGAGCCGACCCGCGCGCTGGAACGCCGCGCTTTCGACCATCTGCAGTCGGAAGGCCTGGAGTACGCGCTATCGACACTGGACGCGCGCAGCCGCCGCATCGTAGAAGCGCGCTGGCTGACCGACGACAGCGGCTCCACCCTGCATGAACTGGCGGCGGAGTTCGGCGTATCCGCCGAGCGCATCCGCCAGATCGAAACCAAGGCGCTGGGCAAGATGAAGACCGCGCTCAGCGAAGGCGTGGTGCTGGACAACTAATCCACCAACTGCACCGTAAAAAAAGCCGCTCGAACCATCGAGCGGCTTTTTACTTGCCCGCCGTCTGGCGGGCGCTCGCCGATCACTCCTGCAAGGTACGGAACTTGGCCGGCAGCTTGTCGTAGGCCTCGCGACTGATGCGCCTCAGCGGCTCCCAGGCCGGATTCTGGTCGCCCAGCGTTTCCAGGAACTGGCCTGCATAAGTGGGGAAGGACGCCAGCGTGGTGCGCAGCGTCTGTTCCGCTTGGGCCTGCTGCCCCGCCAGGATTTCCATCTGCGCGCGCTTGAGCATCACGTCCGGATACGGGCGGAATTCGGTCAGCCTGTCCTCCAGCGCCAGCTTCTGCGCCAGGTTGTCGCGGCTGATCGGCAGATAGTCGTCCAGTGTGTACAGCGCATGATAGGCAAACAACGGCTTGGTCTTGACGATTTCGATCAGCCGCTCGGTGCGCTTGGCGTCCTTCTGCGCATTGCCGGTGGGGGTGTACAGATTGACCAACTCCCAGAACATCGGCGTGGTGCTGATAGACAGCCAGCCCACCCACGCCAGAGCGGCCAACAGCGGCAGGCGCAGGAATATAGGAGCGGCACGGGAGCCGTCTCCGCGCGGCGACATCGCCATGAACAGCACCAGCATCGCCAGGAAATAGAAGTACCACAACGGATATTCGAGCATGCTGTGGGTCAGCGTCACCGCCAGGCAACCCAGCGCCAGCACGCCCTCCGGCGCGGCCCGGCGGCAGAAGAAGGGCGTCAGCACCCAGACGAAGCCGCCCAACACCAGCGCGGTGGCCACGCCGCCCATCTCGGCCAGCAGTTGCAGCACCAGATTGTGCGCGTTGGTGAACAAGCCGCTGTTGTAGCCGGCGGCGGCGAACTGCGGCAGCGGCTGCAAGCGCACGCTCTCCGCAGCGTATTGCGACCAGCCCACGCCCCACAGCGGGTGCGCCTTGAACGTGAGCCAGGCTTTGTGCATCTCGGCGAAGCGGCGCGCGCCCATGTCATCGCCATTGGCCGCCAGCCGGGCCACGCCGGAGGCGTTCTCCACATCGGAATGGGTCAGCAGCGAGATCAGATGGTTGAACAGCGGCAAAGCGAACTGCCCAGCCAGAATCGCGCCGCAGCTGGCCCACATCGCCAGCATCAGCCGGCGCGAGGTATCGTTGCGGCTGCGCCAGTGCCACAGCGCGGCCAGAGCGGAAATCGCCACCAGGTACAGCAAGGTGGTGCGGGAGCCCGCGGTGGCCAGCATCAGCGCCATCCACAACACCAACGCGATCAGCCAGCTGCGCCCCAGCCGCTCGACGGCGAACAGGTAGACCCCGGCCACCACCGACCACGTCAGGTAGTGCGCGTACTGGTTGCGTTGGCCGATGTGGCCGAAGATATTGGTGGTGGGGTGGGAGCCGTCGTAAAACAAGCCCAGCGGCGCCGCCAGGCCGGTGAGCTGGGCAGTACCGATCAACGACTGCACCAGGCCGCCGACGATGATAGCGCGCGCCAGCCATACCGCGAACTCGCGCTCGCCGAAGGCGCCGCGCAGCGAGGCCGCAACCGACGCCAGCAAGGCCAGCGACAGCCAGCCCAGCGCAGTGGCGTAGCTCATGCCCGGGAACATCAGGCTGACCAGTTGCGGCTGCAGCGCCCAGATGCCCGCCAGCAGCAGGCACCACCAGCCGGCGCGCGGCACGGTGTCGAACAGCCTGCCACCGGGCAGCAGCAGCATACCGGCCGCCAGCAGCAGCCAGATCACATTGATTTCGCCAAACCACTGCGGCAGCGGCACGAAGTGGACGCGGGAGGCAAACGGCACGATGGCAACCAGGCACAATGCCAACAGGGCCAGGCGCTCGGAAATTTTCTGAAAAGTCATGGCGGGCCAGATGTCGAAACAACAAAGCCGGCAGCATACCGCATGCGCACAGCCGGCAAAACCAGTCAAATGTGTCCGCGCGTTACAAACGCCTTAAAACAAGGGTTTGCGCGTGACGGGAGACGCCACCGCCATCACCGCCGCCATCCGGGCGGCATCGGTGTAGGCCCCGCGCTGCAGATAGATCTTTTTCACCCTGCCGGTCAGCTCGGCCAGCCGCCGCACTTCCGGCTCCTGCCAGGACTGCAGGCTGGCATCCAGTTTCAACACCTCGTCCGGGTAGCTGGCGATGGCCTGCACCAGCGTCCGCCTGGCGGCCTCCGGCTGCCCGGCCAGCGCTTGGCACACGCTCAGCCGCTGCAGCACGGCGATATAGGGCTGATTGAGCGCCAGCCGCTGGTAGAACGGCAACACGATGTCGACATGCCGCTTGCTGGGCAACAAATAGTTGCCCATCACCATCGCGGCGGGATCCACCCACAACGGGTTGAGCTCCACCTTGCCGAGGTAGTTTACCCGCCGGATGTTCTCCGCCGCCGACTGGCTGGGCGCGCTGTACTCCACCAACCGCCAGAAGATGGCTACGCCGCTGACGATATGCGCCGCCATCAACGCGCCGCCGCCGATGCAAGCCAGCCTCAGCACCGCGGTGCGGATCGGCGCCTGCCACAACCGCGCCGGCGACAGCGTGCACACCGTCACCAGCATCGCCAGAAAGGGCAGGTACCACAAAGGGAACTCGAACATGCTGTGGATCAACAGCATCATCGCGATACTGATCAGCAACAGGTTTTCCGGACTCTGCCGGCCGCGTCCGAAAAACGGCAACAGGCACCCACCCAGGCCCAATACCACGATCAGAGTCCCCGGCAACCCGGTTTCAGCCAACAACTGGAAAAACAGATTATGGCTCTGGGTAAACAACACGGCTTCCGGATACTTGGGCAGGCCGCCGAAAGCTTCCAGCCAAACGGACTGCTCCGGATAACGCTCCAGCCCCACTCCCAGCCAGGGATGCTGCTGAAACACCATCCAGGCCTTGGTCCATTCGATGCGGCGCCGGGCGCCGAAGCCGGCGTCCAACAACCGCTCGGAACCGCTTTGCGCATGAATCGGCAGGCCCAGCCAATTGAGAAGCCAGATGATCTGCTCATTGAACAGCTGCAGCAGCGACAGCACGATCATCGCCGCCATCAAGGCCTTCAGCATCCGCGCCAGCGTCTCGTCACCGGACGCGCGCCGCTGCCAAAACCAGGCCAGCAGGCAGACTCCCAGGCAGTATGCCAAGGGCAGCCGCGCGCCGGACCAGGTAATGAACAACAACTGGAACAAGACCAGCAAACCGCAAAAACCGCCGCGCAGCCGCCGCCGGCCATACAGATAGCAGGCCGCCACCACGCCCCAGTTCAGGTACTGCGCATACTGGTTGCGCTGGCCGACATTACCCATCACCTCGGTCGGCGTCAGGTAATTCAACATCACCAAGCCGCGGGTATAGCGAGCCAAGTCCAGCACCTGGATGCCGCCCAACACGATTTGCAGACAACTGCCCAGCAGCAGGCAGGACGCCAGGATGACGCAAACCTGCGCCAGGTCGGGCCGCAGCCGGTTGGCCAGGAACACAGCCAGCAGCAACATCACCGCCAAGCTGCCGATACCCAGAATCGCCGGCTGGTAGTTATCCAACAACAGGCCGTTGCTGAATGACAGCCACAATAGCAGCGCGGTCAGCGCCAGCGCCGCCAGCGGCACTCTCACGCCGCTTTGCCGGCGGCGGAAGACGAACAGCCCGGCGATGCCGATGGCGAACACCACGCTGGCGTTGGTCCACCAGTCCTGCAGCGGCGTATAGCGGGCGCAATTGAGAAAGGGAAACACAAAACAAAAGCAGAAGAAGACATGCAACAAAACATCGTTCCATCCGGCTTTGCCGGTCGACTGGGCTTGACTCTGCATCGGGCTTTATCCGCGATCGAATGCAGTGATTATACGCAGCCAAGCGGTTCATTGACACGTCATGCGCGACGCCGCTGGAAAGCGGCGCCAGCCGCGCCCTGCCTTACAAACGGCAGGTGGCCGGCACCCAGTTGGCCTGCAGCTGGGTCGAAATGGCATTGGTGCCGCCGCCGGTGCCGGTATAGGTGCAGGTCCACTGGATCGAACCGGAAGACAAGGCCGGCACCAGGTCCAGTTGGGCGCCGCTGGACACCGTGCTGTTGTAGGTGATCTGAATCACGCCGCTGGCCAGCACCGACACGCTGCTCACCGCGTTACCGGTAATCGACGCCGCCGTGGCCAAGCCGTAGGCGCTGTTGTAAGGCGTGGTGCTGGCGAATGCGTTCTTGTTGGCGTAGTACTCGGTAACGGCGGTCTTGGCGGCGTCGGCCAGCGCCAAACCTTCGGCCACCCTCGTCCGCTTGACATAGTCCTGATAAGCCGGGATCGCGATGGCCGCCAGAATGCCGATGATCGCCACCACAATCATCAGTTCAATCAAGGTGAAACCCTGCTGGGTTGGTCTGTTCTGCATGTTACGCGTCTCCTGACGACAAGGCTGCCCGCCTTCGCCGGAAAGGCAAGAGGCACCGCAGTGCCTCTCGTTCCATCTATTTCGCTGCCGCGCTTATTGACGGCAGCTGGTCGGCACCCAATTAGACAGCAACTGCGTCGAGATCGCAGTCGCGCCGCCGCCGGTACCGGTGTAAGTGCAGGTCCATTGCACCGAGCCGGAGGTAATCGCCGGCACCAGGTCCAGCTGGGCGCCGCTGGACACCGTGCTGTTATAGGTGATCTGGATCACGCCGCTGGCCAGCACCGACACCTGGCTGACCGAGTTGCCGGTGATGGACGCCGCACCGGCCAGGCCGTAGGTGGAGTTGAAAGGCGCAGAGCCGGATGCAGCGAAAGCATTGTTGGACGAGTAGTACTCGGTGACAGCGGTCTTGGCCGCATCGGCCAGCGCCAGGCCTTCCGTCACCCGCGCCCGCTTGGTGTAGTCCTGATAAGCCGGAATCGCGATGGCCGCCAAGATGCCGACGATAGCCACTACGATCATCAATTCGATCAGGGTGAAACCCTGCTGGATCTGCTTTCTCTTCATGTCTGAACTCCCGGATTGCCAAGCTTCGCCGAATGAAATGACCGCGGCCTCGCCAGCCGCCAGTCTCGTCTGCGGATTCCGGACGGAGACCGCCCTATGCATGTCCACTGCATTCAGCAGGAAGCATGCCAGGCCGGCCGCAGCCTGCGCAGATGCGGCGGCGATTGCCTCAAGCTGTCGCCATAGGGCATAAACTGACGTTTTTCGTCACCTCGTAGCCGCCGCGCGGACTGTGCTAGCATCGCCTTTCTCCTTATCGGAACCCGTCGCATGAGCAATCAAGCCTGGCTGCAACGCAGCTTCGCCGCCGTCTGGCACCCCTGCACTCAGATGAAACGCCACGAAAGCCTTCCCATCGTTCCCATCGCCGGCGCCGACGGCGTCTGGCTCACCGACTTTGACGGCAAGCGCTATCTGGATGGCGTCAGTTCCTGGTGGGTCAACCTGTTCGGCCACGGCGAGCCGCGCATCAAGCAGGCGATCAAGGATCAGCTGGACAGCCTGGAACACGTGATGCTGGCCGGCTTCACCCACCAGCCGGTGGTGGAGCTGTCCGAACGGCTGGCGGCGCTGAGTGGCCTGGGTCACGCCTTCTACGGCTCGGACGGCGCCAGCGCCACTGAAATCGCGTTGAAAATGAGTTTCCACTACTGGAAGAACCGCGGCCACAGCGGCAAGACCCGTTTCATCAGCCTGGAAAACAGCTACCACGGCGAAACCATCGGCGCGCTGGCCGTCACCGACGTGCCGCTGTTTTCATCCACCTACGCCGACCTGCTCAAACCGGGCCTGCGCGCGCCTTCGCCGGACGCCCGCCAGGCGGCGCCGGGAGAAAGCGCCGCGGATACGGCGCTGCGCGCCGCGCGGGCGATGGAGAACTTGCTGGCCAAGCACACCGGCGAAATCGCCGCCGTCATCGTCGAGCCGCTGGTGCAGGGCGCAGCCGGCATGGCGATGTACGATCCGACCTACCTGGCGGAACTGCGCCGGCTGTGCGACCGCTATCAGGTGCACCTGATCGCCGACGAGATCGCGGTCGGCTTCGGCCGCACCGGCACCTTCTTCGCCTACCAGCAAGCCGGCATCGTGCCGGACTTCCTGTGCCTGTCCAAAGGCATCACCGGCGGCTTCCTGCCCTTGTCCTGCGTGCTGACCCGCGACGACGTCTATCAAGCCTTCTATCATGACGACGTCGCGCGCGGCTTCCTGCATTCGCACAGCTATACCGGCAACGCGCTGGCGTGCCGAGCCGCGCTGGCGGTGCTGGACATCTTCGAAACCGACGATGTGCTGGCCGCCAATCGGCAAAAAGCGGCGGAATTCACCCGGCGGATGCAGCCGCTGGCCGCGCGGCCGGAAATCCGCCATTTCCGCCATTGCGGCATGATCTGGGCCTTCGACGTCGAAACCGGGCGCTCCGACTTTGCATTGGCCTTTTTTTCGGCCATGCTGAAACGCGGATGTCTGTTGCGGCCGATAGGCCGGACGGTCTACTTCATGCCGCCTTACACCCTGAGCAACGAAGAGATGGATTGGCTGATCGAGGCAAGCTGCGCGGCGCTGGACGAGGTCCTGGCCGGCGGCGCCGGCGCGGCGGGCGTGGAAACGCGATTGCCCTGAGCCGCCAGCCCCGTCCGACCATTCCCGACAATATGCAGCGACCCAGCTCGGAGCCCTGCCCGGATGCCGTCATTCGTCTTGCCGAAGAAGGATATGGACCCGCAACTCGTCGACACCCAGCCGGCCAGCGTGGCAGCCTGGCTGGAGCGCCTTCCCTACACCGATCTGACGGAGTGCGGGCGGCTGCTTGGCCAGGCGCTGTACCACCTGGGCCGCACTCCGCTGGACCCGATGCAACGCTACAAGCTGCTCCAGCTCTATCTGAAGGCGCTGGACCGCTACTATCCGCTGCTGGAAGCCGAAATCCAGCACAACGACATTCTGGCCTCGCCCAAGACCCGGCTGCTGGCCGTGCTCAGCGTCAAGCTGTTCGCCAACCTGTTCATCGCCTTCAAGCAGACCCTCAACGAGAAGCTGAGCAGGCAGGGGCTGATCGATCGCGACCAGCCCAAGATCGAACTGCTGCTGTACACCATGATGGCGGCGCGGCAGTACCTGAACAGCAGCCAGCAGAACTACTGCCCGCTGCCTGACGGCTTCTGGCTGGACTGTCACCAACTGTACGCGCTGGCGCTAGAGCGCGGCTGGCAGGACAAGGCGCTGGCCAACGACGACTCGCTGGCCACCATCTACCGCCAGATCCTGTTGCTGGGCCTCACCTCCACCAACCGCCTGTCGCTCGCAGACATGCAGCTGGCGCGTCAGCTGATCTACGACCTGGCCCGCCAGGTGTCGCTGCTGCCGGTGGCCGAGCTGCCCGACAACCGCCACGGCTACCTGCTGGATCCGCAGGAAGACAATCCGCCGCGCTACCTGCTGGTCACCCCCGGCTCGCTGCAGAGCCGCTGCAGCCTGCTGGAGCTGACCGGCGCGCTCAGCACCATGCGCCGCAGCCTGGAGCAGCTGCAAAAATCCGCCGCCGGCGCCGGCGCCGCGCCCACCAATGACGAAACCCAGCTCCTGGGCAGCCTGGTGGAGGAATGGCAGCACCCGCGCCGCCGCAAGCACGGCCGCGAAAACACCCGGACGGTGGTGGAGGTCACCACCACCGTCCCGTCGATCTGGCACCGGGTCAACGGCAACGGCTGGCAGCTTGCCGGGGCTGGCGGCGAAGAAGAAAACGCCCGCCTGCGGCCGCCTCCCCCTTCCTGCCTGCTGGTCATGGTCAACCAGAGCGAATCCGGCTACCTGCTGCGCGGCCTGCCGCGCGACCAGACGCTGCGCGCTGGCGAGGTGCTGTTGCTGCAGCCGCCGGATCAGCCGGGCGAGATCCAGCTGTGCTCGGTGCGCTGGGTGCTGATGCAGCCTACCGGCAAGGAAGTGGAATGCGGCGTGGAAATCCTCGGCCGCCAGCCGCAGCCAGTGCTGGCGATGCCCAGCATCACCCATAGCGGCGACAATTTCCAACGCGGCCTGCTACTGCCCGCCGCAGCCGGCCGCCCTGAATTGCTGCTGCTGACTGGCCGTCAATTCAGCCAGTTGCGCGAGTTTCGCCTGCGCGACGGCGAGGGCGAGCGATTGATACGCGCAGGCAAGCTGCTGCAGCAATCCCCGCATTTCCAGCTGATGGAATACCGCCCCAGCGAGTACTTTTGACCTGGCTCAAGCCCGCCGCTTTTTCGGTTACACTGACCTCTCTATAATTATCTGCTTTCATAGCGAGGTCTGTTGATGCACTCGGTGATTCACGCTTCCGACCGTATCGTGGTCAAAGTCGGCTCCAGCCTGGTAACCAACGATGGCAAGGGTCTGGATCTCAATGCCCTGGCGCGCTGGGCCGCGGAAATCGCCGAACTCAAGCGCCGCGGCAAGCAGGTGGTGCTGGTTTCCAGCGGCGCCATCGCCGAAGGCTGCCAGCGCCTGGGCTGGACCGTGCGTCCCAAGGGCGTGCACGAGCTGCAGGCCGCCGCCGCCGTCGGCCAGATGGGACTGTGCCAGGCCTATGAAAGCGCCTTCCGCTCCTTCGGCCTGCAGACCGCCCAGATCCTGCTGACCCATGAAGACCTGGCCGACCGCACCCGCTACCTGAACGCCCGCTCGACGCTGACCAGCCTGCTCAACCTCAACGTGGTGCCCATCATCAACGAGAACGACACCGTGGTCACCAGCGAAATCCGCTTCGGCGACAACGACACGCTGGGCGCGCTGGTGACCAATCTGATCGAAGCCGACGCGCTGGTGATCCTCACCGACCAGAAGGGCCTCTACAGCTCAGATCCGCGCAAGCATCCGGACGCCGAATTCATCCATCTGGCCGAGGCCGGCGACGCCCGGCTGGAGGAAATGGCCGGCGGCGCCGGCTCCAGCGTCGGCACCGGCGGCATGATCACCAAGATACTGGCGGCCAAGCGCGCGGCGCGCAGCGGCGCCGCCACTGTGATCGCCTGCGGCCGCGAGACCCAGGTGCTGTCGCGGCTGGCCGACGGCGAAGCCATCGGCACCCAGCTGGTGGCCGCCACCAACCGCATGGCGGCGCGCAAGCAATGGCTGGCCGATCACCTGAAACTGTCGGGCACGCTGCGGCTGGACGACGGCGCGGCGCTGGCGATACGCGAGCGCGGCACCAGCCTGCTGCCGGTGGGCGTCAGCGCGGTGGAGGGCGAGTTCCTGCGCGGCGAGGCGGTGGCCTGCGTCGACGCCGCCGGCCGCGAGGTGGCGCGCGGCCTGATCAACTACAGCTCGGACGAGGCGCGCCAGATCATGCGCAAGAGCACCCGCGAGATCGAGGGCGCGCTGGGCTATATCGTGGAGCCGGAACTGATCCACCGCGACAATATGGTGGCGCTGTAGCCGCACCGCAGCTCCCCGCTTCGCCGGGGAAAAGCGCAAGGTTTACCCCGACCCCTGCCAGTGTCTGGCCGGGGTTTCATTTTTAGCTGACACAAGGATGACAAGGTATGAACAAGCTGGCTCTTGCGGCGCTGATGACACTAGCCTGCGGTTCGGCATTCGCCGCGGATGTGCTGCACATCTACAACTGGAACAACGCGCTGTCCGCGGACACCGCCAAGCGTTTCGAGCAATCCTGCAACTGCAAGCTGGTGCAGGACTACTACGGCGACAACGAGGAAATGCTGGCCAAGCTGGCCGCCGGCGCCAAAGGCTACGATATGGTGTTCCCCACCGCCTTCGCCGTGAACACGCTGCTCAAGCAGGGCAAATTGCAGCCCCTGGACAAGAGCAAACTGCCCAACTGGAAAAACCTGAACAGCGGCTATCTGGCCCTGAACCAGCCGTTTGACCCGCGCAACCGCTATGCCGCGCCCACGGTGGTGTCGCTGACACTGCTGGGCTATAACGCCACCCAGCTGAAGAAAGCCGGCGTGGCCGACAAGGCTAACAGCTGGGCGCTGGTCTTCGATCCGGCCGTGCTGGCCAAGATCAAGGGCAAGGTGACGGTGCTGGACAGCCAGCGCGAGCTGATGGCCGCCGCGCTGATGTATCTGGGCAAGGATGCCAACTCCGTCAACCCGGCCGACTGGAAGGCCGCGGCGGAAGTGATCCGCCAGGCCAAGCCGTACTGGGCGGCGTTCAACAACCAGAGCTACATCAAGGAATTGACCGTCGGCAACATCTGGGTGGCGCTGGGCTACTCCAACGACCTCTACCAGGCGCAGCAGGACGCCAGGGCCGCCAAGCGGCCGTTCGAGCTGGCCTACCAGCCGCAGAAGGAAGGCAATGTGCTGGCGATAGACAATATGGTGATCCTGAAGGACGCGCCGCGCCCTGACCTGGCCTACCGGTTCATCAACTTCATGCTGGACGGCAGGAACGCGGCGGCGATCTCCAACCAGATCGGCGCCACCAATCCGGTGAAGGCGGCGGAAGCCTTCTTCCAGCCGCAGATCAAGGCCAATCCGGTGATCATGCTGGACCCGGCCAAAGGCCGCTACGTGGCGCTGAAGGACCTGGACGCCAAATCGCGGCGCGAGCTGAACCGCTTGTGGACGCAGGTGAAGATTGGGCGGTGAGCCCCGCGCAATAGCGTCCGCTATGCGGACGATGATTTTCACGGCGGTTCCGCCCGCCGGACGGGCAAGGGAACTGTCCCGCCAGTTCCCTTGCAACCCTAGGCGGCCCCCACGGCCGGAGAAACCCCGGCATGGGCCGAAGGGAGAGTGGCAGCGGCCGACTCAGGCGCCAAGCCATTCATGACTTACTCCTCTCCCTCACTCCCCCACCACCGTCACCCGCGGCCAGCGCTCGGCGTAGCGCTTCTGCGCCAACCGCTGGCGGTAAGTCTCCACGCTGACCCGCGCCGGGTTGCGCCTCACCACCATCTCGAACAAATCTCCCAGGCCATGGGGCGCGATGACGCGCAGGCTGTCGTCGGCGTTCAGCGCCACGCCGACCGCCGTCGCGTATTCCGGCCAGCTGGCCACCGCCTCCTCCAGCGACAGCAGAGGTGGGACTTGGTAACCGAAATGATCGGCGAACCACAGGTGGACGGCGGCCTGGTTGGTCACCTCCCACGGGATGTCGGGATGGCTGGCCGCAAGGCTGGCCTGCAGGGCAGCGTCGCGCGCGGTCGAGAGGTCGGCGGCATCGAAATAGACCAAGTCCAGGTCGGGAAGGCACGAGGGAATGGTATGACCGTGCAGCGCGTCCCACACCAGGTTGCGCAGCGCGCCGGCGCCTATGCACCAGTCGGCCAGGTCCAGCGCGCGCGCCGCGCGCAAGACCGGCATCAGCCAGGGGCTGGCGCGTACCAGCCGTTCCAGGCGAACGTTCAGCGGCGATCCGGGCACCGGTTTATTGCTGGCCGCTGTTGCGACGGCTTTCCGCTTCCTGGCGGCGAAACTCCACCGCGCGCATCACCACATAGGCCAGCATCGCGCACAGGAAAAACAGCAATACCACCCAGGCGATGGACTGCAGCGTGCTGATGAAGGCCTGGAACAGCTCCAGCATCCAACGTTCGCCGCCCAAAGCCAGCTGGGTGCTGCCCTTGCCCGGCGCCGGCGCCAGGTAGCGCTCCAGCGACCACGGCCGCACTCCGCCGGAAATGCCGGTCACCACGATGGCGAAGAACACATACTTGCGCCAGGCGAAGGCCAGTTCCTCGCCTATGGTGCGGCCCAGAATCTTGGCCACCGCCGGGTCGAAGAAACGGGCGGCGGCGGCGGCGGTAGCCGCCACCACGATCAGGATGGTGCCAAACAACACGTAGAACATGATTACTCGCTCGCAAGCCAAATGGTTCCATTGTACGCGCATTGCATGGCGGCGGCGCCGCCCAGCGCTTGCGCTACGGCAAATCAGCTGTCGCGCGCAGGCAGACCGAAATGCAGATAAGCCTGGCTGGTGGCCATCCGGCCGCGCGGCGTGCGCTGCAGATAGCCCTGCTGAATCAAATAGGGCTCGATCACGTCCTCGATGGTGTCGGTGGATTCGCCTATCGCCGCCGCCACGTTGTCCAGGCCCACCGGGCCGCCGCCGAACTTCTCCAGGATGGCCGACAACAGCTTGCGGTCCATCACGTCCAGTCCGGCCGGATCGACATCCAGCATCGCTAGCGCGGCGTCGGCCACCTCCGCCGTCACCACGCCGTTGGACTTCACTTCGGCGTAGTCGCGCACCCGGCGCAGCAGGCGGTTGGCGATGCGCGGCGTGCCGCGCGAACGCTTGGCCACTTCCAGCGCGCCGTCGCCCGACAACTCCACGTTGAGCAGGCCGGCCGAGCGGCTGACGATGCGGGTCAGTTCCTCGGCGGTGTAGAACTCCAGCCGGGCGACGATGCCGAAACGGTCGCGCAGCGGGTTGGTCAGCATGCCGGCGCGGGTGGTGGCGCCCACCAGCGTGAACGGCGGCAGGTCCAGCTTGACGGAACGGGCCGCCGGCCCCTCGCCTATCATGATGTCGATCTGGTAATCCTCCAGCGCCGGGTAGAGAATTTCCTCCACCACCGGAGACAGCCGATGGATTTCGTCGATGAACAGCACGTCGTGCGGCTCCAGATTGGTCAGCAGCGCGGCCAGGTCGCCGGCGCGCTCCAGCACCGGGCCGGAGGTCTGGCGCAGGTTGACGCCCATCTCGCGCGCCACGATGTGGGCCAGCGTGGTCTTGCCCAGGCCCGGCGGGCCGAACAGCAGCACGTGGTCCAGCGCCTCGCCGCGGCGCTTGGCGGCCTCGATGAAGATTTCCAGCTGCTCGCGCGCCTTCCTCTGGCCGACATAATCGTCCAGCTGCTTGGGCCGCAACGCCCGCTCCAGCGCCTCTTCCTGCTCGCCCCGCTGCGGGGTGACGATACGGCGCTCAGGCGCGGCGCCGAACAGCTTGTCGGTTTCTATCATCGGATGCTCGTGTCTCTATCGGGTGGCAATATTCTAACATCGCGTTATACTCGGCGCTGGCCGCCCGAACAGGCGGCCGTCAAGCTACGTCTTCAGGGCGGGGTGCGATTCCCCACCGGCGGTATGGTCGCAAGACCGAGCCCGCGAGCGCTTTCGCCATCAGGCGGAAGGTCAGCAGATCTGGTGCGATGCCAGAGCCGACGGTAATAGTCCGGATGAAAGAAGACGACGCCAAAACCCCGCCCGCGCCTGCGGCGGGGCCTCGTGTCGTATCCGCGCCGTTTGGCGCCGGATGGCCGCGCGCTGTCCGCTTCACGCCCCGTGACGTGTTTCTCAGTGTAGTTTTGAGGACCGTTGATCATGAATGCCCACACCAATATCCTGACCCTGCGCATCGAAGCCGCCATCGCCGCCTTGCAGCAAGGCCTGCCGGTGATCGTATCCGACGACCACGACCGCGAGAACGAGGCCGACCTGATCCTGGCCGCCGACGCGCTCACCGTGCCGGAAATGGCGCGGATGATCCGCGACGGCAGCGGCATCGTCTGCCTGTGCATCACGCCGCAACACGCCGCTCGCCTGCAACTGCCGCCGATGGCCGCAAGCAACGGCAGCCGCTACGGCACCGCCTTCACCGTCGCCATCGAAGCGGCCGAAGGCGTCACCACCGGTGTGTCCGCCGCCGACCGCGTCACCACCATCCGCGCCGCCATCGCGCTGGACGCCAAACCGGCCGACCTGGTGCGACCCGGCCACGTCTACCCCATCGTCGCCCGCCCCGGCGGCGTGCGCGAGCGGCGCGGCCATACCGAGGCCTCGGTGGAGCTGGCGCGGCTGGCCGGCTTCAGCCCGGCCGGGGTGCTGTGCGAACTGATGAATCCGGACGGCAGCATGATGCGCGGCGCCCAGTTGGATGCCTACGCCGAACGCCACGGCCTGCCGCAGCTGACGGTGGCGGAACTGGCCGACTGGCTGCAATGCCAGCAAGGCTGAGGGAGGCTGCCATGTTCAGCGGAATCACCCAGGGCGTCGCCCGCATCGTCGCCATCGCCGAGGGCGACGGCAGCCGCCGCCTGACCATCGCCTTTCCGGATGGTTTCTGCGCCGGCCTCCAGCAGGGCGCCAGCGTGGCGATAGACGGCGCCTGCCTGACGGTGGCCGCGCCTCCCGAAGGCGACCTCGCCCAGTTCGACCTGATCCTGCCAACGCTGGTCACCAGCACGCTGGCCGGCTGCCAGGTCGGCGACAGGATCAACGCCGAGCGCGCCTTGCGCGACGGCGCCGAGATCGGCGGCCACGCCTTGTCCGGCCATGTCGACTACCAGGCCACGGTCGAACAGCTGCGGGAATACGGTGACAATCTGTGCCTCAGGCTGGCGGTGCCGGCCGGCGCGCTGCGCTACCTGTTTGCCAAGGGCTATGTGGCGGTCAACGGCGTCAGCCTGACCATCGCCGGCATCGACAAGCCAGCCGGCTGGATCGAAGTGTGGCTGATCCCGGAAACCCGCCGCGCCACGGTGCTGGCGGACAAAGGCCCAGGCAGCCGCCTGAACCTGGAAATAGAAAGGCAAACCCAAGTGCTGGTGGACACCATGCGCGAGGCTCTGGAGGAGAAGCTGTCGGCGCTACTGCCGCTGCTGGCCCGTCCAGGCAAGCCCGCCGCGCTGCCCGCCGGCTGAAGGACATGGCGGCATGGCCCGCCATGTCCTTCAGCGCCACAAGGCCACGGCGGTTTCCTCTGGCGTCATGTAACGGCCGATCAGCCGACGCATGGTGCCGTCGTGGTTCATTTTATCCACCAGCTTGCGCCACTGGCCAATGTCCTGCGGCGGGAAGGTTCGCTTGGCGAAAACGATGCCGCGCGGACTCGGCTCGGACAACCGGTCCCAATCCGCCACCCGCACCCGCCCCTCCAGGCCGAACTCCTTCAGCTTCTGCCGGTATACCATCGGTGTGGAGAAAATGCCGGCCGCGCGGTTCTGCGCCAGCATGCGGAACAGGAAATCGTCCTCCGCCACCTCCACCACCCGCCCCCGCTCGGACAGGCGCGCAATCCAGGGATCGTAATAGCGGCTGGTGCTGTAGCTGCGCACAATCGCCCAGCGCCATTGCGGCTCGGCGTCGAGAAAACCTTGCATCGAGTCGATTTGCCGCGGCAGGCGCGGCGAGAGCAACACATACTGCTTGAGCTGGATGTAGTTGAGAAACCAGTAGATCTGCTCGCGCTCCGGCGTGGCGATGGCGGACAGCGTGACATCCAGGCGCCCCGCCTCCAGCTCCTTCCAGATCCGGGCCCGCGGCATCAGCACATACTCGAAACGGCAGCCGCTGCGGCGGCGCAACTCCTCCGCCACATCCCAGTCCAGCCCGCTATGATCGCTGTAGAACTGGCCGATGCGGTAAAAAGCCAGCCGAACGGGCTGATCCGGACAATGCATGGCCGACCAGGCCGGCTGCCACTGCAGCCATGCCGCCAGAGACACCATCCAGAGCCTCTCCCGCCATCCCGGCATGCATCCCCCCGCTCCGCCTCCCCGAGCGCGCCGGATCCGGCGCGCCATCCGATGAGTCCACCCGCCACGGCAGTATAGCCGTCACCCCTTCATCAGGTTCTTCAAGGCCAGCCGCACGCCCTCGCCCACCGTCACCTCGGCCGGCAGGCCCTTGGTCGCCGCGGCGGCTTCTTTCTCGTTGTAGCCCAGCGCCAGCAAGGCGCCGACGATGTCGCTCTTCTCGTCCGGCGTGGCGGCGAAGGGCAGGCCGCCCGGCACCGTCAGGTTGCCGCCGGTGGCCAGCTTGCCGCGCAGCTCCAGCACCAGCCGCTCGGCGGTCTTCTTGCCTATGCCCGGCACCGACGACAGCCGCTTGATATCCTCGCTGGCCACCGCGATCGCCAACTCGTCGGCCGTCATGCCCGACAGCAGCGCCAGCGCGATCTTGGCGCCGATGCCGGTCACCTTGATCAGCTGGCGGAAAGTCTGCCGCTCTTCCTTGCTGGCGAAGCCGAACAGCAGATGGGCGTCCTCGCGTATCACCAGGTGGGTAAACAGCGTGGTGCTCTGGCCCAGCGCCGGCAAATGGTAAAAGGTGGTCATCGGCACATCCACTTCGTAACCGACGCCGTTCACGTCCACCACCACCTGCGGCGGCAGTTTTTCAATCAGTTTGCCAGTCAGGCGTCCGATCATCTTGCATTCTCGCTATGGATGAATATTGTCGGGGGCGGTCACACCAGCCTCCCGCCCTTTACTTTCAGGCCTTTCAGCGCCAGTTTTCCTATCGCGCCGCCGCTGTGGTTGGCGTGGGTCAGCGCCACCGCCAGCGCGTCGGCGGCGTCGGCCTGCGGCGTGCCGGACAGATTCAGCATGCGCACCACCATGTACTGCACCTGCTCCTTCGGCGCCTTGCCCTGGCCGACCACCGACTGCTTGACCTGCAGCGCGGTGTATTCCGCCACCGGCAGGTTCTTCAGCACCAGCGCCGTCATGCAGGCGCCGCGCGCCTGGCCCAGCATCAGCGTGGCCGCCGGGTTGACGTTGACGAACACCCGCTCCAGCGCCGCCTCGGTGGGCTGGTAGGTGGCGATCACTTGGTGGATGCCGTCCACCAGCACCTTAACCCGCTCCGCCAGCGTGGAGCCGCTCTTGTTGCGGATGGCGCCGGAAGCGACGTAGTGGCGCTGGTTGCCCACCACGTCTATCACGCCGAAACCGGTGATCAGGCTGCCTGGGTCGATGCCCAGGATGCGCCGGCTCATGCCGTCCAGCCGGCGGCGATGGCGTCGGCCTCGGCCAGCCGCTCCGGCGTGCCGACATCCAACCACACGCCCGCCTGCACTTCGCCGCTCACCTGGCCGCGCGCCATCGCCTGCAGCAGCCACGGCAGCAAAGGGCTGGCCGCGCCGGCAGCCACATCGCGGAAAAAGGCCGGATGGTAGGCGGCCAAACCGCAGAAGGTATAAGGCGCATCGCCGTCGCCGCAGGGCTCTACCCTGCCGTCGGCGCGCAAGGTCAGATCGCGGCCGGTCGGATAGCCCGCCTTGGCCGTCAGCACCAGGTGGGCCAGCCGCGTTTCGCCATCCAGCGCCGCCGCGGCTTCGATCAGCCGCGCCACCGGGAAGTCGGTCAGCACATCGCCGTTGATCACGATGAACGGCGCTTCGCCCAGCAGCGGCAAGGCGGTGGCGATGCCGCCGGCGGTCTCCAGCGCGCTCGCCTCCGGCGAATAGCGGATGGACGCGCCGAAGCGGCCGCCGTCGCCCAGCGCCTGTTTTATCTGCGCGCCCAGCCAGGCGTGGTTGACCACCAGCTCCCGCACGCCGGCCCGCGCCAACCGTTCGATATGCCACTGGATCAGCGGCTTGCCGCCGGCCCGCAGCAAGGGTTTGGGCGTGTGGTCGGTCAGCGGCCGCATCCGTTCGCCGCGGCCGGCTGCCAGTATCATTGCCTTCATGGTTTTCTCGGTCATTTCGGGAATAGCCGCTCCGCCGGAAAATCGCCTTCGTTTTCCCAGAAGCCGCGCTCGTTGCGTTCGGACAGCAGCCACTGGCCGTGCCGCAACGTCAAGCGGCGGTAGCTGACGCGGAAGCTCTGGCCATCCCAATCGCCCTTGGCCGCGAAGTCCGGCGCGCAGGGCACCAGCAGCAATCCGGCGCCAAGCATCCGCATCAACTGCCCTTCACGCCCAGCACCGGGTAGCTGGACTGCAGCTCGGCGTCGGTTTCATCCTTGCCCACCAGTTGCACCAGCAACTGGTAGAACGGCGCCAGCTCGTGATAGCGGCGGGTGGCGCGCTTCAGGTACTTGATGAAGCGCGGAATCTCGGCGCGGTACTTGTCCTTGCCGTCGCGGTGGTGCAGCCGGGAGAAGATGCCGGCCACTTTCAGGTGGCGCTGCACGCCCATCCATTCGAAAGCGCGGTAGAAGTCGTCGAACGCTTCCGGCACCGGCAGGCCGGCGGCGCGCGCCTTTTCCCAGTAGCGGATGGCGATGTCCAACACGAAGGGCTCGTCCCACTCGATGAAGGCGTCGCGCAGCAGCGATACCAGATCGTAGCTGACCGGGCCGTACACCGCGTCCTGGAAGTCCAGCACGCCGGGCGCGCCGGCGCTGAGCATCAGGTTGCGCACGATGAAGTCGCGGTGGACGAATACCTTGGGCTGCGACAGCAGCATCGGCAGCAGCGCCTTGACCCCAGCGTCCCACAACTGCTTCTGCGCGAAGTTGAGCGGCTTTTGCAGCTCTTTGGCGCAATACCAGTCGGGGAACAGACTCAATTCGCGCAGCAGCAGCGCTTCGTCGTATTCCGGCAACACGCCGGGCTGGCTGCCGCGCTGGATTTCCACCAGCGTGTCCAGCGCCTCCAGCAGCAGATGCTGGTGCACCTGCGGCCGCTCGTCGTGCTGCAAGGCCGCCAGATAGGTGATCTTGCCCAGATCCTCCAGCAACATGAAGCCCTGCTCGCGGTCGCGCAGCAGGATCTGCGGCACCCGCACCATGGCGAAGACGTCGCGCACCTTGACGTAGGCGTCGGTATTCATGTGCTCCGGCGGCGCGTCCATCACGATGCGGCTGGCGCCATCAGGCCAGATGGCGCGGAAATAGCGGCGGAAATCCGCATCGGCGGCGGCGAATTCAACCTGGATTTCCACTCCAGGATATTGCTGCGCCAACCATTTCTTGAGCTGTCCCAGTCTTTGCATGTCGCTTTATCTTGGTACTGATATAGAATTGGGCGATTCTATACCGCCCACTAGCCCCCACGATATGGCTTTGTGCATGCCCAAACAAAAACTGACTCCGCTGGCCCTGGCTGTTGCCACCGCCTTTGCCCTGAACGCCCATACTGCCCGCGCCGGCGAGGAAGCGCCGGTTGCGCTGCCCACCCCACCGAAACAACAAGGACAGACCGTAGTCACCGCCGACAATCTGGACGGCGAAATGAATGTGATCCTGCACGCCAAGGGCAATGTAGTGCTTACCCGCGACGACCAGAAAGTCGAGTCGGACTGGCTGGACTACTACCAGGCGAAGAACCGGGTGAAAGCCGGCGACCAATTCCGCATGACGCGCGGCAGCGACGTCATCACCGGCACCACGCTGGACTACAACGTGGACGACTACAGCGGCACCGGCATGAATCCGGTGTTCTCCATGTCGAAGCAAAACCCACCCGCCGCCAAATCAGCGCCAGTCAAACCGGTCACCATGCGCGGCGACGGCAGCCAGTTGGACTTCCAGGGTCAGAATCAGTACAAGATCTACGGCAGCCGGATGACCACCTGCGATCCCGGCGACGACGCCTGGTATCTAAAGTCCGCCAGCACCGACCTGGACTACAACAGCGGCGTAGGCGTGGCGCACAACGCCTGGATGCAATTCTACGGCGTACCCATCCTGTATACGCCGTGGCTGGACTTCCCGCTCAACGGCAATCGCAAGTCGGGCCTGCTGACTCCCACCTTCAAGACCGGCACCTCCGGCACTGAACTGTCGCTGCCCTACTACTGGAATATCGCCCCCAACTACGACGCCACCATCACGCCGCACTTCAATGACAAGCACGGCAATATGCTGGCCGGCGAATTCCGTTATCTGGAGCCCAGCTACAGCGGCAGCATCTACACAGAGCAGTTGCCCAACGACAAGGTCACCGACACCTCGCGTTACGCCTGGAGCGTACGCCACCAGCAGAACTTCGGCCACGGCCTGACGTTCGGCCTCGACTACAACCAGGTGTCGGACAACAACTATTTCACCGACTTCGGCGATCAGGTGGCCATCGCTTCCAACGTCAACCTCAACCGCGAAGCCTGGTTGAACTACGCACTGAACTGGCAGGGCGGCAGCGGCAACCTCACGCTGCGCACCCAGCACTACCAGAATCTGACCATCAACCCGGCCCCCACCGACATCCCCTATGCGCGGATGCCGCAGCTGACCTTCAACGCCAATCAGGCGCTGCCCAGCGGCTTCTCCGCCAATCTGGTCACCGACCTGACCCGCTTCGACCATCCGACGCTGCAGACCGGCGACCGCTTCGTCGCCTATCCCAGCGTGAGCTGGAACTTCGACCGCAGCTGGGGCTTCATCCGACCCAAGATCGGCGTCAACTACACCGAATACAATCTGAATGCCTTCCAAGGCAATCCGCAAGGCACGCTTAGCCGCACCCTGCCGATCTTCAGCACCGACGCCGGCCTGTATTTCGACCGCGATGCCCAGTTCCTCGGCCGCGACCACCTGATGACGCTGGAGCCCCGCCTGTTCTACGTCAATATCCCCAACAAGGACCAGAGCAAGCTTCCCAATTTCGACACTTCGGTCAACGACTTCAACTTCGCGCAGCTGTTCACCGAGAACCGCTTCTCCGGCTACGACCGCATCAACGGCGCCAACGAGATCACCACCGCGCTGACCAGCCGCTTCATCGATCAGAGCAATGGCCTGGAGCGGCTGCGCATCGCAATCGGCAAGCGCTACTACTTCAGCCAGCAGGACATCAGCCTGGCGGGCACCCCCAGCCAGGTGACCGATACCGGCAACGACTGGCTGGTGGGCGTGGGCGGCGACATGAGCAAGTCGGTCCGCCTGGACAGCAGCTACGAATACAACCCGACCCTGAACGCGACCCAGCGCTACAATGTCCAATTGCGCTACAACCCGGAGCCGGGCAAAGTCGCCAGCATCCGTTACCGCTACGGCATCTACGAGCTGCAGGACGACAACGGCAACTATGGTCCGCTTCGCCAGGTGGACGTGGCCGCGCAGTGGCCGATCGCCAAGCGCTGGTATGCCATCGGCCGCTACAATTACTCGCTGATCCAGCAACGGCCTATTGAGCAACTGGCCGGCTTCGAGTACAACGATGGCTGCTGGTCGGCCCGTTTTTACAGCCAACGCTACGTCACCGACCTGACCACCACCAAGAACGCGATATTCTTCCAGCTGGAACTGAAGGGACTGGGAGCTCTGGGCAACGGCAATCTGCAAGACACGCTGCGCCTGGCCATCCCCGGTTACACCAAGACTAACGAGCAATAAAGCCTGACCATGAAAAAGACCCTGCTTGCCCTGTTGTTCGCCAGCGCCATGCAAGCCGCGCTGGCCGCTCCCGCCACCCCGGTACGCGAAGTGGATCGCATCGTCGCCGTGGTCAACAAGAACGTGATCACCTGGCAGGAGCTGCAGTCGCGCGTCGACGAGGCGATCAAGCAGTTGGAAGCGCAAAAAGTGGCGCCGCCTTCGCGCGACGTGCTGGAACACCAGGTGCTGGAGCAAATGATCACCGAAGAGGTGCAGCTGCAGTACGCCGCCAGCGGCGGCCTGCGCATCGACGACGCCGCGGTGGACCAGGCGGTGGCCAACCTCGCCAAACAGAACAAGCTGAGCGAGGCCGGCCTGAAGGCCCAACTGGCCAAGGACGGCATCACGCTGGACCGGCTGCGCGGCGACATCCGCCGCGAACTGACCCTCTCCCGCCTGCGCGACAGCGAAGTCGGCTCGCGGGTAATGGTCAGCGACAGCGAGGTGGACCAGGTCCTGAAGAGCGCGCAAAGCGCCAACCGCACCGAATACCACCTGGCGAGCATCCTGGTGGGCGTGCCGGAACGCGCCGACGCCAAGCAGATCGACGCGCTGTCGCAGAAAGTGCACAAGGCGCTGGCCGATCTGGAGGCTGGCCAGCCGTTCGCCAAGGTATCGGCCACCTATTCCGACTCTCCCAACGCGCTCAAAGGCGGCGACATGGGCTGGCGCAGCGCCACCTCGCTGCCGGTGGAGTTCGTGCAGTTGCTGGAACAGCTGAAAACCGGCGCCCATACCGACGTGATCCGCACCCAACAGGGCTTCTTCATCTTCCAGTTGCAGGAAAAACGCGCCGGCGGCGCGCCGATGCTGGTGGAGCAGTACCACACCCGCCATATCCTGATCCGCACCAACGAGGCGGTGTCGGAAGCCGACGCCAAGGCCCGCATCGAACAGGTGCGCGACCGCATCATGCGCGGCGCCAAGTTCGCCGACATGGCCAAGCTGTACTCGGAAGACGGCAGCAACGCCAAGGGCGGCGACCTGGGCTGGGTCAATCTGGGCGACCTGGTGCCGGAATTCGAGAAGGCGATGGTGGCGCTGCCCATCGGCCAGGTGTCGCAACCGGTGCGTTCGCCGTTTGGCTGGCACCTGATCCTGGTGGAAAGCAAACGTAACCAGGACGTCTCCAGCGACCATGAAAAAATGGCGATCAAGCAGCAGATCCGCGCCCGCAAGATGGAACAGGCCTACACCGACTGGGTACGCCAATTGCGTGACTCCGCCTTCGTCGAAGAACACCTGGACGACAAGTGACCACTGCGACCCAGCCCATCCTGGCGGTGACGGCCGGCGAACCCGCCGGCATCGGCCCCGATCTCGCGCTGCAGTTGCCGCGGCTGGTCTCCGGCCTGCGCTGCGTGGTCGTCGCCGACAAGGACATGCTGGCGCAGCGCGTCGCGCTGCTCGGCCTGGATATCGCGCTGGCGGATTATCGCCGGCATCAGCCGGCGCCGGCCGGCGCGCTGGAAGTGCTGCATGTGCCGCTGGCCGAGCCGACCGTTGCCGGCAGGCTGAACCCGGCCAACGGCCGCTATGTGCTGGACACGCTGGACGCGGCGATAGACGGCTGCCTGGCCGGCGAATTCGCCGCCATGGTCACCGCCCCGGTGCATAAGGGCGTGATCAACGACGCAGGCGTGCCGTTCACCGGCCACACCGAATACCTGGCCGAGCGCACAGCCACCGGCAAGGTGGTGATGATGCTGACCGGCGGCGGCATGCGGGTGGCGCTGGCCACCACCCACCTGCCGCTGCGCGCGGTGGCGGACGCCATCACGCCGGAACTGCTCGACGAAGTGATCCGCATCCTGCACGCCGACCTGGTGCATAAGTTCGGCATCGCCGCTCCGCGCATCCTGGTGGCCGGCCTCAACCCGCACGCCGGCGAGAGCGGCCACATGGGGCGCGAGGAAATAGACGTCATCGAGCCGGCGCTGGACAAGCTGCGCGGCGAAGGCATGCATCTGGTCGGCCCGTTGCCGGCCGACACCCTGTTCAATCCGGACAAGCTCTCGCAGGCCGACGCGGTGTTGGCGATGTACCACGACCAGGGCCTGCCGGTGTTGAAACACGCCAGCTTCGGCGCCGGCATCAACATCACGCTGGGCCTGCCCATCATCCGCACCTCGGTCGACCACGGCACCGCGCTGGATCTGGCCGGCAGCGGCCGCGCCGATCCAGGCAGCCTGGTCGAGGCTGTGCGGCTGGCGGCGCAGCTGGCGCAGCGCTCGTCCCGCCGCTGAAGTCCGCCACGCCGCTCAACGCACCACCACCTGGTTCGGCAGCTCGTTGACGAAGGGCTCCTCTCCCCGCGGCGCGTGCTTCAGCAACGCCTCGTGTATGCGGCTCAGCCCCAGCTCCAGCCCCGCCACGTGATCGCGGGCGGCGAAGGCCCGCTGCATCTCGGCGCAGATGCCAGCCCACTCTCCGGCCGCTACCCGGCGGTTGATGCCGCGGTCGGCGACGATTTCTATTCTCCGCTCCGCCAGCAGCAAATACACCAGCACGCCGGTGTTCTCCTCGGTATCCCACACCCGCAGCTCACCGAACCACTGCAGCGCCCGCTGGCGCGCGCTCATGCCCCGCCAGACGGCGCGCCAGTCCAGCGCCGACTCAACCACGAAGCGCAGCTGGCCGCGGTGGGCCAGCTCGGACTCGGCGATCTGCCGCTCCAGCCGGGCCAGTTGGCCGGCCGGAAACCGGCGCCGCGCCTGCCAGCCGGTGCTGCACAGGTGGCGCCATGCTCGTTGCCATCGATTCATTTCACCAGTCTCCCGAAGCGCCGCCGCCGCCGAAATCTCCGCCGCCGCCGGACCAGCCGCCGCCATCGCGCCCGCCCGATCTGCCGCCTCCGCTCCAATCGCCCCAGCTGGCCAGCGACAAACCGTGCTCGCCCAGCACCAGGCACAAGCCGGCGGCCACCGCGCCGGTCAACAGCGCGAACAGCGTTCCGGCGCCCAGCAGCAGCGACAGCGCGATGCTGAGACTGCCGATGATGAAGCTGCCGATCAGGCGGCCGAACAAGCGGCCGGCCAGGCCGGAGCCGAACAGCAGGAAGAAGGCCAGCACCGGCCAGCTGTCGCTCCAGCCAGATGCGTGCGCGGCCGGCGGCTTAGGCTCAGGCAGCTTCTCGCCGTCTATCAGACCCTCGACCTGCGTCGCCGCGGCCTGTATCCCCTGCAGGCGCAAGCCCTGCTTGAGCAAGGGCCGCAAGGTGTCCTGCAGGATGCGCTTGGCGTAGATGTCCGGGATCGCGCCTTCCAAGCCGCGCCCGACCAAGAGCTGGGTCTGGTGCGAGTCGGCGACGATCAGCAGCAGCACGCCGTCGTCCACGCCCTGGCGCCCCAGCTTCCAGCTGGCCATCACCCGGGCGCCGTAATCGAAAGGCGTTTCCGGACCGACCGACGGCACGATCAACACCGCCAGCTGGCTGCCTTTGCGCTGATGAAAGTCCAGCAGCTGCTTTTCCAGCTGGCCGCGCTCGGCATCGCTCAGGAAAGCCACCTGGTCTATCACCGGCGAGGTAGGCGGCGGCACCGCCTCCTCGGCGCGGGCCGTGCCCATCAGCAGCCACAGCGCCAAGCCCAGCCAGACCCATGCGCGGCTCATCTCACTTGCCTTGCTGGTCGAAGTTCACCTGCGGCGGGGCGGAGATCGCCTTCTCGTTGTCCACGGTGAAATTGGGGCGGGTCTTCAGGCTGAACATCATCGCCGTCAGATTGTTGGGGAAGCTGCGCACGGTGACGTTATAGGACTGCACCGCGTCGATGTAGCGCTTGCGCGCCAGCGCGATGCGGTTTTCGGTGCCCTCCAGCTGCGCCTGCAGATCGCGGAACGACTGGTCAGCCTTCAGCTGCGGGTAGTTTTCCGACACCACCAGCAAGCGCGACAGCGCCGAGCCCAGCTGATTCTGCGCGGCGGAGAACTGCTTCAGCTTGTTCTCGTCGCCGGCCGCCGCCGCGTCCATCTGGATGCTGCCGACGCGGGCGCGCGCCTCGGTCACCTGGGTCAGCACATCCTTCTCGTGCGTGGCGTAGCCCTCCACCGTCTTCACCAGATTGGGGATCAGGTCGGCCCGGCGCTGATACTGGTTCAGCACTTCGGACCAAGCAGCGTTGGCCGCCTCGTCCTTGGACTGCATCGCGTTATAACCGCAACCGCTGAGCGAAGCCGCCAGCGCCAACATCAACAACAGTTTTTTCCACATCGTCGCCATCCTTTCCATATTGCGCAATCCCTGCCGGGAAACACTCACACAGCCATAGCTTAACCAAAAACAGCGGTATGCCGGAAATACAAAAACTCATGGACATGGATATTTTTGGCACAAAATGACAGAGGGCAGATCAGGGCCAGGCCATTTCAATTGAATAAAATATCCATCATCAGCCGCATGAGCGCAAGGCATGAGCAGAGGCAATATCTTGATATAAAGAGGAAAAATCCCTATTCAACTCATGTTTTTCGCAGCGCAGCAATTAGGATAAACTGGCAGACACTCCTCTAATTAAAAGCAAGCTTGCGGACAAATGACAGCCATCACCAGCGAACAGCGCCTGCGGGAGATCCCGTACAACTACACCTCCTATTCCGACCGCGAAATCGTCATCCGCCTGCTGGGCGAGCCGATGTGGCAACTGCTGGATGAGTTGCGCGGCCAGCGCAAGACCGGCCGCTCGGCGCGGATGCTGTTCGAGGTGCTGGGCGACATCTGGGTGGTGGACCGCAATCCCTACCTGGTGGACGATTTGCTGGACAACCCCAAGCGGCTCTCCGCTCTGGTGGAGGCGATGCGCCACCGCCTGAACGAAGTGGAGAAACGCCGCGACGGCAACGGCCGGGTGGGCGAGATGATCGCCGCCGCCCGCCAGGCGGTGGAGCTGTTCGCCCGCCAGTTCGAGGAAACCCGCGAGCTGCGCGCCAGGGTGCTGAAGAAGCTGTCCCGCTTGACCCGCCGCGACAATATCCTGTTCGACGGCCTGTCTCGCGTCGCCCACGTCACCGACGCCACCGACTGGCGCGTGGAATATCCGTTCGTGGTGCTGAGCCCGGACGACGAAGAAGAGATGGCGCCGCTGGTGCGCGCCTGCATCGAACTGGGCCTCACCATCATCCCGCGCGGCGGCGGCACCGGCTACACCGGCGGCGCGGTGCCGCTGGAGCGGATGAGCGCGGTGATCAATACCGAAAAACTCGACCGCCGCCTGGGCATCGAGCATGTCGAGCTGCCGGGCCTCACCGGCAA
Source organism: Chromobacterium sphagni (assembly GCF_001855555.1). GTDB lineage: Bacteria > Pseudomonadota > Gammaproteobacteria > Burkholderiales > Chromobacteriaceae > Chromobacterium > Chromobacterium sphagni. Next base: position 18,144 of record NZ_MKCT01000061.1, on the reverse strand, counting down.
GCAGGCGACGATACAGTGCGGTGCCGGCGTGGTGACCGCCCGGGTGTCGGAAGCCGCAGCCGCAGCCGGCCTGGTGTTCGCTGTGGACCCCACCTCGGCCGAGGCGTCCTGCATCGGCGGCAACATCGCGATGAACGCCGGCGGCAAGAAGGCGGTGCTGTGGGGCACCACGCTGGACAACCTGGCCAGCTGGAAGATGGTCGACCCGGACGGCCGCTGGCTGCTGGTGGAGCGCATCGGCCACAATTACGGCAAGATCCACGACGTGGCCGAGGCGCGCTTCAGGCTGTCGCGGCTGGCCGACGACGGCAAGACCATAGAGTCCAGCCGCGAGCTGGCGATCCCCGGCTCGGCCTTCCGCAAGGTGGGCCTGGGCAAGGACGTCACCGACAAATTCCTGGCCGGCCTGCCCGGCGTGCAGAAGGAAGGCTGCGACGGCATCATCACCAGCGCCCGCTTCGTGCTGCACCGCATGCCCAGGCACACCCGCACCGTCTGCCTGGAGTTCTTCGGCAGCGTGGCCGAAGCCACGCCGGCCATCGTCGAAATCACCGACCTGTTCAAGCCCGGCGGCGCCTGTCTGATGGCCGGCGTGCGGCTGGCCGGCCTGGAGCACCTGGACTGGCGCTACGTGCGCGCGGTCGGCTACACCACCAAGGCCAAGTCCAAGGGCCGGCCCAAGATGGTGCTGATCGCCGACATCGTCTCCGACGACGAGAACGCGGCGGCCGAGGCCGCCAGCCAGGTGGTGCGCATCGCCAACGCCCGCCACGGCGAAGGCTTCATCGCCGTCACCCCGGAAGCGCGCAAGACCTTCTGGCTGGACCGCAGCCGCACCGCCGCCATCGCCAAGCACACCAACGCCTTCAAGGTGAACGAGGACGTGGTGATCCCGCTGCCGCGCCTGGGCGACTACAGCGACGGCATCGAACGCATCAACATCGAATTGTCGATCGCCAACAAGCTAGAGCTGCTGGACACCCTGACCGAGTACTTCCACGGCCGGCTGCCGGTGGACAAGCTGGACACCAATCTGCCGTCGGAAGAGCTGATCGGCGACCGCCGCGCCGCCGCGCTGTCGCTGCTGGCCGTCTGCCGCGACCGTTGGCAGTGGCTGCTGGCGCATATGGACAGCCCCTTCCACGAATACCGCGCGCTCTGGCCGCAGGCGCCGCTGGAAGACAGCGCCGCCCAGCCGGACACCGTGTTCCACGCGCTGCGCGACTTCACGCTGCGCGTCAGCTGGAAGCGCGAAGTGCGGACGGAGCTGGAGCAGCTGTTCTCCGGCAGCACCCATAGCAGCATCCGCGCCGCCATCCGCGAGCTGCAGCAGCACGTGCTGCGCGGCCGGGTGTTCGTCGCGCTGCACATGCACGCCGGCGACGGCAACGTCCACACCAACATCCCGGTCAACTCCGACAACTACCAGATGCTGCAGACCGCGCACCGCGCGGTGGTGCGCATCATGGCGCTGGCGCGCGAACTGGGCGGGGTGATCTCCGGCGAGCACGGCATCGGCATCACCAAGCTGGAATTCCTCACCGAGGCCGAAATCCAGCCCTTCCGCGACTACAAGGCCAGGGTGGACCCCAATGGCCACTTCAACCGCGGCAAGCTGCTGCCGGGCGCCGACCTGGCGCTGGCCTACACCCCGTCGTTCTCGCTGCTTGGGGCCGAATCGCTGATCCTGGAACAATCCGACATCGGCGCGATCAACGATTCGATCAAGGACTGCCTGCGCTGCGGCAAATGCAAGCCGGTGTGCTCCACCCACGTGCCGCGCGCCAACCTCTTGTACAGCCCGCGCAACAAGATACTTGGCGTCGGCCTGCTGACCGAGGCCTTCCTGTACGAGGAGCAGACCCGGCGCGGCGTCAGCCTCAAGCACTTCGAAGAACTGTCCGACGTGGCCGACCACTGCACGGTGTGCCACCGCTGCGTCAAGCCCTGCCCGGTGAAGATAGACTTCGGCGACGTTTCGGTGGCGATGCGCAACTTCCTGCGCAAGTCCGGCAACAAGAAGTTCAACCCCGGCACCGCGCTGGGCATGGCCTTCCTCACCGCCAAGGACCCGGCCACCATCAAGACCATCCGCGCCGGTCTGGTCGGCGTCGGCTACAAGGCGCAAAGGCTGGGCAACGCGGTCGGCAAGCGGCTGGGGCTGCTGGGCGGCCAGAAGCGCCAGCCGCCGGCCACCGTCGGTCCGGCGCCGGTCAAGCAGCAGGTGATCCACTTCATCAACCGGCCGATGCCGGGCGGCCTGCCCAAGAAGACCGCGCGCGCGCTGCTGGACGTGGAAGACGCCAACATCGTGCCGGTGATCCGCAATCCCAAGCTGGCCGAAGACGCCGAGGCGGTGTTCTACTTCCCCGGCTGCGGCTCGGAGCGGCTGTTCAGCCAGGTCGGCCTCGCCACCCAGGCCATGCTGTGGCACGTGGGCGTGCAGACGGTGCTGCCGCCGGGCTATCTGTGCTGCGGCTACCCGCAGACCAGCGCCGGCTACCAGGACAAGGGCGACGCCATCACCACCGAAAACCGCGTGCTGTTCCACCGCGTCGCCAACACGCTGAACTACCTGGACATCAAGACCGTGGTGGTCAGTTGCGGCACCTGTTTCGACCAGCTGGCGCATTACCGCTTCGAGGACATCTTCCCCGGCTGCCGGGTGATAGACATCCACGAGTTCCTGATGGAGAAAGGCGTCAAGCTGGAAGGCATCGCCGGCCAGCAATACCTGTACCACGACCCCTGCCACACGCCGATGAAAAGCTACCAGCCGATCAAGGTGGTGAACGAGCTGATGGGCGGCGGCGTGCCGCTGTCCGACCGCTGCTGCGGCGAGGCCGGCACCTTCGCCGCCAGCCGCCCCGACATCGCCACCCAGGTGCGCTCGCGCAAGGAAGAGGAGATCCGCGCCAACCTGGCGGCGCTGCCGCCGCAGGACAATTCGGCGCCGGTGAAGATCCTCACCTCCTGCCCGTCCTGCCTGCAAGGCCTGTCGCGCTACAACGACGACACCGGCACCGAAGCCGACTACATCGTGGTGGAGATCGCCAAGCACCTGCTGGGCAAGAACTGGCTGCCGGACTACGTGGCCAGGGCGCGCGACGGCGGCATCGAGCGGGTGTTGCTGTAAGCCACGGCACGCTGATGTTTTTGCGTCCGCATCGCGGCAGATAGTTTCATGGCGATTCCGCCCGCCGGGCGGGCAAAGGAGACCGCGCAGAAGATGCCGGCGCAGCGCTTTGCCCGCATTGCACACCAAGGTCCGATGACCGGGCTGCTCACCGCCATCCGCCCAAGCGAACGGCATCACATCGACATAGGACAATGTGATAAATTGCCGGGTTCTGCCCGATCAGGAGAACCCGGCCATGCTGCTTCTGCAAACCGAACGCGATGCTCTGCTCAAACCTCTGGCCGCGATCTGCGGAGTGGTGGAGCGCCGCCACACCCTGCCTATCCTGTCCCACGCGCTGATTGAGGCCGATGGCGGCGGCCTGTCGCTGCTGGCCAGCGATCTGGAAATCCAACTGCGCAGCCACAGCGCCATCGCCTGCGCCCAGCCTTTCCGCCTGTGCGCCCCGGCCCGCAAGCTGCAGGACATCCTGCGCGCGCTGCCGGCCGGCAGTCCGGTGCAATTGCGGCGCAAGGGCGAACAGTTGCTGCTGCAGGCCGGCGGCAGCCGTTTCCAGTTGCAGACGCTTCCCGCCGACGATTTTCCGCTGCTGGCCGAGGGCCGCCGCCAGACGACTGAGCTGGAATTGGCGCAAGGACCGCTCAAGCGCAAGCTGGAGCAGATCCTGTACGCGATGGCCGGCAACGACATCCGGCCCTACCTGAACGGCCTGCTGCTGCAACTGGACGGCAGCGAACTGCTGCTGGTCGCCGCCGACGGCATCCGGCTGGCCCTCCAGCGCTGTCCGCTGGGAAAAAACGCGCCGGCCGCGCAGGCCATCCTGCCGCGCAAGGCGGCGCTGGAGCTTGCCAAACTGTTGCGCGACGACGACGATGCGCGGCTAACGGTTACGCTGCAAGACGGGCAGGTCGGTTTCGAGCTGGGAAGCCAGCGGATGATCAGCAAGCTGCTGGACGCGCGCGCGCCAGACTACCTGCGCCTGCTGCCGGACAGCCACGACTGCGTGCTCTCGCTGCCACGGCAGCCGCTGCTGGAAGCGGTGCAGCGGGTGGCGGTGTTGGCTCATGCCAAGTTCCGCCAGCTGGAGCTGGCGATACGTCCGGGGCAACTGACGGTGCGTTGCCGCAACGCCGAACGGGAAGAGGCCGAGGAACATCTGCCGATAGACTGGCAAGGCGCGGAGCTGGACGCCAGCTTCAACCTGCAGTATCTGCTGGACGTGCTGGCCAGCCAGCAGGCGGAGCATTTGACATTCGGCTTCGGCAACGGCCTGCGCGGCCTGCTGATCACCAACCCGCTCGAACCGCACTTCCAGTACCTGGCCATGCCGCTGCGCGGCTGAGAAATCCACTCGCCGCACTGGTGCTTGGCGCATAACATTCTATTTTCATATTACAATCCGCCATCTCTTCACGGAAGGGTGCAGCGTGTCCGGCACATTCGCGCGCTACCGACTGGTCATCATCATCACCCTGCTGCTGCTGGGCGGCATCGTCATCAACGCCTGCCTGTACTACCGGCAAGCCAGCGACGACATCCGCCGCAGCATCGCCGAGCAAGGCCTGCCGCTGACCGGCGACACCATCTTTTCCGAAATCGACCAGGGCATTCTGCGGCCGCTGTCGGCGGCGACCCTGATTGCGCACGACACCTTCATGGCGGCCTGGCTACAGGATGGCGAGACCAATCCCGCACTCGCCAGCCGCTACCTGCGGGCGATCAATGGCCGCAACGGCATCAGCGGCAGTTTTCTGGTATCCGAACGCAGCCGCCGCTACTACTACGCCGGCGGCGTCCACAAAACCGTTTCCGCCGGTGATCCGCAGGACACCTGGTACTTCCGCTGCCGCGACATGCGCCGCGACTACGAAATCAATCTGGACTGGGACATGACCAACGGCGGCCAGGCCACCATGTTCATCAACCACCGCATGCTGGACGAACAGGGCCGCCTGCTGGGCGTGATCGGTGTCGGACTGCCGCTGCCACAGCTCAGCAAGCAGTTGGCCGCGTACGAGCAGCGCTTCCAGCGCCGCATCTATTTCATCGACGGCAACGGCCGCGTGATGCTCAGCAGCATGCCCACCACCCTGCCCCGGCCGCGGCTGCAGGAACTGCCCGGGCTGTCCACGCTGAGCGGCGCCATACTTTCCGGTCCGGAAACGCCGAAAAAACTGGAATACAAGCTGCATGGCAACCGCTATCTGCTGAGCAGCCGCTTTCTGCCGGAACTGGGCTGGCACCTGCTGGTGGAGCAGAACGAAACCAGCGCGCTGCGGCAGCTGCGGACGGCCGTGCTGACCAATCTGGCGATCAACAGCGCCATCCTGTTGCTGGTGGTGATGGCGGTGCTGATCACCTTGCAGCGCCATCAGCAGAAGCTGCGCCAACTGGCCACCACCGACCAGTTGACAGGCTGCCTGAACCGCCTCGCCTTTCTCGACCTGCTGCCGGGCTGGCTGCGCCATTGCCGGCGCAGCGACGCCATTCCGCAACTGCTGATGCTGGATATCGATCACTTCAAGCAAGTGAACGACCGCTACGGCCACCAGGTGGGCGACCTGCTGTTGCGCGAAACCGCGGAACTGCTGCGCTCGCAGCTGCGCGGCAACGACCTGCTGATACGCTGGGGCGGCGAGGAGTTCATCGTGCTGGCCGCCAGCTACGGCCACGACGACTCGCTGGCCGAACGACTGCGCAGCATCGTCTCCCGCCACATCATGCAAGGGGCGCCGGACAAGCTGACCATCACCATCAGCATAGGAATGTGCCTGTGGCGGGAGCCGGAAACGCTGGAGTCCGCCATCGACCGCGCCGATCAGGCGCTATACGCCGCCAAACAAGCCGGCCGCAATCGCGTCTGCCTGGCGCGTCCCCACTCCTCCGACAGCCCGGGGAGCTTTAGCGAAAAATGACAATAAGTTAAAGTATCGATTTTCACCGCCAGCGACAGCCATGACCACCATCCACTTGCTGGTGCCGGACGACTACCAGTCGGCTAGCCGCCAGATCGCCGCCCTGCATCAGAATCCCGCGTTCCCCTGCCATGCGCTGGGCGACCTGTCGCTCGATCCGGAAGCGGAAGCGCGGCTAGCCGAAGCCCAGGCGCTGCTGCTGATACGCGAGCGCACCGTGGTGGACGCGGCGTTGCTGGCGCGCATGCCCAAGCTGAAGCTGATCAGCCAGACCGGCAAGCTGGCGCGCAATATCGACATCGCCGCCTGCAGCGCCGCCGGCGTCGCGGTGGTGGAGGGCAGCGGCTCGCCCCATGCGCCGGCGGAGCTGGCCTGGCTGCTGATCATGGCGGCACGGCGGCGGCTGGCGGAAAACCTGGACAGCCTGCGCCAGGGCCGCTGGCAGGGGCCGGTCGGCAGCGTGGTGCGCGACCAGACGCTGGGCATATTGGGCTTCGGCAAGATAGGCAAGCTGGTGGCCAGCTACGCCCGCGCCTTCGACATGAAGGTGTTAGTATGGGGCAGCGAGCGCGCCCGCAATGAGGCGCTGGCGAAAGGCTGCCTGGCCGCTGCCAACCGCGAGGCCTTCTTCGCCGACGCCGACGTCGTCACCCTGCACCAGCGGCTGGTTCCCGCCACCGCCGGCAACGTGACCCGCGCCGACCTCGCGGCGATGAAGCCGAATGCGCTGCTGGTCAACACCAGCCGCGCCGAACTGATCGCGCCCGGCGCGCTGGAAGCAGCACTCGACGCCGGCCGCCCTGGCTTCGCCGCGCTCGATGTGTTCGAACTGGAGCCGATATACGACACCGACCATCCCCTGCTGCTGCGCCCGAACGTGCTGTGCACGCCGCACCTGGGCTATGCCGAAGCGGGCAGCTATCGCCAGTATCTGGAGATCGCCTACCGCAACGCCATCCGCTTCTTCGACGGCGACACCTCTCATGTGCTGAACCCGGAAGTCTTGATCTGAAACTCCATGCCGCAGGCGCCGCCGCCTGCCGGCCGCCCCCACCCAGGAGAAAACCAATGTCCGATACCGCCCTGCTGATCATCGACATCCAAGTCGGCGTCGTCGACGGCGAGCTGCGCGCCGCCCGGCTCGACACCGTGCTCGACAACCTCAACCTGGCGATCGCCGCCGCGCGCCGGCGCGGCATCCCGGTGATCTTCGTCCAGCACGAGGAAGACGAGCGGCCGCATGGCTCCGCAGCCTGGCAGCTGCACCCCGGGCTCGCTCGGCAGGACGGCGACCAGATCGTCTACAAGCGCTACGGCGACAGCTTCTGCGAGACCAATCTGGCGCAGCTGCTGTCGGCGCACGGCGCGAGCAAGCTGTGGATAGGCGGGGCCGCCACCGATTTCTGCGTCGACAGCACGCTGCGCAACGCGGTGTCGCGCGGCTACCAGGTCACCGTCATCGGCGACGGCCATACCACGGTCAGCGCCTTCGCGCTGAGCGGCGAGCAAGTGATAGACCACTTCAACGCCGCCTGGGGCGCCACCAGCGCCACCCCGCAGCCGCTGCGGGTCAAGCCCGCGGCCGAGCTGTAATCCTGTGCGGATAGACGACAAAAACGGCGGGTCTCCCCGCCGTTTTGCCTAGCCTGCCGCTTTACTGCTTCTGGGCCGCCTTGGCCTTCGCTTTCGCCGCGGCGGCTGCCGCTGCCGCCTTGCGCTTGGCGGCCGCAGCCGCGTCCAGCCGCACTTCGGCGCTGGTCTTCAACAGCGTAGCCTGCGCGTCGTCGCCGTCCAGCGACCAGCTGAACACCCCGCCCAGCTGCTGCTGGCGCACGAAGTCCAGCTTGCCGCGGATGGTGGCCGGATCGTCGTAGCTCCAGAACTCGTTGCCGTCATAGGTCCACAGCTGCTTGGCCACCGGGCTGACGAACTGCTTGGCGCTGCGGTTCACCAGCACGCGGTAGTCCTCGATGCCTTGCTCATAAGTGCCCTTGGCCGGACCGGTGGCCACCTGGTACAGGCCGTTGCTCTGCGGACCGGCCGCCACGCCGGTCCAGCCACGGCCGTAGAACGGCAGGCCGACGTTGATCTTGGCACGCGGCACGCCGGCGTTGACCAAGGTCTGCACCGCGTCGTTGACGGTGTAATAGACTTGGTCGCCGGTCACCGGAGCCGCCGGATCTCGGTACAGATTGGACTGGAAGTTGGTCGGGCCCTTGGCTTCCCAGCCGCCGTGGAAGTCGTAGGTCATCACGTTGATCCAGTCCAGATAACTGCTGTAGTTGGCTGGTTCGGTGTTGCGAATCTTGTCGACGCCGGAGCCGATGGCGGCGGTCAGGTAGTAACGGCGCTTGTTCTGGGTGGACAGCGCGTTCAGCTGATTGCGGAACTCGGCCATCAGCAAGGTATAGTTCTGCTTGTCATTGGGGTCGACGCTATTGGTCGGCAGTCCGCCGCCGCCCGGGTATTCCCAGTCGATGTCGAAGCCATCGAACACGCCCAGCGCCGCGCCCGCCCCGCCGGCGCTCTCGCCCACCGGCAGGTTGCCCTTGATGTAGAGGTCTATGCACGAGCTGACCATCGCCTTGCGGCCGGCGTCGGTAGCGGCGAAGGTGCCGAAGTTCTTCGACCAGGTCCAGCCGCCCAGCGAGATCAGCACCTTCAGCGACGGATTGGCCAGCTTCAGCTTGCGCAGCTGGTTGAAGTTGCCGCGCAGCGGATCGTTCCAGCTGTCGGCCTTGCCGTCCACCGACTCGTTGGCGGCAAAGGAGCGCTGGTAGTCGGCCCAGGCGTCGCCGCCGTCGCCGTTGCCGCTCTCGGCCTTGGTGACCATGCCGCACTGGCCGTTGGCGTAGACATTGCCGAAAGCGTAGTTGAGGAAGGTAAGCTGCTTGTCGCCGCCGGCCTGCACCAGGTTATAGACTTTGTAATTGCGGTCGTAGATGCCCCACTGGGTGAAATAGGAGCCGACATTGCGTCCGACTGTCGGCTTGGGCTCGGGCGGCACGCCGTTGCCGGGCTGACCGGGCTGGCTAGGATCGCCTGGCGTGCACTCGCTGGCCGGGCGCTCCTGCCAGGCGCCCCACTGCGAGCTGCCGGGCTGCTCGCCCTGGGTCCACCAGCTGGCGCGCCAGGTCTTGCCGCCGTAGGTGGCGTAATCGCCGGCGTTGTAAACCTGGCTGCCGGCCCACGGCGAGCAGGACGGCGCGGCATAGACCGCCTGGGTCAGCACGAAGGCCGCGCCGACTGCCAACAGCACGCGCGACAGGGGGAAATGCAGCATGGTATTTCTCCTCTTCTTGATGGATGGACGGCAGAGGGATCGCTCTTGCCACTGCAATCACCGACATGAGCGCCTCATGTGGTATTACATTGGTATCAGCATCGAATATCCACGCAGGAAAACACAAGAAGAGATTTAATCATCCATCATTTAGTACAGGGTATAACCATCCACAATGGCAGGCCGCCATTCGCGCCGCCGCCGGCGAAAGGCAATAAAAAAAGGAGGCCTGCGCCTCCTTTTCCCACATCCGGACTGACCCGGTCGTCAAACCGCCTTACTTCACGTGGTGGTGCTTTTTGTGATGATGGTGGCGGCCATGCTTCTTGGCAGCTTGCGCCTTTTGCGCGGCCGGAGCCGAGCTTGCCTTCTTGGCGTGATGCTTCTTGTGATGCTTGTGGTGTTTATGCGCCGGCGCGGCGGCCTTGGCGGCCGGAGCGGAGGCGTCGGCGGCGTAGCCGGCTGCGGAGGTCAGGCCCAGGGCGGCGGCCAACAGGAGGGCGGTCAGTTTTTTCATGGTCATGCTCCCGAATCTGAGATGTTTTTCTGCCGGAGCACCGCTCGGTGCATCCTTGAATCCATCTTAGGCAGGCTGCCGCCGCGCCGTCTGTGAGGCATGTGTAATGGGGTGTAACCAATCGTAATATCAGCGGGCCGATTCGTCTTCCGCCGGCAGCGGCGGGATCAGCGTCACCAGCAGCTGATCGATGCGGTAGTTGTCGATGTCTACCACTTCGAACTTGTAGCCCTCGAACTCCACGCTGTCGGTGCGCTTGGGGATCTTGCGCAGCATGTACATCATGAAGCCGGCGATGGTCTCGTAGTTTTCGTCGTCGGGGAAGGCTTCTATGTCCAGCGCGCGCAGCACGTCCTCCACCGGGGTGGCGCCATCCACCAGCCACGAGCGCTCGTCGCGCTGGACGATCTGCTCTTCCTGGAACTGGCTGACCAGATCCCCCATCACCGTGCTCATCACGTCGTTGAGGGTGATCACTCCCACCACCAGCGCGTACTCATTCATCACCACCGCGAAATCCTCGCGCGAGGCCTTGAAGCGCTCCAGAAGCTCGGACAGCGTCAGCGAATCGGGAATGATCAGCACGCTGCGTATCGTCAGCTCGCGCTTCATCGACAGGCTCTGCTGATTGATCAGCCGCATCAGGATGTCTTTGGAGTCGACATAGCCGATCACCGAATCGATCACGCCGTCGCACACCAGGAATTTGGTGTGCGGATGCTCGGCGATCTTCTGCTTGATGCTGGCTTCGTCCTCGTGCAGCGTGAAATAGATGATGCTCTCGCGCGCGGTCATCGACGACGGCACGGTGCGGCTTTCCAGCTCGAACACGTTTTCTATCAGGTGGTGTTCGCGCTTTTGCAGCACGCCGGCTTCGGCGCCGGCATCCATCATCGCCACAATGTCGGCGGAGGTGAGGTCGTCCGGGCGGCCGGTAGGCACACCGAACAGGCGGAAGAACACATTGGCCAGGCCGTTGAACAGCCACACCAGCGGGCTGCACGCCCGCACGCAGAACAGCATCGGCCGCACCACCAGCAGCGCGATGCGCTCCGGCGCCACCATGCCCAGCCGCTTCGGCATCAGGTCGGCGAACAACACGAACAGCGAAGTCACCGTGACGAAGGACAGGATGAAGCTGAGGTGCTCAACCCAACCCTCCGGGCTGACCAGATGCAGCATGGAGGAAAAATATGGAGTAAAGGCAGCCTCGCCCAGGATACCGGCCAAGATGGCCACCGCGTTGAGGCCGATCTGCACCACGGTGAAGAAGTGCCCGGGCTGCTGCTGCAACTCCAGCACCCGTTCGGCATTGGTCACGCCTTCGTCGGCCAGTTGCCTGAGCTTGATCTTGCGCGCGGCGGCCAGGGAGATTTCCGAAACCGAGAAGAAGGCGCTGGCGGCGATCAGGAGGGCGATGACAAAAAGACTGTTGACGAAACTCACATTGATTCCCGGACTGTAATGGTTGCAATTGCCTGTCGGCATGGCCAGAAGGCCGCGCCGACCCTTTAAGTATAACAGAGCCGCGCCGCTGCCCCGGCGGCGCGGCTGGCGTAAAATCAAAGGTCTATTCAATCAAGACAGGGCCGGACCATGCATTGCGAATTATGTGAACAAGCCAGCGGCGAACTGCTGCACCAGGACGACAGCCTGCGGGTGCTGCTGGTGGAGGAGGCCGGCTACCCCGGCTTCTGCCGCGTCATCTGGCGCGGCCATGTCGCCGAAATGACCGACCTGGCGCCGGCCGAACGCCAGCACCTGATGGACTGGGTCTATCGCACCGAGACGGCGCTGCGCCAGGTGATGCAGCCGGCCAAGATCAACCTGGCCAGCCTGGGCAATATGGTGCCGCATCTGCACTGGCACGTGATTCCGCGCTTCACCGACGACGCCCACTTCCCCAGCCCGGTCTGGGCCTCGCCCCGCCGCGACGGCGCCGACCACAGCCAGCCGCACCTGGCCGAACAGTTGCGCGCCGCGTTGGCGCTGTAGCCCCTCCTCAGGCGGTGCGGAAGCGGCTGATCGCCTGATCCAGGCCATGCGCCAGCTGCGACAGTTGTTGCGCCATGTCGGACGAGGCCTCCACCGACTGGCCGTTTTCCGCGCCCATGCTGGCAATGCGCTCCACGCTCTTGGCCGCGTCGTTGCTGGCGGTGCTCTGCTCGCGCATCGCGCCGGCGATCTCGCTGGTTTTCTCCAGCAGCCGCGACGACAGCTCGCGGATCTGCGCCAGCCGTTCGCTGACCTGGGAGCTGAGGGCCACGCCGCTGCCCACCCGCTCGGCCGCCTCGCGCATGCTGGCCACCGCGGTGGTGGTGTCGCCCTGCACCGCCTGGATCTTGGACGAGATCTCGCCGGTGGCCTGGGCGGTGCGCTCGGCCAGCTTCCTCACCTCGTCCGCCACCACCGCGAAGCCGCGGCCCATCTCGCCGGCCCGCGCCGCCTCGATCGCGGCGTTGAGCGCCAACAGATTGGTCTGCTCGGCGATGTCGTGGATCACCTCGACGATATTGCCTATCTCGTCCGAGCGCTGGTTGAGCGTATCGATCACCGCCTCCGATTCGCCTATCACCCGCGCGATCTCCTGCATCTCCCTGGCGGCCTCGCCCGCCACCTGGGTGCCGCTCACCGCCTCGCGCATGCTGCTTTGCGCCTCGCTGGCCATCTCATGCGAATGGTCGGCCACCAGATTGATGCTGACCGTCATCTGCTCCACCGAGGCGGCCGTCGACGACGAGGCGTCAGTCTGCATCCGCGAGGCGTCGGCGATGCGCTGCGACACCTGCGACAGCGATTGCGCGGTGCTGGTGACCTGGGCCGAGTCCTGGCGCGTGCGTTCGATGAAGGCGCGCAGATTGCCCAGCAGCCGCGCCAACGCGCGGCCGGTCTCGCTGACCTCGTCGCGCCCGGTCTGGTCTATTTCCACCGTCAGGTCGTTATGCTCGGCGGCGTGGCGCATCTTTTCCTGCATCGCCGCCAATGGCCGAGTGATGGAGCGCGAGATCAACCAGGCCAGCGCGCCGCCCAGCAGCAACGCCAGGACCACCAGCGCCAGCATCGCCTGTATCGTGCGCGCCATCGTCGCCGACATCTGCTCTTCCGACGCCTTGGAAGTTTGATCGGCCAGGTCGGTCAGCTTGTTCAGCGCATCGCGCGCCGCATACAACTTGGGCTTGAACGGGACGATGGCGGCGTCGCCGGCGTTGGCCGCCGCGATCTCGCCCTTGGCGATGCGCTGGTACAAGGCATCCATGCCCTGTTGATAACCGTCTATGCCCTGCAGCATGCTGTCGAATTCCGCCAGGTGCTCCGCCGCCATCGGCATGGTCTTGGCCTGGGTCGCCAGCTCCTTGAACTGGACAATCTCCTTGTCCAGCAGCTGCTTGTTGGTCTGTATGCTCTGGTCGGTATTCGCCGGGTTGCCGATGCTGATGAAGATGTTCTTCTCGTCCTGCCGCACCCGCAGCATGCTGCGCTGCATGCTGTCCAGGTGATGGCGGAAAGCCAGCTTCTCGCCGAACAATACCGTCAACTCGCTGCCGATGCCGTTAAGCGACCACCAGCCGCCGCCGCCCACCAGGCATAGCGCCAGCAATAAACTGCACGCCAGCAGCAGGATGCGCTGGCCTATCGTCAAAGCACTGAACATGTTCTTTCCCCGTTACGCATTGTCTGGAATTATTGTCGGCCGCCTCGGTCGGCGGCCCGCTGCAGAGCATACCGTTGAATGTCCGCATATGAATGATCAATGTTAACGTTCTAGCACACTTGCCAGCGCCCGGCTCCTGCCGCTAGGCTGGACCTTCTCGCATCGATACGGACACCCCATGTACACCACGCTGATTTCTCCCGCCCAGCTGGCCGGCCTGCCGTCCGAGCGGCTGGTGGTGCTGGATTGCCGCTTCCAGCTGGACCAACCCGACTACGGCCACGCCGCCCATGCCGCCAGCCACATCCCCGGCGCCCATTACCTGCACCTGGACTACCACCTGTCCGGCAGCAAGAACGGCCACAACGGCCGCCATCCCTTGCCCGACGGCCAGCGGCTGGCGGTGGATCTGGGCGCGATCGGCGTGGACGAAGACAGCCAGGTGGTGGCCTACGACGACGGCGCCGGCCAGTACGCGGCGCGCGCCTGGTGGCTGCTGCGCTGGCTGGGGCATGAGAAGGTGGCGGTATTGGACGGCGGCTTCGCCGCCTGGCGGGCCGGCGGCGGCGCGGTGGACGCCGAAACGCCGCAGCGCCGCTCGTGCCGCTTCGCCATCCGTCCGCCGCTGCAGCAGGCGGTGGACGCCGGCGCGGTGCAGGCCAATCTGGCAAGCCGGGACTTCACCGTGGTGGACGCGCGCAGCGGCGAGCGCTTCCGCGGCATAGGCGAGACGATAGATCCGGTCGCCGGCCACATTCCCGGTGCGGCCAACCGCTTCTTCATGAGCAATCTGGATGCCGGACAGCGCTACAAGCCGGCGGCGCAGCTGCGGGCGGAATGGGAAGCGCTGCTGGGCGCCGGCTTCGACCCGGCGTCCATCGTCCACCAGTGCGGCTCCGGCGTCACCGCCTGCCACAATCTGCTGGCGATGGAAATCGCCGGCTTTTCCGGCAGCCGGCTGTACCCGGGCTCTTGGAGCGAATGGTGCAGCGACCCGGCGCGGCCCGTCGAACGCTGAGCATGGCCGCGCAGCGCGGCCGGGCGCGCCGCCAAGCGGTCTAGATGCTTAGGCGGATCGCCCTCGCGGCGGGCTTCCGCGCTAGCCGAGGATCAAACGCTGCAACAGACTCTGGCCTGCCGGCCAGCTGCCCAGGCCCGCATGGCTGCCCATATGGCCGGCGCGGCCGGCGTCGACGAACTGCGCGCCCCAGATGCCCGCCATGCGCTCGGCTTCGGCAAGCTCGCAAAAAGGATCGTCGCGGCTGGCCACCAGAATGGCCGGCACCGGCAGACGCTGCAGCGGCAGCGCATCGAAACCGGCGAAATCCGGCAGCGGCGCGCCCTCCGGCAGTTCGCCGCTGGCGCGCGCCCGCTCATCCGTCAGGGGAATCGCCGGCGGCGCCACCAGCAGCATGCCTCTCACCTTGCGCTGTTCCGGCAAGGATGCCTGCAGCAACCAGGCCACGGCCGTGTGGCAACCCAGGCTGTGGGCAGCGATCACCAGCTTGCCGGGAATCTCCGCCACCGCCGCCGCCACGCCGGCCACCCATTCGTCGCGGGCAGGGTACAGCCAATCGCGCTGCGCGACCCGGCGCGCCAGCGGGTAGGTCACCTCCCAGCGGCCATGCCAATGCTGCGCGCCGGAATTGCCCCAGCCTGGGACGTTCAACAGCGTCACGTCATCGTCGTCCCACATCACAGGCTCCGCTGGTAGTCGACGATCAAGGGCGCATGATCGGAGAACTTCTCGTCCTTGTAGATGCTGGCGCTTTGCGCGTCGGCCATCAGCGCCGGCGTGACGATGTGGTAGTCGATGCGCCAGCCCACATCCTTGGCGTAGGCCTGGCCGCGGTTGCTCCACCAGGTGTAGCCCGGCGCCTCCGGATACAGCTTGCGCCACGCGTCGCACCAACCCACCCGGCCCAGCAGGTCGGTCATCCAGGCGCGCTCTTCCGGCAGGAAGCCGGAATTCTTCAGATTGCCCTTCCAGTTTTTCAGATCGATCTCGTTGTGGGCGATGTTCCAGTCGCCGCAGATCACGATGTCGCGGCCGGCGGCCTTCAGGCTCTCAAGATGCGGCATGAACACGTCGAGAAAGTCGAACTTAACCTGCTGGCGCTCGTCGCTGCTGGAGCCGGACGGCAAATACAGCGACACCACCGACAGATTGCCGAAGTCCAGTTGCAGGAAACGGCCCTCGGCGTCGATCCAATCGACGCCCAGCCCCTCCACCACCGCGTCCGGCTGGTGCCGGGTATAGACGCCGACGCCGCTGTAGCCCTTCTTCTCCGCATAGTGGAAATAGCCGGTCAAACCGTCCGGCGCGCGCATGCGCTCGGACAGGTCGGCGGCCTGGGCTTTCAATTCCTGCACGCAGACAAAATCGGCCTGGATGGTGGCCAGCCAGTCGAAAAAGCCTTTCTTGTCGGCCGAGCGGATGCCATTGAGGTTGGCGGAAACGATTCGAAGCAAGAGTCTCTCCTGTGCTATGCTTGCGGCGATTTTTTACAGCCGTTCAAACAGTTAACGATTCAATAAAGGAGTAAGGATGAGCGATTTCCGTCAGGATTTTATTCGTTTTGCGCTCGACAAGCAGGTTTTGAAGTTTGGCGAGTTCATCACCAAGGCGGGCCGCAAGTCGCCCTACTTCTTCAACGCCGGCCTGTTCAACGACGGCGCATCCACGCTGAGCCTGTCGCGCTTCTACGCCAGATCCATCGTGGAAAGCGGCATAGCATTCGACATGCTGTTCGGGCCGGCCTATAAAGGCATCATCCTGGCCGCCGCCGCCGGCATGGCCCTGGCCGAACAGGGCCGCAACGTGCCCTTCGCCTACAACCGCAAGGAAGCCAAGGATCACGGCGAAGGCGGCACCCTGGTCGGCGCGCCGCTCCAGGGCAAGGTGCTGATCATAGACGATGTGATCTCCGCCGGCACCTCGGTGCGCGAATCGGTGGAGCTGATCCGCGCCGCCGGCGCCGAACCGGCCGGCGTGGCCATCGCGCTGGACCGGATGGAGCGCGGCCAGGGCGAACTGTCCGCCGTGCAGGAAGTGGCCCAGCAACACGGCCTGCCGGTGGTGGCCATCGCCACGCTGAAGGATCTGCTGGGCTTCCTGGAACACAGCACGGAACTGGCCGCCCACCTCGATGCGGTGCGCGCCTACCGCGCCCAATACGGAGTCAACGACTGATGATGCGCCTTGCCGGCTTTGCCATCCTGCTGTTGTGCGCGGCGACCCATGCCGGCAGCTCGCTATACAAGTGGGTGGACGAAGCCGGCAGGGTGCATTACAGCGACACGCCGCCGCTGCAAAACCAGAGCGGCGGCGTGGCGGAGCTGAACAAGCAGGGCGCAGTCAGAAAGCCGGCGGAGAGCGACGCCCAGCGCAAGGCCCGCGAAGCGTCCTCCGCCGCCGCCAGGATGCAGCTGCAGCGGCAACAGGATACCACCCGCCACGACCAGGCGCTGATACAAAGCTATTCCACGCTGGCCGACCTGAAGGCCGACCGGGAAAGGCAGCTGTCGGTGCTGCAATCGGCCTACCATGCGCTGGAACTGCGGGCGCAGGGGCTGCAGATCCAGCAGCGCGACCTGCAGAAAGACCTGGACCTCAGCCGCAAGCTGCAGCAGCAGCCGCACTCCGCGACCTTGCACAATCTGCAGGCGCTGCAACACGAGCAGCTGGACCTCAATACGCTGATGGCCGCCAAACGCGGCGAAGTGGATGCCTTCCGCCAGAAGATGCGGCAGGACATTCAACGCTACCAGCAGTTGAACTCCCGCTAGAGCCCTTACTGTCCGCCGTCCTTGCGCTGCCAGGCCTGGTTCAGCGTCCGGGTGGCGTTTTGCAATGCCTGCTGCGCGCTGCCTTGCGCCGCGGTCGCGGCCGCCAGATCGGCATTGGCCTTGTCCAGCGTCGCCTGCGCGCCGGCCAGCCGCTGCTCGGCCAGCGTCTTGGCGTCCTGCGCCATTTTCAGCTTGGCGTCCGCCTGCGATTGCTGGCTTTGCGCCTGCTGGAAAGCCATCTGCGCCGCCAGCAGCTGCTCGTCGGCGTTCTGCGCCAGCGCCGCGCCCGACCACAGGGCCGCCAGCAGCAGCCCGCCCTTAATCAGTTCCTTCATGGCATTCCCCCAAGGCTAATATCCAATGGCCGTATTATGCGGCAAGCCGGGCATTGATGACATTCTTACATCTTGGCGGCAAATTCTTAGCAGGCTTTAACAATGCCTTTCTTACAGTACACGGCGTAACGGCACGACTGTCATCGCATGCAGCGGGCTGCCCGGATATTTTTCTGCGAGAAACATCATGCTGACACACGCATCACTGCAATTGGGCCTGTTCCTGCTGGCTCTGCTGGCGCTGATCAAGCCGGCCGGCCATTACATGCGGCTGGCGATGGAGGGCCGGCCTCCGCTGCTGGGCCGCCCCGGCCGCTGGCTGGAGCGCCGGCTGTATCGGCTGGCGGCAGTGGACCCGGAGCAGGAAATGGCCTGGAAAAGCTATGCGATCAACCTGCTGCTGTTCCAAACTGGTCGGCACCGTGTTCCTCTACCTGCTTCAGCGCTGGCAAGCCTGGCTGCCGCTCAATCCGCAAGCCTTCGGCAACGTCGCTCCCGACTCCGCTTTCAACAC
>NZ_MKCT01000060.1 GCF_001855555.1 Chromobacterium sphagni | reverse complement strand
GCTGTTCGGCCGGGGTGAGGTCCACCGTCACCTGCTTGGAGCCAAGCTTGAGCAACCGACTGCCGCCGTCGCCGGTGACCCACTCGTTGGGATTCGGAGTGGAGCAGGCGGCAAGGCTTGCGATGATCAACAGCGCCGCCAGCGCAAGGCTGAGCCTGGGGGCTTGGGTACGTCATACGGATGTCTCCGGCCATCGCCTGCCGAGAGGCGATGGGGTGGGGTTGACAGGCTGCAGCAACAGAGCCTTGGACTCCTCGCCGCAGCACAGGATCAGCGGGCCGCTGCCCAGTTTGGAGATGAAGGCGGACAGTTCGGGCTCCATCTCGCCGGCCTTGGCGCCATAGCCCACGGCCAGCCGGCCGCTGGCGCATGAGTGGTGTCCTTCTCAGGTGGGGAAAGGTTGGGCAAAGTCCTGCCACAGCCATTGGCGCAGCGGCCTGTGCGGGCCATCGTAGGCCAGCGCGGCGGCGTGGCCGCCGGCCAGTTCCAGCGTTTGCAACCGCCATTCGGCCCGGTGCGCCGACAGCAGCCACGCTTGGTTTTCATCGTTCAGCGCGGTTTCCACCTCGGCCAGCCCGGACAAGCCGCTGCCTATCGCCTTGAGCACGGCTTCTTTGGCGGTCCACATCCGCAGAAAGCGCAGCGTGGCGTCGTCGTCGTCGCCTATCGCCTGCAGTTCGCGCGCGGTGAAGTACGATTCGGCGATGCCGCGCCAATCCAGTTCGCGGCCATTGCGTTGGCGCTGCTCCACGTCCACGCCCAGCCGCAATCCGCGGCCGATGGCCACCAGGCCGATGTCGCCGGAATGGCTTAGATTGAAAGCCAGTCCGGGATAGGCGGGCAGCCAAGGTTTGCCGCCGCTGTGGGCATCGAACTCCAGCGAGCCGGGTTCAAGCGACAGCGCCGCCGCCAGCAGATGGCGCAGCGCGTTGTGGGCGGCGGCGTAGCGGATGCCGTCCTGCGGGCGGACAAAGCGTCCGGCGCGTTCGCGCTCCTTTGGCGACAGCGCGTCCGCGCAGGGCGGACCGTCCAGCGGGATGGCGATCACGTCTATTCCCGCGCCGGGCGCCGCCAGCGCTTGCCGCAATGCGCTCATAGCGGGCCGGCCACGCTGGAGGACAGCGTGGAGGTCACATGCTGGATCACTGTGGTTTCCATGTCGCGGACGAAGAAATGGCCGCCGCTGAACAACTGGCGGTTGAAGCCGGAGCGGGTGAGCCGCCGCCAGCTCTCCAGCGCCTCGACCGGCACATGCTCGTCGCTGTCGCCGCCCAGCGCGGTGATGGGCACGTTCAGCAGCGGGGTGGAGGCCTGGAAATGGTCATTCATCTCCAGGTCGGCGCGCAGCAGCGAAAAAACCGCGTGCTTCAGCTCTTCCTCCTGGAACACGATTTCCGGCGTGCCGCCCAGTTGGCGCAGGTAAGCGGTGAGTTCGGCGTCGCCCATCCGGTGTAGCTCGGTGCGGTATTCCGGCAGCGGCGGGCGGCGGCCGGAGGCGAACAGGTGCAGCACCTGGGCCTGGCTGCGTTCCAGCGCCTGGGCGGTGGCGAAAGCCAGCGCGGCGCCCATGCTGTGGCCGAACAGCGCCACCGGACGGTCCAGCAGCGGACGGATCGCCAGCAGCAGCGACGGAACCAAGCGTTCCACCCGGGTGTATGGGTCTTCGCCGTAACGGGCGCCGCGTCCCGGCAGTTGCACCGGGCAGACGTCGATGAAGTCTGGCATGCGTTCAGTCCAGCTGCGGTAGGCCAGGGCTGCGCCGCCGGCGTGGTGGAAACAGAGCAGCCGCAGTTCGGCCCTGGGGCGCGGCTTGCGGAACGTCAGCCAGTTGCCGGTGTCGGGCAGGCCCGGCGCGAGCGGTGGCGCGGTCTGATGGGTCGAGATCATGGTGCGGATTCCTGGTTCGGTCTGAGTCTTGTTGCAATTCTCGCCTGGGCGTGACTTACATGGTTTGTATTTTTTGCATGTTAATTTTATTTATTTATGGCATTTTGCATAATTGCGTCGCCGATGTCTCTATGGCCGTGCAATTCCAGATCTGGGGCGGCGACAGTTTCAGCGCTAGCCGTTTTCCTGCCGGGTGAGAATCAACCGCGGGCGGTCGATGGGGTTGCGCGCGCGAGTGGGGGCGGGTATTTGTCTTGCCGCGTGTTCGGTGGAGAAGAAATAAAAACGGCCACCTGCACAGGTGGCCGTTTATTTGGGCAAAACGCCTGAGGCGCTGCCTTATTGGCAGGATTCGCAATCCGGATTGTCGATGCTGCAGAACTTGGCGTCGGTGGCCGGGGTGTTGTCCACCTCGGCGGCCGGCGCCGGCTGGGTGCTGGCGCCGCTGCTGGACACCGCGTTCAGCTCGCCGCCGCGGCCGGTGGACTTCTCGGCGCTAGTGGCGGCCAGGGTGCGCAGATAGTAAGTGGTCTTCAGGCCCTTTACCCAGGCGTGCTTGTACAGCTCGTCCAGTTTCTTGCCCGAAGCGCCGGCCATGTACAGGTTCAGCGATTGCGCCTGGTCTATCCACTTCTGGCGGCGGGAGGCCGCTTCCACCAGCCAGCGCGGGTCCAGCTCGAAGGCGGTGGCGTAGATGGCTTTCAGTTCGGCCGGCACGCGGTCGATCTGGCCCAGGCTGCCGTCGAAGTACTTCAGGTCGGCAACCATCACTTCGTCCCACAGGCCGGCGGCCTTCAGGTCGCGCACCAGGTATTCGTTGGTGACGGTGAATTCGCCGGACAGGTTGGATTTGACGAACAGGTTCTGGTAGGTCGGCTCGATGGACGCCGATACGCCGATGATGTTGGCGATGGTGGCGGTCGGAGCGATGGCCAGGCAGTTGCTGTTGCGCATGCCGAACTGCTTGATGCGGTCGCGCAGCAGGTTCCAGTCCATGCGTTCGGTGCGGTCCACTTCCAGATAGCCGCCGCGTTCGGCCGCCAAGAGGTTGATGCTGTCGTGCGGCAGCACGCCGCGGTCCCACAGGCTACCGCTGTACGACGGGTAGCGGCCGCGCTCTTCCGCCAGCTCGGTGGAGGCCAGGTAAGCGTAATAGGCCACCATTTCCATCGATTCGTCGGCGAATTCCACCGCGGCGTTGGAGCCGTACGGCACGCGCTTGAGGTGCAGGCAGTCCTGGAAGCCCATGATGCCCATGCCTACCGGGCGGTGCTTCAGGTTGGAGTTGCGCGCCTTCTTCACCGGGTAGAAGTTGATGTCGATCACGTTGTCCAGCATGCGCAGGGCGATGCGGATGGTGCGTTGCAGCTTCTCGCCGTTCAGGCTGCCGTCGGCGTTGAGGTGGGCCGCCAGGTTGACCGAACCCAGGTTGCACACCGCGATCTCGTCGTCGTTGGTGTTGAGGGTGATCTCGGTGCACAGGTTGGAGCTGTGGACCACGCCCATGTGCTGCTGCGGGCTGCGGATGTTGCACGGGTCCTTGAATGTCATCCACGGATGGCCGGTTTCAAACAGCATGGTCAACATCTTGCGCCACAGCGACAGCGCCGGGATGCGTTTGTATACCTTCAGCTCGCCGCGTTCGCCGCGGGCTTCGTAGGCGGTGTAGGCCTTTTCGAAGTCGCGGCCGTACAGGTCGTGCAGGTCGGGCGTTTCGGACGGGGAGAACAGGCTCCACTCGCCGCCATCCATCACGCGTTTCATGAACAGGTCCGGAATCCAGTTGGCGGTGTTCATGTCGTGGGTGCGGCGGCGGTCATCGCCGGTGTTCTTGCGCAACTCGAGGAATTCCTCGATGTCGGCGTGCCAGGTTTCCAGGTAGGCGCAGACCGCGCCCTTGCGCTTGCCGCCCTGGTTCACCGCCACGGCGGTGTCGTTGACTACTTTCAGGAACGGCACCACGCCTTGCGATTTGCCGTTGGTGCCCTTGATGTGGCTACCCATCGCGCGCACCGGGGTCCAGTCGTTGCCCAGGCCGCCGGCGAACTTGGACAGCAGCGCATTGTCCTTGATGCCTTCGTAGATGCCGTCCAGGTCATCGGCGATGGTGGTCAGGTAGCAGCTGGACAGCTGGCTGCGGCGGGTGCCGGAGTTGAACAGCGTCGGGGTGGACGACATGAAGTCGAAGCTGGACAGCACGTTGTAGAACTCGATGGCGCGCTCTTCGCGGTTCACTTCGTTCAGCGCCAGGCCCATGGCGACGCGCATGTAGAAGGCCTGCGGCATTTCGATGCGGGTGCCGTCGATGTGCAGGAAGTAGCGGTCGAACAGGGTTTGCAGGCCCAGGTAGCCGAACTTCAGGTCGCGTTCGGCGTCCAGCGCGGCGCCCAGCTTTTTCAGGTCGTATTCGACCAGCTTTTCGTCCAGCAGCTCGGCGGCGATGCCCTTCT
The DNA here is from genome assembly GCF_001855555.1 of Chromobacterium sphagni. Classification (GTDB taxonomy): domain Bacteria; phylum Pseudomonadota; class Gammaproteobacteria; order Burkholderiales; family Chromobacteriaceae; genus Chromobacterium; species Chromobacterium sphagni. The sequence goes on along the minus strand of NZ_MKCT01000060.1, from coordinate 4,141 downwards.
TGATGAAGTTGGCGAAATAGACCGGGTATTGCGCCGCCATTTCGTCCTGGCCGACGGCTTCGCCCAGGATTTCCAGGCGGATATTGCCCATCAGCAGGCGGGCGGTGACGTAATCGTAGGCCGGATCTTGCTCGATCATCGAGCGGGCGGCCAGGATGGCGGACTTGCCGACTTCCTCTTCCGGCACGCCGTCGTAGATGTTCTTCAGGGTTTCGCTCAGGATGGCGTCCACGTCGATGCCGGCCAGGTTCTTGCTGGCGGATTCGATGTTGGCGCGCAGGCGGGCCACATCCAGCGGCAGCTTGCGGCCATCGCGGCGCAGCACGTTGATCTGCACCTGGGTCAGCGCTTCGCCGCGGGCGGCGCGCTCTTGCGAACGCTGTTCGCGGTACAGCACGTAGGCGCGGGCCACGTCGTGCTCGCCAAAGCGCATCAGCGACAGTTCCACCTGGTCCTGGATGTCTTCGATATGGATCGCGCCGCCTTCCGGCTTGCGGCGCATCAGCGCATTGACCACCTGTTCGGTCAGCTGGGCCACTTTTTCGCGAATGCTGGCGGAGGTGGCGCCCTGCTGGCCAACCACGGCCAGGAAGGCCTTGGTCATGGCGATGGAGATTTTGACAGGCTCAAACGCCACCACCGCGCCGTTGCGGCGGATGGTCTTGTACAGGCTGAAATCGGCCTGCGGCGCGGCTGCGCGGCCGAGTTCCGCGGCAGTTTGTCCTTCAAAGGTGGTCAATTGCATGTATCCCTCGATAAGGAGAAGTTTATGTCCGGCCGCGCTGTGTTCTTGGGGGCAGGTCGGCTTGTGGACAATTCTGTTGAAAAGCTGTGTGCGGGCTGTGGGTAAACACAAGATGTACCGTCGGCACCACTAGGTATGCCCAAATTCTAGTGGTGAGGGTGACACAGTTCAAGTCTTGACTTTGTTTGAAACCAGCGAAAGCCGCGCCGTTATTGGCTTTGCGCGGGAAGAAATTTTTTGCCGCCCGGAACCGGCCTGAATGCGCTTGTTAGAAAGTTGCGGCAAGCCGCGCATTTGCCGGCAGCAGGTGCCACACGGCGGCCTGCCGCCAGATCTTGTGGTTGCGCACTGTTGCGCGGTTGCTACTAGTCAGGCCTGAAAAGCGCGATGGCGGTAGTTGTGGCGGCAAAGATGGCAGTTTTGACGGTTTGACGGCGAGGGCGGGTCGGCTAGGGTAAGCGGAGTCGAGCCGCGCGAACCGTCGGCTGAACTGGCAGCGGCAGGCGGCCGAAGCGAACAGGGAGGCTGGAATGGAAGGCAAAATCGCGCTGGAGGAGCATTTCGCCATGGCGGACACGATCCAGGATTCGCAACAGTATTTCACGGCCGACTCCTGGCCGGCGCGCCGCCGGCTGTTGCTGGATATCCAGGATCGGAGGCTGGAGGAGATGGACCGTTGCGGGATTGAGCTGGCCATCCTGTCGCTCAACTCCCCCGCCATCCAGGCGATAGACGATGCGGCGCGGGCGGTGGACGCCGCCCGGCGCGCCAATGATTTCCTGGCGGAACAGGTGGCGCGCAGGCCCAAGCGTTTCGCCGCCTTCGCCGCGCTGCCGCTGCAGGATGCGGACGCCGCCAGCCGGGAGTTGAGGCGGGCGGTGACCGAGCTGGGTTGCGTCGGCGCATTGGCGAATGGTTTCTCGCAGACCAGCGCCGGCGAGCGCGCCAGCTACTACGATCAGCCGGAGCACCGGCCGTTCTGGGCCGAACTGGAGAGCCTGGACGTGCCATTCTACCTGCATCCGCGCAATCCGCTGCCCAGCCAGCAACTGGCCTACCGCGACCAACCCTGGCTGCTGGGCCCCGCCTGGGCCTTTGCGATGGAGACCGGACTGCATGCCCTGCGGCTGATGGGCAGCGGGCTGTTCGACCGCCATCCCCGGCTCAACATCATTTTGGGGCATCTGGGAGAGATGCTGCCCGGCCACATCTGGCGCAGCAGCCACTGGGCGTCGGCTTCAGGCCGAAACCCGCAGGGCGTGAGAGCGGAGAAGCCCTTTATCGATTACTTCCGCAAGCATTTTCATGTCAGCACCAGCGGCAATTTCCACACCATAGCCATGCGCCAGGCGATGGATGAAATCGGCGCGGAGCGGGTTTTGTTTGCCACCGACTATCCGTTTGAAGATATGGTGGAAGCATGCGACTGGTTTGATCGGGCCGAGATCGGCGACAACGACAGGGAGAGGATAGGGCGCGGCAACGCGCTTCGGCTGTTCCGGCTGGAGGACCGGGTTTGAGGGGCGGGGATCAGACGCCCGCATGGCGTTGAGGCGGTAGGGCGTTGCGGCATGAAGATACGGCGGCGTTCGTGCGTTGCCGGCCAACACAGGAGAACACCATGGCGTCACCCAGGCAGCAATATATCTATGCGATGCGTTTTTTCGGCATTGACCGCGCTTTATGACCGCTGGTGCGTTTACCGCCAGGGAAAAGCATTTCAAGGGGGCGTTGCTGGCTGCGGCGCAGTTGCGGCCGGGACAACGGGTGCTGGATGTGGGCTGCGGCACCGGCACGCTGGCCATCGCCGCCAGCCTGCAAACGCCGGGGCTGGTGGTGCAGGGACTGGACGGCGACGACAACATCCTGCGCCGCGCGGCGGGCAAGGCCGAGCGCGCCGGGGCCAAGCTGACGTTCCGCCAGGGCATGTCGTTTGCGATGCCCTATCTGGACAATGCTTTCGACCGGGTGTTGTCCAGCCTGTTTTTCCATCACCTGGGCACGGAGGACAAGCGCCGCACCCTGAACGAGATACGGCGGGTGATGAAACCGCAAGGCGAGTTGTATATCGCCGATTGGGGCGCGCCGCAAAACCGGCTGATGCGGGTGTTGTTCTACAGCATCCAACTGCTGGACGGCTTCGCCACCACCCAGGGTAATGTCGAGGGGGTGTTGCCGGAGTTGATGCGCGAGGCGGGTTTCGCCGACGTGCGGCTGATACGGCAGATCCCCACCCTGTTCGGCACCATGGCCATCTATGGCGGGACCAAGCCGAACCCGGCCTAGCGGGCGCGGCCTATCAGGGCATGAAAGACAAACCGCCGGCGAGGGCCCGGCGGTTTTGAGCGCGGAGGGGGATGCTCAGGCGTCCAGCCCGTCCGCCACCATCTGCGCGGCGCGCAGCACCGCGCGCGCCTTGTTCTGCGTTTCCTGCCATTCCGACTGCGGCACCGAATCCGCCACCACGCCGGCGCCGGATTGCACGTACAGCATGCCGTTCTTCAGTACCGCGGTGCGGATGGCGATGGCCAGGTCCATGTCGCCGTTGAAGCCCAGATAGCCGACCGCGCCGCCGTAGACGCCGCGCTTGGTGGGTTCGAATTCGTCGATGATCTGCATCGCCCGCACTTTGGGCGCGCCCGACAGGGTGCCTGCCGGGAAGGTGGCCTTGATCACCTCGATGTTGCTGATCTTGCCGTCCACCTTGCCTTCCACGCTGGAGACGATGTGCATCACGTGGGAGTAGCGCTCTATCGCCATATTGTCGGTGATTTCCACCGAGCCTATCCTGGCGACGCGGCCGACGTCGTTGCGGCCCAGATCCATCAGCATCACGTGCTCGGCAATTTCCTTGGGGTCGGCCAGCAGCTCCTCCGCCAGCGCCTCGTCCTGTTCGCGGGTATGGCCGCGCGGGCGGGTGCCGGCGATGGGGCGCACGGTCACGGTTTCGCCTTCGCGGCGCACCAGGATTTCCGGCGAGGCGCCCACCACGTGGAAGTCGTCAAAGTGGTAGAAGAACATATACGGCGACGGGTTGAGGTTGCGCAGCGCGCGGTACAGCGCGATGGGGGAGCCCTGGTAGGGCTGTTGCATGCGCTGCGCCAGCACCACCTGCATGATGTCGCCTTCGTGAATGTAGCGCTGGCTGGCGGCCACCGCGTCCTTGAAGGCCTGCTCGCCGTACTCCGACACCGCCGCGCCGGTTTGGCCGGTGGGCAGCGACAGCGGAATGGTCAGCGGCTCGCGCAGCTTGGCGCGCAGCTGGGCCAGCCGCGCTTCGGCTTTGTGCAGCGCGTTGGGCACGGCCGGGTCGGCGTACACCACCAGGTAGAGTTTGCCGGAGAGGTTGTCCACCACGGCGATTTCCTCGACAGCATCAGCAGCATGTCGGGGGTG
>NZ_MKCT01000059.1 GCF_001855555.1 Chromobacterium sphagni | reverse complement strand
CGCGGGACAATCGGCGCGGATGCTGGACATCACCCATTACAGCGTGCCGCTGCAGGACAAGAACGGCAATGCGCTGAAAGATGCCCGCGGCCAGCCGCTGACGCAGCAGTTGAGCACCCGCCAGCAGTACCTGGCGCTGGGACCGGTGGCTTCGCAGGAGCCGATCAAGATCATGAGCGGCGACGGCGGCGGCTTCTTCAACGCCAACTCCGCCCACCCCTATGAAAATCCCACCCCGCTGACCAACTTCCTGCAATTGCTGACTTTGCTGATCCTGCCAGCCGGCCTGTGCTACGCCTTCGGCCTGATGGTGGGGGACACCCGCCAGGGCTGGACCATCGTCGCGGCGATGAGCCTGATGCTGGCGCTGGGCGCCGCGGTGTGCATGCAAAGCGAGCAGGCCGGCAATCCGCTGCTGCCGCCCTCCCAGGTTAGCCAGCAATACAATCGACACCAGACCGGCGGCAATATGGAGGGCAAGGAAGTGCGCTTCGGCGCCGCCGGCTCGGCGCTGTACGCCGTGGTCACCACCAGTTCCGGCGACGGCGCGGTCAACTCCATGCATGACTCCTTCATGCCGATAGGCGGCATGGTGCCGATGGTGCTGATGCAGACCGGCGAAGTGGTGTTCGGCGGCCCCGGCGCCGGCCTGTACAGCATCGTCATCCACGCGATCCTGGCGGTGTTCATCGTCGGACTGATGATAGGGCGGGCGCCCGAGTACCTGGGCAAGAAGATAGAGGCGTTCGAGACCAAGATGATGGCCATCGTGCTGCTCCTGGTGCCGCTCTTGATCCTGCTGCAGTCGGCGCTCAGCGTCAGCACCGCCGCCGGCCTGGCCGGCCTGGGCAACCCTGGCGCCCACGGCCTGAGCGAAGTGCTGTATGCCTATACTTCGGCCGCCAACAACAACGGCAGCGCCTTCGCCGGCCTGTCGGCCAACACCCCGTTCTACAACATCATGCTGGCCATCGCGATGTGGTTTGGCCGCTACGGCGTGATCGTGCCGGTGCTGGCGCTGGCCGGCTCGCTGGCGGGCAAGCCGCGGCGCGCGCCCGGAGCGGGTACCCTGCCCAGCCATGGGCCGACGTTCGCGCTGCTGCTGATCGCCACCATCCTCCTGGCCACCGCGCTGACCTATTTGCCGGCGCTGGCGCTGGGGCCGGTGGCGGAACAGGCGAGCATCGCCGCCCGGCGCTGAATCAGCCGCTGATGAAGTACTCCACCGGCACGCTCAGCTCCACTTCGTCCGGCAGATCGTCGGGAATGCGCGGCAAGGGCGCCGCGCGGTAGACGGTGTCCAGCGCCGCCTGGTCCAGCGCCGCGTGTCCGCTGCCCTGGCCGATGCGCGCCGCCAGCAGCTGGCCGCCGCGGCTGACGCGGAGCGACAGGTAGGCCACGCCCTCGTCGCCCCTCAGCCGGGCAGCCGCGGGATAGCGGCGGAAACGCTCCAGCCGGGCCAGCACCTTGCCTTCCCAGCTGCTGCGCCCCTGGCTGGCTTGCTGCTGCGGCGCCGCCTGGGTGGCGGCCGACGGCGCGGCGGCAAGCGATGCCTGCTGCGGCTGGGTTTGCGGTTTGGCTGCCTGCTGCTGCGGCTGCGGAGCCGGCGCCGCCAAACGGTGGTCGACGCTGGCCATCGCCGTCTCCGCCCGGGGGCGGCTCAACAGCCTGGGCGCGTCGGCCGCCGCGGCCGCATGGCGGGCCGCCGCGGCTGCGGTTTCCCGCGGCGCCAGTTTCTTCTGCTGCGGCAGCGCCTTGCCGGTGGAGGCCAGCCATTGCATGGCGGGCCTGGCCGACTCCTGAAGCGGCGGCCGCGCCGCGGCCAGAGGCCAGCCGCCGAACAGCAGCCATAGATGCGCCGCCGCGACCAGCAACAGCGCCAGCGATTTCCAGCAGGCGGGACAGGGCAAACGGAGCGCCGGCTCTCCCGGCAGCCGCGACGGCCGGCCCAGCAGGTACAGCAACACCGACAGCTCGATCACCGCCACCAGCCACGGCACCCAATGCGGTGGCCGCGCCAGCAGCAGCGCGATGAAGCCCACGGCCATGCCCAGCGCGGCGAAGCATTTGGCGCGCACCGGCACGATGCGTTGCTCGCGCCAGCGGCGCAAGCCGGGGCCGAAGCGCGGGTGGTCCAGCAGCCGCTGCTCCAGCCTGGGCGAAGACTTGCTGAAACAGGCCAGCGCCAGGATCAGGAAGATGGTGGTAGGCATCACCGGCAGCAGCGCGCCGATCACGCCCAGGCCCACCATCGCGCAACCGCCCAGCAGGTAAAGCCAGCGCACCGCCGGATGCGGCCGCGGGCTCAAGCGTACACCTGGTCCAGATGGGCGTTCATGCAGGCGAAGGCCGCCACCGCGCCGGCGGTGACGCGCGCTTCCGCCTCAGCGTCCAGCTGCAGGCCGTCCAGCGCGGCGGTGAAGGCGCGCCAGTGGCGGGCGCGGCCGTCCGGGTGGCCTGCCAGGTGGCGGGCGCCGCAGCTTTCGTCCAGCCCCAGCTTGCCGGCCAGCTTGTACAGGATGGCCGCGCCCAGCTTGGAGCCTTCCACCACGTACAGCCAGCCCATCGCGGTAGCGACGTCCAGGGTCTCGCTGATCGGCGCGGCCTGCAGTTGCGGCAGCGGCCGGCCCAGATCGGCCAGGTCGGCGGCGATGCTGTGGTAGCGGCGGCGCTCGGCCAGATCGGGGAACAGCGCGGCCAGTTCGGGATTGTCGTACAGCGCGTCGGCGTCGCGCAGGAAGCGGTACTGCGCGTCGAGGAAGCGGCTGTAGTTGTCGCGGTTGGCGAAAGGCTGGTTGGCCATGATGCGCTGGTCCAGCTGGTCGTGGGTGGCGTGAGTGCGGGCTTTCAGATCCTGGGTGCGGGTGGCGTCGATTACAATGGTCATTGCGGTGCTTCCTGTTGAATCCCGTTCCGCCTGCGGCGGAGCGGGAAGAGATGCGTGGCGGCGTGCTAAGCGCCGCGCGCACAAATAGTAATGATAACCATTTTTATTTGTTGTTAAAAGCGGGAATCCGCGCCGGATTCAGAACTTCATGCCCAGACTCAGCCGCATGGTCCGTCCCGGCCCCGGCATCAGGCTCAGCGCCAGCGGGTCCAGGTAATAGCGGTTGGTCAGGTTGTCGATGGCGAAATCGACGCTGGCGTCTTTAGACAGCTGATAGCTGGCAAACAGGTCCACCAACGTGTAGGCGCGGGTCAGCACCTGGTTGGCGGTGCCGTTCCAGCTCTCCCACGGCGTGTCGCCGACGCTGGCTCCCTGCTTGGCCACCGGCTCGCTGTTGTAGACCAGGCGGGTGCCGAAGCTCAGCTTGCGGTTGAAGGCGCGGCCGCCCAAGGTAAGGTTGAGGTTGAGGCGCGGCGGGATATGGTTGCGCACATAGCTGGTGGAAAAGCCGCTGGGCGTGCACTCCGGCGTGCTGGCCATCGGATGCGCGTCGCCGAACCAGGTGATGCCGCGGAAATACTCCGCCGAGGCGCGGTCGCAGATCTGCGTCTTGCGGTTGTAGGTGGCGGACAGGTCGCCGAACGCCGCGCCGCCGTCATAAGCGGTTTGCAGCTCGATGCCGGACAGCTGGTAGCGGTCCATGTTCACCATGCTGAAGTTCTGCTGCCACGCTTCCTTGCCGGGAATCGGCCGGCGGGTGATGTAGTCGCGGGTGGTGTTGTCAAAGTAGGCGATCTTGAAGCGGAACTGGTCGTCGCTGCTCAGCAGGCCATCCTTGAGCACGCTGACGCCCAGCTCCCAGTTCTGGCTGCGTTCCGGCTTCAGCTCTCCCAGGAAGGGAGTGGACGAGCCCAGCGTCGACTCCATCAGGCTGGGCATGCGCAGGCCTTCGACGTAGCGCAGGTAGGCGGTGGCGCTGTCGCTCAGCTTGAAATTGACGCCCAGCATCGGCGCGAAGCCGTGGTCCTTGCGCCGGTAGGCCTCGCCGCGCAGATACTGGCGCGATGCCAGTTCCTGCTGTTCGTACCAATTCGCCTCGTCCGCGTTCGCCTTGACCGCGCTCAGCGGCTGCGGCTGGCCGCTGGCGTCCAGATACACGCCGCCGGGCTGCTTGAACGGATTGGTGGCGTCGGTGTAATTGCCGGCGGCGTCCGGCCGCCACTCCACCTCGCCCAGGTAGTCGTACGGCGATTCGTCGCGGTACACCTGCGCGGTTTTCATCGTGGCGCGGTAGGTTTCCCGCCGCTTGACTTCGACATTGTTGTCCTGGGTGGCGAAGCGGATATAGCGGCCACCGACATCGAAGCTCAGCCGGCTGGTCGGCGCCCAGTTCAGCGCCAGGAAGGCGCTCTGCTCGTCGCGGCTGCCGTCGCGCAGGTTGAGGTTGTTATTGATGTCGTCTTCGCTGCGGATGAAGCCCTTGCCCGGCGCCAGGCGCTCATGCTGCAGGGTCAGGCCGTAATCCAGCCTGAAGGCGCCGATGCCGGTGCCGAAACGCGAAGTGTTGCTGAGATCGGCGCCGCTGCGCTGCGCCTGCACCGGCGCGAGGTAGGAAAAATCGATGCAGGCGTCGCAGTCGCCCCAGCCCGGGCGCGGCTTGCCCTGGGTGGGATTGCGGAACACATCGCCGCTGTAGCTGCGGCTGTCCATATCGGTATGCCACAGATTGGCCTTCAGATTGATCAGCGGATTGTCGGCCGGCTGCCATTTGAAGCGGGCGCTGTAGGCGTCCACCCGCACCTGGCTGCGCGGCCATTGCGGCACCGAGTCGCCTTCGTTGCGGATGATCTGCGAAGTCATGATTTCGCCGTAGCGGCTGTCATAGCGGCGGAAGCCCAGCTCCAGCGCGCGCTCGGCGTCCGGCCGCAGCGTGCCTTTTAGCAGGATGGACTCGCTGCGGTTGGCGGTGTTGAACACCTCCTCCCCGGCCTTGAAGATGCGGGTAACGCCGACATCCTGCTGGCTGCCAGACGACATCCAGTCGTTCTTCACCGCATAGCCGTTGAAGCCGCGCTTGCCGGCGAAGAAATTGCCCAGGTCGCGGTAGGCATAGGCGCCCACCAGCTCGTACGTATCCTCGCGCAGCGCCGCGGCGATGCTGCCGGAGCCTGCGCGCGCGTCCAGCGCCGGACTGTGCTGGCGCGGCCTGGCATGCGCGTCGCCCGGCAGCTGGGCGGTATTGCTCTGCAGACCGCCGCGCAGCCTCAACCCCAGCCTCTCGCCCGGCTTCAGCACATCCTCCGGACCCAGCGTTTCCATCTGCACCAGGCCGCCGATGGCGCCGGCGCCTTGCGCCGACAGGCTGGGGCCCTTGTCGATGGTGACGCGACCGATCAAGTCCGGATCGATGTAGTTGCGGTCGGCGACGCCGCCGTAGCCGCGATAGACCGTGACGGACTGCTGGCCGCCGTCCACCACCACCGGCACCCGCCCCTGCCCCTGCAGGCCGCGGACGTTGACATCCACCGAACCGCTGTTGCGGCTCTCCCCTACCTGCACGCCGGCCACGCCCTTGAACATGTCGGCCGGGGAGGTGCCGCGAAAGCGCTCTATCTGCTCCCTGGCGATCACCGCCGACGAGCCGGGCTTGAGATAGGGCCGGTCGGCCAGTTCCATCTCGTCGTCGGACAGCGTGCCCGGCGCGCTGCCGGCGCCCTGCACCTGAAGCGTGCCTATCTTCACCGCCGCGGAGCCGGCCGCGGGCGCCGGCGCCACCACGATGCCGCCATTCTCCACTCTGGCCGCCAGATCACTGCCTGCCAGCAGCCGGCGCAGCGCGTCGCGCACGGTATAGCGCCCCTGCAGCGCCGGACTGTCGCGGCCCTGCGCCAAACCGGCGTCGAACAGCAGATTCATGCCGGACTGCCGCGCCAGCTCATTCAGCGCGCCGGCAAGCGGCTGCGGGGCGATCTGGAAAGCGAAGATCTGGCTTTGCGCCAGGGCCGGCGGAACGCAGGCCAGGCCCAGCATCAGCGAGCCGGCGGCGGCTCCCGGACGGGAAAACAACATGTGGCGGTACCTCATCACGAATGTAATTAATAATTATTTGCATTCATGAAGACGCGGCAGCCTTCCGCATCCTGACATCCGCCAGCAAAAATAATCTGCAATCAAACCATCAGCGCGCGTCGATCAGCCTCCCGCCCGGCCCCGGCCGCACCCGCACCGGCAACACCTGCGGCAGAATGCGGGCGAATGCCGCCGGATCGCGGCTGGCGAAGCTGCCGCTCAGACGCAGGCCGCCCAGGCGGGCATCGGCCAATGCCAGGCCGGCGGGGCCATAACGTTCGAACTCGCGCAGCACATCCGCCAATGGCTGGTCGACAAAATCCAGCCGGCCTGCTCGCCAGGACGCCACCGCCTGCGGCGCCACAGCCTGCGGCGGTTGCAGCAGGCCCTGGCGCAAGCGCGCCTGCTGTCCGTCCACCAGCAGCAAGCGCTGCCGGGAATCGTCCGCAGAACCCGCCGCCGCGTCGGCATCCTCGTAGCGCGCCACCCTCACCTTGCCATGCGCCACCGCCACCGCCACTTCGCCGTACAGATTGCGCACGGCGAAGCGGGTGCCCAGTACCGTCACCCGCACCTTGTCGGCCGCCACCCGGAATGGCCGGGCGGCATCCGGCCTCACGTCGAACATCGCCTGCCCCTGCAGCAGCCGCGCTTCGCGCCGGCCGGCGAAATAGCTCAGCTCGATCCGGCTGTCGGCATCCAGCTGCAAGCGGCTGCCGTCGTCCAGAGTCCGGCTCAATTGCTGGCCGGGCGCGGTGGCCAGCGTCATCCGCCATTGCGGCTGGGCGGCGCGCCACTGCCACAGCAGGCCACAGGTCAGCAGCAACACCGCGCAGGCGGCCAGCCAAGGCTGCCGGCGCGGCGGACGCGCCATCGCCGACAGCCGCAGCCGCTCGGCGGCGCTCAAGCCATCCAACAGCGTATCCACCCGGTGCAACGCTGCGTAGGCGCGGCGATGCTCGGCGGACGCATCCAGCCAGTCCGCCAGCTGCCGCTTTTCCTTCTGGCTCAAGCCCTGTTGCTCGCGCAAGCGCCAGCGCGCCGCCTGCGCCTCCGGCAGCTCCTGGTTGGCCGCCTGCCCGCGTTCCATCATCGCCCTTCCTCCTCGTCCAGCGCGCGCCGGCACGCCAGCATGCCGTTGATAATGTGTTTTTCCACCATATTCCGTGAAATCCCCATCTGCACGGCGATGTCGGCCTGGCTCAAGCCCTCCAGCTTGAACAACACGAAAGCCTGGCGGCAGCGCGGCGGCAGCGTCTCGATCGCCTGCAGCAGCAGCGCCGCCTGCTGGCGGTCGGCCAGCCGCCGCTCCGGCTCCCACTGGCTGGGCGCGGCCAGCTCCAGATCGGCAATGTCCTGATGCCGGCGCAGGCTGTCGCGGCGGTGCTGGTCTATCAGCAGATTGCGCGCGGCGGCGTACAGCAGCGCACGCGGAGACTCCACCGCGCGCGTGGCGGCGGAGGGGGAAGCGCGATGGCTCAGCACCTTGAGGTAGACGTCCTGCGCCACATCCTCGGCGCGGCTTTTCGAGCCGGTGGCGCGGACGAGGAAGTTGAGCAATTCGCGATAATAACCGTCGAACACCTGGGCCGCCTGTTGACAAAAGGCGGCAGGATACAGGCTTATCAAAATGATAACAATTATCGTTATCATTAATTAATGGCGGCGGGAAAAGCAAAAGGCCCGGTCGCATGACCGGGCCTGGAGCCTGAATTCTTGGTGGGTCGTGCGGGATTCGAACCTGCGACCAACGGATTAAAAGTCCGCTGCTCTACCAGCTGAGCTAACGACCCATGGGGGAATGCGGTGTCGGGGAGATGCAGGGATGGTGGTGGGTCGTGAGTGGCTCGAACACTCGACCTACGGATTAAGAGTCCGCTGCTCTACCAACTGAGCTAACGACCCATCCTGAACTGCATTGACAACAGAAATGAGCTTGATTGGTGGGTCGTGCGGGATTCGAACCTGCGACCAACGGATTAAAAGTCCGCTGCTCTACCAGCTGAGCTAACGACCCGCACAACGTACGGCACATGTCTGGATGGTGGGTCGTGAGTGGCTCGAACACTCGACCTACGGATTAAGAGTCCGCTGCTCTACCAACTGAGCTAACGACCCGTCCGGGACATGCAACACTACAAGCTTCTCGTGGTGGGTCGTGCGGGATTCGAACCTGCGACCAACGGATTAAAAGTCCGCTGCTCTACCAGCTGAGCTAACGACCCACGAGAGTCCGCAACTATAATGAAACCCTTCAGTAGCGTCAAGTCATTCCGTGAAAAATATTTCCCGCGCATGACGGTCCGCCAGGAACGAAATCCGCCCCCGGACAGTCGCAATAACTTGCGCGTCAGCCGCCGCCACTTGAAAGCACGCAGGAGGATACCCATGTCAGGTAGGAGGGCAATCCGCGCTCCAGCGGCAAAGCGATGATTTCCGGCACCTCGTACGGATGCAGCTGCGCCAGCCGGCTTTCCAGCCGCGGATAGGCATCGCGGCGGGTCTTGATCAGCAGCGGCGTCTCCTCGGCCTGCTCCACCGCGCCCTGCCAGCGGTATACCGAGCGGCAAGGCGGCAGAATATTGACGCAGGCGGCCAGTTGCTCCGCCACCAGCGTCGCCGCGATCTGTCCGGCCAGCTGCTGATCGGGTACATTGCAGACAACCAGTAAACAATCGATAGATGGAATAGTATTCAAGATGCGCGCGCTCCTGCTGTTATTGCTGATCTACCCGTTCGCCGAAATCGCCGTCCTGGTGGCGCTGGCCGACCATATCGGCGGCCTGGCGGTGTTCCTGCTGGTGCTGCTGTCGTCCATGCTGGGCCTGTGGATGCTGCGCAACCAGAAACTGGGCGCGCTGCTGACGCTGGGCAGCGTGATGCGCCAGGACGAAAACGTTTCGCTGTACTCGCTGCTGTGGCCGCTGCGCTACGCGCTGGCCGGCGTGCTGTTCCTGCTGCCCGGCCTGCTCAGCGACGCGCTGGCCGTATTGCTGCTGCTGCCCATCAAGGGACCCGGCATCAAGATGCAGACCGGCCCGCGCCCTGGCCCCTCCGCAGCCAACCCGCCTCCAGGCGCCGGCGACGTGATCGAGGGCGAATACAGCCGGGTGGATGACAAGCCGCCGCAAGGCCGCCATCTTCAATGAATGCCGAACAGGCCCAGCACGGCGGCGGCGTCCAGAGCGCTCCGGACCTCCACCACCTTGTGCCGGTTCTTGTCGCCGGACAGCAGCGCCACATCGCGCTTGGCCACACCGAAGCGCCCGGCCAGCCAGGCCAGCAGCGCGGCATTGGCCTTGCCATCCACCGGCGGCGCGGCCAATCTGATCTTCAGGCAATCGCCATGCTCGCCGGCCGGCTCGGTCTTTTTGGCGCCGGGCTGCACATGCAGCGTCAGGCGCACCCGGCCATCATGGCATCGCAACCAGGGTTTCATCGCCACTTTCCATCAAAAGCGGAAAGTGTAGTCCAAAATGCGGCCCGGCAGCAGCGCCGCCTCACAGGAGCATAGTCATGGATATCGGCATCAACGAACAGGACCGGCAAGACATCGCCCACGGTTTATCCCGCCTCTTGGCCGACAGCTACACCCTGTATCTGAAAACCCACAACTTCCACTGGAACGTCACCGGCCCGATGTTCAACACCCTGCACCTGATGTTCGAGGCGCAATACAACGAAATGGCGCTGGCGGTGGACCTGGTGGCCGAGCGCATCCGCGCGCTGGGACACTACGCGCCGGGCAGCTACGCCGACTACGCGCGCCTGACCTCGATTCCGGAAGCCAGCGGCGTGCCCAAGGCCGACGACATGATCCGCCAGTTGGTGGACGGCCACGAAACCCTCTGTCGCACCGCGCGCAGCATCTTCGCCGTGGTGGAAAAAGCCGGCGACGAGCCCACCGCCGACCTGCTGACCCAGCGCCTGCAGGTGCACGAGAAAACCGCATGGATGCTGCGCAGCTTGCTGGAAAAGTAATCCCGCCCCGCGCCTGTACCAAATCGACAACGCCGCGCCGCGCGCGGCGTTTGTCGTTGCCGACGTGCTAAAATCCGGCAAAGTCTGGAATACGCCATGGCCGATCACCTTTACCGCTCCCGCCCATCCGCAGCCCTCAGCCATCGGCTATGGCTGATGGTCGGCGTGTCGCTGCTGGCCCATCTGCTGCTGCTCAGCCTGGCGGGCCTGCCGCCCAGCCCGCCGTCCATTGCGCAAGAAAGCGCGCCGCAGATCAGCATACGCCTGCAGCAGCCCGCCCCGGCGGCGCCCGACACCGCCCGGCTGGCCGAAGACAACCATCAGGGCGCCGGCAATACCGCCGCGCCGCGGCAACTGATCAGCCGGAGCGCTCCGCCGGTGCATGCCGCCGCACCCACTCCACCGCCGCAACAGCCGGCCGCGTCGCCGACCCCGATTCTCAGCCCGAAACCCAGCCCGGCCAAGCTCCCGCCCAGCCCGCCCGCCACTCAACTGAACACCGGCTCGCTGCTGGCACAGGTGGGAGAGCTGGCCCGCAGCGGCGACAACGCCGCCGCCGACAACGATCTGGAAAGCGGCCAGGCCGGCGCCGACATGGGCGAGGCCGCCCGCAGCTACCCGTGGGCGCGCTACCAGTCCGATTGGCGGCTGAAAGTGGAGCGCATCGGCAATTTCAACTACCCTGCCGAAGCCCGCCGCCAGGGGCTGCACGGCGCGGTCACGCTGGAAGTGACCATCAACGCCGACGGCAGCCTGCAGTCGCAGCGTGTGCTGCGGCGCTCCGGCAGCACCGTCCTGGACGAGGCGGCCCAGCGCATCGTCGAGCTGGCGGCGCCGTTCCCGCCCTTCCCGTCTTCGCTGGCCGGCCGCTTCCCGACGCTGCGCATCAGCCAGAAATTCGTTTTCACCCGCGACAACCTGTTGTCCAGCCACTGAACAAGGACGCATTATGTTTGAAGTCAACCGCAGCATCGCGCTGCTCCGCCCGCAAGCGCCTTTCCTCGCCTGGCTGAAAAGCCTGCCAGGCAGCCTGGACCATGACATCGACCTGCAGCAGTTGTCCGCCAACTGCAACGCGCTGCTGATCCCGCCGGCCGACGACTACGACAGCGCGCGCGGCTTCGTGCTGCAGCAATACCGCCAGCTGTTCGAAGCCGAGCTGGCCGACTGGTGCGAGGACGACAGCCTGTGGCCGCAGAACCTCAGCCCCAACCTGTTCCAGCAATGGTTCAAGCTGGAAATCCACGGCGTGCTGACCGACCTGGTGGCCGAGCCGCTGGAACGCGAAGCCTTCGTCCCGCTGGACCTGGACGGCCACACCGAATAACGCAGCGCAACAAGCAAAGGGGAAACACATGGCGCATCAAACCCGGATCAAGGTCCGCGGCTACCACCTGGACCTGTTCGGCCACGTCAACAACGCCCGCTATCTGGAATTTCTGGAGGAGGCGCGCTGGAACAGCTTCGAGGACAGCGGCACGCTGGCGCAATTCCTGCAGAGCGGGCTAGGACTGGCCGTGGTCAACATCAACATCGACTACACGCGTCCGGCCACCATGGGCGAGATGCTGGTCATCGAAACCGCCGTCAAGTCGATAGGCAACCGCAGCGCGGTGATCCACCAGCGCGTGCTGCTGGACGGCACCGACACCCTGGTGGCGCAAGCCGACGTCACCTTCGTGGTGTTCGACTCCCGCGCGGGCAAGGCCGTGGTGCTGGAAGGCAAGCTGAAGGAAGCGCTGGAACTGATACAGGCCCAGTCGGCCTAATCGCCGCATCACATTCGGGAAAACGAGATGAAGAAAGGTTTGCTGATCGCGGTGGCATTGCTGGCGGTGGCCGGCATCGCCTATTCGCTGCTGTTCGGCCGCAATCCGGCGCCGCAGGTGCAGCTGACCTCGCTCGCCGGCGCCACCACCAGCACGGCGGCGCTGAAGGGCAAGGTGGTGCTGGTGAACTTCTGGGCCACCAGCTGCCCCGGCTGCGTAGAGGAAATGCCGGAAATCAAGAAGCTGCACCAGCAATACGCCGGCAAGGGGCTGAACGTGGTGGCGGTGGCGATGAGCTACGATCCGCCCAACTACGTGCAAAGCTACGTCGCCCACAACCAGCTGCCCTTCTTCGTCGCGCTGGATACCCAGGGCGAGGTGGCCAAGGCCTTCGGCGACATCCAGCTGGCGCCCACCACCTTCCTGATCGACAAGCAGGGCAACATCATCAAGCGCTACGTCGGAGTGATGAACTTCGCCGAAGTGCGGCAACTGATCGAGTCCCATCTGTAAACCTGTAGGGCGGAAACGCCTCGCAGCGTTCCGCCATCCCCTCCGGCCCGATTGACAGATGTTCGGCGGGACGCTCCGGCTGGCCGGACGTTCCGCACTTCAGCCTATGCCGCGCTCCCGCACACCGGACACCCCGGATCGCGCGGCACGCGGATCTGGCGGAAATCGCCGTTCAGGCCGTCGTACAGCGTCAGCCGCCCCAAACGCGGCGCGACGCCGGCCAAGAGCTTGACCGCCTCCACCGCCTGCAGGCTGCCGATCACGCCCACCAGGGGCGACAGCACGCCGAAGGTGGCGCACGGGCCATCGCCGGCATCGCCCTCTTCGGGAAACAGGCAGTGGTAGCACGGAGAGGCGGCATCGTGGCTGTCGAACACCGCCAGCTGGCCGGAGAAACGCACCGCCGCGCCCGACACCAGCGGCACCCGCGCGGCCACGCAGGCGCGGTTGACGGCGTGGCGGGTGGCGAAGTTGTCGGAGCAGTCCAGCACCAGGTCGTGCGCCGCCACTTCCGCCAGCAGCCGCTCGCCGGCCAGCCGTTCCGCCAGCGGCCGCACGGCGATGGCGGGATTGAGCGCCAGCATGCGCCGCGCCGCCGATTCGGCCTTGCCCTGCCCCAGGCTGGCGCTGTCGTGGGCGATCTGGCGCTGCAGATTGGACAACTCCACCGTATCGTCGTCTACGATGGTGAGGCTGCCGACGCCGGCGCTGGCCAGATACAGCGCCACCGGCGACCCCAGGCCGCCGGCGCCTATGATCAGCGCGCGCGCCGCCAGCAGCCGGCGCTGGCCTGCTATGTCGATTTCCGGCAGCAGGATGTGCCGGCTGTAACGCAGCAGCGCCCGATCGTCGAGTTCTTCCATCGCCAACCTCAATCCTTGAATCCCGCAAAAGCAAAACGCCAGCCGCGAAGGGCTGGCGTCGATAAGCGACTTGCGGCGCTTACTCCTCCGCCACCTTGCGGGCGAACTTGATGCCCAGCTGCTTCAGCTTGCGGTAGAGGTGGGTGCGCTCCAGGCCCACTTTCTGCGCCACCCGGCTCATATTGCCGTTCTCCAGCGAGATGTGATACTCGAAATAGCGGCGCTCCAGCTGTTCGCGCAATTCGCGCAGCGGGATGTTGAAGTCGAAGCCCGACTCCTCCACCGGCTTTTCGTGGCGGAACTGCGCCAGCACCTTGTTGACTTCGCCGGCGTCCACTTCGTCCGATTCGGCGGTCAGCGCCAGGCTCTTGATAATGCTGCGCAGCTGCTCCAGATTGCCCGGCCAGTCGTACTGGCGCATCGCGTTGAGCGCCGCGGTGGTCAGTTTGCGCGCCGGCACCTGCTTGGACTCCACCAGCTCCACCAGGATCTGCTCGGCGATGAAGGTGATGTCTTCCGAGTGCTCGCGCAGCGGCGGAATCGGCACGATCACGCTGGACAGCGCGGTCAGCAGGCGGTTGTCGCACTCCGGGTCCACCAGCAGCTCCTGCAGCGGACGGCTGCAAGAACAGAGCAGACGCACATTGAAGCGGTCGAGCTTGGACAGCAGGAACAACAGGCCCTGCTGCACGCGGCGGCTGTACTGGCCGATTTCCGGCAGATACAGCACGCCGTTGTTGGCCTTCTGCAAGAGCTCCAGCGGCGCGTCAGCCAGCTGCTCCAGCTTGGCCGGCGTCACCCAGGGCGTATTGCCCTGGTGAAAGAAGCGCGCCACCAGCTCGAAGCCGGAGCCGGACTCGCCGGTCAGCAGCACCGGCGACTTGACCTTGGCGACGCGCTCCAGCTGGCGCTTAAGCTCCTGGATAGGCTCGCTGCGGCCCAGCTTGTCCAGATTCAGCGAGGTGTTGGCCTGCATGTCGCCGTACTTCAGCGCGCGCTGCACCGTGGTCAGCAGCTTTTGCAGGGCGATCGGCTTCTCCAGGAAGTCGAAGGCGCCGATGCGGGTGGCCTCCACCGCGGTGTCTATGCTGGCGTGGCCCGACATCATCACCACCGGCATGTTGAGCAGACCGGACTTGGCCCATTCCTTCAGCAGGGTGACGCCGTCGCAGTCAGGCATCCAGATATCGAGCAGCACCAGCGCGGGGCGCGTCTGGTTGCGCAACTGCCGCGCCACCTCGGCGTTTTCCGCCAAGGCCACGGTATAACCTTCGTCCTGCAGGATCTCGGAGAGCAGTTCTCGGATACCGATCTCGTCGTCCACAATCAAAATATCGCTGCTACGCATTAGGCCTCCAGCAATGGCAGGGAAAGAAGGACGCGCGCACCTTGCTGTTCGGCATTCCCCAAAATGACCTGTCCATGGTGTTCTTCCATAATCTTCTTGACCACGGCCAGTCCAAGACCGGTTCCCTTGGCTTTACTGGTCACATAAGGCTCGAACGCGCGTCTAAGGATGTCGGGGTTGAAGCCCGCGCCATTGTCCTCGACGCAAACGAGCACGTTTCCTTCTTCTTGTCGGCTGCTAATTTGAATCATCGGGATGCCAACGTCAAGGACTGCATCCTGGGCGTTCTGCATCAGGTTGTGCAACACCTGCCGAAGCAGGGCGGCGTCGCCCATGATCATCAGCGGAACCTCGTCCAGCGCAATCTTAACAGCAGGATTGGATTCGTAAAGGGTCATCACCTCGCGGATCACCTGATTAAGGTCAAGTTTGACCAGTTTGATCCGCGGCGCGCGGGCATAATCGCGGAAAGCGTCCACCATGCTTTTCAACGCGCCCACCTGCTTGATGATGGTGTCGGTGGAGCGTTTGAGCATGTCGGCGTCGTTGCCGTCCAGCTTGTCGGCCAGCTTCATCGCCAGCCGCTCCGCCGACAGCTGGATCGGCGTCAGCGGATTGCGGATCTCGTGCGCCAGCCGCTTGGCCACCTCGCCCCAGGCGGCGTCGCGCTGGGCGCGCGCCAGCTCGGTGATGTCGTCGAACACCAGCACATAGCCGTCGCTGGAGTGTTCCGGCAACCGCGCGCCGCGCACCAGCAAGGTGCGTTCGCCCTGGCTGGTCTCGTAGTTCAGCTGGGTCTGCCAGTCGCTCTCCACATCGCTGTCGGCGTGCTCCATCACGGTCGCCACCAGCGGCGCCACCGCCGGCATCACCTCGCCCCATTCCGGGAAGCGGTGTTCGGCCAAATGGGTGAATTCCACCCCCAGGATGCGCGAGGCGCTGGTATTGGCGGCGCGGATCTGCCAGTCGCGGCCAAAGGCGATCACCCCCGCCGACAGGTTGGCCAGTATGCTCTCCAGGTACAGCTTGCCGCCCTCCAACTCGCCGCGGCTCTTGTCCGCCACCTGGCGCGCCTCGTCCAACTGCTGGGTCATGCGGTTGAACAGGGTGGTCAGCATGCCCAGTTCATCGCGGCGGTAGACCGGGTGGCGCTTGGAAAAGTCGCCCTGCGCCACCGCGCGCGTGCCCGCGGCCAGCTCCGACAGCGGCGCGGATAATCGTTCGGACAGGAACAACGCGAAGGCCAGCGCCGCTGTCAGCGCCAGCAACACCGCCAGCGCCAGCGTCAGCATGTAGAAAGTGCGCAGGCCCTGGCGCGACAGCAGCAGCTGGCGGTATTCGGAGCGGGCGCTCTCGATCTGCTCGGCGTCGCGGCTGATGTCGGCCGGCGCCATCTGCTGCAGCTGCAGCACCCTCACCTGCTCGTCCGGCATTCGGTAAGCCAGCAACACCCGCAGCACCAGACCGCTGTTGCCGTCGTTTTCTATGCTCTGCTGCGGCGACCGCAGCTTGACCGCGCGCAGCGTCTCGCGCGCCGGCCCTTGCGGCGGCGGCCGGGAGGACGCGGAGGCGAAGGCCAGCATTTGGCCGTTGCCGCGGTCGAAGATGGCGATCTCGCGCAAGCCCAATTGCTCGCGCAGGCGCTCCAGCCGCGCCGGCAACAGATTGTCGGGCAGCGGCTCCACCTCCTCCAGCACCAGCTTGCTCTTGCGGCCGACATCGTCCAGCACGTAGTTGAGCGCGCTGCGGCCCAGCACCAGGCCGCGGTCCAGCGCCGCCTCCACCCGCACATCGAACCAGCTTTCTATGCTGCGGGTGAGGAATTGCGCCGACACGGTGAACACCAGCAGGCCCGGCACCAGCGCCACGCCGGCGAACATCAGCGCCAACTTCTGCGTCAGCTTGGCGCCGAACACCCGGTTCCTCACCCGCTGGCGCAAGCGCCACAGCTGGCGGCCCACCACGCTGAGCAGCGCCAGCAACAGCAGGCTGTTGAGACCGAACACCCACCAGTAGTAGTCGTTGAGCTTGGATGCGTTGCCGGTGGCGACGGCCAGCAGATAGAGCAGGATCGCCCCCAGCGTCGCCATCGCGATGGTGGCGTAGCGCATCAGCCGCCGTCCTTGACGTCGAGCTTGATCCAGTCGGAATCAAGCGACCAGTCGTCCGAACCCAGCGCGTTCATCTGGAACGGCTTGGGCAGCTCGCCGATGTCGAGCAGCAGCCGGACCTGGCCGGCCACCTGGCCGGGCTTTCTGGGGTCGAGCGTGCCGGGATTGAGCACGCGCCAGCCCTGGATGGCGCCGATGGCCGCCAGCGCCTCGCGCAGGCTGGGGTAATAGTTGGACAGGCTGCCGATGCTGACGCGGTAGCGGCCGGTCAGCGACTGGTAGGACAGCTTGAAACTCAGCTGGGCGTGCGGATCGAACCACTCGCGCAGCGAAAGGTAGTAGGCGGTGGTGCGCGGCTTGATCAGCTGGAATTCCAGCCGGAACCCCAGCGCCACCCCCTGCTGCAGCGCTTCGCTGAGGCTGGGGGTGAGCTTGGTCAGGAAACGGGTGCTGACCGACAGCGTGCCGTCGCTCAGCACTTCGGCCTCGGCGCGGCGCGAAACGATGGCGTCCGCCTGTGCCGCCTGAACCAGGCAGCACAGCAGGCCCAACACCAGGCTAATGCTTCTCAAGCAGCGCGTAATAGAAACCGTCATGACGCTCACAGGGCAGCAGTTGCTCCTGCCTCAGGCACGCCGCATCAGGGTGGCGCCGCAGGAAGCTTTCCAATTGCTGTTGGTTTTCTTCGGGAAAAATCGAGCAGGTAGCGTATAGCATTTTTCCGCCGCTGGCGAGCAGCGGCCACAGCGCGTCCGCCATCTCGGCCTGCTGGCGGCCCAGCATGGCGAAATCGCCCGGACGGCGCAGCCACTTGATGTCCGGATGGCGGCGCACCACGCCGGAAGCCGAGCACGGCACGTCGGCCAGGATGCGGTCGAAGGGCCGGCCGTCCCACCATGCCTCCGGCCTGGCGGCATCGGCCTCGCGCAGCTGGGCGGTGAGGCCCAGCCGCTCCAGATTGTCGGCCACCCGGGTCAGCCGCGCGGCGTCGATATCCAGCGCCGTCACCTCGATGTCGGCCAGTTCCAGCATGTGGCCGGTCTTGCCGCCGGGCGCGGCGCAGGCGTCCAGCACCCGCAGGCCCGGCTGCAGGTCCAACCAGTGCGCGGCGCGCTGCGCGCCTTCGTCCTGCACCGACACCTCGCCGTCGGCGAAGCCCGGCAGCTCGCGCACCGCGACCGGCTTGGCCAGTTGCACCGCCTCGCCGCCCAGCGTCGCCGCCGCCATGCCGGCCTCATCCAGCCGCTTGAGGTAATCCTCGACCGAACCATCGCGGCGATTGACCCGCAGCGTCAGCGGCGGATGGGCGTTGGCGGCGGCCATCACCTGCCGCCACTGCTCCGGATAGGCGGCCTGCACCCGCTGCAGCCACCAGCTGGGGTGGTTGCTGCTCGCCACCAGATCGCGCGCGGCAAGCGCGGTCAGCTGCTCGCGCCGGCGCAGGAAGTTGCGCAGCACACCGTTGACCAGCCCCTTGAAATTGCCCTTGGCCAAGGTGCCGGCCAGCGTCACCGCCTCGTTGACCACCGCGTAATCGGCGGCGCGGGTGTGCAGCAGCTGGTAGAAGGCGACGATCAGCACCCGCTCCAGCTGCGGCTCGGGCAGAGGCTTTGGCACCAACTGGCGCAGGTGATGGCTCAGCGTGCCCAGATGGCGCAGGCTGCCATAGCTCAAGTCCTGCAGCGCGCCGCGCTCGGAAGCCGACAGATTGGGCGCCTGGCGGTGGGCCGCGGCCAAGGCCTCGGTGAGGGTGGTGCCGGCCTCGACGCGGCCCAGGATGTCCGCGGCCAGTTGCTGGATGTGATGCATGGTGGTTCTTTCGATAAAACAAGGCCAGTCCCGCATGGAACTGGCCTCTATGGCTGATTCAATATAAGCGTTCAATACACGCCGCGCGCCAGCGCGTTCAAGCGCTCGATGCGCTCGGCGGTGTGCGGATGAGTGCGGAACAGCTCGCCCAGGCCGCCGCCGCCGGACAAGGGGTTGATGATCATCATCTGCGCGGTCTCCGGGTGGGCCTCGGCGGTGGGCATCGCGATGCCTTGCGCGTAATACTCTATCTTCTGCAGCGCGGAGGCCAGCGCCAGCGGGTCGCCGCAGATTTCCGCGCCGCCGCGGTCGGCTTCGAACTCGCGCGCGCGCGAGATCGCCATCTGGATCAACGACGCCGCCACCGGCGCCAGCAACGCCACCGCCAGCCGCGGCAACAGGCCGACCGGCTGGCCGTTCTCGTCGCGGCCGCCGAAGAACATCGCGAAGTTGGCCAGCGCGGAGATAGCGCCGGCCATGGTGGCGGAAATGGTGGAGATCAGCGTGTCGCGATGCTTGACGTGCGCCAGCTCGTGCGCCATCACACCGCGCAGCTCGCGGTAGTCCAGCAGGCGCATGATGCCGCTGGTGGCGGCCACCGCGGCGTTTTCCGGATTGCGGCCGGTGGCGAAGGCGTTGGGCTGCTCCTCATGGATGACGTAGACGCGCGGCATCGGCAGGCCGGCGCGCTGAGCCAGCTCCGCCACCATGCCGTAGAACTCGGGCGCGCTGTTGGCATCGACCTCCTGCGCGTTGTACATCGACAGCACCATGCGGTCGGAATTCCACCAGGCGAACAGATTCATGCCGCCGCCAAACAGCAGCGCCAGCAGCATGCCGGCCTTGCCTCCCATCATGCCGCCTATCAGCGCGAACAAGGCCATGATCGCGGCCATCAGCACCGTGGTCTTCAGCCAGTTGTCGTTCATGCTCTACCCTTATTTGCTTTAGTGGTCCAACTGCTTGGAAGCTCAAACGCCCAGCCGGGTTCCCGCCAGCGCGCCGCGGCCGGCGACAAAATCGCGCGCCGCCAGCCGCTTGCCGCCGGCGGCCTGCAGCAGGGTCAGCCGCACCAGGCCGTCGCCCGCGCCCACCAGCACGCCGTCTGCGTCGGCGGACACCACCACGCCCGGTTCGGCGCGGCCCTCCTCAGCGCTGGCCAGCCACAGCTTCAGCGGCTCGCCGTTAAGCTGGGTGAAGGCGCCAGGCGCCGGATTGTAGGCGCGGATGGCGCGGGCGATATCGGCGGCCGGCAGCGTCCAGTCCACTTCAGCCTCGGCCTTGGACAGCTTCTGCGCGTAGGTGACGCCGTCTTCCGGCTGCTGGAGTGGCTGGATCTGGTCCAGCCGCTCCAGCGTGGAAACGATCGCCTCCGCGCCGCAAGCCGCCAGCTTGTCGTGCAGGGTGGCCGCGGTTTCGTCGGCGGCGATGGCCAGCGGATGGATGCTGAGCCTGTCGCCGGTGTCCAAACCCACATCCATCTGCATGATGGTAATGCCGGTTTCGCCGTCGCCGGCCAGGATCGCGCGCTGGATCGGCGCGGCGCCGCGCCAGCGCGGCAGCAGCGACGCGTGGATGTTGAGACAGCCGCGCGCCGGGATCTCCAACACGTCCTGCGGCAGGATCAGACCGTAGGCGGCCACCACCATCAAATCCGCGCCGACCTCGCGCAGCATCTGCTGCGCCTCCAGGTTGCCGCGCAGCTTTTCCGGCTGCTCCACCCTCAAGCCGTGAGAGAGCGCCACCTCCTTCACCGGGCTGGGCTTAAGCTTCATGCCGCGGCCGGCCGGGCGGTCGGGCTGGGTCAGCACCAGCGCGATCTCATGGCCGGCGGCGATCAGCGCCCGCAGCGCGGCGGCGGCGAATTCCGGCGTACCGGCAAAAATCAGTTTCATCGTTCATCCCTGGCAACGACAACGGCGCCGCCAGGCAGCGCCGTCGCGGCCGGCTTCCAGGCCGGCCTGTGCTTACATATTCTGCTTTTCGCGCTTTTTCAGCTTGCTCTTGATGCGGGTCTGCTTCAGCTGCGACAAGCGCTCGACGAATACCACGCCGTTCAGGTGGTCGATCTCGTGCTGGATGCAGATCGCCAGCAGGCCGTCGGCGTCCAGTTCAAACGGCTTGCCGTCGCGGTCCAGCGCCTTCACCTTGACATGCTCGGCGCGGGTCACCTTGTCGTAGATGCCGGGCACCGACAGGCAGCCTTCCTCGTAGACGGTTTCGCCGTCCTTGGCGATGATTTCCGGGTTGATGAACACCCGGCGCTCGTCGCGCTCCTCCGAGATGTCCATCACCACCAGACGGTAATGATGATCCACCTGGGTCGCCGCCAGGCCTATGCCCTTCGCCTCGTACATGGTTTCGAACATGTCGTCGATCTGCTGCTGCAACGCCGCGTCGAAAACCTCCACCGGCTTGGCCACGGTGTGCAGTCTCTCGTCCGGGTAATGCAAAATGTTCAACAGCGCCATTGGTATTTATTCACTCCAAGTTGTCGTATTGCCGCGCTCGCGTCGATAATAGAGCAGTCCGACGCAGCTTCGTTCCGTCCCCGCCCAGGGCCCAGGCCTGCCGGCACCAAGATTGGGATTCATTCATGCGTAACCGCATTATATCGCTTGCTCTGGTTCTAGGGCTGGCTCTTCCTGCCTTTTCCGACGAACTGACGGTCAAACCCGACGCGCCCGGCCGCTACACCGTGGTCAAGGGCGACACGCTATGGGGCATTTCCGGCCGCTATCTGCAAAGCCCGTGGCAATGGCCGGAGCTGTGGCGGATGAACCGCGCCGACGTCAAGAGCCCGCACTGGATCTATCCCGGCGACGTGCTGGTGCTGGACTACGTCGACGGCAGGCCGCGACTGTCGCTGGCCAGCGACGCCACCCGCGAGGTCAAGCTGTCGCCGCAGGCCAGGCCGGAAGAGCTGGACCGCGCCATCTCCAGCATTCCCGCCGACGTGATAGAACCCTTCCTCGCCCGACCGCTGGTGGTGGATGCCGCGCAATTCGCCACCGGGCCGCAGCTGGTGGCCGGCCCGGACGAACGCATCAGCATCAGCCAGGGCGACAAGGTCTACGCCAGCGGCGTGGGCGAAAGCGGCACCTGGCAATCGTACCGGCTGGGCAAGCCGCTGGTGGACCCCGACAGCAACAACGCGCTGGGCATCGAGGCCTCCTACAGCGGCGACCTGGTGGTGGAGAAGCTGGGCCGCGACGTGCAGACGCTGCGCGTCAGGCGCGTGGCCGAGGAGATCCTGATCGGCGACCGCCTGGTGCGCGCGCCCAAGGAGCAGTTCGTCAGCTATGTGCCGCACCCGCCGCCGGAAAACCTGCGCGGCAAGATCATCAGCACCTACCAGGGCATAGACGGCGCGGCGCAGTACTCCACCGTCGCCGTCAATCTGGGCAGCCAGAGCGGGATGGAGCCGGGCCTGGTATTCGGCATCTACAAGAAGGGCGGCAATATCCTTATCACCGGCGCCGACGGCAAGCCGCGCCAAGGACAGCTGCCGACCGAGCAGGCCGGCAAGCTGTTCGTCTACCGGGTGTTCGACAAGGTCTCCTACGCGCTGGTGCTGGACAGCACCAGCGCCATCTACGTCGGCGACAGCATCGCCGCGCCGGAGGCCGAATGAGCGCCGCCTCGACCTCCTGGCTGAAGCTGGCGCTGACGCCCGGCATCGGCCCGGTCGGCTTTCTCAAGCTGATCGACGCCTTCGGCTCAGCCGAACACGCCGCAGCCGCCCGCGCCGCCCAGACCGAAAAACTGATAGGCCGCGAAGCCGCCGAGGCGCTGCAGCAGGATTTGGCCGCTCCGATGGTGGACGCCGCGCTAACCTGGGCCGAAGGCGAAGGCTGCCACCTGCTGACGCTGCAAGACCGGGACTATCCGCCGCAGCTGGCGGAGGCCGCCTCGCCGCCGCCGCTGCTGTTCGCCCGCGGCCGGCGCGAGCTGCTGGCCCGGCCGATGCTGGCGGTGGTCGGCAGCCGCGCCGCCACTCCGCAAGGCAAGCGCAACGCCGAGGATTTCTCCGCCGCGCTGGCCGCCCACGGCTACACCGTTATCAGCGGCCTGGCCAGCGGCATCGACGCCGCCGCCCACCAGGGCGCGCTGGCGCACCCGGCGTCGACCATCGCGGTGATCGGCACCGGCATAGACCGGGTCTATCCGGCCGGCAACCGCGCGCTGGCCCACCGCATCGCGACAGAGGGCCTGATCCTGTCCGAGTTTCCACTGGGCATGGGGCCGCTGGCCGGCCACTTCCCGCGCCGCAACCGCATCATCGCCGGCCTGGCCCGCGGCTGCCTGGTGGTGGAAGCCGGCACCGCCTCCGGCTCGCTGATCAGCGCCCGGCTGGCGATGGAGAACAACCGCGACGTGATGGCGCTGCCCGGCAGCATCCACAACCCGCAGGCCCGCGGCTGCCACCAACTGATCAAAGACGGCGCCCGGCTGGTGGAAAACGTGGACGACGTGCTCGACGAGATCGGCCGGCTGACCGCGCCCCTCGCCGCCGCAACCCCGGCAAACGCCGGGGAAGCCCCGCCCCTGCTGGCCGCGATGGGGTGGGAGCCGGTGCTGGCGGAGCACCTAACCGACTCGCTCGGGTTGACTGCCGGGGAGGTTTACGCGATGCTGCTGGAACTGGAGCTGGACGGCCAGGTGGCCAGCCTTGCCGGCGGCCGCTTCCAAAGGCTGGCTCGAACCTGAACGCATGGCGTTCTTCCACGAAAAATACCGATGTTTGACGTACTCACCTATTTATTCGAGCAATACAGCGACCCCGCCGCTTTCGGCGACCGCAATGCCCTCACCCGCCAGCTCAACGCCGTTGGTTTCGACGATGACGACATCGGCGAGGCTCTGGACTGGCTGGACAGCGTCGGCGAAACCAGCGTCGAAGCCTATGCCGGCGCCGACGAAGGCAGCGGCCTGCGCATCTACGCCGACGACGAACTGGAGCATCTGCCAGCCGATGTGCGCGGCCTGATCCGCTTCCTGGAGGACAACGGCGCGCTGAGCCCGTCGCAAAGGGAAATGGTGATAGACCGCCTGATGGAGCTGGACAGCGAAGATCTCGACGTCGCCAGCGCCAAACTGCTGGTGCTGATGGTGTTGTGGGCGCAACAGGCCGAGTTGCCGATTTTGCTCGGCGAGGCGCTGCTGGAAGCCGTTCACGGCGAGCCCACCATGCAATAGCTTGTCAGGCCCGGCGGCGAGGCTTAACATGCCGCCGTTCGGCCAAGCGGCTTTCCGTGATCAAGAGCGCCCTTGCGCTCTTGTTTTGTTTGACGGATATAACAAGATGTGTCCGCCGGTCACCCCGGCTTGAAATTGAAAAGATAACATGCCCACCAGCCTCTTGATCGTCGAGTCGCCCTCGAAGGCGAAAACGCTGAAGAAATATCTGGGTCCGGACTTCGAAGTCCTGGCCTCCTACGGCCACGTGCGCGATCTGGTGCCCAAGAACGGCGCGGTAGACCCGGAAAAAGACTTCGCGATGAAGTACCAGCTGATCGCGCGCAATAGCAAGCACGTCGATGCCATCGTCGAAGCCGTCTCCAAGGTAGACCACGTCTATCTGGCGACTGACCCGGACCGCGAAGGCGAAGCCATTTCCTGGCATCTGGTCGAAATCCTCAACAAGAAGAAACTGTTGAAGGACAAGACCGCGCAACGCGTGGTGTTCCACGAAATCACCAAGAACGCGGTGCTGGAAGCGATCCAGAATCCGCGCGAGATCGCGCAGGACCTGGTCGATGCCCAGCAGACCCGCCGCGCGCTCGACTATCTGGTGGGTTTCAACCTGTCGCCGCTGTTGTGGAAGAAAATCCGCCGCGGCCTGTCCGCCGGCCGCGTACAAAGCCCGGCGCTGCGCCTGATCTGCGAACGCGAGAACGAGATCAAGGCCTTCGTCCAGCAGGAATACTGGTCGGTGCATCTGGACAGCCACAAGAGCCGCACCAAGTTCTCCGCCAAGCTGACCACCATGGCCGGCGTCAAGCTGAACCAGTTCGCCATCCCCAACGAGGCGGAGCAGGCATCGGTGCTGGCCCGCCTCGAAGGCAAACCGGCCCAGGTCGGCAGCATCGAGAAGAAAAAGAAGACCCGCAGCCCGGCCGCGCCGTTCACCACTTCCACGCTGCAGCAGGAGGCGGTGCGCAAGCTAGGCATGACCACCGACCGCGCCATGCGCACCGCGCAGCAGCTGTACGAGGGCATGGACATCGGCCAGGGCACAGTCGGCCTGATCACCTATATGCGTACCGACTCGGTGGCGCTGGCCAATGAGGCGGTGGAGGAGATTCGCGGCTACATCGGCCTGAAATGGGACGCCGACTTTCTGCCCAAGAGCCCGGTAACCTACAAGAGCAAGGCCAAGAACGCCCAGGAGGCGCACGAGGCGATCCGCCCCACCTCCATCCTGCGCACGCCGGAGATGGTGAAGCCCTTCCTCACCACCGACCAGTTCAAGCTGTACGACATGATTTGGAAACGGACGCTGGCCTGCCAGATGGCGCCGGCCAAGTTCGACACCACCAGCGTCGACATCCTGGTGGGCGAAGGCGTGTTCCGCGCCAGCGGCCAGGTGCAGACCTTCGCCGGCTTCCTCGCCGTGTACGAGGAGGACGTCGACGACGCCGAGGACGAGGACAACGCCAAACTGCCGTTGCTGGCCGAGGGCGAGGAACTGCCGGTCGACAAGCTGTACGGCGAGCAGCACTTCACCCAGCCGCCGCCGCGCTTCTCCGAGGCGTCGCTGGTGAAGGCGCTGGAAGAATTCGGCATCGGCCGGCCGTCCACCTACGCCAGCATCATCTCGACGCTGAAGGACCGCGAGTACGTGATCCTGGACAAGAAGCGCTTCCTGCCGACCGACACCGGCGACATCGTCAACAAGTTCCTGACCGAGCACTTCTCCCAGTACGTCGACTACAACTTCACCGCCAAGCTGGAAAACCAGCTGGACGAGATCGCCAGCGGCAACCGCCAATGGGTGCCGGTGATGGACAGCTTCTGGAAAGGCTTTTCCAAGCAGATCGCCGAGAAAGAAAGCATTTCCCGCGCCGAAGTGACCACGGAAAGCCTGGACGAAGCCTGCCCGAAATGCAGCAAGCCCTTGTCCATCAAGTTCGGCAAGCGCGGACGCTTCATCGCCTGCACCGGCTACCCGGAGTGCGACTACACCCGCAACCTGGGCGAAACCGCCGAACAGGCGGCCGAAGAAGCCGAGGCGCCGACGGTGATCGAAGGCCGGGTCTGCCCGGACTGCGGCGGCGAGCTGCACATCAAGAAGGGCCGCTACGGCAAGTTCATCGGCTGCGCCAACTACCCGAAGTGCAAGCACATCGAACCGCTGGAAAAACCGCGCGACACCGGCGTGGAATGCCCGGAATGCAAGACCGGCAGCCTGATCGAGCGCAAGAGCCGCTACGGCAAGCTGTTCTACAGCTGCAACACCTATCCCAAGTGCAAGTACGCCACCTGGAACCCGCCGGTGGCGGAGAAGTGCCCGCAGTGCGGCTGGCCTATCCTGACCATCAAGGTGACCAAGCGCCGCGGCACCGAGAAGGTATGTCCGCAGAAGGAAT
Organism: Chromobacterium sphagni; assembly: GCF_001855555.1. Taxonomy (GTDB): domain Bacteria; phylum Pseudomonadota; class Gammaproteobacteria; order Burkholderiales; family Chromobacteriaceae; genus Chromobacterium; species Chromobacterium sphagni. The sequence continues at coordinate 6,729 of NZ_MKCT01000059.1, read as the reverse complement.
GCGGCTACGCCGAGCAGATCGCGCCGCCGGAAGGCAAGGAAGAGGCCAGCCCGGCGTAAGCCCAGCACTCTCGGACTGATAGACAAACAGCCCTGCCGGCATCGCCGGACAGGGCTGTTCTTCATCCAGGCTCATCGTTTTATCGACAGAATCAGCATCGGTACGCTCCGGCCAAGGGGCCTACTCTTCAATCCCCAGCATGGTGTAATAACCCAAGGGCACATGCACGCTTTGCAATGTCGGCAACGCGCTGATCGCGCCAAGCAAGGCGACCGCCTGCAAGTAATGATGATGCGAGTGGGGCACGCACCAGAGCATGCGGATCTCCACCGCCGCCCCTCTTGGCAGAGGTTTGCCATCCGGCCCCTCCAGATGCAACTTGATACGGCCGGCATAATACGGCGGCACAACCACCGAAACCTGTAATTCCTGACAATCGTTGACGATATTCACCATGCCGCTATCGAAAGCCGCCGCAGGATCTTCCGAATACATCCTCAACTTGGAACCGAACGGCACATGTTGGCACCGCAGGACGAAGCTAAACTGCTCCGGTGTGGCATCCTGATTGTGAAAAACCAGCGATTCATCGCCCTGGTTGAGTACCGGGTTCACGTTCCTCCAAGCCGCCGCGCCATTATTCATAATCCAAGTCACGGCATTCCAGTTCCCCGTACTGATCTGCTCTGGAATGTTTTTTTCAAAGTAAGGATAACTTATGGCGGCGGCAATGCAAATATGAGCCGTGGACTGCACATCCAGGACAAAAGCTTCCGACACCCCCCGATCACCCCTGTCCAAAACAGCTGGACGATTATTTATATCAAGGACGCTTCCGAAAAACTGTCCTTTCACATCGGTAAGGCACTTTACCCAGGAAGAAGGCGGCGTATTGAAACCACCAGGCGAATAATACATTCGCACTTGGGCATCACGAATTTTGCCATCAAAATCTTTATTCTGACAGCGAGCATAAATATAATTTTTCCCAACTTGGGGTGTTTTATAAAATACATCATCCCACTGAATGATCAATTGTTTGGGATCCAATGGAACATCTCGATTGCAGACGATATCCATAGAGTCGGTATAAGCTCCACGCGCAGGAATCAACCCCGAATCGGAAAGATTCTTCCGACACAACAGGCCACGCCACTGCGCTACGGAATTCCTAGCAATGCCAATAGCATCCGGCATCGCAGTACCTAATGCCTGACTCAAATGTTCAGCCATTATGTTTGAGCTCTCACCAAGACCGGTCCAATAGGTATCAAGGTATACCCCACTGAATACATTTGCCAAGTCCTGGATTTTCAAGCTGAAAGACATGTCCGAGTATGCGCTATGCATTGCCATGACATCATTGACAGAGTCCTTCCTTTCACCAACAACAGTAAGCCATAACTCCTTGAGACTTCCAATCTTCTTGAGCGAGGTTACCGCCTCATTGACAACATCATTCATGATATAAGCTCCCATACTAAAAGATGATTAAAGTTGTACATAATCCAGGCAACTGCATACGACACGCAAAGCGTGCCGCCATCAGGACGGAACAAACTCCATTACTCTTACTATTAATTTTCCAAATCATCAAACCGAAATGAAATATACAAATAGTAATTATACCGGTTATCGGCACCTACACCCGTAAAGCTTAGTGGTATTTAAATCTAATTACCTGTCAGAAATAGCGGGGTCATAAATATAAGAACTGCACCTTTTGCCAGAAAATCAAGCACAACGACTCATGATGTTGAAACATGAAAATACCTAGCCACAACATAATGACCAAATCTGGCATATGGTGGGATTCTACGGATTGACAATTTTTTAGATAGGAAGAAAAGACGTAAAACGCTGCGAATGCAGATCAATAGACAAGACGCCGCCGATACGCAGCCAGATACGCCGGCATCCCGGCCCTCCCAGCCGGCAGCAGAAGGAAACCCGCACCGCTTCGGGAGAGCGGCTGCGCAGCCGGATCTTGTTGCACATATGCATCACCCAGGCAAAGTGCGGTCGCTATAGGCCCCAAGCCGACAACATGTGCAAGCAATTGATTATATTTAAAATACTTTCCATCCAGGCGCTATAATCCCAGCCTTCGGCGTATTCTCCTCCGGATTAGAGCCACCGCGGCGGACCGGAGCCACGACATGCCGCCCATGTTGGCGTTTGACATCGCCAAGCCAGTATCACTGGATAGAAACAAAATGAAACTCAACAGCCATTTCCTGTTTACCGGAGCCAGCGTCCTCACCCTGTTCAGCCTGGCCGACCACCAGTACCTGCTGCTGTCCATCGCCTTCCTGCTGGCCTTCTGCGGCCTCCGCTGCGCTGACCGCGAACAGATCAACGAAATGGCGCTGTTCGCCACCGCCACGCTGCTGCCGGCCTCGCAGCGGCCTTTGCTGCCGCTGGATGCCTTCCGCGGCCGGGAGCTGCTGTTCTACCGCGCCGGCAGCCCGGTCTACCGCACGCTGATCGCGCGTGATTCGCAATGGCAACTGCTGGGCGAGCAAGGAGAGGTGGCCGAGGAGCCCGGCTGCATCCGCGTTTATCCCGGCTACCTCTATCGCCGGCTGCGCTGAAGCCCAGCGGAATCGCGACGCCAAACTTGGCCGTCGAATAAATAACAGCCCCGCAAACGGGGCTGTTATTTATTCCAAGCGCGCATCCTATCCACCGCCAGCCGGCTCAACCGAACAGCACCAGCCCCCACACCACCGCCAAGTTGATCAGGCCCAGCAGTTGGGCGGCGCTGCCCATATCCTTGGCGCGCTTGGCCAGCGGATGGCGCTCCAGCGAAGTGTGGTCCACCGCCGCCTCGATGGCTGAGTTGAGCAACTCGATGATCAGCGTCGCCAGGCTGCTGGCCACCAATAGCGCGCGCGCCAGCGGCGCGGCGTGGACGATGAAGGCCATCGGAATCAGGATGGCCGCCAGCAGTACCAGTTGGCGGAAAGCGTCCTCGTGACGGAAAGCCGCCCGAAACCCGTCCAGCGAATAGCCAAAGGCATTGATCAGCCTGACCAGGCCGGTCTTGCCCTTGAACGGGCTCTCCTGCATCTTTCCCATCTTCACTCCCATCCTCGCGCCGTCAACGGCAGACGCAGGCATGCGTAACGCGTAGCCGGCAAGATGGCCAGATCGCTCTGGCAAACCGCCGCCGCCGAGATCAATGCTGGCAGTGGCGCTCCAGCGCGTCGATGTAGAGTCCTGCAACATTGACGCCGGTCTGCTCCATGATCTCGCGGAAGCAGGTGGGGCTGGTGACATTGACCTCGGTCAGATAATTGCCGATCACGTCCAGGCCGGCCAGCAGGATGCCGCGCTTCTTCAGCTCCGGCCCCACGGTTTCGGCGATCTGGCGGTCGCGCGCCGAAAGCGGCCGCGCCTCGCCGCGGCCGCCGGCCGCCAGGTTGCCGCGGGTTTCGCCGGCGGCGGGGATGCGCGCCAGGCAATGCTCCACCGGCACCCCGTCTATCACCAGGATGCGCTTGTCGCCATCGCGGATTTCCGGGATGAAACGCTGCGCCATGATGGTGCGCTTGCCGCGCAGAGTGATGTTTTCAATGATTACGCTGAGGTTGACGTCGTCGGGCCGTACCCGGAAGATGCTGTCGCCGCCCATGCTGTCCAGCGGCTTCAGGATCACGTCCTGGTGCTGCTTGACGAAGGCGCGCAGGCGGTGCGCCTCGCTGCTGATCAGCGTTGGCGAGATCAGCTCCGGGAAGTTGAGAATGGCCAGCTTCTCGTTGAAATCGCGCAGCGCCTGACCGCTGGTGAACACCTTGACCCCGTGCGCCTCGGCCAGCGTGAACAGCTGCGAGGCGTACAGGTACTCCATGTCGAACGGCGGGTCCTTGCGCATCACCACCGCGCTGAAGCCGGACAGCGGCTGGCGCTGCACCTGCCCCAGTTTGTACCAGTTGGGGCGCTCGTCGGTGATCGCGAGGTCGTGGGCATCCACCAGAATGCGCTCGCCCTCCACCGACAACTGGTGCGCCTCGGCGAAGCTGATGGCGTGACCGCGGCGGTGCGCCTCCTCCATCATCGCGAAGGTGGTGTCCTTGTAGATCTTGAAGTGTTCCAGCGGGTCGGCAATGAACAGTATTCTCATGACAGAATCTTTCCAGTAGAGGACGGGCGGCGCCGGCGTCGACAATCGGCGCTTACGAATCGAGCTTGGACTTTACCCACACGGCCAGATCCTTGCCCAGGGTTTGCGAGCAACGCTCCAGCACCGAGCAGGAGCCCTTGAAACCACCCATGATGCCGCCCATGGAGTCGCGCGAGCCGGTGAAGGTGTCCACCAGCTTGCCGTTCTTGTACAGTTTGGCGACCATGGAGACCGACTTGTGATGGCCGATGAAGGCATTGCCCATCGACACCACGTTCTCCAGACGCAGTTTCAGATAATAGCCGGACTGCTTCAGCTGGTCCTCCGGCGCCGCCTCGGCGCTGACTCCGGCCTCAGCCAAGCCTTTCAGGCTGGCGGCGGACTGCGCCTCCGGCAGCGTGCATTCGTTGCGGATATTGGCGTTGATCCGCACCGGATCGATGTACTGGGCGGCCGGCGACACCTTCACTACCGCGCCATCGGCCAGACAAACGTTAGCCACCGCCATCAGTCCTGCAAAAACCAGTTTTTTCATATTGCCTCCGCTTGCCCGCCAGCGGCGGGCCGCTATCCATGATTGATATTATGATCCGAGAGCGCAGCGATGCTTTCTCTGCGGACATTTTAACCCAATACGGATAGCGGGGCCCTCATGCGGCATGCGGCCAGGGCATCAGGCGTCCGGATCGGTGGCTTCCAATTCCAGCGAAGCCGCCAACAGCGCCAGTCGCGAAATCACGCCGTAGGCGTAGAAACGGTTCGGCGCGCAGTCCGGCAGGCCCTTGCGGTCCGGCAGACATGCCGTCTCGAACGACAGCGGCACGAAATGCATGCCCGGCGCATTGAGGTTTTCATCTATGCCGCGGCCGGTGTGCACGCGGTAGAAGCCGCCGATCACGTAGCGGTCCATCATGTACACCACCGGCTCGGCCACCGCCTCGTTGACCGTTTCGAAGGTGTATACGCCCTCCTGCACGATCACCTCGGACACTTCCAGGCCTTCCTTCACCACCGACATCTTGTTGCGCGCCTTGCGGTTGAGGCCGATCACCTCGTCCGGGCTTTTCACGCTCATCACCCCCATGCCATAGGTGCCGGCATCGGCCTTGACGATGACGAAGGGATCGTTGTCTATGCCGTATTCGCGGTATTTGCGGCCGATCTTGTCCAGCATCTGCGACACCGTTTCCGCCAATTGCTCCTCGCCGGTGCGGGCATGGAAGTCCAGGCCGCCGCAACTGGAGAAATAGGGATTGATGGTCCACGGATCGATGGAGATCAGCCGCGCGAAGTCGTCGCACACCTTGTTGTAGGCTTCGAAGTGATGCGTCTTGCGCCGCACCGCCCAGCCGGCGTGCAGCGGCGGCAGCAGGGTCTGCTCCAAATTCTGCAACAGGTCGGGAATGCCGGCCGACAGGTCGTTGTTGAGCAGCACTACGCAGGGATTAAAGCCGTCGGCCAACACCAGACGGTTGCCGCGCCGCTCCAGCGGCTCCAGCGTCAGCTTGTCGCCGTTGGCGGAAACCAGCTCGGTCGGTTCGGTGATTTCCGGGTTCAACGAACCCAGCCGCACCTTGAGGCCGGCCTGCTCGAAAATATGCACCAGCGTGGCGACATTCTGCAGATAAAAGGTATTGCGGGTATGGTTTTCCGGAATCAGCAGGATGCTGCGCGCCTCGGGGCAAACCTTGTCCACCGCGCTCTGCGCCGCCTGCACTGCCAGCGGCAGGAATTCCGGATTGAGATTATTGTGGCCTCCCGGAAACAAATTCATGTCCACCGGCGCCAGCTTGAAGCCGCTGTTGCGCAGATCCACCGAGCCATAGAACGGCGTGGCGTGGGCATGCCATTGGCTGCGGAACCAGTGTTCGATTTGCGGCTGGGCCGCCAGAATGCGGCTTTCCAACTCGTAAAGTGGGCCAGTGAGTGCGGTGGCCAAGTGCGGAACGGGTGGCATGACTTCCCCTTGCAAGCTACGATCATCAGGATCAATTGATTAATGGTGGGGATGGCGAGCGACATATTCAAGCCTTCCCCTTCACTCTTAGACTGCACAGCAACCGGCAAAGCAAGACCAGCGGCGCCAACTCGAATGCAAGTTGAATTGTTGAAAGGCCTTCCGGACGACAGGCTTAAGCGCTCCGAGCCACCGCCACCAATCGAACCTTTCATCTCGCCACTTCGCGCCATCGCATCGCCAGACTGAAATCCCAAGCCGATGGCACGCATCGCCGAAAATTTGCTGCAAATAGAATATCAACTTAAAAATAGTCTAGGCTGATTTCCTGCCGCAAAGTCTGATGCGGACACCCCAGCCTCGCCAGCATCCATGGCAGTAGAAGAAATCACGTATTTATAGATCAGAAGCAAATCTTCAAAGGTTTGCAGACGCCGCCGCCAAGCCCGCGCCCGCTCAGAAGCCGCGCGGCCACTCTCCGCTTCTCAATGAGAACGGAGGGGCGGAACAAACAAAAAAGGCGCTGCGGATGCAGCGCCTTTCAACAGAAAACCCATGGCTTACAACGGCCACTCTTCGCCGTAAGCCTGCTGGTAGATGTCCTTCAGCGAATCCCAGTCGAAAAGTGGTTCTGGCAGCCCGGGGT
>NZ_MKCT01000058.1 GCF_001855555.1 Chromobacterium sphagni | reverse complement strand
TGAGCGGCGGGGTGTTGCGGTGTCGGCTCTGCTGTACCGCGATGCCATTTACCAGGTGGTGTTCGCCCGGCCCGGCTGCGCCAAGATCCATGGCTCCACTTTTGGCGGCAACCGGCTGGCGCTGCGCTGCGGATTGCACATGCTGGAAGCGCTGCGCGGCCTGGATGCGCCGGCCAGGGCCGCCGGGCAGTCGGACTATCTGCGCCGCGCCTGCCGGACGGTCCGTTTGTGCTGGAGGGCGTGGGGCTGATGCTGGCCTTGCGCGCCACGCCGCGGGCGAAGAGCCGTTTTGGCGAGCAGGCTGCCGGCGCGCTGTGGCTGCAGCTGCTGGCGGAAGGCGTGCTCACCGCGCCCGCCGCGCACGATCCGGACGCGCTGCGCCTGCTGCCGCCGCTGACGGTGGGAAGGGCGGAGCTGGACTATTTTCTGAACGCATGCCAGCGCGCGGTCACGGCGCTGGAAGAGGAGGCGACGACATGATGAAAATCCAACACGTGCTGCTGGCGATCTTGGTGGCCGCCATCTGGGGCCTGAGCTTCATCGTGGTGAAGATAGGTCTCACCCAATGCCCGCCGCTGTTGTTGGCGGCGTTGCGTTTCGTGGTGGTGTTCGCCGTGGGCGTGCTGCTGTTTCCCCGGCCCACGCTGCCGTGGCGGCTGTATCTGCGCGCTGGCTTGTGCCTGGGCGTGATCCAGTTTGCCGGGCTGTTTTCCGCCATCAAGCTGGGCATGCCGGCCGGCATCGTGTCGGTGCTGGCCCAGGTGCAGGTGTTTATTACCTTGCTGCTCGCCAATGTGCTGCTGCAGGAAACCCGCTCCGCCGTGCAGAAGGCGGTGATGGCGCTGGCTCTGCTAGGCGTGCTGCTGTTGGGCTATGCCCGCTATCACGACGCGTTGCCGTTGCTGCCGCTGTTGCTGGCCTTGTTGGGAGCGGCTGGTTTCGCCTGGGGCAATATCGAGCTGAAGCGTTCCGGCAAGGTGGACATGTTCGGCTTCGCCGTGTGGATGAGCGTGGTGCCGCCGCTGCCCTTGCTGCTGCTGTCGTTTACGTTGGAGGGCGGTCCCGCCGCGGCGTGGAGCGTATTGGCGCATTTCACCTGGACCGGGCTGCTGGCCTTGCTGTTCCTGGCTCTGATCGGCACGCTGTTTGCACTGGGCAGCTGGGGCAAGCTGCTCAGCCTGTATCCGGCCACGCTGGTGGCGCCGTTTTCGCTGCTCAGCCCGGTATTCGGCCTGTTGGGCGGTTATGTGATCCTGCAGGAGCGTTATGATGGTTTGAGCATCCTGGCTTCCGCGCTGATTGTGGCGGCGCTGGCGCTGAACACCTACGCCGGCAAGCTGGGCGCGTTCAAGGGCTGGCTGCAGCGCGCCCACCTGACGATAAAGGGACTACCGCACCGATGAACGACGATTCGCTGTATCTCTCCACCGACAAGCACCGGCTGGACGTCGGCTTGATTCATGCCTTCCTGCATGATCATGCGCCTTGGGCCAAAGGCATCGCGCGCGCCACCGTGGAGCAGGCCATCGCCGGCTCCATCTGTTTTGGCGCTTATCTGGACGGGCGCCAGGTAGGCTTCGCCCGGGTGGTGACCGACCAGGCCACCTTCGGCTATCTGTGCGACGTGTTCGTGGTGCCGGAATGCCGCGGCTGCGGCTATGCCCGCCTGCTGATGCAAAAGGTGGCGCAGGAGCCTGCCTTGGCCCGGCTGCGCCGCATCGTGCTGGTGACCTCCAACGCGCATGGGTGTATCAGCAGTTCGGCTTCACCGCGTTGGAGCATCCGGAACGTTATATGGAACTGCACAGGCCGGATATCTACAGCCGGGGTGAATAGCAACCGCCCCGCCCAAGCCACCAGTGCTGCGCTCGCCCCGTCACCGAACCGGTTTAATTGGGCTTGCAGGCAATTTCCATTGAGCGTTCGCCGGTTTTGATTGCCGAACCGCCGAATGATCCGGCATTGCCATGAATGGCTCCGCCGACGGTGGCGATAGAGCTGTCTTCGCCGCTACGGTCAAGGATGTCGTAGCCCGCGCCCTTGCAGATTTCTCCCGCCGCTTCATAGCATTTGTCCCAGCCGCGGGCGATGCCGCTGCAATTCAGCGCGTATGCCCTGCGGCCGTCGGGGGAGTAGGTTTCATGAACGGTTGCGCAAGCCGCCAGCAGGCACAGGATAGGCAGGGTGGTTGTGACGCGGTAGGGAGTCATCTGTTTCTCCGTGGCATGGAGGCGCACAGCCGTTTATTTGCATGGCTGAGTGCGCCTGCGAGGTTTGTCGAAGATACTCGCCATCCCGATGGCGGCATGGCCTGCCTGGGCTGCGGCGCGGATGGCGGATGCACGCTTTGCCGGACCGCGTGGCGAAGGGCGGTCAGGCCACGGCGATGCCGCCGTTTTTCTGCAGCAGTTTCAGAAACGCCTCGCCCGGCAGCGGCCGGGAGTACAGGTAGCCTTGCACGTACTGGCAGTGGTTGTTCCGCAGGATGGCCGCCTGGGCCGCGGTTTCCACGCCTTCGGCGATCACCTCCAGCCCCAGCTTGCCCGCCATGACGACGATGGCTTCGCACAGCGCCAGGTCGCGCGGATCCTCGGCGATCTGGCGGACGAAGGACTGGTCTATCTTCAGGTAGTCCAGCCGGTAGCGCTTCAGGTAGGACAGCGCCGAGTAGCCGGTGCCGAAGTCGTCGAGGGCGATGCGGATGCCGGCGGCGTGGTAGCGCTCCAGCGCTTCTTGCACTGCGTAGTCGGCATCCAGCAGCACGCCCTCGGTGATTTCCAGCACCAGCGCGTCGCCGGGCACGCCGCTATCGGCCAGTTTTTGCAGCCAGCGCTGGTGATTGCGCTGTTCGCGAAAATGCAGCGCCGACACGTTGATCGATATCCGGAATTGCGAATGCAGGTCTTGCCGCCAGGCCCGCACGCTGCGCAGCGCCTCGTCGAACACCCATTCCGAGAGATCGCCTATCATGCCGCATTCCTCGGCGATCGGGATGAAGGCCGAGGGGGGGATGTCGCCATGCTGCGGGTGCCGCCAGCGCAGCAGCGCCTCCGCTTTTTGCACGCGTCCGGTGGCCAGTTCGACGATGGGCTGGTACACCAGGAACAGCTGGTTCTGCTCCAGCGCCTCATGTAGGCCGCTGGAGATCTGCAGCCGGATTTCCGCGGCCTTTTGCATCTCCGGCGCGTAGAAGCAGTAGCGGTTGCGTCCGGCGTGCTTGGCGCCGTACATGGCCTGGTCGGCGTTGCGCAGAAGTTCCTCCACGCTGGCGCCGTCGGTGGGGAACAACGCGATGCCTATGCTGCCGGTGACGTAGCAGGTCATGTGCTCCAGCACCACCGGCTCGGCCAGTTGGGCCAGCAGTTTTTGCGCCACCTGGTCTACATCGCTCAGCGTGTCGATGTCGCCGAACGCGATGCAGAACTCGTCGCCGCCCAGCCTTGCCACGGTGTCGCTGGCGCGCATGCAGCTTTGCAGGCGCCGGGCCACGATTGCCAGCACCTGGTCGCCCAGGCCGTGGCCCAGCGAATCGTTGATGGTTTTGAAGTGGTCCAGGTCTATCAGCAGCACCGCCATCATGCTGTGGTGGCGCGTGGCCTGGGCCAGTTCGTATTCCAGGTGGTCATGCAGCATGCGGCGGTTGCACAGATTGGTCAGCGGGTCGTGCTTGGCCAGGAAATCCAGTTGCTCCTGCACCGCCAGCACCGAGCTGATGTCGGAAAACACCAGCACATAGTTGCCGATGACGCCGTCCGCGCCGGGAACGATGCTGATGCTTTCCCAGATGCAGAGTGCGGCGCCGTTCTTGTGCAGGTAGTTGGCGTTGCCTTGCCAGGTCTGGGGCTCCCCCTGGCGCAGTTGCGCCAGGAAGGGGGCGCTGTGCGGGGTTTGATAGAGCGTGTCAATGTCAGGCCAGGCCAGGGTTTCTTCCGCGGGGTAGCCGGTGAGCTGGCTGAAGGCCGGGTTGACCGAAATCACCCTGCGCTCGGCGTCCAGGATGGCGATGCCTTCGGCGGTGGATTCGAACACGGTCACCGCCTGGCGCAGCTTTTCCTCGGTGCGGCGCCGCTCGGTGACGTCCTGCATCACGCCGATGAGGCGGCCGCCGCGCTCGCCGTCGTCGAAGCGCTTGCCGTGGGCCTCCATCCAGCGCGTGTCGGCCGGGGCGTCGGCGCGCAGGCGGAAGCTGACGTTGAAGCTGCCGCCGCCCTGGCTGGTATGTTCGATGGCCTGGGCTACCGCCGGTTCGTCGCGCGGGTCGATCTGTTGCAGGAAGTGGCGTATGGTTTCGCTGAGCACCGAGCTGGGCGACAGCAGCGTCTCCTCGTTCAGGCTGAACACGTTCATCTGGTCGATTTCGACATGCCATTCCCACACTTCCAGCTGCGAGGCCTCCATCGCCTTGCAAAAGCGTTCCACCTGCTCGTCGCTGTCGCGCTGGATGCCGAAGCGCACCATCGCCATCTGCAGCGTGGCGTGCAGCTCGCGCGGGGATACCGGCTTGACCAGGTAGCCGTAAGGCAGCGCGCTCTCCGCGCGCAGCAGCGTGGCGTCCTCGGCGTAGGCGCTGAGAAAGATGATGGGAACCCGCAGGCGGCGGTGGATTTCGCGCGCCGCCTCCACGCCGTCCATCGCTCCTTCCAGATGGATGTCCATTAGCACCAGATCGGGGCGCTGCTGTATGGCCTTTTCTATTGCCGGATGTCCGCTGGCCACCACGCCGCAGACGATGTAGCCCAATGCCTGCAGTTGCAGCTGCAGGTCCATCGCGATGATGCGCTCGTCCTCCACGATCAGGATGCGGAAGTTCGTCATATGAGCTTCCCCGCGCCGAACACCGGAAAGCGCGCCTCGAAGCGCACGCCGGGCTGGTTGTCGTGCATGCTCAGTTGCGCGCCCATCTGTTCGGCCAGCATCGGCACCAGCTGCAGTCCCAGCGACTTGGACTGGCCGGGCTGGGTCAGCGCCGGCATGCCGATGCCGTGGTCGCCCACTACCAGCAGCGCGTGCTTGTCGTCCTCCAGCGACAGGCGGATGTCGATGGTGCCGCTGCCCGCCGGGTAGGCGTGCTTGAGCGCGTTGGTCAGCAGCTCGTTGATCAGCAGGCCGCAGGGGGTGGCGCGCTGCAGTTCGAGATACACCAGCCCCTCCGGCGCGTCCTGTTCCACTTGCAGCTGGCGGGTCAGCAGGCCGTAGCTGCTCAGCAGCAGCTGGTTGATGCGCTGCAGGTATTCGCCCAGATCCACTTTGGAGAAGTCGCGGCGCTCGTACAGCAACTGGTGGATCAGCGACATCGAGCGCACCCGCGCCTGGCTGTCCTGCAGCACGTGGCGGGTGCTTTCCTCCTCGACATAATGCGTCTGCATATTGAGCAGGCTGATGATGACCTGCAGATTGTTCTTCACCCGGTGGTGCACCTCGTTGAGCAGCGTGGTTTTCTCCAGCAGCGCCATTTCCAGCTGGCGCTGCACCTGCTTGCGCGAGGTGATGTCGACGATGCCGGCCAGCACCATCGGACCGTCCTCGGTCTCTATCGGGTTCAGCCCGATCTCGATCGGAAACTCGCTGCCGTCCTTGTGCAGGCCGAACAGGTCGCGGCCCACGCCCATCAGCCGCGCCTCGGGCTGCCGCAGATAGGTATGCCGCAGCTGGCCGTGCTGGCTGCGGAAGCGTTCCGGCACCAGGCGCTCCATCTGCATGCCGTGCAGCTCGTGCGATTCGTAGCCGAACAGCGATTCGGCCAGCCGGTTGAACAGGGTGATGGCGCCGGCGGCGTTCACCATGATCATCGCGTTGTGCGCTTCTTGCACCACCTGATGGAAGTGTTCTTCCAGCCGCTTGCGCGGACCGATGTCGCGGATGATTTCGGCGTAGCCGCGCAGCACGCCCTGCGGGTCGTGCAGCGGCTTGAGCACGATGTCGGCGAGAAAACGGCTGCCATCCTTGCGCACGCGCCAGTCTTCGCCGCAATGGCGCCCTTCCAGGCGGGCGACGTCAAGCTCGCGCATTGCCCGCGCCGCGACGCCGGCTTCCGGGGGGTAGAGGCGGCTGAGGTGCTCGCCGAGGATCTCGTCGGCGCGGTAGCCCTGCATGCGCTCGGCGCCGGGATTCCAGCTGCGCACCAGGCCTTCGGTGTCCAGTAGGAAGATTGCGTAGTCGTCCACGCAGCTCACCAGCAGGCGGAAGCAGGCGTCGCTCTCGCTGATGCCCGGCAGAGCGGAACTTTCGATGGTCGACATCGCGGTTTCTCATGGCAGGGCGCTTCGGCGTCGGGGCGGACTGAGAGCGGCGGTTGGTGCGGCGGCGCGTGCCGGCTGGATATCCACTTATAAGGGTATGTCTTTGTGCTGCGCGATGTGCTCAGTAGCTTTACTAGGTGCAAATACCAGTATGGCGCGAGGCGGCTGCCCGCCATGGCCGGCCGGCGTCCGCAACCGCAGCTGGCGGGGACTGAGGCCCAGCATTTGCCGGCACAGCCGGGTGAGGGCGCTTTGGTCGGAAAAGCCGCAGCTGGCGGCGATATCGGCCAAGGAGCGGCTGCTGTGGACGATGGCGTGGCAGGCCGCCTCCATCCGGGTGCGGCGAATGAATTCGCCGGCGCAGGCCTGGAACACCCGCTTCATGCGCCGGTCCAGCTGGCCTATGCTCAGGCCGGACAGGTCGCACAGCTCCTCCAGCCGCAGCGGGCGGTGGTAATGCGCCTGGATGTGGTCGACGCAGGCGGCGAAGCGCTCGTCCAGCAGCTTTTCCCGAGTCAGCTCGGCCAGGTCCTTGGAGATGCAGACCAGGCCCAGCAACTGGCCGTCTGGGTGGTAGAGCGACTGCTTGCTGGTGAGGCACCAGCCGGGTGAGCCGTCGGGATACACGGTGAGATCCAGCCGGTTGCGCAGCGGCCTCTGTTCGGCGAACAGCGCCAGATCCTGGTCGCGGTAGCGGTTGGCCATCGCGCTGGGGAACAGCTCATGCGCGGTGCGGCCCTCCGCCTGCCAGCGGTGGCGCAGCGCGCAGCGCCCGACGCAGCCTTCGCTGACCGTCAGGTAGCGGCTGTCCAGATCCTTGACGGCGAACACCACGTCGGGAAGATGGTCGAACAGCGCGGCCATGGCGCGCACGGCGGCCAACTCGCTGATCAGGTGGGAAGGCTGCGCTTGCATCAACATGGTGGATGGTCCTCGGGATTACATGATTAATTCCATCAAATTGGCCAATTATTACATTGGCATTTGTTGAAAATAACATGCTCCATGTCTATGCGCTTTGCAAGTTTTGGCTGGCGCAATCCGCGCGGCGATAAGAAAACAGGCCATGCGTCAAGCATGGCCTGCGTGGTTTTGGCGGCGGCGCTTATTCGTAGCTGGCGCTGACGATGACGTTGGCGAACGGCTGCCTGGCCTGTAGGGTCAGGTAATACCAGTGGCCGGCCTGCGGCGCGGCGATGCTGACCGATTCTTCGTTGCCGGCCGATGTGGAGGAGTAGTCGTAGCTGCCGGCGGTCGGGTAGCGGTCTTTGGCCACATAGAGGTCCACGTCGCCGCTGCCGCCGCTGGTCCACAGCCGGAGATTGCGCGCGCCGGCCGGCAGCAGGATGGCGGCGTAGCTGGCGCCGGACGAGGACTGGCCGCTGAGCGAGCAGTTCTTGCCCAGGCGGTTGGGGTAGCCCTCGTTGCACGGCGGCAAGCCGGTGGCGGGAGGCAGCGGCGGCTGGCCGGCGGTGGTGGCGCTTTGCGCCCAGCTGGCGAATTCGCCGTCGTAGCCCGCGCCGATCTGCTTCATCTGGCCCATGTAGCCGGCATAGTCGCCCTTGCGGAACAGCGGCAGCATGGCGTCCACATCGCCGCGGTGGCGCTCCATCATGAAGCGGGTGGCCATATAACCCCAGCGGTAGGCGCGGGTGACGTAGTCGGCCATGCCGTAGGTGTTGCCGAAGATCTGGCTGAGCTTGTAGTTGCCGCTCTTGGCGGCGTCGATAGCCGCCTGGTTGTCGTTGCGCAGCGACAGGTATTCGGCCAGGCCTTCTATCCACCACACCGTGGGTTGCTGGGTGGCGGCGGCGAAATCGCCGTACATGTCGAAGCGGCCGTCCAGGTAATGGATGTACTCATGCTCCAGGTTCCACACCTTGAACGCCGGGCGCAGCCATGAGGCCTCGTGGGCGATGAAGCGCGCCTGGTTGGCCGGATCGGCCGGATTGCCTTCCAGGTACATGCCGCCGTTATCGGTGCCGATGCCGTAGATCACGCCGGCGTACTTGGCGTAGTTGTCGTAGTCGTCGAACACCACCACTTCCAGCGAGGTGTTGTTGTCGTCGGCCACGGGCTGGTTGCGGGTTTGCAGCATCTGGTGGAAGTAGGACTCCTCTTTTTGCAGCAGCGCGCACGATGACTGCATCTGGTCCGTGGTCATTTCCTGGGCGCGGATGCGGATGGTGGGGCTGCAGGTGTAGCGGTTGACCAGGATGGCGTCGGCAAGCTTAGTCTCGAAATTGCAGGTGCCGTATTCGCTGCAGTTGGCGGCGTCGTAGTACTTCACCGCTTCGGCCGAGGCCAGCCACAGTTCGTTGTCGCTGCCGGCCATGCTGCTGCCGGCCAGGATGGCTTTCACCTGCGGCTTGATGGCGGGCTTGAGCGCAGGGTACTGCATGAAGCGCAGGCCTTCGCGGGTGGCGTCGCCCAGCTGGTAGGCGGTTTCGGTGCCGATCAGGCTGGCCTTGTCGGCCTGGACGAACTGGGTGAGCGCGGCGGAGTAGCTGATATCGTTCTGCAGCAGCGGCGCGGCCGCGCTGCGGCCATGCGCGTAGAACAGCACCGTCAACGCGCCGGTGAAGCCCTGGGCGGCGGTGGTTTCGCGCAAGGCCTGGGCGGCGGCCGGCTGGCTGGCGCTATTGGTGTAACGTTGGACGATGGCGCGGATGCTGGGCAGGTAATAGGCCTCGTCGGCCATATTGGTGATCAGCGTCATCACCTCGTTGGCGGTGGTGGGGGCTTGGCTGTTGGCGGCGAACAGCGCGGGGCTGTCGGCCAGTTGCTTGATGCCGGGGCGCAACACGGCTTGCAGATTGGCGTCCAGCGTCGGCAGCGTGCCGCTGCTGGCCAGGTAGTAGCCGGCGCGCAGGTAGAGCGTGAGGTTGACCAGCGCCATCGAACCGGCGTTGTAGCCGGCGGCTTCCTGGGCGAAGCGGCTGGCCACCGCGTTGAGGTTGGCCGGGGCGTAGAGGCTGGCGGCCAGCTTGCCGTCGAGCGCGAACAGTCCGTAGGTGCAGGTGTAGTCGGGCAGGCTGGCCAGGTAGTTGGCCAAGGCCGCGCCGCTGTATCCGGCCATCGCGTTCATGTCCTGGCATTGCGGGGTAGCGGCGTGGCGCGTCAGCTTCCGCAGCGGCTTGCCGATTACGCTGCGGTTGTCGGGCAGGCGGTAGCGGGCCTGGGCGTCGGTCGGCGGGCGGTGCTGCCACAGGCGCGGGGCCGCGGCCTGTTTCTGCCTGGCCTGTGCCTGGTGCGGGGCTTTGAGCAGCTTGGGCGCTGCCAGCGCCGATTGCGAGAGCAGCGCTGCGGCCATGGCGAGGCATAGCGCGGCGAGAGGGGCTTTGTGCATGTTCGTCTCCGGAAATCAGGGCCTGTCCCTGATGTCCGCCATCATGCCAACCGCCCTCCCGGATTTCTTGGCGCGCCTCGCTGCCCGCGCGCGCAGATTTGCCAAATCCCGCCCGCGGGCGGCTCAGCGCGGCGTTTCGCCGGGCGCGGTCAGTTTGGCCATCACCAGTTCGATGAAGGCCGACACCGCCAGCGGCAGATGCTTGCGGCTGGGATACAGCAGGTTCAGCCCCTGGCCGGACCGCTGGTACTGCGGCAGCACTGGCGCTAGCTTGCCGGCCTCCAGGTCCAGCCGGATCAGGGCCGGGGGCAGCAGGGCGACGCCCAGGCCGGCGAGGGTGGCGCGGCGCAGCGCCTGGGCGGTGTTGCCGCTGAAACGGCCGGCCACCAATACCTCCTCCTCCCTGCCGTCCGGGCCGGTCAGCCGCCAGCCGGCGCGGCCGCCGGGCCGGGTCGGGATCACGCAGTCATGACGGGCCAGGTCCTGCAGCGTCAGCGGCGCGCCGCGCGCGGCGAGATAGGCCGGGCTGGCCACCAGACCGCCGCTGCCGGCGCCCGGCAGTTGCCGGCCGACATAGCCGGAGTCCGCTAGCGTGCCGCCGCGGAAGGCGATGTCGATGCGTTCGGCGATCAGGTCGACCTGAGCGTCGCTGAGCACGAAATCCACCTGCACCTGCGGGTGTGCTGCCAGGAATTCCGCCACCCACTCCATCGGGAAAAAGTCGAAGAAATCGGCGGTGGCGGCCACCCGCACCTGTCCGCTGGGTTGCGGGTTGCCACCGAGCAGCTCCTGTCCGGCCTCAAGCAGGCCGTCCACCGCGCCGGCGCAGCGCTGGTGAAAGGCCTGGCCGGCGCTGGTGAGGGCGAGCTTGCGGGTGGAGCGCTGCATCAGCCGGACGCCCAACCGCTGCTCCAGCTGCTGTATGCGGCGGCTGACGGTGTTGGGCGGCAGACCCAGCCGCCGGCCGGCTTCGGCAAAGCTGCCGTGGCGCGCCACCTGCACAAACAGCGCGATGTCGTTGAGGTCCAGCATGCTGCGCCATTCCTTGTTTTTTTGGATGAGTCCAATCCAATCATACCGTCTAGTTTGTCAATCCGGGTGGGCTTAAGCTTCGCTCATTCGGCCGCCCAGGCCGACAGCCCATTGCAGAGGAGCACGCCATGAACACCGCCGCTACCGTTTTCGCCCGCGCCATCGTCCACCGCACCCGCGGCGCGCAGCACGGACCCGTCACCCGCTTGATGAGCCCGGGCCGCTTGGGGCGCCAACTGAAGCCTTTCGTGTTTCTGGACTGGTTCGACCTGGATCTCTCCGCCGGTAGGCAGGGTTTCGGCCTGCACCCGCACTCCGGCATCGCCACCTTCACTTGGTTGCTGGAAGGCGAAGCGGTCTACGAGGACACCACCGGGGCCAAAGGCGTGCTGCCCGCCGGCGGCGTCGAGTGGATGCGCGCCGGCAAGGGCGTATGGCATGCCAGCGAACCCACCGCCGCCTCGCGCCGCATGACTGGCTTTCAGCTGTGGCTGGCCTTGCCGGTCGAACTGGAGCTGGCCCCGGCGGAAAGCATGTACCTCGCTCCGGAGCATATTCCGCGGCAGGGCCCGGCCAGAGTGCTGTTGGGCGGCTATGGCGGGCTGAGAAGCCCGATCCCGTCGCCGGTCGGGGTGACGTATCTGGCGGTGAGCCTGAAGGATGGCGAGCGCTGGACGTTCACGCCGCCGGCCGGGCACGATGTGGCCTGGGTGGCGTTGAATGCCGGCAGCCTGCGGGTGGCTGGCGAGGATGCGCCGCTGGCGGCGGGCGAGATGGCGGCGTTCGCCGAGACCGGCGCGGCCATCGAATTTGTCGCCGCCGGCGATGCGGCCTTCGTGCTGGGCTCCGCGCCCAAGCATCCGCACGATCTGGCGCTGGGTTATTACTCGGTGCACAGCCGTGCGGAAACTTTGGCGGCGGGCGAAGCGGAAATCGAGCGCATCGGCGCGGAGCTGCGGGCGCAGGGAAGGCTATAGCCGCTTTGCATGGGCGCATCCTGTTTTGCGCATCGCGTGGCGTCCTAAGTATTCGTACTAGCTTGAATTAATTGGCGCCCAGGTCGCCAAATAGCGGCGACAGTTTCTCTGTTTTGACAAAATCGGCTGCCGTTCCTCGCGCGAGCCGGTCCGGTCTGTCGCCGCAGGCATGGCGGCTACCGGCTCTTTTTTGCTTGCCCTGATTTCCGACCACCGGCAGTCGCCAGGCCAGTCAGGAGCCGCAATGCCCGCCCTTCCATTCAAGCTATGGTTTACCGGCGCCGGCCGGCCGCCGGCTACTGCCGAACCTTCCAGCGCCGAGACCCGGCAAGTGGCGCGCAGCGCCTATGGTTATGTGCTCAGGGTGCAGACCACCGTCCGGATCATTCTGCCAAGCTCCAGGGGAGACGAAACTTTGAAGCGGCGGGCTGATGAGTTGCTGCGAAAAGAGAATTACACCTGGGGCGAGCTGTTCGAACTGGAGATGCTCTGCGCCGAACTGGCCAGCGACGACATGCTGGTGCTGATCCGGCCGACCGACGTCGATCCATCGCTGGAGTATTGCGAGGCGGCGTGCATGGCCGAGCGGTGGGGAGGCGCGGCGGATGGGCTGGCCGGAGCATTGGCCGGGGCTCGCGGCGGCAAGCCGGCAGCGGGCAGGGCGGAATTGAGGGCTGCGGTATTGCTGGGGCAGCAACGCTATTTCCGGTCCTTGCGCCGCGAAAGGGCGCTGGACCGGCTGCGTCTGAGACTAGGCCTGTTCACGTTGGCGATGGCTTTGCTGGGAGGCATCTATTACTGGTGGTTGAGCGGCAGTCCAACCGACGCCGGGCTGGCGCTGTCGGCCACTTTCGGGATACTCGGCGCTTTCGCCAGCGTTTTGCAACGCATCCAGAGCGTTGGCGAGAAAACCAGCACCAATGGACAATCGGGCGCGAGTGTCGCCATGCTGATGGAGGGCTCGTGGAGCCTGTACCTGGCGCTGGCCAGCGGCGCAGTGTTCGGCATACTGGGGTTCTGGCTGTTTGCCGGCGGGTTCGGCGGGGCGTTTTTAAGCACGCAGCTGGCGCCCAGCTTCAGTGCCTCGCTGGCGTCGTGCCATGATTCGGCGCTTCCCTATCTGCAGCAAGGGTCGGATTACGGAAAGATGGCGGTGTGGGCGTTCTTCTTCGGTTTCGCCGAGCGCTTCATTCCCGATCTGCTGACCCAACTGGCGAAAAACGGCGCGGCCAACGTCCCTCGGCCCCAGAGTCGGCGACTCCTGGCGGAGGCGGGCAAGCGGTCGAGGGCGGCTTGGGAGGCGCGGGCTGCGGAAAAAAGCCGCAGAGTGGCGGCGCATCGCCGCTCGGAGGATGGGGATGGCTGACTCCCGCCCGGCCTTGATTCCGGCGGGCGAGCGTTCCCCGGCATGTAACGAAATAGGGCGGCTTGCGCCTTGGCGGCGGTTTCAAGACAGCGGCGGTTCAGCCACCTGCACCTGGTTGCGGCCCTGGCGCTTGGCCGTGTACAGCGCGCGGTCCGCGGCTGCCAGCAGCGACTCCAGCGTGGGACGATCCTCGTTCAGCGTGGCGACGCCGAAACTGGCGGTGACCGTCAGCGTCGGCCCGGAGGCGAGGGCGAGCGGCGAGGCTTCCAGGCTGGCGCGCAGGCGTTCCGCCATGGCTTCGCCGGCGGCCGCGCCACTGTGGCTGGCCAGCACGACGAACTCCTCGCCGCCGTAGCGGCCGGCATGGTCTCCCTCGCGGCAGGCCTGCGTCAGGATGGCGGCGACATGCTTCAGCACCTCGTCGCCGGCGTCGTGTCCGTGCCGGTCGTTCACTTGCTTGAAGTAGTCGATGTCGAACATGATCAGCGTCGCCGGAGAGGCGCTGCGGTTGGCGCGGGCGATTTCCGCTTGGGCGGCCTGGGTGAAGGCGCGGCGGTTGGCGATGCCGGTGAGGAAGTCCACCTGCGACACTTCGGTCAGTTCTTCGATCAGGCGCTGCCGCTCGCCTTCCAGCCGGCGTTTTTCCAGGCTGTGCCGCCGCAGGATGACGATGGCCGCCAGCACCTCGCCGATTTCGTCGCTCCGGCGGCTGGCGGGGACCTGCGCATCCAGCTTGCCGTCGGCGATGTCGGTCAGCAGCCCGGCCGCCGCCAGCAGCGGCTTGGCCACTTGCCAGCGGATGTAGGCGAATAGCGCCAGCTGCGCGATCAGCGCCAGCATGCCCAGTCCAGCCGCATACAGCAGATGGCGGAACGCCAGCCGGTGCTGGGCCAAGGCGGCGCGCGAGGCTTCGGACAGCATGGTGTCGCGCAGCGCCACGATGGAGCGCATGGTGGGAACGTAGCGGGCGGCGAATTGCGCCGGGTCCATCGTGTAGGCGCGGGTCTGCTGGCTGTACAGGGTGATGCGGTCTACCAGCGCCATGCCCTCGCCGAAATAGTTCTCCTCCATGGCCTGAGCCGCCTGCAGCGTGGCGGAGGAGGCTTCCGGCACGCGGGCGCGCAGGCTGATGGTGCGGTGCAACTGGTCGATGCGGCCATGCAGCACGTCCATGGAGCGCGTCTCCGCTACCGACAGCTGGCGGTTTTCCGCCAGCGCGGCGGTCAGCTGCGAGCCCAGCCGGCCGGCGTATTCCCGCAGTTCTGTGGCCTGGCGGGCGCCGACCAGAGGGTTGGCCAGCCGCGGATAGACGCTTTCGGCGCGGAACGACAGCGCCGTCACCGCTTGCAGCGCCGGTGGGATGGCGTCGTACATCCGGCGCACCGCGCCCATCAGTTGCGGCGAGGTCGGGCGCATCGGCAGGCCGGCGACGTGGTCCACTTCGCCGCGGGCGTCGTCCAGCACCTGCTGCGCTTGGCGTATGGCTTCCAGCGCGCGGCGGTGATCGTTGGAGGAGGAGGGGTCAAGTGTGGCGATCAGCATGCGGATGGCCTGGTCGCTGGCGGCTCTGGCCTGGCGCAGCCGCTCCCGCTTGGCGGGGGTGGAGAACGAACCGAGCAGCGCATTGGCCGGGCCGCGCTCCAGCGAAATCTTTTCCACCGCCACCATCGCCAGGTGGGCAATCTGGATCGCGCCCATCCCGTCATCCGTCGCGCGCAGGATGGACCATTCGTTGTCGATGATCCAAGCCAGCGGTAGGCTGATCAGCGCGAACAACAGGACGGTGGCTATGGTGAATATCTTGGACAGGCGCATCAAGGATTCAATTCAAGACAGGCAGCGCTCTGCGCATTCAGGCGGTGCAAGATTGAGTATATGCGCAGCGGCGCGGCGGCAAGGGAATTTCCCCGCGGCTCAGACGCCGCGCCGGTCCTGGCCGCCGGGCCGCCTGCCGATGTAGGCCGCGCGCGGCCGGATCAGGTTTTCGCCGCCGCGCTGCTCCAGGCCGTGGGCGATCCAGCCCGCAGTGCGTCCCAGCGCGAACAGGCCGAAGGCCGCGCCAGGGGGCAGCCGCAGATGCCGGCGCACCGCCACCAGCGCGAAGTCCACCGATGGATGCTGCCCCACCAGTGCGAACGCCTGCTCGACGATGCGCTGAGGCCGGGGATCGCCCGGCAGGATGCGGGCGAGCAGCGCCATGGCGCGCACGTCGCCGTTGGGGTAGAGGTGGTGGCCGAAACCTGGCAGATCGTCCCCTCTTGCCAGCCGTTCTCGCATCTTTCCGCCGATATCACCGTCGTTTATCTCATCCCATAAGGCTTCGCCGCGGGCGGTGGTGCCGCCGTGCTTGCCGCCGGTCAGCGCGGCGAGGCCGCCCACCACGGCGGCGCGCAGGCTGGCGCCGGTTGATGCGATGCAGCGGGCGGTGAAGCTGGAGGCATTCAGTTCGTGGTCGGCGCACAGCGTCAGCGCCATCCGGATCAGTTCCGCGCCGTCGGCATCTACGCCCCAGGCGCGGGCGCATTGCAGATGGATGGGCGCGTCGTCGGGCGCCGCGCCCAGCAGGCAGGCCGCCATCAGCCGCAGCAGGGCGCCGCAGCCTTCGGCCTGGCGCGGCGCCGACTTCTGCCACAGCGCAGTGGGCGCGTCTTCGCTGGCCGCGGTGAACAGCGGCAGCAGCGCCTCTTCGGCGCGGCGTCCCCGATGATGGGCCATCAGCGCCGGCATGGTTGCCGGCCAGGCGGGCGCGAGCGGGCCAAAGGCCGCGCCGGCGTCGCATTGCCACAGGTGGGCGGCCACCTCTTCCAGGCCGCGCGACGCGGCCAGGTCCAGCGCGTTTTCGCCGCGGTAGTACAGCTGCCCGTCCTCGATCAGCGTAATGGCCGACTCCAGCACCGGCAGCCCCCAGTTGAGGGTGGCCTTGGCCACTTCCTTGGGTTTGCGGCCGCGGGTGCGCTGGGCGGCCAGCTGTTCCACCTCCGCCGCCAGATAGCGGCTTTCCCTCTGGCCGCCATCGTTGTCGGCATGCAGCAGCCCGCGGCTGACATAGGCGTACAGCGTTTGTCTGGAGACGCCGAGACGGGCGGCGGCTTCGGCGGAGCTCAGGTAGTGGGGCATGGCGGGCAGTTTTGAAGATATGTTGATTATATTAATCAACGTTGACAATTATTTCAACGGGCATATTCTTCCGGAGGGAAGCTAAACAACGGAGAGCCATCATGTTCGACCATGCATTCAGCCCGATCTCTGGCCGCGCCGCGCCGGCGCAACATTATCTGGACGCGTTCTGGGACGCTGTCGGCGGCCGCCCGGATCAGTTGGCGCATATCGC
>NZ_MKCT01000057.1 GCF_001855555.1 Chromobacterium sphagni | reverse complement strand
GCGCAATTGCTCCGACAGGATATCCCTCGCCGAGGCGTTATCGTCCACAACCAGGATGCGCATGCCCTTGGTTTCACTCGGCAGGGACTTGCGGCGGGCATCCACCGCCTGGGACAGTCCCAGCCAGGTGCTGAAGACGAAGGAACTGCCCCAGTCCGGCGCGGACTCTACCTGTATCGTGCCGCCCATCATCTCCACCAGCCGCTTGGAGATGGTCAAGCCGAGTCCGGTGCCGCCAAAACGCCGGGTGGTGGAGCCGTCAGCCTGGCGGAATGCCTGAAACAGCTTCGCCACCTGCTCTTCCGTCATCCCGATGCCAGTGTCGTGCACACAGAAGCGCAACTGGACCTTGTCGCCGATCTGGTCCGCCAGGGTGATGATGATGGCAACCTGGCCTTTCTCCGTGAACTTGATCGCGTTGTTGACCAGGTTGGTCAGAATCTGCCCCAGCCGCAACGCATCGCCGATCAGTCCCTGCGGCACATCCCTCCTCGTTTCGAATAGCAGCTCCAACCCCTTGTCGGAGGCTTTCTGCGCCACCAGCGCGGAAATGCTCTCCAGCACGTCGTCCAACCAAAATGGCTGGAATTCCAGATCCAGCTTGCCGGCCTCCACTTTGGAGAAATCCAGGATGTCGTTGATGATGCCCAGCAGCGAGGTTCCTGCGTTGTGGATCTTGCTGACATAGTCGCGCTGCTGCTCGGTCAGCCCGGTTTTCAGAGCCAGATAGGACATACCGATGATGGCGTTCATCGGCGTGCGGATTTCGTGGCTCATATTGGCCAGGAACATCGACTTGGCTTGAGTCGCTGCCTCCGCGACCTGCTTGGCGTCTTTCAATTCGGTCGCGGTATCGACCAAGCGGGCATACAGCTTGCCGTTTTCCAGCAGCAGCACCACCAGCACAAAGCTTGCCGCCAACAGGCCATACCCCCGCCCGACATAGAAACCAACGTCAAACCGTCTGGCATTGAGCAGGGTCGACAAGGCGATATCGCATAGCCAGGAAAACATCACCACAGTCAGCCAGACATCCAGCAATGTCCGGGCGCGCCTGAGGCAGATCATCGCAAAAGCCAGCAGCGTCAGCGTCCATAGGCCCGTGGCCACTCCCCACATCTTTTCCGTATAAACACGGTCCTTGATAATGACGGGAAGATGATCGTGCCCGATCGTCGCCAGCAGGGTCAAACCGAACACCACGGCCACCGTCATGCCGACGCAGGCCAGAATGGAGAGTCCAATACGGACATGGCCTTGAGTCTTGTCCTTGCGATTGGCAAGCAGGACATAGGCGATAATGAATAAAGGGAATCCGCTGTGCCAGAACATGTACAGCCAGGCTGTCGTTTGCGGCATGGCGCCCAGCAGGCCATTTTCAGAAAATAAACCTGGAAAGGTGAGCGCATGAATCATGGCCATCAGGGCGGTGTACAGGTAAGCGGTTGCCAGCACCTGCAAGGATCGCAGCCGCAAAATGGCGAATTGGCCAAACAGCAGGACGGAGGTGAGCAGATCATTGACTATCAGCGCCGACTCGTAGCTGGGGATGAAAGCCCATACTTTGGCAAGCGGTATTTTGACAAAAGGCACCGCGATGACGAACACCAGCGCGGACACCAGAATCACGGCAAGCGCAAGCCGAAGCTGGCTACGCGGTGGCGGCAAGGTGGACAGAAATTCGAATCGTTCCGAGGTGGCCGGGTTTGATCGCAGCATATGCACCGCTCTCCGCTGAACAGTACTGCGTAATCTCCTCTTCCGGAGAGCAAATCAGTTCAATTGCTTGATATATAGCATAGGAAAGTCAGTGGCACGGCGCATCTTTCATAGCATGGCGTGCTTGAAAGGATAAGTAAATATACTGATTGGTAGGATGGATGGCCGCGCATGGCCGGCCATCGCGATCCTGGCGGTTGCGCTCAGCCTAGCCAACCCTGTTCGCGGGCATGCTCCAGCCTGGTCTCCAGGTATGTCCACAGCGCCGGACAGCCTTGCCGCACCGGCGGGCCGATGCGTTTGACCACCTGTTCATGGCGGATGCCATTCTCACGCCAGCTCTGGCCATTGTTGGCCAGGTTCAACAGCACCGGCATCGCGCGGTCGGCGGCGTGGGCGAAACGCGCCTCGGCGCTCTGTCCATCCTCGAACTCGCGCCACAGCGCCAGAAAGCGCTGGCCTTGCGCCTCCGGCAGCAGGCCGAAAATGCGGGTGACGCAGGCCAGCTCCTGCGCCTTGCGCTCTTCCCAGCCGCCTTCGGCGTAGACTATGGTGTCGCCGGTCTCGATCTCGCCGATGTCGTGCACCAGCAGCATCGCCACCACCTTGTTGATATCCACCGGCTCGGCGGCGTAAGGCTGCAACGACGTCGCCAGCAAGGCGATCTGCCAACTGTGTTCGGCCGAATTTTCATAGCGGTCGCTATTCAAGACTCGGGTTTTGCGGGTAACCAGCTTCAGCCGGTCGATTTCCAATACGAAGTCAATAATTTCCTGCATGTCGTTCTCTTTTTTCAGATACAAAAAAGGCAGGCCGGAAAGGCCTGCCTGTGATGCTACCAGCACTGCTGTATCATCTGCGCCAGCTGCACCAGCTTGCCGTGGAAGAAGTGGCTGGTGCCCGGAAACACCAGCACCGGCAGGCCCTGCGGCCGCGCCCAGTCCATCACCGCGGACAAGGGGATCACCTCGTCTTCCTCGCCGTGGATCACCAGCGTGTCGGCGGGCACATCGGGAGTCGGATCGGGTATTTGCCCACCGCCACACCCATCAACAGCAGCTTGTCGGCGTCTATGCGCGCGCGGGTGCGGGCGGCGACGAAGCCGCCGAAGGAGAAGCCGGCCAGCGCCAGCTTCAGGCCGGGATGCTGCGCCCGGGCATAAGCCGCCACCGCGATCACGTCGTCCACTTCGCCATTGCCGTAGTCGTGCTCGCCTTCGCTGCCGCCGACGCCGCGCAGATTGGGGCAGTAGCAGACATAACCCAGCTGCGACAGCGCCTTGGCGGTGGTTTGCACCACCTTGTTGGTGTGGGTGCCGCCCTGCAGCGGATTGGGGTGGCAGATCACCGCCACGCCCGCCGCCTCGCCCTGCGCCGCCACCACGATGGTGTCCAGCGCGCCGGCCGGGCCGGCGATGTCCACCTTGTTCATCGCCTTCAGCATCAGATCTTCAGCCTTTCCACCACCCGGCCATTCACCATGTGCTCGTCGATGATTTCGTCTATGTCCTGCTTGTCGACGAAGGTGTACCAGGTCTCCTCCGGGTAGACCACCAGCACCGGGCCCTCGTCGCAGCGATCCAGGCAACCGGCCTTGTTGACGCGGATCTTGCCCTTGCCGGACAGGCCCTTGGCCTTGATCTGCTCCTTCATGTACGCATGCAGCTCGCTGGCGCCCAGATTGTTGCAACAGCCTTCGCCGTTGGCGCGCTGGTTGCAGCAGACGAATACGTGCTTGTCGAAATAGCTCATCGGAATCTCTTGCTCTGAATGATGATCAGGAATCGTTGTCGGCCCAGCCGCTGACGCCTATGGTGGCGGCGTTGTCGAACTTGGCGTACTTGCCGACGAAGGCCAGCCGCACCGCGCCGGTGGGACCGTTACGGTGCTTGCCGATGATGGCCTCGGCCAGGCCCTTCACTTCCTGGTTGTCCGGGCTGTAGTACTCTTCGCGGTACATGAACACGATCAAGTCGGCATCCTGCTCGATGGCGCCGGATTCCCTCAGGTCGGACATCATCGGCCGCTTGTTGGGACGCTGCTCCACTGCCCGCGACAGCTGCGACAGCGCGATCACCGGCACCTGCAGCTCCTTGGCCAGCCCCTTCAGGCCACGCGATATCTCGCCCAGTTCGGCGGTACGGTTGTCGCCGCGGCCGGAGCCCGACATCAGCTGCAGGTAGTCGATCACGATCAGGCCCAGCTTGCCGCCGTGCTGGCGCGCCAGGCGCCGCGAGCGGGCCCGCACTTCCAGTGCGGTCAGCGCCGCGGTTTCGTCGATGTACATCGGCGCTTCGGACAGCTTGCCGATGGCATAGGTCAGCTTCTGCCAGTCGTCGTCGCCCAGCTTGCCGGTACGCAAGGTGTGCTGATCCAGCCGGCCCACCGAGCCCAACATACGCATCACCAGCTGCGCGCCGCCCATTTCCATCGAGAACACCGCCACCGGCAGGCGGGTTTCCACCGCCACGTGCTCGGCGATGTTCATCGAGAAGGCGGTCTTGCCCATCGACGGGCGGCCGGCGACGATGATCAGGTCGCCGGGTTGCAGGCCGGAGGTTTTGGCGTCAAGATCGATAAAGCCGGTAGGCACCCCGGTGACTTCGTCCGGGTTGTCGCGGCTGTACAGCATGTCGATGCGCTCCACCACTTCCTTCAAGAGACCCGGCATTTCCAGGAAGCCCTGCTTGGATTTGGCGGTGGATTCGGCGATCTGGAACACCTTGCCCTCGGCTTCGTCCAGCAGCTGGGAAGCGTCGCGGCCCATCGGCGCGTAGGCGGCCTCGGCGATCTCGGTGCCGACCTGGGCCAACTGGCGCATCACCGAGCGCTCGCGCACGATTTCGGCGTAGCGGCGGATGTTGGCGGCGGACGGCGTGTTCTGCGCCAGCGTGGCGAGGTAGGACAGGCCGCCGACGTTGCCCAGCTCGGCGTTCTTGTCCAGCGTTTCCGACACCGTCACCACGTCGGCCGGACGCGCCAGTTCCACGAGCTTGGCGATGTGCTTGTAGATCAGCCGGTGGTCGTGACGGTAGAAGTCGGATTCCGACACCACGTCGGCGATCTTGTCCCAGGCGCTGTTGTCCAGCAACAGGCCGCCCAGCACCGACTGCTCGGCTTCTATCGAATGCGGCGGCGTGCGGATGGCCGCCATTTCGCCATCAAAATTCTCGTACTGTTGTGTCATGTATACCTGGGATGCTTGGCGCCGGATGGCGCAAAAGGCAAAACGTAATTCTAACCCGAAACGTGCCCCGGCTCACGCGCTTTGGCCCGAGCCGGCATCTGTTAGCAGTTCAATCCCGCCACATAGCCGGACGACCACGCCCACTGGAAATTGTAGCCGCCCAACCAACCGGTGACGTCCACCACTTCGCCGATGAAGAACAGGCCGGGCACATCGCTCGCCATCATGGTTTTCGACGACAGGGCCTTGGTAGAGACGCCACCCAGCGTCACCTCGGCCTTTTTGTAGCCCTGGGTGCCGTTGGGCTTGACGCGCCAGTGGTGCAACTGCTCGGCCAGTTGGGCGCGCTGCTTGGGATTGAGGTCCTTCAGGCGCTTGTTGAAGCCCACCCGGTCCAGCCAGGCGTCGGCGAAGCGCTTGGGCCAGTGGAATTCGGCCAGCGCGTTGGAGATCAGCTGTTCGCTGGCGCCCTTTTTCTCCAGCCAGCTTTCGGCGTCCACATCCGGCAACAGATTGAGCGTCAACTCCATGCCCGGCTGCCAATAAGACGACACCTGAAGAATCACCGGGCCGGACACGCCCTTGTGGGTGAACAGCACGTTCTCGCGGAACTTGCCCTTGCCGGCGCGCGCCTCCACCTCCAGCGACACCCCCGCCAGCGGCGAGAAGGCATCGGCATCCTCGACGTGGAAGGTCAGCGGCACCAGCGCCGGAGTCAAATTGGTGACTGGCAAACCGAACTGTTCGGCAAGCTGGTAACCGAAAGGCGTGGCGCCGATCTGCGGAATGGACAAGCCGCCGGACGCCACCACCAGCGATTCAGACTTGACCTCGCCCATGGAGGTCTGCAGCGTAAAGCCGGCGTCGGCGCGCGACACCTGCTGGATGGCGGTTTCCATCCGCCGCTCTACGCCGGCCAGACGGCATTCTTCGTCCAGCATGGCGATGATCCGCTCGCTGCCGTCGTCGCAAAACAGCTGGCCCAGCTTTTTCTCGTGGTAGGCGATGCCGTGGCGCTCGACCATGGCGATGAAGTCCTGCGGCGTGTATTGCGCCAGCGCCGAACGGCAGAAATTGGGGTTGGCGGACAGGTAACAATCGAACCTGGCGTTGATGTTGGTGAAGTTGCACCGCCCGCCGCCGGAGATGCGGATTTTCTCCGCCAGCTTGGCGGCATGATCCAGCAACAATACGCTGCGGCCGCGCTGGCCGGCGGTGGCCGCGCACATCAAACCGGCCGCGCCGGCGCCAATGACAATCACATCAAATTGCAAATCTTTATCCTTACCATTTCAGTCAACTATTGGCCTGTCAACGCATATTCCAGTAAACTAGACGCTAAAGCATCCGCTTATGCGGCTTACTTTCTCAACAAGGAGAGCATGATGGAACACAAACTGCCTGAACTGCCGTACGCACTCGACGCCCTGGCGCCGCACATTTCCAAGGAAACCCTGGAATTCCACTACGGCAAGCATCACCAGACCTACATCACCAATCTGAACAACCTGATCAAGGGCACCGAGTTCGAGAACGCCTCCTTGGAAGAGATTGTCCGCAAATCCTCCGGCGGCATCTTCAACAACGCCGCCCAGGTCTGGAACCACACCTTCTACTGGTTCGGCCTGGCCCCGAACGCAGGCGGCGAGCCGACCGGCGCGCTGGCCGATGCCATCAAGGCCAAGTGGGGTTCGTTCGACGAGTTCAAAAAAGCCTTCACCCAGACCGCCGTCGGCACCTTCGGCTCCGGCTGGGCTTGGCTGGTGAAAAACAGCGACGGTTCGCTTGACCTGGTATCCACCAGCAACGCCGCCACCCCGCTGACCACCGACAAGAAGCCGCTGTTGACCTGTGACGTGTGGGAACACGCGTATTATATCGACTACCGCAACAGCCGCCCTAACTATATGGAAAGCTTCTGGAAGCTGGTCAACTGGGACTTCGCGTCCAAGAACTTCGCCGCCTGATTCCGAAGGCAGCATAAGCAAAGGGGCCATAGGCCCCTTTTTTTTCATGGGCAGGCCGCCATGTTCAGCGTTCGGCCATCCATTGCAGAAAAGCTTCGGCCGATAGCGGCCGGCTATGGTAGTAGCCTTGTGCCACATCGCAACCCAATGCGAACAGCTGCTTCCAGTCCTCCTCGTTCTCCACTCCCTCCGCCACCGACAGCAAGTGCAAGCGCTGGCACATGGCGATGGCCGCAGTGAGAATGGCCAGCTTTTTGGGGCTGCTGGAGGCGTCGTGGACGAATTCGCGGTCTATTTTCAGTTCGGTGAACGGACTGCGCGACAGCTGTTTCATCGAAGAATAACCAGTGCCGTAGTCATCCATCGCCAGGCCGAAACCGTTGAGGCGCAAACGCGCCAAGGTACCCAGCGAGGCCGCCAGATTGGACATCAGAGAGGTTTCCGTCACCTCCACCACGATGCAGTGGCATGACAGCCCGCAGGACTGCACGATGGACGTCATTTCGTCCACCAGATTGGGGTCGTTGAGCAAGGGCACCGGCAGATTGATCGAGGCGTGCAGGTCCGGCTGCAACGCCAAGAAGCGGTTCAGTTCGGAGCAGATCTGCCGCAAAAACTGGTAGAAAAAGCGCAAGGCCAGTTCTCCCTGCTCCAGGTGGTGGACAAACATCGGCGGCTGCAGCACGCCGAACTGCGGATGCTCCCAGCGCACCAGCGCCTCCATGCCCCGCAGGCTGCCGTCGCCTATCGACACTTTGGGCTGAAAGTAAGGCACCAATTGCCCCAGGCCCAGTGCCAGCGCCACCTCTTCCCGGCTGAGGTTCAGATTGCTGATGACGGCGCCGGCCATATGCCAGTCCGGGTCGCAGTCGTCCAGCACCCGCTTTACATCGGCGAGGGTCAGCGGCTTGGGAAACACCGCCAGCAGCTCCAGCTCGGACGCGTCCACCACGCCCTGCACCGTGTCCAGCACATCGCGCGGCACGCCGCTCATTACCGCCACGAACCGCACCTTGCCCTTGAACGAAGCCGCGATGCTTTCCAGCAGCTTGACGCCGTCCATCCCCGGCATGTTCAGATCGGTCACCACCAGATCCACCAGGTCCAGCGCGTTCAATTGCGCGATGGCGTCCAGGCCGTTCTCCGCCTGATGCACCATGGAGAAGCCAAGCTCCTGCAGCAGCCCGACCGCCAGCATACGGTGGCTGGCGGAATCCTCCACCACCATTGCCGAGCGGCCCAACCATTTTTCCAGATACACCATGACTCAGCCTCGGATTCCAGCCAGCGTGTGAGTGATCCTCTCCAGCGACATGACCTCGTCTACGCCGCCGTGGCCGATCGCCTCGTTGGGCATGCCGAACACCACGCAGGACTCCTCATCCTGGGCCAGCGTGCGCGCGCCCGCGTCGTGCATTTCGCGCATGCCGCGCGCGCCGTCGTCGCCCATGCCGGTCATGATCACGCCTATCGCGTTGTTGCCGGCGTTGACCGCCACCGAACGGAACAATACGTCCACCGACGGCCGGTGGCGCGATACCAGCGGCCCGTCTTTGACTTCCGCCACGTATTGCGCGCCGCTGCGCTTGACCAGCAGATGTTTGCCGCCAGGGGCGATCAGCGCCACCCCGGAAATCAGCCGGTCGCCGTTTTTCGCCTCCCGAACCTCCACTTTGCACAAGCGGTTCAGCCGTTCGGCGAAGGAGGCGGTGAATTTCTCAGGCATGTGCTGCACCACCGCCACGCCCGGACAGGTGGCCGGCAGCCGCGGCAGCAGGTACTCCAGCGCCTGGGTGCCGCCGGTGGAGGTGCCGATGGCGATGATCTTTTCCGTGGTGCGGTATTTCTCCAGCCCGGACGGCGCCTCCAGCACCACATCGGCGGTCAGTTTGGGCGCCGGCTGATGCTCGCCCCCCCTGGCGCTGGTGGCGATGCGCTTGAACGCTCCCATTCTGGCGCCGGCGGCGTCGCGCACCTCCTGGATCAGCTCCTTGGCCGCCTCCTGCAGAAAGGATTTGAGATTGACCGTGGGTTTGGTGATGATGGCCACCGCGCCGGCCGACATCGCGTCCAGCGTGATGCGCGCGCCCTTCTCCGTCAGCGACGAGCAGATGATGACCGGCGTAGGCCGCTCCTCCATGATCTTGCGCAGGAAGGTCAGGCCGTCCATTCGCGGCATCTCTATATCCAGGATGACCACATCCGGCCAGCGCAGCTTCATCCGGGTCATCGCGAAAATCGGGTCGGGCGCGGCGCCGATCACCTCGAGGTCAGGCGCGGTGGACAACATCTGGCTCAGGATTTCGCGCACCACTGCGGAGTCATCCACAATCAGGACGGAGATGCTCATTTCACCCCTCCTCTTATATGCGAGGCATCCAGCCGGTAACGCGACGGCTCTTCCTGCGTCAGCGGCAACGCCAGCTTGTGCAGCGATTCGGAGTGGCCGATCAGCAGATGGCCGCCGCCCTTCATCCGGGTGCACAGGTTGGACAACACCTCAAGCTTGGTCGCTTCATTGAAGTAAATCAGAACATTACGCAAAAAGACAATGTCGAATTCGCCCTGATGGAATTTATTGCAATGCAAAAGGTTAAGATTGGAGAAATCCACCCTGCGCGCCAACTCCGGCATCACCCTGACCATGCCCTCGTACTCGTCGCGCCCGCGCAGGAAATACTTTTGCCAGAAATGCGGCGGCGTGCGGCGCGCCCGGTCCACCGAGTAAACCGCCCGCTTGGCGATGGCCAGCACCTTGGTGTTGATATCGGTGGCATATATCCGCCAATTGCCGTTCATGCCCAGCGTTTCCGCCAGCACCATGGCGATGGTGTAAGGCTCCTCGCCGGTAGAACAGGCCGCGGACCACACCCGCACCGTTCCCGGGCGGATGTCCCGCAGGTGCTGGACTTCCTGCTCCAGCCAGTGGAAATGCTGCGGCTCGCGGAAGAAATAGGTTTCATTGGTGGACAACAGGTTGATCGCCCGCTGGCGCTCGGCATGGGCGGTCGGCTTGCGCAGCATCTGCCAGTAGGCCGAATAGCTGTCCAATCCCAGATGACGGATGCGCTTGGACAGGCGCGACTGCACCAGCGAGCGCTTGCCCGCCGGCAGATCGATGCCCGCTTCGCGGAAGATGAACTGGCGGAAGATGGCGAACTCTTCATCGCTGAGCACCGGGTCATGATTCAGCACGCGCGCCCCCGATCCTAGGCCACCTCGGCGTCGTCATTGAAATGCTGCTGCGTGACCGATTCCGCCATCGCGCTCAACTCCGTCACCGACAGGGCCTGTTGCACATTGAGCAGGATGGCGAAACGCTCGTTGATGGTGGCGATGCCCTGGATGAAGTCGCCGCGGATGCTGACGCCAAAAGTCGGCGATGGATCGATATCGCCCTCCGGAATCTCCAGCACCTCGCACACCGCGTCCAGCAGGATGCCCACCTCGCTGTAGCCGTTGTCCAGACCCGGCAGCGACAGGATGGCCACGCAAGTGGACGGCTTCAGTTCGGTCAGGCCGCGACCGAAGCGGATCGACAGGTCTATCACCGGCACCACCGAACCGCGCAGATTGATGATGCCCCGCACGAAGCTGGGCATCATCGGCACATGGGTGATGCCGTCCAGCTCGATGATCTCGCGGATGAAGTTGATCTGGATGCCGAACAGATCCTCTCCCAGGATGAAAGTTACGCAATGGAACTTGCCGCCGCCATGCGCGGCGCCGCCCGGGGCTGCACGCTCGTTCATGATGGTTATCCTCAGTATTTGGAAAACTTGTCGTCGTCCACGCCCTCGTCGAAATCGTCGTCGTCCGGATGCATGACATGGGACGGCGGCGCGGCAGCCTTGCGGGCGCCGCCGGCACCATGGCCGCTCATGTGCAGCGACACCCCCTTGCGCGCATTGCGGCTGCTGCGCAGCTTGAACTGCTGCATCAGGTCCTGCAGCTGCATCGCCGCCGAGCTCAGCTCTTCCGAGGTGGAGCTCAACTCCTCGGCCGACGAGGCGGAAGACTGCATGCCGGTGCTGATCTGCGAGACAGCGGTGTTGATCTGATCGATGCCGGTGCGCTGCTCGCGCGATGCCGCGGAAATTTCCTGCACCAGCGTCGCGGTCTGGTCGATTCCCGGCAGCATTTCCTGCAGCAGCACGCCGGCGCGTTCGGCCACGCTGACCGAGCGCCCGGCCAGATCGCCGATCTCCTTGGCCGCCACCTGAGAGCGTTCGGCCAACTTGCGCACCTCCACCGCCACGGTGGCGAAGCCCTTGCCATGTTCGCCGGCGCGGGCGGCCTCGATGGCTGCGTTGATCGCCAACAGATCGGTCTTGTTGGCGATGTCGTTGATCACGGTGATGCGCGAGGCGATCTCCTTCATCGCATGCACCATGTCGCCCACCGCCTTGCCGCTTTGGGTGGCGCTGTCGGCCGACTTGGAGGCGATGCCCTCGGTGACGCGGGCGTTGTCGGCGTTCTGGGTGACCGTCGAGGCCATTTCCTCCACCGAAGCGCTGGTCTCCTCCACGCTGGAGGCCAGCTCGGAAGCGGTCTGCGCCAGCGAGCTGGCGGTGGAGGACACTTCTTCCGACGCCGCGCCTATCGACTCGGACATCGAGCTGACCTCGGCCAGCGTGTCCGACAGCCGGTGCGCCATGCCCTTGATCGAGTACAACAGGCTGCTGGTATCGCCGCCGCTCAGCTTGATCGGCACCGCCAGGTCGCCGTCGGCGACCCTGGCCACCACCTGCATCGCGTAGGACGGATCGCCGCCCAGCTGGCGCAGGATGCTGCGGATGATGGCCAGCGCCAGCAGCACCGTCACCACCAGCGCCACGATGCCTATCGTCACCATCAGATTGCGGGCACTGGCGGCGCTGTCCAGCGCCTCCTTGCTCGATTGCTGCATCTGCGCCGCCTGCATCTTGCTCATTTCATCCAGCGCGCCGATGAAGGCATTGTTGGCTGGGGCAAACTCCTTGAGCAGGAAGATAGTGGCCTGCGCGTGGTCCTTGCTCATCAGCGCATACAGCTCGGTGTACTTGCCGCTCAGCACCTCGCGGGCGGCCACAATCTTGTCGAATACTTCCCGGCCCTTGGGGCTTTCTATCAATTTGTCCATCCGCGCCAGCTGCTCCTTGTTCTCCTCGCGCAGCTGCTCCACCTTCTGCCTGGCCTTCTCCACATCCGCCGGATTGGTTTCCAGCAGCATATTGCGCACCAGCCGGCCATTGTTGAGCGCGTTGGCCATGATGTCGTTGGACAGCGCCACCTTGACGTAGCGGTTCGCGACAATGTCATTGGTGTTGTCGCTCATCGAGCTCATGCTGCGTATCCCCACCAGCAGAATGGACGCCATCAGCAGCAGGATGATCCCATAGCCTATCGCCAGCTTGACGTGCACTTTCATATTGTGAAACCAGTTCATCTCTGTCTCCTGAAACCATTGAAACAATCGCAAGCTACTGTAGGAACTACGGTTTTTCGGCTACCAGCGCCTCGGTATGTTGGCGGATCTGGCGCCGTTCGCGGCGGCAGGCGTGGTGGATCAGTTGCGGAATGTCAAGCACCAGCGCCGGCTTGCCGTTGCCGAGGATGGTGGAGCCGCTGATGCCGCGCAGCGACTTGAATATCTCGCCGAGCGGCTTGATCACCGCCTGCACCTCGCCCATCAGCCGGTCCACCACGATGCCGGCGCGGTGCTCGCCGTAATGGACGATCACGATATATTCCGGCTGGTCGGACGGCGGCAGGCCGAACAGCTCGCGCAAGGAAACAAAAGGCAGCCAGTCGCCGCGCAGGTTCACTTGGCGCGCACGCTGGTTCATCGCGCCTTCCGGCATGTCCACGCATTCGATCATCATGTCCAGCGGCATCACCAGCGCCGATTCATTCACCTCGACGCGGAAACCGTCGATGATGGCCAACGTCAATGGCAGCCGCAGCCGAAAGGTCGAGCCGATGCCGGGCTGCGACTGGATTTCGATCTCGCCGCGCAGCGCCTCGATATTGCGCTTGACCACGTCCATGCCGACACCGCGGCCGGACAGATCGCTGACCGCATCCGCGGTGGAGAAGCCGGGCAAAAAGATCAGCTGCAGCGTTTCCTGGTCGCTCAGCACCCGCCCATCGCTCACCAGGCCGCGCTCCATTGCCTTGGCCAGCACTTTCTCGCGGTTGATGCCGCCACCGTCGTCCTTCACCTCCACTACCACCGAGCCGGCGTCGTGATAGGCGTTGAGTGTGATGGTGCCCTCCTCCGGCTTGCCGACAGCCCGGCGCTTGTCGGCGGATTCCAGTCCGTGGTCCACCGCGTTGCGCACGATGTGCATCAGCGGGTCGGTGAGCTTCTCAACCATGGACTTGTCGATTTCGGTGTCGCCGCCCTTGATTTCCAGGTGGATGGCCTTGTCCAGCTGTTTGGATACCTCGCGCACCATGCGCGGAAAGCGGCTGAAGATTTCATCCACCGGCACCATGCGCAGCGTCAGCGCGTCGTCGCGTATGCTCTCCACCAGCGTGTTGATCACCGCCACCGA
The DNA here is from genome assembly GCF_001855555.1 of Chromobacterium sphagni. Lineage (GTDB taxonomy): Bacteria > Pseudomonadota > Gammaproteobacteria > Burkholderiales > Chromobacteriaceae > Chromobacterium > Chromobacterium sphagni. The sequence continues at coordinate 1,150 of NZ_MKCT01000057.1, read as the reverse complement.
CTCCAGCAGCTCGGCGTCGCCACGCGCCTGCGCGATCAACTTGGTGCCGGACGAGGCGATCACCAGCTCGCCCACCCGGTTGATCAGCCGGTCCAGCTTGCTGGCCTCGATGCGGATGTACTGGCCATCGCCGCGACCGGCTTTGGCCGGCACGCCGCCTGCCGCCGACGCTTGCGGCGTCACCGGCGCGGCGGCCGCTTCCAGATCGGCCTCATCCGCAGCAGCGTCGACATCGCCATTCTCAATCCGCGCGGCTTCATCCAGCGTCAGCGCTCCACGACGCAGCCAGCGCGCCAACTGCTCCTCCAGCGGCTCGCCCAGCCGCGCCGCCAGAGCGGCGAAGTCCGCCAGCGGCGCATGCGGCGGCAGGATGCCTATCAGGCTGTCCTCGGCGATGAATTCGAAGGTTCCCTCGATGCGTTCCAGGCTTTCGTCGGACTCCAGGCTGAGGTCCAGCCCCATGAAGCATTCGGTGAGGTCCAATAGCGGCAACGGCGGCCAATTGCGCCAGACCGCCTCCACCTGCCGCAGCGTGCCCAGGCCGCCAGATAACGCAGGAAAGACAGCGGATCGAAACCATGACGGAAAGTATCGGGATGGAAGCGTAAAGACAGCTGCCAATGCGGCGTCTGCGCCGCTATCCGCGCGCTACCGGCCTCTCTCACGGCCGTTGGAGCGGCAAGCGGCTGCGGCGCTACAATCGCGTCGGATTGGTACTGGCGCAGGCTGTGCAGCAGCGGCTCGCCTTCGGGAAGGTCTTCCAGCGCCATGTCATCGCTGGCGCCGGCGCTGTCCAACAGGCGGCGCAGATGGTCGTTGCAGGACAGCAGCAGGCTGATCAGATCCTCGCTGAGCGCGACCTGGCCGGAGCGCAGCCGCTCCAGCACGTTCTCCACCACGTGGGCAAAGCGCACCAGCGCGTCCAGACCGAAAATGCCGGCCGAGCCCTTGATGGTGTGCGCGGTGCGGAACAACAGGTTGTAGGTTTCCACATTGGGCGGGAACGACACCGGGTCCAGCAGCGCCGTCTCCAGCGCGTCGCACAGCTCGCGCGACTCCTCGAAGAAAACCGCCTTGGCCTTGCTAAGATCCATGATGCTCCTCTCCCGCCGCCTCTTGCGCAGGGGTCAAGCCCAACCATCGGCCTACC
>NZ_MKCT01000056.1 GCF_001855555.1 Chromobacterium sphagni | reverse complement strand
CTGGCATTGACTACCCGATGGCGCGGCGCAGGTCTTGGCCAATAACGCCACCCAGCCCTGCCCGCGGACAGGCCGTAGCCCGCCGACAGGCTGTCGCCGAACACTAGGATGGTGGCGGCGCCGGCTGGCAGCTGCCACAGCAGCAATAAGGGGAACAGTATCTTGCAGACGATAGAGCGCATGAGCAATCCAGAGAAAAAGGCGGTACTGGCCGCCAAAGAGTTGGCCAAGCAGGTTCATTTCCGCGGCGACGTGCTGCACATCCTGCGCAGCGCCTCGCTCACGCTGTATCCCGGCGAAAGCGTGGCCATCGTCGGCACTTCTGGCTCGGGCAAATCCACGCTGTTGTCGCTGCTGGCCGGGTTGGACCACCCCAGCGATGGTGAGGTGGCGCTGTTCGGCAAGCCGCTGTCGCGCTTGAGCGAAGACGCGCGCGCGCTGCTGCGGCGCGACAAGGTGGGCTTCGTGTTCCAGAACTTCCAGTTGCTGCCGCAGCTGACCGCGCTGGAAAACGTCATGCTGCCACTGGAGCTGGCCGGACGCAACGACGCGCGCGAGGCGGCGCGGCAGATGCTGGAACGGGTGGGGCTGGCCGCGCGGCTGAGCCACTACCCGCGCCACCTGTCCGGCGGCGAGCAGCAGCGGGTGGCTTTGGCGCGCGCCTTCGTCATCCATCCCGGCCTCTTGTTCGCCGACGAGCCCACCGGCAACCTCGATCCGCATACCGGCCGCCAGATCATAGACCTGTTGTTCCAGCTCAACGCCGAACAGGGCACCGCGCTGGTGCTTGTCACTCACGACAATGAGCTGGCCAGCCGTTGCGACGCCATCTACCGGCTGGTGGACGGCAAGCTCAACGGAGCGCGCGCCGGATGACAGTGCGAGGACGGCTTACCCTGGTGCTGCGCTTCATCCGCCGCGAACTGGTGTCCGGCGAGTTGACCATCCTGGCGCTGGCGCTGTTGGTGGCGGTGGCGGCGATGAGCAGCGTCGCTTTCTTCTCCGACCGGGTGGAGAAGGCGCTGACCACCCAGGCAACCCAGCTGCTGGCGGCGGACTTGGTGCTGAGCGGCAATGCGCCGGCGCCCGACGCCATCCGCGCCGAAGCGCGCAAACGCGGTCTGGGGATGGCCGACAACATCGTGTTTCCATCGATGGTGTTCGCCGGCGGCCAGGCCGCGCTGGCGCAGTACAAGGCCGTCAGCGGCAACTATCCGTTGCGCGGCGAAACCACGGTGCAACTGGCCGACGGCAGCGAACAGAGCGGCCGTCTGCAACCGGCGCCGGGCAGCGCCTGGATGGACGCCAGGCTGATGAGCCGGCTCAAGCTGAAGCTGGGCGACGAGATCGGCGTCGGCAACCGCCAGTTGAAGCTGACCGGCCTGATCGTGCGCGAGCCGGACGGCAGCATGGACGTGTACAACTTCATCCCGCGGCTGATGTTCAACAGCGCCGATCTGACCGCCACCGGCCTGGTGCAGGAGGGCAGCCGCATCCGCTGGCGGCTGTTGTTTGCCGGCGAAGACCGCAAGGTGGCGGACTTCCGCAGTTGGCTGCGCGGACACAAGCCGGCGGGCTCGCGGCTGGAGGACGTGGAGGAGATGCGGCCGGAAATCCGCACCGGATTGGAGCGGGCGCGGCGTTTCCTCGGCCTGACCGCGATGCTGACGGTGGCGCTGGCGGCATCGGCGGTGGCGCTGGTGGTGCGCCGCTACCTGCAGCGCCACTGGCAGCAGGTGGCGGTGCTGCGCTGCCTGGGCCTGGGCTCGGGCGAGGTGTGGGGTCTGTTCGTCAGCCTGTTCCTGCTGCTGGGTCTGCTGGCCGGCGCCTTGGGCACCTTGGCGGGTTTCCTGATCCAGCTGGGCCTGATGCAGCTGTTCAGCGGCTACGTCGGCGAGATGTTGCCGGACCCCGGCTGGCTGCCTTGGCTGATCGGTCCGCTGGCGGCCTTGCTGCTGCTCTCCGGCCTGGCTTTGCCGCCGTTGATGGGAATACAGGACATATCGCCGGCGGCGGTGCTGCGCAATGAACTGCCGCCGACGCGGCAGGGAGTGATCGCCCCGGTGCTGGCCTTGGCCACGCTGCTGGCTTTGGCCTCGTGGCAGGTAGGAGAGTTCGCGCTGGCCGGTTGGTTGCTGGCGGCGATGCTGGGTTTCCTTGGCGTATCCGGCCTGCTTGCGCTGGGCATGGTGATGCTGCTGCGGCGGCTGCCGCGTGGCGGCAAGGTGGGCTGGCGTTTCGGCATCGCCAATCTGGCGCGCCGGCGCTGGCTGGCGGTGCTGCAGGTGGCTTCGCTGTCGGTGGGGCTGATGGCGCTGCTGACGCTGACCGTGGTGCGCGACGATCTGATAGGCGCTTGGCAGCGCAGCGTGCCGGCGGACGCGCCCAACAAGTTCGTGATCAATATCCAGCCCGGCCAGTTGGACGCCATGCGCGACGCCTTCGCCGCGGCGGGGCGGCCGCAGCCGGAGCTGTCGCCGATGGCGCGGGCGCGGCTGATCGCCATCAACGAGCAGCCGGTGCGGCCCGCCGCCTACGACAGCGAACAGGCGCGGCGGCTGGCGGAGCGCGAGTTCAACCTGTCCTGGCGCCAGGATCTGCCGCCCGGCAATCAGGTGGTGTCCGGCAAATGGTGGCCGGATGAGAAGCGGGTGAAGCCGCAGTTCTCGGTGGAGCGCGGCCTGGCCGATAAGCTGGGCATCCGTCTGGGCGACACGCTGGCGTTCGACCTGGCCGGCACCACTTACCGCGCCAGAGTGAGCAGCCTGCGCGAGGTGCCGTGGGACAGCTTCCGGGTGAACTTCTTCGTCATCGGCACGCCGGGGCAGTTCCGCCAGCAGCCGGCCAGCTGGATCACCAGCTTCCGGCTGGAGGCGGCTGACGAAGGCTTCGCCAGCCAGTTGGTGGAGCGTTTCCCCAATATCACGGTGATAGACGTAGGCAGCATACTGGCCGAGGTGAGGGCGATGGTGGACAAACTGACGCGCGGCATCGAGGCGATGTTCCTGTTGGCGCTGGCCGCCGGCGTGCTGGTGCTGTGGGCGTCGCTGACCGCCACCCGCGACGAGCGTTTATCGGATATCGGCCTGATGCGGGCGCTGGGGGCTTCGCGCCGCCAGTTGCGCAGCGTGGTGCTGGCCGAATTGGTGTGGCTGGGCGCGGTGTCCGGGCTGCTGGCGGCGCTGGGGGCGATGGGAATAGGCGTGCTGGCGGCGGTGAAGCTGTTTTCGCTGCCGGTGCTGCTCAACTGGTGGCTGCTGCCGCTGGGCATGGGCGGCGGCGTGTTGGTGGTGACGCTGGCAGGCTGGCCGCTGGTGGGCAAGGTGACGCGCACTCCGCCGTCGACTGTGTTGCGCACAGTGGCTTGAGCGGCTGAAAAAAACGAAATGAGCGGGCTTGGCCCGCGGGAGACGCAGGATGGACGCAATGGTATTGGCCGCAATGGCCAAATGGCCGAATGTGCCGGCGGTATTCGGCTGGCTGCGGCTGGACGCGCGCGGCCAATGGTGGATCAAGGACGAGCGCCTGCAGCACGAGGCGATGGTGGACTTCTTCAACCGCAACTATGGCCGCGACGGGCAGGGCCGCTGTTATGTACAGAACGGGCCGCAGAAAGTCTACGTGATGCTCGACGCGGCGCCGCTGGTGGCCAGGCGCACGCCCATGGGCTGGAGCACGCTGCCGTACGACGACGACGTGGCCCCGCGCACCGCCTGGCTGACGCCGGATGGCATGCTGCTGTTGGAGATCGGCGGCGAGCTGGCGGTGGTGGACGACCGCGACCTGCCGGCGCTGCTGGACGAGGCGTTGCCGGCCTGGGACGGAACGATGGACGGCCTGCCCGCTGGCTTGCGCCTGGGCGGGACCGAGGTGCCGCTGGCGCGCGAGGAGCTGGCCGCACTGTGGCGGCGTTACGGCATCGTGGCCAAACCCAGATAGCCAGGCCCGGCCTGAAATGGGAAAAGCCCGCTGGCAAGCGGGCTTTTCCCATTCAGATGGGGGGAGTTAGATGGCTACCGCCTTCACCGCCACCAGCCGCTTGCGGCCGGCCAGCATGCCAACCGTGAACGCGGCGGCGGAGATCAGGCAGAACAGCACGGCCAGCGGCCAGGCCGCATGGCTATGGCCGCGGATCAGGCCCACGGCGAAGGGGCCGAGCGAGGCCAGCATATAGCCTATGCCCTGCGCCATGCCGGACAGGTGCGCGGCCACGTGCTGGTCAGGCGAGCGGTGCGCCAGCAGGCTCAACGCGGTGCTGAACAGCCCGCCCTGGCCGAATCCCAGCAGCATCGCCCACAGCAGCAGGCTGTCGGTCGGCGCGTACAGCATGCCCAGCAGGCCGGCGATCACCGCGAACAGCGTGATGGCGATCGGCGGCTGCTGGTTGCGACAGCGGTGCGCCAGCATCGGCACCAGCAAAGATGCCGGTACCTGTACCATGGTGGACAGCGACAGCATCAGTCCGCCCTGCATGGCGGTGAGGCCGCGGTCTATCAGGATGGACGGCAGCCAGCCGAACACGATGTAGGCCAGCGACGATTGCAAGCCCATGAACAGCGTCACCTGCCAGGCCAGCGGATCACGCAGCAGGCCGCGCACCTGCCAATGGCCGGCGGCGGCGGCGTGGCGGGTTTTCAGCTGCGGCCACCACACGGCGATGGCCAGCAGCGCCGGCAATGCCCACAGCGCCAGCGCCGGGCGCCAGTCGTGCTGGAAGTATTCCGCCACCGGCACGGTGAAACCGGCCGCCAGCGCCGCGCCCAGGCACAGCGCCATGGTGTAGACGCCGGTCATCAGGCCGGCGCGGCTGGCGAAGTCGCGCTTGACGATGCCGGGCAGCAGCACGCCGATCACGCCGATGCCGGCGCCGGCCAGCGCCGAGCCGGCGAACAGGCCGAACAGGCCCAGCTGAGTGCGCAGCAGGATGCCGGCGGCCAGCGCCACCAGCACTACGGCGATGGTCTTCTCGCTGCCCAGGCGGCGCGCCAGGTGCGGCGCCAGCGGGCCGAAGATGCCGAGGCAGGCCACCGGCAAGGTGGTGAGCAGGCCGGCCAGCGCCGGGGTGAGTCCGGTGTCCTGGCTGACCATGCCCAGCACTGGAGCCAGGCTGGACAGCGCCGGACGCAGGTTGAGGCCCACCAGCACCAGTCCCAGCAACAACAGCAGGGTGCGGCCGCGGCTGGCGGGCGGATGGGTCGCCGGCGGGGCGTCGTCGTCGATCAATAGCTCATCGGCGATCAGTTGATTTTGAGTATCGCGGTCGAACATGGTGCTTCCTTTTATTTTTGCGCCGCCAGCAGTTGGTCCAGGGTGGCCAAGAGCGGGCGGGTGATGGCGGCGGCGGCATTTCCGGCAGCGTCGGGCTGTTGCCGGCGGATGGCGTCGAAGATGGCGGCGTGGGCGGCGAAGTCGGGGTCGGGCAGCGCTTCGTCGCGGATGGAGTCCTGCACGCTTTGTCGCACGGCGCGGGAAAAATAGCGGTACAGGCCGGCCAGAGCCTGGTTGCCGCTGGCGTCGGCGATCGCCAGATGGAAGGCGATGTCGCGCTCGGCGTAGCTCTCCGGGGTGTCATCGTCCTGGCGGGCCAGCGTGTCCAGCGTCGCCGCGATGCGGAGCAGGTCGTCCGCGCCGGCGCGCTGGGCGGCCAGACGCGCCGCGCTTTCCTCCAGCAGGCAGCGCACTTCCAGGTGTTCGCGCAGGCTGGCGCGGCTGATGGCGCGCATCGCCTCGCCGGGATTGACGATGGCGCGCACATAGGTGCCATCGCCCTGGCGCACTTCCAGCAGGCCGGCGTAGAGCAGCACGCGGATGGCTTCGCGCACGGTGTTGCGGCTGATGCCCAGTTGCTCGGCCAGTTCGGGCTCGGTGGGAATGCGGCTGCCCACCGGCCAGCGGCCGTCGGCCAGTTGCCGGCCCAGGCTGTCCAGCGCGATGTCCACCAGCGAGCGTTTGGCGGCGCGATTCATGCGGAGACTCCTAAACATCCAATCATCCGATGAATTTTACCCACAAAGCGCAAGCTGGGTCAAAGACGGGGGTCAGGCGGTGGCGGAGAAGGTGCCGGAGGAGGACAGGCCGAGGCCTTGGCCGACCAGCAGCGAGTCCAGCGCATAGGGCGCGCCCAGCGAGTACACCAGCGCGTACATCGCCAGGCCGCTGATCTGCTGCGCGGACAAGGCGGAGTTGCCGGACGGGTAGCTGAGCAGGTTCTGCAGGTTGTAGGGGAAGGTGTCGTTGAAAGGCACCGATTGCGAACTCAATTGGCTGGAAAACTCCTGGTTCTGCAAGGCGGTCATTTCCTGGGCGATGGTGCCGTTGCCATAGGAGGCGTAGCTGTCGGCCAGCGAGTTCAGCGACTGCTCCACCGTGTACAACAGGTTGGCGGTGCCGTTGGAGTCGCTGTTGTAGGCGGTCTGCAGCGAGCTGGTATTCAAGCTCAGCGTGCCGCCCAGGCCGTACTGGCTGGGGCTCTGGTAGCTCAGTCCGATCTGGCTGAGGCTGGTAAGCAGCGAGCTGCCGTTGCTGAAGCTGTTTTGCACTTCCTTGTTCAGCAACTGCGGCAACTGGTTGGCGATGGGATCGTTCTGCAGCGCGGCGCCGTTGCCCAGCAGGGTGTTGATGCTGTTTTGCACAGTGTTGAAGGCGTTGGCCAACGATTGCGCGTTGCTGTTGAGCTGGCCGAAGTCCACGTTGACCGCCACGGTACTGCTGCCGGTGGCCAGCAGATTGGCCGACACGCCGTTACCCAGCTGGATGCCCAGATTGCTGCTGCTGGCGCCGGAGGCACCGTTGATGGTGTAGCTGGCGTTGAGCGCGCTCTGGGTTTGCGCCAGGTTCTGGCCGCTGCCCGTCGCCAGGGTCTGGTCGAAAGCCAGACGCGACAGGCCGTTCTGATCGGTATTGTTGCCGTCGCTGTCGCTCACCGCGATGCGGAAGTTGTTGCTGCTGCCGGTGCTGGCGGCGCTGACCTGCAGCTGGTAGCTGCCTGACGCGTTCTGGATCACGTTGGCCACTACGCCTGCATTGGCTCCATTGATGGCGCTGGCGATGCCGGACAAGGTGCCGTTGGTGATGCTGACCGTCACCGGAGTGTCGTTGGCGGTGAAGCTGCTGGCCGAGGTGGAACTGGTGTAGGCGTAGCTGCCGGTGGTGATGGTCAGGCTGCCGGTGCCCACCGAGGTGGAGCTGGTGTCCGCCAGCGAAAAGCTGCTGGTGGCGCTTTGCGCCTGCGCCAGTTGCGATACCGTGAGCAGGTAGTTGGCATTCTGCGCGCCGTAGGAGGAGCTGACGCTGGCCACCGCCGGATTGCTGCTGCTGGCGCTGGCGTTGTTGAACTGAACGGACGGCGCATACAGCTGCTGCAGACTGCTTTGGAAGGTGTTGAGGTTGGACAGCAATTGGCCCAGGCCGGACAGCTCCACCTGCAGAGGATCGGTGGCGGCGGATGCGCTGGCGCTGCCGGCGCTGCCGCTTGAGCCCAGCAGCAGGCCGCTGGACAACAAACTGCTCAAGTTCGGCAGCAAACTGTCGAAAGACGAGAGAACCGAACTGTATCCAGACAAGGAGTTCATCACCAACACTCACAAGCCATACCTTGTTAAAGTGTAGACTATTGCGTCCAAGTCATTGTTGATTGGACGTTTTTCGGCGTCTGGATTGTTTATTTTTTGCGCCGCCGCATCAAACGGCAAAAACGGCATGGGGCCTGGCGCCATGCCGTTTCGCGCATCCGGGCGGCAGGCCGGGCTTACTTGGCCATCGCGTCCTTCACGCACTTCTTGGCGAAGCTTTGCTTGGCGGCGCCCGCCAGCTTCTTGTCGGCTGCCTTGGCGTCACAGCTGGCCTGGGCGGCGGCGGTATCCTTCTCGCATTTCCTCAGGAAGCTCTGCTTGGCGGCGCCCGCCAGTTTCTTGTTGGCGGCCTTGGCGTCGCAGGCGGCGTCGGCCAGTGCCAGATTGGCGCTGAACAGGGCAAACAGGGCGAGCAATAGCGATTTGCGCATGATGGGTAGTCTCCATGGCTGGGTTGTGGCCTGGGGCAGGCCGTTGAAAAGAGTTTATCCGTCTTTTTTCTGCCTGGCGTTCAGCCAGTAGACGGCGGTCAGCGCCGCCAGCGAAAACAGAAGCAGCATTAGCGCCAGCTGGTGTGCGGCGCCGTAATTGGCCTGTTCCACCTGATTGTACAGCGCGATCGAAATCACCCTGGTTTCGCCGTCGATATTGCCGCCTATCATCAGCACCACGCCGAACTCCCCCACGGTATGGGCGAAGCCCAGGCAGGAGGCGCTAAGTACGCCGCTGCGGCAGGACGGCAGGATCACGTGGCGCATCCGCTGCCAGCGGCCCGCTCCCAGCAGCCAGGCGCTTTCCAGCTCCTCCTGGCGCACCGCGCGGAAGCTGGCCAACAGCGGCTGCAGCACGAAGGGCAGCGAGTACAGCACCGAGGCGATGACCACGCCGTGAAAGGTGAAGGCCAGGCCGGGCAGGCCCAGGGAGGCGGTCAGCCTGCCCACCGGGCCGTGGGGACCAAAGGCCAGCAGCAGGTAGAAACCCAGCACTGTCGGCGGCAGCACCAGCGGCAGCATGGCGCCGGCTTCCAAGAACGGACGCAGCCGCGAACGGCTGCGCGCCAGCCACCAGGCGCAGGGGATGCACAGCGCCAGCAGCAGCAGGGTGCTGATGCACGCCAGCCTCAGGGTGAGGGCGATGGCGCTCCAGTCCTGTGGCGTCACGGCTTGAAGCGGTAGCCGGCCTGGGCCATCAGCGCGCGGGCCCGCTCCCCTTTGAGGAAGGCCATCAGCGCGTTGGCGGCCGGGCCGGCCTTGATCAGCAGCGCGTCCTGGCGTATCGGCTGATGCAGTTTTTCCGGCACCAGCCAATAATGATCGCGTATGCCTTGTTCCAGCAGTTGCGAATAGGCGACGAAGGCGAAGTCGGCGCCGCCGACCTCGGCGAACTGCATGGTCTGGCCGATATTGTCGCCGGTCAACAGCTTGGCTTGGACGGCGGCCTCCAGCTTCAGCGCCGCCAGGGTTTCCATCGCGGCGCGGCCGTAGGGCGCGGTGGCGGGATTGGCCACCGCCAGCTTGTTGAAGTTGCCCTGGCGCAGCGCGGCCTCGCCGGCGTCGCCGCGCTTCTTGCTCCACAGCGCCAACTGGCCATAGGCGTAGGTGAACTGGCTGGATGGCAGGCCGACGCCGGCGCGCGCCAGTTCGGTCGGGCGCTCGTTGTCGGCGGACAGGAACACGTCGAAGGGCGCGCCCTGGCGGATCTGCGCCGCCAGCTTGCCGGAGGCGCCAGCGCTGGCCTTGACCTCATGGCCGGTGGCGGCCTTGAACGCCGCGGCTATCTTGTCCAGCGTTTGCTGGAAATTGCTGGCCACCGCCACATTCACGGTGTCGGCGAGGGCCAGCGGGGACAGGCAGAGGCACAGCAGGGCAAGGCGCAGGCGCGGCATGGCGGTGGCTCCGGAAAGATGATCTTGCCGTCATTATGCGGCCAAAATCGCCATGCTAGCCAGCGGCGAGGGGAGGGTGGCCGAATTGCAGGATTTGCTGCCAGTTGCAGGCCAGCAGGTCCTGCCAGCCCTGGCCGCTGCGTCCCTGTTCGGCTTGCGGACCCTGCAGGTTGACGCCGCCTCCCAGCAGCCGGCCGTCCCGCGCGTCTTCCAGTTGCACGATGCTGGATATCTGTTCCAAATAGGGGGAGATGCCGCGCACCAATGGCGATTGGCCATCGGTCTGGCGCGCGACGGACAGAGATGGCGGCAGGCTGCCGATTTCGCCCTGGAAGCTGCGCAGCGCCAGACGCAGCCTGGCAACTTGCGGGCCGGCTTCCTCGGCCTGGGGAATAGCCGGCATCCAGGCGCGCAACAAGGCCTGCAGGCGCAGGTTCAGGCTGTTCCCCAGTGCGGTGGCCACCAGTTGCCAGCGGCCGTCCTGGCGCTGGTCCAGCAGCCACAGCGGCTCCAGCAGTATCGCCTGGTAGGGTTTGAGCAATTGCGCCGAGCTGGCGTAGACGAACTGGTGGTTGTGGCGGCCCTGGCAAAAAGCCTGCGGCGGCAGCGGATCGAGTCTGCCAGGATAATTGCGGGTCCGCGCCACCCGGCATAGCTCGCCCCAGGCGACCAGCGCGCAGCCAAAGTTGAAGAAAGGTTTCATCGCCGTCCGTAGTGTCGGTGGTTGATCCGCAGTGGCGGATTTCACTATGAAAATAGGCAAAAGCGCGAAGATCACTGTTGATGTGGGGCAAACTATCCTACGGAGGGACAGTCTGACCTGTCATGTCGTACAGGCCGGCTTGCTGGTATGATTCCGCCTTTGCCGCAGGAGCGGCCCAAGACACCGATTTTGCGACGCATTCAAATGAAAAAACTATCCGGCTTTCTGTTGCTGATCCTGCTGTGCGCGGCGGGCTGGCTGGGCTGGGCCGCGCTGCTGCCGGTCAAGCTGCCCGATGCGGGCTACAAGCTGCTGGTGGGGCCCAACCGCACCATGAAGCAGATTGCCCATACGCTGGAGCAGGACGGCGCCATCCGCAACCGCCAACTGATGGTGGCTTTGGCGCGGCTGTCCGGTTCCGACCGCAAGATCAAGGCCGGGCTGTACCGCTTCCAGGGATCGCAGAACATGCTGGATGTGCTGCAGCGGCTGGTGCAGGGCCACCCCGACGAGGCCAGCCTCACCGCGATAGAAGGCTGGACTTTCCGCCAGCTGCGCCAGGCGCTGGACCGCAACCCGGACGTGCGGCACGATGCGCAGAAGCTGGGCGACGCCGCGCTCATGCAGCGACTGGGCATGCCGGGGGCCAGCCCGGAGGGGTTGTTCTTCCCCAGCACCTATCTGTTCACGCCGGGCATGTCCGATCTGGACATCTACCACCAGGCGTTCGAGGTGATGCAGCAGCAGCTGAACGCGGCCTGGGCGGCCCGCAAGGCCGATCTGCCCTACAGTACGCCGTACGAGCTGCTGACCATGGCCAGCCTGATCGAGAAGGAAACCTCCAGCGATGCCGATCGCGCGATGGTGGCCTCGGTGTTCGTCAACCGGCTGAAGAAGGGAATGCGGCTGCAGACCGATCCCTCCGTCATCTACGGCATGGGCGAGCGCTACCGCGGCAATATCGGCAAGGCCGACCTGCGCCGCGACACGCCGTACAATACCTATACCCGCGCCGGCCTGACGCCGACGCCTATCGCGCTGCCGGGCAAGGCGGCGCTGTACGCCGCCGCCCAGCCGGACGATTCCGACGCGCTGTATTTCGTCGCCCGCGGCGACGGCAGCTCGCAGTTTTCCAGCACCCTGGAGCAGCACAACCAGGCGGTGCGCAAATACATCTTGAAGAAAGGCCAGTAATGCCGACCGAGCAGCCAGCCCGACGCGGCCGCTTCATCACCCTGGAGGGGATAGACGGCGCGGGCAAGAGCACGCATCTGACTTTCATTCGCGACTGGCTGGCCAGCCGCGGCGTGGACGCGGTGTTCACCCGCGAGCCGGGTGGCACGCCGCTGGGCGAGGACATTCGCAAACTGCTGCTGGCGGTGGACAGCCAGGTGTCGCTGAACGCCGAGGCGTTATTGGCGTTCGCCGCGCGCCAGCAGCACATCGACGGCGTGATCGCGCCGGCGCTGGCGGCCGGGCGTTATCTGGTGTCCGACCGTTTCACCGACTCCACCTACGCCTTCCAGGGCGGCGGCCGCGGCATTCCCTTCGAGCGCATCCGCGTGCTGGAGGATTGGGTGCAGCAGGGGCTGCAGCCGGATCTGACGCTGCTGTTCGACCTGCCGCTGGACGTGGCGGCGCAGCGCATGTCCTGCACCCGGACGCTTGACCGTTTCGAGCAGGAGGCCGCCGATTTCCATCAGCGCGTGCGCGAGGCCTACCTGGCCCGCGCGGCGGCGGAGCCGCATCGTTTCGCCATGCTGGACTCCAGCCGCGGCATCGCCGAAATCCAGGCCGACATCGCAATCCATCTGCAGAACCTGTTGGAGCGCGGCTGATGCTGTATCCATGGCAGAACGATGACTGGCGGCGGCTGAACGCCGAACGCCAGCGGATGCCGGGCGCCTGGCTGTTCACCGGCAGCGCCGGCATCGGCAAGCTGGCCTTTGCCCGGCACCTGGCGCAGTCGCTGCTGTGCGAGTCGCCGCAGGCCGACCATCAGCCTTGCGGCCAGTGTCAGGGTTGCCGCTGGTTCGCCAGCGGCACCCACCCCGATTTCCGCCTGCTGTCGCCGTTCGCCGACGAGGAGGAAGAGGGCAAGGAGGCCAAGGCGGTGCGCAAGCTGCCGCAGATCAAGATAGAGGCGGTGCGCGACGTGATCGATTTCGCCCACCTGTCCGCCCATCGCGCCGGCCGCCGGGTGATCCTGGTGGAGCCGGCGGAGAACCTGAATCTGGCCGCCGCCAACGCCTTGTTGAAAATCCTGGAGGAGCCGCCGGAGTCAGTGCTGTTCCTGCTGGTGGCGCATGCGCCGCAGCGGCTGCTGCCCACCATCCGCAGCCGTTGCCGCCAGTTTGCGCTGGACCGCCCCAGCGCGCAGGCGGCGCTGTCCTGGCTGACGCAGCAGGGCATCGCCGATCCCGAACTGGAACTGGCCCATCACGGCGGCGTGCCGCTGTTCGACCACGATCCCGAACTGGCCGCGCTGCGGCAGCAATTCGTCAAGGGCCTGGGCCTGCCCAACTTCGCCGGCATGCTGCAACTGGCGGAGATGGTGGACAAGAACAAGCAGCTGTCGCTGCTGCAGCCGCTGAACTGGTTGCAGAAATGGCTGCATGATCTGGCCTTGCTGGGCCTGGCGGGCCGGGTCCGCTATTATCCAGATCAGGAGCGCGCGTTGTCGGCCTTGTCGACGCGCTGCGACACCGTGCAGCTGATGGCCTGCCAGCAGGCGCTGACCGCGCTGGCGCCGTTCTCCCAGCACACGCTGAACACCCGCCTGCAACTTGAGGCGGTATTGATGGATTACCTGAAGATTTTCGCCGGCGGCAAGGCCGGCTGAGAGCGAGAAGGGGCCCGAACATGGATGCCGCCAATACCCGGCAGGACCTGAACAATCCCAACCGTCCCGGCGTGCTGTCGCTGCACATCAAGGAGCGCAGCGCGCTGTTCGCCGCCTATATGCCCTTTGCCCGCAACGGCGGCATCTTTATCCCCACCAACAAGGAGATGCAGTTGGGCGAGGAAGTGTTCCTGCTGTTGACCCTGATGGAAGACCCGCAGCGCATCGCGGTGCAGGCCAAGGTGGTGTGGATCACGCCGGCTGGCGCCAACAACAGCCGGGTGCAGGGGTGGGCGTGGAGTTCGTCTCCGGCGAGGCCGGCAAGCAGGCCAAGGACAAGATCGAGGCGCTGCTGGGCGGCGTGCTCAATTCCAGCCGGCCCACCCATACCATGTAGGCGGCGCGCCGCCGAATCCAACGCGGTAGGCGTGGTATCCTTGCAGGGTTCCCTTTAGAGTTTTGCGGCAGCCCCATCATGCTTATCGATTCCCATTGCCACATCAATTTCCCCGACCTGGCCGCACGGTTGCCCGAAGTGCTGGACAATATGCGCGAGAGCCGGGTGAGCCACGCGCTGGTGATAGGCGTCAGCCGCCCCAAATACCCCCAGGTGCTGGGATTGGCCGAAGCCCATCCCAACCTCTACGCCACGGTGGGCGTGCACCCGGACGATCCCGAAGCCGAGGAGTACAGCGAGGACGAGCTGGTGGAGCTGGCTGGCCATCCGCGGGTGGTGGGAATCGGCGAGACCGGCCTGGACTACCACTGGTGCAAGGGCGATCTGGAGTGGCAGCACCAGCGCTTCCGCACCCACATCCGCGCCGCCCGGCGCGTGAGTCTGCCGCTGGTGATCCACACCCGCGAATCCGCCGAGGACACCATACGCATCATGCGGGAAGAGCATGCCGACGAGTGCCGCGGCGTGATGCACTGCTTCACCGAGACCTGGGAGGTGGCGGAAGCGGCGCTGGCGTTGGGCTTCTACATCTCCTTCTCCGGGGTGGTGACCTTCAAGAACGCCAAGCAGGTGCAGGAAGTGGCACAGAAAGTGCCGCTGGAGCGGATGCTGATCGAGACCGATTCGCCGTATCTGGCGCCGGTGCCGCACCGCGGCAAGCAGAACGAGCCGGCCTATGTCCGCCATGTGGCCGAGTGTGTCGCCCGGCTGCGCGGCATATCGGTAGAGGAGGTGGCGGCCGCCACCACGGAAAACTTCTTCCGCCTGTTCGCCAAGGCGGCGCGCTGATCTGATAAGGAGACTGCCATGCGGCAGCGCCTGACGGGATGGTTCCTGCTGGCGGCATCGCTGAGCGCAGCCGCCAACTGCGTCACTCTCGGCGGCCGCAGCTACTGCGCGCAGCCGGGCGGCCAGGCGGTGCTGCATCACGGCAACGCCTATTGCAGCGCCGGCGCCTGCGTGGTGGACGAGTTCGGCAATCTGTTCTGCTCGCCCTATCCCGGCGGCGGCGCCATCCGCGCCAAGGGCGCTTTCTATGCCGGACCGGGCATGTGCCTGCTGGCTCCGGACGGCAGCGCGCAATGCGCGGCCCAGCCTGGCGGCAGCTGCCAGGTGGGTCCGGGTGCCCAGGTGCAATGCGATGGCGGCGTTGTGGCGGCGCCGGCGCCGGCGGTGCGACCGCCCCTGTGCCAATGATCATGCAAGGAGCGTTGTGAATACTTTGGAAGTCACCATCCTGGGCTGCGGTTCCAGTTCCGGCACGCCGGCGATAGGCTGTGCCTGCGCCACCTGTTTGTCGGACGAGCCGCGCAACCAGCGCACTCGCGCCAGCGCCTACGTCACGGCGGGCGAGCTGGGTTTCCTGATAGACACCGGCCCGGACCTGCGCCAGCAGGCGCTGCGCGAGGGCTTGTCCCGGCTGGATGCGGTGCTGTACACCCATCCGCACGCCGACCACCTGAACGGCATCGACGATCTGCGCGCCTTCTGCTACCTCAGGCAGGGACCGATCTCGTTGTACGGCAACGACTTCACCATTTCCAATATCCGCGAGCGCTTCGGCTACGCCTTGCTGGCGCCGTCCAAGATGTGGGACAAGCCGGTGCTGCAGCCGGAAATCGTCAGCGGACCCTTCCAGCATCAGGGCGTCACCCTGACGCCTGTTCCGCTGCAGCACGGCAGTTGGCCCTGCCTGGGCTGGCGCATCGGCAATATGGCCTGGCTGACCGACCTGTCGCATATTCCGGACGACAGCTTGCCGCTGCTGGAGGGGCTGGAGCTGCTGTTCCTGGATTGCCTGAACCACGATCCTTACCCATCGCATCTGGGAGTGGGGCAGGCTTTCGACTGGGCGGCGAAGATCGGCGCCCGCCGCACGGTGCTGATTCATATGACCCACAAGCTGGAATACCATGCCTTGAGCGCGCAGTGTCCGCCTGGCGTGGAGGTGGGATTCGATGGCTGGCAGGCCAAACTGTCGATGGTATGATATCCATCATCTTAAAAAGTTGATGGATATCAATGATTTGCGTTGATTATTTTTTCAGCGGAATTTTCTGTTCCAGCACCGCCACCGCGCTGATGGCGTTGTCCGGGCTGCCGTCCACTAGCTTGTCGGAGTAGGTGAGGTAGGTCAGCACATTGCGCTTGGCGTCGACTATGCGCACCACCCGCACATGCTTGAACACGAAGGACGCGCTCTCCTTGAACACCTGTTCCTGCTGCGGCAGCGGCTGGCCAAAGCGGATCGGCCCCACCTGGCGGCAGGCGACGGAGAAGCGCGACGGATCCTTGGCCAGGCCCACCGCCCCCTTGTAGCCTCCGGTCTTGGCGCGCGACACATAGCAAGCCACGCCCTGCACCGAAGGATCGTCGAAGGCCTCCACCACCACCTTGTCGTTGGGGCTGAGCAGTTTGAAGGTGGTGGACACTTCGCCCACTTCTTCGGCCAGCGCCGGAACGGACAGGCAGGCGAGCAGCAGCAGGATTGTCTTTTTCATCCGGGTTTTCTTCCGCGATAGATTGGGATGCGAACCGACTGCGCCCGAGCGCGGCGCGGCCCATTCCGCCGATTGTATGGAATGCCGGCGTCCGGCTCAAATCCGTCCGCTTGCGCCGTTGTGAAGCGCGTCCAACTCGTCGGCGACGAAGTGGCCGATCATGGCGCGGTAGACGGCGGCGGTCAGCGCGGGATCTGCCCCCAGTTCGCCGGCCAGCCGTTCCACCCGCCGCATCACCTGACCAGTCCGGCCTCCCGGCAGCCGTTCTTGTGCTGCGCGGCCTGGCGCACATAGATGCCGCGCTCGGCGATCAGGGTTGCCAGCGCACGGTCGATGCGGTTTATTTGTCCCCTGGCGTCATCCAGGTTCTGGCATCGGAAAATACTGTTCATAGGTTGATTCCCTAAATATGGCGAGGCTTGGGCGGCGCTAGGCCGCGCGGGTGGGGCGGGTGGACCGCCAGCACAGCAGCGAGCCGGCGGCGACCATCGCCGCGCCCTGCCAGAAGGCGAAGGACAGCGCGGTGCTGAGGATGGCCGAGGCCAGCGCCGAGGACAGCACCGGAGTGGAATAGGATGCGGCGACCAGTAGCATCATATTGCCCTCGGCGATGGCGATATTCCACGCCGCGTAGCCGGCGGCCATCACCACGGCGGCCAGCAGCAGGATGGCGATGGACGACAGCGCCGGCATGGCGAGGCTTTCCCGGCTGAGGCCGTATTGGAGCCACAATGCCAGCGCGGTCAGCGCGAAGAAGGGCGCAATGCCGTTCTTGCCCTGCGACAGCCGCTTGGTGAAGGTGCAGTAAGCCGCCCACAGCAGCGCGCCGGCGAGGGCCAGCGAATAGCTGAGCGGGTTCTGCAGCGCGTTGCGCAGAATGCCTGCCGGCGACAGCGCGCCGCCGCTCATGATCCAGGCTACGCCCAGCAGCGACAGGCAGAGGCCGGGCAGCAGCAATGGCCCGGCGCGCTGACGGTTGAACGCCACGGCCATCAGCACGGTGAAGCAGGGCCACAGATAGTTGACGATGCCCAGCTCTATCGCCTGCATCCGGTTCTGGGCAAAGCCCAGCGCCAGAGCCAGCGCGATTTCGTAACAGGCGAATAGTCCGCCGCCGAGCAGCAGGTAGCGCGGCGGAAAGTCGCGCAGGCGCGGCCAGCCCAGCACGGCTGCCAGCAGCGCGGCGCTGACGCTGTACATCAGCGCCGCGCCGCCTATCGGGCCGAAATTTTCGCTGAGCAGGCGGATCAGCGGCGGAACGGCGCTCCACAGGATGACGGCCAGCAGCCCGAGCCAGGTGCCGCGGTGCGATGAGGCATGGATTGGCATGGCGTTTCCATCGGATGGCGGCAAGGACGGCGGCGGCGCCGTCGTCCTTTGCGCCGTGTTGAATTAGTAGTAGTTCAGGCCCATCGCGGTTTTCACTTCGGCCAGCGTGGCGGCCGCCACGTCGCGGGCGCGGCGGGTGCCGGTCTTCAGCATTTCCAGCACCGCGGCCGGGTCGCGCGCGTATTGCTCGCGGCGCTCGCGTATCGGCGCCAGCAGGCTTTGCAGGCACTCTTCCAGATGCCGCTTGATCACCGTGTCGCCCAAGCCGCCGCGCTGGTAGTGGGCTTTCAGCTCCGCCACCAGCGCCTGGTCCGGATGGAACACATCCAGATAGCTGAACACCACATTGCCCTCCACCTGGCCGGGATCGGCCACCCGCAGGTGATTGGGGTCGGTGTACATCATTTTCACCGCCTGGCGGATTTCATCGGCGCTGGCGGACAGGGTGATGGTGTTGCCCAGCGATTTGGACATCTTGGCCTTGCCGTCTATGCCCGGCAGGCGCGCGCCGACTTCCGGCACCACCGCGCGGGCTTCCACCAGCACGGTCTGATCCACGCTCGCGTTGAAGCGGCGCACGATCTCGTTGGTCTGTTCTATCATCGGGATCTGGTCGTCGCCCACCGGCACGATGGTGGCCTTGAAGGCGGTGATGTCGGCGGCCTGGGCGGCCGGGTAGGTGAGGAAGCCGGCCGGAATGTCGCGTTCGTAGCCGCGCTGCTTGATCTCGTCCTTGATGGTGGGATTGCGCTCCAGACGCGCCACGGTCACCAGATTGAGGTAGTAGGACGCCAGCTCGGTCAGTTCCGGCACCAGGCTCTGGATGAAGATGGTGCTTTTGGCCGGGTCTATGCCCACTGCCAGATAGTCCAGCGCCACCTGCAGCACGTTGTCGCGCACCTTGAGGTAATTGCCCATATTGTCGGTCAGGGCCTGGGCGTCGGCCAGCAGCAGGAATTGCTTGCAGCGCTCCTGCAGGATCACGCGGTTCTTCAGCGAACCCACATAGTGGCCCAGATGCAGCTGGCCGGTGGTGCGGTCGCCGGTGAGGATGATGTCGCTGCTGCTGATGGCGTCTAGATTCATATCGGTCTCCGTTGGGGTTGGGAGAGGAGGCCGACAGGGGGAACTGGGGAGGGGACTGTCAAAAACAAACCCGGTGCGCCTTGTCGGCAGCCTCCGGGTTTTTGCGTGCGCGTTTCGCCGGTGCCGCCTAAGAGAGGCGCCACCACCAGAGCTGGATTGCGAATGCGGATGCGGTTTTCATGGCTTCATCAAAACATGAGGCGCGGGACGGCGTCAAGCCTCGGCTTGCAGCAGGAAGCCGGCGGCGGGGCGTTCGGAGGAATAGGCGCGGTTGGCGGAGCGCTGCCGGGCCGGCGAGGAAGGATGGCTGGCTTGCAGGCTGGCCGGAGCATTGGCGAGGGCGAACAGCGGCGCGCTGTGCGGCGGATTCTGCAGCACGGTGCGGAACAGCATCTCGGCGAACTCGTGTTGCTGCTCCGATGTGAGCTGCCGCCCCGCCTGCACGCCGGCCAGCTGTTGCGGCCAGACGCGCGCGACAGCGATGGGCGGTTGGTTGAAGTCGGGGATGTTCATCGTTGCTCTCGTTAGGTTTCGGCTGGGATGACGGCTCCTTATTTTTGAGAGTGTTTGGTTTTTATTGTTCCTGGAATGACGGGAAATTTACAAATAAACAAAGGGATAGCGTTTTATTCCTGTTTGCGCGAATGGCATGTCCGGCTTGCGGGGCTTGTCCGCGCACCGATTCGCCGCAACCATGGCGCCTGCGTACTGGAAATGGATGGAAGCTGAATGAAAGCGAAACGAAGCGAGGGCGGAGGGCTGGTGTACTCCACCGAGCATGGCCGCATGTGTCCGCAGTGCCGCCAGCCGCAACAGCAATGCGTTTGCGCGGCGGAGGCCGAGCCGGCGGGAGACGGCATCGCGCGGGTGGCGCGCGAGACCAAGGGCAGGGGCGGCAAGGAGGTGACGGTGGTCAGGGGCTTGCCGCTGGCTGCGGATGCGCTGGCTAAGCTGGGCAAGCAGCTGCGGACGCGCTGCGGCAGCGGCGGCACCGCCAAGGACGGCGTGCTGGAGATCCAGGGCGACCATGTGGAAACCGTGATGGCCGAGCTGGCCAAGCACGGTTTCAAGGTGAAGCGCGGCGGCGGTTAGCGCCGCCGCGCGGCTGGTTGGCGCAGACCACCTGGTTGCCGGGCGGACCCGGCCGGGATCAGAACTTACGTCCCAGCGCCGCTTTGTGCATGATGGTGGAGGCGATCTCTTCGATCGATTTGTGGGTGGTGCTGATGAAGGTCACGCCGTGGTGGCGGAACATCGATTCCGCTTCGTTCACCTCGCGCCGGCAGTTGTCCATGCTGGCGTATTTGGAGTCCGGCCGGCGTTCCGAGCGAATATTGTGCAGCCGGGCCGGGTCGATGGTGAGGCCGAAGATCTTGTCCTTGAACGGCAGCAGCAGCTTGGGCAGCGTCGGGCTGCCCAAGTCTTCCGGCGTCAGCGGATAGTTGGCGGCGCGTATGCCGTACTGCAGCGCCAGGTACAGGCAGGTAGGGGTTTTGCCGGAGCGCGACACCCCCACCAGAATCACGTCCGCCTCGTCCAGATCCTTCAGTTTGACGCCGTCGTCGTGGTTCAGCGAGAAGTTGACCGCCTCCATGCGGTGGTCGTACTTTTCCTCGTTGACCATGCCGTGGGCCTTGCCCACCGACAGCGACGCCTTCTGGCCGATTTCGGCCTCCAGCTGGCCGATGAAGGTTTCGAAGAAGTCTATCAGCACCACATTGTTCAAGCGCAGCGCCTCGCGCACCTCCGGATTGACTATGCTGGTGAACACCAGCGGGCGCAGATGGTCGCGCTCGGCGATGTCGCTGATGCGCTGCGCCAGCGCCTTGGCCTTGTCCACGGTATCGACGAAGGGCACGGTATCGCGCTTGAAGTCCAAGGTGTCGAACTGGGTCAGCAGCGTGTGGCCCAGCGACTCGGCGGTGATGCCGGTGCGGTCGGAGATGAAGAAGGCGGAGCGGCGATGGGACATGATGCACCTTGGCAAAGTGTATTTGGTTGCGGCAAAGTGTATACCGATGCAAGCCTTGACGATACCTGCGGACATGCGCGGCTTTTCGCGTGTAATCAACGCGCTACATGACATTTGAGTTGAGTGCCGGATGGTTTGCGGATCAACCATTTGATTGTATTGGATTAAACAATTTTCTTGTCGCATAAAATCTTGTGCAGTGCAAAAGTTGCTACGCAATTGGCACGTAATTCGGCTAGAATGCGGCCCTATCGTCCCAATCCAACACAGGAAGTGAAGTGATGGCAGAGAACTACGTCATCTGGTTCGAGAAGCTGCGCATGACCGACGTGGAAGAGGTAGGCGGCAAGAACGCCTCTCTCGGTGAAATGATCAGTCAGCTGGCCGGTTCCGGCGTGCGGGTACCGGGTGGCTTCGCCACCACCGCTCAGGCTTATCGCGATTTTCTTCAGCATAACGGCCTGGCGGACAAGATCAGCGCCGCGCTGGCCAAGCTGGATATCGACGATGTCAGCGAACTTGCCCGCATCGGCAAGGAAATCCGCCAGTGGATCATCGATACCCCGTTCCCTGCCAAGCTGGACGCGGACATCAAGGAGGCCTGGGACCAGATGGTGGCCGATGCCGGAGGCGCCGACATTTCGGTGGCCGTCCGCTCTTCCGCCACCGCCGAAGACCTCCCCGACGCCTCGTTCGCAGGCCAGCAAGAAACCTTCCTGAATATCCGCGGCCTTGACAACGTCAAGGACGCGATGAAGCACGTCTTCGCCTCTTTGTACAACGACCGCGCCATCTCCTACCGCGTGCACAAAGGCTTCGCCCACGACGTGGTGGCCCTGTCCGCCGGCGTGCAGCGCATGGTGCGCTCGGATACCGGCGCCGCCGGCGTGATGTTCACCATCGACACCGAATCCGGCTTCGAGGACGTGGTGTTCATCACCGCTTCCTACGGCCTGGGCGAAACCGTGGTGCAAGGCGCGGTGAACCCGGACGAGTTCTATGTGCACAAGCCGACGCTGCAGGCCGGACGGCCGGCGGTGCTGCGCAAGACCATGGGCTCCAAGCTGATCAAGATGGAGTTCACCGACGCCTCCCAGGCTGGCCGCTCGGTCAAGACCGTGGATGTGGCGCCGGAGTTGCGCAAGCAGTTCTCGATCAGCGACGACGAAGTGGCCGAACTGGCCCGCTACGCGCTGATCATCGAGAAGCACTACGGCCGCCCGATGGACATCGAGTGGGGCCGCGACGGCGTGGACGGCAAGCTGTACATCCTGCAGGCGCGTCCGGAAACGGTTAAGTCGCAGGAAGACCGCAAGGACACGCTGCGCCGCTACCGTCTGAACGGCAAGTCCGAGATCCTGTGCGAAGGCCGCGCCATCGGCCAGAAGATAGGCCAGGGCACCGTGCGCACCATCCGCGACGCGTCGGAGATGGATCAGGTCAAGCCGGGCGACGTGCTGGTGACCGACATGACCGATCCCGACTGGGAGCCGGTGATGAAGCGCGCCGCCGCCATCGTCACCAACCGCGGCGGCCGCACCTGCCACGCCGCCATCATCGCGCGCGAGCTGGGCATCCCGGCCGTGGTCGGTTGCGGCGACGCCACCCGCGTGCTGAAGGCTGGCATGCAAGTGACGGTGTCCTGCGCCGAAGGCGACACCGGCAACATCTACGACGGCCTGCTGGACGTGGAAATCATCGATCTGGAACTGGACAAGATGCCCAAGGCGCCGGTAAAGATCATGATGAACGTCGGCAACCCGGAACTGGCGTTCGACTTCGCCCAGCTGCCCAACGAAGGCGTCGGCCTGGCGCGGATGGAATTCGTCATCAACCGCCAGATCGGCATCCACCCCAAAGCGCTGCTGGAGTTCGACAAGCAGGCCCCGGAACTGAAGGCCGTGATCGCCGACCGCATCGCCGGCTACGCCAGCCCGGTGGACTTCTACGTCGACAAGATCGCCGAAGGCGTGTCCACGCTGGCCGCGGCGTTCTGGCCGAAGAAGGTCATCGTGCGCATGTCGGACTTCAAGTCCAACGAGTACGCCAACCTGATCGGCGGCCAGTTGTACGAACCGCACGAGGAAAACCCGATGATCGGCTTTCGCGGCGCGGCGCGCTACGTGGCCGAGTCGTTCCGCGACTGTTTCGAGCTTGAATGCCGCGCCATCAAGAAGGTGCGCGACGTGATGCGCCTGACCAACGTGGAAGTGATGATCCCGTTTGTCCGCACCCTGGCCGAAGCCGGGAAAGTGGTGGAAATCCTGGCGGAAAACGGCCTCAAGCGCGGCGACAACGGCCTGCGCTTGATCATGATGTGCGAGTTGCCGGCCAACGCGGTGTTGGCCGAGCAATTCCTGCAGCACTTCGACGGCTTCTCGATCGGCTCCAACGACATGACCCAGCTGACGCTGGGCGTCGACCGCGACTCCGGCGGCCCGATCGCCAGCACTTTCGACGAGCGCAACGAGGCGGTCAAGGCGATGCTGCACATGTCGATCCAGGCTTGCCGCAAGCTGGGCAAGTACGTGGGCATCTGCGGCCAGGGCCCGTCCGACCATCCGGACTTCGCCAAGTGGCTGGTGGAAGAGGGCATCGAAACCGTGTCCCTCAACCCCGACACCGTGGTGGAAACCTGGTTGTACCTGGCAAAGGAACTGAACAGCTGATTCGTCGGCCGTCGGTCCATCAGTGAAAAACCGCCCGGCGACGGGCGGTTTTGTTTTGCCTGGACTGGCGCGGGATCAGTTGGGCTCCCTGCCATCGGGCGGAGCGGGCTGTATCTGTTTGACCTTCTCGATCAGCCGCTCGGTTCCTCGCTCCCGCTCCGCCTCCAGTATCAGCCGGCTTTCCTCGGCCTCCCTTTCCGCTTCCAGCGCTTTCTGTTCGGCATCCTGCAGCAGCGTGTTGACGGTGTCGAAATCGAAGAAGTCGCGGGTATTGATCAGGCGTTCGGCGTAGTAGACCACATTGTCGCCATCGGCCAGCAGCAGCGCCGGCGCGGTGTAGCCGCTGAGCGGGAATTCGGCAATCAGCACGCCGTAGCGCTTGTGGAAGTCGCGCCCGCGCAGCGTGGACAGCAGCGCCACCTGTGGCAGGCCGTGTTCCTGGCGCGCCCGCGCCAGCGACGATGGCGAGTCCACCGTGATCACGATCAGCTTCAGGTGCGGCCAACGTTCGGTGAAGCGCCGGGTTTCGCGCAGCAGGAACAGCCCGGCATGTTCGTCTTCGTCCACCGACAGCAGGGTCAGGATCAGCTTGGGCGCATTGGCGAAGCTCTCCAGCGCCACGTCGCGCTTATGATCGTCCACCAGCATGAAACTGGGCAGATAGTCGCCGACTCGCGGAAAATCGCCGATGACCGGCAACATTTCGTCGCCGTATTGCAGCCAAAAATCGCTCATATAGGCCTCCTCCATATTTTTCATCGTGGACGAGAGCAAGGCAAAATCAAGCGATTGCTTCTAGATGCAACAAAAAAACCGCCTGGCGGCGGGTGTGGCTTCAGCGCGTCTGCGGCAGCGGCTCGGGCAGCGGGATCGGGGGCGAGGCTGCGGCGCTTGCCGGCGGCGTCTCGCCGTTCAGCACTTGCTGCATCCGCGGCACGTCCAGCGCCTTTTCCCACTTGGCGATCACCACGGTGGCCACGCCGTTGCCGATCAGGTTGGTGATGGCGCGCGCTTCCGACATGAAGCGGTCTATGCCGATCAGCAGCGCCAGGCCTTCCACCGGCAGCTTGCCGCCCAGCGTCGCCAGCGTGGCCGCCAGGGTGATGAAGCCGCCGCCGGTCACCGCCGCCGCGCCTTTGGAGGTCAGCAGCAGCACGCCGATGATGGCCAGCTCTTCTCCCAGGCTTAGGTTCACATTGGTGGCCTGGGCGATGAAGATCGCCGCCATGGTCAGATAAATGGAGGTGCCGTCCAGATTGAACGAGTAGCCGGTGGGCACCACCATGCCGACCACCGGCTTGGCGCAGCCCAGGTTTTCCAGCTTCTTCATGATGCCGGGCAGCGCCGATTCCGACGACGAGGTGCCCAGCACCAGCAGGATTTCTTCCTTGATGTAGACCAGGAAGCGCCACAGGCTGAAGCCGGAGAGGCGGGCGATGGCGCCGAGCACGATGAAGACGAAGGCGAAGCAGGTCAGGTAGACGCAGGCCATCAGGAAGCCCAGCTGCTTCAGCGAGCCGATGCCGTACTTGCCTATGGTGAAGGCCATCGCGCCGAAGGCGCCGATCGGCGCCAGCTTCATCAGCATATTGATCACGCCGAACAGCGCGTGCGAGAACTCGTCCAGGATGTGGACGATGTTCTTGCCGTTGTCGCCCATCTTGGTCAGCGCCAGGCCCAGCAGTACCGAGAAAGTCAGCACTTGCAGGATCTCGCCGCTGGCGAACGCGCCCACCACGCTGTCCGGAATGATGTGCAGCAGGAAGTCCACCGTGTTCATGTCCTTGGCGCCGGCGGTGTACTTGGCGATGTCCTTGGCGTGCAGCGTGTGCGGGTCGATGTTGAGACCGGCGCCGGGCTGCAGCAGGTTGACCACCACCAGGCCGATCACCAGAGCCAGCGTGGTCACCGCTTCGAAATACAGCAGCGATTTGACGCCGACGCGGCCGACTTCCTTCATATCGCCCATTTTGGCGATGCCCACCACCACGGTGGTGAAGATGATGGGGGCGATCAGCATCTTGATCAGCTTGATGAAGGCGTCGCCCAGCGGTTTCATCTTGGCGGCGAAATCAGGCATGAAGCTGCCCAGCAGCACGCCCAGCGCGATGGCGATCAGCACCTGCACGTAGAGGCGCGAATAGAACGGAGTCTTGGTTTGCATGGTTGTCCCGACTGGCGTTGATGGCATGGAATGCGGACTCTTGTTGGCCCATTTGCATCCGATGCTAACAACTGACTCAAGCCGGGAGCATTGTCGATATCCCTATCCGGGATAACCCTGACGGCGTATCCGCTATGAATAGGCTCAGTGCAGCTGCTTCAGATAGGAGGCGAAGCCGCTGAGCAGCATCTCCACCGAGATGGCGGTCAGCACCAGGCCCATCAGCCGCTCCAGCGCGGTGATCGCCTGTTCGCCCAGCAGTTTTTGCAGCCGGCTGGAAAACAGGAAGGTGACGGTGGTGACCAGCATGCAGATGGTCAGCGCGCCCATCCACTCCAGCATGCGGCCCGGCTCGCGGGTGGACAGCAGCAGCACGGTGGCCATCGCCGACGGTCCGGCGATCAGCGGAATGGCGATGGGCACGATGAAGGGTTCGCCGTGCAGTTTGTCGCCGCCGAACACGCTGCCTTCGCCGGGGAAGATCATCTTGATGGCGATCAGGAACAGGATCACGCCGCCAGCGATGCGCATCGATTCGTCGGTCAGGTGCATCAATTCCAGGAAATTACGCCCGAACAGCATGAAGATGGTCAGCACCAGGAAGGCGATCAGGCATTCGCGATAGACCACCCGCTTGCGGCGTTCGGGCTTCACCTGCTTTAGCGCGGAGATGAACAGCGGGATATTGCCCAGCGGATCGGTGATCAGGATCAGCAGGATGGTGGCGGATAGAAAAGAGGTTTGCATGGCGGCGCGCTTGAAGGTGGTTTCGGCCGTGATTATCTCATGCCGCTGGAGTGGCCGCGAGCGCGGATGCGACTGAAAATTAGCTGTTTTTATGGTTTCTTTAACCAGCGGCGGCCAAGAAAAATGCCGCCCGGCCCTGAGGGCGGAGCGGCATGGGCCTAGGCGGGCGGCGCTTACAGCTCTTCGCCGGGCAATTCGGCGCCGGCCGCTTCTGCGTCGTCGTTCTTCTGCTTGCGGGCGCTGCCTTCCACCATATTGATCACGAACAGGCGGCAGGCCAGCGAGCCGTTGTACAGCGGGGTACGGCGCTTGGGCGACAGATGGATCAGCTTGCCAAGGCGCAGGTCGCCGCTGAATAGGCAGGCGGTCCAGCCGGCGAAATGAGCCTTCAGCCAATCGCCCAGCAGCGGATACCACTCGGCCAGCTGGTCCAGTTCGTCCAGGCGCACGCCGTAGGGCGGGTTGCTGACGATCAGGCCGGCCTCTGCGCCCGGACGCACGTCCAGGATGTCGTCGGGTTTGGCTTCCACCAGGCCGGACAGGCCGGCGCGCTCCAGGTTGGCGCGGGCGATGGCGATCATCTTCTTGTCGCGGTCGGAGCCGCGGATGTCCAGCGCGGCCGGCGCTTTTTCCGCCTGGCGGGCGGCCAGTTGCAGCGACTCCCAGCCCACCTGGTCGAAACTGGCCAGCGCTTCGAAGCCGAAGCGGCGGTTGCGGCCCGGCGCGCGGTTGAGCGCGATGTCGGCAGCCTCCACCAGGAAGGTGCCGCTGCCGCACATCGGGTCGATCAGCGGTTTGTCGCCGTCGTATCCGGCCAGCATCAGGATGCCGGCGGCCAGGTTTTCGCGCAGCGGCGCTTCGCCGGCCTCTTCGCGCCAGCCGCGCTTGAACAGCGGCTCGCCGCTGGTGTCGAGGTAAACGGTGGCGGTGTCGGCGGTGAGGAACACGTTGACGCGCACGTCCGGTGCGCGGGTGTCGACATTGGGGCGGCCCAGCTGCGCCTGGCGGAAGCGGTCGCAGATCGCGTCCTTAACCGTCAGCGCGATGTAATCCAGGCTCTTGACCTGGGCAGCAATGCCGTCGGCCTTCAGCTTGATGGTGCGCGATACGTCGAACCAGCGCGGCCAGTCCACGCTCAGCGCCAGGCGGTAGATGTCTTGCTCGGCGTGATAGGGGCCGTGCGCCAGGCGCAGCAGCACGCGGCTGGCGGTGCGCGAGTGCAGGTTGACCGCCATCATCAGGCGCGCGTCGCCGCCGAAGGCCACGCCGCCGTCGGCCGGCGCGATGTCGCCTGCGCCCAGCGCCAGCAGTTCGTCGGCCAGCAGCTGCTCCAGGCCGCGCGGGCAGGGCGCGAACAGCGCCAGCTTGCTGTCCAGCCGGCCGGTGACGGTGATTTCCGGCTTGTTGCCGGTGGTCTGCCATTGCGGCTTGTCGTGGCGGCGCTGGTCAAACTGCTGACGGCGCTCCGGACTGTCTACGCGGTGGCTGTCGCCGAACGGTTGCAGGCCTTGCGACGGGTGCTGGCGCGGGCGCTCGTCGTGATGGTCCTCGCGGCGGAAGCGGTTGTCGCGCTCGACACTGTCGCGTTCGGCGGATGGTTTGCTGAACAGCGGCTTGCGCGGCGCGTTCTCGTCGCGCGGCGCGCGCTCGGCGCGGGCGTCGTGCTGACGGTCCTCGCGCGGCTGCCATTGCGGTTTGTCGTCGCGGCGGAAACGGTTGTCGCGGTCGGCGTAGGACTGGCGCGGGACGTTTTCATTGCGCGGCGCGCGCTCATGGCGGTCTTCGCGCGGCTGCCATTGCGGCTTGTCTTCGCGCGGCGGGCGGGTGTCGCTGCTGCCCTCGGCCTTGCCGAACAGCTTGCGCGGGGCGTTTTCGTCGCGCGGGGCGCGCTCGGCGCGGGCGTCGAGCTGACGGTCCTCGCGCGGCTGCCATTGCGGCTTGTCGTCGCGGCGGAAGCGGTTGTCGCGCTCGCCTTCGGGCTTGCCGAAGGGTTTGCGCGGACCATTGTCGTCGCGGTTTTGCCATTGCGGCTTGTCGTCGCGGCGGAAGCGGCTGTCGCGCTCGCCTTCGGGCTTGCCGAAGGGTTTGCGCGGACCATTGTCGTCGCGTTGGGGGCGGTCGTTGCGCGGCGCGCGGTCGTCGCGGTTTTGCCATTGCGGCTTGTCGTCGCGGCGGAAACGGCTGTCGCGCTCGCCCTCGGGCTTGCCGAAAGATTGGCGCGGGCTGTTGTCGTCGCGGCGCTGCCACTGCGCCTTGTCGCTTTCGGCGCGCGGCTTGAACTGTCGCGGCGCGTCGTCGGTATGCAGCGGCTTGCGGCCGGATGGGCCGCGGTCGCGGCTGTAGCGCTTGTCCTGCGACGGGTCTTCGCGGCGGAAGGCCGGCGCGCGTTCGGCTCCGTTATCCGCCGGCATCGGCTTGCGGCCGGAAGGACCGCGGTCGCGGTCGTAGCGCTTGTCCTGGAAGCCGCCCTCTTGCGGTGGCCGTTGGTCCGGGCCGCGCTTGTCGAAACTGCGCTCGCCCTGGCGCGGCTGCTGCTTCCAGTCGGGCTTGCCCGGTCCCGGCCGCTGGCCGGAGTAGGGCGCGCGCGGATTGCTGGCGTCGTGGCGTTTTTCGAAACGCGGCGGCTTGTCGCCGGCGGAGGGCGGGTTCTGGTTTCCGCCAGCCGGCGAGTTGGCCGAGCGTTCACGGCTGGTTAAATCGCGGCGCTGGTTGGCGCGCTGGCGGGAACGGAAACTGGACATTGAAACGACCTCGAAATGATCAAACTTGTAAGTAATCCTTTAATTTTAACGTATTTAGCCGCCGCCTGCTTGGTGATGCTCGGGCTTTCCGCTAACATGATCGGTTCGATTGGATAATGGATTGCAATGCTGCACAGCAATTTTGCCACCCGCCTGGTGGACTGGCAGCGGCTGCACGGCCGCCATGACTTGCCCTGGCAGGTCAGCGACCCTTACCGGGTATGGCTGTCCGAGATCATGCTGCAGCAGACTCAGGTGAAGAGCGTGCTGGATTACTACCCGCGCTTCCTGGCCCGCTTTCCCGATGTGGCGAGCCTGGCCGCCGCGCCGGTGGACGACGTGCTGGCGCAATGGAGCGGCCTGGGCTACTACAGCAGGGCGCGCAATCTGCACAAGGCGGCGCAGATGGTGATGGCCGAGTTCGGCGGCAGCTTCCCGCCCGAGCGCGAACAGCTGGAGCGGCTGCCCGGCGTCGGACGCTCCACTGCGGCTGCGATTTCCGCCTTTGCCTTCGGCCGCCGGGAAACCATTCTGGACGGCAATGTCAAACGGGTGCTGGCGCGCTGCTTCGGCGTGGAAGGCTTCCCCGGCGACAAGGCGGTGGAAAAGCGGATGTGGACGCTGGCCGAAGGCCTGCTGCCCGAGCGCGACGGCGACATTGGCCCCTATGTGCAGGGCTTGATGGACCTGGGCGCCACCGTGTGCGGCCGCGGCAAGCCGGTCTGCGGCGTCTGTCCGATGGCGGACGGCTGCGTGGCGGCGCGCGAGGGGCGCACCGGCGAATTGCCTGTGCCACGGCCGAAAAAGATTCAGCCGGTGCGGCAGACGGTGATGCTGCTGGCGCGCCATGGCGACAAGGTGTGGCTGCAGCGCAGGCCGCCCACCGGGATCTGGGGCGGTTTGCTGTCGCTGCCGGAGTTCGACACCACCTTCGCGGCGGAAGACTGGCTGCAGCGCCGGGGCGCAGGCGATCTGCTGCCGGCCTGGCCGGAGCTGGAGCATGTATTCACCCATTTTCGCCTGATCATCACGCCCCAGCCGGCAAGGCTGGACGCGTTGCGGGCCGCGGGAGCCTCCGAGCCGGACGGCCAGTGGCTGCAGATTGATCAGGCTGTCGATGCCGGCGTGCCGGCGCCGGTGAGGCGCTTGCTGCTGAGGCTAGCGTCGGCCGATTGACGAGGGCGGGCTAGACCCTGCCCGTGTGGCAAACCCGATGGCCGGACGGATGCGTCCGCCCAGCCATGGTTAAGACGGCAGGTCCGTCCAGATAGACAGATATGGTTTCCGTAGTCCGCACCGTTGCCGATACTCTGGCCGACGCCGCCGATCCGGCGCGTTGGCTGGAACATATGTCCGCCGCCTTCCCCGCCGAGGATGGCGCGCTGCTGGCGCGCGCCTTCGACGCCGCGCGGGAGCTGTACGCGGGCAAGACCGTCCCCGCCACCGGCGAGGATTTGTTCACCCACGCGGTGGCCGCCGCGGCGGTCGTCGCCGACCTCAATCTGCTGCCCGACGCCATCGTGGCCACCTTGATGTTCGCCGTGCCGGACCTCAAACCGGACTGGCAGCAGTGGCTGAGCGACGCCTTCAATCCCACGGTGGCGATGCTGGTGGATGGCGTCGGCGGTGTGCGCCGCATCACCGAGCTGGCGCGCATCGACAAGATGGCCACGCCGGAAGACTGCGCGCGCCAGGCCGAGACCATGCGCAAGATGCTGCTGGCGATGGTGGCCGACATCCGGGTGGTGCTGATCAAGCTGGCCTGGCGCACCCAGACCATGCACTACCTGGCCCAGGTGCCGGACGAGGCGCTGCGCCGCCGCATCGGCACCGAGACGCTGGAGCTGTTCGCGCCGCTGGCCAACCGGCTGGGAGTATGGCAGATCAAGTGGGAGCTGGAGGACCTGGGTCTCAGACACACCGAGCCGGACACCTACAAGAAGATAGCCAAGTTGCTGGACGAGCGGCGGCTGGAGCGCATCGACTACATCGAGCGGGTGCTGGACATCCTGCGCGAAGAGTTGAAGAAGGCCGGCGTCAAGGCCGAGGTGGCCGGCCGGCCCAAACACATCTATTCCATTTGGAAGAAGATGAAGAAGAAAAAGCTCGATTTCACCGAGCTTTACGACATCCGCGCGGTGCGCATCCTGGTGGACAAGCTGCCGGATTGCTACACCGCGCTGGGCATCATCCACGGCATGTGGCAGCCGATACGCGGCGAGTTCGACGACTACATCTCCCATCCCAAGGCTAACAACTACCGCAGCCTGCATACCGCGGTGATCGGCCCGGAAGAGAAGGCGCTGGAAGTGCAGATCCGCACCTTCGAGATGCACGAGCACGCCGAGTTCGGCGTGGCCGCGCACTGGCGCTACAAGGAAGGCGGCAAGGGCGACGCCGCCTACGAGGAAAAGATCTCCTGGCTGCGCCAGCTGTTGGACTGGCGCGAGGAGATGTCCGACCGCGAAGGACTGGCCGAGGCGTTCAAGACCGAGCTGTTCGCCGACACCATCTACGTGCTGACGCCGCAGGGCCGGGTACTGGCGCTGCCGCAAGGCGCCACGCCGATCGACTTCGCCTACGCCATCCATTCCGGCCTAGGCAACCGCTGCCGCGGCGCCAAGGTTGAGGGCCAGATCGTGCCCTTGTCGACGCCGCTGCAAAACGGCCAGCGGGTGGAAATCCTGACGGCGAAAGAAGGCGGGCCGTCGGTGAACTGGCTGCACGACGGCTGGGTGAAGAGCCATCGCGCCATCTCACGCATCCGCCAGTACATCCGCCTGCAGAACGCCGACACCGTGCGCGAAACCGGCAAGGCGCTGTTCGAGCGCGAGCTTTCGCGCCGGCCGCACATCCAGCCCAGCCTGCAGCAGCTGGCGGAAAAGCTGGGCTACGACAAGTTGGAGGAGGTGTACGGCGCGCTGGGCCACGGCGAGCTGACTACCCGCGCGGTGGCCAACGCCATCAGCAGCTTCGCGCCGCCGCCCTCGGTGGAGGTGCTGCCGGAAAGCCTGGTCAAGGCCAGCAAGGGTGGGCCGGATACGGGCGGCGTGCTGATCGAGGGGGTGGACAATCTGATGACGGTGCTGGCCAAGTGCTGCAAGCCGGCGCCGCCGGACCAGGTGATGGGTTTCGTCACCAAGGGGCGCGGCATCTCCATCCACCGCAGCAGCTGCATCACGCTGAAGAAGCTGTCGCAGGAAGTGCCGGAGCGCTTGATCGCGGCGGAGTGGGGCAAGCTGAAGAACAGTGTGTTCCCGATAGACATCGAAGTGATCTCGCAGGACCGGCCGGGCCTGCTGCGCGACTTGTCCGACACCCTGTCGCGCGAAAAGCTCAATCTGATAGGCGTGAACACCTTGTCGCGCGATTTGCGAAGCAAGCTGCGCCTGACGGTTGAGGTGCGCAATGTACAGGACATCAGCCGGGTGCTGTCGCGGCTGATGGAACTGTCCGGCGTGCAGGAAGCGCGCCGGGTTTGACGTTCTGTGCCGCCAAGCCGGCTGCGATGCCCATCTGTCGGGCGTTTCGGCCGGTTTGGCTTTTCCGGGGCCGTGATGGCGATGCCGGGTGGTTTGCGTTTAAGCAAGTCCCGCTTGTTTGCGATTTGCTTTCATGTGAAGAAATTTTCATAATCCATGTCATTGCCTTTGGCAAACCGCTGTCATGCCGGCGGCGGTTTTTATCCATTGGCCGCATTTCGAGAAAGATAGACCATGTCTGCATTGATTGAAGCCGCACGCCGCGCCCTGTCGCTGATGGACCTGACCACCCTCAACGACGACGATACCGACGAAAAAGTGATCGCCTTGTGCCGCAAGGCCAACAGCCCGGACGGCACCGTCGCCGCCGTCTGCGTCTACCCGCGCTTCGTGCCCATCGCCAAGAAGACGCTGCGTGAAGCCGGCTGCCCGCAAGTGCAGGTGGCCACCGTCACCAACTTCCCGCACGGCAATGACGACATCGCCATCGCGGTGGCCGAGACCCGCGCCGCCATCGCCTACGGCGCCGACGAGGTGGACGTGGTGTTCCCCTATCGCGCGCTGATGGCTGGCAACCGCGACATCGGCTTCGAGCTGGTGCGGGCCTGCAAGGAGGCCTGTGGCGGCAAGCTGCTGAAAGTCATCATCGAGAGCGGCGAACTGAAGGACGCGGCGCTGATCCGCGCGGCCAGCGAAATCTCCATCCGCGCCGGCGCCGACTTCATCAAGACCTCCACCGGCAAGGTGCCGGTCAACGCCACGCTTGAGGCCGCCGAGACCATGCTGACGGTGATCAAGGAAACCGGCGGGGCCTGCGGCTTCAAGGCCGCCGGCGGGGTGAAGAGCGCGGCCGAGGCCTCAAACTACCTGGCGTTGGCCGAGCGCCTGCTGGGCGATGGCTGGGTCAGCGCCCGCCATTTCCGCTTCGGCGCCTCCAGCCTGCTGGCCAATCTGCAGATCGAGATCGCCGGCGGCGTGGCCAAGCAGACCAGCGGCTACTGATCCGCACCTCATACGCGGGCTGACCGCACTCTGGCCGGGCGATTTCCCGGCCGCATCGCCCATTGCCGTTTGCTTCCGCGACGGCGAGGGGATTCAGACAGGGAAATTGCCATGTTTTTGCCGCAAGAAATCATTCGTAAAAAACGCGACGGCCTGATGTTGTCGCAGCAGGACATCCAGCAGTTCGTCGCCGGCATCACTGACAACAGCGTCGCCGACAGCCAGATCGCCGCGCTGGCGATGGCCATCTACTTCAACGGCATGGAGCTGGACGAGAACGTCCACCTGGCGCTGGCGATGCGCGACTCCGGCCGCCGCATGCAGTGGCAGGACCTGGGCCTGCCCGGCCCCATCGTGGACAAACACTCCACCGGCGGCGTTGGCGACGTGGTGTCGTTGATGCTGGGGCCGATGGTGGCCGCCTGCGGCGGCTTCGTGCCGATGATTTCCGGCCGCGGCCTGGGCCACACCGGCGGCACGCTGGACAAGCTGTCGGCGGTTCCGGGCTACAACCCGTTTCCGGAGCCGGAGCGGTTCCGCCAGGTGGTGAAAGAGATCGGCGTGGCCATCATCGGCCAGACTTCCGACCTGGCGCCGGCCGACCGCCGCTTCTACGCCACCCGCGACGTCACCGCCACGGTCGAGTCCATCGCGCTGATCACCGCCTCCATCCTGTCGAAGAAACTGGCGGCCGGCCTGGATGTGCTGGTGATGGACGTCAAGGCCGGCAGCGGCGCCTTCATGCCGACGATGGAGAAGTCCATCGAGCTGGCCAGCCGCATCGTCAAGGTGGGCAACGGCGCCGGCGTGGCCACCACCGCGCTGATCACCGAAATGAGCCAGCCGTTGGCCTCCACCGCCGGCAACAGCATCGAAACCCGCGAGGCGGTGCGCTACCTGAAGGGCGACGAGCGCAACCCGCGCCTGCACGAGGTGACGATGGCGCTGTGCAGCCAGATGCTGATCGGCGGCAAGCTGGCGCAGGACGACGCCGACGCCCGCGCCAAGCTGCAGGCTGCGCTGGATTCCGGCCGCGCCGCCGAGATCTTCGGCCGCATGGTGACCGCGCTGGGCGGCCCGGTGGATTTCATGGAAAACTACGACCGCCATCTGGCGCCCGCGCCCATCGTGCGCCCGGTATACGCCGACAAGGCAGGCTTCGTGGGTGCGATGGACACCCGCGGCATCGGCATGGCGGTGTGTGCGCTGGGCGGCGGCCGCCGTCTGGCCAGCGACGTGCTGGATTTCCGCGTGGGACTGTCGCAGTTCGTCGAACTGGGTCAGAATATCGCCAGGGACACCCCGCTGATGATGATCCACGCCGCCGACGAGGCGAGCTTCGAAGACGCGGCGCGCCGGGTCAAGGCCGCCATCCGCATCGATGAAATCGCGCCGGCGACCCTGCCGCAGGTTTACCAGATCATCCGTGGCGAATAAGGCCCGGGAGGCAGCATGAAACGCGCAATCATATTAATCCTCGACTCGCTGGGCATAGGCGCGGCGGCCGACGCGCCCAAGTTCGGGGACACCGGCAGCAACACGTTGGGCCATATCGCGATGGAGGCGGCCGCAGGGCGCGCCGATATCGGCCGCAATGGCCCGCTCAAGCTGCCGAACCTGTCGCGGATGGGCCTGGCTCACGCCTGCCGGCTGTCGTCGGGCTATTTCCCGGAAGGAATGGACGCGGCGGCGCCGGAAGCGGCCTACGGTTACGCGCGGGAGATTTCCAGCGGCAAGGACACCCCATCCGGCCACTGGGAGATCGCCGGCGTGCCGGTGCTGTTCGACTGGGGCTACTTCAGCGACCACGACGACAGTTTCCCGCAGGAGCTGCTGGACGCCATCGTCGAGCAGGCCGGGCTACCGGGCTATCTGGGCAACTGCCACGCCTCCGGCACCGAGATACTCGACCGTCTGGGCGAGGAGCATATGAAGAGCGGCAAGCCCATCTTCTACACCTCGGCCGATTCGGTGTTCCAGATCGCCTGCCACGAAGAGACCTTCGGGCTGGAACGGCTGTACCAGCTGTGCAAGATCACCCGCGAGCTGCTGGAGCCTTACAATATAGGCCGCGTGATCGCCCGGCCCTTCGTCGGCGAGGGCGCGGGCAAGTTCGCCCGTACCGGCAACCGCAAGGATCTGGCGGTGGAGCCGCCGGCGCCTACGGTGTTGAAGAAGCTGGCCGACGCCGGCGGCGACGTGGTGTCGATAGGCAAGATCGCCGACATCTACGCTCATGTCGGCATCACCCACAAGCACAAGGCCACCGGCTTCGACCAATTGTGGGACGCCACGCTGACCGCCATGCATCAGCATCAGGACAAGCCGGCCATCATCATGGCCAACTTCGTCGATTTCGACTCCAGCTACGGCCATCGCCGCAATACCGCGGGCTACGCCGCCGCTTTGGAGGAGTTCGACGCGCGCCTGCCCGAGGTGATGGCGGCGCTTGGCGACGACGATATCCTGATCTTGTCCGCCGATCACGGCTGCGATCCCACCTGGCCCGGTTCCGACCACACCCGCGAGCATATCCCGGTGCTGTGTTACGGCAGGAGGGTGAAGCCGGGCGCCATCGGCGAACGCGCCACCTTCGCCGATATCGGCCAGAGCGTCGCCAGCCACCTGGGCCTGCCGGCGATGGATTACGGCACGTCCTTCCTGGACTGATCCAGGCAATGACGGGCCGCTTAGGCGGCCCGTTCCCATTTTCACGGTCCGCGCCGCGGACCGTGGCCAGACCGATTTCTAGAGGAGACCTTGAATGGCAACCCCGCATATCAACGCCAAGGATGGCGCCTTCGCCGAAACCATACTGATGCCGGGCGACCCGCTGCGCGCGCAGCTGATCGCCGAAACCTTCCTGGAGGGCGCCGAGCAGGTCACCAACGTGCGCAACATCTTCGGCTACACCGGCAGCTACAAGGGCAAGCGACTGTCTGTGATGGCGCATGGCATGGGCATTCCGTCCGCCAGCATCTACACCACCGAGCTGGTCAAGGACTACGGCGTCAAGAACATCATCCGCATCGGCTCCTGCGGCGCGGTGACACCCGACATCAAGCTGCGCGAGCTGTTCGTCGCGATGGGCGCGTCGACCGACAGCAAGGTCAACCGCATGCGCTTCCACGACCACGATTACGCCGCTATCGCCGATTACACCCTGCTGCGCACGGTGGTGGACACCGCCGCCGAGCAGGGCAAGAAGATCACCGTCGGCAATGTGTTCTCCGCCGACCTGTTCTACGGCGTGCAGCCGAACATGCTGGAGGTGCTGGCCAGGATGCAGGTCAACGTGATCGAAATGGAGCTGGCCGGCATCTACAGCGTGGCCGCCCAGTACGGCGCGCGCGCGGTGGGCATTCTGACCGTGTCGGACATTATTCCGACCGGCGAGGCCACCAGCGCCGAGGAGCGCCAGACCTCCTTCCGCGACATGATGGAAGTGGCGCTGGACGCGGCAGTGAAGCTGTAAGGCGCTGATTTTGCGGAAAAACTGGCGCGGCGGGAGGGTTCCGTCGCGCCGGTTCATGCTTTGCGCAACATGGTGTGTCATTGGCGCACCGCATTTATCGTGCACTGCACAAAAAGTGCTTGCCTAATCCCGATGGGATACCGATAATTGGTATTGCATCAGGGCGTTACGCACTGTGGCGTTCCTGGTGTTGTCTCCTCCATCCTCCTTCTAAGGTGGAACTTGGCGCAACACGCCTCAGCGTTGCGCTTTTTTTTTGTCTGTTTTTCCGCCCGGATTCCGTCGTTTGCCGCCTTGCGGAAATCTGTTGTGTCACAAGGGTTTGACAGCTACCCAGCCACTGCACTAGAATCCGTAACTTTCAAGAATTACGATGGAAGAGTTCCATGAAGACCTTTTCTGCCAAGCCGCATGAGGTAAAGCGCGAATGGTACGTGGTCGACGCCGCCGATAAGGTGCTGGGTCGCCTTGCTGCCGAAATCGCCCGCCGCCTGCGTGGCAAACACAAGCCGGAATTCACTCCTCACGTTGACACTGGCGATTTCATCGTCGTGGTGAATGTTGAGAAGCTGCGTGTTACCGGTACCAAAGCTCTGGACAAAAAGTACTACCGTCACTCCGGTTACCCGGGCGGCATCTACGAGCGCAACTTCACCGAACTGCAAAACCAGTTCCCGGAGCGCGTTCTGGAAAAGGCCGTAAAAGGCATGCTGCCGAAGGGTCCGCTGGGTTACGCCATGATCAAGAAGCTCAAGGTGTACTCTGGTTCCGAGCATCCGCACTCCGCCCAACAGCCCAAAGTGCTGGAAATCTGATTTTAAGGCATAACAATGAACGGTAAATACTACTACGGCACCGGCCGTCGCAAGAGCTCCGTTGCTCGCGTGTTCATGCAAAAGGGTTCCGGCCAGATCATCGTTAACGGCAAGCCGGTTGACGAGTATTTTGCCCGTGAAACCGGTCGCATGGTTATCCGCCAGCCGCTGGTCCTGACCGAAAACCTCGAATCCTTTGACATCAAAGTAAACGTGGTTGGCGGCGGCGAAACCGGCCAAGCCGGCGCGATCCGTCATGGCATCACCCGTGCCCTGATCGACTTCGACGCAGTTCTGAAGCCGGCTCTGTCGGCTGCAGGCTACGTGACCCGCGACGCTCGTGAAGTTGAGCGTAAAAAGGTTGGCCTGCGCAAAGCACGTCGCGCCAAGCAGTTCTCCAAGCGTTAATTCGCCGGATACTGTTTTCGCAAAAAACCGCTTGGCTTCGGCCCGGCGGTTTTTTTGTTTTTTGTGCCGCTGTGCACTTGCCGCCACAGCCTACGCTGCCTAAACTGTCGCCTTTGCGACATTTTTTTATGTAAAGGGCTGGCCATGATCAAGGTTGGGATCGTCGGAGGAACCGGATACACCGGTGTGGAATTGCTGCGCTTGCTGGCCAAGCATCCGCAGGCCAGGGTGACGGCGGTGACCTCGCGCAAGGATGCGGGCATCCGCGTCGACGACATGTTTCCCAGCTTGCGCGGCCGCATCGATCTGGCGTTCACCACGCCGGACGAGGCCCGTTTGCAGAAATGCGATGTGGTGTTCTTCGCCACGCCCAACGGCATCGCGATGCAGGAGGCAAGCGCGCTTCTGGATGCCGGCGTGCGGGTGATAGACCTGGCGGCCGACTTCCGCATCCAGGATGTGCAGGAATGGGAGCAATGGTACGGCGTCAAGCATGCCGCTCCGCAACTGATTGCCGACGCGGTCTACGGTTTGCCGGAAGTCAACCGCGAAGCCATACGCCGCGCGCGGCTGGTGG
The DNA here is from genome assembly GCF_001855555.1 of Chromobacterium sphagni. GTDB lineage: Bacteria > Pseudomonadota > Gammaproteobacteria > Burkholderiales > Chromobacteriaceae > Chromobacterium > Chromobacterium sphagni. Next base: position 2,359 of record NZ_MKCT01000056.1, on the reverse strand, counting down.
CCAATCCAGGCTGCTATCCGACCGCGGTGCAACTGGGCTTCCTGCCCTTGCTGGAAGCCGGCGCGATTGATCCGTCCAGCCTGATCGCCGACTGCAAGTCCGGCGTGTCCGGGGCGGGGCGCAAGGGTGAAATCGGCGCTTTGCTGGCCGAGGCCGGCGATTCCTTCAAGGCTTACGGCGTGGCCGGCCACCGCCATCTGCCGGAAATCCGCCAAGGCCTGTCCCGGGCGACGGGCAACGCGGTGGGGCTGACCTTCGTGCCGCACCTGACGCCGATGATACGCGGCATTCACGCTACCCTGTACGGCCGCCTGTCCAGGGAGATCGATCTGCAGCAGCTGTTCGAGCGGCGCTACGCCGGCGAAGCCTTTGTCGATGTGCTGCCGGCCGGCAGTCACCCGGAGACGCGCTCGGTGCGTGGCGCCAATCTGTGCCGCATCGCGGTCCATCGGCCGCAGGGGGGCGACACTGTGGTGGTATTGTCGGTGATAGACAATCTGGTCAAAGGCGCGGCCGGCCAGGCGGTGCAGAACATGAACCTGATGTTCGGTCTGCCGGAGCAGGATGGGCTGGATGTGGTGCCGCTGTTGCCTTGATGGCGCGCAGGGGCTTGAATGCTCGCCATCCGCCCCGATATCCGACTAAAATAGTGGGTGAATGGCCGCATACCGGCCTGATTGAATTGCGAGGTTACACATGACAGAAGCTGCTACCGAAATGCCGTGCCCGATCAACTTCACCGACAGCGCCTGCACCAAGGTGCAGGATCTGATCGCGGAAGAGGGCAATCCCGACCTGAAGCTGCGCGTCTTCGTCTCCGGCGGCGGCTGTTCCGGTTTCCAATACGGTTTCACCTTCGATGAGATCGCCAACGAGGACGACACCGCCATCGAGCGCCAGGGTGTGACTTTCCTAGTGGATCCGATGAGCTACCAGTACCTGGTCGGCGCCGAAATCGACTATCAGGAAAGCCTGGAAGGTTCGCAGTTTGTGATCCGCAACCCGAACGCCACCACCACTTGTGGTTGTGGTTCTTCGTTCTCGGTGTGATACTGGACCATGGTAAGAACCAGGCCCGGGCACTTGCCCGGGCCTTTTTGCTGGAATCCCGTACATGAACAAGCTGCCGCCGGTGGTATTGCCCAAGATTGAATTCAACCGCGAGTTCGCCTTCAGCGACGCCGACTTCGAACGCATACGCAAGCTGATTTACAAAGAAGCGGGCATCGCCCTCAATCCGTCCAAGAAGGACATGGTTTACGGCCGGCTGGTGCGCCGCATCCGCGAATTGAAGCTGCCGGGTTTCGCCGCCTATGTCGATTTCCTGGAGTCCATCGGCGGCAAGCGCGAATTCGAGCAGTTCGTCAACGCGCTGACCACCAACCTGACTTTCTTCTTCCGCGAAGAGCACCATTTCCCCATCCTGTCCGAGCATCTGAAGAAAAAGGCAGCGGCCAGCGGCGAGTTGGCGATCTGGTGCGCGGCGGCTTCTACCGGCGAGGAGCCTTACTCGCTGGCCATCACCGCGCTGGAGGCTTTCCCCGGCATGTCCAAGCCGAATATCAGCGTGTTCGCCACCGATCTGGACACCAGTGTGCTGGAAACCGGCCGCAAGGGCATCTATCCGGCCGACAAGATCGCCAGGCTGCCGGCCGGCCACGCGGTCAAATACTTCGACAAGCTGGCGGACGGCAGTTACCAGGCCAAGGCGGCGCTGCGCAATATGATCACTTTCCAGCGGCTGAATCTGGTGGAAAGCAACTGGGCGGTGAAGAAACAATTCGACGCCATCTTCTGCCGCAACGTGATGATCTATTTCGACCGTGACACCCAGTTCGGAGTGCTCAAGCGCTTCGCGCCGCTGCTCAAGTCCGACGGCCTGCTGTTTGTCGGCCATTCGGAAAACTTCTACTTCGCCTCGGACTACTTTCATCTGCGTGGCAAGACGGTTTATGAACACGCCAAAAAATAGACTGTTTGTCTGACAAAACAGTCGCCGCGGCGGGCGATTGCCATTAACATCACGTCTTGAACGGGCAAGCCAGTCTTGCCCGTTGTCTTGTCGGATGGAGGCAAAATGCGAGTGGCGGTACTCGGCGCCGGGGTGGTGGGCGTGTCCACCGCCTGGTTCCTGGCCAGGATGGGGCATGAGGTGGTGGTGGTGGAGCGCGCCTGCGGCGCGGCGCGGGAAACCAGTTTTGCCAATGGCGGCCAGCTGTCGGTCAGCCAGTCGGAGCCTTGGGCAAATCCGCGCGCGCCGTGGCAGGTGTTGCGCTGGCTGTGGCGCGACGACGCTCCGCTGCTGTTCCGGCCGCGGCTGGAGCCGGCGCAGTGGCGCTGGGTGGCCGGCTTCCTGCGC
>NZ_MKCT01000055.1 GCF_001855555.1 Chromobacterium sphagni | reverse complement strand
GTTTCCTGCAGTGTCTGGCTCACGTAATGCAGCGCGGACACATCCGGCTCGCCGCTCTCTTCTCCTGGCCACGCGGCCGTCGCGTCTGCGCGAGCCTTCTCCTGGATATCAGGATGGGAGGCCATGCACCACGCCCACCAGCCCAACGAAGCCGCAATCGTTTCATGCCCCGCCAGAAAGGCCGTCTTGCACTCATCCCGCACCGCCTGCAACGGCCAGTCACGCGGCTGCCGCGAATGCAGCCGCAACAGCCGGGCAAGCAGATCATCAGGCCAGTCCTCTTGCGGCATGCCCAACCGAGCTTGCAGATGCCGTTCGATCAAATCGTTCAACAGCAGCCGCGCCCGGCGCCGTTTACGCTGCCACGGCATCCAATCGGGCAGGCTGGCGGGCCGCCACAGCTCCGCGGTGGAGGCCACCATCAAGGTGGTTGCACAGCCTCTTCCGCCTGCTGAGCCTCGCCGCCCACTCCGCTGGAAAACATCATGCGCAGAATCACCTCCATTGTCAGCGAGGTGAGTTCGTTCTCTATCGGCCAGGCATCCTCCCGGCCCGGCCACTGCGCGAATGCCTGGCGGGCGGCCTCGACAATGGATGGCGAGAAGGCCTGCACGGATTTGCGCGTGAAATCTGGCTGCAGGGCCTGCCGCTTTTCGCGCCAGGCTTGGCCTTCGGCGATCAGCACGCTATGGCCATGCACCCGGCGATACACCGTCAGCGCGCGCTCCCAACGCTGCAAGGCATCAGCCTGGCCTACCAGCAACTCGCGCGCCAAATGTGGATCGGACACGATGATCTGATGCTCGGGCCAGGTTCGCACATGCACCAAATCGCCGAACTCTCGCTTCCAGTCGGCCAAAGTGCCCATCAAATCGCGCGACATCCGTCCCAGCAACCCCCAGCCGGTCAAACCAGCTTTGGGGCCTGGCGGCCAGCTGCCGGCTGGTTGATTGGTCGGAGCCGGAGGTTGGCTGCCGGCGTGGAAGGGACAAGAGGAGTGGGGGGACGTTTTCATGCGGAAAATCATACCATTCCTCCGATAAGCAGTGCTAAATGGAAACGACAAACATTTTATTCCATATCAATAAATAATGCCATTTGAAAAATTTCGTCCACGCACGGACCGATCTGCCGCAGTACACGCCCCGCCCGTCCCGCATCTTCCTGCCGCCGCCAAGACCAATCTGCTTCCCATGTCAAAACAATCCCGACAGCCCATTTCATTTGTTGTATAGATTTGGAATGAGGGTTGGCGCCGCCATGCATCGAACTTGATGTCCGTGCGGAACATCAGGCCTGGCGGCATGGCATTCTCAGGAGCGTGTCTGGTGAATTTCAACTTCTATGGGCTTCCGGAGTTTGTCTCTTACAGCATCCTGTTGGGGATCGCGCTTGCCCTGATCAGGCAAAAGCGCGAGATCCGGCTGCGCTATTGGCTGGCCGGGTGGTTGCTCATCCTTCTGCATGCCGGCATCTTCATGCTGTTGCCGCAAAGCTTTCCCTTCGACGTGCTTGCCCGGGGAAACCTCGTCTTGGCCGGACAGCTGTTCATCCTGGCCGCCTACTACCAAGGACCGGCAACCATCCACTCATCACGGCTCATATCGCGAGTAGGTGTGGCGGGCGCGCTTAACCTGACCTTTGCCGTTGCCAGCGCCGCCTATGCCGAATTGCATCCTGGCAGCCAACAAATGGCGCCGTTCTATCTGCTGACTGCGCTGGGCGCGGCCGGCACCATCTGGCTCGCCGCAGCGACAGCGTGGAAGCCCCCTGGCATTCCCGGCTCTCCATCGCGCTGGCTGGGGCGGCCTACGCGCTGCAGGCCTGGGCCTTGCATGCCTATGGCCTGCCCAGTGGCGTATTTCTTCCTGCGCCAGACGCCGAAGCTGACCATGGGCGTCGTGTTCATCCTCTGGGGCCTGGTTTTCCCGGTCTACTCGCTGCTGATCCTGCATGCTCCGGCGATTTCCGCCCACATCGGGGCGGAAATCTGGAATCTGCCGAAATTCCTCGCCGCCGCCAGCATGATGTTGGTGCTGCTGGAAGAGCGGATAAGCCTGGCCACCCACTTGGCGGGCCATGACACGCTTACCGGCCTGCCCAACCGCCGCCTGTACGCCGACCGTTTCGAACAGGCAGTGCTCAAGCCATCCGCGACAACGGCGGATTCGGCTTTCTGGTGATAGACCTCAACCGCTTCAACAGCGTGAACGACGCGCTGGGCCAATCGCTGGAAGCCCCGATCCTTATCGCGGAGGGGCCATATCATGTCAGCGCCAGCGTCGGCGCAGCGGTCTATCCCGCCGATGGACTAAGCGAAAGCCAGCTGCATGCCGTCGCCGACGAACGCATGTATGCCGGCAAGGAGCAACACCGTATCGAATCGGCGCGCCACGAACAAGCCATCAACCATTCAAACCGCGCTTAGGACTGCGCGGAAGATTGATCCAAGCCTGCAAACGGGCAAGCCTAGACGCAAGCAATTGATTTAAAATAAAAAATCACGCCATGCAGCGCTACCAGCTACCGCCACAGCCTCAGATGGTTTGCCCCCCGAAAGCTCATGAACGATACAACCAAGCAAGCGCCCGAACGCGCCGGAAGCCGCAGCATTGTCGGCGCAATCTTGTTTTTCCGTGGACCTGGCCTTGCTGCAGGCGGCGCATGGCGCCTGCGCCGGGCATTCACCCACGCCAGAGACACCATGCTTGCCGCCATGATCATGCCGTCTGGTGCGGGCATTAGCGAGCGGCAGGCATGAAAAGGGCGTCCGAAGACGCCTTGTTTTGCGATGCCCTT
>NZ_MKCT01000054.1 GCF_001855555.1 Chromobacterium sphagni | reverse complement strand
GCGCCCCGCCTCACACCAGGCGGCTGCCGCTGGGCAGCGGCAGCGTAAACTCCGCCAACACCACATTGCCGGCCTCGTCATAGGCGCCGGTAACCAGCACCTCGGAACGCACGCCGGCTACGCGCTTGGGAGGGAAGTTGGAGACGCACAACACGCGCTTGCCTAGCAGGCTGTCCGGCGAATAATGGTGGGTAATCTGAGCGCTGGCGGTTTTCACACCCAGCTCGCCCATATCCACCGTCAGCACATAAGCCGGCTTGCGGGCCTGGACATTGGGCGCGGCGCCGACAATAGTGCCCACCCGCAGGTCCACCTGCAAAAAGTCGTCCCAGCTGATTTCGTTCACTTGCTCTCTCCTTGCCTTGAAACAGCCGCAGAGTATGGCAAGGGCCGGGACGCCCGCGCGCTCGCCAGGCTCCGGTCTAAGCGCGTCGGACTCTGCCCCGCGCGGCGCTGGGCGCGTGACCGAAGTGCAGGCGGTAAGCCGCGCCGAAAGCCGACGCCGATTGGTAGACCACCTGCAGCGCCACATCCAGCACGCTGTCGGGGCTGTCCCGCAACAGACGGCGCGCCCGCTCCATCCGCAGCCGGCACAGTTAGGCCATGGGCGTCAGCCCGGTTTCCGCCTTCAGCCGGGCGTGAAACTGGCTGGCCGACAGATGGCAGGCCGCCGCCAAGCGCGGCATTCGAAAATGACCCACAAGATGAATGTGAAAACGCAAAGGAGGGAGAGATGAAGCAAGCACCAACGCGGGCGGCGATCAGCCGCTGATTTTGAGCGACAAGCAAGGCTTTGACCGGCGCTGGTTCGCGCCTCAGCTGCAAGCCGTTTACGTGCCCACCCGCCACGAGCAGGCAGAGGAATATGTCGGCGCGGCGCTGAGCGAATATGGCCGCGATATGAAAATCGCCTCCGGCCGCCACTGTTACGAGAACTCCGTCTACAACCACAGCACCCGCGCCATCATCGACATGTCCGCCATGAACCAGGCGGGCTTCGATGCGGAACGCAATGCGTACTTTGTCGATGCCGGCTGTGAAAACTGGGGCGTGTACCGCGCCTTGCTCAATGGCTATGGCAAAACCTTGCCGGCCGGCTCCTGTTATTCAGTCGGGGCTGGCGGGCATATCACCGGCGGCGGTTACGGCCTGCTGTCCCGCTTGCATGGCTTGACCGTCGATCATTTAAGCGCCGTCGACATCGTCACCTGGGATGCGGCGCAAGGCCAGGCCAAATTGCGCCATGTTTCCGAGCAAAGCGGCGACCAGGCGGAACGCGATCTGTTCTGGGCCCTGCGCGGCGCCGGCTGCGGCAATTTCGGCGTGATTGTCCGCTATTATTTCGCCACGCTGCCGGATGCGCCCGACCATGCCACGCAGTTTACGCTGGCCTGGGATTGGGAGAAGATCACCAAACAAGCCTTCGACCAATTGTTGGACGAATACGCCGACTTCGTCGCGCATATGCCCAACACCGACTTCAGCTTGCTGAAGCTGAATCAAGTCGAGAACACGCAGATCGGTTTGCTGGTGCAAATCGCCTCGCCCGTCGGCGCCAGCTTCCAACAGCACTGCCAGCAGGCCGAGACGCGCATCCAGAGCCTGCAACAACGCTTTGCCGCCATTGCGCCCGCAACCGTTCTGCGCCGGCCGATGGGCGGCCATCCCGGCTGGATCAACACGCTGCACGCCAGTCTCAGCGCGCAACACTTGACCTATCTGGAAGCGCTGCAAACAGTAAACGGCTCCGGCCCCAACCAGTTTGGCAAATACAAATCCGCCTATATGAACAAGGGATTCCCGCAAAATCAAAAGGATGAGATTTATCGCTGGCTGCATGATAAACCGGAAGGGCTGGCGGCCGATGCTCTGGCGCAAAGCCTGCTGCAGGTGGACAGCTACGGCGGCGTGATCAACGAGCGCAGCAGCAGCGCCACCCCGGTGCCGCAGCGCAGCTCCATCATGAAGCTGCAATACCAAACCTATTGGAACAACGCCTCCGCGCCAGGGCAGCGCCATCAATCACGCCACCAGGAACAGGCCCAGGCGCACCTGGACTGGATCAATGGCTTTTACCAGGCGGTGTACGCCGAATATGGCGGCACGCCCAATCCGGAGCAAGACAAGAATGGCGTGGTGGACGGCTGCTATTACAACTACCCGGATTGCGAGTTGGGCACCCATGAGAACGGCCAGATCGATCAAGCCATGCAGCTGTATTTCAAGGAAAACTACCGCAGCGCGCCGCGCAACTTGGTGCAAGTGAAGCAGCGGTGGGACCCGCAAGACTACTTCCACCACGCGCAGTCCATTCCCATCAAGTAGGGTGCGTCACCCCACAGGGGCGACGCACCGCAAACATACCTCGCCTGATCAATATTTGAGAAAGTGGGAAACAAATAGTGCGTCGCCCCCTTGAAGTGGCGCACCCTACTCGTTCTTGCCAGCCATTGCCGCCTGCCCGTCACCGTGGTATAAAACCGCGTCGGAAAAGGCAGACTTGGTCTGGTAAGCCCAAGTCCTTTCGGTAACGAAAGCTCTGGTCTTTGGCCTCGCGCACAAGATCCCCGCGACGAACAGCAGACGCCGCAAGCGTCCAATCGTTCGTCCGTGCGGATCTGAAGATGAAGAACGCTCCGGTCGAACATCGACAATGGAGCCCCTCATGCACAATCATCATTCCACCCCTTACGACGTCATCATCGCCGGCGCCGGCGCCGTCGGACTCTTCCTGGCTTGCGAGCTTCGCCTATTCGGCCTTTCGGTCCTGGTGTTGGAGCAAGCAGAGGATTCACACTCTCCTTTGAAGCGTCTTCCGTTCGGCATGCGCGGCCTGTCGGTACCCACCTTTGAAGCCTTGCATCGCCGCGGCTTGCTGGACGAAATCGTCGCCGCGACGAATACGAACGATGCGGCCAAGCAGACAGAGGCAAGCGCGCATTGGATGCAAGAGCCGCGCCGCGCTGCCGGACATTTCGCGGGTATACCGTTCTATCTAGATGACATCGACACCTCGAATTGGCTTTTCCGTTTGCCAGGTCCAGCCGACACATCGATGGCGGTCACATTGGAGGTCTTCGAAACAGCCGTAGCACGCCGAGCCTCTGCTATGGGGGCGACGATTCTGCGCGGCGTCGGTGTCGATGGCTATCTTGCCTCAGGCGACGAGGTAACAGTTCACGCCGGCGGCGAAGTTTTTCGCGGACGTTGGCTCATTGGCTGCGATGGCGGCCGCAGCCAGGTTCGCAAGGCTGGCGGCTTCGAATTCCTTGGCACTGATCCCGAGTTTACCGGCTATTCCATCGACGCGGTGTTGGCTGACCCACACGCGCTGCAACCCGGCCGGCACTATACGCCGACTGGCATGTATACCTACGCGCGGCCCGGCGTGATCGCGATGGCCGAGTTCGACGGCGGCGCGTGCCATCGCAATCAGCCGCTCACTCTGGCGCACATACAAGCCGTGTTGCGCCGCGTGTCTGGAACAGACCTTACGCTGACCGATATTCGGCTAGCCACCACCTGGACCGATCGCGCCTATCAGGCGACGGCGTATCGCAGGGGGCGCGTGCTGCTCGCCGGCGACGCGGCGCACATTCACTCTCCCCTGGGCGGTCAAGGTCTCAATCTCGGGATCGGCGACGCGATCAACCTTGGCTGGAAGCTGGCCGCAACGATACGCAAAGACGCGCCGGCCGGACTGCTCGACAGCTACCACCATGAGCGGCATCCGGTTGGCGCGCGCGTGCTCGACTGGTCCCGCGCCCAGGTCGCGCTGATGCGCCCCACGCCAAGCACGCGGGCGCTCGAGGCCATCATCCGCGACCTGATCGCGACTCGCGATGGCGCGACATATTTCGCGGAGCGGGTATGGGGCGTGTCCCTGCGCTACGACCTTGCGGGCGAGCACCCATTGACAGGCCGCAGCGTGCCGGACTTCGAGTTTGAAGACGGGATGAAGATTGGCCACCTGTTGCGCAATGGACAGGGCTTGTTGCTGGATTTCAACCCAGCTGCGCCGCTTCGAACATGGATGAAGCGCTGGCAAGGGCGGGTTGGCTATGTCGCGGCCACGGTCAAAAACAATCTTGGCCTGAGCGCCGTTCTGGTGCGACCTGACGGCTTCGTGGTTTGGGCCAGCGAGACCTCGCCCGATGTGGAGGAAATTACGCCAATCCTGGCGCAATGGTTTGGCGAACCGAAAGCGTCCAGCGATCACCCGTAGGGTGCGTCACCCCAACGGGGCGACGCACCTCTAACATATTCCCGCCGAATCAACATTTGTGAGAATGAAAAAAACGGTGCGTCGCCCCTACGGGGTGACGCACCCTACGTGGCCGGCCATGGCGAGCATGCCCAAAACAGAAAAGCCGCCAGCACTGATGCCGGCGGCTTTTGCTTTCAACTCATCAAGGCTCGCTCAAGGGCTGATCGCAAAGAACACGAAAGAGGCGAAGATCACCAGATGCACGATGCCCTGCAAGATCGTGGTGCGCCCTACCGATAGCGACAAGGAGCATGCCACCAGCGTCAGCAGCAAAAATATGGTTTCCTTGATTTCCAAGCCCAGGATCAGCGGCTCGCCCATGAACACGAAAATCATCGCCACCGTGGGAATGGTCAGGCCAATCGATGCCAGCGCCGAACCCAAAGCCAGATTCAGGCTGGTCTGCACCCGGTCTGCCCTCGCCGCATTGGCGGCGGCCAACCCTTCCGGCAACAGCACCAGGGCGGCGATGATGATGCCCACCACCGCCGCCGGCGCGCCGGCATCCACCACAAAACGCTCAATCGACGGCGACAGCAGCTTGGCCAGGGTCACCACCGCTACCAGGCAAATCAGCAGCATCGCCACGGCCAGCATGGCCACCTTGTTGGAGGGCGGCGGCGCGTGCTCATTCTCGTCATGGCTGCCCTCCACCAGGAAATAATCGCGGTGGCGAATGGTTTGCACAAAAACAAAAGCGCCGTACAGCACCAGCGACACCACCCCGGTGAACGCCAATTGTGACGACGACAGCAAAGGCCCTGGCTGGCTAGTGCCATAGTTGGGCAGCACCAGCGCCAATACCGAAATCGCCGCCAGCACCGTCAATGCCGCCTTGGCACCGCTAAGCTGGAAATTCTGCTCGCGATGGCGCAAACCGCCCAACAGCAGGCAGATGCCGAGAATGCCATTGCAGGTGATCATGATGGCGGAAAAAATGGTGTCCCGCGCCAGCGCCAGCTTCTCCTCGCCCCCGCCCAGCATGAAGGAAATGATCAGCGCCACCTCGATCACCGTCACCGCCAGCGCCAGGATCAGGGTGCCGAAAGGCTCGCCCACCTTATGCGCCACCACCTCGGCATGATGCACCGCGGCGAATACCGTTCCCGCCAGCAAAATACCCAGCAGCGCCAAATAGAAAGCCTGCCCGCCCGCCGCCGACGACGCGGCGATGGCAGCCCAGGCCAATACAGGGGTGACAATGGTCCAGCGCGGAATCGTGCTATGAGTCAATGGATTTTCCTTATTTTGACGAACAGCCGCCTGCCCGGCATCGGAACCGCCAGGCCAGCCAAAGCGACCATTCTGAAAGATGAATTGAAAGCCAGCAGGAGAGCTGCCGTAGCCACAGCATAGCAGCATTAAGTAAATAGACCGCGACACGGCCAATGGGTTCAGGCTTTGTAAACAAACGGTGCGTCGCTCCGTCGGAAAGAACGCAATCGCCCCTCACTCCGAAGGCCCATCCACTCGACCAATCTCAAGCGACCTCCAAAGTAGGGTGCGTCACCCCGCAGGGGCGACGCACCGCCAACACATCTCGTCGGATCAACATTTGAGGGTATGCAACGCAAATGGTGTGTCGCCCCTACGGGGTGACGCACCCTACGAATCACTCATCCGCGACCCGCAGGCTCAAACGCTCCGCCATGCGTAAGTGGCAGGCCGCGGCCAGTTTCACCAGCTCGGTATCGCTGGCAGGCATGCCGTCCGGCACGGCGATCAACTCCGCCAGGGCATCCAGAGTGGCGACGGAGCTGTTCAGGCCCATCATGCGCCCGAGCGGGCGCTTCTGGCGGTTGTGCCGCTCGTAATCCAGCGTCACCAGCCAGCGCGTATGCTGCCAGCACGCCTCGCCGTTTTCCAACACTGCATCCAGCACCGCCCGGCTCACCTGCCGCGCCGCCTCCGCCGCCAGCGCCAAAGCCAGCTCCAGCTGATCCGCCGTCAACGCCTCCTCGCCCTCCCGCCGCAAAGCCGGCAGCAACTCTTCCTCCAACCAATGCCGAAACCGCCGCGCCGCCGGCTTGCGATAGCGCCGAATCGCCATGGCCACGCCGGTTTCGGACAGGCACACCACATCCTCCGCGCCTACCGGCAGGGTGCGGACTTCTTCTTTGTTGAGTTTGCTGAGCAGCGCCGCTGTGCTGCGGCACTTGATCGCCGCCGCGACGTCATCGGCGAAGAACCACAGGCCGTTGTGGCGATGCAGGAGATGGAAGGGTTTATCGAGGAAAGTAAATTCCCGCAAAGATGGGGGTGCGGGTGATTGGATGGACTGTGCCATTGGTAAAACTCCATGTGGGTATTAGCCACTGCCCCCTCGTCGCCAAACGGGGTGGCAGGCCGAAACGGGGTTGGCGAACCGGACACATGGACCCGGCAGACCCGTAGGTCTCCCCGCCCGGCCCGCCATGGAGTGCATGAGCGCGCTCAAGCGCGACAGGCATAGCTTCTATCAGCAATGTCTGCCATGTGTCCCAGGTCGCCAAACCTGATCGTGCTATTGAACACGACTCGACTAGGCTAGAACCCAGGCACAAGAGGGTCAAGGGTAAATGACGGCGGGAAGACTGGCAAGAAGATCAGCGGAAAAATACCTATACACTACAAAATACTTGATTCATTTCAAATTCAAAGAATTTATCGCTAGCTCCAGTGTCCGCTCAGCCTCTTCAATACCTACGGCTGACAAGACATGGCTTGGAATCAACCATGGATCAGACGAGGTCCGATGCAAGGAAGATAGGAAAAAATTATATATTGCATAATATGCGTATTCAGCTTTCTCAGAAAACTCAACATCACCATCTTGCAATGCAACTATAGGTTCGCGATAACATCCGCAGACTTGATGCATTAGCTCTATAGAATCAACAGAGTCCAATGCCTTCCTTGGAAGAGTGACATCAAATATTTGACTTGTGCCAGCAACACTCTCTCTATAAATAAAATTCTCAGGAATTAATTTCTCCCATACTTCCAGAGCCACCTCGCAAAGGAAAAGCTGGACATTTCGTTGGCTTTCTGGATTTAATTTAAAGTACTGTTCTACAACTGAATTCATTCCACACCACTCACAATTCTTATAACGTATCCACATCCCGCCCATCAGCGCAAGCCGGCTTCGAAGCCATTTTCAAGGTTTTAAGTCGCCGGTTGTTCGACGCGGCGCGACGGTAGCGCGCCGCTAGTTCCGGCGACTCCTTCAAAATGGCTTTGAAGACGGGGTTTCGCAGCGCTGCTGGGCCGCCTTTTCTTTCGTCTATTTCTTTTGGCGGAGCAAAAGAAATGGACCCGTCAAGCCGGGCGGAACCGGCGCCCAAACATCCGTCCGCGAAGCGGACACAAAAATTCCTACAAACCGATACAGCAAGAGTTGAGCTACATTGCACTCAGCCTGGCCACCAAGCCTATTCCGCAGCTTCCAAATACACCTTCAGCGCCCACGATGGCAACACCGTACTATTTAAATCATCAATCCAATTTAATTTAAAATTCATATAACTAAGGGAAAATGCTGCTCTAGAATTCTCCTCATACACTGAAAGCCCCTCGGAGTAATTGCCAAGCAAAAAGCTGGTTATCTACAGAAAGCCATCGACAAGTTCTAACAAAATCCCCATCAGGACTTGCCACCCACTCAGCAAGCCTCTTGAAATAAAGCCTACACCTATTTACAGCCATAGTGACCACATCCGCCGTCGCAGCTGATGTGATGCCCGAGCCCGCCATGAAATATACCTTACCACCCAGAACCAATGGAGCGCTTACTCCACTCCTTCTCATTTGATAAATTTCATCCCCCTCCCAAACCTTGCCTGGTAACACTCCTTTTAATTGCACCATTCTTTCAGGCCAATTACCGCAATAATCTCCACAATATCCAAATCTGCATACTCGACACCTCTGAGGTGCGAGCGCGCATCAATAAACAAAACTCTGTCCTCCTCAACAATGCAAAGTAAATGATCCCCCCTCTTTACAAAGTAGTCTCCCACCACCACGTCACCGTCTGAGAGATGGAAGTGCGACACTCCCAATCGGCCCACAGCCCATCCGTTCTATTACTTTTACGTCGACCACTTGTATCATTAAAGTTTACTAATCCTTGCCCTCGATATGGATTCACATCACCACCAGTCTCAAATATTCTTATTAGCCTATTTAATCCTGACAATGCCTCATCCGACAACCCAGAGACAGGAAATTTATCCGATAGAACAACCTTTCTAGGCCGGGGATCTACATAGCGCAGTCTGAAATCCAACCAACGGAGAAGTGGCAAGGAAAGATGATCCACCTCCCTCTCGAACTTCAACGAAAAAGCAGAAATCAGGCCCTGTGAAATTTGATTGAGATTTTCATAAAATATATTAGCTAGCTCTTCTTGATTTAGAGTACACATATCCCCTCCACGAAGGAAGTCAGCACAATATCAATGCCTAAAAGTCAAAAAATCATCACTCAAACGATGAGAGTTTAACCGCCAAGTATCGCTCTCTGGCTCTACAACCCGCAACTCAGCATTTGAAATTCATGCATCATCCTTTTGGCAACTTTTTCATCGCCCTACATGGTGATTTTTATCTTTTGACATCGCCAACCAAAATACAACTCCTTAACAGCAGCGGGATCAAATACCACATCAAGAAAGGCCTCATAGGTCTTTTTGCTCGCGCCGCCAAGCGCCTCCCTATGGCACACATTCTCACTCTTCCTCATAAGCCCAT
>NZ_MKCT01000053.1 GCF_001855555.1 Chromobacterium sphagni | reverse complement strand
ACCCGTGGCTGGGCCTGCTGGCCGGCATCATGGCGGCGGTGTCGATGGCGATGGTGCATGCTTTCGTCTCCGTCACCTACAACGGCAACCAGCTGATTTCGGGCATGGCGATCAATACCGTCGCCTCCGGCATCACGCCGGTGCTGGGCCTGGCCTGGTTCCAGCAGGGCGGCAATTCGCCGCAGCTGCCGGACGACGGACGTTTCCACGAGATCGTGCTGCCGTTCGCCGACGCGCTGCGCGACGTGCCGGTGCTGGGCCTGGTGTACAGCAAGCTGATTTCCGGCCACAGCATTCTGGTGTATCTCACCGTGTTGATCGTGATTCCGCTGGCGACCTGGGTGCTGTACAAGACCCGCTTCGGCCTGCGCTTGCGCGCGGTGGGCGAAAATCCGCACGCGGCCGACACCGCCGGCATCTCGGTGGCCAGGGTGCGCTACACCGCCTTGTTCTGGGGCGGCGTGCTGTGCGGCATGGCCGGCACCTATCTGTCGGTGTATCAGACCGGCAGCTTCATCAAGGAGATGACCGCCGGCAAGGGCTTCCTGGCGCTGGCGGCGCTGATCTTCGGTAAATGGCGCCCGCTGCCGGCGGTGATGGGCTGCCTGCTGTTCGCCTTCGCCGACGCGGTGCAAATTCGCCTGGAAGGCGTGGAGCTGCCGGTGGTCGGCCAGATTCCGTCGCAGGCGATCGCGGTGATTCCTTACGTGCTGACCGTGCTGCTGCTGGCCGGCTTTGTTGGCCGGGCGCTGGCACCCAAGGCCATCGGCGTGCCTTTCGTCAAGTCGCGCTAAGTCTCTCGGCGCTGTCCGCGCAAGCCCGCCGGCTTCCAGTCGGCGGGCTTTTCACATGGCGGCGCGTGCTATGATGGATGCTTGCATCCGATGGCGCGGCCATCATCGTTACCGGACTGGATACCTCCCATGTTGAGCTACCAACAGGCGCGGGACTGGCTGCTTGAGCGCGCCAGGCCGCAAAGCGCGCAGCAACCCCTTCCCTTGTTGCAAACCCATGGCCGCATCCTGGCCGAACCGGTATGGGCGGGGCTGGACGTACCGCCGCACGACAATAGCTCGATGGATGGCTACGCCTTGCGTTGCAATGACCTTGCTCCGGGCATGCCGGTTTCGCAGCGGGTGGCGGCCGGCAGCATGCCGCAGCCGTTGCAGCCTGGCAGCGCGGCGCGAATCTTCACTGGCGCGCCGATTCCGCCGGGAGCGGACGCGGTAATCATGCAGGAGCAGGCGCAGTTGGACGCCGACGGCAAGGTGGCGTTCAGCATCGTTCCGCGAGCCGGGCAGAATATCCGCCTGCGCGGCGAAGACATCGCCAAGGGCCAGGAAATCTTGCCTGCCGGCCGTTGCCTCTGCGCCGCCGACCTCGGTTTGGCCGCCTCCATCGGTCTTGCCAATCTACCGGTGCTGCAGCTTTTGAGGGTGGCGGTGTTCTTCACCGGCGACGAGCTGGCGGAGCCCGGCCTGCCGCTGGCTGCCGGCCAGATCTATAACTCCAACCGCTACTGGCTGCTGCCGGCATTGCATAGCCTGGGTTGCGAGGTGATAGATCTGGGTACGGTTGGCGACGATCTGGAGGCCACCCGGCAGTTGCTGCGCGACGCGGCGGCGGTGGCGGATGTGATCGTCACCTGCGGCGGGGTGTCGGTGGGCGAGGAAGACCACGTCAAGGCGGCGGTGGAGGCTGAGGGGGAGCTCGCCTTGTGGCAGGTGGCGATCAAGCCTGGCAAGCCGCTGGCCTATGGCCGGATCGGCGGCGCGGATTTCATCGGCCTGCCTGGCAATCCGGTGTCCGGCTTCGTCACGCTGCAAACCCTGGTCCGGCCTTTCCTGCGCAAGCGGATGGGCCTGTCGGAGGCGGAGGCCGTGATTCAGCAGGTCGCGGCGGCTTTTGCCTGGCTCAAGCCCGACATGCAGCGCAGCGAGTTTCTGCGCGTGCGCAAGGTGATGGGGAGGCAGGGCTGGCAGTTGGAGCTGTATCCGCAGCAAAGCTCTGGCGCGCTGACTTCCTGCGCGTGGGCCGATGGCCTGGCCTGGCTGGAGCCGGGGCAGGCGGTGACCCCGGGCGACAGCCTGCGCTACTGGGCGCTGGGGCCGGCATGACGCGGATCCGCTTTGTCAGCGAAGGTGGCCAACTGCTGAATGAGTCGGACGCGCAGCCGGGCGACAATCTGCTGGATATCGCCCGGCTGGCCGACGTGCCGCTGCACTGGCGTTGCGGCCAGGGCACTTGCGGCACCTGCAAGGTGCGGATTGTCGCCGGCATGGATATGCCGCAACGGCCGGGCCGCAAGGAGCGCAACGTACTGTTGCGCGCCGGGGTCATCAGCCAGGAACTGGCGGGCCAAGGCGAGTGGCGGGAAGCGCAGCCCTGGCGGCTGGCCTGCCATCTGCTGGTGGAGGAGAGGGACTGGGTGGTCAGCTGTCCGGATTTCTGATTGGCGGCTGAGTATTTCGGGTTTGAGCTTGCCGGGCGCCACGGCCTAATCGGTTGCGGGTTGCCGGATAGCTCGTTGCCGGCTCAACCCTGCTCGCCCTCGCAGGCCATTTCTTCGTTGTCTTCGCGCTCCAGCCAGTGCCGCAGCATGGTCAGGCCCACCGCCAGCAGCGTGGGGCCGATGAACAGGCCTATCACCCCCCAGGCGATCAGGCCGCCGATCACGCCCAGGAAAATCACCGACAGCGGCATCTGCGCGCCCTGGCTGATCAGCAGCGGCTTGAGCACGTTGTCTATGGTGTTGATCAGCAGGAAGCCCCATATCAGCAGGAAAATCCCCATGCCGGTGTGGCCGGTGTAGAACACCCAGCCGGCGGCCGGCAGCCAGACGATCAGCGTCGGCATTTGCGCCACTGCGATGATGAAGCACAGGAAGCCCAGCACCAGCGCGCCCGGCACGCCGGCGATCAGCAAGCCAGCCACGCACAGGATGGTCTGCGCCAGCGCGGTGCCCACCACGCCGGTGGTGACGCTGCGTATGGTGCGGGCGATCACTTCCGGCAGGTCGCTGGCGGTTTCGCCGCCCAGCTTGACCACGATGCGCTCCACCAGCTCCCACAGCTTGTCGCCGTTGATCAGCAGCAGGCCGGCCACCACGATGGCCAGCACGATCTCCAGCAGGCTGAGGCTGAGGTTGGCGCCGCCGGACAGCAGCCACAGCGCCGTTTCGTTGATGGCGGGGCGGATCTTCTCGAAGAAGCCCGGCAGGTCGGCCTGTATGCCTTGCCACATCTTCTGCAGGCTTTCTCCCACCACCGGCAGGTTGCTCAGCCAGGCGGGAGCGTCCGGCAGGCGGAAGCTGGTCAGGTCGTGCGCCAAATTGGCAAGGTGGGGCAGGGTGTCGGCCAGCGTCAGCGCCATCAGGCCGATGGGAA
Organism: Chromobacterium sphagni; assembly: GCF_001855555.1. Classification (GTDB taxonomy): domain Bacteria; phylum Pseudomonadota; class Gammaproteobacteria; order Burkholderiales; family Chromobacteriaceae; genus Chromobacterium; species Chromobacterium sphagni. The sequence continues at coordinate 12,044 of NZ_MKCT01000053.1, read as the reverse complement.
TGGCCAGCGCGGCGGACAGCGCCAGCACGATAAGCAGGGCGGCCAGTTTGCGGCGCCCCTTCAGCCGCAGGCACAGCCGGCTGTACAGCGGCCAGGCCGAGATGGCGATGATGGATGCCCAGGTCAGCGCGCCCAGAAAAGGTTGCAGCACCTTGATGCAGGAAATCACCAGCAAGGCCAGGATGGCGATGCGGAACACGCTGAGGATGCTGATGTTGGGGAAACCATTGGCGACGGGCATGGGAGCTTCCGTTAGGGGTCGGCAGAACGAACGGCCGGCGCCAGGGCGCCGGCCGGATATCGCGCTAGTTTGCCACTTTGCCCAGCTCCCGGGCAAATGCCTCCGCCGGCGTGTAGCCCACCACGCGGTTGCTTTCGCGCGATTGCGGGTCGAACAATATGATGCCTGGCGGGCCGAACAGGCCGAAACGCTTGAGCAGCGCCTGGTGCTCGGCGCTGTTGGCGGTCACGTCGGCGCGCAGCAGCGTGAAGCGCTGCAGTTGGGCCGCCACCTGCGGCTGCGGAAACACTTCGGCTTCCATTTCCTTGCAGGCGATGCACCAGTCGGCGTAGAAATCCAGCAGCAGCGGCTTGCCGCCGGCCTTGGCTTCGGCCAGCTTGGCGTCCAGCTCGGCGATCGAGCTGACCGGCTGGAAATTCTGCTGGGCGTGGCCTTCGGCGTTGCTGGACGCGATCAGCCGCAAGGGATAGCGCGGATTGTCGGCGCCGGACAGCAGGCCAAGTAGCTGCGCGCCGCCCAGCAGGAACAACAGCAGGCCCAGAGCCTTGCCCAGCCGGGCGCTGGTCTTGGAGCCGGCCGACAGGCTGTCGAAGGCGCCGATGAACACTGCGGTGCCGATCAGCAGCGCGGCCCACAGCAGCATCACCAGCGCGGCAGGCAGGAAGGGCGTCGCCAGCCAGATGGCCAGGGCCAGCATCAGCACCCCGAAGGCCGCCTTCACCGCCTTCATCCAATTGCCGGCGCGCGGCAGCACCTGGCCGCCGAAAGTGCCGATGGCGATCAGCGGCAGGCCCAGACCCAGCGCCATCGCGTACAGCGCCGCGCCGCCAAGCACCGCGTCGCCGGTGCTGCCGATATAGCCCAGCGCCAGCGCCAGCGGCGGCGCCACGCATGGACCGACCAGCAGCGCCGACAGCGCGCCCATCAGGAACACGGTGACGGCCTTGCCGCCCGACAGGCGGTTGGAGGTGTCGTTCAGCCGCGATTGCAGGCCGCTGGGCAGCTGGATGGTGAACAGGTCGAACATCGACAGCGCGAACACCACCATCAGCGCGCTGGCGCTCAGCACCACCGCCGGCTGCTGCAGCCAGATGGTGAGCAGTGAGCCGGTGAGGCCGGCCACCACGCCGACGGCGGTGTAGGTGAGCGCCAGGCCTTGCACGTACAGCAGGGACAGCAGGAAGCCGCGGCGGCGGGTAATGGTTGCGCCCTGGCCGGCAATCAGCGATGAAACGATGGGCAGCAGCGGGTACATGCAGGCGGTGAACGCCATGCCTAGTCCCGCCAGCAGAAAGGTGCCCAGTGTGGTCAGCCAACCCTGGGCTGCCAATTCGCTGTTACCGGCCGACGATTTTCCCGCGGTATCGGCGCCTCCGGTCCAGGCGCTCAGCTTGCCCGCCACGCCGCCGTTGCCGCCCACCTGCAGCTTGTGGGTATAGGGGGGGTAGCAGACGCCGGCCTCGGCGCAGCCTTGCAGCCGCACGTTGAGCTGGAAATTGTCCGGCGCGCCGGCTGCCAGCGGGATGGTGATGACCTGCTTGCCGTGGTAGATCACCTGCTTGCCGAAGTAGGGATCGCTCTTCTCCTGGCCGACCGGCAGAGCCGGCTTGCCGGTCAGCTCGGCTGGGGTGCTGCTGACGCTGATGCGGTCGCGGTACAGGTAGTAGCCGGAGGCGACGTCCAGGGTCAGCTCCAGTTGTTTGTCGTTGCGGACGACTTTGGCGGCGAACGCCTGCTCAGGCGGCAGCAGGTCGTCTTGGTTGACCGCATGCGCCGGCAGCGCGAAGCTCAGACAGGCGAGCAGCGCCGCCAGCCACTGCCAGGCCGATCGGTAGGTGGAATGTAGGTATGCTTGCACTTGCAGACTCTTCTGGGGTTGGCGATGAGGGTGTGACGACGCAAACGGAAGACGGTTCCGTTTTTATGCGGCGTGATGCAATATGCATCAAATCATGCGATCCGGCAAACTCGAAAGGCCTGTCGGACTCTGCGGCTAGTATATCCGGGCCGGACCGACGCAGACAGCTGCCGGCTTGTGAAAAATAAGAATGAAGTTATCAGAGGGGTTTATGCGGGAAACCATTCATTTCGCCCACGCCAACAGCTTCCCGGCGTCGGTGTATCGCAAGCTGCTGGACAAGCTGGCCGAGCGCCACCAAGTCGGCTATCTGGACACCATAGGCCACGATCCGGACTACCGGATCACCGATTGTTGGCCGCATCTGGTGGACGAGAGCATACGCTACATCGAGCGGCACTACGCCGGGCCGGTGGTGGGGGTGGGACATTCGCTGGGCGGCTTCCTGATGTTCTACGCCGCGTTGAAGCGGCCGGATCTGTTCCGCGCCATCATCATCATGGATTCGCCATTGATGGGACCATCCCGCTCTTTCGGCATCTGGCTGGCCAAGCGCCTGGGCTTCATCCAGCGGGTGACGCCAGGCGGCAATACCCTGAAGCGGCGCGACAACTGGGCATCGGTGGAGATGGCGCGCGACTATTTCGCCCGCAAGCCGATGTTCGCCCGCTTTGATCCGGAGTGCCTGGCCGATTATGCCGAACTGGGCACGCAGGACGACGGCCGCGGCGGCCGCCGGCTGAAATTCCGTCCCCAGGTGGAGCACGATATCTACGCCACCTTGCCGCACGATTTTCCGCACCACCGCGGCCGCCTCACGGTGCCGGCGGCCTTCCTGGCCGGCTCGGGGTCGGACGTGCTGAGCGAGGCCGACCTGCGCTTCATGCGGCGACACTTTCCGATGCGGGTGGAAACGCAGCAGGGTAGCCACCTGTTTCCGCTGGAGCATCCGCTGGAAACGGCCGAGCATATCCTGCACCTACTGGAGCAGTTGACGCAGATATCCATAGCAAGAGCCGCTGTAGAGAAATCCAGCTGAGAAGCGTTGGGGGAGGCGCAACCCATGCAGGGTATTGCGCGCCGGTTTGCTGGTGGGGGCGGCTTGGCGAAGAGGGGTGCGCTTTCATTGCCTATTTTGCAGCCATGTGTTTTCCAGGCTCAAGAGGCATGCGCGACTTGATTGCCGGCGGCTAGATTCGCTCTCAGACCTTGGGCGAGCTACTGTTGCTTGTGCCTGCCCAGTGAAAGCGCTGAACAGTTCAACTTCCCACAGGGTTGCAAGGGGTTGAACTGGCGCTTGACGATGCGGAGGAGGGGTGTCGGTGTGCCACGCAGCGGCGCAAACCGAATTCCGCAGCATGCGGCCCGTTCGTTTGTCCAAGAGTCCGTGCAAGGGCATCGGTCGGCTAGCCGCGGAAGATATCGAAGGGTTCTATCTTGAGCACCCGGCGGATGGCGAAATAGCTGGAAATGGCGGCGATCACCACCACCATCCCAAATGCCAGCGCAAGGTTCCAGAAGGTGATGATGGCGGCGTAGTTGGGCAGTTGCGAGCGGGCGATGGTGATCAGCAGCGTGATCAGGCCTATGCCCAGGCCGAATCCGGTGATCGCGGTGAAGGTGGCCATGAACAGTATCATCACCACCAGCTCGCGCCCCTTGGCGCCGATGGCCTTTAGCGCGCCGAATTTCTCCAGATTTTCCAGGATGAAGCTGTAAAAAGTCTGGCCTGAGATCGACAGCCCGACAATGAAGCTGATCACCGTCATCAGCAGGATATTGGTGCCGATGCCGGTCTGGTAGGTGTAAAAATCGGCGATGTGCTCCTTGAAGGCATCCTTGGTCAGCGCCAGGTAGCCCAGCTTCTTCACCTGGTCCTGGATGCCGGCGACGGCGGCGTCGCTCTTGGGCTGCAGCAGCACGTAGGACATGGTGAAGCGGGTGGACGGTATGTACTGGATGGCGCGGAAATAGGTGGTGTACAGCGTCGGCACGCCGTTCAATCCGTTTGACGCCACCTTGGCGATGCCGACGATCACGCCGCGGAAATCGTTCAATTCGAACTCGGTGCCTATCTTAGGGTTTTCCAGCTTGGGGAATTCGGCGTCGTCCACCACCAGGAACGAGTTTTCGGCATAGATATCGGCTATCTTGCCTTGCTCGACCTCGGGGCGGCCAAACAGGCTGGTATCGTCCAGCCCTACCACCGTCACCGATTGGTAGGCGCCGCTGGCCAGCCTGACCTGCGCCCCGCCGATGTAGATCGGCACCGCGTAGCTGACGCCGTTCATGCTGCGCACCGCATCCAGCAGGTAGTCCGGCATGGGGATGGGGCTGGTGGCGGTGTTGACCGCCGGGTCCATGATCCACATGCTGGCGCCGATATTGGTCACCGTGGAATAGGCCCGGTTGAGGATGCCGGCGAACATCGCGGTCATCTGCATCATCAGGAACACTGCGAAGGTGATGCCGATCAGCAGCGCGGTGAATTTGGCCCGGTCGTTGACCAGCAGCTTGAAGCCGATGCGCAGAATGCCGCCGTATTTCATGGCGCCGCTCCTTCGCCTGCGCCAGCTGCCGCGTTCCACCATCCGCCGCCCAGCGCCGCCAGCAGCGCCACCGTGTCCTGCTGGCGCTGCGCCACGGCTTGCAGATAGGCGATGTCCGCGCCATGCAGCTGGATGTCGGCGCTCAGCACGTCGAGGTAGGCCACCAACCCGGCGCGATAATTGGCCTGCAGCAGTTGCAGCGCGCCGGCGGCCGCATCTCTGGCGTCGCGCTGGGCCTGCAAGGCCTGCGCGTCGTGTTGCAGCGCATTCAGCGCATCGGCCACCTGGCCGAAAGCTTGCAGCACCGCCTGCCGGTAATTCGCCTCTTGCTGCCGATAGGCGTCGATGGCGGCCTGGCGTCCGTACCACAGGCTGCCGCCGTGGAACAGCGGCATCGTCAAGGCCGGGCCTATGCCCCAGAAGCGGTTGCCGGCAGCCAGGAAATTTCCCGGCTTGGAACCAGCCGAGCCATAGGTCGCGCTCAGGCTGAGGCTGGGGAACATGGCGGCGGTGGCCACCCCGATATCGGCGCTGGCGGCGTGCAGCCTGGCCTCGGCCTGCAGGATGTCCGGCCGTTGCCGCACCAGTTCGGAAGGCAGGCTCAGCGGCAGCGTGGCCGGCAGCGCCAGGCTGTCCAGCGCGATGTCGGGCAGCGCCGCCTGCTCCGGCAGGCTGCCCATCAGCAGCGCCAGCAGGTGTTCCGCCTGGCTGATTTTCTGCCGCAGGGCCGCCAGCTGCGCCTGGTTGCCGGCGATCAGGGCTTGCTGGCTCAGGATGGCGGCATAGGGGGTGGTGCCGGCATCCACCTGCGCCTCGACGCTGCGCAACTGTTCGGTCTCCAGCGCGATCAGCTGCTCGGTGGCGCGCAGTTGCGCCGCGTAGGCCGCGCGGGCGATGCAGGCGTCGACGACATTGGCCGACAGCGTCAGGTAGGCGGCCCTGCCAGCGTTGCGCTGCAGGTCGACTTGCGCCGCCAGCCCCTCGACGGCGCGCCGCTCGCCGCCGAACCAGTCCAGCGGGTAGCTGATGACGCCGCTGGCCGTCACCACGTTGAAAACCGTTGCCTCGTTTGTCGAGCCCTGCTGTTGCGGCGCGCTGCGCATCCGCGTCGCGCTGAGGCCGGCGTCCAGGCTGGGAAAGAAGATGCCGTAGCCGGCGCGCAGATTGTCCTGGCTTTGCCGCAGGCTGGCTTCGGCGCTTTGCAAGGTGGGATTGCGCGCCAGCGCCTGTTCGACCACGCCGTTCATCGGCGCGGAGCCGAACAGCCGCCACCAGTCGGCTGGCAGCGCGGCGCCTGGCGCGAACTGCTGCGCCTGGCCATCGGCGGCGATGGTGGCGGCAAGCGGCTCCTGGGTGTAGCGGTCGGCTTGCGGCGGGGCGGGGCGGACAAAATCCGGCCCCAGCATGCAGCCGTCCAGCAGCGCGGCCGCCAGCAGCGCGGCGATGGCGCGGGCGCATCGTCGCGGCCGGCCGCAGGTTCTGCGGGCGGAGGACATCATTTGCTTCCGATGAAGACATCCACCAGCTGGCCGGGGTAGGCCATGGCGGGCGTCGTCATCTTGAAGCGGAAAATCACCGGCAGCACCCTGAGATCCACCCGTTCCTGCCGCTGGTTGGACAGCTCTATCTTGGGGGAGACGTAAGGCTGGATGCGGACGAACTGCAGCGCCACCTTGACGTTGGAGCCGCGCAGGGACATCTGCGCCTGCATGCGGTCTGGCGGCGGCAGGCGCGACACCAGTATTTCATCGACGTAGCAGCGTACCGCCAGCGTGCTCTGCGACGCGCTCATCACCACCAGCGGATCGAAGCCCTGGGTATAGGCGTTGTAGGATCCCTGCGATGAAACATAGCTGCCGGGAGTCGAGTTGACTGCCAGCACCACGCCTGCCACCTGGGCCTTGACGGTGTACTTCAACAGCACGCTCCGGGCGGAGCGGTAGGCCTGCAGCAGCGCCTGGTATTGCTTGCGTTGGTTGGCGATGTCGTAGCTCCAGGCTCCGGCGCGGGTCAGCTCGTATTGCTTGCGCGCCACGTCCAGCGCCACGGCGGCCTGGCGCATGGTGTCGCCGGCGGTGTCCAGCGCGTCTTTGCTGATGGACTTGCTGTCGATGCGGAAGCTGGCCTGGCGCTTGTCGTACTGGTCGCGGGCGATTTTCAGGTTGGACATGGCGAGGTCCACCTGAGATTTGGCGATGGCCAGCGTTTCGCGGCGCGGCTGCGCCTGCAGTTCGTTCAGCAGCGCCAGCGCCGCTTCGGCCTGCAGCCGCAATTGTTCGGTGCTGGCTTGCTGGGTGGCGTCGTCTATTTGCAGCAAGGGGGCGCCCACCGCAACCGGCTGGCCTTCGCGCACCAGCACCTTCACTACCGGGCCGGACACTTCCGGGTAGATATTGATGTTGGAGCCGCTGCCCTGGTCGCCCTCTATGATGCCGTTGGCGTAGATGGCTGCGGCGTAGGGATTGGCGACCGGCGCGAACGCCGGCGGCTGGGCCTTGCGTTCGATGCCGAAGATATAGGCGGCCACCAGTCCGGCCAACACGCCCAGGATGGCCAGCGCGAAGATGATGCGGTTTCTCATTGCGCTCCCTTATCCAGGCCGGTGATGCGGCCGTCTTCCATGTGGACGATGCGGTCGGCGTATTCATTGATGCGGATGTCGTGCGTCACGATCAGGATGCAGCGGCTGGCGCTGAGCACCTTTTCCTTGACGAAGGCGATCACCATCTTGCCGGTGTCGCCGTCCAGCGAGGCGGTGGGTTCGTCGAGAATCAGGATTTCCGGGCTGCCGACAATCGCGCGGGCGATGGCCACCCTTTGCTGCTCGCCGCCGGAAAGCTTCACCGGCAGCGTCTTGCCGAAGCCTTTCAGGCCGACGATCTCCAGGCACTGGTTGGCCGCCGCCAGCGAGGTGTCCCAGTCCTGCTGTTTCAGGATCAGCGGAATCGCCACGTTTTCGGCCGAGGTCAGGCGCGTAAACAGGTGGTAGTCCTGGAATACGAAGCCGATGGTGTTGAGGCGGAAGTCCGCCAGTTGATCGTTGTCCAGCGCCCAGATGTCGCAGCCCTTGACGGTCACGGTGCCGGCGTCGGGGCGCAGGATGCCGGAAATCATGCTGAGAAAGGTGGTTTTGCCGCTGCCGGATGGTCCGACGATGAATACCATTTCGCCGAAATGCGCCACGAAATCGGTGTTGTCGACCGCCGTCATGCGGGTGGCGCCTTCGCCGAATGACTTGGTCAGATTTGTGGCGGATATGGCCATTGTCGGATAGGGGTTTGCGGCTGGCGGCACTGGGTCGGGCGCAGAGGAGGATATGGCCGGAATCGTTAGTCGCGCGGCTGGTTTGTTCCAATGCCACCAGCCCATGTTTTCGCAAATGGTCACGGTTCCGGTCTGGTCCCCGAGGGTGGGCATGAAGCGTTCACGCCGCCGCTGGACTTGGTCGTGCATGATTGTGTTCCCACCGGGGTAGACCAAGTTCGATTCTGACCGGCAGGCATGTGCCCGTCTGTACGCTGGTGCTCATAAAGCGCCTGGGCGGAGCCAAGGGCGGGGCAGCGAACAGAACGGCCGTCTTCTGCTGCGCAAAATGCAATCAGGCGCGTTTGATCCGTCGCCTGCTAGGATGGCGCGGCGCCAGCCGTACGTGGTGGCGGCGATCAAGGCGCGCCGCGGGCATCTGGACTACTTCCGCGGCCTGAGCAAAAACGGGTCGCCGCAATGGGGCGCGCATTGGGAGCCCGGTGGGAGCAAAGCCGGCATGGGGGGAGTCAATGGGATCGCCGCGCCCTTGCCCCTCTACCAGCGCCAATACGCCAGGACCCGTTATCCCAGGACAGAGCAGCAGCAACAAGCGATCCGGCGGCAGAACGAACACCCTCCGCCTCGCGTAGCGGCTCCGCCGCAGCGCGCATAGTCTCGCCAGCCTCCAGACCTGCAGGCGGCGGATTCGCAGCATCCGGCCGCTCCCCACCTGTACGAAATCCGCCAACAGTCATTATTGGCCCTTCCGGAGCCTCGAGCCGTATCCTGAAGAGACGAGGTCGCAGGAGCAACATAGGCTGTCGATGGCAACTGATCGGAGCAAGTGGCGTTACGGTTGCCTCCAAACGGCATCGGTCATTGAGCCATCCTCTTCCACCGCGTCGTAGCCGCATGCCTGGCAGTGCCCTTGGCGTTGAGTCAGGGACGGTTACCATTCCTCCTCGCTTGCACGGTCTGTCGCGCCATTGCTAGATTGCCGACTGCCGGGATGGTAGAAATGACCGGCACGGAGCGGCCGGAGGGCGGTCTTTTGCGCCTGGAGCTTGCTAGCGATGGTCATCTCGCGGAAACTTGGTTTATCGTAAAGGCCAGTTCGTTACCGTGAAAGACTGAAACTCGTGTCGGAACCACTACTCAAGCAACACCGCGACGCCATCGACGCCATCGATGTCGAAATCCTTACATTGCTGAACCAGCGCGCCGGCCACGCCCGCGAGATCGGCGAGATCAAGGGCGGCGGCATCATCTACCGTCCGGAGCGCGAAGCCCAGGTGCTGCGCCGACTCAAGGACCTCAATCCGGGCCCGTTGCCCGGCGAGTCCATCGCCAGGCTGTTCCGCGAGGTGATGTCCGAGTGCCTGGCGTTGGAGAAGCCGCTGTCCATCGCCTATCTGGGCCCGGAAGGCACGTTCAGCCAACTGGCCACGGTCAAGCATTTCGGCCATGCCGCCCGTACCGTGGCCTGTTCGTCGATAGACGAAGCCTTCCGGCTGGTGGAGTCGCGCGCGCTTGATTACGTGGTGGCGCCGGTGGAAAACTCCACCGAGGGCGCGGTGGGGCGCACGCTGGACCTGATGGTCAGCTCGCCCTTGAAGATTTGTGGCGAGGTGGTGCTGCGCATCCACCATCATCTGTTGCGCAAGGCGGAAGGCTTTGACGGCATCCGCCGCGTCTACGCCCACGCCCAAGCGCTGGCGCAGTGCCACGAATGGTTGAACAAGAACCTGCCGTCGGATGTCGAACGGGTGTCGGTGGCCAGCAATGCCGAGGCGGCGCGGCTGGCGGCGGAGGACGAGTCGGCGGCGGCCATCGCCGGCCAGGCCGCGGCGGAGCGCTATTCGCTGGCGAAGCTGGCGGAAAATGTGGAGGACGAGCCCAACAACACCACCCGTTTCCTGGTGCTGGGTTTGCAGGATGTGGGGGCTACCGGGCAAGACAAGACTTCTATCGTGGTGTCGGCGCCCAACCGCCCGGGCGCGGTGCATCAGCTACTGGAGCCGGTGGCGGCCAATGGCGTGTCGATGAGCAAGTTCGAGTCGCGGCCCTCGCGCGCCGGCCTGTGGGACTACGTTTTCTTCATCGATCTGGAAGGCCACCGGCAGGATGCAAACGTGCAGCAGGCGCTGAAGGGCCTGGGCGAGCGCACGTCCTTCGTCAAGGTGCTGGGCTCTTACCCGGCGGCGGTGCTGTGATGTTTTGGGACTTCCGCCAGAGCCGGAACTGTCCGGCCCTTGTTTTTTGGGAATGCACGAGATGAGCAAAATAAAAGCGATTTGTCTGTTTTGTGGCTCCAACAAGGGGGCGAAGCCGGAGTACGAGGCGGCTGCGCGCGATTTTGGCCGCACGCTGGCTGAACAAGGCGTCACCCTGGTCTATGGTGCCGGCAAGGTTGGTTTGATGGGTGTGGCCGCCGATGCGGCGCTGGCCGCCGGTGGCCGCGTGGTGGGTGTGATCCCTGAGTTTCTCAAGGCCAAGGAGGTGGCTCATCTGGGCTTGAGCGAGCTGCATGTCACCGAGACCATGCACCAGCGCAAGGCGCTGATGGCCGAGCTGTCGGATGGCTTCATCGCCCTGCCGGGCGGCTTCGGCACCTTTGACGAGTTATTTGAAATCCTGACCTGGGCCCAGTTGTCGGTGCACGACAAGCCGGTGGGCGTCCTGGATGCCGCCGGCTTTTTCCAGCCGCTGCGGGCGCTGGCGCAACACGCGGTGGCGGAGGGTTTCGTGCCGCCGGGCAATATGGACCTGTTCCGCATCGACGCCAGCCTACAGTCCATTTTGGACTGGATGCGGGCCTATCAGCCGCAGCCGGTGGCCAAGTGGCTGGAATTGGCGAAAACCTGAGCGTCGCCATGCAAGCTGCTCCCATTGGCCGGCCGACAGTCTGGCAACGCCTGCTCCGGTCTGCTTCCTGGCCGCTGGTGCTGCTGCTGGCAGCCATCATCGTATTTGAAGAGTATGCCTGGGACGAACTTGCGGCGGTGCTGGAGCGCTTGGCCAAGTGGCCGCCGCTGGCCGCGCTGGAGCGCTGGGTGGCCTCCCGCTCGCCGCGCGTCGCCCTGGCCTTGTTCCTGTTGCCGGCGCTGGCCTTGCTGCCGGTGAAGCTGAGCGCGCTGTTTCTGATCGAGCAGGGACATGCCTTGCTGGGCGTGGGAGTCATCCTGTTGGCCAAACTGGGCGGAACGGCCCTGGTGGCCCGGCTGTTCACGCTGACGCGCCCGGCGTTGATGCAGGTGGATTGGTTCGTTCGCCTGCATGCGCGATTCAACGCCTGCCGCACCTGGGTGTTCGAGCGTTTGCGCAGCTCTTTGCCGTGGCGCTGGGCTCGACACGCGGTGTGGCGCATGCGGCAGTGGCGGCGGCAGCCTTCAGCCTTTTCGCGCCTGGCCCGCCGGCTGGTCAGTCGGTGGTCGCGCGCGCGGCGCTCCCCGCAGAGCGGTGAATCGAAAGGAGGGGTGGAATGATCATAGTGATGAGCGGCAGGGCGGCGGAGGCGGATATCCAGGCGGTGGTGGAGCGGATTGCCGCAGCGGGTTTAAGCGCCCATGTTTCGCGCGGGTCGGAGCGTACGGTGATAGGCGCGGTCGGCGAAGAGCGTGGCCTGGAACCGGCCATGTTCGAGGCGCTGGCCGGCGTGGAGCGGGCGTTGCGGGTGGTAGGCGAATACCGCATCGTTTCTCGCGAGTCGCAGCCGGAGGACAGCGTGGTCCGCATCGGCGGCTGCGAGTTTGGCGGTCGGGCGCCGGCCTGGCTGGCCGGTTGCGGGCCGGCTCGCGACGCGGCGGAGTTGGAGGCGGTGGCCCGCTGCGTGCAAGAGGCTGGCGGCGGCCTGATGTTTTGCGGCGGCACTCGCCGCCATGTCAGCCCCTATCATTACCAGGTTCTCGGCGTCGCCGAGCTGGAAGCCTTGCGGGATATCACCAGCCGCTTTGGCCTGGCGGCGGCGGCGGAGTTGTCGGATGCGCGCCTGTTGGAAGTCCATCTGGAACTGCAAATGGACGGGCTGCTGATCACGCCGGACAGCTTGCGGAATGTCGAACTGCTGCGCGAGACGGGCCGCACCAACAAACCTGTCATCTTGCAGCGGGATAATCGGACATCGCTGTCCGGTTGGCTGTTGGCGGCCGAA
>NZ_MKCT01000052.1 GCF_001855555.1 Chromobacterium sphagni | reverse complement strand
CGGATAGTCTTGGCAGCCTGCCACTCCGTAAACTTCCAGCACGCCGCCGAACGCCCAGTTGAAGGTCTGGCCGTAATTGCTGGTGCGGTTCAGCGCGCTGGAGACGTTCAGAGTGATATCCAGGGTATTGATGCTCCAGGACGCGCAGGTGGCGGTGCCGGCGGCGCAGTTGTTCTGCACGGTGCCGACAATCTGGTCGCCGCTGTTCACTGTCTGCGGCGTGCTGTAGTTCACCGCGCCGTTTTGGCAGCAGTTCCAGCTGGCTATGGTCCAGGCGTTATCGTTGAATGCGTTCCAGCCCAGCACCGGTTGCAGAATGCTTTGCACATTGTCGCGGTCCTGCAGACCGGGGAAGAAATACACCACCTGACCATCGCTGCCGACAGGCGCTGCCGGCACGGCCCAGCTGGCGTTGATGCCGCCATAGGCCGAACTGGTGACCAGGTCGGTATCCTCCACCCAGCCATTTGCCGTGTCCTGTGTCGATGCCGCCGGCCGCGGGCCGGCTTGAGCGTCATGCGCGGCTATCGCTTCGCCATGCGCGCCGTAGCGCACGTGGCCGCAGCTCGCGCCTGCGCGGATGTTGCCATCTGCCGCCTGTATCCGGCCATCGGCCAGCAGTTTCTCCTGGCGCTTTATTTCTTGCACGCAGGAGGGGTGGAAGAAGCCGAAAGGCGTGACGACATAATTGGCCGGGACGTCGGCCGGTCGATTGGCGCTGGCCGTGGTGAGGCGGTTGGCCTCCGCCTGCGCGGGCAGCGGGGCCAGCGCCTGCAATATCGCCAGCAGCGTTGCGCCATGCAACAGATGCCTGATCCATGCCTTGTTCAGGATTGCCATGCGTGCTCCTTGTGAGAGTGGGGAAGGCGAGTTGTTTCCTGATGAAGCTGATTTGAGAGAGGTGCGTGCCGGCCAGCCTGTGCCATGCCTTTGATGATCGTAGATGGCGTGTGGCTGTTGCTGACTGTTCGAACGATCAGTCAATTGGAACTTGGCAGCATCAACGGCTTGTGCATTCAAGTGGGGGGCGTGCCATGGTTGGCGTGGCGGCTGATATAAAGGCCAGCAACGCCGGAGTATTGGCTTGTGCCGGAGCCTGTTGATGATGAATGTCTTTTGCTGCGGGGCGCATGGTTGCAATCGAGTCTTGGCAGATGGTCATCTTGGGCCGCTTCGCGGCGCCATCGGCAAGGATTTGGCTTTATGCCTATTGATGTGCGCCGTCCAGCATGGTTTGCACGATAGGCGGTCAGTAAGTTTTTTCATGAAATTTGCATTTATGAAGGGGCTCTGTTGCATAAGTCCGGAGCAGAGTGAGTTTCCCCTTTCCACCAGCAGGCCTATGCCACCGCCACCGTGCATGGAAGGCCCAGCATGTTGAAGCGGTTCAAGATGGCCGCACGCAGTCACCTGGCCATCGAAGCGTCAGGCCATCACCCTTTCGCCTAACAGTTTGAAGCCGTGCATCTTGGTCTCCACCAAGCTGCGGCGATGGTAGCCGCTTCAGCGTTTCCAGGTCGCCCGGCCAACCGGCCAAGTCGCTTGGTGGCGCGCAGAATCTCGTTTCGAGCCGGCGCGCCCAGTGAGCCTCCTTGTCCGCTCAGGCTATCGACTCATCTGGTGGGATCTCCGCCAACAACGAAGGCGACATTGGCGCATCGACCTGGCGATTGTCTGTCACCTTTAATGGCCCGGATTGGCAGGGTTTCCGCATCGATGCCCAGATGAACCTTGCGCGATTGCCGGCGGTATCCGGCACCATGCTTTTTCGTTTTCCATTCGCCTTTGCCCGGCATTTTGATGCCAGTGCTATCGACCAGCAGATGCAGCGCGCCTGAGCGTTTCTGATAGGGAATCTTGACCTGCAGCGTCAGCTGATGCCGACGCCGTGCACTGTAGTCCGGGACAGTCTAGGATCAATATGCCCAGGGGCGCTGGACATTGGTATCCGGCCGGGTGGAGCTGCAGGCGGCGGGGCCGGAGAGGGAGCCGGTTTACAGACCGCTCCGCGACGAGGAAATGCGCGTGCGGAAACCGGCGGAGGCTGGCCATTGGGTGGCGATTGTCGGCATGCCGGCATCCATCCGAGACATGGGTGCGCGCTGGTTTGCGCCGCGATGGCGTTGGAGCGGAGCCGCAATGGTTTGCCATCCCTGCCGATGGAGCGGAACAGCGTCTGGCTGCTTTTTCGGTGGATGACACCGCTTATCTGCGCCGCGCGCCGTTCAAGAGCATGCTATTCAAAGCGCGCGGTGACGGTAGCCTGGTGGTGGATGATGACCGCGGCAGCATGGTATACCGCCGGCAGTAATGGCGCGGCGGGGGCAAGGCTGCCTGGAGGCGGCCTTTTTCTTGGGGATGGCGCGCTTGTCCGCTTGCGACAGTTGGCGCGTTCCCGGAGTGGCTTAGGTATTCGTACTAGCTTGTACTTGTCGGTGCGCGCGCTCAAAGTGGCGTGCATGCTGGCTGGACGAGCCTGCCCGCCGTGAGGCGGCCGGTTTCTTCCGCCAGCAGCAATCGGTGCCGCTGATGCTGCCTGCTGGTTCGGGGGTATCGGCAGCCGCCCGTGGATTCACGCTGTCATGTCTCACCCTTAATCCATCAGGAGCATGCCATGTCATCCAATACTATCCATATCACAGCAAGCGACAACGAGTTGTATGTGATTGCCTATCAGTGGGGCGCAAGTTACCAGCTTGCGCACATTCAGAGCGGCAATGGCAATGCCGTCAATGTCACGGTCAACATCAACTCCGGGGCTTACACCGAGCCTGCGGTGCTCAATGGGGTGAACGGGGCGCTGAACAGCACCTATGCTGTCAACCTGCCGAACGGCGACTATGAGATTGTCGCGATGGGCGTCAACTGGGGCGGGCCGTGGAGCTTTGCCCTCAACGTGAACGGCGGAGCGCAAAAGGCCGGCAGTGGCGCTTCGGGTAATGGCGTGGTGTGGTTTACCGAAGGGGCGGGCTCCCAAGGCGCCGGCATTCCGATTACCGTCCAGCCCGCCGGCCCGCAGATTTCAACCGTGAACGTCAGCTCTCACCCGACGATTCCTGCCGGGCTTCAGGCCGCGTTCATGACCGGGCCCAACTCGCCCACGCCGGATGGCGAAAGCGCCACGTGCAATGTGATCAGTTACAACGGCCTCACTTACTGGGCCTATTCCTATATCGATAATAGGGTCTCGCTGAACCTGGTCGCCTATGACGCGTCGGGCAAGGTGGTGGCGCAGCAGGAGCTGCCGGGGGCCAGGTATTTGTGGAAGATTACCTCCGACGCCACCAAGCAGACTGTCACCTTCTATGGCCAGAGCAACCAGACGGTGAGCAAAAACTGGAACCAGTTGCCGACTTAGTTCGCTCCGCGCCATAGCGCAACGCCGGTTTTCTTTTCCGCAATGCCGCCCGCTCGAATCGGGCGGCATTTTCATATTCTGTTTCGAGCGGCGAGGCCGGAGGTGGCAGCGCTCAGCCCGGATCCAGCTGGCAAACCTTGCCAGTGTCGGCAAAGCCGCCGTACAGCTTCATCTGGTTTGGCGTTTTGCGCGAGATGAAGAAGCTGTCGGGCATGGCCTGCCCGGCGCTGCTTTTGGGCCAGGTCAGCAGGCCCTTTTCATCCATGATGCCCTGATAGCGCTGGCCGTCGCGGTTCAGCTCCACGGTTTGGCTTTGCTTGTCGTAGCGGAATTTGACTTGGTCTTCGCAATGGTAGCTGGCCTGGATTCTTTGTTGCGGTTGGCAACCGCAAAGCGCGGCCAGCAGCAGGCAGGCCGCCGGGCGGGCGAGGGTGGACATCGGTTTGGTCTTTCTGTGTCAAACGATTTGGCCGCCACTATACCATGGTCCGAACTGGCGCCGTAATTGCGGGTGGACATGCCGCCGGCGGCGCAGAGCGTTTGCTCTATATGCCGTCACGATTTTCCGCTTGCAGCAATGACGATGTGGGTAAGTTGTTGTAATTGATGATTTTTACAATCCATTTACTGGAGCTGGCGGTGGTTTGGTCATTATCTTGTCGGTTCGGTGCAGACAGTCGGCGCGAGGAAATCATAAGAACAGCTGGCTGCCTGCCTTCGTTTACAGAGGAGAACCCATGGATGATTTGGTCATCGCCATCAACGGCGTGGTTTGGAGCCCGGCACTGATTTACCTGTGCCTGGGCGTGGGCTTGTATTTTTCTGTGCGTACTCGCTTTTTGCAGATGCGCCACTTCAGCGAGATGCTGCGGCTGATGTTCAACCGCCAGAGCAGCAGCTCCGGCGTGTCGTCGTTTCAGGCGCTGGCGATGACGCTGGCGGGGCGGGTGGGTACCGGCAATATCGCCGGAGTGGCCACCGCCATCACTTTTGGCGGGCCGGGCGCCATGTTTTGGATGTGGATGGTGGCGTTTCTGGGCGCCAGCTCGGCTTTTGTCGAGTCGACGCTGGGCCAGGTGTACAAAGAAAAAATCGATGGCCAGTACCGCGGCGGGCCGGCGTTTTACATTGAAAAGGGCCTGGGGCAGAAGTGGTACGCCTGGTTGTTTGCCATCACCACGGTGATCGCCACCGGGGTGTTGTTGCCGGGCATCCAGTCCAACTCCATCGCCAACTCTATGCAATCGGCCTTCGGCATCGCGCCCACCGTCACCGCTGCCGTGTTGGCCATCATGCTGGGCTTCATCATCTTTGGCGGCGTCAAGCGGATTGCGATGTTCGCCGGGGCAGTGGTGCCGTTCATGGCGTTGGGTTACATCATTGTCGCTTGCGTGGTGATCGCGCTGAATATCGAACAGTTGCCGGGTGTGATCGCGCTGATCTTCAAGAGCGCCTTTGGCATGGAGGCGGGCATGGGGGCGATCCTGGGCTTCGCCATCCAGTGGGGCGTGAAGCGCGGCATCTATTCCAACGAGGCCGGCCAGGGCACCGGCCCGCATGCCGCCAGCGCGGCGGTTGTCAGCCACCCTGCCAAGCAGGGGTTGGTGCAGGCGTTTTCGGTTTACATCGACACCTTGTTTGTCTGTTCCGCCACGGCCTTCATGCTGTTGATCACCGGCCAATACAATGTGCAGGGCCCGGATGGACAGGCCATCTTCATCGGCATCGCCGGGGTGGCTGCCGGCCCTGGCTATGTGCAGACTGCGATGGAAAGCATCTTGCCGGGGTTCGGATCGGTATTCGTAGCGCTGGCGTTGTTCTTCTTCGCCTTCACCACCATCATCGCCTACTACTACATCGCGGAAACCAATGTCGCCTATATCAACCGCAAGGTGCAGCGTCCCTGGCTGACATTTGCGCTGAAAATCGGCCTGATGGCGGCCACTGTCTACGGCACGGTCAAGACGGCCGATATGGCCTGGGGATTGGGCGATATCGGGGTGGGGCTGATGGCCTGGCTCAACATTATCGCCATCATCCTGTTGCAGAAACCGGCGCTGGCTTGCCTGCGTGATTACGAGGCGCAGAAAGCGCGAGGGCTGGATCCGGTGTTCCATCCGGAAAAGCTTGGAATAGCCAACGCCGCCTACTGGAGCGGCCAGCGCGCCGAGGCAAACCTGGCGGCGGAGCAGGATGGCAATGTCAAAGATGGAAAAGCTGCGCCGGCCAAGGCGGGTTGAGCCGCCCTGCCCGCACTGCGATCAGGCCAAACGCCCGGCAAGCCGGGCGTTTGCATTGCATATGGGACGGAT
Source organism: Chromobacterium sphagni (assembly GCF_001855555.1). Classification (GTDB taxonomy): domain Bacteria; phylum Pseudomonadota; class Gammaproteobacteria; order Burkholderiales; family Chromobacteriaceae; genus Chromobacterium; species Chromobacterium sphagni. The sequence continues at coordinate 7,247 of NZ_MKCT01000052.1, read as the reverse complement.
CTGGCCTCTTAATGATCGTGCCTGTTTGGATGGCGTAATGCCATTTGCGGATCAATTGAAACTCCAATAGCATAATTAATACTATTGCAGCGTGAACTTTGTCAGATGGTATGCATCTGTAATTATGTTGGAGCTTTTGCTCTGGCACGGTTACGTTTTCTTGATAACTACACAGGAGATGCAAAATGATCGAACACATCCAAAACGCGGATATTGAGCTGGATGCCTGGTTCCAGGAAGAAACCTTCGCGGAGGCGGTTGAAATGATGCAGGACAAGGCGGTGGTGCCGTTTGGCACCGCGCTGTGGCCGGTCTGATACCGGGTTGTCTCTTTGCCGATTGTCGAACGGGGCCTGTGTGGCCCCGTTTTTTGGGAGGGTTTCATGTACGTTAGCGATGATCATGCGCAAAGCATTCGAAACATGTATGCATGTCTGGCCTTGCATCCGGCGGTCAGGGAAAAGACGGTTGCCGGCGCCGATGTGCGTTTGCTGCTGGGATTCGACGGATTTCACCAAGGCATCGCCAGCGCCATAGCCGCCGGCGCCGCTGCGGAGTTTCCGGGCGATGCGCAACTGCTATCGTTGGAGACCGAGCCGTCCGACGACATCGCCGACGCGATCGCGCGCTGTGATGTGTTCATCTTTCTGTACCGTTCATCCACGCTGCAAACTGTCGGCCACCTGGGGCCGGTGTTTTTGCAGCCCATCAAGAAGGTGATGCAGGAACACTGGAAAAAATCCATTTTGTTCAAGGACTACGGCCAGCACTTTTACGAGGCGTTTGCCGAGCCGCGCGAGAGTATCGCGGCGCACAACCTCCGCCTGATGGCCTTGGCGGGAGAGGCACGGCAGGTGGTGTTCGAACAGCCAGGCGGCGGCTGGCTGAGCGGCTCCATCGGCCCCGGACAGGTCTGGACCTCGATAGACGGCGACGGCAATGTCGACCTGACTCCCGGCGAGATCGCCACCACGATCCGCGATCTTAACGGCGAGGTGCGTTTCAGCGGCGCTTTTCTCAGCACGATACCATTTGCCGTCAAGTACGGCGTGGTGCGCGATTTCGTGTCGATCAGGATACGTGAGAGCCGGGTGGTGGATTTCTCCTGCGACAACGCGCGTTTTGCCGCGGATTTCGACAAATACCTGGCGGCCAATGCCGGCAACCGCGTGGTGGAGGAGTTCGGCATCGGCACCAACTGCGGGGTGAAGGGCTTGTATGGATTGAACGCTGGTTTCGAAGAGCGCCATCCGGGCCTGCACCTGGGCTTGGGCGGCGGCGTGCTGGGCAGCCATCATCTGGACCTGATTTTTTCCGACGGCCGTTTGCGCTTTGACGACACGCCGTTTTTCGACAATGGTTTCCTGATTTAGCGCTGCGATCTCAGGCGGGCGAGCTGCATGCAGGCTGCGGTCGCGCGGTTTCTTGCCGTTAGGGGAGGAGGCTGTTGGTGGTCCGCCGGAGTGCCAGCAGGCAGATTTTACTTGCAGGGCGGCCGGTCCCGATGAAGCGTCGGCCGGGCGCGGCGCGCGTCCGGCCGATGCGGGGCTTAACCGTTGAAGTTGTAGCCCAGATAGATGAACTTCCCGCCCGCGCCCTGATTGATGTCTTGCGCCATCACAACCGCATACTCGTCAAAGTCGCCAAATGCGCTTTGAACCGTATCGCCGTAGCCGGATTGTATCCGGCCGATGTAGTTGGTTTCGGCGCTGTTCTGGAAGCACAGGTAAATGAAAAGGCCGCCCGCGCCATCATTCAGGTCTACGTTGACCTTTTGCCAACCGGCAGGCGGAGTGGCGTCTTTGCCGGTAATGAAACGGATGGCCGAGACGCCTTTGCCGGTCTGGGCAGTTTGGTAGTAGATGTAGATGAACTTTCCCTTGGCACCCTGATTGAAGTCCTGAGCGCTGCCATTCTTGTTGGTCACCACGGTCCAGCCCTCGCCCGGAGGAAGCTTGGAACGCCAGTCGTCGTTGTCGATCGCAGCTGCGGTGATATTCACTACGTAAGGCATGTCATATTTCCTTGTTAAGAGTGAATTAACTGGATTGGCTCCAGCGCTTGCAGCTTAGTCGATTGATGACAATGCTTTACTGGCCTTTTGGATGGTTGTTTAAATTTGATGTGCCGTACTTGCATCATTTGCCATGCCAGGGCGGTGGGCACGCGCAGGGGGAGCCAAGCGATGGGCAAAGCCGCCTTGGCTGCTTGCGTTCAATTAGAGCAGGGGACACGACCGAGTCATCGCATGACACAGTCGTTCAAGCGGAAACGCACGCAGGGTGGCGGTTGGCGGGCAGTCGACGAAACTTTCAGGCTTGCGAACCCGGCAATCTTCCATTGTTCCGTTTTTGCAAGCGGCTGGCGTCTATCATGTGCGCCGCCCGCGCGCGCAGTTGGCCGCAGCCGCCTTCAATGTCCTGTCCCGCCGAGTCGCGCACCTTGGTCAGCACGCCGTTGTTGTGCAGATAGCGCTTCATCGCGTCGATTCGTTCGCCGGCGGGGCGCTGGAAGCTGTCCGCCTCCAGGCTGTTGTAGGGAATCAGGTTGAGCACACCGAGCTTGCCCTTGAGCAGGCGCACGATGGCGTCCATTTCATCCTGGCCGTCGTTGATGCCGGCCAGCAGCGTCCATTGGTACTGGATTGGATAGCCGATGCCGCGAGCGTATGCTTCTCCCAGCTCCACCAGCTCGGCCGGGCTCATGCGTGGCGCGCGTGGCAGCAGTTGCTCGCGCAGGTCGGCGCGGGTGGTGTGCAGCGACAGGGCCAGCGCCGGCTTGACGCGTTGCTGCGGCAGCCGTTCGAACACGCGCGGATCTCCCACCGTGGAAAACACCAGATTCTTGTGGCCGATGCCGCCATCGGTGCCCAGCCAGTTGATCGCCTCCAGCACATTGTCCAGATTGTGCGCCGGCTCGCCCATGCCCATGAACACCACCTTCTTCACTTGGCGGATCCGCCGCGCCAGCACGACCTGAGCTGCGATTTCGGCGCTGCCCACTTGGCGCAGCAGGCCAGTCTTGCCTGTCATGCAGAAAGTACAGCCCACCGCGCACCCCACCTGGCTGGACACGCATAGCCCGTCGCGAGGCAGCAGCACGCTCTCCACCATCTGGCCATCGGCCAGCTCCACCAGCAGCCGCAGCGAGCCATCCGCCGCCGGGTGCCGCGAATGAATCCGCGCCAGGCTATCCAGCCTGGCCGCGATAGGCGGCAAACCGTTGCGCACCGACAGCGGGAAATAATCTTCACTCTTCTGGTGGCGAGTGCCGGCATCCAGCGGCAGGCCCTGCAGCCAGGCGCGGTTGATGCGGCCGATATGGCAGGGGCGGGCGCCGATGTCGGCAAGGGATTGGTGGAGTTCCTGGATGCGCATGCGTTGTTCTGGATACGGTTGCTGTCAGTGTGCGGTCCAAGTGCCTCGGCCCGCGCGTTTTGGTTCACGGCGCGTAGGGTAGCGCAAGATGGGGAGTGCGGGGGGATTTGCTTCGGCTTGGGTTTATGTGACGTGGAGGTGTACTCTATGTTTGGGGTGTCCTGGCAAGAGCGGACAGCTTCGTTTCAAGCGGCCTTGGCTGCACTCCAGTATCTCCGGGAAAATTCAGCCGCGGCCAAGTAGCCAAGCCGCGAGTGACGGCGCTGGCAGTTATAGAAGATTTCGATGTACTCCCTGATCGACGCCTCTGCTTCCGCCCGCGTCGCGTAACGGCGATGATGAACTAGCTCATTTTTCAGCGATCCCCAGAAGCTTTCTATCGGCGCGTTGTCGAAGCAATTGTCCTTGCGTGACATCGAGCTCTGCATATGAAACTGCGTCAGCAAATCGCCATAAGCCCTGGCGCAGTATTGGCTGCCTGGATCAAGCCGGCCGGCGGTCGATGGTGCTGAGCGGCCCGAAACAGCGCCTTGCTGACCAGTTCAGTCGTCATCCGCGCGCCCATCGCATAGCCAACGATCTCGCAGCTGAACACATCCTTCAGCCCTGCCAGGTACAACCAGCCCTCGTCCGTCGGGATATACGTGATATCACCCGTCCAGACCTGATTCGGGCGGGTCGGTTCGAACACTTGGCCCAGCACGTTCTCTGCAATCGGCAGACTATGCGCCGAGTGGGTCGTCGCCTTGAACTTGCGCTTTTGCCGACACCGGAGCCCCATCTCGCGTCGTAACCGGTCGATGCGGTCGCGCCCGGCCTCAAAGCCCATCGCGGCCAGTTCCGGCTGCAAGCGATGCGCTCCGTAGGTCTCCCGCGTCTTGGCATGCGCCGCCCGAATCGCCACTTTCAACCGCTCATCCTCTTGTTCTCGCTCGGAGGGAGAGCGTCCACGCCAGTCGTAATGCCCGGCGCGAGACACAGCCAGCACCCGGCACACGACTGCCACCGGAAATAGGTTTCGGTGCTCTTCTATCCAAGCGTACCGGGCAGTGACGCCTGAGCAAAGTACGCTGCAGCTTTTTTTATCAAATCGCGGTCCAGGCGAGCCTCGGCCAGTTCCTTACGCAGCCTGGCATTCTCTGCCTCCAACTCGGTAACGCTGCGCGCTCCCGGCGCCGGTTTATCGCCACCGGCCTTCGCCGCCAGTACCCAATTGGCCTTGGCCAGCGTGCCTTTGGGGATCACCAACCTTTGGGCTGCCTCTTTCAGGCCCTGCTCCAGGACTAGCTTCACCGCTTCAGCGCGGAACTCTACTGGATATTTCTTTCTGGTCTTCATTGCAAAATCCCGACTGTTAATGGCAACAATCAGAACTGTCTGCTGGAATCAGGCTACCCTAGGTCGCCACCGTTGGGTGGTGGAACGTACCCATTCTTGGCTAGCGGGCCTCGGCAAGTTGCGCATTCGCTTTGAGCGACGGCTGGATACGCATTACGTGTCCAGTCCCGTACGATTGCTCACGCGCTTTTTGAATAAATCGGGACGCTGTTTTTGCCAGTCCTTCATGGCCTGAGTCGGCGTCCGATGTTGGAGCGCCAGTTGCGGCAGATGCTGGTTATAGAGCAATACATAGCGCTCCAGCGTGTCGGCCAAATCCTGGCCTGACTCGAAGCGGTGCGTGGCCAGCACATCACTGATCCGGCCGTTGAAGTGTTCGACCATCCCGTTTGTCTGCGGACTGCGAGGCTTGGTCAACCGATGCTCGATGCCAAGCGCGTCGCACAGCAGATCGAATTCGTGTTCCCGCTCGCTTGCTTCTGCTTATTGAACAGCGGGTCGGTGAACTCACTGCCGTTATCGGTCAGGATCGTCCGCACATGGCATGGTGCTGCCTTCTGTAAGGCGGTCAGAAACGCCCGCTCGGCACCAGCGGTCTTGTTCGACTTGATCCGTACAAAGACCCAGCGCGTCGCGCGGTCGATGGCGACAAAGAGATAGCGTCGGGATGTCTCATCAGGCAACTGCGGCCAGTATTTCACGTCGATATGGAAGTCACCCGGATCGTAGGCCTTGCACGGCTTGCTGGGGCGTTTAGCCGGTGTAGCTTCCAGGTCGCGCAGGCTGCCGACGCCATGACGGCGTAAGCAGCGGTCTAGCCCGGAACGCGAAACCTTGGGGTTCAGAAACTCGCCAACGACGACCAACAGGTCATCCAGGCCGAGCTTGAGCACCTTGCACAACTCGACAGCGATACGTTCCTGAGCCGCCGTCAGGGTGGTTTGTAGGCGATGGGCGGTATGCGAGCGGTCTTCAACGAAGTCGCGGTTCTTCCACTTCATGATGGTGGGGATGCTGACGTTGAAACGCGCCGCCAGTTCAGCCAGGCTACCGGTGGCGTTGCGGATTTCCTCACGGATAGCCGGCGCCGTGCGGGCTTGTTTGTGCAGTTTGACGATCATCGTTGTTGCGGTTGTAGGGCTTGCAGAAGCATACCCATACCTTCACGGGCGAGGGTAAGTTTCCAGATACGTTTGCTCAAATGATCGTCTGGGATGCGACAATTACGCTTTGCTCAAGCTGGCTTTCTCATTGATCTGTCTGCGATTTATCGATAGGTTTTGTTGGCGAGTCTAAATGTAAGGCTCATCGTAATTCAATGCTTCTATATATCAATGTCAATACAATTTGGTTTGATTTTTTTGCTGAGCTTGCAAAGCGTATTTGCATTGAATGTCACCGTGTGCACAAAACCATTCAATATTTTATGTAAGAAATAAGATGGACCAGTATTGAAGTCAGCGCTAACGTGCAAAGTTAATAATGCTATCCATTAATTATGCTATTGTAATTATAGCTCGCCACTGACTGATGGTTTGGTTGCAGCCAGTTTGGGAAATCATGCAGGCAGAGACGAGAAAATAGGTAAGTGAATATTTGATATTTATCGTATGAATGAATTCTTCAAGGAGATATTGAATGATTGCTAAATACAGCCGTTTTTTTCTGCTGGCTTTCGCGCTGCTTAGACCCGCTAACAAAACCTCTTGATGCCGGATACGTATGCCCGCATCTAGCGAAGATGAAACGGAAAGTCGTCAGTCAGAAGCTCTGGAAGTCATTGCAGCCGCTACTCCCTCCGCCACCTCGCTCCCGCCGGGGTGGGCGGCCACGGTTGGATGATTTTGCAGCCCTCAACGGCATCTTGTTTGTTCTCACCACCGGTATTCCTTGGGAGGACCTCCCACAGGAACTCGGTTTTGGCAGCGGGATGACCTGCTGGAGAAGGCTGCGGGATTGGCAAGCGCTAGGCATTTGGAATCGCCTACATCTAGCCTGCTGACACAACTGCGCCAACACGATCAAATTGATTGGAGCCGGGCCAGCATTGATGGGGCTAGCGTTGCCAGCCCCCTGGGGGCCAAGAGACCGGTCCCAACCCCACCGACCGAGGGAAATGCGGCAGCAAACGGCACATCATCGTAGATCGCCGAGGTTTGCCACTGGCGCTGAGCATGACCGGCGCCAATCGGCACGACTCCATGGTCTTCGAAACTTTGGTCGATGCGATTCCTGCCGTTCCTGGCTTGCCAGGACGGCCCAGACAAAAGCCTTACAAGCTGCATGCTGACAAAGGCTATGACTACCGCCGTTGCCGTGCACACCTGAGCCGACGCGGAATCTTGGTGCGAATTGCTCGGCGCGGGGTGGAAAGCAGCGAGAGACTAGGTCGCCACCGCTGGGTGGTAGAACGTACCCATTCTTGGCTAGCGGGCTTCGGCAAGTTGCGCATCCGCTTTGAACGGCGGCTGGATACGCATTACGCCTTGCTCAAACTGGCTATCTCAGTGATCTGTCTGCGATTTATCGACA
>NZ_MKCT01000051.1 GCF_001855555.1 Chromobacterium sphagni | reverse complement strand
ACCCGGCGGAAATACACCGGCGAGCCGGTGTTCAGCGAACCCAGGTTGTCGGCCCGCAGGAAGAAGGTTTGCCCCGGCAGATCGGCATTGATGATGGGCGGCGTTTCCAACCCGACGAATTCAGTCTTGCGCGCCTCGCTCTTGCCAATGTCCATGCCGATGTACGAGCCGGACAAGACTGTGCCCAAGCCTGACACGCCGCCGCCGGACACCCGCGGCCGCACCACCCAGAAGCGGCTGTCGGTCGCCAGATAGTCGCCCGCCTCCTTGCTCAACTGGGCGGTGGCCACGATGGATTGACGGTTGGGGCTGAGCTTGATCGAGGTTACCTCGCCGATTTCCACGTCCTTGTATTTGATGCGCGTCTTGCCCGCCTCTATCCCTTCCGCGTTCTGGAACGAAATGGTGATGGTGGGGCCGCGCGACAATATCGCGTGCGCCGCCAGCCAGCCGCCTATCAGCGCCGCCACCACGGGAATCAGCCAGACCAGCGACGGCGCCCAGCGGCTGCGCTTGAGGGCCACCGCCTGCGGCAATTGCGGCTCCTGGCCTTGAGGCTCTACCGGTTTTTCACTGCTCATCATCGTCCTCTACAGGATCCCAGATCAGCCTGGGATCGAAACTCATTGCGGCCAGCATGGTCAGCACCACCACCGCGCCGAAGGCCACCGCGCCGGCGCCGGCCTTGATGCTGGCCAGCGACTGCCATTGCACCAGGGCGACCATCAGCGCCACCACGAAAATATCCAGCATCGACCACGGACCTATCACCTCGATCAGCCGGTACAGGCCGGTGCGCTGCCGCGGCGCCCACGACCAGCGCCATTGCACGCTGCACAACAGCAGCAGCAAGGCCAGTATCTTCAGCAAGGGCACCAGCACGCTGGCGGTGAACACCACTAGCGCCAACGGCCAGGAGTCGTTGTTCCACAAGTAGACCACGCCGCTGAGTATGGTGTCGCGCTGCACGCCGGTGAGCGCAGTGGTTTCCATGATGGGCAGCAGATTGGCCGGGAAATAGCTGATCACGGCGGCCAACAGCAAAGCCCAGCAACGCTGCAGCGCCGCCGGCTTGCGCAGGTGCAGCGGGCTCCGGCAGCGCGGGCAGGCGCCCGGCGCATCGCCGTCCAGCCGGCACAATAGGCCGCAGCCAAGGCATAGGCCCAAATTGCGCGCCGCCGCGCTCTTCATTCCATAATGCGGCATGCCTGGTAGCGCTCCCACAGTTGCACCGGCCGGAAACGGCTGGCGCAGGCGGCCATCAGCACGATCAGGCCAAAAAACGCCCACAGCCCAATGCCCGGCCGCACCGATGCCAGATGCACCAGTTTGACCAGTGAAACCAGCACGCCCAACAAAAAAACCTCCACCATGCACCAGGGCCGCGCCAATTGGCGCAGCCGCATCACGACGGGAAAGCCCGGCGGCGCCCGGCCCAATTGCAGCGGCAACAGCAGATACAGCATGCTGGCCAACTCCAGCGCCGGCATCACGATGCCGGTGAACAGCACCAACAACGCCACTTCCGCCATGCCCTGCCGCTGCAAGGCCAACGCGGTTTGCCACAGAGTGGCGGCATTGCGGTTGCCGGCGATTTCCAGCACCAGCACTGGATAACTATTGGCGATCACGAATGTCAGCATACCCGCCAGCGCCAGCGCGGTGCCGGCATGCAGCGCCTGATCCGATTGCTCGTGCAGCAGCGCGCCGCAGCGCGGGCAATGGATGCAGGCTCGATCCCCGGCGGACGCCGGCAATTGCAGCAGCAGATCGCAATCGTGACAGGCGGTGGTTCGCTCCGTTTCGGACCTCATAGCATCCATTTGCGTTTGCGCTCCGGGGTAAAGCTCCACCAGGCGCGCGCCTCCCCGGTATCGACGTAGTGGCAGACGGACAGCATCATGTCCAGCACGCAAGGATCCTGTCTCTGACCGGTACGGTCGCACAGTTCCAGATAGAGCTGATAAGGATCGCGCCCCCGCAGTTGCTGCGGGGACCGGATGCCCAACAGTTCGAGGTCGGCCGCGGTTCGCGGGCCGACGTTGGGCAGTTGCAGCAGACTGAGCGCCAAATCCGGGGGCGGGCAGCGGGATGGATGCATGTAAAGTGGCCGCCGAGTAATCGTTCAGCCTACATGATAAGGGAGCGGGCACCGCAGTTCAAAGCGGCACGCGCTCCAGCGCCCCGCGGCTGCCGACTCAGCCGTGCAGAATGTCCCAGCCCAGCTTGCAGATCAGCACGCTGGTCAGCGCCAGGAACAGGATGCGCACGAAGCCCGCGCCCTTTTTCATGGCCAGCCGGGTGCCGACCATCGCTCCTGCCATGTTCGCCGCGGCCATGGGCAGCGCATAGGCCAGCAAGATATGGCCGCCTATCGCGAAGGACAACAGAGCCGCCACATTGGTGGTGAGATTCACCACCTTGGCCGCGGCCGAGGCGTGCAGGAAATCGAAGGCGAAGAAACGGATGAACAGGAACATCAGGAAGCTGCCGGTGCCGGGGCCGAACAGGCCGTCGTAGAAGCCGATGGCGCCGCCTATCGCCATGCCCACCAGCAGCTCGCGTCGGCCTATCGCCACCGGCCTGTGCAGCTTGCCGAAATCCTTCTTCCACAATGTATACACCGCCATGATCAGCAGCAGCGCCAGGACCAGCGGCCGGATCACGTCCTTGGGAATCAGCGACACCACCTGCGCCCCGGCGAACGAGAACACGAACGCCATGGCCGCGGACGGCAGCACCAGCCGCCACGGCAGACGCACGCGGCGCAGATAGGAGCGCGCCGCCGACAGCGTGCCCACCGCGGACGCCAGTTTATTGGTGCCAAACAAGGTGGCCGGCGCCACATTGGGCAACACGCTGAACAAGCCGGGAATCTGGATCAAGCCCCCTCCTCCGACCGCGGCATCGACCAGGCCGGCAAAAAAAAGCGATCACGCACAGAAAACTCAAACTCAACAACATTGGCATTCTCCTTCCAATGCGCATTCTAAGGCCTGGCCGGAATTGGTGCTTGCAATGTAGCATTGCGATAAACGCAATGATGGAGTCACAATGAAAGCACTTTGGGGCATAAGGATTTTCTGCGCGGTGGTGGAGCAGAAAAGCTTTGTTTCCGCCGCGCGCCAGCTGGGCACCTCGCCCAGCAGCGCCACCCGCGCGCTGCAAGCGCTGGAAGAGGAGCTGGGGACCGCGCTGTTGGCCCGTTCCAGCAAGCAGCTGGAATTGACCATGGCCGGCGAGTCCTACTATCCGATAGCCAGGCAGATGCTGGATCTGCAGCAACAGGCGGAAGAGGAGCTCAACCAGCAGATTGCCGCACCCCGCGGCCTGCTGCGCTTCTCCGCCCCGGAGACGCTGGGGAGAACCGTGCTGCCACGGGTGCTGGCGCTCCTGGCCGAGGAAAACCCCGACCTGCGCTTTGACGTGCTGTATAGCGACGCCACGCTGGAGCCGATTCGGGAAAAACTGGACTTCGCCATCCGCGGCGCCTTCCCGGCCTCCAGCGAGCTGATCGGCTACCCGCTGTGGGACTACCGGCGCCATTTATACGCCAGCCCCGCCTACCTGGCGCGCCACGGCGCGCCGGAACATCCGCGCCAACTGCCCGGGCACCGGGTGATAATCCACACTGCGCCACGGGTGCTCAAGGCATGGAATTTCATCAGCCAGGACACGCAGATCAGCCTCAACCTCAGCGCCTGGCACCGCAGCAACTCCGGCAACGGCGTGCTGGAGGCCATACGCGCGGGCATGGGCATCGGGCGACTGGGCGACTGGCTGGCCGAACCGCTGGTCGCGCGCGGCGAACTGGTGCGGCTGTGCCCGGAATTCCGCATCGTTTCCAGTCAGGGCGATGATCCGCAGATGCATGCGGTGTTCGCCAGCCGCAGTATCCCGCGCAAGGCCAGGCTGCTGCTGGACGCGCTGCGCCGGGACGGCCTGACTGCCGCGCGCTTGCCGTAACGGCAAGAGGAATGCAAAAACCCCGCCATTGGGCGGGGTTGGTGGCGTCACGCAGCCTGGGGGCTTACTGGCTGTTATCGCTCAGCGATTGCTTGCCGACCGTTACCGGGTATTTCTGGCGCAGCGCCTGCAGATAGCTGCCAAGTTGGCCGTTGGCCGTCAACTCGCCCAGCACATTGCCCAATTGGGCGCGATCGGCATCGGTAACGGCCGGAGCGGCGATCACCTTGTTGACGCGGTAAATCACGTACTCGCCGGTATCGTGTCGCACCCCGGCGAAAGTCGGCAGCTTGGCGGCGGCCACGCTGAACACCGCGCGCATATCGGTAGGCGGCAGGCTAGCGGCGGCGCGGCGGGATACCGTCAAGGCCGCGCCCCACTTTGGCGCATCGACATTCTTGCCCGCCTTCAAGTCGGCCAGCAGTGCCTGGCCCTTCTTGTCGGCCAGCTTGGCGCCTTCGCGCTCCACCAGCTCGCCCTGAATCTGCTCGCGCACATCGGCAATCGCTTGCTGGCGTTCCGACTGATGCTCGGCCACGCGGGCCACCACCAGACGGCCGCCGCCGATGTCCACCGGCTCGCTGTTGTGCTTCTTCTTCAGCACATCGTCGCTGAATACCGCCGCCAGCAGCTTTTCGTTGCCCAGCAGATCGTCCTTGCCCGGTTGATTGCGCTGCAGCCAGTCGGAATGCTTGACCTCCAGCTTCAGCGCGTCAACCAGGCCCTTCAACGAGTCCGCCTGCTGATAGGCGACTTCGCTCAGCTTGTCCGCCTGCTCGCGGAACAATGCCGCGGCCTTCTGCTTTTGCAGCTTGTCGACGATGGCAGCCTTGACGGTTTCCAGATCCTGAGCCTTGATTTCGTCCAGACGGATGATGTGGAAGCCGTATTCGGTTTCCACCAGATCGCTGATCTGGCCCGGCTTCATGCGGAACACCGCGTCGTCAAACGGCTTGACCATCATGCCATGAGCGAAAAAGCCCAGATCGCCACCCTTTTCGGCGGAGCCGGGGTCCTGCGACTTGGCCTTGGCCAGTTCGGCAAACTTGGCCGGATTGGCGCGAATTTCCTTCAGCAGGGCTCCGGCTTCGGCCTTGACCTTGGCTTTTTGCGCCGGAGCGGCATCCTTGGCCACGGTCAGCAGAATGTGCGAAGCGCGGCGCTGCTCGCTGGACAGATCGGCCTTGTGCTGGTCGTAGTACTTTTGCACATCGGCATCGGCAATCTTGATGCCCTGCCCCAACGCGTCCTGCGACAACACCACATAATCCAGCTTCACGCTTTCCGGAGTACGGAAGCGCTTGGCGTTGGCATCGTAATAGGCTTTGACCGCAGCGGCGTCGGTTTTCACTTCGGATGCGAAATCAGCCGGCTTCAGCACCAGCGGCTGCAACTCCCGGCCCTCGCCCAGCAGCGCGGCCACGCGATTGACCACGCTGTTGGCGACAAACTGGGTGCCGGCCACGCTGGTCAGTTGGCTTCTCACCAGGATATCGTCGCTGATCTCGGTTTCGAAAGCTTCCGCCGACTGATAGCGGTTTTTCAGAAACTCGCTGTAGCGCGACTGGCTGAACTGGCCATTGTCCTGAAAAAGTGGAATGGAGGCGATGACCTTGCGCAGTTGCTCGGCACTGACCGTGGCGCCATGATCCCGGGCATCGGCCAGGATCAGCTTGCGGCGGATCATATCCTCAAGGGCAGCCTGGCGGGCGGCCGGATCGCTGGGCTTTCCTTCCAGCTCGCGGTCCAGATCCCGTTTGTAGATCTTGACGCTGCCCACCTTGACCAGATAGGGATCATCGGTTGCGCTGCTGTAACTGCTGACGCCAAAGCCGGCGAAGGTCAGCGCGACAGCACCGAGGATGACTTGAATGACGGTTTTGTTGTTCTGGACAAACTCGAACATGACGATTGGCTAAGGCCACCCCTGTAAAAAAAAAGGTGAACGCGTAAACCGGTTCACCTTCTCTCGTGTATTTTTGGCGGAGCGGACGGGGCTCGAACCCGCGACCCCCGGCGTGACAGGCCGGTATTCTGACCAACTGAACTACCGCTCCGAACCCTGGTGGGCGTTGACGGAGTCGAACCGCCGACATTCTGCTTGTAAGGCAGACGCTCTACCAACTGAGCTAAACGCCCTTCTACCAAACCGGCCCGATCAGATCGGGCCGGAAAGGCCGCCGATTATAGCGCGTCTTTCAGTGCCTTGCCAGCACGGAACTTCGGAGAACGTGCAGCCGGGATCTTGATGGTTTCGCCGGTCTTCGGATTGCGGCCGCTGCGCTCTGCGCGCTCGCCCACATAGAAGGTGCCGAAACCCACCAGAGTCACGGTATCGCCTTTTTTCAGGGCGTCGGTAACGGCAGCAACCATGCCGTCCAGAGCTTTCGCAGCAGCAGCTTTGGAAATATCGGCTTCTGCCGCGATGGCGTCAATCAGTTCAGACTTGTTCACGTAAGTCCCCTTTCGTCGTTCTTCGGTCTACGTAATTCGGATAAAAACGCTTGCTTTATAGCAAGGCGGAAATCCTTGTGTCAAGCGGCTTCCACGGGTGTTTTGCTAATTCGCAAGGACATTTGGAAGCCGCGAAACCACAAGATATTCACAGCTTCGGTAAGGCCATGATTCTTAATGCTTCAAAACCGACACTCCGCCGGCGGCATCTTGCGCAGGAGGAATGTCAGCAGACTGTTCTTCTTGCGACAATTCTTCCGGCTGACGCTCCAGCGCCAGTGCCAGCACTTCATCAATCCACTTCACTGGATGGATTTCAAGCTTCTGTTTGATGTTGGAAGGAATCTCCACCAAGTCTTTTTCATTGCCCTTGGGGATCAGCACGTGGCGAATGCCGCCGCGATGCGCCGCCAACAATTTCTCTTTCAGACCGCCGATCGGCAACACTTCGCCGCGCAGCGTGATTTCGCCGGTCATCGCCACATCGGCGCGCACCGGGATGCTGGTGAGCACCGAAACGATGGCGGTGGTCATCGCAATGCCGGCGCTCGGACCATCCTTGGGCGTCGCGCCTTCCGGCACATGGATGTGCATGTCGCTCTTCTCGTAGAAGTCCGGCTTAATGCCCAACGAACGCGCCCGGCTGCGCACCACGCTCATCGCCGCGGTAATCGACTCCTGCATCACTTCGCCCAGCTGGCCGGTCCGGACGATATTGCCCTTGCCCGGCAGCGTGACGGCCTCGATGGTCAGCAATTCGCCGCCCACTTCGGTCCAGGCCAGACCAGTCACCTGGCCGATGCGGTTTTCCTCTTCCGCCAGACCGTAGTCGAAGCGGCGCACACCCAGATACTTGTCCAGATTCTTGGCCGACACCGTCACTTTGCCCGGCTTGCCCGGCTTGAGCAAGGCACCGGTCACCACCTTGCGGCAAATCTTGGCCACCTCGCGGTCCAGGCTGCGTACGCCGGCTTCTCGGGTGTAGTAGCGGACGATATCGCGGATCGCGGACTCCTGTACCGCCAGTTCGCCTTCCCGCACGCCGTTGGCCTCGATCTGCTTCGGCAGCAGGTACTTCAGCGCGATATTGACCTTTTCGTCCTCGGTATAGCCGGAAAGCCGGATGATTTCCATCCGATCCAGCAATGCCGGAGGAATATTCAACGAATTGGCGGTGGCCACGAACATCACGTCGGAGAGATCGAACTCCACTTCGGCGTAATGGTCGATGAAAGCGTGGTTCTGCTCAGGGTCCAGCACCTCCAGCAAGGCGGACGACGGGTCGCCGCGGAAGTCGGCCCCCATCTTGTCCACTTCGTCCAGCAGGAACAACGGGTTCTTGACGCCAACCTTGCTCATGTTCTGCAGCACCTTGCCCGGCATCGAACCGATATAGGTGCGGCGATGGCCACGGATTTCGGATTCGTCGCGCACGCCGCCGAGCGCCATGCGCACGAACTTGCGGTTGGTGGCGCGGGCCAGCGACTGGCCCAACGAGGTCTTGCCTACGCCCGGAGGCCCCACTAGGCACAGGATGGGCGCCTTCAGGCGATCGACGCGCTGCTGCACCGCCAGGTACTCCAGAATGCGCTCCTTGACCTTCTCCAGGCCAAAGTGGTCCTCGTCCAGCACAGCCTCGGCCGCGGCCACGTCCTTGCTGATCTTGGTCTTCTTCTTCCACGGCATGTCGAGCAGCGTGTCGATGTAGTTGCGCACCACGGTGGCCTCAGCCGACATCGGCGACATCATCTTCAGCTTCTTCAACTCGGACAGAGTCTTTTCACGGCCTTCCTTGCTCATGCCGGCGGCCTTGATGCGGCGTTCGAGCTCGTCGAGGTCGCTAACCTCGTCCATCTCGCCCAGCTCTTTCTGGATGGCCTTGACCTGCTCGTTCAGGTAGTACTCGCGCTGGCTCTTCTCCATCTGGCGCTTGACGCGGCCACGGATGCGCTTTTCCACCTGCAGGATGTCGATCTCGCCCTCCAGCTGCGACATCAGATGCTCCAGACGGGTCTGGACATCGAACATCTCCAGCACTTCCTGCTTCTGTTCCAGCTTGAGCGGCAGGTGGGCGATGATGCTGTCGGCCATGCGGCCGGCACGGTCGATTCCGGCCAGCGAGTTCAATACCTCGGGCGGGATTTTCTTGTTCAGCTTGACATACTGCTCGAACTGGGCGAGCAGCGCGCGGCGCATCGCCTCGGTCTCGTTGGATTCCTCCACTTCGCTGGACAGCGCTTCGAATTCGGCCACGAAGCAGCCGTCCTCCTCGCCCACCTGCTTGATTGTGGCGCGCTGGCGGCCCTCGACCAGCACCTTGACGGTGCCGTCCGGCAGCTTGAGCATCTGCAGCACGGCGGCGATGGTGCCTATGCCGTACAGGTCCTCGGCCGAAGGCTCGTCCTTGGAGGCCGAGCGCTGGGCCACCAGCAGGATCTGCTTGCCTTCGTCCATCGCCAGCTCCAGCGCACGGATCGATTTGGCCCGTCCGACGAACAGCGGAATGACCATGTGCGGGAAGACCACCACGTCGCGCAGCGGCAATAGCGGCAGCGTGGTCTCTTCTCTGATTTCTGCGGGTTGGGACATATCACCTAACCTTAGCTTTGGGGAAACAATGCTTGGAAAATGGGGTGTGAGGCCAGAATATCAACACCCCATACTAAAACAGATTACATCGGTGACAAATAAAAAACCGCCCTGCCGGGCGGTTCAGTCATTCAGGCCAGGCCATCAGGCGGATTGTGCCACACCGCCCTGTTCGCGGTAGATGAAAAGCGGTTTATCGCCCTTCTCTATCACCTTCTCGTCCACCACCACTTTTTCCACGTCCTGCATCGACGGGAGTTCGTACATGGTATCCAGCAGCGCGCGCTCCAGGATGGAGCGCAGGCCGCGGGCGCCGGTCTTGCGCACCAATGCCTGCTTAGCGATGACGCGCAGCGCCGACGGACGCACCTCCAGCTCCACCGACTCCATCGAGAACAGACGCTGGTACTGCTTGATCAGCGCGTTCTTCGGCTGGGTCAGGATGGTGACCAACGCCTCCTCGTCCAGCTCGTCCAGCGTCGCAGCCACCGGCAAGCGGCCGATCAGCTCCGGAATCAGGCCGAAACGGATCAGATCCTGCGGCTCCACGTCCTTGAACAGGGCGCTGAGGCTGCGGCCGTCGTCCTTGGAGGTGACTTCGGCACCGAAGCCGATGCCGCCCTTTTCGGAGCGCTGGCGGATGATCTTTTCCAGGCCGTCGAACGCGCCGCCGCAAATGAACAGGATATTGGTGGTGTCCACCTGGATGAATTCCTGGTTCGGATGCTTACGGCCGCCTTGCGGCGGAACCGAGGCGACAGTGCCCTCGATCAGTTTCAGCAGCGCCTGCTGCACGCCCTCGCCCGATACGTCGCGGGTGATGGACGGGTTTTCCGACTTGCGCGAGATCTTGTCGATCTCGTCGATGTAGACGATGCCGCGCTGGGCCTTGTCCACATCGTAGTCGCACTTCTGCAGCAGCTTCTGGATGATGTGCTCGACATCCTCGCCCACGTAGCCCGCCTCGGTCAGCGTGGTGGCGTCGGCGATGACGAAGGGCACGTCCAGGAGGCGCGCCAGCGACTGCGCCAGCAGGGTCTTGCCGGAACCCGTGGGGCCGATCAACAGGATGTTGCTCTTGGCCAGCTCCACGTCGTCCTTGCCGGTCTTCTGGTACAGGCGCTTGTAGTGGTTGTACACCGCAACCGACAGGGTTTTCTTGGCGAAGTCCTGGCCGATGATGTACTGATCCAGGTCTGCGCGGATTTCCTGCGGCGTCGGCAGCGGATGGTCGGCGGACGCGCCGCCCACCACCTCGCTGCTGCTACCCTTCTCCAGTTCTTCGCGAATGATGTCGTTGCACAGCTCGACGCATTCATTGCAAATGAATACCTGCGGGCCGGCGATCAACCGCTGCACTTCGTGCTGGCTCTTTCCGCAGAAAGAACAATAGAGAAGTTTCTCGTTGCTGTTTTTGTCAGCCATTAGCCAATTCCACTACTTACGCCGTGACATCCTTGCGGGAAGACAGCACTTTATCGATCAGGCCGTAGACACGGGCCTCTTCAGCCGACATGAAATTATCACGCTCGGTATCCGCTTCCAGCTGCTCCATGGTCTTGCCGGAGTGCTTGGCCATCAGCTCGTTCATCTTGGCTTTCACCTTGACGAGCTCGCGGGCGTGGATCTCGATGTCGGTCACCTGGCCGGACAGGCCGCCGCCATACAGCAGCGGCTGGTGAATCATCACCCGGCTGTTCTCCAGCGCAAAACGCTTGCCCTCGGCGCCTGCCGACAGCAGGAAGGCGCCCATGCTGGCCGCCTGGCCTATGCACAGGGTGGAAACGTCCGGCTTGATGAAGTTCATCGTATCGTAGATCGACATGCCGGCGGTAATCGAACCGCCCGGCGAGTTGATGTAGAAATGGATGTCCTTGTCCGGATTTTCCGACTCCAGGAACAGCATCTGCGCGACAACCAGGTTGGCCGATTCGTCCGAGACGGGGCCGACCAGGAAGACGATGCGCTCCTTCAGCAGACGCGAGTAAATATCATAGGCGCGCTCGCCACGACCGCTCTGCTCCACCACCATGGGCACCAGGCCCAACCCTTGCGGTTCCATCATCGATTTCATCGGCCACTCCAAAGTTGTTATCAGGCTTGGCTGCCCATCAGTTCATCGAAAGACAGCGCCTTCTCTACTACATTGGCCTGAGACAGCACAAATTCAACCACATTGTCTTCCAGAACCATCGAAGTCGGGCCTTCCAGGCGATCCTGGCTCTCGTAGTACCAGGCCAGAACGTCTTCCGGCTCTTCGTAGCTGTCGGCGAACTCCACGATCATCGAACGGATCTGCTCGGGCTTGGCTTCCAGCTTGTTGGCTTCCACCATTTCCGACAGGATCAGGCCCAGCTTGACGCGGCGCTCGGCCTGGGCGGTGAACAGCTCCGGCGGGAACGGCATGTTCTTCACATCCATGCCGCGCTGTTGCATGTCGCGGCGGGCCTGCTCGACCAGGCGGCCGATTTCCAGGCCGACCAGCGCCTTAGGCAGCTCGATCTCGGTAACGTCGATCAGCGCCTGCATCACGTTTTCCTTGGTGCGGGCCTGCAGGCGACGCTTCACTTCGCGCTCTACGTTCTTGCGAATCTCGGCGCGCATCTTCTCGACGTCACCCTCGGCGATGCCCAACGCCTTGGCGAACTCTTCGTTCACTTCCGGCAGGATGGCCTCGGCCACGTTCTTCAGCAGGATTTCGAACACGGCGGTCTTGCCGGCGACGTCCTTGCCATGGTAGTCAGCCGGGAAGCTCACTTCCACGCTCTTGATCTCACCTTCCTTCATGCCGACGACGCCGGCTTCGAACTCGGCCAGCATCTGGCCCTGGCCCAGCACGAAGGGGAAGTTCTCGGAGGAGCCGCCTTCGAAGGCGACGCCGTCGATGGCGCCCTTGAAGTCGATGATCACGCGGTCGCCTGCGGCGGCTTCGCGCTCAACGCGGTTGAAGCGGGTGCGCTGCTTACGCAGGATGTCGATGGTCTTCTCGATTTCGGCGTCGCCCACGGTGACTGCCGGCTTTTCGATTTCCTTGGAGGTCAGCTCGCCGACCTTCACTTCCGGGTACACTTCGAAAGTGGCTGCAAACTTGAAGCTTTCTTTGTCGTCGCCAGCGGCAACCGGCTCGAAACGCGGATAGCCGGCAACGCGCAGCTTCTGCTCGGTGACGGCCTGGTAGAAGCCTTGCTGCACCTGCTCACCCATCACTTCTTCACGCACCTGGGCGCCATAGTTCATCTCCACGATCTTCAGCGGAGCCTTGCCCGGGCGGAAACCTTGGATCTTGGCGCCGCGGGCCACGCGCTTCAGGCGCTCGGCGACTTGCGTGTCGATGGCGGCCATCGGCAGGGCGATGTCCATCCGGCGCTCAAGATTGCTCAGTGTTTCCAGCTGTACTTGCATGTTAAATCCTTTGAATGTGACGGGTTTGAGTCATCTGGGACGGTACGACGCCAGACACCCGCCTTTCCGGCGCTTGCCGGATGGCGGCTGATCGACGCTGCGCGGAGTTACACCGCGCACCCAACGAAACAAACAGTATATCACGCACCCCGCGCTTGTCTGCACCTGTGCGGGAACGCGTTTCGGCCAAAGGAAGCGTCGAAGCCGCAACCCGCCGGCGGCCAGGCGCTTGAAACGGGAGTTTGCTGTTTGATATTGCTGGATTATTTCGGCAAGCCCATCCCGGCCCGGCCATCCATCTGCTATGATTCCCAATCATGCAAATCGCCAGCCTGGGCAAGAAAAATATCCGTTCAAAATGACAGGTCTCATGTCCGCTCCCCGTCCAAAGTCCAATCCGCACCATGGTGATGCCATGAAAACACTGCTGCGCCTAGGTTTGATCCTCGCTGGACTGACGCTACCCGAGCTCTCCGCCGCGGCCGGCGTCACCACCTTCAGCCCACAAGGGGAAGTGAAGGAAGTCAGCCAGGTGCGCGCCACCTTCAACAGCAGCATGACCGCACTCGGCAACAGCGCCGCGCCTGCGCCCTTCGCCTGGAGCTGCGGCTTGAAGGGCAAGGGCCACTGGGTGGATGACAAGACCTGGGCACTGGATGTGCGGGACACGCCGCCGGCCAATACCGACTGCCGCTTCACGGCCAAACCGGGCCTGAAGGACTTGCAGGGCAACGCCATAGCCGCCGGCTTGGGCTTCCGTTTTTACACCGGCCAGCCAGTCATCGCCGAAAGCTGGCCGTCGGAAGGCCGCATCGAGGAAGATCAGGCCTTCGTGCTGCGCTTCAACGCCGCGGAGGTCAAGCCGTCGTCACTGTATTGCCAGTCGTCCAGCCTGCCGGAACGCATTCCGGTGAAACCTCTGGCCGAGACGGACCGCGCGGCGCTGATCAAACATCTGAAACTGGAGAAACAGGCCGTCAACGTGCTGGCCGTGCGTTGCGACCAGCGCCTGGCGCCGGACAGCAAGCTCACGCTGGTGCACTTGCGCGGCGCCGGCGCGCCGGACAAGCAGCAGTATCAGGTGCGCCCGGCCTTCACCGCCAGCATGAGCTGCCAACGCGAAAACGCCAAAGGCGCCTGCATCCCGTTCAAGACCATCACGTTGAATTTCAGTTCGCCGGTGCCGGCCAAGCTGGCTCAGGCCGCAAGGTTGTCCGGCGGCGGAGCGGAACGCGCGCCGCAGGCCGAGCAGCACAACAAGGGCGAGCCGGTGGACAGCATCAGCTTCGCCCCCCCCTTCCCGCCGCTGGAAACCCTGACGCTGAAACTGCCGAATGACTTCAACGACGAAGTCGGCCGACCGCTGGTCAACGCGGAACGCTTCCCGCTGCCCATCAAACTGGCCGACTATCCGCCGCTGGCCAAATTCGCCGCCGCCCCATTCGGCATCATCGAATCCGGCGCCGACGCCGCCTTGCCCATCACCTTGCGCGGGGTGGAGGCCGACCTCAACATCAAGTCGGTGCAACTGGGCGGCCAGGCGCTGCGCCTGAACCGCGACGCCGACATGATGCAATGGCTGGCCAAGGTGCAGCGTTACCACGAGAGCGCCCTGCCGGCCGGCAAGGACAAGACCGTGGAAAGCCGCCGCCTGTCCTTGCTGGCCAAGAACCGGGACGCGGTGCCGCTGAAACTGCCCACCCAGCCGGACAAGAACGGCAAGTGGCCGTTCGAGGTGGTGGGCATCCCGCTGCCCAGACCCGGCCTGTACGTGGTGGAGGTGTCGTCCAGGCTGCTGGGCAAGTCGCTGCTGGCCGCCAACCAGCCGATGTATGTGCGCACCGCCGCGCTGGTCACCAATATGGCGGTGCATCTGAAAAAATCCGGCGAAAACGCCGCGGTATGGGTGACGACACTGGACAAGGGCAAGCCCGTGCCGGATGCCCGCGTCAACATTTACGACTGCAAGGGCAATTCGCTGTGGACCGGCAAGACCAACGCCCAGGGCACGGCAATGGTCAAGGGCCCGTTGCAGGCAGGCGACTGCTCGGACGAAGAACTGTCCGGCCTGTTCGTTACCGCCCGCGCCAAGGACGCGCAGGGCAACGAGGACGTGTCCTTCGTCCGCTCCAGTTGGAACCGCGGCATAGAGTCCTGGCGCTTTCCCTTTCCGACCCAAGGCGGCGACGGCCCGGCCATCATCGCCCACAGCATTCTGGACCGCGCCTTGTTCCGCGCCGGCGAAACCGTGGCGATGAAACACCTGCTGCGGGTCCAGGCCGGCAAGGGCCTGACGCAGCTGAAACCAAACCAGCTGCCGCAGCAGCTGCGCATCGTCCACAACGGCAGCGGCGACGAAATCAGCCTGCCGCTAACCTGGCGCAACGGCCGTTACGCGGAAAGCAGCTACGCGCTGCCCAAGGAAGCCAAGTTGGGAGAGTACTCGCTGTATCTGGAGCGCAAGGGCATCCGCGGCCCGGCCGATCAGGGCAAGCCAGCCAGCCCGGAGCTGGACGGCTACTCGCTGCAAAGCGGCAGCTTCCGGGTGGAGGAGTTCCGCCTGCCGGCGATGACCGGCCGCATCTCGACCGTCAAGAACGCCGGCATCGCGCCCAAACAACTGCCGCTGAACGTGTCGCTGTCCTGGGGCAACGGCGGCCCGGCCAAAGGCTGGCCGATTGAGGTCAGCGCCATGCTGGCGGACGGTTACCAACGCCTGAAGGCCTACGACGACTTCAGCTTCTCGCCGCCGCAACGCAACCGCGAGAACAGCGAAAGCTCGCTGGACGGCAAGGTGGTGCTGGACAAGGCCGCCATCCAGCTGGATGGCAACGGCAACGGCAAAGCGCTCGTCGACAAGCTGCCCAAGCTGGACCGCCGCTACGATCTGGTGACCGAGGCCGCCTACCGCGACCCCAACGGCGAAACCCAGACCATCACCCGCCGCATCTCGCTGTGGCCGGCCGCCGTACAGGTGGGCATCAGCGTCGACAGCTGGATCACCGCCGGCCGGGCGTTGCAGATGAAGGCAGTGGTGCTGGACACCGCCGGCAAGCCGCTGGCGGGCAAGGACGTCAAGGTCTCTCTGCGCGAACACCGCTACCTGTCCAGCCGCAAGCGGCTGGTCGGCGGTTTCTACGCCTGGGACCACAACGAGGAAACCGACGACAAGGGCAAGGTCTGCAGCGGCGCCACCGATGGGCGCGGCCTGGTGTTCTGCGAACTGAACCTGAAGGACGCCGGCGACATGGAGCTGATCGCCGAGGTCAAAGACGATCAGGGCAACATCGCCCAGAGCTCGCAATCGGTGTGGGTGAGCCAGCACGACGAGCTGTGGTTCGACGTCGACAACAACGACCGCATCGACGTACTGCCGGAGAAAACCGGCTATCTGCCCGGCGACACCGCCCGCTTCCAGGTGAGGATGCCGTTCCGCAAGGCCACCGCCTGGCTGGCGATAGAGCGCGAGGGCATCCTGGAAACCCGCGTGGTGGAGCTGGAGGGCAAGAATCCCACCATCGAATTGAAGGTTGAGCCGGACTGGACCCCGAATGTCTATGTGTCGGTGCTGGCCATCCGCGGCCGAGTGCGCGAAGTGCCGTGGTACTCCTTCTTCACCTGGGGATGGAAGACGCCGTCGGAATGGTGGAACGCCTATTGGAACGAAGGCGGCGACTACACCCCGCCCGGCAGCATGGTGGATCTGTCGCGCCCGGCCTTCAAATACGGCATCGCGGAGATACAAGTAGGAGACGCCGCCAAGCGTCTGACCGTGGAAGTGACCCCGGCCAAGAAGACCTACGGCATCCGCGAAACTGCCGACGTCACTATCAAGGTAAGGCTGCCTGGCGGCAAACCGGCGCCGGCCGGCACCGAAGTCGCCTTCGCCGCGGTAGACGAAGCGCTGCTGGAGCTGCAGCCCAACCATAGCTGGGAACTGATGCAGGCGATGTACCAGCGCCACAGCTACGGCGTGGAAACTTCCACCGCGCAGCTGGAGGTGGTGGGCAAGCGCCACTATGGCCGCAAGTCGTTGCCGCCGGGCGGCGGCGGCGGCAAGGCGCCGACGCGCGAACTGCTGGACACCCTGCTCACCTGGCAGCCCAGGGCGGTGCTGGACGCCAACGGCAGCGTCCATGTCAAGGTGCCCATCAACGACGCGCTGACCCGCTTCCGCCTGGTGGCGGTGGCCGACGCGGGCAATGACATGTTCGGCACCGGCGAAGCCGGCTTCAACGTCACTCAGGACCTGCAGCTGTCATCCGGCATCCCGCCCCTGGCGCGCGAGGGCGACCAATTCAGCGCCGGCGTCACCGTGCGCAACGGCGGCGACAAGACGCTCAACATCAAGGTAGAAGCCAACGCGCCCGGCCTGCCGGCGCTGCCCGCACGCCAACTCAGCCTGCCGGTGGGCGAATCGCGGCTGGTCGCCTGGCCGGTGACCGTGCCCAATGACGTCAAGGAGCTGAAGTGGAGCTTCAGCGCGCAGCAGGTGGACGGCAAGGCCGCGGACAAACTGGCCATCCGCCAGGAAATCGAGCCTGCGGTGCCGGTGACTGTGGAGCAGGCCACGCTGCAAAGGGTGGCGCCAGAGTTGTCGATCCCGGTGGCGTTGCCGCCAGGCGCCCTGCCCGGCCGCGGCGGCATCCGCGTCAGCCTGCAGGCCAAGCTCGGCAATAGCCTGCCTGGCGTCAAACGCTGGTTCGAGGACTACCCCTACGCCTGCCTGGAACAGAGGAGCTCCATCGCGCTGGGCCTGGATGACAAAACCCGCTGGCAGCAGCTGATGAGCGAGTTGCCGCTTTATCTGGACGGCAACGGCCTGGCCGCCTACTTCCCGCTAGGCGAAGGCGCGCCGGACCGCGGCAGCGACATCCTCACCAGCTATGTGCTGGCGGCGGCGAACGAAGCCGGCGCGGACATCCCCGACGCCCAGCGCGGCAAGATGCTGGACGGCCTGTCCGCCTTTGTCGAAGGCAAGCTCAAGCGCGACCTGCCCATCAGCCACCAGGACGCCGACGCACGCCGGCTGACGGCGATGGAGGCGCTGTCGCGCTACGGCCGCTTCCGCCCGGCGATGCTGGACGTACTGGACCTCAATCCGCAAAAAATGGGCACCGCGATGCTGGTGGACTGGCTGTCCTTGCTGAACCGCGCCGCCGATATCCCGCAACGCGGCCCGCGGCTGAGCGAGGCCGCCAACCTGCTGCGCGCGCGCCTGACTTACCAGGGCACGCGGATGGCGTTCAGCACCGAGGCCAGCGACAATGCCTGGTGGTTGATGGGCAACGGCGACGTCAACGCCGCCAAGCTGCTGCTGACCGCGCGCAAGCTGCCGGACTGGCAGGCCGACATGCCGCGCCTGCTGACCGGCCTGCTGTCCCGACAGCAAAAAGGGCATTGGCAGACCACCACCGCCAATCTGTGGGGCACGCTGGCGGTGGCGCAATTCTCCAGGCAGTTCGAGAGCACGCCAGTATCCGGCCAGACCAGCGCCCAGCTCGGAAGCTCCAGGCTGAGCCAGGCTTGGCCGCAGGAAGGCGTCAAGCAGCTGGGCCTGCTGCCATGGCCGGCCGGCGGCCCCGGCAGGCTGACGCTCAAGCACAATGGCGCGGGCGCGCCATGGGCCACCGTGCAGGCTGAGGCCGCCATCGTCTTGAAGGCGCCGCGCTACGCCGGCTACAGCATCAAGAAGACGCTGACGCCGGTCAGCCAGAAAGCCGCCGGCCAATACCAGCCTGGCGATGTGGTAAAGGTGACTTTGGAAATCCATGCGCAGAGCGATATGAGCTGGGTGGTGGTCAACGACCCGATCCCGGCCGGCGCCGCCATCCAGGGCGGCGGCCTGGGCCGCGACTCGGCGATAGACGCCAAGTCCGGCGACGCCGGCGATTACGCCGACTACATCGAGCGCCGCTTCTCCGGCTACCGCGCCTACTACGGCTACGTACCCAAGGGCGAGCTGAAAGTGGAGTACACGATGCGGCTGAACAACCGCGGCGCCTTCAAGCTGCCGCCGACGCGGGTAGAGGCGATGTACGCGCCGGAGGTGTTCGGCATGCTGCCCAACCCGGTGTTCAAGGTTGTCGATGCAAAATAAAGCTGCAAACTGTCACGGCGGGGCTAAGCTGCGCCCTGCTGTCGGTCTCACTCTTTTTGGACTATTGGTTTCTGCACTTGCCCTGCCCGCGCAGGCCCAACCGAGCTTTCAACAGGTAAAGGCCGATTGGAAACCCTCCGACATCGTGATCCTGGACCGCCACGGCCAGCCGCTGCAGCGGCTGCGGGTGGACAAGCAGGCGCGGCGGCTGGACTGGGTGGCGCTTGCCGACACCTCACCCGCTTTCCGCCATGCGCTGGTGGTGTCGGAAGACAAGCGTTTCTATCAGCACAGCGGCGTCGACTGGTCCGGCGTGGCTGCGGCGGCCTGGGGCAATGTGTGGAACACCCGCACCCGCGGCGCCTCCACCCTCACCATGCAACTGGCTGGCCTGCTGGACGATGATCTGAAGGTCAACAAGGGCGGGCGCAGCCTCTGGCAAAAAATGGGCCAGACCTGGTCCGCGGCCTGGCTGGAGCAACACTGGAGCAAGGCGCAGATCCTGGAGGCCTATCTCAATCTGGTAGGCTTCCGCGGCGAACTGGTAGGCTTGTCGGCGATGTCCGCCACCCTGTTCGGCAAGCTGCCGGCCGGATTGAACCTGGAGGAATCGGCCATCGCGGTGGCGCTGATCCGCGCGCCCAACGCCGCGCCGGACAAAGTGTCCGGCCGCGCCTGCCGCATCCTGCAGGACATGGGCCGCAGAACCGACTGCGCGGCGCTGGCGGTCCATGTCAATCAGGCGCTGGCGCAAGGTCGCGCCGCCAATCCGCTGGCCGAGCAGGACGCCCCCCACTTTGCGCAAAAACTGTTGCAAAGGCAGCGGCTGCCTGCCGGCAGCCGGGTGGTCAGCACGCTGGACCTGCCCTTGCAGCGCTTCGCCGCCGCCGCGTTGCGCCGCCACCTGGCGGCGCTGTCGCAGCGCAATGTGCAAGACGGCGCGTTGGTAGTGCTGGACAACGCCAGCGGCGACATCCTGGCCTGGGTAGGCTCCAGCGGCCGCGGCCTGTCCAATGCCGCCCAGGTGGACGGCGTCACCTCTCTGCGCCAGGCCGGCTCCACCTTGAAGCCATTCCTGTACCAGCTGGCGTTGCAAAAACGCTATCTGACCGCAGCTTCGCTGCTGGACGACAGCCCGCTGGACCTGCAAACCGGCTCCGGCCTGTACGCGCCGCAAAACTACTCCAAGGACTTCAAGGGCCTGGTGCCGGTGCGCACCGCGCTCGCCTCCTCGCTCAACATCCCCGCAGTGCGGACCATAGAAATGGTCAGCCCCGACGCCTTGCGCGATAGGCTGTACCAGCTGGGCTTCACCAGTCTGCAGCAGGACGGCGACTATTACGGCTACAGCCTGGCCCTTGGCGCGGCCGATATCCGGCTGCTGGACCTGGCCAACGCCTACCGCACCCTGGCCAATCAGGGCCTGGCCAGCGCGCCGCGCTGGACGACAGGCGACGCCAGACCGAAGCCACAGCGGCTGCTGGACGCCGCCAGCAGCTTTATCATCGCCGACATCCTATCCGACCGCACTGCCCGCGCCCTCACCTTCGGCCTGGAAAGTGCGCTGTCCACCCGCTACTGGAGCGCGGTGAAAACCGGCACCAGCAAGGACATGCGCGACAACTGGGGGGTGGGCTTCTCGCGCCGCTACACGGTAGCGGCATGGGTAGGCAACGCCAGCGGCGAGCCGATGTGGGACGTGTCCGGCATGCATGGCGCCGCGCCGGTATGGCAGGCGGTGCTGGACCGGGCGCAACAGTCGGCCCCGCCATCGCAGCCGCCGTCGCCGCCTCCCGGCGTGCTGCGCCAGCGAGTACGCTATCAAGGCAACGTGGCGGCCAGCCGCCAGGAGTGGTTTCTGGCCGGCACCGAACGCGGCGTGATCGTGCCAGAGCGCGGCAGCGCCGCCAGCCTGACGCCGGGCATCGCCGCGCCGGTGGATGGCAGCATCTTCGCGCTGGACCCGGACATCCCGCCGGCCAACCAGCGCATGGTGCTGCGCGCGCGCGGCGTAAGCCGACCTCAATGGTGGCTGGATGGGAAAAAACTGGGCAATGGCGCGGAGCTGGCCTGGTTTCCCTGGCCTGGACGCCATCAACTGGAACTGCGCGCCGGCGATGGCAGGAGCGTGGAAAAGGTGCGGTTTGAAGTGCGCGGCGCCACAGCAAGGCCCAAACTCCGCTGAAGCGCCGCGATTGCAACGATTCAAGCGGGCTTGCGCTGCTGCAGCGACTGCATCAGCCGATCCGCCTGCTGCGCCGCGCCGGCTTTCTGCTGGTCGGTCAGCGCCTGGTAGTCCTTGGTTTTGAGGAACCAGTCGGCGCTGAGGGTATCGCCGGAACGCCGCGCCACCAGATTCCAGGCCGCGGCCTCCTGCGGCTGCTTCTCCAGCAGATAGCTTTCCGAGATCATCGCCGCGGCGTGCATATTGCCCAACGCATACGCCTGCTGCAGCACAGCCCTCGCTTCTTCGCGGTAGCTGAAACCGGCCTCATAATCCGGTTCGCGCGGATGGCCGTCCAACTGGAACAGGTAGCGCTCGGCCAGATGCGTCAGCGCCTGCACGTTTCCCTGCTTCGCCAGTTCGCGCAGCTGCGACAACGGCATCTGGTAGTAGCGCGCGTCGATCTGATAGCCCAGCTTGCGCAATTGCTGCTTGCGCTGACGTTCGGCCGCCGTCTCCTGCGGCATGCCTGCCGACTGCGCTCCCGC
>NZ_MKCT01000050.1 GCF_001855555.1 Chromobacterium sphagni | reverse complement strand
GTGCTGCAGGGTTATCTGCTCTCCAGCTATTCGGCGCGCAAATTGGGAATGCAGACCACCGGCAACGCCGGCGGCGCCCACAACCTGATCGTCCACTCCACTGGCGAAAGCTTCCAGGAGTTGCTGTCGCAGATGGGTAGCGGCCTGCTGGTGACCGAGCTGCTGGGTCAGGGCGTCAACACCGTTACCGGCGACTATTCGCGCGGCGCAGCCGGCTTCTGGGTGGAGAACGGCGTGATCGCCTACCCGGTGGAGGAAATCACCATCGCCGGCCACCTGGGCGAGATGTTCCAGCGCATCGAGGCGATCGGCACCGACGTGCTGGACCGCGGCGGCCGCCGCATGGGCTCGGTGCTGATCGGCAGCATGATGGTGGCTGGCGAGGAGTGAGCGGCGACCTGTTCGCGCCGGACGACGGCGCTTGGGTGGAGCGGCTGGCGCCCGGCACTGTTTTGCTGCATGGCTGGGCCTGTGCGCAGGATGCCGATTTGTGCGCCGCAATTGGCGAAATCATCCGCCTGGCGCCGCTGCGCGGCATGGCGACGCCCGGCGGCCAGAACATGTCGGTGCAGACCAGTAGCTGTGGCGACTGGGGCTGGGTGTCTGACCGCCATGGTTACCGCTATGCCGCAGCGGATCCGCAAAACGGCCAGCCCTGGCCGCGTATGCCGGAGCGGTTCCGGCAATTGGCGCAGGGCGCCGCCGCGGCTGCCGGTTTTTCCGGCTTCCTGCCCGATGCCTGCCTGATCAACTGCTACCTGCCCGGCGCCCGCATGGGCCTGCACCAGGACAAGGACGAGCGCGATTTCGCAGCGCCCATCGTGTCGGTGTCATTGGGCCTGCCGGCGGTGTTTTTGCTGGGCGGCCTGCGCCGCGCCGACCGCGCGTTGAAGATTGCGCTGCATCATGGCGACGTGCTGGTATGGGGGGCGGAGGACCGCATGCGTTTCCACGGCGTGCAGCCGGTCAAGCCCGGCATCCACCCGCTGTTGGGCGAACGCCGCATCAATCTCACTTTCCGCAAGGCGCGCTGATGTCCGTTTCCCGCTGTGACATTCCTCTGCCGGAGAACTTCCGTCCGGAAGATATTCTGGCCTTCCACCGCCGCGACGGCGAGCGGCTGGCCGAGCAGGTGGACGATCACGGCCTGAAGAAGGGGCTGCTGTGGCGGGGCTTGCCGTCCTGTCTCGAACTGCGCTTCCAGCCAGGGGCGGCTCGGCTGTCGCTGGCCATCGACGGCGCTGCCGCGGCGGACGACGCCGGGCGGCTGGCCAGCCTGGGCCGGCGCATGCTGGGCCTGGACCAGCCGGTGGAGGCGTTTGAGCGGCAGTATGGCGCGCACCCGCAACTGGGCCGGCTGATCGCCGCGCGGCCGGGCTTGCGGGTGCCGCAGACGGCCTTTCCGTTCGAGGCGCTGGCATGGGCAATCACCGGCCAGCAGATCAGCGTGCAGGCGGCGGTGAGCATACGCCGGCGCATGCTGCAATTATGCGATTGCCGCCATTCCTCCGGCCTGCTGTGCCACCCGGACGCCGCGCGGCTGGCCGGACTGGACGCCGACCAACTGGGACAGGCCGGCTTTTCCCACGCCAAGAGCCGCGCCATCCTGGCCTTGAGCCGGGATGCGGCGGCGGGCGCGCTGCCGCTGGATGCCTGGCTGGATGGCGTGCCGGTGGAGGAGATATCCGAGCGCTTGCTCGCGGTGCCGGGAATCGGGCCGTGGACGGTCAGCTACGCCTTGCTGCGCGGTTATGGCTGGCTGGATGGCTCATTGCATGGCGATGTGGCGGTGCGGCGGGCGATGCAGATGACGCTGGGGCTGCCGGACAAGGTGTCGCAGCCGCAGGCGCAGCGCTGGCTGCAGGACTTTTCGCCGTGGCGGGCGCTGGTGGCCGCGCATTTGTGGGCGTTGCTGCAGGCCGGGGGTTTCTGATTCTGCCGATGTGCGGCTTGCTGCTGCGCTGCGTTTTTGACTATCTCTAATAGAACAAATAAGACGCGCGGAAAGAGGCTGTCATGCACAGGCCGAGCAGAATCGGTTTGGTATTGTCGGGAGGGGGCGCTCGCGCGGCTTACCAGGTGGGTGTCCTGCTGGGCATCTCCAAGCTGCTGCCTGATCCGGCCAAGAATCCCTTCCCCATCATCTGCGGCACTTCGGCCGGCGCCATCAACGCGGTGGCGCTGGCTTCCGGCGCCGCCAACTACCAGCTCGCCGTGGCCACGCTGGCCAAGGTGTGGAAGCAGCTGCACATCCAGGATGTGTACGATGCCAGCGCCGGCTATTTCTTCAAGACCTTCCTGCATTTCGGCATTTCGCTGATGAGCGCCGGCCATGCCTGGCCCAATCCGCAAAGCTTCCTCGACAATGCCCCACTGCGGGAGATGCTGGCCCGCACCATGCAGTTCGGCGGCATCGAGCATTCAATCGACAACGGCTGCCTGCAGGCGCTGGCGCTGACCGCATCCTGTTACACCACCGGCATGTCGGTGACGTTTTTCCAGGGGCTGGAAACGCTGGAGGAGTGGACGCGCTACCAGCGGCTGGGCATACGCGAGAGGATAGGGCTGGACCACCTGATGGCTACCGCCGCCATCCCGTTGATCTTCCCTTCGGTGCGGATAGGCGAGAAGTTTTATTGCGATGGCGCGGTGCGGCAGTTGTCGCCGTTGTCGCCGGCCCTGCATCTGGGGGCGGAGAAGCTGTTCGTGGTGGGGCTGGCCAGCCAGCGGCCGGACATCATCGAGCGGCGCAACAGCGGCGCGTATCCGATGCCGGCGCAGATTTTCGGCCACCTGCTCAACAGCGTGTTCATCGACAGCATGGCGGTGGACATGGAACGGCTGACGCGGGTCAACCACACGGTTTCCCTGTTGCAAAGCAACGAGGCGCTGGCTAGCCAGACCCAGCTGAAACGAGTGGAGATATTCCAGCTCAATCCCAGCAAGTCGCTGGAGGGCATCGTCTACCGCCATACCCACCTGTTTCCACCCATCCTGCGCTTCATCATGAAAGGCACCGGCGCCACCCGCCAGCGTGGCACGGCGCTGGCCACCTACCTGTTGTTCGAGCCGGGCTACTGCCGCGAGCTGATCGCGCTGGGCTACCGCGATACCCTGCAGCAGAAAGAGGCGATCAGCCAGTTTCTGGAACTTTAGCCGCGCGGAACTTTGCGAGGCTGTCAAAATCTCAGCTTTTCCGTTTACACTGCGTTAACGCGGTAGACATACAAGGAAAGGCTGAGGGGATGGGTTTGAATATGACGAACAGGCAGGGCTTTCTGCTGGTGGCGGCGGCCTGCGCCGGCGCGATGGCGTTTGCCCTGTATGCGCAATATCAGTTGGGGGAGGAGCCGTGCCCACTGTGCATCCTGCAGCGCATCGGCGTGATGGCGGCGGGCACGCTGGCCTTGCTGGCGGCTTTGCATAATCCGCGGCGCGCCGGCGCCAAGGTGTGGGGCGGGCTGGTGGTGCTGGCGGCGTTGGCCGGCAGCGGCGTGTCGTTGCGCCAGCTGTGGCTGCAGAGCCTGCCGGCGGACCAGGTGCCGCAATGCGGGCCTGGGCTGGAATTCCTGATGGAGTCCTTCCCCTTGTGGCAGGTATTGTCCAAGGTGCTCAAAGGCAGCGGTGAATGCGCCACGATACAGGGTACCTTCCTGGGCATGAGCATGCCGTTCTGGGTGGCGGTGTTTTTCGTCGGCGTCATCGTCTGGACGCTGCGCCTGGTGTGGCGCCGCGGCTGAGCGCTGCGCGATTGCCGTTTTGATGCCGCCCGTTTGGCGGCATTTTCCTTATGGGCGCCGCTGAGCGGCCGTCAGGGCGGGGAGGCTTGCGCGGCGGCTTGGTCCGGGCGGGCCAGGCGCACCCGGTTGCGGCCTTCGCCCTTGGCCAGGTACAGCGCCTGGTCGGCGTCTTCAAACAGGCTGCGAGTGGTGTCCTCGGCCGGATGGCGCGCGGTCAGGCCTATGCTGCAGGTGACCGTTCCCTGCGGGCTGGCGGCATGCGGCATGGCGAGGCCTTCCAGATGGCGGCAGAAGCGCTCCGCGGCGGCAAGCGCCTGTTCCGGCTGGCGGCGTTCCAGCAGGATGCCGAACTCCTCGCCGCCCAGCCGCGCCACCGTCTCGTCGTTGCGGCGGAAGCATTTGCGCAGCGCGCGGGCGGTTTGTTGCAGCACTTCGTCGCCGGCGTAATGGCCGTAGTGATCGTTGTAACCCTTGAAGTTGTCCAGGTCGACGATCAGCAGCGCCAGCGGCCAGTTGCGGCGCTGGTGTTCCGCCAGCGCCGCGGCGAAGGTCGCGTCGAAGTGGCGGCGGTTGTGCAAGCCGGTCAGGCTGTCGGTCATCGCCAGCGTATGCAGCCGCGACAGGCTGGCGACGAAGCGCAGGATGCCGGCCAGCAGCAGCAGCAGCGCGGCTACGCTGCCTCCCAGCCAGATCCGCCCCAGATACAGCGCCATGGCGGAACCGCACAGGATGGCCAGCGCCGCCAGCGCGTAGCTGGCCAGCAGGCGGCGCGGCGAACTTTGCCGCGCTAGCCGCCAGTCGGCCAGCAGCAGGATCAACGCGCTCAGCAGGGCTTTCCAGCCAGGATCCAGCGGCGTGACCAGCGGATGCTCCATCAGGCCGTGCAGCATGAAGGCGTTGATCTCCACGCCGGACAGGCCGCGGTTGTTGGCCGACAGCGGCGTCAGGTGGCTGTCGCCCAGCCCGGTGGCGGTGGCGCCGATCAATACGATGCGGTTGGCGAAACTGTCCGCGGGCAGCCGGTTGAGCGCGTCCGAATAGGAAACCGTCTGGTAGGGGCGCGCGCCGTTGCTGAACGGCACCATCACCGCCTGCGCGCGGTACCAGGCAAGGCCGGAGAGCGCAGGCGGCGGCGGAGCCGGAGCCGGCCGAATGCCGCGGGCCAGTTGGCTGACCGCGCCGGCAAAGCTGGGATGGCGCGGGCTGCCCAGGCCGGCCTGCAGATAGGCGCGCCGTATGATTCCGTCTTCGTCCTGCTCGTAGTCGGTATGGCCCAGGCCGGCCATGGCGCTGGCCAGCAGCGGCAGCGGCCGGGTTTCCACCAGCCGGTGGCCCTGCATCTCCGGAAAAACCGGACCGATGACCTTGCCGTTGCGGCGGATGGCGTCGGCCAGGTGCTGGTCGGCTTCGGGCTGGGTCGAGGGTTCGACGATGGCGATGTCCAGTCCAATCGCGCGGGCATGCAGCAGCTTGTCCAGCAACTGGGCATGGTAGGCGCGCGGCCAGGGCCAGCGGCCCAGTTCGGCCAGGCTTTTTTCATCGATGGCGATGACGGTGATGCCGCTGTGGTCGTCATGTTTGA
This sequence comes from Chromobacterium sphagni, assembly GCF_001855555.1. Taxonomy (GTDB): domain Bacteria; phylum Pseudomonadota; class Gammaproteobacteria; order Burkholderiales; family Chromobacteriaceae; genus Chromobacterium; species Chromobacterium sphagni. The sequence continues at coordinate 143,143 of NZ_MKCT01000050.1, read as the reverse complement.
GCTGGCTGCGGATGAGGCCGTCGTACAGCCAGAAGTCCAGCCGGTTCAGCAACTGGCTGCCTATCAGCAGCAAACCCAGAATGGCCAGCAGCAGCGGCGCCAGCCGGGCTAGCCTGGGAAGGGTGGGGGCGTGCATTCATCTTTTCCGGATCGGACCCGTGCTCGGCGCGCGGGCATGGCTGCAGCCGGATGGCCTTGGCAGGCGCCGGCTTCACGGCAGGTCGAGCGATGGGTATTGCTCTTCGGCATGGTAGCCATTGTTGTCGTCAATGTGGATGGTGACGGCAAAACGGCCGCGCGGCAAGTCGCGCAACGGCCAGAGCGGCTGGTCCGAAGTGAGTTGCAGCAGCGGCGCTCCGGCCTGGCCCGCGCGGCGCAATGATAGCGTGTAGCGGGCGTCGGGCAGCGGGTAGCGCCGGGTGGCGAGCGCGTCGGGCCGGATGTCGGGCAGAACCAGCCAGCCCGTCACCACCAGGGTCTGGGCATCGCTGTAGGGGCCGAGCGCGCCGTCGTCGGCGATGGAGGCCGCGCGCCAGTGCCAGGTGTCCTGGGCCGGCAGTTTCAGCGTCAGGCTGGGTTGGGCGACGCGGCCGTCGAACAGCAATTGCTGAAAGCCGGGATCCCGCGCCACCTGCAGCCAGGCCGGATGGCTGGCGTCGGCGCTGCTGCGCAGCGTGAACGATTGGCCGCGTTGTTGCTGCGGCCCGAGGCTGGCGACCAGCAAGGGCGGCAGCGGGTGGGCGCGCAAGGTGAATTCGCGCTGGCTGTCGAAGCCTTGCAGGCCGGCGGCATTGATGGCGCGCGCGGTCAGGCGATACTTGCCGTTTTGCGCAAGCGGCGGGAAGAAAGCGGCGGATGCGCTGTCGCGCTCCAGCAGCAAGGCCTGGCTGCTGGAGCTTTGATTGATGGATAGGTGATAGCCGGTTTCTCCGGCCGCCGCCTGCCAGCGCAGCGGCGGAGGGTTGAATTCCGAGCTTTGCGGCAAGCCGTTCAGCGCCGGGGCGACGGGCAGGGCGACCGGTTGGCCGTTGCCGGATGTGCCGCGGCTGCCGAAGCCGGCGGGCACGTCGACTTCGCCTTGCTGGCCGAGGACATTCACCTTGCCGCGCAGCACTTCGGCGGCGGTGTCTTCGCGGCTTTCGCTGCGCACGCGAAATTCCGTGCCGCGCACGGTGGTGACGGCGGACGGCGTCTGGATGCGGTAGCGGCTGGGCATCAGCAGATTCGGTATCACCGAGCTGCCGGTGCTGCCCTGGTCCAGCTGACTCTGCGACTGAATGGCGCCGGTGCTGGGGTAATAGGCTTGGTTTTCCAGCGTCAGCGTGGTGTTGGCGTTGAGCACCAGGGTGGAGCCGTCCTGGAATTTCAGCCGCAGCATCGCGTCGCTGCCGGTGGAAAAACGGGTGCCGCTGGGATAGTGCTGGCCGCGCACCAGGTTCAGGGTGGCGCCGTTGCGTCCCTGTGCGCCGACCTTGCCGGACATATCGTCCAGCACCGCATCGGCGACATCCTGCTTGACCCAGGCGTAGGGGATGTTGAGCACGCTGCCTGGCGGCAGCTTGTAGGGATTGGCGATGTGGTTCTGCGCCTGCAGCATGGGAACGTAGCTGGGGGAGAGCAGGTGTTGGGATGCCAGCGACCAGAGCGTATCGCCGGCTTGCACCCGGTACTGCCAGATGGCGGTGTCGGCGGTCGTGCTGGCGATGGCGGTGGTACAGGGCAGGCAGAGCGCCAGCAGGATTGCCTTGCTTGTCATGTAATCTCTTGATGTTAAATGTGTAAAGTCAGACAGTATTACCGCCGCGGAGAGGTTTGGCAACCCGACTTTCCATGCCTATGGAATTATTTTCGCGGCAAGGGGGAAGGGCGAAAAGCGGTACTCGTTGGTGGAAACGCAAAAAAGCAGCCCGTAGGCTGCTTTTCTTATTTTTGGCGGAGTGGACGGGACTCGAACCCGCGACCCCCGGCGTGACAGGCCGGTATTCTAACCAACTGAACTACCACTCCAACCGTAAACCTGGTGGGCGTTGACGGAGTCGAACCGCCGACATTCTGCTTGTAAGGCAGACGCTCTACCAACTGAGCTAAACGCCCGATAACGGGTACTGCTAATAACTGTTGGCGGAGTGGACGGGACTCGAACCCGCGACCCCCGGCGTGACAGGCCGGTATTCTAACCAACTGAACTACCACTCCAACCGCAAACTTGGTGGGCGTTGACGGAGTCGAACCGCCGACATTCTGCTTGTAAGGCAGACGCTCTACCAACTGAGCTAAACGCCCGAAAACGTGTACATCACTTGTAACTGTTGGCGGAGTGGACGGGACTCGAACCCGCGACCCCCGGCGTGACAGGCCGGTATTCTAACCAACTGAACTACCACTCCAACCGCAAACTGGTGGGCGTTGACGGAGTCGAACCGCCGACATTCTGCTTGTAAGGCAGACGCTCTACCAACTGAGCTAAACGCCCGATAACGGGTACTGCTAATAACTGTTGGCGGAGTGGACGGGACTCGAACCCGCGACCCCCGGCGTGACAGGCCGGTATTCTAACCAACTGAACTACCACTCCAACCGCAAACTTGGTGGGCGTTGACGGAGTCGAACCGCCGACATTCTGCTTGTAAGGCAGACGCTCTACCAACTGAGCTAAACGCCCGAAAACGTGTACATCACTTGTAACTGTTGGCGGAGTGGACGGGACTCGAACCCGCGACCCCCGGCGTGACAGGCCGGTATTCTAACCAACTGAACTACCACTCCAACCGCAAACTGGTGGGCGTTGACGGAGTCGAACCGCCGACATTCTGCTTGTAAGGCAGACGCTCTACCAACTGAGCTAAACGCCCGAAAACGTGTACATCACTTGTAACTGTTGGCGGAGTGGACGGGACTCGAACCCGCGACCCCCGGCGTGACAGGCCGGTATTCTAACCAACTGAACTACCACTCCAACCGCAAACTGGTGGGCGTTGACGGAGTCGAACCGCCGACATTCTGCTTGTAAGGCAGACGCTCTACCAACTGAGCTAAACGCCCTGAATTCGTTTCGCCGTGTGTGTTTCGGCGAGGAGGCGAATTAAAGCACAGGGTTTAAGCTCGCGCAAGTGTCTTGGCCGGGTTTTTTTCCAAAACCGGTCCGTTTTGAATAATTGCTCCAATTTTCTGCCGTTTTGCCGGTGTAACGGGTGACGGCGACTTTGCGCCTCATGTATCATGCCGCGATTAGGTTTGACCGGATGATGTGAAGAATGAAGCCGACCTTTCTCGATTTTGAGCAGCCGATCGCCGAGCTTGAGAACAAAATAGAAGAACTGCGTTTTGTTCAAGACGACTCGGTGCTGGACATTTCCGAGGAAATCGCTCGCCTGCAGAAGAAGAGCATGGAGCTTACCAAGGCGCTGTACGCCAAGCTGACCCCGTCGCAGATCGCGATGGTGGCCCGCCACCCGCAGCGTCCTTATACCCTGGACTATATCCAGGCCATTTTTACCGATTTTGAAGAACTGCACGGCGATCGCGCCTTTGCTGACGATGCCGCCATCGTGGGCGGACTGGCCCGCTTCAATGGCCAGTCCGTCATGGTGATAGGCCAGCAGAAGGGCCGCGATACCAAGGAAAAAATTCGCCGAAATTTCGGCATGCCGCACCCGGAAGGCTATCGCAAGGCATTGCGCCTGATGAAGCTGGCGGAGAAGTTCGGCATTCCGGTGATGACTTTCGTCGACACCACCGGCGCGTGGCCCGGCATCGGCGCGGAAGAGCGCGGCCAGTCGGAAGCCATTGGCCGAAATCTGTACGAGATGACCCGCCTGCGCGTGCCCATCATCGTTACCGTGATCGGCGAGGGCGGTTCCGGCGGCGCGTTGGCGATCGCTGTCGGCGATCAGGTCAATATGCTGCAATACGCTACATATTCGGTGATTTCGCCGGAGGGCTGCGCCTCCATTTTGTGGAAGACTGCCGAGCGCGCGTCCGAGGCGGCCGAGGCGCTGGGCATCACCGCGCCGCGTCTGAAGACGCTGGGCCTGATCGACCGGGTGGTCAACGAACCGGTGGGCGGCGCCCACCGCGAGCACGCGCAGATGATGACCACCATGAAGCGCGTGCTGCAGGAAGAATTGAAGGAAGTTCAGTCCAAGCCGCTGGACGAGCTGCTGAAGCAGCGCTTCGACCGGCTGATGAGCTATGGCCGCTACAAGGAAGATGCAGCCTGATCTGATCGGGCGCCTCATCAAGCATTGGCCGGACGAATTGTCCGGCCAATGTGCGTTTGAGGTGGGCCTTTCCGGCGGTTTGGACTCGGTGGCGCTATTGTCGCTGCTGTGCCGCATCCGCGAACAGCGGCCGCAATTGCGGCTGTCCGCGGTGCATGTCCATCATGGCTTGAGTCCGAACGCCGATGCCTGGGCGGAGCATTGCCGGCGATTGTGCGGGGCTCTGCAAGTGCCGTTGCGCGTCGAGCGCGTGGCGTTGCAGCTGGCCGGCGGCGACAGCCTGGAAGCGGTGGCGCGCGAGGCGCGTTACGCGGTGTACCGGGAGTCGGCCGCCGAAGTGGTGGCGCTGGCCCATCATCTGGACGATCAGGCGGAAACCGTGTTGCTGCAACTGCTGCGGGGCGGCGGGGTGAGGGCGCTGGCGGCGATGCCGGCGTTGCGCCCACTGGCCGATGGCAAGCTGCTGTGGCGGCCCTTGCTGGGCCTGACCCGCCTCCAACTGGAACAGTATGTCCGGCGGCAGGGCCTGAGCTGGGTAGAGGACGAAAGCAATCAGGACACCCGCTACCGCCGCAATCTGCTGCGGCGGGACATCCTGCCGCGGATAGCGCAGGGCATTCCCGATTACCGGCAGCATCTGGCGCGCGCCGCCGCTTTGCAGGCGGATGCGGCCGCCATCTTGCAGGAAGTGGCTTTGGTGGATCTGCAGGCCTGCCGCGTGGCCGCAGGCCTGGACTTTCTGGCGGTGGCTGCTTTGTCGGCCCCGCGCCAGCGGCAGCTGCTGCTGGCATGGCTGCAAGAGTTGGGCTGGGCCGCGCCGGAGCCGGGAGCGCTGCAGGAATTTCTGCGGCAGGCGCAACAGGCCGCGGCTGCCAGTTGTCCGCAGCTGGCGTTGCCCTCCGGCCATGTGTTGCGTTTTGCCGATACCCTGCAGGCCTGGCCTAAAGTCCAGCTCGATCAAGCGTCAGAAGTGTTGCCGGATTGCCGCGGCGGACCCGCTCTCGTGTTGCCGCGATGGGGCGGCGAGCTGAGCTGGGAGTGGCGCGAGCATGGTCTGCCGGATGATTTGCTGGCCGCCGGTTTGCGGCTTGGCTTGCGTCAGGGCGGGGAGAAGTTGTCCGCCAGGACGGGCCGCCGCGAAGTGAAGGACTTGCTGCGCGAGGCCGGCTTGCCTCCTCTGCTGCGCCAGCGCTGGCCCTTGCTGTATGGCGCCGACGGGCAGCTGTTGGCGCTGCCGGGCATCGCGGTTGCTTTCGCCCATTCCGCCGGACCGGGCTGGTGGCCGCAGTGGACGCCGGCCCGGTCCGGCCGCAGCCGTTGAAGCGCTGCGCGCTTATTTTGATTTATTCAAACCAGCCGGCAGAGCTGGATGGCGATTGGCGATTCCATTGAAGATCGGGCCGCCGATGCCTTGCCGCCGCAGGCGCGGGATGCGCTGAGCTTGGCGCGGCGGTCATCGGGCCTGCCATCCGCGCCGCCCAGTCGAGGACGCCGAATATGGCGCCTGCCGGTCTTGTTTCCGCGCCGGGCGTTGTTCCGATGTGCGCTATGGTTTTGGGCCGGCCATGGTTTGCTCTCCGGCGCCATATGTCTGGAGTGGGGGAAGGGCAGCGCGCCAGCCGCGGGCCGGCGCGCCGGGCGGGTGTCAGAAACCCTGGTAATGCGAGCCTTGCGCGCCGCCGTCAGGGGCTTGCGGCTTGCTGGCCGGCTGCGCCGGCAGGCCTTGCTTCAGGTAGCGGATGGCGGCCTCCAGTTGGGCGTCTTGTCCCTGGAAGCTGGCCCAGGGCGGGTTATCCACTTCGATGTCCGGCGTCACGCCGCGGCCCTCCACCACCCAGCGCCGGCTGCCATCGGCATTCACCACGAATTGCGGCGAGCTGGCGGCGCGGGCGATGCCCTTGTCGCGGCTCCAGTTGTTGTCGCTCAGCCACATGCCGGCGCCGGCGGTGCGTTTTCCTATCAGGGTGGCGATGCCCAGGCGCTGCAGCCCCAGGGAGAAGGTTTCGCCGTCGGAATAGGTGTCGCCGTCTATCAAGGCCACCACCTTGCCGCGGAAGGCGTGCGGCGGATTCGGGCTGGCGATGGTTTGATTGCCGTCCTGCCACCACACCCAGACGCGGCGCAGCAGTTTTTCCAATAGCCATTGGTCGATATTGCCGCCGTTGTTGTGGCGCAGATCGAGGATCAGGCCTTCGCGCTCGAATACCGGATAGTATTCGCGCGCCCAGCGCGCGGCGTCCTCCTTGCCCATCGCCTGCAGGTGCAGGTAGCCGATGCGGCCGCCCGACTCCCGCTCCACCCGCAGCTTGCGCTGGTTCTCCCAGCCCAGGTAGCGCAGCTCGCGGTCGCGGCCCAGGTTGACCGGTCGCACGATGACGTCGCGCGGCGTGTTCTCCGCCCGCTGGACCTTGAGCAGCACCTGTTTGCCGACCTGGCCGCGCAGCGCGCTGGCGAGCGCGTATTCGCTCTGCAGCGGCTGGCCGTTGATCTCGCGGATGACGTCGCCGACGCGGATGCCGGCTTCGGGTTGCGCCAGCGGCGAGCGTTCTTCCAGCAGCTCGGGGTCGCCGTTCCAGATGGCGCCCACCCGCAGGCCGCCGGGCGCGCGCCTGAAGTCGGCGGCCAATTGGCCGACATCCACATCGCTGTTGGCGGGGGCGGCGTCGCGGATGCCGACTTGGCTATGCTGGATGCCGACCTGAGCGATCATCTGGGCGATGACGTCGTTCAGTTCCTGCCGGTTGGTCACCTTGTCCAGCAGCGGTTCGAAGCGGCGGCGCGCGGTTTGCCAGTCCACCGCCTGGATGGTGGCGGTATGCACCTTGTCGCGGTGCATGCGCCAGGTGTCGTTGAAGATCTGACGCCATTCGGCGCGCGGGTCCAGCGGCAGCGACCATGCGCGCAGGTTCACCGTGTACTTGTCCAGCTCCTTGGGCGCCTGGGCCGCGGCCGGCACCACCAGCAGGCTGGCTTGCTTGTTGACTTCTTTCACCAGCAGCAGCTGCTTGCGGTCGGTGGACAGGCGGAACTCCTTGATGCCTTCGCTGAAGGTTTCCGGTTTGGGCGGAGTCGGGTTCGGCGCTTCTATGGCCAGGCTCAACAGTTGTTTGAGTTCGGCTTCCGGGGTGTCGCTGCGGGTGAAGTACAGCCGTTTGGCGTCCGCCTGCAGGTTGTCGTAATTGCCTGGCTCCAGCGGCACTTCGTACAGCCGCTGGCTGACTCCGGCATCTATTTTCACCGGCTTGGCGGCATCGGATTTTCCCTTGGCTTCGTCCCGGTCTTTCTCGCCAGGGTCGCCGTCGCCCTTGCCGGCCAGTTCATCCTTGGGCTGGAACGGCCAGCGGCTGGCCGCGTCCAGCATCAGGCCGTAGATTTTGGTCTGCTTGTTGAAATAGGGTCCCGGATCGCGCTGGCCCCAGGGGCTGGAAACCTGGGAGTCCAGATTGCGGTCGCTGAGGAAATACAGCGTCTTGCCGTCCGGCGCAAATACCGCGCTGCGGGCGTGGTAGCGGTCGCTTGACAGCGGCTGCTCGCGTCCTTGCTGGCCGTCGTACAGCCACAGCTGGCTGAATTCGTTGGCGGCATCGGCCCGGTATACCAGGAAGCGGCTGTCCGGCGACCAGCTGAAATCGCCAAGATCGCCTTGCTCCAGCTGGCGGATCAGCTCCTTTTCCCGGCTATCCAGATTTAGCAGCCACAGGCGCCGGCGGCCGTCGGCATAGGCCAGCTTGCGGCCGTCGGGCGAGGGGGTGGGCTGGTATATCGGCGAGTCGCTGCCGCGGGTCAACTGTTGCGCGGCGTCGCCGCCGCGGGCGGCGACGCGCCAGAATTCCTGTTCGCCGTCCTTGTCGCTGGCCAGCAGCAGCGATTTGCCGTCGGCGCTGAAGCTCAGTTCGCGCGCGCGCTGGCTACTGTCGATCAGCACGTCGACGCGGCGGCCTGAGCCCACTGGGAAGATGGAGACGTAGCCGCGCGCCTGCACCGCCACGCGGTCGCCGTTCGGCGACAGCGCCAGCGCCGACAGGTAGTTGACCGGATTGCTGATCATCCTGGCGCGCAACTGGTCGAAATCGGAATTCAACTGGATGGAAAGGGTCTGGTCCAGGCCGGTGCGCGGATCGAGCACGTGAAGCTGGCCGGCGCGGGTGAAGACGATGCGGCTGCCGGCGGCGGTGCGCGCCAGGCTGGCGCCGCGCACTTCAAAATCCTGATAGCGGGTGAGCGGCCGGCTGTCCGCCAGTACGCCGTCGGCGCCCAGCCGGGCCTGCCACAGATTGAGCCGGCCGCCTTTGTCGCTGATGAAATAGGCCTGATCGCCGTCGCACAACGGCTGGCGGCTGGTGCCGGGGTGGTCCGGGAAAGCCGGCTTCGCCTCATGTCCTGGCTGCCAGCTCCACAGTTGCTGGCGTTGGCCGCCGACGTAGCCGATGACATTGTCGGTCGGCTGAGGTTCGCGGGCGAACAGAATGGGCAGGTTTTGATCGCTCAGGCAGGCTTCGGCGGCTTCGGCCAGCGGCAAGGGCGCGCGCTCGCCGCTGTCCGGATGGATCAGGTACAGGCGGGTGTCCGGCTTGCCGCTGTAGCGGCTGCTGGAGACCAGCACCCTGCCGTCGCGGCTCCAGCCTTCCACCCTGATGCCGCGGTCGCCGTCCACAGTCAGCCGCCGGGTGGCGCCGCCCTGGGCCGGCATGACATAGACTTCCGGCGCGCCGTCGTAGCGGCCGACGAAGGCCAGCCAGCGTCCGTCGGCGGAAATGGCCGGATTGGCGGCGTCCGCCGGACTGCTGGTCAGCCGCCGGGCCGCGCCGCCGCTGTACGGCACGCTCCACAAATCGCCCTCGGCGACAAAGACGATGCCGTCGGGGCCGGCGGCGGCCTGGCGGTAATAACCCAGTCCCTGGCTGTCCACCGCCAGCGGACCGGCGGGGAGGGCAGCCATGGCTGGGGCGGCGAAAGCCAGTCCCAGCGCCAGAATGGCGGGGCGTAGGGCAAGGCGTGACATGGAACGACTTGGCAAAGGACTCTCCAAACCATGAGAAACGGTAGACGGCGATGATGCGGGAAAGTCCTGATAATGACAATGGGGTTGAGGTTGTCGGGCGAGGGGAGAGGAATGGGATGGGCCGACGCAAGGCAGCCTGACCGCTAGCCAGGCGGGATGGGGGGGCTTCGCCCCCCCATTGCCGCCGGGGCAAGCCCCGGCGGTTGCGCGTTTACAGATCGACCGACAGCGAGATCGCCACGCTGCGCGGCGCGCCCAGGTAGTAGCGGACGCCGCCGCCATCCGTGGAGTTGGCCTTCATGCCGGCTGGAATGCGGTAGCTGGTGTTGAAGATGTTGCCGACGTTCAGCTTCAGCGTCGGGTTCTTGAAGATGGAGGTATTGCCGAAGCGATAGCCGGCATCCAGGTCCACCAGCGTGTATTCCGGCACCGCCTCGTCATTGACCAGGGTGGCGTACTGCTTGCCGGTGTGCTTGACGTCGGAGCGGACATACCAGGCGCCCGGCGAGTACTGCAGCGACAGCGCCGCCATCCATTGCGGAGTCATCGGGAAGTCCTTGCCCTGGGTGGCCAGCACGCTGTCCTTCTGCCAGTTGATGTTGTTCTTCATTTCGCTGTGGTTGGTGGTGAACGAGGCGTAGGCGCTCCAGCCCTTGACCGGAACTGTGCCCAGCTCCAATTCGGCGCCCCAGGTGTGGACGCTGCCGGCGTTGGCGTTGACCGATTTCAGGGTCACCGGGTCATAGGTGTTGGCCTGGCGATTGCTGTAGTCGACATTGAACAGCGAGCCGCTCAGCGTCACGTAGTCCGACTGCAGGCGGTAGCCCAGATCGGTGTTGATCGCGGTTTCCGGCACGATATCGCTCACCAGCTGCACCTGGCCGTTCACCACCTGCACATTGCCGTTGGTGCTGCTGTACACGTAGTTGGGCGGCGCGCGGTAGTTCTTGGTGACGTTGACGAATACCTGCTGCTTGGGCGTCAGGTAGTAGCGCGCGCCGATGCTGGGCAGGGTTTCGTGGTAGGTGCGGGAAATGTTGTAGTCATAGGCGGCGGGACAGTTGGCGGTTGCGCCGCAGCCTTCGTTGGCGTGATTGGTGAAGTCGCGCTTGATCGACGGCGTGCGCACGCCGGCGGTGATGCCCAGCTTGTCGTCCAGGAAGTTGAAGGTACCCATCGCGAACAGCTGGGTGGCGGTGCTGATGGTGTCCCAGTCGCGGTATTGGTACAGGCTACCGTCCGGCCGGGTGATGTAGTTGGAGTTCAGCCAGACGCTGCTGGAAGTGCCGTCGTTGTTGACCGGCACGCCGGGGCTGGTCTGGACGTGCTCGGCGCGCTCGTACCACAGGCCGGCCTGCAGCAGGTGGTTGCCCAGGCTTTGCTCCATGGTGACGGTCACACCGGGGCGGCGGGTGCGGGTGACGGAGCTGGAGGCGATCAGAATCTTGTCCAGCGTGTCGCCGTCGCCGTTCAGGTCTTTGGCGGCGGTGTCGCTATGGGTGGCGCGGTTGAGGAAGCCGCTTTCCGACTGCAGCTGTTGCTGGCTGCCGCCGGTGCCGTAGCCGTACCAGTAATAGGGCTCGATCTTGACCCGGGTGTCCGGCCCCAGCTTGAGCACCGCGTCCACCTTGGCGATCACGTTCTGGAACGGGCTCATCGCCAGCTGGTAGTAGGCCGGGCTGGGGCCGGTCTCGATCTGGGCGGTGCCGTATTTTGGCGGCAGGTGGCCCGGGGTGAAGCGGGACGAATAGTCGTAGTTGTAGCCGTTCTTTTGCAGCTCGGCCAGGGTGGGGCTGTAGATGGCGTTGGCGACCTGGCGGTTGTAAAGGATGGAGGCGTTGATGTAGCTGCCGGAATTGAAGTCGTAGCGGAAGCCGGTGTCGATGTGATCGCGCTTGACTTCGCCCGCCCCCTTCCACTTGTCGGACTCGGTATGAGAATAGCTGATGAAGGCGCGCGCCTTGTCGTCGTCGAACAGGCCGGTGTCGCCGCGCAGATAGGTGCGGTGCAGATGGTTGCCTCCCATGGTCTGGGAGATGCGGAAGCGGCGGGTCTTTTCTGGGTCGCAGGTGACGAAGCCGAGGTTGCCGCCGCTGGCGCCGATGTGCGGCGAGTCGGTGTCGCTGGAACCCTGGGTGACGAAGGCCTGACACAGGTTTTCATTGTCGATGAATTCCTGCGGGTAGACGGCGTAGCTGCCGGAGTCGTTGACCGGCACGCCGTTGATGGTGATGCCCAATTGGTCGGAGTTGAAGCCGCGTATCGTCAGCGCGCCGCCGAACAGGCCGGAGGCGTCCTGGCTGGAGGCGTTGACGCCGGGCAGCATATTGATGCCCTGGTAGATGTTGGATGTCGGGCTTTGCTTTTCCAGCGCGGCCTTGCTGACGTCGCTGCGGGCGCGCACGCCTTCCTGCTGTTGCAGCATGCCGACGCCCAGTTTGTCGCCGGCACCGGTGATGGTGACGGTTTCCAGCTGGGTGCTGTCGGCCAGGGCGGCCTGGCTGCCTAGCGCGGCCAGGACTGCGAGCGCCACCGGACGCAGATAATAATTCTGGTGTTTCATTCTATTTTCCTATTGTGAGCCAGATACGTCGTTTAATGCTTTTGTCGTTCATGGGGCGGCCGCTCTGTCAGCCTTGCGCTCCAGGCGTGGCGGCTTGGTTCGCCTAAGCGAAAATCGGCGGTTTGGCGGCTGGATCGCCAACGCCGGCGGGGCATGCAGGCATGTCGGGCGGTGTGGCGCGGGTCTGTGCGGACAGGGGAGGTGCGGGCGCGCGGCGCACGCCTGCCGATGCGAATCCAGGAAGTTGCGGTTCTGGCTGGATGAACATATTTTGTCTTGAAAATAATTTCGGAAGCCGCAAATCTAGTTGACTGTCATTTCATTTTCAAGAAATGAGCATTGCAAAAATAATAAATAAATATGTCTTTGAATTGAGATTTGCCGTGATTTCAGGTTTGTGTGTGAACGGTTTTCCGCGATTTAACAATTTCATGGAAATGCTGCGATGCAGAAATTTTTATATCCATCAGGCATTTAAATTTTATTCAGTTGGATTTTTCGATGGATTTGAAAAGCGAGGGCCGCTGCGGAAGGCGCCGGGATCGGGAGCCGCAGCCGCTCCGGCAAGGTGTGGCAATGTCGTCTGTTTCTGTATGGACAGTAGTCGAGGCGAAGGCCTGGGGAGGGGGCGGCGGAGGGCCGGATGTTGAATGCAGAGCTTAGCGCGTGTCGGTTGCCGTTGGTCCTGAGGGCCGCGCGCTTGAAGGCCAGCGTCATGCTGGATGGCGCTGGCCAAGCGTGGGAGCTTTGCTGGGGTCTGAGTCTGTAGCCGGGCCGGTGGCTTGTCGGCCAAGCAGGCTCAGCGGCCCAGTTGCAAGGCGCTGACGCCGGCTTCGTCCAACCGCAGGTAGCCGCCATGCTCGCCGTGCCAATCCTGGATCACCCAGCGGCTGGCGCCGCGGTCTTCCGCCAGGTGCCGGTGATGCGCTGGACGGTGAGTGTGGCCGTGGATCAGCGTGGGCCAGTCATGCGCGGCCAGCAGCGTCTGCACCGCGGCTTCGGTGACATCGGAAATGGCGGAGAGGCCGGTTTCCTGCTTGTTCATTTCGCTTTGCGCGCGGGCGTGGCGGGCGATGGCGTGGCGCTCGGCCAACGGGCGGGCCAGCATGGCCTGCTGCCATTGCGGCTGGCGGCTGACGGCGCGGAATTGCTGGTAGGCGGCGTCGTCAGCGCACAGCGCGTCGCCGTGGCTCAGCAGGATGCGCAGACCATGAGCTTCCAGCATGGTCGGATCGGCCAGCAGCTTCGCGCCGCTGCGCCGCTCGAAGCCTTCTCCCATCAGGAAGTCGCGGTTGCCGTGCATCACATAGAGCGGGGTGTGGCGGGCGAACCCGCGCATCGCCGCCAGCGGCGCGTCGAGATAGGCGGAGTCGTCGTCGTCGCCCACCCAGTATTCGAACAGGTCGCCCAGGATGTAGAGCGCGTCTATCCGGCCCTGCCATTCGGCCAGCGTGTCCAGGAACAGCTGGTTGAGCGCGGGGGTGTCGTCGGCGAGGTGCAGGTCGGAGATGAAGTGGATGGCCATGGTTGCGGATCAGTGTGAGGCAATGAAAAGCCGGGGCTTGGCCCCGGCTGGTTTCTGACGCTTGGCGGTTTAGACGATTTCCGCCTTTTCCAGCACCACCGGTTCTACCGGCACGTCCTGATGCATGCCGCTGCGGCCGGTGCGCACGGTCCTGATGCGGTCGACGATGTCCTGGCCGGCCACGACCTGGCCGAACACCGCGTAGCCCCAGCCCTGCGAGCTTTCCGACTTGAAGTCGAGGAAGTCGTTGTCGGACACGTTGATGAAGAACTGCGCCGAGGCGGAGTGCGGGTCCGAGGTGCGGGCCATCGCCACGGTGTAGGTCTTGTTGGACAGGCCGTTGTTGGCTTCGTTCTGGATCGGATCTAGGGTCGGCTTCTGCTTCATATCGGCGTCAAAACCGCCGCCCTGGATCATGAAGCCGTTGATCACGCGGTGGAAGATGGTGCCGTCGTAGTGGCCGCTCTTCACGTATTGCTCGAAGTTGGCGGCGGTTTGCGGAGCCTTCTCGTGGAACAGTTCCAGCGTGATTTCGCCGAAGTTGGTCGTCAATTTGATCATGATGCTTTCCTTTTCGCTGAGGCCGGCTGCGCGGCCTTAGGGTTTGATGGTGACTTTTTGGATGACGATGGGTTCGAACGGAACGTCATCCATGCCGTTCATATTGCCGGTGCGGGTCTTGGAGATGCGGTTCACCACATCCATCCCCTTGCTCACCTTGCCGAACACGGCGTAGCCGGCGCCTTGCGGGCTGGGCGACTTGTAATTGAGCGAGTCGTTGTTGACCAGATTGATGAAGAACTGCGCGGTGGCGGAGTTCGGATCATTGGTGCGGGCCATCGCGATGGTGCCCATATCGTTCTTCAGGCCGTTGCTCGCCTCGTTGACGATGGGCGCGCGCGTCGGTTTCTGGTTCAGCTTGGCGTCGAAGCCGCCGCCTTGGATCATGAAGCCGTCGATCACGCGGTGGAATACCGTGCCGTTATAGTGGCCGGCTTTGGCGTAGGCAACGAAATTCGCCACGGTCTTCGGCGCCTTGGCCGAGTCCAGCGTGATTTCGATATTGCCCTTGTTGGTGACCATTTCGACCACCGGGGCGGCGAAGGCCAGCGCGGGCAGAGCGGCCAGAGCCAGGCTGCAGATCAGTTTCTTCATGATTGAACGGTTGCCGACGTGGAAGTTGGGGCTGTGATTCTAACACAGCCGGAGATGGGGATTGCCAGCCCGCTTGCGCCGGGAGCGGACTGGCGGACGTTAATATAAGTTCAGGAAGATGTGTTTTTTTCTTGCGGCGGCTGGGATTCGAGTTTAGACTCCACGCCCTAAAAAAGATGCAAGCGCTATCTACTTATCATGCTTGCTTCCGCGATAAGCCCGGGCCGGCCCCTTGACGGCCATGCGGCGCAATGAAGAACACGTCAGGAACATAACCATAATGCAATCTGCTGTCTCGCACCGCTCGCCGCGTCTGCTTTCCTTGGTCATCGCCAGTTTGTGCGCCGCATCCCCCGCCGCTCATGCAGCCGGTTTCCAGTTGACTGAACAGAGCGTGGCCGGCATGGGCCGCGCCCACGCCGGCGCCGGCATGGCCGGCGACGACCTGTCGGCGGTGTTCTACAACCCGGCCGGCATGACTCTGCTGCAAGGCAGCCGCGTGCAAGGCGGTTTGACCTACGCCGAAGTCGATGCGCCGTTCAGCGGCAGCAATGCCACCACCAGTGTCAACCCGATCACCAAACAGGTGATGAGTGTGCATACGGCGGATGCCTCGGACAATGGCCGCGCTCCGGGCGTGGCCATCCCCAACGCCTATTTTACCCACCAGATCAGCGACAAGCTGTACGCCGGGTGGGCTTGACCACGCCGTTCGGCCTGGGCGCGCGTTACAGCGACAGCTGGGGGGGCGCGACAGCGGCATCTCCAGCTCCATCATGACGTTGGACATCAATCCTTCGCTGGCCTACAAGTTTGACGAGCATTGGAGCTTCGGCGCCGGCGTTTCCGCCCAGTACGCCAAGGCCCATCTGAAAAAGGGCGCTTATCTGCCCGGCGCCACCGGCGAGATCAAGGCCGACAGCTGGGGCTTCGGCTACGATCTGGGCGTGATGTACAGCTATAGCGCCGACACCCGCGTCGGCCTGTCCTACCGTTCCAAGATCGACCACCATGCCAAGGGCGACTACACCAACAATGGTTTTGCCAACAATAGTCCGTTGCTGGCGCAACTGGACGGCACCTACGCCGGTTCGGCGGACGTCAGCACCCCTGAGTCGCTGCTGCTGAGCGGCTACAGCAAGTTGAATAGCAAGTTTGCGGTTGGCGCCACCGCGCGCTGGACGCGCTGGAGCCGTTTCGACCAGTTGGTGATCAAGGGTAGTCCGACTTTCACTTATCCGGCGATCGTGCCCGGACTTGGCGGCCGATCGGTCGATACCACCACCACCATCGACAACCACTGGAAGAACAGCTGGATGTTCTCGGTGGGCGGCGACTACTTCTACAGCGACGCGTTGACGCTGCGCAGCGGCCTGGGTTATGAAACCACTCCGGTGGCCAACGCCCAGCACCGCAATCCGCTGATCCCGGACGCCGACCGCATCTGGCTGAGCCTGGGCGCCGGCTATAAGATCAGCAAGCAGGCTACGGTGGACATCAGCTACGCCTACCTGCGCGCGGTGGGCGACAGGAAGATCGACAACGTCTCCAAGAGCCCGTTCGGCACCCAGAGCCATCTGCAGGGCCAATACGGCTCCATCACCGGCCATCTGCTGGGCATGCAGATGCGATACCGCTTCTGATCGCTTGATGCGAAATGAAAACAGGCACGGCATTGCGCCGTGCCTTTTTTGCGTTCCGCGAGAGCTTATATCTGGTATTCCAGGCAATCGTCGCCATGCCTCAGCCTGTGTTGCTGCGGTTCCAGTCCGAACAACTCCATCCGCCGCAACGGCGGCGAGTACAGGTGCAGGGTGACCAGATCTTCGCCGTCCGGCTGCTGGTTGGCCACCTGGTGGATGTCGAGATGACCGTTGACCACCAGGCTGCCGGCAGCCAGCTCGCGGGTTTCGCGCGAGGCCACCAAGCCGGACGGCGTTTGCTCGAATACGGTTTCGACGGCGACGCCCTGCAATACCCGCACGCCACACAGGCTGCCCCGGTGGTTGTGGATCTGGCTGCGCTGGCCGCTGCGCCAGCACAGCAACAATAGTTCGCAGAAATCGTTGGCGTAAATGCGGTTGCGGCGATACTGGCGGTCGCCGAAGCGCCAGAACGGCGCGAGGTCGGCGCGGGAGAGCCGCAACGCATGATGGAAGAGGCGGATTTCCTCCAGGCCGAGACTGGCGCGGCATTGCTCCAGCTGGCTCAGGCATGACAGCAGGCCGGCGCTCATGTCATCCGGCGACAATGGCGGGCTGGGCGCTTCCATCGGCTTCTCCTTCCGGTCCGGGCGTGAGGTTGGCGCATTGCGGCGATGTCTCGTCTCGACAGCTTGATGGAATATCGCTGGGGACGGCTTGATGTGCTTATCAGCGAATTCAGCTGGCGGCACGGTTGCGGTATAGCCGCTGCGGCGTGGAAAGTGGATGGCAGAAATGTCAGGGCAAGGATGACAGCGGCAGTTTCATCGTCTGTTTGATGGCGTTGAGCACGATGGTGGATTTCACGCTGCGCACCAGCGACAACTGCATCAGCTTGTTCATCACGAAGGTGGACAGCGAGGGCAGGTCCGGCACCACGATACGCAGCAGGTAGTCGGCTTCGCCGGCGGCGGCGTAGCATTCCAGCACTTCCGGCAAAGCGTGGATGGATTGGGCGAAGTCCAGCAGCGCGCTTTCGTTATGCCGCTCCAGGCTGACATTGGCGAAAGCCATCACGGAGAGGCCCACCTGCTCCGGATCCAGCGCCACTTGATAACCCTGGATGATGCCGCTTTGCTCCATGCGCTGGATGCGGCGGCCGATCTGCGAAGCGGACAGGGGTATTTCCTGCGCCAGCTTCTGGTGGGTGGCGCGGGCATCCTGTTGCAGTTGCTGCAGGATCTGCAGGTCGAAGCGGTCTAGCTCTATTTTGCGCATAATTTGCACTATATGACATTTAATGCGGCAAGTATGCAAAATTTATGGAATTTAGGCAAATAATGCGGTCTTCCCGCATGTTCAAGGGGCTAAACTAGAGTAAATAACCCACAGTTCCAGGAGCCCCGCAATGAACGACCGCGCCGACTTTGTCGTGCCCGACATCACCACCCGCAAGAATGTGGGGCTGAGTCACGACGCCAGCGATTACACGCTGCCGCAGCCGCTGGATCGTTACAGCGCGGAAGACCACGACACCTGGGCCACGCTTTACCAGCGCCAGTGCGCGCTGTTGCCGGGCCGCGCCTGCGACGAGTTCCTGCAGGGTCTGGAGCAATTGGGCGTGGACGCCGATAGGGTGCCGGACTTCGACAAGCTCAACCGGCAGTTGATGGCCGCCACCGGCTGGAAGATTGTCGCGGTGCCGGGGCTGATTCCCGACGACGTGTTCTTCGAGCACCTGGCTAACCGCCGCTTCCCCGTCACCTGGTGGCTGCGGGAGCCGCACCAGCTGGATTACCTGCAGGAGCCGGACGTGTTCCACGACCTGTTCGGCCATGTGCCGCTACTGATCAACCCGGTGTTCGCCGACTATCTGGAGGCCTACGGCAAGGGCGGCATGAAGGCCAAGAGCCTGGGCGCGTTGCCGATGCTGGCGCGCCTGTACTGGTACACGGTGGAGTTCGGCCTGATCGATACGCCGCAGGGCACGCGCATCTACGGCGCCGGCATCCTGTCCAGCAAGTCGGAGTCGATCTATTGCCTTGACAGCGCCAGCCCCAACCGGGTGGGTTTCGATCTGTTGCGCATCATGAATACCCGCTACCGGATAGACACCTTCCAGAAAACCTATTTCGTCATCGACAGCTTCAAGCAATTATTCGACGCCACCGCGCCCGACTTCACGCCGCTTTACCAGCAGTTGGCGGACGCGCAGCCGTGGGGCGCCGGCGATATCGCTCCAGACGACAAGGTGGTCAATCGCGGCGACCGGCAAGGTTGGGCCGACAGCGACGACGTCTAGACGGCTTTCCTGCAGATGGCCGGGCCTGCATTGCGCGGGCTTTTTTCATGTTTGCTGGCTGGGCTACAGCCATAGAAACAAGAAATAATTCAGAAACGCGGATACACCATCCCCTTAAACCTGCTAACTCCCGCATGGCAGGAGCCTATGGACGGACTGCGGCCGCTTGATCACTGCATGCACATTCTGTTTGCTGCATGGATGCCGGCCCGTCTGTTCATGTGTTTATGTCTGCATTCGCCATGACGCGCGTAGCTGATTCAGGCGGGATGTTCAGATCAACGGTGATCAAGCGAAGCCTATACACTAGTTATGATAACGGGTCGGGTCTGACCTGGAGCGCATAGAGGAAACTGGCCAGCGTGGTTCGACAGATGCATCGTGCTGCGCGCGATGCTCAACGGGGAACCGGGCGACCTATCGAGATGGCGAACATGCAAACGACAGAGCTGATTCCCTGCATCATATCCGGCGGAGCCGGTACCCGTTTATGGCCGGTTTCGCGTCAGGAGCTTCCCAAGCCTTTCATCCGGATGGCCGACAAGCAGAGCTTGCTGCAAAAGACTTTTCTGCGCGCGGCACGGCTGCCTGGCGTTCGGCGGATGATGGTGATCACCAGCCAGCAAGTGATGTTCCATACCTTGGCGGAGTACGGGGAGGTCAATGAACGGGGCCTGGATCTGGAAATGTTGTTGGAGCCGGTGGGCCGAAATACCGCTCCCGCCATCGCCGCCGCTGTCTTGGATGTGCTGTCGCGTGGCGATGGACGCCGCGTGATGTTGTTGGTGTTGCCAGCTGATCATCTGCTGGAGGACGAGGTGGCTTTTGCCGAGGCGGTGGCCCGCGCCCAAGCGTTGGCTGAGCAAGGCCGTCTTGTCACCTTTGGCTTGAAACCCAGCAGGCCGGAAACAGGTTTCGGCTATATCGAACAGGGAGAGGCCGTTTCCCAGCTGGGTTGCCGGGTGGCGCGCTTCATCGAAAAGCCGGATGCCGCCACCGCCGCCAGCTATCTGGCCGATGGCCGTTTCTTGTGGAATAGCGGCATGTTCTGTTTTGCCGCTGAAACCATGCGCGCTGAACTGGCCAGGCATGCGCCGGATGTGCTTGCCAGCGTCGCCGCGTGCCTGGAGGTCAGTCCGGACCTGGTTGGCGCCGGTCGTCGCCAGCGCGAACTGGATCGGGACAGTTTCAGCCGCTGTGCCGATATTTCCATTGATTATGCCGTGATGGAAAGATCGAGCGAAGTGGCGGTGGTGCCGTGTGAGTTGGGATGGAGCGATATTGGCAGCTGGGACAGCTTAGCCAAAGAATACCCGCAAGACGAAAACGGCAATGCCAGTTGCGGCGAGACGCTGCTTCACGATACCCATAATTCTTTCGTGCAAAGCTGCGGTCGGCTGGTGGCGACGCTGGGAGTGGACAATCTGTTGGTGATCGATACGCCGGACGCGTTGCTGGTAGCCGACCGCACCCGCAGCCAGGAGGTGAGAAACATCGCTGCGGAGTTAAAGCGACGCGGCCACCCGGCCTATTTGTTGCATCGCACCTCGCAACGTCCCTGGGGCCAGTACACGGTGCTGGAGGACAGCCCGCATTACAAGATCAAGCGTATTGTGGTCAGAGCAGGGGCTTCATTGTCGTTGCAATTGCATCACCATCGCAGCGAGCACTGGATCGTGGTCAGTGGCACCGCTCTGGTAATCAACGGCGAGGACGAGAAGCTGGTTCACACTAATCAATCCACCTTCATCCCTGCAGGGAAAAGGCATCGTCTGGCCAATCCGGGCGTGATCGAGCTGGTGATGATAGAAGTGCAGAGCGGCGATTACCTTGGCGAGGACGATATCGTCCGTTTCGACGACCACTATGGCCGAGGTCCGGCCGGATGACGCGCGCGGCGCCGGTGGCAACGGGCGGTCCGTATACTCCTAGCCGTATCCTGGCGCAACCCGCCAGTTTGACGAGGGCATTCTGATGTGCATTGCACTGCTGGCGCCGCTGCCGCCGGAGCAAAACGATATTGCCGATTACGCCGAGGCCTGGAGCCAAGCGATGCGCGTAGGCGGCGTCGATGTGTCGACTCCGCTGCGCGGCCAGACGCTGTCGCCCTATCCATTGCTGCTGGCCCGGAAAATGCAGAAAGTGGATTGGGGAGCGGTGGATTTGGTGCACGCCGAACTGGGCGGCGGCAACGAGTTCCTGGCGCTGGAATGGCTGGCCGAGAACCATCCCGATCTGCCGCTGACCGCCACCGCGCACGATCCCGAGCGGCTGGTGTGGCGACCGATGCGCTTGCCGGGGCCGCTGGCGCTGGCCGAACGCTTGCCGCGCCCTCTGTACCTGATGGCCGCGTTGCTGGCAGATCCTTTGTTGTTGGCGCGCGAGCGCAGCTTGGCTGCCAGATTGTCACGGTTGGTGTCCCTGACTGCTGGCGGGGCGCAGTGTCTGGCGCAAAAGATGCGGCTGCCGTCGGGGCGGGTGCTGCATATTGCGCATGGCAATCAGCCATTGCCGGCGGAGCCGTTGCCGCCAGTCCACCCATTCAAGCTGTTGTATTTCGGTTTTATCTCCCGCGGCAAAGGCATAGAGGATCTATTGCGCGCGCTGGCGATTCTAGGCAGAACGCGGCCCAGGCTGCCTGTGGAGCTGAAGTTGACCCTGGCGGGCGGGGCCGTGCTTGGCCGCGCCGGCAGCGATCTGGAGCGGCTGAAGGAGCATGCCCGGCGGTTGGGCCTGAGCGAGTCGATGCTGGAATGGCGGTTGAATGTGCCGATAGGCCAGGTTCCCAGGCTGGTCCAGTCGCATCACGCGCTGGCGCTGCCTTGCCGCGCATCGCCGAAATCAGCTTGGCTGGGTCGGCGCAGGGGGGGGCACGGCGTGTTGTCCTGGGCCGCCGCCTGTGGGCGCAGCGTGGTCAGCTCGG
The DNA here is from genome assembly GCF_001855555.1 of Chromobacterium sphagni. Classification (GTDB taxonomy): domain Bacteria; phylum Pseudomonadota; class Gammaproteobacteria; order Burkholderiales; family Chromobacteriaceae; genus Chromobacterium; species Chromobacterium sphagni. The sequence continues at coordinate 121,810 of NZ_MKCT01000050.1, read as the reverse complement.
ATGCCTTCGTCCAGGCCGAGGAGGTGTCGCGCGGCTACGGCGCGGTGTATCCGCAGGGGGATTGCCAGGCCTTGGCGCGCGAACTGGGGCGTTTGCTGGATGAGCCGCAGTTGCTGGCCGAACGCGGAGAGCGGGCTGCGGACCTGGGACGGGAGCGTGCCTGGCCGCGCATCGCCGAGCAGTTCCGGCAGGTGTTCGAGCCGTTGCGGCGCAGCAGGGCGGAATGAGCTTCTGGCCAGGCGGGCGATGCCGGAAGCCTGTTGCGGCTCGAACCGCCATCGCCGATGGCGCTAGTGGGTGGCGCCGCCCTCCACGGCCAGATCCTGGCGGTGGGCCAGCGCCAGCTCCACCGCCAGTTTGAGCGCCGCCACGCAGTCGTCCAGGCTCATGCTGGGGGCGCCGGGATGCTGGGCCGCCTGCTCGGGCAGGTAGGGAATATGGATGAAGCCGGCGCGCGGCCCGCGGCGGTGCAGCAGGCCGTACATCACATGGTTGCAGACGAAAGTGCCGGCGGTTTGCGATACCGAGGCCGGGATGCCCCGGGCGCGCAAGCCGGCGACGATGGCCTTGATCGGCAGCGTGGAGAAGTAGGCGGCCGGACCGTCCACGGCGATGGACCTGTCTATCGGTTGCTGGCCGGCGTTGTCGGCGATGCGGGCGTCGTCGATATTGATCGCCACCCGTTCCACGCTGATATCCGCCCGGCCGCCGGCCTGGCCGACGGCGATGACCATGGCCGGCCGCAATTCGGCCAGATGGCCGTCCAGCGCCGCAAGCGCCGCGCCGAACACGCAGGGCAACTGGCGCGCGACGATGCGCGCGCCGCCCAGTTGCACGCCATCCAGCCGGCGGGCGGCCTCCCAGGACGGATTGACGGTTTCGCCGCCAAATGGCTCGAAACCGGTCAGCAGTACGGTTTTCATCTTGTGTTCTCCTCAGCGGAACATCAGCCAGTTCATCAGCGCGGCGTTGACCGCCAGCAGCAGCAGCGCGGTGGGCACCTGGGCCTTGATCACGGCGTTCTTGTCCGGCAGCTCCAGCAAGGCGACCGGCACGATGTTGAAATTGGCCGCCATCGGCGTCATCAGCGTGCCGCAGTAGCCGGAGAACATGCCTATCGCCGCCATTACCGCCGCGTCGCCATGATGCATTCCCAGCAGGAAGGGAATGCCGATGCCGGCGGTCATCACCGGGAAGGCGGCGAAGGCATTGCCCATGATCATGGTGAGCAGCGCCATCCCCAGCACGTAGGCCAGCACCGCCACCCAGCGGGTGTCCAGCGCTAGATAGCCGGTGGCCATATGCGCCACCGCCTTGCCGGCGCCGGCATCGGCAAACAGCAGGCCCAGCACCGCCAGCATCTGCGGCAGCAGCACGGCCCAGCCCATGCAGTCCAGCAAGCGGTGGGTTTCGCGCATGCCCTGGGCGGGCGTTTCCCGGGTCAGGCGGCAGGCCAGCGCGAAAGAGGCCAGGCAGGAAACGCCCAGTGCCAGCAGGGTGACGTTCTTGGGGTCGAACAGCGGCGCGCCGGCCAGTTTCATATCCTTGACCGCCAGGCTGAGCGCCACGGTCAGCAACGGCACCAGCAGCGAGGGCAGAAACACCTTGCGGCCCAGCTTCTGCAGGCTGTCCTGTAAACGGAGCGCCGGCAAGGCGACATGGTGGCCGCTGCCGAGACGGCCCAGGCCGGCCAGCAGCACGATGGCCAGCACGATGATGCCGGAGAGTTCGGCCGGCAGCCAGTCGCCGGCCAGGAACAGCAGGCCGAACAGTCCCCAGAAGGCGGCGCTGCCGTAGCGGCGCGGGTGGGTGGTGTCGGCCAGCGTGTAGGCGGCCACCAGCAGTAGCGCCGCGCCGGCCAGCCAGTACAGGTAATCGACATGCAGGATCATGCGTGCTGCTCCTTCAGCCTGGGCGCCGCGCCGGAACGGCGCAGCAACTGGCGCTCCAGCCGCATCAGCCGCGCGGCGTGGATGATGAAGGCGAACAACGCGGTGGGAATGCCCCATAGCGCGATGTGCAGCGGCTCGGCGGCGACGCCGTTCTCTTGCAGGAAGGTGTGCATCAGGATCACCGCGCCGAAGGCGACGAAGATGTCTTCGCCGAAGAACAGGCCGACATTGTCGGTGGCGGCGCACATGGCGCGCAGCTGCTGCTGTTGCGCCGGATTGAGCTCGCCGTGCTGTTTTTCCCAGGCGCCTTCGGTCATCGGCGCCAGGATGGGACGCACCATCTGCGGGTGGCCGCCCAGGCCGGTGAGGCCGAGCGCGGCGGACAACTCGCGCACCAGCAGGTAGGCGATCAGCAGACGACTGGCGGTGGCGTTGCGTATGCCCTGTATCCAGTCGCGGGCCTGTTCGCGCAGGCCATGCCTTTCCATCAGTCCGGCCACCGGCAGCACCAGCAGTAGGATCAGGGTGAGATTGCGGGTTTTCATGAAGCCCTGGCCCAGCTTGGCGAGGATGGCCAGCGGCATCATGCCGGCGGCCAGGCCAGTGACGATGCCGGCGGCGCATACCACCAACAGCGGATTGAAGCGCAGCAGGAAGCCTGCGACGACCACCGCTATGCCTAGCAGCGGCCACAGATTGACAGCTTGATCCATGGTGTCTCCTTGGGTTGGGCCGCGTCGCGGTCTTGCCGCCGCCTGGCGCGGCGCTTGCTATTTGCCTGCGCTCACCTTGACGCCTTGCGCGGCGAGGTGCTGGCGCAGGCGGTCGGCGAATTCCGCCGCGCGGGGACCGTCGCCGTGCAGGCAGATGGTGTCGGCGCGCAGCGGCACGCTTTCGCCGTTGACCGCGAGCACCCGCTGCCGTCGCACCAGGTCGTCGACCTGGGCCAGCATCGCCTCGGCGTTGTTCAGCAGGTCGCCTGGCGTGCCGCGCGGCACCAGGCTGCCGTCGGGGCGGTAGCCGCGGTCGGCGAAAGCCTCTTGCCACACGGCCAGCCCCTCGGTGCGGCAGGCGGAGAGGAAGCGGCTGCCGGCCAGGCCCACCACCCGCAGGGCGGGGTTGAAGTCGCGGATGGCGCGGGCCAGGACGGCGGCCAGCGCGGGGTCGCGCGCAGCCTGGTTGTACAGCGCGCCGTGTGGTTTGACGTGGCGCATCGCGCCGCCCTCGGCGCGGACGATGGCGTCAAGCGCGCCCAGTTGATACAGGAAGCCGGCGCGGATGGTTCCCGGCGACAACTGCATTTCGCTGCGGCCGAAGTTGTCGCGGTCGGGAAAGCTGGGGTGGGCGCCGATGGCGACGCCGCGTTGCAGCGCCATGCGCACTACCTGCAGCATGGTTTCCGCGCTGCCGGCATGCCAGCCGCAGGCGATGTTGGCCGAGCTGATGTGCTCGAGCAGCGCGGCGTCGTCGCCGCAGTCTTCTCCCAGGTCGGCGTTGAGGTCAATTTGCATGCAGCAGCCTTTCGATGCGGTTCTGATAGCGCAGCAATTGCTGGCGGGCCTGGCGGGCGCTGTCCTGATCCGCCGGGATGAAATGCAGCTCGCTGCCCAGCGCGGCCTGCCCCAGCTGCCACAGGTCCGACTCTACCACCATGCCCAGCCGGGGATAGCCGCCGGTGGCCTGGGCGTCGGCCATCAGCACGATGGGCTGGCCGTCCGGCGGCAACTGGATCAGCCCGGGCAGCACGCCGTGGGACAGCATGCTGCCGCCTTCCCCGGAGGGCAGCGGCGGGCCGGCCAGCCGATAGCCCATGCGGTTGCTGTGCGGCGTCACCCGCCAGCGCGTATGCCAGAAGCGCTCGCGCGCCGGCTTGGGCAGCAAGTGGAACTCCGGTCCGGGGCAGACCCGGATCTGGTTGCCGGGACGGGGCAGCCAGACGCCGATCCTCGGTCCGGGCGGCTGGGGCTCGCCCAGCGGCAGCCGGTCGCCGTCGCGCAGCGCGCGCCCGTCCAGGCCGCCGAAGCCGGCCATCAGGTCGGTGCTGGCCGAGCCCATCGGGCGCGCCGCCACGATGCCGCCGTCCAATGCCAGGTAGGCGCGCATGCCGAAGCGCGGCGCTTGCAGCTGCAGTACCTGTCCGGCATGAAAGCGGGTGCGCCAGCCTGGCCATACCGGCGCGCCGTCGAGCAGGGCCAGACAGTCGGCTCCGGCCAGCGCCAGCTGGCCGTCGCGCAGCAGGCGGAAGCTGGCCGGCGGCAGCGTGATCTCCAGCGCGGCGGTATTGGCGTGATTGCCCACCAGGCGGTTGGCGATGCCCAGCGCCAGCGTGTCCATGGCGCCGGCGCGGCAGACGCCGAGATGCCGGACGCCGAAGCGTCCCAGATCTTGCACCGTGGTTTGCGGTCCGGCCTTGATCACTTCCAGCATGCGGGCTCCTCGATGGCGACGAAGCGGACGATGTCGCCCGGCTGCAGGCTGCAGGGCGGCTGGCGGTTGGGATCGAACAATACGACGTCGCTGTGGCCTATGATTTGCCAGCCGCCGGGTGAGGCGGCCGGATAGATGCCGGTCTGGCTGCCGCCTATCGCCACCGAGCCGGCCGGTACTTTGGTTCTGGGCGCGGCGCGGCGCGGCGTGGCCAGCCGGGACGCCAGGCCGCCCAGGTAGGCGAAGCCGGGCTGAAAGCCGAGGAAGAAAACCGTGTAGTCGCTTGCGCAATGCATGTCCACCACCTGGCGCAAGCTAAGTCCGCAGTGACGCGCCACTTCGTCCAGATCCGGGCCGTGCCGGCCGCCGTAGCAAACCGGAATTTCCACCTGCCGCTGCGGGATGTCGGCCTGTCCGGCTTGCTGCCACAGCTTGCGCAGCCGGGCCGGCAACGCGGCTGCGAGCGGCGAATCCGCGTGCAGCTCCACGGTGAGGTTGTTCATGCCCGGCACGATTTCGCGTATGCCGTCGCCGCCTTGCAGCTGCTGGGCCAGCCACCAGATGCGGCGCTGGCAATCCAGGGTGGCGGGCGGGGGCATTTCCAGCGTCAGCGCCTGGCTGCCCAGCCAGTGTATCGAGGGGGAGGAGGGAAGGGCTGTAGGCATCGGGTTTTGAAGAAATGCGGTTTGGGAATATAGTTATGATTATGGGTTAATTGAATGTAATGATGCAATGTTAATAATTTCTCGTCAATTTATTAGAATAAAGGGATGGGAAGGCCTTGGATTTCGAGAAACCGGAGACGAATGTCAATGACGAATGATTTGCCGAAGATCGTGTCTTCACAGCATCTGGTGTCGGAGCGCAGCCCTGAGTTGTCGGAGTTCGAATTCAGCCTGACAGTGGTGAACAATGCCTTCCACCGCTGGATGGTGCGTTGCATGGCCGCCGCCGGGGAAAAGGACATGACGCCGACCGAGGTGCTGCTGGTGCATCACGTCAATCATCGCGGCCGGCAGAAGAAGCTGGCTGACATTTGCTTCGTGCTGAACATGGAGGATACCCATGTGGTGGCCTATGCCTTGAAGAAGCTGGTGAAGATGGGGTATGTGCACAGCGAGAAGAACGGCAAGGAAGTGCTGTTTTCCACCACCAACAGCGGGCGCGAGCTGTGCGAGCGCTACCGCCAGGTACGCGAGCAATGTCTGATGCCGACGCTGAGCGATGGCGGCATCGCCAACCCGGCCATCGGGGAGGTGGCCCAGCTGATGCGCGCGCTGGCCGGGGTGTACGATCAGGCGGCGCGGGCCGGCGCCTCGTTCTGAAGCTTGGCCGGGCTGAGGTCTACAGCACGGCCCACAGCGCCAGGATGGCCACCAGCACCAGCACGCCGGTCAGGATCTGCGAAGTGCTTTTTTCTTTTTGCAGCGCACGCTTGATGCTGTCGTGCGCGCCTTCCAGCTGGTCTATCCTCTGCTGCATCGACGCCCTGGTCTCGTCCTGGTTGGCCAGCGTCTTCAGCATGTCTTCGCCGCCGAACTCCTTGATCGCGTCCTTGTTCCAGACGCCCAGCAGCTTGTTCACCTTGTCCTTGAAGTACAGCGCGCTGCGTTGGGCCGGGTCCTGCCATTCGAACTGGAAGCCCTGGGTGGCGAAGAAGGCATGCCGCTGCAGCCGCTCTTCCTCGGAGTTGCTCTGACCCATGGTGACCAGGCCGGGGGTGATCGCGTAGTCGGGATAGATGCCCTTGGCCCAGGCGATGATGTTGGCGAACAGATAGGTTTCCAGATTGCTGCCCACTAGGCCCGGGCTGCAGCTCACCCCGCTCTTGGGGCCGAAGGTGACGGTCTTGCTCGGTCGATCCACTCGTATCCAGGCGACGTTGTACACGGCGTGGAAGCGGTTGTCGTCCCCCTCCAACATCTGCCAGTGCTGGCCGTCGGCGCGGGCGTAGCCGCGGAATTGCAGGCGGAAATAGTCGGATTGCGCGGTCATCGCCCGGCTGCGCTGCAAGATGCCGTAGATGGGGCCGCCTTCCATATTCAGCGTGAGGATGGTTTCGCCCAGAGGCATGGCCAGATTGGCCAGGTTGATCTCGTTTTCCGGCGGCGGCAGAGGAATGTCTTCCGCCTGATGGGTAGGAGGATTGTTTTGCGCGCTGGCGGGAGTGGTCATCTGCGATTGCGTTCTTTAAGCGGACTATATTTTCGGGACGAGCGCGGCCTGGCCGTCAAGCGTCGGCCATTTGATTCTATCCTACATTCTAGAGAACTACCGGCTAAGCCACAAACCGGTTCCGGCAGCCGCGCCGGCATCGCGAGGGGAGGGGCATTGAAAATCCGCCATGAGATCTGGCTATGCGTTTTGTGCGCGCCCGCGATGGCGGCCGGACTGTGTCCGCGGCCGCTGAGCGTGGGTTGGGATCAGTGGCCGCCATTCCACTACCGCACCACCCAGGGCCGGATGGCCGGCTATGCGGTGGAGGTGCTCAACGCCGCGGCGCAAAGACTGGGCTGCACCTTGGAATACCGCCAGACGCCTTGGCCGCGCACGTTGCAGCAATTGCAGACCGGTCAGCTGGATATCGCGATGCAGGCGCTGAAAACCCCCGCGCGCGAACGGTTCGCCTGGTTCGCCTCCGGCTACAGCCCCACCTTCATCCGCTTCTGGGCCCGGGCCGAGCGTGTCGACCGCTGGAAGGTGCGCCGTCTGGAGGATATCGGCAGACTGGGGCCGCTGACCCTGGGCATCACGCGCGGCGACAGCTTCGGCCCGCAGCTGGATGCATGGCTGCGGGCACTGCCCGCCAATGTCCGTGTGGAGGTGGGAGGAGAGCTGGAGGGCAATCTGCGCAAGCTGCAGCTGGGGCGGGTGGATCTGCTGCTGGCGTCAGGCAACGCGGCGCGCGGCATCTTGAGCGGTTTGCCGGCCAAGCCGGCGGTCGCGCCGCTGGCGCTGTCCTGGTATGTCGGCGACGCCTATTTCGTTTTCAGCCGCGGCAGCGTGCCGGAGCCGCTGTTCCGCGCGTTTGACGGCGCGCTGCGGGAAATGAAGCGCGACGGCACCTTGCCGGCCATCTACCGCCGCAACTTCGCCGAGGCCTATCCCGTCGATTGAGGCGGCGCGCTGGGGCGGCTCAGGCCTTGAGTATCGGCAGCGGGCGGAAACGTCCGCCCAGCACATTGCGGCTGTCCTTGCCCCACCAGCTGTCTATCGCGGTGGCGTAGACCTGGCGGAAATCTATCGCGTGCTGCAGATTGCCGTCGCTGACGCCGGCCAGCTGCGGCGTCTGGCCGTATAGCCCGCCATGCACCCGCCCGCCGGCGGCGAAGTGGACGCTGGCGGTGCCGTGGTCGGTGCCGCGGTTACCGTTCTCGCGCGGGCGGCGGCCGAATTCGGCATAGCTGAGAACCAGGGTATCGTCCCAGCGGCCTTGCTGGCTCAGCTCGCTGCGCAACTGGGCCAGGCCGTCGGCCAGTTCGGCCAGCAGCCGCGCCTGCACCGGCTGCTGGTTGCCGTGGGTGTCGAAGCCGGTGAGGGTGATGCGGGCGACGGCGATGTCTACGCCGCGCGACAGGGTGTCGGAGAGCGTGCGCACCGCCTGGCCGAAGCCGCCGTTCGGTTTGGGTCCGGCCATCGGCGATTCGCTGGCGGCAGTGCGCGGCAGCGGGGCCAGGCTGGCCGCGGCCTGGCGGATGTCGCCTTCCACTTTCAGGATGTGCTCCAGCGCCGAGCCGGCGTGGCCGGGCTGCTGGTCGGCCACCAGCTTGGCCTGGCGCGCGAAATCCTGCGGATTGGACAGCACCACCGCGCGCGAGCCGCCGTCCAGCGGCCCCAGCACTTGGCTGGACAGCACCACGCCGTCGGCGGCGAAGTTTTTCGGCGTCGGCTGCTCGCGGAACAGCCGGGTCAGCCAGCCTTCGCTCAGGTATTGCTGGCTGGCGGAGGCGGTATCCCAGATTTCTATCGAGCGGAAGTGCGATAGATTGGGCTCGGGGTAACCGACGCCCTGCAATAGCGCCAGCTGCTGGTCCTGCCACAGCGGCATCAGCGGCGACAGCGCTGGATTCAGGCCGACCTCGCCGTTCAGCTGCAACACCTGCTCGCGGGCGATGGCGATGCCGGGGCGCAGCCGGTAGTAATCGGCGCTGGCGTAGGGCACCACGGTGTTGAGGCCGTCGTTGCCGCCTTTCAACTCCACCAGCACCAGCAGCCGTTGATAGCCGGCAGGCGCCAGCGCCCAACTGAGGTTGGGCAGCACCGACACCATCAGTCCGGCGCCCATGGTCTTGAGAAATTCGCGTCGCTTGAACATGGCGGTTTCCTTACTCAACCTGGTAGGCCGGGTCCAGCAGCAGCTGGGCGATGGCTTTGGCGCCGCTGGTATCCGGCGGCAGGGGATTGGCGGGCGGCAGCGCCAGCAACAGGCGGGCGCTGTCGGTGGCGCTGCGTGCATGATAGATGGCCGCCCATTCGTCGGGCTGCAGCTTCATCGAGTTGAGGCCGTTGGCGGCAAAACGGCGGATGCGCGCCTCGCGGCCGGCCATTTCGCTCATGTCGCCGTCGGCCTGGGCGAAGGCGTCGCGCGCGGGGGCGGCGTCGTGAGCGATGCGGTCGAGGAACTGCTTGCGGGTGAGCAGGGTGGCGCTGTTGATCCAGGCTTCGCCGCCGGGCCAGCCCTTGACGTTGGGCGGAGCGAACAGGTCCTGGCCCAACTGGCGGTTGAGGCCGGCTATCACCCGCCAGTCGGCCGGCATCAGGTCGAAGGTGACCAGGGTGCCGACGGTCAGTTCCACCGGCGATTTCACCAACTGGCCCTGGCTGCGCCAGAACTGCGGCGTCAGCAGCATGGCCCGCAGCAGCGGCTTGATCTGGTAATGGCTGCGGCGGAACTGCTCGGCCAGCCGGCCCACTGTCGCCGGGTCGGGCGTCGGCGACACGAAGTTGCGCCACAGCTTGTTGGTGACGAAGACCGCGGTGGCAGGCTGTTGCAGCAGCAGGTCGATCACGTCGTTGCCGTCGAAATTGCCGCGCTGGCCGAAGATCGTCTTCTCGCCGGTATCGCGCAGCCGCGGTCGCACGATGAACTGGTCATCATGGTCCAGCCCCCAGCCGGTGAAGGCGCGCGCCGCCTCGCGGATGTCCTGTTCGCTGTAATGGCCCTCGCCCAGCGTGAACAGCTCCATCACCTCGCGGGCGAAGTTCTCGTTGGGTTGTTCCTTGCGGTTGTTGGCGGTGTCCAGGTAGCGCATCATCGCCGGGTCGCGCGCCACCGCGTGCAAGAGCTGGCCGAAGTCGCCCAGCGCGTAATGGCGCAGCAGCAGGTTCTGCTGGTACATCATTTGCGGCGACCTCACCTTGTCCAGCGCCGAGACAAAGTGGTTGTGCCAGAACAGGGTCATCTTCTCGGTCAGCGGCGACGGCGTGTTGCGCATCTCGGTCAGCCACCAGCTGCGCAGTTCCACCGCATGTTGGTTGCGCTCCTGCTGCAGCGTCTTTTTCTGCTCTTCGGTGAGGCCGGGCTGGCCGGGACGCTCGAAGGGGTCGTTGGCCCAGCTGGGCGGCGGGGTGACGGCCTGGGTGGCGGTGGCCGCCAGCACCTTGTCCACCGCCGCCTCCCGGCTGAGCGGCGCGTACACGGCGATCTGCGCCGGATTGGCGCCGAAGCCGGTGCGCAGCAGCAGATGGCGGGCGCCGTCTATGCCTATGTCGGCCATGGCCAGTATGGGCAGGCTGCACAGGGAGGCGCCCAGCAGGATGTTTTTGATCATTGTTTTCACCACGGATAGCCAAAAGCGGGTTCGTTTCTCAGCTTAGCCATTTGTTCTAATACCGGTGTTAAGCGGTGGGGCCAGAGTGTTAAGTTGTATGGCCGCATCTGCGCTATACTGTCGCCCTGTCACCGGGGGTGCCCTGCAAACGGGCTGAGAGACACCCTGAGAACCTGATCTGGATCATGCCAGCGGAGGGAGCGTGATGTGCGGGATATCGCCCGCCTTGCCTGCTTGCTCCGTGGTTTCACCGCACGGAGATTGTCCATGAAGTTGTTCCCCAAACTCGCCATCATCGTTTTGAGCCTGGCCTGCCTGCCTGTTCAGGCGGCGGAATTGCGCGTGCTGGCCCACAGTTCGTTCAGCGTAGACAAGCCGCTGTTGGCGGCGTTCGAAAAGCAATACGGTGCCAAGGTGTCCATCATCAAGGCCGGCGACGCCGGCGAGATGGCCAATAAGCTGATCCTGACTAAGTCCAACCCGATCGCCGACGTGGTGTTCGGCCTGGACAACAGCCTGATCGGCAAGGCGCAGCAGGCTGGCGTGCTGGCGCCGCTGCCGGCGGAACTGGCGCGCGGCGGCAAGGTGAGTTTGCCCGGCGCGGTCGCCATCGACTACGGCTACGTCACCCTCAACTACGACAAGGCCTGGTTCGCCAAGCGCAAGCTGGCGCTGCCCAGGTCGTTGGACGATCTGACCCAGCCGGCCTACAGGGACCTGCTGGTGGTGGAGAATCCCGCCACCTCCAGCCCGGGCCTGGCCTTCCTGGCGTCCACCATCCATGCGCTGGGCGAGGACAAGGCCTTCGCCTTGTGGGGCAAGCTGCGCGACAACGGCGTGAAGGTGAGCAAGGGTTGGACCGAGGCTTATTACACCGATTTCTCCAAGAACGGCGGCGGCCGCCCCATCGTGGTGAGCTACGCCACCAGCCCGGCGGCGGAGGTGTTCTACAGCAAGGAGAAGCCTGCCGAAGCGCCTACCGCCAACCTGTTGCTGCCGGGCACGGTGTTCCGTCAGGTGGAGGGCGCGGCGCTGGTCAAGGGCGGCAAGGAACCGCAACTGGCGCAGCAGTTCATCGCTTTCCTGCGTTCCGACGCGGTACAGAAAGACATCCCCACCCGGATGTGGATGTACCCGGCGGCGGACAATATCGCGCTGGATCCGGTATTCAAGCACTCGTTGCTGCCGGTTTCGCACGACACGCCGGATGCCGCCACCCTGGCCGCCAAGCAGCGCGGCTGGATCAGCCGCTGGACGCGGGTGGTGTTGAAGTCGGCTGGCTAGTCCGGCTTGACGGGTCGATAATGCCGGTTTGTCTGAAACTGAGCGAAACGTCATGATGATCGAGGATATTGTCGCCCCTCGTCTGATCCTGCGCCATATGAGCGCAGACTTCCTGCAAGCCTGCCTGCGCGGCGATATCGACGCCGCGGCGGCGGCGCTGGGTTGCCAGCCGGACGCCGGCTGGCTGGCGGAGGGTGAACTGATGGCGATGCGGCTGGACGACATGGCGCAACAGCCGGAGTATGCGCCGTGGTCGGTGCGCGCCATGCTGCGCCGCGACGATCTGGCGATGGTGGGGCATATCAATTTTCACACCCTGCCGGGCCATCCCTATCTGCGGGGCCACGGCGACGTCGAGCTGGGATACGCCGTCTACCCGGCTTTCCGCCGCCTGGGCTATGCGCGCGAGGCGCTGCTGGCGATGGCGGGCTGGGCGGCTGGGCAGGGCGGAGTGCAGCGGCTGGTGCTGTCGATAGCGCCGGACAACCTGCCGTCGCAGCGGCTGGCGGCGCAGCTGGGCTTCGCCAAGGTGGCCCAGGTGCGCGACGACGAGGGTTGCGAAGAGGTGTTGACGGCCGATTGGCCGTTGTCTGGAGCAAGTATTTGAAGCAGTTTGACGCGCGGCGGCTGGCGCTGGCCGGCCTGCCCTTGTTGTTCTTGTCCGCGCTGGCGCTGGCGCCGCTGGCGCGGCTGCTGGCGGAAGGCGGGCTGAGGATCAGTCCCGGCCTGTTTGCCGACGGCTATCTGCGCTGGCGGCTGGGCTGGTCCTTGCTGCAGGCGGCGGTCAGCTGCCTGCTGTGCCTGTTTATCGGCGTGCCCCTGGCCTGGCTGTTGGCGCGCTACCGTTTTCCCGGCCGCGGCTTGCTGCTGCGGCTGTTGATGCTGCCTTTCGTGATGCCCACCCTGGTGGCGGCGATGGGGGTGCTGGCGCTGTTCGGCCCGCAGGGCGCGGCCGGCGTCAATCTGCAGGACACGCCGTGGCTGCTGCTTTACGGCAACCTGTTCTTCAATCTGCCGCTGGTGGTGCGCGCCGCCTGCGACGGCTTCTCACAGGTGCCGGCCAGCCGGCTTGCCGCCGCCCGCACGCTGGGGGCGACGCGCTGGCGCGCCTTCTGGCGGGTGGAATGGCCGGCGGCGCTGCCCTGGCTCTTGTCCAGCCTGTGCCTGGTCTTCCTCTACTGTTTCTCCGGCTTTGGCCTGGCCCTGATTCTGGGCGGGCAGCGCTACGCCACGCTGGAAGTGGAAATCTACACCCTGGTGGCTTACGAACTGAATCTGGCCGACGCCGGCGCGCTGGCCCTGCTGGTGCTGCTGGTGTGCGGGACCATCGCCGCCGTCTACGCCGCGCTGGCGCGCAGGCTGGCCACCAGCGCCAAAGTGGAGCCCTTGCCCTTGCAGCCGGTGCGAAATTGGCGCGAGAGGCTGGCTCTGCTGGCGGGTTTGGCGGTGTTGCTGTTGTTCGCCGGCCTGCCGCTGCTGGCGGTGCTGTGGCGCGGCCTTGCCGCCGCCGGCAGCTGGCTGGCCTTGTGGGATGAGGATACCCGGCTGGCGCTGTTCAACAGCGCCCGCTTCACCGCGCTGACGGTGCTGGCCGCCGGCGCGCTGGGCCTGTGCCACGCTTTGGCCGCCGGCCGCAGCCTGGCGCTGCGGGCCCTGATTTTCCTGCCTTTCGTCGCCTCGCCGGTGTGCGTGGCTTTCGGCCTCTTGCTGCTGTACCCGCAGTGGAGCGCGGCGTTGGCCCTGCTGTTGGCGGCTTATGCGCTGCTGGCCTACCCCTTCGTGTCCAAGGCCTTGCTCTCGGCGCTGGACGGCCAGCCGCCGCATTGGGCCCAGGCGGCGCGCAGCCTGGGGGCCGGCCCGTGGCGGGTGTTCCGCCGCGTGCAGTGGCCGCTGCTGCAGCCGGCGCTGCGGCGCGGCCTGGCTTTCGCCGCGGCGACGGCGGTGGGAGAGTTCGCGGTGACGCTGTTCCTGTCGCGGCCGGAATGGCTGACGCTGACCACGCTGATCTACCAGCGGCTGGGCCGGCCCGGCGCGGCCAATATGGATGCGGCGATGCAACTGTCCTGCCTGTTGATGCTGCTGGCGCTGCTGGCGTTCTGGATAATCGAGTCGAGCGGCGGCGCGCCGGCTGGACATAAGGAGGGCGGCCATGCTGGCGCTGCAAAATCTGAGTAAGCGTTTCGGCCAGCGCCGGGTGGCGGACGACATCTCGCTAAACGTGGCCGCTGGCGAGACGCTGGCCTTGCTGGGGCCATCCGGCTGCGGCAAGAGCACGCTGCTGAAGATGATCGCCGGTTTGGCGCGGCCGGATAGCGGCGAGCTGCGCTTTGACGGAACCGACCTGGCAGCCTTGCCGCCGGAGCGGCGCGGCTTCGCGCTGATGTTCCAGGATTTCGCGCTGTTTCCGCATCTGGACGCGCTGGGCAATGTGATGTTCGGCCTGATCGAGCAGGGCTGCGCCCGGCGCCAGGCGGCGGTCCAGGCTGGGGCGATGCTGGCCAGGGTGGGCCTGGCCGAGCATGGCGCGCGCAAGGTATGGACGCTGTCCGGCGGCGAGCAGCAGCGGGTGGCGCTGGCGCGTGCGCTGGCGACGCAGCCGCGGCTGTTGCTGCTGGACGAGCCTTTTTCCAGCTTGGACGCGGATCTGCGCAGCCAACTGCAAAGGGAGTTTCGCGCCTTGCTGCGCGAGGCCGGCATGCCGGCCATCATCGTCACCCATGACCGCGACGAAGCCTTCGCGCTGGCGGACCGGGTGGCGGTGCTGAAAGATGGCCGCCTGCTGCAATGCGCGGCGCCGGAAAAATTGCTGGCGCAGCCGGCGGATGCCTGGCTGGCGCGTTTTATCGGTTACGACAACGTGACCGAGCAGGCGGCGATCCCTCCAGCCGCCATTCTGCTGGGAGAGGATCAGCCCGCCGCGACGGTAATCGAGCTGATTCCGCTGGCCGAGGGCGCGAGAGTCAAAGTGGCGGCGGCGCAGGGAGAGCTGGTGCTGACCTTGTCCGCCAGGGAGGCGGCGCGCTGGGGCGCAGCGCTGTTCGTCGGCGGCGAAATCGGCGTGGGGGTGGACGAGACCGCGCTGCTGCGTTTTCACTGACTCAGGCGGCGAGTCCGCGTGGCAGACCGGGTGGTGTTGGCTCAGGCTTCCGGATTGCGGGCGGCTCAAGCCATGTTACCGGGCTTGCGTCGCGTTCCACATCTTGGCCAGCAGCGTCAGCAGCTGGCTTTTTTCTTGCGCGTCCAGCGCGTCGGTGAGCGCCGAGCAGCTGCGCCAGAATCCAGGCAGCGCATCTCCCAGCACGGTTCTGGCCTGGTCCGTCAGCTTGAGCTGCAGGCTGCGCCGATCGGTGGGGTGGGGCGTTCGGGCGATCAGTCCGCGTTTTTCCAGCCAGTCCAACAAGCCGGTGGCGGAGGCGCGGGTGATACCGCAGTAATTGGCGATACTGGATGGCGTCGGCGTGTCATCGCCGAAGCAGCCCTTCTCCTGCAGCAAGAACAGCATGAGCACTTGCAGCTTGTTTTCTGACAAGCCGTGCTCCGCCAGCCTTTCATTGACCAGCTTGAGCGCGTCATCGCCCAGCCATAGCAGCAGCAAACCCGCCGTCGCGCCATCTTCCGCGTTATCCGCAGGCAAGGTTTCCCGCATCAGTAGCAGATGGGGGGCTTGGAGTCCGGCGGATTCTTCACGCCAGGAGGGTGTGTCTGCGGTATTCATGGTCCATCGATCGCTAGGAGAGCTGCACGGATGCTAGCGGAAAAGCGACAAAGCGTCGATCTCTTGAAATAATTAGGTTGACTAATTATATGCCTAGCGTACTATTTGAGCTCATTCTGTCAAAAGGAGCTGTCATGACGATTTCGATTCAAGCGCTTCACCATGTCGGTTTCGCGGTTCCGCCCGGCAAAGTGGAGGCGATGCGGGATTTCTATCAACAGGTGTTCGGCCTGGAGACCGATCCGACGCGTTGGGACATTCCCGGCGTGCCCGGCTGTTTTCTCGATCTGCCGGACGCGCGGCAACTGCACGTGATGGGCAATGCAGGCGAGTCGCGCTACGCCCAGGGTCCGGGCCGCGATCCGGTGGCCAATCATGTCGCCCTCACCGTGGAAAGCCTGAGTCATGCCGCCGAGGCGCTGAGCGGCTTGGGGCTAGACTTTTTCAGCCAGCGCAATGTGGCGGCGGATCGCTTGACTCAACTATTCCTGCGCGATCCAGCGGGCAACCTGCTGGAGTTGCGGCAGGCGGAGACGTCCGCTGCTTGATGGGGCGGTAGCTTCGAAGGCGGGCAGCGACAACAAGGAGGGCCGCGGACGGGAGTGAAGTCATGCGCATGGCTGGCGCGAAAGCATGCGACGTGATGCCGCGCCAGCCGGAAAGCGCGGCAGTCTTTGGCGATGGCTTGGGAGATCGCTACGCGGCCTGGGACTTTGCAGAGAAACGCCAGGGTCAGCAGGTGCGTCTCAGCTCCATCGGCGTCAGGCCGTAGCGTTGGCGGAAACGGGCGCTGAAGCGCGAGGCGGAGGCGTAGCCGCTGCTGGCCGCGATGTCGGCGATGGCGCGCTCGCCGTTCTGCACCTGTTGCAAGGCCAAGCCCATGCGCACGTTTTCCAGAATGCCCCGAAAGTGGCCAGATGGCAGCGCAGGGTGGATGCGCCTTGGTTCAGCCGCCGCGCCGCCATGTCCACACTCCAACCGGCGGCGGGGTCGAGCAGAAGCAAGTGCCGCACCTGCTCGGTGACGGTGCCAGAGGCGGGGCGCAGCAGCGGTTCGACCTGTCCCGCCAAGGCCAGGGCCAGCAGCGCGCCGAAGGCGTGGTGAGTGGACATTTCCGGCGCGTCATCCGCGCGCAGGCTGTTTAGCAGGACGTTCCAGGCGAACTCGGCGCACGGGTCCAGCCGCGGGCACAGTTCGAATCCTGGCCGTTGCTTCAGCAACAGGGGGCCGTGGCGCTGGCGGAAATCGTCCAGCAACTCGGGCGGCAAGCTGACGATGTCGGCGAGATAGCCGTCCGGCCCGGACAGATTGGCGATGTCCGCCTCGATGCCGGCCGGCAGCAGCACCAGCCGCTCCGGCCCGGCCGACATTTCGCTCGCCTAGCCAGATGCGTTTGAGGCCTAGGCGGACGCGGCATAGCGCCGGCACGAACACGGAACCCGCTTGATGTTCTGCGGCAGACGGGCGCGGATCTCTCCGGCCTCGATGCGGCTGAGGCGGTGACGCGGAGCGGACATCAAGCGTTCAGCGGCCGTAAGTGGCGGTGAGAGTGGCTTTGCCCAGCGCATTGGCATTGAGCATGAAGCCCACCAGCGCGCCGCTGGCATTGGCGTCTACCGGCAGCTTGTCCACCTTCAGCGCCCAGACGGTGAACTGGTAGCGGTGAGGTTTGTCGCCCACCGGCGGGCAGGCGCCGCCGAAGCGCGATTCGCCGTAGTCGGTCCGGCCCTGCACCGCGCCGGCGGGGAGCTTGCCGTTTGCGCTACCGGCGCCTTCTGGCAACGCATTCACGCTGACCGGCAGATTGACCACGGTCCAGTGCCACCAGCCGCTGCCGGTGGGCGCGTCCGGGTCGTAGGCCGTGATGGCGAAGCTCTTGGCGCCAACTGGCGCGCCGCTCCAAGACAACTGCGGCGAGATGTTGCTTCCCTCACAGCCGAAGCCCTGATAGACCTGGCGCAGGGTTAGCGGCTTGCCGTCGGCGATGCTGCTGCTGGACAACTTGAAACCATCGGCATGGGCGGCCAGCGGCAGGGCCAGCAGGCTCGCGATCAGCAGGGTATTGCGCATATCGATTCACCTGTGGAATGAGGCAAGACGGATGATAGGTGGGCGCGTAGGGTGGCGTTGTGCCGTGACGCTCGATTGATGCGCCGAGGCGCTCGCATCCTGCCTGCCGGACTTCTAGCTTAAGCTTAAAGCCTGTTCAACGTCTCTTTCCGCGCAGCGCTGGCTTGAGCCGCAGCCAGATGCGCGGAGGAGAGCACAGGCTTGGGTCAGCCCAAAGCCAAGCCCGACAACAAGGCCGGTTGCTGCCGACGTGCCGTTTTCCGCGTGGCCCATCCGGCAGAAAGCGACCGTTGACGAAAAGGACTTTGAACAGGCTCTTAGGGATGGCGGGTTGATATGATGTGTTGATTTATCCCATACATCAACCACGCTGAAGGTTTTCGCTCTTGAACGGATTCGACGGTATCAATGGCATCTATCGCCGCGCAAGTCTTTGTTTGCGCCCATCGCCGGGTGAGCGGGCGGGCCGGATGCTTGGGCTTGGCGCATCGGGCGATCCGCGGCCACGAGTTGCGGCGCCGCGGCTGGATGGCTCGGGAGGGTCTGTTGCGCTGTGTCCGGTAACCAGCATGCCGGCCCGCCGTCTACGGCAGGCCGGCTATTGCGAGCCGCCATGTGCTTCCGATTATCTGGCCCCGACACATTGCCACGGGGCCGAGGATGTGGCTTGCGAGACCGCCCAGAGCCTGGCGAATTGCTGGCCCGAGTGGTGTGGCGCCGCCGCAAGCAGCGGCATTAGGCGGAACGGTCAGGCGGTGGCGGCATCCTCGCCGTAAGCGAAATGCCGCAAATCCGCGCCGGCCAGCCGGTAGCGCACCCATTCCGCTTGCGGCGCCGCGCCTATCGACTGGTAGAAGTCTATCGCCGGCTGGTTCCAGTCCAGCACGCTCCATTCGAAGCGGCCGCAGTCGTTTTCGCAGGCCAGTCGCGCCAGATGGCGCAGCAGCGCTTTGCCGGCGCCCGCGCCGCGGATCTGCGGCGTCACGTACAGATCCTCCAGGTACAGCCCGTTCTTGCCCAGCCAGGTGGAATAGCTGAAAAAATATACGGCGAAGCCGGCCAGTTGGCCGTCGACATGGCACAGCAGCGCGCTGGCCTTGGCGTCGGGGCCGAATAGCGTGGCTTCGATGTCGGCGACGCTGGCCTTCACCTCATGTTCGGCGCGTTCGTAGATGGCCAGTTCGGTGATGAAACGGTGGATCGATGCCGAGTCCTGCGGCTGGGCGGGGTGAATCTGGATGCTCATTGCGACTCCTTGGATGGCTGGGCCCTGGCATGATGTTGCAGGGGAAAACATTGAGCGCAATCTTATGTCAGCCAGTAAGATGAATACAGTGCATTGTTTTCAGTGAAAAATGAAAAATATTCATCCTGTACTGCGGCGGCTGGACCTCAACCTGCTGCTGCTGTTCGACGCGCTGTTCCGCCGGCGCTCGGTGCTGGCTGCCGCCGACGAGCTGGTGATCAGCGCCTCGGCCTGCAGCCATGCGCTGGCGCGTTTGCGCCAGGCGCTGGCCGATGACTTGTTCATTCGGGTGGGCGCCGAGATGCGTCCGACGCAAAGAGCGGAAACCATGGCGCCGGCGGTGGCGGCCGCCTTGGCGCTGTTGTCCGACGGCCTGACGCAGGGCGCGGATTTCGATCCGGTCGACAGCGACCGCGTCTTCGTGTTCGCCGCCACCGACTACACCACTTTCGCGATACTGCCGCAATTCCTGCGCCGGATGCAGCAACTGGCGCCGCGTTTGCGTTTCCGCGTGGTGCAGACCGGGCAGAAGGTGCCGTTGCAGGAACTGCTGGCGGGCAGCATAGACTTTGCGCTGGGCTATTCGGAAGAACAGGGGGGCCTGCCGCCGGGCATTGATGATTTCGACTGGTTCAGCGATGACTACGTCGCCATCGCCAGCAAGAACCATCCCGCCATCCGCGAGCGGCTGACGTTGCGGCAATATCTGCAGGCGCGGCATGTGGTGGTGACGCCGTGGAACGAGGCGCGCGGGGTGGTGGACCATGTGCTGGACACGCTGGGCCTGGCGCGCGAGGTGGCGGTGCAGGTGCCGTCAGTGTTGGCCGCGCCTTTCATCATTGCCGATACCGATCTGGTCATGACGCTGCCGCAACTGGCGGTGAAAACCCTGGCGGCGGCGGTGCCGGTCAATATCTTCCCCGCGCCTTTCGCCATTCCGCCCTATCGGCTCAAGGTGTATTGCCACGCCCGGCACGCTCGCGCCACGGCTCACGATTGGGTGCGGCGGCAGCTGTTGGCCTGCAAGCCGGGGAGGTGAAATGAAAAAGGGCCGGATATTCCGGCCCTTGGCGTGGGAAGAGCGGTTTCAGCCGGCCAGCCAGCTGCCGGGATGGGCCTCCAGCCAAATCTTGATGTTTCTCGCGTCGTTGACGCGGGCGGAACTGGCGCCGGCGTCCAGCAGCACGATGACCAGCGGCTGCGAGCCGACCACCGCCTGCAGCACCATGCAGCGGCCGGCTTCCTGGATGTAGCCGGTTTTCTGGACGGCGATGTCCCAGTCGCCTTCGCGCACCAGCGCGTTGCTGTTCTTGTACTGCAGCACGCGGTTGCGCGCCGATACGATCTGGT
This sequence comes from Chromobacterium sphagni, assembly GCF_001855555.1. GTDB lineage: Bacteria > Pseudomonadota > Gammaproteobacteria > Burkholderiales > Chromobacteriaceae > Chromobacterium > Chromobacterium sphagni. The sequence continues at coordinate 102,055 of NZ_MKCT01000050.1, read as the reverse complement.
GTTTTTCCGTGGTGGTGAATTCGCGGATCAGCGGGTATTTCTGCGCCGCCATCACCATCTTGGCCAGGTCGGCGGCGGTGGACGTGTTGCGCACGTCCAGGCCGGTGGGGTCGTGGAACACGGTTTCGCTCATGCCCAGGCTGCGCGCCTTGCGGTTCATCCGCTCGACGAAGGCGGCGGTGCCGCCCGGCAGCGTGGTGCGCGCCAGCGTGGCGGCGGCGCGGTTCTCCGACGACATCAGCGCCAACAGCAGCATTTCCTTGCGGCTGAGCGTGGTGCCGACGGCCAGGCGCGAGGTGGTGTGTTTGACGCGGTCTATCTCCGCATTCGACACCGTCACCTGCTCGTCGAGTGGCACGCCGGAATCCAGCAGCACCATCGCCGTCATCAGCTTGCTGATCGACGCGATCGGCATCCTTTGATGGGTGTTCTTTTCGTAGAGGGTTTCGCCGGTGCTGCCGTTGAGCACCAGCACCGAGTGGGAATTGAGCCTGGGGGCGCTGTAGCCGGACATCTCGCTGGCCACCATCACGCCCTTGGGCGAAGCCGCCAGCACCGGCATGGACAACGCCGCCGACACCAGCAAACTTGCGATTTTCTTGATCATGCGTCACTCCATCATGAGCGCTTATTTTGGAGAGGATTGGACGGTATTCCTTCGGCATTTGCGCCTAAATTCTGCCAAGTTGCAGTCATCGTTTGCCACAATGGCCAATGGCGTCCTGCTTGCATTTTAAACAATGTTCCGCTGCTGTGTAGTGCAAAAAAACATTTTCCGACCGCGGTCATTTTCGCCCGATATCCCCGCGGGCGGCGCGGGCTGGAGGCGCGGCGCACACGGGGGATGAGATTGGGCGGCGATGAGCGTAAAATCAACGGTTTCGCCACCTCCGTGCACCCGCCCATGCTGCTGACCTTTCCCGATAGCCCGTTTCAGCTGAACCAGCCGTTCGCCCCGGCCGGCGACCAGCCCGCCGCCATCGCCCAACTGGTGGAGGGCCTGTCCGACGGCCTGTCCTACCAGACCCTGCTGGGCGTCACCGGTTCCGGCAAGACCTATACCATGGCCAACGTCATCGCCCAGACCGGCCGGCCGGCGATCATCATGGCGCACAACAAGACGCTGGCGGCGCAGCTGTACAGCGAGATGCGCGAGTTTTTCCCGAACAGCGCGGTCGAGTATTTCGTCTCCTACTACGATTATTACCAGCCGGAGGCCTACGTCCCCAGCCGCGACTTGTTCATCGAGAAAGACTCCAGCATCAACGAGCACATCGAGCAGATGCGGCTGTCGGCCACCAAATCCATCCTGGAGCGGCCGGACTGCATCATCGTGGCGACGGTGTCGGCGATCTATGGCATCGGCGATCCGTCCGACTACCACCAGATGATCCTGCACCTGAAGGAAGGCGAAACCACCCCGCAGCGCGAGATGATCAGCCGCCTCACCACCATGCAGTACAGCCGCAACGACCTGGACTTCAGCCGCGGCACTTTCCGCGTGCGCGGCGACGTGATCGACATCTACCCGGCGGAAAGCAGCGACACCGCGCTGCGTGTCAGCCTGTTCGACGACGAGGTGGAAACGCTGACGCTGTTCGATCCCTTGACCGGGGTCACCAAGCAGCGCGTCGGCCGTTTCACCGTGTTCCCGTCCAGCCACTACGTGACGCCGCGCGACACCGTGCTGCGCGCCTGCGAAGAGATCAAGGAGGAGCTGGCCCGCCGCGTCGAGTGGTATCTGAAGGAAGGCAAGCTGGTGGAGGCGCAGCGCATCGAGCAGCGCACCCGCTTCGATCTGGAAATGCTGTACGAGATGGGTTTCTGCAAGGGCATCGAAAACTATTCGCGCCACTTCTCCGGGCGCGGTCCAGGCGATCCGCCGCCGACGCTGATCGACTACCTGCCTAAAAACGCGCTGATGTTCATAGACGAAAGCCATGTCACGGTGCCGCAGGTGGGGGCGATGTACAAGGGCGACGCCGCGCGCAAGGCCAACCTGGTGGAGTACGGCTTCCGGTTGCCTTCTGCCGCCGACAATCGGCCGCTGAAATTCCATGAGTTCGAGCAACTGATGCCGCAGACCATATTCGTCTCCGCCACGCCGGCGGTGTACGAGAAGGATCACGCCGGCCAGGTGGTGGAGCAGGTGGTGCGCCCCACCGGTCTGGTGGATCCGGAGATCGAAATCCGCCCGGTGGCCACCCAGGTGGACGACCTGTTGTCGGAAATCCGCCTGCGGATGGAGCGCGGCGAGCGGGTGCTGGTCACCACACTGACCAAGCGCATGGCGGAGCAATTGGCCGACTACTACACCGAGCACGGCATCAAGGTGCGCTATCTGCACAGCGATATCGACACGGTGGAGCGGGTGGAGATCCTCCGCGATCTGCGCCTCGGCGTGTTCGACGTGCTGATCGGCATCAACCTGCTGCGCGAAGGCCTGGACATCCCGGAAGTGAGCCTGGTGGCCATCCTGGACGCCGACAAGGAAGGCTTCCTGCGCTCCGAGCGCAGTCTGATCCAGACCATAGGGCGCGCGGCGCGCAACCTGCACGGCCGCGCGCTCTTGTACGCCGACCGCATCACCGATTCGATGCGGCGGGCGATGGACGAGACCGAGCGCCGCCGCCACAAGCAGATCGCCTTCAACACCGAGCACGGCATCGTGCCCAGGGGGGTGGAGAAGAAGATCAAGGACATCATCGACGGCGTCTACAGCGTGGAGGACGAGCGCAAAAAGCTGGTGGACGAAGCCCGCGTGGCGATGATGGACGAAAAGTCGCTGGCCAAGGAGATCAAGCGGCTGGAGAAGGAGATGATGGAGGCCGCGCGCAATCTGGAGTTCGAAAGGGCGGCGCGGGTGCGCGATGAACTGAAGCAACTGAAGGAAAAGGCCTGGCTCAGCGATCTGTAAGCCAGGCTTTCCGCCATCCTCTATCCCCGCTCAGGCCAGCGGGGATTTTTCTTGCATCCGGCTCTGCCGAAGATGCTGGCGGCGGAAGCGCTGCGCCAGCATCGCACACACCATCAGCTGGATCTGATGGAACAGCATCAGCGGCAGCACGATGGCGCCGATGGCGTGGCCGGCGAACAGCACCTTGGCCATCGGCACGCCGCTGGCCAGGCTCTTCTTGGAGCCGCAAAACAGGATGGTGATCTGGTCTTCGCGGTTGAAGCCCAGCTTGCGCCCGGCCAGCGTGGTGATCGCCAGCAGCAGGCCCAGCAGGATGCCGTTCACCACCAGCAGGCCCAGCAGCGCGCTGACTGGCGTCTGCCGCCACAGGCCGCCGATCACCGCGGCGCTGAAGGCGGTGTACACCACCAACAGGATGGAGCCCTGGTCCACGTACTTCAGCAGGGCCTTGCGCTTGTCCACCCAGAGCCCTATCCAGCGCCGCGCGATCTGGCCGGCGATGAAGGGCAGCAGCAGCTGGTAGACGATGTCCAGCGCCGAGCCCATGCCCTGTGCCGCGCCGCCATGGCTGACCACCAGCCAGCCCACCAGCAGCGGCGTGATGAAGATGCCCAGCAGATTGGACGCGGTGGCGCTGCAGATGGCCGCCGGCACATTGCCTTGCGCCATCGAGGTGAAGGCGATCGACGACTGAACGGTGGACGGCAGCATGCACAGGTAGAGGATGCCCAGATACAGCTCGGGCGTGACCAGCGGCGTCAACAGCGGCCGCAGCAGTACGCCCAGCAGCGGAAACAGCGCGAAAGTGCAGGCCAGCACGGTGAGGTGAAGCCGCCAGTGGCCGGCGCCGGCGATCACCGCCTCGCGCGACAGCTTGGCGCCGTGCAGGAAGAACAACAGCCCTATCGCCAGATTGGTGATCAGGTTGAAGGCCTGCGCGGTTGCGCCGGAGCAGGGCAGCAGGCTGGCTAGCGCGACGGTGGAGAGCAGGGCCAGGGTGAAGGAATCAAGCAGTTTGGGCATGGCGGTCATTCGGTGAAACAGCGATGCGAGTATTGAAGCGCAGCCGGATTCAGAATACAAATGTATTTATCTGATCAATTGATGATTATTTTTTATGAATGTCACGCTACGTCAACTGAAGGTATTCCGCCGGGTGGCGGAACTGGCCAGCTTCAGTCGGGCCGGGGACGAGCTGGGCCTGAGCCAGCCGGCGGTCAGCCGCGCGGTGCGCGAACTGGAGCAGGCGCTGGAGTTGCGGCTGCTGGACCGTACCACCCGCGAAGTGGTGCTGACGGATGCCGGCCAGCGCTTGCTGTCCAAGCTTGCACGCGCGCTGAATGAACTGGACGAAGTGTTGCGGACCGCGCGCAAGGAAGGTGGACAGGCGATGGGCAGCGTGCATGTCGCCAGCAGCCCCACCGTGTCCGCCAGCTTGATGCCGGTCATCATCGCCGCTTGCCGCCAGCGCTATCCGCAGCTGACGCTGCATCTGCAGGACCAGGTGCAGCGGCTCAACGTGGCGGCGGTGCGCGGCGGCGCGGCCGACTTCGGCCTGGTGGTGGAGCCGGAGCCTTGCGACGATCTGTGGCAGGAAGAGGTGCTGGCTGACGATTTCTGGCTGGTGTGCCGCAGCGACCACCGGCTGGCCGCCGCCGCCGGGGTGGAGTGGCGGCAGCTGGACGGCGAGGCGCTGGTGCTGCTGGACGGCAGCTCCGGCAGCCGGCCGCTGATAGACCAGCTATTGCGGGGATACGGCCTGGATTGCCCGGTGGCGCAGGAGCTGGGGCATTCCCATTCGGTGTTCCGCATGGTGGCGGCCGGCATAGGGGTCAGCATCTCCCCGGGCCTGGCCATGCCCTTGCCGGCCGGCTGCGATCTGCTGGCGAAACCCTTGTCGCCGCGCGCCAGCCGCCGCATCGTGCTGATCCGCCGCTGCAACCGCACTTTGTCGCCGGCGGCGGAGAGCCTGTGGCGGCTGGTGCTGGACATGCGCGAACCCTTGCAGCGGCTGGCGCGCGCGGCCTGCGGCAGCGAAGAGGGCCGGCCGTCCGCTACTGGAAGGGGAAGCTCAGCCGCAGATTGAAGGAATTGCCGCCGACATCGCTGCTGGTGTGGAAGCCGTAGTTGTAGATCGCCATCAGCTTCACTTTGCCAAACTGATAACCAAGCAGCGGGCCGATGCCGTAGTTGCTGGCGCGGCAGCCTCCGGTCTGAGCGCAGGCCGCGGCGCCGCTGCCGGAGTCGTTGCCCAGCTGGTTTTCCTGGTAGCCGCCCAGGCCTATCGTCCATTTGCCTATGGTTTTGGCGGCGGTGTAGTCGATGGCCAGCTGCTGGCCGGACTGGTACTGGGTGTCCGGGTTGCGGAAATTGTAGGCGTAGGTGGCGTCCATGCTCAGGTTCCAGCCGTTGTGCAGCCAGCTCAGCGCCAAACCGGGCTGCAGCGTCCAGAAGCCGTTGGCGGCGCCTAGATAGGTGCCGTTCGGCAGCCGGCCCGGCGATGAACTGCCGGTAGGCAGATAGACCGCCAGGCTGGTCTTGAGGTGGAGGTTGTTAGGCAACGCCCAGGACAGCTGTCCTGGAACCAGAATGGTGTTGAAGGTGCCCCAACGGCCATTGGGTGGCAGGCCGCCGCCGCTGAGCGTGGTGTAGTCGACCGGTTGGGCGATGGCCACGGCGTAGTCGGCGCCGAGCACCTTAAGCCCGGTCGACCACAGCACTTCCGGCAGTTCGATCAGCGCTCTTACCCGCAGGCCGGTCTTGTCGCCGTTGTGGTCGTATTTGTCCACCCAGGTCCAGTAGTTGTTCAGCACGCCATAGACGCCTTCCGGCGGCAGCACGCCTGCGGCCAGTCCTTCGTTGATGCCGCGCAGATGAGGGTCCCACAGTTCCTGCCCATTGGCGCTGGAGTGCGGCAATAGGCAGGCGATGGCGACAGACGCGGCCTGCACGATCATTTTTGATGGTTTCATCCTGAAAGTGTCCCTGTTAGGTTGCGCTTTGTGGTCGGTGGCATGCGAGGCGATTGTATGCAGGCCTGGCGCTAGGCAAGCTGAGTATAGGCCGATCATTCCAAAGAGGTGCTGTCTGCTCGCCAGCCATGATCATGGATTGCGCGTGCCAGGCGGTCTGGAAGGCATGCATGGACTGGATGCCTCCCCGGCATGCGGTGGAGAGCAGATTTGCCGGCGTTGGCGGATCGGAAAATGCCGGCAAAAGGAATATCATGTGCCGGAATGCGAGTGCGCATGAAAAACGTTGCGGCAGGGAGCCCGGCCCCTTGCAGGGGCGGTTGGATGAGTAAACCATTGGAAGCATTTTGATGAGGGACGCAGGGATGGAGCAGCCATTGAAGGCTTATCAGGTTGGCGGCAACGATATCGTCGCCGCCGGTTCCCGGGAAGAGGCTTTGGCCGTGCTGGAGGAGCTGGCAGGCCAGACGGATCTGACTGTCGGGGATGTCGCTCCGATTGCGGAGGATGAACTCGATGTGCCCGTTGTGGACGAGGAGGGCAACCCCTGTCCCTCCATCCGCCAGATGTTGGCCGAGTTGAGCGAGCCGGCCTATCTTTTTGGCTGGGACTGACTGCGAATGCTGCTCTGATTAACAGCCATGGCTCATGGCTGGATAGGGATGCAGAAGGAGTGTCGGCAATACCAACACAACAGGAAGCGGCTTTCGGCTGACTCCAGCAGCCTTGCATGCAAGGCTGCTGGCTGCAGCGGTGCCCTTTCATCGAGCTGGAACTCTAAAAGCCAGACGCTACTGATGAAGAGTGAGCGTCGTTAGTAAAATAAAGGCCCTCACTAATGCCGAGGGCCTTTTTTGCGATTGCGTCGCTTTATTTGCAGCTGAAAATTATAGGCATTGATCAAGAACGGTTTTGACCTGCTTTTCTGCAGCTTCGTGAGTGATGCCATATCGTCGCTGTACGATGATGGTAAGCTTCAGCAAATCACCTTCTGTTTGCAATAGCTCTGCTTCAGTCAGTTGATTCAAAGCTTGTTTGGCTTTGCTGATATGCTCTTTCCACGCATGCTTGGACTGGTCTGGCGTAGACCCGCAGTGGTCTGCATGAGCTTGGGTTTGACCGGCGCCTTCGGCATGGCCGACCGGCTTGTCTTCGCAGTCGGCGGCCTGATGGGCGGGGGCTTGCTCAAGCGCGCTATGGCAGATTGGCTTGTCTTGGTCGATTGGTGTGGGCGCCGCGGTGCTTTGGCTGCCTGAATGACCGGGGTAGCCTATAGTCTTTTTGGAAGCTTCAGTATTGCTTGCCGACTTGTCGGGGGCGGTCGGATTTTGGTTCGTTGTCTGGCCGGTAGTGCTGGATTTGTTAAGGGTTTCGCTCATGATCATTACTCCTTTAGCCTAGTGCTGCCAAATGGCAAACCGCTAGGTAAACTAGAGGGTAAATGCCAATTCATATCTAGTCAGTCTGTTATCGTACCCTGCGATTGTTAGTTAATATCTTCATGAAAAACTTGTAGGATACTATTTGCCTATTTGCTTGGTGAGTGCTAAATGAAGCGATTCGCCAAGGTAGGTAGTATGATTCTACGCATAGGAGCGATAGGTTGAAGCTTCCCCATGGTTGATGTCGGTGGTATGTTTTTGAGAAATTCCTTTTGCAAAATCGGAGCAAGTGAGATGTGGAGGACAGAGAGGCACGCTTTCAAGCAAGGCTGCGAATGCGATGAGAGTTATGTGTTTTTTTGGTACATTTTTTGTAGTTGGAAAATCAATATGGACTGATCGAGAATGGACCTGACTTGTCTTTCAGCAACTTGATGCGTAATGTCATAGCGCTGTTGCACTAATTCAGTAAGCTTTAGCAGATCGCCCTCGGTTTCCAATAGTTCATTTTCAGTCAATAGGTCCCAGAATTTCTGTGAGTTTCCAATGTATTGCTCCCATGCGGCTTGGATTTGATTGGCTGCGATCATATCGTAGGCGGAAAAGTTGGTTGATGATTCAGCTTGCGACATGGTCTGATCGGCGCTGTCGGCATGAAGGCTGAGTTGATTTTTTGCACCTGAAATGGAGGGCTTTCCGCTTGTCTTGTCAGTGCCCGTTTTTCCTGCGATCTTTTCAGAGTGGCTGGTTGGTCGGGGGAGGGGCAGGCCTATGCTGCTGGACTGAGTATGCGAAATGAAGTTCACCATGGCTATTGCTCCTTAATTCCATGCTGGGGAATAACGACTGTCGGAATGGCTAAAGAGTAAGTCTGGATGTTGAAATGGTCTGTACGCTATCGTGCCCAGCATGTGTTTTCAAAGTAGGCAGGGGAGCCTAGTCGTCAAAATCCAATTCCATGGCATTGTCCATTGGGCTGAAAAATTCGGGATCGGCTTCGTCCACTTGTAGCCTATCCATCCAGTAGCGGCTGCCCTTATGTTCTGTTGGAAAGCCATCTGTTCCATCATCACCAAACTCATAGGTGTCTAGGTAAGGCATCTCATGACCCGCTGCGCCATCATGGCTGGGCGAGTCATCGTAACGGCCTCCTATTTGAGATGTTGGCTGGATGGTGGTTTCTGATTGAATCTGTCCAATGACTTTGCTCATATTCATTACTCCGTGGCGAGTCTGTGCCGCGATATGGCGGCTGCAAGAAATTAAAATGATGATTATCATTACTTTGATTATCTGTGTGCTGCCTAGCGGTGCGTGCGCATGGCGCTAGCGGTTCCGGTTCTTCGGGGCGGTGACATTTTGGGAAACCTAAATGCAAGATCATCAAACTTGCCTCGCTGCCGACCAGCCTGAGTGGCGCGCAAGTCAATCAACTGTTTTGTCGAACGCCGACTGTGGGCGAGCAGAGGCCGGCCAAGCGCATTGCTGCCGGCGATGCAGACCATCTTGGTGGCTTGCTCGCCGAGATGCGGGCGCTGTCCGTATCAGAATGAGTGCATTGGCTGGCTTAGACGGACTGCGCGACGACCGCCGGCGGCGAGCGGGAGTGCTTGCCGCAAATGCGCTGGGCGCCGGCGTGAGTATTTTGCGCGAATGCTTTGGTCGGGCTGTATTGCATAAATCTGTGAAAGGATGAAAGCGCTTGCAACTCTGCTTGGCCATCGAAGCGCCGCGCTATCGCTCTTTTCCCCAGCAATGTGAAACAACGCATCCTGGCTTCCACCGAGCTGCCGCGACTCCAGGCCGAACAGGCATCTCGTGGTCAGGCACAGCAGGATGGCTGCATCGTTAGAGGTCTGCGCCCGTCCACGTTTGGCGCGCGGCGTTGCCCGCCATGCCATGTCGTTGTCCAGTCAGATGGACAAAGAGCCGCGTTGACGTAGGGCCTGGCTACAGGTTTGCCAGTTGGTGGTCCGGCACTGCTTAGGAGCGGCTTGGCCAAGCAGCTAGGCCGTCAAACCGCGGCACAGGCTGATTTGCAAGGCCATGCGGAGGCGTCAAGAGGAAAAGCGACAGACCTGCCTGCCGGAGGAGATTCAATCTGTGCGCGATGCCGGATGTGGTCGCGGCGGGGGCGCCCGTCCGGTTGTTTTTGTCAGGCTACATCGCATAGCGCGGTTTTCTGCGGGTGTCGCCACCCCGATCGAGACTGGAGTGGCGTGGCCGGATTCCTCAATGATGAAAACGAGCGGCAGGCAGGGGTTATTACAGCTGCGCACCCCAGCCCAAGGCCATCTGCACTTCCCCGGCGGCGCATTCGAACGCCTGATCGATGCGCTCGCGATCATCCCCCGCCATCTGCAAGTCGGCCTTCAGTCGTTCGCCGATCCCGGACAAGGTTCCCGCCACGTCCGCGCCGCGGTTATTGAAGCGCTCCAGAAGTTTGTGCAGAGGGTAGTGCTTTCTGGATATCGCCGAGTCCTTGCCGGCCAGATAATTGCGTCCCACTGTTTCCGCCAGGGAGCAACCCTGCCGATCGAACAGGTAGTCGATGTCGTTGAAGCGGTCAGCTTCGAACTCCGCTGCGCCGAACTTGGCGCGGCCGAAGTCGATGGCCTTCAGGAATACGGCGCCGTCCTCCTTGCGTTCGTGCACCAGCAGGTTCTGCATGTGTAAATCGCGGTGGGACAGCTGATTGCAATAAAAGGCCCTGGCCATGTCCACCAGTTGGGTCGCCATGCTTCTGGCCTGGTCCAGCGACAGCGCGGGCAACGCCACATCGAGCTCGCGGCTGGCGATGAGCGCCGGGTCGTACAGCGGTACTTGGGCGTAGGCGAATTTGTCGCTGACGCCCGGCGGCGTGGCGATCTGCTGCTGGGTGGAAATGTAGTGCTGCAGATCCGGGTGGGATTCCGCGTACTCCTGCAGGCGGTTTTCGCGGACAAAGTCCTCGCGGCCGACATCATCGCGGGCCTGCAGCACCCCGGTGCCGGCGTGGAAGCGCTTGTGCACGCCGCCGGCGCCAAAGTCGCTGTCCTTGAGCTGGTTCAGTTGATCCGCGGAGATGTCCCGCCGGTAATCCTCCAGCGATAAAGCTTGCGTTTGCGCGTGCTCCGCGCTGGGCGGCAGGCCCAGGCGCGCCAGAATCATGTCCCGCGCTTCCAGCGACACTTGCTCCGTTTTCACCGCGTGGCCGCTAATGCAATAACTGATTTTGTAGCCGGTCTGATCCGGCGACACCGCGATAGTGAACAGCGTGCGGTTGTTCGTCGTGGCCATCTGGGCCAGCTGGTTGAAAGCGTAAAACGAGTGGGAGGGGCCCCGCCAGGTGTTCGTCAGTTCGAACAGCGTATTCAACGCGTCCTGTTTTTTCTCGGCGCGGAACAAGTCCTTGAACTTGTCCCACAGGCCCATATGAGTAGCAGTTTGCTTGTCGCCGCTCATCATGCGGGCCGCTCGTTCGTTGCTCAGGGAGAACGCTGTTTGGCGGGTATTGACGTGGATGGAGGTAGACATCGTATTTTGGCCTGTGCAGATAACAAAAAAAGCGGAGACAAGTTGCCTTGCCAGGCTGGTATGGAGCGCTGGCTGTTTGCCTGCAGGAGCGGCAGGTTGCCGAAGCCATGGTTGCGCGCGAAGCGACGCCCGGTTCGTTGCCGTTCGATCTGCCTATTCCTGATGTCGAGAGTGTCAGAGCAGGGGAGGCGAGGCTTTCAAAAAGCGATCACCTGATTTGGCGTCAGGTGGTTCGGCGTCATTGGCCGGACGTCTGCGGTCGGCAAGGTGTGGTTAACGACAGATGAGCCGACTGCCTGCTTGTTGGTCCTTCATGAAGATTTACCTTGAGCGCCGCAGCTGGCTTTATGGCCATTCAGAGTCACGTCTTCGCCGCCGACTGCCCACTATGGATCGCCTTCGACAGTCGCGCAGTTTACGTGGCTTTGCTTCGGGTAACTGACGGAGTTGCCAGCCGGCGCGGCGGCCTTGCCAAATATTGCGTTTGTGCTGCTGGCGCTGGTGATGTTTCCGCAGTGGTCGGTCGGGTCGACTAAGCGGATGATTCTTTTAAAATCTGTATTTAATTTTCCTGGACTGGTTTTTGCCTTAGATGTTATTTGCGGGCTAGGCATGGGCGGCGAAGAGGGTTACTAATCAAACTTTATATCTTCTGTTGAGGATGGTTGTAAGGCTGATTTCGTGTCAATATTTAAGCTCTCGATATACATATATGCGCAGATGCGCAAATTTGGGGCCGTGGCCGCGTATTGAATTCGCTGTGTTTTCTTAGTGGTCATTTGTTTTTAATGGAAAAACTATCAATCTTGTTCGTCTGCCACGGCAATATCTGCCGCTCTCCCACTGCCGAGGCCGTCATGCGGCGCCGGGCGACGGAGGCGGGCTTGGCGCAGGCGCTTCGCGTCGACTCCGCCGGCACGCACGGCTATCACGCGGGCGAAGCGCCGGACGCGCGCAGCATCCGGGCTGCGGCCCGGCGCGGCTATGATCTGGCGCCGTTGCGCGCCCGCAAGGTGGACGATGCCGATTTTGCCGCGTTCGACCTGATTCTGGCCGCCGACAACCATAATCTGGCCGGTCTGCGGCAGCGGTGCCCGGTCGCCCTGCAAGGGCAGTTGCGCCTGATGTTGGAGCCGCTGGGCGAAGGATGCGAGGTGCCGGACCCTTATTATGGCGGCAGCCAAGGGTTTGAAACCGTGCTGGATTTGCTGGAGGCGGCCTGCGATGGTTGGCTGGCGCGGCTTGGGCTGGTGCAGCGCCGAGTGGACGACGGGCTGCCGGAGCGGGGCAAGTCCTGCTAAGCTACCTGAATAACCTATCAAGCCCGCGAAAGGCCGGTGATGCAAAAGAGGCTATCGCCGGCGCGGGCGGACCATGTCAGCAAGGTAAATCCATGGCCCTGACTTCGCACGAGAGAGCGAACAAGACCCCGCTGGAAATTGTCCCCAGCCATAGCGCGGATGTCATCCTGCCACGCCAGCCGGGCAAGACGCCGCTGGCCAGTCAGACCGTAATCGTCATCGGCTCCTCCACCGGCGGCACCGAGGCGCTGCGCACGCTGCTGACCGCGTTGCCGGCGGCTATGCCACCCATCCTGGTGGCCCAGCACATGCCGGAAATGTTCACCCATTCTTTTGCCCAGCGGCTGGATTCGCTGTGCCGTTTGCGGGTGAAGGAGGCGGAGGACAATGAAAGGCTGCAAGCCGGGACAGTGTATATCGCCCCCGGCCATTCCCATTTATTGATCAAGAGCGCGCCAACCATAGGCTACAGCACCTCCTTGAACAACGGCCCGGCGGTCAACCGCCACAAGCCTTCGGTGGACGTGCTGTTCCGCTCTGCCGCCAATCTGGTCGGCAAGAACAGCATAGGCGTCATTCTGACCGGTATGGGGCGGGACGGCGCCAGCGGCATGCTGGAGATGAAGCAGGCCGGCAGCTGGAACATCGCCCAGGACGAGGCCAGCTGCGTGGTGTTCGGCATGCCCAAGGAGGCGATAGCCATGGGCGGCGCCCACGAGGTGCTGGCGTTGACCAGCATCGCCCAGCGCCTGGTCGCGCTGGCGCATCAGCGCCAACCTTCCGCATAGACAAAGCATTGGATTCCATGAAGTTTCTACCCATTCTGGTGGTCGAGGACGACGCAGACCTGCGCGAGGCCATCATCGATACCCTGTCCCTGTCCGGTTATCCCACGCTGGAGGCCGGCGACGGCACCCAGGCTTTGCAAAAGCTGAAGCAGGAGCCGGTGGGCCTGATCATTTCCGACGCCCAGATGGCGCCGATGGATGGCTACACGCTGTTCGAGGAGGTGAAGAAGCAGTATCCGGGCATCCCCTTCATCTTGATGACCGCCTATGGCGTGATCGAGCGCGCGATCGAGCTGCTGCGCGCCGGCGCCACCCATTACCTGCTCAAGCCATTCGAGCCGCCCAGTCTGCTGGCGGAAGTGGAAAAGCACCTATTGCGGATGCCGGGGGACGAAACCGGCGAAGTGGTGGCGGAGTCGGCGGCGATGCGTCAGCTGTTCGCATTGGCGGGGCGGGTGGCGCAAAGCGACGCCAGCGTGATGGTCAGCGGCCCCAGCGGCACCGGCAAGGAAGTGCTGGCGCGCTACATCCACCGCTACTCCCGCCGCAAGGATGGGCCCTTTGTGGCGGTGAACTGCGCGGCGATACCGGACAATCTGCTGGAGTCCACGCTGTTCGGCCACGAGCGCGGCGCCTTCACCGGGGCGGCCCAGGCCTTGCCGGGCAAGTTCGAGCAGGCGCAGGGCGGCACCATCCTGCTGGATGAGGTGACGGAGATGCCGTTGACGCTGCAGGCCAAACTGCTGCGGGTGCTGCAGGAGAGGGAGGTGGAGCGCATCGGCAGCACCCGCACCATCAAGCTGGACATCCGGGTGCTGGCGACTTCCAACCGCGATCTGCAAGCTGAAGTGGAGGGCGGAAAATTCCGCGAAGACCTGTATTTCCGCCTGAATGTTTTCCCCTTGCGCATCCCGGCGCTGGCCGACCGGACGGACGATATCCTGCCACTGGCACGATTCCTGCTTAAGAAACATATGGAGGCCGCCGGGCGGGGGTCCCTGGTGTTTTCCAGGGATGCGGAACGTCATTTGACGGCCTATAGTTGGGAGGGTAACATCCGCGAACTGGATAATGTCGTGCAGCGGGCGGTGATTCTTGCCGCCGGGGCGGAAATTCTTGCCGCCGATCTTTTGCTGGGCGATATCGCAGGCGTGGGGCAGTTTACCCGGGCAGTGTCTGATTCAGACAGTTCGGTGTCGGATGAAACCGACATGAAAACCCTTGAAAAACGCCATATTCTGGAAACATTGGCAGTCGTCGGCGGCGTGAAGAAGCTGGCGGCCGAAAAACTGGGCATCAGCGAGCGCACCTTGCGTTACAAATTGCAGCGATACCGTGATGAAGACGCTGCAGGTTCTGGCCTGGATGTTCCGGAAGGAAATGGCACGGAGTAGCCATGTCAGTCAATAATATCGACCAGTTGCTGGGCGAACTGAGAAGCGCGGCGGCCTTGGCCGCCGGCAAGCAGGCCCCTGCGGCACAGGAAACGTCGCAGGTCGATTTTTCCGATGTGCTCAAGTCGACCATAGAGCAGGTGAATTCGGCGCAGCAGACTTCGGAGGAGATGCAGAAGCAGTTCCAGTTGGGTGACAACAAGGAGGTGAATCTGCAGGATGTGATGGTGTCACTGCAGAAAGCCAGCTTGTCGTTCCAGACCATGGTTCAGGCGCGCAACAAACTGGTGAGCGCCTATCAGGAAATCATGAATACCCAAGTCTAGCGCTGACCGGCTTCACGGACGGGCAGCGGTGGACCTAAACCAAAAACCACCGTATGGCTGATCTGGCAGAAGAAAACGCAACTCCGGTTTGGCGGGCTCGATTGAACGAAGCGGGCGATCGTTTCAAGGCCTTCCCGAACAACAAAAAAATCCTCTTTCTAACCGCGATCGCCGCGCTTTTCGCCGTGATCGTCGGTGCCGTGGCGCTTAACCGCACGCCTTCTTATAAAGTCTTGTTCTCCAATTTGGCCGACCGCGACGGCGGCCAAGTGACGGCTGCGCTGCAGCAAATGAACATTCCTTACCAGCTTACTGATGGCGGTGTGATTTCGGTGCCCTCGGACAAGGTGTACGACGTGCGCCTCAAGCTGGCGGCCCAGGGCTTGCCCAAGGCCAGCGGCGTCGGCTTCGAGCTGATGGACAACCAGAAGTTCGGCATCAGCCAGTTCGCCGAGCAGGTCAATTATCAACGCTCCATCGAAGGCGAGCTGGCGCGCACCATCGAGTCGGTATCGTCGGTGCAGAGCGCCCGGGTGCATATCGCCACGCCCAAGCAGAGCGTATTCGTCCGCGACCAGCAGGCACCCACCGCCTCGGTGATGCTGCAGCTGTATCCCGGCCGGCTGCTGGATGGCGGCCAGGTGGCCGGCATCCTGCATCTGGTGTCCAGCTCGGTGCCCAACTTGCCGGTGAAGAACGTTACCATCGTCGATCAGGACGGCAATCTGCTGTCCAAACAGATGGGCCCCGACGAGAATTCCGGGTTGGATCAGCGCCAGCTCGGCTTCGTGCGCCAGATTGAGGATGGCTATGTCAAGCGGATCGAGGACATCCTCGAGCCTATCTTTGGCCACGGCAACGCCCGCGCGCAGGTGACGGCCAATGTCGACTTCTCCGAGACTGAGCAGACTTCCGAGACCTACCGTCCCAACTCCAGTCCCAATCCCTCGGCCACCCGCAGCCAACAGATCAGCGAGAAGCTGGCCAATGGCGCGGCCCAGCCTTCCGGGGTGCCGGGCGCGCTGTCCAACCAACCGCCGTCGGCCGCCTCCGCCCCCATTACATTGCCGCCGGCCGCGGCACCGGGCACGGCCAACCTGTCCGGCCAGAGCGTCAGTCCGAGCGGCACGCTGCAGCGCGACATCACCACCAATTACGAGGTAGACAAGACCATCCAGCACACCAAGGTGCCGACCGGCGTGGTGAAGCGCTTGTCGGCTGCCGTGGTGGTGAACTATCGTCGCATGCCGGACAAAAGCGGGGAGATGAAGCCGACGCCCCTGACGCCGCAGGAGGTGCAGCAGATCAACAATCTGGTCAAGGAGGCGATGGGCTACAACGCTCCGCGCGGCGACACGCTGAACGTGGTGAACGCGGCCTTCGCCGACAATGCCCAGCCGGTGACGATGCAGGACCGGGTGGTGGATTACGTGTCGGACAACGGCACCAATCTGGTCAAGTATGGCCTGTTGGCCATCGCTGTGCTGTACCTGCTGTTCGGCGTGGTCCGTCCTATCATGCGCGATCTGGTCAAGCCGGCGTCTGCCGCTGGTGGCGGGATGGAGGGCGCGGCCGGTGCCGCGGCCGGCGGCAGGCTGCTGGGCGTGGCCGGGGAAGAGGGCGAAATGGGCGCGGCTGGCGCCGGCGCCGGTTCCGGCTCGGTTCCCGGTTCCTCCGACGATCCGCGCGAAGTGCAGCGGCGCCAATACAGTAGTAATCTGGAAGCGGTGCGCGAATTGGTGAAATCCGATCCGCGCATGGCCGCCCAGATCATCAAGGAATGGATAACCGCCGATGAGTGAAAACGGAGTGCGCAAGAGCGCGGTGCTGCTGTTCAGTCTCGGCCAGAATGAAGCGGTCGAGGTGTTCAAGTATCTGGGACCCAAGGAGGTGCAGAAGATTTCCCTGGCGATGGCGGCGATCAACAACCTCAGTTATGAGCAGATCGACGATGTGGTGGCGGATTTCCGCAATGAATGCAACGCCCGCGCCAGCATCGGCGCCTCGGACGAATACCTGCGCAACGTGCTGATCGAGGCGCTGGGTCCGGACAAGGCGGCCAACCTGCTGGACAAGATCATGCAGGGCAACGATCACAGCGGCATCGAGAGCCTGAAGTGGATGGACCCGTCGTCCGCCGCCGACCTGATCCGCCACGAGCACCCGCAGATCATCGCCACCATCCTGGTGCATCTGGAGCCGGACCTGTCCAGTTCCATCCTGTCGTTTTTCCCGGAGCGGATGCGCAACGAGGTGCTGATCCGCACCGCCACGCTGGAGGGGGTGCAGCCGCAGGCGCTGCGCGAGCTGAACGACGTGCTGACCCAGCTGTTGTCCGGCTCCGACCGCATCAAGAAGAGCGCGTCCGGCGGCGTGGGCCTGACCGCCGAAATCCTCAATTTCATGGGCGGCAATGTCGAGGCTTCGGCCCTCAGTTTCATCCGCGAATACGATCCGGAATTGGCGCAGCGCATTCAGGACAAGATGTTCGTGTTCGAGAACATCCTCGATATCGACGACCGCTCGATCCAGACCATCCTGCGCGAAGTGCAGTCCGACTCGCTGGTGATTGCGCTCAAGGGCACCAGCACCGATCTGAAGGAAAAGATCTTCCGCAATATGTCGCAGCGCGCGGCGGAAATGCTGCGCGACGATCTGGAGTCCAAGGGGCCGGTCAAGCTGTCCGAAGTGGAGGCCGAGCAGAAGGAAATCCTCAAGGTGGTGCGCAAGCTAGCCGACGACGGCCAGATCGTGCTAGGCAGCAAGGGCGGAGATGAAGGCCTCATCGAGTAACAATCCCATCATTCCCGGCGAAGAGCTGGAAAGCTGGACTACCTGGAGTCCCGAGTCCCTCGACGGCTTCACCCAGGTGCTGTCGCCGGCGCAGTTGGTGTCGATGAGCCAGTTGCGCCGCCCCGGCGTCAGCCTGGCGGAGAAAGTGGCTCAGGCTGAAGCGGAGGCGGCTCAACCGCTGGCCGAGGTGGTCTCGGCGGATGCGCCGGCGGAAGAGGAGGACATTCCCGGTTTGGGGTATCCGACCGCCGCCGAACTGGAGGCCATCCACCAGGAGGCCTGGCAGACCGGCCACGACGCCGGCTTGGAGGCGGGCCGCGCCGAAGGCTTCGAGCAAGGGTTGCAGGCAGGGCGCGAACAGGGCATGGCCGAGGTGCGGGCCGAGCAATTGCCCAGGCTGGAAGAAGCCTGGCGGGCGCTTGACCACATGGGCGGCGAGTTTGCCGGCGAACTGAAGCGGGTGGAGCGGGAGCTGGCCGGGGGCGTGTTGCAGCTGGCCTGGCAGCTGGCGCAAAAACTGCTGCAGCAGCGCTTGCAGCGGGACGACCAGGCGCTGCTGCCATTGTTGCAGTCCGTGTTGGCCGAGTTGCCGTCCACGCTGGGCAATGCCCGTCTGCGGGTCAATCCCGCCGACCTGGCCGCCGCGCGCGAATTCCTGCAGCAGGAAACCCCGGAAACCGCGTGGCAGTGGATGGAAGACCCGAACATGGCCCGTGGCGGCTGCATCATCGATACCGCGTCGGTCCGCCTGGACATGACGCTTCCCACGCGCCTGGCGGCCTTGAGCCGGGCGTTGGGCCTGGAGGCGGGCGATGAGCGGCAGCCTGATTGAGCGCCAGCGCGGCTGGCTGGCGGCCTGCGCCGAGTCGGCGGCATCCGCCTCGCTGTGGCAGCCTTGCGGCAAGTTGGTGCGCGTCACTGGCATGGTCATGGAGGCGGTCGGCATCAAGCTGCCGGTTGGCAGCGCCTGCCAGGTGGCGTTGTCCGGCGATGAGGTGGTGGAGGCGGAAGTGGTGGGTTTTTCCGGCGACAAGGTGTTCCTGATGCCGCTTACCAATGTACATGGCTTGTTGCCCGGCACGCCGGTTTCTCCTCTGTCCACCGCCACCCCTCCCGAGTACGGCTACCATGGCGGCCAGGTGCGCGCCAATGGCGCCATCGGACGGCAGGTGCCGGTGGGGCTAGGTTTGCTGGGGCGGGTGTTGGATTCGCTGGGGCGTCCGCTGGATGGCCTGGGCCCGGTCCATCCCGATGCCTGGTTCCCCTTGTACAGCCAGCCCATCAATCCCCTTGACCGCACTCCGGTGCACGATGTGCTGGACGTAGGCGTGCGCGCGATCAACGGTCTGTTGACGGTGGGTCGCGGCCAGCGCCTGGGCCTGTTCGCCGGCTCCGGCGTCGGCAAGTCGGTCCTGCTCGGCATGATGGCGCGCTTCACCAAGGCCGATGTGGTGGTGGTGGGACTGATAGGCGAACGGGGCCGCGAGGTGAAGGACTTCATCGAGAACATCCTGGGGGAGGAGGGCCGCGCCCGTTCGGTAGTGGTGGCGGCGCCGGCCGACATGCCGCCGCTGATGCGTCTGCATGGCGCGGCCTATGCCACGGCGCTGGCCGAGTACTTCCGCGCCCAGGGCAAGGATGTGCTGTTGCTGATGGACTCGGTCACCCGTTACGCGATGGCGCAGCGCGAGATCGCGCTGGCCATCGGCGAGCCGCCGGTGACCAAGGGCTATCCGCCATCGGTGTTCGCCCGCTTGCCGCAATTGATAGAGCGCGCCGGCAATGGCGAGGAGGGCGGCGGCTCGATTACCGGCTTCTATACCGTGCTGTCCGAGGGCGATGACCAGCAGGATCCGATCGCCGACTCGGCGCGCGCGATTCTCGACGGCCACTTCGTGCTGTCGCGCGATCTGGCCGAATCCGGCCACTACCCAGCCATCGACATCGAGCAATCCATCAGCCGGGTAATGGTGGATGTGGTGCCGCAGCAGCAGATGGACCTGGCGCGCCACTTCAAGCAACTGTACTCCCGCTATCAGCGCAATCGCGATCTGATCAGCGTCGGCGCCTATGTCGCCGGCTCCGACCCGGTGCTGGACGACGCGATGCGCCGCCAGCTGCCGATGGTCAGCTTCCTGACCCAGCCTATGCACGAATCGCACGACTACGCGTCCTGCTGCGCGCAGCTGGCGAGCGTGCTGGCTTGAGGCGCTAAGCCATGTCCGGCAAGTACCAGCTGCTGATTCATCTGGCCGATGAGCGCCAGCAGGCGGCGGCGGAGCGGATGAGCCTGGCGCAGAGCCGGTTGAACGAGTCGCAGGCGCGGCTTGAGCAACTGGACGCCTTCCGCAACGAATACCGCCAGCGTTTGCTGGGGGGCGGCGGCAAGGGCATGTCCATCATCCAGTATCAGGACTTCCAGCGTTTCTTGTCCCGGCTGGACGAGGCGATGCTTCAGCAGCAGCTGGATCTGGATCGCAGCACCCAGCGCTTCGTCATGGAGCGTCAGGCCTGGCAGATGGAGTACAAAAAATTCAAGGCCTATGAAAAGCTGTTGCAGCGCGAGCAGGAGCGCGAGGCGCAAACGGAAGCCCGGCGGCAGCAGAAGCAGACCGATGAATTCGCCACCCGCCAATTCTGGGACCGCACCCACGACGAAGACGCCTGAGTTGGCACGCTACTTGCTTTTATAGCGACGTTACACTCAGTCGAGGCTTCATCATGACCATCACGGTAAACACGCCAGTGACTAATGCCGCATCCGCGGCCTCCCCCGGCGCGGGCGGCGGCGCGACCGGAAGCGCCGGCAGCGGAGCGGGCAGCGATCTGTTCGCCAGCCTGCTGGGCATCCAGATGACTGCGATTGGGTCGATGTTGCCCGGCACGGGAGATGGCGGAGACGCCAAACCCGTCAGCGACAAGCCTGCCGCCAAGGACGATGATGCCGGCGGCGACGCCCAGGCCGCGGCGGCGATGCCTCTGCTGGCCGCCATGCAGGCCAGCCTGCAGCAGCAACCGCAGCCGGTCGATCCGAAGACGCCCAGCCAGGACCTGTTGGCGCAACAGGTGTCCAGCAAGCCCGATCTGAGCGCCATGGTGCAGGCCAAGCCGCTGTTCAACTGGCAAAGCAACCAGCAAAAATTGCCGGACCCCGATCCGAACGCCGTGCAATTCTTGCCGCTGCAGCAGTTGCAACAGCAGCAGCCGGCCAATGCGCAGTCCAGCGCCAATATGCCGGTGCTGACCCTGCCGCAGACGCTGAATGACCCTGCCTGGGGCAAGGCGCTGGGCGAGCAGATGCTGACCATGGTCAACATGAAGGCCGACAAGGCCCAGATCCAGCTGAACCCGCCGCAGATGGGGCCGATCGAGATCACGCTCAAGATGAATGGCACCGACCAGGCTCAGGTATTGTTCACCGCCGCCGTGCCGGCCACGCGCGAGGCGCTGGAAAACAATATGCACCAGCTGCGTTCGATGCTGTCGTCCAGCGGCATCCAGTTGACCGATTCGCAGGTTTCTAGCGGCCAATCCGGCCAGCAACAGCAGGCTTATCAGCAGAAAAAAGGCCGGTCGGAGCCGGTGGTGGGAGAGGTGGACGGCGTGGACGCGCTGAGCGCCATCAAGGCCGCGCGCGGCATACTCAGCATATTTGCCTGACCTGATTTGATATTGACCCTGTTCAGCCGGTCGAGAAAACTGGAAAATATGGCGAGGAAATCGTTTAAGATTTCACTAGGCACTCCATAAAGAACAGGTCATAACTTATGTCGGATGATAAAAAGGCGGAAAAGGCGGAAAAAAAACCAGGCGGAGGCGGCAACAAGCTGATGATGATAGTCATTGTGCTGCTGATTCTGGTTTTGGCCGCGGTGGGCGCTTTGGCTGCCTATATGTTCACCAGCATGAGCAAGGCGCCGGCCGGCGCCCAGGCCGAACAGGTCAAGGAAAAGCCGAAGAAGAAGCATGAAGGTCCGCCTATTTTCGAGAAGATGGATACCTTCGTGGTGAATCTGGCCGGCAACGACGGCAGCCTGCTGCAGGTCGACATGCAGGCCGAGCTGGCCGACGAGGACGCCAAGAAGAAATTCACCGATTACGGCCCCAAGATCCGCAGCGCCGTCATCCTGCTGCTGTCCTCCAAGAGTGCGACCGAGGTCAGCACTGCCGAAGGCAAGGTCAAGCTGAAGGCCCAGGTCAAGCAGATCATCAACGAGTCCATGGATTCGGGTGACGAACCCGTCGTGGATAGCGTACTCTTCACTTCCTTCATCATTCAGAAGCAATAAGCGCCATGGGCGACGATATCCTGTCCCAGGAAGAGGTAGACGCGCTATTACGAGGCGTCTCCGGGGAGGACGAAGATGATGATGGCGGCCAGGATGCCCAGGGTGTCCGAGGCTATGATATTGGTCGGCAGGAGCGCATCGTCCGCGGACGGATGCCGACCCTTGAGATCATCAACGAGCGTTTTGCGCGCAATCTGCGCATCGGCCTGTTCAATTTCCTGCGCCGCAACGCCGAAATTTCGGTGGGGCCGGTGCGGGTGCAGAAGTACAGCGAATTCATCCGCAACCTGGTGGTTCCCACCAACCTCAACCTGGTGCATGTCAAGCCATTGCGCGGCACCGGCCTGCTGATTTTCGATCCCGATCTGGTTTTCCTGATCGTGGATAATTTGTTCGGCAGCGACGGCCGCTATCATGTGCGGGTGGAGGGGCGCGATTTCACGCCCACCGAGCAGCGCATCATTCATCGGCTGCTGGAGGTGGTGTTCACCGAATGCCAGAAGGCCTGGGAGCCGGTGCATCCGATCGAGTTCGTCTATCTGCGCTCGGAGATGAACACCCAGTTCGCCAACATCGCCACCCCTACCGAAGTGGTGGTGGCGATGACCTTCCATATCGAGCTGGGCGCGGGCGGCGGCGATTTCCACATCTGCCTGCCGTATTCGATGGTGGAGCCGATCCGCGACCTGCTGTCCAGCACCATGCAGGCCGACCGCACCGAAGTCGACAACCGCTGGGTCAACCTGATGACCCATCAAGTGCAGGCGGCGGAGGTGGAGCTGGTGGCCAGCCTGGCGCATACCAAGGTGACGCTGGGGCAGATCCTGAATTTGAAGAACGGCGATGTGGTGATGATAGAAATCCCCGAACTGGTGGAGGCCGATGTGTCCGGCATTCCGGTGTTCGAGGCCAGCTATGGTACCGTGCAGGGCCGTTATGCGTTGAAAGTGGAAAAGATACTGGCGGGCGCCAATGAGTTCATGGAGTCGCCGGGGGATAAAGAGCAATGAGCGAAGAAGAACAGCAGGCCGGCGCCGCGGGCGCGGAAGAAGAAGTCTCGATGGACGACTGGGCGGCGGCGATGGCCGAGCAGGAGGTCGCCGACGCGCCGCCTCCGGCCGAGGAGGCCGTGCCGGCGCAGAACCTGTTCCAGGAGATAGGCGCGGGCGTGGCCATCGCCGGCGGGCCGCCCAATCTGGACATGATCCTGGACATCCCGGTACAGCTGACGGTGGAGCTGGGCCGGACCAAGATCGCCATCCGCAACCTGCTGCAGCTGGCCCAGGGGTCGGTGGTGGAGCTGGACGGCATGGCCGGCGAGCCGATGGACGTGCTGGTCAACGGCTGCCTGATCGCCCAGGGCGAAGTAGTGGTGGTCAACGACAAGTTCGGCATCCGCCTGACCGACATCATCACCCCGGCCGAGCGCATCCGCCGTTTGCAGAAATAATGGACATGGCACAAGCATCGAAAGTGCGCCTGGCGCTGCGGGGCGCATTTTGTTTTCTGGCATCGGCGCCGCTGATGGCGGCGCCGGCCGTCGCGCCGGCGGCCGCTCCCTCCCCCTTTGTCAGCCTGGTGCAGGTGATCCTGGGCCTGGCGGTGGTGCTGGGCGCCATCGTCGGCGTCGCCTGGCTGTTCAAGCGGCTGTCCGGCGGCGTGATGGGAGCCGCGGGGCGTCTGCGGGTGGTGGGCGGAACCATGGTCGGGCAGAAGGAGAGGGTGGTCATCGTCGAGCTGGAGGGCGAGTGGCTGGTGCTGGGCGTGACGCCCAGCCAGGTCAACCTGTTGAGCAAGATGCCGCGGCCTGAAGGGGCGGATCAGCCGCCTGCCGAGCCGGCCGACCCATTCGCCCGCTGGCTGAAGGCGGCGCTGGAGAAAGGCCGTCCGCTGCGGGGGCGGCAGGACACGTGATGAAAAAAGCTACCGTTATCGCCCTGTTGTCCAGCGGGGCTTTGCTGTTTCCCTTGCTGGCGGATGCCGCCATCGGCTTGCCGCTGATGACCAGCACGCCGGGCGAGGGCGGCGGGCAGAATTACTCGCTCAGCCTGCAGATGCTGTTGTTCATGACGGCGCTGGGCTTTATTCCGGCGATGCTGCTGATGATGACAGCCTTCACCCGCATCGTGATCGTGCTGTCGCTGCTGCGCCAGGCGCTGGGCACCACTCAGTCGCCGCCCAACCAGGTCATCGTTGGCCTGGCGCTGTTCCTGACGCTATTCGTGATGGGTCCCACTTTCGATCAGGTCTACGCCAAGGCCTGGGTGCCGTTCTCCGACGACAAGATCAGCATGAACCAGGCGCTGGACGAAGCCAGCAAGCCGATGAAGGCCTTCATGCTGCGGCAGACGCGGGAAAAGGACCTGGCCTTCTTCATAGAGATTTCGCAATCGCCGAAGCCGCAGACCAAGGAAGAGGTGTCGATGAAGACGCTGGTGCCGGCCTTCGCCATCAGCGAACTGAAAACCGCTTTCCAGATCGGCTTCATGATCTTCATCCCCTTCATGATCATCGACCTGGTGGTCGCCAGCATATTGATGGCGATGGGCATGATGATGGTGTCCCCAGTCACCATTTCGCTGCCGTTCAAGATGATGCTGTTTGTGCTGGTGGACGGTTGGACGCTGCTGATGGGCTCGCTGGTGCAGAGCTTCTACACGGGGTAGCGATGGACTTGCGACAATTGACCCCAGCCGATTTGCCCGCTTGCTACCATCTGTTCGGCGCCAGCGTGCATGGCCTGGCCGGCGCATGCTATACGGCGGAGCAGTGCCGCGCCTGGGTGCCGCTTGAGCGATGGACCGACGAGCGGGAGCAGAGCTGGGCGCGCCGGCTGGGCGGCTCCTGGGCCTGCAAGGCCGTGGCCGGCGATGGCCGGCTGGCGGGCTTCGCCTGGTTGAGTTTCGATGGCCAATTCGACATGCTGTTCGTCGCCCCCTGGGCCGGGCGGCAGGGCGTGGCCGGCCGCATGCTGGCCGAACTGGAATCGAAGGCCGCGGCACACGGCGTGACGGCCCTCCATGCCTGGGCCAGCCATGCTGCGCGGCCGGTGTTCGAGCGGGCGGGCTACCAGCTGCTGCGCGCGAATCGCATCGATCGCCAGGGCGTGGCGCTGGATAATTGGCTGCTGGCCAAAGGCGGCTGGCGCGAGCCGGAACAGGAGGAAACGACATGACGCCGGAACTCATCATCAGCATCGTGCAGAACGCCTTGTACATCCTGATCATCGTGTCGGCGCCGGTGCTGCTGACATCCTTGCTGGTGGGCCTGCTGGTCAGCATCCTGCAGGCGGCCACCCAGATCAACGAGATGACGCTCACCTTCATCCCCAAGCTATTGTCGATGTTCCTGGTGCTGGTGCTGGCCGGGCCGTGGATGCTCAATACGCTGATCGAATACACCACCCGCCTGTTTCAGAGCATACCCAACGTGATCGGCTGATGCTGACGATAAGCGATGTGCAGATCAACGCGCTGGTAGGGGCTTTCGTCTGGCCCTTCGCCCGCATCATCGGCCTGTTCCTGGCCGAGCCGCTGTTCGCCTACCGCGGCGTGCCGCGCAGCTTCAAAGTCGGTTTTGCGCTGATTCTGACCGTGATGATCGCGCCGATGCTGCCGCCGTTGCCGACGGTGCCGCTGGTTTCCGCCGCCGGCATCGCCATCCTGTTGCAACAGCTGTTGATCGGCTTGGCGATGGGTTTCGTGATGCGCATCGTGATCAGTGCGGTGGAGCTGACGGGATTCATCATCGGCGCGCAGACCGGCCTGGGTTTCGCGATGTTCTTCGACCCGGTCCACGCGGCCCAGGTGCCGGTGCTGTCGCAGATGCTGTCGCTGTTCACCTTTTTCCTGTTCCTGTCCTTCGATGGCCATCATGTGGTGCTGCAGACGCTGGTGGAAAGCTTCCGCGTGCTGCCGATAGGCATGTCGATGCCGGCGGTCGGGATCAAGGCGCTGGCGCTGTGGGGAACGCACCTGGTGGAGTGGGGCGTGTGGCTGGCGATGCCGGTGATAGGGGCGTTGCTGATCACCAACCTGGCCATCGGGGTGATGACGCGGGCGGCGCCGCAGTTCAACATCTTCTCTTTCGGCTTTCCCCTGACCATCATGGTGGGCTTCGGCGCTTTCTACCTGACGCTGCCGATGATGGTGCCGGCGATCGAGCAGATGTACCGCGCCGGTTTCGAGATGATGCTGAAAATGCTGCAGGCGAAGTAGCGGCGCCGATATTCGTAGACGGTGCCGGCTTTCTGCTAAAATACCGCGATTTTTGGACGATTGGGTTCGTCGGAACCAGATAACAGACAGAGGCAAATATGGCAGGTCACAGTAAATGGGCTAACATCCAGCACCGCAAGGGTCGCCAGGATGCCAAACGTGGCAAGATCTTCACCCGCCTGATCAAGGAAATCACCGTTGCCGCCAAGATGGGCGGCGGCGATGTCAACATGAACCCGCGCTTGCGCCTGGCGGTGGAAAAGGCCAAGGCCGAGTCCATGCCCAAGGACAATATCGAGAACGCGGTCAAACGCGGCACCGGCCAGTTGGAAGGCGTCGATTACGTCGAGTGCCGCTACGAAGGCTACGGCATCGCCGGCGCGGCGGTGATGGTGGATTGCCTGACCGACAACAAGACCCGCACCGTCGCCGACGTGCGCCACGCCTTCTCCAAGTACGGCGGCAATATGGGCACCGACGGTTGCGTGTCCTTCCAGTTCAAGCATTGCGGCTACCTGGTGTTCGCGCCGGGGGTGGACGAAGACGCGCTGATGGAAGCGGCGCTGGAAGCCGGCGCCGACGATGTGGTCGGCAGCGACGACGGTTCCATCGAAGTGATCACCGGGCCGTACGAATTCACCGACATCAAGGCGACGCTGGAGGCCAAGGGCTTCAAGGCCGAAATGGGCGAGGTGACCATGCGCGCCGAGAACGACACCGAGCTCTCCGGCGAAGACGCGGCCCGCATGCAGAAGCTGCTGGACGCGCTGGAGGATCTGGACGACGTGCAGGATGTCTACACTTCCGCGGTGCTGGACGAATAAGCGCGCCATCGCGCAGCCATCCGGCGCAGGCACCCCAAACCCGGCCAAGCCGGGTTTTTTCATGCCGTCGTCCTTGCGCATTGGCGCGGCAGGCTTGGGGGCTTGCCTGCCAGGGTGTAAACTGGCGTTTTTGCCACTGCCGCGCAAGGTCCGCCGGGGAAAGCCGAACATGTATCAGCCGCACGCAGAGCGCCGCAACCGCCTGTTGTCCATCATGGGCGACGGTGTGGCGCTGCTGTCCACCGCGCCGGAAGCGGTGCGCAATGCCGACAGCCACTATCCTTACCGCGCCGACAGCTACTTCCTCTACCTGACCGGTTTCATCGAGCCGGAAGCGGTGCTGCTGCTGGATGGCCGCAGCGGCAAGTCGGTCCTGTTCTGCCGCGCCAAGAATCCCGCTATGGAAATCTGGGACGGCTTCCGCCACGGGCCGGATGGCGCGCGCGAGGCGTTCGGTTTCGACGAGGCTTATCCGCTGGACGAGATGGCCGAGCGGATTCCGGACCTGCTGGCCGACAGCAATCAGCTGTGGTGGCCGTTGGGCCACGACGAGGCCTTCGACCGCCGCGTCAATCGCTGGCTGGACAGCGTGCGCCAGCGTTCCCGCAGCGGCGCGCGCGCGCCTGCGCATTATGGGGACTTGCGCGCCTTGCTGGACGAGATGCGCATGGTCAAGGACGAAGCCGAGATCGCCTTGTTGCGCCGTGCCGGGGACATCTCCGCCGTCGGCCACATCAAGGCGATGCAGGCGGTCCGGCCCGGCATGTTCGAATACGAGGTGGAGGCGGAGATTCTGCGCGCCTTCATCCGCCGCGGCGCGCGCTATCCGGCCTATGAGAGCATCGTCGCCGGCGGCGCCAATGCTTGTACCTTGCATTACGCCGCCAACAACGCTCGCCTCAACGATGGCGAGCTGCTGCTGATAGACGCCGGCTGCGAGCTCGAAGGCTACGCCGGCGACATCACCCGAACCTTCCCGGTGGGCGGCCGCTTCAGCGCGGCGCAGCGCGACGTCTACCAGGTGGTGCTGGCGGCGGAGTTGGCCGGCATCGCCGCGGTGCGTCCCGGCGCGTTGTGGAACGCGCCAGGCGAGGCGGCGCTCAAGGTGCTGGCGCAGGGCATGCTGGACCTGGGCTTGCTGAGTGGCAGCGTGGACGGCGTGATCGAATCCGGCAGCTACCGCCAGTTCTACATGCACGGCATCGGCCACATGATAGGGCTGGACGTGCACGACGTCGGCCAGCGCAAGCTGCACGGCCAGTGGCGCGGCTACCAGCCCGGAATGTGCACCACGGTGGAGCCGGGCCTGTACATCCGCCCGGCGCCCGGCGTGCCGGAGGCCTTCCACAACATCGGCATCCGCATCGAGGACGATGTGCTGGTGACGGCGGATGGCAATGAAGTGTATACCGCAGCAGTGCCTAAACAGATCGACGAGATCGAGGCGCTGATGCGCGGAGATTGAGAATATGCAAGCGAGAACGAGCGAACACGCCGATGTGTTGATCGTCGGCGGCGGCCCGGTTGGCGCGCTGGCGGCGCTGCGGCTGGCGCGGCAGGGCCGCAGTGTGCTGCTGGTGGAGGCGCGCGCGCGCGACGCCGCGGTGCGCGACGCCCGCGCGCTGGCGCTGTCCTGGCACAGCCGCGAGCAACTGGCCGAAGCCGGCGCCTGGCCGGACGCGCTGCCGGCAACGGTGATCGACACGGTGCACGTGTCGCAGCAGGGCAGCTGCGGCCGCACCCGGCTGGACAAGGAGGATCTGCAGCTGCCGCATCTGGGCGTGGTGGTGGACTACCCGGCGCTGGTGGCAAGCCTGGCCGAGGTGCTGGACCGGGCCGGGGTGCAGGTGCTGTGGCAAAGTCGGGTGACATCGGTGAAGAGCCTGAGCGAATACGCCTGCGCCGAAGTGGAGACGCCGGACGGCGCGCGGCTGTTGACCGGCCGGCTGCTGGTGCTGGCCGAAGGCGGCGCGCTGGCGGAAACGCTGCCCTGCGTCCGCCGCCTGGAGCATGATTACCACCAGTGTGCGGTACTGGCCGAGATAGAGACCGAGCTGCCGGCCAAGGGCGTGGCCTATGAGCGCTTCGCCGACAGCGGACCATTCGCATTGCTGCCGCACGGCGAGGGCTACATGCTGGTATGGACGCGCAGCCAGGGCGATGCGGCAAAGCTGGTGGGCGGCGACGAGGCCGGATTGCGCGCTGAATTGCAGCAAGCCTTCGGCGAGCGCCAAGGCCGCATATTGGGCATCGGTCCGCGCGCCAGTTTTCCGCTGGCGCTGCGGCAGCTCAACAAGGTGGCCAGCGGCCGGGTGGTGCTGATAGGCAACGCCGCCCAGACCATGCACCCGGTTGCGGCGCAAGGCCTGAACCTGGGGCTGCGCGACGCCGTGGGCCTCGCACGCGCGCTGGAGGGCGCGGCCGACGCCGGCGATCCGGCGGCGCTGAAGCGTTACGCCGCCGCCCGCAAGCTGGACAGCCACGTGGTGGTGGGCTTCACCCATGGCCTGATCAAGCTGTTTGACGGCCACCATCCCTTGCTGAACACCTTGCGCGGCCTGGGCATGACCGCGCTGGACGTGATACCGCCGCTGCGCCGCGCATTTGCCGGCCATCTGGTGTTCGGCGTGCAAGGATAAACGGATGCGAGACAGTCAATACCACGCAATCATAGTCGGCGGCGGCCTGGTGGGCGCCAGCCTGGCGCTGGCCTTGTCGCGCGCCGGCAAGCGGGTGGCCCTGCTGGAGCCGCGCCCGGCGCAATGTAACGAATTGGAGCAGGGCTGGGACGCGCGCATTTATGCGGTGAGTCCGGCCAACCGCCGTTTCCTGGAAGGCATGGGTGCCTGGCCTGGCATGGAACGGATAGGCATCATCGCCGCGATGGATGTCTGCGGCGACGCCGGCGGACGAATCGAATTTTCCGCGCGCGACGCCGATGCCGACGCGCTGGCCTGGATCGTGGAAAACCGTTGGTTGCAGGCGGCGCTGTGGCGGCAACTGGCCGACAGCGAAGTCGATTGCATCGGCGACTGCCAGGCGCAATCGTTGAGCACCACCGCTTCCGAGGCGCGGCTGGTCTTGGACGATGGCCGGCTGCTGAGCGCCGAGCTGCTGGTGGGCGCCGACGGCGCCAACTCCTGGGTGCGCGGCCAGCTGGGCCTTGCCGCCAGCGTCAAGCCATACGGCCAGAGCGGAGTGGTGGCCAACTTCACCTGCGAGAAGCCGCATGGCCAGGTGGCGCGGCAATGGTTCACCGGCGACAGTATTCTGGCCTGGCTGCCGATGGCGGGGAACCGAATCTCCATGGTCTGGTCCACATCTGATCCGCAATCTTTGCTGGAGCTGCCGCCCGAAGCGCTGGCCGACAAGGTAGCCGCCGCCGGCGGCCATCAGTTGGGCGCGTTCGCCACCCTGACGGCTGCCGCGGCCTTTCCGCTGCGGCTGGTCCAGCCCGAAGCCGTGGTGGCGGAAAGAGTGGCACTGGTGGGCGATGCCGCCCATACCGTCCATCCGCTGGCCGGCCAGGGGGTCAACCTGGGCTTTCAGGACGCGGCGCAGCTGGCGGCCCTGCTGCAAGCGGCGCCCGACTGCGGCGACTGGATGCTGCTGCGCCGCTACCAGCGCCAACGCCGCGAAGCGGTCACTACGATGCAAATCGGCTGTGACAGCCTGTACCGGCTGTTCCATGCCAAACTGCCCGGCCTGCCATGGCTGCGCAATACCGGCCTGTCCCTGACCAACTGCTGTTCGCCACTGAAGCGGCGGTTCGCCAGGCAGGCGATTGGATACTGATCCTCAAAGGACACTTGATGAAGACAAGATTGAAGTCGCTGGCGCTGGCCAGCGCGATGCTGATGTCGCTGGCCGCCTGCTCTCAGGCCGCCGGCGGCAACCTCGACGACGTGAAGAAGGCCTTCGCGGAACACTTTCCGGGCAAGCAGGTGAAGAGTGTCAGCGCCACGCCGGTCAAGGGCATCTACGAGCTGGTGGTGGACGGCAAGCAGGTGGTGTACACCAACAGCGACGCCAGCTACCTGTTCGTCGGCGACCTGATCGACACCAAGACCAAGGAAAGCCTGACCGAGAAGAGGATGGCCGAACTGTCCAAGGTGGACTTCAATTCGCTGCCGTTCCAGTACGCGTTCAAGGACGTGCGCGGCAAGGGCGAGCGCAAGATGGCGGTCTTCACTGATCCGGATTGCCCGTACTGCAAGAAGCTTGAGCGCGAAAGCCTGAAGGACATCGACAACGTCACCATCTACACCTTCCTCTATCCGCTGACCCAGTTGCACCCGGACGCGATGCGCAAGTCCAAGCAGATCTGGTGTTCCAGCGACAAGCCAGCGGTCTGGACCGCCTTCATGCGCGACGGCAAGCCGCTGACCGGCGCGGATAATTGCGATACCAGCGCGCTGGACAAGATCCAGGCGCTGGGCGAGAAGCTGGGCGTCACAGGCACGCCGGCGCTGGTGTTCGCCAACGGCAGGCTGGTGCCGGGCGCGATCGACGGCAGCGACATCGAAGAGCTGCTGAAAGCCAAGTAAGCGGAAGTCGGGACAGGAGGAACCTGGCCCGATTTTTTTGCCTGGCCGCGCCCAAGGGGATCGCTTGATGAAACTCCGGCCCTGGACCGTGACGGAGCGCTGGCTGTTGGCCTTGTGGCTGTCCTTGCTGCTGCATGGCGCTTTGTGGTGGCTGCCCTTGCGGCCGGGACAGCCGGCTGGCGAAGCGGGCGGCTTGACGGTGCGTCTGTCCATTGCGTCGGAGCCGGCACCCCCGCCCACGGCGGCGGTTGCCGCCGGGATTCCGGGCGGGAGCGCGGCGGCCTCCGCGCCGGTCGACGCTCCGCCGCAGCCGGATGCCGGCGACCGGATGCGCCTGGGGGCGGATATCTATTATCCTGCCCGCGAGCTTGACCGCCTGGCGCAGGAGCGCAGCGCCATCGTGCTGCCGGATGTCGAGCTGGACGGCCATCCGCCGGCGTCGGTGCTGGTGCTGGTGTTCATCAGCGAAACCGGCCGGGTGGATGGCGTGCGTTTCGAGGGCGCGGCGCCTGCCCGGCTGGCCGACGCCATCGGTCCGGTGTTCGGCGCCGCCAGCTACCAGCCGGCCTTGAAGGACGGCGTGCCGGTTAAGAGCTACAAGCGGATACGGATAGAGCCGCAGCCTGAGCCCGCTGCGCTGTCGCCGGCACTGTCGCATTGAGGGCGCTTCGTGATAAATTGGCGGTCGTTCCGGCGCATGCCGGGGGGGCTAACATCATCAGGGGTGGACAACCATCCCGGTTTTCAACAAAGGATACAGTCATGTCTGATCTGCAGACGCTTTTCACCCAAGCTCAGGCCGATGTCAAAACCCTGTCCGAGCGCCCGGACAACCAGACCCTGCTGCAGCTGTACGCGCTGTTCAAGCAGGCGACCGAAGGCGACGCCAGCGGCGAGCGCCCGGGCATGATGGATTTCATCAACCGCGCCAAGTTCGACGCCTGGGAAAAGCTGAAGGGCCAATCCGCCGATGACGCGATGCAAGGCTATGTCGACGTGGTCAAGCGCCTGCTGGCTGACTAAGTCTGCGACAGACGGCTGCCGCGCGGCAGCCGGCTGAATGAAAAAGCGCCCCTTGGGCGCTTTTTCCGTTTCGGGGCGGGCGCGCGCTACCAGCAACCGCTGATGCC
The DNA here is from genome assembly GCF_001855555.1 of Chromobacterium sphagni. Taxonomy (GTDB): domain Bacteria; phylum Pseudomonadota; class Gammaproteobacteria; order Burkholderiales; family Chromobacteriaceae; genus Chromobacterium; species Chromobacterium sphagni. The sequence goes on along the minus strand of NZ_MKCT01000050.1, from coordinate 69,659 downwards.
GAGTATGCCGCCGCTGGCGCTTAGATTGGTCTGGTTGCCCAGATTGTCCAGCTGGTAGGTCTGGCAGCTGTCCTGCGCCTGCTGGCCCTGGGGCGTGGCGGTGAGGACGAAGGCGGTGGAGCTGGCGCTGGAGATGGCCAGCGCGTAGTAATTGCTGCCGTTGCCCGGCACGTAGACGGTGCCGCTGCCGTAACCCAGCGTGATCAGCTGGCTGGCGTAGGTGTTCTGCAGCGAATAGTAGCTTTCCTCGCGCGTGGCCAGATCCTGCAGCGCGGTCTTGGCCGAGGTGCGGTTGGACTGCAGGATGAAGGTGCGGTAGGACGGCAAGGCGATGGCCACCAGGATGGACAATACCGCCAGCGCGATCACCAGTTCCAGCATGGTGAAGCCGTTTGCTTTGCGACTGCTATGCATCGTGATGTTTTCCTTGGCGCTTGTCAGCGCAGTTCTATCCAGTTCAGCCGGGTGTGCAGGTCGAAGGCGGCCGGGTTGATCTGCGGCGGCGTGGCGATGGGGCCGCCGTTGGTGCTGCTGCCGATGGCGAAAAAGTTGTTTTGGTAGCTGACCACATTGGGGCTGCCCGCCATATTGATGGCAATGCCGTTGATCACGCTGCCGCTGATGCCGCTGAAGTTGCCCTGGTCGTTGGCGTAGAACGACGATGCGGTGGCGCCGCCGGTTTTCATGTTGAGCGACATCGAGAAGCTGGTGGCGGAGGCCACGGTGCAGGACGAGGCATTGTTGTTGGGCGGAATCGAGGTGTTGACGGTGAAGGTGCCCAGTTCGTTGACCGGGTTGTACACCACCTGCTCGCCGCTGGACGGCAAGTTGAGCTTCCAGCCGTAGCTGTTGTTGGTGCCGCAGGCGCTGTTGCCCTGCCAGCAGACGGTGTTGCTGGACAGCGAGCGGTAGCCCTGCACGCTGCTGAGCGTGGAGTTGTAGGAGGCGGTGACGGTCTGGGCGGTCAGATTGCTCGGGCGCAGCGTCTTGCCGCCGGAGGGCGCGGCCTGGCTGTAGTAGGCCGACTGGCCGACCAGGGTGTTCCAGCCGGACAGGTCCCAGTCCCAGACACCGTAAAGGCTTTGGGTGCCGCCGGCGTAGATGTCGGCGGACGAGGTAGTGAAGGGGATTTTCTGGCCGGTGCCGAAGGCCACCAGCACGCGCGGGCTGGCGTTGCCGGTGGGAATGGCCGACACCAGCATCTTGCTGGTGATCGGCTGCAGGCTGCGGGTACAGGTGCCGTTGTTGACCTGGGTGTTGGTGCAGTAGGTGTACTGGCTGGTGAACAGCGGCGCTGCGGCGCCGCTGCCGTATTGGGAAACGCTCCAGTTGCCGGGGGTGTTGCTGGTGAGGTCGAAGCGCCAGACGTTGCCGAACAGGTCGCCGGCATAGACGTAGTCGGCGGTGCCGTCGCCGTCGAGATCCACCGTGGTGGCGTAGTAGATGCCGTTCTTGTTGCCGCCGCCCGATGGGTCGTTGGACTGTCCGCTGCCGGTGTCCAGCTCGTAGAAGCTGGGCGTGCCGCTGCTGCCCGCCAGCATGATGAAGAGCGCCGCATGGCCGTTGCTGCTGTTGTAGCCGTTGCCGAAGACGGCGCCCCATTGGCCGTTGTGGAAGCGGGTGATCACCGGCGTGCCGAAGGTGTAGCCCAGATCGTTGCCGCAAGTGCTCTTGTTGACGCAGCTGAGCGTGGCATTGCTGATTTCCTTGATCACCAGGCTGGCGGCGTTGGTTTCGGCGAAGTTGGCCGGATTGCTGATGTCCAGCATGAACAGCGCTTGGCCGCCGGCTCCCAGTCCGCCTATCAGCCAGGTGTGCCAGGCGTTGTTGTAGAACAGGTCGTCGGCGGCCGGGGTGGCGTCGACGAAGTACTGGTGGGCATAGGTGGGGTTGCTGTACTGCAGGGTGTTGGCTTGCGCGGCGGCGGGCACATAGGCGATGACCTCCTGGCCGTCGTTGGGGGTGGCGGCGGTGGAGTAATTGCCGCTGGAGTCGTTGGCGCCGCTGCGGTAGCCGTGCAGCATGCCGTCGTTGCTGCCGTTGTAGATGATGTCGGCGCGGGTCTGGTTGCCGGATTTGTAATTGCTGTAGGCCTGGGCGCCGCTGGCGTTTTCCGCCGGAGAGCTGCCGGGGTACAACTTGTCGCTCCAGACGTCGGCATAGCTGTTCTGCGGCGCGCCCACCCAGATCGGGCTGCTGTTGACCACGTCGCCCAGCACGCTGTCGCGGTCGCGGAACAGGCCGGTGCCCAGAGTGGTGACTTCATTGCTGCGCGCGCCCCTGAGATAGGACACCCGCGCCGAGCCATTGCCGTCGGCGTTCAGCACGGTTTGCTGGGTCGACGACAGGCTGGCCCATTGGAAGGGAATGCCCTGGCTGCCGTTCCAGCTGAGGATGGCGCGACTGGTCTGCGCGCTCATATTGCTGGCGCCGGTGGCGCTGCAGCTGCCGCCGGTCAGTACGCAGGATGCGTCCCAGGTCGCGGTGGCGGAGACGGTCACCTGGCCGGTGCCGCTGTTGCCCAGCAGCGCGTAGGACGCCACCTCGCCCCACCAGTTGTCGGAGTGGTAGCTGGCGACGTACTGCTGGGTGCCGGTCTTGATCAGGCTGGTCTGCTGGCTGTTGAGGCCGCTGGAGCTGGCCGACTGGGTGGATGGCTGCACCTGGAAGCATGTCAGCTCGTGCACATTGCGGCTGCCGCCAGTGGAGCCGGCGAAGCCGAAGGTGATCTGGCTGGGTAGCGGGCCGCTGACCGCGGTGTTGTTGATGTCGTAGTTGTTGATCACCGGCACGTAGGCGCCGTTGTTGTAGCTGTACCAAAGGCTGAGCAGATTACCGGTGGTGATCTTCAGCTTGTAGCTGATGGGCACCGCCTGGCCGCGGGTGGCGGCCGACTCCGCCGCCATCGGCTGAGTGCTCGGCAACTGGTAGACGCCGCTGCTGGTGCCGGGGATGTTGATGAACTGGTAGTTCATCACGCTGTGTCCACCGTAGCTGCCGTTGCGGCACACGTTTTGCACCGCCGACGCGCTGAAGCTGCCGCCGAACTGGCTGGCCAGCGTGCTGGCCGCCACCGAACCGGCGCCGCGCAGCGAGATGTTCTGTGGCTTGGCTCCGGGGCCAGAGGATGTGTTGTCGTTGGAGTAGCCGCCGTTGGGGAAGTTGCCGTACTCGTCCATGCCCAAGCCAAGATAGCCGCCGATGATGCCGTTGTACGGCGAGTTGACGTTGGAGCAGCTGTAGCCCAGGCTGCCGCCGAACGAGCCGACGGCGCTGGGAATGGCGGTGAGCAGAAAGAAGCTCATGCCGTCGGCGCCGTCGCCCGCCGAGCCGCCGGAGTCGCCGGCATAGGTGTAGCTGGTGAAGGTGGCCTGCAGGCCGCTGTTGGATGGGAACAGGCTGTTGTAGATGATGGCGCCGGACTGGCTGCCGGCGCTGTTGGTCAGCCGCAGCGCGCCGTTGCCTGAAGCGTCGGGCAGGGAGCCGCCGTAGCCGCCGATCTGAGTGTTGCCGCTGGGGTCCTTGCTGCCGCAGGCCGGGATGCTGCCGGCGCCGTTGCCCGCCGTCATGCAGGCGCCGCCGAACACCAGCCAGTTCAGCTGCGCGCTGCCGCCGGTGAAGTTGTCGCCCACCGTCACCGCCTGTCCAATAGCTGGCCAGAGAGCCGCCATCAGCCAGACGGTGAGCGGGGGGGGCGATGCGCGGAAGGGAGTTTTCATGGTCATTTCCCCAGATTGGAGACGCCGGAATACAAGGTGTACGTGCTTTGCAGTACCACTACGGAATAGGCGTTGCCGCCATAGCCCAGCGCGGTGAGCTGGTAAATGGCACCATTGCCGGTGGCGTTGAGGCCCAGATACTGGATGTAAAGCTGCGGTGCCTGGTAGAAGGTTTGGCTGCCGCCGGAGACGCCGTTGACCGGCAGGGTCAGGTATGGCGGGGTATAACTGTAGCCGGTGCTCCATGGCAGCGTGGTCGGCGCGGCCAGCGCATTGCTGCAGATCTGCGGCGAATTGATCGCGCCGCTGCAACTGACCACGGTTTGGGTGCCGGCATTGCCCTGCAGCCACCACTCGGCGTATTGCAGCGCCGATTGCGCGGCTTCGAAGGCGCGGCCCTTCTCGCGCATATTGCCGGCCATCCGTCCCTGCAGGCCGACGCTGCGCATCATCGACAGTCCGATGATGGTGATGACGATCAGTATCATCAGCGCGGCTATCAGCGTGAAGCCGGACTGTCCGTTTCTGGCCGTGGCGGGATGGGCGGCGGGGTTCATAGCTGGTTCATCAGTCCTATCAGCCAGGACATGGTCACGCTGGCCGGCTGGCCGGGCTTGGCGGCCAGCGGATTGACCATGGTCAGCGTCACCCTGACCGAGCGCACGGTCGCGCCCGCCGGCAGCCCGGCGGCGTTGTAGTAATGGTTGACCGAACCGTTGCCGCTGCCGTCCACACCGTACAGCACGCTGATGTTGCTCACGCCGTCCACCAGCACTTGCGCGCTGCCGCCGTTGACCGAGCAGGTGAGCTGATTGCCGCTGTTGATGGCGAACAGATTGACATACACCTGGTTGGCGCTGCCGCTGTTGCCGTTGCCGTTGCAATTGAGCACGCTGTCGTTGGGCGCGGTGGCGAAGCGTATGCTCAGCGTGTCCGGCGGGCCGGCGGTGCCGGCTATCGACTGGCCGGCGGCGAAGACGCCTGCCGCCGGCAGCGCGGCGGCGGCGGTCTGCGACTGCGGGCTGGGGTAATAGCCGGCGGACTGGACGATGGAGTTGATGATGGTCATCGCCGTGCGCTGGTTGTCCTGCAGCTGCGCCAGGCCGTTTTCATTGTTTTCCGTCAGTTCGGTGGAGCTGAAGATGATGATCAGCATGCTCAGCAGAAACAGGCCGATGGTGATCGCCACCATCACCTCTATCAGTCCGCTGCCTGCTTGCCGCGCCGGCCGTTTCACGGCTCCACCACCATCTGGTAGTTCTGGCTGACGGTGCCGGACGCGACCGAGGCGGCATTGACCGCGCTCTTCTTTTCCAGCCATGAAACCGTGATGGTGCAGGCGATCGGCGCTGTGGAGGTGCAGGCGATCTGGCCGCTGCCGCCGGGAAGCGCCGCCAGCGTGCCGCTGCCCCACTGGGTGGTGTCGTAGCTGGCGAGGTTGGCGGAGTTGCAACTGGTGCCTGACGCCGAACAGTCCACGGTCTGGCTCAGGCTGGGCGAACCGCTGACGCCGCTGGCGTTGACCGACCAAGTGTTGCTGGCGGCGTTGGAGAGAGCGCCCCAGTAAGCGGTGTTGGCGTGCATCGCGGCGGCCATGCTTTCGGCGGCGATGGAGCCCAGGCTGCGGGTGCGCGCGATCGAGGTGTTGTTGATGGCGGCGGCTTGCATGCCGGCGACGCCGAGCAGGCCTAGCGAAATCACCACCAGCGCCACCAGCACTTCCAGCATGCTGAAGCCGGTTTGGCGGAGTGCGCGGCTCAAGGGCATGAGTATTGTCCGGTGGTGTCGGTCTGCCCGCTGGACAGTATCTGCGGATGGCCGACCGCCGCCAGCACCACGCAGCGGCGGTTGGCGGCGATATTGCCGGGGGTGTTGAAGCTGACCATGCCGACATTGCCGGATGGCACGTAGCCCATGCGGTTGAAGCACAGCGTGGTGTTGCCGGCATTGCTGTAGCTGGCGCTGTCGCCGCTGGTGAAGGCCTTTTGCTGGCGCAGGATGGTGCCGGTGCTGTCGCCGCAGCTGTTGTTGGCCGCCACCAGCGCCAGCCAGCCGGTGGCCCAGTTGGTGTTGTTGCTGACCGAGGTATTGCAGCTGTTGCCGTTGCTGGACGGGCAGAGCAGCACCACCTGGCCGCGCTTGATCGCCTCGTTGCGGATGAACAGGATGTCGCCGTAAAGATTGTTGCTTTCCGACAGGATGGAATTGGTGGCGATGGTGCTCTGATAGGCGGGCACCGCCAGCGCCAGCACGACGGCCAGCAAGGCCATGACGATCAGCAACTCCAGCAGGGTGAAGCCGTTTTGGTGGTCTGTGACGCTTGATCGCTTGCCTGGCATGTCTTCGCCTGCTCGTCTGTATTCGAACCATTATCGGATAAGTGCCAGGCAGATTAAATTGCCAATCGCTCCGCCGGTCCGGCCCGGGCCGCCGTCTGTCGTTTGCCGCGGCTTTCGCGGCGGGGAAGGCTCAGTTCCAGGCCTGCAGGATGGCTTGCAGCGCGGGATGTTGCAGCTTGCGGCGGCTGGCCACCGCGTAGTAGTGCTCCCATACGCCATCCAGGCATCCCACCAGCTCCAGCCCCGGCAGATTTTGCGCGATGTCGGGCAGCGCCGGCGAGGGAAACAGGCCCAGCCCCTGGCGGGCGAAGGTTTCCATCAGCGCGCCGTCGTCGAATTCCCCCACCACATCCGGACGCAGCCGCTGCGCTTCGAACCAGTGCTCCAGCTGGCGGCGCAGCACATTGTCGCGGCTGGGCAGCAGCAGCGGCGCCTGGTCCAGGCTGGCGGGAAAGCCAGCGCCGTATTGTCGGGCCAGCCCGGGGCTGGCGTACAGCAGCACCGGGCAGCGCAGCAACTGCCAGGATTGGAACAGCTGCTGCTCGCTGCTGGCCACCGGCCGGTCGGCCAGGATCAGGTCCAGCCTATGGCGGCCCAGCTCGCCCAGCAACTCGTCGAAATCGCCTTCGCCGCAGCTCAGCCGCAGCTTGCGCCCCATTTGCAGCGCCGGTTGCAGCAGATGGCTGGCGATGCGTTTGGGCAGCACGTCGGAGACCCCCGCCGCCAGCCGGATCACCTGATCCAGCTGCGCGTCCGCCAGCGCTTCGCCCAGCGCCTCTCCCAACATGAAGATATTGTCGGCGTAGCCCAGCGCCACCCGTCCGGCTTCGGTCAACGCCAGTCCGCGGCCTTGCTGGCGGAACAGCGCGCAGCCCAGCTGTTGCTCCAGCTTGGACACTTGGCCGCTGATAGTCTGCATGCTGATGCCCAGTTGCTCGGCCGCCTGGGTGACGCTGCCGGTGCGGGCCACGGTCCAGAAATAGTGCAGATGCTTGTAGTTGAGCTTGTCCATGATTTAATTCGAAAAAATCGTAATAATAATCAGATTTTAATTTATTTTTTCGATGCGTGTGATTGCATACACTGCAGTGTGGCCATTGCTGTGCCGTGGCTGCTCAAATGAATGACTATTGGGAGATGAATAATGAAACGGGTGATCTTGCTGATTGCCACCAACATCGCGGTGATGCTGGTATTGAGCGTGAGCGTGCGCCTTTTGGGCCTGGACCGCTTTATCACCGCCGGCGGGCTGAACCTGGGGATGCTGCTGATGTTTTCCGCGGTGCTGGGCTTTGGCGGCGCCTTCATTTCGCTGGCCCTGTCCAAGACCATGGCCAAGTGGAGCACCGGGGCGCGGGTGATTACCCAGCCCAATGGCCAGACTGAAGCCTGGCTGCTGGCCACCGTGCGCCGGCTGGCCGACCGCGCCGGCCTGGCCATGCCGGAAGTGGCGGTATATGAAGGCGAGCCCAACGCCTTCGCCACCGGTCCCAGCCGCTCCAATTCCCTGGTGGCGGTGTCGACCGGCCTGCTGTCCAGCATGACCGAGGAGGAGGTGGAGGCGGTGCTGGCGCACGAGATTGCCCACATCCGCAACGGCGACATGGTGACGCTGACGCTGATCCAGGGTGTGGTTAACACCTTCGTGTTCTTCCTGGCGCGGGTGGTGGGTTATCTGGTGGACAGCTGGCTCAAGCGCGATGAGGAGAATACTTCGGCCGGCACCGGCATCGGCTATTTCATCACGGTGATCGTTTGCGAGATCGCCTTCGGCATCCTGGCCTCGGTGGTGGTGATGTATTTCTCGCGCCAGCGCGAATTCCGCGCCGACGCCGGCGCCGCCGAGCTGCTCGGTTCCACCCGGCCTATGGCCAACGCCTTGCGCCGCCTGGGCGGCATCGAGGCCGACGGTTTGCCGCAAGGACTGGCCGCTTCCGGCATCGCCGGCGGCCGCGGCTTGCTGGGCCTGTTCGCCACCCACCCCAGCCTGGACGAGCGCATCGCCAGGCTGGAAGGCCGCGGCTGACGCGGGGGCGGCGGCATGGGCCGCCGCCGAAAAACCATTGATGGAGCGATGAATTGATCGAATTTTTGATGTCCCCGGCGCTGGGATACCCGCTGTGGGTCTGGCTGATGTTCCTGCTGGGCGTGCTGGCGCTGCTGGCTTTCGACCTGGGCGTGTTGCAGAAGGATGGCCGCGAGATCGGCGTGAAAGACAGCCTGAGGTTGTCGGCCTTTTATATCGGCATCGGCCTGCTGTTCGGCGGCTGGGTGTGGTGGTATCGCGGCGCGGACGCCGGCGTGCAGTATTTCACCGGCTATTTGCTGGAAAAGTCGCTGTCGCTGGACAATGTGTTCGTGATCTCGCTGATCTTCTCCAGCATGGCGGTGCCGCGCGTCTACCAGCATCGAGTGCTGTTCTGGGGAATTCTGGGCGCCATTGCGATGCGGGCGCTGATGATAGGCGCCGGCGCGGCGCTGGTGGCGCAGTTCCAGTGGGTGCTGCTGCTGTTCGGCGTTTTCTTGCTGGCCGCCGGCCTGAAAATGCTGCTGTCGGCGGATGACGAAGCCAAGCCGCTGTCCGAGCAGCGCTTCTATCAGTGGCTGCGCCGCCACATGCGCCTGACGCCGGCCCTGCACGGCAACGCCTTCCTGCTGCGCGGCGAGACGCATGGCATGGCGCGCGGCTGGTGGGCGACGCCGCTGTTGCTGACGCTGATCCTGGTCGAGTCGGCCGATCTGGTGTTCGCGGTGGACAGCATCCCGGCGATCTTCGCGGTGACGCAGGACCCGTTCCTGGTCTACACCTCCAACATCTTCGCCATTCTCGGCCTGCGCGCGTTGTACTTCGCGCTGTCGGCGATGGTGCACCGCTTCCATTATTTGAAGTACGCGTTGGCGCTGGTGCTGGTGCTGATCGGCGTGAAAGTGGGGCTGGTGTATCTGCATGATGCCGGCCTGGTGGCGTTCAAGATTCCCACCCTGTTGTCCTTGCTGCTGACCGTGCTGCTGCTGAGCGGCGGCATCGCCTACTCCTGGCATAAAACCCGGCGGGTGCCGCCTGGCTCCTGAGCGCGGAAGGAGCGGCGATGGAACCAATCGCCGCCTTTGCGGCTCAAACAGGCGGAGCGTCTCCTGACATGCGTGTCCGGGCAGCGGCGCCCCGCCGTTTTCATCATGGACGGCGCGATTATTTTTCAATCCAAAATTCTAGGAATAGTCCGATGTCCCAAGCGTCCCGATTGCTTATCGTTGATGATGATCCCGATCTGCGCGATCTGCTGAGCGATTATCTGAGCCGCCAGGGCATGGTTGTGGCCGCGGTAGGAGATGGCGACGCGATGAACCGCATTCTGGCCGAGCAGTCCTTCGACATCCTGATCCTGGACCTGATGCTGCCCGGCACCGACGGCCTGACCCTGTGCCGCGATTTGCGTTCGCGCTCCAGCATGCCCATCCTGATGCTCACCGCGCGCGGCGACGAACTGGACCGCATCATCGGCCTGGAGATGGGCGCCGACGACTACCTGCCCAAGCCGTTCAATCCGCGCGAGCTGCTGGCGCGGGTGCGCAGCATCCTGCGCCGGGTGGAGGAGAGGCGCAGCAGCCACAGCGCGCTGCGCAGCCTGCAGTTCTCCGACTGGCGGCTCGAGCTGGGCGCGCAGCATCTGGTGGACAGCGGCGGCGTGGTGACGCCATTGTCCGGCGGCGAGTTCAAGCTGATGCAGGCGCTGGCGGAAAACCCGCAGCGGGTGATGTCGCGCGACCAGTTGATGGAGGCGATGAACGGCAAGGAAGCCGGTCCGTTCGACCGCACCGTCGACGTGATGATAGGCCGGCTGCGCCGCCGGCTGGGCGATGACGCCCGCGAACCGCTGCTGATCAAGACCATACGCAGCGGCGGCTATATGCTGGCATGCGAGGTAGTCTCGGTGCGATGAGGCATTTGCCGCGCACCCTGTACGGCCAGTTGCTGCTGACCCTGCTGACCAGCGTGCTGCTGGCCAACGTGATCGGCATCGGGCTGGTGCTGACCGACCGCGAGCGGCTGACCCGCACGTTGCGCGCCGAATATGTCGCCCAGCATCTGGCCGACATGATCAACCTGTTGGACGAGACCGCCGCGGCCAATCGGCCCAAGCTGGCCAGCGCATTGTCCTCGCCGTCCGCCCAGGTGTTGCTGGACCATCCCTGGGTGGAGCGCAATAGCGGCTGGCCCGAGGCCAGCAAGCTGTGCCAACTGATCCGCACCGATCTCAATTTCCCCTATCGCATGCAGGTGCTGTCCTTCCGCGAGGATACGCCGGATGCGGTGGAAGACCTGCTGCGGCCGTTCCTGGCGCCGGGTCAGCACGTGTTCACGCCGGGCAAGCAGTTTTGGGTGCAGGCGCTGCCCAGCAAGCTGGGCGAGGGCGAGGCGGAGTTCAAGATTCAGATGGCCACCGTACAGGTGCGGCTGCGCGACGGCATGGTGGCGACTTTCCGCATCGGCCAGATCGCCTCCGCGGTGGAGACGCCGTGGCGGGTGACCGCCTGGCTGCTGCTGGTGGCGCTGGTGGTGGCGGCGGTGTCGGCCTGGGCGGTGCGCCGGCTGACCCGGCCGCTGGCGGTGTTTTCCCAGGCGGCCACCGGGCTGGCGGCCAATCTGGATCAGCCGCCCTTGCCGGAGACCGGCACTCAGGAAGTGGTGAATTCCACCCGGGCCTTCAACCGGATGCAGAAGGAGCTGCAGCGCTATCTGCAGACTCGCAGCCAGATGCTGGCCGGCGTGTCGCACGATCTGCGCCTGCCCATCACCCGCATCCGGCTGCGGCTGGAGCAACTGGGCGAGTCGCCCGCCCGCCAGGCGATAGAGCGGGATCTGGAGGAGATGGACCAGTTGATCGGCGACACGCTGGCGTATCTGCGGATGGGGCAGCGCAGCGAGAGCTGCGTGCTGCTCAATGTGGACGCGATGCTGGAGGGCGTGATCGAGGATGTCGAGGCTTTGGGGGCGGAGGTCGTCTACCGTTCCGAGCCGGTGAAGCCGCTGTGCGCCAGGCCCCAGGCCTTGCGGCGCTGCATCGCCAACCTGCTGGAAAATGCCCGCCGTTACGGCAGCGGGCCGATAGAAGTGCGGTTGCGCGAGCGGGAAGGGCGGCTGGAGATCCAGGTGCGCGACCACGGTCCGGGCATTGCCGAAAAGGATCTGGACCGGGTGTTCGAGCCTTATGTCAGGCTGGAGGACTCCCGGGCGCGCCATACCGGCGGCAGCGGGCTGGGGCTGGCCATCGCCCGCGCCATCGCCCGCGAGCACCATGGCGACATCCAGTTGTTCAATCATCCGATGGGCGGGCTTTGCGCCGAGATGGGATTCCCGGTGGAGCGGAGCAAGTGCGTGCCGCTTAACACTATTTGACAATCCGTAGTCCATGCACTGTTGACCTTAAGATTGCAAGCAAATACACTCTAATTGTGAGTTTATTGAACCGAGCTTCTTCTGGTTCAACAGATCTCCGGTCAAGTCTATCCTTGTAAGGCCCGCCAATGAGTGGGCCTTTTTTTTCTTATTTTTCTTTTTATTAACTTAACAGCTTTGTAAATTTTCATTAAGCAACAAAAATACATAAATTTGTTGTCGTAAGACATGATTTGTTAGTGTTGTATTTATGCACAAAGTGTGTCTTTTTTACTACAAAAAAAAGAGTGTATGCTTGCGTATGTTGGTTTTGGAAATTAGTATTTGATCGCTTTCTAAGACAACCTAACAGGATGTGCCAAATGAAAAAGACTCTGATCGCCCTGGCAGTAGCCACTCTGCCGGCAGCCGCTTTCGCCGATGTAACCATCTACGGCCAAATCAAGGCCGGTGTTGAAAATGTTGATGCCGGCGGCATGAACAAGACCAATATCGATGACCTGGGCTCCCGCATCGGCTTCAAGGGCAGCGAAGATCTGGGCAACGGCCTGAAGGCTATCTGGCAGGTTGAGAGCGGTCTGGACATCGACGGCTCCAACCGCCAAGGCTATGGCAGCTTCGCCAGCCGCGAATCCTTTGTCGGCCTGGATACCGGCTTCGGCAAGGTGCGTCTGGGTAACATCTCCACCTTCAGCGACTCCAACATGAGCGTCGTGAACCCGTGGGAAAGCGCCAGCAACGCGCTGCAACTGAACGCCTTCACCCGCGATGACGAACGCGTGAAGAACGCCATCCGCTTCGACACCGCTAACTACAACGGCTTCCAGGCTGCCTTCCTGTACGGCACCAAGGAAGACAAGACCAGCGCGTTCGCGGACTCCGCAGCTGTTTCCGACAGCTCGCGCGAACTGTACAACCTGGGGCTGTCCTACGAGAACAGCGGCTTCTTCGGCAAGTACCAGTTCATCCACCAAACTCCGGTGAATGTCGCTGGCACGCGCACCCAGTCCAACGACAGCCATCGCCTGGAAGCCGGCTACAACGCCAACAACCTGCTGCTGGCCTTCGGCTACCGCAACGACCGCGGCGATGTCACCGTGACCCCGCTGAGCTTCCTGCAGAGCAAGGTGAATACCCCGGCAACGCTGGATGGCAGCAAGTACAAGTCGCAGGAATACGCGCTGACCGCCGCCTACACCCTGGGCGCCTTCACTCCGAAGGTCACCTACGCGCAAGCCAAAGACTATGACAAGGACGGCGTACGCCAGGACAACACCGGCTACAAGCAGTTCCTGGTGGGCGTTGACTACCAAATGTCCAAGCGCACCGTGGTTGGCCTGCAGTATGGCGAAGTCAAGGCTGATCAAGCCATCTTCAACAACAGCGGCGATACCTCCATCAGCGGCAACAAGCTGCGTGGCGTTGGCCTGAACATGGTTCACTCCTTCTAATACCGGAAACGGTATGCAGAATGGCTGCCTGCCGATGGGCTGACATCGGCTTAGGCAACAAAACCGCCGCTCTCCGCAAGGAGGCGGCGGTTTTGTTTTATATCCGGCCGGCTTGCCCGCCGGCGCGCGATGGCATTAACACAGGGTTTTTCATCAGGAGAGTGGCCGATGTCCGAATTTCAGCGCTTGTTTCAAGCAATGGCTGCGGATCTGCCGTGGCCGGCGGCCGAATGCGAACCATGGCAATGGCTGCAACAGTTGCCGCGGCGTTTATCGCAATGCCTTGACCGCTTGCCTGCCGACGAATGGCGCGTGGAGGGCGAGGCGGCCATCCACCGCAGCGCGCAGCTGGACCCCGGCGTGGTTCTCAAGGGGCCCGCGTGGATAGGACCGAACTGCCGTATTGCCGCTCACGCCTATCTGCGCGGCGGAGTGGTTTTGTGCCGGGGGGCGGCGGTGGGGCCCGGCTGCGAGATCAAGACCTCGATCATCGGACCCGGCAGCCGGCTGGCCCATTTCAACTTCGTCGGCGATTCGGTGCTGGGACGGGATGTGAATCTGGAGGCCGGCGCCATTCTGGCCAACCACTGGAATGAGCGCACCGACAAGGCCATCCGGCTGCATTTTGCCGGCCGGACCGTTGAGCCGGGCCTGGAAAAGCTGGGCGCGTTGCTGGGAGACCATGTGCGGGTGGGCGCCAACGCCGTGCTGTCGCCGGGCACGGTGCTGGCCCCGCGCGCGGTGGTGGCGCGATTGGCTCTGGTAGAGCAGGATGGCGCCGGCTGAATGAAAACCGCCCCTGCGCGGTAACCCAGGGGCGGCAAGATGGCGCTGGCGCGGCCTAGTGAGGAAGTGGCGCCACGCCGAACTTGGCCAGCAGATAGCCGGCGGTCTGCAACGCGCCTTCCACCCAGCCTTGGGCGTCGGAGTAAGCTTCGCCGCAGATGAACAGCGGCAAATCGGTCGGCTGCACGATGCGGTGCTTCACCTCCCAGCTTTTTACGCCTATGTTCCAGCTGTTCCAGCCGCCGCCGTAGGGATCATCGCCCCAGTCGCGGTAGGCGGCGTTGCGCACTTTGGGGGTGTAGGACAGGCTGTGCATCAGGGTGAGCTGTCGGGTGACCTCCTCGGTCATCATCCGCGGCGCTTTGTACTGGTGCCAGGTCAACTCGTTGCGTTGCACATTGTCGTCTTCGCCGATGAAGGGGTCCGCCAGCGGCGCCGCATCCAGTCCAGGCGCGCGCGGCTGGCGGCGCCTGGCGCGCAAGCCGTCCCAGAAGCCGGTGTTGTCGCCGTCGTCGTAGCTGGCCAGCAGCATGGCGTGGCCCTGGGTGGCGGCCTCGCCGTTGCTTTGGGGCCAGTAATAGGTCTGGCGCACCGGCAGATCGGTCACCGAACGGCCGGCCTGCACCGGCACGTAGACCGCTTGATCTTTGCCATCCTTGTCCGTGACCGTAATGGTGATGCCAGTGTTGCGCCACCATGGGCTGTTGTAGGTGGTGAACAGCTTGAACAGCGGCCGTGGCGTGACGGTGCCGATCAACGGCTGGATTTCCTGCAGCACCGGGCTGGTGGCCGCCAGGATTTCCAGCGCGCGGCGTGGCATCGCCAGGATCAGCGACTTGGCGGCGATGGTCCGGCCCTGAGACTGAAATTCAAAGCCGCCGGCCTTGCTGACGATATTGGACACATTGGACTCCAGCCGCACTTCGCCGCCCAGCTGCTGGAAAAACTGCGCCAGGGTCAACGGTACCTGCTGGAAGCCGTTGCTGAAACCTTTGTATACCGGGCTGACGCCGAAGTCGGAAAGATACCAGGGGATGGCGTCGGCGGCGTTCCAATTGCACATCGTGGAGTCGTAGCCGCCGACATCCTCGGCGTACTGATAGGCCTCGCCGGTGATGACCCGCAGCAGCACGTTCCAGAAGCCCTGCTTGTACAGCGGCACGCCGCCGAACTCGGCCTGCTGCGCCATTTCGCGCCGTTCTTCCTCGCTGAGGTTGGAATTGGTGATGCCGGGCACGATCTGCTCGATCGCGTTGACGATTACGCTGCCGGCGCTCTGGCCCTGATCGAGAAAGTTCAGCTGGTAGGGCACTTTGTCCGGATTGGCGGTGAAGTCGGCCAGGCGCAAGTAGACGCCGCGCAGATAGGCGATGTTCTGCGGTTCGTCCACCGGGAAGTCGTATAGCTCGATTTGCTGGTCCTTGGGCAGTTCCTGGTTCAGTTCCGCGATCAGGTCGGTGATCAGCGGCTGCACCGCCGGCAGGATGCGCATGCCGCCCAGCTCCGCCACCATGTCGGGGATGTCCGGCGGGCGCACTGACAGCAGCCGGCCGCCGATGTGGTTGCTGGCCTCGAAGACGGCGATCTTGTCGTTGGGCTTTTCCTGTTTCAGGCGCCAGGCGCAGTAGACGCCGGATACGCCGCCGCCGATGATGGCGATGTCAAGGTTTTCGTCAGCCATGGTGCATTCCTCTACTGGAGATTGGAAGGGTTAGAAGATCACCGGCACGTTGCCGGGTTGGCCCGGGCCGTTGCTCAGCAGCCCGGTTTCCGGACGGAAGTGGAAGCAGTCCAGCGGCGGCTGCTTCTCGTAGCGGGCGTTGGATGCCTGCAGGTCGGGGGTGGGCTGGTCCAGTCCTACGGTATGCATGTCCAGCACATAGGCCTGGCCGCTCAACACGTGGTCGATGCCGCGCCGCACCGCCGCGCGTACGTCTTCCGGATGGCGAACGATCTCTCCCTCCATGCCGCCGAAGGATTTGGCCAGGGTGACGAAGTCCGGCTTGGGGCGGTGGATGCGCAGGTACTCCGGGTCTTGTGTCTTGGCGGTCCATTCGTAGCCTTCCGCCTCGCCGTACATGCTTTCCACCTGGGTCAAGCCCATTTGCAGCGTGTGGTATTCGTGGTTGTTGGTGATGATGTAGAGCACGCCCAGCTTGCGGTGTTGCGCGGTCCACCAGGTTTGCGGGTAGAACAGCGAGGAGCCGTCTCCGGTGGCGGCCACCACGAAGCGGGTGTCTATGCTCTGGCAGCCGTCCTGTTCCAGCTTGATGCCCAGCGTGGCTGGCATCGACCAGCCCAGCGAGCCGCCGCCGACGCAGTAGTAGCTGATCGGCGCCGCCGCCTGGTCAGTGAACGGCAGCAGGTACTGGAACGGCGCCGGGTCGGATACCGCCTCATGCACATAGACGAACTGCTTTTCCAGCTTGCGCTCGGCTATCTCCTTGCGCAGCGCGTCGGCGATCACCACCGCCCAGATTTCGTTCTGATGCGTCGCTTCGCGCAGATAGACTTCCCAGTCGGCGGCGCGCTTGGCGGCGAACTCCTTCAGCTTCTGGTTGCGCGCGGCGGCGGCGGGAGAGGGCTGATTGCCTATCAGCTGGTTGATCAAGGGCAAGGTGGCCTTCAGGTCGCCGAACAGCGCCGCCTCGCCGTAGTAGTTCTTGCCTATGTCCCAAGTGTTGTTGCTGAGGTAGACCTGGGTGACGTGCGGCGGGATCAGCGGGCCGTCGCTGTACTTGTAGACGGTGATCTGCGCCTGGTTGCTGAAGCCGCACAGGAACGCCACGTCATGGTCCTTGAACACCTGCTGCACCCCGGACTGGCTGCCGGGTAGTTCGCCTTGCCAGTGGTAGTCGTTGTTGGGGAAGTTGGCCAGGCTGCTGAAGGTTTGTTGCAGCACCGGCGCGCCCAGCAGTTCCGCCATCTGCTGCAGTTCCGGCCAGGCCTGCGCGTAGCCGGCCGCGTCGCCGGCGACGATGATGGGATTCTTCGCCTCGCGCAGCAGTTTGGCGGCCTGTTCTATTGCCTGCCGGTCGGCGGTGAAGTGGGGAGAAATCTGGGTCACGCCCTTGATGCGGTCGTCGTCGCCGATGCGGCGCATGGTGAATTCCCATGGAATGGCGACGAATACCGGCCCATTTGGCGGTGCCATCGCTTCCTTGAAGGCGCGCTGCAGCACCATGGGAAATTCCTGCTCGGTGCGGACTTCGTGCGCCCATTTGGTGTACTGGCGTGCCAGGTCCACCAGATTGGACGCCAGCAACGGCTCCTGGGTGACCAGTTCATTCTGCTGTTGGCAGCACAGGATCACCAGCGGCGCCTGAGAACGCCAGGCGTTGAACAGATTGCCGATGCTGTGGGCGATGCCGGGGGTGACGTGCACCACCAGCACGCCGGGCTTGCCCGTCATCCGCGCCGAACCCATGGCGGCGCCGATGGCGATGTTTTCATGCAGACATTCGATGTACTCCACTCGATTTTCCGGGTAGGAAGTGCCATCGATGATGGGAATCTCGTTGGTGCCCGGCACGCCGAAAATCCGGTGTATGCCCAACTGGCTCAGGATATCGAACACATAGTCCCGGGCCCAGCGCTTCTGCCCGCTTGGCGCATCCATGCTCATGTTTTTCCTCCCACGTGAAAGTGCGAACCGATACGTGAGTGGTAATGCAGCAGGGGGCGGATTGAAACGAACGGAGTCTTGTCGGATAAATGCCAACAACGACGGTTTTAGTGTTGGTGTTTACTTTAGGTTGATGATTTTTAATGAAGTTTTTGATTTCAGGGCAAGTGGGGTAAGTGTGAATACGACCAGGTATTAAGGACAGTATCAACGTTTTTGATCGACTGACATTGTTGATATTGCGGCTTGCTGAACTAAAGGCGGGCTGGCGAAACGCAAAGAAACCGGCCTGCCGGCCGGCCCCTGTTTCAGGTGGAAAAGATCAGCGCGTCAGCGGCTTAGAACCACTGACCGTAGCGCTTGATGTAGATGGTTTTTACGGTCTGCGTCAGCGCCAGGTAGCCGGCCATGGTCAGCAGCAGCCACCAGAAGTAGCTGGTGTCCAGCTGGATAAAACCCAGCGAGGAGGCGAGCGGCGAATATGGCAGGTAGCAGGCGATGGCGATGGCCACGCTGGTGGACAGCAGTATCGGCAAGGACGCAGTGCTTTGCAGGAAGGGGATCTTGCGGGTGCGCAACATGTGCACCACCAGCGTCTGCGACACCAGGCCCTCGATGAACCAGCCGGAGTTCATGATCAACTGGCCGCCGTCGCCGCCGTGCAGATGGTAGGCCGCGCCGGCTCCGAACACCGTCCACAACAGGATGTAGGTGGTGATGTCGAACACCGAGGATGTCGGTCCCAGCCACAGCATGAAGCGCTTGATGTTGCCGGCTTCCCACTTGCGCGGCTTTTTCAGGAAGTCCGGGTCCATCTTGTCCCAGGGCAGGAACATCTGCGACAGGTCGTACACCAGGTTCTGCAGCAGCAGCTGCATCGCCAGCATCGGCTCCCACGGCAGCCAGGCCGAGGCCACCAGTACCGAGAACACATTGCCGAAGTTGGAGCTGGCGGTCATGTTCAGGTACTTGAGGATGTTACCGAAGGTCTCGCGGCCGGTGATCACGCCTTCTTCCAGCACCATCAGGCTCTTTTCCAAAAGGATGATGTCTGCTGTTTCCTTGGCGATGTCGGCGCCGCTGTCCACCGAGATGCCGACGTCGGCGTCGCGCAGCGCCGGCGCGTCGTTGATGCCGTCGCCCAGGAAGCCGACGGTGTGGCCGTTGGCCTGCAGGGCTTTCACCACCCGCGACTTCTGCAGCGGCGTGAGCTTGGCGAAAATGGTGGTGTGCTTGACCGCGGTGCATAGCGCCACGTCGTCCATCGCCTCGATTTCCTTGCCCACCAGCGGCAGACCGGGGCTGAGGCCGACGTCGCGGCATACCTTAGCGGTGACGATGGGGTTGTCGCCGGTCAGCACCTTCACCGCCACGCCGTATTCCTTCAGCGCGCGGATGGCTGGAGCGGCAGAGTCCTTGGCGGATCGAAGAAGGTGAGGAAGCCGCGCACCACCAGGCCGGCCTCGTCGGAGGTCTTGTAGCTGCGCTTCTGTTCGGCGGCGGGAATGTCGCGGGTGGCCACTACCAGCACGCGGTAGCCCTCGGCATTGTATTCCTGGCTGCGCCGCAGCAGGTTGGCGCGCTCTGCCTGATCCAGCGGCTTGACGACGTCGCCGTCTTGCACGTGGCTGCAGACGGCCAGCATTTCCTCCACGGCGCCCTTGGATACCATCAGTTGCTGTCCGCCATCTTCCACTATCACCGACAGGCGGCGGCGCTCGAAGTCGAACGGCAGCTCGTCCACCTTGGCGTATTGCTGCAGCTTGACGCGTTCGCCCAGTTCGTTGGCGTGCTCCACCACGGCGATATCCATCAGGTTTTTCATGCCGCTCTGGTGGAAGCTGTTGAGCCAGGCCAGTTGCAGGATGGTTTCGTCCTTCAGGCCATGGATGTTGTAATGGTGCTCCAGGATGATCTTGTCCTGGGTCAGGGTGCCGGTCTTGTCGGTGCACAGCACGTCCATTGCGCCGAAGTTCTGCACCGAGTTCAGCCGCTTCACCACTACCTTGCGCCGCGCCATCGCCACCGCGCCCTTGGCCAAGTTTGCCGAGACTATCATCGGCAGCATTTCCGGCGTCAGTCCCACCGCCACCGCCAGCGCGAATGTCAGCGCCGACATCCAGTCGCCTTTTGTGACGCCGTTGATCATGAACACGATGGGCACCATCACCAGCATGAAGCGGATCAGCAGCCAGGACACGCTGTTGACGCCCTTGTCGAAGCTGGTTTCGATGCGCTTGCGGCTGACCACGTTGCGCGCCAGCGAGCCGAAGTAGGTATCGGTGCCGGTGGCCACCACCAGCGCGCGGGCGGTGCCGGACACCACGTTGGTGCCCATGAAGCAGGCATTGGGCAGATCCAGCAGATCGCTTGCGCCGTCCGCATCCTGATCGGCGGATTTGGCGGCCACCGCGCCCAGGGTGTCGTATTTCTCCACCGGCAGCGCCTCGCCGGTGAGCACCGCCTGGCTGATGAACAGGTCGCGCGATTCCAGCAGGCGGATGTCGGCCGGGATCATGTCGCCGGCTTGCAGGTGGATGATGTCGCCCACCACCAGCTCGGCCATCGGCACCTCCATGCGCACCGGCGTATTGGGGGCGGAGGGCCGGCGCTGCACGGTGGCGGTATTGCGTACCAGAGACTTGAGTTTTTCCGCCGCCTTGGCCGAACGGAACTCCTGCCAGAAACGCAGCAGGCCGCTGATGGAGATCATTGTGGCCAGAATGATGACCTTGGTCCAGTCCTGGTCTTCGGGCGGCGCCATCGCGATGTCCATCACGTAGCTGATGACGCCCAGCACGATCAGCACCATCACGAAGGGATTCTTGAACGCCTGGAACAGCTGGATCAGCGGGTGCGGCGGCTTGTCGTGCGCCACTTCGTTGGGGCCGTCCTGCTGCAGGCGGTGCGCGGCTTCCATCGCGGAGAGGCCATCAGGCTGGCTGCGCAGCCGCTTGAAGGTCTCTTCCAGCGGCAGTTGCGCCTCGTTGGCCAGGCGGAAGGCGGTTTTGCCTTCATGCTTGCCCGGGGTGGCGATGAAGCCGCGGTTTTTGCTGCGTTGGGTATTGTGTTTGGTCATGGGTATCTCCAGGCGCTGACAACGGGCGTGACCATCCCTGCCGTGAGGCATCAGCGCCGACAATGTGTCGACTCGGAATCGAGAGAACATTGCCGCCCGTTGGGGTGCTCTATGCGAACGCCCCAGCGGATGGCATCTCAATCAGCGGGTTGCGTGTTTATGGCATGCCTTCTCCTGTGGACAATGATGGCGCCGCGGCTGGGCGGCTGAGCTTAGACGCTGGCGGGGCGTTGCAAGCCGCTTGGCGGCAGCGACAGGCAATCCAGCTTGACCCGGGTCAGCGGCATGGTGGCCAGCCGCTGGGCGATGCCTTGCAGGAAGTGCATACAGGCTTCCGAGCCGCAACGGAAGTCGGCGCAGATCAGCCAGGGCGTCAGCGTGTTGCGGCTTTCGCGGGCCGCCGGTTGCGGTTGCTCCTGCCACTGCTGGATGCGCAGGCCGTGCTTTTGCGCCAGGGTGCGGATTTC
Source organism: Chromobacterium sphagni (assembly GCF_001855555.1). Lineage (GTDB taxonomy): Bacteria > Pseudomonadota > Gammaproteobacteria > Burkholderiales > Chromobacteriaceae > Chromobacterium > Chromobacterium sphagni. The sequence goes on along the minus strand of NZ_MKCT01000050.1, from coordinate 48,795 downwards.
CCGCCGGGCAGTGCCCAGCGACATCGACGGGCAGATGATGGACAGTTGATAGAGTTGCGGATTGCGAGGGTTGGCGAATGGGTTTTGCATCGTAAGCTCCGGTGGGGTGGCGCGTGTGGTTTCACATGGCGACAGGCAGGCTTTTCCTATGGCGTGCCGGGGCCAGGGAAGGCGTGATGGAGGGCGCCGCGGCGGCACCGTCCAACGCTTACGGGAAGGGGAGGGTCAGTGCGATGCCGGTGGCGAAGGCCTTGCTGTCAGCGGTTCGGGTTCTTCGGGCATGGCTTGGGCCTTATATTGCGCGATGGGCTGCCGGCGGCGCATTGCCGCCGGCATGGACAAAGTTGGGTTCAGGCGGCGATGCGGGGGCGGCTGCTGAACAGGGAGCGATGATGCGACGGCGCGCTATGCAGGCGGCGTCCCCAGTGCACGCGGTGGATCTCCGGCAGCTGGCTCAGGCGCAGCGCCATCTCGTCCAGTTCCTGGCGTCGCATCAGCGGGCAGTTGAGCACCACCGACAGCTTGCACTGGTTTTCATGGCTGTCCGGGCCGATGGTGACTTGCGAGGCGCGCAGACCCAGATCGTGCATTTCCCAGAACAGTCGTTTGCGCAGGGTGGTGATGACGGTTTTATCGCAAACGATATTCAGGCGGAAGTCGGCCGCTTGTGCGGACTTGTTATTGCGGGTAAAGAATTTCAGCAGCTGGAACAGTTTCAGGGCTTGCATATTGAATCCCCCATTTGATTGCAACAGGTAATAGCCATCCCTTTCCGGTTTGAATAACCGTATGCGGGGATGTGGTCCGATATTGAATAGGCGGAGTATGGCGCGGCTGCTGAACCGGCTATTGCCGCCATATTGCGGAATCAGCCGGACACGCAGGTACGCAGCGCATACGTTCGCGGTTCTGGTTCTTCCGGCATGGAATCTCCTTTGGCGTACGCAGCTAGCGCAAACAATTCGGTCGGGTACTGAGTCGGTCTGATGCTTGGGGGTGTGGTTGCAATCCGTCTGCCACAATGACGCGCGGCGCATGCAAAAACACGGCTACTGCACGGCGCTATCAAGATGGAACTGTGTGGATTGCGTTTAGTGCGCAGCCCGGTCCGGGCTGGTGCAGACGCCACATCCTGGCTTTGCAGGATATGGCAGATGGAAGGAGTTCGGTCTGCTTAAATCCTGCAAGGCGATACTGCGATCGAAGATCGACTGGAACCGTCGTTGTCCACGGTTTGCCTTTGCAAAATTAATAACAATCCGACTATAAGCGAAACTGCCTATTAAATCAAACTCTATTGGTTTTCTAGGTGTAAATCGTGGCAAACATGCCATTCTCAGATCGAAACCCAATGGCCGCTGGCGGAATGGGATTGATTATTGAGTTTTCCAGTATCCCATTTCGCATGCGATGGACGAGCGATCTTGCGGGGGCGGGCGGCTGTTTCGTGTTGCCTATGGTTTTAGGGCGCATGACGGTGCCGCGGATTCTGTCTGCCAATTGGCAGGGGGCGCTCTGGATGTAAAAACGGCATCCTCGCTTGGCGGGGATGCCGTTCTGGCCTGTCGTCGTGTTGCTTACACGCCCGCCTCATGCGCCTGTATGTCGGCGTGGTAGCTGGAGCGCACCATGGCGCCTACCGCGGCGTGGACAAAGCCCATTTCATAGGCTTTTTCCTCGAACATCTTGAACACGTCCGGATGCACGTAGCGCAGCACCGGCAGGTGGCCGTCGGATGGTTGCAGGTACTGGCCGATGGTCAGCATGTCCACATTGTGCGCGCGCAGGTCGCGCATCACTTCCAGGATCTCCTCGTCGGTCTCGCCCAGGCCCACCATCAGGCCGGACTTGGTGCGGACGTCAGGGTTCTTGGCCTTGTAGTCTTTCAGCAGCTGCAGCGAGTGCGCGTAGTCGGCGCCCGGGCGGGCCTGCTTGTAGAGGCGCGGCACGGTTTCCAGGTTGTGGTTCATCACATCCGGCGCGGTGCCGCTGAGGATGTCGATGGCGATGTTCAGGCGGCCGCGGAAGTCTGGAACCAGGGTTTCGATCTGGGTACCGGGCGAGGCTTCGCGCACCGCGTTGATGCAGTCGGCGAAGTGCTGGGCTCCGCCGTCGCGCAGGTCGTCGCGGTCGACCGAAGTTACCACCACGTACTTCAGGCGCATGGCGGCCACGCTGTCGGCCAGGTGCTTGGGCTCGTTCGCATCCAGCGGGTTGGGGCGGCCGTGGCCGACGTCGCAGAACGGGCAGCGGCGGGTGCAAATGTCGCCCATGATCATGAAGGTGGCGGTGCCCTTGCTGAAGCATTCGCCGATATTGGGGCAGGATGCTTCCTCGCAGACGGTGTGCAGCTTCTGCTCGCGCAGAATCTGCTTGATTTCATGGAAGCGCTGGCTGTTTGGCAGCTTGGCGCGGATCCATTCCGGTTTTCTCAGCTTTTCGTCCAGCGGGACGATCTTGATCGGGATGCGGGCGGTCTTGGCTGCGCCCTTGTGCTTCACCCCGGCCTGGTTATCCGGCTTCATGCTGTCTCCTTGCTTGTGCTCAGGTGGCGTTCCAGGTGCGGCAGCAGCTTGTCGGCGGCTTCGGCGACCGTGAGGTTCACGCCCAGATTCTTCAATTGTGTCACCTTGAGGTTGGCGTAGCCGCAAGGGTTGATCCAGCCAAACGGGGCCAGGTCCATGTCAACATTCAGGCTCAGGCCGTGGTAAGTGGCGCCGTTCTTGATGCGCAGGCCGAGCGAGGCGATCTTGGCGCCATCCACGTACACGCCGGGGGCGTCGACATCGCCATTGGCGGCGATGCCCTGCTCGGCCAGCATGTCTATGATGGCCTGTTCGATGTTGCGCACCAGCTCGCGCACGCCGACATGCATGCGCTTGAAGTCCACCAGCAGGTAGACCACCAGCTGGCCGGGGCCGTGGTAGGTGATCTGGCCGCCGCGGTCGGTTTTCACCACCGGCACGTCGTTCTGCTGCAGCAGGTGTTCCGGCTTGCCGGCCAGGCCCTGGGTGAATACCGGCGGGTGTTCCACCACCCACAGCTCATCCCGGGTGTCGGCGTTGCGCTGGTCGGTGAGTTCCTGCATGGCGCGCCAGGTCGGCTCGTAGTCGACCAAGCCCAAATGTTTGATGATGCGTTGCACCTGAGCTCCCTAGTCAGAGGACCATCTTCACCATAGGGTGGCCGGTCAGCGACAGGTAGATGTTGTCCAGTTGCTGGCGCGAGGTCGCGGTGACGGTGATGGTCAGCGCATAGAAGCGGCCGCCGGAGCTTTCGCGCAGCACCACGTCCACCTCGGCGAGGTCGGGAGCGTGGATGCGCACCACTTCGGTGATGGTGGCGACGAATTCGTCGTGCCGCTCGCCCATGATCTTGAGCGGGAAGCGACAGGGGAACTCCATCAATTCCTGTTTTTCATCAGACATGTCAGATCTACTCTTGCCAATTGCGAAACCGGCGAGCCGCGGCGACGCCTGGGCCCGCCCTTGCTGCGAATGCCTTTATTTCCAGCCCAGCATCAGCTTGAGGCTGTCCCACAAGCGGCTGAAGAAGTTGCCTTCCTCCACCGCCTTCAATGCTACCACCGGACGCTCCAGCAGCGGCTTGCCATCCAGCGACACCGTCAGCTTGCCCACCACCTGGCCGGCCTTGATCGGGGCGATCAGGGGCTGCATGGTGGTGAGGTCGGCTTTCAGCTTGGCCGCCTGGCCTTTGGCCACGGTGGAGTAGACATCGCTGCCGAACCCCACCGGCACCAGTTTGTCGCTGCCTTTATACACGGATACGTCGGACACCCGGGTGTTCGCTGCATAAAGTTTGGGCGTATCGAAAAACTGCAAGCCGTAATTGAGCAGCTTGGAGCTTTCCACCGCGCGCGCCTCCGGGCTGGCGGTGCCGACCACCACGGAAATCACGCGGCGGCCGTCGCGGTGGCTCGACGTTACCATATTGTAACCAGCGCTGTCGGTGTAGCCGGTCTTCATTCCGTCAACATTGGGGTCGCGGTACAACAGCAGGTTGCGGTTGGGCTGCTTGATGTTGTTGTAGGTGAACGACTTCATCGAGTAGATCGGGTAGAACTCCGGGTAGTCGCGGATCAGCGCGGCGGCCAGGATGCCCAGGTCGTGCACCGTGGTGTAGTGGTCGGCGTGCGGCAGGCCGGTGGCGTTCTTGAACTGGGTGTTCTTCATGCCCAGCTTCTGCGCCTGTTGGGTCATCATCTGCGCGAACACGTCTTCGCTGCCGGCGATGGCTTCGGCCAGCGTCACGCAGGCGTCGTTGCCGGACTGCACGATCATGCCCTTGATCAGGTCGTCCACCTTGGCCGGGACTTTCGGATCCAGGAACATCCGCGAGCCTTCGGTCTTCCAGCCTCGCTGCGACACGGTCAGCGTCTGCTCCAGGCTCAGGCGTTTCTCCTTCAGCGCCTTGAAGGTCAGGTAGGCGGTCATCAGCTTGGTCAGCGAGGCCGGCTCGATGCGGGAGTCCGGGTCGCGCGCGGCCAGCACCTGGGCGCTGTTGTAGTCCAGCAGATAGTAGGCCTTGCCGGCGATTTCCGGCGCGGGCGGGGTGAATGCGGTATTGGCAAAACCAAGGGACGGCAGCGCCAGGGCGGCGACCACCAGGGCAGTGGTGAGTTTTTTCATTTTGGAGAGGACTTGCTAGGGGTCACAAACAGTAGCCGCTGATTATACACGCTGTGGCCACCACCGTTACCGGAAAAACCCGCTGACCGCCTGGATGTTGCAATGCAACGGCCGATGCGCGGCGGGCCTCCCGCTTGCTTGGAGTTCCTGATACTCTGACAGTTCAAATACAAGAAATTACAGGGACGAAGGCATCACTATGAGCGGCAAGCAAGACTATCTGGAACGCATCCTGACGTCACGGGTTTACGATGTGGCGGTGGAGACGCCGCTGGAGCGGGCGCCGAACCTGTCGCGCCGTTACGGCAACAATATCCTGCTCAAGCGCGAAGACCTGCAGCCGGTGTTTTCCTTCAAGCTGCGCGGCGCTTACAACAAGATGGCCAAGCTGAGCGCCGAGCAGCGGGCGAGGGGGGTGATTACCGCCAGCGCCGGCAATCATGCGCAGGGCGTCGCCCTGTCCGCCAGCAAGCTGGGCTGCGAGGCGGTGATCGTGATGCCGGTGACCACGCCGCAGATCAAGATCGACGCGGTGAAGCAGCGCGGCAGCCAGGTGGTGCTGTTCGGCGACTCCTTCAATGAGGCGTACCTGCACGCGGTGCAGCTGGCCGAGCAAAGCGGCAGGACCTATATCCCGCCCTTCGACGATCCGGATGTGATCGCCGGTCAGGGAACGGTGGGGATGGAAATCCTGCGCCAGCACCCGGACGGGCTGGATGCGGTGTTTGTCGCCATCGGCGGCGGCGGCCTGGCGGCCGGGGTGGCCAGCTTCATCAAGCGCCTGAAGCCGGAGATCAAGATCATCGGCGTGCAGCCGGTGGATTCCGACGCCATGCGCCAGTCCATCGAAAAAGGCGAGCGGGTGGAGTTGAAGGACGTGGGCCTGTTCGCCGACGGCGTGGCGGTGAAGCTGGTGGGTGAGGAAACATTCCGCATCTGCCGCGAGCTGCTGGACGAGATCATCCTGGTGGATTCCGATGCCATCTGCGCGGCGATCAAGGACATCTTCGAGGACACACGTTCCATCGTCGAGCCGGCGGGGGCCCTGGCGGTGGCCGGCGCCAAAGCCTATATAGAGCGCGAAGGCTGCCGCGAGCAGACGCTGGTGGCGATCTCCTGCGGCGCCAACATGAATTTCGACCGCCTGCGCCATGTGTCGGAGCGTTCCGAGCTGGGCGAGCGGCGTGAGGCCATCATCGCCGTCACCATTCCGGAGAAGCCGGGCAGCTTCAAGCGCTTCTGTTCGGTGATAGGCGGCCGCAACATCACCGAGTTCAACTACCGCTTCGCCGACCCCAGCGTCGCCCATGTGTTCGTCGGCGTGCAGATCAGCGGCCGCGAAGATGTGGAGCGCTTGTTGCAGGACCTGCGCGCGGCGGAGTTGGACGGCATGGATCTCACTGACAACGAGCTGGCCAAACTGCATATCCGCCATCTGGTGGGCGGCCATGCGCCGCAACTGAAGGACGAGCGGGTGCTGCGCTTCGAGTTTCCGGACCGGCCGGGCGCCTTGATGCGCTTCCTGGAGTCCATGCGCACCGACTGGAACATCAGCTTGTTTCATTACCGCAACCACGGCGCCGATTACGGCCGGGTGCTGGTCGGCATCCAGGTGCCGTCCGGCGACGCCCAGCCCTTCCAGCGGTTCTTGGATGTTCTGGGTTATCCGTGTGTGGAAGAGACCGGCAACCCGGCTTACCGTTTGTTTCTTGGCAAGACCATCCGTTGATGGTGGAATGGCGAACTATATATAACGTTTGAAGTTGAGATCATGATCAAGGCAGTGTTATTCGATCTGGACGGCACGCTGGCGGACACCGCCCGCGACCTGGGGGCTGCGCTCAACCGCCTGCTGGCGGAGGAGGGCTTGCCGCCGCAGCCGTACGAGGCGATCCGTCCACTGGCCAGCCATGGCGCGCGCGGACTGGTGAGGCTGGGCTTCGGCAAGGATATCGGCGCGGACAGGCTGGAGGCGCTCAGGTTGCGTTTTCTCGATCATTACGAAGCCAGCTTCGCCGACGAGACCTGCTTGTTCGAAGGCGTCAATACGCTGATCGATGCTTTGGATGGTCGTGGGCTGGTGTGGGGCATCATCACCAACAAGCCGATGCGCTTCACCGACCGGTTGGTGCCGGCTTTGCCATTTTCCAGCGCGCCGGCAGTGACGGTCAGCGGCGATACCGTGGGTGTGGCCAAGCCTGACCCGAGGCCGATGTTGCACGCCGCGCAGCAGATCGGCATCGCGCCGGAACATTGCATATATGTTGGCGATGCCGAGCGTGACATCATGGCTGGCCGCCGCGTGGGCATGAAGACAGTGCTGGCCAACTGGGGTTACATCTCGGACGAGGATCGCCCGGACGAGTGGGGGGCGGATGCCGATATCGACTACCCCTGCAACTGCTTGACCATATATAGGCATGGCCCTGGGGGAGAGCCGACGGGCCGGCGGCGACGCCGGCCTGTTTTTCATGGCGCGGGCGGCAAGGTTTTGCACCGGCGCGGGGTTGTTGTGGCCGGGTTGTAAAACACCCCGTCTTCATATCTTCTTTTTCATCAGTTGCTTGCGTGGTCTTGGAGGCTGATCGGCCCGCCGTTGCTCGCTTTTTTGCGAAAAGGTGTTGACGAGGATAGGGCGCGGCGGTATAGTTCGCCTCCTCAGCTGACGCAGCGAACGAAACAAGCCGAACGAAACAGGTTCCGGCGGTGTTCGAAGCGGCCGGCACTGCTCTTTAACAGAACGAATAACCGATAGGTGTAAGTGCTTGGCGAAAGCCAAAAACTTGCACTGCAAGAGACAAGAAATACTTGTTTTATTTCTTTGAACTTGCGTGCCAGAAAATTTGCTATGAGATTGAACTGAAGAGTTTGATCCTGGCTCAGATTGAACGCTGGCGGCATGCTTTACACATGCAAGTCGAACGGTAACAGGGAGCTTGCTCCGCTGACGAGTGGCGAACGGGTGAGTAACGCATCGGAATGTACCGTGTAATGGGGGATAGCTCGGCGAAAGCCGGATTAATACCGCATACGCCCTGAGGGGGAAAGTGGGGGACCGTAAGGCCTCACGTTATACGAGCAGCCGATGTCTGATTAGCTAGTTGGTGAGGTAAGAGCTCACCAAGGCGACGATCAGTAGCGGGTCTGAGAGGATGATCCGCCACACTGGGACTGAGACACGGCCCAGACTCCTACGGGAGGCAGCAGTGGGGAATTTTGGACAATGGGCGCAAGCCTGATCCAGCCATGCCGCGTGTCTGAAGAAGGCCTTCGGGTTGTAAAGGACTTTTGTTCGGGAGGAAATTCCGCTGGTTAATACCTGGCGGGGATGACAGTACCGGAAGAATAAGCACCGGCTAACTACGTGCCAGCAGCCGCGGTAATACGTAGGGTGCAAGCGTTAATCGGAATTACTGGGCGTAAAGCGTGCGCAGGCGGTTTTGCAAGTCTGATGTGAAAGCCCCGGGCTCAACCTGGGAACGGCATTGGAGACTGCAAGACTAGAGTGCGTCAGAGGGGGGTAGAATTCCGCGTGTAGCAGTGAAATGCGTAGAGATGCGGAGGAATACCGATGGCGAAGGCAGCCCCCTGGGATGACACTGACGCTCATGCACGAAAGCGTGGGGAGCAAACAGGATTAGATACCCTGGTAGTCCACGCCCTAAACGATGTCAATTAGCTGTTGGGGGTTTGAATCCTTGGTAGCGTAGCTAACGCGTGAAATTGACCGCCTGGGGAGTACGGCCGCAAGGTTAAAACTCAAAGGAATTGACGGGGACCCGCACAAGCGGTGGATGATGTGGATTAATTCGATGCAACGCGAAAAACCTTACCTGCTCTTGACATGTACGGAACTTGCCAGAGATGGCTTGGTGCCCGAAAGGGAGCCGTAACACAGGTGCTGCATGGCTGTCGTCAGCTCGTGTCGTGAGATGTTGGGTTAAGTCCCGCAACGAGCGCAACCCTTGTCATTAGTTGCCATCATTAAGTTGGGCACTCTAATGAGACTGCCGGTGACAAACCGGAGGAAGGTGGGGATGACGTCAAGTCCTCATGGCCCTTATGAGCAGGGCTTCACACGTCATACAATGGTCGGTACAGAGGGTCGCTAAGCCGCGAGGTGGTGCCAATCTCATAAAACCGATCGTAGTCCGGATCGCACTCTGCAACTCGAGTGCGTGAAGTCGGAATCGCTAGTAATCGCAGATCAGCATGCTGCGGTGAATACGTTCCCGGGTCTTGTACACACCGCCCGTCACACCATGGGAGTGAGTTTCACCAGAAGTGGGTAGGCTAACCGCAAGGAGGCCGCTTACCACGGTGGGATTCATGACTGGGGTGAAGTCGTAACAAGGTAGCCGTAGGGGAACCTGCGGCTGGATCACCTCCTTTCTAGAGAAGGCGATCGTCAAGTACTTACAGCCTATCGGTTATTCTGTTAAGGGCAGCCAGCTCCTTGTGGGGCTGGCGTAGAAGTTTACTGGGTTTGTAGCTCAGCTGGTTAGAGCACTGTGTTGATAACGCAGGGGTCGTAGGTTCGAGTCCTACCAGACCCACCAGTTGGGGGATTAGCTCAGTTGGGAGAGCACCTGCTTTGCAAGCAGGGGGTCGTCGGTTCGATCCCGTCATCCTCCACCACAACTCAAACACAAGCGAACTCGGAAGAGTTTGGTTCTGTTTGCGTTGTAATTTTAACGCCCGATCTTTAACAAACTGAAGAAGCCGAATATATAAGACGGCGAAATGAAAGCGTAGAGTTAATTCTGTACGCGGACAAATCGTCATCTTGGGTATTTGATTGTATCTAAGGCTGCGTCGCCATATCAAAAGGGGCGGTGCAGTCGTCGCGCAAACACGCTCTGTCATGAAGTGACGTAGGTTACTGAAATGATAGGGTCAAGCGACTAAGTGCATCTGGTGGATGCCTTGGCGATCACAGGCGATGAAGGACGTGTAAGCCTGCGAAAAGCGCGGGGGAGCTGGCAATAGAGCTTTGATCCCGCGATATCCGAATGGGGAAACCCGGCCCTTAGGGGTCATCCCAGACTGAATACATAGGTCTGAGGAAGCGAACTCAGCGAACTGAAACATCTAAGTAGCTGAAGGAAAAGAAATCAACCGAGATTCCGTAAGTAGTGGCGAGCGAACGCGGAACAGCCTGTATGTGATAGAGATTGAGTTAGTGGAAGGTTCATGGAAAGGACCGCCGTAGTGGGTGATAGCCCCGTACACGAAAACGCATTCTTGGTACTAAGCATACGAAAAGTAGGGCGGGACACGCGAAATCCTGTTTGAAGATGGGGGGACCATCCTCCAAGGCTAAATACTCGTGATCGACCGATAGTGAACCAGTACCGTGAGGGAAAGGCGAAAAGAACCCCGGGAGGGGAGTGAAATAGAACCTGAAACCGGATGCATACAAACAGTGGGAGCGGACTTGTTCCGTGACTGCGTACCTTTTGTATAATGGGTCAGCGACTTACATTCAGTGGCAAGCTTAACCGAATAGGGGAGGCGTAGGGAAACCGAGTCCGAATAGGGCGAATCAGTCGCTGGGTGTAGACCCGAAACCGAGTGATCTATCCATGGCCAGGATGAAGGTGCGGTAACACGCACTGGAGGTCCGAACCCACTAGTGTTGCAAAACTAGGGGATGAGCTGTGGATAGGGGTGAAAGGCTAAACAAACTCGGAGATAGCTGGTTCTCCCCGAAAACTATTTAGGTAGTGCCTCATGTATCACTTCCGGGGGTAAAGCACTGTTATGGCTAGGGGGTCATTGCGATTTACCAAACCATGGCAAACTCTGAATACCGGAAAGTGCCAGCATGGGAGACAGACAGTGGGTGCTAACGTCCATTGTCAAGAGGGAAACAACCCAGACCGCCAGCTAAGGTCCCAAATGATCAGTTAAGTGGTAAACGAAGTGGGAAGGCATAGACAGCCAGGATGTTGGCTTAGAAGCAGCCATCATTTAAAGAAAGCGTAATAGCTCACTGGTCGAGTCGTCCTGCGCGGAAGATGTAACGGGGCTCAAACTGATAACCGAAGCTGCGGATGGGCACAGTCAAATGTGTCCGTGGTAGGGGAGCGTTCTGTAGGTCTGTGAAGGTGTGTCGAGAGGCATGCTGGAGATATCAGAAGTGCGAATGCTGACATGAGTAGCGATAAAGCGGGTGAAAAGCCCGCTCGCCGAAAGCCCAAGGTTTCCTACGCAACGTTCATCGGCGTAGGGTGAGTCGGCCCCTAAGGCGAGGCTGAAAAGCGTAGTCGATGGGAAACGGGTTAAAATTCCCGTACTTTTGTGTAGTGCGATGTGGGGACGGAGAAGGTTAGGTCAGCAGACTGTTGGAATAGTCTGTTCAAGCCGGTAGGTGTGAAGAGTAGGCAAATCCGCTCTTCTTTAACACCGAGACGTGATAACGAGGGTCTACGGACCTGAAGTGACTGATACCACGCTTCCAGGAAAAGCCACTAAGCTTCAGCTACACAAGAACCGTACCGCAAACCGACACAGGTGGGCAGGATGAGAATTCTAAGGCGCTTGAGAGAACTCAGGAGAAGGAACTCGGCAAATTGATACCGTAACTTCGGGAGAAGGTATGCCTGTTGTGGTGTAAGACTTCGCGTCTGAAGCTATGACAGGTCGCAGAGAATCGGTGGCTGCGACTGTTTAACAAAAACACAGCACTGTGCCAACACGAAAGTGGACGTATACGGTGTGACGCCTGCCCGGTGCCGGAAGGTTAAGTGATGGGGTGCAAGCTCTTGATCGAAGCCCCGGTAAACGGCGGCCGTAACTATAACGGTCCTAAGGTAGCGAAATTCCTTGTCGGGTAAGTTCCGACCCGCACGAATGGCGTAACGATGGCCACACTGTCTCCTCCTGAGACTCAGCGAAGTTGAAGTGTTTGTGAAGATGCAATCTACCCGCTGCTAGACGGAAAGACCCCGTGAACCTTTACTGTAGCTTTGCATTGGACTTTGAAGTGGTTTGTGTAGGATAGGTGGGAGGCTATGAAGCCTGGACGCTAGTTCAGGTGGAGCCAACCTTGAAATACCACCCTGACCCCTTTGAGGTTCTAACCTTGGTCCGTGATCCGGATTGGGGACAGTGCATGGTAGGCAGTTTGACTGGGGCGGTCTCCTCCCAAAGTGTAACGGAGGAGTTCGAAGGTTACCTAGGTACGGTCGGAAATCGTGCTGATAGTGCAATGGCAAAAGGTAGCTTAACTGCGAGACCGACAAGTCGAGCAGGTGCGAAAGCAGGACATAGTGATCCGGTGGTTCTGTATGGAAGGGCCATCGCTCAACGGATAAAAGGTACTCCGGGGATAACAGGCTGATACCGCCCAAGAGTTCACATCGACGGCGGTGTTTGGCACCTCGATGTCGGCTCATCACATCCTGGGGCTGTAGCCGGTCCCAAGGGTATGGCTGTTCGCCATTTAAAGTGGTACGTGAGCTGGGTTCAAAACGTCGTGAGACAGTTTGGTCCCTATCTGCAGTGGGCGTTGGAAGTTTGACGGGGGCTGCTCCTAGTACGAGAGGACCGGAGTGGACGAACCTCTGGTGTACCGGTTGTCACGCCAGTGGCATCGCCGGGTAGCTAAGTTCGGAAGAGATAACCGCTGAAAGCATCTAAGCGGGAAACTCGCCTGAAGATGAGACTTCCCTGGAGGCTAGACCTCCCTGAAGAGTCGTTCGAGACCAGGACGTTGATAGGTCGGGTGTGGAAGCGCTGTGAGGCGTGAAGCTAACCGATACTAATTGCTCGTGAGGCTTGATCCTATCATTTGAGTGGCTTGGGAAACTGAGTGACGAAGATGGAGTGTGAGTGCGACACAATTGAGTACCCGAAAAAATATTCAGAACGCGTTGAGAGACGAGTTCAGGCTTCTTGAGTTTGTACCAGTTTATGTCTGGTGGCCATAGCGAGGTGGTCCCACGCCTTCCCATCCCGAACAGGACCGTGAAACGCCTTAGCGCCGATGATAGTGTGGCATTCGCCATGTGAAAGTAGGACACCGCCAGACGCCCGATAGCAGAACCCCAGCTCAATGAGCTGGGGTTTTTGCGTTTGGCGCGCCGGATGAATTTGTTGAAACCCCAGCTCATTGAGCTGGGGTTTCTGCGTTTGGGGCTGATCGCCCGCCCGCGCCCGTCGTGCCGGCTTCTCCCCAAGACTGTCAGGATTCTCGCCAGTTTGCACTGTTTCTATCTGGATGCGAAAGGGCGGCTTGCAAGCCCTCCCGTTGGCTTTGCCTGAGCGAGTACCGTACTCGAACCGGGTCACCTGGCGGCGCTCGGGCTTGGCGACCATCGGCGAGGCGGCTGCGGGTAGGCTGATGCCGCAATCATTGCTACCGTGGGCGATTTTTGCAAAAATGCGCGGCAGACGTTTTATGCAATGCATATTATTTGAAATGTCAGATAAATTCCTGAGGCGGGAGTCTTGAGTAAATTCAAAGGTGGCGAGTGGCTGCTGTTTGGTGCTATCTGGCTGATTTGCGCCCTTCTGGTGCTGAGCCAGTGGGGCATGGGGGAGTACCGCAGGCTGCAGGATGGTTTTGAGTTGGCTGCGCATCAGGCTTATGCCGGCGTGGCGCGCAGGCTGGACCAGAACGAGTCGGTGCTGTCGGCGATCGATGCCTTGCTGCTGTCGAGGGAGCCTTTCGATGCTCCCGCATTGAGCGCATTTTCACGGGAAATGCTGCCACGCTACCAGCAGTTGTACGCTATAGAGTTCTTCCGCAATGTGACTGCCGAAAATCGCGCGTCCTTCCTGCGCGAGATGGAAACCCGTTTCGGCGAAACCTTCTATATCCGCGATTTCGACGTGATGGGCAAGCGTAGCTGGCAGCCGGCGCCGGTGCGCCAGCAATCGCTGGTGGTGTCGATGATAGAGCCGGATTTGCCTGCGGCCAGCCCGGTGTTCGGCTACGACGTGCTAGGCGATCCCCATTTTGCCCCGGCGCTGCGCAAGGTCCTGCTGAGCGGGCAAAAGGTATCGTCCCGTCCGTTTGATTTGTATGACGGTGGCGGGCGCGCCTACATGCTGATGCAACCGCTGTTTCGCCAATCGGCCGCCGAATCCAGAAGGACGTCCGTTAAGCGGGAGCTGGCCGGAGTGGTCGCGCTGGTGGTGTTTTGCGACAAGCTGTTGCAGCTGCCGGTGGATCAAAGCCTGCCGGGCAGCCTGGATCTGTCCCTGCTGCCGAAGGAGGGCGATGGCAGCGAACCGTTGTACGAGCGCTTGCACCGCTTCGCCGAGCACGATTGGTGGCCGGTGGTGACGCGGCTGGAATTGCGCCTGCCTTTGAACAGCGAAGCTCAGCCCTTCGTGTTGGGTGTGGCGCAGGATGTGCGCCTGAATGATCTGGCCCTGCTGCCGCTCTTGCTGAGAGAGCTGTTCATCACCTTGTTGCTGGCGGCCGGCGGCCTGATCTATAAGCAGCGCATGGCTCTGCGGCGCGAGCGCAGCCAGGCTGACGAAGAGCTGTTTTTGCAGAGCGAGCGGGCATCGGTAACGCTCAGCGCCATTCATGACGGCGTGTTGATCTTGCGGCAGGACCGCTGCATAGAAATGGCGAATCCCATGGCCTTGCAGCTGGTGGAAATGCCGAGCGAGGAAGTGTTGGGGCAACCCTGCCACGAGGTGTTCCGTCTGCTGGGGGAACTGGCGTCGGAGTTTGCCGAGGACCCGATCAGTGAGTGCTTCCGCACCGGCCTGTCGGTGGAATTGCCGGAACGCATGCAGTTGACCACCGCGCGCGGCAAAGTGCATTTTGTCGAGGGCGGGGTGGCACCCTTGTTGTCGCGCGATGGCGTATTGATAGGCGTGGTGTGCGCCTTGCGCGACATGGGCCGTTGCGCCAGCGCACGGCGGAGGCGCTCGAAGCCAGTGAAACCCGTGTGAAGGAGCATCTGGAAAAGCTGTCTCATGTGGCGCGCCTGCATACCATGGGCGAGATGGCGTCCGGCATCGCGCATGAGCTGAATCAGCCGCTGACCGCGATTTCAAACTATTGCCAGGCGGCGATGCAGTTGCTGGACGGCGTTGAAGACGTGCCTCCGCAAGTGAATTCAGCGCTCAAGCTGGCTGTGGCCCAGGCGGGCAGGGCGGGGGAAATCATCAAGCGGCTGCGGGCATTGGTCAGCAAGCGGGCGATCGAGACTCGGCTGATCGACGTGAACCAGGTGGTGGGCAATTGCATGTTCCTAGTGGAGTACGATCTGCGCGAGCGCGGCATCGAAGTGGTGCAGTTGTTGTCCGGCTATTCGATTCCGGTGATGGCCGACAGCATCCAGCTGGAGCAGGTGGTGCTGAATCTGTTGTCCAATGCGATGGATGCGTTGAAGGACGAGCCGGCGATGAAGCGGCATGTGATCGTGCATACCCGGCGCGAGGGCAAAAAAGGAATACTGGAGGTGCGCGATACCGGCCGCGGCATCACGCCGGATCTACTGGAAGTGCTGTTCCATCCCTTCTTCTCCACCAAGCCTCATGGAATGGGCCTGGGACTGTCGATCTGCCAAACCATCGTCGAGCAGTACGGCGGGTTGATTTCGGCGGAGAACATTCCAGCCAGCGGCGCCTGCTTCCACATCGAGCTGCCGCTGGCACTGCAGGCCGAGCGCCAACTGACTTAGCGGATCCCGGCAAGGCGGTGCGCCTTGCCGATGGCGGGCTGGCTAGACCGGCTGGCGTTGCAGCGCGCTGGTCTGGGTGCGTTGCGCGCGCTCTTCGCGCGGGGTGATGTTGAAGTGGTTGCGGTAGGTGCTGGAGAAGTGCGGGCCGCTGGAAAAGCCGCAGGCCAGGCCGATCTGCACGATGGACTTGCTGGTTTGCTGCAGCAGTTGCCGCGCCCGGCTCAAGCGCAACTCCAGATAGTATTTTGATGGCACCGTGCCCAGGTATTGCTTGAACAGCCTTTCCAATTGGCGTCGGGAGACGCCTACATAATAGGCGATGTCGTCGGTCGACAGCGGTTCCTCGATATTGGCTTCCATCAGGCTGACCGCCTCGGTCAGCTTGGGCTGGCTGCCGCCGATGCGGGTGGCCAGCGGGATGCGCTGTCTTTCGTTGCCGGGGCGTATCCGCTCCATGCTGAACAGTTCGGATAGCTGGGCGATGAATTCGTGGCCTTGCTGTTTGCCAACCAGATCCAGCATGAAGTCGAAAGTGGCGGCGCCGCCTGCGCAGCTCAGGTAGCGGCCTTCGCTTTCGTACAAATTGGACGTGACGATCACATCGGGAAATTCTTCGGTCAGCCGCGAGATTTCGCGCCAGTGTATGGTGGCGCGCTGCCCTGCCAGCAGGCCGGCGCGGGCCAGCCAGTAGCTGCCGCAACCCAGGCCGCCCAGCGTGAGCTTGTCGGTGTTGCAGGCCGAGATGCCCTTGCTCAGCTCTTCGAGCGCAAACTCGTTGCCTATCTCGTCGGCCAGGATCAGCAGGTAGTCCAGCTTGGGGGCGTAGGACAAGGGCAGGTCCACCGCCAGCTTGACGCCGTTGGATAGCTGCACCTGGCTGCCGTCCAGCGACAGCAGCAGGGTTTCGTACAGGCGTTTCTCGGCCAGCAGATTGGCGTGGGCGAGCACCTCGGACGCGGCGGCGAAGTCGGCCATCGAGGCGTGGGGCAGAAGCAGGAAGCCAAAGCGCAGGGCTTTGCCGGTTTGGGGCGGGTGACCCATGGTGTGATTGTCTGTACTCGGGTGGCAAAAAGACCGCCATGCCGGGAGACCTGGCATGGCGGCGTATCTTGCCGTGCATTGTACGATTTATTTCCGTTGGCAGGCAGAAGAATTGCTGCCGGTCGCTATCGTTTACTGCCTTATTGCTTTCTGGGAGCGAGGAAAGCCAGGTAACGCCGCTCGGCCCGCTTCATCAGCCAGACCAAGGCGAAGGTCAGACCCAGGTAGATGACAGCCGCGGTGAGAAAAGGCTCGAACGGCATGTAGCTTTCGCTGTAGATGCGGCGCGCCACGCCGGTGAGGTCGGCCAGCGTCACTAGGCCGGCGATGGCGGTGCTCTGCAGCATCATGATCACCTCGTTGCTGTAGGCCGGCAGCGCGCGGCGCAGCGCGGACGGCAGCACGATGCGGCGCAGCATCAGCCACTGGCTCATGCCCATGGCGCGGGCGGCTTCTATCTCTCCCCAGTGGGTATTGCGTAGCTGGCCTGCGATGATCTCGGTGGTGTAGGCGGCGGTGTTTAGCGTGAAGGCCAGGATGGCGCAGACATAAGCGTTCTGCAGATACTGCCAGGCCCAGCTGTCGCGCACCCAGTCGAATTGCGCCAGGCCGTAGTAGATGATGAACAGCTGCACCAGTAGCGGCGTGCCGCGGAAGACGTAGCCGAACAACCAGACGCCGCCGGACAACAGGCGGTTTTGCGCCACGCGCGCGATGGCGAGCGGGATAGCCAGCGCCAGCCCCAGCAGCAGCGACACGCTCAACAGCTGCAGGGTGAGGATCAGGCCGTCGCTGCTGGCCAGCATCGGGCCGCCGTCATGGGCTCCGAAGAACTCCGGGAGCCGTTCGATAATAAGCTTCGGGTCGATCATAGACCGCTCTCCTTGGTGCCCATCGAATAGCGCCTTTCCATCCAGGCCAGCAGCAGATTGGAGAGGCCGGTGACGATCAGGAACAGCAGGCCGACGATGATGTAGACGTCGAAGGGTTGCTGGGTGGCCGATTTGGCGGCGTCGGCGCGGTACATCACGTCATTGAGGCCGATGACGGAGACCAGTGCGGTGGACTTGACCAGCACCAGCCAGTTGTTGGAGAAGCTGGGCAGCGCGAAGCGCACCATCTGCGGCAGGGTGATGCGGAAGAATACCCGCAGCGGACTCATGCCGTATGCCAGTCCGGCCTCCATCTGCCCCTTGTTCACCGCCATCATCGCGCCGCGGAAGGTTTCGGTCATGTAGGCGCCGAAGATGAAGCCCAGCGTCAGCACGCCGGCGACGAAAGGGTCGATGTCGGGGCTTCGCCAGCCCAGATAGCCGCAGACGTCGTTGAGCAGCATCTGCGCGCCGAAGAACAACAAGAACATCCATACCAGGTCGGGAATGCCGCGCACCACGGTGGAGTAGACCTCGGCCAGCAGCGTCAGCAGCCGCGACTGGGCGGATTTGAACAGCGCGCCTACCAGACCGAGCGCGATGGCAACCGCCAGTGCCGAGCCGGCCAGTTTCAGGGTGAGCACCGCACCTTCGAGGATGCTGGGTAAGTAGCCTTGCAGAAACATGAAGCAATCTCGAAAGAGGGGATTGCAGGCGCAGGCGCGCCAGGATGACAGCGCCTGCCCGAGATGGGGTGCCGGTATCAGCCGCCGTATACGTCGAAGCTGAAGTACTTGTCCTGAACCTTCTTGTAGCCGCCGTCCTTGCGCACCTGGTCTATAGCCTTGTTCAGGCGGTCGGCCAGCGCCTTGTTGCCTTTCTTGACGGCGATGCCGGCGCCCAGGCCGAAGTATTTGACCTCGGAGTAGTTGGGGCCGACAAAGGCGTAGCCCTTGCCCTGTGGCGTCTTGAGGAATTCGCCCTCGCCGACGGCGCCGTCGACGAACACCGCGTCGACGCGGCCGGATTTCAGGTCGAGGAAGGATTCAGGGGACTTGGCGTAGGAGACGACGCTGGCGCCGTTCTTGCCCCAGAAGTCCTTGGCGAACTTTTCCTGGGTGGAGGCGCGCAGCACGCCGATCTTCTTGCCCTTGAAGCTGGCGGCGTCTACCTTGGTGCCTTCCTTGGCTACCAGGCGGCTGGCGATATTGTAGTACTTGTGGGTGAAGTCCACCGCCTTCTGGCGTTCCGGCGTGATCTGCATCGACGAGATGATGGCGTCGAACTTGTTGGCGTTGAGCGCCGGGATCAGGCCATCCCAGTCCTGCGGCACGATCTGGCAGGTGACCTTCATCTCCTTGCACAGCGCATTGGCCATGTCGATGTCGAAGCCCTGCGGCTTGCCGTCGGTGCCTTGCTTGGAGAAGGGCGGGTAGTTGAGGTCGATGCCGAAGCGCAGGGTTTCGGCCTGGGCGGACAGGGAGGCAACCAGGGCAAAGCTGGCGCTTGCGATCAGTGCTTTTTTCATGATGTTGCTTCTGCTTCTCTATTTTCGGCTGGCTGCGCGACGCGCGCGGCTGCCGGCTTGTAAACCCCGCACCGGAGGCAGCGTTATTGTTCCGATCCGGGCCGTCTTGTGTTTATTGGCGGCCAAGGGACGCCACTTTCTGCAACATCAAGTGGCGGAATTGGTCAATCCCCATAAGCAAGTGCGCACATTCTACCTTACTTTGATATGAAAATGGAAATATCATAAAAAACAGCAAGTTACGCATGGTTTGTTGGATTGTCTACAATGTCCTCTGCAATGGTCTTTGTGTAACTGCTCGTCGCTTTGCTGTAAGGTATCGCGTGGATTCCGGGCCGGCTTATGCTTTTGGCGTACCCTGTTTGGAATGGGGTCAATCTGTTTTATGTAAGACTATGTCGCATTAAGGAAATCCCGGGCGGGTAGTGCTATCTACAATGCCCCGACAACCTCCCTGCTCACAACAAGAGAAGCTAAATGTCGCTTACCAACAAGACCGAACTGGCAAGCCTGATCGCAGATATTCAGGCTGTAGCCGAGAGCAAGCTTTCTTCCAAGGAGACCCAAACACTCGCCGCCTTCTTCCCGATCTACTTCGAAGAGACCGAACACGCCGACCTCAGGCAGTTCTCCTCGCTCGATCTGTTCGGCGCAGCCATGGCGCATTACGAGTTTGCCGGCAAGCGCAGCGCCGGCCAGGTCAAGTGCCGCATCTACAATCCCGATTTCGAGCGTGACGGTTGGCAAAGCACCCACACCGTGATCGAAGTGGTCAACGACGACATGCCGTTCCTGATCGATTCGATCACCATGCTGCTGTCGCGCTACAACCTCAATTTGCACCTGTTGGTGCACCCGGTGCTGTCGGTTGGCCGCGACAAGAGCGGGGCGCTGCAGGCAATCAAGCGCACCGAAGATCGCAGCCTGCCGCTGGAATCGCTGATCCATGTCCAGATCGACCGCATCAGCGACGCGGCATTGCTGCAGCAGCTGGAAACCGAACTCAAGCGCGTGATGGCCGACATCCGCCTGGTGGTCAGCGACGAGCCGAAAATGCGCGAAGTGCTGGCCGACATCGGCAAGGACCTGGCCAAGCTCAAGGGCGAGCGCGCCGCGGAAGCCAAGGAAGCCGTGGCCTTCCTGGAGTGGATGGCGGCCCGCAACTTCCTGTTCATGGGCTATTGCGACTACGATCTGGTCCGCCGCGACGGCAAGGACAGCTTGAAGATCGTCAAGCATTCCGGCCTGGGCATCCTGCAGGACCAGGGCGACAAGGAATACTCCGCCAGCTTCGAGCAGCTGCCGCAGGAGTTGCGCGAACTGGCGCATCTGCCGCAGCTGATCATCCTCAACAAGTCGCAGACCCGTTCCATCATCCATCGCCCGGCCTATGTCGACTTCGTCGGCATCAAGCGCTTCAATGACAAGGGCGAAGTGCTGGGCGAGCGCCGCTTCCTGGGCCTCTACACCGCCAGCGCCTACCAGATGTCGCCGAAGGATGTGCCCATCCTGCGCCAGAAGGTAGCCACCGTAGTCAAGAACTGCGATTTTGTCGACGACAGCTACAAGTCCAAGACCCTGGGCTTCGTGCTGGAAAGCTACCCGCGCGACGAGTTGTTTGAAATTCCGGCCGAGGTGCTGGGGCCGATCTCTGAAGGCATCGTCAGCCTGCAGGAGCGCCCGCGCGTGCGCCTGTTCGTGCGCAGCGACCGTTACCACCGCTATGTGAGCAGCCTGGTCTACGTGCCGCGCGACAGCTTCAGCACCGAAGTGCGCCTGAAAATAGAAAAAGTGCTGATGAACGCCTTCAACGGCAGCAGCGCCGAATTCAGCGTGCAGATCGGCGACGGCACCCTGGCCCGCGTGCACTACATCATCCGCACCAACGCGCCCAAACTGCCTGACTTCCACGAAGCCGACATCGAGGCCGAAATCGCCCGCTTGGTGCGCGGCTGGTCGGAAGAGCTGCATCAGCAACTGGTGGAGTCGCACGGCGAAGAGCGCGGCAACGCGCTGTTCAACCGCTACAAGGACGGCTTCCCGGTGGCTTACCGCGAAGAGTTCGCGGTGCGCAACGCGGTGCTGGACGTGCTGCATCTGGAAGGCATCAACGCCGGCGAGCCGCTGGCGATGAAGCTGTACCGCCCCTTCCATCGCGGCGGCGCGGCGTTCAACCTCAAGCTGTTCCGCGAAAGCGAGCCGATGGGCCTGTCCGCCAGCCTGCCCATCCTGGAAAACATGGGCGTCAAGGTGCGCGACGAGCATCCGTATTGCGTCAAGCGCGCCGACGGCACCCAGGTGTGGATCAGCGACTTCGGCCTGGACGTGGGCAGCTTCGGCGAGCAGATGGCCCGGGACCAGGTTCAACAAGACTTCCAGGAACTGCTGTCGCAAGTGTTCGCCAAGCGTTGCGAAAACGACGGCTTCAACCGCCTGGCGTTGGTGGCCGGCCTGGATTGGCGCGAAATCTCGCTGGTGCGCGCGCTGGCCAAGTATCTGCGCCAGGGCGGCCTGACCTTCAGCCAGGCTTACCTCGAGCAGTGCGTGGCCAACTATCCGGCCATCACCCGCAGCCTGGTGGAGCTGTTCTTCGCCCGCCTCGATCCGCAAGCGCATGACGACGAAAAGGCCGAGCTGCTGCTGGCCGCGGTGCGCGGCATGCTGGACGGCGTGGCCAATCTGGACGAGGACCGCATCCTCAATGGCTTCCTGACCGTGATCCTGGCCACCCGCCGCACCAATTTCTGGCAGAAGGGCACCGATGGCGAGTTCAAGTCCTACATCTCGTTCAAGTTGGAAAGCAACCAGATCGCCTTCCTGCCGCAGCCGCGGCCGATGTTCGAGATCTGGGTGTACAGCCCGCGCGTCGAAGGCGTGCACCTGCGCGGCTCCAAGGTGGCCCGCGGCGGCCTGCGCTGGTCCGACCGGATGGAAGACTTCCGCACCGAAGTGCTGGGACTGGTGAAGGCCCAGATGGTGAAGAACTCGGTGATCGTGCCGATGGGCTCCAAGGGCGGCTTCGTCGGCAAGCAGCTGCCGGCGCCGTCCGACCGCGAGGCCTTCCTGGCCGAAGGCATCGCCTGCTACAAGATCTTCATCTCGGCCCTGCTGGACGTGACGGACAACCTGGTGGCAGGCCAGATCATTCCGCCCAAGGACGTGCGCCGCCTGGACCCGGATGATCCGTACCTGGTGGTGGCCGCCGACAAGGGCACCGCGACCTTCTCCGACATCGCCAATGGCATTTCCGAATCCTACGGCTTCTGGCTGGGCGACGCTTTCGCCTCCGGCGGCTCCGCCGGCTACGACCACAAGGGCATGGGCATCACCGCCCGCGGCGCCTGGGAGTCGGTGAAGCGCCACTTCCGCCATCTGGGCATCAACACCCAGGAGCAGGATTTCAGCGTGATCGGCATCGGCGACATGGCCGGCGACGTGTTCGGCAACGGCATGCTGCTGTCCGAGCACATCTGCCTGAAGGCGGCGTTCAACCACCTGCACATCTTCCTCGATCCGACGCCGGACGCGAAGAAGAGCTTCGCCGAGCGCGCGCGCCTGTTCAACCTGCCGCGCTCCAGCTGGACCGACTACAACCGCGAGCTGATTTCCAAGGGCGGCGGCATCTTCGAGCGCTCGGCCAAGTCCATCCCGCTGTCGCCGGAAGTGAAGGCGTGGCTGGAGACCGACAAAGACCACATGGCGCCGAACGAGCTGATCCATGAAATCCTCAAGGCCAAGATCGACCTCTTGTACAACGGCGGCATCGGCACCTACGTCAAGGCGTCGACGCAGAGCCACGCCGACGCCCGCGACCGCGCCTGCGATCCGGTGCGCGTCAACGGCAACCAGCTGCAGGCGCGGGTGGTGGCCGAAGGCGGCAACCTGACCTGCACCCAGCTGGGCCGCGTCGAGTTCGCGCTGGCCGGCGGCCGCATCGCCACCGACGCCATCGACAACTCGGCAGGCGTGGATTGCTCCGACCACGAGGTCAACATCAAGATTCTGCTGGGCGCGGTGATGCAGGCCGGCGACATGACGCTGAAGCAGCGCAACGAGCTCTTGGCCGAGATGACCGACGAAGTGGGCCATCTGGTGCTGCGCAACAACGTGCTGCAGACGCAAATTCTGGCGATCAAGCGCCAGGAGGCGCCGGCGATGCTAACCACCCATGCGCGCATGATCGCCCACATGGAAAAGACCGGCGAGCTGAACCGCGAGATCGAATACCTGCCGTCGGAAACCCACATCAACGAGCGCCGCCTGGCGCGCCAGGGTCTGACCGTGCCGGAAATCGCGGTGCTGCTGGCCTATAGCAAGATCTCGCTGGACCAGGCCATCCTGGCCACCGACCTGCCGGACGACAGGGACTTCCTGCCGGTGCTGGTCAACTACTTCCCGAAACCGCTGCAACAGCGCTTCGGCAAGCAGATGGAACAGCACCAGCTGCGCCGCGAGATCATCTCCAACCAGCTGGCCAACCAGATCATCAACCGCATGGGCACGACGTTCGTGTTCCGCATGCAGGAAGAGTCGCCGTTCTCCGCGGCCGATATCTCCCGCGCATGGTGGATCGCCAGCCGCGTGTTCAACGCGGAAAGCCTGTGGGGCCAGATCGAGGCGCTGGACAACAAGGTGCCGGCCGACCAGCAGATGCAGCTGATGGTGCTGGTGCGCACGCTGGTGGAGCGCGTCACCCGCTGGGTGCTGCGCAACAAGCGTCCGTTCGGTTCGGTCAACGCGGTGATCGAGCAGTACGCCGCCAAGGTGCAAGGCCTGCTGGCGCAGTTGCCCAAGCTGGTGCCGTCGGCAAGCTACCCGGCGGTGGCCGCGCTGGAGCAGCGCATCGCCCACGCCAATCTGCCGCAGGCGCTGACTCAGGTGCTGGCGCGCCTGGAGTTCGCGGTGCCGCTGATGGACATCATCGAAATCAGCGAAGGCAGCAAGCTGACGCTGGAGCAGATTGCCGCCAACTATTTCCAGCTGGGCAGCGCCTTGCAGCTGGACTGGCTGCGCGACGCCATCACCAGCCTGCCGCGCGACAACCGCTGGCAGTCGCTGGCGCGCTCGGCGCTGCGCGACGACCTGTACCGCGTGCATTGCAACCTGGCTCGCCAGGCGCTGCTGGACGGTGAGGCAACCGAAGCCTTCGCCGTGAAATGGCTCGAAACGCGCCATGCCGCGGTGGAAGTGTGCGGCCAGATGTTCGCCGAGCTGCAGTCGTTCAGCGCGCTGGATCTGGCGATGCTGTCCGCCGGCATGCGCGAGTTGAACAACCATCTGCTGGCATGATCTTGCAGCGGTGATGTCCCGGCTGCGGTGTCGGGATGACAAAACGCCACGAGCTTGCTCGTGGCGTTTTTTATTGCGGCTACTTGTTGCGAAATTGCAAGTTATTGGAATTTAATTTTATTAAAAATCAGTTTTTTGTTTTTAAATGTCATTTTTCTTGTGTATGTTGGCGGATTGCGATGTTTGGCTGTGGCGGCGGCCGGCAGCGGACTGTCAACATAACAATGGAGCAAGTCAATGAAACTGATTCCGCTGAGCCTTTGCTTGAGCGTTACGCTGGCGCTGGCCGCCTGCATGTCCGATTCTTCTTCCGTGGCATCCAATCGCGGCGAAAATAATGACCAACAGGTGCCGAGCGGCGCGCCAGTGGCAGTCAAGCTGATCGCCTTCAATGATTTCCATGGCAATCTGGAGTCTCCCGGTATGCTGACGGTGCCGGACCCTGCCAATCCGGGCAAGACCATCAAGGTGAATGCCGGCGGCGTCGATTATCTGGCGGCCTGGGTGAAGTCGCTGCGCGACAAGTCGCCCAACACCGTGGTGGTGTCCGCCGGTGACCTGATAGGCGCCAGCCCGCTGGTATCCGGCTTATTCCATGACGAGCCGACGATAGAGGCGATGAATCTGCTGGGTCTGGACATCAACGCGGTGGGTAATCACGAATTCGACGACGGCCAAGCTGAATTGCTGCGGATGCAGAACGGCGGCTGCAAACCGGGCTCAGCCACCACTTGCCAGAACGGCGGCAAGTTTGTCGGCGCGAAATTCAAGTTCCTGGCCGCCAATGTGCAAAAGCCGGATGGCGGCACGCTGTTCCCGGCCTACGAAATCAAGAAGTACGGCAATATTCCGGTGGCTTTCATCGGCATGACCTTGAAAGGCACGCCGGAAATCGTCTCTCCCACTGGCCTCCAGGGCCTGAACTTCAAGGATGAAGCCGATACCGTCAATCAGTTGATACCCAAGCTGAAGCAGCAGGGTGTGGCGGCGGTGGTGGTGGTGGTGCACGAGGGCGGTTATCAGTCAGGCAGCTTCAACGATTGCAATGGAGTCTCCGGTCCCATCGTCGACATCGTGGGCAAGCTGGACAAGGCGGTGGGGCTAGTGGTCACCGGCCATACCCATCAGGCCTACAACTGCGTGATAGACGGCCGCCGGGTGACCAGCGCCAAGAATTACGGCCAGTTGTTCACCGAGATAGATTTCAAGCTGGATCCCGCGACCAAAGGCTTTGTGCCGGGATCGATTCAGGCAGCCAACCGGCTGGTAGGCCAGGACATCGCGCCGCGCGCTGAAGTGACCAGCCTGATCAAAATCTATCAGTCTCTGGTGGCTTCCATCGCCAACCGGGTGGTGGGGCAGGCGGCAGGCGCCTTGACTCGCGGGGTTAACGCGGCTGGCGAATCGACGCTGGGCGATGTGATTGCGGATTCCCAGCTGGCGGCTGGCCGGGAGCAGGGCGCGGTGGCTGCCTTCATGAATCCGGGCGGCATCCGCGCCGACATCGCGCCGGCGGCTGGCGGCGGCGTCAGCTACCAGCAGATCTATACCGTCCAGCCTTTCGGCAACACCATGATGACCATGACGCTCACCGGCCAGCAAATCGACCAATTGCTGGAGCAGCAGTGGAGCAATCCGACCCAGCCCAAGATCCTGCAGGTGTCGGCCGGCTTCAGCTATGAGTGGAGCCAATCGGCCCCCGCAGGCAACAAGGTGGATATTTCCAGCATCAAGATCAATGGCGTGGCGATTGATCCGCAGGCGGCCTACCGGGTGCAGGTCAACAACTTCATCGCTGGCGGCGGCGATGGTTTCACTGTATTGACCAAGGGGGGCAACCGGGTGGGTGGCGTGGTGGATGTGAATGCGCTGGAGGACTATTTCCAGACAAGGCCGATGGTGGCGGTGCCGCAGTTGAACCGCATCATCCAGCGGCCCTGAGCGCCGCTCAGAAGAAGTCGATCTGCCCGCTCAACTGCTGAATTTCCAGCGCGCCGTCGGCCACCAGTTTCTCGTAGCCGCAGACCTGGTTGCGGCCATGGCTCTTGGCGTAGTAGAGCGCGCGGTCGGCCTGTTCCACCAGTTGGCCGGGCAGCAGGGCGGGGTGGATACGGGTGTAGCCTATGCTGATGGTGACGTTCTGGACCTGGGGAAAGGCGTGGCGCGCCACCTTGATACGGAAGCGCTCCAGCGCCATTTCCGCCTGCTCGATGTCCGAACCCCGCAGCAGCAGCGCGAACTCCTCGCCACCGTAGCGGAACAGCCCGTCCTCTTCGCCGAAGCTTTGCTGCATCAACTGGGCCAGCAACAGCAGCACCTCGTCGCCCACCATGTGGCCGAAGCGGTCGTTCACGCGCTTGAACATGTCCACGTCCAACAGTGCAAGGATGTAGGGGTTCTGCGGGGTCTGCGGATGTTGCAGCGAGGCGATCAGGCTGTAGAAGCGCTGGTCGAACTTGCGGCGGTTGTGCAGCGCGGTCAGCATGTCGCGGTCGGCTTCGAACAGCAGGCGCAGGAAGTTCTCGTGTATCCGCGCCATCGCTCTGAGCATGGCGTGATTGGCCTGGAATTGTGAAGTATGGATGATCAGCAGCGAGGCGATGCTGCCCATGCAGCGCAGCGGCATGCAGATTCGGCCGGGGGGATGGTGGAGGCTGTCGTCGCCTGCCGGCTGGTCGAGCAGGTCGTGGAGGACGGTGGGCGGCTGCTGCCAGCCATCGTCGGATGTTTCGCTGATGACGGGTTTGCCGGGGCTGGCACTGGCTTCCAGCCGCCGGCGGATGTAGGGCGTGTTGTTGACCCAACGGCAGGCGAACAGCTCTACTCGTTCGACGTGCATGACCTCTATCAGGGTTGAAAGCAGGCTGGACTCCAGCATTTCCTGCTCGCGCTGCGATGTCAGCTCGACTAGGTTGTCGAGAATCAGCTTGCTTTCATTCTGATCGGGAAGCGGTGTCTGCATCATAGGGAGACTCCTGGACGGGCGGCGCTTGGTCTGGCGGCGCCATCGCATTCCCGATTATAGGCAAGCGCCCACCCCTGTGGGGAGGGGCGAATGCCGGTCGGCTCAGCCGCGTCCGGTGCTGCCGAAACCGCCGCTGCCGCGCTCGGATTGTTCGAAATCGTCAACCAGCTTAAATCCCACCTGCACCACCGGCACGATCACCATCTGGGCGATGCGCTCCATCGGCACCAGGCGGAACGGCTCGCAGCCGCGGTTCCAGATGGAAACGAATACCTGGCCTTGGTAGTCGGAGTCGATCAGGCCGACCAGATTGCCCAGCACGATGCCGTGCTTGTGGCCCAGACCGGAGCGGGGCAGCAGCATGGCGGCGAGGCCCGGATTGTCCAGGTGGATGGAGAGGCCGGTGGGGATCAGGTGGGTTTCGCCCGGGGCGATGGTCAGGTCCTGATCGATGGCGGCGCGCAGATCCAGGCCGGCCGAGCCGGAAGTGGCGTAGGCCGGCAGGTTTTCGCGCAGGCGCGCGTCCAGGATCTTGACGTCGATAACGGGTTGCATGGTGTGTCCTCAAGTCGTTGGCGGCCAGCAGGCCGCCGGGATGGGTATTCAGCGGCTGGGGAGCAGGCGCGCCAGATGGCGGACGATGGCGCGCGCCACTTCGTCTTTGGGCATTTGCGGCAGAGGGTGCTGGCCGGCATTGTCCAGCAGTACCACCTGGTTGTCGTCGGCGCCCATCGCCTGTTGCGCCAGGTTGGCCACCAGCAGCGGCAGCTTCTTGCGCCGGCGTTTGGCCTCGGCGAACTCCAGCAGGTTCTGGCTCTCGGCGGCGAAGCCGACGCAGAACGGCGCGGCGGGCAGGCCGGCGACGGTGGCCAGGATGTCGGGATTTTCTTCCAGCTCGATGGTCGGGACGACGGCGCCTTTCTTGATCTTGTGCTCGCTGCGGTTTTTCACCTTGTAGTCGGCCACGGCCGCCACCGAAATGAACACATTGGTGCTGCCGACTTCCGTCAGCACCGCCTGCTGCATGTCGGCGGCGCTGGCGACATCGACGCGGCGGATGTCCTGCGGTGCCGGCATGCCGGTGGGGCCGGACACCAGGGTGACTTCGGCGCCGGCGTCGCGGCAGGCACGCGCCAGCGCGTAGCCCATCTTGCCGGAGCTGATGTTGGTGATGCCGCGCACGGCGTCTATCGCCTCGTAGGTCGGGCCGGCGGTGAGCAGCACCTTTTTGCCGGCCAGCAGTTTGTCGGCAAAGAAGCCGTTCAGCAGCTCGACAATTTCGTGCGGTTCCAGCATGCGGCCGTCACCGGTTTCACCGCAGGCCTGGGAGCCGTTGCCGGGTCCGAACACGGTTACGCCGTCGGCGCGCAGCTGCGCCAGATTGCGCTGGTTGGGCGGGTTCTGCCACATCTGCAGGTTCATCGCCGGGGCGACGATCAGCGGGCAGGTGCGGGCGGCCGCCAGCGTGGAGATCAGGTCGTCGCAGGCGCCGTGCGCCAGCTTGAACAGCAGGTTGGCTGTGGCGGGCGCGATCAGGAACGCGTCGGCCCGGCGCGACAGCTCGATGTGCGCCATCGCGTTGCTGGGGCGCGGGTCCCACAGGTCGGTGTAGACCGTGTTGCCGGACAGCGCCTGGAAGGTGGCGGGCGTCACGAAGCGGGTGGCGGATTCGGTCATCACCACTTCCACCTGATGGCCGGCCTTGATCAGCTGCCGGGTCAGTTCCGCCGATTTATAGGCGGCGATGCCGCCGCTGATGCCGAGAAGAATGCGTTTGGCAGTCATCGTTATGTCTTCGCAAAGCAGCCGTAAACTGGCCATTTTAGCGGATTTGGCCGCGTGGTGGTTCTGGCGTCGGCAGATTGTTGCATGTTAATGTCATTGCTTGTTGCTATCTTGTTGGCCAGTAGACACAAACAATGCTATAGCCAGAGGGAGGATGCGCAATGTCGATTGCCAGTTGGCCCGAGTCGGAGCGCCCGCGCGAGAAGTTGTTGCAGCAGGGAGCCGCTTCCCTCAACGATTCCGAGTTGCTGGCGATCTTCCTGCGCACCGGCATCAAGGGCGTCAATGCGGTGGAGCTGGCGCGGCGCCTGTTGCAGGATTTCGGTTCCTTGTCGCGGCTGCTGACCGCGACGCTACCGGAGTTCAAGTCCAGGCCGGGGCTGGGCGAAGCCAAGTACGCGCAGCTGATGGCTTGCACCGAGCTTGCGCGGCGGGCGCTGTCCGAGTCCATGCAGCTGGGCGACGCGCTGTCCAGTCCGCAGCAGGTGCGGGATTACCTGCGGCTGAGCATAGGCCGGCGCGAAGTTGAAATATTTGTTGTGATATTTTTGACGGCACAAAACCGCTTGATCGAGGTCGAAGAAGTGTTCAAGGGAACGTTGACCGAAACCAGGGTGTATCCGCGCGAGGTGTTGCGCCGCGCCTTGCGGCATAATGCGGCGGCGGTGATCGTGGCTCACAATCATCCTTCCGGGGTGAGCGAGCCATCCGCCGCGGACAGGGCGCTGACCGATACGCTCAAGAGCGCGCTGGCGCTGGTTGACGTCAAATTGCTGGATCATTTCGTGGTGACTGGCGGACACGCGGAATCGTTTGCCGAACGTGGTTGGCTGTAGATGCAGGTTTCGATGCGATGGCGGTTCGACAGTGCCGCTGTCTGATTACGGGGTTTGCGAAACGTAACTGTCCGTTTGACCTTGTTCCCCACCGCATCAAGAGGAGGCCATCATGAACATTCTGCGTTTGCTGAATGAGTCCGACTACATTCAGGTCAACAACCAGTTCGTCAAGCCGGACTTCCATACGGTTTCCGAAGAGTTCTCCGATGACGACGACGTGGTGCTGGAAGCCAATCTGGATGGCCAGGAACTGGTGTTGACCGTGGCCGATCTGACCGATGCCACGCCGCTGGCCGATGGTGGCTTCTGGCTGGAGGGCCTGGGCTACCTGCGTTTCCTGTCGCAGCAGAATCTGCATTGAACGGCGTCATGCCTGCAACGGGATGGCCCGGCTCGCGCCGGGCCATGTCATTTGACGGTCGGGGTTTGACCTGCCTCAAGTCGGTTTTGCAATCAATGATCTACAGTGATGGCGCTTATACGCTAGGCATAAATGGACAGGTGGGGATATATGCAAAAATTCAGAATCGGCATGGTTGGCGTGGGAGAGACCGGAACGCCTTTGCTGAAGCAGCTGCTGGATGCGCCATTTGTGGAGATGGTGGGGGTGGCGGATCTGGATCTGCAACTGCCGGGGGTGCTGCTGGCCAAGGAGCGGGGCGTGGCGGTCACTGCCAATTTCATCGAGATCGCAGAACAGGGCGAGCGGGTGGACATCATCATCGACGTCACCGGCTCGCGCAAGGTGAGGGAGGATCTGCGGCGCTACATGCAGTTTTCCGGCAACACCCATACCGTGATCGTGCATGAGCGCGTGGCCTTGCTGATGCTGTCGCTCGGGGCGGGGCAGTGGGTGGATACCCGGCATGACGAGTTAACTTACTGATGTGAAAGGACAACGCGGCGCGGCGGTTTTGGTGTGGCCGGGCGGCTGGGAGAGGGAAAGCGGGAGGCCTTGGCCTCCCGTTTTTTATTAACAAGCTGGAGCGGGTCGCCAAGCTGGCAATCTTGTATGCTGAAGGTGTTAAGTGGCTGAAATCATGCCATTGTGATGGCGTGGCATCGCAGTCTTGGCTAAACGCAAGAGGAAAACAAAATGATGAAGGCATCTTCGAATGTTTTGTTGTTGTTGTTGCTCGCCGTGCCTGCCCTGGCCTGCGCCGAGCTTGGGCAGAGACTGGACTCCGCGCCGACGGCAACTGGCTCCGGCAGACAGATGGCCGCGCTCAGTCCGACTGGCGGGGCTTTCCGCGTGCAGCAGAGCCAGGATGCGGCCGGGCGGCTGATCAAGCAGTATGCCGCGTCCAACGGCACGGTATTCGCTGTGGCCTGGAGCGGCAGCAGCCAGCCTGATCTGCAGCAATTGCTGGGCAGTTATTTTCCCGCCTACCGTCAGGCCCAGCAAAGCAACCGCAATGGCTTGAATGTGATGCAGGGGCAGGTTGGTAGCTTCATCGTGCGCTCGCACGGCCGCATGGGGGCATTCAAGGGCTTTGCCTACGACAGCGCGCTGATGCCGGTTGGTGTCACGCCGGATCAACTTAAATAGGGGGCGACATGAAAAAGATTCTGTTTGGCTTGTTCGTGTTGATCCTGGCTCTGGCGGGTTGCGGAGGCGGCGGCGGTGGCGGGGATGGCGCTTCGATTTCCAACGGCAACAATGGCAGCAGCACTGCCAATAATGTAACCATGACGGTGGACAACGGTCCCAGCGGTGCTCTGGGGCAGTTGAATATTCCCTATGTGTCGGTGACCTTGTGCGCGCCGGGCAGCACCAGCAACTGTCAGACCATAGATCATGTGCTGGTGGATACCGGCTCCAGCGGCCTGCGGGTGCTGTCGTCGGTACTGGGGAGTTCAGTGCGGAATGCTCTGGGCAGCCAGCTGGTAAACGGCAGGCAAGTGGTGGAGTGCGCGCAGTTCGCCGATGGCTATACCTGGGGCGCGGTCAATGTGGCGGATGTGCGGATGGCGGGGGAGGTGGCTAGTTCGGTGCCAATCCAGGTGATTTCGGACCCGGTTTACACCACCGTGCCCTCCGCTTGCGCGAATACCGGCTCCAACGAGGGGAATCTGGCTGGATTGGGGGCCAACGGCATCATAGGCGTCGGCCTCAACAAACAGGATTGCGGCAGTAGTTGCGCCAATACGGTCGTGAGCGGTTTCTATTATCAGTGCCCGACCGCATTGACTTGCCAGCCTGGCACCGTGCCGCTGGCGCAACAGGTGTCCAATCCGGTGGCGAGCTTCGCCGCCGACAATAACGGCGTGCTGTTGCAATTGCCCAGCATACCGATAACAGGCCAGGCGACGGTGCAGGGCAGCCTGACCTTTGGCATCGGTACCCAGTCCAACAACGCGATTGCCTCTTCGGCCAAGGCCTATCGGGTTTCCAGCGATGGCTTCACCATCACCGGCATTTACAAGGGACAGACTTACCCCAGCTTCATCGACAGCGGTTCCAACATTCTGTATTTCACCGACAACAGCATCACCACTTGCCAAGTAGCCGGCAGCACTTGGTATTGCCCGGGTTCGCAGCTTAATTTGAGCGCCACCCTGTCCAGCGGCAGCAGCAGCAGTACGGTCAATTTCAATCTGATCGACGCGCAAGTGCTCAACAACAGCAGTTATGCGGCTTTTCCCAGCATCGGGGCGCCGATGACGGGCAGCCTTTCCGGCGATTTCGACTGGGGCCTGCCATTTTTCTATGGCCGCAGCGTGTATATAGGTTTTGCCGGCAGCAGCAATCCCTTGGGCAGCGGCGCCATGTATATTTTCTGATGCGCTTGATCTTGCAGTGCAGCAATATCTTGTCTATAACGCAACTGTCATCACGATGACATCTCCTCTGTCTTTGTGCTTGAGGATAATGGCAAACTGGCCCGGCGAACCCCGGGCCTTTTTTGTTATATGGCCGGCACGAAAAGTCAGTTACGAAAATATTTATTCCATGCTAAATTTTTATGTCATTTTGAGCATGGAATATGTGTGAACGCAGCAAAGAAGATACGCCTGTTGCTGGAACAGAGCGTGGATCGACAACAGACCGAGGTATTGTTGCAACTGGTCGCGAATCTGCAATTGGGCGTGCCTTTCGATCTGCGGCGCCTGTTCCAGATTGAGCCACAGTATTTCGAGCTGGGCATGGCCTTGCTTAGGGACTGGCGCTTCGATCACCACATCGCCGCGCGCAGCAAGCTGTTCGAGGAGATCCTGGCGCGTGACGCGCAGCTGCAGCGCCAGCTGTGCCAGTTGGAATTGCCGGCGCTGCATTGATTTGCTGCTGCTAGAATGGTGGTTTTGCGCAAGGAGACGGCGATGCTGGCGGATGTGGAACTGGCCAAGGCCTACCGGTTGCTGAACCACGGCCCCACCGTGCTGGTGAGCAGCGCGGCGGGCGGGCGGCAAAACGTGATGGCGGCGGCCTGGGCGATGCCGCTGGATTTCGACCCGCCCAAGGTGCTGGTGGTGATCGACAAATCCACCTATAGCCGCGAGCTGATCGAGGTCTCCGGCGAGTTTATCCTCAATATTCCCTGCCGCGCGCAGGCGGGCAGGTGCTGAGCGCGGGCTCGGACAGCGGGCGTGAGCGGAACAAGTTTTCCGTCAGCGGTTTACAGCCGCAGCCGGCGCAGCGGGTCGGAGCGCCGCGCGTGGCGGATTGCCTGGCCTACCTGGAATGCAAGGTGGTGCCGGAGCCGCACAACCAGCAGCGCTACGACCTGTTCATCGGCGAAGTGGTGGCCGCGCAGGCCGACGACGGGGTGTTCCGCGACGGCCGCTGGCACTTTTCCGACGATGTCCGGCGCAGCCTGCATTACATCGCCGGCGGGGCGTTCTTCGCCACCGGGGAAGCCTTCAGCGTGGTCTAGCCGGCGGCCAGGCGCAAAAAAGCCCGTCAATCGACGGGCTTTTGGGTTTGCCGCGGCAGGCTTACTGCCAGTCCACCAGCGCGTACAGCTTCTTGCCGCGCTTGAGCAGCGTGTACTGGCCGAACAGGCGCTCTTCTGCGCGGATGGCATGATCCAGACTTTCCGCTTTGACGCCGTTGATGCTGACCGCGCCGCTCTGGATGAAGGTGCGCGCCTCGGTCTTGGACTTGGCGAGGCTTGCCGCGGCCAGCGCGTCCACCAGGCCGCTGTGGGCCGCTTCCAGCTTGACGCAGGGCAGGCCGTCTTGTGCCAGTTGGGCAAAGTCCTCCGCCGTGAGGCTGGACAGATCGTTGCTGAACAGGCTGTGGGTGATGCGCTGCGCCGCTTCCAGCGCGGCCTGGCCGTGCACCAGCGCGGTCACCTGTTCCGCCAGGATGCGCTGGCTTCCGGCTTGCCTTCGCGGTTCTTGTCCGCTTCTTCGATGGCGGCGATTTCCGCTACCGATAGGAAGGAGAAGTAGCGCAGGAACTTGTAGACGTCGGCATCGGCGGTGGCCAGCCAGAACTGGTAGAAGGCATAGGGAGAAGTCTTCTTGGCGTCCAGCCAGATGGTGCCGGATTCGGTCTTGCCGAACTTGGTGCCGTCGGACTTGGTCACCAGCGGCATGGTCAGGCCGAAGACCTGGGTCTGGTTCAGACGGCGGGTAAGGTCGGTGCCGGCGGTGATGTTGCCCCACTGGTCGGAGCCGCCGATCTGCAGTTGGCAGCCCAGGCGGCGGTTCAGTTCCGAGAAATCGTAGCCTTGCAGCAGGCTGTAGGAGAACTCGGTGTAGGAGATGCCCTGGTCTTCGCGGGCGATGCGCTGCTGCACCGCTTCTTTCTTGATCATGGCGTTGACCGAGAAGTGCTTGCCGATGTCGCGCAGGAACTCCAGCGCGCCCATGCCGCCAAACCAGTCGTAGTTGTTGGCCATCACCGCGGCGTTGTCGCCTTCGAAGCTGAGGAAGGGCGCCACCTGGGCGCGGATCTTCGCCACCCAGCTTTCGATGATGTCCGGAGTGTTCAGCTTGCGCTCGCTGGCCTTGAAGCTGGGGTCGCCTATCATGCCGGTGGCGCCGCCCACCAGCGCCACCGGGCGGTGGCCCGCCTGCTGGAAGCGCTTGAGCATCAGGATGGGCACCAGGCTGCCGATGTGCAGGCTGTCGGCGGTGGGGTCGAAGCCGCAATAAAGCGTAACCGTTTCCTTGTTCAGAAGGTCTTGCAGCGCAGCCATATCGGTAGTTTGCGCGATCAGGCCACGGGCCTCTAGATCCTGAAGAAGGGCGGTTTGCGTCATTTGACTGGGTCTCCAACACGGTAGAAAACAACGGCCCACTCAGGGCCGTCGCGGAAAACAGGTCCGGCCGCGCCAAGCGCGCAGCCGGAGAAACAACAATCTTAACCGAAAATGAGCGGAAATTGCGCTGGGTTGACCACATTGTTGAGGTGGATTGCGGGTGCGCGGTATGCCTGGCCGCCGCGATGCGGCAAAATAGCGGGATGCCGGATCAGGAAGGGAAGTCGATGATGTCGCAGCAGGTCAAGGTATGGGATATGCCCACCCGATTGTTTCACTGGACGCTGGTGGCGCTGTTCGCCGCCATGTGGTTCTGCGCTGAGCGGGGCGGCGAGTGGCTGCAGTATCACATCTATGGCGGGGTGGCGATGGCGTCGCTGCTGCTGTTCCGTCTGATCTGGGGCGTGGCGGGTAGCCAGACCGCGCGTTTCTCCAGCTTCGTCAGGGGGCCGCGCGCCATCCTGCGCTATCTGAGGGGCGAATTGCCGGAGCACGAGGCGCCCGGCCATAACCCGCTGGGCGGCTGGATGGTGGTGGCGATGTTGTTGGCGCTGGCATTCCAGGTGCTGACCGGCTTGTTTGCCGCAGATGTGGACAGCTATCTGTTCGATGGTCCGCTGGCCAGGCATGTCGACAGTTCGCTGGCCGAGTCGCTGACCAGCGTGCACAAGCTGTTGTTCAACGGCTTGCTGGGTTTGGTGGCGCTGCACGTGGCGGCCATCGTTCTGTATCGGGTGGTGAAGAAGCAGAATCTGTTGCTGCCGATGCTGACCGGCTACAAGCGCATGGCTGGCCGCAAGCCGCAATTGCATTTCGCCCATGGCGCGCTGGCTTTGCTGGCATTGCTGCTGTCGGCGGGGGGCTTGTACTTCGCCTTGCTGCAATAGCGGCAGGGTTTGTTTCGGCAAAAAAACCGGCGTGCGCCGGCTTTTTTGCGTGATCGCAGGCTTACTTTTCCGGTCCGCGGAAGCTGTCGTGACAGGTTTTGCAGTTTTGCGCCACTTGGCCGTAGCCCTTTTTGACCGCTGCCAGGTCGCCGTTCTTAGCGATGGCGGCCAGATCCCCACCGACTTCAGGAAGGCGTCGCGGTCGGCCTCGAACTTGGCCGGCTGGCTCCAGATTTCCGGTTTGGCGCGGCTGCTGCCGCTGATGCTGCCGGCGGGGAAGTGCTTGAACGGCTCGGCGGCCAGCTGTTTCAGCGTTTCCGCCTGCTGCTGGAACTGCGCCTTGTTGTAGGGCGCGCGGTCGCGCGCCACCATGCCCAGCGGCTCGAAAGTCAGCAGCATCTTCTTGAAGGCTTTGGTGCGGATTTCCGCCGGGGTGTCGGCGTGGGCGGCGGGGACGGCGATCGCTGCCAATAGCAGCGCGGTCAGTATCTTTTTCATGGTCACTCTACTGTGGGTAGGCAAACTGGCGTGCGACGATTTGCGGGCCGGTGGCCATTATATCGGCAGTAAAGCGGCAGAGGGGGGCAATGGGGCCGGACGGCCCCGGAGATCAATCCTTGCGGAAGTCCTTGTGACAGGCCTTGCAGGTCTGCTGGGTGTCGGCAAAAGCCTTCTTGACCGCGGCCAGGTCGCCGGCCTGGGCCACTTGTTTCAGATTGGCGGTGGCGGCTTGGTGGTTGTCGATGGCCTTTTGCCAGTCCGCCGGCTTGCTCCAGATTTCCGGGCGGGCATCGGTCTTGCCGACGCCGCTGCCTGCCGGGAAGTACTGCCACGGTTTTTGCGACAGCGCTTCCAACTGGCTGGCCAGCTTGGCGAACTCGTCCTTGTTGTACGGCGTGTCGCCTTTCACCATTTTTCCCATCGCGCCGATGACCGGCTTGTACTGCTTGAGCGCGTCCTTGCGCTGGCTGATCGGATCGGCGGCAATGGCTTGGCTGGCGATCAGCGTCGCTGCCATGCCGAGCAACATCTTTTTCATGAATATCCCTTTGGAAGTGGTGGAAAATGCCGCTGGTCAGCGTATCACAGCGTCGGGACTGTCAAAACCCGCAATATGTAAAGGGTTGCCGCTTCGTGATGTTATATAGTAACATTTGCAACATCTACTGATCCGGTTTCCTTCCCAATGGCTTCCATGGACCAATCTTCTTATCTTGCCGCCGCCGAGCGGCATTGCGCCGGGCGCGGCAGCAAGCTCACCGCCTTGCGCCGCCAGGTGCTGGAGCTGGTGTTGAAGCGCAGCGGCGTGGTCAAGGCCTACCAGGTGCTGGCCGACTTGCAGCAGGAGCGCGGCGCGGCCGCGCCTCCCACGGTCTACCGCGCGCTGGACTTTCTGGTGGAGCACGGCCTGCTGCACAAGGTGGATGCGCTCAACGGCTTCATCGTCTGCGACCATTTCGATTGCCAGCATGAAAGCCTGATTCTGGTGTGCGAGCAATGCGGCCGCGTCAATGAGGTGGACGCCGCCAGCGGCCTCGCCACCTTGCGCGAAATGGCGCAGGCGGCAGGCTTCGCCCTCAGCCCGCAGAACCTGGTGCTGGCTGGCCGTTGCCAGTCCTGTGCCATTTGAAGCGCCAAACAATCATGAACAAGACCAAAGTCAATCTGTTTACCGGCTTTCTGGGCGTGGGCAAGACCACCGCGCTGCGACATCTGATCTCCCATCGTCCCGCGCATGAAAAGTGGGCGGTGATCGTCAACGAATTCGGCGAGGTGGGCATAGACGGCGCCGCGCTGCTGAACGACGAGCTGGCGGTGGCGGAGATCGCCGGCGGCTGCCTGTGCTGCGTGGCCGGTCCGCAAATGACCGCCACCGTGGCGACATTGCTGCGGCGCGAGAAGCCCGACCGCTTGCTGGTCGAAGCCAGCGGCCTGGCCCACGCCGCCGGCGTCATCGACGAGCTGCGCGCCAAGCCGCTGGGCGACGCGCTGGAGGTGGCGGCGGTGCTGACGCTGGTGGACCCGCGTCAGTTCATCCAGCCCGACTACCATCGCCAGCCGCTGTACCGCGACCAGATATCGATCGCCGACGTGCTGGTGGCCAATAAGATAGACACCGCCGACATCCCGACCATGGACGCCTTCCGCCAGCAGGCGGCGGCGCTGTTTCCGCCCAAATCGCTTGTGGGTGAGGTGCGCAACGGCGAATTGGACGTGGCCTGGCTGGACGCCGAGCTGGCGGCCAAGCCGCGCTACCGGCCTGCGGTGCTGCCGGACATCGCCAGCGAATGGCAGTCGGCCGGCTGGACCTTCGAGCCGGAACTGAATTTCGACGGCGAGCGTCTGACGCGGCTGTTCGACGATTTGCCTAAGAAGGTGCCGGGTCTCGTGCGCGCCAAGGGCGTGTTCCGCGTGCTGGACAGCTGGGTGTGGCTGAACTGGGCGGCCGGGCAGTGGGGCGCCGCCCAGGTGTCCTGGCGCCGCGACAGCCGCTTCGAGCTGATTGCGCCGCAATTCGACGCTGCCCAGATGGAGCAATGGCTGAAGGAGTGCCTGGAATGAGCGAATCGTCAGGCGGCCATTCGCATGGCCACGCCCCCCACCGCCCGCATAGCCATCAACATCTGACCCCGGCCACGCTGCGCGCGCCGCTCAGCCTGCTGGCGATGTCTGCCGGCCAGCGCCTGGCGCTGGCGTTGCTGCCGCTCGCCGCCCTGTGGCTGCTGGTGTGGTGGGCATTGCAGGAGCTGGCATGAGCATCGTCCTGAACAATCTCACGGTGTCTTACCAGCGCCACCCCGCGGTGCATCACATCAGCGGCCGCTTCGCCGAAGGCGACGCCACCGCCATCTGCGGGCCGAACGGCGCCGGCAAGAGCACGCTGCTGAAGGCGATGATAGGCGCGCTGACGCCGGATTCCGGCAATGTGGACCTGAACGGCTATCGCCGCGCCGACATCGCCTATCTGCCGCAGCAGGCCGAAATCGACCGCAGCATGCCGGTGAGCGTGTTGGAGCTGGTGGGCACCGGCCTGTGGCACAAGAGCGGGCCGTTCGGCAAGGTGGGGCGCGCCGGCGTGGAGCGCTCGCTGGCGGCGCTGGAGCAGGTGGGGCTGGCGGATTTCGCCTTGCGGCCCATCGCCGCGCTGTCCAGCGGCCAGTTTCAGCGTGTGCTGTTCGCCCGCATCCTGGTGCAGGACGCCAGGCTGATCCTGCTGGACGAGCCTTTCAACGCGGTGGACGCCAAGACCACCGAAGACCTGCTGCGGCTGGTGGCGCAGTGGCGCAAGGAGGGCCGCACCGTGATCGCGGTGCTGCACGACGCGCTGCAGGTCAGGACCCATTTCCCGCACACGCTGCTGATGGCGCGCGAGGTGATCGCCTGGGGCGACAGCGCCGCGGTGCTGAGCGAGGACAATCTGCGGCGCGCGGTGGAAACCGCCGCCCATTGGCAGGCGCAAGCGCCGGTCTGCGGCCTGGACGGAGCGAGAGCCTGATGCAACATCTGTACGATCTACTGATTTCGCCCTTCGTCGAATTCGCCTTCATGCGCCGCGCGCTGGCCGGCTGCCTGGCGTTGGCGCTGGGCTCCGGACCGATAGGGCTGTTCCTGGTGATGCGGCGCATGAGCCTGATGGGCGACGCGATGAGCCACGCGGTGCTGCCCGGCGCCGCCGTCGGCTTCATGTTCGCCGGCCTCAGCTTGCCGGCGATGAGCCTGGGCGGCTTTGTCGCCGGCGTGCTGGTGGCGTTGCTGGCCGGCCTGGCCACCCGCTTCACCAGCATCAAGGAGGACGCCAGCTTCGCCGCTTTCTACCTGCTGTCCCTGTCATTGGGGGTGCTGCTGGTGTCGCGCGGCGGCAGCAATGTCGATCTGATGCATATCCTGTTCGGCTCGGTGCTGGCGGTGGACAACGCCGCGCTGTACCTGGTGTCCGGCGTGGCCAGCGTTACTTTGCTGACCCTGGCGCTGATCTACCGGCCGCTGCTGCTGGAAAGCCTGGACCCGGTCTACCTGCGCGCGGTGGGCGCGCGCGGCGCCTGGTGGCATCTGCTGTTCCTGATGCTGGTGGTGCTGAACCTGGTGGCCGGCTTCCAGTCGCTGGGCACGCTGATGGCGGTGGGGCTGATGATGCTGCCGGCGATCACCTCGCGGCTGTGGACCGAACGCATCGAGGCGATGCTGGCGCTGTCCGTCGGCATCGCCTTCGCCAGCGGCCTGGGCGGCCTGCTGCTGTCCTACCACTTCGAGCTGCCGTCCGGTCCGGCCATCATCCTGCTGGCCGGCGTGGTCTACCTGTTGTCTTTGCTGTTTGCGCCGGTGGGCGGGGCTTTGCCGCGCTATATCCGCGCGCGCCATCTTGAATCGTAAGAGTGAGGAAAACCGCATGAAGAAGACTTTAGCCGCCTTGCTGCTGCTGGGCATGCCGGCGCTGGCGCTGGCCAAGCTGCCGGTGGTGGCCAGTTTCAGCATCATCGCCGACATGACCCGCGAAATCGGCGGCGACCGCGTCGAGGTGGTGTCGCTGGTGGGGCCGGACCAGGACGCCCACGTGTTCCAGCCAGCGCCAGCCGACATCAAGAAAGTGTCCGCCGCCAAGGTGCTGGTGTTGAACGGCTTGGGTCTGGAGGGCTGGATGTCGAGGCTGGACAAGGCGGCCAGCTTCCGAGGCGTGACCGTGGTGGCCGCCAAGGGCATCAAGACCCGCCAGGCGCCGGAGGAGGAGCATGCCGCCGACGAGCATGGCCATGATCACGGCGAGCTGGACCCCCACGCCTGGCACGATCCGTCGCGGGTGCAGATCTATATCAAGAATATCAGTGCCGGCCTGATTCAGGCCGACCCGGCCGGCAAGGCCGAATACCAGCGTCGCGCCGCCGACTACGCCGCCAAGGTGCGGACGCTGGACGACTGGGCGAAGAAGCAGTTCGCCGCGGTGCCGGCAGCCAGGCGCAAGATGCTGACCTCGCACGACGCCTTCGGCTACATGGGCGAGCATTACCAGTTGAAGGTGCTGGCGATACAGGGCGTGAGCACCGAGGCCGAGGCGTCGGCCAAGGGCGTGGCGCAACTGGTGCGCCAGGTGCGCCAGGAAAAGGTCACTGCCGTGTTCATGGAGAATATGAGCGACAAGCGCCTGTTGCAGCAGTTGTCGAATGAAGCCAAGGTGAAGATCGGCGGACAATTGTACGCCGACGCGTTGTCCGGCCCCCAGGGCCCGGCGCCCAGCTATCTGCGATTGGTGCGCTACAACGTCGAAACCATCATGAAATCGTTCAGATAAGCAGCTGGATCAGGCGATACGCGCCCAGTCCCGCCACGCCCAGTCCGGCCGCCAGCCGCACTGGGCGTTGTTGCATCCAGCGCCGCAATCCGTCGGCGAACACCCCCATCAGCAGCAGATTGGGCAGCGTGCCCAGGCCGAAAGCCAGCATCAGCCCTGCGCCATGCCATGCCGAGCCGCTGGCCAGCGCCGAGATCGACGCGCTGTAGACCAGGCCGCAGGGCAGCCAGCCCCATACCGCGCCCACCGCCACCGCGCCGCCGGCGCCGCGTATCGGCAGCATGCGGCCCGCCAGCGGCTGCAAGCGCCGCCATACCGGCTGGCCGAGTTTCTCCAGCGAGCCTATAGCGGCCGACCAGCCGGCCAGGTACAGGCCCATCGCCACCAGCATCAGGTTGGCCAGCGCCAGCAGCGCCAGCTGGTAGGGATGGGCGGCGGCGAGGCCGAGGCCGCTGGCGGCCAGCGCCCCCAGCAGCGCGCCGATCAGCGCATAGCTGGCGATGCGGCCAAGATTGTAGCCGGCCAGGATGCGCCAGCGGGCAGTTCCGGCCGGATGGTGCAGGGTGAGCGCGGCGACGATGCCGCCGCACATGCCCACGCAGTGGCCGCCGCCCAGCAGTCCGGCCAAGAACAAAATCCAGAAATTCGTTTCAATCATGCCGCAAGCTGCCGACGAAAGCTCTATGGTAACAGAGGACCATGACGAAGTTGCATACTGCGGCGCGTGGACTTGCCGTGGGGATGACAGCCGTTTTGTCTGATTCTTTTTGGCATTGTTGAAACAAGCATTCTACAAAAAAGGTTGGATATAATTGTTTTGCCTACTGGCTAAAAGTACAGTTTGCAAAGAGAATGTCCGCCTGGACGCAAGACGCTGCAACGCAATGACGCGGTGGATGGCCCCAGCCCTGGGCCGGAAATGGGAGCGATGCCATGCTGTAGAGGCGGGGTCGATCCGGGCCGGGAGGCTAACGAAGATAG
The DNA here is from genome assembly GCF_001855555.1 of Chromobacterium sphagni. Lineage (GTDB taxonomy): Bacteria > Pseudomonadota > Gammaproteobacteria > Burkholderiales > Chromobacteriaceae > Chromobacterium > Chromobacterium sphagni. The sequence continues at coordinate 6,813 of NZ_MKCT01000050.1, read as the reverse complement.
ATGGGGATACAGTGAGGAACACAATATGGCTAGGTATCTGACACTTGAACGGCTGGGCAAATCAGCCATCATCACGCTTTCCAACCTGCCGGCGAATCTGCTGACGACGGAAAGCCTGAACGAGCTGACCGCCACGCTGCAGGCGTTGAATGCCGATGATTCCGTCCGCTCGGTGGTGATTACCGGAGCGGGCGACGCTTTCTTCTCCGCCGGAGCGGACCTGAAGCAGTTCGCCGCCGGCGACAAGGCCGCAGCCGATGTGCTGTTGCAAGCCTTCGCCGATGCGCTGCAGGCGATACGCGGCTACCGCGGGGTGACCGTGGCGGCGGTGAACGGCTACGCCTTGGGCGGCGGCCTGGAGTGCGCGCTGGTGTGCGACTACATCATCGCCGAACGCGGCTCCAAGCTGGGCCTGCCGGAGGCCAAGGTGGGCCTGATTCCGGCCGCCGGCGGCACCAAGACCCTGGCCGACAAGGTGGGGGTGTCCTGGGCCAAGCGCATCATTCTGGGCGGCGAGGTGGTGAATGCGGAAAAGGCGTTGAGCATAGGCCTGATTGAGGAAGTGGTGGATCAGGGCTTCGCGAAGATCGTGGCGGTGAGTCTGGCCAACAAGGTCGCCGCGCAGGGGCCGGACGCGGTGGCCGTGGCGCGCAAACTGATCGAAGACAGCCCCAACCTGACTCTGGAACAGCACTTGGCGCGCGAACGCGCCGCCACGCTGGGCCTGGTGGGGAGCTCCGAGCAAGTGGAAGGCGTAGCCGCCTTCATGGCCAAGCGCACGCCCGGCTGGGTGCAGGAGGACGACGACTGATGCGATGCGCAATGCGCGCGTCGTGAGTCAACCGCCTGCCAGCAACCGAAGTGGCAGGCGGTTTGTTTTTGAGCGGACGGGCAACCCTGTGCTAGCCTAGGCGACATTTGGCATATACTGGCCCGGCGGACAGCCATGCCGGGCCTCTGTGATCGAACTGCAGGGAAGAGCATGGAAATCTACCAGTTGCGGACCTTTGTCACCGTGGCGCAGCAGGGCCACCTGACGCAGGCGGCCGAACTGTTGCATCTGTCGCAACCGGCGGTGACTGCCCAGATCAAGGCGCTGGAAGAGGAGGTCGGCATGCAGTTGTTCGAGCGCAACGCCGGCGGCGTGAGCCTCACCCGGGCCGGGCAGGAGCTGTTGCCGGAAGCGCAGGGCGTGCTGGGGGCGGCGCGCGACATCATCAATCATGCGCGCAAGCTGAAAGGCCAGCTGGCTGGCCAGGCCAGGATAGGCGTCACCCTGATGCCGGACATCCTCAAGCTGGGGCCATGGGTGGCGGCGCTGGTGGCGGCGTACCCGCTGCTGGAGGTGCAACTGAACCACGGGGTGTCGGTGGATGTGCTCAACCTGGTGCGCAAGAAAGAGCTGGACGCCGGCTTCTATCTTGGCCGCAACCCTTATATGAATGTCAGTACCGTGCCGCTGCAGACGTTGTCGTTCCGGGTGGCGCTGCCCGTGTCCTGGGCGGAGCAACTGGAGGGCGGCAAGCTCAAGGAACTGGGCAAGTTGCCATGGGTGGGCATCTCGCAGTTTTCCAGCCTGTCGAAAATCACCGCGGAATTGTGGCGCGAGTTGAACATCTCGCCGAAGAAGGTTGCGGAGAGCGACCATCTGTCGGTGATTCTGGAACTGGTGGCCGCCGGCGTCGGCGTGGCGCTGGTGCGCGAGGAGGATGCGCTGGCCTGGCAGGCCGACGGCCGCGTCTGGCTGGTGCCGGAATTGCGCAAGAGCGCGGATTTGCAGTTTGTCTATCCGGCGGACCGGGCGGGTGATCCGGTGCTGGAGACCCTGTTGCGGGAGCTGTTGGCGGTGTGGAAACTGCCGTGCCCGCAATCTGTTGCCTGAGACGCGGCTTGCGTCTATCGATGAGGAGGCCATATGGCCAGCTGGATCGTCGGAGCGATGGAAACGTATTGCGGTGCGATGGAGAGGGGGCAGCGGCGCTGGCTTGAGGTGCAGGAGGACGTCTGTAGCACCTGGCTGTCGTCGTTGTCGCCCAGCTTTCCCTTGTCCGAATGCGAGATGGAAAAAAGGATAGACGGCGGCCTGCTGGTCGGGGCCGCGCTGTGGCAGGCTCAGGCCGATACCCAGCGCGAGCTGATGCTGGTCGCGGAAAGGCTGATGGCCGACGTGGGGCGCTGCTTGCGGCAGCAGCTGCCGGACAACGATGCCGCGCCGATAGCGGTGATGCGCCAGGCGCTGGAAGTGGGCTACGCCTCGGGCGCAGCGATGTCCCAGGCGTCGCGCCAGGCGGGGCATTTCGCCGCCACCAATTTTTCCGCCACGCCATTGAAGGCGGCGCGGGACGTGCGCCGGGTGCTGCATCAGCGCAAAGGGTGAGGCGTCTGTTGTTTTCACGCGCGCCAGGGCAGGGCGTTCTGACTGATGAAGAAAGTCAACCCTGGGAGAGTGAAGATGAGCGTTCCGTTGATCGCATATTGCGCTTGCGCGCTGCTGGCTTCCACCGCGCAGGCGCGCATCGTTTTCGAGAGTGGCTGGGATTCGCCCGCCAATAGCAATGCGCAGGCCTATACCCAGGCCGGCGCAAGCGCCTATCTGGCCGGCTACAGCAGCGATCTGAAGCAGATGATAGACAAGAGCGCCTGCAAGCTGACCGTGGTCAAAGGCTGCCATCAGCCCAATGACAGGCATTTCACGGTCAAGGGTGCCGGGTCGGGCAAGTCCTGCGTCAATCTGTACGCCGGATCGAACAGCGTGCATATTCCGTGCTGATGCCGGGCTTGCGCGGATGCGACGGCTCGCGCAAGCGGGCCGTTCTCTTTGGCGGGCGGGATGCTCTGCGCAACGGCGTTCCATTACAAGGCGAATCGATGGCGCTTGCCATTGCGGCAATATCTCGTTCGACCTGAACTGGTTGCCGGGGCCGGCTGAGATTCCAGCCCGGCGTTGCGCCTGCAGCTTCTGCCGCAAGCATGGCGGGGTGTGGACCTCTTGCCGCGATGGCAGTTTGCGGGTGAGCGTCCGCGAGCCGGGGCGGGTGTCGTGCTGCCGTTCCGGCGCCGGCACCGCCGAATTCCATGTCTGCGCCGCATGCGGCGTGGTGCCGCTGGTGAGCAGCCGGATTGCTGGCAATGTATACGCGGTGGTCAACGTCAATGCGTTTGAAGCGCTGTCCATTCCGGAGGGCTGCGATGAGCCGGTTTCGTTTGACGGCGAGGGCGAGGCTGATCGCCTGGCCCGCAACTGGATCGGGGACGTCCGTTTCCTTTAATCTTTTCCAACGTTCCAGCGCGAGGCGTAATGCAGATATTTCTTGAGCCGATTGCGGCAGGCGAACTGGTCGATCTCGAACAGGCGTTGACGCCGCGCCGCTTGTCGGGCCGGGCGGTAGATGGGGCGATGCCGCCGCCGCGGGTGGCGACGCGGGCGCTGGAGCGTCTGCGAGCCGGCGATCCCGAGCGCTGGTGTCTGCCGTTTTACATGCGCGACGCCGAGCGGCGCATTGTCGGAGCCTGCGGCTTCAAGGGAAGCCCATGCGCAGGCCGGGTGGAGATAGGCTATTCGGTCGCTCCCGCCTGCCGGGGGCTGGGCGCGGCGGCAATGGCGGTGCGCCTGCTGCTGGAGCGCGCGCGGGACAGCGGCGAAGTGCTGGAGGTCCTGGCGCAGATCAATGCGGACAATCTGGCTTCGACCCGGGTGGCGCAGAAGCTGGGCTTCTTGCGCGGCGGGGTGGTGGTGGATCAGGACGACGAGTCTTTGTTACAGTGGCTGTACCCGGTTCGTCGCGTTCCGGGCGATGGAGAGGAGCGGTCCGGCCGCTGATTCCCAACTGTGATAAGGAGCGCTTGTGAAGCTGATTGGCATGCTGGATTCCCCCTATGTCCGTCGCGTCGCGATTTCCCTGCAATTACTGGACATTCCTTTTGAGCACCAGCCCTTATCGGTGTTCAGCACCTTTGACCACTTCCGCGCCGTCAATCCGGTGGTGAAGGCTCCGACCCTGATTTGCGACGACGGCTCGGCGCTGATGGACTCCACACTGATCCTGCAGTATGCCGAATCGATTGCAGGGGCGCGCAGCCTGCTGCCGTCCGAGCCGCGCCAGCTGCTGCGCGGCCTGCGGCTTACGGGGCTGGCCCTGGCCGCCTGCGAGAAGAGCGTGCAGATTGTCTATGAACGCAAGCTGCGGCCGGAGCAGATGCTGTACCAGCCCTGGCTGGAGCGGATAAGCGGCCAGTTGCTGGCCGCTTATGACGAGCTGGAGCGGGAGTTCGCTCCGGGTTTGCCGGAGATTCGCAGCGAATCGATGGATCAAGCGTTGTTGACCGCCGCGGTAGCCTGGAATTTCAGCCAGCAGATGATTGCCGACATCGTGCCCATCGGGCCTTATCCCGCACTGAGCGCCTTGTCTGCCCAAGCGGAGGCGCTGGCGGAATTCAGGGCCGCGCCGTATGGCGATGCGACGTATCGGTCCAGCCGCTGATGTTTTGCGCCAGGGGAGCGATTTTCTGGCGCGCTTTCATTCAAAACATGCTTTTGGCAATGTTTGCGCGCTGATATTATCCATTCTTTGTTTTCGGCGGCCGTTGCGGATGAGCCGGCGGCTGCCGGTAGACCGCACAGCGATGGAGCGCGCATTTGATGAAAAAACTCTTGTTATTGGCCGCGTCCTGCGGCTTTGCCGCGGCGGGGCAGGCAGCCGTGGTGCCCGTGGTCAATCTGGAAGGCGCCAGCGTGATCGCCAACGGCAATACCGTCAGCCTGTATCGGGTGCCTAGCCAGGATGCGGCAGGCAAAATCCATTATTCCGACATCACCCTGACCCTGCCAGTGGACAAGAATGGCGCGATAGGCAAGCCGGCCCAGACCATCAAGCCGTCGGCCAGCCCGCAGGGGTTGCAGTTCGTCGCCGGCAGCTATGTGGGCAGCAGCGGCGCGGTGTGCGCGTTCACCACCTCCGCCTTGGCGGATGGCCGCCAGCAGGGCGCGCTCAGCTGCCGGCCTTCGGTGGGCGGCTTCGCCACCGGGCTGGCGGTGAACTGGGCGAGCGGGCCGCTGGCGGGCCATCCTTACGAGGTCGATCTCGCCAAGGCCGGCATCGACAAGATCGCCGGCCGCGGCGTCTATTCCTGGGGCGTGATCAACGACCGCAGCGGCGCCTGGTACAACTGCTTCAATACCGGCGACATCGTCAGCGCGGTGCAATCGGGGCGGCAGATCTCCCTCAGCGTCTACGGCCGCGGCAATACCGTCCAGTGCGGCGATGTGTTCACGCTGAACGCGCCCTGATCGCTGACGGGCCCGTCCCGTCAGCCCGCCTGGGGAGGCAAGGACAAACGCCGCCGCATCATATTAAAGATGCGGCGGCGTTCTTGCGTCCCTGGCGCTTATTGCGCCTGGCTGGTCTTGGCGATGGCGCCGCGCACTTCGGCCACCTGGTCCGCGTCGACCGGACTGGCGGCGTTGCCCCAGCTCTGGCGCATATAGCTCAGCACGTCGGCGACTTCCTGGTTGGACAGCTGCTGCGCGTAGCCGGGCATGCTGTATTCCCACGGCAGATGGCTGGTGCGGGTGTTGACGCCGCCCTCCAGCACCACGCGGATCAGCGAGGTGGCGTCGCGGGCCATCACCGCCGAGCTGCCGGCCAGCGCCGGTACCACGTTGTCGTGGCCCTGGCCGTTGGCCTGGTGGCAGGTGGCGCAGTTTTCAAAGAACAGCGCGGAGCCGGTGCGCACCGGCTTCACATCGGCGGCGCCGGCGCCCGGCAGGCTCTTGAGGTAGACCGCCATCGCCGTCAGATCGTCGTGGCTGACGTGCTGGGTGCTGTAATGCACCACTTCGGCCATCGGGCCGAAGGCGGCGGTGTAGCGGTTGCGGCCTTTCTGCAGGTATTCCACCAGTTCTTCCGCCGACCAGCCCCCCAGGCCTTCGCGCGCGTCGCCGGTGAGGTTGCCGGCGTACCAGCCGGCCAGCTGCGAGCCGGTGAGGTAGCCCGGCTTCTTGTCGGTGAGCGCCGTTTCCTGGAAGGCCGCGCCGCGCGGGGTGTGACAGGTGCCGCAGTGAGCCATGCCCTGCACCAAGTAGGCGCCGCGGTTCCATTGCGCGCTCTGGCCGGCGGTCGGCTGGTAGGCGCTGTCGTCATGGAAGAACCAGCGCCACAACGCCAGCGGCCAGCGCATCGACAGCGGCCACGGGATGTCGCTGTCGCGGTTGTCCTGCGCCACCGGCGCCACGCCGCGCATGAAGTAGGCGTAGAGGTCGCGCATGTCGGCGTCGTTGATGCGGGCGAAGGAGGTATAGGGCATGGCCGGATACAGCGAATGGCCGTCCTTGGCCACGCCCTGGCGCAGCGCGCGGGCGAAGTCCTCGTAGCTGTAGTCGCCGATGCCGGTTTCCTTGTCCGGCGTGATGTTGGTGGAGTAGATCTTGCCGACTGGGGTGTCCATGGCCAGGCCGCCGGCATTGGGTTTGCCGCCTGGCGCGCTGTGGCAGGCGATGCAGTCGGATACGCGCGCGAGGTAGGCACCGCGGCGCACGCTGTCGGTGTCGGCGGTGGCCAACGTCGTCTGCGCGGCGGCCAGCAGGGCGAAAAGGCCCAAGGTATTCATCAGTTTCATCACGGTATTCCTGTGGTTCAGCTCAGCTCGTTGACGGCGCGCCATGCCTGGTCGATGGCGGCGTGGGTGTACGGGTTCCAGTCGGAGTCGGAGTTGGCGATCACCACATTGCCTGCCGGGCGGCGGGCGGTGGCGATGATGCGCTTGGACTCTTCTTCGTCGTCGTACATCGAGTTGAGGAAGTAGGAGTAGCCGTGC
>NZ_MKCT01000049.1 GCF_001855555.1 Chromobacterium sphagni | reverse complement strand
GCTCTGGTCCGCGATTAGACCGTGGTGATTTGGCTGAATTGACTGGTTATGCTCAAGGCCTAGTGAGCTTGAAGGATCAGCATGACTGGCAAGCCTTAGTAGGCACGCCTGCGCTTTTCACTCTTCCAGGCGGGATTGGTGTGGCGGCCAGGTCTATTGCTGCTGCGCAATCTGCGACTGAGTTTGGTGAAGGCGTCAAGCAACTGACAACTGGAGATGCCGATGGATTGTATAAGCTTGGGATGCCAATCCTTAATGCTGCTGCTGAAGGAGCGTACGGGTTATTAAACTCCCAGAGGGCAGGGGGTGGGTCTTATAATGTGAGACCAATGTCTGGAGTGTCAGATAAGGTTGGGGAGGTTGTTGATGCTTCTCAACAGGGGAGGGGGGCTGCAAAAACTCCGTCGGTGGCCGCTGAGTCTGCAAACTCTGCTGTTACATCTGGAGGCATGGCAAACGCGGCTTCTGCTGCAGGGCTGAAAATGGACTTGCAAACTACGCAGGCTGCAAACGAGGTCGTTGATAGCTTGCGCGCGACAGGACAATTGCCAAGTAATTATGTAACCAAAGCTGAAGCAGTTCAGAATGGCTGGATGCCTGGTAAAGCATTGGGGAATACAAATCCTGGGGCGCAACTTGGCGGGGATGTTTTTAATAATAGCCCACCTATTGCAGGCTTGCCTCAAGCTGCCGGGAGGACGTGGCAGGAGGTTGACATTGGACTAAGCAATGCAATGTCAAGAAGCAATCAACCTGGAACGCGCTTGCTTTATTCAAATGATGGTCTGTTATATATCACCACTGACCATTACAATACAGTCACATCTATTGGGAGGTGGAAATAATATGAAGTTATTTTTTGATGGCGCCAAGGTGCAAACTGTTAGTGAATTTCATTGTGCATTTTCAAAGCTGCTTGGCATTGAAGATTATTACGGCAAAAATTTTCATGCGCTTCGAGATGTGCTAAGTACAGGGGTTGAAAGACCATGCCATCTCGTATGGGAAAATTCAGAAGCCTCAAAGATTGGTTTAGGTAATGACTTTAATTTAATCATTCAAATATTTGAAGAAGCAAGGCGGCAGGATGAACGATATGGCTGGGTGGATAGATTTACATATGAATTGAAGTAGCTAAAAAGCCTCGCACTGTCGAGGCTTTTTATTAAGCAGGAGCTTCTGCAAACTCCGGATTGAAAGTCAGTGCTGGCGCAGAAAATGCAGCGACTGCCCCGTTGCTGAATCAGCAATTGTCGAATGAGTCTTTGGTTGCTGCGGGCACCAACATGAACAATGTCAAAGTAACAGCGCAGGTAAATGTTAATGGACAGGTTTACGTTGATACGAACCAAACGGCCAGAGCGGCAAATGCGGCGGATTCGAATGCGAGCACACTGATTTCTGACAATGTGGTGAGTAAGCCCCGCAGAGCGATGGCTCGCCATATCCGAATGCAAATATGGCTGATGCGTATGCTGAGATTGGTGCTATACAGCAAGCATACAAAGCTAGACAAACTATTGGGAAGGATATGTCAATGAGCGTTAACGGGGCTCCAGTTTGTACGTACTGCATGAAAGATATTGCAACTGCCGCACAAAATGCACAGCTCAACTCACTAACAATTAATGCTGTTGATAAGTATGGAAACCCAATAGCATATGTTTGGCAGCCCGGCATGACTTCTATCAAAGTTAAAAAGTGAGATTTATTATGAAGATTGGTGGTTTTTATTTTCAGAATGGTAAGGAAAAATATTTGCCGCTAACGGTTGATGGTTGCGAAAAAGATGTGATTGATGCTATTCAATTGCTCGTTAAATGTGATGATATTTTTTCCGTTGCAGAAGTGCGAGATGATGATTATTTAAAAAGAAATTTCTGTTTATTTTTCTCGTGGAATGTATTTGCCATTTTTAACTGATGGCGAGGATGGGAATGCAAATTATTTTACTTTAAGCAGCAATGAGTTTCATGGTGGTTATGTGATTGATTTTACTGGAGAGTCTTTTCCTGCGTCGGCTGCAACTAAAAATTTAGAGATTATAAAAATTTATGCAACAGCGCCCAAAGAAAATAGGGAGCAGACTTGGTTTTCTCGAATTGCCCGCTAGCTGGTTCTGTGGTTTGGCGCTGGCGGCTTCGGCGCTTCCCGTGCCACGCGGGTGTGGCGGCCGCCGTCGATCAATGCAAAACCCTCCGCCAACCACCCGCGACGCTGCCTGCCTGGAAAGAATCGGCGTACAATTGCCAATGTCTTTTTAGGGGGCCTGTTGCCATGATTTTTGCTAATCGCTATTTCCCAGCTACCCGCATGCGCCGGATGCGCAAGGATGAATTCAGCCGCCGCCTGATGCGCGAGAACGTGCTGACCGCCAACGACCTGATCTATCCGGTGTTCGTGATGGAGGGCAGCAATCAGCAGGTGGATGTGCCGTCGATGCCGGGCGCGCCGAGGCTGACGCTGGACAAGTTGCTCCACGTGGCGGAAGAGGCGTTGGAGTTGGGCATTCCGATGTTGTCGCTGTTTCCGGTGATCACCGGCGCCAAGGACAACGAGGGCAGCGAGGCCTACAACCCGGAAGGCCTGGTGCCGCGCGTGGTGCGCGAGCTGAAAAAAACGCTTCCCGGAGCTGGGCGTGATGACCGACGGCGCGTTGGATCCGTACACCATCCACGGCCAGGACGGCGTGCTGGACGCCAAGGGCTACGTGCTGAACGACGAAACCACCGAGATCCTGGTGAAGCAGGGCCTGTGCCACGCCGAGGCTGGGGTGGACGTGTTCGGCCCGTCGGACATGATGGACGGCCGCATCGGCGCCATCCGCGAGGCGTTTGAGGAAGAGGGCTACATCCACACCAAGATCCTGGCTTATTCCGCCAAGTATTCGTCCGGCTTCTACGGCCCGTTCCGCGACGCGCTGGGCTCGTCGGCCAATCTGGGCAAGGCCGACAAGAACAGCTACCAGATGGACCCGGGCAATATCGACGAGGCCATCCAGGAAGTGGCGCAGGACTTGGAGGAGGGCGCCGACATGGTGATGATCAAGCCGGGCATGCCGTATCTGGACGTGATCCGCCGCGTCAAGGACATCTTCCGCGTGCCCACCTTCGCCTACCAGGTGTCCGGCGAGTACGCGATGCTGAAAGCGGCGTTCCAGAACGGCTGGCTGAACGAGGAAAAGTGCATGATGGAAAGCCTGCTGGCGTTCAAGCGCGCCGGCGCCGACGGCATTCTCACCTATTTCGCGATGGATGCCGCCCGCCTGTTGCGCCAGCGCTGATAATATGAAGAGATGAGCCACACCCCTTGATCGCGCTGGCGGCAAGGGGTGTTTGTTTTTGAGGACGGGAATATGGATGTACTGCATGCGACGTGGTTCTGGGTGGTGGTGATCGCCGCGCCGGCCATCGCGCTGATAGGCACGCTGGCCAGGCTGGCGCGCAAGGAGCCGCCGATCAAGTTGCCGCCCGGCGTGGTGCCGCTGCGCTGGGAGGACGACGAGGAAGACGCGCCCTCCAGCGACGCCAGGACGCCCGCCGCGGACAACGGTGACAGCGCGCCGCCAAAACACTGAAAACTGTCACTGCTAGCCGCATGACGGCTGGGCTAGAATGGCGACAGTTTATGGCGCGGCTTGCCTGACAGGGCGGGCCGCCACGCAGTCCGGCTGCGGGCGGAATGCCCGCGTCCGGCCCATCACAAGGACTGTTATGAACCACACTTACCTTGCCCACCTGCAAGCCACGCTGGCGCAGATCCGGGCCGACGGCTACGAGAAACCGGAACGCGTGATCGCCACGCCGCAGAGCGCCGGCATCGCGCTGGCCGGCGGCGAGAAGGTGCTGAACTTCTGCGCCAACAACTACCTGGGCCTGGCCGACGACAAGCGGCTGGTGCTGGCCGCCAAGGCCGGCATGGACGAATATGGCTACGGCTGCGCCTCGGTGCGCTTCATCTGCGGCACGCAAACCATCCACAAGCAGCTGGAAAAGGCCGTTTCCGACTTCCTGGGCACCGACGATACCATTCTTTACTCCAGCTGTTTCGACGCCAACGGCGGCGTGTTCGAAACCCTGCTGGGCGAAGAGGACGCGGTGATCTCGGACGAGCTCAATCACGCTTCCATCATCGACGGCGTGCGCCTGTCCAAGGCCAAGCGCTTCCGCTACAAGAACAACGATATGGCCGACCTGGAGGCGCAACTGGTGGCCGCCGAGGCTGCCGGCGCCCGCTTCAAGCTGATCGTCACCGACGGCGTGTTCTCGATGGACGGCATCATCGCCAACCTCAAGGGCCTGTGCGAAGTGGCCGACCGCCACGGCGCCATCGTGATGGTGGATGATTCCCACGCGGTGGGCTTCATCGGCGAACACGGCGCCGGCACGCCGGAGCTGTGCGGCGTGGCCGACCGCGTCGATATCTACACCGGCACGCTGGGCAAGGCGCTGGGCGGCGCGTCCGGCGGCTATGTCGCCGCGCGCCAGCCCATCGTCGATTTGCTGCGCCAGCGCTCGCGCCCCTATCTGTTCTCCAACACGCTGGCTCCGGCCATCGCCGCCGCCAGCGTGGAAGTGCTGAACATCTTGAAGAGCGGCGAAGGCAGCGAATTGCGCGCCAAGGTGCGCCGCAACGCCGAGCTGTTCCGCAAGGAAATGGCCGCCGCCGGCTTCACCTTGGTGCCGGGCGAACACCCGATCGTGCCGGTGATGCTGGGCGACGCCCGCCTGGCCGGCGAGATGGCCGCCAGGTTGCTGAAGGAGGGCGTGTACGTGATCGGCTTCTCCTACCCGGTGGTGCCCAAGGGCAAGGCGCGCATCCGTACCCAGATGTCCGCGGCGCACAGCGAAGAGCAGGTGCTGCGCGCGGTGGCCGCCTTCATCAAGGTGGGCCGCGAACTGGGCGTCATCTCCAATTAATGCATCAGCCGCCGCGCGGGGCCGGTGCCCGGCGCGGCGGGCAAGGATAAGCGAATCATGAAGGCGCTAGCCAAACTCAAGGCCGCTCCCGGTCTTTCGATGACCGATGTGGCCATGCCGGAAGTCGGCCATAACGATCTGTTGATCAAGATTTCCAAGACTGCCATCTGCGGCACCGACATCCACATCTGGAACTGGGACGAGTGGGCGCAGAAGACCATTCCGGTGCCGATGCACGTCGGTCACGAATACGTCGGCGTGGTGGCCGGCATGGGCTCGGAAGTGCAGGGCTTTCAGATCGGCCAGCGGGTGTCCGGCGAAGGCCACATCACCTGCGGCCACTGCCGCAATTGCCGCGCCGGCCGCCGCCACCTGTGCCGCAATACCACCGGCGTGGGCGTCAACCGCGAAGGCGCGTTCGCCGAATACCTGGTGATCCCGGCCTTCAACGCCTTCCCGATCCCGGACGACATTTCCGACGATCTGGCGTCGATCTTCGACCCGTTCGGCAACGCCGTGCACACCGCGCTGAGCTTCAACCTGGTGGGCGAGGACGTGCTGATCACCGGCGCCGGCCCCATCGGCATCATGGCGGTGGCCATCGCCAGGCACGTCGGCGCGCGCCATGTCGTCATCACCGACGTCAACGACTACCGGCTGGAACTGGCGAAGAAGATGGGCGCCACCCGCGCCGTCAACGTCGCCAAGCAGGACCTGAAGGCGGTGATGGAAGAGCTGAAGATGTCCGAGGGCTTCGACGTGGGCCTGGAGATGTCCGGCAACCCGCAGGCCTTCCGCCAGATGCTGGAGACGATGAACCACGGCGGCAAGGTGGCGCTGCTGGGCATCCCGCCGTCCAATACCGCCATCGACTGGAACCAAGTGATCTTCAAAGGCCTGGAAATCAAGGGCATCTACGGCCGCGAGATGTTCGAGACCTGGTACAAGATGGTGGCGCTGATCCAGTCCGGCCTGGACATCACTCCTATCGTCACCCATCACTTCAAGGTGGACGATTTCGAGGCCGGTTTCGCCGCCATGCTGTCCGGCCAGAGCGGCAAGGTGATCCTGGACTGGAGCTGATCCGGCTCCCGGCTGCGCCACGCGAACGGCTCCCCGGTGGGAGCCGTTTTGCTTTGCGGCGCAGGCTCAGGGCCGGAACGGCAGCGTGCCCGTCGCCTGACGGGTCTTGAAGAACGCCATCATCTGTTTCAGCCGCAGCGCCTGATGGTTGAGCTGGTCGGCGGTGGCGGACAGTTGCTCGGAGGTGGAGGCATTCAGCTGGGTGGCCATGGAAAGCTGGCAAACCGCGGTATTGATCTGCATCAGCCCCTCGCTCTGCTCCTGCGACGCCATGGTGATTTCCTGCACCAGGTCCGCTGTCTTGCGGATGGAGGGCAGCATCTGCTGCAGCAGCCCGCCGGCCTGTTCGGCCAGGCCCACGCTGTCGTCGGCCAGCTTGCCGATGTCGCGCGCGGCCGTCTGGCAGTGCTCGGCCAACTTCCTCACTTCGGCCGCCACCACGGTGAAACCCTTGCCCTGCTTGCCGGCATGCGCCGCCTCGATGGCGGCGTTGAGCGCCAGCAGATTGGTCTGGTAGGCGATGTCGTCGATGATTTCGATCTGGCGCGCGATTTCCCGTATCGCCAGCACGGTCTGGCCCACCGCCTGGCTGCCCAGGCCGGCGTCCGCCGTAGCCTTGCCCGCCATTTCGTTGGTGATGTGGGCGTTGTCGGAGTTCTGCGCCACCGTGGCGGTGATCTCCTCCACCGAGGCGCTGGTCTCCTCCAGGCTGGCCGCCTGTTGCGAGGCGCTCTGGCTCAGCGCCTGCGCCGATGCGGAGACTTCTTCCGAGGTCAGGTTCAGCGCTTCGGCATTCCGCTCCAGCTCAGCTATCACGCCGGTCAGCTGCCGCACCATCTGCGCCATCGCCGCCAGGATGCTGATGTCGTCGCCGGGGCGCGGCTCCACCTTGATGGTCAGGTCGCCGCCAGCCACCTGCTTGGCGATGGCGGCCACCTCGGCCGGCTCGCCGCCCACCTGCAGGAACAGGCTGCGGCCGATGTAAGCGATGGCGGCGGCCAGCATGGCCAGGCTGAGCAGCGCGGCGGCGGCAAACCAGAGCCGCGCTTCCCGGTAGTGGCGCCGCGATTCGGCTATCTGGTCCCGCAGTAGTTGTTCGAACGCGTCCTGGATGCCGTCGCTGGCCTTGAGCAGCTGTTCGGTCATATCGCGGTCCATGCCCTTGACTTGGCGGTCCACGCTCTGGCCGGACAGGTGGTCGTTCTGATGGAAGGCGGCCAGAGCGGCGCGGTAGCGGCCATCCATCTGGCGGTGCTGCTGCAGGATGGCGTCCACGGCCGCGCGGTCCTGGCCGCTGTCCTGCAGCAGGCTGGCGGCCTGCTCCAGCTGCTGTTCCACTGCGCGCCCTTCGGTTTGGAAGGCTTCGAGATAGCGGCTGTAATCGGCGGGGTTGTTGCCGCGCAGCAGGATGTCCTTCCAGTCTTGCACCTGGATCTTGAAGCGCAGATTGGCCAGTTGCACGCTGCGGTTGATCCGGCTTTGCCGGGTGACGTGGTTCAGTTGCCATTCCATGTCGCCGCTCATGGCGGACAGCTGGTAGACGCCGGCTCCTGTCAGCAGCAGCAAGATGGCCAGATTGATCAGGCCTAGCAGGATCAGCTTGGTTTTCATGCGGATTTCGTGCGCCATCTGTGGATCTCGTCCGGGATCGGATTATCTCTGTGTTCTTGGTATAGTCCGGCGCGGATCGGGGAGGGGACGGTTTTGTGGCGCGAAGGCTTCCATTTGATGGTCATCATGGAGCGTGGGCGGGATGGCCGGGATAATCGGCGCCGGGCAATCTTGGTTTGGAGCGCGCATGATCGCGGTGATAGGGGCGGGGGTGTCCGGCTTGTCCTGCGCCTGGTGGTTGCGGGAGCAGGGCCTGTCGGCGCGGGTATTCGAATCCTCGGGCGACGTTGGCGGCAAGGTGCGCACGCTGTCCGCCGGCATGCTGTGCGAGGCCGGGCCGAACACCCTGCTGGCGGACGAGGCGCTGCTCCGATGGTTTTCCCGCCTGGGCCTGACGCCGCTATGGCCGGCGCCGGGTTGCGGCCAGCGCCATGTGCTGCTGCGGGGGGAATATTGCCGGCTGCCGGGCGGGCCGCTGGCGCTGCTGGCGGGAGATTTTCTGACCTGGCCGGCCAAGCGCCGCCTGTTGTCCGGGCTGTTGCGGCATGGCGGCCCGCAGGCGGGGCAGGCCAGCCTGGCGGCGTTCTGTCGGGAGCGCTTTGGCGCGGAAGTGCTGGAGCGGCTGCTGGACCCGCTGGTGAGCGGGATCTTCGCCGGCGATCCGGAGGAGTTGCTGCTGGCGGAAACCCTGCCGGCGCTCGCGGTCGCCGCGCAGCAGCCGGGGCCGTTGTGGCGGGCCTTGCTGCGGACGCATCGCCGGAGCGGCCGCCGGCGCGTCTGCACCTTGGACGGCGGCTTGCAGAGTTTGCCGCGGCGCTTGGCGCAGGATCTGCAGGTGAGGCTGGACTCGCCGGTGCTGGAGTTGGCGCGCGCCGGCGGAGCCTGGCGCTTGCGCACGGCGGCGGGCTGGGAGCGCTTTGACCGGGTGGTGCTGGCCCTGCCCGCCGACCGGGCCGCCGTTTTGTTGCAGCCGCTGGCGCCGAAGCCGGCCGCGCTTTGCCTAAGGGTGCCGTACGCGCCGGTGGCGGTGGCGTCCACCCTGGTGCGGGCCAGCGCGCTGGCCCGCCCGCTGCCGGGCTTCGGCGGCCTGCATCCCGGCAGCGAAGCCGCGCTGGCGCTGGGCCATCTGATGAGCAGCAATCTCTATCCGCATGTCTGCCGGCCGGGCGAGCGGCTATTGACCAGCTTCATCGGCGGCCGGCGCCAGGCCGGGCTGATGGCGCTGGATGACGAGGCGTTGCTGGCTCTGCTCAACCGCGAGCTGGAGCGGCTGTTCGGCCTGCGCGAGCGGCCACTGGTTCAGCGGCTTACCCGCTGGCCGACAGCCTTGCCGCAGGGGACGGCGGTGCAGGGCGAGCTGCGCGCCGCCTTCGCGCCATGGGCCGAGCGGGGACTGCATCTTTGCGTCAATTGGCTGGATGGGGCGTCGCTGCCGGATTGCCTGGAGAAGGGGCGCCGTCTGGCGCTTTCCATCGCTAGTCGGGACGGCCCGGCTTTGCGCCGGCGGCGCTAGGCGGTAGAATCGGCGTTTACTTCTTCTTTTACCGCCACGTTTATGCTTACCTTCCAGGAAATCATCCTCACGCTCCAGCACTATTGGAACCGCCAAGGCTGCGCGCTGCTGCAGCCGTACGATACCGAAGTGGGCGCGGGTACCTCGCACACCGCCACCTTCCTGCGCGCGCTGGGGCCGGAGCCGTGGAACGCCGCTTACGTGCAGCCCAGCCGCCGCCCCAAGGACGGCCGCTACGGCGAAAACCCCAACCGCCTGTTCCAGCACCACCAGTTCCAGGTGGTGCTCAAGCCGGCGCCGGCCAATATCCAGGAGCTGTATCTGGGCTCCCTGAAGGAACTGGGCCTGGACCCGACCCAGCAGGATATCCGCTTTGTCGAGGACGACTGGGAAAACCCGACGCTGGGCTCCTGGGGCCTGGGCTGGGAAGTGTGGCTGAACGGCATGGAAGTGACGCAGTTCACCTATTTCCAGCAGGTGGGCGGCTTGGATTGCAAGCCGGTGCTGGGCGAGATCACCTACGGCCTGGAGCGGCTGGCGATGTATATCCAGGGCGTGGAAAACGTCTACGACCTGATCTGGACCCATCTGCCGGATGGCCAGCCGGTGACCTACGGCAACGTGTTCTATCAGAACGAAGTGGAGCAGTCCCGCTACGCTTTCGAGCACAGCAATGTCGAGCTGCTGTTCCGCCAGTTCAACGATTACGAAGCCGAAGCCAAGAAGCTGCTGGATGCCAGCCTGCCGCTGCCTGCCTACGAGATGATCCTGAAGGCCGGCCACACCTTCAACCTGCTGGATGCGCGCGGCTCGATCTCGGTGACCGAACGCGCCGCCTACATCGGCCGCATCCGCACGCTGTCGCGCGGCGTGGCCCAGGCTTATTACGACGCCCGCGAGGCGCTGGGCTTCCCGATGTGCAGCAAGGACTGACGAGGTCTTACTGGCATTGCCTATGCTGGTAAGGCCGGCGTTGGCCGGTTTGCCCCGGGAGTGGACGATGAAAGCCTGTCTTGCGATATTGCTGAGCTGCGGCCTGCCAGCCTGGGCCGAGCAGCCCGCCGACTGGGTGGTGTATCAGGACGGCCAGTCGCTGCAACTGGCGATAGACGGCAACTCCCTGTGGCTGGGCAAGGACGGATTGGTGCATTTCATCAATCAGGAGCGCTTCGGCCAGCCGCGTTACGAAAAGTCCTACCGCCTGCATTTCAATATCCGGCGCACCACAGGCTACGCCGATTGCAGGCAGTACCAGTATGTGTTTGTCGGTTCCGAGTATTTCGACCGGAACAACAAACACCTGTTTTCCACCATGTTCCCGGTGCCGCGCTACGCCTGGACGTGGCAGCCGGTGAACGAGGATTCGGTCGCCCACGCCATGATGAAGGTGATCTGCGAGGCGGCCGGCGCAGCTCCCCAAAATAATTGAAATGAAGATAATGAACGCCACCCTGCTGATAGAACTCCTGACCGAGGAGCTGCCGCCCAAGGCCCTGCCGCGTCTGGCAGCCAGTTTTGCCCAGACCATTACCGAAGAACTGAAAAAGATGCAGTTCATCGCCGCCGATGCCGAGGCGGTGGCGTACGCGTCGCCGCGCCGCCTGGCGGTGCAGCTGCCGCAGGTGTTGTCGGTACAGCCTGACCAGAGCATCACCCGCCAGGGGCCCGCGGTGGCGGCCGGCATGAAGGACGGCCAACCGACTCCGGCGCTGGCCGGTTTCGCCCGCTCCTGCGGCGTCGAAGTGTCCGACCTCGCCGTTGTCACCAACGGCAAGCAGGATGTGTACGCCTATTCCAGCACCAAGACCGGCGAAGCGCTGTCCGCGCGGCTGGCCGACGTGGTGGCGCTGGCGCTGAAGAAGCTGCCCGCGCCCAAGCTGATGCGCTGGGGCAATCTGGACGTGCAGTTCGTCCGTCCGGTGCATGGCCTGATCATGCTGCACGGCGAAACCGTGATCGACGGCGAAGTGCTGGGCCTCAAAAGCGGCAAGACCACCCGCGGACACCGCTTCCTGTCGCAGGGCGAGGTGAGCGTCGCCAACGCCGACGCCTACGCCCGAACGCTGCATGAGGACGGCAAGGTTATCGCCAGCTTCGCCGCCCGCCGCGAACTGATCGGCCACAAACTGAACGAGGCCGCCGCCCGCCTGAACGCCACCATCGCCGCGCCGGACGCGCTGTTCGACGAAGTGACCAGCCTGGTGGAATGGCCGGTGGTGATGGAAGCCGGCTTCGAAGCCGAATTCCTGCAAGTGCCGCAGGAATGCCTGATCCTGACCATGCAGCAGAACCAGAAGTACTTCCCGCTGCTGGACAAGAGCGGCAAGCTGATGAATCGCTTCCTTCTGGTGTCCAACATCGACCCGCAGGACCCGTCCTTCGTCATCGGCGGCAACGAGCGCGTGCTGCGCGCCCGTCTGTCCGACGCCAAGTTCTTCTTCGAGCAAGACCAGAAGGTTCGCCTGGACAGCCGCCTGCCGCGGCTGGCCAACGTGGTGTACCACAACAAGATAGGCTCGCAGCTGGAGCGCGTGGAGCGTCTGCAGAGCATAGCCGGCGCCATCGCTCATGAGCTGGGCGCCGACGCCGCGCTGGCCGCCCGCGCCGCCTACCTGGCCAAGGCCGACCTGGTGTCCGACATGGTGGGCGAGTTCCCCGAGCTGCAGGGCATCATGGGCATGTACTACGCCCAGCACGACGGCGAGCACCCGGAAGTGTCGGCCGCCATCGAGGGCCACTACCACCCGCGCTTCGCCGGCGACACGCTGCCGCAGGGCAAGATCGCCACCGCCGTCGCGCTGGCCGACAAGCTGGAAACCATCATCGGCATTTGGGGCATAGGGCTGGTGCCGACCGGCGACAAGGATCCGTTCGCGCTGCGCCGCGCCGCGCTGGGCGTGGTGCGGATGGCGCTGGAGGCCGACCTGGACCTGAAAGCGCTGCTGGTCATCGTTGCCGCCGCCTTCCCGGCGGACAAGCTGTCGGTCAAGGTCGCCGACGAGGTCTACGGTTTCATGATGGACCGTCTGAAAAACTTCCTGGCCGCCGATTGCAAGGGCGACGAGATCGACGCCGTGCTGGCGCAGGCGCCCAGCCGCCTGTCCGAGGTGCGCGCGGTGCTGGCCGCGGTGGCGCAGTTCAAGGCGTTGCCGGAAGCGGCCGCGCTGGCCGCCGCCAACAAGCGGGTGAAGAACATCCTGAAGAAGGCCGAGGGCGGGATCACGGCGGTGAATCCGGCGCTGTTCGCCGAGGACGCCGAGCGCGCGCTGTTCGACGCGGTGGAAACGCTGGCGCCGGCGGTGGACGCCAAGTTCGCCGCGCACGACTTCGCCGCCGCGCTGGCGCAGCTGTCCAGCTTGAAGGCGCCGGTAGACGCCTTCTTCGACGGCGTGATGGTGATGGCGGAAGACGCCGCGGTGCGCGCCAACCGCATCGCGCTCTTGGCGCGGCTGGCCGAGCTGTTCAACCGCGTGGCCGACATTTCGCTGCTGGCCGAGTGAGGATAGGGCGGAAGGCCCCTCCGGGGCTTGCGCCCTACTGTTAAATGGGGGAAGCGTGAAACTAGTCATTCTCGACCGTGACGGCGTGATCAACCAGGATCGCGACGATTTCGTCAAGAACAGCGTGGAATGGGTGCCGATTGAGCACAGCCTGGAAGCCATCGCCAACCTGACCCAGTCGGGCTGGCGGGTGGTGGTGGCCACCAACCAGTCCGGCATCGCCCGCGGCCTGTTCGACGTGCACGCGCTCAACGCCATGCACGAGAAGATGCACCGGCTGGTGAACCAGGCCGGCGGCCGCATCGACGCGGTGGTGTTCTGTCCGCACGCGGCGGATCACGGCTGCGAATGCCGCAAGCCGCTGCCCGGCATGGTGCTCGAGATCGCCGAGCGTTTCAACGTCAAGCTGGAAGGCCTGCCGCTGATAGGCGACAGCCTGCGCGACCTGGAAGCCATCGCCGCGGTAGGCGGCCAGCCTATGCTGGTGAAAACCGGCAAGGGCGTCAAGACGCTGGCGGCCGGCAACCTGCCGGAAAGCACCTTGGTCTTCAACGATTTGTATGATGCCGCCGAGCATCTGATCAATCACCATTGAGGTAGAAACTGCAAGCATGATCAGTCTATGGATACGCAATCTGCTGTACTGGCTGGTGTTGTGCATCGTCACGCCGCTGTTCTTCCTGCTGCTGTTTCTGGCCGCGCCCTTGCCGCGCCGCAGCCGCCATGTGCTGGGGGTCACCTGGGCGAAGTCCTTGCTGTGGACGCTGGAGCATGTGGTCGGTCTGAAATACAAGGTCGTCGGCCGCGAAAATATCCCGTCGGAGCCGTCGGTGATCACATCGAAGCACCAGTCGGGCTGGGAGACGCTGGCATTGCAGAAGATCTTTCCCTGGCAGGTGTACGTGGCCAAGCGCGAGCTGACCTGGATTCCCGTCTTCGGCTGGGGCCTGGTGCTGATGAACCCCATCATCATCAACCGCTCCGATCGCTCCCGCTCCAACCAGCGCCTGCTGCAGCAGGGGCTGGAGCGCAAGCGCCACGGCTTCTGGATCACGGTGTTTCCGGAGGGCACCCGCACCAAGCCTGGCATGCCGGGCAAGTACAAGCTGGGCGCGGCGCGCATGGCCAAGCAGTTCGACATGCCGATGTCTCCGGTGGCGCACAATGCCGGCGAGTTCTGGCCGCGCAACGCTTTTCTCAAGTACCCGGGCGAAATCACCGTGGTGATCGGCCCACCTATCTATCCGAGCGAGGCGGTCGGCCCGGAAGCCATGATGGCGGAGGCCGAAGCCTGGATCGAGTCGCAGCAGCGCCTGATAGGCGGAGTCGGCCCCTTTGCCCACCCAGATGAAAAACGCCAGCGTTTGGCACCGCCTGCCTCTGCCTGACGGCGAGGCGCCGGTGCTGCTCACCCGCCGCGCGCGCAAGAGCATAGGCATCAAGGTGCATGGCGGCGTGGTGGAGCTGATCGCCGCGCCCGGGGTCAGCCAACAGCGCTTGCACCAGGTGCTGGAGCTGCGCCGCGACTGGATAATCGGCCATGTGCTGCGCCAGCGCAGCCAACTGGCGGCAGGGGTCGAGCTCACCCATCTGACCCTGTTGGGCGACGCGCTGCCGCTGCAACTGGCTGGCGGCCAGCGCAGGACGGTGCGCCGCGGTCCCGACGCGCTGGT
This sequence comes from Chromobacterium sphagni, assembly GCF_001855555.1. Lineage (GTDB taxonomy): Bacteria > Pseudomonadota > Gammaproteobacteria > Burkholderiales > Chromobacteriaceae > Chromobacterium > Chromobacterium sphagni. The sequence continues at coordinate 15,330 of NZ_MKCT01000049.1, read as the reverse complement.
GGTGGGCGGCGTGGCTGCGGACGACCGGGAGGGTTTGAAGACCGTTCTGGCCAAATTTCTGAAACGCGAGGCGGCTACGCTGTTTCCCAGCCGCCTGGCGCTGTTGGCGGCGCGCTGCCCGCGTCCGCCCGCCCAGCTGCAATTGTCGTCCGCCCGCACCCGCTGGGGCAGCTGCAGCGCCGATGGCCGGATACGGCTGAACTGGCGGCTGATGCAGGCGCCGCTGGCGGTGATCGACTACGTGATTGCCCATGAACTGGCCCATCTGCAACACATGAACCATTCCCCGGCGTTTTGGGCGGAGACCGAGCGTCTCTACCCCGCCTGGCGCGAAGCCCGCCGCTGGCTGCGCCAACATGGCGGCGCCTTGTTTGCTTTTGACTGATTTTCGAGGATATTGATTATGCGAATGCTCCATACCATGCTGCGCGTCGGGAACCTTGAGCGCTCCTTATCGTTCTATCAGGAAGTACTCGGCATGAAACTGCTGCGCCGTTCCGACTTTCCGGAAGGCCGCTTCACGCTGGCTTTCGTCGGCTACGGCGACGAGGCCGACCACACCGTGCTGGAGCTGACCCACAACTGGGACACCGAATCCTACGAGCTGGGCAATGGCTATGGCCATATCGCCATCGAAGTGGACGATGCCTACGCCGCTTGTGACATGGCGCGCGCCAAGGGCGGCAAGGTGACGCGCGAAGCCGGCCCGATGAAGCACGGCACCACGGTGATCGCCTTCATCGAGGATCCGGATGGCTACAAGATAGAGTTCATCCAGAGGGGCAACCGCTAAGCCCGCAGGCGCCGCCAGGCGGCGCCTATGCCACAGGCCGGCATCCGGAGCCCGGCCCGTGCCGACAATACAACCGGGAATGTTCTGGCAGCTTGACGCTGCGTTTTTGTTTATGGGCGCATGCCCGCGGGAAGGACTGATGAATAAGAAATTACTTGGCATGGCGGCCTTGTCCATGCTGCCGGCGCTCGCGCAGGCGGCGGATATGGATGGGGCCGCGATGGGACTGGTCTGGGGCGTGCCGTTTGCCGGCATCCTGTTGTCCATCGCGCTGTTTCCCATGCTGGCCCCCGGCGTCTGGCATCATCACTTCGGCAAGATCACCGCCGCCTGGACCGTATTGTTCCTGGCGCCGTTCGCCGTCTCCTTTGGCCTGGGCCACGCCGCCACGCTGGTGCTGCACGCGCTGCTGACCGAATACGTCCCCTTCATCATGCTGCTCTTCGCGCTGTACACCGTGTCCGGCGGCATCCTGGTGTGGGGCTCCTTGCACGGCTCCCCCCGGCTGAACACCGCCATGCTGGCCATCGGCACGCTGCTGGCATCCATCATGGGCACCACCGGAGCGGCGATGCTGCTGATCCGCCCGCTGCTCAAGGCCAACGAAGGCCGCCAGCGCAATGTGCACGTGGTGGTGTTCTTCATTTTCCTGGTGGCCAACGTCGGCGGCGGCCTGACGCCGCTGGGCGATCCACCGCTGTTCCTCGGCTTTCTTAAGGGCGTGACTTTCGGCTGGACCTTCCAGCACATGCTGTTGCCGGTGTCGACGCTGGCGGTGTTGTTATTGACGGTATTCTATTTCCTCGACCGCCACCTGTATGCGCAGGAAGCGAAGGAGGGCACGCTCAAGCCGGTGGACCGCAGCCACGACAAGCCGCTCAAGCTGTACGGCAAGCGCAACTTCTGGCTGCTGGCCGGGGTGGTGGCGGCGGTGCTGATGTCCGGCCTGTGGCAACCCGGCATCGTCTTGGAGCTGCCCGGAGCCCATCTGGAGCTGCAGAACCTGCTGCGCGACGTCATCCTGCTGCTGCTGGCCTTCGTCTCGCTGTGGATCACGCCCAAGCAGGTGCGCGCCGGCAACGAGTTCAACTGGCTGCCCATTCTGGAGGTAGGCAAGTTGTTCGCCGGCATCTTCATCACCATCGTGCCGGTGATCGCCATCCTGCGCGCCGGCGTCCACGGCGACCTGGCCGGCCTGGTGCAGACGGTGTCCGGCCCGGACGGCAAGCCGCTGGACGGCATGTACTTCTGGATGACCGGCATCCTGTCCAGCTTCCTGGACAACGCGCCGACCTACCTGGTGTTCTTCAACCTGGCTTCCGGCGATGCGGCCACGCTGATGGGCCCGCTGGCGAGCACGCTGCTGGCCATCTCGATGGGCGCGGTGTTCATGGGGGCGATGACCTATATCGGCAATGCGCCCAACTTTATGGTCAAAGCCATCGCCGAGCACCGCCATGTCAAGATGCCGGGCTTTTTCGGCTACATGCTGTGGTCGGTCTCCATCCTGATGCCGTGCTTCGTGCTGATGACGCTGTTGTTTTTCTGAGTCCTGGCGCGTGTCCGGACGAAAGCCCGCAGCGATGGCCGCGGGCTTTTTCGTCTGGCCATGCGGTTTGTCCGGAGGAAGACGGGGGCCGACATTTCCGGCGCCTGACGCTTCGGGTATCCTAGCAACCTTGTCCTGAACGCCTTACTGACCCACATCATGCACATCCACATCCTGGGTATCTGCGGTACCTTCATGGGCGGCATCGCCGCCATCGCCAAACAGGCCGGCCACAAGGTGACCGGCTGCGACGCCAACGTCTATCCGCCGATGAGCACCCAGCTGGAGGCGATGGGAATCGAGCTGACCCAGGGGTTCGGGGCGGAGCAGGTGGATCTGGACCCTGACGTCTACGTGATCGGCAATGTGGTGACGCGCGGCAAGCCGCTGATGGAGGAAATCCTCAACCGCGGCCTGCCTTACATTTCCGGTCCGCAATGGCTGGCGGAGAACGTGCTGCAGGACAAGTGGGTGTTGGCGGTGGCCGGCACCCACGGCAAGACCACCACCAGCTCGATGCTGGCCTGGATTCTGGAAGACGCCGGCTTGGCGCCGGGCTTCCTGATCGGCGGCATCCCGCAGAACTTCGGCGTCTCGGCGCGGCTGCCGGGCGCGCCGGCGCAGGACGCGGACAGCGTCAGCCCCTTCTTCGTGATCGAGGCCGACGAATACGACACCGCCTTCTTCGACAAGCGCTCCAAGTTTGTCCACTACCGCCCGCGCACCGCGGTGCTGAACAATCTGGAGTTCGACCACGCCGACATCTTCGCCGACCTGGCCGCCATCGAAACCCAGTTCCATCATCTGGTGCGCACCATTCCTGGCAATGGCCGCATCGTCAGCAATGGCCGCGAGGCCAGCCTCGACCGCGTGCTGGAGCGCGGCTGCTGGACGCCGGTGGAGCGCTTCGGCGCCGACCAGGGCTGGCAGCTCGGCGCGTTGGCCGAGGACGGCAGCTTTGAAGTGCTGCTGGATGGCAAGTCGCAGGGCGCGGTGGGCTGGGCGCTGATGGGCGAGCACAACCGCCTGAACGCGCTGGCGGCTATCGCCGCCGCCCGCCATGTCGGCGTGACGGTGAAGGACGCGATCGCGGCCTTGTCCCGCTTTGAAAACGTCAAGCGGCGGATGGAAGTGAAGGGCGTGGCCGGCGGCGTCACCGTCTACGACGATTTCGCCCACCATCCCACCGCCATCGCCACCACGCTGGAGGGCCTGCGCCGCAAGGTGGGCGCGGCGCGCATCCTGGCGGTGCTGGAGCCGCGCTCCAACACCATGAAGCTGGGCACGATGAAGGACGCGTTGCCGGTGTCCTTGCAGCTGGCCGACCGGGTGTTCTGCTCGGCAGTCGGCCTCAACTGGAACCCGGCCGAAGCGCTGACGCCGCTGGGCGGCAAGGCGCAGACCTTCAGCGACTTCGACGCGCTGGTCGACGCCATCGCGGCGGAGGCCCAGCCGGGCGACCATCTGCTGGTGATGAGCAACGGCGGTTTCGGCGGCATACATCAGAAGCTGCTGGGCAGGCTGGCCTGAGCCGCTTTGCCCTGATGAAAAACCGCCTGCGCGCAACGCCAGGCGGTTTTTTTCGCCTGTGGGGTGTCAGGGCAACTTGATGATGTAGTTGGCGCCGCCTTCGCGCGCCTTCAACTGTGCCTGCTCCAGCCGCTCCAGCATCGGGGCGGGGCTGGTTTCCATCGGGCGCAACGCGCTGACGCCAACGCAGGCGGCGGCCTGGTGCTCCACTCCCTGGTAGAGGAAGGTCAGTTGGCGCAACGACTTGATCAGCCGCCGGCCCATTTCATTGGCGCCGCTCATCGGCGTGCTGGGCAGCAGAATGATGAAGGCGTTGGCGCTGCGGCGCGCCACCAGGTCGCTGTCGCGGCTGCTTTGCAGGCACAGGCTGCTGGCCAGGCGGATCAGATGGCTATAGGCCGAGCCGTCGTCCTGCTCCGGCACCATTTCCGGCACGTTGACCAACTCCAGCACCAGCCCGGACAAGGGGCCGCCGTAGCGGCGGGCCCGGCTGGTTTCGGCATGGGCGATGGTCATCAGCCGGTGCATGCCCACCACTCCGGTCAGCTTGTCCTCGTCCTCGCTCTGGCCGCCTTCCTCTTTCAGCGTCTTGACGATGTTGAGCGAGCGCTCCACCAGCTGGCGCTCGAAGTCCAGCAACTGGCTCATCACCTTGGCCTCGGTGCGGTCGGAAAAGCTGAACACCAGCATCGGATGGTCGTTGAGGCTGACCTTGCGCACCGACAGCTGCGCCTCGAAGTGTCGGCCGGTGGCGGTCCTCAACTGCATGCTGCGGTTGTAGATCATGTTGTCGTCGGCCAGCTCGGCGGCGATGCCGGCGGCAATGGCGGGGTCCTGCAGGAAGTCGAAGATGGAGCGGTCCAGCAGCTCGTCGTGCGGGCAGGCAAGCAGAATGCAGGCCAGCTGGTTGGCGAAGGAGATGCGGCCATCGCCCGGGCGCGCCAGGACCAGGCAACCCTGGACGGTGTCGATCAACGGTTGGAGCGCCTGAAAAGTGACCATGAATTCAACTCCAGTGGCAAGCGAGAATGGCCCGCTTTGCCAGGCATCCGACCGGGCATTACGTGCTTTTACTTAATTTTATTCTAGTTGAGACAAATTTCACTGTGAAAGTGGCGCTGCAAGGGACGGGGTTTTGCATGCGCTCTGGGTAATCTGGCGCGGGGCGGGCTTTTTTGTTAGATACTGCCCGCAATCGTGTTACATTTTGAAACGTATCCGTGGGTACTTCATGAGGACTGGCCGGCTTCACCACCCCCGAGGCCCCAGTAGCCGCCGTTGAACAGACGGTTTCCTCTCCCGGTTCCGCGCTCCGCGCCGCCGCCCGCCTGGAAAGCCCGCGCTTTTCCGGCTGAGCCGGCGCGGCCGCGCGGACATCAGACATCCGTTGCAAGCCATAAGCCGGCTTGGGCGGATATCCGGCCGCCGCTGCAGGCGCGCGGCCACCATGCCACAGCCCCTTCTTTGCGATGGCGGAACGTGTTTCCGCGCGCGCCAAGGGGCGCGGCATGCGTTTTCAAAACCAATACGACAAAGAAGTGACAGGACATGGCTAGATCTCAATGGGGCTCGCGCCTCGGTTTCATTCTTGCGGCAGCCGGCTCGGCCATCGGGCTGGGTGCCATCTGGAAGTTTCCCTACGTGGCCGCCACCAATGGCGGCGGCGCTTTTTTGTTCATCTACCTGGGCATCTGCCTGACGCTGGGGCTGGTGCTGATGCTGTCGGAGATGGCCCTGGGACGGGCGTCGAACGCCGGGGCGGTCGGCGCCTTCCGCCGGCTGGCCGGCGGCTTCTGGCCGGTGATCGGCTATATGGGCGTGCTGGTGTGCTTTTTGATTCTGTCGTTCTACAGTGTGGTGGGCGGCTGGACCATCGCCTACATCGGCAAGGCGCTGGATGGCAGCATCATGACCGCCGACGCCAAGGCGCTGGGCGGCATTTTCGGCAGCTTCATCAGCCATCCGCTGCAGCCGCTGGCCTATCACGCCGGCTTCGCGCTGCTGACGCTGGCGGTGGTGGTGGGCGGCGTGCAGAAGGGCATCGAGGGGCTGTCCAAATTCCTGATGCCGGCCTTGTTCGTGCTGATGCTGCTGCTGATCGCGCGCGGGCTGACGTTGCCGGGCGCCTGGGACGGCGTGCTTTACTTCGTCACGCCAGACCTTTCCAAGGTCAGCGGCGCGATGCTGGTGGATGCGCTGGGACTGGCCTTCTTCTCGCTGTCGCTGGGTCTGGGCATCATGATCACTTACGGTTCCTACGTTGACCGTGAATCCAATCTGCTGGGTTCTGCGCTGTGGGTGATCGCGCTGACGGTGGCCACCTGCTTCCTGGCCGGGCTGATGGTGTTGCCGGCGGTGTTCGCTTTCGGCTTTGATCCATCCGCCGGGCCTGGCCTCACCTTCATCACCATGCCGGCGGTGTTCGCTCACCTGCCGTTTGGCCAGCTGTTTGCGGTGATGTTCTTCTGCCTGCTGTTGCTGGCGGCGTTGACGTCTTCCGTTTCGCTGCTGGAGGTGGTGACCAGCTTCGCCATCGACGAGCTGGGCTTGTCACGCCGCACCGCCGCTTGCGGCATGGCGGCCGGTATCTTCCTCTTGGGCATACCGGCGTCGTTGTCGCTGGGCGTCTGGGGGGATTTTCTGGTGATGGGAATGAATTTCTTCGACCTGCTGGATTTCCTCACCTCCAAGCTGCTGATGCCCTTGGGCGAGCTGCTGCTGGCGCTGTTTGTCGGCTGGAAGGCCTGGCCGGTGGTGAGGGGGGAGCTGTCGTCCGGCCGTTCCCCGCGGCTGATGCGGTGCATGCGCGGCTTCTGCATGGCGCTGGCGCCGGCGCTGATAGGCTGGATCATGGTGGTGAGCATCTAGCCGGGAGGCGGGTGACTAACGGGAGGCGCGGGCCTCCCGTTTTGCTATGGTTCTAACAGGGGTCCAGCAGGGAGCGTCTATGGGTTGGTGGCGATGGTGCGCCTTGTCGGGCTGGCTGCTGTGGATGCCGGCGCGGGCGGAGACCCTGCGCATCCTGTTGGGGCCCGTTCCGGAAGTGATAGAACTGGAGGCCGACGGCAAGACCTTTCATGGCGGCGGGATAGACCTGATGCGGGCGATCGCGCGCCGCGCCGGCATGGAGTTCGAGTTCATCGCCTATCCGCAGGCGCGCGCCATGTTGCTGGCGCAACAGCAGGCCGATGCCTGCCTGCCGATCAGTCCGCTGCCGGAACGGCGGGAGATGTTCAAGTGGACGGTTCCCATCGTGCCGATGCGGCTGGTGTTGCTGGCCCGCAGCGACGACCCGCGTCAACTGCATAGCCTGGAGCAGGCCAGGAAGCTGAGGGTGGGAGCGATGCGCGGCACCGCGGTGGCGGCGCGGCTGAAACAGCAAGGCCTGGTGATGGATGAAAGCGTGGACTATCTCTCCGGCCTGGAGAAGCTGCAGTTGGGACGGCTGGACCTGTGGGCGATGCTGGATGTCGGCCTGACCTCGATGTCGCGCCGGCTGGGCATTCCCCAGCCCCGGGTGGCGCTGGTGGTGGACCGGGTGGATGTCGCGTTCGCCTGCAACCGCCAGGTCAGCGACGAGGCGATGGCCCGCCTCAACCAGGCGATCAACGCCATGCATGCCGACGGTAGCTTCAAACAGTTTGATCTGAATTGAGCGCGGCATGCCAGCGGATGGCCAGACTGGGCTAAACTCCCGTTTTGCCCGTTTTGCGAGACACGCCTTGAAAGTTCGTCTGACCCTGCTCTCAGGCAGCCTGCTGCTGGCCGCCTGCGCCACGCCGCCCAACCCGGCTTCCGCTCCCGCTCCCATCGTCGCCCCCGCGATGGAGACGCCGGCCTCCGCGCCCGCGGTGGAGGCCTTGCCGCAAACGCCGCCAGCCCCGGCGCCGGTTCCGTCGCTGCCCATCTCCAGGCCGGCGCAGCCGCCGGCCGCGATCGCCGACAGCCAGGGCCGGGACTTGCTGGAGCGGCTGCTGCCGCAGGGCATACCCGACCGCAAGGGCTGGAGCCGCGACATCATGGGCGCGTTCAGCCACTTGAAGATCCCGTACACGCCGCAGTTCTTCTGCGCGGTGCTGGCGGTGGCGGAGCAGGAGTCCGGCTTCAGCCCGGACCCGGTGGTGCCCAATCTGTCCAAGATAGTCTGGGGCGAGATCGAAGAGCGCCGGCAGAAATACCTGATTCCGTCCTTCGTGGTGGACGCGGCGATGAGCAAGACCTCGCCCGACGGCCGCACCTTCAAGCAGAGGGTGAACGCGTTGCGCACCAAGCGCGAGATGAACGCGCTGTACGAGGACATGGTGCGCGAGCTGCCGTTCGGCCAGACCATCTTCGAACACAAGAACCCGATCCGCGACGGCGGGCCAATGCAGGTCAGCGTGGCCTTCGCCGAAACCCACATCCGCGCCTGGCCGTATCCGTACAACTATTCCAGCCTGCGCGACGAGGTGTTCACCCGCCGCGGCAGCGTCTATTTCGGCACCGCCATCCTGCTGCAGTATCCGGCGCCTTACCACGACATGGTGTACCGCTTCGCCGACTACAACGCCGGCCGCTACGCCAGCCGCAACGCCGCCTTCCAGCAGGCGGTGGCGCGGCTGTCCGGCCGCAAGCTGGCGCTGGACGGCGACATCATGTTGTATAGCGACAAGATGAACCGGGTGCTGTCCGGTGCCGTCAGCGACACCCAGCGCGCGCTGCAGTCGATCTCCGGCCGGCTGGGCATAGGCGACGCCGAGATGCAGCGCGACCTGCAGCAGGAAAAGCTGTCGGGCTTCGCCCAGACGCCGCTGTACCAGCGGGTGTTCGCGCTGGCAGGCCCCAGGGCGCCGCGCGAAATCATTCCGCAGATCATCCTGGTCAGCCCCAAGTTCACCCACCAGCTCACCACCGAATGGTTCGCCCGCCGCGTCGACGGCCGCTACCAGCGCTGCTTGCAGCGCGGCAATTGAGCCAGGTCTCCCCGGCTTGAGTCTCTCCCGGCAGCGCCTATAGTGATTGCAGCGGCGCCGCGGCGAAATTCCGCGCGGCGCCGGTCTGCATCCGGACGGCGGCCATAGGCATGGCCGTCGTTTGCTGTTTCTCGAAACGGGAGGCAAGGCATGAAGGTTTCCATCAACGGCAAGGAGGTGGAGCTGAACTCCTCTCCTGACACGCCGCTCCTGTGGGCGTTGCGCGACGAACTGGGGCTGACGGGCACCAAGTTCGGCTGCGGCGCCGCCCTGTGCGGCGCCTGTACGGTGCTCAAGAACGGGCTGGCGATACGCTCCTGCGTGACGCCGATTTCCACGCTGGCGGCCGACGACAGCATCACCACCATAGAAGGCAACGCCGACAAGGTGGCGCAGGCGGTGAAGCAGGCCTGGCAGCGGCTGGACGTGGTGCAGTGCGGCTTCTGCCAGAGCGGGCAGGTGCTGGCCGCCACTGCCTTGCTCAGCGCCAACCCGCATCCCAGCGACAAGGACATAGACCTGGCGCTCAGCGGCAACATCTGCCGCTGCGGCACCTATCCGCGCATCCGCGCCGCCATTCATGCGGCCGCCAAGCTGCTGTAGGAGATCGCGATGAATACAGCCATTTCCCGCCGCAGCTTCCTGAAAATGGGCGGCACCGTGGGCGGCGCCCTGTGCCTGGGCTTCATCCTGCAGGACAGCGGCCGCATGGCGATGGCCGCCGACGCGAAGCCGACCATTCCCGCCCCCAACGCCTTCATCCGCATCGAAACCGACGGCACGGTCACCATCGTCAGCAACAAGTCGGAGATGGGGCAGGGCATCTACACCTCGCTGGCGATGCTGATCGCCGAGGAACTGGAGTGCGACTGGAGCCGGGTGAAGGTAGTGTCGGCGCCGGTGGGCGCCGTCTATGCCCACACCGCGTTTCACATCCAGATCACCGGCGGCAGCACCAGCACGCTGTCCAGCTACGACCAGTACCGCAAGATAGGCGCGGCGGCGCGCGACATGCTGATATCCGCCGCCGCGCGGCGCTGGGGTGTGCCGGCCTCGCAGTGCCGCGCCGAAAACAGCCGGGTGTTCAACCAGGCCAATGGCGCCAGCCTGGGCTATGGCGAGCTGACCGAGGCCGCCGCCAAGCTGCCGGTGCCGGACTCGGTGGAATTGAAGCCGCGCCACCGCTGGAAGCTGCTGGGCACCCGCGTGCATCGGCTGGACGGGCCGGCCAAGCTGGACGGCAGCGCGCAGTTCGCCATGGATGTGCGCCTGCCCGGCATGCTGACCGCGCTGATCCGGCATTGCCCAAGCTACGGCGGCAAGCCCAGGAGCTTCAACGCCGACGCGGCGCGGGCGGTGCCGGGCGTGAAGGCGGTGTTCGCCATCGACAACGGCGTGGCAGTGCTGGCAGACGGTTTCTGGCCAGCGAAGAAGGCGCGCGATCTGTTGCAGGTGGAGTGGGACCGCGGCGCCAACGCCGCGCTGGATTCGGCCAGGCTGCGCGCCGACTACCGCGCGCGCGCCGCCAAGCCCGGCCAGGCCTACCGCAGCGAGGGCGACGCCGCGGCTGCGCTCGCCGGGGCGGCCAGGAAGCTGGAGGCCTGGTACGAGCAGCCTTACCTGTCGCACTCGCCGATGGAGCCGCTCAACTGCGTGGTTTGGCTGAAACCGGGAAGTTGCGAGATTTGGAGCGGCACCCAGTCGCAGACCATAGACGCCGGCATGGCCGCCGGCATGGCCGGGCTGAAGCCGGAGCAGGTTTCGCTGCACACCACCTTTTTGGGCGGCGGCTTCGGCCGGCGCGCGGTGCCGGTGGGGTCGGACTGGTTACGCGAGGCGATGCAGGTGGCCAAGCTGCACGGCCAGGGCGTGCCGATCAAGCTGATGTGGACGCGCGACGACGACCTGGCCGGAGCATATTACCGGCCGATGTGGCTGGACCGGGTGCGTGGCGGCCTGGACGCCCATGGCAAACCGGTGGCCTGGCTGCAGACCGGCGTCGGCCAGTCCATTATTTCAGGCACCCCGTTTGCGGCGATGATGGTCAAGAACGGCATCGACGCGGTTTCGGTCGAGGGCAGCGACGACATGCCGTATGCGCTGCCGGCGGTGCAGCTGGACCTGCACACGCCGCAAATTCCGCTGCCGGTGCTGTGGTGGCGCTCGGTGGGCCATTCGCACAGCGCCTTCAGCAAGGAAAGCTTCATCGACGAGCTGGCACGGCTGGCTGGCCAGGACCCGGTCGCCTACCGGCTGGCCCTGATGGACAAGGCGCCGCGCGAGCAGGCCGTGCTGCGCGAGGCGGCCAGGATCGCTGGCTGGGGCCGCAAGCTGCCCAAGGGGCACGGGCTGGGCGCGGCGGTGCACAGCTCCTTCGGCTCCCACGTCGCCCAGGTGGTGCAGGTGTCGATCAAGGGCAAGGAATTGAAGGTCGAGCATGTCTGGTGCGCGGTGGACTGCGGCGTGGTGGTCAATCCGGACCAGGTGGCCGCCCAGATGGAGGGCGCCATCATGTTCGGCCTGACGGCGGCGCTGTTCGGCGCGATCAGCTTCAAGGACGGCGAGATCGAACAGAAGAATTTCGACGGTTACCAGATCGTCAGGATGTTCCAGGCGCCCAGGGTGGATGTGTCCATCGTCGCCAGCGAAGAGGCCCCAGGCGGCACCGGCGAGCCGGCGGTGCCGCTGGTGGCGCCGGCGCTGGCCAACGCCATCCACGCCGCCGGTGGCGGCCGGCAACGCGCGCTGCCGCTGATCCAGCATGGCTACCAGATCGTCTAGCCCGGGAGAGTCCAGATGAAACTGCAGACTGTAGGGATGCTGCTCGCGGCTTGTATGTCCAGCGCGATGGCGGCGGGCGATCCGTCGGTGTCGCGCCAGGCTTTTGGCGAAGTGGCCAAGGTGCTGCAATCGCCGCGCTGCATGAATTGCCACACCATCACCGACTTTCCGCGCCAGGGCGACGACCGCCATCCGCACGCGCAGCTGATCAAGCGCGGGCCGGACAATATGGGCACGCCGTCCTTGATGTGCATGGCCTGTCACCAGGCGGCCAATTCGGCCGACGGCCTGGTGCCGGGGGCGCCCAATTGGCATCTGGCGCCGCTGAGCATGGGCTGGGAGGGTTTGAGCGCGGGGCAGATGTGCCGGCGGCTGGTGGACAAGACGCGCAACGGCAACCGCGACACTCCGGCGCTGGTCGCGCATATGACCGCCGATCCGCTGGTGCAGTGGGCCTGGCATCCGGGCGCCGGCCGCACGCTGCCGCCCTTGTCGCAGCAGGATTTCCACGAGGTGGTGCGGCGCTGGGCCGACAACGGCGCCTACTGCCCGCGCTGAGGCCGCCATGCATGGCAATGACGAGGAAGTGTTGAGCCAGGCGCTGGCCTGGGTCGGATCGGGCCGGCGGGCCGCCCTGCTGACGGTGCTGTCCACTTTCGGCGGCAGCCCCAGGCCGCCGGGGGCGATGGCGCTGATCCGCGACGACGGCGCGGTTTTCGGCTCGGTGTCCGGCGGCTGCGTCGAGGACGATCTGCGCCGAGAGATCGCCGCTGGCGGTTTCTTCGAGCAGGGGCCGGCGGTGCGTCTGCGCAGCTTCGGCGTCAGCGTCGAGGAGCGCCAGCGCTACCGGCTGCCCTGCGGCAACAGCTTGCGGGTGGCGGTGGAGGCGGCGCCGGACGCGCGTCAGTTGCGGCTGCTGCTGGAGGCGGTGCGCTCGCAGCACTGCCTGTGGCGCCATGTCCGCTACCGCGACGGCGTTGGCATCCTGGCGGAGGATGGTCCGCCCGGCGCGTTTGCCGAGGATGAAGAGGGCTTCAGCGTATTGCATGGACCGCGCTACCGGCTGCTGATCATCGGCGCGTCCGAGCTGGGCCGCTATCTGGCGCAGATCGCGGTGACGCTGGATTACGCGGTGACGGTGTGCGAGCCGCGCCGCGAGTACGGCCAGGGCTGGGACATCCCCGGCGTGTCCTTGTCCGCCGAGATGCCGGACGACCTGGTGCTGGCTTTCGGCTGCGACGGCCGCACCGCGGTGGTTGCCGTCACCCATGATCCCAAGCTGGACGATCTGGCGCTGATGGAGGCCTTGCGCCTGCCTTGCCATTACGTGGGCGCGCTGGGCTCCGCTACCACCACCCTCAAGCGCAAGGCGCGGCTGGCTGAACATTTCGGGCTGGGTGAGGCGGAGCTGGCCAGGCTGCACGGGCCGGTGGGCTTGGCGATAGGCTCGCGCACGCCGGCGGAGATCGCCGTCTCCATCGCCGCCGATCTGGTCGCTTGCCGCAGCGAGCAAATCCGAGGGGCCGCTGCCGACGCGCAGCGTGTCTGCCGCGCATGATAGCCGGCGTGGTGCTGGCTGCCGGGGAGGGACGCCGTTTCTGCGGCGACAAGCGGCAAGCTTTGCTGCCGGATGGCCGTACCCTGCTCGAAGCCGGCCTGGACGCGTTCATCGGCCAGCTGGGCGAGCTGGCGCTAGTGCTGCCGGACGACGACGTTTTCGGCATGGAGCTGTGCCGCCGGCTGGGCGCGAGGCCGCTTGCCTGCCGGCTCAACCGCGCCGGCATCGGCCATTCGCTGGCCTGCGCCGCCGCTTGGGCGATGTCGCTGCCGCAGTGTCGCGGCATGGTGCTGGGCTTGGCGGACATGCCGCGGGTGCAACCGCATACCGTCAGCCAGGTGGCCGCGGCCTTGTGGCACGGCCGGCCGGTGCTGGCTTGCCATCAGGGGCGGGCCGGGCATCCGCGCGGTCTGCCGGCCGCATGCTTTCCCGCTTTGCTCGACCTGACCGGAGATGTCGGCGCCCGCGACGCGCTGGACTGGAGCCAGGCCTTGCGGCTGGAGCTGGACGACCCCGGCGTGCTGCTGGACATCGACACCGTCGCGGACCTGCAGCGGCTGGACTGATGCGCGCCGGCGCATTGCTTAGGGTTGTCGCGCCGCCTTTCCTATAGTGAAGTGTCCTTGCGCATCGGGGGGAAAAGCATGCGAGTGCGCTTTACAGTTGCCCATAAGCTGGTGTTGCTTATCGCTCCGCTGGTGCTGGCCCTGTTTTTCGTGGCGATAGGCTACGCCTGGAGCCAGCGGCAGCTGCTGCAGGCGCTGAATCGCGATCAGGTACTGACCGAGAACATCGGGATGGTAGGGGAGTTGATCCAGTCGCTGCAGAGCGAGCGCGGCCTCAGCTACGGCTATCTGAACCGGCATCAGCCGCCGCCGCCGCAACTGGAGCAGGCGCGCGCCGGCGCCAGCGAAGTGCTGCAAAGGCTGCGAAAGCAGCCGCAGACAGAGATGTCGGACGGCCTGCGCCATTATCTGGAAACCAGCCTGCCGCGGCCAGACCAGCTGGAACGGCTGCGGCGCGATATCGATAGCCGCCATATCTCCCCCGACCCCGCCTTCGCCCGTTATTCCGACATGATAGAGCAGCTGTCGGGCATCATTACCCTGTTCAACGCCCAGTCGCAGGATGTGCAGGCGCTTATCCTGCAATGGTCGGCGGTCAATTGCCAGAAGGAATACACCGGCCGCACCCGCGGCCTGATCACCGGCGTGCTGACGGTGGGCAGCTTCAGCATCACCAACTTCCGCCAGGTGAGCGGCGTGGTGTCGCAGGAGGAGTTGTGTCGCACGCAATACCGGCAATATGGCGGTGACGATTCCCTGCTGCGCAACGCGATGGAGCGCACCCGCCGGTTCGAGTCGGCGCGCGACGCGGTGCTGGCCCGCGGGGCGGGGGCGATGCAGAGCGAGACGCCGGACGAGTGGTTTGGCGCGGCCAGCCAGCGGGTGACCGCCCTGTACCAGGTGCAGCAGGTCTTGCTGCAGCAGGTACGGCAACGGGTGGAGGGGCAGGCGCATAGCGCGCGCCTGCATGGCTACCTGGTGTTGCTGGGCCTGCTGCTGTTGTTGCTTCCCATTGCGCTGGCGGTGCTGATCGGGCGCAATATCATCCACACCCTGGGCGCGGAGCCTGACGAAGTGGCACAAGGCATGCGCGAGTTGTCGGCCGGGCGGCTGGACTTCTTCCTGCCGCTGGCGGCCGGCGACCGCGACAGCCTGGCGTCGCATATCCGCCAGATGGGGACCGGCTGTCGGGGGTGATCATGCAGGTGAAGCAGGACGCCCGACGCGGTGGCCAACGCCTCGATCGAGCTCAACTCGGCATCGCAGGGCTTGTCGCAGGGGGCGGCGCGCGCCTCGGCGGACGTGGAGGGCACCAGCTGCGCGGTGGACGACATCTCCCGCTGCATGGTCGACATGGCTGGCGACGCCAACCACGCCGGCAGCATGGCCGACAACCGCCACCGGCCAGGCGTCGGAAGGCAATCAGGTGGTGCAGCAGACCATTGCGGCGATGCACGAGATCGCCCGCCGCACCGACATTATCGACGACATTGCCTACCAGACCAATCTGCTGGCCTTGAACGCGGCGATAGAGGCGGCGCGCGCCGGCGAGCACGGCAAGGGCTTCGCGGTGGTGGCGGACGAGGTGCGCAAGCTGGCGA
>NZ_MKCT01000048.1 GCF_001855555.1 Chromobacterium sphagni | reverse complement strand
AACCTTGAACGGCATTTCCGAGTACTTCAAGACGCCGCTGAAAGTGGCGTTGAGCGGCGGCGCCGGCGCCGGCGACGCCACCTCCGTGGTCAAGGGTGGCGGCAACGACCTGACCAAGCAGGCCGGCCAGGTCAACAAGGCCGGGGCGCGCAAGGAGGACATCATGAAAAAGCAGCAGGAGCAGGCCAAGCTTGACCAGCTGCAGCAGAAAATCCAGCAGAACATCGAGCACAGCGAGCTGCTGAACCAGTACAAGAACCAGCTCAAGCTGGAAATGACGCCGGAAGGCTTGAAGATCCAGATCGTGGACGAGCAGAACCGTCCGATGTTCGATTCCGGCAGCTCGCGCATGCTGCCGCATACCCGGGTGCTGCTGCAGCAGCTGGCGCCCGATCTCAACCAGCTGCCCAACCGCATCAGCATTTCCGGCCACACCGACGCCAAGCCCTTCGCCGGCGGCCAGGGCGGCTACAGCAACTGGGAGCTGTCGGCCGACCGCGCCAACACCGCCCGTCGCGAGTTGATCGCCGGCGGCTTGAGCGAGAGCAAGATTCTGCGGGTGGTGGGGCTGTCGTCGGCCAATCCACTGATCAAGAGCGATGTATTCAGCCCGGAAAATCGCCGCATCACCATCCTGGTGCTGAACAAGGACGCCGAGCTGTCCATCCTCAACGATGGTTTCAAGCCGCAGATGAATCAGGACGTGATCGGCGGCCCGGGCAGCGGCGGCGGCCAGGACGCGGCCCCGCCGCAAGCGGCTGGGAATCCTTGACGGCGGCGCAGGCATGAGCCGCCTGCGGCATGTTCTGCAACAGCTGCTGGCATGCCTCGGAGCCTGGGTGTTCATCGCCCCGGCGCAGCATTTGCCGGCATGGTCCATGCTGCAGGGCCTGCTGGCGGCCTTGCTGGCCATCGCTTTGCGCCAGCCGGGCTGGCAGAGGCTCGCCCACGGCCTGTTCGTCCCCGCGGTGGTCGTGATGCAGCAGGCCGGGATTCCCGCCACTTGGTATCTGCTGGCCCTGCTGCTGACGGTGGCGCTGGGGCGCAACGCGCTGGTCGAGCGGGTTCCGCTTTACCGCTCCGCACGACGGGTCGCCGATCTGCTCGCCGGGAGACTGGCGGCCGATGCTACTCTGCTTGAGGCCGGTTGCGGCGATGGCCGGCTGGCTTTACAGTTGGCGGCGCAGCGTCCGGATATCCAGTTGAGCGCGCTGGAAAACGCGGTAGGCAGCTGGCTGCTGGCCTGGCTGCGCTGGTGGCGGGCAGGCCGCCCGGAACGCCTGGCCGTCGCCTGCCGCAGCTTCTGGAAGGAGGACTGGGGAAACTATGACGCAATCTATGTGTTTTTGTCGCCCGAGCCGATGCCGCGCGTGTGGCGGAAATTCCTGGCCGAGGGACAGCCTGACAGCCTGCTCATCAGCAATACCTTCGAAGTGCCGGACATACAGCCCGACGAGCGCATCCCGCTCGGCGGCCCCTTGCAAAAAGAACTCTTGATCTGGCGCCATCCAAATGGATCTCAATAACTGGGCCAAGTCCATCGGTGAAAAACGCTGGCCGATATTGCCCGATACCCTGAATCAGCTGACCGACGCCTGCGCGCGCCACAGCGACCTGATTAATTTCACCGACCTGGCCAATCTGTGCCTGTCCGACCCATTCCTGCTGCTGGATCTGTTCCGGGTGATAGGCAACTCGCGCGCGCTGCAGCGCAATGAAAGCATCCCGTCGGTGGAGCAGACCTTGATGCTGATGGGACTGGAGGCGGTGACCAACCGGTTCAGCAAAATCGGCGCGCTGGAAGCGGTGCCGGGCCAACTGGACCCAGAAGTCTACGAGGCCGTGGGGGACTGGCTGGGACGTAGCCGGGTGGCGGCGCTGCTGGTCAAGGAGTGGCTGTCCATCATGGGCGAATTGAAAGTCGAAGACTGCTTCGTCGCCGCGTTGCTGTACAACCTGCCGGCCTGCATCTACATGATCCAGCGCAATCAGCTGCCGGACAAACCGTTGTTGCAGGAGGTCTCCGAGGCGTTCAACGCCGATTATGGCCAGGTGCTGGAAGCCTTTGTCAAGAACATGCCGCTGCCTTCCGGCTTCAATGCGCTGATCGGGCAGGGCGTGCCGACCAAGCGCCGCCAGTTGCTGAAGCTGGCCATCGCCACCGCCAATTCGCTGGAACACGGCGTGGTGCGCAGCACTTGGCTGGTGGGGGTGGACACCGCGGCCAAGATGATCAACGTGATGCCGGAGCTGGCCTATATGGCGGTGGTGCATGCGGTGTTGAACGTGGCGCGCCATCCGCACGTGATCGGTTACACCTTCCCGGCCCGGTCGCTGCTGCGGCTGCCTTCGAATGCGGGAAAAATGGAGATGAAGAAGGCGGCGGCCTTGCCGGGCGAGGATCAGCTGGAACACGCGATCCGCGAGTCCATCCGTTTTCTGGCCAACGACCTCAAGTTCGAACGGGTGCTGTACTACCACTACGAAGATGAGGGCCACAATCTCAAGCTGCGCTACCAGGTGGGGGTGGCGGGCGAAAGCCCCTTGCGCAAGCTGCTGCTTGATCTGGAGATCGGCAGCTTTTTCGGCGTGTTCACCAGCAAGCCGCAGAGCTTCCACGCGACGCCAGACGTGCGGGGCCAGTTGACGCGCCGCTACCGGGACGAGTTTTTCCAGCATGTGGGCGACCACGAGTTCGCGCTGATGACGCTGTTCGGCGGCCGCAAGCTCAGCGGCGTGTTCTATGTGGACAATGCCCGCAGCGGGCGGGCGATAGACGAGGCCACCTATCACCGCTTCAAGGACTTGGTCACCCGGCTGACGCAGATGCCGCACTGATGCAAGAAGGCGGCGGGACGGGTACACTCTGTCCCTTCGTCTCCGCTCCGCGACCAGAATCGACCATGCATTACATTTCCAAGACCATTACCTCCCCCATAACGACGAAGTCAAGGCGCTGGCCAGGTTGGCGCAGCACAGCCGCGACCGCCGCAAGGAGGGCGTGATGGTGCTGGAAGGCATACACTTGGCCGATTCCTGCCTGCAGGCGGGCGGCGTCCTGTCGCGGCTGTATGTCAACGAGGGCGCGCTGGGCAAGGCCGAGCTGCAGGCCTTGCTGTCCCGATTGCCGGCCGCCTGCGTGGTGGCGACGCTGCCCGAGGCGGTGATGGCAAAGGTGACCGCGCTGACCAGCGCCTGCGAACTGCTGGCGCTGTGCGAGCGGCCCAGGCCGCCGGCGCCGCAGGCCGCGGCGTCGCGGCTGCTGCTGGAGGATATTCAGGACCCGGGCAATCTGGGCACCATTCTGCGCACCGCCGCCGCTGCCGGCGTGTTCGAAGTGTTTTTGTCCAAGGGCTGCGTGGACGTGTTCTCGCCCAAGGTGTTGCGCGCCGGCATGGGCGCGCATTTCGCGCTGAACATCCATGAACACGCCGATCTGGCTGCCGAGTTGGCTGGTTTTGCCGGGCGCAAGCTGGTGACCTATCTGGAAGGCTCCAGCTCGCTATACAGCCATGACCTGACCGGGCCGGTGGCTTTCGTGTTCGGCAACGAGGGCGCCGGCGTCAACGAGACGCTGCTGGCGCTGGCCGACGCGCGCATCCGCATCCCGATGCCGGGCCATGCGGAATCGCTGAACGTGGCGATGGCCGCCACGGTGTGTCTGTTCGAGCGGGTCAGGCAACTGGAAAAGTAGGGTTTGTCTTTAGCCGAGGCGGGCGGCAGGCAGGCTCCGCCAGTAGCCGATGCCGGAAACGGCTTCCTGCGGCAGCGCCGCGCGGGCCAATTGTCCCGCCGCGCCGGATAGCGCCAGCAGGCAACCATCGCTCAGCTTGCATGTCAGGGCGTCGGCCGGACTGGCGGCAATCCCAATGGCATTTCGGCCCAGCGCGCAGGCCATGTTCTCTCCGCTGTGGCTCAGCGACGCATGCAGTTCTTCGCTGCCAATCAGGAGCGGGGACGATCCGGCGCCGGAGCGGCTCCCCAGCCTGCCAGCCGAATGTCGAGATACCTGCCCGCCAGGCGGCGCAGCAGCCAGCGCGCGGCCTGGAACTATTGCTGCCTTTCGAGCTCGGCGGCGTCCAGCCAGGCAAGCGCCGCGAGCGCATCCCGCAGGCAGGTATCGGCGAGCATGGACTCAGCGGCCGACCTTGGCGTAGCTGCCCTTGATTGCTGCGCCGGCTATCATCGTTCCGGCATGGCACTCGATGGTTTGGCTGTCGCGGCGCTCTTCCTTCTTGTAGTAGCTGACGATATCCACCACGGCATTGGCGTGGCGCTTCTTGGCGGACTCCTGGAACGAGATCAGCGTCGACAGGATGGCCCAGCGGCAGGCCTGCTCGTCGGATTTGTTGACGGCATTGGTCTTCTGGTTGGAGACGTCCGATCCCATCTTCTTGCGGATGGCCGGGGTATGCTGGCCGGCCAGGTAGAACTTGACCGAGCCATCCAGCTTTTGCTGGGCTTCCGGCATGGACAGCACGTCGGACAGCGGGATCTGCACGACGGTGTCGCGGGCCATGGCGGGACCGGCAATCAGGATCAGCGTCAGCAGCGGGGCGGCGAATTTCATGTTCTAAAGCTCCTTGTCTCGATGGGTGAGCCGGCCGGAGGCCGGCGGGAAGGTTCAGTCGCGCCAGCGGCGGAAGATCAACGAGGTGTTGATGCCGCCGAAAGCGAAGTTGTTGCTCATCACCAGCTCGGTTTCCAGTTGGCGTCCGGCGCCGGTCAGATAATCCAGTTGGGCGCAGCGCGGGTCCAACTGGTCCAGGTTGAGGGTGGGGGCGAACCAGCCCTCGCGCATCATTTCTATCGACATCCAGGCTTCCAACGCGCCGCAGGCGCCCAGCGTGTGGCCCATATAGCTCTTCAGCGAGGAAATGGCGATTTTTTCGCCGAACACGTCGCAGGTGGCATGGGACTCGGCCACGTCGCCCTGCTCGGTGGCGGTGCCGTGCGCGTTGACATAGGGAATGTCCGACGGCGCGAGCCCTGCGCCGTCAAGCGCCATGCGGATGGCGCCGGCCATGGTGGCGGACTGCGGGTGGGTGACGTGCTTGCCGTCGCTGTTGGTGCCGAAAGACAGTATTTCCGCAAGAATGTTGGCGCCGCGGGCGCGGGCATGCTCCAGTTCCTCCAGCACTAGCGTGCAGGCGCCTTCGCCCAGCACCAGGCCGTCGCGCGCGGCGTCGAAAGGACGCGGTGTCAGCGAGGGCTGGCCGTTGTACTCCACACTGGTGGCGAACAAGGTGTCGAACACCGCCGCCTGGGTCGGGTCCAGCTCCTCCGCGCCACCGGCTATCATCGCCAGCTGGCGGCCGCTCTGGATGGCCTCGAACGCGTAGCCTATGCCCTGGCTGCCGGACGTGCAGGCGCTGGAGGTGGTGATCACCCGGCCGGTGATGCCGAAGAACACGCCGATATTCACCGGCGCGGTGTGCGCCATCATGCGGATATAGGTGTTGGCGTTGATGCCTTCTATGTTTTTGCACATCAGCATGCGGCCGAAGTCGCCCATATTGGCCGGACAGCCGGAGGACGAGCCGTAGGAGATGCCCATCCGGCCGCTGCCGAGCAAGGGGTCGTTCAGCAGGCCGGCCTGTTCCAGCGCCAGTTCGGTGGCGCGGGTGGCCATCAGAGCCACCCGGCCCATGCTGCGGGTGGTCTTGCGATTGTAATGAGCCGGCAGCTCGAACGGCGCGGCCGGCGCGCCGACCTGGGTGCCCAGGCCTTCGTATTCGCCCCAGGGCTCCATCACCTGCACCGCGTTGCGGCCAGCCTTCAAGCGCGCGTGCACGGTTTGCCAGTCATGGCCCAGGGGGCTGAGCGCGCCTACGCCGGTAATGACGACTCGCTTCATCCCATCATCCCCCCGTTGACCGAAATCACCTGACGCGTGATGTAGGCGGCGTCCTCTCCCATCAGAAAACTGACCACGGCGGCCACTTCCTCCGGCTTGCCCATGCGGCGCGCCGGAATGATCTTCATCGCCTCCTCCAGCACATGTTCTTCCACCATTTCGGTGTCGATCAGGCCGGGGGCGACACAGTTGACGGTGATGGCGCGGCTGGCCAATTCCACGGCCAGCGCCTTGGTGGCGCCGATCACGCCGGCCTTGGCGGCGCTGTAGTTGACCTGGCCGCGGTTGCCCATCAGGGCGGAAACCGAGGCCAGTGTGACGATGCGGCCAGGCTTGCGGCGCCGCACCAGCGGCATGGTCAACGGTTGCAGCACGTTGTAGAAGCTGCCCAGGTCGGTGTTGACCACCAGGTCCCAGTCTTCCGGCGGCATGGCGGCGAAGGTGTTGTCGCGCGCCAGGCCGGCGTTGCACACCACGCCGTAGTAGCAGCCATGGGCTTCGATGTCGGCCAGCAGCACGGCGGCCGCGGTCTCGCGGTCGGTGACGTCGAATTGCAGCACGCGGGCCTGGCGGCCCAGCGCGATGATTTCCGCGGCGACGGCGTCCGCCTCGTCGCGGCGGCTGCGGCAATGGACCGCCACGTCGTAGCCGTCCCGAGCCAGGCGCAGGGCTATCGCGCGGCCTATGCCCCGGCTGGAGCCGGTGACCAGAATGGTGTGGTCTGTCATTGCGAGGATTCCTTGATGAAGTGATCGATATCGGCCGGCTCGAAAACCTTGAGTTGCGCCGAGGCCAGACGCTGGCCCTGGCTGTCGATATGGCAATCGAACTGACACAGGCCATTGTCGGAGACGAGCTGCTGGGTCACGCTCACCTGCAGCGGCACATCGGGCGCAAAGGCCGCTACCGCGGCGGTATAGCGGCGGGTGCCCAGCAGGAAGCCCACCTTGGGCTCCTGGCCGAGGGATTTGGCGCGCAGGCCGGCCCAGATGCCTATGGTCTGCGCCATGTATTCGATTCCCACCCAACTGCCGATTTCGCCATCGCGGCAGAACAGCTGGTCCAGGCGCGGCGTGACTTCGGCCACCACGCTGTCCGCGCTGGAGGACAGCACGCGGTCCAGCAGCGACATGTCGCCGGCGTGCGGCACCAGGGAATCGATTTCGTAAAGGTCGGCGCTCATGGCGTGGCCTCCAGGATCAGGCAGGCATTGCTGCCGCCAAAAGCGAAAGAATTGCTCAGGACGCGGCGCGGCGGCTGCGGCAGCCGTTGGCCGGCCTGAACCAGGTTGAGGGACGGCAGGGCCGGGTCGGGCATGCCATCCCAGATATGGACCGGCAGCAAACCGGCCGGATTGCCATGCAGCGTCAGCCAGGCGAAGGCGGCTTCCAGCGCGCCGGCCGCGCCCAGCGTGTGGCCGGTCAAGCCCTTGGTTGAGCTGGCCGGCACCAAGCCGCCGAACAGCTGGCTGACCGCCAGGCTTTCCATCGCGTCGTTCTGCTGGGTGGCGGTGCCATGCAGATTGACGTAGTCGATGTCCGCCGGCGCGCAGCCGGCCCGCGCCAGCGCCTGGCGCATCGCGGCGATAGCGCCGCGGCCGCTGGGGTCGGGCGCCGAGATATGGTGGGCGTCTGCGCTTTCGCCCCAGCCGGCCAGCCGCACCGGGCCGCTTTCGCGGCTCATCAGGAACAGCGCGGCGGCTTCGCCGATGTGGATGCCGTCGCGGTTGCGGCTGAACGGATTGCAGCCGCCGGCGCTGACCGAATCCAGCGCGGCGAAGCCCGCCACGGTGAACTGGCACAGCGAATCGGCGCCGCCGGCTATCACCGCGTCGCACTGGCCGGAGCGCAGCAGCCGTGCCGCGCTGGCCAGCGCCTTGGCGCTGGACGAGCAGGCGGTGGAAATCACCAGCGCGGGGCCGCTGGTGCCCAGCACATGGCGCAGCAGCGCGGCGGGCGAGCCCAGCTCCTGCTGCAAGGGATGGAAGCTGTCCGGAAAGCGGCCATTCCGCCGCGCGGCGGCGAAAGCCGCTTCGCTCTCGCCTATGCCCGAGGTGCTGGTGCCCAGCACCACGCCTACCCGGTCGGCGCCGAAACGGGAGATGGCGTCGTCCACTGCCGGGCGGATGTCTTCCAGCGCAGCCAGCAGCAAGGCGTTGTTGCGGCTGCGCAGCGGCAGCGGCAACCGGCTTGTGTCCGGCAGCCGGCCGAGGTGGGGCGCCGTCGGCCAGTCGTGGCCGTCGGGCAGTGTCAGCCTGGGCCGTTGCAGCTGCGCCGGCGGCTGGAACAGCGCCGCGCGCAAGGCGGCGTGGCCGCGGCCGGCGGCGCATAGCGCCCCCAGATGGTTGAGGTAGACGGCGTTCGTCATGAAAGTCTTCACTGCAGGGGCGCGGAGTCTATGCTCAGGCGATAGCCTTCGCGCCGATTGATCAATTCGCTGTGGCCCATCCAGGCCGGGCTGGCCTGGTTGGCTATCCGCACCACTTCCTCGCCTTGCCGGCTGAGAATGCGCGTGCCGCCTTGCTCGTCCAGGCTCCAGTCCGCCGGCAGGGCCGCGCGCAACGCCGGCAGCGGCCAGTAGGCCAGCTGGATGTCGCGCACGATGCGGGCCTCGTCCACGCTGGCGGGCAGCAGCGGGCTGCGTTGGCTCTGCAGCGTCTTGCCATCCCAACTCAGGCGCAGGATGCGCTGGCCCAGCGCCAGACCGGCCAACTGGAGCTTGTCGCCGTCCACCTCCAACTGGATGTCCAGCGCGGGCGACGGCTTGCCGTCGCGCGGGTCCAGCGGACCGGCGCTCAGCCGCTGCGCCAGGCTCAGGCTGGCGCCCAGGCTGGCCGGCGACAGCGCGATGGGCGGCAGGCGCGGCTGCGGAGCGTAAATGCTCTGGCAGCCGGCCAGCAAGGCCAGGCAGAGCAGCAGGGTGCGGCGCATCGTCATTGGGTGCGGGCGAATTGCAGCAGCGAGTGGCAATAGCCGATGCCGTCGCGCTGCTGCACCAGTGTCAGGCCGGCTTCGGCGCACAGGCGGATGTAGTCGTCGGCGCGGTAGACCTTGCTGTTGCCGCTGGCCATCGCGGTGAAATAGGGCGAGGTGTTGATCAGGCAATAGGCAGCGATGTCGTGTTTCTGGCGATCCCACAGCGTATCCAGGATCATCACCCGGCCGCCGTCGGCCAGCGCGGCGGCGGCGCGGCGCAGAATGCTGGTGATCGCGCCCTCGCTGAAGCAGGACAGGAACTGGCTCATCCAGATCACGTCCATGCCGGCGGGAAAATCCAGCGCCGGATTCAGCATGTCGATGGGGTGCAGGCTGGCGCGCTGGCTCAGGCCTTTTTCCTCCAGGGTCTTTTCTATTACCGTCAACTGGCCAGGCAGGTCCACCAGATGCATGTGCACATCGGCGTCGTGGCCCAGCGCGGCCAGGGTGAATTTTCCGGTGTTGGCGCCGATGTCCATCAGCTTGCGCGGACGGTTGGCGAACACATCGGGCAGGATTTCCGGGAAGGAGGTGTCGGAATAGAAATGGTCGAAGCGCAGCCAGCTCTCCCGCGCCGGCTCAGGCAGCGCGGCCAGGCCCTGGTAGATGGTATCCCACTGGCCCAGCGCGGACAGGCCATGCGGTTTTTCCTCGTCCAGCGAGCGTTCCAGTTCGAACAGGCCCTGATAGCACACGTCGTTGATGAAGTCGAGGTTGATCTGGGTGATGGGATCGGACAGCAGGCAGAAGCCGGTCTTGTCCAGCGCGTAGCGACCCTGGCGCAGCTCCACCACGCCGGCGGATAGACAGGTTTCCAGCACCAGCTTCAGCGCGTAGACGGTGAACTTGCCGTCTGCGGCCAGCTCCTCGATTGACAGGCCTTGTTCGCCGGCCTCGGCCAGGGTTTGCAAGAGGCCGCGCTTCCAGGCGAAGCGCACGCACTGGAATACAACGGGGCCGAACGCGATCTTTTGCGCGTCAAAGCGCGCGTCCATCACGCTCTGGCGAGCGGGAGAGAAGCTTTTGTCTTGCAGGATTTGAGAGCCAGTTTCCATGTCTTCGCTTTATTTCTTATGTTTTTTGGGTGAATAGGGGGTTGAGCAGCCAGCACAGGCCGATGCCCAGCAGCATGGTCAGGCCGAAGGCGGTGAGCGCCGGGGTGGACGACAGCGCCAGCAGGCCGAAGGCGAGCAGGGTGCCGGCCGCGGCCAGCGTCACCGACAGGAAGGCGCGAGGGTCGCTGTCCGCCAGCAGGAACACACCATAATCCACGCCCATGCCCAGGATCAGCAGCAGGGCCAGGATGGTGAACAGCTGCAGCGCTTGTCCCAGCAGCGCCAGCAGCGCCACGGTCAGCAGGCTGGCCAGCAGAGTCGGCAGCAGCGCGCGCCAGGCCCGGCGGCCGAAGCGGCGCCACAGCATGGCCAGCACCAGCAGGTAGCTGGCGGCTATCACCCAGCTCATCAGTTGGCGGTAGTGCCGCATCAGGCCGGAAATCTCCCCTGCCTTGTCGATGAAGCGCACGCCGGCCGCCGGAGAGGCCTGCCGCTCCAGCGAAGGCAGCATGGCCGGGCCGGCCAGGCCGCGCAGCATCACCACGCTGGCGTAGCCCTGGCCGAAGCGGCCCAGCCATTGGGCGCGCAGCGGCTCCGACACCGGCGCGGCCAGCCAGGCCTCCAGCGTTAGCGGTTTAAAATCGGACAGCGGCGCGGCGGCGGCATGCTGGCCCAACCGGGCGGATGCCTGCTCCAGCACGCCGCCTGGCTGGAGCACCACCCGCTGCAGCAATCGCCGGTCTGCCAACTGGCGGGCCTGGGAGGGTGCCCAGTCGGATACCGCCTGCACGCCCTTGAGCTTGCCGGCGGCGATCAGCGGCGCAAGCCGGGCTTTCAGCGCTTCCTCGCGCTGCAGCACCTGTTCGGCGCTGTCGCCGCTCACCAGGTAGAACTGCGCGGGGCCGGCCATTTCCATCAATTCGCCGATGCGGCGCTGATCCTGCAGCAGGCTCTGCGGCGCATTTTGCAGTGCGCGGATATCGTCGTTGGTTTGCAATGCGGCGAAGCCGGCCAGCAGCACGGCGGCCATGGTCAGGCCCAGCAGCAGGCTGAAGCGGTTGCGGCCCCAGCGCGGCCAGCGCAGCCGCCAGCCGCCCAGCGCGCGAGAAAAACGGTTGAACGGCATGTCGCCGCGGTCGGCAAAGGGCAGGCAGCACAATACGCTGACAAAGGCGCCGAACAGCCCGGTCACGGAAAACACAGCCATCTGCCTAAGCCCCGGGAAGGGCGCCAGCGCCAGCAGCGCGTAGCCGATGGCGGTGGTGGCGAAGGCCAGCCACATGGTGGATTGCTGGCCGCGCAGCATCGCCCAGCGCTCGCCCGCCGGTTTGCCCAGCCGGTAGGCATAGTAGTTGTTGCCGTAGTTCTCCGCCACGCCTATCAGGCTGGCGCCGAACACCAGAGTGATCAGGTGCAGTTTGCCGAACAGCAGCGAGGTGAGCGAGATGGCGCAACCCAGGCCGGCGACGATGGACAGCGTCACCAGGATGCGCGGGCGGATGCCGCTGAAGGCCAGCACGGTAAGCAGCAGGATGCCCAGCAGCGAGCCTATGCCTATGGTGTGCACTTCGCGCTCGGCTTCGCCGGCGGCGAAGGCGGCGAACAGCGGCACGCCGCCTTGGATGACTTGGGCGCGCGGCGCTGCGCTGCGGGCGGCCGCTTCGGCGTTTTGCAGGATGGGCAGCATGGCCTGCTGGGCGGACACTGAAAACGCCGGCCCCTGCTGCTCCAGCATGATCAGCGCGTATTGCATATTGCCGTCTGACAGCGACAGGCGGTCGTCGCGCACCCGCACCCGGCTTTGCGCGGCGCGCTCGCCCAGCCACTGGCCGTACAGGTTCAAGGGGTCGTCCTGCCAGCGGCCCAAGCGCGGCATCCCCACCGGCTGGAACAGCGCGGCCACCGCCTGTTCCGCCAGCGCGGCCGGTGCGGCTTGCTGCAATTGCCGGCGCGCGTCGTCGCCCAGCAACTGGCTGCGGTAGGCGGCATAAAAGTCCAGCCAGCGGTTGCTTTGCCGTTCGTCCACCTGATAGCGCAGCGCCAGCGGTTTGCCGGAGGCGCGGATGCTGGCGGCGTAGGCGTCGCCGGCGCGGCGGGCGTCGGCCCAGTCGGGCGCGCCGACCAGCGCCACGATGCGGCGCGCGGCGGAATCCGCCAGCTGGCGGGTGGCGTCCTGCGCCGCCTGGTCCTGGCGGTTTTGCGGCAGCATCGCCAGGATGTCGGTTTCCAGCCGTACGTGGCCGCCCAGCCATAGCCAGCCGTTGTGGCCGGCCACGGCCAGCAGCACGGCCAGCCAGGCGGCGGCCAGCCAGCGCCGCAGGCGGCGTGGGCCTTGCTTGTCAGTCAAAGCGCGCCTCTTCCTCGCGGCTCAACTGGGCCGGGCTGGCGCTCTGGCCATTGAAGGTGATCCGGGTGACGTCGCCGTTGGCCTCGTCCAGACGGATGGCGCGCACGTATTGGTTGCCGGACAGCTCAACCTTCTGCATTACGCGGGCCAGCGCGCTCTGGCGGGGGGTCAGCGTCAGTTGCCAGTTGCTGCCGGCCTGCTTGCCGTCAATGCGGAAATAGCCGTCCAGCGCCTTCAGATTGCCTCCCAGCAAGGCGAACATCAGTTCGTTGATGGTGCGTACGGTCGGCTCCCTGGCGGCGCTCAGCTGGAAAGACACCGCGCCGTTCTGGGTGGCGACGATCTCGCCGCGGGTCAGCCTGAGCTTGCTGGCGAACGGTTGGCGGGTGTCCCACAGCACGCCTTTGTCGCGCGACACCAGGAAGCTGCCGCGTGAGCGCAGCGGCTTGGAGAAGCCGGCCATTTCCTTGCTCTGCTCGAATTCGCCGCGCAGCACCGCCGGCTGCGCCAGCTTCCGGGTGATGTCGGCGATCAGTTCGCCGGCGCCGGCGGCCTGCGGCAGCAGCAACAGGCTGGCGAGAAAAACGAATTTTTTCATGGCGCGGGCACTCCCAGTTTTTTCCCACAGCACCGGCGGGCACAGGTAGAGCATCTCTGAGCTTGCGATGTCCACCGCCACCTGCACGGTGTAGGCCTTGTTGATCTTATGCCCGCTGGCGGCGTCGCGAATCAGGTACTCGATCTTCAGCCGGCACTCCCATTCGACGATGCGGGTTTCTATCCGCACCTTTTGGCCGAAGCGAATGGGCTGAACGTACTTGAGCCGCATGTCGACGATTGGCCAGATGTAACCGGAGTCGCGCATCTGCGGGTAGTTGTAGCCGAACTTCTCCAGCAGCGCGCAACGGGCGATTTCCAGGTATTTGACGTAATTGCCGTGCCAGACCACGTCCATCGGGTCGAGGTCGTGGAAGGCCGGGTTCAGCTCGATGGCATGCGACAGATCAGGCATACAGGCTCCAGGCTTGCTGGCGGATGGCGGAGATCAGCTGTTGCAGTTCCTTGTCCAGCGCGCGGTCTTCGGCGATGCGCGGAACGCGTGCGGCCAGATCCCGCTGCATGCGCTCCAGCGCCGGGCTCAGCGACAGCTCGCCGGCCGCTTCGCGGCGCAGCTCCACGCCCTGGCGCGCGGTGATCAGCAATGCCGCCAGCACCTGCTCGGTCAGCTCCAGCACGCGCAGCGCGTCGCGAGCGGCGATGGTGCCCATGCTGACCTTGTCCTGGTTGTGGCACTCGGTGGAGCGCGAGAACACCGAGGCCGGCATGGTCTGCTTCAGCGCCTCGGCTGTCCAGGCCGACACGCTGATCTGCAGCGCCTTCAGGCCGTGGTTGATTGGCGCGCGTTCTGGGCTGGCGCCGCTGAGGTTGCGCGGCAGGCCATTGTTGTAGCGGGTATCCACCAGCAGCGCCATCTGTCGGTCCATCAGGTCGGCCAGATTGGCCACCGCGTTCTTCAGACTGTCCATCGCGAAGGCGATGTGGCCGCCGTAGAAGTGGCCGCCGTGCAGCACGCGTTCTTCGTCGGCGTCGATGATGGGGTTGTCGTTGGCGCTGTTGAGCTCGTTTTCTATCAGGCTGCGCATGAAGGGCAGCGCGTCTTCCAGCACGCCTATCACATGCGGCGCGCAGCGCAGCGAGTAGCGGTCCTGCAGCCGGCTGTCGTTGCGGCTGGGGCGCGGGGCCTCCAGGTCGGCGCGGATGCGGGCGGCGATGCGCTGCTGGCCGGGATGGGGCTTGACCGCGAACAGCGCTTCGTCGAAGTGGTGGGCGTTGCCGGCGGCTGCGGCAACATTCATCGCGGTCAGGCGTGAACACAGGCGGGA
>NZ_MKCT01000047.1 GCF_001855555.1 Chromobacterium sphagni | reverse complement strand
TGTATGGGCGCGAGGACGATCTCCTGGTGCTGAACTTCATCTCGTCCACCGGTTACGAGAAATTGGCCATCCTGGACGAGGATGACGCCGACGGCGCCAAGGATAAGATGGATCTCTTGGGGCAGATCCATTCCAATACCTTCAACCCCTTCACCTATGGCTCGGCTGACACCCTGACCGAACTGGTGACCGGGCTGATGCGACCGGACGGCGGCGGCGACGGCGCGATGTGGCGAGGCCGGGCCGAGGCGATGATACGCGCGCTGATGCGTGGCCTGGTGGCGATGCGCGATGCCGGCAAGATCACCCTGTCGGTGCAGGCGCTGCGCGACTACATGCGGCTGGACAAGCTGGGCGAGCTGGAAAGCGACGAAAGCATCCCGGGCTATGCCCGAGAGCAGCTGACCGGCTATCTGGACGAGCTGCCGGGCTTTCGCGAGGCGATCAACGCCAAGAATAACGATCCGGCCGCTTTCGATACCTACTGGGAACAGGCGAGCAAGCAGCACGGCTTCCTCACCATGCAGTTCACCGAACTGCTGGGTCTGCTATCCGGCACTTACGGCCACATTTGCAATGTGGAATGGGGCGATGTCGATTTCCAGGACGTGGTCTACAACCGGCGGATCCTGTACGTGATGTTGCCCGCGCTGGAAAAGGCGCCATCCTCGCTGGCCAACCTGGGCCGCCTCACCGTGGCGGGCATCAAGAACGCGCTGTCGGTATCGCTGAAGGCGCAACTGACCGGCAGCAAGCAGGAAATCGTCGATTCCCGCCCCACCAACTCCGATACCGCGCTGTTGGCCATCATGGACGAATACGGTTCCTACGCGGTGGAGGGCTTCGGCGACGTGGCGGCGCAGGCGCGTTCGCTGGGCGTCAGCGTGATCTTCGCCGGCCAGGATTACCCGTCGTTCAAGAAAGGCTCCGAGATCGAGGCGTCGCGCATTCTGGCCAACACCGGCATGAAGATCTTCTTGAAGACGGAAGACCAGGAAACCGCCGACATCGCCATCAAGCGCGCCGGCCAGGGGTGTATGCCTGGGCCGGAGGCAAGCGGCAGTCGGAGGGTTCCGATAGGCTGGTCGACACCGGCGATGCCAGTTATCGCGAGGAAAACCGGCTGACCTATCTGGATCTGGTGGACATGGCGGAGGGCCAGGCCTGGTTCATGAACCGCAACCACCTGATCAAGATGAACACCTTCTACGTGCAGCTGGATGGCGCGGTGACCAAGGACGCCAAGCACAATACCCTGTTCCCGCTGGGTAACGACATGTCCAAGGCGCTGGCGGCGGACAAGATCATGCAGGATGTGATGGGCGTGGCCGAGCCGGGCAAATCCGGCGATGCCATGATGCGTTTCAAACGCCGCATTTTTGATGACGTGGAGCAGTTGTTCCGGATGGCGGAGCAACGCGAGATCCCCGCCGATTCGGCATCAGCCAGGCCGCAGGCCGCGCAGGCGGCCGGGGCGTTGGAGGAGGATGTGTTCGTGCGCATCTGCGATCTGCAGGCCGAGCACGGCCTCCTGATGCGCGCCGCGGTAGTGGCCGGGCTGGCTGACGGCATGCTGGCGGATGTGCCGATGGCGGATCGGATGGCCGAGCGCGAGGAGGCCGGGCTGGCTACGAGGCTTCTGCCGGAGGAGATGGCCGAGTATGCCGGCAGCTTGTTGGAGCAGGCGATGCTGGAGGGGGGCGAGCCTCTCCATGTCGAGGCGGGGGGGCGCGACGAGGCGCCGAGCGCCTCTTTGCCGCTCACCGGCTTTTCCGCCGCCGCCTTTTTCAATGCCACCGATACCGGCGATGCGCCACAGGAGCCGCCGGCCGAGAGTCTGGATCTGGCCGAGCTGGCAGATTTCTTCGGCGCCCCAAGCGAGGCGCAGCCGGAACTGCAGGGGGACGAATCCGGCTCCGATCCTTACTTGGGCGAGGTGTTGCTGGAGTGCGAGGCGCTCGCGGTCGAGCATGGTCTGCTTGAGCAGGCCATGCGCGTCGATGCCGCGCTGCTTGCCATGCTGGCCGCTGCGGAGCGGGGGGATGGCGCGATGGATGAAATGGACCAGCAGGTCGGATATATCCTAGGTAGCGAAGACGCCGGCCAGTTCCTGGAGCTGCTGTTGGTTGAGGCGGAAGAGGAGCGCGTGTAAGCATAGCTCTATCCGTGAGTGGAAAAGGGCGGCGCCTGCATTGCGTGGATGCCGCCGTTTTGTTTTCCAGCCATCGGCTCATGCGGACTGATCGGCGGTCAGTCCGGCCGCTAGCTCTCCGTGCGTCGGCAACGCGATGGCTTGTATGTAATTTAAACAATTGAATTTGAGTGAATTAATTTTACCCGCGCTTGCGCCGGTCACAAATTTAGACCCGCTAACAAAACCTGCATTTTGCACAATGGCGTACGTGGCAAATCAGGACTTGGAGAAATAGCGCGTTGGCGGATAGGCGCGCCGTTGTGCCGTCGCCACCACAATAAACCCGCGCGCCCAAAAGTTAAGCGCCTTCAGCTAAGAGGCGATTTTTCATTGCCTTGTAGCCGGTTGCTCACAGGGTTATCAACCGTCGCGGTGGATCCGGCACCATCTGGATTTCCACAATAAATCAGTCAGGCAAGGCTCGCCGACAAAGAGTGCCGGGCTCGCCGATTTCGCCGGCGGAGTAGTGGCGCGCAGCGGCGGGAACATCAACGTCATCAAGCGTGTTAGCTGGGCCGTTCCGCCCGCCTGTGAAGGGGCCGCAGCGGAATACCCGCTTCCGGCCTACGTTTTTTGCCAGCGGATGCTATTCGTAAATAATCGTTTTATTAAAGTCAGAAAAAACACTCGGTGATAGCTTGTCAATTAGCTTACATTACCGGACTGCATCATGCTTATCAGAAGTCAATCCTTACCCCAGATCGCCATGTGGCAAGAGCGTAGTGACAACACCCCGTCTTCCTCATCCTCCAATCTGGCCCATTCGCTGGAGAACGTCACACAAAGCCAAGCGCAGCCCTCCGGGATCCGCCTCCGCGGGGAAGTCGGCCGCCGCTCGCCAATGCAAACGGGCATTTTCAATTTCAGCCATGCCGGCCAGCGCGAAGGCGTCGCTCCGCTCAATGGCAACGCCGGCGTCTCAGCCCCCTCCGCCGGCCCCGGGTCCCATAGGTATCCGATCGAAATGGAAGTCAATTCGAGGTGGATCGACAAGCAGACGCGCCCGGCATGCAAATACGCTCCCGTTGTCATCAGCAAGGGCCAGGGCGAAGAGGCGATGAAAAGCATGCGCTCGGTGGAGGAAAACCGTATCGAGACATGCAGGCAGTTGGCCATGACCCATCGCTCATCAGATCGATGCGGTTGGATTTCCTTCATCAGGCATGATCAGGCCAGCGACCTGCGTTTCGGTCCCGACAATGTGCCCGCCATCGTCATCAGCGGCGGCAGCGCAAACAAGATCGCGCAGGAGCTGGGAAAAGATTTCAGCCTCGCATGGCATCCGATGAACATGCGCAACGAGCCCGTCTATTTGCTGGTTCACAAGATGGATTACCAGACCTACGCCGCCGCGCTGAAAGAAGCGCTTGATCAATATCCCAATCTGCGGCTTGTCGGCTGGGACGGCGGCCAACTGACCGGCTTCGGCGCGGCCAGAGCCGCGGCCACCACCCTTGCCGACTCTCTGCCGTACCGGCCGGAAAGAATCCTGATGATGGACCAGGACGTTGTGCAAACCGAAGGAACCCGGCATAGCCGGCCCGATGTCCAGCAGGCGGTCATCGATAAGCACGGCTCGACCGGCAAACCCATCATCGGCTACGGCGTCGGCTACCCGACCCGGCAGGATGTCCCCAAACCGTTCGCCGCCACTGCCAAACCGGATGCGCAAGACTTCAACTCCCCCGCCCAGCAGTTTGTGTCCATCCAGGCGCCATTCCGGGAGCGCCAGGGCGACGGCATTTATCCGGCGCACATGGTGGCCGGCGGCGAGGATATGCTCATGGGCTTGCGACTGGGCCTGGCCAAAGACGGCAAGAACACCGCCATACTCAAGGGCAGGATTGTCAAGAAAGAGCTGAAAGGCCCGGCGGACCAACCCAATGCCTATTGGAACAAGGCGCGGGTTGAAACTCTGGGGGCGCTTTTCGAGTCCGAAAAAGGCACGATGGTCCGCTTCGAGGGCCAAGACATGACGCTGGACGATCTGATGAAATTATTCGTGCGGAAGCAATGGCTTGCCGCCCACCCCAGCCCCGATTCATATAACGCCGCCGCCTGCGTCATTGAGCGCATCATATTGAGGCTGAACAAACCGTAAACGGCTTGCGAATCGGCATCTGCTGCGGCAGATGCCGAAGTCTTGGCAGTCCTACAGGTCGACCTGCTAGCCGACTACCAGAAACCCGAAGACCTGATCGCCAATGCGAAAGCACCCTTGTAAAAAGGGTGCCGGGTGATAAGGGGCTGGAACGGCGGGCTTACTCCATTGCTTCCAGCTGTTCCTGCAGTTCCATCCACTCCTCTTCCACCGTCTCCAGCCGGCTTGCCATCTCGCCCTGGCGCTTGACGCTTTCGGTCAGCTTCTGCCGGTTGGCGTCGTCATAGGCCTCGCTGGACGATAGAAACGCCTCCAGCTGCGCTTTCTCGTCGCTCAGCTTGTTCATTTCCTGTTCCAGCTTGTTCAGGCGGTTCTGCAGCGGTTTGCGCTGGCGGGCCATCTGCTGCCTGGCCTCGGCTTCCTGGCGTTTCTGCTCCTTGCGGTTGACGCTCTGGACGTCGCCGCTGGACGACCGGCTGTCTTCGGCCAACTGGGCGATGCGCCATTGGCGGTAGTCTTCCAGGTCGCCGTCGAACGGCTGCACCTTGCCGCCGCTGACCAGCCAGAACACGTCGGTGGTGGATTCCAGCAGGCTGCGGTCGTGCGAGACGACGATCAGTGCGCCGCTGAAGTCCTGCAGCGCCAGCGTCAGCGCGTGGCGCATTTCCAGGTCCAGGTGGTTGGTCGGCTCGTCCAGCAGCAGCAGATTGGGTTTTTGCCAGACTATCATCGCCAGCGCCAGCCGCGCCTTTTCGCCGCCTGACATCGGGCCGGTGGGGTCGGTGGCGTTGTCGCCGCGGAAGTTGAAGCCGCCGAGGAAGCTGCGCAGCTCCAGTTCGCGCGCGGTCGGGGCCAGGCGCTGCATGTGCTGCAGCGGCGACTCGTCCGGCCGCAGCGTTTCCAGCGTGTGCTGGGCGAAGTAGCCTATCTTCAGCGTCTGCGCGTTGACGCGTTCGCCGGACAGCGGGTCCAGGTCGCCGGACAGCAGCTTCACCAGCGTGGACTTGCCGGCGCCGTTGACGCCCAACAGGCCGATGCGCGCGCCCGACTCCACCGACAGGCTGATCTTGGACAGGATGATCCTGTCGCCGTAGCCGGCGTTGGCCGATTCCAGCTTCAGCAGCGGGTTGGGCAGGTTGTCCGGGCTGTCGAAATGAAAGTCGAACGGCGAGGACACGTGCGCCGGGGCGATGCGTTCCAGCTTCTCCAGCGCCTTGATCCGGCTTTGCGCCTGGCTGGCCTTGCTGGCTTTGGCCTTGAAGCGGTTGATGAACGATTCCAAATGGGCGATCTGGCGCTGCTGCTTTTCGAATTCGCCCTGCTGGCGCGCTAGCTTTTCGGCGCGCATGGTCTCGAACTGGCTGTAGTTGCCGGTGTACAGCGTCAGCGCCTGGTTGGCCACTTCCACGATGTGGCTGCAGACGCTGTCGAGGAAGTCGCGGTCGTGCGAGATCATCAAGAGCGTGCCGGGATAGCCCTTCAGCCAGTCCTCCAGCCACAGCACCGTTTCCAAGTCCAGGTGGTTGGTGGGCTCGTCCAGCAGCAGCAGGTCGGAGCGGCACATCAGCGCCTGCGCCAGATTGAGGCGCATGCGCCAGCCGCCGGAGAAGCTGGCCACCGGCCGCTGCTGGGACGGCTCGTCGAAGCCCAGGCCGGTCAACAGCTTGCTGGCGCGCGAGGGCGCGGAGTAGGCCTCGATATTGGCCAGCTCGCCGTGCAGGTGGCCGATGGCGTTGCCGTCGTGGCGTTCCTCGGCGTCGGCCAGCCGGGCTTCCAGCGAGCGCAGCTCCTTGTCGCCGTCCAGCACGTAATCGAGCGCGCTGCGCTCCAGCGCCGGGGTTTCCTGCGCCACGTGGGCCAGGGTCCAGTTGGGCGGGATCAGCGCGTCGCCGCCGTCGGCGTGCAACTCGCCCAGCAGCATGGCGAACAGGCTGGACTTGCCGACGCCGTTGGCGCCGGTGAGGCCGGCCTTGTAGCCGGGGTTCAGCGTCAGGTTGGCGCCTACCAGCAGTTCTTTCAGGCCGCGGCGCAGGTTGAGGTTTTTCAGTTGGATCATGGCGCTTTGCTTGGCCGCGCCGGCAGGGGGATGCGGCGCGGCGGAATGAGTGGGTTTATACCGCCGGCAGGCTGGACAGGTCCCAGCGCGGCTTGATGCTGTAGCCGCCGGCCGCTTCGGCGAATTTCAGCCGCATCGCGCCGGCGAAGGCGATCATCGCGCCGTTGTCGGTGCACAGCGCCAAGGGCGGGTAGAACACCTCGAACTTGCGGCGCGCCGCGGCCTGGTCCAGCGCCGCGCGCAGCTGCTTGTTGGCGCCGACGCCGCCGGCCACCACCAGCCGCTTCATGCCTGCCTGCTTCATCGCGGCGAGCGACTTTTTCACCAACACCTCGACGATGGCCTCCTGGAAGGCGCGGCAGATATCCATCCTCGCTTGTTCGTCGATTTCGCCGTGCTCGGCCTCCACTTGCTTCGTCAGCGTCAGCACCGCGGTTTTCAGGCCGGAGAAGCTCATGTCCAGGTTGCCGGAGTGCAGCATCGGGCGCGGCAGCGTGAAGCGGCCGGGGCTGCCGGATTCGGCCAGTTTGGACAGCAGCGGGCCGCCGGGGTAGGGCAGGCCCAGCAGCTTGGCGGTTTTGTCGAAGGCTTCGCCGGCGGCGTCGTCCACAGTCTCGCCCAGAATTTCGTAACTGCCCACGCCGCGCACCGCCATCAACTGGGTGTGGCCGCCGGAAACCAGCAGCGCGAGGAAAGGAAACTCAGGCTTGGGTTCGGCCAGCAGCGGAGATAGCAGATGGCCTTCCAGGTGGTGCACCGGAATCACCGGGATGTTCAGGCCGAAGGCCAGTGCGTTGGCGATGCTGGCGCCCACCAGCAGCGCGCCGCCGAGGCCTGGTCCCTGGGTGTAGGCGATGGCGTCCAGGTCGGCCAGCTTTTTGCCGGCTTCGGCCAGGCAGGCCTCGGTCAGCGGGATGGCGCGGCGGATGTGGTCGCGGCTGGCCAGCTCCGGCACCACGCCGCCGTATTCGGCATGCATCGCCATCTGCGTGTGCAGTTGATGCGCCAGCAAGCCCTGTTCGGTGTCGTAAAGGGCGACGCCGGTTTCGTCGCAGGAAGATTCAATACCAAGTACCAGCATGGTGCAGCTCAGATATAACGGGAGAATCTTTCCATTCTACAGGTGATTCTTTGTCGTCCCAAATCGGCAATGATAGTCTGATGGCCGTTTTCATTGAAAAAGCGGGGGGCAAGCGATGCAGGCGAGGCTGAAATGGGTGGACGGCGTGTGTTTCATGGGCGAAAGCGGCAGCGGCCACGCGGTGGTGATGGACGGCGCTCCGGAGGGGGGCGGCCGCAATCTGGGGCCACGGCCGATGGAGCTGGTGCTGCTGGGCACCGCCGGCTGCACCAGCTACGACGTGATCACCATCCTGAAGAAGTCGCGCCAGCAGGTCGCGGATTGCTGGGTGGACATCCAGGCCGAGCGCGCCGACGCCGAGCCCAAGGTGTTCACCAAGATCCATTTCCATTTCGTGGTGACCGGCAAGGATCTGAAGCCGGACGCGGTGGAGCGGGCGATCAAGCTGTCGGCGGAGAAATACTGTTCGGCGTCGATCATGCTGGGCAAGACCGCGGACATCAGCCACGATTTCGAATTGCGCGAGGCCTGAGGAGTCCGCTTTGCCGCGCTTTTGCTAAGCAAATCGCCAGTTGTGCTATATGCTTTGTGAATATTTGGTTTAGCATGGGCTTTTGCCCATTCGAATGAGGCTAGATCATGAAGCGTACCCTGCTGATGTTGTCCCTGGTGCTGGCCGGCCTGGCCCCGTTGTCCCACGCCGATGTCGCCGACGGCCATGCTTTGCCGCCTGGCATCGGCTGGCAAAAGGGCGACGTGCCGGCGGCTTTTGCCAAGGCGCGCAGCGAGAACAGGCCGGTGTTCCTGTACTGGGGCGCGGTGTGGTGCCCACCGTGCAACCAGGTGAAGGCCACCATCTTCAACCGCCCCGATTTCATTGCCGCCACCCGCCAGTTCGTGCCGGTGTATCTGGATGGCGACAGCGCCAATGCCCAGCAACTGGGCGAGCAGTTCAAGGTGCGCGGCTATCCGACGATGATCCTGTTCCGCCCGGACGGCACCGAAATCACCCGTCTGCCAGGCGAGGTGGACCCGGAGCGTTACCTGCGCACGCTGCAGTTGGGGCTGGTGACGGTGAAACCGGTGAAGTCGCTGCTGGCCGACGCGCTGGCGGGCAAGCCGCTGGCGGCGGACGACTGGCAGCTGCTGGCCGATTACGCCTGGGATGTCGACCAGGGCCAGATCATCCCTGAGAAGGACGTCACCGCCACGCTGGCTAAGCTGGCGCGGCAGGTGCCGGCAGCCCAGACCGCAACCGCCACCCGTTTGCAGCTGAAGGCGATTGCGGCTCTGGCTGGCGAAAAGGATGCGCCGACGTTTGACCGCGGACAGGCCCGCGCGCAATTGCTGAAGGTGCTGGCCGACGACAAGCTCAGCCGCGCCAATGCCGATATTGTCATCTACGCCGCCGGCGATGCGATCAAACTGCTGGGCGACGACAAGGCCGAGCATCGGGCGCTGTGGACGGCGTGGAACAAGCGGTTGTCGGTGCTGGAGTCCGACGCCACCTTGTCCTGGGGTGACCGTCTGGGCGCCACCGCCGCCTTATTGGCGCTTTACAAGCAGGAGCACGCCAAGCAGCCGCTGCCGGCCTTGCTGCTGGCGGATGTCCGCAGTCAGGTGGCCGCCGCCGACAAGGCCAGCGCCAATCCCTACCAGCGCCAGGCGGTGATCACCGCCGCCGGCGAATTGTTGGCCGACGCCGGCTTGCTGGACGAATCCGACAAGTTGCTGTTGGCCGAACTGAAAACCTCGCACGCGCCGTACTACCACATGCTGATCCTGGCCTCCAACGCCAAGGAGCGCGGCGACAAGGCGGCGGCGCTGGGCTGGTATGAGCAAGCCTACCGGGCGTCGGAGGGGCAGGCCACCCGGCTACAATGGGGCGCCAGCTATGTCAGCAACGCGGTGGAACTGGCGCCGCAGGACGCCGGCCGCATCGAAAAGGCCGCCAGCGAAGTCTTCGCCGACGCCGGCCGCTCCAGCAGCGCCTTTTACGAGCGCAGCCGCCGTTCGCTGGAGAAAGTCGCCAGCCGCCTGAAGGCCTGGAACCAGGACCAGAAGCACGCTGGCGAAATCGGCCGCCTGGCCGGCCAGCTGAGCGGCGTGTGCGAAAAACTGCCGGCCGGAGACGCGCAAAAGCCGGTGTGCGACGGCCTGGTGAAAACCATCAAATCCTGATCCGCCAGTCCCGGCGAAGACCCGCCCGCCTGATCGGCGCGGCGGTTTTTTTGCGTCAATCCGCCAGCAGCGCGGCCAGCTTGGCGGCGCTGTCGTCCTCCGGCAGCGGCGTGTACAGCGTGAGCCGCCGTTCGGACCCATCCAGCAGCGCGAAGCTGCTGTATTCGAAGCTCATCCTCCCTTGGCGCGGATGGCTCAGCAGCTTGATGCCGGACAAGGGCTCCAGCACCTCGCGCCGGGGCCACCAGGCGCGGAAGTCTGCGCTGTCGCGCAGCAGCGACTCCACCAGTTGCTCAAAAACCGGGTCGCCGGCATGGCGGCCGTAGTCGGCGCGGAACATCGCCATCGCGGCGCGCGCCAAGCTATCCCATTCCGCCAGCAGCGCGCGGTGCGCCGGGTTGGCGAATACCATGCGCAGCAGATTGCGCTCTTCGGGCGGCAGGCTGGCGTAGTCGCCGAACAGCGCCGCCGCGGGGCGGTTCCAGGCCAGGATGTCCCAGCGCCGGCCGGTGATGTAGGCCGGCTGGTCGCGCAGATTGTCCAGCATGCGCAACAGCGAGGGCTCGATGTGGTTGCCCGGCGCGGCCGCGTTGGGGGCCGGGCGGCCGGCCAGTACGAACAGGTGGCGGCGTTCGGCCTCGCTCAGCCGCAGCGCGCCGGCCAGCG
Source organism: Chromobacterium sphagni (assembly GCF_001855555.1). Taxonomy (GTDB): domain Bacteria; phylum Pseudomonadota; class Gammaproteobacteria; order Burkholderiales; family Chromobacteriaceae; genus Chromobacterium; species Chromobacterium sphagni. Next base: position 4,999 of record NZ_MKCT01000047.1, on the reverse strand, counting down.
ATGCCAGCACGCCGGCTGAGGCCTGCACGTCGCGGCCTTGCTCCAGCCAGGTGTACCAGGCGGTGCCGATGTCGGCCAGCATCGCCACTTCTTCGCGGCGCAGCCCGGGCGTGCGGCGGCGCATGCCGGATGGCAGGCCCACCGCAGTGGGGTTCAGGTTTTCGCGGCGGGAGCGCAGGAAAGCGCCTAGCTCCGCCAGGCGGATGGTTTCGGATGCGTCGGTGTGGTTCATGGTAGCCACGATACCAGGATAATCCTGCAACTGTTTGTCATGTTTGGCGTGGCCGATGATGCATTCGAGGCCAGGGGCGGACAACCGTTTGCCCAGCCCATCATCAAGGAGCGCATCATGACGCAACATGTATTGATCATAGGCGGTTCCGCCGGCATCGGGCTGGCCAGCGCCAGACTGCTGCTCAGCCGCGATTACCGGGTCACCATCGCCGGGCGCGACGCCGGCCGGCTGGAGGCAGCGAGAAAGACGCTGGACGGCGCCGCCGCGCTGGCCATGGACGCGGCCGACACCGCGGCGCTGCCGGATGCTTTCCGCCGCTGCGGCCCCATCGACCACCTGGTGCTGGCGCTGGGCAGCAACAAGGGCGGGGGCATGTTTGCGCAGGCCAATTTGGAGCAGGTGCGGCAGGGTTTCGAAGAGAAGGTCTATCCCCATTTCGCCTGCGCCCAGGCGGCGCTGCCGCATCTAGCCAAAAACGGCAGCATCACCTTTTTGTCCGCGGTATCGGCGCAGGCGGCGCTGCGCGGCACCGCTGGCCTGGCCGCGGCCAACGCCGCCGTGGCCGCGCTGGCGCCGGTATTGGCGTCCGAATTGCGGCCGCTGCGGGTGAACGCGGTGTCGCCGGGCGTGGTGGATACCCATTGGTGGGATTTTTTGCCGACCGACGCCCGCGCCGACCTGTTTGCCGGTTTCGCCGCCGCCACGCCGGCGGGGCGCATCGGCCTGGTGGAGGATATTGCCGATGCGGTGGCGTTCTTAATCGGCAACAGCTTCATCACCGGCCAAGTGCTGATCTGCGACGGCGGCATCCGCCTGGGCGCGTAAGCGGCAAGCCGCGCGGACCTGGAGGCCCGCGCGGCTTATAATGCGGTTTTAAGAAACGTTTTCTCCTCCATGTCCGTTTCCCGCTATCTCGTCAAAGAGGATGAGGTGACGTTCACCGCGATGCGAGCCCAGGGCGCGGGCGGCCAGAACGTCAACAAGGTTTCGTCCGCCATCCACCTGCGTTTCGACATTGCCGCCTCGTCGCTGCCGGAGTGGCTGCGCGAAAGGCTGCTGGGCCTGAACGACACGCGCATCAGCAAGGAGGGCGTGCTGGTGATCAAGGCGCAGCAGTACCGCACCCAGGAACAAAACCGCGCCGACGCGCTACTGAGGCTGCAGGCGCTGGTGGACAGCGCCAGCCACACCCCCAAGACGCGCCGCACCACCAAACCCACTTATGGTTCGCAGCAGCGGCGGCTGGCCGGCAAGTCGCAGCGCGCCTCCATCAAGTCGCTGCGCGGCCGCGTGGACGATTGACGGTGCGGCAAGCGCGTTTTGGCGCTTGCATGCCGGCCAAAGCCGGGTACAATGCCCGGCTCGATAATGTACTGAATTGCAAGGAAAACCCGATGTCGAAGAAGCCGCAAGAAAAACTGGATGAGGAAACCATGGCGCTGCTGGCGTGGTGTGCAGAGGTGGAGGTCCATCTGGTGGCCGCAGGCGCAAGCGAGGCCGAAGCCCAGGAGCACATCGAAGAGCAGGCCGAATGGTATACCGACCAGTTTTTTGACGGCTTGACGCCGGAAGAGGCAGCCAAGGCCGCATTGGCATGAGGCAGCGCATCGCTGTCATCGACTTCGAAACCAGCGGCATCACGCCGGGGCGGGATTGCCGCGCCACCGAGATAGGCGTGGCGATGGTGGAGGATGGCAGGGTCGTGGACCGCTTCCAGAGCCTGATGAACGCAGGCGTCTGGGTGCCGCCGATGATAGAGCAGCTCACCGGCATCAGCAATGCGATGCTGAAGAGCGCGCCGCCGGCGCACCGGGTGATGCGAGACGCCGCAGCCTTTGTCGGCGAGACGCCGCTGGCGGCGCACAACGCCAGCTTCGACCGCAAGTTCTGGGATTATGAACTGGCGCGACTGGGCCTGGCGCGGCGGCAGGATTTCGCCTGCACGCTGTTGTTGTCGCGCCGGCTGCTGCCGCAGGCCCCGGATCACAAGCTGGGCACGCTGACGCGCTGGGCCGGATTGCCGGCCGCCGGCCGCGCCCACCGCGCGCTGGCGGACGCCGAAATGGCGGCCAATCTGCTGTCGCACCTCGAAGGCACGCTGCAACGGCAGTTCCAGCTGGCGGATATCGACCATGCTTTGTTGTGCAAGCTGCAGAAGGTGACGGCGGCCAAGGTCAAACCTTATCTGCGCGAACTGCAGGCAAAGCTTGTCGTCTGACAGCGGCTTGCGGGTCTCTTCGCCAAACTGCCCGCCCATTTGCGGCGGGTTTTTTACGGCTGCGCCGCTGTTTTTGACCGGGCGCGACCGGCGGGGCATCGAGTGGATGGGGTGAGAGCCGGCAGGGGCGGCCGCCACAACCGGCATCGATGCGATGCTTGCGGTGGCGGCTGAAGCTTACTGCGCGACAGGCGTGACTACTTGGACCACATATTTGTACGGCCCGTTTGGCGGCTCTTGCGCAATCCAGGCGCAAAACCATTTCGAGCCCCAGGGCAGGTCGGTGTTCCAGGGATCGTTGCTGGCGTCATCCCATTTCCAAGCCTTGGTCTGATCCTGCGGGTTGCTGGGAAACTGCGTTCCGGCATACACATGGATCTGGCCCTGCTGGGCGCGGAATGGCGCGGTGCTGTGCCATTGCAGCCATAGGGTGCCTTGCTGCTGGAATGCGGTGAGTGTCCAGGTATAGCTTTCGGACACTGCCGCATGGCTTTCGGATACCGTTGCCATTTTCTTCTCCTCAAGAAGGACTTGCGACGGATGCATCGATGGCGCGCTCGATGGTGAACTGTGGTGTCACCGGCTTGAATCAGGCAAGGCGGGTTGGGTCTTCATGATGAAGTGGCAATTCACGGGGAGCAGCCGACGGTTATCATACCGCTTAAGTCTATCGGCAACTATTCGTAGTAATACTTTTGCCTTTGTCATTTCCGGCGAGGGCTTGTCCAAATGCGCCACGCTCATGCCACGGGCGTGGCGTTTGCCGCGCGGCTCCCTTGCCCGATGCGCGCGTGAGGCCGCGGCGAGGATCGATTGTGCTAGAGCCTCACAGGCCACGGAGGTAGGGCCACAGCCATTCGCCCAGCACCATGCCAAGCAAGCCTATCAGCGCGATTGGCGGCGGAGCGGGGGAGCGCACATGCAGCAGCGCGTAGACGATGCCGACGGCGAAACCCAGCGCCAGGGATATCAGGTAATTGCTCATCGCGCTCTCCCGGCTCAAGCCATATTGATCACCACCCGGCCCCGGGTGCCGGCGGCTACCGCCCGATAGGCATCCCGGCCTTGCTCCAGGCCGAAACGGTGGGCGATGACCGGCGGGACCAGCCGGCCGCTGTCAAAGCCTTGCGCCAGCTCGCGCATCAGGCGCGCGGATTCCGCCACGCCCAGTTTGGCGCTGTCCGCGCCCAGCAGGCGGGTTTCGTTGTGATAGAAGTCGATCAGGTCAAATTCCACCCGGCGCTTGCCGGTGGCGCTGATCTCCACCACCCGGCCCCGGCGCTTGACCAGTCCCAGCGCGGTTTCAAAGGCCACGCCGCCCACGGTGTCGTACACCACGTCCGCGCCGCCCAGCGCGCGCATGCCTTCGGCCGCGTGTTCGTCAAACGGCAGATAGTGGTCTATCCGCGCGGCGGCGGGGGAGCCGTTCTGCGGCGCTTGGCGGTCCAGGCCGATGACGCGAGCGCCGAGCGATTTGGCGATTTGCGCCACTGCGCCGCCCACGCCGCCGCCCACGCCGATCACGGCTACGGTTTCGCCCTGGGCCAATTGCGCGTAATCCACAGTGCCCAGCCAGGCGACGACGAAGTTCACGCCGATGGCCGCCGCCTGTTCATGGCTGAGGGCGGCCGGTTTGCGCGCCAGCGCAGCAATGGGCAGACGGATGAATTCGGCATGGCTGCCATCGCGAGTGAAGCCGATGTCGCCGCCGGTGCCCCAGACGTCCATCCCCAGCCATTCGGCCGGTCCTTCGACCACCACGCCGCTGAAATCGCGGCCGGGGATGCGTGGCGGCAAGGTGTGGCGGAAATGGCCGGACAGGTTTTTGACATCGCTGGGATTGACCGATGCGCTGAACACCCGCACCACGGCATGGTCGTCATCCGCTTGCGGCGTGGGCAGCTCCAGGCATTCCAGCACGTCAGGGCTACCGAAGGCTTTGAATTGCAGGGCTTTCATCTGTTTGACTCCAGGTGGTTGATGATTGGAGTGTATTGGCAGATGGGAGGCGGTTCCTGCCAGTTGCTTTCGAATATCGGACAACCGTCTCAGCTGTCGGCGACGGGGCGGACGGCGTCGGCCAGGGTTTCCTGCGGATGGAAGCCGCTGGGCGGCAGGCCCAGTTCGCGGCGGAACATCTCGCTGAAACTGCTGGCGCGGTAGCCCAGCGCGTGCGCCACGGCGCCGACGCTCTGGCCGTCCGCCAGGCGGGAGAGGGCGATGGCCAGCTGCACCTGGCGGCGCCATTCGGCAAAGCCCAGTCCCATATGGCGGACAAACAGCCGGGACAGAGTGCGCACGCTGGCGCCGGCTCCGGCGGCGTGCTGCTCGAAACTGATGGCCTGAGACGGGTTGGCGATCACCGCGCGGCACAGCCCGGCCAGTCGGCGGTCCGACCCGTCCGGCAGCGGGATGCGCTGGGTGTGGCGCGCGGCATGGGGCAGCTCCAACGCCACCAGTTTGTAGGCGGCGTCGAGGTAGGCGTCGTCGCGCTGTCGAGCGTGTTCGCGCTCGGCAATGGCGGCGATCAGTTCGCGCAGCAGGCC
>NZ_MKCT01000046.1 GCF_001855555.1 Chromobacterium sphagni | reverse complement strand
CGGCATTGGCCTGGTCGCGCGCCATCCGAAGCTCGAACTCCGCCATCTTGCGCTCGGTGATGTCCAGGCAGGCCAGGATGATCACCGACTCGGACGCATCCGGGAACAGCAGCTGCCCCTCGAACAGCACCCAGATCGGGCGGCCGGTGCCGGTCAGGCATTCCAGTTCGCAGTGGATGCGGGCATTGTCGTGCTGCATCTTGGACATCTGCTCGGCCAGCTCGTACCAGCCATGCTCCGACGCCAGCAGCTCCATCAGGTGCATGCCGGACAGGCCATATTCGTCGCCCACTTCGAAAATGCTCTCGGCGGTGAGGTTGGCGCGGGTGATCTGGAAATGCTCGTTCAGGCGCAGCAGCCCCACCGGCGAGGCGGAATACACCGCCTCCTCTTCCTGCAGCACCGCCCGCAACTGGGCCTCGGACAGCTTGCGCCGGTCTTCCTCGGCATAAAAGCCGAGAATATTCGCATAGGCGCCCAGCAGCGGCAGGATGCTGATGCCGAGCTGCGACAGCGTCGGCCGCAGCAGACACACTCCGGCGGTAGCCTCTCCGCCCAACACCACAGGCAGCGAAACCCAGGAAGGCTGGACGGACAGGCTGCGGAATAGCGAGGCGAGCGGCGTTTCCGACTGCGACAGTTGCTGGATCCGCGGCAGGAAGTCCGGCCACTGGCCGGCCTGCAGCTGCAGGGCTTCCTCGCCGCCATCCTGCGACGCCCAGACCACCAGCATGCACTCTTCCGAGCTGGTGAACTCCAGAAAGGTGTTGTGCAGCCGCCGAAACACCGCGTCGCGCGTCGCGCGGGCCAGCAGCATCGCCTCGATCTCGGAAATCACCGACAGCAAGGCGACGCTGCGCTCCAGCGAGCCTTCCGCCAGCCTGCGCTTGTGTTCGTCGCGCACGATCAGGATATTCAGTTTCGGCGCCGCCTCTTCGGAGAATCGGCCGATATTCAGCATCGCGTGGAAACGCTCGCCGCCGCTACCCATGCCCTCCACCGGCAGAATGCGCCCCGCCTGAACTTCGAGCTCGGCCATCACGCCGTGCAGTTCGTCGTCCATCACGAACAGCTGCCGCACCGGCATGCCCACCAGGGTGGAGAGCGGATAGCCGAACATCCGCCCGGCGCCCTCATTGGCGATGTCGATCACGCCGCGATGATTGACCACCAGCATCGCGTCGCCGGAAACGTCCAGCATGCGCTGCAGGAAGTCCAGCGGCCTGAGCACCTTGCGCACCATCACGTACAGCAGAACGGTCAGCAGGCCCAGCGCCGCCAGCGCGAACAGGCCTTCGCGCAGCAGGATCTGGCGGTAATACTGGCGGTTCTCTTGCGCGACTGCATCGGCACGCGTGGAAACCGCCGTCTGCATCTGCTGCAGCACCGAGGTCAGTTGCTGCAGATTGAGCCGGTAGTCGGTCGCCTGGCTGAACTTCAAACGGCCATCCAGTTGTTCCAGCTGCAACTGCACCAGAAGCTGCAACTTGCTGGACAACATGGACAGCTGGGCAAATTGCTGCGTCAATCGCGGCATGCCCACGCTGTCCACCCTGGGCCGCAGCTTGCCCAGCGTGAGCATGCCGCCCCCCAGGCGCCGGGCCAGGTCCTCCTCAATATTGCGGTCCAGCCGGCCCTCCAGCTCGGACCGCAGCACCAGCGCCTGCGCGTTGGAGCGCAGCCATGAATCCAGTCCCCAGATGTCCTGCATCAGCCAGGCCAGATTGTTGATCCTGGCATCCCCGCTGGCCGCCATCTGCATCACCGCTTCGTCCAGCAAATGCTGAACCTGCTCCTGCACATCCCGCGTCTGCTCGTACAGGCGGGTGGTCAGCGCCTCGTCCGGCCCCGAGCCGGACTGCCAGACTGTCCTGGCCTGCCGCCTCATCTGCTGATACTGACGGAACGACTGCTGCAGCCGCTCCACCTTCTCGTTCATCCGCGCCTCGCCGCGCCCGTGCAATGAAGTAACCAGGTTTAGGAAACGCTCGTCCGCCAGGCGCGCCAGCCTGTCCTGCCGCGCAAGCTCGCCGGCATCCGGCTGCCTGGCCAGCAACAGCATCCGCAGTTGGCCACTCTCCTGATGCTGGACGTCGGCGAAGCGGTAAAGCAAGCCGGCGTCCTGATTCAGCGACACCAATTTATCGGCCTGCTGGTACGCGTTCCAGGCCGACACCTGCAACTGCAACATCACCCCGGCCTGCAGGATGCCCAACAGCAAAACGATGGCCAGCACGCTCCGGCCTATCGCCATCGCCTGGCTATGCCGCGCCTTTTGCTTCAGCATGCTAGTGCCTCGCTACGGAAGGGCTCGCCGCCGCCTCCGAGCTGTCGATCACATAGATCAGCGCCACGCCGTAGCGATCGCTGAAATCCTTCAGCACCGCCAGTTGATTGGCTGAAATGGTGGCGCCGCGCGGCAGCAGCAGATGCCCGGCCTTGCTGCGCAAATCCCGAGTCAGCAGCGATCCCGGCTTGATCTTGTCCAGCGGCAAGCATTGTTCTTCCGGCTCCTCCTGATAAACCGGAGCGCGGGTTTCGAACAGCTTGCCAAACACCTTGTTGTCGTACTCGGTGCCGGTGGCGACATGGTAATAGCTGAAAGGATCGATCTCCGGCCTCGCCCTGTGCATCGCCGCCTGGATCGCCTTCTCCACGTCGGCGGGTTTGGGCGGCTTGACCACGAAGCCGTCGGCATGCAGCTGGCTGGCCAGCACCACATTGGCGCGGTCGGCATGGCCGGACAGGAACACGAACGGCAGATTGGAAGCATTGGCGGTATGGCCGCAGCGCAGCTCCTTCAACAGGTCCATGCCGTTCATCGGCAGCATCTGCACATCGCACAGCACGATGTCGACCATGCGGATATCCAGCAGGCGCATCGCCGTCGTGCCGTCCGCCGCCTGGAAGATATAGTCCGACTTGACGCCCATGCTTTGCAACGCTTGGGAAATCAGGGTCCTGACCAGCGTCTGGTCGTCGACGATCAGGATGCGTAAACGGGCAAGGTCGACCGAAATCATCGCGTCTCCTTCACTCAGTGGTCCCGCCTGGAGCTGCCTGGTCGCCCTGGCAATCGATGATGGCCTGCGCTAGATCCTGCTCGGCCACGGCCCCTGCCAGAAAATCCCCCAGTCCCTTGGCGCAGCCCATCGCCAGCGCCAACTCCCGGCCCTCCTCGTCGCTCACCCGGGTGGCGCAAACCGCAACCTGGGACAGGCCGAAATGGCGCAGCAGACGGAAGGTATTGGAGTCCTCGCCCTGCAGTGTCCGCAGCCAGCGCAGGGTTTCCACCGGCACGTTGATCTGGTCGAACGGAAACTTGAGCAGATTGCCGACGGTCAGCGAACCGGTGCCGAATGCGTCCGCCACCAGCCGGAAACCGAGGTACTTGATCTTGGCGATGTTCTCGAAGCACAGCGCGTCGGAGCGGCGGCTCAGGCCATCGGCCAGTTCGAAGCTGATCCGGTTCGGCGCCACGCCATACTGTTGCAACTGGGTGAAACAATGGTCAAAAACATTGTCGGCGCACAGGCAGGCTTCGTCGATGCGGATATGAATCCGGCACTCGTCCTGCCCGGCGGCATGGAATAGGCCCTGCAACCGTCGGCCTATCCGTTCCACCATCGTCTCCAGCGCCACCGCCGACGCCATGCGCCGCCCCGCCAGCAAAGGCAGCAGATGGTCGATGCAGCAGCGCTGGCCGCCTATGGCCAGGGTTCGCAGAGAGAAGCCGACCGGCAGATGGTCGGCCAGCGACACAATGGGCGCAAACTCCAGCATGAATTTGTCATTGCAGATATCCGCCAGCAGCAGCTCGATATCCATCGACGCCGGCAGCTCGGTGCGCTCCAGTTCGTTGAAGATGCCATTCAGCATCGCGACGAAGGCTTCGGCGGAGTACGGCTTGGACAGAAAACGGGTGCAGGCGATGCCCAGATTGGTGGACATGTCGGCAATGGTCTGCAAGGTCTTGTCGTCGTAACCGGAAATGATCAGCAGCGCCGATTGATAACCCAGCCTGGCGACATTCTTGATGAAGTCTATGCCGTTCATGCCAGGCATGCCGATGTCGGTGATGATCAGTTGATAGCCGCCCTCGGCAATGCTGCGCAACGCCTCTGCGGGATCGCTGAATTCGTCGATTTCCACCGCATAGCGGCTGAAGAAGCTGGCCTGACGGGAGATCAGCTTCCGCAACACCAGTTGATCGTCCAGTATCAAAAATCGCTTCGGTTTCAGTTCCATGCTAGACCGCCCCTTCTCCAGGCGTAGCAGAACCGGGCCCGCCCCACAGGACGCCAGAGATGCCGCCTTACCGAAATTAAGCGCTGCAGAAAATCCAACCCGATGCGTCGGAAAAGCCTGTAGCCAGACTTGCCTCAACGCTAAGACATTCGCGTAATGCTAGATAGCGTAATACCATGTATAGGCTGACAAATTTGTCAGTACAAGACGGCCTTGCCTGCCGGTCCGCAATTGCGCGGCTCGTGCCGCCGGCATCGATTTATGACAATCCCCAGCGCTGCGGTATCATTAAGGCTACCGCCACACCCATTCCGCAAGGAGAGTCCCATGCGCTTTGATTCCAGCCAGCTTGGCAATGTCGAGGTGGACGAAAAGACCATCATCACCTTCCCCCACGGCATTCCGGCCCTGGAGAACTGCACCCGCTTCAAGCTGTTCCATGACGCCACCCATCCGATGCCCCAGGTCTATTGGCTGCAATCGCTGGACGATCCGGGCATCACCTTCAGCCTGACCCTGCCGGAACGGCTGGGCGTGCGCTTCCAAATCGAGCTATCCGACCAGGAAGTGGCGCAACTGCAGCTGCAAGGCCCAGAGGATGCGGCCATCCTGCTGATGCTGTACCGCCCGCTGGAGGCGGACCGCGATTCCCACCCGGCGCTGGGACCGTTGCAGGCCAATCTGTGCAATCCGCTGGTCATCGGCCTGTCGTCGCAGCGCGGCATCCAGAAAACCGGTCTGCAGATCGACGTCCTGCTGCATACGCCCTGAGCATGAGCCCGCCACGATGCCCATGGTGCGGCGACGATCCGCTGTACGTCGCCTACCACGACCACGAATGGGGCCGCCCCGAGCGCGACGACCGCAAGCTGTTCGAGATGCTGATCCTGGAGGGCGCCCAGGCCGGGCTGTCCTGGATCACAATCCTGAGAAAGCGCGAAGGCTATAGGGAAGCGTTTCATGGCTTCGACCCGGCCAAGGTGGCGGCGATGAGCGAGGACGATGTGGAGCGGCTGATGGGCAACCCGGCCATCGTGCGCAACCGGCTGAAGCTCCGCAGCGCCATCCGCAACGCCAAGGTATTCCTGCAGATGCAGAGCCAGCACGGCAGCTTCGCCGACTGGCTATGGGCGCATGTGGACGGCCAGCCGATATTGCGGCGCTACGACGACTCCCGGGTTCCGGCCAGCAACGAGCTGTCCGACCTCATCAGCAAGGCGCTGCAGAAGGCCGGGATGAACTTCGTCGGCAGCACGGTGATCTACGCTTATCTGCAAGCCTGCGGCGTAGTCAACGACCACCTGTCCGACTGCTTCCTGCACCCGGACCAGGCCGGCTGAGTCCGGCGGCTCCGCCATGAAAACGGCCGCCTGAAGAGGCGGCCGTTCCTTTGCGCAGCGGCGAGGATCAGTCGAACACCAGCTGCCCATTCCTCGCGTCCACCATCACCGTAGCCTTGGGCGGGTACTTGCCAGCCAGGATGGCCTTGGCCAGCGGATTTTCCAGCTCGCTCTGGATGGCCCGCTTCAACGGCCGCGCGCCATAGACCGGATCGAAACCGGCTTCGGACAGCAGGGCCAGCGCCTCGGAGCTGATCTGCAGATTGAGGTCCAGCTTGGCCAGCCTGGCCTCCAGTCCCTTGAGCTGGATGCGGGCGATGGACTGGATATGCTTCTCGTCCAGCGCATGGAACACCACCACCTCGTCGATGCGGTTGACGAACTCGGGCCGGAACTGGATCTTCACCTCGGCCATCACCGCCAGCTTGATCACCTGGTAGTCGTCCATAGCCATCGCCTGGATCTGCTGGCTGCCGATATTGGAAGTCATCACGATCACGGTGTTCTTGAAGTCGACGGTGCGGCCCTGGCCGTCGGTGAGGCGACCGTCGTCCAGCACCTGCAGCAATACGTTGAACACGTCCGGATGCGCTTTCTCCACCTCGTCCAGCAGGATCACGCTATACGGTTTGCGCCGCACCTGTTCGGTGAGGTAGCCGCCCTCTTCATAACCCACGTATCCGGGCGGCGCGCCGATCAGCCGCGCCACCGAATGCTTCTCCATGTATTCCGACATGTCGATGCGGATCAGGTGATCTTCGCTGTCGAACAGGAATCCCGCCAGCGTCTTGCACAGTTCGGTCTTGCCGACGCCGGTCGGCCCCAGGAACAGGAACGATCCGTACGGCTTGTTCGGATCGGCCAGGCCGGAGCGCGAGCGGCGGATGGCGTCGGCCACCGCGGTCACCGCCTCGTCCTGCCCCACCACCCGCTGATGCAGCACATCTTCCATATGCAGCAGTTTCTCGCGCTCGCCGGTCAGCATCTTGGACACCGGGATGCCGGTGGCGCGGCTGACCACTTCGGCGATCTCCTCCGCCCCCACCTGGGTGCGCAGCAGGCGGTTGGGCTTGGCCTGCTCGCCGCTGCCGGCGGCTTCGGCCTCCTTCAGGCTGGCTTCCAGCTTGGGCAGCTTGCCGTACTGCAGTTCGGCCAGCTTCTGCCAGTCGCCCTTGCGCTTGAGGTCTTCCATCTCCACCTTGAGGCGATCGATCTCCTCCTTGATGCTCTGGCTGCCCTGGGCGGCGGCCTTCTCCGCCTTCCAGATTTCCTCCAGGTCGGCGTATTCGCGCTGCAGGCGCTCGATTTCCTCCTCGATCAGCTGCAGACGCTTCTGCGAAGCCTCGTCGCTCTCGCGCTTCACCGCCTCGCGCTCGATCTTCAGCTGGATCAGCCGGCGGTCCAGCTTGTCCATCGATTCCGGCTTGGAGTCCAGCTCCATCTTGATCTTGGACGCCGCCTCGTCGATCAGGTCTATCGCCTTGTCGGGCAGGAAGCGGTCGGTGATGTAGCGCTGGGAGAGCTCCGCCGCGGCGACGATAGCCGGGTCGGTGATGTCGACGCCGTGATGGATTTCGTACTTTTCCTGCAAGCCGCGCAGAATGGCGATAGTGTCCTCCACCGACGGCTCGCCCACCAGCACCTTCTGGAAGCGGCGCTCCAGCGCGGCGTCCTTCTCGATGTACTTGCGGTATTCGTCCAAGGTGGTGGCGCCGATGCAGTGCAGCTCGCCGCGCGCCAGCGCCGGCTTCAGCATATTGCCGGCGTCCATCGCGCCCTCGGCCTTGCCCGCCCCCACCAGGGTGTGGATTTCGTCGATGAAAATCAGCGTCTGGCCGTCGTCTTTCGCCAGATCATTCAGCACCGCCTTCAGCCGCTCCTCAAACTCGCCGCGGTACTTGGCGCCGGCAATCAGCGAAGCCAGGTCCAGCACCAGCAGGCGCTTGTTCTTCAGACTTTCCGGCACTTCGCCATTGACGATGCGCTGCGCCAGGCCTTCGACGATGGCGGTCTTGCCCACGCCCGGCTCGCCGATCAGCACCGGGTTATTCTTGGTGCGGCGCTGCAGCACCTGGATGGCGCGGCGGATTTCATCGTCGCGGCCAATCACCGGATCCAGCTTGCCTTGGCGGGCGCGCTCGGTCAGGTCCATCGTGTATTTCTTCAGCGCCTCGCGCTGGCCTTCGGCGTCGGCGCTGGAGACATTTTCGCCGCCGCGCACTGCATCGATGGCTGCCTGGATGGAGGCGTGGCTGCCGCCATGCTCTTTCAGCAGCCGTCCGGTTTCGCCCTTGTCCTGGCTCAGCGCCGACAGGAATAGCTCGCTGGCGATGTACTCGTCGCCCAGCTTCATCGCGATCTTGTCGGTGACGTTCAGCAGATTGGACAAATCGCGCGAGACGGTGATTTCTCCGCCATGGCCCTGCACGCGCGGCAAGCGCTCCACCGCCAGCTTCAGGCCGGCCTTCAGCGCCGGCACGTTGACGCCGGCGCGGGCCAGCAGGCCGCCGACGCCGCCTTCGCTGTCATCCAGCAGCGCCAACAGCAGGTGCTGAGGCTCGATATAGGCGTTGTCGCCCGCCACGGCCAGGCTTTGCGCGTCGCCCAGCGCCTGTTGGAATTTGGTGGTCAATTTGTCGAATCGCATGGTTGACGCTCCAGTAAAAACTATCGATGTCTTCCATTTGGGGGAGCCTGCCGATCATTTCAAGAGTGACGCCGGTCACAGCTTTGACTAGGCTCAACACCCGCACCGCGACATGACAGGGAAATATCACTCCGCCGATTGGCAAGCAAGCAGGGATTCATGAACCGGCTTCTGCTGCTCGCCGCCAGTTGATCGCTTTGCGCCCGCCCCGCCGTCGCCAGCGAGTTTTCGCTGCCGCTGTTTGACGCGTCGGTCCGCCATGGTTGCCATACTGCCGCCCGAACCAGAGCAATCCCGACGCCGGCCTGGAATGGAACTTCGCCGGGGCGATGGGCTGGGCCGCTGGTTCAACCGCGCCGGCGGCCACCGCGACGCCTTCCGCAAGGACGCCTATTTCGCCTCGCTCGGCTGGCGTAGGGAATGGGCCGTCGCCGGTCCGTTGACTGCCGGATTGCTGCCGCAAGCCGGCCCTCTCGACGGCTCCGGCCACCACGGCCTGGCCACCCGGCCCCAGCTGAACAGCGGCTCCCGCCCGCTGGCGCTGGAGCTAGTCTATTCACCCAGAATATCGGTCGGTACGCGGCAACAGAAGACCGCCGTCACCACGCTGAATCTGCGCTGGACCTTCTAGGCGCGGAACACCCTCACCTCCCGCGTCAGCGAATCCGCCAGCCGCGCCATCTCGCCAGCGGTTTCCGCCGAGCGCTCGGCGGCCTGGTTATTGGTGTCCGCCAGCCGCGCCACATGGGCCACCTGCACTGCGATGCTCTCCACCGCCTGCCGCTGCGAGGCCAGTTCCTGATTGATGCAGGCCACCACCTCCATCGATTTTTCCGCATCGGCGACGATAGAGGCCATCGCCTCCCTGGCCCGCGCGGTAATGGCCGCGCCTTCCGACGCGCAACTCACCGACTGGCGCATCGCCTGCACCGCCAGCACCGTGGCCTGTTGCATCGCCTCTATCATCCCGGCTATCTGCCGGGTGGACTGGCTGGTGCGTTCCGCCAGCTTGCGCACCTCGTCGGCCACCACCGCGAAACCGCGGCCCATCTCACCGGCGCGGGCGGCCTCGATCGCCGCGTTCAACGCCAACAGATTGGTCTGATCGGCGATATCATGGATGACATTGACGATGTCGCTGATCTGGCGCGCATTGCTCTCCAGCGCCTGCAGGCTGTCAGCGGCGTTGTCCAGGGTGGCGGTGATGCGGTTGACCTCGTCCACCGCCGCCACCAGGCTCGTGCTGCCGTTCTGCGCCGCCTCGCTGGAGGCGCGCGCCACATCGCTGGCCTCGCCCACCACCCGCTCGATCTGCTCCACGCCAGCGATCAGCAGCTCGGTATGCTGCGACATCTGCTGCGCGCTGTTGCGCTGCTCGCCGGAAGAGGCCGCCGCCGCGCCAGCCTTCTGCGACAGGTCCTGCGCCGCGCGGTCCAGGTCCACCGCATGGTGGCTGGTACGGTTGAGCGCCTGCTGGAAGCTGTCCAGCAAGCCGTTGAGCGCGTCGGCCACCTCGCCCATCTCGTCCCGCCGCCGTATCTGCAAGCGGTGCTGCAGATCGTGGTTGTCGCGGATGGACGCCACCTCGGCCACCAGTTGGCGCACCGGCCGCGTCACCAGGATCCGGGTCACACCCCACAGAGCCAGAGCCAGCACCACCAGCAATACGCTACAGCCGGCCGCCAGCCAGACCACCAGCATGCGGTTTTCGCGCTGCAGTTCGGACTCGGTCTCGTCGCTGACCACCAGCCAGTTCCACGGCGCGAAGGCGGCATAGGACAGCATGTGCGCGTCCGCGCCCTTGTCGCTGGGCAGGCGCACGGTCAGATTGCCGCTGCCGGCCTTGAGCAGGTCGCGCAGGTAGGGCTGGCCGCCGGCATCCCGCGATTTGTCTATCGAACGGCCGTTGAGCTTGGGATGCAGAAGATAGCGGCCATAGCTGGCCGAGGCAGGATTGACGTCGATCACGTCGATATGGCCGCTGTCCTCCAGCCTCACCTTGCCCAGCCGCACCAGCAGGCTGGCGATACCCTCGGTGGCGCCGACGCCGACAAAGGTGGCGCCTATCACCTTGCCGTCGCCGTCCTTGATCGGACTGTAACTGGTGACGTAATCGCGGCCGTACAGATTGGCCAGGCCGATGTAGCCGTCGCCCGCCATCAACTTGGCGTAGGCCGGCGCGGCGCGTTCCAGTTTGCTGCCCAGCGCGCGGTTGCCGTTTTCCATCAGCAGCGTGGTGGAGATGCGGACGAAGTCGTCGCCGTCGCGCGCATAGATCGAGGCGACGTTGCCGCTGACGGCGGAAAAGTGGTCAGCCATCTGGTTATTGCCGTTGACCAGCTCGCTCCCCATCATCAGCGCCGGCGTCTCCGCCCCGGCCACGCGGATCTTCTGCGCCGGTTTCAGACTGAAACCGCCCTTGAATTCGGCGAAGAACACTTTTTCAAACTGACGGGTGGACAGCCGCAGCGACTCGTTGAAACCGTCCACCATGTTCAAGGACTGCGCCAACAACTGGGCCTGCACTTTCTGGGTACGCTCCAGCATCAGCCGCTGGCTGAACAGGTATAGCGGGTACATGATCGCGCCCGCCACCAACACCATCAGTACCACCTGGGTCAACACCAGCCGGCTGCCTATGCTGCTTGCTCGCTTCATCGCCCTCTCTCCGCCCCCGCCGGAATCCGCCCGGCCAGAAACCGCATCGCCCATCCATACCCAGCGGACGGCGCGGCGCCGATCGCGAAGAACTGGAAGGCTCATGTCATGATGGCGGCCCGTCCCGCCTGGCCGCCGCTTCTTCATCTTATTACAGGCTTCCGCCCGGCAAACGCCCGCCGCGCCTGCCATCGCGACAATACCGACCCAGTCCATGCCTATGGCATTTTTGAACGCAATGCCAATTTTATTAGACTGATTAACGACAAATAACGGTGTCGGCGCATTATCCATCTGGAACGCCTGTATTGGCCGTGCGACAATCCTGGCTGACCGAACAGACCATCCGCCGGCTTTCAAGGCCGCGGACCAAGCCGCCGATGACCACGCCTTCCGACACCAGCCCCACCCGGCACGCCCAGCTCGCCTGGCAGGACGGCCAACCGCTGTCGCTCGCCTTTGGCGACGTGTATTTCTCCCGCGACGCCGGCCTGGATGAAACCCGCCATGTCTTCATTCAACACAACCAGCTGGCGGAGCGCTTCGCCGCGCTGCCCGGCCATGGCCAGTTCACCATCGCCGAAACCGGCTTCGGCACCGGCCTTAATTTCCTCTGCGCCTGGCAATGCTTCGAACAATGCGCGCCGGCCGACGCCCGGCTGCACTTCGTCAGCGCCGAGAAATACCCGCTCACGCCGACAGACCTGTCGCGCGCGCTGGCGTTGTGGCCGGAACTGACCGCCCAGTCCAGCCAGTTGCTGCGGCAATACGATGCGTTGACGCCGGGCTGGCACCGGCTGCTGCTGGCCGATGGCCGCGTCAGCCTGACGCTGATGATAGGCGATGTGCTGGAGGTGCTGCCGTTGCTGGATGCCCGTGTAGACGCCTGGTTTCTGGACGGCTTCGCGCCGTCGAAAAACCCGGACATGTGGCAACCACCCTTGTTCGACCAGATGGCCAGGCTGTCCGCGCCCCACGCCACCTTCGCCACCTTCACCAGCGCCGGCGCCGTGCGCCGCGGCCTGGCGGAGGCCGGATTCGAAGTCAAAAAAGCGCCGGGGCACGGACAGAAACGCCACATCTGCCATGGCCGGCTGAACGCCGCCCCGGCAGCGCCATGGCAGCCGCCCTGGTTTGACCGTCCGCCGCAGCGCTGGCGCGAACGCAGCGCCATTGTGGTAGGCGGCGGCATGGCCGGTGCCTCCACCGCCTATAGCCTGGCCCGGCGCGGCTGGCAGGTGACGCTGATAGAACGCATGCCGCAATTGGCCAGCGCCGCCTCCGGTAATCCTCAAGGCGTGCTGTACACCAAGTTGTCGCCGCATCTCACCCCCTTGAGCCGGCTGGTGCTGTCCGGTTACGCCTACAGCCTGCGCGCGCTGCACACGCTGCTTCCGGGCGAGGAGCGGAGCTGGCAGGCCTGCGGCGTGCTGCAGTTGGCGTATGAAGACAAGCAAGAGGAAAAACAGCAGGCGCTGGCCGCGCTGGGCCTGCCGGAAAGCGTGATGCGGCGGCTGGACCGAGCCCAGGCCAGCGAACTGGCCGGCGTGGCGCTGCCCAGCGGCGGGCTGTTTTTCCCGCAAGGCGGCTGGGTGCATCCACCGGCGCTGGTGGCTCGGCTGACGCAGCATCCCAATATCACGCTGCGCACCAACCATACCGTGCTGCAGTTGGACTACAGCCCGGAACAGCAAAGCTGGCTGGCCAGCGACGAGAGCGGTCCGCTGGCCCTGGCCTCGGTGGTGGTGCTGGCCGGCGCGGCGGAAACCGCCCAATTCGACTCCACCAGCCATCTGCCGCTGAAAAAGATACGCGGCCAGGTGACCAGTATCGCCGCCACGGCGGACAGCGCGCGGCTGGCCACCGTGCTGTGCGGCGAAGGCTACATCTCGCCGGCCCGCGACGGCCGGCATTGCCTGGGCGCCACCTTCAAGTTCGACAGCGACGACCTGGCTGTGAGCGAAGGGGAGCACCGGGAAAACCTGCAGATGCTGGCCGAGCTGGCGCCGGCTCTGCACGGCAGCCTGACCGGAGGAGATGCCGCCAGCGCCGGTCTCGATGGCCGGGCAGCCTTCCGCTGCACCAGCCCCGACTATCTGCCGTTGATCGGCCCGGTGGTCACCCCCCGCGACTTCGCCGACCGCTACCGGGAATTGGCGAAGGACGCCACCCTGCGCCCGGAGCAGCCCTGCCCCTGGGTCGAGGGCCTGTACGTCAATACCGCGCACGGCTCGCGCGGCCTGATCACCGCGCCGTTGTCGGGAGAGATTCTGGCGGCGCTGCTTGAGGGAGAACCGGCGCCGCTGCCGGCCGACCTGATGCAGGCGGTCCATCCCAGCCGCTTTCTGCTGCGCGACCTGATCCGCCACAAGCTGAACCCGGACGCGCGGTGAATCATTCGGCCGGCAGCGCGCGCTGGATCGCCTCGCGGATGGGATCGGGTATGGCTACCGACTTCTGCGCCTTATAGTCGACCCAGACCAGCAACACCTCGGCGCTGGCGTACACCACGCCGGGGTCGTCCTGCCGATAGAAATGATGGTGCAGTTTCAGGCTGCTGCGGCCCAGTTTTTCCAGCTCGATGGTGATTTCCAGCGTTGCGGGGTAGGTCAGCTGCTTGCGGAAGGTGCAAGCGGTATTGGCCAGCACCGGGCCGATATTGTCCGGATCGATACCGTAGCCCAGCGAGTCCAGCCATTCGATCCGCACCTGCTCCAGATAGCGGAAATAGTAGGTGTTGTTCAGATGGCCGACGGCGTCCATGTCGCCCCAGCGCATGCTGATGACGCGCTTGTCTATTACCGGATAAAGCGTGGTCAAAACCTGATCCTTTCATGTGGGTTGGTCGCCATATGATAGCGTCAAAGCACCTGACACGTGCTCATCCAAACATTCCAGACGATTGTTTTGCTAAAGTGTTAATTCCAACTGAATTCCATTACACCCTGTCACACAAGCCATCAACAATCACGCTACTGGCCGCCCGCCGCAGTCGGGATAATGACCCGGTCAGCTTGCGAAACCCAACGGATTCTCAAGCCGGACGCGATCGGATTGCGTCGTCAATGGCGCGTAGTCTGGTCACCTGAGCGAAGGTGCAATTGGGAGCCCCCTTTGGGGCTCTTTTTTTTTGCCCTCGGCCGCGCCCAAGCGCTGCCTGTACGAAAACCGTCCCGCCATGCAAAATGGCGAACATAGTCAACCCCGTACGCCATCACCATGTGGAAATCGATATTCGCCATCGCCGGCGGCGCCGCCATAGGCGCGCTGTTGCGCTGGTTTCTCGGGCTCAGGCTGAACAGCCTGTTCCCTGCCCTGCCGCCCGGCACGCTGGCCGCCAATCTGATAGGCGGCTACATCATAGGCCTGGCGGTGGCACTATTTGCCGACATGCCCAGCCTGTCGCCGATGTGGCGCTTGCTGATCATCACCGGCTTCTGCGGCGGGCTAACCACCTTCTCCACCTTCTCGGCGGAAGTAGTGGACCTGCTGCGCCAGGGCCAGCTGATGCCGGCCCTCACCGCCATCGCGGTGCACGTCAGCGGCTCGCTGCTGATGACCATGGCCGGCATCGCCAGCTGGCAGCTACTGCGGCGCTGAGCCGCCGCCTGCGCCATCGGCCATGCAAAAGGACAAGCTAGTACTACGTATTTGCCACATTTGAAGCAGCGTAGTCCTGATTCTATCTTTCAACCTCCGAACTAAGTGTTTCTCCGGAGATTGACATGGCAAACCCTCTGACGCTGCTGATGCCGATCCGGCAAGACGCCGACCTTGCCTCCCTGGCAGACGCCATCCGGGAAAGCCAGCCCCGGCTGCGTCGGGCGCTGGCCTCCCTAGGCACCATCCACTATGCCCGCCTGCTGCTGCTGGACCGCGCCGCGCCTAATCTGCAACCCGGCCCCACTCCCAGCCAGAATCATGTTCTGGCCATCATCGGCGAATACGACGGCAGCTTCGACGCCTGCATCGCAGGCCTGGCCGGCGAGGCCGGCCCCATCTTCGACACCCTGCTGCAATTCGTAGAGGACGGCGCAGGCCTGATTCCGGCCGCCAACCACGTGGCGCCCCTCGCGGCCTTCGTCAGCCGGAACAACGCCTCGCAGCACGCCCCCAACCAAGACCAGTACCAGGCCTACGCCGCCACCGCGCAGGAAATCATGGCCGCGCTGCCCTAAGCCTTCCCCCGAGCCAAACAAAACACCCCGCGGCGACGCGGGGTGTCTTTGCCTCGGGACAGCCTTGCGGCCGGCCCTGAATCAGCCGCGCAGGCGGCGCAGCACTTCGTCCTTGCCTATCAGCGCCAGCACCGCGTCTACCGACGGAGTCTGGGTGGTGCCGCACACCAGCACCCGCAGCGGCATGCCCAGCTGACCCATCTTGATGCCTTCGTCGGCGCAGAAGGGCTTGAACAGTTCGTGAATGCTTTCAGCGGTCCAATTGTCCAGCGCGGCCAGCTTGTCGGCGAAGCGGCCCATCCGCGCGACGGTGTCGCCGGCCAGGTGCTTTTCCACATCGGCGGCGGCCGGCTCACGCTTACGGTAGAAGTAGTCCACCTCCAGCGCCAGCGCGTTCAGGTCCTGCACCCGCTCTTTCACCAAGGCCAGCACGTCGCTCATGGCCGGACCGCTGGAGGTGTCGACATTGGCGGCGGCCAGGCGCGGCGCGATCAGCTCGGCCAGGCGGCCATTGTCGGCGGCCTTGATGTGCTGCGCGTTCAGCCACATGAATTTTTCCTGGTTGAAGCGGCTGGCCGAAGGGCTGACCGCCTCCAGGCTGAACCATTCGACGAACTGCTCCATGCTGAAGAATTCGTCGTCGCCGTGGCCCCAGCCCAGGCGCGCCAGATAGTTGAGCAGCGCTTCCGGCAGAATGCCCTTGTCGGCGTAGTCCACCACGCTCACCGCGTCGCGGCGCTTGGACATCTTCTGGCCGTCCTCATTGAGGATCATCGGCAGATGGCCGTACACCGGCAGCGGCGCGTTCAGCGCCTTGAGGATGTTGATCTGGCGCGGAGTGTTGTTGACGTGGTCGTCGCCGCGGATCACGTGGGTGATCTGCATGTCCCAATCGTCCACCACCACGCAGAAGTTGTAGGTGGGGCTGCCGTCCGGACGGGCGATGATCAGGTCGTCCAGCTCGGTGTTGGATATCTCGATGCGGCCCTTGACCGCGTCGTCCCAGGCCACCACGCCGTCCAGCGGCGTCTTGAAGCGCACCACCGGCTGCACACCCTCAGGAACGGCCGGCAAGGTCTTGCCTTCCTCCGGCCGCCAGCGGCGGTCGTAACGCGGCTTGTCGCCGCGAGCTTCCTGCTCGGCCCGCATCGCCTCCAGTTCTTCCTTGCTGCAATAGCACGGGTAGGCGTGGCCGGAAGCCAGCAGCTGCTGGATGACTTCCTTGTAGCGGTCGAAACGGTGGGTCTGGTAGAACGGACCCTCGTCGTAGTCCAGACCCACCCAATGCATGCCATCCAGAATGGCTTTCACCGATTCCGGGGTGGAGCGCTCCAGGTCGGTGTCTTCGATGCGCAGCACGAACACGCCGTTGTTCTTGCGGGCGTAGGCCCAGGAAAACAGCGCGGTGCGCACGCCGCCGATGTGCAGGTAACCGGTGGGGCTGGGGGCGAAACGGGTACGGATCATGATGGGTAGGACTCTGCGGGAAAACTGAAAGACGGCTATTGTACGCCGTCAACAAAAAAGCCCGCAAACTTGCGGGCCTTATTTTGCATGGCTCAGACCATATTCGGCAGGGTGTGGGCCGGCATCATCTGCGCCAGCAGCCAGAAAGCGGTCAAGGCGAGCATGGCGGCCATGCTGAAGTTGAAGGCGCGCAGCCGCAAAGGCGAATCGAGAAAACGGCGGATGGCCACGCCGGAGCCGGCCCACACCGCGATGCACGGCAGGCTGGTGAAAAAGGTGATCAACACGAACAAGGCGGCGGCGTACCAAGCGTTCATGTGCGCCGGCAGGAATACCATCACCAGGTTGAAGCCCATCAGCCATACCTTGGGATTGAGCCAGTTGAACATCACGCCACCCCAAAATCCCATCGGCCGAACGCCGGCGTCGGCGCTTCTGCCGGCGCCGGCGCGCGCCATGCTCCAGGACAGCCACAGCAGGTAGCAGCAGCCGGCAATCGCCAGATACAGCTGCAGCGACTCCATCAGCGACATCAAGGCGCCCAGCGCGACGGTGAGGATGCCCACCTGCAGGGACAGGCCCAGCGCCATGCCCAGCAAGGACGGCAAAGTCCGGGAAAAACCGAAATTGACGCCGGACGAGGCCAGCACCAGATTATTGGGGCCGGGGGTGATGGACATCACCAAGAGATAAGTGACCAGCGCTACCAGATTCATGACGACTCCTAAACCGCAACCGGCGATCCGCCGGCACTCTCGGGACATTCCCCGACTCAAGGCCGTCATATTAGGCTTTTGCGCTGGACAATTACAGATTCAGAAAAATACAATTGAGACCATAACAGTTTAAAAAGTGAAAAATTGTTATGGTCGATTTCGTTCGAAACTGTACCGTCCGCACCCATCCGGAGATTGAAAAATGAGCAGCGAGCCGCTCTACCAGCAGCTGGTGAACGAATGGACCACCCTGATCCAGACCGGCACGGTCCGTCCCGGCGAGCGCCTGCCGTCTGTGCGCAAGGCCTGCGCCATGCACAAGGTCAGCCCGTCCACCATCCTGCTGACCTACCGCACGCTGGAGGACCGCGGCCTGATCGAAGCCCGACCGCAGTCGGGCTTCTACGTCAAGTCCGCCGCCAACCTGCCGTTGCCGCGGATGCGCCGGCAAAGCGCCGCCCACCACACCGGCGGCGAGGTGGTGGACCAGATCGAGGCGGTGATGGGCGCGCAAAACCAGGCCGACTTCATCGACCTGTCGCTGGCCAGCCCGCGCGGCAGCGACTTCTACCCCACCACCCGCTTCAAGCACATCATGGGCCGGCTGCTGCGCCAGCACCCCGAGCTGACTACCGACTACCCGTTCCCGCCGGGTTCGGAGCGGCTGCGGCGGCAGATCGCGCAGCGCGCGGTGAGCTGGGGCTGCGTGCTGGCGGCGGACGACTTGGTGATCAGCAACGGCTGCACTGAGGCGCTGCAACTGGCGCTGCGCGCCACTTGCAAACCGGGCGACACCGTGGGCGTGGAGTCGCCCACCTATTTCGCGCTGCTGCCTATGCTGAAGGACCTGGGCTTGAGCGTGATCGAAATCCCCACCCACCCCACCAGCGGACTGGCGCTGGACGCGCTGGAATTGTTGCTGTCGGAAAAGCGGCTCAATGCCATCGTGGCGATGCCCACGGTGCACAACCCGCTGGGCAGCACCATGCCGCCGGAAGCCAAGCAGCGGCTGGCGCAGCTGGTATGCGACTACCAGGTGCCGCTGATCGAGGACGTGCCGCACGCCGACCTGTTCTACGGCGCCACCACTCCGGACGCGGTGAAAGCCTACGACCGCGACGGCTGGGTGCTTTTGTGCGCCAGCTACAGCAAGACGCTGGCGCCCGGCTTCCGCATCGGCTGGATCGCGCCGGGACGATTTCTCAGCGCGGTGCGGCGACTGAAGTTCGCCAGCAGCCTGGGCCAGCCGGCGCTATTGGAAGAAACCTTGGCGGAATATCTGGAGAGCGGCGGCTACGACCACCACCTGCGGCTGATCCGCCGCCACTTCATCAACCAGATGGAGAAGCTGCGCGGCGCGGTGGCGCAGCACTTCCCAACCGGCACCCGCGCCACCCTGCCCTCAGGCGGCTGCCTGCTGTGGGTGGAGCTGCCCAGCCACGCCGACACCATGCAGCTGTTCCATGCCGCGCTGGCGGAACGCATCACCGTAGTGCCGGGCGCGATGTACTCGGCCAAGGGCCGCTACCGCAACTGCCTGCGGCTGTCATGCTGCTATCCGTGGAACGAAGCCTACCAACGGGCGCTGGCGCGGGTGGGAGAGTTGGCGGGCCAACTGGCGGACAAGGATTGAAATATAACGGATAGTTATATTTAGAAGCATCGTTATCTCCTTGTGGTCATTCAGAAGCGGCATTAAGGTAGATGTTCATGACATCAGCCTGACCATTCCGCCAACCCGTCCTGGAGCCTGACGATGAAACTGGAAACCCTAGCCGTCCACGCCGGATACAGCCCCGACCCCACCACCCATGCGGTCGCGGTGCCCTTGTACCAGACCACCAGCTATGCCTTCGACAGCACCCAGCACGGCGCCGACCTGTTCGACCTCAAAGTGCAGGGCAATATCTACACCCGCATCATGAACCCCACCACCGACGTGCTGGAGAAACGGGTGGCTGCGCTGGAAGGCGGCATAGGCGCTCTGGCGGTGGCCTCCGGCATGGCGGCCGTCACCTATGCCATCCAGACCATCGCCGAGGCCGGCGACAACATCATCGCCACCCGCACGCTGTATGGCGGCACCTACAATCTGTTCGCCCACACCTTCCCGCAGTTCGGCATAGAAGTGCGCTTCATCGACTACCGCGACCCTGCCGCCATCGCCGCCCTGGTGGACGAGCGGACCCGCGCAGTGTTCTGCGAATCCATCGGCAACCCGCTGGGCAACGTGGTGGACTTCGCCGCCTTCGCCGCCGAGGCGCACCGCCACGGCCTGCCGCTGATCGTCGACAACACCGTGCCCTCGCCCTATCTGTGCCGCCCGTTCGAACACGGCGCCGACATCGTGGTGCACAGCCTGACCAAATATCTGGGCGGCCACGGCAACAGCATAGGCGGCGTCATCGTCGACTCGGGCAAATTCCCATGGGGCGAGCACGCCAAGCGCTTCGCGCGGCTGAACACCCCGGACGTCAGCTATCACGGCGTCA
Source organism: Chromobacterium sphagni (assembly GCF_001855555.1). GTDB lineage: Bacteria > Pseudomonadota > Gammaproteobacteria > Burkholderiales > Chromobacteriaceae > Chromobacterium > Chromobacterium sphagni. The sequence goes on along the minus strand of NZ_MKCT01000046.1, from coordinate 6,941 downwards.
ATTATGTCGAGGCGCTGGGCGCGGCGGCCTACATCGCCCGCGCCCGCGTGGTACCGCTGCGCAACACCGGCGCGGCGATCTCGCCGTTCAACTCTTTCCTGATCCTGCAGGGAATCGAAACGCTGGCGTTGCGAATGGACCGCATTTGCGACAACGCGCTGCGCGTGGCTCAATACCTGCGGGAAAGCCCGGCGGTGGAGTGGGTGGAATACGCCGGCCTGCCGGACAGTCCGAGCAAGCCGCTGGCGGACCGCTACCTGGGCGGCCGCGCCTCCGGCATCCTGTCCTTCGGCATCAAGGGCGGGGAGCAAGCCGGCGGCCGCTTCATCGACGCGCTGCAATTGGTGACCCGGCTGGTCAATATCGGCGACGCCAAATCGCTGGCCTGCCACCCCGCCTCCACCACCCACCGCCAGCTGTCGCCGGAAGAGCAACTGAGCGCCGGCGTCAAGCCGGAACTGATCCGGCTATCCATTGGCATCGAGCATATCGACGACATCCTGGCGGACATCGGCCAAGCGCTGAAAGCGGCCGCGCAATAAATAAATGCCGCAAACAGAAAGGGCCGCATCCACGGCCCTTTTCCATTTCCCTCGCAACCCGTCACCCCGCCCTGGCGGCGGATGCACGGCCGCGCTGGCTAGCGCGGGCCGGCGGACCTACCTCGTGTTCCTGCAAGGGTTGGCTGGCGGCGGGCATCGCAGGCGCATCGTGCGCCATGCGCGACAGCCAGGCGAACGCCTGCAGGCCGCCACTGATTGCGCCGTTGGCGCTCTTGCAGCTCAGGCACACCGGTTTGCCGTTGCGCTGCTTCAGGGCATCGTCCACCCGCTGGCCATACAAGGCCTGCCCATGCTCGCGCTGCCAGTCCAGCAAGGTCTGCGCCAGATATTGCAGCGACGGGTCCTCCTGCTTGTAATGATTGCGGTAGACGGTCAGCCACAACTGGCCGGCCTCGTCCTGGCTCAGCAGTATGGTCTGGTAGGCGATGGTGACCGCGTCGCCGCGGCTGACCGTACCGGCCAGCTCCAGCGCATCCTCGTTATGCATCCGCACGCAGCCATGGCTGCGGAATCCGGGCACCGAAGCCGGGGCGTTGGTACCGTGGAAGCCCAAGCCCAGGCTGCTCTCGCCGAAGCGCACGAACACCGGGCCCAGCGGATTGTTGGGGCCAGGCGGCACCACGGTCTGCACTTCCTTGCCGCTGCGGCGCATTTCCTCCTGGATGGACTTGGGGACATGCCAGGCCGGCGCCTTGTAGATGCCGGTGATATCGAAGCTGCCAGTCGGCGTCTGGGTCAGCATTTTGCCCACCGCCACCGGGAAGATCCGCGCCAACTTGCCGTCCTGATACAGGAACAGCCGCGCCTGCGGCAGGTTCAGCACCAGATGCCGTCCCGCCGGGTTCACCTGGATGTCCGGCGCCGGAGTCACCGCCGCCGCGCACGGAAACGCCAGCGAGCCACCCAGCGCCAGCACCGATAACCACTTCAACATACCTTGCCCTGAATTACATGAACATGGTTCAGATTGTAACAGAAAGCCCCGCCAGCCCGGATTGTGCGAATTTACACCGCCCCGCCAAGCATCAATTCGCCAAACCTAGCAGCTGCAGCTGTCTGGGCAAACAAACCTCCGTCAAATCATAACGCTCCACCACCGACTGCCGCGCGGCCTGGCGCAACTCAGCCAAGTCCTGCCGAGACCGGCACGCGCCAGCCACCGCGTCGGCGATGTCTTCTGGAGAAAAAAAGTCCACCAACAAACCATTGCGCCCCTCCTCAATCACCTCCTGCACCGGCGCGGTCCGCGAGCCGATCACGACGCAACCGCACGCCATCGCCTCCAGCATCGACCACGACAAGACAAAGGGATAAGTCAGATACACATGCGCCGTCGAAACTTGCAATAACCGCAAATAGTAGTCATACGGGGCTTTGTTGCACAAATCCGCCGCACCGCGGCTTGGTTAAGATAGCGGCATGACCAAGCCCGCTCCAAAACGCTACCGCACGACCAACTGGAAAGCCTACAACCAAGCCCTAATCCGACGCGGCTCTCTGTCCGTCTGGTTCGACACAACCATGTCATGGCAGGCGACTCCGCAGGGCAAGCGCGGACGGACGCAGACCTATAGTGATGCCGCTATTCCATTCTGTCTGACCATCAAGAACCTATTTGGACTGCCTTTGCGGCAGACCATCGGTTTCATGCAAAGCCTGCTCAAGTTGGCGGGACTGGACTGGAGCGTCCCGGACTACAGCACGTTGTCCAGGCGGCAGCAGACGCTGCAGGTCAAGATTCCCTATCAGAAAAGCTCAGGCGCGTTGCATATTCTGGTGGATAGCACAGGCATCAAGATGTTGGGTGACGGTGAGTGGAAAACTAAGAAACACGGCGCGGAATACTGCCGGCAATGGCGCAAGGTGCATCTGGGCATCGATGCGAAAACCCTGCAAATCCGCGCCCTGGCGGTGACAGACAAGCGCCAGGGCAATGCGCAAATGCTGCCTTCGCTCTTGGTGCAAATCCCGGTCGATGAGCCGATAGCCTGCGTGAGTGGCGACGGGGCTTTCGATACCAAGGCATGTCATGAGGCGATTGCCGCGCGCGGCGCAATCGGGTGCATCCCGACGCGCAAGAATGCGCGGCCGTGGAAAGGAAGTTGGCCGGGTGTGCTGGCTCGAAACGAGATTCTGCGGGCCACCAAGCGATTGGGCAGGGCGATCTGGAAACGCTGGAGTGGCTACCATCGCCGCAGCTTGGTCGAAACCAAGATGCATTGCTTCAAGTTGCTGGGTGAAAGAGTGACAGCCCGGTGCTTCGATGGCCAAGTGGCAGAGCTGCAAGTGCGTGCTGCCATCTTGAGCCGCTTCAGCATGCTGGGCCGGCTGTGCACGGTGGCTATGGCATAAATCGGTTTGGGGAAAGGGGAAACTCGTCCTGCCTGGGATTTGTGCAACAGAGCCGCCTGACGTTGAACTGGTTGCTATACGACTTTGGCGCCCGCGACGCCGCTCTGAAGAACGCGCACGCCCTGCTGGAATCCGCCCAAGCCAATCTGGACGGCGTGATGCAGAAAGTCCTGGCCGGCACCGCCCAGGACTATTACGCCGCCATCGCCGCCCAGGCCGCCAGGCAGGCGGAGCAAGAAACCGAAACGGTCGCGGAGCAGAGCCTTGAGGCCTCCAGCCGGCGCGTCCGCGCCGGCGTTGCCGCCATCAGCGACCAATTGCAGGCGCAAACGGCCGCTGCCCAGGCCCGGTACGCGCTGGCCAAGGCCGAAGGCGCCTGGCGCAATGCGATGGGGGCGCTGGCGCTGGACATGGGCTTGTCGCCATCCACTCCACTGCGCCTGCCGCCGGCCAGCCAGTTCGACGCCTCGTCCAACGCCGGCCTGGGGCCAGTAGACGAATTATTAGCCGTCGCCCAACGGGAGCACCCCAGCCTGCTGGCCGCCCGTGCGCAGCTGGCCGCAGCCCAGGCCAAGGAGGACCAAGTACAGGCACAGGGGAGGCCGTCCGTCAGCTTCGTCGCGCGCGCCAACCACAGCACCCAGCCGGAGAGCCTGGGCACGGGCCTGCCGCTGGTGGGCGCGCGCGCGCAGGATCACTACATCGGCATACAGGTCGACATCCCGCTATTCGAGGGTTTTGGCCGGCACTATCAGATCTTGCAGGCCGCCGCCGAGGCGGAAAACCGGCAGGCCCAGCTGGAAGACGCACAGATGCAGGTGACGCAAGGCGTCTGGACCCATTACCAGTCACTGGAGACCGCCACCGCGAATGCACGTATCACACGCGAGCTGCTGGACAGCGCGCAGGCAGCCTTCGTCGTCGGCAAGGCCCGCTACGAAAAAGGAGCCGGCAACATTCTGGAACTGCTGAGCGTGCAGGCTGAATTGGCCAAGGCGCGCCAACAACGGGTGCAGGCGCTGACAGACTGGCTGACCGCCCGCCTACAACTGGCCGCCAGCGTGGGGAGGCTTGATCCCGGGGCCTTGCGGTGACATCCAGAGCCCGCAACGGCTGCAGCATAAAAAAACCAGCAAGAATCGCCGGTTTTTGAGAAAATCCGCGTTTACCGATTGATTTCGCAAGCAAGACGATGACGCACCCAAAGACTATTGCCCTGGTCGAATCGCTGGATCACGAAGGCCGGGGGGTCGCCCATGTTGACGGCAAGACCATTTTCATCGATGGCGCCCTGCCGTACGAAAAGGTGGTCTACAGCAGCTACCGCAAGAAGCCCAGCTACGAAAACGCCCAGACCAGCGCCGTGCTGAAGGAAAGCTTCATGCGCGCCGAGCCGCGCTGTCCGCACTTCGGCACCTGCGGCGGCTGTTCGATGCAGCACGTCGAGTTCAGCGCCCAGGTGGCGATCAAGCAGCGCGTGCTGGAGGACAATCTGCAACGCATCGGCAGGGTCAAGGCCGAACGCATTCTGACCCCCATCGCCGGACCGGCCTGGCATTACCGTCATCGCGCCCGACTGTCCGCCCGCCTGGTGGCCAAGAAGGGCGGCGTGCTGGTGGGCTTCCACGAGAAGAACTCCAGCTACATCGCCGAGATGCGCGAATGCCACATCCTGCCCAAGCACATCTCCGACCTGATCCTGCCGCTGCGGGAAATGATCGCCAGGCTGTCGATCAGCCAGCGCATGCCGCAGGTGGAAGTGGCCGTCGGCGACAAGCTGGACATCCTGGTGTTCCGCAATATGGACGACATCACCGACGCCGACTTTGAAATCCTGAAGGGCTTCGCCGATGCGCACCGCAGCGCCGAACGCCCGCTGCAGATCTGGCTGCAGCCCAAGGGCCCGGAAACCTGCTACCCGATCTATCCGCTGGATACGCCCAAGTTGACCTACAGCATGCCGGAGTACGCGGTGGAGATGCCCTACTACCCCACCGAATTCACCCAGGTGAACCCGCAGATCAATGCGGTGATGGTGGCGCGCGCGCTGAAATTCCTCGACCCGCAGCCGGGCGAGCGCATCGCCGACATGTTCTGCGGCATCGGCAACTTCACCCTGCCGATCGCCCGCTCCGGCGCGCAAGTGCACGGCATGGAAGGCAGCCAGCCGCTGGTGAAGCGCGCGGTGGAAAACGCCACCCACAACGGCCTGCAGGACAAGGTGAGCTATGAAATGGCCAACCTGTTCGAAGTCACCGAGGAATCGTTCGCCTCGCTCGGCAAGTTCGACAAGATGCTGGTGGACCCGCCGCGCGACGGCGCGGTGCAGCTGCTGAAGGCCATCACCGAGGAAACCGCGCCCAAGCGCATCGTCTACGTGTCCTGCAACCCGGCCACGCTGGCGCGCGACGCCGGCATCCTCGTCAATACCAAGGGCTACACGCTGAAGACGGCCGGCATCATCAATATGTTCCCTCACACGGCGCATGTGGAGTCGGTGGCCTGGTTCGAGAAGACCAGCCCGTGCAAGAGCCGCAAGGAAGTGGAAGCGATAGAAGCGCTGGAAGCGGCCGAGCGCGAAGCGGCGAAGGCGGCGCGCAAGGCCGAGGAAGCCGCGGAAGAAGCGAAGAAAGCCCAGCAGCAGGCCGAGAAAGCCGCCGCCAAGGAAGCGCGCCGCGCCCACTATTTCAGCGAGAAGGCCCGCCGCGAAGCCGAAGGCGATCCGTCGCAGGCGTGATGAAACCCGCCCGGTTTTGACCATTGCGTCAAACCGGGCGTTTTTGTCTTCATTTAAAGACAGATTGTTTGATTTAAAGACTGGTTTTAACTCGAACTTCAGCGCATTGTGCCGACACCGCCGGCGCTTACCCATGGCGCATGACGGCAAGGCCCAGGCCGTAAAACCGGCCGCCTTTATAAAAACTGGCGTCGGCCCGCCCCAGGCGCGGGACCGACACACTGCTCGAAACACGCCCCGGCAGGGGGAAACCCAAAAGCGACACCTAACCATGCATATCGTCCAATTCATCATCGGCCTCGTCGTCGTGCTGGCCCTCACCCAGCTGGTCGCGCGCGACCGCAAGAACATCAAGATACGCTCCGTGATCCAGCTGCTGGTCATCGAGATCGCGCTGGCGTTCTTCCTGCTCAACACCACTTACGGCCTCGCCATCGTCGGCAGCATCTCCGGCGTCTTCACCAAGCTGATGGACTTCGCCGGCGAAGGCACCCAGTTCGCCTTCGGCGGCATCCAGAACAAGGGTGAATTCAGCTTCTTCCTGAACGTGCTGATGCCCATCGTGTTCATCTCGGTGCTGATCGGCATCCTGCAGCACATCCGCGTGCTGCCGGTGGTCATCCGCGCTGTCGGCTTCGTGCTGTCGAAGATCAGCGGCATGGGCAAGATCGAATCGTTCAACGCCATCAGCTCGATGATGGTAGGCCAGTCGGAAAACTTCATCGCCTACAAGAACATCATCCACACCTTCGACGAAAAGCGCATGTACACGCTGGCCGCCACCGCGATGTCCACCGTGTCGATGTCCATCGTCGGCTCCTACATGCAGATGATAGAGCCGCGTTACGTGGTGACCGCCCTGGTGCTCAATCTGTTCAGCACCTTCGTGGTGCTGTCGCTGATCAACCCCTACGACAGCGCGCTGGGCGAGGACGAACTGATCAGCAGCGACGGGCATCGCGTGTCCTTCTTCGAAATGCTGGGAGAATACATCCTGACCGGCTTCAAGATCGCGGTGATCGTCGCCGCGATGCTGGTCGGCTTCATCGCGCTGATCGCCTGCGTCAACTTCATTTTCACCTCGATCTTCGGGATCAACTTCCAGACCATGCTGGGCTATGTGTTCTGGCCGTTCGCCTGGCTGATGGGCGTACCCACCAACGAGGCGCTGACCGCCAGCAGCATCATGGCGACCAAGCTGGTCACCAACGAATTCGTTGCCATGCTGGAACTGAAGAACCAGGCCGCCCACCTGTCAGCCTACACCCGCGGCGTGCTGTCCATCTTCC
>NZ_MKCT01000045.1 GCF_001855555.1 Chromobacterium sphagni | reverse complement strand
TTTCGCACAACCAGCTCACCACATTATTGGCACGTCACGCTGGCAAATTTGAGCTTCGCTATCATGCTGAGGCGCCCAAGGAGTTGATAGTTGGTCTGCTCGGTATTGCTGTCAGGATTTTGTGTCAATCGGTTGTTACTGCATCCCGCTATACCAACTTGACTGAGGCTGAGCTAAAGGAAGTACTTGATGCTGCTGATGCTGCATGGAGCGAAGTGCAGGTATGGGGCGAGTAATTCTCGACTTAACCGTTGCGATATGAATGGCCCGAAAGGGGCCATTTTTCATGGGGCGGAAGAAAGCGAAATCAGCGCGGAATAACCATCGGCGTATGGCTGACCGGGTCTTCGATGATCAGGCAGGGCAGCCCGAATACCTGTTCGATCAACTCGGCGGTGACGATGCGCGACGGCGCGCCTTCGGCGACGATGCGGCCGTCTTTCATTGCAATCAGGTGGGTGGCGTAGCGGCAGGCGTGGTTGATGTCGTGCAGCACCGCCACCAGCGTGCGGCCGCCTTCGCGGTTCAGGCGGCGGAACAATTCCAGCAGCTCGATCTGGTGCGCGATGTCCAGATAGGTGGTGGGCTCGTCCAGCAGCAATAGCGGCGTCTGCTGCGCCAGGGCCATCGCCACCCATACCCGCTGGCGCTGGCCGCCGGACAGCTCGTCCACCAGGCGGTCGGCCAGGTCGGCGGTGCCGGTGGCGGCCAGCGCCTGGCCCACCGCGTCCTCGTCCTGCCGGCTCCATTGACGCAGCAGGCTTTGGTGCGGGTAGCGGCCGCGCGCCACCAGATCGGCCACGCTGATGCCGTCCGGCGCCACGGCGCTTTGCGGCAGCAGGCCCAGCTGGCGCGCCACCGCCTTGGCCGGCAGGCCGTGGATGTCGCGCCCGTCCAGGCATACCTGGCCGGACAAGGGCTTGAGCAGGCGGCTGAGGCTGCGCAGCAGGGTGGATTTGCCGCAGCCGTTGGGGCCGATGATGACGGTGAACGATCCGTCGGGAATCCTCAGGTCCAGCCCGTCGCAGATGACGCGCTGGCGGTAGCCCAGCCGCAAAGTTTCGCCGCGCAGTCGAGGGGAGGCTGGCGTTGCGGCGGTTTCGTCCGTCAGGCCGGCGGTCTGGTGTTTGAATGTCAGGGTGGTCACGGTTTTCGGCCTCCGGTTTGGCGCAGCAGCAGCCACAGCAGGTACAGGCCGCCCATGCAGATGGTGACGACGCCCACCGGCAACTGGCGCGGATAGAACAGGTGCTGGGCGCCATAGTCGGCGGCCAGCAGCAATAGGGCGCCGGTCCAGGCGGCGGTCAGCGGGCAGGTGGCGCGCGCGCGCTGCAGGCGCTGGGCGATCTGCGGCGCGGCCAGCGCGATGAAGGCGATGGGGCCGGCGGCGGCGGTGGCGGAGGCGATCAGCGCCACCCCCAGGGCCATCAGCCACAGCCGGGTGCGTTCGGCCGGCACGCCCAGCGCGCTGGCGCAGTCGTCGCCCATCTCCAGGAGCCGCATGCGCGGCTGCAGCGCCAGCGCCGCCAGCATGGCCAGCAGGCAGAGCAGCGCCGAGGGCAGGCCCTTGCTCCAGGTCATGCCGTTCAGCGTGCCGGCGCCCCAGATCGCGGCGCTCATCGCTGACTCCAGGCTGGCGTTGATCAGCAGCCAGCTGTTGAGCGCGCTGAGCATGGCGCTGACGGCGATGCCGACGATGATGAGCCGCAGCCCGTGCACGCCGTTGCGCCAGGCCAGCAGGTAGACCAGGGCGGCGGATGCCAGACCGCCTGCGAGCGCGCCGCCGGCGATCTGGAAATGGCTGCCGCCGGCCAGAGTGATGACCAGCAGCGCGCCGGTATAGGCACCGGTGTTGAAGCCCACCACATCCGGGCTGCCCAGCGGATTGCGCAGCAGCGACTGGAATACCGCGCCGCTCATGCCCAGCGCCGCGCCTATGACCAGCGCCATCGCCACGCGCGGCAGCCGCCATTGCTGCACCACCGCCACTTCCAGCCGGCTGCCGCGGCCGTGCAGCGCGGCCCACACCTGCTCCAGGCTCAGGTGCAGCGCGCCGGCGCGCAGGCTGATCAGCGCCAGCGCGGCGCAGGCTGCCATCAGCAGCAGCGCCGGCCACAGCCGGTGCAGGCGCAGGCGGATATTGAAGCTGCCGTCGGGACGGCCCAGGCGCAGTTCCAGCGTCCTCATGCCGCGCTCCCGGCCGCGCGCTGGCCGCGCGCCAGCCAGATCAGTGCCGGCGCGCCGATGAAGGCGGTGACGATGGAGACCCGTAGCTCGCCCGGCGTCAGCAGCCGGCCGACGATGTCCGACAGCAAGAGCAGGATGGGGGCCAAGAGCGCGGTGAAGGGCAGGCTCTTGCGCAGGTCCGGGCCGGCCAGCCGGCGCGAGACATGGGGAATCATCAGGCCGACGAAGCCTATCGGCCCGGCGGCGGCAGTGCTGGCGCCGCACAGCAGCGTGATGGCGGCGACGGCGCCGGCTTGCGCCCACAGCGGCCGGCTGCCCAGGCTGACCGCCAGGTCGTTGCCCAGGGCCATCGCGCCCAGCGGCCGCGCCAACAGCAGCGCCAGCAGGCCGCCGGCAAGGATGGCGGGAGCGGCCAGGCCTACCGCGGCCATGTCGCGCACGTCCAGGGTGCCGGCGTTCCAGTAGCGCATCCGGTTGAAGGCGATGGGGTCGAGCAGGGTGATGGCGGCCGACAGCCCCATCAGCACGGCGCCGACGGCGACGCCGGCCAGCACGATGCGCAGCGGATCGGCGCGGCGGCCGCGCGCGCCCACCGCGTAGACCAGCAGCGTGGCGGCCAAGGCGCCTGCGGCCGCGCAGCCCATATAGCCTTGCGGGCTGTCCACCGCCAGCACGGCCACGCCCAGCACCATGGCGAAGCTGGCGCCGGCGTTGACGCCCAGCACGCCGGGGTCGGCCAGCGGATTGCGGGTCAGCGCCTGGGTCAGCGCGCCGGCCAAGCCCAGCGCCGCGCCGGCCAGGAGGCCGAGCAGGGTGCGCGGCAGGCGCCCCTGCAGCACGATCACGCTGTCCGGGCCGTGGTCGCGGCCCAGCAGGCTGTTCCAGACGGTGGACAGCGGAATGGGCTTGGCGCCCAGTGCCAGGCTGAGGACGACGGCTGCGGCCAGCAGCGCCAGACAGGCGAACAGCAGCAGCGTTTGCCGGCGCGGCGGCGGGGAAAGGCTTGTCGGCATGATCAAATGAAAATGATTCCTAATACGGATCGCCAATGTTACCATGCATATTCCATGAAGGGACACCCCGCCGTGGCATTATGCCGTCCGCGTTCCGCGTGCGATGGCCGCGCCGCGCCTCTCGAACCACTGTGTTGAAAACATGAAAAAATCGCCCATCCTAGTCGACTTCAGCCTGCTCAGGCTCAATCCGCATTTCCGTTCCATTTTCATCGCCCGCATGATCTCGGTGTTCGCCTTCGGCATCCTGATGGTGGCGGTGCCGGTGCAGATCCACCAGCTCACCGGCTCCACCCTGCAGGTGGGGGCGGCGATGGCGCTGGACGGCGTCGGCATGTTCGCCGGCCTGATGTGCGGCGGCGTGCTGGCCGACCGGATGGACCGCCGCCGCCTGATCCTGCTGGGGCGCGCTTCTTGCGGCCTGGGTTTCCTGGCGCTGGCGCTGAACGGTTTCATGACCAACCCGTCTGTGACGGCGCTGTACGTGGTGTCCACCTGGGACGGCTTCTTCAGCGGCATTGGCATCACCTCGCTGATGGCGTCCATCCCGGTCATCGTCGGCCGTGAGAACCTGCCGGCCGCCGGCGCGCTGAGCATGCTGACGGTGCGCTTCGGCGCGGTGCTGTCGCCGTTGTTGGGCGGGGTGATCATCACCGCCGCCGGCGTCAACTGGAACTATCTGCTGGCGGGGGTGGGCACGCTGGCCACGCTGATCCCGCTGACCCGATTGCCGTCGCTGAAGCCGCAGAACGTCGAGATTTCGCACCCGCTGCGCTCGCTGCTGGAGGGCTTCGAATTCCTGTGGCAGAACAAGGTGGTGGGCGCGGTGGTGGCGGTGGGCACGCTGCAGACGCTACTGAGCGCGGTGCGCGTGCTGTATCCGTCGCTGGCTGAGGACGGCTACGGCGGCGGCGCCTTCGAAGTGGGCCTGATGTACTCGGCGGTGCCGCTGGGCGCGATGTTGGGGGCCTTCACCAGCGGCTGGGTGGGCGGCCTGCGCCGTCCCGGCGCGATGATGCTGGCCTGCGTCACCGCTTCGTCGCTGGCCATCGCGTCCTTGGGTGCCTTCACCCATCTGGCCTACGGCCTGGCAGCGCTGGTGGCGCTGGGCTATCTCGGCTCCATCGCCTCCTTGCTGCAGTTCACGCTGGTGCAGGGACAGACGCCCGACCATCTGCTGGGCCGCGTCAATAGCTTGTGGAACGCGCAGGATGTGGTGGGCGACAGCCTGGGCGCGCTGGGCCTGGGCGCGCTGGCGCGGGCGCTGGCGCCGTTGTTCGCGGTGGCCTGGTTCGGCGCCGGAGCGGCGGCGGCCGGGCTGATGATGTGCGTGGGCTTCGGCTCCTTGCGCCGGCTGGCCGGCGGGCACGGGCCGGAGGCCGAGGGCGAGCCGGCGCAGCAAGCGTCGGGGTCTTGAGTTTCCATGATGAAAAAAGCGGACCACGGTCCGCTTTTTTCATTGCTAGCGCAGGATGTCGACTTGACGCCGGCTTGCCATCTGCATCGTGTTGAATCCGCTGCGCGGATGGTGTCGGGCCTGCCTCCCGGCGCAGGTTTGAAGGGAGGCGGGGCGCATCGGAGGCGCGGTTTTCTTCGCGCCGGCCGGCGCGGCCCTGCCGGTGGCAAAAGACCGCAGGCCAGCTGTCGGCGTGGCGCGCGGCATCAGGCCGTTTTAGCCGAATTGCTTGCGCAGCCGTTCCAGCAGGTTGCGGGCGCTGTAGTAGTCGAGGCGGAAGGTGTCCAGGCCGGCTGCGTAGACCTGCTTGCCGCGCACCGCGGGATTGTCCGCCAGGAAGGGATTGGCCAGCACTTGCGCCACCTGGCCCTGGTCGGCGTTGAACAGCATGATGGATCGGCCGCGCAGGCCGGCGGCGAACTTCTCTCCGGACAGCTGGATGATGTCGTGGCGCAGGCCCATGCTGGTATTGCCCTTGACGCTGTCCGGCGCGGTGGCCAGCGTGAAGCCCAGCGACTGCAGCAGCTTGCCCTGCGCCGATTGCGGCGTCCACAGATTGGCGCCGGAACCGTCTTCGTAATACACCAGCGCCGCGGTCGGCTGCGGCGGCAGCTTGATTCTGGCTTTGGCCGCGGCCGCCTCGGCATCGAAACCGGCGATGGCGGCGCGGGCGTCGGCCTCGCGGCCGGTGGCGTGGCCCAGCAGCGTGGCCAGTTCCTGCCAGCTCTTGTCGTCGTAATTGACCACCAGAGTTGGCGCCAATTGGCTCAGCTGCTCGTACAGCTTCAGCGCCGAGTCGCCGCCGGTGCCTGCCATCACGATCAGGTCCGGCTGGGCGGCGATGATAGCCTCGGCATTCGGCTCGCCCTGGTACAGCGGCGTCACGCCGCGCTGCTTGGCCACCTCGCTCCATTGAGTGAAGAAGCCCTGTTCGTCGGTGACCTTGGAATTGGCCGCGCTGGCGCCGCTGGCCACCACCGGGGCGTGGATGGCGAGCAGGGTGCCGGTCAGCGTCACGCTGGTGGAGACGATGCGTTGCGGCATGGCGTCCAGCGTCAGCTTGCCCTTGACGCTGTCCAGCGTGCGCGGCCAACCGCCGCGCGACGGCGCGCTTTCTTCTGGTTTGGCGCCGGAGTCGCAGGCGGCCAGGCATAGGGTAAGGCAGCTTGCCAGCGCCAGTCGCAGCGCGCGGCGGCGGTCGGCGGCGGGAGGGGTGCTCATGCGGAATCCTTGAAATAGTGGAATGGGTTGGTGCTGCATCGTTGCAAATGATAAGTATTATCATTAAGATTGTCGACCCAGACAGAGCACCGTCCGGCGGGCCGCGGCCTGCCGCGGCTCTGGATTCTCAACTCGAATGGGCTCGGCGTGCGGCGCTGCGGCCGGGTGCATTGCGCTATGCGAAAATGGATGATTGTGGCGATGACGGTCGGCGTGGCAGCTTGCCGTGGACCGGCGGAGGCTCCGGCGACTGACAAGCCGCCGGAGGTGGGCGTGGTGACGCTGGCCGCGCAGGACGTGACGCTGAAGGCCGAGCTGGCAGGCCGCACGGTCGCTTACCGCAGCGCCGAAGTGCGTCCGCAAGTGTCCGGCATCGTGCTGCAGCGCCACTTCGTCGAAGGCAGCCAGGTCAAGGCCGGCCAGTTGCTGTACCAGATCGATCCGGCCAGCTATCAGGCCGCGCTGCAGCAGGCCGAGGCGACGCTGGCTTCGGCGCGCGCCGCGCTGGCCAATCTGCGCAGCCGCGCCCAGCGCTACGCCGAGCTGGCCAAGATAGACGGCATCAGCCGCCAGGACGGCGAAGAGGCGGACGCGGAGTACCGCAAGGGTCTGGCCGCGGAGCGCGCCGGCACGGCGGCGGTGGCGGCGGCCAGGGTTGAATTGGCGCGTACCCGCGTACTGGCGCCGATTTCCGGCCGTATCGGCCGTTCCAGCGTCAGCGAAGGCGCGTTGGTGACGGCCGGGCAGAGCGCCGCGCTGGCCACCATCCAGCAGCTGGATCCGATCTATGTCGACGTCACGCAATCCAGCCAGGAGCTGCTGCGGCTGAAGCGCCGCCAGGCCGACGGCGAGCTGGCGCCGTCGGGTACGCGGGCGCTGCTGCGGCTGGAGGATGGAAGCCCATATGCTCAGGCAGGCCGGCTGCGCTTTGCCGAACTCAATGTCGACCGCCTGTCCGGCGCGGTGACGCTGCGCGCCGAATTCCCCAATCCGGACGGCCTGCTGCTGCCCGGCATGTATGTGCGCGTCGAGCTGGAGCAGGGCGTGCAGCGCAACGCGGTGCTGGCGCCGCAGCAGGGCGTCAGCCACGACGAGCAGGGCCGCGCCACCGCGCTGGTGCTGCTCGCCGATAAGCGGGTGGAGCAGCGCGTGCTCACCACCCAGGGCACCCAGGGCGCTTACTGGCTGGTCACCGCCGGCCTGGGCGCGGGCGACCGCCTGATCGTCGACGGCCTGCAGCGCGCCCGTCCGGGCGAGACTGCGACTCCGGTGGCGCTGCCCGCCAAGCAGGGAAGGGGCTAAGGCCATGCTCGCGCGTTTCTTCATAGCCAGACCGGTGTTCGCCTGGGTGCTGGCCATCGTGGTAATGCTGGCCGGCCTCTTCGCGTTGCGCGTCTTGCCGGTGTCGCAGTATCCCGATATCGCCCCGCCCACGGTGATGGTCCGCGCCAGCTATCCGGGCGCCTCGGCCCAGGTGGTGGAAAACAGCGTGATCCAGGTGCTGGAGCAGGAATTGAAGGGTCTGGACCAACTGATGTATTTCAGCTCCACCAGCTCTTCGTCCGGCCAGGCCGAGATCATGCTCACCTTCCACCAGGGGGCCAATGCCGATACCGCCCAGGTGCAGGTGCAGAACAAGGTCAGCCAGATGCTGGCGCGGCTGCCGCAGCCGGTGCAGCAGAACGGCCTGTCGGTGGTCAAGCTGCAGGGCAATTTCCTGTTGATCGCCTCGTTCTTCGACGACAGCGGCCAGCGCAGCGACGCCGACATCGCCGACTGGCTGGCCAGCGCCGTGCAGGACCCGTTGAGCCGGGTGGACGGCGTCGGCTCGGTGCAGGCGTTCGGCGCGCCGCACGCGATGCGCATCTGGCTGGATCCGCACAAGCTCAACAGCTTCGGCCTGATGCCGTCCGACGTCGCCGCCGCGGTATCGCGGCAGAACATCGAGGTGTCGGTGGGCGAACTGGGCGCGCGGCCGTCGCCGCCCGGCCAGCAATTGAACGCCATGGTCACCGCCTGGTCGCGCCTGTCCACGCCGGAGCAGTTCCGCGCCATCGTGGTTAAGGCGCAGCCGGACGGCGGCGCAGTGCGGCTGGGCGACGTGGCCAGGGTGGAGCTGGGCAGCGAGGACTACAGCAGCAGCTCCCGCCTGAACGGCCATCCGGCTTCCGGCTTGGCGGTAATGCTGGCGCCGGGCGCCAACGCCCTGGCCACGGCCGAGGCGGTGAAGGCCCGAATCGCCCAGCTGGAACGCAATTTTCCGCCTGGCATCCGCGTGGCCTACCCGGAAGACACCACCCATTTCGTCCGGCTGTCCATCCAGTCGGTGACGCAGACCCTGTTGGAGGCGGTGGCACTGGTGGTGCTGGTGATGTATCTGTTCCTGCAGAACTGGCGCGCCACGCTGATTCCGGCGTTGACGGTGCCGGTGGTGTTGCTGGGCACTTTCGGCGTACTCGCCGCGACGGGCTTCAGCGTCAATACCCTCACCCTGTTCGGCATGGTGCTCGCCATCGGCCTGTTGGTGGACGACGCCATCGTGGTGGTGGAAAACGTGGAGCGCGTGATGCGGGAGCAGGAGCTGGACGCGTGCGCGGCCACCATCCGCTCGATGGACGAGGTGGGCGGCGCCCTGATCGGCATCGGACTGGTGCTGGGCGCGGTGTTTCTGCCGATGGCCTTCTTCGGCGGTTCGGTCGGCGTCATCTACCGCCAGTTCTCGATCACCATCGTCGCCGCGATGGCGCTGTCGGTGCTGACGGCGCTGACGCTGACCCCGGCGCTGTGCGCGACCTTGCTGCGCGTGGAGGCGCCGGCCGCCAGCGGTCCGCTGGCGGCTTTCGAGCGAGGCTTCCAGCGTTTGCAGACGGCTTATGCCGGCCGCTGGCTGCCGGCCGGCTTGCGCCGCCCCTTGCGCGGCGCGCTGGTCTACCTGGCGCTGGCCGCCGCGCTGGCGGCGTTGTATCCGCGCCTTCCTTCCGCTTTCATTCCCGATGAGGACCAGGGCACGGTGATGGTGCAGTTCACGCTGCCGGCCGGCGCCACCCATGAGCGCACCGAGCAGGTGGCGCGCGCGGTGGAGCGGCATTTCCTGAACCAGGAAAAGGCCAACGTCGAATCGGTATACCTGATGTCCGGCTTCAGCTTCGGCGGCTCCGGCCAGAATGCCGGCATGGCCTTCGTCGCGCTGAAGGACTGGTCGCTGCGCAAGGGGGCCGAAAACAGCGCCCAGGCGATTGCCGACCGCGCCACCGCGGCGCTGGCATCCGAGCGCGACGCCGAGGTGTTTGGCATGGTGCTGCCGCCGATAGGCGGACTGGGCCAGACCAACGGCTTCGAATTCTGGCTGCAGGACGCCAGCGGCTTGGGGCGCGCCGGTCTGGCGACGGCGCGCGACGAGCTGTTGCGCGCCGCACAAAGCGATCCGCGCCTGAGCGCGGTGCGCTCCGGCGCGGCCGACGACAAGCCGCAGTTGCGGCTGGACATCGACCAGATGAAAGCCGCCGCGCTGGGGCTGGACGCCGCCGACGTGGCTGCCACGCTGGGCACGGCCTGGGGC
This sequence comes from Chromobacterium sphagni, assembly GCF_001855555.1. Lineage (GTDB taxonomy): Bacteria > Pseudomonadota > Gammaproteobacteria > Burkholderiales > Chromobacteriaceae > Chromobacterium > Chromobacterium sphagni. The sequence continues at coordinate 16,711 of NZ_MKCT01000045.1, read as the reverse complement.
GGCAGCTACATCAATGATTTTGTCGACCGCGGCCGGGTGAAGAAGGTGATGGTGCAGGCCGACGCGCCTTATCGTTCGCGGCCGGAAGACCTGGGCTTGTGGTTCGTCCGCGGCGCGGACGGCGCCATGACGCCGTTTTCCGCTTTCGCCAGCGCCCGCTGGGAGAATGGACCGACGCAGTTGAGCCGCTACAACGGATTGCCGGCGCTGCCGCTGTCGGGCGCGGCGGCGGCCGGCGTCAGCTCCGGCGATGCGATGCGGACGATGGAGGCGCTGGCCGGCAAGTCGCCCGGCACGCAGTATGAATGGAGCGGCTTGTCCTATCAGGACAAGCTGTCCAGCGGCCAGACGCCGCTGCTGTACGCGGTGTCTATCCTGTTCGTATTCCTGTGCCTGGCGGCGCTGTATGAAAGCTGGCTGGTGCCGTGCGCGGCGATGACGGCGATCCCGCTGGGTGTGCTGGGCGCGGTGCTGGCGGTGATGGCGCGCGGGCTGGCCAACGACATCTATTTCCAGGTGGGCTTGCTCACCACCATGGGCCTGTCGGCCAAGAACGCCATCCTGATCATAGAGTTCGCCGAGGCGGCGCTGCGGCGCGGCGAAGGCGCGCTCGACGCGGCGCTGGCGGCGGCGCGCCAGCGTTTGCGGCCCATCCTGATGACTTCCCTGGCCTTCGGCGTCGGCGTCGCGCCGCTGGTCTGGGCCGACGGGCCGGGCGCCGGCAGCCAGAACGCCATCGGCGCCGCGGTGCTGGGCGGGGTGCTGTCCGCCACCCTTCTGACGCTGTTCTTCGTGCCGTTGGCCCACCTGTTGATCCGCGGCGCGGCGGGATGGCTGGGCCGGCGCGGCTGGCGGCTGGCGGGAGCCAGGCTATGAGGCGCGCGGCGGGAGGATTCTGCTGCGCGTTGGCGCTGAGCGCTTGCGGCACCTTGCAGCCGGTTTATCCGCTCCCGGTGGCGCCGGTGCCGGCAAACTGGCCGGCAGCGGCGGAAAACCGCGCGGAAGCGCAGGTCGGTTGGCAGCGGTTTTTTGTCGATCCGGGACTACGCGCGGCGATAACGCTGGCGCTGGCCAATAACCGCGATCTGCGCGCGGCGGCGGCCAATGCGCAGGCGGCGCGGGCGCAATACCGGATACAGGACGCGGCTCGTTTGCCAACCGTGCAATTGCAGGGCGGCTCCAGCCGCCAGCGCGTCTGGGGCGGAGACGCCGAGCTGGGCGCGGACAGCGTGAGCCACAGCCTGGGGCTCGGCGTCAGCGCCTTCGAGCTGGACCTGTTCGGCCGCGTGCGCAGCTTGAGCGACGCGCAATGGCAGCGTTACCTGGCCAGCGAGGCCGGCGCCCAGGCGGTGCGCGTCAGCCTGATCGCGGAAACCGCCAACGCCTATCTTGCCCTGGCGGCCGACCGCAGCCAGTTGGCCGCGTCGCGGGAGACGCTGGCCAGCGCCGAGCGTTCGTTGGGGCTGACGCGCGAGCGCTTGCGGCTGGGCGCGGCTTCCGGGTTGGAATTGAGGGCGATGGAGACGGTCTGCCTGCAGGCGCGGGCCGATGCGGCCCGTTACGCCGGGCAGGCGGCGCGCGGCGCGCAGGCCTTGCAACTGCTTGCAGGCGTGGAGTTGACGGAGGCGCAGTTGCCGCCGGCTTTGGCGGAGCGGAGCTATACCTTGGACAGCTTGCCATTGGATGCGCCGGCCAGCGCCTTGCTGCGCCGCCCCGACGTGCGCCAGGCCGAAAGCCTGCTGCGCGCCGCCAATGCCGACATCGGCGCGGCGCGCGCGGCCTTGCTGCCCAAGTTGGGGTTGAGCGCCAGCGTCGGCTGGAGCGATTTGACGCTGGGAGGGCTATTGGGCGCGCCGGCGCGCGCGCTCAGCCTGGCGCTGGATGTCGGCATGCCGCTGCTGGACGGCGGCGCGGCCGCGGCGGGGGTGGATCAGGCGCAGGCGTTGCGGCTGGCGGCCCAGGCCGGTTATGAAAAGGCGGTCCAGACCGGCTTTGGCGAAGTGGCCGAGGCGCTGCTCCTGCGCCAGGCGATATTGGATGAGAAGCTGGCCAGGCAGGCTTCCTTGGCCAGCGCCGAAGCCGCGCTGCGTTTGGCCGAGGGCCGTTACCGGCTGGGACTGGATGGCTATTTGAGCCTGCTGGAGGCGCAGCGCGCGACGCAGGCGACCCGCCAGCAATGGATAAGCGTGAGGTTGGAGGAGGCGAGCAATATGGTGGCGCAGTACCGGGCGCTGGGTGGAGGTGTGGACGGCTAGCGTTACTGGCAGAGTGGCCAGTTGTCCAGCTATCTTTTAGACAAACGTTTGAATTGTTGCTGGATTTTGCGTTTGTCATGCTCTATCCCGATATAGGCCGCCAGTTGGCGGCCTGAAATCATATGAATAATTGGGAGAGATAATGAAACACCTGTTGTCGCGCAGCGCATTCGTCCTCGCCTTGCTTCTGCTGCCGTTCGCATCTGCTTTGGCTTCCAGCGGCTATACCCAAACCCGTTACCCCATCGTGCTGGTGCACGGCATCTTCGGCTTTGGCCAGTTGCTGGGTGTCGATTACTTCTATCAAGTGCCGGCCGCGCTGAAGGCGGACGGCGCGCAAGTTTACGTAGCCGAGGTCTCGGCTACCGACAGCAATGAGGCCCGTGGCGAGCAACTGCTGCAGCAGGTGCAGCAGATTCTGGCCATCACCGGCGCGCAGAAGGTTAATCTGATCGGCCATAGCCAGGGCGGGCCCACCGCGCGTTACGTAGCAGGGGTGCGGCCGGATCTGGTGGCTTCGGTCACCACCGTCGGCGGCGTCAACAAGGGTTCGTTGGTGGCGGATATCGTCCGTGGCGTGGCGCCTCCCGGAACGGTCACCGAAACCGTTGCCGCCGCCATAGCCGGCGCGCTGGCCAAGGTGATCTCCTTCTTCTCCGGCGCCAGCGATCTGCCGCAGCAGCCCATCGCCGCTTTGAATTCGCTGACCACCGCCGGTTCGCTGGCCTTCAATGCCAAGTTCCCCGCCGGCGTGCCCAAATCGGCCTGCGGCGAGGGCGACTACCAGGCCAACGGCGTGCAGTACTACTCGTGGACCGGCGCGGCCACCACCACCAATGTGCTGGACCCGCTGACCATCCCGATCGGCACGCTGGGCCTGGCTTTCGGCTCCACGCCGTCCGATGGCCTGGTGGCGGTGTGCTCGGCCCACCTGGGCCAGGTGATCCGCGACAACTACAAGATGAACCACGTCAACGAGATCAATCAGAGCTTTGGCCTGGTCAGCCTGTTCGAGGTCAGCCCGGTCTCGCTGTACCGCCAGCAGGCCAACCGCCTGAAAAACGCGGGCTTGTAAGATGCGCAAGGTCCGTCTGGTGCTGACATTGACGGGCGTCTGCGCCGGCCTGCTGGTTTGGCAGGCCTGGCCGCAGGCGCAGAAGCCCTTGCCTGCGGCGGCGCAGGCCGGCAGGGATGGCGGCTTCGCTGCGTCGCTGCGCGGCACTCTGCCGGACGGCGCGGTCAAGGCGGCTGCCAACGGCCAGCTGCAGGTCAACCAGGAGCTGCGGCGGCTGTTCGACTACTACCTGGCCACGCTGGGCGAGCGCGAGCTGCCGGCTATCCGCGCCGAATTGCGCGGCTATCTGCAGCGCACCTTGTCCGCCGCCGCGCTGAAGCAGGCGATGGATCTGTTCGACCGCTACGTCGCCTACCGCCAGTCTCTGGCGGGCATGACGGTGGCGGCCGGCAGCGATCTGGCGCAGCGGCTGGCGCGGGCGCAGGCGGCGCGGCTGCAGTATTTCTCGCAAGCCGAGGTGGAGGGCTTGTTCGGTGACGAGGACCGCTACGACGCCTTCACCGCCAAACGGCTGGCGATTCTGGCCGATCCGGTCTTGAGCGCGGCGGAGAAACAGCGACGTATCGCTTTGCTGGAGCAGCAGCTGCCGCCGGCCTTGCGCGCGGCGCGCGAGGATCCGGTCAAACACCTGGCGCTGGCCGAGGCCGATGCCGAATTGCGCAAGCGCGGCGGCAACGAGCAGGAGCTGTACGCCTTGCGGGCCGGAATGGTGGGACAGGCGGCGGCCGACCGGCTGGCGTCGCTGGACCGGGAGCAGGCCGCCTGGCAGCAACGGGTAGCCGATTTCAACCGCGACGCGATGGCCATCCGGCAGAATGGCCAATTGAGCGAACCGCAGCGCCAGCAGGCGATAAGCCAGCTGCAGGCGCAGCGATTCAGCCAGCAGGAGGCGTTGCGCTTGGCGGCTTTTCTGCCGGCTAAGTAGGAGGCGGCAAGGACGGGAAAGAAGACGGGCGCCGTTTGGCGCCCGTTGGCTTTACTGCGGAGCGGCGAACAGGCGCTCGAGCGCCTCGCCGGGCTCGGCCTCGCGCATGAAGGCCTCGCCCACCAGGAAGCTGTGCACGCCGCTGCTGCGCATCAGGCGCACGTCGTCGACGCTGGCTATGCCGCTTTCGGTCACGGCGATGCGGCCGTTGTCGATGCGGGGCAGTAGTTTCAGCGTGGTGGCCAGGCTCACTTCGAAGCTGCGCAGATTGCGGTTGTTGACGCCTATCAGCTCGGTTTTCAGCTGCAGCGCGGCGTCCAGTTCCTCATCATTGTGCACTTCCACCAGTACCGCCATGCCCAACTCGTTGGCCAGGGCTTCGAACGCCCGCATCTGCGGCAGCTCCAGCGCGGCGGCGATCAGCAGGATGCAGTCGGCGCCCATGGCGCGGGCTTCGTAGATCTGGTACTCGTCGACGATGAAGTCCTTGCGCAGCACCGGCAGATGGCAGGCGGCGCGCGCGGCTTCCAGATAGCTGGCGTCGCCCTGGAAATACTGGCGGTCGGTCAGCACCGACAAGCAGGCGGCGCCATGCCGGGCGTAGCTGGCGGCGATGGCTGCCGGATCAAAATCGGCGCGGATCACGCCCTTGCTCGGACTGGCCTTCTTGATCTCGGCGATCACGGCGGCTTTGCCCAGCGCGTGCTTGGCGCGGATGGCCGCCACGAAATCGCGGCGATCGCCGCGGGTCTCGGCGTCGGCGCGCACGCTTTCCAGCGGGCGGCTGCCCAGCGCGGCGGCGATCTCCTGATGCTTGGTGGCGATGATGGTGTTGAGAATGTCGGACATGCTGGCTTCTGTAGTGACAACAACGAATCGGCCATCATGCAGAACATCCCCGGTTCTGGCAAGCCGCTGGGGATGACATTTGAATTAAAAAAGCGGCGACCATCGGGCCGCCGCTGCCTTTTGGCGCTGCAGTTCGCAGCTCAGCGCGAGACGAAACCGCCGTTGATGAACAGAGTCTGGGCAGTGGTCCAGCGGTTTTCCGGCGAGACCAGGTGCTTCACCAGCGGCACCAGGTCGGCCACCTGGCCCAGCTCGCCGTTGATGCTGGCGCGTTTCAGGTAGGCCACCGTTTCCGAAGTTTCCACCGAGTAGAAGAAGGCGGTGTCCATCGGGCCGGGCGCCACCACGTTGACGGTAATGCCGCGGTGGCCGACCTCCTTGGCCAGCGCGCGGGTGAAGTCTTCCAGCGGGGCCTTGCTGCCGGCGTAGACGCCGTAGTAGCCGGTGGTGGCAGCCAGCAGCGAGGTGCCGACGCTGACAATGCGGCCGTTGTCGCGCAGGCGGCGACCGGCTTCCTGCAGGCAGAAGAACGCCGCCTTGGTGTTGAGGGCGAAAATGGCGTCGAACTCTTCTTCGCTGACTTCGGTCACCGGCTTCTTCACCATCATGCCGGCGGTGTTGATCAGGATGTCCAGATGGCCGAAGCGCTGTTCCACCGTGTCGAACAGGCGGCGCACTTCCGTCACCTTGGTGACGTCGGCCTGCACGGCGAAGGCCTGGCCGCCGGCGGCGTTGATGCCTGCGGCGATCTGTTCTGCGTCGGCGCGGGAGCTGTCGCTGTTGTAGTGGATGGCGACTGCGGCGCCGTCGGCGGCCAGCGCCTCGGCGAAGGCGCGGCCCATATTGCGCGATGCGCCGACTACCAGCGCGGCTTGTCCTGCAAAGTTGGTTTGGCTCATTTCATTTCTCCGTTTGCGGTGCCGCAGGTGGCGGCGGGCTGTTGACGCTTTGCAGTGTATTGTTTGGATATGTTCTAATAAATAGGTTTGAATTGGTTACACTATCCATAAAACCTAACCAATTGGAGCGGCCATGGACCGGATTCAGGCAATGCGGGTATTCGCCAGCGTGGTGGACGCCGGCGGCTTCACCCGGGCGGCGCAGCAGCTGCAGCTGCCGCGCGCCACGGTATCCAGCGCGGTGCAGCAGCTGGAAGCGCAGTTGGGGGTGCGGTTATTGCACCGAACCACGCGCCGGGTGCAGCTGACGCTGGACGGCAGCGGCTTTTACGAGCGCTGCCAGCAACTGCTGGCCGATTTCGATGAGATCGAGGCGCTGTTCAGCCAGCAAGGCGCCAGTCCGCGCGGCCGCCTGCGCATAGACGTGCCCGGGCCGATAGGCAGGCAGGTGCTGGCGCCGGCCTTGCCGGATTTTTTCCGCCAGTACCCGGATATCGAGCTGGAACTGGGCGTCACCGACCGGCCGGTGGACTTGATCCAGGAGGGAGTGGACTGCGTGATCCGGGTGGGGCAGTTGAGCGAATCGCGGCTGGTGGCGCGCCGCATCGGCATGATGCGGCAGGGCAATTACGCCAGCCCTGACTATCTGGCGCGCCAGGGCGTGCCCGCGACGCCGCAGGATCTGGCCGGGCACCAGGTGGTGAACTACGCTTCGCCGGCCAGCGGCAAGGTGTTCGGCTGGGAATACCAGCTGGATGGCGAGCGGCGTGAGCTGGCGCTGCAGGGCAGGATCAGCATCAACCAGGTGGAGACCTATCTCGCCTGCGCGCTGGCCGGCTTGGGGCTGATCCAGCTGCCGCGCTACGACGCTGAGCCGCATGTGGCGGCCGGGCGGCTGGCGGAGGTGCTGGCCGATTGGCCGCCGCCGGCTATGCCGGTGTCGGTGCTGTACCCGCACCGCCGCCACTTGTCGCGACGGGTGCAGGTGTTTGTCGAGTGGGCGTCGGCGTTGTTGCGCGAGCGGCTGGGGCTGCTGGACTGAGGGCTGGGCAGGCCTCGGTTCTAGAGTTTTGGAACTAATTTGGACTGATGTTGCCAAAATAGGTTTGCTTTTCATGATTGATTGTCGCAGATGAGGTTTTTGAAGCGCTTGCTTGGCATGATGTTGCGGTTTGTCGGTTTGCCCGCGCGTGGGTGGGCCAGGTTGCGGGAATGGGGCTTCGGCCGGCGGCCGCTGCGCAACGCGGTTTTGCTGGCCGCGGTTCTGGCGCTGGCGGCTGGGGGCCTGCGCTACTGGCTGGCGGAGCCGCCGCCGCCGCAGGTTTTGACCGCCGCCGTGGAGCGCGGCGAACTGGAGGATGTGGTGCTGGCCAGCGGCGTGGTGCAGCCGCTGCGGCAGGTGGACGTCGGCGCGCAGGCTTCCGGCCAGTTGAAGACGCTGAAGGTGGAGGCCGGCGACAAGGTCAAGCAGGGCGAACTGCTGGCCGAGATCGACCCCGAGGACAGCCTGAACGATCTGAAGGCCAGCGAGGCGGCGCTGGACGCCCGCATCGCGCAGCGGCGCGCCAAGCAGGCGGCGCTGCAGCAGGCGGAGCAGGAGGCGGCGCGGCAGCGGCGCATGCGGCATGAGGGTTCCACTTCAGACAAGGAGCTGCTGGCGGCCGAAACCGCTTTTCTGACGCAGCAGGCCGGCCTGGACGAACTGCAGGCGCAGATCCGGCAGGAGAGGTCGCAGTTGGACAGCAAGCGCACCAAGTTGAGCTACAACCGCATCCTGGCGCCGATGGACGGCGAGGTGGTGGAAATTGTCACCCAGCAGGGGCAGACGGTGATCGCCATGCAGCAGGCGCCGGTCATCCTCAAGTTGGCCGACCTCAGCCAGGTGACGGTCAGGGCCCAGGTGGCCGAGGCCGACGTGATCCGCATCAAGGCCGGGCTGCCGGTGTACTTCACCGTGCTGGGCGCGCCCGACCAGCGCTTCCGCAGCCAGCTGCGCACGATTCTGCCGACGCCGGAAAAGATCAACAACGCGGTGTTCTACAAGGCGCTGTTCGATGTGCCCAACGCCGACGGCAAGCTGCGGGTGGACATGACGGCCGAGGTCAGCATCGTGCTGTCCAGGGTGGCGCAGGCGCTGAGCGTTCCGCTGTCGGCGTTGGGCGAAGCCGGCAAGGACGGCCGCTACCCGGTCAAGGTGCAGGGCAAGGATGGCCGGTTGCAGGAGCGCCGGGTCCGGGTGGGATTGAAGACCGCCACCCGCGCGCAGGTGCTGGACGGCTTGCAGGCCGGCGAGAAGGTGGTGACCGGGGAGAGCGCCGACAAGCCCGAAGAGGGCGGCGCGGTGGTGGTGAGCGCATGAGCGCGGCCGCCCTTGAGCTTTGCGGCGTCTGGCGGCGCTTTCCGTCCGGCGGCGAGGAAGTGGCGGTGCTGAAGGACGTGTCGCTGCGGATAGAGGCCGGCGAGATGGTGGCCGTCGTCGGCGCTTCCGGTTCCGGCAAGTCAACGCTGATGAACATTCTGGGCTGCCTGGACCAGCCTTCGTCCGGCCGCTACCGGGTGGCCGGGCACGAGGCGGGCGAGCTTGACGGCGACCAGCTGGCCGAATTGCGGCGCGAACACTTCGGCTTCATCTTCCAGCGCTATCATCTGCTGCCGCATTTGTCCGCGATCGACAATGTGGCGATGCCGGCCGTCTACGCCGGCCTGCCGTTGTCGCAGCGGCGCGAGCGGGCGCGGCAGCTGCTGGCGCGGCTGGGCCTGGCCGGCAAGGAGGATTACCGTCCCGGCCAGTTGTCGGGCGGGCAGCAGCAACGGGTATCCATCGCCCGCGCGCTGATGAACGGCGGCGGCATCATCCTGGCCGACGAGCCCACCGGGGCGCTGGACAGCCACAGCGGCGAGGAGGTGATGCGCATCCTGAAGGAGCTGCACGCCGCCGGCCATACCGTGATCATCGTCACCCACGACCCCGCCATCGCCGCCCAGACCGGGCGGGTGATAGAAATCCGAGACGGCGAAATCCTGCGCGACAGCGGCGGCGCGGCGCGCGTTCCGGCCGGAGCCGTCGAGCAGCCGCAGATGGCCGGCGGCGGCCCGGCGCTGCGCGAGCGGATGCGGGAAGCGTTCAAGATGGCGCTGCTGGCCATGCTGTCCAACCGCCTGCGCACGGTCCTGACCATGCTGGGCATCATCATCGGCATCACTTCGGTGGTGTCCATCATCGCCATCGGCGAAGGCGCGCGCGACTACGTGCTGAACGACATCCGCGCCATGGGCACCAACACCATCACCGTGTTCAGGGGCAAGGACTGGGGCGACGACAAGGCCGCCGGCATCCGCACCTTTCTGCCCGGCGACCTGAAGGCGCTGGCGGAAGAGGGCTATGTCGACAGCGTGACGCCGGAAACCTCCAATCCGCAGCGCATCCGTTACCGCAGCGTGGACGTCAACGCCTCGGTCAGCGGCGTCGGAGGCGATTTCTTCCGGGTGCAGGGCATGAAGATGGCCGAGGGCCAGGGCTTCAGCCGGGACGACATCCGCCTGCAGCGCCAAGTGGTGCTGATCGACAAGAATTCGCGGCGCAAGCTGTTCGCCGATGGCGAGGCGATAGGCAAGGTGATCCTGGTGGGCAGCGTGCCTGCCACCGTGGTGGGCGTGGTGGCGCAGCGCGACCGTGGTTTCGGCGGCAATGCTCTGCAGATGTGGATGCCGTACTCCACCGCGGCCAGCCGCCTGTTCGGCCAGCCGTATTTCGACCGCTTCGTGATCCGGGTGAAGGAAGGCCAGCCGACGGCGCTGGCGGAGAAGGCGATCACCCGGCTCTTGACCCAGCGCCACGGCGGCAAGGACTTCTTCACCCACAATATGGAGGAAGTGCTGAAAACGGTGGAAAGCACCAGCCGCATGCTGGCGCTGCTGCTGACGCTGATCGCGGTGATTTCGCTGGTGGTGGGCGGCATCGGAGTGATGAACATCATGCTGGTGTCGGTGACCGAGCGCACCCGCGAGATCGGCATCCGCATGGCGGTGGGCGCGCGCCAGGGCGACGTGCTGCAGCAGTTTCTCACCGAGGCGGTGCTGGTGTGCCTGGTGGGGGGCGCCATCGGGGTGCTGCTGTCCTACGGCATCAGTTTCGTGTTCGCGCTCCTGGTGAGCAAATGGAAGATGTCGCTGTCCTTGACGGCGATCGCGTTGGCGGTGGCCTGCTCGTCCTTGATCGGCGTGCTGTTCGGCTACCTTCCGGCGCGTAGCGCCGCGCGTCTCAATCCGATAGACGCGCTGGCCAGGGAGTGAGAAAGATGGACAAGAACCCGATATGGCGGCTTCTGCCGCTGCTGGCCTTGCTGGCCGGCTGCCAGGCCACGCCCTACCAGCGCCAGCCCTTGCAGACGCCTGCGCATTGGGCGCAATCGGCGGCGGCCGGTCAGGACATGGACCGCGACGCCTGGTGGGGCGGCTTCGCCGACCCGGCGCTGTCGCAGGTGCTGTCGCAGGCGCGCGTCCGTAATCCCGATCTGGAGATCGCGCTGCTGAAACTGCGCAAGGCGCGGATAGAGGCCGGCCTGGCCGACAGCGACGCGCGTCCGACGCTGAGCGGCTCGCTGTCGGGCGACCGCAGCCGGACGCTGGACGGCGGCGGCTGGTCGAACAGCCATAACGCCGGGCTGAAAGTGGATTACGAAGTGGATTTGTGGGGGCGGCTGGACGCGGCGCAGCGATCGGCGGGCCAGGCCTTCGTCGCCAGCGAGTATGACCGCGTCAGCGCCGGCCTGCTGTCCGACAGCACCGCCGCCAGCCTGTACTGGGACATCGCCGCTCTGAAATCCAGACTGGCGCTGAGCGAAGCGGCGCTGGCCGACGCCGTCCGGATGCAGGCGCTGGCGCGCTCTAAATGGCGCGCCGGCGCGCTGGCGGAGCAGGATGCGACGCAGGCGGACAACGCGGTGCTGGAGTTGCGCGCGGCCTTGCTGAGCCAGCGGGAGCAGCTGCGCAAGAAGGAAAACGCGCTGGCGCTGCTGCTGGACGCGCCGCCCGGCGCGCCGCTGTCGGAGATAGCCGCCTTGCCGGCAGCGCCGGCCATGCCCGGCATCGCCGCCGGCCTGCCCGGCGAGCTGCTGCAACGCCGTCCCGACCTGCAGGCTGCCGAGGCGCGGTTGCGCGGCAAGCTGGCCGACGCGGACCAACGGCGCGCCGACTTTTTCCCGCGCTTCAGCCTGAACGGCGGCCTGAGCCGCAGCGGCGCTGCCCCGGGCGGGCAACTGGGCCTGGGCGCCGCGCTGTCGCTGCCTTTCCTCAACTGGCGGCAACTGGATTTGAAGCTGAAATCCAGCGAGGCGGATTACGAACTGGCCGCCGTAGAATTCCGCAAGACGCTGTACGGCGCCTACCGCGAGGTGGAGGAGGGTTTGGCGGCGCGGCGGCGGCTGGCGGATAGCGCCAGCCTGCAGCGCGACGCGCTGGCGCTGTGCGCCCGCAATGAGGCGCTGGCAGAAAGCCGCTACCGCGCCGGCGAAACCGATATGCAGTCATGGCTGGAGGCCGCGCGCGGCAGGCGGCTGGCCGAGGAGAAGCTGCTGGAGCTCAATCTGGATCAGCTGAAGACGCTGGCCGAGCTTTACAAGGCGCTGGGGGGCGCGCCGGCGGCCTGAAACCGGCGCTAGCCGCGCCGCGGCACCGCCATCACGCGCGGCTGGTGGCCGGTGTGCCGCAGCAGCCGTTGCAGCTCCGCCACCGGCACGCTCAGCGTGGCGGTGTTGACCAGCGGATGGCACAGGATGGCGTCCGCCGCCCACAGCTCCGCGTCCACCACCACTTCCACCCGATGCCCGCTATCGTTGACCGCCGCCAGCAGCGTCACCGATCCGGGCTCCAGTCCCAGATAGTTCTTCAAACGCTCCGGCGAGGCGAAGCGCAGGCCCTTGGCCTCCAGAGCGTCTCCCAGCGCCTTGATGTCCACGCCGGCAGCCGCAGGCACCGCCACCAGGAAGTGCTGGCGGCCCTTGGCGTCGCACAGGAACAGGTTCTTGCATTCGGCGCCGGGCAGGTCAGGGATCAGCCGCGCGGCCTCCTCGCAGGTGTAGACCGGCGGGTGCTCGAAGCGCTGATAGCGGATTTGCTGCTGCTCCAGCAGGCGGTACAGGGCTTGTTCCATGCGGCGGGCTCCAGGTTGGTTCCGGATCAAAACTAACATGGCGGCCGCTTGGCCGTCATCCCTGCGCAGGGGCCGGCAAAAGCCGGATCAGCAACCCCAGGCTGGCCAGCGCCGGCTGCGCGCCGTTTTCCATCTGCGCGCGCACGATGGCGCCGTCCGCCGCCATGGCCAGCAGGCTGGCGCGTTCTTCCTTTTCCGCCGTGTCCGGCAGCAGACCGGCTATCGCTTCCCGCAGCGCCTGCTTGTGGCGGCGGGCGATCTCCATGGTCTCCGCGGAAACCGGTCCCAGCTCGCTCACGCCGTTGATGAAGGCGCAGCCGCGGAACTGCTCGTTTTCAAGCCATTCCCGCAGCGCCGGAACCAGCGCGCCGATGCCGCCGCCGTGGCGCGACAGCGCGTCGCCAAACCATTGCAGCCACAAAGCGTGGCGGTATTCCAGATAGGCGTGGATCAATTCGTTCTTGCTGGGGAAGTGGCGGTAGAAGGTGACCTTGGTCACGCCGGACTCGGCGATGATCCGGTCTATGCCGGTGGCGCGTATGCCTTCGAGGTAGAATAGCCTATGCGCGGTGAGCAGGATGCGTTCGCGCGCAGCTTGTTCCTTGAGGATTGGGGTGGGGGTCAGCATCATCAAGTTATTGTAGACAGGGTTGTCTACTTGGGTCTAGACTGATTTGCATGTAGACAGATTTGTCTACTTGATTTGAATCGCAAACACTGCAAAGAGACATCCCATGGAAAACCGTCCGCCGCTGCCGCCGTTCAACCGCGAAAGCGCAATCGAGAAAGTCCGCCTGGCCGAAGACGGTTGGAACAGCCGCGACCCCGCCCGCGTGGCGCTGGCCTACAGCCCGGACACCCGCTGGCGCAACCGGGTGGACTTCCCCGCCGGCCGCGCCGAGGCGCAGGCGCTGCTGGAGCGCAAGTGGAAGCGCGAGCTGGATTACCGGCTGATCAAGGAGCTGTGGGCGTTTGACGGCAACCGCATCGCGGTGCGCTTCGCCTACGAATGGCACGACGACGCCGGCCAGTGGTACCGCAGCTATGGCAACGAGAATTGGGAGTTCGGCGCCGACGGTCTGATGACGGATCGCCACGCCAGCATCAACGACATGCCTATCCAGCCGGGCGAGCGCAAGTTCTTCTGGCCGCTGGGGCGGCGTCCGGACCAGCATCCGGGGCTGAGCGAACTGGGCTTGTAGCGCGTTTCCGGCCAGCGAAGCGCCGGCCCGCGCGGGTCGGCGTGATTCCGGTTTGATGAAATTAGGATGGACAGAGAGGCGTATGACTGATTAGCATCAATGTCATTGACATTGCATCGCGCGGCTGCGGCCGCCATTGGATGGAGCCTCCCATGCTTGAAACTATCCGGCAGCGCTTTCAGGCGCTGCGGCCTCAGGTGGACTTCTGCTCGCTGCGCTATGTTGAGGCGGACAGCGAGCGCCTGCAGGTGCGCCAGGGCAGGCAGCTGCCGCTGAGCCTCAGCCGCGACCGCGGCGCGATGATTACGGTGATGGACCAGGGCGGCTACGGCTATGCCGCCACCGCCGACCTCAGCGAGTCCGGCCTGCGCGCCGCGATTGAGCGGGCGCGTGACTGGGCCCGCGCCACCGCCGCCTGCGGCGTGTTCGACTACCGCAAGATGGAGATGCCCAGCCCCAAGGGCAGCTATCTGGGCCCGGGCTGCGAAGGCGGGATGAAGTGGCAGCGCGCCGCGATGCTGGACCTGTTGCTGAGCGAGTCCGCCGCCGCCAAGGGCGACGACGCGCGCATCGTGGACTGGTCGGCCGGCCTGGTTCGGCAAGACATCCGCCAGCTGTACCTGACCTCGCACGGCGGCGAGGTGGAACAGCGCTTTCGCACCCTGACGCCATCGCTGGCGGTGACGGCGTTTGCCGACGGACTGGTGCAGACGCGCAGCCTGGGCGGCCAGTACGGCGGCCTGGGACGGCAGGGCGGAGAGGAGTTGATTGCCGAGGCCGGCCTCCATGGCGCGGGAAGGCGCATCGCCGACGAGGCCTTGCAGTTGCTGCACGCGCCCAACTGCCCCTGCGGCAAGATGGATCTGTTGCTGATGCCGGAGCAGATGATGCTGCAGATTCACGAAAGTATAGGCCATCCGCTGGAGCTGGACCGCATCCTGGGCGATGAGCGCAACTACGCCGGCACCAGTTTCGTCACGCTGGACATGTTCGGCCATTACCAATACGGCTCCAGCCTGCTCAATGTCACGTTCGATCCGTTGCGGCGCAATGAATTGGCCAGCTATGGCTGGGATGACGACGGCAAGGCCGCCGACAAGGTATGGCTGATCCGCAGCGGTCGGCTGGAGCGGCCGCTGGGCGGCGACATCTCGTCCGCCCGCGCGGGCCTGCGGGGTTTCGCTCTGGATGGCGTGGCCAACAGCCGCGCCTGCAACTGGAACCGTCCGGCGATAGACCGCATGGCCAATCTCAACGTCGAGCCAGGCGACCGGAGCCTGGAGCAGCTGATAGCCGGCGTCGAGCGCGGCGTGCTGATGCAGACCAACGTCAGCTGGTCCATCGACGATTCGCGCAACAAGTTCCAGTTCGGCTGCGAGTGGGGCCGCTTGATAGAGGACGGCGAACTGAAAGGCGTGGTGCGCAACCCCAATTACCGCGGCATCTCCGCCAATTTCTGGCGCTCCTTGAAGGCGGTGGGCGACGAGTCGACGCTGTCGGTGCTGGGCACGCCGTATTGCGGCAAGGGCGAACCCAATCAGGTGGTGAGGGTGGGCCATGCTTCGCCGGCCTGCGTGTTCGGCGAGGTGGATGTGTTCGGAGGGGCGGCATGATGCAGGCGCATTTCAAGAATCTGGCGGCGGAGCTGGCGCGGCAGTTGCATGGCGAGGAAGGCTTTACCTTGTGGCTGGAAGCCGAGTGCAGCGATTTTGTCCGTTTCAACCATGGCCAGGTGCGCCAGGCCGGCGCGGTGAAGCAGGCATACCTGGAGGTGCGGCTGGTGCGCGGCCAGCGTCAGGTCGTGCAGCAATTGTCGTTTTCCGGCGGCGAGGAGGACCTGGCCTTGTTACTGGACAGCCTTCCGGCCCTGCGTGCGGCGCTGGATGACGTGGCGGACGATCCTTTCCTGTTGCTGAACGACAGTCCGCAAAACAGCGAGCGCGTCGCCGCAGCCGGCTTGCCGTCCAGCGCGGCGATGGCGGCAGACATCCTGGCGGCGGCGCAAGGGCATGATCTGGTGGGCATCCTGGCCGCCGGCGACATGAGCTTCGGCTTCGCCAACCACCTGGGCCAGCTCAACTGGCAGCAGGGCGGCAGCTGGAGTTTCGACTGGAGCCTGTATTCGCACGGCGACAAGGCGGTGAAGCGCAGTCTGGCCGGCAGCGAATGGGATGCCGGCCAGCTGCGCCGGATCATCGCCGAAGCAGCCGATCAGCTGGAGCTGTTGAAGCTGCCGCCCAAGGCGTTGCAGCCGGGCAGCTACCGCGCCTATTTCACGCCGTCGGCGCTGGGCAGCCTGCTATCCATGCTCAACTGGGGCGGCTTGTCGGAAAAGGAAGTGCGCTCCAAGCGCAGCTCGCTGCTGAAGCTGGTGGACGGCGAGGCCAGGCTGTCGCCGCTGCTGACGCTGGTTGAGGCCGGCGCCGATGGTTTGGCGCCGCAGTTCCAGAGCGAGGGCTTCATCAAGCCGGATGCCGTGGAATTGATTGTCGGCGGCAAGCACCGCAACAGCCTGATCAGCCCGCGCAGTTCGCGCGAGTTTGGCCTGGTGCCGAATGCCGGCACGCACGAGGCGGCCGAGTCTTTGCAGATGGCGGCGGGAGAGTTGCCGCAGGCCCAGGCGCTGGAGGCGCTGGGCACCGGAGTGTACTTGTCCAATCTGTGGTATCTGAACTTTTCCGACCGTTCCGCCTGCCGTATCACCGGCATGACCCGTTTCGCCTGTTTTTGGGTGGAGGGCGGCGAGATCGTCGCGCCGCTGGGCGTGATGCGCTTCGACGACAGCCTGTTCAACCTGCTGGGCGATCAGTTGGAGGCGCTGACGCAGGAGCGCGAGTTGTTGGTGGACGCCGGCAGCTACGGCGGCCGCGCTACCGGCAGCCGGCATTTGCCCGGCGCCTTGGTGAAGTCGCTGCATTTCAGCCTGTAATCCGCAGTTTTGTCGCGGCGGCGCCATGTCAACCGGCATGACGTTGCCGCGGCGCCGTGATAAAGTAAAAGCCTAATTCAAACTTTCGCCGCCGTGGTGAAACGTTGTACCGGCCGGCCGCGATCTGCGCCGCCGGCCATACCGAAATCAAGGAATGCGTTGTGACCGATATCGCCCAACTCGAACCCAAAGCCGTCTGGGAACACTTCCAAACCCTGTGCGACATCCCGCGCCCGTCCAAGCACGAAGAGCAGGTGCGCGACTACATGAAAGGCTGGGCGGAGCTGCGTGGCCTGGAAACCGTTGTCGACCAAGTGGGCAACCTGATCATCCGCAAGCCGGCCACCCCCGGCTATGAAGACCGCGCCGGGGTGGTGCTGCAAGGCCACCTGGACATGGTGTGCCAGGCCAACAGCGGCACCGAGC
>NZ_MKCT01000044.1 GCF_001855555.1 Chromobacterium sphagni | reverse complement strand
TGGCATCGTCTTCAGGCGCCAGCTGCTTCAATTGCTTGCCTAATTGGGAAAAGGTTTTTTCCGCCATGGCAACCTTGGATACGATTTGTTGATGCAGCTGCTCGCCGCCGGACTTCATCATCACCTCCAGCTTTTTCAACTTGCCGCGCGCCACCGGATCCGATTCCGCGCGGGCCTCCAATGCAGCGATCTCGCCTTGCAACGCCTTGAAATCGTCCAGCTGTTTCTTGAAACCCATCCGGCGCTTTTTTAAACTGTCGATCATGGATTTCAATTGCGTCATTTCATTCATTGGAATGCCTCCTGTTAATTGAAAACTTTCCAGTTTGGCTGCCGGCATGCGGCAGCCAACTATTCAATCATCAACGGATAGCCTGGGCGATGGACTTGGTCGATTCCGCGTTCATGCTCTGCAAACTGTTAGCCATGGTCACCGCGGTGTTAAAGTTCTGAATCAGCTGCTGCATTTTCAGCTGGCTTTGCTGCACGAAGTCAGATGCGCGACCGGAGAAGGACTCCAGCGCGGACTTCACCGCGGTTAGATCGGCCCTACCTACCTGACATCCAGCCTTCACCAACTTCGCCATCGCCTCTTTATTATAAGTACCATCGGGGTTCTTCTGATTCTTCACCCAATCGCTGGCTTTTTGCCCATCGATCTTAATTCCTGCCTGATCCATTGCACGAACCACATTATCAACACTGCCTCCCACATCCGTGATTCGACCATCAATATAAGATTTAATATTATTTATTTGTCCAAAATTCCCTCCAATCCATGCATAAAACTCACTGGTAGTATCAGAATTCTTTAGAAAATCATCAATGCTCATTCCATTAATAGCAATGCCATTTTTACGCATGTATTCGATCACATCTTCCGGCAGCGAGGCTGTACCATTGGGATCAGTAATACCAGCTAGCACGGCCTCCACTTTATTGGCCATTTCCTGCGCATCGCGCGATACTTCCATTTTCTTCGACATCTGCGCGAACTTGGCATTGGACAGTTCGGTAAACAGCAGCATGACCTCTTCCATCGTGGTGATGGCCTGGCCCAGCAGCGAGTAGTTCCGCGCCGCGCGCAGGTAGTCGTTGTTGTCGCTCGAATCTGCCGCGCCAGTGGTGGACACGGTTACGCCGGGAGGGGTTTGGTTTACGGTAGTGTTCATCGATATTTCCTTTCAAGAGTAGTATTGGGAGGCAGGCGTCCCATGCAGGTCCGCCTGCCCTTATCCATTAACGAATAGCCTGGGCGATAGACTTGGTCGATTCCGCGTTCATGCTCTGCAAGCTGTTGGCCATGGTCACCGCGGTGTTGAAGTTCTGAATCAACTGCTGCATCTTCAGCTGGCTTTGCTGCACGAAGTCAGATGCGCGACCGGAGAAGGACTCCAGCGCGGACTTCACCGCCGTCAGATCCGCCTGACTAAGATCGCCCTCAAGGTTTTCCACCGAATCAACACTGATGCCGTTAGCCTTCAGATAATCCAGCACATCCTGAGGCAGTTTCTTGGTATCTTTGGGGTCGGTGATGCCTGCCAGCACTGCCTCCACTTTATTGGCCATTTCCTGCGCATCGCGCGACACTTCCATTTTCTTCGACATCTGCGCGAACTTGGCATTGGACAGTTCGGTAAACAGCAGCATGACCTCTTCCATCGTCGAGATGGCCTGGCCCAACAGCGAGTAGTTCCGCGCCGCGCGCAGATACTCGATGTGATCGTTATCGATCACCTCATCGGTAGTAATAGATGCAGGTTGCACACCGCCTTGAGCATTAATGCTGGACATATAGTCACCTTTAAAAATTTAAGATTAAAATTGATGCTTGGCATCATCAAAGTCATTGTTGCCACACAGCCTGTGGCTCAACTTCGACTGCTGCATGATACAAAACCGCTAGGCAAATATTTTCTAGAACCGCGCCAAATATTCTGTTTTTTTGCACATGAATTATCCTGCCATCTCGAACACCTCAGCACAGGAGGTCAACCAGATATCAGGTGATCGCCTGATGCCGCTTTACACAGCAAAGGTAGATCATGCACCCCGTTACAACAGCGCGCATAGGATTGAGATGCCAGCGATTCGACTCATAATCAGCAGGAGCAAAGGTGAAATAACCATCCAAGAGGATACTCACGCCTTTCCAGAACACTGCCTGATTGTCACAACTAGAGCAGCTCGAGTTTCGACGAATGGCCATCCTAATGCCACGCTGTCTCTGGATTTTCTTGCCTCGGATTTGCAGCGACTCCTCCCAGAGGTCGTTGAATTACTCGAGGCAGACAATCAAAAATTCTTTAACAAGGAAGCGGTGAAAATAATAAAAATGGACTGCGGTGCAACCGAGGTGCTGGCCTCGCTTTCTCAGCTAGCACCGGCCTCTTTCTTGTATTTCTCTTATCTTTACTGCTTGAATATGGATAGAGCTTATTTCTCGGCATTACTGCGCAGCTGTATCGCTGGAAATAAGGATTTTTACGAATTCATTGAGGAAAATGCTTTGCAACAATGGTCCATTTCCACATTGGCCGACCGATTTGGCATGCCACTGCGGAAATTCAACCAATTGTTTCAGGAGGCTTATGGCAAGCCCGCCAAGCGCTGGATATTGGAGCATCGCTTGGCGCATGCCAAAAAGCTGTTGCTCACCACCTCAATGAGGGTGCTGGATGTGGCGTTGGAATGCGGCTTTTCAAATCATGCGCATTTTACAGATAGCTTTCGGCGCCACTTTCAATGCAACCCCAAGCAATTTCGACAGCAAGCACTGGGCAAGCTGCGTGATAAAGAAACATAAGGACAGCTCATGGACATCGAAGCCATCACTAGTCAACTATCACAACTGGTTGAACAGGCCGGCAATGACGTGCAATCAAAAGTCACCGCCGCCGATTTGAACGACCCCGCCCGAATGCTGCAAGCACAGTTTGCCATTCAGCAATATTCGGTATTCGTCAGCTACGAAAGTGCCATCATGCGGGCGGTGAAAGACATGTTGTCAGGGATTATTCAGAAGATATGAAATTACTCGCAACCGATATTTGCCGGTTAGTGGTAGAAACCGGCCTGGCCGCGGTCAATCACGGCCTATACGACGAGGCGGACGCCATTCGCTTGGCGATGCCGCATTTAACCGAAAACGCGCATGCGCGGAAAATCGTGGAAGCCACCCTCTTGCTCGGCATGGGGCATGCGGAAGCGGCGAGCTCCTTATTGCGCGGCGACAGCTCCGAAGAAGCCGGAATGCTGCGCCGCCTCATCAACAGCATGCATGCGCCGCAATCGCGGCGAATCCATTAATTTTCTTTTAGGAGTCATTGCAATGGAAATCGATGCAGTCAAATTGAACACCATTCAAGCCGGCATGGAACAGGTTCCCGCAGTGCCGGCCGCTGCCGATGTGGACGCGTTCACTCGCGCCATGTTCGGACATGCCGCCCAATCCCCGGAAGAAGTCGCCGCCGGCGGTTTGCAAACGAAATCCCAAGCCATAGGCGAAGCGATAGACAACGCTCGCGCCACATCCGGTGTACTGAACAATCCGGCCGAAATGCTGGCGGCGCAATCCAAGCTGCTGCACTCCATCGTTGAAGTGGACCTGATGGCCAAAACGGCAGGCGCCTTGTCGCAAGGCGTGAACAAACTGGTGAGTATGCAGTGATGAATGCCCTTCGCCGTTTATGGCCGCTGTTGATCCTGCTGAGCCTGATGGGTTGCAAAGTGGATCTATATAGCGGGCTGAGCGAGGACGAAGCCAACCAGATGCTGGCCTTGCTGATGCTGCGCAATGTCGATGCGGAAAAGAAAATCATCAAGGAAGGCAATGTCACCGTCAGAGTGGAAAAAGAGCAGTTTACCGACGCGGTGGAAGTGCTGCGCCAGCATGGCCTGCCCAGCAAGCGCACTGAAACCATGGCGGATCTGTTTCCTTCCGGCCAACTGGTTACCTCGCCCGCACAGGAACAGGCCAAGATCAGCTATCTGAAAGAGCAGCTGCTGGAAAAGATGCTGCGCGGCATGGACGGCGTGATCAGCGCCCAGGTTTCCATCGCGGAAAGCGTCAGCCAGAACCGGCGGGAAGCGCCCGTGCCGTCCGCTTCGGTCTTTATCAAGTACAGCCCTGGCATCAATATGCAAAATCGCGAAACCGATATCAAACGGCTGATCCACACTGGCGTGCCGAATCTGCGATCGGAAAACATCAGCGTGGTATTGCAAGCGGCTGACTATCGCTACCGCCCAGCCGCTGCCAAGGCTCAACCAACTCAAAACACGCAGAGCTGGCTGCGGAAATACGCCATATGGCTTGTCGGTGGCCTAACCCTGCTGGGATGCGCCGTCGCCATCGGCGTGCTGGCCTGGCGCCGACGCACGGCCGCATCATGAAGCCCGCGATATCCGCCGAGTTGCAACGGTTGCATCAGTTGGCTTGGCGCGCCGGCACCTGGATGGACCAAGGCTGGTGGCATGAGCTGGATTTGTCGCCCTGGCAGCAAAGCTACCAGCACCACCCGGTCTGCCGTCCGGCGCTGGACCGGCTGATCGCCAAGCGCCGCAACTTTCCGAAAACGCCTATGCCTGCGTCGCTGACCCCGCGACAGCAAGCCATGCTGGCGCTGGAACCGCGCCTGCCCCGCTTGCTTACCGCGCTGGGACTGCTAGCCATGGAATGTCCGGATTACTTGCTACTGGGCAGTTACCGGCGCCCGCTCGCTGCCTGCCTGGGAGAACGCGGCTGCGATCAATTGTTAGCGCTGAGCACCTTCTCCTCGCCCCGGCAGCCAGATTTGGCGCCGGAACAAGTGGCGGCTGCGGCATTAGACCTAGGAACACGCTGGTGGAGAAGCGCCGACCCCAACTGCCCGGTGCAGGCATCGTTGTCGATACTGTTGCCGCCCGGTCCTGCCGAGCCCATGCCAGTCATCGGCGACGCCATGCAATGGCTGATGCGGATCGGGCGTTTTTTATGACGCCCCCGCCCGCATCAGGCATAAACGCAGACCTCGCGTCTACCCATGTCTCCGTTGCGGCCAACATCAAGGACATCCTCAATGATCAATCCAATCGACCCCACGGCGCGGCGCCCCCAAGCGACGGTACAGCCTTCCCCGCCTCCGCAGGCTAAACCCAAGCCTCTGGCCGCCACCCAGGTGGTACCTGCCCAGTCCGTCCTCAATTTGGCGCAAAGCGAGCTAGGCACCGACGCATTGGAGCTCGGCAGCGTCTTCCCTGTAGAGGAAGGCTATGCGGAAACCCTGGAAAACATGAGCTTTGCCTTGGGCACGCAGGCCAGAGAAAGGATGCGCGGCCTTTCCTCCAGCGCTGACCGCGCCCGGCCGCGCTCCATGATGCAGCGTCTCGCCAAACAAGTATCAACGACCGCTCCAGACCATTTGGAAGAGCTGCGCCAACGCATACCTGGCATCGAAGCGGTGGAAGAAGTGGATGATCTGCTCAACAGCCTACGCCAGCATCAGTTTGATTCCGGCGAGATGGCCCTGCTGCTGGCCGACCTATTAGGCAAGAGTGGGCTCAGCCCCGCTCGCCGCCGGCGTCTGGAAGAGGCGCTAGACCGGGTGATGGACGATGAAGATTGGGCACTGCAACTGTTCAGCCACCTGGAATTCGGCGCCGTCGGCAAGAGCGGCCTGGCGGAGCTGCGCCGGCTATACCAGCGCGCGGCCAGCCGCCAATCCGGGCTAATCTATTGGTTTGGACAATTCCGTCAGATGGATGACCGCCAGCGCAAATTGAAGACTTTGATCCGGGCATTGGCTTTCGAGCTGTCCGCGCAAGGCGGCGCCACCGACATCCGCCTGGCCGCGGTCATCACTGATTTGAAGCGGGTGCTGCAATTTCTGGGCATGGAAGATCATTGCAACCGCGTAGCCAAGGCGCTGGCCATTCCGGAACTGGACGGCAACCGTGTCATCGAAGAATTGCTGGAGATCATCCAGCAATCCTGGGTGTATCCAGACTGGCTGTCCAGCCGCGCCGACGCTCTGATGCCGGAAGAACACAGCCGACACGGCTATGCCCGGCGGATGGGAGAACTGGTCAAATTGCTGCCCGATGATTGCTTCGAAGACATCGACCAGCGTGAAACCATATTGACGGCGTTTATGGAATATCAGGAACGGTTGGCGGACGAAGAATAAGCTGGTGAATCGGGCCACAAAAAGACGACCGGCGCTGGAAAAGCCGACAGCGCCTGTTGACCCGCCTATCCGGCAAACCGCCGCCTCACCGCTCGTGCCGGTGATGGTGGCGATGCCCACCGTGCGGGGCGCGGTGATGTTCCCGGTACCGCGGCGCGTATACCTGATGGTACCAATCATCTCTGACAAACAAAACGCGCTCCCCGCAAGCTCCATAGTGGTGGCAATAACGTTTCCAATGCTTGATATGCCCGGGCGGAACTCTCAAATAAATCGGATCGCGTCTGCCGTAACGCGGCTGCACGATGACGGGCTGCGCGGAAACCACTTGCGGAGGAGGATAGTTGCCAATATCCAAACGCCCGTAAAAGCCCGGCTGTCCGATATTGATCGAGACGCCAGCGCTGGCTGTTGAAACGCCCAGGCTTGAAATCAGAACAAGCGCCGCGGCAATCGTCTTCTTCATTTGCATTCCTTTACTCAAAGCGTACAGGCGCGCCCCACGCCTGGCGGCAACGCCAGACCGGAGCACGCCAATCAATCCAATGCCGGAAAACGGCACGCCGTTTTCCGGCGCTGCTTTATGTGTTTACACACTTAAACCGGAACCCACAGCGCGGGCTGGGTGGATGGCGTCCAGCCGGCGCCGGCCCAGGCGGTGTGAGTCTGCAGGCAGCGGTAGCGGCGGCCCTGGTAGCTGACGACCTGGCCAGCGGTGTAGGCCACGCCTTCGCGCCATTCATCGCCCGGTACCGGCGGATTTACACCGCCGTCGCCCTTCTTGATGTCAATCTGGTACTGGTAGCCGCTGTAGCGTTCGTTGATCCACACGCGGTTGGCAGTGGCGCTGCGGACCGGGTTGATCGTAACGGTGCGTTGCTTGCTGCTGATCACACCGATGCGGCCGATCTGAGAGCTGGCGTTGACCTTGACGCCCAGCTCGTACGGCCAGTTGGCCGCCTGACCGGTCGTGGCGCTCAGATCCACCTTGTGGCTCTCCACATCGCGACCGCTGCCGTCGAAGATGCGCAGCGTCACCGAGCTCTTGTTCGGCAGGTTCTCGTGGGCGGTCACACTGCCCACTTCCTTCCACGGATTGGAGATCGGCGGCGGCTCGGGCTGCGGGCCGCCGTTGCTGAAGTTGACATCGGAGCAGGAGTAAAAGGCCTCCTCGCTATCCGAGCGCTTCCACACGTTGTAGATGATGTGGCGGCCGGTCTTGCCGGTCGGCAGCTTCATGGTCATGTGATAGCGCTGGTTGGCGTCCAGCGGCGGGTTGCCGTTATAGGTGCCAAACAGTTCCAGATCAGACCACTTGAGCGGCTGGCTCGGATTCCAGCCGTTCTTGGTCACATAAAAGCGGAAGTACTTGGTGGCATGCGGAGCCGGCGCTTTATAGATGAACTCGAAATTGCCGCTGGCGTTCGGAACGATATTGGTGGCGGGCCAGTCGGTACGCGCCAGGTTGAAGCCCTTGAATTTCGACTGCCCGGCCGCGCACAGCGTGCCATCAGGAACCACGGCTTGGTGATTATCGCCAGGCGGGTTCTGATTGATGCCGTTCCAGTCGTACATCGCCTGCACGCCGCCGGCCTGTTTGGCTGCCTGGCAGGCGGCGCTCTTCGGCGACTCCGCGCCTTCCTTGTAGCAGCTGTAGGTGCGGTTGATCGGCACTTCCATGGTGCCGTGCGCCCATGACGCGCCGCTCAGGCCAAGCAAGGCAATACTTATGCTCGCGGGTAAAAAAGCTAACTTCATCTTGAAACCCCTTGATCCGGTATCCGGATACCAAAATTGCAAATGTCATTCCCAGCAAGGCATTGGAGGCAGCGCGTAGACACGCGATATCTCTTCCTTGATTGGCTTATGCCTATTGGAAAGCCGGCATTCGAATGCCTTGCGCTCTCAAGACCATATCCGATCCCAGAGCGAGTTTCTTCTGAAATTAGCCCAATCCTTCTATATTTGCGTTTATCAAAAAAATAACAGCGACGATACGCTACAAACATATGGTCGCTGCCTAAATAATATCAAATCGGCTTGCTCTCAGATGAAAATGGCAAGCCTTTTACTTATAGTCACTCACTCTCCTGCATAAGCGACCTGCCATTTACATGAACTCAGCTGTTAAATTATCTCGCATCCGCTACTGGTGGCAGGGGACGTACATAAGGAATGCGGAACACTGTCCCAGCGGGGAGCGCTCTACTATTCGGCTCATCCCCAGTTGTCGGTATGACGCGCCTATTCAGGCTATAAAACTCCTGAATGTCTCGGGGTGCCCAGTTAGGGAATTGGCTTTTAAACAAATCTAAAACATCATAATAAGACTGACCTTCCTCGCTAAAATATTCTCCTTCAGCCACCATGACGGTATTTACCGTGGGCAGGTTAAAAATTGTCCCTTCTTTAAGTGTTCCATCAGCTTCTTTGGCATTCGAGTCTGGCTCGTTCATCCAGCGATTCATAATATCAAATGCGTTAAATTCAAATTGAGTACGATGAGGGAACTTACTTCTGAACATTTCTTCAACATCATTATAAGTTTGCCCTTGTTGGCTGTGATAAGGCTGGCCATTTCTCATCGCTGTTTGCTGCATTTCCGTTTCCGTTTCCGGTTGCAGCATCTGTTGCGTCTGTTGCGTCTGTTGCGTCTGTTGCGTCTGTTGCGTCTGCTGCGTCTGCTGCGTCTGCTGCGTCTGCTGCGTCTGCTGCGTCTGCTGCGTCTGGCTCGACTCCTCCTGCTCAACCTCAACTGGCACCTCAACATACGAATCAAACTGTTTAGTCTCTGGATTCCTCCTAAAAACCAAATACACCGGCGTCAGAGACTCACCCCTTTCCCCACCGCTGCGATCAATTGATTTTGAATCTACGGGAGGGCTTCCAGAAGGACCTTGAGATGGCCCTGAGGAAGAAGCTAAACGGTTGCCTTCAATTGTAGAGTAAGTTGGCGCACTCCTGCCATAGGGTGAACGGCATGCCAAAATAACAATTTGATCGTACTGTTGGAGTTTTGGATTTGTAGATAATTGATCTATAACCCTTCTCAATGGCACAGTAGATCCGGGATTAATCGTTAAAACATCACCTGCCGATCCAGGCGTTTTCTTTTCTAAATAGTGAAGCCTATCTACACCAGCGACAAGCAAGCCCTGCTGCACTTGCTCATTAACTTCTTTTCTTTTGTAATGAGTAAAGTCATAGTTTCTTACTTTTCCAGTCCCTTTTGTTCCTTGGGATGCCTTCTCAGGATCCTTTGGTACAACATGAGCTACTTGCTGGTTGACATCAGTATTACTTGGATTTCTGACAGGATGTAACGTATAACCTTCGGCATCAATTGAAGTAAAAGGCTTAAAATTCCTAGCATTCAATAAATCTTGATCAGGACGCCCCCCTCCCATTGTGTATCCATGTGGCACCTTAAAAGAAAGAGTCTTTTTTTGAGGAACCGAAACTGTGTCTGAAGGAGGAAGCTTATGAAATCCATTGCGATCAAAGTAATAAAATGGAATTGTTGCGTTAGGCTCATAAGCTCCATGAGCATCAAGGTAAAGCGTCTTTGCTTGCGAAGCATCTGCGGATATTAAGCTGATGTCATCATTAATTCTTTCAACAGTGATGTTTTTCTTACTCTCAGACCTGGAAGAATTTAATATAATCCCGTTTTCTATGGGTTTATCTTCAGGAAGATTACTATTACCAGCCTTTCGCCCTCCCCCCTTGATGCCACTGACATCGCCATCCGTCACATCTTTGAAACTCTGTAATTTACTCTTTGCTCCATTTATTTTTCTTAGCAATGTATTCGCATCAAAAACATCTCCTGGCAAGGAGATCATTGCTCCTATCCCAGCCCATTTAAGCTTGTCATTTCTGGCGTTAGGATTGTCTTCCTGAAATGCATCGATGACATCCAAACTAAACGAGGTAAAACTAGTTCCTAGCCCAGCAAGCGCTCTGGTTACTGGTGAGGCCGCACCCATTGATAAAAACTGAACACCTTGCAATGCGATTTGTCCGGCTTTCACCCCATTCTGCACAAAGTATTCACCACGCGAATAGATGTACGCATCGATGTTGGAATGATGTGTGTCGCGCTGAGTCTGTTCCAAGTTGGCGGCCAATGCGCCCAAGGGATTACTATCAGGTGCAATTGGATCAAACTGATAAGGCTCAACCTTTCTTGTCTCTTTCAATCCACTCAACTGATTCGGATAAAAAGCAGAGGCAGAAAGCTTCCCTGCTTTGTTAACTATTTCCGTAGTCGTTTGAAAGGAGGATATGTCATCTTCCTGTTTCCAGTGATGTAACAGCGCCTCCCTCGGAAAGGTCGGCTGTAAAAAATTAAATACTTCTTTCGCCTTTCCGGGCTGATCAAGTTGATTCTTATCAACAGTTATATATTGCACCCCTTCAGTTGGCATCGATTTTACCAGTATAACTCTGCTGGAATCACTTAATGGGATCGCAAATACACCATCCAATGCATAGCCTTTAAATTTCATTGCCGATGCCGGCACCTCACCTTTAAGGAATTTATCCACGGCATCGTATTCCGCTGAACCATTCCCTGTTGTCTCTGCAATACTCCCCAAGGCCTGCATCACATTCTGCGCAATAATTTTTCTACGAGCATTTATTGACTCACCACGCGAAATTTTCCCTTCATCTTCAGCTAGGGCTGTCTCCACTTTCTGGGTCAGGTCATAAGGATAAGCAGTAAAACTCCCCTGCGGCCTATCAAAAAGAGAATCAATCTTTTGATTAGGCCAGGCAAAGCTAAATGTACTGTCGGGATGGTCACGCAAATGCTGCCCCACTGCGAGCTGGCGAATAGTATAATTTTGCGGGGGTGAGACGGTTAGGCCAGTATTTGTCGAGCGAAGATGAGTATGTATCGTAACTGCAACAGTTGTATCTGGCGTTATTCCATGTTCGCTAGCTGATCGCCCTTCCATGGCTTTATCAATCTCGCCTTGAATAATTTCATTTATTCTAGCCGAAACATTTACCTCATTCGGGTAGGCAGTATAATACAGTTGCGACTGTGCAATCAGATTATCTTCAGTGGCTTTTAACTCATTTTCTGCCTTTTCTATTTCTCGCTCCACCAACTTCAAATAGCTATTGATATCGTCAGCTAATGGAGATAACTCGCGAGGATACTCTACCCCATCCATGGAATCATAATAAGAAAGGAGTTGAGATTCGTTGACAGAAATCCGCTCCACAGTAGGTCGAGCACCATCATTGCCTTCACGTGTCCGCACAATTACAAAGCGAGCCGTTGATAAGTCCAAATTAAGATCCTCTGCCTTTCTTCTTATACTGTTACTAAACTCTGCAGTATGCGATAGATTCTTTCGCAAATTGTATTTATCATCACCATCCTCAGGACTTAAAAATCCAGCACCTTGATTCAGACTACTTCGCTCCACCCGGCGCAATACTTTCGGGGCTGAGCTATCCTGTGATTCCGGCAACCCCCTTTTTGCAATCGTCTTCCCAGTTAACTGTTTCCTATCAGGGGCTTTATTAGCCATGTTGTCTACTGGCAGTCCGTCCTCAAGCGCTTTAGTCACCTGCTCAACGATTTTTGATACTGGAATCCCACCAACTGCATATGCCACGTCCTCCGGCAAGCGCTTTTTCGTATCATGCAAGACCGCTTCAAAACCATCACGCCAGTTTTGAACGCCCGCCAGCGCGCCATCCTTGATAAGCTTGACGACCGCCGGCAGAAGAACCTGCGCCGCTCTTGTCATCGCAATCGCCAGTTGGCTCTGTACCACATCTCTCTTTGCCTGCCGTGGCAAAGCATGTCCCGGCATAACTGTCCGATCCAGACTATTGAGCGCCAAGATGATGGTGACTGGAGTGGCTACCAGTTTCGCTAGCGCGCGGAGACCCACCGAGCCGGACAAGCCAGGCATGGTGGTGCTCAGCGCGGTCAATGCCCCTTCTACCGCCAGGTTTGCCGCCGCGTAGACTGCCCGCGACTGCAGGCCTTTGGTGCCGGAGCGCACCAGATACTCAGCCCACGTCCGGTTCTGCCCCATCACCGCGACAGTGCTCTGCGGCATCACCAAGTTTCCATCAACTGCGCGCTGATATTCCTTTTTCAAGCGAATGGGAAAAGCGGCACCCTCGGCATCGCCTGGCTTCTGGAAATAGAGGGCGATTTCATTGATGCTCTCGTCGATGCGTTGCGCATGCTTGCTCCTATCCTCCAGCGACAGCGGATCCGCCACGCTCATCGTCTGCCCGGCGAGCAGCACCGCGAGATGCTTGATGATGCGGGCATCAGTGGAAAACACGTCCAGTTTTCTTCCCGTCGCCAGGACCGCGCTGGTTTCCGTGGCGCCCATTGCATTCGCAGTTCTGTATACGGCGGCCTTTATTTCCTTGCCCGCCTTAGCGAAATCTCCTCCAGGAGTGTGCGGAGCTTCAAGCTCCGGCTGAGCTTCACTCACTTGTTTCCAGTGGCCGGCATCCTGCCGAACCTGCCTCAACATATTGCGGGCTTGGTAAAGACCTGCCACCAACTCCATATAGGAAGCGATATGACCGTTCTCAGGATCATTCAGAGCCTTCGCCTCCAAAGCCTTCACAGCCTCTTCGATAGCGGCTTCGAAGCCTGCCGGGTCCAGTTTTTCACTGCCCAGCATACTTGCAGCCTGATCAACGGCCAGAACCACGTTGGTCAACGCGCGGCCGGTAGCGCCTAGCTCCGCCTGGGCGGCTTCCGACAACGTCTTCCAGTTGTCAACCGCATTCGCAACGGCGCTCTGCGCCTCGTTCATGCGGCCGCGCATTCTTTCAAACTCCCATGCGAAGGCGGGCGGTACCGCCGATTTTTGGGCCCCGGACAGACTTTCCGTCGCAGCGTCAAAAGCCTTCACGACCTTACGACACTCTGTTTCAGCATCCCGGATTTGTTCCCGGAACGCTTTGATTTCCTTGAACTGCTGCGGAAACTGCTGATCCATCCACTCCAGTTCCGCCTCTGCCTCTTTTACCTCCTGCGAGATACGCTCAAGCGCGCGATGCACCGCGACCTTCGGCGCATTCAATGCTTCCAGCCGCTCTGCCAGACGCTGCTGCGCCGTCGTGCCCGCCGCATGCTCATGTCCTCTGGATAAGGCCCCGGCTTGCAGATTTCGCTCACGAATAGAGTCGGGCTGACCGGCTTTATTGACTGCCGCCAGCAGCGCCTCTCCATGCTTTTTGAGCTCATGCATTGTGCTGAGCGGCCCATAAGCCGCGGCGCGCAGATAGGCGTTGAACAATTGTGTTTCGTGGCCGTCGGGTAGATCTCCCTTCTGCCTTTGCGCATGGGAAAAATGCAAGGCAGCCTGCCCGCCGGTTCTCGCCGTCTGTCGACCGACCTGCAATAGATCGGCCGCCGTGCCAGCCAATTGCGAACCGCTGAACTTGAGCCCTCCCCATACCTTCTTGGCCACTACCTCTACAGCGGTTTTCTGCGGCCTCAGCCTGTGCTTCGCCCTCTTCAACTCGTCTCCGACCTGCAACAGGGGTTCCTGTTCGACGCGGATTTTATTGATGAGCCCACTGAGCGCCTGCTGCCCCGGAGACAGCTTTTCCCCGATAGGCAACATTTCCTCCAACGAGTCGGCATGAACGCTCAGCGTCCCCAACGCCTGATGCAACGCCTTTGTCAGGCCTTCCAGCTGGTCTGCGACCAGGCTGGCTTTTTCTTTGTCCGAAGATGGGAACTTTCTGGTGTAAGCCAGCATTGCGTTGGCATCAAGCAATGCTTCAGATGCTTCCAGCAGCTGTCCGGCCACTTTCTTCATCTCCTTCTGAGCACTGCCGCCCTGATGCGTTTGCAGCGCTGAGTCTGCCAGGTCAAACCATCCCTTCAGTTTGCCCGCAGCATTCTGGATGATCTTGTCGTCAGCGCGCTCCACCAAACTGGACAGCGTTTTCGCCGTCGCCGCCAAGCTGGTTTTTTCTACTTCCACATCCTTTTTGAGCAGAGCCTTTTCTTCCTTCAGCCCTTTCACGATACTCTTGGACACCGTTTCAAGACTGAAGTAATTGCCCCTCAGGGCGCCACAAAATGCCTTGCTCCAGTCGCGATCAGGAGTCTGGGCCAGGTAAGTGGTGGTGCTCCTCATCTCTTGCCAGGCGTGCTCAAAGGCGACTCTTGCCTCTTTCAGTTGCTTAGGCAAGCCGGCCAGCCCACCCTTTTCCCCGTGAGCATAGTAATCGCGAGCCTTCGCCAGCGCCGTATCCGCATTCGTCAACGCCACCGACAACCCAGACAGCTTGTCGATGGCTTCCCGCATATACAGTTTCTGGTCGCCCGTCTCCGTTGTCAGGCCCTGTATTTTCTGGCAAATCTCCCGCAACTCGGCCGCGGCCTCTCCGGTTGCGCTCTTGTATGGCCTGTCGAGCAGCGGCGACAGCGACTCTGCGCTTGTTTTCAACAGCTGTCTGTCCACAAGCAAATGCTTGTGGTTTCTACCCTTTAATTCTTTGAATTCCAGCAGCATGGGCAGCTCCGCCATCCCGCCGGCTCCCTCGACAAGCTCCGTGCCATCCCCCAGGCCAAGCAAGGCCAGGGCCTCGGCGATTCCATCCGACCCCCTCGCCCGATGCTCGGCAATCGCCTTGCCGAATGCTTCGTTCAGCTGCGCGAGCTTTCCCTCCTCTCCTTCGGCGAAAGGCTCCTCGATCTGAGGCAGCTCCAGCGCCACCAACAGATAATTCTTCAGCGCAGCCAACAGTTGGTCGGCCTCATGAGGCGTCAGACTCATGGAAGCAAAGGTGGCCATCCCTCCCTCCTCCGGTCCTGTCAGCTGCAAGCCGGTCTCCTGCTTAAGCCATTCCCGGATGGATGGGTTGAGCTTGAAGCAGCGCTCAGCCAACTCGCCGATATATTCATCCTGGGTCCAGTCATATCCACTCCCGTTCGCATCAGAAATGGCTCTAAGCAATGCATCGAAGCTTCTCGCGGGATATCCGGTGTGCTTAATGCCAGTCGCGTTGGCGGGACTTATGGACCCGGTATCGCTTACGGAGGAAATGGAACTCTGGGAGCACGTGTTGAAATTAAGGGTAGTCATAATAGATCTCCTGCGGGATTAAGGAAGTAGCAAATAAATGTGTATCAAAAAAATCAAGCAAGAATCTTCTGGAAAACGGCGATGCCTTATGAATTCGCTCATGACAAAATAATCCTGCTTGCTTTTTCATTTCTCGCCGAAAAATCAATCAGCAGGAGTCGATTTCAATCAGGCCCATGCACACTAGGCGCGCGCATAAAAAAGGAAGCCACAAGACTTATAGGATGGGCCCATTCTTAAGCTCTGCGAACGGGTGCGGGGTATCGATTTTCGCCAAGAGTTGTTGTCAACCACAGTGGCTAATGCGGGGAAAGGCCATGCGATACGCGCTTTACTCCCTAGCTGCATGGCTCACGCTTTAAAATTCATCAATTACCAATTGTCTCAATCGAATTAGTATCAACGCCATTCATAGTGGCATCTTTTCTCATCAAGTCATGACGGGATTCTGAAAAATCTTCTGGAAAAAGAAAAAGCCTTCCTTGACGAGGATTATTGAGATCGGCATCCGGCTTCTCCCATATTTTTTCACCACTCGATAGCAATCGGTTCATAGCCCAATTGAATTGCTCATCAAGATCGAGAGAGAGAATCACCAACGGCGTTTGCAACAACGCCTTGCCTGAAACAACACTGGTATCCGGCTCGATACGTAGCCTGGAACAGAAACCTAATGTTTGCCTAATCTCATCATGCTGCTCCGGGCAAACATACAAAATTCCCTCCACACCGTCCCCCAATTGTCCGATGCGATCTCGCAGCAGACTGGCCAGCAGTTGAGGCTCGCTTTGTTGCCCATAACACTCTGCAAACACATCAACCAGAATGCCGCGCAATCGTCCCTCAAGCCGCTCAATGATCCTATGCTCCAGATCCCTCCCGTCGAGCAGCCATTCAACTGCATCCGCCACTGCCTGCTGTCGAATCCCGGGAACCTCGCGCGCTATCTTTTCCAACCCGTTTTGCCATGCAGCCTCCAAAACTTGCTCGCACAACTCATGTAACCGCTCAGCCTCACTCTCGGCCGCGTCGTGAATCTGCTTAGCCTGCGCTTGGGCTCTCGCAATAATTTCGCCCGCCTGGACATAGTCGGCCAAATCACTAGCAGGAATAATCGGTCCAAGCGGCGCACTGCCCGGTAGTTTCGTGATGGGGAGCAAAAGCGGAGTCATGAGGCATCCAATTCTAGGTAAGCAGGTAGTCACCGTCGTTTCGACAGGCATCGTTAGGGGTGATATCTTCGCCACAAGATGGCGATGACTCGCCCAGCCTGTGCACAGGCGGCTTGCAGCAGGGCGATCTCCTGCCGCCGTTGCAAACTGTGCGGTTGGCTCAGTTGCTGTTTCAGTTGCGCCTCGCCGACATCCAGCCGGGCGAGCAGCGCATCGCGCACCGCGCCATGCACGTCCCGCCGCAGCGCGTCTTCCAGATGAGTGATACGGGCCATCGGTTTTTCCTTATTGGCGATTTAAAGATGAAGTGGAATGGAAACCAGCCGCTGCTCCTGTATCAGGGTCAGCGCGGTGTGGTTCAGCGCATAAATCCGATAGCCGCTGGGCAAGGTGCCGCCTTGCTGCAGACGCATGCCATTGGCCAGTTCCAAATAGATGGAGTTGGCGTTGCCGCCGACGCTGACGATGGCGGCGGGCAAGATATTCGCCGCCGGCGCCGCGGCGGGGATGTTCTGGAAACGGGCTTTCAGCCGCGGGCCATCAGCATTGAAAGCGGCGGTCGCCGCCGCTACCGCGCGGGCGCGCTCAGGGGGCAGTTGTCCGCTGATCAGCAATTCCTGGCCGGACACGCCGATGCTCAGTCCGTCCAGCAAACCCTTGCGGCTCAGCCGATCGACCAGCCGGCCAAACAGTTCGGCTCGATCATTAACCACGCGCCAGCCATTCAGCGCAGATATCGCCCTCAGCTGCGTGCTCGCGCGCAGCCAAGCGGCATTAGCCTGGATGGCGCCATAGATGAGCACTTGATCGGGAGCGTGTCCAGCGCTGACTTCCACTTCGCGGTAGCCGTTCAATTCCAGCACCTGGCGCACCTGGCGGCGCAAGGTGTCAGCATCCAGGCTCTCATCACTGAAATTCAAGCCTTGCTCGCGCATCCGGCCTCGCAGCCGCTCGATGGCTTGCGATGAGGCGCACAAGCCACTCAAACGGACCACGCCGCGCTCATCCAACTCAGCTTTCACACCCGACAGGCCTGGGTCGGCCATTTCACGCGCCAGCCAAGCCCGCGCATCAAACGGCGGCGGTTCGACTGGCTTGGGCCACAACAGCAAGACTGCCGTCAGCGCGGCGCTTATCAACACAATGCCTCCTGCCAAAAGCCAGGGACGGGCCGCAGGCTTGGTCGTTACGACTTCAGGAAGGCGTCGGGACGGCAGCGTCAACATCGCCATAGCTCCGTCGGCCTCAGCCAGCACCAGCCCCTGTCCGGCCAGGTCTATCGCCTGTCCCAAAGGCAGCTTCTGGCCAGCATCCCACGGCAAACCCTCCACCCACACCGGGACCGGCGGCGCCATCGTCACGCCTTCCGGCGTAACGGTCAGCACAGTCGCGGCCCCCTCTTCCAGCGCCAGCGCGATATCCGGGTCGTCGCCGCCCAAGCGGAGCTCCCCCGCGGGCAATTCCAAATCCCGGCCCGCCAGCGGGCCGTTGAGCCACTTCAGCTTGAATAAATATTCCATTTTCATTTCACCTCAAGGCTGAACCGCGGGTTCGGCCTTGATCAGGAACAGGCGGACAGTGCTGCGGCTATTTTTCTGGGTGGAGCGGAACAATTTGCCAATCAACGGGATATCGCCCAGCAATGGGATCTTACTTTCGCCTTCGCTGTGCTCATCCTGAACAAACCCACCCAACAGCAAGCTTTGGCCGGCTTTCAACAACGTCTGGGTGGATATTTCCGAGTTCAGCGTCTGCGGCAGCGGCTCATGCGGACTGACCGAACCCGCCTGACGGCCATCTTGAATCACCAGGGTCAGCATCACATTGCGCTGGCCGCCCTCATCGACCAGCCGAGGCGTGACCCGCAGCAAAGATCCGGTGGAGATGGATTCAAGTTTGGCGACCTTCTCCGTCAACAACTTGGTGTAGAACGTGGTATTCCGGTCCAGCACCGCCTGAGTGTTATCCAGCGTCACAACAGAAGGGCGGGACAGGATCTGCGCCTTGGCCTTCTGCTGCAGAGCATTGAGCTTGACCATGAAGCCACCAGTGTTGGAAATCACGGTGGAGAAATTGTCCGAGCCTTGCTGACCGGCACCGTTGAAACTGATGCCGTTGCCGCCGATGCTGGCCGATGCCGACCAATCAATGCCCAGCGCGCTCAAATCTTGGGAATTGACATCGATGATCATCACCGACACCTCAATCAGCGCCGGCTTGCGATCAAACTGCTCAATCAAGTTGGCATACATAGGCATATTGATTTTGCGATCACGCACAATGACCGCGTTCTGGCGCGGATCCGCCGAGAACATCGGCAAGCTGCGGTCGGTCGGCGGCTGCTGACCCTGGTTTTCCTTCAACGGCAACGTGCGGCCCTGGGCCATGTCCTTCAGCACGCTCACCACCCCCGGTACCGCCACCTGCTGGCCCCGATAACTGTAGCTGCCATCAGCCGCGGTAGCGTATTTCAACGGGAACAGCTGGATGATTTCCTGGTTCTGCTCGTGATTGAGCTTCTGCTCATCAATGCGCTTGGCCAGTTGCTCCACCCGGTTGAGGCAAATCGGCACGCCATGCACCTCCATCGCGTTGGATGCCGGCACCGCGCGCACCCGGCAATAACGCCGGTCCAGAATGCCGCTGCCCTGCAATTGGCTGATCAAAGTGTTCACCTGCAGATAGGCGGGGGTGATCAGCTGACTGCTTACCTCTTGCGCTTTGTAAACGTGGATGGCTTGCCCGTCGTAATACCATGCCAGCTTGTGCAGGCGAGCCAGTTGATCCAGCGCCTGTTCCGGCGGCATGCTGCGGATCGCGCCAATAAAAGGCTCGTCGACCTGCTTGCTTACCACTACCGGCACGCCATAATTGGCCCCTAAATCGCGCAACACATCCGCCAGCTTACTGCCACGAGTGGACAGGAAAAACGGCGCGCTACCTTGCCATGGGATAGCTGCGAGCGCCTGCGCACAAGTCAAAGCGACCAAGCCAGGGCCAAACCATTTCGATGCTCTCATACCCTCCTCCCTGTTGCCGAGCCAATGGACGAAAGCGAAGAAGCATGCTTGACCAACCAGGCCACCACGGCCAGTTGCTGATTCAATGAGGCTTCCCACTCGACGGTACTGAGACCATGCTCATGGCGCCGGACCAGGTACAGTTTGCCGCGCTCAAGCAACAGACCATCATCCAGATTGGTGCGTATCGACGCCAGCCATAGACAAACACGCTGCAACCAGGCGTCATCCAAGGTCTCTAGTTCGATTTCAATCGCCAGCGAGATTCCTTGCGCATAGGACCACCCCCAAGCGGGGACGCCTACCAGATCCAGGAGCCAACGATCACTGCGGGACGAGAGCACGCAAACCCATTCCAATGCGGCCAAAGAGTCAGGAAGTTTCATCGTGCCTCGATTACGTTTAGGGAAGGCCGACATTTTGCAAAAATCGTCAGTGGGAAATCATCAGGTAATGACCTGAAGCCTCCTTCGGGGGGGGCAGTTCCTTCTTTACCAGCGCGCTTGAGCACCCGCTTACTTGCGGCACTTGACGGAAACGATAGAGGGTCAATACTCTAAAGAACCTGTTCAATGTCTGCTGTTCTTCAGCGATACGGTGTTAAAAACAAGCTCAAAATGCTCATGTACCACTTGTACATTCCGCTTTTTCGCTCGTTTTCGCCTTGTCTCGCCCTTCTTTGAACAGACGCTGAGAATATTCCTAAAATCAGAAATGCCAGATAGGTAGACATGATGACGCCAGCCGCACCCTCAGACGCTGCTGTACAGCGGGTACTATTGGTAGAAGACCACTCCCTGCTGAGCAATGGCATCAAAACCCTGTTATCGGCATCGACGGTCTATCATGTGGTCGGTGAAGTCAATGATGGCCTGGAAGTCTATTCCGCCTGTCAGCGGTTGAAACCGAATTTGGTGTTGATGGATTTGGGTCTGCCAGGCATGGATGGCATTGATGTCATTCGTCAATTAAGACAACGCTGGCCGGAGCTGAACATCATCGTGATCACAGCCGACGGCGCCGAACATAGAGCGCGGACGGCGCTGGAATCTGGCGCGCTTGGCTATGTACTAAAGAAAAGCCCGCAGCAGACTTTGCTGGCCGCGCTGCAGGTCACCTCCCAGGGCCGAATTTTCCTCGACCCATCCCTCAATCTGGAACAGGTCACCGAAACCCGCAATGTGGAGGGGCCAACACGGTTGACCATGCGGGAAAACCAAGTACTTAAGCTTATCGCCGAAGGAATGCGTAACCGCGATATCGCCGAGAACCTGAAGATCACCATCAAGACAGTGGAAACCCACCGGCTCAACCTGATGCGCAAGTTGGATGCTCACAATGCGGTGGAGCTGACCAACTGGGCGATTCGACTTGGCATACACTAGCTCAGTGGTTCACTACCGAAAACGGGAAGATCAAGAAGGGGAGCCTCAAGCGCAGCTTGGCCGATTTGAGCCTGGACCACAGGGAATCATCCCACACAGCGGTGAAGCGGGCTCCGGGCCGGCCAATGCGCGCCGGCTAACTTTGTGAATCGACGCCCCATTTCTTGCATCCTGTTGCGACAAAGCGTGTACAGATGTTGTCATTGCATGGAATCGCAACCATCGGCTTTCAGTAA
>NZ_MKCT01000043.1 GCF_001855555.1 Chromobacterium sphagni | reverse complement strand
GTGGTGATTGCCGAAGACGAAGACGATCTTTACAAGATGCTGAGCAGCGGCGTAGTCACCGCCGCCTTTGCCCAGCCGCTCAGCTACGGCCGCTGGCTGCGCGACCCTCTGGCCGCCCGGCAGATCACCATACTCGACCTGTTTCCCGAGGCCGACATGGTCGCCAGCGGCCTCGCGCTGAGCAAAAGCCGCTTCAGCCAGGAGGCGGCGGAGAAATGGCATCAGGAACTGGTGAAGATGTACCAGGACGGCAGCCTGTACGTCATCATGCAACGCTTCCTCAACGAAGGCGCCGCCAAGCAGATGATGCGGCTGCCCATTAATTGATCCGCCGGACCAGGCTGTCCGGTGCCACGGAGCGAAACATGAAATGGCTAGTAGGCTGCGCGTTGTTGCTGATGCTGCCCACCGCATGGGCCGCCCCCAACGCCGCATGCCCGCAAGGGCCGCTGGTCATCGCCTATTACGACTTCGGCGTGGCCTACCACAAAGGCAAGGGCTACGATCCGGAAATCATCCACGAGCTGGCGCGGCGGCTGAATTGCCCCATCCAGAACGAGAGCGACTACCCCCGCCCGCGGGTGCTGAAGCTGCTGGAAATCGGCCAGGCCGACATCGGCACCTCGACGCTGATCACGCCGGAACGCAAACGCTACCTGTGGCTGCTCACCTACCACCACAGCAAGAACATGGTGCTGCTGCATCGCGGCGTGCAGGCATCCTCGCTGCCCGAGCTGCTGCAGCTGCCCAATCTGCGCTGGGGCATGATACGCGGCTACCGCCACAGCCCGGCCCAGGATAAACTGCTGGAAGACTTGGTGCAGCAGCACAAAGTGGTGATGGCGGAAAACGAGGACGATCTGTACAAAATGGTGTGCAGCGGCGTAGTCACCGCCGCCTTCGGCCATCCGGTCAGCTACGACCCCTGGCTGCAAAGCCATCAGGCCAGCCAGCAGGTCACCGTGCACGACTTCTTTCCGGATACGGAAACCATCTCAGGCGGCCTCGCGCTGAGCAAGGCGCGCTTCAGCCAGGAGGCGGCCGCGCGCTGGAACGACGAAATCATCCGCATGTACCATGATGGCTCGTTGCGGGCGATCATGCGCCGCCACCTGAGCGAATCCAGCGTCGAGCATGCCCTCAGGCTGCCGCTGGACTAAGATCGGGCCGACATGGAAAAGCCCCGCACTTTTGCGGGGCTTTGGCGTTTTCCTCCAGCCGGAATCACAGCGCCAGCTTGGCGATGGCTTCCTTGGCCAGGTGGATCGAGGTGGCGCGCTTGTCCGGCCCCATGCCGATGGCTTCGGCGCGGACGATTTCCACATCGGTCACGCCCAGGAAGCCCAGCACCTTCACCAGAAAGTCCTCCTGAAAATCCATCAAACTGCCCTGCTCGCCGCTGTGCACGCCGCCGCGGCCCGAAACCAGCACCACCTTCTTGTTCGGCACCAGGCCCACCGGGCCGTTTTCGCTGTATTTGAAGGTGCGGCCGGCTACCGCTACGCGGTCGATCCAGCTCTTCAGCTGCGAAGGAATGGAGAAGTTGTACATCGGTGCGCCGATTATCAGCACGTCGGCGGCGATGAATTCTTCGATCAACTGATCGTTCAGCGCGCTTTCGCTGCGCTGCGTCGCGGTCCAGTCCGCCTCGGCGACGAAGCGCGCGCCGACGATCTCGC
Organism: Chromobacterium sphagni; assembly: GCF_001855555.1. GTDB lineage: Bacteria > Pseudomonadota > Gammaproteobacteria > Burkholderiales > Chromobacteriaceae > Chromobacterium > Chromobacterium sphagni. The sequence goes on along the minus strand of NZ_MKCT01000043.1, from coordinate 6,758 downwards.
CGGACAGGTGGGCGATGGGGTTGGCGGCGAGGTCACGGTAGGTGGTTTCAACATCGGCGTGGCGCTGGCGCAGCGTATTGGCGACGACGGCGGACAGCTCGCGGGTAACGGAATTGTCGGCCAGGATGCTGGAATCGAGATGGAGCAGTTTCATTTGGCAGTCTTTCAATGTCAGGCGGGAATGACTGCATGATAGGCAGGTGCAACAATTCCGAATAGACTACTAAAATTGGAAACATTGTTCTACCAGTGGGACAATAAAATGCAAGACTTGAACGACCTGTTGTATTTCGCCAAGGTGGTCGAGCACGGCGGCTTCATGGCCGCCGGCCGGGTGCTGGGCATTCCCAAATCGCGCTTGTCGCGGCGGGTGGCCGAACTGGAACACCGGCTGGGCGTGCGCCTGCTGCAGCGGACCACCCGCCGGCTGGCCCTGACCGAAATCGGCAGCCAGTACTATCAGCACTGCCAGGCGATGCTGGCGGAAGCCGAAGCCGCCAACGAGACCGTGCTGCAAAGCAGCGCCGAACCGCGCGGCCTGATCCGCGTCAGTTGCCCCGAGCTATTGTCCAAAACCATGCTGAGCGCGGCAGTGCCGCGTTTCCTGGCGCGTTACCCGCAGGTGCGCATTGCGCTGGACTCCACCAACCGCAGGGTGGACCTGATCGAGGAAGGCGTGGACGTGGCGATCCGGGTGCGCAATGTGATCGAGGACAGCGCCAGCCTGGTGGTGCGGCGGCTGGGTAAGAGCCGGGTGATCCTGGTCGCCAGCCCCACCTTCATCGAACAGCATGGCGAACCGCAAACCCCGGAGCGGCTGGCCGCATTGCCGGCGCTGACCATGAGCCGGCCCGACAGCCGCGGCCAGTGGATGCTGCTGGACAATGTCGGCCAAAGCTACACCATACACATCGACACGCCCAGGCTGATGACCGACGACATGATCGTGCTGCTGGAGGCCGCCATCGCCGGACTGGGCATCACCGCTCTGCCGCGCAATGTCTGTCATCAGGCGCTGGCTGACGGCAAGCTGCGCCACATCCTGCCGCAATACGATTTTCCCTGGGGCATCCTGCACGCCGCCTTTCCCACCCGCCGCGGCCTGTCGCCGGCGGTGCGCGCCTTCATCGACTTCATCAGCCAGGAATTGATCAGCGAAGAGATTGCCGGCGACTGGGGGCGCAGCGACATTCGCCCGGCATGACAATTGCTTCACCCCCGGTTTCCCGCACCGGATGGTTGAAAACATGTTCACGCTGCGCCCGCTGGCCGAAACCGACTCCCTGGAACAACTGACCGCGCTGCTGCACCGCGCCTACGCTCAGCTGGCCTCAATGGGCCTGCGCTACACCGCGGTGGACCAGAGCGTGGCCGTGACCCGCCGCCGCATCGCCGGCGGCCACTGCCTGCTGGCATGGCGCGGGAATGCGCTGGCCGGCACCATCACGGTGCATCATCCGCTGCCGGCCTCGCCCTGCCCGCAATTCCGCCAGCCGGATAGCGCGGTGCTGATGCAGTTCGGCGTCGATCCCGTCTGGCAAGGCTGCGGCCTGGGCTCCCTGCTGATGGACGCCGCCGAAGCCTGGGCCCGCAGCCAGGGCTATCTCCGCATCCGCCTGGACACCGCCAAACCCGCGTCCCATCTGGTGGAGCGCTACGGCAAGCGCGGCTACCGCGTCGAGGCCCCGCTGCAATGGCCGGACAAAGCCTACGCCAGCGTGGTGATGGTCAAGGAACTGGAAACGGCCGCAGCGACTCGAACTCCTGTTTGCGCCGCAACAAATTGATGGCTGCGCGCCACAGACCAGGCTCAGACCATCCGCTTTTATTGCATTGCAGCATCAAGCGAGTACAGTGGCGTCCATGGCCTTGTCATCGGCCGCCACGCCTGTCTCCATCTTTTCCAAAGCAAGGGGTTGCAATGTGGTCAGCTACTGCAGTTCAAGGCGGGACTCCCCCGTTCGCACAACCGCTGTTTGATTACTGGCTGGACGCCTGCCAGCGCGGCATCCTGTACTGGGACGTGCTCTACCAGCGCGGCGCCACTTACCTGGAACACTGTGAGAGCGGCAAGCCGCCGGTACTGGTGTTCGACTACAAGATCATCCAGGACGGGCGCGAACTGCCCGATCCGGCCAATTACGCGCTGGCGGCCATCGCGCCGCCGCCCAGTTGCCCGCCCACCAACCCGGCCCTGCGTCCCTTCGTGGTGATAGACCCGCGCGCCGGCCACGGCCCGGGCATAGGCGGCTTCAAAATGGACAGCGAAATCGGCATCGCGCTGCAACAAGGCCACCCCTGCTACTTCGTGATGTTCTTCCCACAGCCCGAGCCCGGCCAGACCATAGAAAGCGTCAGCAAGGCCGAAGGCGCCTTCCTCAAGCGTGTCAACGAGCTGCACCCCGACTCCGACGGCAAACCCTTCGTCATTGGCAACTGCCAGGGCGGCTGGGCGCTGGCGATGCTGGCCGCGGTGGCGCCGGAACTGGTGGGCCCCATCCTGCTGGCCGGATCGCCGCTGTCCTACTGGGCCGGCGTCCGCGGCAAAAATCCGATGCGCTACGCCGGCGGGCTGAACGGCGGCACCTGGACCGCGTCGCTGGCCGGCGATCTGGGCAACGGCCACTTCGACGGGGCCCACCTGGTCAACAACTTCGAAAAACTGGACCCGGCCAACACCCTGTGGAAGAAGTCTTACAACCTTTACTCCAAGGTGGATACCGAACTGCAACGCTATCTGGACTTCGAGCGCTGGTGGGGCGGCCATTACCTGCTCAACAAGGTAGAGATGGAGTGGATCGCCCAGAAACTGTTCGTCGGCAACGATCTGGTCCACGGCAAGATCGCCAGCCATGATGGCAAGGTGCGGGTGGACATGCGCAACATCCGCTCGCCCATCGTGGTGTTCGCCTCCTGGGGCGACAACATCACCCCGCCGCAACAGGCGCTGAACTGGATCGCCGACCTCTACGACAGCGTCGAGGACATCCGCGACAACGAACAGACCATCGTCTACGCACTGCACAGCAAGGTGGGACACCTGGGCATCTTCGTGTCCGCCGGCATCGCCAACAAGGAACACAGCGAATTCGCCAGCGCGCTGGACCTGATAGACGTGCTGGCCCCCGGCCTGTATGAAGCCATCATCGAAGACATCGCGCCGGACGCGCCCGGCCAGGAATACATAGAAGGTCGCTACATCATCCGCTTCGAAGCGCGCGACGTGCCCGACATCCTGGCGCTGGACGACGGCCGCGACGACGAACGCGCCTTCGAGGTGGTGAAGCGGGTGTCGGAGATCAACCAGGGCGTGTACGACCGCTACCTCTCCCCCGCGCTGCGCGCCATCGGCAACGAAGCCAGCGCCCGCCTGCTGCGCGAGCTCCACCCGGCCCGGCTGGAACGCACGCTGATCTCTCCGAAGAATCCCTGGCTGTGGTGGCTGCCCGGCCTCGCCGCCCAAGTGCGCGAACAACGCCGGCCAGTGGCGGAAAGCAACCCGCTGTGGCAATGGCAGGAGCAGCTCTCCCATTTCATCGCCCAGTCGCTGGACCAATACCGCGACCTGCGCGATGCCACCCAGGAGCAACTGTTCCGCGCCGTCTACGAGTCGCCGCAGCTGGCTACCCTGGTCGGCGTGCGGCCAGCCAGCGAGCCGCGCAAGCACGTGCTGGCCTGGGAAAGCCGCGAGCTGGCGCGCCTGAAGCGCGAGGCGCTGGACCCCAGCTTTGAGCAGGGCACGCTGGCCGACGGCTTCGTCCGGCTGCTGCTGTACGTCAGCATCGGCATGGGCGTGGTGGATGAGCGGCCGTTCAACGCCATCCGCCGCGTGATGCGCGACGTGCGCCACGAATACCCGCTGACGCTGATGCAGCTCAAGGACATCGTCCGCCACCAGGTATTCTTGGTGCGACTGGATGCGCCGCGCGCGCTACAGGGCTTGACCCTGCTACTACCTGACCCGCACCGCCGCCATCAGGCGTGGATGCTGGCGCGCGACCTGCTGTCATTGCGCGGCGCCATACCTCCGGAACATCAGGCGCGGCTGGACGAAGTGGCGCAAGTGTTGCAGTTGGAAATCAACGGGCAAGCCAGGGCCGAACCGCCCGCCGCGCCTGCGATCCAGCTATTGCCCAAACCCGCTGCCGCCAAGCCATCGGCAAAACCCGCAACCACCTCCGCTCCAGCGGTCAAGCCCAAATCCGGCAAACCTGCCGCCACGCGTCAGACCGCGAAAACCGCGCCGGAAAACAGACCGACAGCCCAAGCCGCGGTGAAGTCGGAGGAAGCCAAGCCAGTTGTCGCGGCCAAGCCGGCCAGCGCGCGAAAAGCGCCGGCCAAGGCCAATGGCCAGGTGCCGGGAGAGGCCGCGCCGGCCAAAACCGGCAAGACAAGTCCCCGCGCCAAACCGCAAGCCAAATCCTGACCGAGCACAGCCGGGGCGCAAACGCGCCCCGGTGCTGCCGTTGACTATTCCAATAGCAAAAGCTAATATAGTGACTCTCTGCGGGAGAGAGGGGCCACGCCCCCGCCGAAGACGCAAGCTCCCATAATCGCTCAGGCAAGCCGTACCGCAGTGTTTCATTGATTCAAGCCGATTGGAGAGAGGCTGCCGCGAGCAGCCCACCGAAGGGGCAAGTGGCCAAAGGCCATGCAACTCTCAGGTAAAAGGACAAGGGGAGAGGCTGTTCCGTAGCCCGGAATCCACCCAGGAGTCTGCCTTGTCCCGCTCTTCATCCAGCGGCGCGCCCGACGTTTTCCGGCGCCCTGCACTCGTTCCGTTCCCGCTTCCCCGTCTGCCGGCCCCTCCGGCGCGCAACTGCCGCAATCGTGTGAAATCATGCTGACCCTGATCTATCTCATCGCCATCACCGCCGAAGCGATGACCGGCGCCCTGGCCGCCGGCCGCCGCAATATGGATATTTTTGGTGTGACCGTCATCGCCTTCCTCACAGCCCTCGGCGGCGGCACCGTGCGCGACATCGTGCTGGGCCGCTACCCGATAGGCTGGACCCAACATCCGGAATACGTGCTGCTGGTAGTGGCCGGCGGCATCGCCGCAGTGCTGGCCGCCCGCTTCATGCGCCACCTGAACCGGCTGTTTCTGGTGCTGGACGCATTGGGCCTGGTGGCCTTCACCATCATCGGCTGCGATGTGGCGCTAGGCATGCACTACCATCCGGTGATCGTGGTGATGGCTGGCATGATCACCGGCATCGCCGGCGGCATCCTGCGCGACGTGCTGTGCAACCGCGTGCCCATCGTGTTCCGCCGCGAGTTGTACGCCAGCGTGTCGCTGCTGGTGGCCATGCTCTATCTGGGCCTGAATCTGCTGAACGTGCCGCACGACTACAATATCGCCGCCAGCTTCGCTTTTGGCCTGGCCCTGCGCCTGACCGCGTTATGGCGCGAATGGCAGCTGCCGGTCTTCGCCTATAGGCACGACCACCATTGAGCCACCCGACACCCCGCCCCGCGGGGTGTTTTGTTATGGCGCGGATTGCGCTGCCTTGTCGCCACCGGGGAGGAGTGCGATCATCCGCCATCCATCTTCCCTTCGCGGAACCATGACCCAAGAGCATCCACGCCCCGCAAGCCGCCTCCGATTCCTGGCACCTCTCGCTCTGACAGGCCTGTTGGCCATGCCTGCGGCCTACCTGCTGGCCGCGCTGGCGCTCGGCCTGCTGCCAGCCAACCGCGACTGGCAAGCGCCAGTTACGGGCATCCCCATTTACCTGGACAGCAACGGCGTGCATACCGGCCTGGTGCTGCCTATGCGAAACAGCCAGATGGACTGGAGCGCGCGGTTTCCGCCGCGGCAGATTCTTCGCGCCGACCGCTTTGCGGCCTCTCCTTACATCGCCATAGGCTGGGGCAGCCGCACCTTCTTTCTGCAAACGCAGACCTGGGCCGACCTGACGCCAGGCAAAGCCCTGGCGGCGCTGGCTTCAGACGACAGCGTGCTACACGTGGAATATCAGCCCCAACCCAGCGAAAGCGCCAATACGCGCAAAATGCTGCTCACCCCGGGCCAATACGCAAAGCTGGTGGATTTCATTTCCCAAAGCATGCCCATCGACGCCGACGGAAAACCTTTGTGGCTCAAGGATTACCACTATGACGGCAATGACGCCTTTTATCAGGCCAACGGCAACTACAACCCATTGATGACCTGCAATCAATGGACGCGCAACGCGCTGAACGCCGCCGGCGTGCGCACGGCTTTATGGTCCCCTTTTGGTCAGGCTTTGCTCTGGCATGCGGGCAGCTAGAGCCTCCTCGGAGACCCACGACAGCGCCACACACCTGTCCTTTTATTTAGGTACAAAAACACTGTCAGACAATCGATTGCAACTCAAGCACTCCTCCCTTTCAAAATGACGGTTTCCGCTTAATAGCCAATCGATGCCCTCTATCCGAGGGGCTTTGTTGCATAACCCCGCCCAAGAACGTGCGTCTCCTTGTCCAGGGCGAATTCAGTTCATCGCTGCCACCGCCACGGTCTTCGGGCGGCCCAGAGCGGTAAAATGGTTCAAAAACGCCGCGCGCACTTGCAGTTCCGCCACCTGTCGATCAAAGGTGCGCGCCATCACTCGGCTACACGGTCGCTTGAAACCGTGCATCTTCGTTTCCGCCAGACTGCGGCGGTGATAGCCGCTCCAGCGTTTCCAGATTCGTCTCCCCAAGCGTTTGCACGCCGCGATCGCGGCGTTGCGCACCTCGCTGCCGGTGATTTTCGACTTCGACGGCTTGGCATT
>NZ_MKCT01000042.1 GCF_001855555.1 Chromobacterium sphagni | reverse complement strand
CCGATGTACGACTACACCCACTGCATCTCCGACGCGATCGAGGGCATCACCCACTCGCTGTGCACGCTGGAATTCGAAGACCACCGTCCGCTGTACGACTGGGTGCTGGACAACATCAGCATCGGCTGCCACCCGCGCCAGTATGAATCGTCGCGGCTGGAATTGCTGTACACCCTGACTTCCAAGCGCAAGCTGCTGTCGCTGGTGAACGAGGGCGTGGTGACCGGCTGGGACGACCCGCGCATGCCCACCATCGCCGGCATGCGCCGCCGCGGCTACAGCCCGGCCGGCATCAAGCTGTTTGCCCAGCGCATCGGCGTGTCCAAGGGCGAGAACATCATCGACATGAGCGTGCTGGAAGGCGCGGTGCGCGAGACGCTGGAAAACGACTCGCCGCGCGTGATGGCGGTAGTCAATCCGCTGAAGGTGACGCTGAGCAACTACGACGCCGCCGTCAGCGCCAGCCGCAGCGCGCCGTTCCATCCGCACCATCCGGAGTTCGGCGAGCGCGAAGTGCCGATCGCCCGCGAAATCTGGATCGAGCAGGACGATTTCGCCGAAGTGCCGCCGCCGAAGTGGCAGCGCCTGACCGCCGGCGGCGAAGTGCGCCTGCGCTACTCCTATGTGATCAAGTGCGTGGAAGTGGTGAAGGATGCCGCCGGCAAGGTGGTGGAGCTGAAGTGCAGCATCGACCACGACACGCTGGGCAAGAACCCGGAAGGCCGCAAGGTCAAGGGCGTAATCCACTGGGTATCGGCAGAGCACGCGATCGAGGCCGAGGTGCGCTGGTACGACCGCCTGTTCACCGAGCCGCGTCCGGACGCGGTGCGCGGCGAAGACGGCGAATATCTCGACTTCCGCCAGTTCATCAATCCGGAATCGCTGAAGCAGGTGCCGGCCTATGTCGAGGCATCGGTGCTGCAGGCGGCGCCCGAGTCGCGCTTCCAGTTTGAGCGTTTGGGTTATTTCGTCACCGACCGCAAAGAGCACCAGCCTGGCGTCAAGGCGGTGTTCAACCGCACGGTGGGCCTGAAGGACAGCTGGAACAAGTAAGTTCCGGCGGCAATGCGAATGGCGAGCCCCCGGGTTCGCCATTTTTACGTGCGGTCCCGCTCGCAATGGGGCCGGGACGCAAGGAGAAAACAAATGCGCGTTTCGCTCAGATCCATCATGGTTTCGCTGCTGGCCGCCGGCTTGCTGTCGGCTTGCGCGGCGGTACCCGGCAAAGGCGACTATGTCTCCGGCAAGACCTACAAGATCACCGTCCTGCACACCAACGATCATCATGGCCGCTTCTGGCCCAATGCCGACGGCGAATACGGCCTGGCGGCGCAGAAGACGGTAGTGGACCAGGTGCGGGCGGAAGTGAAGGCCGAGGGTGGCTACACGCTCCTGCTGTCCGGCGGCGACGTCAACACCGGCGTGCCGGAATCCGACCTGCAGGACGCCGAGCCCGACTTCCGCGGCATGGACCGCATCGGCTACGACGCGATGGCGGTGGGCAATCACGAGTTCGACAAGCCGCTGCCGGTATTGATGAAGCAGCGCGGCTGGATACATTTCCCCATGCTGTCCGCCAATATCTATAAAGACGGCCAGCGCATTTTCGACCCCTACGTCCTCTTCAACCTGGGCGGCGTGAAGGTGGCGGTGCTGGGGCTGACCACCGACGACACCGCCAAGATGGTGAATCCGGCGCAGATCCAGGGCATAGAGTTCAAGAGCCCGATCGCCGAGGCCGGCCAGCTGGTGCCGGAATTACGCAAGCGGGCCGACATCGTGATCGCCGCCACCCATATGGGGCACTACCCGGACGGCCGGCATGGCGTCAACGCGCCGGGCGATGTGGAAATGGCGCGAGCGGTGAAGGGCCTGGATCTGATCGTCGGCGGCCACAGCCAGAACCCGGTGTGCATGAAGGCGGAGAACGTGCGCGACGACGCCTACGTGCCGGGCGCGCCTTGCGCGCCGGACCGGCAGAACGGCGCCTGGATCGTGCAGGCGCACGAGTGGGGCAAGTATGTCGGCCGCGCCGATTTCGAATTCCGCAACGGCAGCTTCAAGCTGGTGAAATACCAGCTGATTCCGGTCAACCTGAAGAAAACAGTGATCGGCGCCGACGGCAAGGCGAAAAAAATGCCCTACACCCAATTGATTCCGGAGGACAGCAAGCTGCGCAGCTTCCTCAAGACCTATCAGGAGAAGGGGCAGGAAGAACTGGGCGTCAAAGTGGGCGAGCTGTCCACCAGGCTGGAAGGCGACCGCGCCGTGGTGCGCAGCCGGCCTGCCAGCCTCGGCGCCTTTGTCGGTCAGGCGATGATGGCCAAGGCGCACGCCGACTTCGCGGTGATCAACTCCGGCGGCATCCGCGATTCGCTGCCGGCGGGGGCGGTCAGCTACAAGGATGTGCTCAAGGTGTTCCCGTTCGGCAGCACGCTGGTTTACGTGGATATGCCGGGCAGCGAGGCATTGGCCTATCTGAAGGCGGCCGCCGCGATGACGCCGGGCTCCGGCGCCTTCGCCCAGTTTGCCGGCGTGAGGCTGCGCATCTCGGGCGGCGAGCTGCAGGAAGCTCAAGTGGGCGGCAAGGACATCGATCCGGCCCGAATCTACCGCGTGGCGATCAACAGCTTCATGGCGGCGGGCGGCGACGGCTATCCCAGGCTCGATCCGCATCCGGGTTTCGTGAATACCGGTTTTGTCGACGCCGACGTGCTCAGGGATTACATCGCGGTCCATACGCCGGTGCGGGCGGAGCGTTATGCGCCGTCGATGGTGGAGAGCGAGTAGACCGGCGCCGCGGGTTTGGGCGGGAGGACAATCATGCGGCTTTTGCCGGGATGGATAAACTAGCACTTGGGTCCGGTGCGGGTGCCGATGAGGTGGGGTATGGTGGCCGGGTCGAGGGCATCTGCAACGATGTCCGGGCGGTTGCGCTTCCCCGCCGCATCGCCCTGAGCCGCCTGGCCTGCAAGCCGGGCCGGCCTTCCCGGCTAGCGGGGCTGGTACCATCTGGAGGAATCACCATGGCTCAGCAAGGCGTATTCACTCTCCCCGCGCGCATCAATTTCGGCGCGACTGTGCTGGTCAACTCGGCTGCCGTGCAACAGGTCGCCATTCTGGTAGACAACGAAGTGCGCGCCACTTTCAGCGGCAGCGGCGTTACCGACAAGAATCTGGGCACCCAGGTCATCAATTCCGGCTCAGGCAATGTCCGGGTGACTGTCACCGCCAACGGCAAGTCGTCGGATCTGGTGTCCGCCCAACTGGTCCTGGCCAACAAGATCAACCTGGCCGTGCTGGGTTCGGAAGATGGTACCGATATGGATTACAACGACGCCATCGCCATTCTGAACTGGCCGTTGGGCTAAGCCTCCCCGTTGCATGCCTTGCCGGCGCCATGTCGCGCCGGCGGGTCCTCCCGTTTTTTCCCCCATAGTCGAAGCTCGCCTCCTATCCGTCCGCCGCCGCTCTTGCGGCTTGGGCCGCTCGCCGCATTTCCCTCTTCGCCGCGCCGTCGGTTTGCCGCTGGTCAAGGAATCGGGATTTGGCTGGGCGTTGCGGCTTGAGGCCGCTTTCCCGCAAGTGGTATGTTGGTGGTTTGGCGGTGTCGCGGTGCTGGCGCCGCCCTTGTCTGTCCACTATCCAGGTTGCGATCATGTCCAAGCTTCGAGCCGTATATCTGCAATCCGGCGGCCCCACCGCCGTACTGAATGCCTCCGCCCAGGGGGCGATAGAGACGGCGCGACGCCTCGGCCTGTCGCTGTATGCCGCTTTCGACGGCCTGGCCGGCCTGCTGGAAGGCCGCCTGTGCGATACCGACGGCGTGCCGGACACGGCCATCGCCCAATTGGCCTTCATGCCCGGCGGCAGCTTCGGCGTCAGCCGTCGCATGATAGGCACTTTCGCCGAGGCGCCGGAGGATTGGCTGCGCCTGCGGGAAGTGCTGGCCAGACACGATATCCATTATCTGCTGGTCAATGGCGGCAATGGTTCGTTGGGCTGCGCCGAGCGGCTGGCCGATTTTGAAAAGCATACCGGCTACTCGCTTGGGGTGATAGGCGTGCCCAAGACCATAGACAACGACTTGATGGGCACCGACAACAGCCCGGGTTACGGCTCCTCCGCCAAATTTCTGGCCAGCGCGATGCGCGAAGTGGGCCTGGACATGACCAGCATGGGCTGGGGTCGGGTATTCATCATGGAAACCATGGGCCGCCATACCGGCTGGCTGGCCGCGGCCTGCGCCGCCGCCGCGCGCAGCCCGCATGAGGCGCCGCACCTGCTGCTGCTGCCGGAGGTGCCGTTCGACCAGACCCGTTTTCTTGCCGCGCTGGACCAGAGCCTGGCCAAGTATGGCCAATGCGCCATCGCGGTGGCCGAGGGCATCACCGGGCCCGACGGCCGTTTCGTGGCCGAGGCCAAGAAATCGGAAACCTACGGCCATGAGCAACTGGGCGGGGCCGGGCACTGGCTGGCGCAATTGATCCTGCGCGAGCGCGGCATCTCCGCCCATGTGGCCCAGGTGGACTATTTGCAGCGCGCCGGCGGCCATTTGGCGTCCAATACCGATGTGCGCCAAGCCTATCTGATGGGCGAGCGCGCGGTCGAGTGGCTGTTGGCCGGCAAAACCAGGCTGATGGCCGGTATCCGGCGCATCAACGACCATCCCTATTGCTGGGACGTGGCGGAGGTGCCGCTGTCCGAGGTGGGGGACAAGGAGAAGCGCCTGCCGCCGGAGTTCATCGCTGCCGACGGCTTCAGCGTCACCCAGGCCTTTCTCGACTACGTCAAGCCGCTGATGGAGGGCGAGCGCATTCCGCCGTTCAAGGACGGGCTGCCGGATTACCGGCCTATAGTCTGGCCAAAAGTCTGAGAGATTTGCTATCGTGCGCGCGCAAACCGTCGGCATGCCCGGCGGTTTTGCATTATTCGAGCGCTTGTAACAGCGCCTGGCCGCGCTCTGTTACAATCGCCACTTTCGACAGTCCAACCATAGGTTTTTTGATCATGCTGAGCTTGTACAACACACTGACCCGCCAGAAGGAAGAGTTCAAACCGCTAGAACCCGGCAAAGTGCGCATGTACGTCTGTGGTATGACCGTCTACGACCTCTGTCACATCGGCCACGCCCGCATGCTGGCCGCCTGGGACATCATTTACCGCTGGCTGTCGGCGTCGGGTTACCAAGTGACCTATGTGCGCAACATCACCGACATCGAAGACAAGATCATCAAGCGCGCGTTGCTGCGCAAGATCACGCCCGAGCAACTGGTGGAAGAAACCATCGCCGACATGCACCAGGACCTGGCCCAGCTCTATTTGATGCCGCCGACGCTGGAGCCGCGCGCCACCCATCACGTGCAGGGCATGATAGAGCAGATCGAAAAGCTGATCGCCAACGGCAATGCCTATCCGGCCGCCAACGGCGACGTCTACTACGCGGTGCGCGAATTCGAAGGCTACGGCAAGCTGTCCGGCCGCACGCTGGACAAGCTGCGCGCCGGCGAGCGCGTGGAGGTGGACCCGGACAAGCGCGATCCGCTGGACTTCGTGCTGTGGAAGGCCGCCAAGCCGGGCGAGCCGTCCTGGGAAAGCCCGTGGGGTCCCGGTCGTCCGGGCTGGCATATCGAGTGCTCGGTGATGAGCTGCCACCATCTGGGCAATCATTTCGACATCCACGGCGGCGGCGAGGACTTGCAGTTTCCGCACCACGAAAACGAAATCGCCCAGGCCGAGGGCGCCAACCGGACCACCTACGTCAACTACTGGATGCACAACGGCTTCCTGCAGTTCGCCGGCGAGAAGATGTCCAAGAGCCTGGGCAACTTCTTCACCATTCGCGACGTGCTGAAGCATTTCGACGGCGAGGCGGTGCGCATGCTGATGGTGCGCGCCCACTACCGCAGCCCGATCAACTACTCGGAAGAGTTGCTGCAGGACGCCAAGCATGCGTTGACCCGTCTGTACAACGCGCTGCGCGGCCTGGAGCTGCCGGCGTCCGCCGGCATAGACTGGAGCAATCCCTACGCCGCCCGCTTCAAGACCGCGATGGACGACGATTTCAACACTGCCGAGGCGATGGCGGTGTTGTTCGAGCTGGCCGGCGAAGTCAACAAGAGCCGCGATCCGGCGCAGGCGCGCGTGCTGAAGGACTTGGCTGGCGTGCTGGGCTTCCTCACCCGCGACCCGGAGGCTTTCCTCAAGGGCGCCGCGGGCGAGGGCGAGCTGTCGGCGGAGGAGGTGGAGGCGCTGATCCAGGCGCGCAAGGATGCCCGCGCGGCCAAGAACTGGGCGGAGTCCGACCGCATCCGCGACGAGTTGACCGCCAACGGCATCGTGCTGGAGGACGGCGCCGCCGGCACCAGCTGGCGCCGCGCCTGAGCGAGCTGTCATTCGCCCGCTTGTCAAGTGGCGATAAACGGCGGATAATGCTGAGTTTCGCAAGCAGTGCAGGCAAAACCCCTGCACCCGTTATGAAAGGTAGAGAGATGAAAACCGATATTCACCCGAATTACAAAGACCTGTCCGTTACCTGCTCCTGCGGTAGCCAGTTCGTGACCAAGTCCACCATGTCCAAGGACAGCTTCGGCATCGAAGTATGCTCCAACTGCCACCCGTTCTACACCGGCAAGCAGAAGATCGTGGACACCGCTGGTCGCGTGGACAAGTTCAACCAGAAATTCGGCGGCTTCTTCAAGCGCTAAGCGCGTTGCCGTTTCTGGAGCATAAAAAGGCAGCTGCGGCTGCCTTTTTTTCATGCCGCGCATGAAGCAAGATTTCACTCATCAGAATGCTAAGGTGGCAATCGGATGCTGACTTATTCCGCTCAGACCAGCTCGCTGGCCAAGCCGACCGAAAAACCCTGGGTGCTGCTGCTGTTGTGTTTCATCTGGCTATGGCCGGGCATCCTGGGCCACGACCCCTGGAAACCGGACGAGCCATATGTGCTGGCGGTGGCGCAAGGCATGCTGCATACCGGCAACTGGCTGCTGCCGACGCTGCAGGGGGCGCCCTATTTGGACAACCCGCCGCTCTACTACTGGCTAGCGGCCGGCTTGGCGCGGCTGTTCTCGCCCTGGCTGCTGCCGGCGCACGATGCAGCCCGGCTGGCCACGCCGCTGCTGATGTCGCTGGCGCTGCTGCTGGCCGGCATGGCCGGGCGCGAGTTGATAGGCCGGCGCCACGGCCGCAGCGTGGTGATGATCCTGATCGGCTGCATCGGCCTGGTGGAGAGCGGACATCAACTGACGCCGACGATCGCCGGCTTCGCCGGCTTCGCCGCCGCTTTCTACGCGCTGGCGCTGGCGCTGCGTTCCCCCGGCCTGGCCGGCGCGCTGCTGGGGGCGGCCAGCGTGGTCACCTTCCTGGGCGCCAGCCTGACGGACCTGTTGTTGATCTGGCTGGTGGCGCTGATGTTGCCGGCCTTCTCCGGCTGGCGCAGCAAGCAGTACGCCATCACCCTGCTGCTGGCGCTGCTGCTGGCGGTGCCGGCGATCCTGGTGTGGCCGATGCTGCTGTTGCGCGGCTATTCGGCGGTATTCGCCGACTGGTGGGGCAATTACGCGCTGGGGCAGACCAGCGGTTTCCATCGCCTGCGCCTGTTCCATGATTTCGGCTATTACAGCGTGAACGTGTTGTGGTTCGCCTTTCCGGCTTGGCCGCTGGCCATCTGGACGCTGTACCGCAATCGCCAGCTGCAGTCGCCCGGCCTGCAATTATCCTTGCTGTTCTCGGTGATGATCGCGCTGATGCTGACCTTGTCGGATCGCGCCAATATTATCGACGCGATGCCGCTGTTGTTGCCGTTGTCGATGCTCGCCGCTGTGGAGCTGGACAACCTGCGGCGCGGCGCGGCGGCCTTCCTCAACTGGTTCGCGCTGATGACGTTCGGCCTGTTCGGCCTATTGGTGTGGCTGGGCTGGGCGGCGATGAACTACGGTTGGCCGGAGCGCATGGCCGGGCGCGCGCAGTATTTCAGCCCATTTTACCAGCCGCATGTGTCATGGTGGCAGGCTGCCGGCGCGTTGGTGGCCACCCTGGTGTGGCTGTGGGCGCTGACCCGGCCTCATTTGCGCGGCCGCCAGGCGGTCACTAACTGGGCGGCCGGCCTGACATTGCTGTGGGGGCTGGGCATGACTTTGTGGCTGCCCTGGTTCGACGCCGCCAAGAGCTACCGGCCGGTGGTGGCCGGCATGCAGGCCAAGCTGCCGGCCGGCGCGAGCTGCATCGCTACCGAGAGCCACAACCGGTTGGCGCAGATCAGCTGGCGCTATTATGCCGGCATCGACCTGCTGCCTTTCCCCGCCGGGGAGACGCCGCCTTGCGAGTATTGGCTGATCGTGCGCAACAAGAGCGAAGGTCTGGCCGAACCGGGCTGGCAGGTGCTGTGGGCGGGGCACCGTCCGCGCGAGGAGAATATGACTTTCGCGCTGCTGCAGCGCTTGCCGCAGGCGAAACAGGCAGACTAAAAGACAAAGACCCCGCTTGATGAAGCCGCTCCGGTAAATGCCGGAACGGCTTTTATTTTTGGCGTGGCATGTGTTTGCAACCTTGTTTGTGCGCGAATGCTATTGTAAGTTCTATAAATATTTGCAAATAAGCAATATCCAATTAGGATATTTTCCATTATATTAAATGCTTATTGAATATAATGGCCGTCTTTCCTCTCAAGCGCTTGGCAAAAAATCACCCTGGAATTTGGCGTGTCGACGGAATTGGACCGATCAAGCCCAGTGCAAAGTTGGGACCTAGTGTGACTGTGCATTTTTCCGGTATCGCTCCAGGGTATGTGAATGATCCCTATAAAAAGAGCGCCGTCCTCCCTGGTGTCCAACTGGCCTTCTCGATTCATGTCGCGCTACTTCGAGTATTCAAAGTTGGTACGGTGTGACATGAAGGCCAATGTATTTATCGCCCACAAATCAATCCGCCTGAAGTTTTCCATATCAATGTCCGCCAAGCCCGCGATGTGGCTTTGAACGAAACCATCTATCTGAATGGCGTTTCGACTCCTTCCGCAATACCGGACAGCTATTTCCATCTGGCCAACAATCGCGATGCTTTGGCTGCGTCCCGATATGTGATTGTTCAAGTTATCGATCATCCGATGGTCCAGTTGTTGGTTGTTCCGGCTGTTGAACTCCTTCGCTTTTATGTTGGCGTTTCCTCGCGCTTTCTCACCGGCACGCTGTCCGGTCGCCTAGACAAATATGTGGACTGGAATCGCTCCAAGATGGAGAAAACTTGGCCTGTGCTGCAGGTCAAGACTCGTCTCAACCGCGCGGAGGCATTTGTTCTGGGCCGCGCGGTGGCATCGAGTGCCGCCTGGGAGGCCTTATTTAGCGTTCGTCAGCACCTAGCTTCTGTTCATGCTAATAATCAGCTTCGTTCCATGGAGCAGCAAGCTCCATTGGTCATCCACGCAGGGTTTCCCTTCAACGATGACACCACTTTGACGGTATATGGGAAACGCACGTGCTTGTATCGGCTTAATTGCCAGAAGGAGTGGGCGATTTTTGCGATGGCTGTTGCCGAATGCAAGCCGCCTTTGGAGATGAGCAACCTGATTCTGGAGAGCGATGAGCCGTGGGCGGTGGAAGCTATGACCGGTGGCGCACCAAGGGGTGTCAGGCCTCCCCATTTCAACCCGCTGTTATTGGATGATGAAGAAGATCTGCTGGTGGACGATGTGCCCGCAGACGGCCGTCTTCCAAGACTGGCTGTGCTGCAGCATGGCAGTCCATTTTCGGGCTTTAAGCAACTCACTTTCCATCAACGCAGGCCCGAGGCACCATTGCGAGCCAACGAACCTGATGGGCACATTGATGTGCCGGTCAGCACTCTGACCATGAACGAAGGCCAGCAGACTGAAGAGGCCAAGGGCAATTTGGGCGTCAGTGACTTCCTGAACCATACGGAAGATGTAGGACGCAATCTCGAACGGTTCCTGGATGTACTGGAATACCTGCAGCGCCGAACCAGCTCTCGGGGCTGGGTGATTGAAACCCGTATACGGGATGAAAGCATTCGATCCGGTCAGCATTGGATAACCTTCTTTCCCGATCCGATTGGGTCTCGGACACGCTGGCATTGGATAGATGAAGCGAATGCCGGACGGCGCCGGCGGCAATTGATTTGCGCTGAGATCAAGTTGGGGCAGGATGGCCCCTTCTTTTACCTGATGGAAATGGAGTTAGGGCCAACGGAGCCCAAACGGCAGTGCACATTGTTGGTTTATACCCCTGATTTTCAGTGGATGGATGATGAGGTGCAGGATGAGCTGCTGCAGCTGACTGTCCTGCGACGCCGCTGGCCGGATATCGAAAACAAATGGAAGAAGGATGACGAATATTGGCGGGCGCAAGACTTATTCAGCAAGATCAAAGTCGATAGAGTCCAGCACCCCAATTCGAAATCCAAACGTCGGCGCAAGCTACTCGGTCGATAGCAGCACTCAGGTGAGTGGCGCCGCTGCAGCCGGCGAGGAGATCCTGACCGCTTCTCATCCTAAAATATGGAGTGCATCACTGCTGAACCGAATTGATGACTTGTTACCGAGCTTCTCAAATGGTCCTCGGCACCTGGCAGGCGCGGTTATGGCTTTAGCATATGCCATGGTCTATGGTGAGGTTGACCACGAATTCCAGATACCAAGCGTAGCCAGATAATCTGGTAAATGAGTAAATCAGCCTGACGGCTGAATTGGCAGAAGGTGGAATCTACGGATGGATCCGATCAGCAAAGTGCAGCACGCGCAGCATCTAGTCGATGCTCCAGCGTGTGATATGTGCCGGAGAGGCAATTCGCTTGACTTCGCGTTCAGCTACGCCTTTCAGCCCATCATCGATATCCGTGCCAGAAAGGTGTTCGCCCATGAGGCTCTGATCCGCGGCCCACAGGGTGAAGGCGCTAGGTTTGTGCTGGACCAGGTCACTTCGGCCAACCGATACCAGTTCGATCAAGCCTGCCGGATAAAGGCCATCGAGATGGCCGCACGGCAGAGGATCACCAGCAAGGTTTCCATCAACTTCCTGCCCAACGCTATCTACCGGCCAGAGGTGTGCATCAGTACCACCTTGAAGGCAGCCAAGCAATATGGCTTTCCCATCGACAGAATCGTCTTCGAGACAATAGAAGGGGAAAGAGTGGATGACGGCAAGTGGCTGGCCGAGGTGTTCCGTGAATACCAGCGAATTGGCTTCATGACTGCGATCGATGACTTCGGCGCTGGTTATGCTGGCCTGAATCTGTTGGCAGATTTCCAGCCGGACATCATCAAGCTGGACATGGAACTGGTGCGTCACATTGCCTCTCGCAAGGCTAGTCAGATCATCGTACGAGGTGTTACCGGAATTTGCCGGGAACTGGGCATCTTGCTCATCGCGGAGGGGGTGGAGACATTGGACGAGTACCATTGTTTGCAGGACATGGGGGTGGAGTTGATACAGGACTATTTGTTGTGCAAGCCTCTGTTTGAAGACTGTCTGGAGGATATCGAGGCGGTACTACCACTTTGAGCGCCCCTTTAATAACGTGCTTGCCAACAGGCATGCTCGACCGGCTTCTGTTTGTGTACAGCTTTTTTGAGAAGGCTCCTTGGGAGCAAGGGAAAGTGTACCGTCACTCGACCAGTAATGAAGAGGTTTCTGTATATAAAAGTAATATTCAGCCAAGAGAATCGCTGGCCAGTCGGAACATCCCATCTCAAGGAGCCGAGGGTGCAAGATAAGCAAAAGGAATCTTGTTGTCTTACCCCCGCAGCCTAGTAGCAATATCGGTCACTGCCGCCGCAAGCGAAGATTCGCGCATACAAGGAGCCGCCGCCATGGCGCAGCGAGAGATGGTGCTGAATATCACGCTACTGGGCATCCCGGCCTCAGCACTGCTGGCGGCGTTGGCATACCGCTTTGGCGGATGGGGGCCAGACTGGTCTGCTGCGCTCGCATGGTCGGCGCTGCCTGCCTTGGTTGTCCTGGTGTACGACTCCCTTCGCGCGTTGCGGCAAAAGCGCATGGGCGTGGATATTCTGGCTATGCTGTCCATCCTGGTCGCTCTACTGATGGGGGAGCGCGCCACCGCAGCCGTCATCGCGGCCATGGTGGCGAGCGGCCGTTTGCTGGAAAGCTATGCGGCGGGTCGCGCCGCCAGGGAAATGGAAGCACTGCTGCAAAAAGTGCCACGAATGGCCCACCGTCTTGACGGCGAACAACTCCAAACCGTCCCGGCAAACGTCATCCTCCCCGGCGACACGCTGCTGGTGAAACAAGGCGAGATGGTTCCGGTGGATGGCCCCCTCTCCAGCCCCGCCGCCTCGCTAGACGAATCCTCGCTGACCGGCGAGGCGCTGCCCATCTTGCAAACTGCCGGCGACTTGCTGCGCAGCGGCGCGCTCAATGCCGGCGACACCTTCCGCATGATCGCCGCCAAGAGCGCCGCTGACAGCACATTCAGCGCCATCGTCAAGCTGGTGGAGCAGGCCGCCGCGGCCAAATCCCCCGCTACCCGAATGGCAGACCGTTACGCGCTCTGGTTCATCCCGTTGACGCTGGGCCTGGCCTGGATGGCCTGGCTTATCAGTGGCGACCCTGTACGAGCGCTGGCCGTGCTGGTTGTCGCTACCCCATGCCCGTTGCTGCTGGCGGTGCCGGTTGCCCAGGTATCCGGCATCTCTCGTTGTGCCGGGCGCGGCGTGCTGGTCAAGGGCGGCGCGGCGCTGGAAAGTTTGGCTCAAGCAGATACACTGTTTTTCGACAAGACCGGCACCCTGACCGGCGGACAAGCCAAGCTGATTGGCATCCGCGGACATGGCCGACATGAGGCTGGCGAGTTGCTCCGGTTGGTTGCCTCCCTGGACCAGATGTCCTGCCACGTGCTGGCGGCCGCGATTTTGCATGCCGCGCACGAACGGGGGCTGACGGAGCTTCCACTACCTGAACAGGTGGAGGAAACCGCCGGCGCCGGTATCTGTGGACGGGTGGATGGCAGGCTCGTTGCCGCCGGCACCTCGGCGTTCATCATACGCCAGGCGGCAAGCGAGCCATAGCTGGATACCGAACTCAAACGCCTGGCAGTGGAGGGTTCTGCGGCGATATTCGTCGCCATAGATGGCAAGCTGGAAGGTCTATTGGAGCTGTCCGACCCGCTGCGGCTGGAAACGCCACGCGCTTTGCGCTTGCTGCGGCGGGCAGGCGTGCGCCGCATCTCTATGCTGACGGGGGACAAACGCGAGGTTGCTGAGTCGATCGGTGGCGGAATAGGCGTGGATGAAGTGCATGCCGAGCTATCGCCGGCAGGCAAGCTGGCCTGCATTTCGCAAGCGGCGCGTTCGCACTGCACCATGATGATAGGCGATGGCGTTAACGACGCGCCTGCGCTCGCTTCGGCTCAGCTTGGCGTGGCCATGGGCGCCCGCGGTGCGGCGGCGGCGGCGGAAAGCGCCGGCGTGGTACTGCTGATCGACAAGCTGGACCGCCTGGCTGAAGCCAAAATGATAGCGGTGGCGACGATGCGCATTGCCCGGCAAAGCGTTGCGCTGGGCATGGCGCTGTCGCTATTGGCGATGGCTGGCGCAGCCGCAGGCTACTTGCCGCCACTGGACGGGGCGTTGTTGCAGGAAGCGATAGACGTGGCAGCCATCCTGAATGCCTTGCGCGCATTGAGGATTCATCCGCTACTCAGCAACCGGATCAACCTGGCCGCCGACAAGGTACAAGCTTTGCGTGAGCAGCATCAGCAACTGGAGCCGCTGCTGGCCCAGCTATCGGACTTGGCCAGGGCATTACCGACGATGAAGCCCGACCAGCAGGTACAGGCGCTGCAGGCATTGAATGGCTTGTTACGAAATGAGCTGATGCCGCATGAGCAGGCTGATGAGCAGGAGCTCTATCCCGCCGTGTCGTCGCTTCTGGGCGGCGATGATCCGCTGGCAGCACTAAGTCGCAGCCATCAGGAGATTTTTCGTGGCATCCATCGACTGTCACGGCTATTCGATCCGCTACAGAATCCGATTCCCGAGGCCGCCATGCAGGACATCCAGCGTACGCTTTATGGCTTGGAAGCGGTATTGCGGCTGCATTTCGCGCAGGAGAACGAGCTGTTCAGCAGCCTCAGTCCTTGAGATTCTGGCATTTTCAAATGGCTTACTGCCCTGGTCAAATTCCTGAATGTAGGGCACCACACTCTTCCGCGCCGTGTTTCCATAGAAATCACCACGCAGCAAGCCATTTTCCAGTTCGGGATAGTTTCGTGCGCCGGCTAAGTCTGAGCTAAGTTAATTTGGCTATTTTCCTATGCGCATGGGGTGTGGCACCGTACAGCTGCATGGCATATCACTTACCGGCCCACTGTCCGATAGCGCACTAGATTCCTTGCCTCCGGCCGGAGGCAATTTGGTTTGGGGATGCCGATGATTTTGAAAGAACAGCACCGTTTAGCCCACTGTGTGAGTACTGCGATTTTGGCGCTATGGCTGATAACTGGTTCAACTTCGGCCAGAGCTGGTGAATTGAAGAGTCTGATGAAAGACATGAAGTCAGCCATGGGTGGAGCATTGGGTAGTCAAACACTGCCTGAGTTTTCCAACTTTCTGGCGCGCTTACGATTGGATGTGGATAGGGCCTACAAACTGCCATATAAAGCCGATCCAGCCGATTATCAGGAGGGTATGCGAGTCTTGAGCCTTGACTTGGACAAAGCAGCTCAGCTTGCCAAAACCGGAGACCTGGCAGCAGCCAAGCAATCCCTGCAGACCGCCAACTTGACCAAGAAACACTATCACCATTTGCTGAACTGAGGTGTTTATCAGTAGGAGGAAAGAACTATGTCAAAGAAAAATCACTACCCCTGGTCTATCAGCATGCTGCATTGGCTATTGGCGCTGTTGGTAATAGCAAATTTCGTGCTCGGGTGGATGCTGGACGATGCGGAAAATTTGATGGCAGCACATAAGTCTATCGGTACATTGATCCTGTTGCTGATGCTAATCCGGGTGGCGAACAAGGCTCGTCTTCGACACCGGCTGCCGGCTTCGGTGAATCCTGCAGGCTCGGTGCAGTACATGATCGAGAAGTTGGTGCATGGGCTGCTGTATTTATGCTTGTTCGCTGTGCCATTGTTGGGCTGGCTGAAAACCAATGCCGCCGGACATGAGTTGAACATATTCGACATGTTTTCTCTGCCGACTTTGGTCAGCAAAAGCCATAACCTGTCGATGTTGTTCGGCGAGATGCATGAAACGCTGGCTACCTTGTTTGCGATATTGATTGCCTTGCATGTGGCCGCGGCGTTGTGGCACCACTTTTCGCGCCTGGATGGCGGGTTGGTTCGGATTCTGCCCTTGCGCAACTTTAAGCGATAACTCTGGGTGAATACTGGCATGGATGCTCTCAACAATACGATTTTTCTGTGGCTCAATGCTCCCGCGATGCCAACTGCTCTGTCTTTGACAACTGCCAGAATACTGGCGGAATACCTGATTGCGTTGATTCCCTTGTTGTTGATTGCAGGCTGGATTTTCGGCGGAGTTAGGCTGCGCAAGGCCGTGTTAGAGGCAGCCGTAGCGTCGTTGCTGGGTTTGTCTATCAGCATGGTGATTGGCTGGGTTTGGCCTCAACCCAGGCCTTTCATGCTCGGTATCGGCCACAACTTTCTGGCTCACCTAGCCGATGCCTCATTTCCAAGTGACCATTTGACACTCTGGTGGTCGGTTGCCAGCAGCTTTTGGCTCGGTCGCACGATGCGCATCTGGGGAAAAGTGTTGTGTGTTGCTGGACTTCCGATTGCCTGGGCCAGAATTTATCTGGGCGTGCATTTCCCGTTCGACATGCTGGGCGCAGCGGTGCTTGCCTGGTTCAGTGCCTGGATCGCCTATCGCTTGGCATGGCGTTATTTGCCACCGATGTATGGGGTCGTGCTGGCCGTGCAGTGTAGCGTTTTCGACTGGTGTAGCGGGCATGGACGATTGACCAAGTAATTTTGAGCCTGGGCTAAGTCTGGGCTAAGTCTGGCAAGCTAGTCTGAAATCTGACCCTCTTGGGGTTGCGCCGGATTGCCGGCATCTTTGACAATGTTCTATTAGGAGGCTCGATCATGTCCATCGCTCCCATCGCAGCAACAGGGCTACAAGCCTTGACTCCGGTTTCCTCTCGCAATACTCAAGCTGCCGCGCTCACTCAAACGGCTCAGGCGAATCGTGCATCTGTTCAGGATCAAGTCGCCATCAGCAGCGCCGGGCGTGCAAAACAGCAGGAAGAGGTCGCTGAGTCTGCTGCTCAAGCCGCCCAAGAAGCGGCGAGTGGCGGAAGCTGAATTGAAACGCCACCTAATATGGCGCCGCTGCAAATTGGCCTGCTGGTCTTTAAGCATGCGTATCTGATTATATTCTTTGCGGTTACCGCGGTGATGGTGATTGGCCATTACCAAGGTCGAGTCAGCATGCTGAGCACTGACAAGCTGTGTGATCAGCATGCTGCTTTTTCATGGCATACAACTAGCCTGGCCGCACTCGCAGCCATTACAGCTCTCCGCACGAGGCTTGCTGCATTGGCAACAAGCCCATCTGCCATTCCCATGTGCGCCTTTGCTATTGCTAGCGGCGTTTTCGATCTCCCTGTCTGCTCAAACGACTACCCAGTGGCTTGGTATCCTGATACTGCTTGGCACCATTGTACTTGCCTGGCAAAACAGTGACGTTGGGTTCATCGGCATGATGGTTGCAGCCGCTACTTTGAGTGCTTGGGCGGCCAGAAAAATGGCATTTTGGTATGTCCCGCGCGTACTATTGGCGATAAGGCATTGGCGTCGAATATTAAAGGAGAGGCCGTTGACGGTAGGCAGACCGCGCTATTAGACGACGAATCTTGATTGGCGCGGCGTATGGCATAGCCTAGCTATTGACTATAGCAGTAAAGGCCGCAACTCTGGGGGAGCGATGAGGGTATTGCTGATCGAAGATGACCCGATGATAGGCGAAGCCATTTCATCGGCTTTGAAGGATGCCAGCTATGCTACCGACTGGGTCAGAGATGGTCGGCGTGCTTTACTTGCTCAAGAGAGCCACGCTTATGACTTGTTGCTGCTGGATCTGGGCCTCCCTGGCAGAGATGGCA
>NZ_MKCT01000041.1 GCF_001855555.1 Chromobacterium sphagni | reverse complement strand
TAGATATCCGGCATTTATCTCATGACAAAGCCTTTGTTGCATAACCCCGCCGCCAGCTGCGGCATGCTAAGTCAATGAACACCGCAGCACCCCAGAGCAAGAAGCCCAAGCAACGCTACGCAACCACCAACTGGCATGAGTACGACGCGGCCCTGACCGCACGCGGATCGCTGCTGGTCTGGCTCGATAAAGACATGCAATGGCTGACCCTCCCTGCCAACCGGCAACAACGGCCGATCAGCCACATACACCGACGCTGCCATCCAGTTCTGTCTCAGCATTAAATGCCTGTTCAATCTGCCGTTGCGGCAGGCTCTGGGTATGGTGCAAAGTCTGCTGCAATTAGCTGGGCTCGACTGGCTGGTGCCGGATCACTCCACCGCATGCCGTCGCCAGCGCACCTTGCAGGTCCGGATCGGCTATCGCCGCAGCTAAGGGTCCGCTGCATCTGCTGATCGATAGCACCGGCATCCCGTTTCTCGGCGAAGGCGAGTGGGAAACGCAAAAAGCACGGTGCCGAATATCGTCGTCAGTGGCGCAAGGCACACCTGGGCATTGACGCCGAAACATTGGAAATCCGAGCTATCGAGGTGACTGGCAAGGGTGTGGGAGACGCATCGATACTGCCGGAGTTGTGAATGCAGCTGGCGGATGAGCCCGTTGCCACGGCGACGCTGGATGGCGCTTATGACACTCAGGGTTGTTGCGCAGCGCTGTTTGGCCTAGGAATCATGCCGGTGATCCCGCCGCGCAAAAACGCCAAGCCGTGGAAGTCGAAAATCACTGGCAGCGAGGTGGGCAATGCAGCGATCGCGGCATGCAAGCGCTTGGGATGTCGAATCTGGAAACGCTGGAGCGGATATCACCGCCGCAGTCTGGCGGAAACGAAGATGCACTGTTTCACGCGACTGGGTAGCCGAGTGATGGCGCGCACCTTTGATCGACAGGTGGCGGAACTGCAAGTGCGTGCGGCGCTATTGAACCGCTTTACCGCCCTTGGCTGCCCGAAGACCGTGGCGGTAGCGGCGATGGGCTAAATCCGCCTTGGGAAAAGGGAGGCTCGCTCTTAGCTGGGGTTATGCAACAAAGCCTGCTGAAGGGTATGTTTTGGGCCTGTCCGAATTTTTGTGTAACGGAGTTTGGCTTACGCCTGTGGAATGCGTTCCTCGAACTGAATGGTAAAGCGAGTCAAAGATGTTCTGTACGCCCCGATTACGCAGCTCGGTCACGACCTGAAGCCAGAACTTGGCTCCCTCCGTCTGAGCCTGCCACCTCCCCTGCACCTCCTTCTCTCCCGCCAGGGTAATGCCGATGGCGAGATAGACGTCTTTCACCCGCACAGCCACCTCGCGCACCTTAACGTGGATACCGTCGAGGTAGATGATCGGATAGACCGTATCGAGACGGCGAGCCTGCCAAGCCTTGACCTCTTCGGTGACAGCATCGGTGATGGAGGAGATCAGACTGGGCGAGACCCCGGTTCCGTACATTTCCTCCACATGGGCCTGCATTTCCCGAACAGTCATGCCGCGGGCGTAAAGTGTGATGTCTTTGTCGTCGAATACGGTCCAACTGGTCTGGTGCTTGAGGATGAGTTGAGGCTCAAAGGTTCCCTTGCGGTCACGTGGCACCTCGACGGGTAAGTATCCGAACTCGCCCTTTAGGGTCTTGCGGCTCTTGCCGTTCCGGGTGTTGCCGGCGGGATTGAGGACCGGCTCGTGTCTGCTATGGCCAAGGTGCGCGGCCTTCTCTGCCTCCAGCGCTTTATCGGGCGGCCGCTTGGTCAGTTTCTTCAGTGGGCCGCTCTCACCGATGAGGTCTTCGGACTTCTGGTAATCGGCCAGCAAACTGTCCAGAAGTGCGTCAGATACGTCGTGTTTCTTCGAGCTCATTGTGTCTCCAGACAAGACGGCAGTTTCCTGCCAAATAGTCCGTTTACACAAAATTCAGTACATGCCCGTCTAAGGGCTGCGCGGCGCGCTGCAAGCGATCGCGCACAGCTCGCCAAGCGACTTCATCGGGCGGCAGCACGATCCAAACGGTCAGGCATCCGCTGACGTCGGCCTCGTGCAGCGCGGAATACAGCGTCTGCGCGTAGCCTTCCGGCGTAGGCGGCATGCGTTTGAACCAGCCGCAGCGCGCGGCCGGCGGTTCGATGGCCAGCACAGCGGCATGCTGCCAGCCGGCTTCGTGCGCGCTCTCCGCCGCCTCCGCCGCCTCCAGCCGGTAGCACGGCTGGCGCGGCGCGTAGTGCGAAGCCAGATTGCCGGGCACGCGCGGCGCGTCGGGCGCGGCGGCTTCCGCCAGATCGAGGTAAGGTGCCAGCATGGCGGCGGTGATGGCGCCGGGACGCAGGATGGCCGGCCGTGCGCCGCTGAGATCGAGAATGGTGGACTCGATGCCCACCGCGCACGGGCCGCCATCCACCACGGCGGCGATGCGGCCCTCCATATGGGCGCGCACGTGGTCAGCGGTGGTGGGACTAATGCGGCAGAACGGATTGGCCGAAGGCGCCGCCACCGGGCGTTGCAGCCGGTCCAGCAGCGCTTGCAGCAGCGGATGGCTGGACCAGCGCAGCGCCACCGTGTTTTGTCCGGCGTTGACGATGGCCGGCACCTTCGGGCTCGCCGGCACCACCAGGGTCAGCGGGCCGGGCCAGAAGCGTTCGATCACCGGCCAGGCACAGTCGGGGACGCGCGCCGCCCATTCGTTCAGTTGCTCAAGGCCCGGCAAATGCACGATCAGCGGGTGATCCGCCGGCCGGTTCTTGGCGCGGAAAATGGCGGCCACGGCATCGGGCTGGGTGGCGTCGGCCGCCAGCCCGTAAACGGTTTCAGTGGGAACAGCGACCAGCTCGCCGGCGCGCAACAGCGCGGCTGCCTGATCCAATCCTTCGGGGGTGGGGCTAAGTGACTTCATAGTTCTCTAAAGTTCAGGGATTGCAGTAATCGCAGTATTGCGGCGATGCGGCCGCCCGCAAGGGCTGTTCACGCGTGGCCTGGCAGCACGGGCATTGCCAGCGGCGCACGCAGGCTTGGCGCGTGGGCGCGCCGCAGTCTTGGCACGGCGCGCCTGCCAGCGGCGCGATCTCGCCAAAACCGGACGCGCCGCAGCCCGGACAGACGCTAGCCAGCCGCTCCGCCAGCGCGGCAGCGGCCCGCGCGATCATCGCCATGCGCGTTGGGTTGCGGTGGGCGCGCATATCGCACTCCAAATGCAGCGGGCCGCCAGCCAGATGCCGCGCCAGATGCGCGCGCAGCGCGGCTTCGTCGGTCAGCGCCTTGTGAAAAGCCGCCTCGCCGGGCCGGCCGACAATCAGGCCGTGCGTTGGAAAACCTGCCTGGAGCATAATGTCCGGCAGGGCAGCCAGATCGTGAAGCGTCCAGTGGCGGAAATTGGTTTCCGGTCCGCGCATCCAGGCTTCCACCGCGTATTGGCGTTCCGCGTCCCAGCACAGCAACAGTTCGGTGGCCCAGCCGCAGCTGCCCAGCCACGGGTCGGCGCCGAAGCTGCCTTCGCTGCCGATGCCGTAGCGCAAACCGCTGAGTTCGCAAGCCAGCTTGGCCTTGGTCAGCGCGGCGTCTCGATGGCTGCAGGCGCGCGCGACTTCGCCGGTGAAAGTACCCAGGCTGTCGGTATCGAAGCTGTCCATCAGCGTCAAGTCCCAGCCGATGCCGGCCAGCGCGGGAGCGATAGCAGCATGCTTGCCATGGCGGGTCAGCAAAGCGGCGCGGCGCTCAGTCATGTTTCCACCCTCTCTCGGCATGCCAGCGCAGCGGCGTTTCGCCGTGCACGCAATACAGGTGCAGCCAGCCGTTTTCCGCCAGCTGGCGCGGAATGGGCTGCGCCGCCAGCGCGGCGGCCAGTTTCTCCGGCGGCGCGTCTATGCAGACAGCCAGCCGCAGCGGCGCGTGACGCAGGCGTTGGCCGTCATGCACCGACTGCCATGCCAGGCCAATGCGCAAATCGCCGCTATTGCCTTCGAACACGCCGATGCGGCCGCCCACCACATTGTGCAGCAGCTTGTTGCCGCTGCCGAAGCGGCGCGGGTCTACCGTGGAGGCGAAATACTGCATATTGATCCAGTGCGCCACCACCATGGGCGCGGCCAGAATCGTCTGCAGCCGGGAGCCGTCGGCATCGGCTCGCCAGTCGTATTCATGCAGGAAGGCGCGGCCACCCAGGTCCAGCCTGCGCGTCTTGGAGCGTGGCGCGGCGATGAAAAACGCATTACCGGCCAGCGCCCATTCGGGCCGCGTTTCCGCCCAGTCATCTCCCTTTTGCCGCATTTTCTTCAGCAATATGGCGTCATTCGCCTCCGGCGCGAGGCCCACTTGTGGCGCGCGGCGCTTACGGGCCAGCGCCGATGCTGCCTGCAATTCCGCCTGCAGGCCGGGCAAGCGAGCACGCGCGTCCGCTTGCAGCGTTTCGGCGTCCAGCAACAGGATTTCGTCGCTGTGAGTCAGATGCAGCGCGGGCAGGAACACCGTATCGGCGGGAATGGGGCGGCCCAGCGCCGCCAGCCGCTCGCGTAGCGCCGGATCATTGAACCAGTTGGCCAGAAGCCGGACATGCTGGTGGCCGCCATGACCGCCGCAGGCCCCGCATTGCAGCGCCGCCGCCTGAGGATTGTTGCTGGCATGGCTGGCATGGCCGACCAGCAGCACCCAGGGTGCCATCGAACCGGAAAGACCCATGGCCGGCAACAGGCCGGAAACGATTTCCATCCGTTTCTCCAGGCCCAGTCCCTCTTGCGGCACAAGTTTGGCGCTGCGCGGTGTCAGCCAGGGGTCTAGCTGCGGCAGGGCTGCCTGATAACCGCGCGCCTTGCTGCGCCGGGCCAGCGCCGCCAGTTTGCCCAGGCCGGCGCTTTCCACCAAGGCGAAGCCAGAGAGCGGCGAGCGCAGGAAGGCACGCCAGCCGCGCCATGCCGCCGCGGGCTTGGTCTCAAGCGGCGTATGCGCCTCCCAGCCCGGCGCCAGCAGCACCGGCAGACGCGGTTGAGCGGCGTCGCTGCCCGGTACGCGGTAAGCCAGCGGCAGGCCGAAAAAGCCGGCGAAACCGTAAGTGCGGCTGTCCGGAACCGTTTCCTCCAGCGCCCGGCGCAGCGGTTCGGAACGCACGTCGATGCAGAACACGGCTTGCAGGGTGGGACGCATGACGTCTTCCGCG
The DNA here is from genome assembly GCF_001855555.1 of Chromobacterium sphagni. Lineage (GTDB taxonomy): Bacteria > Pseudomonadota > Gammaproteobacteria > Burkholderiales > Chromobacteriaceae > Chromobacterium > Chromobacterium sphagni. The sequence continues at coordinate 31,537 of NZ_MKCT01000041.1, read as the reverse complement.
GCAGGTTCTCGGCACAACGCCTGGGTGAGCGGGCCATGCAGCGAGAGCTCGTGCGCACGTTGCCAGATCAGCGCGCGCGCGTCGGCTCGGCCATGCCGGTGCGGCTCCCAATCGCGCCGCCAGGCCGACCAGGCGCTGTCCGGGCCGCGCGCGCCGTCGTCGAGCATGCATTCCCAGGCAAGCTGGATAGCCAACAGCTGGCGCAGGTGCCCGTCCGTTTCGCTTTTCAGCCCGGCTTGCCAGCCAAGATAAGCGCACCAGGCCGCCCAGCCGTTATTGCGCATCAGCAGGGCCTGCAGCCAGGGCGTCAGCCACGCCTGCCCCGCTTGCAGCTGCTCCAGCCCGGCGGCCAACATGGCCTCCGCGTCGCCGGGCAACTGTTCGGCCCGCAGGCGGATCTGCTCCCGCCGCTCGGGCAAGACGCTCAGACCGTAAGGATGGCGCATCTGCTCCAGCCAGGCCGCGTAAAAGCCGCGTTCATGGTCGAGGTGCCAGTTGGCTTGGTCGCGGTCGAACCAAGCCGCGCAATACTGGCTGATTTGCTGGATGACGACATCGGTCCAGCTTTGCGCGCTGAGCGGGCCCGCCGCTTCGCGATGGTAGGCGGCCAGCGGGCGTGGCGACGGGGGATGATCGGCATGGCGCGGCTCGGTGGCCAGCCAGGCTTGCGCACCGTCGGTCCAGCCGGCTTCCAAGAGCGCGGCTTCCAGCGCGTCGGCGCTGATTTCGCCGCGCTGCCAGGCATCCAGATACTCGCTGCGCGGCAGATGCAGCGAGCTATCCGCCACTTGGCGCAGCGTGTCGGCGGCATGACTGAAGGGCTGGTCGCGCAGACCCCAGTAGGGTGAGCTGGCCACCAGGCTGTCCAGCGGCCAGGCGGGTGCGACAGCGGCCAGGGCGTGGTCTATGGCTTGCCGCCATCTGGCTTTATGATCAGTCACGGCGGCTCTCCTGCAGTTGAAGCCATTTCAGGGCAAGGGGAGCGGCCGGCCGCGGGCGGCGGCGGCCCAGCATGCACCACCATTCGTCAAGGTGGAAGCCGGCGAAGGCATGCGGATAGATCAGGCGCGCCAGCGCGCCTTGCGGATGGCGCAGCAGCCAGCCTTGCAGCAGAAAGACGAAAAGGAACATCGCGGCCAGCAAGGCTTGCGCCCACTCCGGCGGCATCGGGCCATGCAACGGCAGGATCTGCGCCGCCAAGGCGTGCAGTAGCAGATAGGACTGGCTCAAGGCCAGCGCGGCCAGCCAGCCTGCCCAGCCGCGCAGCAGCGCGCCCATGCCCAGGCCCATCGCCAGCCAGAACAGCGGCGGCAAGGCCGCTGCGGGGATCCAGCGCTGCCACAGCCATTGCGAGACAGCCAGCAGCGCGGCTGCGATCAGACCGCGCGCCAGATGAGAAAGCGCGCTATCGACCATTTCCCTGCCCAACATGCGCCGCGCCGCGCTGTCGCGCGCCGTTTCGCCGGCTAGCAGGAAGGCATGAGCCTTGTAGAACGAGTGGGCCAGCAGATGCAGCAAGGCCAGTGAATACCAGCCCATGCCGATTTCCAGCAGCATGAAGCCCATCTGCGCGCAAGTGGACCAGGCCAGACGCAGCTTGATGCTGATGCGCGTGAGCATCACCACGCAGCACAGCAGCGCGCTGGCCCCGCCCCACAGCATCAGCAGAGTGTTGGCTGGCGGCGCGGCTTGCAGCAGCAGCGCCGCCTTGATCAGCACCATGCCGCCCAGATTGACCACCCCGGCATGCAGCAACGCGGAAATCGGCGTAGGCGCTTCCATCACCTGGGTCAGCCAGCCGTGAAAGGGCAGTTGGGCAGTCTTGATCGCCACCGCCGCCGCCAGCAACACACCGGCCGCCATGGCGTAGCCCTGCGCGCCATCGGCCAGCGCGGATGGCGCGCCAGGCAGCAGGCTGAGGCTGCCGCCGGCCAAGGCCCACAGCAGCAGAGCGCCCAGCAGCAAGAGTTCGGCCAGACGGCTGGCGCGCCATTCGCGGCGCGCGGCCAGTTGCGCGGCCGGTCGGCCGGGGTAAAAGGTTAGCAGCGTCTGCAAGGCCAGGCTGCAAGCGATCCAGGCCAGCGCCATCAGCAAGAGATGGCTGGCTTGCACCACCACCGTCACTGCCATCAGCAGACAGCCGATAGCGCGCAAAAAGCGAGCCTGACCCTGCTCGCCTTGCATATAGCGGCGCGAGTAGCGCAGGACCATCCAGCCCAGCAGCTGGATCAGCGCCTGCATCAGCCACGCGGCGGCGGACCACCGCGCAGGCATCGGCATGAAGATCAGAGGAAGCAGTAGCAGGCCGCCAGTCAGGGCGGCGATTTCGGCTGCCTGCCAGTGACGCGACAGAACACGGCCAGGCCACAGGGCGGGCAGCAACCAGGCCAGCGCGATGGTGCATGGCAGCGCGGCAAGCAGGGTTTGGGGCATGATGGGCTCCGTTGTTTTCCCGCTTGAACTTTGCCTGATCGAACATGTTCAGTAAAATAGATTAAATATTAGTTTTTATTCTTTATTTAAGAACGATGAACCGGCTCAACTATCACCATCTGTATTATTTCTGGGCTGTCGCCAGCGAGGGCCACCTGACGCGCGCGGCCGAAAGGCTGCATGTATCGCAATCGGCCTTATCGGCGCAAATCCGCCAGTTGGAGGAGCAACTGGGCCAGCCATTGTTTCTGCGCGAAGGCCGCAAGCTGCAGCTGACCGAACTGGGCGTGGTGGTGATGCGCTATGCCGAGGAGATTTTCGCGCTGGGCAACGAACTGCTGGCCACCGCCGCCTCCGGCCAAGGACGCGGCACCTTGCGCATAGGCAGCGTGGCCACGCTATCGCGCAATTTCCAGGAGTGGTTTTTGCAGCCGGTGCTGAAAGAAACCGATGTACGCCTGGTGCTGGAGTCGGGCAGCCTGGACGAGCTGCTGCAGCGGCTCAAGGCGCACGAACTGGACGTGGTGCTGTCCAATCGCCCTGCCCTGGGCGACGACAAGCAATCCTGGCGCTGCCGCACGCTGGCGCGTCAGCCGGTGGTGCTGGTGGGGCCGCCGCGGTCGGAGGGGCAAACGTTCCAATTCGAACGCGATTTGCCGGCGCTGCCGCTACTGGTGCCCAGCCGCAAGAGCGAGATTCGCTTGCGCTTCGACCTGCTGTGCGAGGAACTGGCGCTACAGCCGGTCATCCGCGCCGAAGTGGACGATATGGCCATGCTGCGCCTGTTGGCGCGCGATGCAGGCTGCGTGGCGCTGCTGCCGGCCATCGTAGTGCGCGACGAGCTTGGCAAAGGCTTGCTGCAACAATACTGCGTGGTGCCGCGCGTCGAGGAGACCTTCTACGCCATCACCGTGCAGCGCCAGTATCTGCCGCCGCTGCTGCAAGGTTTGCTGCGCATGGCGATAGCTGATCAGGCGATAAGTCTGAGTTCCCCCTGATCTGCACGTTTACGATTTGACGTCCAGCCGACATGTCGTCAAAACAGACCTGAAGCATATGCCTGATGATGTCTTCATTCTCGTATTTGCCGTACACGCGCAAGCACTGCACCGCCCGGTCGCAGCCGCGGGAATAGTAGCTGTACAGAATCACGTCCGTCGGCATCTCGGCTTTCAATTCGCCTTCCTTTTTCGCTTGCTCGACGATGTCCTGCAGTGTCTTGTGCAGCGTGATCGCACGGCTGCAGGCTGCGGGTCAGCATGCCGCGTACTTGCGGGCTGGAGGAAGGCAGAAAGGGCAAGCCTCACCGCAGCGCCCAGGCCGGCAGGTCGCGCAGGCGGACTCCATTCCGGCTCCTGCTTGGCCAGATAGTCCTGCGCATCGTCCAGCAAGCGGATCATCACTTCGGTCGCCAATTTGTCCTTGGATTTTGAAATGCTTGTAAAGGCTGGGTTTGGAAATCCCCGCTTCGCTCGCCACGTCGTCCATGATCATCAGATCAAAGCCCTTGCTCGCCAGCATCCGCGTGGTGGCGTCCAGCACGGCTGTTCGCGCAGCTTGAATGCTTGGTCCTTGAAGCTGAGCCTTCCGAGAATACCAATTAGTAACACCTTTTACTGATAAGTATCATTTTTTTCAAATCGGTTTTATCCTGAATACAAAGCAGCCCCGGCTCCCCCTCCAAGCCGGTGGATTTTCTCCCTCGCGACAGGACGACATGGTGAACGCCTCATCGCCACAACGCATCGCTGTGATAGGCAGCGGCATCGCCGGCCTTGCTACGGCGCATTTTCTTTCCAGAAAGCACTCGGTGACGCTGTTTGAGTCGGCCGACTATCTGGGCGGCCATACCCACACTGTCGATATCACGGTCGATGGATACGACTTTGCGGTGGATACCGGCTTTCTGGTTTTCAATGACCACACTTACCCCAACCTCATCGCCTTGTTCAGCGAGCTGGATATCCCCAGCCATCCCAGCGAGATGTCGTTCAGCGTCTCCATCGGCCAGGGCCGGCTGGAATGGGCTGGCCGCGATCTGGACAGCGTTTTCACCCAGCGCGGCAATCTGCTGTCGCCGGGTTTTTGGGGCATGCTGTCCGATATTCTGCGCTTCAACCGCGAGGCGGGATGCAATCTGCGCCGCGCGATGGAAGCGCCGCAGAGCCTGGGACGCTTGCTGGATGCGGATGGATACGGCGCACGCTTTCGCAACCATTATCTGCTGCCGATGGCGGCGGCGATCTGGTCCAGCCCCTGCAGCGACATTCTGTCCTTCCCGGCCGAAACTTTTCTGCGCTTCTGCCTGAACCATGGCCTGCTGCAGCTGCGCGACCGTCCGCAATGGCGTACCGTGCCGGGCGGCGCGCGGCAATATGTCGATAAAATCGCTGCCGGCCTGGCCGATGTCCGGCTGTCCACTCCGGTGCTGCGCGCAAGCCGCGTCGATGGACGCGTGCGTCTGCTCACCTCCAGCAGCGAAGAAACCTTCGACGCCGCGGTGTTCGCCACCCATGCGCCGCAAACGCTGAACCTGCTTGCCGACGCGGATGAGATGGAGCGCGAGATATTGTCCGCGGTGCGGTATCAAGCCAATGAGGCGGTGCTGCACACCGATGCCGCGCTGCTGCCGCGCCGCGAAGCCGCCTGGTCAGCCTGGAACTTCCTGTCGGATGAGCAAGACGACGGCCGCGCGGTGGGCGTCAGCTATCTGCTCAACCAGCTGCAGCCGTTGCCGGTGGCCACGCCGGTTGCTGTGACCTTGAACCCGCCGCGCCCGCCCGATCCCGCCAAGGTATTGCGCCGTTTCCACTACGAGCACCCGTTGTTCGACGCCGCCGCCATCGCCGCGCAAACGGCTTTGCCCAGCATTCAGGGCCGCCGCGCTTGCTGGTTTGCCGGGGCCTGGACCGGCTACGGCTTTCATGAGGACGGGCTGAAATCAGCGCTGCGGGTGGCGCAGGCTTTTGGACTGGCGCCAGACTGGGCGAGGCTGGAATCATGAGCGCGGCTTATCTTCTGACCGGGCATGTGATGCACCGCCGCCTGCGGCCGGCTGCCAACCGCTTTGTCTATCCAGTGTTCTGCCTGCGGCTGAAGGTGTCCGCGCTGGAGACGATGCGCGGCTTGTGGTTTGGCGTGGACTGCTGGCGGCCGCTGTCGCTGCGCACGCGCGACTACGGTCCGCGCGACGGTTCGGCGCTGCTGCCGTGGATACGCGCGCGGCTGGCGGAGGCCGGCCTGCCCGCCGACGGCGAAGTCTGGCTGCAGACTTTCCCGCGCGTGTTCGGCTATGCCTTCAACCCGGTCAGTTTCTGGTTTTGCCACGATGCGGCCGGCAGACTGATCGCGGTATTGGCGGAGGTGAACAACACCTTCGGCGAGCACCACAGCTATCTGCTCAGCCCCGCCCACGGCCGCGAAATCACCGCCGCCAGCCAGCTGAGCTGCCGCAAACTGCTGCATGTCTCGCCGTTCTGCCGCGTCGAGGGCCACTACCGGTTCCGCTTCCACCAAAGCGGCGATCTGGCGCTGGCGCGCATCGACTATCACGATGGCGCGGGCGCTGTGCTGCACACCGCCCTATCCGGCCGCCTGCAAGCCTTGACGCCAAAAACCGCGGCAACCGCCTTGCTGCGCCAGCCTCTGCTCACACTGGGCGTCATCGCCCGCATTCACTGGCAGGCGCTGAAGCTATGGCTCAAACGCGTGCCCTTCTTCCGCAAACCGCATCCCCCCGCCGCCGAGCTCAGCCGCGGCCTGGAGCTGAAATCATGAGCGCGAGCCAACCCATCATCCTGTCCCGCCCCGATATCCCCGCCGCCGGGCGGGCGCTGCTGGCTTTGTTGTCCAGGCTGCGCCACGGCAGCCTCAAAGTTGTCACGCCGGATGGCGAGACGCTGTGGTTCGGCGCGCCCCATGCCCAGGCCGACGCCGAGCTGGCGCTGCGCGACTGGCGCGCATGCGGCCGCATTCTGGCCGGCGGCGACATCGGCTTTGCCGAGGCCTACCGCGACGGCTGGCTGGATTGCCCAGACCTCGCCGTCCTGTTGCGGCTGGCGCTGCGCAACGAAAACGCTTTGCAACTGGGCGAGCTGGGCCGCTGGGCCGCCCGCCTATGGCACCGGCTGCGCCACCTGTTGCGCGTCAACAGCCGACGCGGCAGCCGCCGCAACATCCACGCCCATTACGATATCGGCAACGATTTCTACCGGCTGTGGCTGGACCCCAGCTGGACTTATTCCAGCGCCTGGTTCGACGGCGACTACGCCCTGCCCTTGGCTGATGCGCAAACCCGCAAATACCAGCGCATCTGCCAGCAGTTGCAGCTGCGCCCCGGCATGCGCGTGCTGGAAATCGGCTGCGGTTGGGGCGGCTTCGCCGAGCACGCCGCCCGCCTTGGCGTGGCGGTGCACGGCATCACCATCTCCGATGCCCAGCTGGACTTCGCGCGCCGCCGCCTGGCCAGCGAGCCGCTGGTCAAGCTGGAACACCGCGACTATCGCGATCTTTCCGGCCAATACGACGCCATCGTGTCGATCGAAATGTTCGAGGCGGTGGGCGAGCGCTACTGGTCCGGCTATTTCGACACGCTGCGCCGCTGCCTGAAGCCGGGCGGCAAAGCGCTGGCGCAAAGCATCACCATAGAGGAGTCGCGCTTCGAGACTTACCGCGCTGAGGCGGATTTCATTCAGACCTTCATCTTTCCCGGCGGCATGCTGCCCAGCCGCGAGCGTTTTGAGCGCGCGGCGCATCACAGCCAACTGAGCTGCCGCAACCGGCTGGATTTCGGCGCGGATTACGCCGAAACGCTGCGCCGCTGGCGCATGGCTTTCGAGGCCAATCTGGACGCCATCCGCGGCCAGGGCTTCGATGAAGCCTTCATCCGGCTGTGGCGGCTTTATCTGTGCTACTGCGAGGCAGGGTTCGACGCCGGCCGCATCGGCGTGTCGCAGTTTCTGTTGCAAAGGCTGTGATCATGCGCCGCCCCGCCTGTCTTGCCGCTTTGGCCCTGCTCGCCGGCTGCGCCGGCCCGGCGGTCGGCGATTACGCCGCCAACCGGCCGCTGTTCGACCCAGGCCAGTTTTTCCTGGGAAAAACCGAGGCCTGGGGCATGTTCCAGGACCGGCAAGGCCGGCTGGTCAAACGCTTCACCGTGGACATGGACGGCGAGCGCCTGGGCGACGAGCTGGTGCTGACCGAACGCTTCCATTACAGCGACGGCAGCCGTCAACAACGCGTGTGGCGGCTCAAGCCGACTGGCGCGGGCCGCTGGCGCGGCCTGGCCGACGACGTGGTGGGCGAAGCCGCTGGCGAAACCGCCGGCAACGCGCTGCGCTGGCGCTACACATTGAGGCTGCCGGTGGACGGCAAGGAATATCAGGTGCAGTTCGACGACTGGATGTTCCTGCAGGACGAGCGCAGCATGCTCAACCGCGCGGCGATGAGCAAGTACGGCTTCCATCTGGGCGAAGTGACGCTGTTTTTCCGCAAGCCGGAGCCCAGGCCATGACGCTGCGGCTTAATCCCGCCATCGCCGACTGGCGCGCGCTCCGGGTGTGGGTGATCGGCGCGTCCAGCGGCATCGGCGCCGCGCTGGCCGCCGAACTGCTGGACGCCGGCGCGGAAGTGATTCTGTCCGCCCGCCGCGCCGAACCGATGCGCGCGCTGGCCGCCGGCCGCAGCCGCGCGCGGGTGGAAACGCTGGATGTAACCGACCCGGCCGCCTGGCTGCGCGTGTGGTCGCAGCTGGAAACGGCAAACGCGCGGCCCAACCTGGTGGTGTTCTGCGCGGCAGACTACCGGCCGCAAACCTGCCTGGACCTGCGCGCAGAGGAAACCCGCCGCCTGCTCGACACCAACCTGCTCGGCATTTACTACGGGCTGGAAGTCATTCTGCCGACGCTGGCACGGCAGGGCGGCGGGGTGGCGCTGATCGCGAGCGTGGCCGGTTACGCCGGTCTGCCCGGCGCTGCGGTGTACGGCCCAGGCAAGGCCGCTCTGATCAATCTGGCGGAAATCCTCTATACCGAGCTCAAGCCGCGCGGGGTGGCGGTTTACCTGATCAACCCCGGCTTCGTCGCCACGCCGCTCACCGCCAAGAACGACTTCTCCATGCCGGCGCTGCTCACGCCGCGCCAGGCGGCACGGGACATCATGCGCGGCTTCGCGCGCGGCGCGTTTGAAATCCACTTCCCGTTCCGCTTCACCATATGGCTCAAACTGTTGCGGCTGCTGCCCTACCGGCTGCGGCTGCCTTTGCTCGCGAGGTTGGCACGATCATGAAACGCACGCTCTCCCAGGCCGATTGGCAGGCCCTGCTCGACTGGTACCAGACGCTGACGCCGGACACGCTGCCGGACATCGGCCGCTTTTACACCGATGCAGCCCGCTTCAAAGATCCGTTCAACGACGCGCGCGGCCTGGCAAACATTCAAGCGGTATTCCGCCACATGTTCAAAACATTGGACCAACCGCGCTTCACCGTCATCCATGCGCTGCGCGATGGCGACCAGGCCTTCATCACCTGGGATTTCGACTTTATCTACGCCGGCCGCAAACTGGGAATCCACGGCGGCAGCCATCTGCAGTTCGACGCCGACGGCAAGATCACTCTGCACCGGGACTACTGGGATGCGGCGGAGGAGCTGTTCGAGAAGATTCCGCTGTTAGGCCTGCCGGTGGCTTGGCTGCGCAAGAAGCTCAAGGCCGCGTGATGGCGGCCAACACATTCAAGGGCAATAAGGCGGCGCTGCCGTCCAAGCCCTGCGCCGCCTGCGGCAGAACCATGAGCTGGCGCAAGAAGTGGCGCGCTAATTGGGACGCGGCTCAGTATTGTTCAGAGCGCTGCCGCCGCGGCAAAAGGCAAAGCGCATGAGCACGGTCATCTACTGGTTGCGCCAGGATCTGCGGCTGGACGACAACGCGGCGCTGCTGGCGGCCTGCGGCGGCGAGCGGCTGCTGCCGGTGTACTGCCATGCGCCGACACAGGACAGCGGCTGGGGTTTCGCGCGCAGCGACCGCCACCGCCAGGCCTTTGTCGGCCAAGCGCTGGACGGACTGCGGCGGGCGCTGAAAGCGCGCGGCAGCGCGCTGTGCGAGCTGGCGGGCGCGCCGGCGGAAATATTGCCTCGGTTGGCACGGCAACTGGATGCCGACCGAGTGGTATGCGAGCACATCGCCGCGCCGGAGGAGGAAGCCGAAGTCACCGCCTTGCGCCGCGCCGGCCTGCAGGTGGACCCCATCTGGCAATCCAGCCTGTATGCGCCGCTGCAGCTGCCGTTCGCGCTGGATCGCTTGCCTATGGCGTTTACGCCGTTCCGCGGCGAAATCGAACAGGCATCGCTGACGCCAGCCGCGCCGCTGGACGCGCCGAACGCGCTGCCGCCCGCGCCTGACGGCTGGCCGGACGATGCCCCACCGGCGCGCGTGCCGCCGGCCATCGAGCCTCGTTCGTCCTTTCCCTATCATCTGCCGCCGTTCCACGGCGGCGAAGAAGCGGCGCGCGCGCATCTGGCGCAATACCTGGCGCGCGGCCTGCCGCACCGCTACAAAACGACGCGCGACCGGCTGTACGGCGCAGACTTTTCCACCAAGCTTGCGCCGTGGCTGGCCTGCGGCGCCCTGTCGCCGCGCCGCGTCTGGCAAGCGCTGAAGGATTTCGAGGCCGAATATGGCGCCAGCGACGGCAGCTACTGGATAGGCTTCGAGCTGCTGTGGCGCGATTATTTCCGCTTCCTGCTGCTGCGCCACGGCGCCAGGCTGTTTCACGCGTCGGGTCTATCCTGCCAGCCGGCGCCCGGGCACGACGCCACAGCATTCCAGCGCTGGCGCGACGGCGAGACCGGCCAGCCGCTGGTGGACGCGGCGATGCGCGAACTGGCGGCCAGCGGCTATCTGTCCAACCGTTTGCGCCAGGTGGCGGCCAGCTACCTGATTTACGAACGCGGCGGCGATTGGCGCGCCGGCGCGGCCTGGTTCGAGGCGCAACTGCTCGACTACGACGTCTACAGCAACCAGGGCAACTGGCTGTATATCGCCGGTCGCGGTACCGACCCGCGCGGGGGACGGCGCTTCAACCCGCAGCGCCAGGCCGACGAGCACGACCCGCAAGGCCGCTACCGCTCGCTATGGGGCGCGGCATGACGACATTGCGACTGATCCTGGGCGACCAGCTCAATCCCTGCCATAGCTGGTTCGCCGCGCCCGATCCCAACGTGGTGCATGTGATGATGGAAATCCGCCAGGAAACCGATTACGTGCGCCACCACGCGCAAAAGATCCTGGCCGTCTTCGCCGCGATGCGCGATTTCGCCGCCCAGCTGAAATCGCAAGGCCATCGCGTCCGCTACGTAGCCATCGACGACCCGAGCAACCGCCAGTCGCTGACCGGCAATCTGGATGCGCTGATCCGCCATTACGGCGCGACGACGGCGGCATACCAGGCGCCGGACGAATGGCGGCTGGACCGCCAACTGGCCGACTGGGCCGCCGGCCTGTCCATTCCCTGCCAGATGACGGACAACGAACACTTCTATACCGCGCGCGGCGAGGCGGCGGCGTTTTTCGGCCCGCGGCGGCAATGGCGCCAGGAAACCTTGTATCGCCAGTTGCGGCGCCAGCACGGCATCTTGATGGACGACAACGGCGAGCCGGCCGGCGGGCGCTGGAATTTCGACGCCGACAACCGCCAGCGCTGGCGCGGAGATCCGCCCGAACCGCTGGACCCGCGGCCGGCGCATGACCACAGCCTGCTGTGGCAAACCATCACCGACGCCGGAGTGGGCAGCTTCGGCCAGCCGCAGGCGGATGCGCTGCGCTGGCCGCTCAACCGCGCCGAGGCGCTCTCCCAGCTGCAAGCCTTCATCGAACACGCGCTGCCGCATTTCGGCGCTTACCAGGACGCGATGAGCCTGCGCGCGCGGCGGCTGTTTCATTCGCTGCTGTCCTTCGCGCTCAATGTGAAAATGCTCAATCCGCGCGAGACGGTGGACGCCGCCGCCGCCGCGTGGCGCGCAGGCCGCGCGCCGCTGGCTGCGGTGGAAGGCTTTGTGCGGCAGGTACTGGGCTGGCGCGAATACGTGCGCGGCGTGTATTGGGCCAGGATGCCCGGCTACCGCGACTGCAACGCGCTGGAACACAGCTTGCCGCTTCCGCGCTGGTTCTGGAACGGCGATACCGGCATGCAGTGTCTCGCGCGCGCCATCGGCCAATCGCTGGAGGACGCCTACGCCCACCACATCCAGCGGCTGATGGTGATCGGCAATTTCGGGCTGATCGCCGGCCTGTCGCCGCAGGCGCTGCATGAGTGGTATCTGGGCGTCTACATCGACGCCTTCGAGTGGGTGGCGCTGCCGAACACCCTGGGCATGAGCCAGTTCGCCGACGGCGGGCTGCTCGGCAGCAAGCCTTACGCCGGCAGCGCGGCCTATATCGGCCGCATGAGCGACTACTGCGCCGGCTGCCGCTACCGGCCCAAACAGCGCGTCGGCGCCGACGCCTGCCCGTTCAATGCCTTGTACTGGGATTTTTTCCGACGCCACCGCGCGCGGCTGGCCGCCAATCCTCGGCTGGCCTTGGTCTACCGCCAGCTGGACAAGCTGCCGGAAGCCGAACGCGCCGCCATCACCGCGCGCGCCGCCGCGCTGCAAGCCAATCTCGACGCACTGTGAGACCACCATGCTGAAAATACCGCTCGCCCTCTTCGCCCTCGCCTTGTTGCCGCTGACCGGCTGCGACACCGCGCCGCCGCCCGAGATCGCTCCGGTACAGGGTTTTCAACTGGAACGCTACCAGGGCCGCTGGTATGAAATAGCCCGCCTGGACCACCGCTTCGAACGCGGCCTGCAGGCGGTGAGCGCCGACTATAGTCGCAACGCCGACGGCAGCATCCGCGTGGTCAACCGCGGCTTTGACGCCACCACTTCCAGCTGGCGCGAAGCAGTCGGCAAGGCCTGGTTCAACGGCCCCGCGGATGTCGCCTCGCTGAAAGTGTCGTTCTTCAGCCCGTTCTACGGCGGCTACCATGTGGCAGCGCTGGACCCCGGCTACCGCTGGGCGGTGGTGGTGGGACCGGACAAGGACTATCTGTGGCTGCTGTCGCGCGACAAACAGCCCGCCGCCGACGCCAAGCCCGCCCTGTTGTCGGTGGCTGCCAGGCTGGGCGTGCCGGCGGACAAGCTGATCTGGGTGAGGCAGGACCGTGGCGACAACTAGGCGGCTCAATCCGGAAAAATTGCTGCTGAGCAAATGGACCGCCGCCAGCCCGCGAAACCAGGAGAAGCACTTCTTGGTGGTGAAACTGGGACGGCCCGCGCCCGATGGCCCGGTCGAGACGGTAACGCTGGAGGCGGTATATACCAGACGTCAGCAAGTTGTGCCGTGGCAGTCGCTGCGCGACAAAAGCCAATGGCTGCAGGGATGGAAATAAACGTCTGGTCATAACTGCAAGGTATGCACTTGCCTCGCGCCGGCATTGTTTTTATCGTTTAAGCATGTCTTCCCATCCATCGTCATGGAGTGTCGCCATGGAGTTGTTCGATACCTTGTCCGCCCAGATCCGCCATATGCGCCTGCCGCTGTTCGCGGTCAGCCTAAGCGCCGTTCCCTTTCCTGATACCCCGCTATTGTTGATGCTGCATTGGCATGGTTTCCGCAAGTCGGCCCCCGACCGCGCGCCGATGGGCCAAACCTCGCTGCGGCAAGTGCCCGCGTCGGCTTTACAGCTGACGCGGAGATGGAAAGTTCTATCACTGGTAGAGGAAGAGATTCTGGACGCAGCCTGGCAGTTGGGCGCCTGGAGCTTGCTACGCGACGAGCGGCGCGGCTGCAACACCATAGGCGCCGCCGCCGGTGAAGAACTGGCCTGTCGCCAGGCTTTCGGCGACTTGCCGCCTATCGACGGGCTGGAAAGCGTAGTGGCCGAAGCGCCCGACGGCCTGGAACTGATGCGGCTGGCGGCCCACCGCGGCTATGTTTCCTGGCAGTTCAGGCCGGTGCATGGCGGACTGTGGCGCGAACTGGCCGAAGACGACACGCTGGGCGAGACGGGACTGCGCCAGCCCCCTTGCCCGCTCGCGCCACGCGCCTGCCGCGGCGGCAAGGCGGCCCGGACCGAATACCGTTTCGGCTACGTTGAGCGCGTCATTTTTTAGTCGCATTTTTCTGAAAAAAACCTCTTGAAAAGTTTTTTGCCCGCCCTTATTTCGTCATTCGTCAGCCTCCCTGGCTGAGTGTGACCGGCAAGCGCGGGCATTTTCGCGCCTGCGGCCAGCCGGTCTTACCTACCGTTCCCAACGATCTGAATCGCACAGGAGATTGATATGCAAATCCGTCCTCTGCACGACCGGATTATCGTCAAGCGGGTCGAAAAGGTCCGCCAGACAGCATCCGGCATCGTCATTCCCGATAGCGCCGCGGAAAAGCCCGAGCAAGGCGAAGTCATCGCGGTCGGTCCCGGCAAACGCTTGCCTGACGGCACCTTGCTGCCGATGCAAGTACAGGTAGGCGACTTGGTGCTGTTCGGCAAATACGGCGGCCAGACCGTCAAGCTTGACGACCAGGAATACCTGGTGCTGCGCGAAGAGGACATCTTCGGCGTGATCGAAGGCGCATCCGAGCCCAGCCGCAAGGCTGCTTGATTTTCCCCATTTATCACAGGAGTTAAACCATGGCTGCGAAAGAAGTCCGCTTCCACGACAACGCCCGTGAACGCATAGTCAACGGCGTCAATGTGCTGGCTAATGCCGTGAAAGTCACCCTGGGCCCGAAAGGCCGCAACGTGCTGCTGGCGCGCAGCTTCGGCGCGCCCCACATCACCAAGGACGGCGTGTCGGTCGCCAAGGAAATCGAACTGAAAGACCCGTTCGAGAACATGGGCGCGCAGATGGTGAAGGAAGTGGCGTCCAAGACCGCCGACGTGGCGGGCGACGGCACCACCACCGCCACCGTGCTGGCGCAGGCCATCGTGCAGGAAGGCATGAAGTACGTCGCCTCCGGCATGAATCCGATGGACCTGAAGCGCGGCATCGACAAGGCCGTCCATGCCGTAATCAAAGAGCTGCAAGCGCTGTCCAAACCGGTGACCAACAGCAAGGAAACCGCCCAGGTGGCCGCGCTGTCCGCCAACTCGGACGAGGACATCGGCAAGATCATTGCCGACGCGATGGACAAGGTGGGCAAGGAAGGCGTAATCACCGTCGAAGACGGCAAGTCTCTGGACAACGAGCTGGCCGTCGTCGAGGGCATGCAGTTCGACCGCGGCTACCTGTCGCCCTACTTCATCACCGATCCGGAAAAGCAGACCGCCGTGCTGGAAGACCCGCTGGTGCTGCTCTACGACAAGAAGATCAGCAATATCCGCGATCTACTGCCAGTGCTGGAGCAAGTGGCCAAGGCCGGCAAACCGCTGATGATCATCGCCGAAGACGTGGAAGGCGAAGCGCTGGCCACCCTGGTGGTGAACAGCATGCGCGGCATCCTGAAGGTGGCCGCCGTTAAGGCCCCGGGCTTCGGTGATCGCCGCAAGGCCATGCTGGAAGACATCGCCATCCTCACCGGCGGCACCGTCATTTCCGAGGAAACCGGCCTCACTCTGGAAAAAGCCGGCCTGGCCGAACTAGGCAGCGCCAAGCGCGTGGAAATCGGCAAGGAAAACACCACCGTCATCGACGGCGCCGGCGACAAGGCCAAGATCGACGCGCGCGTACAGACCATCCGGGCGCAGATCGATGCGGCTACTAGCGACTATGATCGCGAAAAACTCCAGGAACGGGTGGCCAAGCTATCCGGTGGCGTGGCGGTAATCCGCATCGGTGCAGCCACAGAAGTGGAAATGAAAGAGAAGAAAGACCGCGTGGACGACGCGCTGCACGCCACCCGCGCCGCGGTGGAAGAAGGCATCGTCGCCGGCGGCGGTGTGGCCCTGCTGCGCGCCCGCGCCCATATCGGCGAACTGAAGGACGACAACGCCGACCAGGACGCCGGCATTCAGATCGTTCTGCGCGCGCTGGAAGCGCCGCTGCGCGCCATCGCCGCCAATGCCGGCGACGAGCCGTCGGTCATCGTCAACAAGGTTCTGGAAGGCAAGGGCAGCTACGGCTACAACGCCGCCAGCGGCCAGTTCGGCGACTTGGTGGAAATGGGTGTGATCGACCCGACCAAGGTGACGCGCACAGCGCTGCAAAACGCGGCCTCCATCGCCAGCCTGATCCTGACCACCGACGCCACCGTGGCTGAGGCGGCCCAGGACAGCAAGGCCAAAGCCCCGGCGGAGCTGGATTTCTAATCCGCCACCGCCAGTCTGGTCCTCTTTCATCATTGGCCCGCGCTTAAGCGCGGGCTTTTTTTCGTCCAGAAATGAAGGTGTCCGAATTTTTGTGTAACCGGGGCTCTGTTGCATAAGTCCGGAGCAGAGTGAGTTTCCCCTTTCCTCCGGCAGGCCTATGCCACCGCCACCGTGCACGGAAGGCCCAGCATGTTGAAGCGGTTCAAGATGGCCGCATGCAGTCACCTGGCCATCGAAGCGTCAGGCCATCACCCTTTCGCCTAACAGTTTGAAGCCGTGCATCTTGGTCTCCACCAAGCTGCGGCGATGGTAGCCGCTCCAGCGTTTCCAGATCGCCCAGCCAACCGGCCAAGTCGCTTGGTGGCGCGCAGAATCTCGTTTCGAGCCGGCGCGCCCAGTGAGCCTCCTTGCCCGCTCAGGCTATCGACTCATCTGGTGGGATCTCCGCCAACAACGAAGGCAACATTGGCGCATCGACCTGGCGATTGTCCGTCACCTTTAATGGTCCGGATTGGCAGGGTTTCCGCATCGATGCCCAGATGAACCTTGCGCGATTGCCGGCGGTATTCGGCACCATGCTTTTTAGTTTTCCATTCGCCTTTGCCCGGCATTTTGATGCCAGTGCTATCGACCAGCAGATGCAGCGCGCCTAAGCGTTTCTGATAGGGAATCTTGACCTGCAGCGTCAGCTGATGCCGACGCCGTGCACTGTAAGTCCGGGACGGTTCAGCCCAGGCCCGTCAGCTTGAACAGGCTTTGGATGAAACCGATGGTCTGTCGCAACACCAGGCCGAACAGGTTCTTGATGGTCAAACAGAATGGAATGGCCGCATCGCTGTAGGTCTGTGCCCGGCCTCGCTTCGCCTGCGGTCTTGCCTGCCATGCCATGCTCGTGTCCAGCCAGATGGACAAGGGCCACGCTGGGTCAGGGCTTGGTTGTAGGCTTTCCAGTTGGTGGTTCGTTACTGTTTCGAAGCGGGCTTGATCATACGGCTAGCTGACCAAGCCCTTACGAACACGGGGTTGTGCAACAAAGCCCCCGCTTCAGCAAGATGCTGTAAAGCTGGAGCCGGATCAGCCATATCTTGTAGGCAAACAACAGCCAGGCAGGCCTTGCGGCTTGCCTGGCTGTTTG
Source organism: Chromobacterium sphagni (assembly GCF_001855555.1). Classification (GTDB taxonomy): domain Bacteria; phylum Pseudomonadota; class Gammaproteobacteria; order Burkholderiales; family Chromobacteriaceae; genus Chromobacterium; species Chromobacterium sphagni. The sequence continues at coordinate 14,684 of NZ_MKCT01000041.1, read as the reverse complement.
TTTTGCGACAATTCGCCCAATAAGGGTTAAAGCAACGCGAGCATCCCCGACCCAGCCTCCCCTCTTATCTTGGCTGTCCGAACTTCCGCAGCATTATCCTTTGAGGCTGACAGCGTAAAATGACAAGCCGCGCTAGGCAAAGAGTCAATAACGGCACAAGAATAGCCTGTGCGACCTCCACATTGAAATTTTACTGTATAGAAACTCGCGAAGCCGCAATATGCAGATCAATCGTCAAAATCCAATTCCATCAAATTGTCCAGAGGCCCGCCAAACTCGGGATCAGCCTCGTCGGCTTTCAGTCTATCGCCCAACCAGCTCGTGCCGACATATTGAACCAGCAGATACTCTGGCTCATCGTTTCCTGGCTCGTAAGTATCCGGATAGGTCATTTCCTGTCCGGAAGATCCATCTTGATCAGCCTGCGCGCGGGCATCACTTGGCTGGCAGTCCCGGCTTGAATATGTTGAGTAAACTCGCTCATCGCCATTGCTCCCGTTAGTCCTGTGGCACCAAATGGCAAACCATCAGGTAATGGGGAAAATAATTTCACGATATGGCGTTTGTCTGTGCGCCACCGCACACAAAAATTAAAGTATCTGCTGGCAAAAATACACCAACCGCGATTGAAAAACCATTGCCATCGCATCCAGATTCGACTTGAATCTGAATTGTGGAAAAGAAACACTCTCAATAGGCGCAGATAAAACCACATAATAGTTTTGCAATCTCCGCGGCATGCTCTAATACCCAACTTAGGCGCATCATGTTTGTTTTATCTTGGCTACCCGGCGTTCTTGCTTCACATGTCTGCAGCAAGCATGTCGACAAACTTGAGTCCGCAAAGGAGAGTCCGCGATGGCAAACACCACTGGCAGCCCGATCCGGGTGCGCAAGGATGCATGGCGGCTGGCGGCCGATGACCCGACGCTGCTATGGTACGCCCGGGCCGTCGACGCCATGCGGCAGCGCCCCCTCAGCAATACGACCAGCTGGGAATACCAGGCTGCCGTGCATGGCACGAACGCCGATCCGTCATCCTTCAATGCCGATCAGCAAAAAGCATGGGGACAATGCCAGCACGCCACTTGGCTGTTCCTGCCCTGGCATCGCATGTTCCTCGGGATATTCGAACAGATCGTTGCGGCCACCGTCGCCAAGCTGGGCGGCCCGCAAGATTGGGCCTTGCCCTATTGGGATTACAGCGACGCCACCAATCCCAACGCCAGAAAACTTCCCGCCGCCTTCACCGCCGCCGAGTTTGGCGTGCCAGAGAAGAATCCGTTGCGGGTGGAGCGGGATCAGGGCAACGACGGCGCCGCCTTCCTCGACTCCAAGGCGGTGAGTCTGAACAGCCTCAAACACAAGACTTTCACCGGGCGCTCCACACCGGGGGGCGATTCGGGGTTTGGCGGGCCGTCAAGGGGCTTCAACCACTCGGGCGACAACGATCAGGGCCAGCTTGAAATGGTGCCGCACGACGTGATCCACAGCGATATCGGCGGATTGATGGGCGCCCCCGACACCGCCGCGCTCGATCCCATCTTCTGGCTGCACCACGCCAATATCGACCGGCTGTGGGAGGTCTGGCGCCATCAGGGCAACAGCAACCCAACCGATCCATCCTGGCTGACCGGAGTGAAATTCTTTTTCCACAATGCCGCCGGCCAACCGGTTACCTATTCTCCGCAGGATGTCGTCGATACCATCGCCAGCCCCTGGCATTATCAATACGACAGAACCGGAGAGACGCCGGCCGCCGCAGCGGACAAGACTACGCTAGCCACTGGGGGATAAGACCATGTCGATCGCACAACAATCGGAAATGGTGGCTGCCACTGGGAAGTCTTTTCCCTTGTCCGCCTCCAATACCACCGTCAGCCTGTCGATTGAAGCGCCAACCGGCCCGGCGCTGCAGGCGCAAGCCGCAGGCAAAGCGCGGCAGGCTTATCTGCGCCTTGAAAAAATCACCGGCAGCGGGATGCCGGTTGGCTATGAAGTCTATCTGCACTCGCCCAATGAAAGCGACCCACAGCAACATGAGGAGCTGTGCGCCGGGCTTCTGCCTTTGTTCGGGCTGGAAAAAGCGTCAAAACCCGGACGCGGCCATGCCGGCACTGGTTTGCACTATGTCTACAAAGTTACCGACCTGATCGCAAAGCTTGAGCATCAAACCGGATGGAACCCAAAAGACCTGCGCGTGACTTTCGTGCCCAGACGCCAGCAGACTCGCGCGGCGGAAGTGAAAATCGGCAGGGTGAGCCTGTATTACGAATGAGCGGGTGCGGCGATGGCTACGTGGAAAACGGCGGCGAAACAGCGCATAGCAATCGGCGGCGGCCTTGTCGGCGTCCCGCGGCTCGACCGTCATCGGCGCTTTTGGCGGCGTGAGCTGCCCTGGTTCCAACGCCACCCCGAATGGTGGTCGCTGACAATCAGCGCAGCGGCGTGGCTGGTCTGGCTTTCCCCCCGCTCCCCGCCGTGGCCGGGCGCGCTTTGCCGGGTGGCCGCGCCTTTGGCGCCATGGCAGGCGGTGCTGAATCTCGGCGACCCGGCGCGGATATCGGCATGGATTAGCATGACGCTGGCGATGATGATGCCGCTGGCTGCCGCCAGCATTCGGCAAGCTGCGTTTCTCAGCCTGTGGCGCCGCCGCCATCGCGCGATTGGCGGGTTTCTGGCCGGCTATCTGGGCTGCTGGCTTGCCGCGGCGATTGTCCTGCAGGGCCTATCTGGTGCGGCGGCCTCTCAAGCCGCCGCAGGCTCGGTTGCGATCCTGGGCTTTATGACCGCGATGATATGGCAACTCACCCCTTGCAAAGCCCGCGCGCTGGCCGAATGCCACCAGACGCGCGCATTGGCGCCAAGCGGTTGGCAAGCTGACCGGGACTGCCTGCTCTACGGCATGCAGCACGCCGCCGCCTGCATCCGCAGCTGCTGGGCGCTGATGCTGCTTGCCTCCCTCACCGGCCACGGCGCCGCGATCATGCTCGGCGCAACCGGAATCGCCTGGGCGGAGCGCTACCGCCGGCTGGCCGCCCGGCCCTCCGTTCTTGCACTGCTTGGCTTGCTGGCTTTACAACGCTCGACGGCAGGATGACGTCGACGGGCGCCAGCCAGGCCGAATGCGGCACGCACGACCACCCCGGTGAAGAACAGAAGGCTCGCGTGAAAGAATCTCTAGCCAAAAGCTAGGGGTTTTTAATATATAGACGCTCATGCCTGCCTTGCATTCAACCTGAGGCCCCCAGCAAGGGATCCACCAGGATTCCTGCATTCCGCCTATTCAAAAACTCCAGACACAATTCAAATCGCGCGGCATTGGCTTGCGCCTTGATCTAAAAACTGGAAAAACAATATGAACGGGACAAGGGTCAATTGCAACATCAGACAAAACCTGCGCATCTCATTGTATCCCGCGGGTTGATTTACAAATAGCCGCCATGCAAATTCTTTTAAACCGAAGCTGAAATATGGCGCAACGATAACAAACCACGCCCCCAAACCGCCATCCGGACCAACCAAGCCGTTACTGCCTGATTTCATCAAAAGTAGGTAATAATCCGGATTGCAACCCACCCACAATACATCTAATCAAAATAAGGATGGACAAACAAATAAACAATTGAACATCCATCCTAGAAACCACAAAAAACTGATGCCACCACTATGACTGGCTGGTTGCCATTTCAGTTATCTGGTCGCTCATCGGGAGAGAGTCGCCAACAACGCATAAAAGTTTGGTCTGTCTCTCCATTGCCATTTATCGCCGATCCTGAAAATGCCCTGCAAAACACTTTTTTGAGCATTGCATTGGTTGGCTACAAGCGGGAGCGCTGCAAGACCTGTTCAGACAAAACCATATACCCGTCCAGGAGGAAATATGTCCGAATTCAATCGTCGTCAGCTGCTACTGGGAGGCGCTATTGTATTCGGCAGCCTTGCGCTGCCCGTATCGGCCAAACCACTGCTTATCCCCCGACGCCAGCTGCATACCCGCTACAGCGTTGCCAGCGCCGAAGGCCAAGCCATGCTGGCGATTTATGCCAGCGCGGTGAAGAAGATGATGGATCCGGCGCAGTACCCAGAGGGCAACCCGCTGAACTGGATATTCCAGTGGTACACCCACTTCGTTCGCGCCGACAAGACAAAGCAACAGGAACTGGCCCGGGTCTACCCGGTGAACGACCCTAACAAGGTCCTGGCCACCAAGGTGTGGGACACCTGCCAGGCGCACAGCAGCGGCCAACGCGAAGACTTTTTCCTGCCGTGGCATCGGATGTTCATCGGCTACTTCGAGGAGATCATCCGGCAAGTGTCGGGCAAGCCCAATTTCACGCTGCCCTACTGGGATTACACCGATCCCGTGCAACAGATACTGCCGGTAGACTTCAGAAAGCAGGGCGATCCGGTATGGAACTCGCTGTACCGCGCCAGCCGTTGGCCCCAGACCAACGCCGGACAGAACATCACCCAGGGACCGGGCGGCGCCGACCTGAACCTGAACGCCATGAAGTCGAACCTGTACTCCGGAACCTCGGGCGGAGACGCCGGCTTCTGCGCCAACCTGGACATGAACCCGCACGGCGCGCTGCACGTGGATGTCGGCAATAATGTCGGCATGGCCTCGGTTCCCTGGGCGGCGAATGATCCGATATTCTGGCTGCACCACTGCAACATCGACCGCATCTGGGCCAGCTGGAATTTCGCCGGCGGCAAAAACCCAGCCGACCCGGCCTTCCTCAACACTCAATTCGTCTTCGCCGGCCCCACCGGCGGCGCAGTCGTTGGCACGGTGAAAGACTTCCTGGCGGTACCCAAAACCGCATACGATCACTACGCGCAGCGTCCGGCGGGTAGCCTGCCGTTCCCCAAGCGGATGCCGGTTCTGCTGTCGCCCCAGTTCGCCTTGCAGATGGAAAACGTCGCGACGGAGAAATCCGCTCCCGTCCGGCTGGGCAACGCGCCCGTCACGGTAGACCTGGCCAATCCCGCGCCCGCCGCCGAAGCGACGCAACGCAACCAGCTGTTTTCCGCCAAGCTGCGCAGCCTGAAGAAGCAGGCCAACCTGTTTCTGCGCCTGGAAGGACTTTCGGCCCATGGCGTGGTCAATGGCGTATACAACGTCTATGTGCATGCCAACGATGCGCCAAGCCAGGACACGCGCGGCCCCGCCTTTGTCGGACAGATCAACTTCTTCAGCGCGGCCGGCACGCACCAGCATGATGACGCGACAGGCGGCGAAGGCAACAATCCCGACAAGAAGGCTTTCAGCTTCCTGCTCAGCGCGGAAACCCGCGCCTTGCTGGCGCAAAGCAATACCGATGTTCCCAGGGTGACCCTGGTGCCGACCGGCACCGGCAATGCCGACGCCTTGCCGTCGATCGACAAGATCGCGCTGGTGGCGTCCTGAAACGGCCAGGGAGCCTTGCCGGGACTCCTCTGACTGCTGGATCCTTTTTACTCGCGCCCGCCAGCATGGCGCGGTGCCCAGGGAGGGGCCGATGAGGATGAGTCCAGCGCTGCGCATCGCCCCCCTTCTTCCCGCCATGATGTTTCTATTGGGATGCGCATCCACGCTACATCTTCTTGGAAAGTACCAAATAGTAGGAGGCGTTATCGACATCGGCCCGCCGGTTGTCAGGATTGCGCTCCCCTGGCGTGGCGGTGCCTGCAAGGCCAGCTCCGGCAGCAGACGCATGACCCTGCATCTGCGCGGCATCCGGGCCGGCGCCGATCCGCAAAGCGCCTACCGGGTCTACCTGCAGGACTCGGCCAGGAAAGCCGGCGAACCGCCTGGCCAAATCATGGTTGGCGAGTTCAATTTCTACGGCATCGGACCCGGCATGCAACGCGACGTCAGTTTTGAATTGACTCCAGGCCACCCGGCCCCCGCCATATCCCTCGATGGCGAATGCGTCGCCAACATCACCCTAGTCCCGGCGCATGCCATCGCCCCCAACAGCGCGCCCTCGATAGACAGTATCGAGCTCTGGGGAGATTGACCCGATTGCGCCGCCCTGCCGGTGTGCGGGTAAACGGGAACGATACAAGCATCCGCTCGCTAACGCACCGACACCCATAGTCAAAATCGGCAAAGTAGGCATACCGACTACCTGCAACTTCGCGGAGAGCCGGATACCTCAGAGGTTTACCATGAACAAGCCCAACCAATCGAACGCCGCCCCGGCGCTCCCAAGCAAGCCACGCCGGACCAAAAGCCGGCGGTAGAAACGCCGAAAACCGGCTGCGAAACCCCTACGCCGAATCAAGGGCAGCCGCACAAGCCGGGTACCCCGGCTTACGATCCGGCCAAGGATCCCGCCAAGACGCCGGCAGCGCATGAAACATCGGCCCATGAAAGCAGCACCGGCTACAAGCCGCCAAGGTATTGAGCCTGCGCCAAACTGCGCTTGGCCGGGCGAGCGCCAAAAGCAGACATAGCGTTGCATGACCGGCGCCAACAGCGCCTGACGCAGTGACCGCGAGATCGACAGAGCGGCCGTCCCGTGACTGCATGGGCGGTCGCTTTATCCATCTCCGCCGCCCTCCGCCATCGCGACCGCGCTTCGTAACACGCCGCCTTTGCCCACCGGTAGACGTCGATGAAACGCTATTGCAGACATTGCCTTCCCATCGTCGGCATCCTGCTGGCCTTGATGCCAGGAAACCCAGGCGCCGTCGCGACCCCGCTCTCACAGGCGGCGCTCGACGCGCGGCAGGAAAGCCAAATCGCCGCGACTTACGCCGCCAGCCCCTATCTGCGCTTCTGCAAGCTCAAGGTGTCGGTATCGCGGGGCGCCGCTAGAATCTCCGGCAGCGCGGAAGACGATATCAACCGCGATCTGGCACTGGATATCGCGCGCGGCGTAAACGGGATCAATATCGTGGAAAACAGCATCGTGATCCGGAACAGACCCGATGCGAAACATTCACCCCATGCCGGAGCGGCAATAGACGATGCCACCATCACCCTCACGATCAGGTCCAAGCTGTATTGGAGCCGGACAACCGATGGCCTGCCCATTGCCGTGGAAACGAATCAAGGCCGGGTGATCCTCAGAGGCAGCGTCGACACGGCGGCCACCAGAAGTCATGCCGGGGGTCTGGCGATCAGCACCCGCGGCGTGGTGTCGGTGGACAATCGCTTGCTCGCCAACGGAAGGGCGGCGGTTGTTGGCGCATACAAAACCGAACCGCAAGGCGGCATCAACGCCATGTTGTCCGACCGCTGGATCAGCTCGCGGGTCAAAGCCGCCTTCCTGTACTCCGTCGACATTTTCGACGACAACATCGAAGTCAGCACTCAGGACGGCGCCGTCGCCTTGAGCGGAAAAGTGCGCACGCCGGCGGAGCGGGCGCTCGCCATTGGGCTGGCCAAGGATATCCGCGGCGTCAGGAGCGTTGATTCTGAAAAATTGACATTTTAAGACCGGGCTCACGAAGCGCTGCAACGCTATGGAGCCTGTCTGCCAGATCGTCCGGCAGACCGGGCGCGGCATTCAAGCCTGCAGAGCCGCCTGCCCTTACCGCCGCGGCCTGGACATCCCGGCCCAGAGGGACAGCGCGCCAGCATCCGTCAGGCGCTTTTCCATCCGGACGAGACATCCAGAATGGAATGCGCCCTGGCAACGTCTTCCATGCCGCCATGAACCACCAGCACATATTTATCCGCCTTCAGAGCGGTTTCATATTTGATTGCCTGTTCGGCGCTCACCCCGACCTTGGTCAAAGCCGCCCCCAGCGCAGACAATCCACCCACGACAACCGCGCCCTCCAGCGCGCCGACCAGCGCCGAAACCACCGGGCCAGCCATCGCGACCAAGCCCAGCCCCGGCAGAAAAAATACCGCGGGCGCAATCAGCAAGCCCCACAAGCCACCCCAGAATGCGCCAACGCTGCCCCAGGCTTTCATTTTGTCGCCCAAGGTATAAAACCCGACAGGATGCTCCTCGCTATGGTAACCCTTGCCGATTACCGACAGCTTTTTCACGTCAAAGCCGGCCTTGCTCAGAAAACGGATGGCATCCTCCGCTTCGACATGAGTGTTATAAACATAAACTGCCAGATTGGCATGTTCCATGGCTTTTCCTTTGGAAGTGGGCTGTTTTGAAGCTCGTTTGGAGAACGGGTTTCAAATAAGGACTTTGATCTTATTGATCACCTGGTGCACGCCAGGCATGCTCCATGCGGCATGGTTTGCCAGTTCGCGCTCGGACCAGCTATGCACGGACCCGCTCAAGATCACATCCGCATCGTGGATGGAGACTGAAATGCTGTCCATATCGCTTATCGCGCGGCGCCGCAAGGCATTTTCCACTCCCGCCTTCACCGCATCCATCAAGAGCTTGGGCTTGATTGCGATATTGTCGCTAACCCCGGTAACGCCCAGCAAATGGCGCACAATCCGCGTAGCCGCCTGCCGCTGATATTCCCACTCCACCTCGCCCGACAAAGTAACCCAGCCATTTTCCACCATGACCTGCACGCCGTCTTTAGGCATCTGGGTCATTTGCTGCAATACATTGGCCACCGAGCGGGAAATATCGGAATCCTCGCGCCTGTCGGCATTAGGCAGCTCGACATCCATTTCAATCGCCAGCGCCTTGACTCCCGCCACGCGCAAAGCCGCCCGTTCCGCGCTCCATTTTTCGACATAGCTGCTGACATGTCCCGACAGCATCACCACGCCATCGCTAACTGAAACTCCGACATGCGTGGCATTGATCGAAGGGTCCCAGCTAAGCTCGGCAATCACATCCTGTTGCAATTGAATATCTGTTTTCATGGCGTACTCCTCCCAGAATGGCCGTAGGAAGCCATATCGTGGTGTCAGGCCAGAAAATGGTCTGTGCGCTATCGAACGAAGCTCAGCACGCTGGAAACCATTCGCCCCCAAATGTGTCATAGCGATAGTCATGAGTTGTGCTAATTTACATATATCAGCTGATATTTACCGTTCAGCATAACGCCCTGCCGGATGTTATTGCCGTCGCATCCAGGCCCATCAATCAATACAGATAATTCAATTGAAATAAATCAATGTGCGTTAGCGTACATACCGCGATGATTCCCTGTCCTAAAGTATAGTTTCAGCAACTATCAGGCATCTGGAACGAAAACATGACCACACTGATCGAATCGCATCGCAACAGTATTTTGGCTGCGCTTCCCTCCGCTGAATGGAATCGCATCGCTCCCCATCTGGATCTGGTTGAAATGCCTGCGGGCGAGGCCTTATACGAAGCGGCCCCAGAGTCCAGCTGTATCTATTTTCCCTGCACCGCAATCGTTTCCCTGCTTCACATCATCAAAAATGGCAACACCGCGGAGATAGCCGTAGTCGGCAATGAGGGCATTGTCGGGATTTCATTCTCGATGGGCGGCGAAACCATTCCCGGCAGAGCGGTCGTGCAACGCGCAGGCTATGGCTTCAAGCTGACCTCCTCGGCGCTGAAAGCTGAGCTCAATCATTCCGGCCAGTTCATGCTTCTGCTCTTGCGTTATACGCGGGCGCTGATTACGCAGATGGCGCAAACCACGACATGCAATATCGACCACTCGCTTGAACAGCGGCTATGCCGCTGGATACTGACAAGCCTGGATCGCCAGCAGGGAAATGAGCTGGAACTGAGCGAGGATCTGATCAGCGACATCCTGGGCGCAAACCGGCAGGAAGTCATCAATGCCGTCATGAGCCTGCAACGCAATGGCTTGATCCGCTACCTTGGCGGCCATCTCACCATACTGAAAAGAAACAGCCTGGGGGAACGCGCATGTGGATGCTACTCCGCAATAAAGACCGAGTATGAGCAGCTTCTGCCATCAAGCACAGCCAAGTGAGCCTGGCCTGAAAAAAAAGCGGCCAGCGACAAAACCAGGCTGGGCCAATCCTTCGCTATTTTCTACTGAAACAGTCCGCAATATGTGTTTTGTCGCACAGATCACAGCGCGCGTAGCCGCGATACTCTTTAGGCAACACAAGCAATCCATTCAAGGCCATGCCTCGGCGCAGCCTTGCAATGGCAGCGGCATTGCCTTATTAAAAGGAGTTGATCATGCGTATTTCATTCAACCGATGCACAACGAGCATTGCCTGGCTGATTGGCTATATCGCGCTGAGCGCAATTGCCGGCAATGGCTATGCCAATGGAAAGGAAGGCCCGGCGCGCAGTTCGCTGGCGGCCAGTTATGATTCCGCGCCGATCACGATTTCCAGCGATGCCGACGCCAGCTCGACAGAGGCCGCCAACTACGTAAGCGATGCGTTCATTACCAGCAAAGTCAAGGCCGCCATATTTCATGACCCGGAATTAACATCGTCCGAGATTCAGGTGGAAACCAATGACGGCAAAGTCATATTGAATGGCCGGGTCGGCACCCAGGCGGAAATAGATCGCGCCAGCGATCTGGCTCTGGCAGTCAAGGAAGTCCGGGTTGTCATCAACTACATGCAAATCAAGGATATCCAGCAAGTCCAGCAGGATGGCCCGTAAAATCCACGTCCCCGGCTCTACCCGCAAGGGCGTGGTCGGGGAAAAGACAAGACATCAATCATTTGGCATACATATACCTTCTCGACCAATCCAGACTATCGGCATCCCGCCCGGCCTTGTGGCAAAGCACCTGATAAATGCTCACTACGTCATGCCGGAACGCATAGGCGCAACCAGAGAGGTAAACCCGCCAGATCCGGAATTTCTCTTCCCCCACCTCCAGGCGGATCGCCTCGCTGTTTGTCTCGAAATTCCGCGACCAGGCCGCCAACGTTTTTGCGTAGTGCCGGCGCAGACTCTCCACATCCAGCACTTCGAGCCCGCCCTGCTGCATGGTGCGCAAAACCTCCCCCACATGCGGCAGCTCTCCGCCGGGAAACACATACTTCTCCATGAACCTGCCCGCGCCAAACGGCGCCTCCCGGCTATCGGCGTTGACCATGGTAATGCCGTGATTCAACGCCATGCCATCATCGTAAAGCATGTCGTTGATGCGCCTGAAATAGGCCGGCAGGCCTTTGATGCCCACATGTTCACACATGCCAACACTGGCAATGCGGTCGAATTGCTCGTTCACATCCCGATAATCCTGCAGCCTGATCTCGATCCGGTCCTGCAGGCCCGCCGCGCGCACTTTCCGCGTGGCCGCCTCATATTGATTCCGGGAAAGGGTAATCCCTAGACAGCGTACGCCAAACCGTTGCGCCGCGCGCATCACCAAGCCCCCCCAACCACAGCCTATATCCAGCAATGACTGCCCGGGAGCCAGCTTGAGCTTGGTCAGGATATGATCGATCTTCTTGAGCTGCGCCTCCTCCAGACTCTCCAGCCCGGTCTCGAAATAAGCGCAGGAATACACCATCTCCGGGTCCAGCCATAAGGCGTAGAAGGCGTCCGACACATCATAGTGATACTGGATGGCCTGCCTGTCCGCCTTGCGGGAGTGCCGGAAATAACCGGCAATCGCCTTGAAGCGCTTGTTCTCTCCGCCGCCAGACAGCGCATAAGCCAAGTCGATGACATCGTCCAGCGCGCCTTCGACATCGAAAACGCCGCGGACATAGGCCTCGCCCAGGCCGTCCAGGCTGGGAGAAAGCAAATATCGCAGCGCCGACGCCTCACGCACATACATCGTGACCAACGGCGTCTCGAAAGCGCCGAAGTCAACCTGCCGCCCATCCCACACCAGTCTTGCCGCGAAGGGATTGCGCTGCCGGATATGGTTTGCCCATTGTTCGATATCGCTGTGCCAAGCCATGGTTTGGTCTCCTCTCCGAAGAAAGCCAGACTGCAAGGAAACAGACAGCTACCGCGCGTCGGTATCGGCCATGAACCCATCGTCCCGCTTGCTCGGTGGAAAACAGGAGGCATGATGTTTGGCAAAATAATCCGGCGGGGGCATATCGGTATGTGCGCCTGCGCACAGAAGCGCTAAAGATCCAAATAACCGCCCGGACTCAATGCCAATCCGTGCAGGTCAGCGCTGTCCCTGCCTGGCATACCACCTCATCAATGGCCGGACCGATATGCCATGCGCCACAATGGATGCCGCCACAGTCAGCAGCGTAAGCGTGAGCAATTGCCGCGCCAGTTGCCCGGCCACGCCGTGGCCAATCGCGAACATCAGATAAAACACGGAACCGATGCCGCGAATGCCAAACCAGGAAATCATCGCCCGCTGGCACTTATCCATAGGCTCGCCCAAACAACCCAGCCACACCGAAAGCGGACGCAACAGGATAAACAGCACTGGAACCAGGCACCACAAGCTTGCCCATGGCGCGGCATACGGCAGCATGGCGCCGACCAGCAAAACAATCGCCAGCTCGGCCAGCTTTTCCAATTGCTCGTTGAATCCCAGCACGGCATGCGACATTGCCTCGCTCGCATGATGGGAGTGCGTGGACAATTCGCCATAAGTGTGCCCGATCGAAGGCTCCAACCCGAGCGACGTGGTTCCCTCGCGCGGCCGCTCCTGCACGCGCCGCAATGCCAGGCCGGCGGCCAGCACCGCCAGAAAACCCGATGCCAGGCATAGCTGCGCGGTCCTGTAGGCGATTGCCACCAGGCCTAGCGACAGAAACTCGTCCAAACCCACCGCCTGCTGATGGCGGGTGCGCAAATGGACGACGAATCCGCCGATCAGGCTGCCCAAGACCGCGCCTATCAATAGCCCTCCCCCCATCGACCACAGCACATCCACCAGCCACCAGCGCCATTGCCCGGCCCCCAACTCGCGCCAGCCCAGCAGGCCCAGGCCCAGCATCACAAAAGGCGAGGCCGTGCCGTCATTCAAGCCGCCCTCGCCGGAGAGGCTGAAATACAGCCGGTCGGGCAACGGGCCGTTTTCAGTCTGCACCCCGGCGGCCAGCACCGGATCGGTAGGCGCCAGGATTCCACCCAGCAATACCGCCGCGCCCAAAGACAAGTCCAATAGCCAATGTCCGACGGCGGCGATGAACCCAACCGTGAGCGTCATGGAGATGAGCGACAGCCGCAAGGGTAAAACCCAGCGGCGATCCCGCAAGGACACGCACCCCATCTTCAGCCCGACGCTGAACAACGAAACCAGCAACGCCACTTCGGCCACCCACTCCAACGCATCGGCATGCCGAAAGGGATCCGGTGCGACCACCCCCAGCACTCCCGGGCCAAGCGCATAACCCACCCCGAGATAGACCATGGCGCTGCTGAGCAATAGCCGCGGCAGCAAGGTCCCGGCCAGCACCATCGTGATCAGCAATACGCCCAGTAACAAGGATTCGTAAGGAAGCGACATGGCGCTTGGTCATGCGATGGGAGTCGCACGCTCCTGGTTTGATGAACCGGGACTGCGGCCGGCGGCAGCAACTTGCCCAGGCCATGACTGGCAGGGCCCAAGCTCGCGCGACGCTTGAACCCGCTTGAAAGAACGCTTGCTCTATGGCGGACAGGAAATCCGCCGACGGCGCCTGCAATGCGGGCTAGCGCCCAGTTGGAGACGAGCTGCCCGTCAACATGGCTTCACTTCTTGATCTCATGCCCGATGACGCCGCCCACCGCGGCCCCGCCCAGCGTGCCCAGAGCGCTGCCTCCGGTGAGCACCGAGCCGGCTACGCCGCCCACGCCGGCGCCGATGGCGGTATTCTGCCCGCGCTGCGACATCCCGGCACAGCCGCACAGGCCGCACAGCATGGCAGCCATGGCGGCGCTTGCCGCATATTCCCGAAACGTTTTCATCAGATAGCCTCCTTCAGGCAAGCGCGGGCCTGACGGCATCCATTGCCGCGCCACGCGACTTCATCACGCCCGTCAAACCGCCCGCTTTCAACAACCGCGGCAGGAGGACGGACAAGCATGGCCACTATGACGACCGGGCGCGGCGAAGTCTGCTCGCTAGCGAGCATAGGCGAAGGATAAAGCGGCGGAGACCACCCGTTATGTTCGATAGCGAACCGTCCCACACGGAGTACCCGGATAAGCTATACCATGAAATTCACCCAGCCATTTGTCGTCACGGGAGGCTCCAGGCTTTCATGCCATGGCATGTAAGATGGGTTTCCCATCCACTTGAAAGGTATACCGCGATGATCCATTCCCTACGCAGCTGGCAAAAAGCATGGTTACTGGCAGCCACCCTCCTCGCACTGGGGTTCGCCAGTAATCCGGCACGGGCCGAGTCCGCGCAAGACCTGGACGAAGGAGCCGCGCAATCCCTGCAAATGCTGTACCAGAAGAGCCCACTGGCTGAAAATCTCTCGAAAAAGGCAACCGCCATTCTGGTGTTTCCCAAAATCATCAAGGCCGGGCTGATCTTCGGCGGCGCTTATGGCGAGGGCGTGCTACTGGAAAGCGGGCGCCCGAATGGCTATTACAACTCGGTCACCGGGTCCTGGGGATGGCAGGCGGGAGCGGAGTCTTTCGGCTATGCGGTCTTCCTGATGAATCACAAGGCTTTGCGCTATCTGAAGCAGTCGAAAGGCTGGGAAATCGGCACCGGCCCCAGCATTGTCGTGGTGGATGCCGGGGAGGCGAAAAACCTGACGACCACGACTTTGCGCGGCGATGCCTATGCCTTCATCTTCGACCAACAGGGCCTGATGGCCAGCCTCAGCATCGAAGGCACCAAGATTTCACGCATCAAGCGTTAAGCGGAACAAAAGGACAGGCCTTGCCGCCTGTCCGCTTTTGCATGCCTTGTTCCCGCAG
>NZ_MKCT01000040.1 GCF_001855555.1 Chromobacterium sphagni | reverse complement strand
TCGACAGCTGACGGCGTGACCGTGTTGTTGTCCATCGGGAATTTGCCGCTTCTGCAAGCCTTGTTGGTCAGACCCGGCGCTATCTTGTCCCGCAATGAGCTGGAAGAGCGCATCTACGGCTGGGGCGAGGAGGTGGAAAGCAATGCCATCGAGTTTCTGATTCATTCGCTGCGGCGCAAGCTGGGCAGCGCCGTGCATCAAGAATGTCAGGGGAATGGGATGGATGGTTTCAAAAAGCGCTTGAGGGAGTCGCTCCAGTTCCGTCTTTCGGTCTCCTTGGCCGGGATATCCTTGCTGCTGGCATTAGCGGCAGGAGTAGTATCCTTTCTGTCGGCTTTCGAGGAAGTGAATGAACTGCAAGACGATGTACTGCGTCAAGTAGCGGCCTTGCTGGAACAGCAGCGAGTTTTGCCCAGAGAAACAATGGCGATGCACCCGGCGTCAAAAGTAGATGAATCCCGGGTACTGATCCAGTTTGTAACGCCGACTGGCCAGCAGACTGGAAGATTGCCGCTATCGCCGTTATTGCCGGACGGCTTGCATAGCCTGATCTTGAATGGTCAGCCTTTCCGGGTCTTGATTCAGACTTTCAGCAGTGGAATTCGCGTAGCTGTCGCCCAAGAGAGTGCGTTGCGAGATGAAATTGCGCGAGATATTGCGCTACGTACGGCTACGCCGCAATTGCTACTGATACCGATCATGTTGTGGTTATTGTCGCGCTTGGTAGGAAGAATGTTGCGCCCCATCACGGCACTGTCTCATGAGCTGGATCTGCGACAGGAGATGGCATTGCATCCGGTTGAAGCTGGGCGCTTGCCGCTGGAGATTCGGCCATTCGCTATCGCGATCAACCGTCTGCTAGACCGGATTGGACAAGCAGTGGAGAGCCAACGGCGTTTTGTCGCCGACGCTGCGCACGAACTGCGCTCACCCATGGCGGCGCTGGCGCTGCAAGCGGAGCGCTTGGCTGAGATAGAGTTACCACCGCCAGCGCGCGAACGCCTGACTACCTTGCATTGTGGAATAGAACGGAGCCGCAGATTGTTGAACCAATTGCTGGCGATGGCGCGTGCGCAATCGTTGCCCGTCGCTAACGAGGCATGCGGACAGATTTCGGTTCAAGCCGTGTTTCGCCGCACACTGGAAGATCTACTGCCTCTGGCGGAGGCTAAGGCAATCGATATCGGGGTGGTGGGGGAGCAGGAAATCTGGGTGACGGCCAACGAGCTGGATCTGCTGATGATAGTGAAAAACCTGGTGGACAATGCCATCCGCTACACACCTGCAGGCGGCAAGGTAGACCTATCAGTATGCGACTTGCCGAATGGCATATGTCTGAACGTATCCGATTCAGGGCCTGGGATTCCGGAGGATGATCGCAGCCGAGTATTTGATCCCTTTTACCGAGTGCTGGGTACTGATCAGCAGGGCTCAGGCTTGGGCTTGTCGATTGTCCGAGTACTCGCGGTCAAGCTGGGAGCAATCGTCCAACTGGACTGGACCGATACACTGGCCAAGCGCGGTCTCAGTGTATCGGTCATCCTGCCATAGGGTACCTACAGATAGCGGTGTGGTATCGAGGAAATAGTCCATCGTTTTGTTTTCTTGATCATGGCAGATGGTCATAGTTCGTTCACCAGCGTCCGCAGCGATGCTCAGGCGGTGCGCTCGTACCAAGGCTTGGTCGCATTGACGATGCGCACAATCAGCAGCATCACCGGCACCTCAATCAACACGCCGACCACGGTGGCCAGCGCAGCGCCGGACTGGAAGCCGAACAAGCTGATCGCGGCCGCGACAGCCAGCTCGAAGAAGTTGGAAGCGCCGATCAGCGCCGACGGGCAGGCCACCGAGTGTTTTTCACCAACGCGGCGATTGAGCCAGTAAGCCAGCGCCGAGTTGAAGAATACCTGGATTAGGATGGGCACGGCTAGCAGCGCGATCACCAGTGGCTGCTGCAGGATGGCCTTGCCCTGAAAGGCGAACAACAGCACCAGGGTCAGCAGGAGCGCCGCGATTGACCACGGCTGGATGCGGTGCATGGCGGCATCGAATACCGCTTGGCCCTTGTCCAGCAGTGTCTTGCGGATGGCCTGCGCGATCAGCACTGGCACCACGATATACAGCCCCACCGAAGTCAGCAGCGTGGCCCACGGCACGGTGATGCTGGAAATGCCCAGCAGCAGGCCGACAAGCGGTGCGAAGGCGAATACCATGATCAGGTCGTTCAGCGCGACCTGCGACAATGTGAAATACGGATCCCCACCGGTCAGCCGGCTCCAGACGAACACCATGGCGGTGCACGGCGCGGCCGCCAGCAGGATCAGGCCCGCGATGTAGCTGTCTAACTGCTCTGCAGGCAGAAGCGGCGCAAACCATACCCGAATGAACAGCCAAGCCAGAAAGGCCATCGAGAACGGTTTGACCAGCCAATTGATGAACAGGGTGACGCCGATGCCCTTAATGTGCGCCTTGACCTGATGCAGCGCGCCGAAATCGATTTTCAGCAGCATCGGGATGATCATCACCCAGATCAGCAGGCCGACCGGCAGGTTGACCTGAGCGACTTCCCAACCGCCGATCGCGTGGAACAGGCTGGGGAAGGCCTGCCCCAAGCCGATGCCGGCCACAATGCAGAGGGCGACCCAGGCGGTCAGGTAGCGCTCGAACAGGCTCAGCGAGGCGCCGGAGGCGCAGGTATGGGCGACTTCAGATGGGGTGGACATGCCATTCTCCGTGGGATGGGGGCGATCCTGTGCGCTGCGGTGAGGGCAGCGTCAGGGGAGCAGCGTACCGATGCGATCCAACTCCGCTTTGAGCTGGAGCCGGTCTTGGCACAGCGCGTCCAGCGGTAGGGCCTGGAATGCCTCAATCCGCGCCCGCAAGATGCGGTAGGCCGTCAGGAAGGCCGCGTCAATCTCCTGGTTACTACCCGTCGCATGGGCAGGATCCTCCACGCCCCAGTGGCTGCGTAGCACCGGGCCCAGATACGCGGGGCAGCTCTCGCCGGCGGCGCTGGCGCATACCGTGATCACGATGTCCGGCGTGGCCGGCAGGTGATCCCAGGATTTGCTGTGGTAGCCGTCGGTGGCAATCCCTTCTCGCGCCAGCAGTGCCAGCGAGCGCGGGTGTACCTGCCCGGTTGGCTGGCTGCCGGCGCTCATTGCATGCCAGCCCGCCGGCGCCAGGTGATTGAACACCGCTTCAGCCAGGATGGAACGACAGGAATTGCCAGTACACAGGAACAGCACATTGACCGCGGGTTGGTTCATGGCTGGCTCTCTTTCTCGGTGGCGCTCAGCAGCAGCCGCTACCGGGCGTGCAGGAGTTCTTGGGGGTAACCGCAGCAGTTTGCGGCGCACAGCAGGCGCTGGCCGGCTCGCCCGCGGCAGACTCGCCACCGTTGAACGTCGGGATCGACGCCAGGGTTTGATAGCTCTCCCAGGCGAGGCCGGAAGGGTCGGTCACGCAGTGCTTGTTCGATTCGGCGTAGCAGCAGGCGCTACCCGTCTGCGTCACCATGCTGATGTCGGCCGCCTGCAACTGGTGCTGCAGCTACGCCAGCTCTTCCTCGCTATCCACCTGAAAGCCCAGGTGATCGACGCCAGTGGCGCCGCCGCGGCTGGAGATCGCGAAGTTGAGGTGCGGATCCTCCGGAACCCATTTGGCATAGTCGGTTTTCTTAACCGTGGGCTGCCCGTGGAACAGCGCCGAGTAGAAGCGAATGCTGTCTTCCAGGTTGGCTACCGCGACGTGAACTGAAAGCGTTTCATGATCGAACTCCCGGTAGTGATTCGTTATGAGCAAGCGCCATCACAGGGGGATATGTTGCTCGCCGGCATGCAGGCCTCGCCGCGACAGCAGTTCTCTGTCAGAAAGCCCAGCAGGCCGTTCATCTGCTCGTAGTTGGCCGAATAGTAGATAAAGCGCCCTTCCTGCCGGGCCTGGATCAGGCCGGCGTGGGACAGCTCCTTCAGGTGGAAGGACAGCGTGGCGTTAGCCACGGCGAGCCGCCCCCCGATCTGGCCGACCGCCAGGCCTTCGGGGCCTTGCTGGACCAGTAGTCGGTAGATCGCCAGACGCGTGTCCTGCGCTAGGGCGGCCAAGAGGGTGACAGCGTTTTTTGTTTCCATATTTCCATTTTTATCGAAATTAAGATGTATGTCAAGCTGTGCATGGCATCGCCGATGCGCGGCGCCCGGTTATGGGAAATTATGGAAAAGCCATAATTATTGGATTTCCATAATTTTCAGCAGCCCGATGGGGCTGCCAGACTCAACACATCTTCCGATGTATTACTCGCTGGACGGCGTGACAGGCTCGCATGCCTCGGCAACGGACAAGGCCCGTTTGGGGTAGCTTGCCCCGAGTTCGTCAACGTTTAATCGCCGCCGTTTTAGCTGAAACGTGCCGGGCACTTTGTGAATCTCATATAGCTTGATGGGCTTGTCTCGGCGATCTAGTGCGCGCGCGATGGTGTGCTTTACGGTGTCTTCGCACCGCATGCCAAATATGACCTCCGCCAACTCAAGCGGGGAGTCGTGTTTCCCGTGGGGGCCCAGCATCCTCCACTCTTTCTCGTATCGCCAGGCCTGAGCCTTTCTCAGCAGGACTGTTGAGTCAACGATCGCTCTGGCATCGGTGTCGCCGCTCAGCATGGCGGCAACGGTACTAGCTTGGACATTGCGGCTGCCACCGTACTTGACCTGGTGTAGCTGAGATTGGGCCGCCTGCGGCACGCGGTATCCAATGCAGAGGCCGCGATGCTGATCTCCATAGTGGCTCCACATCAGTGGGCAAGCATAGCGCTTGGCTAGGGAGAGGATGCCTTTGTCGTATTGGAGAAGCAGCTCCTGTTCGATTTCGTCTGCTAGCAGGCGGGCGTGAGCATTGGGCCCCGCATCAGCGTATTCGGGGTTTGTCGCGTGGTAAGCAAGGTTTTGGAGCCGGCGCTGAGCGGCTGTTGTGCTGTGTTTGTCGATATGGGCGAGCGTTTTGGGGCCCTTGTACTTGAGCGTTTGGGCACCGGCTTGCATCTCGGCTTCAACGCGTCGGCGGACCAATTCAAGGACCGTCTTCTCCAGTGTCGGAATGTCGCAGTCCGCTTCGACGCAGGGCTTAGCGTCCAGCGGGTCGTTGAAGGTACTCGGATCGGCATAGAAGAGTTCATCGTTGCATAGCATTGCCACTGTCCGGGCGCTGAAATCGCGGTACTTGTACAAGACTGAAGGGATGGGCTTCGTCACCTGTCCGACTCCTGTCGAAAGTCGGCGCGGTATTTGACTTCGTACAATACGGGTTGAGGAGTCAAAGACGCTGTCGGCTTGAACGGGATCAGGCCATCCGGCGTGTAGGTGCGCATTTTGCCGAACTGGTCGCAATACCCGATGGTGACGGGCTGTGCGGTAAAATATTCGACATTGGGGTCGAAGCGGAGGATCTCCATGAGATCGCGCTCCAAGGTGGACTCGTACTCGCCCAGCAGCGGGACCATGCCGGTCACGCTGCGGCTGTTGTAGACGATGTCCCTGACAGGGGTGTATCGCTGGAGATGGTTCATTTGCATGCTCCGCTGGAAACGCCATTAATTTTTGCATTTATTTGTAGAAATTACAGCTATTCATGGGACGGCTGGGCCCAAGGGATCATGCGCCGCTATGCTGATGGCATTTTTGGCTTTGGCGCAGGCGCAACCATAGCTTGCTATCGCCGCGAAAACATGTGGGGCGCTGGCGCAATGTTCCGGCGGTTTCCGATCATGCCGCTTTTCGCTTGGCGTAAGCTGGAAGCGCGCCAATTTCGCGGTTAGGCCAGCGCCGTGGACTATGATCAGGCGATGTGGAGAGGAGGTATGGGGCCGGCCAATTTGGCGGGGTGCCAATGCGCGATGATCAGATGTCAAAGCCCAGCTTGTCTGATGCTCTCCGCCACCCTGCGCGGTTGGGTGGCTAGCAGCTATGCGGCGCAGAGGCAATGGGCGCCGGGCCGCTTATCCGGTGGCGAGCGTGGCGCTTGGATCATTCTTCTTGCAAGCAGGCAAGAATATGGGCTCGCCGGGTCTCGGAAATCGGCAGGATGGAGATCAGTTTTTCCTTGGCGATGCCTGGAATGTATTGGGCGATGTTGCTGATGTCGGAAGGCAAGGCCGGATTGTCCGGGTTCTGCATCAGATGCCGGGCGCAGTCGATGGCGATCTGCGCGATATGCGTGCGCGGCCTGTCTACCCCCCGGATCAGCTGGCTGATCATTTGCGGTAATTGCCAGACATCGGCCAGCAGCAGAGTCAATTGCCGGAACGTGAATCCAGCGGTGTTCAACTGGGCGAGGCTGGTTCTGTTGGCGCGTCCGGCTTCGAACTCCGCGATCGCCTGGATCGGCAATTCCGGCGCGAAATGCCAGAGCAGCAACTCGCCGGTTTCGGAAAGGAGGGTGGCCAGGGAAATTTCTTCCGGGGAAGTGTCCGAGCGGAAATTCGACCACGCCCGCGCGATGCCGGACGCCATGATTGCGGTTGAAACCGCGGTCTTCCAGCCTGGGTGATCCACCTCCACGACCGGGCTATCTGCGATCAGCGCATACAATTCATCGCTGCCAAGCTGGAGTATGGTGGCCAGCTGGGTGGTGGTTTCCTTGCCCAGCCGCCTGGAGCGATGCCGTTCGGCCTCTATCAGCAATTTGAGGGCCAGATACGGATCGTCATGAACCCGTTCGGCGAGTTCTTTGGGAGCAAATTCCGGCGCATCCTGGCCCTGGGATTTCAGCGACTGGAAAAAATCCCGAGTCGCCGAGAGAACAGGCACGTCCCCGTCTTTCAGGTAAGCCGCCCACTGTTCAATACCCCAGCTTCGCTGGTGCCGACTCAACATGTTTTCCGCTCCGAAGACCGCCGTTTCCGCTTTCTCGTACCGCCCATATTTCCAAGCCTGTCGCGACTCGGACAATGTCTTGTCCTTCTTTCATGATAATTCAGTTCGCCGCATCCAGGGGTGTAAACCTCGGGATATGGTGTCGGAGCGGCCATCGTCAGCCCATGTTCCATGGCATAGTGAGCTGGCGCTTGTTTGGCGGAGATATCATTTAGCACGCGAAAAAAAACGAGGACGTGGGTCCTCGTTTGTTCATGGGCGATCTGAAAGGCTTATTCCCCCAGCTCCTTCAAGTTCTCGAACAGCTTCAGCGCCTCGGGATTGGCCAGTGCGCTGACATTGTTGACCGGCCGGCCATGAATGACGTTCTTCACCGCCAGCTCGACTATCTTGCCGCTGACGGTCTTTGGAATGTCGGCTACCGCCACGATGCGCGCCGGCACATGGCGCGGGCTGGCGCCGTTCTTGATCTGGGCCTTGAGCCTAGCAGTCAGGTCCTCGTCCAGTTTGACGCCGTCGCGCAGCTTGACGAACAGCACCACCCGCTCGTCGTCCTCCCAGCTTTGCCCCACCGCCAGGCTTTCCAGGACTTCCGGGAAGCTTTCCACCTGGCGGTAGATCTCGGCGGTGCCGATGCGCACGCCGCCGGGATTGAGCACCGCGTCGGAACGGCCGTAGATGACCACGCCGTTGTGGGCGGTGAGTTCGGCGTAGTCGCCATGGCACCAGATGCCGGCGAAGCGGCCGAAATAGGCCTGGCGGTACTTCTCGCCGCTCTTGTCGTTCCAGAAGCTTATCGGCATCGACGGGAAGGGGCGGGTGCAGACCAGTTCGCCTTTTTCCTGGCTGACCGGCCGGCCCTGTTCGTCGTAGATGTCTACCGCCATGCCCAGGCCGCGGCATTGCAGCTCGCCGCGGTACACCGGCAGCGAAGGCGCGCCGAGGGCGAAGCAGGACACGATGTCGGTGCCGCCGGAAATCGACGCCAGATTGAGATCGGCCTTGATGTTGGCGTACACCCAGTCGTAGCTTTCCGCCACCAGCGGTGAGCCGGTGGAGAACAGCGCGCGCAGATTGGGCAGCTGCCAGTCGCGCGCCGGCACGATGTCGGTTTTCCTCAGGCTGTCGATGTACTTGGCTGAGGTGCCGAAGTGGGTGAAGCCGTGCTCGGCGGCGTAGTCCCACAGCACGCGGCCCTCGTCGGCGAACGGCGAGCCGTCGAACAGCATCAGCGCGGCGCCGGAGGCCAGGCCCGATACCAGCCAGTTCCACATCATCCAGCCGCAGGTGGTGAAGTAGAAGAGATGGTCGCCGTTGTGAACATCGGCGTGCAGCTGGTGTTCCTTCAGATGCTGTAGCAGGGTGCCGCCGGCGCCGTGCACGATGCACTTGGGCTTGCCGGTGGTGCCGCTGGAGTAGAGGATGAGGAGCGGATGGTTGAACGGCAGGCGAGTGAACTCCACCTCGCGTGCCTCAAGGCCGGCGAGGAAAGCGTCCAGCGTCTGAGCCCTGGGCACCGCGGCGGCGAAGGCCTTGCCGTCGCTCAGATAGGGCACCACCACGATCTGCCGCACGCTGGGCAGATGCTCGGCCAGGTGGACCATCTTGGCGCGGATGTCCACCTGCTTGCCGTTGTACCAGTAGCCGTCCGGGCAGAGCAGTAGCTTGGGCTCGGTCTGGCCGAAGCGGTCCAGCGCGCCATCGGTGCCGAAGTCGGGCGAGCCGCTGGTCCACACCGCGCCCAGGCTGGCCGCCGCCAGCATCGCCGCCAGGGTTTCCGGCATATTCGGCATGAAGCCGGCCACGCGGTCGCCGGCGGCGATGCCGGCGGCGCGCATCGCCTGCTGTAGTCGCGAGACCAACTGGTTCAGTTCGCTCCAGCTGAGCTTGCGCTCAACCTTGTCTTCGCCGCGGAAGACCACCGCCAGGCTGTCGTCGTTGCGGCGCAGCAGGTTTTCCGCGTAGTTGAGCCGGGCCTCGGGAAAGAAGCGGGCGCTCAGCATGTCCTCGCCGCCCTCCAGCGCCACGCTGCCCTTGTCGCCGATCACGCCGCAATAGTCCCAGACCAGCGACCAGAAGCGGCCGGGATCGTCCACGCTGGCTTGCCACAGGCTCTGGTAGTCGGGCAGCGGCTTGTTCCAGGCGGTTTGGGCCAGCCGGGTGAAGGCGGTGATATGGCATCCGGCCAGCCGGCTGGCGGACGGCGTCCAGATCGGGGTATTGCTTGCTTGCATGGTTTCTCCTGTGGCGCGGCCCATGATTGTTGATCTTGCTTGTGCGGGAGCGCCGGTTTGTATCAAGCCTGGCGGCCGAGCGCATGCGCCAGTTTCGACGCGGGCGGCTTGCCCAGGGCATCGGCGATATACCAGGCGGCGGCCACCAGTTTAGTGAGATCGATGCCGGTGTGGTAGCCCTCGCCTTGCAACAGATAGGCTACATCCTCGCTGGCGACGTTGCCGGAGGCGCCGCGGGCGTAGGGGCAGCCGCCCAGGCCTGCGACCGAGGCGTCGAACACCCTGATGCCGCTGTCCAGCGCGGCGCGGATATTGGCTATGGCCATGCCGTAGGTGTCGTGGAAGTGCCCGGCCAAGCGGTCTGCCGGCGCTTTCCGCAACACGGCGTCCAGCATCAGGTGCACCGAGGCCGGCGTGCCCACGCCTATGGTGTCGCCCAGCGATATCTCGTAACAACCCATGTCCAGCAATGCCGCGGCCACTTCGGCCACTTTGGCCGGCGCGACCTGGCCTTCGTAGGGGCAGCCCACCACGCAAGAAACGTAGCCGCGCACGCGGATATTTGCCGCCTGAGCACGCCGCATCACCGATTCGAAACGGCGCAGGCTTTCGGCGATGCTGGCGTTGATGTTCTTCTGGCTGAAGCTTTCGCTGGCGGCGCCGAACACCGCGATCTCGCGCGCGCCGGCCGCCAGCGCGGCATCCAGGCCCTGCTCATTGGGCACCAGCACCGGGTAGGCGATGGTGTCGATGGTATCGGAGGCATCCAGCGCCTTGAGCAACTCGGCGCTGTCCGCCATTTGCGGCACCCACTTCGGCGAAACGAAGGCGCCGGCCTCGATGGCGGCGAAGCCGGCGCCGGCCAGTCGCCGGATCAGCTCCAGCTTGGCGGCCAGCGGCACCTGCTGCTTTTCATTTTGCAGCCCGTCGCGCGGGCCGACTTCTACGATCTTCACGTGTTGCATGTTTCAGCCTTGGATGCGGAGGCCGCCGCCTCGCGGCGGCGGCAGGCGGCTTAGCCGGCCCAGGTCTTGTCCAGGTCCTGGGCATAGAAGCGGATTGGCTTCTGGTAGGCCTGGATGGTTTCGTCGCCGCTGGTTCTGGCCAGCAGCTCCAGCAGGCTTTGCGTCGCCTCCTTGTGCTGGCCGCGGTTGTACAGCGCCATCGCCAGGAAAGCCTGTAGCGCCGGGTTTTCCGGGAAGTGCTGCAGGCCGAGGCGCAGGGACGCCTCCGCCTCGGCGAATTGGCCCAGCGCGCGCTGGCTGCTGCCCAGGCCCAGCCAGGCATGGGAGGCGGTGTCGCCACTCAGGCCCAGTTCCAGCGCCTGCTGATAGTGCGGGATCGCCGCCGCCTCCAGGCCGAGGTTGTCGTGGATGCAGGCAGTCAGATAATGCAGATCGGCGTGCAGCGGCTGGTGCTGGAGCAACTCCAGCGCGTGCTTGCGGGCGGTTTCATGTTCGCCGCGCTGGCGCAGTTGCTGAATCTTTTCCAGAGCGATATGCATTTTGGTTTTCCTGTTGCTGTTTGAATGACTTGGTCATTCTGCGGCAAAATCTACCAGCTCGTCACCATCATTGACCTGCTCGCCGGCTTCAAAATAGAAATCCTGTACCACGCCGTCGCCTGGCGCGGTGATGGTGTGCTCCATCTTCATCGCCTCCAGAATCAGCAGCGGCGAACCTTTGGCTACTTTTTCGCCTATGGCGGCCAAGAGCGCCACCACCCGGCCGGGCATCGGCGCCTTGAGATGGGTTTCGCCGTGGACGCCGGTTTCGGTGAAGGCGTAGGGATCAATGAACTCCACCGCCAGCCGTTCGCCGCCGGCGAACAGCACGCGCTGAGCGCCGTGGCGCACCACGCTGGCCTGGATTCTGGCGCCGTCCAGCACCGCCGCCAGCGCATTGCCGGACAGCGTCGCGCTGGCTGCCAGCGTGTGGCCGGCGACGCGCAGCTGATAGCCGTCGCCCTGATGGCTCAGTTCCACCTCGCAGTCTTGTTGCGGATGCTGGAAGGTGAAGCGGCGGGTCAACTGGCCGTTCAGCCGCCAGCCGGCCGCCGCCGGGTAGCGCTGCTGGCCCGCCAGCGCCTCGGCCAGCGCCAGCAGCGCAAGCTGCCGGACGGAGGGGGCGGCGGGCGGCGGCAGCAGTTCGTCGTGGTGGCGGGCGATCAGGCCGGTATCGACATGGCCGCCGGCAAAGCTGCGGTGGCGGACGATGCGGCGCAGGAAGGCGATATTGGTGGCGGGGCCCACCACCTGGTACTGGCCCAGCGCCGCGTCCATCTGTCGCAGCGCCGCTTCGCGGCTTTCGCCCCAGACTATCAGCTTGGCTATCATCGGGTCGTAGAACGGCGAGATGGCGTCGCCTTGTTCCACGCCGGTGTCGATGCGCACGCTGCTTGATTCTGGCGGGGTGGCCAAGTGGACCAGGGTGCCGATGGAGGGCAAAAAGCCCTTGTCCGGGTCTTCGGCGTAGATGCGGGCCTCTATCGCGTGGCCACGTATCGCCAGCTGCTCCTGCGCGAGCGGCAGCTTGCCGCCAGCGGCCACCTGCAGTTGCCAGGCCACCAGGTCCTGGCCGGTGATCATTTCGGTCACCGGGTGTTCCACTTGCAGCCGGGTGTTCATCTCCATGAAGTAGAACTTGCCGGGCTCTCCATTTTCCTGGACGTCCATGATGAATTCGACGGTGCCGGCGCCGACATAGCCCACCGCGCGCGCGGCGGCCACCGCGGCGTCGCCCATCGCCTGGCGAGTGGCTTGCGGCAGGTGCGGGGCAGGGGCCTCCTCCAGCACTTTCTGGTGGCGGCGCTGCACCGAGCAATCGCGCTCGAACAGGTAGACGCAGCCGCCGTGGCTGTCGGCGAAAACCTGGATCTCCACATGGCGGGGCTTGGTCAGGTATTTCTCGATCAGCACCTTGTCGTCGCCGAAGCTGGCGCGCGCCTCGCGCTGGCAGGAGGCCAGCGCCGCCGCGAACTCTTCCGTTTTCTCGACGATGCGCATGCCTTTGCCGCCGCCGCCGCTGCTGGCCTTGATCAGTACCGGGTAGCCGATGGCGTCGGCCTGCTTTTGCAGCAACGCCGGGTCCTGGTCGTCGCCGTGGTAGCCGGGCACCAGCGGCACGCCGGCTTTCTGCATCAGCGCCTTGGCGGCGGACTTGCTGCCCATCGCGGCGATGGCGGCGGCCGGCGGACCAATGAAGGCGATGCCTGCGGCCTGGCAGGCGGCGGCGAAGCCTTCGTTTTCCGACAGGAAGCCGTAGCCGGGGTGGATGGCCTGGGCACCGCTGTGTTTGGCGATGTCCAGGATCAGGTCGGCGCGCAGATAGGATTCGGTGGCCGGGGCGGGTCCCAGGCGATAGGCCTCGTCGGCCAGCTTGACGAAGCGGGCGTCGGCATCGGCGTCGGAATAGACGGCGACGGTGGCGATGCCCAGCGCCTTGGCGGTTTTGATGACTCTGCAGGCGATTTCGCCGCGGTTGGCGATCAATATCTTATTGAACATGGTGGTCTCCCGCGGTGAAACCGCTCCGTCGCTTGCGCGCCGGCAAGCGATTTTGCTTCGCAGCTGCGCCGCCTCGCGGCTGCTGGTCGCCGCGG
Organism: Chromobacterium sphagni; assembly: GCF_001855555.1. GTDB lineage: Bacteria > Pseudomonadota > Gammaproteobacteria > Burkholderiales > Chromobacteriaceae > Chromobacterium > Chromobacterium sphagni. The sequence continues at coordinate 9,769 of NZ_MKCT01000040.1, read as the reverse complement.
TTGGCGATCAGGATTGTATTAAACATGGCTTTATCCCTATTGTTGTTGCCAGTTCGGCGCGCGTTTTTCGAAGAACGCAGCCAAACCCTCGCGCGCCTCTTCGCCGGCGCGGATGGCGGCGATGCGGCCGGCGGTGCGTTCCAGCAACTGGTCGTCCCACGGCGAGCCCTCGCGCAGTTCGGAGAGCAGCAGCTTGGCCTCGCGCAGCGCCCCGGGCGCGCCTTTGGCAAGTTCGTCGGCGATTTCGGCCACGCGCGCGTCCAGCAGCTCGTCGCTGACCAGCTCGTGGATCAGCCCCAGCTTCAGCGCGGTGCCGGCGGTGATGCGCTCGGCCGACAGGAAGTAGCGGCGGGCCTGGCGCGGGCCGATGGCGTCGGCGACATAGGGTCCGATGGTGGCCGGGATCAGTCCCAGCCTAACTTCGGTCAGCGCGAACTTGGCGGCGTCGGTGGCGATGGCGATGTCGCACACCGCGGCCAGCCCGGTGCCGCCGGCCATCGCGGCGCCATGGATGCGGGCGATCACCGGCTTGGCGCTGCGGTAGATGGCCTTCAGCATGCCGGCCAGCTTTTGCGCGTCGGCCAGGTTTTCCTGTTCGCTGTAGCCGGCGGCGCGGCGCATCCAGTCCAGATCCGCGCCGGCGCAGAAGCTTTTGCCGCGGCCGGCCAGCACGATGACGCGCACGGCGTCGTTGCGGTTGAGCTGGCGGATCGCTTCGGTCAATTCTGCGATCAACACCTCGTTCAAGGCGTTGTGCAGCTCCGGGCGGTTCAGCCAGATGGTGGCAACCTTGCCGCTGTGTTCGATTTCAAGCGTGGAATGGCTCATGGCTCTGCCTCACATGCGGAACACGCCGAAGCGCGTCGGCTCCAGCGGAGCGGACAGCGACGCCTCCAGCGCCAGCGCCAGCGCGTCGCGGGTCTGGGCCGGGTCTATCACGCCGTCGTCCCATAGCCGCGCGCTGGCGTAGTAGGGGTGGCCCTGCTCTTCGTACTGCTGGCGCACCGGGGTCTTCAGCGCTTCTTCCTGCTCGGTCGTGAACGCGTCGCCCAGCTGTTCCTTTTTCACCTGGGCCAGCACGCCGGCGGCCTGCTCGCCGCCCATCACCGAGATGCGGCTGTTGGGCCACATCCACAAGAAACGCGGCGAATAGGCGCGGCCGCACATGCCGTAGTTGCCGGCGCCGAAGCTGCCGCCTATCAGCACGGTGAACTTGGGCACCCTGGCGCAGGCCACGGCGGTGACCAGTTTGGCGCCGTCCTTGGCGATGCCGCCGTTTTCGTACTTCTTGCCCACCATGAAGCCGGTGATGTTCTGCAGGAAGATCAGCGGAATGCCGCGCTGGCAGCACAGCTCTACAAAGTGCGCGCCCTTCAGCGCCGATTCGCTGAACAGAATGCCGTTGTTGGCGAGGATGCCGACGCGATAACCATTCAGGCGGGCAAAGCCCGTCACCAAGGTCGTCCCGTAGTTCTGCTTGAATTCGTCGAAGTCCGAATCGTCCACCAGCCGGGCGATGATCTCGCGCACGTCGAACGGTTTTTTGGCGTCGGCCGGGATCACGCCGTAGATTTCCTCAGCGGGGTAGCGTGGCGGTCTCGGTTCGGCGCGGTCCAGCTCGCCCTGTTTCTTCCAGTTGAGGTCGGCCACGATGCGGCGGGCGATGGACAGCGCGTGGGCGTCATTCTGGGCCAGGTGGTCGGCCACGCCGGAGATGCGGGTGTGGACGTCGCCGCCGCCCAGCTCTTCGGCGCTGACCACTTCGCCTGTCGCCGCTTTCACCAATGGCGGGCCGCCGAGGAAGATGGTGCCCTGTTCCTTGACGATGATGGTTTCGTCGCTCATCGCCGGCACGTAGGCGCCGCCGGCGGTGCAGCTGCCCATCACCACCGCTATCTGCGGGATGCCGGCGGCCGACAGATTGGCCTGGTTGTAGAAGATGCGGCCGAAGTGCTCCTTGTCCGGAAACACCTCGTCCTGCAGCGGCAGGAAGGCGCCGCCGGAGTCCACCAGGTAGACGCAGGGCAGGCGGTTTTCGCGGGCGATCTCCTGCGCCCTCAAGTGCTTTTTCACCGTCATCGGGTAATAGGTGCCGCCCTTGACGGTGGCGTCGTTGGCGATGATCAGGCAGTCGACGCCGCTGATGCGGCCTATGCCGGCGATCATGCCGGCGCCGGGCGCGTCGTCGCCGTACATGCCGAAGGCTGCCAGTTGTGACAGTTCCAGGAAGGGGCTGCCTGCGTCCAGCAGCAGGTCGATGCGCTCGCGCGGCAGCAGCTTGCCGCGCGCGGTGTGCTTGGCGCGCGCCTTGTCGCCGCCGCCCAGCGCGGCCTGGGCGACTTTCTGTTCCAGATCGCCCACCAGCGCGCGCATCTTGTCGGCGTTGGCGAGGAAGTCGGCGGCGCGGGGCGAGAGCTTCGATTCGATGGTGGGCATGGCGGTCCTTGTTATTCGCTGTCGACAAACCACACGGCGGATATCAGGCCGTCCGCGTTGACGTCGTAAATCGCTACCGCGTGTTGGGTCTGGTTCTCATCGAGTCTCACCCATTCGTGGTCGATGACCCGGTTGCCGTGGACGATGCGGTGCAGCACATCGGCGTGCAGCAGGGGCAGGTTGAAACGATGATTGCCGTAGCGCTCCGCCATCGCAGCCCGGCCTTCCAGCATCAGCTGCATCGAGGGGAGACGGTACACTTTGACGTCCTCGGTGTAGCAGGCGAGGAAGGCTGCCAGATCGCGGGCGTTGTAGGCGTCCAGTTGGGCTTGGGCGATGCGTTCGGGGGCGGTCATGTTCTTGTTGTCCTCGGTGTGGATGGGGCGTGGTTGGAAAATCGTCCGGGGCAAGGCGCGCCGCCCATCAAGTACGGCCAGGCGGCGCAACGCGGCATCGGACGATTTAGCTACCATGCTTATCGGGTTTCGGCCATTAGTTCGCGGCCTATCAGCCAGCGCCGGATCTCGCTGGTGCCGGCGCCGATCTCGTACAGCTTGGCGTCGCGCAGCAGGCGGCCGGTGGCGTATTCGTTGATGTAGCCGTTGCCGCCCAGGCACTGGATGGCGTCCAGCGCCAGCTGGGTGGCGCTTTCCGCCGCGTAAAGGATGGCGCCGGCGGCGTCCTTGCGGGTCTGGCGGCCGGTTTCGCCGCGGTCCAGCGCCTGGCCCACCGCGTAGACGTAGGCGCGGCTGGCCGACAGCTTGACGTACATGTCGGCCAACTTGCCCTGCATCAGCTGGAAGTCGCCGATGGCCTGGCCGAACTGGCTGCGGTCGCTCAGATACGGCACCACGATGTCCAGGCTGGCCTGCATGATGCCCAAGGGGCCGGCCGCCAGCACCGCGCGTTCGTAATCCAGGCCGCTCATCAGCACCTTGACGCCGTTGCCGACGCCGCCCAGCACGTTTTCTTCCGGCACGAAACAATTGTCGAAGAAGATGGGGTAGGTGTTGGAGCCGCGCATGCCCAGCTTGTCCAGCTTGCTGCCGTGGCTGAAGCCGGCGAAGCCCTTTTCGACGATGAAGGCGGTGATGCCGCGCGCGCCCGCTTCGGCGTCGGTCTTGGCGTAGACCACCAGGGTGTCGGCGTCGCCGCCGTTGGTGATCCACATCTTGCTGCCGTTGAGCAGGTAGCCGCCGTCGGCCTTGTCGGCCTTCAGCTTCATGCTGACCACGTCGGAACCGGCATTGGGCTCGGACATCGCCAGCGCGCCGACGTGCTCGCCGGAAATCAGCTTGGGCAGATAACGGCTGCGCTGGGCCGGGTTGCCGTTCTTGTAGATCTGGTTGACGCAGAGGTTGGAATGCGCGCCGTAGGACAGGCCCACCGAGGCGCTGGCGCGGCTGATCTCTTCCATCGCGATCATGTGGGCGAGGTAGCCCATGTCGGCGCCGCCGAACTCTTCGCTGACGGTGATGCCCAACAGGCCCAGTTCGCCGAACTTGCGCCACAGGTCGGCCGGGAACAGATTGTCCTGGTCGATGGCGGCGGCGCGCGGGGCGATTTCGCTCTGGGCGAAGGCGCGCACGGTTTCGCGCAACATGTCGTAGGTTTCGCCGAAGGCAAAGCGCAGGCTGCTGTACATGATGTTTCTCCCTTGTTCTGATCGTGTGGCGCCGCGTGCGCCGCTGCATGCCACATCATCGCTTACGTTTACGTAAGCGTCAATATGGCCGGATGGCGGCAAACTGGCCTTTATCCGCGATCGACGACGTGGCGCAGGCGGCGGTCGTCGTCCAGCAGCAGCTCTTTCACCGGCAGGGGCAGCACATGCAGCGCCGCCAGCTGCCCGCGGCTGAACCAGTTGAATTCGAACGGCACGCCGTTGTCGGTGACGAGAAAAGGGGAAGCGCGTCGCGGCAAGGTGGAGTCTTCCGCCAGCCTAGCCTGGAAATACAGGCCGAGCTCATGGTTGGCTTGCCCCGCCACGGCAAAGAAGTTTTCAATCAACATGACGAGATGGCCGCAATCCACGGATTCATCCAGTTCTTCTCGCATTTCCCGCGCCACGGTGGCGGCGGCGTCTTCGCCCGGCTCGACCCGGCCGCCGGGCAGCGTCCAGAAGTCGTCGCTGGCCGCGCGATGCAGCAGCACCTTGCCCTGGTGTTCGATGATGGCGGCGGCGCGCAGGTTGAAGCGGGTGCCGGCGACGTTGAAGCAGATCATTTTAAATTCCCATGTCATTTTGCGGGGCCGCGCAGCATAGCGCGCTTGCCGCAGGCGGGCAAGGCGCCGCCGCGCCGGGTATCATGGCGACCTGACTTGTTTTTTTATGAGAAGAAACCGCCATGACGATCTGGGTAGACGCCGACGCCTGTCCCAAGGTGATAAGGGAAGTGCTGTGCCGCGCGGCGCAGCGCACGGGGAGGGAACTGGTGTTTGTCGCCAACCAGCTGCTGACGGTGCCCAAGGCGCCCAATATCCGCGCGCTGCAAGTGCCCAAGGGCTTCGACGTGGCCGACAACGAGATTGCCCGCCGCATCCAGCCGGACGATCTGTTGATCACCGGCGACATCCCGCTGGCGGCCGAGGTGCTGGCCAAGGGTGCGCAGGCCCTGAACTGGCGCGGCGACGCTTTTTCCAAGGAAACCATAGCCGCGCAGCTGACCATGCGCGATTTCATGGACAATCTGCGCGCCAGCGGCGTGCAGACCGAAGGCCCGCCGGCGCTGAGCCAGGCCGACCGCCAGGCCTTCGCCCGCCAGCTGGATATTTGGCTGGCGAAGAAGTAGGGCGCAAGCTCGGTTTTGCCGGGTGTTTCTCTCCATCCCGTGCCCGTTGCGTGGGTGATATGGAACGCTGATTCCGCCCGGCGGGCGGGTCGGGGGGCTGCGCGGCCAGCCCCCCGACACCCCCAGGCCGCCCCTGCCGTCCGCGAAACCCCGCCAAAAAAGCGCCTAGCCAGGAGCCGCCGAAACTAGCCGCGCGCTACCGTCGCGCGGCGTCGAACAAATCGGCGTCTTAAAACCTGGCTAGGTACTTTTTTACCGGCGCGTGCTGAAGGGGGTATGGCCGCGCGGGTGATCATGTGTCTAATTGGAAAGCCAATAACCTGTAACTACGATATCGCATGAGAAAAGCCCCCGAATCCGGGGGCTTTGTCTTGTCTGGGAGGGGAGAATCTCAGGCTTTGCCCAGATGCGGCTCGGCGTCGAATTCTTCTTTCTTGGCTTGGGCCGCGCCCGGCTGGCGGATGGTCAACGAGAACAGCAGGGCGACGATCAACAGCGCCAGGATCAGGTGGAAGGTGGCCAGGAAGCCGCCGAACAGCGAGGCGACGATGGAGCCGACGATGCTGCCGATGCCGAAGCCCAGGTAGATCACGCCATAGTTCTTGGTCAGGTTGTTCAGGCCGAAGAAATCGCTGACCAGCGACGGGTAGACGGTGATGGTGCCGCCGAAGCTGAAGGCGACGCAGGCGATGGCGGCGAAGAACAGGCCTGCGCTCAGCGGGGCGAACAGCAGGGTCAGCATGCCGGCCAGCGCGGCGATCTGGGCGAGGGTGATGACGCGGATGCGCGGCATCTTGTCGGACAGCACGCCCAGCGCCAGGCGGCCGGACAGGTTGGCCACCGCGATCACGGCCACCGCGTTGGCGGCGGTGGCCGCCGACAGGTGGACGAAGCTCTCGCCGATGTCCTTGGCCACGCCGATCACGTACAGGCCGCTCATGCACACGGTCAGGAACATCAGCGCCAGCATCCAGTACTGCGGCTGGCGCATCGCCTCGGCCAGCGTGAAGTCGTGGCTGCCGCCGGTTTGCGCGGCGGCCGGCTGTTGGGGCGCGTCAGTCATCAGCAAGGCGCCTGCCACCACCATGGCCATCGCGATCAGGCCCCACAGCTGGAAGGTGGCTTCCAGGCTGAAATGCGACAGCAGCGCCAGGTTGATGAACTTGAAGCCCAGGCTGCCCAGGCCGTAAGCGCCGATGGCGCAGGCGGAGACCAGGCCCTTGCGTTCCGGGAACCATTTCACGCAGTTGGACAGCGACATCAGGTAACCGGCACCATCGGCGAAGCCCACCAGCAGGCCGGCGCACAGGTAGAGCATGATCAGGTTGCCGGCGTGGGAGGTCAGGTAAAAGCCCAGGCCCAGCAGCAGGCCGGAGGCAATGGCCACCTTGCGCACGCCGAAGCGTTCCTGCAATTTGCCGGCCATCGACGACGCCACCGCCAGCGCGAGGCTGAGCAAGCCGAAAGCGAAGGCCACCTGGCTGACCGGCTCGGAGAGCTTGTGCGACAGCTGGGCGTTGAACAGGCTCCAGGTGTAGACGGAACCCAGCGCGAACTGGGTGAGGATGGTTCCGATCAGGGTTTGATAGCGGATGCGGTTGAGTGCGGGGTTCATGATGCGGCTCGCTAAAGTCATTACTATTAACGTGACTATAAGCGTGCGCTAATGAATGTGGCGCAAGCCAGGCATGAAATGCAGGCGGCGCGGAATGAACTGCAATCAGAGGTGCATCAGCTGCCGGAACGCCTTGATGTTGCTGCGGCTGACCGGGATTTCCGCCTTCAGGTCGTACAGCTTGATGATGTAGGTGCTGTTGAGCCAGGGCGCGATCTCGCGGATCTTGTGGATGTTGACGCAGAAGGAGCGGTGGCAGCGGAAGAAGCTGTCGGCCGGCAGCCGGCCGACGAACTCGCTGATGCTCATCGCCATCACGTAGCGGTCGCGCTCGGTGTAGACCAGCGTGACTTTCTCGTCGGCTTCCACGTAGTAGATGTCGTCGCAGGGGGCGACGATGATGCTGTCGCCCTTGGCCAGGTTGACGGTGCGGCTGGCGGCCTGGGTTTCCGGCGCGGCGGCAGGAGGCGGCGGCGCGGCTTCCAGCGCCTCCAGCTTGTGCAGCACATGGGCGATGCGCTGCTCGTTGTAGGGTTTGAGGATGTAGTCGAAGGCTTCCACCTCGAAGGCTTCCACCGCGAATTCCTTGTAGGCGGTGACGAACACGATGCGCGGCGGCCGCGACGACTTGTGCAGGTTCTTGGCCAGCAGCAGGCCGTCTATCGACGGGATGTTGATGTCCAGGAACACCACGTCCACCTCGTTTTCCTGCAGGAACTTGAAGGCCTCCAGCCCGTCCTCCACGCTGGCCAGGATCTCGATGCCGCTGTATTCGCGTATCAGGTAGGCCAGTTCCTGGCGCGCCAGGTATTCGTCTTCCACTATCAGCGCCTTCAGCATGCCGCTTCCTCCGCCGGCAGGTCGAAGCATACCGCGGTGCCCGGCTCCAGCCGCGTCAGCCGCAGGCCCTCGCCGTACAGCAGCTTCACCCGCTCGTTGACATTCATCAGGCCTATGCTGCGGCTTTCCACCTTGCCTTCGGCGATGCCGTCTATCACTTCCTGGCTGATGCCGTAGCCGCTGTCGCGCACGCAGACATGGATGCGCGCGCCGTCGCGCTTCACCGCGATGCACACCTCGCCCGGCCCCTTGCGCGGCTGGATGCCGTGCAGGATGGCGTTTTCCACCAAGGGTTGCAGCAACAGGCTGGGCACCCGCACATGCACGTCGTCGACGTCGAACACCACCTTGAGCTTGTCGCCGAAGCGCGCCTGCTCGATGGCGATGTAGTCGCGCACCTGTCGCAGCTCGTCCTGGATGTCGATCAGGCCGTCGTCCAGCGCCAGGTTGTAGCGCAGGTAGTCGGCCAGTTTGGCGATCAGCTGGCGCGCTTCCGACGGCTGGATGCGGATCAGCGACGAGATGGCGTTCAGCGCGTTGAACAGGAAGTGCGGGTTGATCTTGCTTTGCAGCGCGGTGAACTCGGCCTTGCGCGTCATTTCCTGCAGCTGCTTGATGCGCGACACCTCCATCTGGGTGGAGATCAGCTGCGACAGCCCCACCGCCACTTCGCGCAAGGAGCTGGTGATGCCGTGGCTCTTGCGGTAGAAGATTTTCAGCGTGCCGGTGACGCGGCCGTTTTCGCGCAGCGGGATGATGATCACAGAGTGGAAGTCCGCCAGGTGGTACTGCTGCAGATTGTTTTCGATGATGATCTGGTCGCGCTCCACCGCCTGGCGGGTGATCTCGCCTATGGCGGAGTGGCCGTGCTGGCGGTAGTAGTCCTTGCCCAGGCCGACATAGGCCAGCACGTCGGCGGTGTCGGTGATGGCCACCGCGTCTGCGCCGATGTGCTGGCGGATCACGGTGCAGACTTCAATCAGCGCGTCGCGGTCCAGGTTCTGGAAATAGGGCAGGGTCTGGTTGGCGATGGTCAGCGCCAGCTTGGCCTGGCGCGCCGCCAAGAGTTCCTTCTCGTCGTCCAGGTCCTGCACCAGCCGCACGATCAGCCCCACGCACACGGTGCCCAGTATCATCGGGTAGGCGATGTGGCCGACGATGGCGGCGCCGACGCCGGGATCGGTCAGCAGCAGGATCAGCGCCATGGTCAGCCCTTCGCAGAACATGCCGGCCACCACGCCGTACAGCCACAGCCGGGCCTTGCCGGCGCGGTAGTGGATGAAGGTGCCGATCAGGCCGGCGGCGACGCTGGAGATCAGGCAGGGGACCGAGGTATAGCCGTGGATGTCTATCAGGTAGCGGTGGACGCCGGAGACGATGCCGGCCGGTATTCCCACCCAGGGGCCGAACAGGATGCCGCCGGACAGCACGGCGATGATGCGCACATTGACCAGCGAACCATCCACCGGAATGCCGGTGTAGGTGCTGAACACGGCGAACAGGCAGAACAGCAGCGACACGCCGGCCAGTTCGGCCGGGCTGTGGTCCTGCTTGCGCAGCAGGTGCTGGAACGGCCGGAAGCGGCTGAGGAAGAACAGCGCCATCAGCAGCAGCGCGGCGCGCTCGAACACTGCCAGCAGCAGCATGGATTGGTTTTCTATCATGGGCGGGCTTAGGCTGCGGCGGGCTCGAGCGCGCCGCAGCGGAAAACGGGGTTTGCGAACCGTCGGCGGCTCAGGGTGTTGCCCGGTATTTTAATGCATGGGGAAGACTTGCTTGCTGTTAGGGAAGAGAAAAGACATTGGCATGATGCTTGCTACAGTTTCAGCTCCAGTTCGCCGCCGCCTTGCGCCGGATAGGCGCAGCACAGCAGGATCTCGCCGTCGGCCGGCGCGTAGGCGGGGGTTTGCAGATAGGTTGTGGCGCCCGCCAGCAAGCGGGTGCGGCAGCTGCCGCAGCTGCCGCCGCGGCAGCTGAAGTCCGGCGACAGGCCGCAGGATTCGGCCAACTCCAGCAGGCTGCCGCCGCCGGGTTGCCACTCGGCTTCGCGTTCCGCGTCGGCAAAGCGCACCCTCACTGCGTGCTC
>NZ_MKCT01000039.1 GCF_001855555.1 Chromobacterium sphagni | reverse complement strand
TTTGACCAGCAAAGCCAGGCGGTGGACCCGGTGAACGGCAAGACCACCAATGTGCTGCAGGCCTACCATGACCTGTTCCTGCAGGCCGCGCTGCAAGGCCAGACCCTGTTCGCGGCCTCTGGCGACTCCGGAGCCTACGATGTCAACCGCGCCGCCCCCCTGCCGCAATACAACAAGGTGCTGTCGGTGGACAGCCCCGCCAACCAGCAATTCATCACCGCGGCCGGCGCCACCACCGTTCCCACCACTCTCACCTTCCACCCCAACGGCAAGGAGATGAAAGTGAAGATCTCCACCGAGCGCGCCTGGGGCTGGGACTACCTGAACGGCCTGTGCAAGGCGCTGGGCAAGGATCAGGTGGCGTGCGGCATCTTCCCGGTGGGCGACGGCGGCGGCGTCAGCGGCTTCATCAGCCGTCCGTTCTACCAGAACTGGATACCCGGCATGCAGAACACCCCAGCCGGCCAGCAACTGGTTGATAGCAGCCAGACCCCGCCGCAGGTGATCGGCAGCGTGCCGGCCAACTTCAAGGGCCGCAATCTGCCCGACATCTCGATGAACGGCGACCCGGAAACCGGCTACGTGGTGTACTACACCTCGGACAAGAACGGCTTCGCCATCCAGAGCAACAGCGGCGGCACCAGCTTCGTCGCGCCGCAGCTGGCCGGCATCACCGCCCTGCTCAACCAGTCGATGGGCGGCCGCCTGGGCCTGCTCAACTTCTCGCTGTACAGCCTGCTGGCCACCGGCCACGCCTATCACGGTTTCGGCCACCACGGCGCGCCGTTGCGCGACATCACCGCCGGCGGCAACTGGGGCTACAACGCGCACCGCGGCTACGATCAGGCTACCGGCGTCGGCGCGCCCGACGTCGCCAACCTGGACGCGGCGCTGCACCGCTACTTCTGGTTCTGATCCAGCCTTAGGCTGGCAACGCAAACGGCCTTCGCACGCGAAGGCCGTTTTTCCATTCATCGCAGTCAGCCCGTCAGGCGTGACGGAAACGGTCCACCAGCGCCGCCAGCTCCGAAGCCGAGCGGTTCAAGCTCATCGACAGCGTCGCGACCTCCTTGACCATGCCGGAGTTGTCTTCGGCCAACGAGGCGATCACGCAGATATTGTTGGCCACCTCGGTGCTGGCCTGGCTTTGCTCGACCATCGCCGCCGCCGTGCCATGGCTCTTGCTGGCGGCCTCCGCCGCCTCGCCATGGATATGGTTAAGATCCTCCACCGTGAGGCCCACCATCTTCAAGCCCGACTCCATCCGCTGCCTGGCCTCTTGCATATGCAGGGCGGCGGTCCGGGTTTCATCGCGGATATCCTCGATCAGCGCGGTGATGTCCAGCGTCTCCTTGCCGGTGCGCTCGGCCAGTTTGCGCACTTCGTCCGCCACCACCGCGAAACCGCGCCCCATCTCGCCGGCTCGCGCCGCTTCAATGGCGGCGTTCAGCGCCAGCAGGTTGGTCTGATCGGCGATTTCCCGGATCGCCGTGATGATGGAGCGGATGTCTTCCGACTTTTGCTGCAAGGTCTCGATGCGGCTGCCGGCGTTGTCCAGCACCGCGGCGGTCTGACTGATGGCCGAGGCTGTGTCCTGCATCCGCTCGCGGCCGTCGGTGACGCTGCCCTGCATCTGCCGCGCCACCGTCAGCGACAGGCGGGTATTGTCCGATACCGACTCGATCCCGGCGGTCATCTGCTCCACCGCCGCCGCGATTTGGGCGGCGGACTCGCTTTGCGAAGTCGCAGCCTCCGACGCGCGTCGCGAGATGTCCAGCATGGCGCTGGCTGCGTCTACCACCTGATGCGCATTGTTTTTCACCTGTTCAGCGTCTGGGCGAAGGCCTCCACCAGGTGGTCAAAAGCCTGTCCCATCCGTGCCACCTCGTCCGATCCGCGGATGCCGGCGCGCGGCCCCAGGTCCAGATCCCGGCTCATCGAAGTCATCATCCGTTCGAGCAAGTGCACCGGCCCATGCACGCTGCGATAGATTAGCCAGCCCATCGCGCCCAGCAGCAGGATCACCGCTCCCGAACCCCAGAGTCAGCTCCAGATCGGTCCGCGCCTGCTCCACCTTGCGCGCCACCTGCTGCGACAGGTCCTGCAGCAGCTGGTCCTGCAAGGCCTTCAATGCCGCGATCCGCGCGGTGGCTGCCTGAAACCAGTCCGATGCCGTCACACCCGGCGCTTGTCCCAGCGGCTGTTGCAACAATTTGCCGCGCAACGCCAGCACCGCCTGGGTTTCCGCCCCCTGGTCCAGGGCCTCCATTTGGCTGCGCAGCGCCGCCGATGCCATCAACTTGAACTGTCCCTCGCAAGCCTGCTGCCGCGCCGCCAAGCCGGCCGCCTGGGTCAGGCTGGCCTGATTGAAGCCGGCGCCGCTCAGCACGCCGTTGACAAAACCGCGCTCGCGTCCGGCGAATTCCTTTTCGCATTGCAAGCTGAGCAACGCCGCCGTGCTGCGCAGCAAATCGCCATCGTCATTGGCCTGAGCCAGATGAGCGATCATGGCGATCAATCCGTCGATCCGCGCGGAATAAACGGCGAAAGCGTCCGCCGCCGCAATCGTCCGGTTGCCGGTCTGCTTGCGCAACTCCGGCACCGCCTCCAGCGCTCGCGCGGTCCCCGCCGCATCCGCGCCCAGCGCCGAACCTGCCAGGCTATCCGCCTGCAGGCGGAAACCTGCCACATCCTTGTCGCTTTGGGCCTGGGCCTGAATCAGCATCCGGCGGCGATGCCGCCTTGCCGCTCAGGAAGCCATTGGTCAGCCCCCGCTCGGTCTGCAGGTCGTGAATCAACTGGCTGGCGCTGCCGGCCAGGCTGATCAGCTGGTCCGATTGCCGCAACTCGTCCAGCGTGCGCAGCCTGCCCATGGCCAGCACCGCAGCCAGCAGGATCAGGACAAGGGAGAAGGGAATGATCAGCAGCAACAGTTTGCTGGCCAGCGACAGGCGCGACAACATGATTCAGCCTCCCAGGCGGATCGGACGTGAGGCTGGCGGCCGCAAGCGACGCGCCGGAAACATCCGATGACGACAATCCCGGCCGCCAACGCCAAGGTTTGGCGGACTGCCGCGCAAGCATGCCGAAAACACGGCCAAGACGAGCAAGCAAGCCGTAAACCGGCTCATCGGCCACAGCATCCCGCTCCGCCCCGTCCTGCAGTTGAAATCAGACGGATGACGGCATGCTCCACCCCCATGGGCGGACGATAAAACAATGATCCGCATCAGTACTATTACTAGTACATCCGTGCAAAAAACGCCCGGAAACCGGGCGTTTTTCAAAGGGGGACGGACTGAGGCGGCAAGCGCTTATCGGCAATGCCGGCGGCGATGCCTGTGCTTGCAGCGATAAGCGCGCCTATCGCTGGCTGCTTCGCGCCGGTCGGACTTGCCATAACCATTGCCGATGGCAGCGCCGGCGCCGCCGCCGAGCGCACCGCCGATGATCGCGCCATCGCGGCCTCCTACCGAATGGCCAATCGCCGCGCCAGCCGCACCGCCCAGCGCCTCCGACGATGGTATTAGTGGTGGTATCCGCAAGGGCGGCCCCAGCAGACAGCGCCAGCCCGATGACAAACATCAGAATGCTCGACTTCATTTCGTACACTCGCCTGAAAGTTGAAGCCAGAGCATAAAGGCTGCCCCGCCAGTTCGTCTGTATCTAAATGTTAGCGATTATTCACATTTATTTACATGGCACCATCCACCCCGGCATCGGCTATTGCTGCAGATAGTCGAATGCCACCGATCCCAGATCCAGCGTCAGGTCGCAAATGAAATGATGCGCCGACAGCACCTCCAGCACCGGCAGCTGCGCCACCGGCGCCAATGCGTGCGGATGTAGCTCCAGCGCGCCGGGAGAGCTCCATGCGCCCTTGATGGTGACATCGCTGGTGTAATAACGCACCAGCTCGCAGATCCGCGGCGTGCCATCCACATGGGGAATGATCTTCAATAGGAAATTGGGCTCTGCATGCTGGTTTGCAATGCCGCATGATCCAGCGTCTCATACTTGTAGCCCATGGTGCCGGTGGCGATGCCAGCGGCCCGAAATCCAGGCTGCCGATCAAGGTGTCGCGCTGCACCTCCAGCCGCGGCTTGCCGGCCTTCTTCGGAAACCCCCACAGCTCCCTCCCGCCGGCAATCGGCGGCAAATCATCCAGGTACATCGAATGGACATAGCTGCCACGCGTGCCATGGAAGGTCACCGGAATCACTTGGCCGCTCTCGGAGTAGTCGCCGAAACCAGTCGAATCGGGCATGCGGATGAACTCATACTTCACGATCGCCCCATCCGCCTGCAGCGGCTCCGGCAATATCGCCTGGATGGCTTCGGGATCGGTACGATAGGTAATGACCATATATTCCCGATCGCAGAAGCGGTAAGGCCCCGGCGGAAAGGCCGGGCTGGTCAAGGGCATGGCAAAGGCACGACGACGCACTTCTTCCGGCTTCATAGAGAACATCCTTGAAAAACACGAAGAATGACAACATGCAACGACAAATTACTGATTTATATTGAGCTGACTCAACATATTCCAGATGGAAATCCGGCTCAATACGCAGAATTGCCAGACGGATATGCCGCTTTGCCGCAGTTATTCCGTTCGCAAAGCGGCAATGAAGAGCATGAAAGGAAAATTGACGCAGCCGACGTCGCCGCCCATCATAACGGATGCATTGCCAACCATTGGACATGCCCAATAGCCAAGCACACAGGACCGCATATGAACGCCGCCAAAAAAATCCGCCGCTTCATCGAAGAAGGCCATACCCGCAGCAGATGCAGGTACTGAAGGAATTGGCCTCCTCGCTGGAGATGGGGCCGCTCTTTCGATCTGAGCCAACTGTACGACATCGACATGCGCTACTTTGATGTCGCCATAGACCTGCTGAAAGACTGGCGCTTCGACCACCACATCAGCTCGCGCAGCAAGCTGCTGGAGCAACTGCTGACCGAAATCGCCCCTGCGCAGCAAGCCTCGCCCGAAGCGGACGGCAACGGAAAAAGCTGCCGCGGCAAAGACAAGAGCAAAGGCTAGGCCAAAGGCTGCATCACGGTCTTCCAGGACTGTTGGGCAGCGCTTTCCAGTCCAAGTTCCAGTAAAACCATCACCTGCCAGGCCTCTCGCGCCGCCACCGGATTGGCGGCGCCATCCAGGATCGCATCGCGCACTCCGGCATAGTAGCAGGTGTAATCTCCAGTCTCTCCGGGATACTCCACCGGCTCGCTTCCGGCGAGCAGCAAGCGTCCGGGCGTGGCATCCCGCCCCCATTCCGCCTGACCTGGCCGCCACCGGCCTTCAACGCGTCTTCCTGCGGATCCAGTCCGTATTTGTGAAGCTGCCGCCGGTGCCGTGAATCGCGAAACGCGGGCCGGCATCCGCCACCAAAGCGCTGGCATGCAGAATCACCCGCTTGTCGGCATAGCGCAATTGGGCATGAAACCAATCGTCCGGCTTGCGCGCCGTCGCGCAATGCCGCTCGCTCCAGCATCATGGCCAGCGGGGCGCCAAAAAGTCGCAGCGCCTGATCCAGCAAATGCGGCCCCAGGTCATACCACAAGCCGGCGCCAGCCTGGGCCGACTCGCGCCAACGTTCGCGTACCTGGGGCCGGTAGCGGTCGAAATGCGACTCGAAATGCGTCACCCGTCCCAACGCGCCCTCCGCCAACAAACTTTTGCACCGTGAGGAAATCGGCATCCCAACGGCGATTATGAAACACCGACAGCAGCAAGCCGGCTTGCTCGGCCTGCGCAGCCAACTGACCCGCCTCATCCGCCCGCACGGTGAACGGCTTGTCCACCACAACATGTTTGCCGGCCAACAGCGCCGCCCGAGCCAATGGAAAATGACTGTCGTTTGGCGTGGCGATCACGACCAGATCCACATCCGAGCCGGTCAACAGCTCCTCCGGCGATGGAAAAACCCGAACCTCCGACAAGGCGCTCCGGACCAGTTCAGGCCTGCTCGAGGCCACTGCCATCAACTTGACGCCAGGTGTCGCGACCAGCAGTGGCGCATGAAATGTCGCCCCCGCATAGCCAAAGCCCAGCAGCCCCACTCTCAATAATCGATCAGACATCATCGTCTCCCATGACAAACCATCATGATACGACTACCGACTGAAACGAAAAAACCCCATAGAATCGGTCCATGGGGTTTCAACAAACTCATCCGGCGCGCCAAACGCAAAAACCCCAGCTCATTGAGCTGGGGTTCCGCTATCGGGCGTCTGGCGGTGTCCTACTTTCACATGGCGAATGCCACACTATCATCGGCGCTAAGGCGTTTCACGGTCCTGTTCGGGATGGGAAGGCGTGGGACCACCTCGCTATGGCCACCAGACATAAACTGGTACAAACTCAAGAAGCCTGAACTCGTCTCTCAACGCGTTCTGAATATTTTTTCGGGTACTCAATTGTGTCGCACTCACACTCCATCTTCGTCACTCAGTTTCCCAAGCCACTCAAATGATAGGATCAAGCCTCACGAGCAATTAGTATCGGTTAGCTTCACGCCTCACAGCGCTTCCACACCCGACCTATCAACGTCCTGGTCTCGAACGACTCTTCAGGGAGGTCTAGCCTCCAGGGAAGTCTCATCTTCAGGCGAGTTTCCCGCTTAGATGCTTTCAGCGGTTATCTCTTCCGAACTTAGCTACCCGGCGATGCCACTGGCGTGACAACCGGTACACCAGAGGTTCGTCCACTCCGGTCCTCTCGTACTAGGAGCAGCCCCCGTCAAACTTCCAACGCCCACTGCAGATAGGGACCAAACTGTCTCACGACGTTTTGAACCCAGCTCACGTACCACTTTAAATGGCGAACAGCCATACCCTTGGGACCGGCTACAGCCCCAGGATGTGATGAGCCGACATCGAGGTGCCAAACACCGCCGTCGATGTGAACTCTTGGGCGGTATCAGCCTGTTATCCCCGGAGTACCTTTTATCCGTTGAGCGATGGCCCTTCCATACAGAACCACCGGATCACTATGTCCTGCTTTCGCACCTGCTCGACTTGTCGGTCTCGCAGTTAAGCTACCTTTTGCCATTGCACTATCAGCACGATTTCCGACCGTACCTAGGTAACCTTCGAACTCCTCCGTTACACTTTGGGAGGAGACCGCCCCAGTCAAACTGCCTACCATGCACTGTCCCCAATCCGGATCACGGACCAAGGTTAGAACCTCAAAGGGGTCAGGGTGGTATTTCAAGGTTGGCTCCACCTGAACTAGCGTCCAGGCTTCATAGCCTCCCACCTATCCTACACAAACCACTTCAAAGTCCAATGCAAAGCTACAGTAAAGGTTCACGGGGTCTTTCCGTCTAGCAGCGGGTAGATTGCATCTTCACAAACACTTCAACTTCGCTGAGTCTCAGGAGGAGACAGTGTGGCCATCGTTACGCCATTCGTGCGGGTCGGAACTTACCCGACAAGGAATTTCGCTACCTTAGGACCGTTATAGTTACGGCCGCCGTTTACCGGGGCTTCGATCAAGAGCTTGCACCCCATCACTTAACCTTCCGGCACCGGGCAGGCGTCACACCGTATACGTCCACTTTCGTGTTGGCACAGTGCTGTGTTTTTGTTAAACAGTCGCAGCCACCGATTCTCTGCGACCTGTCATAGCTTCAGACGCGAAGTCTTACACCACAACAGGCATACCTTCTCCCGAAGTTACGGTATCAATTTGCCGAGTTCCTTCTCCTGAGTTCTCTCAAGCGCCTTAGAATTCTCATCCTGCCCACCTGTGTCGGTTTGCGGTACGGTTCTTGTGTAGCTGAAGCTTAGTGGCTTTTCCTGGAAGCGTGGTATCAGTCACTTCAGGTCCGTAGACCCTCGTTATCACGTCTCGGTGTTAAAGAAGAGCGGATTTGCCTACTCTTCACACCTACCGGCTTGAACAGACTATTCCAACAGTCTGCTGACCTAACCTTCTCCGTCCCCACATCGCACTACACAAAAGTACGGGAATTTTAACCCGTTTCCCATCGACTACGCTTTTCAGCCTCGCCTTAGGGGCCGACTCACCCTACGCCGATGAACGTTGCGTAGGAAACCTTGGGCTTTCGGCGAGCGGGCTTTTCACCCGCTTTATCGCTACTCATGTCAGCATTCGCACTTCTGATATCTCCAGCATGCCTCTCGACACACCTTCACAGACCTACAGAACGCTCCCCTACCACGGACACATTTGACTGTGCCCATCCGCAGCTTCGGTTATCAGTTTGAGCCCCGTTACATCTTCCGCGCAGGACGACTCGACCAGTGAGCTATTACGCTTTCTTTAAATGATGGCTGCTTCTAAGCCAACATCCTGGCTGTCTATGCCTTCCCACTTCGTTTACCACTTAACTGATCATTTGGGACCTTAGCTGGCGGTCTGGGTTGTTTCCCTCTTGACAATGGACGTTAGCACCCACTGTCTGTCTCCCATGCTGGCACTTTCCGGTATTCAGAGTTTGCCATGGTTTGGTAAATCGCAATGACCCCCTAGCCATAACAGTGCTTTACCCCCGGAAGTGATACATGAGGCACTACCTAAATAGTTTTCGGGGAGAACCAGCTATCTCCGAGTTTGTTTAGCCTTTCACCCCTATCCACAGCTCATCCCCTAGTTTTGCAACACTAGTGGGTTCGGACCTCCAGTGCGTGTTACCGCACCTTCATCCTGGCCATGGATAGATCACTCGGTTTCGGGTCTACACCCAGCGACTGATTCGCCCTATTCGGACTCGGTTTCCCTACGCCTCCCCTATTCGGTTAAGCTTGCCACTGAATGTAAGTCGCTGACCCATTATACAAAAGGTACGCAGTCACGGAACAAGTCCGCTCCCACTGTTTGTATGCATCCGGTTTCAGGTTCTATTTCACTCCCCTCCCGGGGTTCTTTTCGCCTTTCCCTCACGGTACTGGTTCACTATCGGTCGATCACGAGTATTTAGCCTTGGAGGATGGTCCCCCCATCTTCAAACAGGATTTCGCGTGTCCCGCCCTACTTTTCGTATGCTTAGTACCAAGAATGCGTTTTCGTGTACGGGGCTATCACCCACTACGGCGGTCCTTTCCATGAACCTTCCACTAACTCAATCTCTATCACATACAGGCTGTTCCGCGTTCGCTCGCCACTACTTACGGAATCTCGGTTGATTTCTTTTCCTTCAGCTACTTAGATGTTTCAGTTCGCTGAGTTCGCTTCCTCAGACCTATGTATTCAGTCTGGGATGACCCCTAAGGGCCGGGTTTCCCCATTCGGATATCGCGGGATCAAAGCTCTATTGCCAGCTCCCCCGCGCTTTTCGCAGGCTTACACGTCCTTCATCGCCTGTGATCGCCAAGGCATCCACCAGATGCACTTAGTCGCTTGACCCTATCATTTCAGTAACCTACGTCACTTCATGACAGAGCGTGTTTGCGCGACGACTGCACCGCCCCTTTTGATATGGCGACGCAGCCTTAGATACAATCAAATACCCAAGATGACGATTTGTCCGCGTACAGAATTAACTCTACGCTTTCATTTCGCCGTCTTATATATTCGGCTTCTTCAGTTTGTTAAAGATCGGGCGTTAAAATTACAACGCAAACAGAACCAAACTCTTCCGAGTTCGCTTGTGTTTGAGTTGTGGTGGAGGATGACGGGATCGAACCGACGACCCCCTGCTTGCAAAGCAGGTGCTCTCCCAACTGAGCTAATCCCCAACTGGTGGGTCTGGTAGGACTCGAACCTACGACCCCTGCGTTATCAACACAGTGCTCTAACCAGCTGAGCTACAAACCCAGTAAACTTCTACGCCAGCCCCACAAGGAGCTGGCTGCCCTTAACAGAATAACCGATAGGCTGTAAGTACTTGACGATCGCCTTCTCTAGAAAGGAGGTGATCCAGCCGCAGGTTCCCCTACGGCTACCTTGTTACGACTTCACCCCAGTCATGAATCCCACCGTGGTAAGCGGCCTCCTTGCGGTTAGCCTACCCACTTCTGGTGAAACTCACTCCCATGGTGTGACGGGCGGTGTGTACAAGACCCGGGAACGTATTCACCGCAGCATGCTGATCTGCGATTACTAGCGATTCCGACTTCACGCACTCGAGTTGCAGAGTGCGATCCGGACTACGATCGGTTTTATGAGATTGGCACCACCTCGCGGCTTAGCGACCCTCTGTACCGACCATTGTATGACGTGTGAAGCCCTGCTCATAAGGGCCATGAGGACTTGACGTCATCCCCACCTTCCTCCGGTTTGTCACCGGCAGTCTCATTAGAGTGCCCAACTTAATGATGGCAACTAATGACAAGGGTTGCGCTCGTTGCGGGACTTAACCCAACATCTCACGACACGAGCTGACGACAGCCATGCAGCACCTGTGTTACGGCTCCCTTTCGGGCACCAAGCCATCTCTGGCAAGTTCCGTACATGTCAAGAGCAGGTAAGGTTTTTCGCGTTGCATCGAATTAATCCACATCATCCACCGCTTGTGCGGGTCCCCGTCAATTCCTTTGAGTTTTAACCTTGCGGCCGTACTCCCCAGGCGGTCAATTTCACGCGTTAGCTACGCTACCAAGGATTCAAACCCCCAACAGCTAATTGACATCGTTTAGGGCGTGGACTACCAGGGTATCTAATCCTGTTTGCTCCCCACGCTTTCGTGCATGAGCGTCAGTGTCATCCCAGGGGGCTGCCTTCGCCATCGGTATTCCTCCGCATCTCTACGCATTTCACTGCTACACGCGGAATTCTACCCCCCTCTGACGCACTCTAGTCTTGCAGTCTCCAATGCCGTTCCCAGGTTGAGCCCGGGGCTTTCACATCAGACTTGCAAAACCGCCTGCGCACGCTTTACGCCCAGTAATTCCGATTAACGCTTGCACCCTACGTATTACCGCGGCTGCTGGCACGTAGTTAGCCGGTGCTTATTCTTCCGGTACTGTCATCCCCGCCAGGTATTAACCAGCGGAATTTCCTCCCGAACAAAAGTCCTTTACAACCCGAAGGCCTTCTTCAGACACGCGGCATGGCTGGATCAGGCTTGCGCCCATTGTCCAAAATTCCCCACTGCTGCCTCCCGTAGGAGTCTGGGCCGTGTCTCAGTCCCAGTGTGGCGGATCATCCTCTCAGACCCGCTACTGATCGTCGCCTTGGTGAGCTCTTACCTCACCAACTAGCTAATCAGACATCGGCTGCTCGTATAACGTGAGGCCTTACGGTCCCCCACTTTCCCCCTCAGGGCGTATGCGGTATTAATCCGGCTTTCGCCGAGCTATCCCCCATTACACGGTACATTCCGATGCGTTACTCACCCGTTCGCCACTCGTCAGCGGAGCAAGCTCCCTGTTACCGTTCGACTTGCATGTGTAAAGCATGCCGCCAGCGTTCAATCTGAGCCAGGATCAAACTCTTCAGTTCAATCTCATAGCAAATTTTCTGGCACGCAAGTTCAAAGAAATAAAACAAGTATTTCTTGTCTCTTGCAGTGCAAGTTTTTGGCTTTCGCCAAGCACTTACACCTATCGGTTATTCGTTCTGTTAAAGAGCAGTGCCGGCCGCTTCGAACACCGCCGGAACCTGTTTTGTTCGGCTTGTTTCGTTCGCTGCGTCAGCTGAGGAGGCGAACTATACCGCCGCGCCCCACCCTCGTCAACACCTTTTGCCGGATGAAATGCAAAAAACCGGCACCCGCCCACCCAAGTCATTGATGTGCAATGAAACTGGGCTGGAAAGAATTTTCAATCCATGTTCATCTCATCATCAAACGCACGACAAAGCCACCCTCCTCTCCAAAAAAAAGCCGGCCCGAACATCACGCTCAGGCCGGCTTTCTTATACCTTTAATATAGATATGATCTGACTACTCCTCGCTCCCGCCCTTGTTGGCGTTTCTGGGATTCCGCCGCTTGCGCGCAACGGGCTGAGCATCATCGGCAGGCGTTGCCGGCTGACGGCGCTGACCTTGCGGAGTTGACGCCGGGGCAATCGGCTCCGAAACCGCCGGCTTGGCGCGGCTGCGCGTCCGCCCTCTGGGTGCGTTAGGCAGCCCCGCCGGCTTGCCTTCCGGCGCCACCACATCCTGCGCAGTGTTTTCCGCAACAGGCGGTTTGGCCGCCACTTGAGGCTTGGCTGTCGCTTGAGGCTTGGCTGTCGCTTGAGGCTTGGCTGTCGCTTGAGGCTTGGCTGTCGCTTGAGGCTTGGCTGTCGCTTGAGGCTTGGCCACCTGACGACTCGCCTCGACTTGAGGCTGAGTCCGCAACTGGGGCTTGGCCTCGCGTCCGGATCTTGCAGTTGATCGCGATCGACTGTCACGGTGGGCCGGCTTGGCGGGAGCGGACTGTGCTTCCCCTCCTTCCGCCACAGGAGACGACTCCTTAACCAGGGCAAAATCGACCTGCGCGCTTTCAAGATTGGCGCTCATCACCTTGACCGTCAGCGGATCGCCCAGGCGGTACTGCATGCCGCTCTTCTCACCGACAATCGCCTGGATATCCTTCTTGAAGTGGAAGTAGTCCTTGCCCAGCTCGGAAATATGCACCAACCCCTCGGCATAGACGTCATCCAGCAGCACGAACACGCCAAAGCTGGTGACCGCGCTGATCTTGCCGTGGAAGATCTCGCCGACCTTGTCGCGCATATAGTAGGTTTTCAGCCAGGACTCCACGTCGCGGCTGGCGTCGTCAGCCCGCCGCTCGGCCATCGAGCAATGCACGCCCAAAGCCGACCATTTGCCCGGCTTGTATTTTTCGCTCTTCAGCACCGCCTTGATCGCCCGATGCACCAGCAGATCGGGGTAACGACGGATCGGCGAAGTGAAGTGGGTATAAGCCTCGTAAGCCAGGCCGAAGTGGCCGTTGTTGTCCGGCGTATAGACCGCTTGCTGCATCGAGCGCAGCAGCATGGTCTGCAGCACCGGCGCGTCGGGACGGCCATGGATCTGTTCCGCCAGCTTGGCGTAGTCCTTCGCGCTGGGCTTGTCTTCGCCACTCAGGGTCAGGCCGACCAGGCGCAGATAGGTGCGCAGGTTTTCCAGTTTCTCCGGCGTCGGCCCCTCATGCACGCGGTACAACGCCTTATGGCCGCTCTTCAGCAGGAAATCGGCCGAGCAGACGTTGGCCGCCAGCATGCATTCCTCAATCAACCGGTGCGCATCGTTGCGCACCACCGGCACGATGCGGTCGATCTTGCCGTTGTCGTTGAAGATCATCTGGGTTTCGGTGGAGTCGAACTCGATGGCACCGCGCTTGCCGCGCGCAGCCAACAGCACCTTGAACAGCGCGTACAAAGCCTTGATATCCGGCAGCATCGGATGGTCGCTGCCGTTCTGCAGCCAGTCCCATACTTGGTTGTATGTCAGCCTGGCCTTGGACTGCATCACCGCCGGATAGAACTGGTACTTCTTCACTTCGCCCTTGCTGTTGATCTGCATGTCACAGACCACGCACATCCGCTCCACATCCGGATTGAGCGAACAGATGCCGTTGGACAGCGCCTCCGGCAGCATCGGAATGACCCGGCGCGGGAAATAGACCGAAGTGCCGCGGTTGAGCGCCTCCTGGTCGAGCGCGTCGCCCGGCTGCACATAGAAGCTGACGTCAGCGATGGCCACCACCAAGCGGAAGCCCTTGCCTTGCTTCTGCGCATACACCGCGTCGTCGAAATCGCGCGCGGTTTCGCCATCGATGGTAACCAATGGCAGATCGCGCAGATCGACTCGGTCCTTGGCCCAGTCTTTTTTACGCACCTTCCTCGGCGTGTCCTTGGCCTGGACCAGCGCTTCGTCCGGGAAGCGGTGCGGCAGATCGTGCTTGCGCAACGCGATCTCGATCTCCATCCCGGGATCGGCGTAATTGCCCAGCACCTCGCTCACCTGGCCTATCGGCTGGCGGAAGGCGTCCGGCTGCTGCAGGATTTCCACCATCACCACCTGACCGTCCTTGGCGCCGGCTTCGCCGCCCGGCTCGATCAGGATGTCGTGATTGATGCGCTTGTCTTCCGGACGCACCACCCACACGCCGCGCTCGCGCTGGATGCGGCCCACCAGACGGCTGACCGCGTGCTCCAGCACCTCGACGATCTTCCCTTCCTGCCGGCCACGCCGGTCCACGCCCGACGGCCGCACCATGACTCGGTCGCCATGCATAACCTTCTTCATCTCGCGCTCGGGCAGGAAGATATCGCTGCCACTACCCTCGCCTTCGTCAGGCACGGCAAAACCAAAACCGTCGCGGTGGCCAGAAACCTTGCAACGGACCAGGTCTAGCTTCTGGGCGACGCAAACCGCGCCCTTGCGGTTGATGATGACTTCACCGTCGCGCTCCATTGCACGCAGACGGCGTTCGAAATAAATGATCTCATCTTGATGAATCGACAACATTTGCGCCAATTCATCCGGAAACAGCGGAACCCCTTGCTCGGCGAGAATTTGCATGACGAATTCACGGCTAGGCAAGGGATTGGAATATTTAAGTTTTTCCCGTTCCAGAAAAGGATCCTGGTCTCTCAGGGAAAGTTTTTTTTGTTTTTTTTGCGGTTGAGCCATTGACACCCTCAATATTATGTCTATAATTCGCATCTCGTTGCAGCTATGCAACAGATGATACAGTAAAGCGAAGCCCAGGTGGCGGAATTGGTAGACGCACTAGGTTCAGGTCCTAGCGCCCGCAAGGGTGTGGAAGTTCGAGTCTTCTCTTGGGCACCATCTTACTATTGTAAGCGCGTTGCTTTGCTGGCATCATAAAAATCTGGTTGGCCCAGGTGGCGGAATTGGTAGACGCACTAGGTTCAGGTCCTAGCGCCCGCAAGGGTGTGGAAGTTCGAGTCTTCTCTTGGGCACCAAACAGGTTTTAAAGTTTCAAGGCTGGTACCTTGGTATCGGCTGGCAGTATCTTTGTTGCCCAGGTGGCGGAATTGGTAGACGCACTAGGTTCAGGTCCTAGCGCCCGCAAGGGTGTGGAAGTTCGAGTCTTCTCTTGGGCACCAACACAATTCATTAAGGTTAGTACAACTGCTACTGGCCGGCTGTAGACAATTTGCTTTGCCCAGGTGGCGGAATTGGTAGACGCACTAGGTTCAGGTCCTAGCGCCCGCAAGGGTGTGGAAGTTCGAGTCTTCTCTTGGGCACCAAATAAAAAAGCCGCTGATCTCTGATCAGCGGCTTTTTTGCGTCCATTCTCATCAAGAAAAAAGCCGGCTCAGGCTAGCCTTCCGATCTTGCCTACTTCCCCTCACCGCCCTCATGGCCGGCCGACACCTGCTGGCCGGCATCGCGTTCCAGCCGCAGGAACAGCAGGCTGGACAAAGCCGTCAGGCTGCCCATGAACAGGAAGGCATCGCCGAAATCGCCGGCCATCAGCTGCTGATGGCCTTGCAGCCAGGACGCGGCCTGCAAGGCAAATGCCCCCACCGTCACCCCCATCCCAGCCGCCAGTTGCTGCGCCACGCTGGACAGGCTAGTGGCATGGCTCAGCCTATCCTTGTCGACATCGGCGAAGGTAATGGCGTTGAGGCTGGTGAATTGCAGCGAACGCAGGCAACCGCCCAGAACAAACACCATCAGCAATATCCAGTGCGACGTGTCCGCCTTGAACAGCGCATACACCGCCACCGAACACCCTGCCAGGATACTGTTGAGCACCAGCACGCGGCGGAAGCCGAAACGCTGCAGCACCCTGGCCACCACCGTCTTCATGCCTATCGCCCCCATCGCTGTGGAACAGGTCAGCAGGCCGGATTCAAATGGCGAAAAGCCGAAGCCTAATTGCAACATCAGCGGCAGCAGGAAGGGAATGGTGCCGATGCCCACCCGGAACATGAAGCCGCCCACCACGCCAGCATTGAAAGTGGGCAAACGCAACAGGGACAAATCCAGTAGCGGATGCTGCTGGCGGCGGTAATGCCAGAGATAGGCCAGCAACAACACCGCGCCCAATCCGGTGAGCCAGACGGAGGCAGTGGCCGACAGCATGTGCTTGCCCTCCGAGGCCAACCCCAGCATCAGCATCGACAAGCCGGCCCCGGTCAAAGCGAAGCCGGACACGTCCAGCCTGGGCACATCGTCCTCTTTCAGATTGGCGATGAATCGCCCGGCCAAAACCAACCCCAGCAGGCCAATCGGGATATTGATCAGGAAAATCCAGCGCCAGTGGAAATAGGTGCTGATGAAGCCGCCCAGCGGCGGGCCGATCACTGGCCCCAGCAGCGCCGGCACGGTAAGATAGCTGAGCGCCCGCACCAGATCCGCCTTGTCTATGGTGCGCAGAATCACCAGCCGGCCGACCGGCACCATCATCGCGCCGCCTATGCCCTGCAGGAAGCGCGCCGCCACGAAGCCATGCAGGGTGCTGGTCACCGCGCACAGCAGCGAGCCCAGCATGAACACCACGATGGCCGAACGGAAAATGCGGCGCGCGCCGAAACGATCGGCCATCCAGCCGCTGACCGGGATGAACACTGCCAGGCTGACTAGATAGGACGTCAACGCCAGCTTCAGCGAGATGGGATCGACAGCCAGATCCTGGGCGATGGCCGGCAAGGAGGTGGAGATGACGGTGGCGTCCATGTTTTCCATGAACAGGGCGGTGGCGACAATCAACGGCGTCAGCATGCCGGGAGCGATTTTCAACTGCATGACGGGGAACTGATGATGGCGGGGCATGCAGTTTACCACTGGCCATCGCCAGCCGCCGAGCCGAACCGTACTGACAGAAAACGAAAAGCCACCCGGTCTGCCGGGTGGCTGACGAATATTCTGCCGATCTTATTTATTGCCGAACGACAAGGCGGTGGTGAAGTCGCCCATAGGCTGGCCGCCGTTCTTCACCAGCGAAGCATCGCGGGCCGCCACGCCCGGCAGCGATTTCAAGCCGAAGCGCCGGGTCAGGAAGCGCAGGATAGAGCCGGTATCGTACTGGGTGTGATCGACATAGCCCCTCTTGGCGAACGGCGAGATCAGGATCGCAGGAATGCGGGTGCCCGGCCCCCAGCGATCGCCCTTCGGCACTTGCGCATGATCGTAGAAACCGCCGTTTTCGTCATAGGTGACCACCACCATCATGTTCTTCCATTGCGGACTCTGCTGCAGCTTGGCGACCACCGCTGCGATGTGGGCGTCGCCATCGGCCACGCTGGCATAGCCGGAGTGCTGGTTGAGATTGCCCTGCGGCTTGTAGAACGCCACCTGCGGCAATTTTCCGGCCGCGGCATCCGCTAGGAAGCTCTGGTCGAAATCTTTCAAATGCGCGCTGCGGTAGCCTGCCTGCGCCACCGGATCAAAAGAGGCAAAGTAGTTGAAGGGCTGATGATGAGCTTGGAAGTTGGGCTGGCTGCCATTATAGATGTTGCCGCGATCGGACAGCGACGCCGCCCAGCCGCCGGCGTACCAGGCCCAACTGATCTGCCTGGCATCCAGACGGTCGGCGATGGTCGCCTGGCTCTGGGCCGGCAGCGTGGTGGCCTTGCTCGGGTCGGCATACTGCGGCTTGTCGGCCGTGGGCGCGTTGCCGCTGGGCTGAAACGGCGGCTGCATGGTATTCACCGCGTAATACTTGCCTGCGCCGTCCTTCGGCGTCAGGTTGCCGTCGTTCAGATACTTGGCCGTGCCGGAAAGCACCGACGCCGGGGTATTGACGGCCGGCGTCAGCCGGATGAAGTTGCCCTTGGCGTCGGTGTCGATCGCGGAGATGCTGCCCTTGGCCGGCGAGGTGTCGGCATTCGGATATTCCGGCGCGCAGCCGCAGATCAGGTATTGGTGATTGAGGAAGGAGCCGCCGAAAGCGCCCATGAAGAAGTTGTCCGCCAGCGTGTACTGCTGGGCCAGATTCCACATCGACATCTTGCTGCCGTCGTAGTAGCCCATGGTCAGGCCGCCGGCATCGGTGTAGGCGGCGAACTTGTCGTTGGCGCCGCCGTCGATCTGCATCTGGTTGTTATAGAAGCGATGCACCAGATCGCGCGTCACCACCGATTGCGGAACCACCACGCCGGTGCCGTTCAGGCCATTGGCGTCATCGATCTGGAACGGCTTGTTGGCGAAATTCATGGTCTGCGCCTGGTTCAGCGTCACCGTCTGGCCGGCGGCGGTCAGGCCGCCCCAGGTCGGCGGCAGGACCGGCAGCGCCGAATTGTCGAAGTCCTTCTGCGGCACATACTGGCCTCGGGACGCCGGATTCACGCCCGGAATGCCGTTGGCGCCGGGAAACAGCCCGTACAGGTTGTCGAAGCCGCGGTTCTCCGCGTAGATCACCACCACGTTCTTGATATCGCTCAGCGCCATGCGCTTGTGCAGGCTGGTCTTGATGTCGCCGCTCATGCCGGCTTCCTTCACCGCGTCGGCGATCGCGTCGATGTTCTGGTTGATCGCCGCTTTCAGCGTGGCTTTGATGTCCGGATCGGTTTCCTTGTTGTGATCGGCCATCACCTTGTCGGCCGGCACGCCCAGGCGGTCCGCCACCGCGTTGCGCGCGGCGTTCAGGTCGCCGCCGTTATTGTCCATCAGGTCGGCCACTTCAGTGGTGAGCGAGCTGACCACCACATTGCCGCTGCCAGCCGGGGCGCGGAATACCAGCGGCTGGGTCACGGCTGCGGCGGTATTGGTATCGGGGTCGTAACGGGTGGCGTCGACGCCCACCTCCACCACCACCCCGCCGCTGCCAATCAATTTGAATGCGCCGTCATTATCGGTATACGTGCTCGGCTCGCCCGCATCGCAATGGCCATTGCCGTTCACATCCAGGCAGACCTTGGCATGGCGGAAATAGCTGCCGGTGACGACGCCGCTGGTGGCATTGGCGGAAGAGGAAGAACTGCCACAGGCACTCAACACGGCGGCGCTGATCAGCGTCAGCGCCAAGCTACAGGTCAGGCGGTTCATTGCGCATTTCCTAGAAATGGAGGGAAGCGCGGATTATCACCATGGAATGTTACACTCCATTTACATTCTGTTAATTTTTTTCAAGGCATGCTGGGTATAAATCCCGTCGCCATTTTTCATATTTCTGTCATTTTCGTGCATTACAGTCGCCGCCAACTCACTTCCCTTGTCCATGCCATGCACGCTGCCACCCCTTGGGTTTTGACCCTCAGTCTGATCGCCGCCGGCACCCTGGCGATCGCCGCCACCGCCTCCCACGCGGCAAGACCCGGCAAACCCGCCTACAGCGACGCCAGCTATGCGCCCGGCGCCCATCCCCCCTCCGCCAGGCAGCTGGAGGCGCTGGGCCGGCAATTGTTCTTCGACCGCTCGCTATCCGCCTCCGGCCAGATGTCCTGCGCCACCTGCCACAGCCCGGCCCATGCCTATGGCCCGCCCAATGGACTGGCGGTTCAACTGGGCGGCAAGGACGGCAAACAGCCGGGGACGCGCACCGTGCCATCCCTGCGCTATCTGCAGAACGTGCCGCCCTTCAGCGAGCACTTCCATGACAACGACGGCAACGACAGCGAAGACGCCGGCCCCACCGGCGGCTTCACCTGGGATGGCCGCGCCGACTATACCCACAATCAGGCGGCGTTGCCGCTGCTGGCCGCCAACGAAATGGCCAACGGCAGTCCGGAAGAAGTCGCGAGGAAACTACAGGCCTCCGCCCATGCGCCCGCATTCCGGCAGCTGTTCGGCCAGGACATCTTCCAACAGCCCAAACAGACTTTCGACAAGGCGGTGCTGGCGCTGGAGGTGTTCCAGCAAAATCCTCAGGAGTTCTACCCCTACGACAGCAAATACGATTTCTACCTGCGCGGACAGGTCAAGCTGTCCGCCCAGGAAATGCGCGGCCTGAAAATCTTCAACGATCCGGACAAGGGCAACTGCGCCTCCTGCCACCTCAGCCAGCGCAGCGAAAGCGGAGCCTTCCCCTTCTTCAGCGACTACGGCCACATCGCCGTCGGCGCGCCGCGCAATCCGGCCATCGCCGCCAACAGCAATAGCCGTTACTACGACCTGGGCCTGTGCGGCCCCTACCGCACCGACTTCAAGACCCGCGACGATTACTGCGGCCTGTTCCGCACCCCCGGCCTGCGCAATGTCGCCACCCGCAAGGTGTTCTTCCATAACGGCGCCTTCCACGACCTGCGCCAGGTGCTGCGCTTCTACGCCGAACGCGACGTGAAGCCGGAAAAATGGTATCCGAAGGGCAAGGATGGCAAGACGGCCAAGTTCGACGATCTGCCGGCGCGCTACCAGGGCAACGTCAACATGGAAGCGCCGTTTGGCGGCAAGCCCGGCGGCAAACCAGCCTTCAACGAGCGCGACATCGTCGACATGCTGGTCTTCCTGAAAACGCTGAACGATGGCTACAAGCCGGGACGACGCGGCTGAGGCCAGCGCCCGTCCGGCATCGCCATTAGAGGCCGGGCGGCAAGCTGCGGATTCAATCCATGATGTGCGTATATCGTTCACATGAAATCCTTCGGGAGGCCCCATGCAAGTGCAGCGCATCGTCGCCAATATCGCCGCCGCGGACCCGGAACGCGCTGACGCGTTCTACCGTGGCATCCTGGGCCTGAACGTCGTCATGGACCATGGCTGGATTCGCACCTACGCAGCCGCTGCCTCAATGCAGGCGCAGCTCAGCTTGGCCAGCGAAGGCGGCTCCGGCGCGCCGGTGCCGGAGCTGTCGGTCGAGGTGATCTGGAGCAGGCTTTGACGCGGGTCCTTCAGGCCGGCATCGCCGTCGAATACGGTCCCACCAGCGAACCGTGGGGCGTGCGGCGCTTCTTCGTCCGCGATCCGCTGGAAAAACTCGTCAACATCCTGCAGCACGAATAGCGCCGTCGGCAAGCCATGCCAGATGACGCAGGCTGACAAAAAAAACCCACCGCATCGCGGTGGGCTTTCGCATGCTGCAAGCAAATCGCTTACAGACCGTACGGGTGGTCCAGCACGATGGTTTCTTCGCGGTCCGGACCCGTGGAGACGATGGCAACCGGCGCGCCGCAAACATCGGCGATGCGGGTCAGGTAAGCCTGCGCGTTGGCCGGCAGATCTTCCCAGCGCTTGGTGCCGAAAGTGGATTCGGTCCAGCCCGGCATGCTTTCATAGATCGGCTCGCACTTGGTCACCGCGTCGGAACCGAACGGCAGGATGTCCACCCGCTTGCCGTCCAGCATGTAGCCCACGCACAGCTTGATCTCTTCCAGACCGTCCATCACATCCAGCTTGGTCACGCACAGACCGGACACGCCGTTGATCTGGATGGAGCGCTTCAGCGCAGCGGCGTCGAACCAGCCACAGCGGCGCGGACGGCCGGTGACCGAACCGAACTCGTTGCCGCGCTTGGCCAGGAACATGCCGATATCGTTGTCCTGCTCGGTCGGGAACGGGCCGGAGCCGACGCGGGTGGTGTAACCCTTGACGATGCCCAGCACGTAGTTGAGCATCTGCGGCGCCACGCCGGCGCCCGGCGCAGCCGCGCCAGCCACGCAGTTGGACGAGGTGACGAACGGGTAGGTGCCGTGGTCGATGTCCAGCAGCGTGCCTTGCGCGCCTTCGAACAGCAGCGGGGTGCCGGCCTGGTTCATGTCGTACAGCGTGCGCGACACATCCGCCACCATAGGCTTGATGCGCTCGGCCAGCAGCATGGTTTGCGCCAGGATGGCGTCGAAACTCACCGGCTCGGCTTTGAACAGCTGAGTCAGCAGGAAGTTGTAGTAGTCGACGTTTTCACGCAGCTTGACGGCGAAGCCGGCCGGATCGAACAGGTCGATCACC
Organism: Chromobacterium sphagni; assembly: GCF_001855555.1. Classification (GTDB taxonomy): domain Bacteria; phylum Pseudomonadota; class Gammaproteobacteria; order Burkholderiales; family Chromobacteriaceae; genus Chromobacterium; species Chromobacterium sphagni. The sequence continues at coordinate 156,952 of NZ_MKCT01000039.1, read as the reverse complement.
TTCAGCGCGCGGCGCGCCACCTTGTCTTCATAGCAGGGACCGATGCCGCGGCCGGTGGTGCCGATCTTGGCTTCGCCCTTGGCGGCTTCGCGCGCCTGATCCAGCGCGACGTGATACGGCAGAATCAGCGGGCAGCCCTCGGCTATCTTCAGACGCGCGGCCACATTGACGCCGGCGGTTTCCAGCTCGTCGATTTCCTTCAGCAGCGCTTCCGGCGACAACACCACGCCGTTGCCGATGAAGCATTCCACGTCGGGACGCAGGATGCCGGACGGAATCAGGCGCAACACGGTTTTCTTGCCGCCCACCACCAGGGTATGGCCGGCATTGTGGCCGCCCTGGAAGCGAACGACCGCGCGCGCATGGTCGGTCAGCCAGTCAACGATCTTGCCCTTGCCTTCGTCACCCCACTGGGTGCCAATCACGACAACGTTCTTGGACATTGGAAAAAACCTCTTCTTCAGTCAGATTCAAACAAAAATCAGTTAAAAGGAGCCAGCTGCCATCCATCGGCAGCCGGCGCCAGCTCGCGGTCGCAATTGAGCGCCACCGCGGACTCCCCGAGATAATCCACCACCACCATCTCGCCGGCGGCGCGCAAGCGCGCCACCTCTTCCGCCGCCGCCGGCAGATGGCGCGCGGCCACCCGCACTCCGCGGCACGGATCGCGCTCCGGCAGGATGCGCACCAAGTCGCGCAGATCCAGGCTGAAGCCGGTGGCCGGACGGGCTCGGCCGAAACGGCGGCCGACATTGTCATAGCGGCCGCCGCGGGCGATAGCGTCGGACCAGCCCGGCGCATAGGCGGCGAACATCAGGCCGGTGTGGTAGAAATCGCCGCGCAGCTCGGCCAGGTCGAAGCTCAGCTCCACCCTGCCCTGCGCCGCGCGGGCGATGGCCGACAGCTGCATCAGCCCCAGCTCCACCTCCGGCAGCGAAGGCAGGCGGGTGCGCGCCTTGTCCAGCACGCTGGCTGGGCCGTACAGCTCGGGCAAGGCGAGGAAAGCGCTCTTGTACGGCTCGGCCACGCCGGCAACCAATTCGGCGATGCTAGCCGCATCCTTGTTCTGCAACAGGCTGAACAGCTCGCGGGTCATCTCCGGCGCCAGACCAGCCGCCGCGGCCAGGCCGCGGAAGATGGCGATATGGCCGACATCGAGCCGCAGCTGCTTCACACCGGCTTTTTCCAGCGTGGACAGCATCAAATCGATGATTTCCAGATCGGCCTCGATGCCGGCGTAGCCATACAACTCGGCGCCCACCTGCAGCGGCTCGCGCGAGCTGGTCAGGCCGGACGGTCGGCTGTGCACCACGCTGCCGGCGTAGCACAGGCGGGTGACACCGGTGCGGCCGCCGAGCAGGTGGGCGTCGATGCGCGCCACCTGCGGCGTGATGTCGGCGCGCAGGCCAAGCTGGCGTCCAGACAGCTGGTCGTCCAGCTTGAAGGTTTTCAGATCCAGCGTGACGTCGCCTTCGCTCACCAGGGAGTCGATGTATTCGATCAGCGGCGGCAGCACCAGCTCGTAGCCGGCTACGCGGAAGCCTTCCAGCATCGCGGCCTTGGCCGACTCTACCTGCCTGGCGGTGGCCGGCAGGATGTCAGCGATATATTCGGGTAACAGCCAGTTGCGCATTTCGTTTCAACAGAATAAAAGGCGGGATGGTAGCCCGCCTTGTTATCAGCAAACTGGCCAGGTCTCCCCGGCCAGTCTTCTTTAAAAATCAAATTGTCAGTCCGCTACTTGCCTTTGCCCTGGCCCGCCTGCGGGTTCTTCAGATACTTGAAGAAATCGCTGCTCGGGTCCAGCACCAGCACATCGCTCTTGTTCTTGAACGATTCCTTGTAGGCGTCCATGCTGCGCCAGAAGGCGTAGAACTCCGGATTCCGGCCGTAAGCATCGGCGTAAATCGCCGCCGCCTTGGCGTCGCCCTGCCCCTTCAGCGCCTGGGCCTTGCTATAGGCTTCGGCCAGGATCACCTCGCGCTGCTTGTCGGCCTCGGCCCGCACCCGCTCGGCGTCGGCGGAACCTTCGCTGCGCAGCTGACTGGCCACGGTGCGACGCTCGGACTGCATGCGGTCGTAGACGGAACTGCTTATTTTATCCGGAAAATCGACGCGTTTTAAGCGCACGTCGAGAATTTCCACGCCTATTTTACGCGCATCCGCGTCGGCGCGCTTGCGAACCGTCTCCATCACCTGGTCGCGCTGGCCGGAAATGACGTCGGCAACCGTCTTCTGGCCGAACTCGGCGCGCAGGCCATCGTTGATGGTCTGCTTCAGGCGCGCCACCGCCGCGGCCTCGGAACCGACGCTCTTGTAGAACTGTGACACATCTACCACACGCCACTTCACGAAGCTGTCCACCAGCACGTTCTTTTTCTCGCGGGTATTGAACAGCTCCGGCGCCTCGGCGTCTATGGTCTGCACCCGGCGGTCGAAATAGCGGACGTTCTGCAGCAGCGGGATCTTGAACTGGATGCCCGGCTGGCTGATGATCTTCACCACCTCGCCAAACTGGAATACCAGCGCGAATTGCCGTTGATCCACGGTAAACAGGGATAGGCTGGCGACAAACAGCGCACCGGCTATCGCCACCACAGTCGGAATCAATCTATCCATCATCGCTCCGCTCCAAAGAAATCGCGACCGCGCGAAATATCGCGCCCGTTCTTCGCCGCCGGCGGTGTGGCTGCCGGGGCCGCGGGCGTGGCTGCGGGAGGTTGGGCCGAGGTCGCCGACGGCGATTCCGACATCTGCATCAGCTTGTCCAGCGGCAGATAGAGCAGGTTGCTGCCACCCTTCTGATCCACCAGCACCTTGCTGCTGCTGTTCATCACCTGCTGCATCATGTCCAGATACATGCGCTCGCGCATCACCTTGGGAGCCTTGTTGTATTCAGACAACACTTGTTTGAAACGCTCGGCATCGCCTTGGGCGCGCGACACCACCTGCTGCTGGTAACCCTCGGCTTCCTGCTCCAGACGCGCGGCCATGCCCTTGGCCTTGGGCACCACCTCGTTGGCGTAGGCCATGCCTTCGTTCAGCAGCTTGTCCTTGTCCTGACCGGCCTTCACCGCATCGTCGAACGCCGCCAGCACCGCTTGCGGCGGCTGCACGTCGTTGATGTTGACCTTGGCGATGCGGATGCCCAGCGAATAGCGGTCCAGCACGTCCTGGATCACCTTGCGCGCCTCGGCGGCGATCACCGCGCGGCCCTCGTTCAGCACGAAGTCCACCTTGTTGCGGCCCACCACTTCGCGGATGGCGGTTTCGGTGGCCTGTTTGACGATGTCCTTGGCGTCGCGCTCGCGCGCGGCGTTGTTGAACAGGAAGGCCCGGGCGTCCTTGATGTCGTACTGCACCGACAGCTGCACATCGATGATGTTCTGGTCGGCGGTCAGCATCAGCGACTCTTCCGGCACGCGGTTCTGCGCGCTGCTGCGGTAGCCCACTTCCACGCTGCGCAGTTCGGTCAGGTTGACGATCTCCACTTTCTCGAACGGATAGGGCGCATGCCACTGCAGGCCGGGCTCGGTCAGGCGGTTGAAGCTGCCAAGACGCAGCACCACGCCCTCTTCGCGGGCGTCCACCACGTAAAAGCCGCTGGCCAGCCACAGGGCCGCCAGCACGCCGACCACGGCGACGGCGCCGCCTTTGTAGGAGGGAGGCGCTCCGGCGCCGCCAGGCCGGCCTCCGGCGGATTTACCCCCCAACAGGCGGGCCAGTTTCTGGTTCAGGTTACGGAACACTTCATCGAGGTCCGGCGGCCCATTCTGGCCGTTGCGGCCACGGTTCGGGTCATTCTGCGACATGCTCGTATGGTTCTTTATGGTTATTTGCGGAAGGTTGCACCTTTTCGGCAATCGCTTCGCGCAAGAGTTCCAGGCCGGCGCCGGTCAGCGCCGATACCCGCACCGCGACGATCCTGCCTTCGGCGTCGCGCTCCAGCTCCGGCGCCAATTCCTCGCGCAGGTCGCACTTATTCCAGACGATCAGCTGTTCGATGCCATCGGCGTCGATCTCCGCCAACACCTTGTTCACCTCCTCGATTTGCGCGTCGCGCATCGGATTGGAGCAGTCCACCACGTGCAGCAGCAGGTTGGCCTGCAGCGTCTCCTCCAGCGTGGCGCGGAAAGCGGCCACCAGGGTGTGCGGCAGATCGCGGATGAAGCCGACAGTGTCCGACAGCACCACCGAGAGCTGGTGGTGGAGGAACAGCTTGCGGCTGGTGGTGTCCAGCGTGGCGAACAACTGGTCGGCGGCATAGATGTTGGCCTTGGTCAGCGCGTTGAACAGCGTCGACTTGCCGGCGTTGGTATAGCCGACAATGGACACCGAGGCGATGCCGGCGCGGCTGCGGCTCCTGCGCTGGGTAGTGCGCTGCTTCTGCACCTGGGCCAGCCGGTCCTTCAACGCCTTGACGCGGATGCCCAACAGCCGGCGGTCGGTTTCCAGCTGGGTTTCGCCGGGGCCGCGCAGGCCGATGCCGCCTTTCTGCCGCTCCAGGTGGGTCCAACCCCGCACCAGGCGGGTGGACAAGTGCGACAATTGCGCCAGCTCCACCTGCAGCTTGCCTTCATGGCTGCGCGCGCGCTGGGCGAAGATGTCCAGAATCAGGCTGTTGCGGTCTATCACCCGGCACTGCAGCGCGCGCTCCAGATTGCGCTCCTGCCCCGGTGACAGCGCATGGTTGAAGATCACCACATTGGCGCCGGTGGCGCGCACCATGACAGCGATCTCCTCCACCTTGCCCTTGCCGGCGAACAGCGCGGCATCCGGGCGCTGGCGCTTGCCCTCCACCTTGCCGAGGATTTCCACATTGCTGCTGCGCACCAATTCGGCGCATTCAGCGACACTTTCCTGGTAGTCGGGATCACCGAAATCCAGGCTGACCAGGATGGCCTGGTCTCCTAAGTCGGGACGATCAAACACGGTTTATCAGCCAAATGGATGGGGCAATAAATGACAAAAGCCGAATGACTGCATCTTACGATGCAGCCAATCGGCCCGATCGATGCGGCAGCGGCGCCTTAAGCGTCCTGCGCCTGTTCCTGCTTTTGCACCGGATGTTCGTGCGGGATGCTGACCGGACGGGCCGGAACCACGGTGGAGATGGCGTGCTTGTAGACCATCTGGGTAACCGTGTTCTTCAGCAGCACCACATATTGGTCGAAGGATTCAACCTGCCCCTGCAGCTTGATGCCGTTTACCAGATAGATGGAGACCGGCACGTGTTCCTTGCGCAGGATATTCAGGAACGGGTCTTGTAACATTTGCCCTTTAGAGCTCATTCGTTTTTCTCCGAATCGTTGATTGTTGTATTGACTCTGCAGCGAACAGCAGTGGCGGCCTGCTTATTTTTAGCAGAAAACATTCCGCCGTACTATTTTTTGCTGCTTTTGCCGTAGCGAACTTCTTTTTCCCTGCCCCGCATCTTGGACATCGGCTTGGGCTTGGCGCGAGACTTTTCCTTGCCTTCCTCGGTGTCGAACGGGTTTTCCGACGACTTGTACTGCACGCGCAGCGGCGTCCCCTGCAGTTTGAACACTTTCCGGAAAGTATGTTCCAGATAACGAGTATAGCTGGCCGGTATATTGTCTAGCGCATTGCCGTGCACGACGATGATCGGCGGGTTCTGGCCGCCCTGGTGCGCGTAGCGCATCTTGGGGCGGATCAGACCGGAGCGCGGCGGCTGCTGGCGCTCCAGCGCCACCTGCAGCACCCGCGTCAGCTTCGGCGTTGCGAGCTTCACCATCGCCGCCCGGTAGGCCTCGTCGATGGATTTGAACAAGTCTGCCACACCGCGGCCCTCAATGGCCGAGATGTAATGAAACTTCGCAAAATCGAGGAAGTTCAGCTTGCGGGCAATCTCGCGGCGAACGTTATCCTTCTGCTCGCTGTCCAGGTTGTCCCACTTATTGACGGCCACCACCAGGGCCCGCCCCGCTTCCAGCGCGAAGCCGGCGATGGTGGCGTCCTGCTCGGAAATGTCCAGCTGAGCATCCAGCACCAGCACCGCCACGTTGGCGTCCTCGATCGCCTTCATGGTCTTGATCACCGAGAACTTCTCCAGCATCTCGTTGACCTTGGCCCGACGGCGCACGCCGGCGGTGTCGATGATGGTATAGGTATGGCCTTCGCGCTCAAAATCAATATAGATGCTGTCGCGCGTGGTGCCGGCCTGGTCGAAGGCGATCACCCGCTCCTCGCCCAGAATGGCGTTCACCAGCGTGGATTTGCCGACGTTGGGGCGGCCGATGACGGCGAACTTGGGATGGCGGCTGTCTTCTTCCTCGACTTCTTCCGGGAAGGTTTCCAGCACCAGCTCCATCAGTTCGCGCACGCCGTCGCCGTGGGCGGCGGAAATCACCAGCGGCTCGCCCAGCGCCAGTTCATGGAACTCGGCGCCGGCGATGGCGTGGCGCATGCCCTCGGCCTTGTTGACTGCCAGGTATACCGGGCGGTCAAGCTGGCGCAGGCGGTTGGCGATGATCTTGTCTTGCGGCGTCAGGCCCGAACGGCCATCCACCAGGAAAACCACGGCATCGGCCTCGTCCACGGCCTGCAGCGTCTGCTTGGCCATTTCAAAGAGGATGCCTTCGTCCACTACCGGCTCGAAGCCACCGGTATCCACCACCAGATACGGTTTCTCGCCCACGCGGCCTTGGCCGTAGTGTCGGTCACGCGTCAAACCCGGCAGGTCGGCGACCAGTGCGTCACGGCTGCGAGTCAGCCGGTTGAAGAGGGTCGACTTGCCCACATTGGGGCGGCCGACCAGAGCTACGGTAGGTTTCATGTAATACTGCTTTTTATCCCAGATTCAGCATCGCCAAGCGACCGTCCTGCCCCTGGATCAGGGCGGAGGAACCGAGCGATACCGGTTGATTGACCGGCCCGGAGGTGCCGATCTTGCTGCGTCCGACAATGCTGCCGCTCTCGTTGGATAGCAGATGCGCATAGCCTTCGCCATCCACCACCAGCACGAAACGCCCGATCATGGCCGGGCCGGAAACATTGCGGTACTTGAGTTCATCGTTTTTCCAGACATTGCGGCCGCTCTGGCGGTCGTAAGCCCAGATCGAGCCGTCTTCGGCGGTCACGTAGACATTGCGCGCGTCCACCGTCAGACCGCGGCTGGACGACACCTCGCGGCCCCACAACAGGCTGCCGTTGCGCGCCTCGAAGCAGGCGACGCGGCCCTGGTAAGCCACCGCGCACACCTGGCCGCCGTCGTATGCCGGACGGCTGGTGACGTCGGTGACGCGCTCCAGCTCGGTGGCGCCGCGCGGCGTGGCCACCGCGCCCTGCCACAGGGTGTTGCCGGTTTGCGGATTGATGATGTCAAGGCGGCCGCCGGCCTGGCCGACCATCACCGCCTCCTTGCCCACCGCGCGCATGGAGCCGTTGTTGCGCACCGTCAGCTGCGGCAGCACATTGCCCACCGACCATTGTTGCTTGCCGTCGGCCAGATTGAAGCCGGTCAGGCGGGCGTCGTTGGTACGCACCACCACGATGCCGCCGGCGACCTGCGGCGGCTCCAGCATCAGGCTGGTCAAAGCCTGCTGCCACAGTATCTTGCCGCTCTTGCGGTCAACCGCGAGCAGCTGGGCGTCCGCGCTGCCGACCAGCGCGGTGTCCCCGCTGACCGCGACGCCGCTGGCCAACGGGCGCTTGAGCGCCACGTCGGCCTGCACTTTGCCGCTGAGCGCGTCCACGCTGCGGATGCGGCCTTCGGCGTCGGCGCTCACCACATCGCCGCTTTCGTAGACCGGCAGGAAACTGCCGGCCGGCGCAGCCTGCTGCAGCGACCATTTGACATCCAGCGCCTGCAACGGCTTGATGCTGGCCAGCGGGGTCGGCTGGAACTGCGAAGAACCTTCAAACCAGCTGGCGCAACCGGCCAGCAACATCGAGGACAAAACGGTAGTAAGCAACAGTTGGCGGCGCATGCAGTCAGGCTCCCAGCGCGTCGAGTTTGGTCTGGACCAGTTGGCGGTTCGGGCTATCCTCCACCAGCTTGGCCAGGGCGGCCTTGTAAGCGTCGCGGGCGGCGGCATTGTCGCCCTTGGCGACGAACACATCGCCCTTCAGCTCCAGGTATTGCGCGTCGAATGCGGCAGGATGCTCCTGGTTCAGCTCGGAGACGGCGGCATCGTATTTCTTCTGGTCCAGCTGCAAGGACGCCAGGCGCATGCGGGCGATCGCCTGGATCGCTTCGTCCTTGCCGTTCTTCACCACCCACTCCAACTGGCTGGAGGCCAGCGCCGCGTCATTCTTGTCGAACGCCGCCTTGGCCAGCACCAGCGCGCTGCGGCTGGCGTAGACAGTGCCGGGATACTCGCCCTGCAGCAACTGGGCGGCCGACTTCAGCTTGGCGATGTCCTTGGCTTCCACCGCGTTGTCGACGGCCTGATAGGCCGCGGCAGCCTTCTCCGACTGCTGCTTCTGGTACAGCTGATAGCCCTTGTAGCCCAGCGTGCCCAGGCAAACCGCCAGCAGCGCGCCGCTCAGCAATTTGCCCCACTGCTGCCAGAACGCCTTCAACGAATCAATCTGTTCCTGTTCCTGCAAGTCGAACGCCATTGCGTTCCCCTTTCTATCAAGCTTTCAAAGAGGCAAGAGTGGCCAGAACCGCATCGGCCGCCACGGTCTGCTGAACGATGTCGGCGCGCAGCGCCTTGATCACCACCTGACCGGCCTGGATTTCGTTTTCACCGACGATCAGCGCGAACTCGGCGCCGCTGCCGTCGGCCTTTTTCATTTGCGACTTGAAACTGGCCTCGCCCAGATGCTGCACCACCGAGTAGCCCGCGGCGCGCAGCTGCTGCGCCAGTTTCATCGAGTACAACCCGGCGCCCTCGCCCTGGTTGACCAGGTAGACGTCGACGCTGCGCTGCGCCGGCAACAGGTTCTTGTCCTGCAGCAACAGCAGCACGCGCTCCATGCCCATGCCGAAACCGATGCCGGGCGCGGCCTTGCCGCCCAATTGCTCGACCAGCCCGTCGTAGCGGCCGCCGGCGCAAACCGTGCCCTGAGCGCCCAGCTCGCTGGTCACCCACTCGAACACCGAACGGTTATAGTAATCGAGACCGCGCACCAAGCGCGGATTTTCGACGAATTCGATGCCCAGCGCAGCGATCGTCGCCTTCCAGCCGGCATAATGGACGCGCGACTCTTCGCCCAGGTAGTCGGACAGCCTGGGCGCGTTGTCGGCCATGTCCTGCAACGCCGGATTCTTGGTGTCCAGCACGCGCAACGGATTGGTGTACAGGCGGCGCTTGCCGTCCTCGTCCAGGATGTCGGCGTGCTGTTCCAGATACTGGATCAGCGCTTCGCGGTGGGCGGCGCGCTCTTCGGCGTTGCCCAGCGAGTTGATCTCCAGGCGGACGAACTGGCTGATGCCCAGGCGGCGCCACAGGTCAGCGGTCATCGCGATGACTTCGGCGTCGATGTCCGGACCGGCCAGACCCAGCGCTTCCACGCCCACCTGGTGGAACTGACGGTAGCGGCCCTTCTGCGGGCGCTCATGGCGGTACATCGGACCCATATACCACAGCTTGGGCGTAGCGTTGTAGAGCAGGTTGTGCTCCACCACCGCGCGCAGCGTGCCGGCGGTGCCTTCCGGACGCAGCGTCAGGCTGTCGCCGTTCAGGCTGTCGATGAAAGTGTACATTTCCTTCTCGACGATGTCGGTCACTTCGCCGATGGAGCGCACGAACAGCGGCGTGCCCTCGACGATGGGAGTACGGATGTTCTGATAGCCGTAATCGGCCAGCAGCTTGCGCAGCACCCCTTCAAAATATTCCCACTGGTACGACTCGGCCGGCAGCACATCGTTCATGCCTTTGACCGCTTGGTATTTCTGAGTCATTGCTGTCTTCTTGTATCTGCTTGATCTGTAATTATCTGGCGCCCACCGGGTGGATGGGAATGGTGCGCTCCGCCGGCCCTTCGCGGCGCTTGGCGCCGCCCTCGCCGTAGCGGGTCCGCACATAATTGTCGACAATAGCGGTGAATTCCGCGGGGATGTTGTCTCCCTTCAGCGTCACGTCCTTGCGGCCGTCCACATAGACCGGCGCCACCGGCACTTCGCCGGTGCCGGGCAGGCTGATGCCGATGTCGGCCAGCTTGCTCTCGCCGGGCCCATTGACCACGCAGCCCATCACCGCCACTTTCATGTCCTCCACGCCCGGATACTGCAGGCGCCAGATCGGCATCTGCTCGCGCAGATAGCTCTGGATGTGGTCGGCCAGTTCCTGGAAGAAGGTGCTGGTGGTGCGGCCGCAGCCGGGACAGGCAGTGACCAGCGGCGTGAAGCTGCGCAGGCCCATGGTCTGCAGCAGCTCCTGCGCCACCACCACTTCCTTGGTGCGCGCCTCGCCCGGCTGCGGCGTCAGCGAGATCCGGATGGTGTCGCCTATGCCTTCCTGCAGCAAGACGGCCAGAGCGGCGCTGGAGGCGACGATGCCCTTGCTGCCCATGCCGGCCTCGGTCAGGCCCAGGTGCAGCGGGTAATCGCAGCGGCTGCCCAGATCGCGGTAGACGCTGATCAGATCCTGCACATTGCTGACCTTGCAGGAGAGAATGATGTTGTCGGGCGACAGGCCGATCTCCACCGCCTTCTCGGCCGACTCCAGCGCCGAGACGATCAGCGCCTCCTGCATCAGCTTGGGCAAAGGCAGCGGACTGGCGGCGCGGCTGTTGGCGTCCATCATCCGCGCGAGCAAGGCCTGATCCAGGCTGCCCCAGTTGACGCCGATGCGCACCGCCTTGTCGTGCTCCATCGCGGTGCGGATCATGAAGGCGAACTTGTCGTCGCCCTTGGCGCCCTTGCCGACGTTGCCGGGATTGATCCGGTACTTGGCCAGCGCGCGCGCGCAGTCCGGATATTCCTTCAGCAGGCGGTCGCCGTTGAAGTGGAAGTCGCCCACCAGCGGCACGTCGCAGCCCATATCGTCCAGGCGTTGGCGGATTTCCGCCACCTTGGCCGCTGCCTCGGGCGAGTTGACCGTGATGCGCACCACTTCGGAGCCGGCCTCGGCCAACTGGTAAACCTGTTCGACGGTGGCCGCCGCGTCGGCGGTGTCGGTATTGGTCATCGACTGCACCATCACCGGCGCGTCCGAGCCCACCAAAACATGCCCGACCCGCACCTGGCGGGTGAGGCGGCGCGCGATGTTCACGCTATCCATTCGCTACCCTAAGCATTACTTGAGTTGAATCTTGGCGGTGGTGCCGCGGATCTTGCCGCTCAAATCCACCGGCTTGCCGTTGTAGTTCAATTCCACCTGGCTGGCGTTGCCCACCACCACCTTGAACGGCGCCAGGCCGGTCACTTCGCTGGGACTGCCCGGCTGCATCACCTGATAAATCAGGCGGCGGCCATTGGCGTCCTGCACCGAAACCCAGGCCGCGTCCTTGACATTGACGCTGACGCGATCCGTTCCCTCCGCTTGCGGCGCGCTGGCCGCCGGCTTTGCCGCCTTGGCAACTACCGCGCTGGCGACCGGCTTGACCGCGGCCTTGGCAACGGCCGGTGGCGCGGACGCCTGGGGCTTGGCTAGCTTGGCGGGAGCCGATGCCGCCGCCGCGGATGGCGCCGACGCCGCCTGGGCAACCTTATTCGCCGCAGCGGCCGACGCTTCATGCTGCTGAGTCAGCATCGGGGCCAGCTGGCTGTCGGCGCTGTCCGCCGGCTTGGCCGCCGAATCGCTGTCGCGGTTGGCATACCAGACGCTGGCGCCGACCAGCGCGGCCACCACCACGACCAGAGCCAGCCATTTGCCGGCTCCACCGCCGCCGGAGGACTCCGGCTCCGGCTCTTCCGGCACATGCGCGGCCTCGCGCGCGGCGGTGCCTTTGACCAGATTGGCCACTTCATTGACCGCGGAAGGAAAGTGCTGCTCCAGCGCCTGCATCAGCGGCTCGGAATCCACCTCCAGAAAACGCGCGTAGTTGCGGACAAAACCGCGAACGAATGTCGCGCCGGGCAAAGCGTCGAAATCGTCGCGCTCTATCGCCTCCAGTTGCCTGAGCGATAATTTCAGCCTGTCGGCCACTTCCCCCAGGCCCAGGCCAGCCGCTTCGCGGGCGGCTTTCAAACGGGCGCCGATACCGCTGGGCATAGGCGAGTCATGATGTTCGATTTTTTTTTCCATCCTCAGCTTCCACTCAACAGCAGTTGTGTTTCCCTAGAGTCCGGATACCGGTTTTTCAGCGTATTGGCGCATTCGCTCTCCAACGCGCCGTCACCGGTCTTGCGGGCGATTCTGGCTCCCAGCCACAGATCGGCCGCGGTCAAACCGTTTGGACCGCCGTTGCGCAGCCGTCCAAAATAAAACGCGGCCAGTTTGGCGTTGCCCAGGCCAAGATGCATCTCCGCCAGCTCGCGCAGCGCCGGCGCGTAATCCGGCGCCAGCCGCAGGGCGCTGAGCAGATAGTCATTGGCCTGATCGGTCTGCCCCAACTTCGCGCTGCAGCGCCCAAGGTTGAGATAGGCCGACTGCGGCGAATCATACAAGGGGTTGGCCAGCGCCTTCTGGAACAGCGCCAGCGAGTCCTTGGCCCGTTCATGCTCGCACAGGAACAAGCCGTAATTATTATTGGCTTCAGGATTGGCGGGGTCCAGCCGCAGCGCCTGCCTGAAATCCTCCTCGGCCTGCCCGTCCTGCTGCAGCAGGCCCAGCACGTAGGCGCGGGTCACATAGGCGGTGATGAAGGACGGATCGGCCTTGACCGCCTGGTTGGCGTTGTCCAGCGCCGATTTCAGATTGCCGATCTTCGCATACTCAACCGCCAGCTGGCTGCGGATCTGCGCCAGCTCGCGGCCGCCGCCCGCCGCCATGGCGAAAGTGGAAACGCCAAATGCCAACAGCCATCCAGCCCACCACTTTCGCCACGTCATCATAGTTTCTTGTCCTCGACTATCTGCATCCACTTGGCCTGGCGCCGCGTCTTGTCCTGTACCTGACCGGCGAGCTGGCCACAGGCGGCATCGATGTCGTCGCCGCGGGTCTTGCGCACCGTCACCACATATCCTCGTTCTTGCAGAATTTCACGGAAAATGCGAATCGCGTTGTTGCTGGAGCGATCATACCCCGAGTTGGGAAACGGGTTGAACGGGATCAGATTGAATTTGCACGGCACATCCCGCACCAACTCCAGCAGCTGGCGAGCATGTTCCGGCCTATCGTTAACCCCGTCAAGCATCACATATTCAAAGGTGATGAAATCGCGCGGCGCCTTTTCCAGATAGCGGCGGCAGGCCGCCATCAGCTCCGCGAGCGGATATTTCTTGTTGATGGGCACGATTTCGTCGCGAATGGCGTCGTTGGGCGCATGCAGCGACACCGCCAGCGCCACCGGGCATGCCTCGCGCAGCCGGTCCATTTGCGGCACCAGGCCTGAGGTCGATAACGTCACGCGGCGGCGCGACAGGCCGTAGCCGTGATCGTCCAGCATGATTTGCAAGGCGCTGACCACATTGTCGAAGTTGGCCAGCGGCTCGCCCATGCCCATCATCACCACATTGGACACCACGCGCTCGTTCTTGGGCGTCACGCCCATCGCCTTGTTGGCCCACCACAGCTGGCCGATGATCTCGGCGGTGGACAGATTGCGGTTGAATCCCTGGCGGCCGGTGGAGCAGAAAGTGCACTCCAGCGCACAGCCCACCTGGGATGACACGCACAAGGTGCCGCGTTCGTCTTCCGGAATGAACACGGTTTCCACACCGTTGCCGGTGCCGACGTCGAGCAGCCACTTGCGGGTGCCATCACTGGACGCCTGCCCGGTCATCAGCGACGGCACTCTCACCTCGGCGCGCTCGTGCAGCTTGGCGCGCAGGCTCTTGGCAAGGTCTGTCATCGCGTCAAAATCGGCTTCCGCCATCTGGTGCATCCAGCGCATCACTTGCTTGGCGCGGAACGGCTTCTCGCCCATTTCGGCAAAATGCTGGGTGAGCTGATCCAGATTGAAGTCGAGCAGGTTGGTTTTCATGCAATCCTCAAGAGGGAAAAGAGGCCGCCTCAGACGACGGCAGCCTCCGGTCAATCAACTACCTTTATTGAGATTAGCGCGAGCTGATCTCGGAAGCGGCAAAGAAATAAGCCACTTCGATGGCAGCGTTTTCCACGCTGTCGGAACCGTGAACGGCATTGGCGTCGATTGATTCGGCGAAGTCGGCGCGGATGGTGCCGGCCTCAGCCTTTTTCGGGTCGGTGGCGCCCATCAGTTCGCGGTTCTTCAGAACGGCGTTCTCGCCTTCCAGCGCCTGGATCATCACCGGGCCGGAAACCATGAAGTCAACCAGGTCCTTGAAGAAAGGACGCTCTTTGTGCACGGCGTAGAAGCCCTCGGCTTCGGCGCGGGACAGTTGCTTCATCTTGGCGGCCACGACCTTCAGGCCGGCGGATTCGAAACGGTCGTAAATTTTGCCGATGACGTTTTTGGCTACAGCGTCCGGCTTAACGATGGACAAGGTACGTTCAATTGCCATATAAATTCTCCCTAACGACAAGACAAGTGGCTAAACTTGAGTATTATTACGCCACTCGGGTTACCCAATTCTGACGAACCCGCTATTTTAGCAGTGTTTTCAAACACGTGCTGCACATTCCATCCAGGCACCATGCGCGAACAAAACCAACAGCAACCGCCGGTCGACGACGGCGACGAATCCGACCTCAACAGCAAGCTGAAGAAACGGCTATGGATAGCCGGCGGCCTGGTCGCCGTCGCCCTGGCCGCCATCCCATTGATGGACGCGCTGACCAAGCCCAAGGTGGAAATGAGCAGCGACGCGCAGAGTCCAAGCTCCGGCAAAATCATCAAACCCGCCGTCCCGCCCCCCGAAGCCGGCGCCATCACCCTGCCCAAGGTGGCCAGCGCGCCGGCAACGCAGAGCAGCGCCCCAGCGGTGGAACCCGTCGACCACGCCCCGGTCGCGCCGGCTGCCAACAGCCCAGCAACACCCGACCTGAGCAAGACTCCGGCGGTAGCCAACCAGCAGGCCGCCAGCCGCCATGCCGCCAACACGCGCCCCCCCTCCTCCGCCCAAGCCAAGCCAGCCCCGCAGGAAAAGGCCGCGCCGCCAAACCGCCAAACCGCTGCCGCCGCCAGCCGACAGACCGAACCTGCCCGCAGCAGCGCGCCAGAAGCCGCTCCGCAACCGGCGGCAGCCGCCATCGACAGCCCCCCCCCCCGCCAAGGCAACCGCGGAAGCCACCAACAAGGCGCTGCCAGCCGGCAGCTCGGTCGGCTATCAGGTACAGCTCGGCCTGTTCACCAGCATCGGCAATGCGCAGAAGCTGGTCAAAGACCTGCAAAAACACGGCATTGCCGCTCACACCGTCACCCGCGTCCAGCTGGGACCATTCAAAACCCGCGCCGAGGCCGACGAGGCGATGAGCAAGCTGCGCAACCTGGGATATTCGCCACTCCTGGCGGCCGGCGGCCAATAAATAAAAAGGCCCGCATTTGCGGGCCTTTTTTTTATCTGCCAAACAAACCAGGCAAAGCAATCCAAACGCGAAAAGCCCCAGGTTTTCACCTGGGGCTTTTCATATTCTGGCAGGCGATACAGGGTTCGAACCTGTGACCCTCGGAATCAAAATCCGATGCTCTACCAACTGAGCTAACCGCCAACACTTCCCGATTCGCTTTCCGTCTCGAGAGAAGATAATATTACCTTCAGCTTTTTATCTCTGCAAGTGTTTTTTAATTTTTTTTACCGACCGCAATCAAAAAACAATCAACCGCCAACCAGACGGCAAGCAAAAGGGCTGAGCTTGGCTCAACCCTTATTTGCTTATGGTGCCGGTAAGAGGAGTCGCCCCCTCCCCCCGACCTTCGCATTACGAATCAGCAGCACAACTACTAAATCATTGATTAAAAATAAATTTATCGCACACACCAAAGTGACACTCGGTAGTATTTCACACCTTCACGACACATCTATGGCACAAGCTACGTCATACACTCGACACAACCTAGCTTCCCTAACTTGGCTGTTCGGATCAATCCGGTTCCACTCTATCGCCCGCTTGCGCCAATGGGAGTCAATAGCTTGGGTGAAGTCGCGGCGAACTAGCTTGGCACGCGCCTCACCAATCGGGCGATTCGCGGCGGATCCCCCCTCTAGCGGCCCTGTTGCATAAATCCAAGCCAGGGACCCAAGCGGATTTACGCCACAGCCACCGTCCACGGACGGCCCAGCATGCTGAAGCGGCTCAAGATGGCAGCACGCACTTGCAGCTCTGCCACTTGGCCATCGAAGCACCGGGCTGTCACTCTTTCACCCAGCAACTTGAAGCCATGCATCTTGGTTTCGACCAAGCTGCGGCGATGGTAGCCGCTCCAGCGTTTCCCGATCGCCCTGCCTAGCCGTTTGGTGGCCCGCAGAATCTCGTTTCGAGCCAGCACACCCGGCCAACTTCCTTTCCACGGCCGCGCATTCTTGCGCGTCGGGATGCACCCGATTGCGCCCCGCGCGGCAATCGCCTCATGACATGCCTTGGTATCGAAAGCCCCGTCGCCACTCACGCAGGCTATCGGCTCATCGGCCGGGATTTGCACCAAGAGCGAAGGCAGCATTTGCGCATCGCCCTGGCGCTTGTCTGTCACCTCCATGGCACGGATTTGCAGGGTTTTCGCATCGATGCCCAGATGCACCTTGCGCCATTGCCGGCAGTATTCCGCGCCGTGTTTCTTGGTTTTCCACTCGCCTTCGCCCAGCATCTTGATCCCGGTGCTATCCACCAGAATATGCAACGCGCCTGAACGCTTTTGATAGGGGATGCTGACCTGCAGCGTCTGCTGCCGCCTGGACAACGTGCTGTAGTCCGGGACGCTCCAGTCCAGTCCCGCCAACTTGAGCAGGCTTTGAATGAAACCGATGGTCTGCCGCAAAGGCAGTCCAAATAGGTTCTTGATGGTCAGACAGAATGGAATGGCGGCATCGCTATAGGCCTGCGTCCGGCCGCGTTTGCCCTGTCGCGTTGCCCGCCATGACATGCTCGTGTCCAACCAGATGGACAGGGAGCCGCGCTGGATCAGGGCTTGGTTGTAGGCTTTCCAGTTGGCGGTTCGGTAGCGTTTCGGAGCCGGCTTAGTCATGCAGCTATCTTACCAGGCCGCTGCGCTGGCGGATTTGTGCAACAGAGCCATGGGGATGCGCGGCGGATCGTCTGCGGGTGCCGCCGGGCGCGATCATTCTACATGATCGCCGGCCCGCCCGGGACCGCCGCCCACCCTCGCCATCCTCTGTCCCGCCGCGGCCGCCGCCGGAGAATCCTGCACGATGCGTCCCTGCTCCAGCACCACCACCCGCTCGGCCATGGCGATGGTTTCCGGCCGGTGGGCGACCAGGATGCGCGTCATGTCGATATCCCTCACCGCGGCGTTGACCAGCTGTTCGTTCCATACGTCCAGATGGCTGGTGGCTTCGTCCAGCACCAGAAGCCGCGGCTGCTTGTACAGCGCCCGCGCCAGCAGCACGCGCTGCTTCTGGCCGCCGGACAGGCCGGAGCCGATGTCGCCGACCAGGGTGTTGTAGTTCATCGGCATCGCCATGATTTCGTCGTGGATGGCGGCGAAGCCGGCGCAGCGGCGGATGCGCTCCTGATCCGGCTGCGGGTCGAAAAAACAGATATTGTCGGCGATGGAGCCGGAGAACAGCAGGTCATCCTGCATCACCGTGCCCAGCATCTGACGGTAATTGGTCAGGCCCAGCTGCTTGAGCGGCACGCCGCCGATCAGCACCTCGCCCTCCGTCGGTTCCATCAGGCCCAGGATCAACTTCAACAACGTGGTCTTGCCGCAGCCGGACGCGCCGGTGACGGCCAGGCACTGGCCGGCCGGAATCGCCAGGCTCAGTTCGCGCAGCACATAGGGCTCGCTGTCGGAATATCGGAAGGAGACGTTGCGCAGCTCGATCGCCGCCTGGACCTGGGCCGGATCGATTTCCACGTCGTTCAGCTCCGGCTCCGGCTCGGTCAGCAGAATGTCGGCCACGCGCTCGCCGTGCAGCCGCAGCATGCGCAGCTCGAACAGCTTGTCGATCAGCGCGGCGATGCGCTGGCTGAACTGGTCCTTGTAGCTGAGGAAGGCGAACAGCATGCCCACCGAGAAGCGGCCGTCCATCACCGCCAGCGCCGCCAGCCACACCACGATCACCCGTTCGGCGTTGAACAACAACGCGTTGGCGGTCTGGAACGACAGGCTGAGCCGGGCGATGCGCAGGTCGGCGTTGAACTGCTCGGCCAGCGCGTTCATCCAGCCGATGCGCCGCTCCTCCTGGCGGCCGAACAGCCGCACGCTCTGCGCGCCCCGCGCCGACTCGATGAAATGAGTGCTCTGCCGCGAGGCGTGGATGATCTGCTCGGCAGTGGCCTCGCGCAGCGCGCGGAAAATGCTCCAGCGCAACAGCGCGTACAAGCCCACCGCGATTAGGCTCACCGCCGCCAGCGGCGCGCTGTAGAGCAGCATCACGATCAGCGTGGCGATCACCAGCAAGCCGTCTATCACCCCCTCGACGAACTGGGTGGTCAGGCTCTTCTGGATGGTCTGGATCGAGCCGAAGCGCGAGGTGATGTCGCCCAGGTGGCGCTTCTCGAACCACGGCAGCGGCAGCCGCATCAGGTGGGCGAAGGCGTTGCCCAGCCACTGGAAGTTGAGGCTGGTGGCCAGCGCCGTCGTCGCCCAGGAACGCACCGCGCCGATCGCGGTCTGCAACAGCACCAGCAGCAGGAAGCCGATGCCCAACACGGTGATCAGGTCGCGATCGGCCGCCACCAGCGCTTCGTCCACCACCCACTGCAGGTAGAACGGCGCGGCCAGCGCGCATACCTGCAGAGCGATGCCCAGCAGCAACAGCTGGAACAGCCCGCCGCCCAGGCCGTCCACCCGCCCCATCAGCGACAGCAGGCTGAACTGCAGCTTTTCCTCGCGCTTTTGAAACGATGTGTCCGGCGTCAGCTCCAGCGCCACGCCGGTGAAATGCTTGGACGCCTCGTCCAGCGTCAGCTTGCGCTCGCCCACCGCCGGATCGTGGATGACGATGTGGCGCGCCGACACCTGCCTGAGCACCACGAAATGGTTCATGTCCCAGTGCAGCACACAGGGCAGCTTCAGCTGCGGCAGATGCGGCAGATCCAGCTTCAGCGGACGGGCCGCCAGTCCGAGACCCTGGGCCATCGCGATCAGGCTTTTCAGCGTGCTGCCCTTCAGCGACACCGAGAAGCGGCGGCGCATATTGGCCAGGTCGATGCGGTGGCCCCAATAGCCGGCCACCATCGCCAGGCTGGCCAGTCCGCATTCGGCGGCCTCGGTCTGCAGCAGCAGCGGCAGCCGGCGGCGGCCCCAAAATCGCAGTGTCGGTTGCTGATGGCTCATCTCACACCTTTCCGCTGATGCTGTAGAGCGGCTCCAGCACCCATTCGTACAGCTTGCGCCGCTCCAGCAGCACGCTGGCGTCCAGCGCCATGCCGGCCTTCAAGGATTGGGACTGGCCGTAGGTGATGACGCTCTGGCGCTCCAGCCTCACCCGCACCCGGTACAGCTGCTCGCTGGAGCCGCCCTGGCCGCCGGGCAGGTACAGCTCCTCCGGCCGCAGCGCGCTGCGCGACACCTCGCGCACTGTGCCCTTGAACTGGCCGAACTTCTGGTAGGGGTAAGCCTGGTAGCGGATCAGCACCGCCATGCCCGGCTTGACGAAGCCGGCGGCGCGCGACGGCGCGTACAGCTCCGCCTCCAGAGGCGAGCCGGCCGGCGACAGATTCGCCAGCGTCTGTCCGGACGCCACGGTCTGGCCGAGCTGGGCGGCGATGCCGCTGACCATGCCAGCCTGCGATGCCCGCACCAGCAATTTGCGCTTGGCTTCGTTCTCGGTCAGGTCCTGCTCCAGCTCCGCCATGCCGCGCTGCGCCGCCGCCTCGTCCCGCTTCGCCTGCAGCTGCAAATCGGCCAGATCGGACAAAGCCGCGTCATGCTCGCTCTGCAGGGCGGCGCGGCTGCGCTGCAGATCGGCCAGCTTGGTCTGCTGGTCTATCACCTCGGCCTGCTTGTCCTGCAACGCGGCGGCGGAGATGAACTGCGACTCCAGCAGCCTGCGGTTGCGCCGCAGCGTGTCCTCGGCCAGCGCCACCCGCCGCCGCTGCAGACCGATCTGCTCGTCCATCCGCTGCAACTCGCGCCCCAGATCGTCGGCCTTGCGCCGCAGCGTTTCCTGTTTTTGCCTGGCCTGCAAACGCAGCATCGCCTGGTCGCCGGCCAGGCTGTCGCGCCGCGATTGCAGCAGCGAGGTGATCTCGCGGCCGGTATCGCCGCGGGTGGCGCTCTCGCGTTCGTTGCCGAGCACGAACAGCACGTCGCCGGCCCGCACCTGCTGGCCCTCGCGCACCTTCACCTCGGCCACCACGCCGGACTGCGCCGGCTGCACCCGGATCAGGCCCTGGCTGGGCAGCAGCACGCCCGGCACCTGGGCCTTGCGGGTATAGCTGGCCAGGGAAAAGAACAGGACGATGGCGATGGCGATCAGCGCGAACACGGCGGTCAGCCAGGCAAAGCTGGCGGGACGCAACAACACGATGCGGCCATAACGCCGATCTGAGGCATGGGTGAGCGCTGCGGAACGAAAAAGTGGCACGGATAGGACGCCTTCGGTGGGCATGCCTAGTCGCGACATGCGGAGGTTCGGCACTTTACCATTAATTCCAATGACATTTTAAAAAAGCAAAAAGCGCCAACGGCATTCATGCGCCACGGCGAGTGGGCGGACGCCAATTCAACTGGTTCTCTTCTTTAAATTCCCATCACAGACCACATGCGCACCACACTGTCCATTAGGACTGGTCAATGTCCATCATTTCGAACATGTTCCTCCTCCTCCATCGGCAATAACCATGCTGGGCAAGGATGACTGATCTGTTGCGCAATGCAGACAATCCGACGCTGTTTCACCGCTGCCGCGCATCCGTAATCACCCCGATTGTTTCCCCATCCGCACAGTTCAATATTTTACTGTCATCAATGGAATGATCCATGTCTCACCCATCGCTCGGCCACGCAACCAGGCCGCGGGATCCATTCGTTGACGCGTTCGGGCCGACCGCTGTCGACCCCCACACACGCATTAGGAGAAGCACCATGCAAACCGACAAGCAAGTGGAACAGACCGAACTGGATCAGGACCAGGAAATCGCTGACATCCTCGGCATCACCGTCCTGTCGCCGCTGGAGGAAGGCGCGGTCAGCGGCGGCGTTGAACCCGTCCACACCGACGAGGACCATGTCCACGTCCATCCGAGCGCCAGCTAAGCCAGCCCGCCTTCCCCAGAGCCCGCATTAGCGCCCGGCTCCGCCAGGAGACCGGGCGCGCTTCGCCCCTTGCCTCTCGCTCAGCGGCCATTTCGGAGAACACATTCGATGGACAAGCACACCCCAAGCTTCAGCGACGCATGGTGGGAGGGTTTTCTGCAGGAGTCCCGGCAGCTGAACAACCCGGTCGTGTTCAAGGGCGCGCTCGGCGATGCCCAGGTCGCCGCGTTCCGGCAGGCGGTGCTGGAGCTGCTGGCCACCCGGGCCAGCCTGCGCGAGCGCCCCTATGGCTTTCGCGTCTACGCGGACGGACGGCTGTTGAATCGCGATGAACTGGAGCGCGTCTACGACTGTCCGCCCCAGCCCGGGGAAAACCTGGAGACGTGGGGCGAGCGGGTGTTTCCCGGCACGCCGTACGGCATCATTCTCAATGCCGGGGAGAAATTCCACCATCAATTATCGCGCGAGATCGCGCTGATGCTGGGCCCGCTGTTCCAGAAAATCGGCCTGCCGCGTGACGGCGTCCAGTTCAGCATCTTCATCGGCAATTACGACAAGACCCCGCTCGGCGTACACCAGGACCTGCGCGGCGAGAACGTCATCCATTTCCATGTCGGCCCCGGCGCCAAGACAATGTATCTGTGGGATCCGGAACAATATCGCCGGCTCACTGAAGAAGAAGGCGTCACCAAGCGCGACTTCGCCGCGCTCAAACCTTACGCCAGAATCTTCCACTTCGAAGCCGGCGACCTGTTCTTCATGCCGGAAGGCACCTTCCACATCGGCGAGCAAGACGAGCTGTCCATCGGCATCACCGTCTGGCAATACACCCACACCAATCAGGCGATGGCCAGGAACCTGCACGCCTTCCTGCTCAAACAACTGGACGGCCAGCCGGACGAGGCCATCGTCCACGACCCATCCCCGCCGGACGACGCCAGCGCGCTGGATGCGATCTTCGCCAACCGCCGGCTGCCGGAGGAGTACCGCGGGCGGGATTACCACCAGCTGATGCGCCTAGCCTACCTTGACTGGCGCCACTGCCTGGCCAGCAATGCAGGCTACCGCAGCCCGCCCTTCCCGCAGGAAGCGAGGGAAAGCTTGACGCCTGCCGACCGGGTACGGGCAGAAACGCCATACCGCATCCTGACGCGCGAGACAACGCCGGGCAGAATGGCCGTCTACGTTCGCGGCAACAAGCTGGAAATGAACCGCCATCCCGGCCTGATCTCGATGCTTCACCGCTTGAACCAAGGCCAGGACTGCGGCGTGGCCGAGCTACTGGAGCTGCTGGACCCGCGCTGGCCGGCCAAGATAGGGCTGCATCTGCTGACCGAATTGCTCCACTGGCGCGGCATCAGCCGGCTGGACCCGCCATCGGACTGATCGCCTTCCCCCACCCGAGCCAGGGAGCCAAGCATGCATCATCCCAGCGAGAACGAAACGACGGCCAACAGCCTCGCCCCGGCCCACCTGCGACAACAGTTCGACGCCGGTTGGTGGACCCGCTTCCTAGACCGAACCGAGCAGATGAGCCGGCCCTGCGTCTTTGCCGACGCGCTGGACGCGCCGCAAGCGCGCATCATGCGCCGCCAGGTGCTGGACATCCTGGCCGAGATCGGCCAGATACACAAGGCGAAATACGGCTACCGCCTGTGGCTGGATGGCCGGCAGATCGATGATCTGGACGAACACTTCGCCCAGCATCCCCAGCCCCACGAAGACATCGGGGACTGGGTGCGCCGCGCCTTCGGCGAACGCAAGTTCGGCATTATCCTGAACCGGGGCGAAAAGTTCAGCTCCGGCCTGTCCCAGGCGATCGCGCACATCCTGGAGCCGGCTCTGCGCATGATAGGCATGCCGACCGAGGGCATCCTGTTCACGGTGTTCATCGGCAATTACGACATGACCCCGCTGGGCATACACAAGGACTCGCTCGGCAAGAGCGTGATCCATTTCCACCTCGGACCCGGCCCCAAGACCATGTATACCTGGGGCGATGACGACTACGTCACCGCGCCCGGCGAAAAGCGCTGCAACAATATGGACATTGCTCCCCATCTGCCCAGCGCCGCGCGCCACACCTTCGGCGAGGGCCAGCTCTACTACATGCCGGCCAACACCTTCCACCTCGGCATGCAGGACGAGTTGTCGGTCGGCATCGCCTGCTGGTTCTACAACCGCTCCGACCACGATTTCGCCTGCGAGCTGCTGCATCGGGTCCGGGAAGCCTATCTGCGCCCATCCGAGATCATGCTCAAGGCCGACCGGCATCCAATAGACGACATCGGCGCGGCCGAGTCCGCGCTGGCTCTGCTGACGCTGCCTGGCGGCGGCGATCTGCGCTCGTTGATGCGCGAGGTCTATCGCGACTTGCGCTATTCGCTGTTCAGCAACGGCGGCTACCGCAACAGCCCGATTCCACGCCAAGACAAGCCCGCGATGCAAGCGGACAGCCGCGTCGCCATCGAGCCGCCGTACCGGATGCTGTGCCGCCCTGCGCCCCAGGCCGGCCGCCTCGAACTCTACGTGCGCGGCACCAAGATCGCGCTCGGCAACTTCCCGGGACTGGAGGGCATCGTCGATCGATTGAACGGCGGCGGCAAGTTCGCCGTCGAGGAGATTGTCGCGATGGTCGACGACCCGCTGGCGGAAAAAAAGGTCCATTACCTGCTGGGCATGCTGCACCGCTACCGCGGCATCGTCGTCACCCCGCCCTGAGCGGCGCATCAAGCGGTCCGGGCACGACCAAATCAGGGCTTGATATCGTAAAATAAGCAACCGGCGCCGCTAGGGAGAACCATTATGAAGAGTCCATCTTTGCAAACCATGCTTGACGAACTTCGCCGCGAGTCCGCCAAAATCCTCGACGAAATCGCCAGCCAAGACCTGGAGTCCATTTCCGGCGAGGCATGCACGCCGAAATCGTCATAGAGCGTCAATCCGGCTATGTCAGGGCTACAACTGAGGCCAGCAGGCCCCGCGTAGAGACGCTGCGACCGGCTAACCACCTGACTCCAGAAGCGAATACGTTCTATCCCAATACCTGATCGCCTCCGGTATCTTCAGCCCCGGCGACAATCCCTCGCGCCTGCCGTGCGCCGGCCGGACTGGCAAGTCGCTGCTGATCAAAGATCAGAATCTACCGCCAGCTGTTGGCGGGCGAGTTCGACCGTATCGGGCTCTGTTGCACAAATCCGCCAGCGCAGCGGCCTGGTAAGATAGTGGCATGACCAAGTCCGCTCCGAAACGCTACCGAACGACCAACTGGAAAGGCTACAACCAAGCCCTGATCCAACGCGGCTTTCTGTCCATCTGGCTTGACACAAGCATGACATGGCAGGCAAGACCGCAAGGGAAGAAAGGTCGATCACAGACCTACAGCGATGCAGCCATTCAGTTCTGCTTGACCGTCAAGAACCTGTTCCGGCTGGCGTTGCGGCAGACCCCGCTTGCGGAATATTGCGCCAGCAGGCTGGCAAGCACCCGCGATGGGTCTTTGTTCACACTGAAGAAGCCTTTCGGGCAGATGGGACGCAAACGCCCAAAGCACGAAAGATGCGGGTAGATTCAAACCGGGCATGGCAAACCACTCTGAAGAGTGTCGGGATAGAGGATTTCCGCTTTCATGATCTTCGACACACTTGGGCGAGCTGGCTTGTTCAATCGGGCGTGCCGCTATCCGTTCTGCAGGAAATGGGGGATGGGAAAGCATAGACATGGTGCGCCGCTATGCGCACCTTACCCCCTCGCACCTGACGGAGCACGCCAGACAGATAGACAACATCTTGGGATGAAGTGGCACAAACGTGGCACAAAAGAAAAAGGGGCAGGCGTTTAATTCGCCTAACCCCTTAGATTTCTAATGGTGCCGGTAAGAGGAGTCGAACCCCCGACCTTCGCATTACGAATGCGCTGCTCTACCAACTGAGCTATACCGGCAAGCCAATCTGTTAAAAAAGCCTTGATTCTCGTTTGGGAAAATCAAGGCTTTTTAGAATTCTGGTCGGAGTGAGAGGATTCGAACCTCCGGCCTCTACGTCCCGAACGTAGCGCTCTACCAGGCTAAGCTACACTCCGATTTACAACTTTTTTCGACTTGCGCCGAGGGAAGCCAATTTACATCAAGTTCCGCTTTCAAACAAGCATTTTGTTTAACTGGTCGGAGTGAGAGGATTCGAACCTCCGGCCTCTACGTCCCGAACGTAGCGCTCTACCAGGCTAAGCTACACTCCGACGACCTTGCCAAACTGCTTGCTCCGAAAAACTGCTGCTGCATCGCTTGCTGCGGTACAATCAGCGGCTTCAGAGGACGCGCATTATGGAACAAATATGTGGTTTAGGCAACTATCTTTTTATCGTTTGAACGCGGAAAGCCTGGTGGGCGCTGACAAGCTGCTGCAGGCATTGGAAAAACGTCCGTTCCAGCCCTGCATGGGCCTGGACTGGTTCAGCGAAGGCTGGGTGCCGCCGGCCGGCCATCTGGATGCGCCGGTCTACGCCGCGCGCGGCAGCCTGATGGTTTCGATGCGGCGCGAGGACAAGGTATTGCCGGCCTCGGTGATCCGCGACTTCGTCGACATGAAGGTGCAGGAGATCGAGGACAAGGAGCTGCGCAAGGTTGGCCGTAAGGAGAAGCTGGCGCTGAAGGAACAGGTCACCGACGACCTGCTGCCGCGCGCCTTCGTCCGCAGCGGCCGCACCAGCGCCTATCTGGATATCCAGCGTGGCTGGCTGATGGTGGACTCCGGCACCGCCAGCAAGGCCGAGGCGTTGCTGTCCAAGCTACGCGAAGCGCTACCGCCCTTCCCTGCCGCGCTGCCGCGCACCAAGATCGCTCCGCACACCGCGATGACAGACTGGCTGGCCGCCGGCGAAGCGCCGGGCGGCTTCGAGCTGGATGCCGACTGCGAACTGAAGGACGGCAGCGAAAACGGCGCGGTGGTGCGCTGCAGCCGCATCGACCTCACCAGCGATGAAATCCGCCAACACATCGCCACCGGCAAGCAGGCCACCAAGCTGGGTCTGGTCTGGAACGAAAAGGTGCGTTTCCAGCTGACCGATACCCTGCAGCTCAAACGTATCCAGTTTCTAGACGTGCTGCAAGAGGAAGCCAGCCAGGCTGGCGACGACCGCGACAGCCTATTCGCCGCCACCTTCCTGCTGATGAGCGAAGAGCTGGGCGAACTGGTGACCGCGCTGGTGGATGCGCTGGGCGGCCTGGAAGACAGCCAGGCGATGCCGCCGCAAACCGGCTCCGCTCCGGCACCGGCATCCGGCAACGCCGACGATGTGCCCTGGGACTGAGCGACCGCGCCTCCCGCAAACAACACCCGGCCTGGCCGGGTTTTTTTACGCCAGGCATATCGCATGCTATCGATACAAATCCAGCAATAGCTTTAATCTAACTGTGTGGTGAAAACAATTAATTTAACAAGGCTATAAAAGCTACGGATACTTCAGCCATTCACTATCGGGAGCCTGTAATGAAGCAAAGCTGGAGCAACGCCTTGCTGGAAATGTGGGCCGGCTTCGCCTGGCTGCAGTAATCGGGATGCCTGCCATAGGAGCCATCGCACCAGGAAAAGCAGCTAGACAAGCCCCCTGCCGTCGACAATCTCAACGCGCAAACCGTCGATCCGGCGCCACCGGCGCAGCAAGACCAGTGCAACACCATCCAGGCCCGCAGGGCATGGAATAAAAATCCATTCAAAGCCGCCAGGGTTGCCGCTGCGGCGGGGCGGTTTTTCTTTGCTTCTTGCATTAAATGATAATCATTATCATTATAATATCAAGACTACCCGCGAGAACCGCCATGCATACCGTCAGCCCCTTCCCGTCCCGCCGTCATCCGCCCAGAGCTTCGCAACCGCGCCCCCTAGGCTGGCGCCGCCTGCTGGGCCTGCTCATCTTCCTTGCCGGCTGCCTGCTGCTGCTGCAACAAGCACTGGATGCCCACCATCCCGCCAACGCGAAACACCAGCCCACGCGGTCAGCGCCGGCGGCGACTATTGAAAAATAAGAAACAATCAAGTGAGTGAAAGCGGATTTTTTTACCCGTCCGCCCGGCGTAAGCTGTTGCCATCCCCTCATTGCAGGCAACCGATCATGAACACCCGACAAGCCGCCCTGTTCATCTCCCACGGCGCGCCCACGCTGCCGATCGAGGACAGTCCCACCCGCCATTTCCTGGCACAGCTGGGACAGGATTGGCCGCGGCCGCGCGCCATCGTCATCGTCTCCGCCCACTGGGAGGCGCAGGCGTTCACCGTCAACCGCCAGCCGCGCCCCGGCACCCTGTACGACTTCGGCGGTTTTCCGCCGCTGCTGCGCACGCTGCGCTACCCGGCCGCCACCGACGCGGCGCTGGCGGCCGAAGCGGAAACCCTGCTGCGCGGCGCCGGGCTGCGCACGGAATCAACGCATGAGAGGCCGCTGGACCACGGCATATGGACGCCGTTGCTGCTGATGTACCCGCAGGCGGACATCCCGCTGGTGACGGTGTCGCTGCGCCATCGCGCCAGCGCCGCCGAGCACTACGCGCTGGGCCGCGCGCTGCGGCCGCTGCGCGACGACAATGTGCTGCTGATAGGTAGCGGCAGCTACACCCATAATCTGCGTGAGCTGCGCCAGGACGGCAGCAGCGTTGCGCCATGGGCGGCCGAGTTTACCGGCTGGATGGACCAGGCGCTGCTTGAACGCCGCGACGACGACGTCGTCCATTGGCTGGAGCGCGCGCCGCAGGCGCGGCAAAACCACCCCAGCGACGAGCATTTCAATCCGCTGCTGGTGGCACTGGGCGCGGCCGGCGACGGCGCGCCGCCGCTCAAGCTGCACGACGACTGGCGCATGGGCGCCTTGTCTATGGCCTGCTGGCGCTTCGACTGAACGCGGCTACAGCGTGCGCAGCCTGCCGCGGAAATCATCCAGGCTGCGGTAGCCCTTGGCCCGCATCAATTCCGTCAATTCGGCGGCGATGCGGGCGAACGCGCCCACGCCTTCGCGATGCAGGCAAGTGCCCACCTGCACCGCGCGCGCGCCGGCCAGGATGTGCATGAAAGCCTCGCGCCCGCTGCTGACCCCGCCGCAACCGACGATGTCCTTGCCCGGCAGCAGCCGGTAAAACTCGCGCACATTGGCCAGCGCGGTGGGCAACACGTAATCTCCCCCCAGCCCGCCCAGGCCACCCTTGGGCTTGATGACCACCGCCTCGCTGTCGATGTCCACCACTAGGCCGTTGCCGATCGAGTTGATGCAAGTGACGAAGGCCAGCCTCGAGTGGCGGTTCAATATCTCTGCCATCGCGGCGAAATGGGCGGTATCGAAATAAGGTGGCAGTTTGACGCCGTACAGACCAGAATAGGCGGCGTCAAAAGCGTCCAGCGCCTCGGCCGTCGCCGCGAAGTCGTAACCCAGCTGCGGTTTGCCCGGCACATTGGGGCAGGACAGGTTGATCTCCGGGATCGCCGGCAGGCCCTCGACCGCCAACCCGCGCAGCATCGCGCAGTTGTCGTCCAGCATCAGACCGGACAGCGACAGGAACAAGGGCTTGCCGCAGCGGTAGTCGTAACGGCGAGCGTAGTCCAGGTAGTAGGCGAAACCGCGGTTGGGCAAGCCCATGGAGTTGATGCTGCCAATGACGGTGCGAAAATAGCGCGGTTCCGGGTTGCCCTCGCGCGGCTGCAACGTGCAGCTCTTGGTGACCACCGCGCCGGCGGCTGAGGCGCGCACCGCTTCCAGCTCCCCCTCCTCGCGGCACATCACGCCGGAGGCGTTGTACAGGCAGCCGGGCAGGGTCTGGCCCAGCCAGCTTACGGACAGGTCTATGGCAAAGTGATCAGGCATGGCCGCTCTCGGGAATGGCTTGGAGATGGCGGCAGTGTGCGGCCAAACCGCGACCGGCGCGCTGAGCGAGGTCAATACCATGACGCATGCCGCCCTCTCTTCCCGCCGGGAGGGAGACAACCGGCGGGCAACGCCCCCTGCAAAAATGCCCGGCCAAGGCCGGGCATTCCATAAACCGCAAGCAAGGACGAGGCGCTTACATCTGCGACTGCTGGTAGTTCTCCAGGCCGGTCAGCTGGATCAGGCGCAACTGCTGCTCCAGCCAGTGGGCGTGGTCGTTCTCGGTTTCTTCTAGCAGCACCATCAGCGCGTCGCGGGTGACGTAGTCGCGCACGCTCTCGCAATGGGCGACCACCTCCTTCAGCAAGGCGCCGACGCGGTATTCCACCTCCAGATCGCTCTTCAGCATGCCAGGCACGTCCTCGCCCACCTGGATAGGCACCCGGCGCGCCACATTGGGCTTGCCTTGCAGGAACAACATGCGGGCGATCAGCGCGCGCGCGTGCTCCAGCTCGTCCTCGCGCTCGTGGTCTATCCGTTCGAACAGCTTGTTCAGCCCCATGTCCTTGTACATCTCGGCATGGATGAAATACTGGTCGGCGGCGGATAGCTCCTCGGCCAAGAGTTCGTTGAGCAGCGTTATGGTCTTAGGATCGCCTTGCATGTTGTTACCTTGTTGTTCTGGTGACTCAAGCCGTCATTCTAGGCGCTCAGCGCGCGAGATGCACGCCCTGGTAGAAGGCGAAGGACAGCAGCCAGGCCAGCAGCACCGACCAAGCCACCGACATCGCGGCGAAGCGCCAGCTTTTCGATTCGCGGTGCATCGCCGCCACCGTGGACAGGCAGGGCACGTACACCAGCGTGAAAATCAGGAAGCTCATCACCGACGCCCAGTCCAGCTGATGCGCCAGCACGCCGCCCAGGCCGCTCTCGGACACGCCGTAGATCACCGCCAGACTGCCCAGCAAGATTTCCTTGGCGATGAAGCCGAACAGCAGCGCCACCGCCAGCTCGGCGCGGATGCCTATCGGATCGAGCACCGGCGACAGCGCCTCGCCCAAGGCATAAGCCAGCGTCTGGCCGTGACCGGCCGGAATATGGGTGAGCAGCCACACCATCACCACGCCGGCCAGGATGAAGGTGGAGGCCAGCCGGAGAAAGGCGCTGACCTCCCCCGCAGCCCGGGTCAGCATGTGGCGCGCGCCCGGCAGCCGGTACGGCGGCACCTCCAGCAGAAAGGCCTCGTCGCCGCGATAGCGGCGCTTGAACACCCAGGCGGTGAACACCGCCACCACGAAGGTCAGCAGATACAAGACCGATACCACCCACGGCGCCTGACTTTTGCTGAACAGGATGCCGGCGAAGAACACTACCACCTGCAAGCGCGCCGAGCATAGCGAAAACGGGATCACCAGCATGGTCAGCAGCCGCTGCCTGCGCTCGCGCATCACCCGGGTGCCCAGTATCGCCGGCACATTGCAGCCGAAGCCCATCAACTGCATCACGAAGCCGCGGCCATCCAGGCCCAGCCTCGCCATCATCGCGTCGGTGAGGAAGGCCGCGCGCGCCAGATAGCCGCTGTCCTCCACCATCGCCATCAGCACGAAGAATACAAACAGGATCGGGGCGAAAGTCAGCACCGTGGCCACGCCCTGCCAGACGCCGTCCAGCAGCAGGCTCTGCAGCATGGCCGGCAGCGCCGACAGCGCCGGCGTCAATGCCTGGTCCTTGATCCAGTCCAGCCAGCCGCCCACGCCATCCTGCAGCGGCGTACCTATCTGATAAGTGAGGTTGAACAGCAACGCCATGAAGACGAAGAACAAGGGCAGGCCCAGCCAGGGATGCAGCAGCCAGCGGTCCACTTTTTCGGTCAGCAGCGTCGGCAGCACCGGCGGCAACCGCCAGCAACCGTCCAGCGCGGCGCGGGCCTGGTCTATCGCCTGCCGCGATTCAGGCACCCGCTCCAGCCCGGCGCGCACTGCCGACCCCTCGAAGCCGGCCAGCTGGTTCAGCGCGGCGTTGAGGCGCGGCCAGCCCTCCATCCGCTTGGCCGACACCAGCACCACAGGCGCGCCAAGCTTCGCCGCCAGCGCGCCGGCGTCCACGCTCACGCCCAGCAGCCTGGCTTCGTCGGCCATGTTCAGCACTATCAGGCAGCGCAGGCCGCTGGCTATCACCTGCAAGGCCAAGGGCAGTTGACGGTCCAGCTGGCAGGCATTGAGCACCAGCACCGCGCCGTCGAAGGCGCTGGCCAGCAGCACGTCGCGCACCACCGCCTCGTCATCGCTATAGCCGGTGAGATCGTTGACGCCGGGCAGATCGATCAGCTCCACCATTCTGCCGCCCAACAGCAGGCGAGAGCTGATCAAGTCAACGGTGAGGCCCGGCCAGTTGCCCACCCGCTGCGACATGCCGGTGAGGCGATTGAACAAGGTGGATTTGCCGGTATTGGGCAGTCCCAGCAGGGCGAAGCGCTTCATTCGGCAATCCTCACCCGGATCAGCCGGGCCAGGCTGCGCCTGAGCAGAAAGCGGGTGGCGCCCACCTCCAACAGTAGCGGGCCGCCCCACGGCGCCGCCTGGCGCAGATGAAAACGGCAGCCCGGCGCGAGGCCGAAGGCCGCTACCCGGCGGAAAGCTTCGTCGCTCAGCTCCAAGCTGGCCACCACGCCCTGGCAGCCGGCGGGAACAGTATCCAGAGACGGCATGTGTTTGATTGCTCCGACAATAACGCGAATAGTTTGCATTAGTATATCGAAGCCGCAACGCGCCTCTTGCGGCAAATTGTCGCAATCCGCGCTCGGCTTGACCTTGATCAAGCGCCCCCGGCCGGCACCGCCGCGCCGCCATCGGCAACTCTCCGCCGTTTCAATAGCCTACTGGTCGGCTAAGCGGTTAAAATCGCAGCCATTGCGAAATATCGACACACACGGGCCAAGACTATGAGCATCAAATCGGACAAGTGGATCCGCCGCATGGCGGCGGAGCACAATATGATAGCGCCGTTCGAATCCAACCAGATCAAATCGGTGGACGGCCAGAAGGTGATCTCCTACGGCACCTCAAGCTACGGCTACGATATCCGCTGCGCCGACGAATTCAAGGTGTTCACCAATATCAACAGCACCATCGTCGATCCGAAGAAATTCGATCCGGACTCCTTCGTCGAAGTCTCCGGCAAGGGCTATTGCATCATTCCGCCCAATAGCTTCGCTCTGGCGCGCACCGTAGAGTATTTCCGCATTCCGCGCAGCGTGCTCACGGTCTGCCTGGGCAAATCCACCTACGCCCGCTGCGGCATCATCGTCAACGTCACCCCGTTCGAGCCGGAATGGGAAGGCTACGTGACGCTGGAATTCTCCAACACCACGCCGCTGCCGGCCAAGATCTATGCCAACGAAGGCGTGGCCCAGGTGCTGTTCTTCGAATCCGATGAAATCTGCGACGTGTCCTATGCCGACCGCGCGGGCAAGTATATGGGACAGGTGGGCGTCACCCTGCCGCGCCCCTGAAACCGCCCTTCTCCCGCATACGACAGGATGGCTGCGGCCATCCTGTTTTGTTTGCCGGGGGATAAAAACCCTCTCGCTATTTTTCGCATCTGTTCTAGGATAAACAAAGGGTTAGCTGACATCCCGGTTGTGCCGACCCTTTGCACAGCAAGCTGTTTCTTCTTGGGGCGTCGCGGTTCCCCCTTGCCGCTGCGCCCCCTTTTTATTCTCAGCTCTCCTCTGCCCTCACCGGCCTAACGCTGTCCCCTGATGCCGCCATGCGCTCCAGACAGTTGTCAGCGCCGGCCAAGCCCGCCATGATCGGTTCTTTGTCTGCAAAATCCGGCATGAGCCTTTACGATTTTTCCTTCCGCCGCATCGACGGCGTCGAACAAGCGCTGTCGGCCTACCGCGGCAAAGTGATGTTGCTGGTCAATACCGCCAGCCAATGCGGCTTCACGCCGCAATACGCCGGGCTGGAATCGCTGCACCGGCGCTTCGCCGAGCAGGGACTCGCGGTCATCGGCTTTCCCTGCAATCAGTTCGGCGGCCAGGAACCGGGCGGTGCCCTGGAGATCGGCGCCTTCTGCGAGAAAAACTACGGCGTGGACTTCACCATGGCCGACAAGATAGACGTCAACGGCCGCGCCGCCCACCCGCTATGGCGCTATCTGAAACATCAGAAGCCGGGCCTGCTGGGCAAGCCGATACGCTGGAACTTCAGTAAATTCCTGATAGACCGGCAAGGCCGGGTGGTGGCGCGCTTTGCGCCCTTCACCCGCCCGGAAAAGCTGGCGTCGCGAATAGAGGCGTTGCTGAAATGACAAAAGCCAGGCTGGCACCCAAGCCGCCTGGCTTTGCTATCCCGTCGGGCAGACGGGTCATGGGGCGCCAGCGCCCCGGTCAACTGCAGGAATCTATGCTGCGCCTGGCATCCGCCGCCAATAAATCCAGATCGTCATCCAAATGCTCCTGGATATCCACCAGCGCCGCGCGCAGCACAGCCGCGGCCAACCTGGTCTGATCGCCATTGAACACATGGGCCAGGATTCTCAGCTCGCGGCAGGCGGTGATGTCCAACGGCACTTCCAGCGTGCGCACCACCGCCAAGGACAATTCGACCATCGCATCAGGATTGCCGACGCGCTGGGTTTCCAGCTCGACCAGCAAGGTTTTCAAGGCCAGTCCCATCCCGTCCCTCCCAGTCAGATTGCCATCATGCCGGACCCATGCCCGGCCCCTCGGTCTGATGCTTCCCTGCGCCGCGCCTTGCCGGCCGACAGGCTTGGCCCGGCTTCCTTCCCTTTCCCAATACCTGACAGCCTCTCCCAGGCTGCGACCGACTCTTTGAACATAGGCCACGCCGGCGTGAAAGTCTGCGCCTAGCCGCGAGTTTCAAAACCGGCCAGCACATGGCCACATTGGTGCCGATCGGCTCCACCGCGTAGCCGCCCTCCAAGCAGAACAGCGTAGGCAGCTTCAGCCCGGCCAGCCTGGCGCCCAGGGTGACGAAGTCCGGCGAATCCAGCTGGAAGCGCGAGATCGGGTCGCCGCGGAAAGTGTCCACGCCAAGCGACACCACCAGCGCCTCGGCCCCGAAACGGGCGATCTGCTCCAGCGCGCAATCGAGCGCGACGAACCAGGTGCTGACGCAGGCGCCCGCCGGCAAGGGAAAGTTGAAATTGTAGCCCAAGCCCTCGCCCTCGCCCTTTTCATCGGCAAAACCCAGGAAGAACGGGTACTCGGTGCGCGGATCGCCATGGATGGACAGGAACAATACGTCGGAGCGCGAATAGAAGATGTCCTGGGTGCCGTTGCCGTGGTGGTAGTCGACATCCAGCACTGCCACTCTGCGCAGGCCCTGATCGCGCAATGCCTGGGCGGCGATGGCCGCGTTGTTGAAAAAACAGTAGCCGCCGCAATAGTCGCGCGCGGCATGATGGCCGGGCGGCCGGGTCAGCGCGAATGCCGCCCGCTCCCCACCGATGACCCTCTCCACCCCGGTCAGCGCGCAGTCGGCGGCGGCGGTGATCGCAGGCCAAGTGCCGGCGGTGAGCGGCGTGCCGCAGTCCATCGAGTAATAACAGAGCTGGCCTTCCACATGCTCTGGCACCGCCTCGCGTAGCCGGCGAATCTGCCACATCTTCGGCAGCGCGTCGTAATCGCGGCCCAGCGCGCTCCAGCGCTGCCAGGCGGTCTCCAGGAAACGGACGTAGCCTTCGTCGTGCACGCGCAGGATGGATGCCAGGCCATGGCGGCGCGGATGGACCACATCGCCCAGCTGGCGCCCGCGCACCGCGGCCAGCACCATGTCGGCGCGGGACGGGGTTTCGAAACAAGGCTTGAGGGTGCCGTCTATCAGCTCGGCGCGGCCGTGCTGCAGGCGATGGGAATCGGAATAGATGGTGAGCATGATATTTTCCAAGGGTGGAAAACCTCATGCTCCCGCCGCGGCCGGCAGCGGTCAAATGCTGATGACGGCGTGTTTGCGCCAGAGCAAGCGCCGCTCAGGACACCTCGCCCACCAGGTAATACCAGCGGCCGTCCTCGCGGACGAAGCGGCTGGCTTCATGCAGGCGCTCAGCCTTGCCGCCCACCTTGTAACGGGCGACGAACTCCACGGTGCCCGCCTCGTCGCCGTGCAGGCCGGCTTCGCAGCGCTTCACCTCCAGGCCTATCCATTTGACCACCCCAGCCTCTTCGGCCAAGTCCAGGCTTTGCGGCCGGGTGGACGGATGCCAGGTAGCCAGCAGATAGTCCTCGCGCCCCAGCGCATACGCGCTGAAGCGCGAGCGCATCAAGGCCTGGGCGGTAGGCGCCGGCGGCCCGTCCGGCGCCAGATAGCGTCCGCAGCAGGCGGACAGGTCGGCGCCGCCGCAGGGACAGGCGGTGTTGGCTTGCTTGCGGGACTTCATCAGTAACCCAGCGGCGGCAAACCGTACAGCTTCAGCAGGAAATTGCTGAAGGCCGGATCGGCGGGCTTGGGCGCATACTTGGGCCAGCGCCGCATCCATTCGCGCAAATGCAGCTCCAGCCGGGAGCGGAAAGCGTCGGAATCCAGCCGGCCGGCATCGCGCTCCACCGTCAACTGGCGGTAGACGGCGAAGTTGTCGTTATCGACGGCGTTGCTGCCGACAATGCGCAGGCGGGCGGCATTCAGTTGATCGGCGGCGGCGGTGCGGGTCAGCGCGCCGCTCTTCACCTGGTCGGCCAACCGGTTGGCCTCGGCCAGCAGCAGATCGACCTTGCCGGCGGCATGCGCCGGCGGCTGGGACGTCTGGCTGGCGGAGTGCACCGGCGCGCCCAACTGCTGCAGGCTGCTGCAACCGGCAAGTCCGGCCAGCAGGGATATCATAAGCAGTCTTTTCATGCCGGCCATTGTAGCCCGGCCGACCGGCGCGGCGTCAATCGCAAACATCTTGCGATCGATTGCGCAAGCCGCCCGGCATCAAATGCAAAAGCCCGGCGCACCGGGCTGGGCAGACGCGTGCGCGGCTGGCTCAGGCCAGATGTTCGAACAGCACCGTGGACAGATAGCGCTCGCCAAACGACGGGATCACCACCACGATCAGCTTGCCGGCGTTCTCCGGCCGCTTGGCCAGCTGCAACGCCGCCCATACCGCGGCGCCGGAAGAGATGCCGACCAGGATGCCCTCCTTGGTGGCCACGTCGCGCGCGATCTGCAGCGCATCGTCGTTCTTGACGCGGATGATCTCGTCGTAAATATCGGTGTTCAGTATCGCCGGCACAAAGCCCGCGCCGATTCCCTGGATAGGATGCGGCCCTTTGGCGCCGCCGGACAGCACCGGCGAGGCGTCCGGCTCCACCGCCACGATCCGCACGCCGGGCTTTCTGGCCTTCAGCACCTCGCCCACGCCGGTGATGGTGCCGCCGGTGCCGACGCCGGAGACAAAGATATCCACCTGGCCTTCGGTATCGTTCCACACCTCTTCCGCGGTGGTGGCGCGGTGGATGGCCGGGTTCGCCGGATTCTCGAACTGCTGCGGCATGAAATAGGTGTCGGGGAATTCGTCCACCAGCGCGCGCGCCTTGGCGATGGCGCCGCCCATCCCGTCCGGCCCCGGCGTCAGGATCAGTTCGGCGCCGTAGGCCTTCAACAGCTGGCGGCGCTCCTTGCTCATCGTCTCCGGCATGGTGATCACCAGCTTGTAGCCGCGCGCCGCGCACACCATCGCCAGACCGATGCCGGTGTTGCCCGAGGTGGGTTCGACGATGACGGTGTCCGGCCCGATCTTGCCGGCCCTCTCCGCCGCATCCAGCATCGCCACCGCGATGCGATCCTTGACGCTGTGCGCCGGATTGAAGAACTCCAGCTTGGCCACCACGGTGGCGCCTGCTCCTTCAGTGACGCGGTTAAGCCTGACCAGCGGAGTGTTGCCGATCAGGTCGGTAATGGTATTGGCGATACGCATAGTCTTATTCCTCATTAACCGACAATAGCTGTAATGATATTCCCCAGCATCATAATCAATCGCTAGAATCCAACCTAATATTGTTTGCTTATATCCAGCAAACCAATAAACCAAGTTCCGCATGCCCGCTCTAAGCGGCTTTGTTATAGTCAATGGAAACACAGGTCCGAAACCCATGCCCACCCAGGAAACCCTGATTCCGCTATCCGGCTGGCGCCGCAAGCTCTACATCATCATCTACGAAGCCGACACCCGCGCCGGCCGCCTGTTCGACCTGACCCTGACCCTGGCCATCCTGGTATCCGTCGCCTGCGTGATGCTGGAAAGCGTGGCCGGCATTCGCCAGCGCTACGGCGCGCTGCTCAGCCTGTTGGACTGGTTTTTCACCATACTGTTCACCGTGGAGTATGCGCTGCGGCTGATCTGCGTGCACAAGCCGCTGCGTTACGTGAAAAGCTTCTTCGGCGTGATCGACCTGTTGTCCATCCTGCCGCTGTATCTGGGCCTGTTCATCCCGGAAAGCCGCTTCCTGGCGGACATCCGCATCCTCAGGCTGCTGAGGATGTTCCGCATCCTCAAGCTCAGCCGCCACCTGAGCGAGGCACTGGAATTGCGGCGCGCGCTGGCGGCCAGCCGGCGCAAGATCACCGTGTTCCTGGCCACCGTCATCCTGCTGGTCATCATCCTGGGCACCCTGATGTACGTGATAGAAGGGCCGGAACACGGCTTCACCAGCATCCCCATCAGCATCTACTGGGCCATCGTCACCCTCACCACGGTGGGTTTCGGCGACATCACGCCCAAGACGCCGCTGGGCCAGGCACTGGCCAGCCTGGTGATGATCACCGGCTACGGCATCATCGCCGTGCCCACCGGCATCGTCACTGCGGAAATCGCCCGCGGCAAGCCCGCCTCCCGCTCCGACAACCAGTCGGCCACCCGGCTGTGCCCGCACTGCTTCAGCGAAGGCCACGACTGGGACGCCCATTTCTGCAAGCACTGCGGCGGTCAGCTGCCGCGTCCCTCCAGAGACCAAGTCAGCTGAAAACCACCCTTCCATGCCGCCCCGCCAAGCGGATGATGCGCTGCCAGACGGCCGGGCTCTTGCTATCATGGCGCGTCCGCAGCGCGGCCAGCTGTTGCATACCCGTCAAGGTCAACCATCCGGCATGTTGCGACGCAAATAGCTAGCGTTTACTCAAGGCTGCGGCGTCAAAACAACATGCCATTTGCAAGTCAAAAACGCCGCGCCAGGCCAGGTCAGGCTCTCCGGCCGGCAAGCTGTTTTTCCGGCCAAGGCTGTGGATAACTTTGTTGATAAGCCGGTGCATAGACCGTGCAAACGCCCGCCGGCACAAGCTTTCAATGATTTTCTCATCCGGGGATTGATTTTTGCAAGTCATTGATTTAATTGTGCTTTAACTCTGATATCAAACACTACGCAAGCGTTGCCGCCCAAGCGGGCATTGAATAATTACTCCAGCGAGCCACTGTGGATCACTTGACAAGACATAATTTTTTTGATCACAGCCAAGATGTGATCAGCGTCTCCTCCCTCAACCGCATGGCGCGCGACCTGCTGGAAAGCGGGATACCGCCGATCTGGATAGGCGGGGAGATTTCCAACCTGACGCTGGCCAGTTCCGGCCATGCCTATTTTTCGCTGAAGGACGGCGGCGCCCAGGTTCGCTGCGTGATGTTCCGCCATAAGGTGTCCGCCCTGCCCTTCCGTCCCAAGGAGGGCATGCAGGTGGAACTGCGCGGCCAGGTGACGCTGTACGAGGCGCGCGGCGATTTTCAGATCAATGTCGGAGAAATGCGCTCCGCCGGCCTGGGCAGGCTGTTCGAGGCTTTCGAACGACTGAAGGCCAAACTGCAGGCCGAGGGCCTGTTCGACACCGGCCGCAAGCGCGAGCTGCCCAGCCACCCGGCAGCCATCGGCATCGTCACCTCGCCCGCCGCCGCCGCGCTGCGAGACGTGGCCAGCACCCTGCGCCGCCGCATGCCCGGCATACCGCTGATACTCTACCCGGCCCAGGTGCAGGGCGAAGGCTCGGCGCAGCAGATCGCCAGGGCCATCCAGCAGGCCGGCGAACGCCGCGAAGTGGATGTATTGATCGTCTGCCGCGGCGGCGGCAGCATCGAGGACCTATGGTCGTTCAACGAGGAGATCGTCGCCCGCGCCATGGCGGCCTGCCCGATTCCCACCGTCAGCGGCGTCGGCCACGAAACCGACTTCACCATCTGCGACTTCGTCGCCGACCGCCGCGCGCCGACGCCGACCGCCGCCGCCGAACTGGTATCGCCCAACCGCGAGCATCTGGCGATCCAGCTGGAGCAGACCCGCCGCGCTCTGGAGCGGGCGCTGAGCCGCCTGCTGACGGACAAGGCCCAGCAACTTGACTTCCTGGGTCGCCGCCTGGTCCACCCCGGCCTCAAGCTGCAGGCCCAGCGCGAGCGGCTGGACGCGCTGTCGCGGCGCCTGAGCCAGCGTGTGAACGGCGCCTTCGAGCAGAGCCGCTGGCGGCTGCAGCTGGCCGGCAGCAAGCTTTCGCGCCACCAGCCCGACCTGGCCCGCCTGGCGCAGGCGATGCAACAACGGCAGGCGCGGCTGGAGCGCGCCAAAGACCGGTTGCTGGAGCGCCGCCAACAACAGCTGGCGCAGCTGTCCGCCACGCTGGCGGCCTTCAATCCGGAAGCGGTGCTGGCCCGCGGCTACGCCATCGTGCAAAAGCAGGACGGCCAAGCGGTGAAAAACCCGGCGGAGCTGCGCAATCACGAGAAGGTGACGCTGCGGCTGGCCGAAGGCAGCACCGAAGCCCGCATCGAGCATCCGCAGGGCGCGCAGCCGGAGTTGCCGTTCTGACGCCACCTGCAGCGCGGGAACGAAGGACCCGCCTACGCCGGGCTTCGTCTCAAGGCTTTCCGCCTGGGGTCACCAGGCTGCCGCGCCGAATCCGGTCGGCAAGGTCTTGCATCGCCTGATCCGACAGCACCTCCGTCTTTCCGCTGCGGTGGGGAATATTGCTGCCGGTAATATACTTCGCCTCTTCACGGCCCGAATCGTCGCCTGACAAGGCGCTTGCGCCAGGCGTCGCGGCGCACGCGGCCAGCAGCAGTGAACAGGACAGCAACGGCATCAATTTGGCAGGGTTCATCACAGCTTCATCCATGGCGGATCATCGACAGGAACGTGCCCGGGCGCAGCGGCCGGAAGGCAGGCGGATAATTATGCAAATATGCTATTCAAGCCCGCGCCGAATGTAAATGCCCGATCCGGTTCCGGGCAATAAAAAAGCCTGCGACCATCGCAGGCTTTTCACAGGACGGAGCACGCGGGTAATCAAACTTGCCGCAGCGCCGGCGGCAACGCGAACACCGTGCTCTCCTCCACGCCGGGCAGCTCCGTCACCTGGCTGATGTCGAAGGTCTTGATGCGGTCTATCACCGCCTGCACCAGCACTTCCGGCGCGCTGGCGCCGGCGGTGAGCCCCACCCGCTGCTTGCCGGTGAACCATTGCGGCTCCAGCAGGCTGGCATTGTCCACCATATAGGCGTCCACGCCCTTCAGCGCCGCCACTTCGCGCAAGCGGTTGGAGTTGGAGCTGTTGGGCGAACCCACCACGATCACGATGTCGCACTCCGCCGCCAGCTGCTTGACCGCGTCCTGGCGGTTTTGCGTGGCGTAGCAGATGTCGTCCTTCTTCGGGCTGTGGATAGCCGGAAAGCGGGCCTTCAGCGCCTCGATGATGTCGCGGGTCTCATCCACCGACAGCGTGGTTTGACTGACATAAGACAGCGCATCTGGGCGCCGCACCTCAAGCGTGGCCACATCGTCGACCGTCTGCACCAGATACATGCCGCCGCCCACCTGGCCCATGGTGCCCTCCACTTCCGGGTGGCCGGCGTGGCCGATCATGATGATCTCCATGTCGGCCTTGTGCATGCGCTTCACTTCCACATGCACCTTGGTCACCAGCGGACAAGTGGCGTCATACACGGTCAGCCCCAGAGCCTCGGCCTCGGCCCGCACCGACAGCGGCACACCATGGGCGGAATAGATCAGCGTGCTGCCGGCAGGAACATCCTTCAAGTCCTCGATGAACACCGCGCCCTTGCCGCGCAGGTCATCCACCACGAAACGGTTGTGCACCACCTCGTGGCGCACGTAGATGGGGGCACCATACAGTTCGATGGCGCGCTCGACGATGGCGATGGCCCGGTCCACGCCGGCGCAGAAGCCGCGCGGATTGGCGAGCATGATGGTCTTCGTCATCAGAATTTCCTCGATCAGGCCGGAACGGCGGACGTTCCGGCAATTGCGCGCACGACCCTCTCGCGGGCCATGCCGCAGATTAGCTGCGTCTCAGCGCGACGGCTTTTTCAGGCTGTCCAGCACCATCAGCGCCGCGCCGACACAGATGAAGGAGTCGGCCAGGTTGAACGCCGGGTAGTACCACTGGTTGTAGTAGTGCACCATGATGAAGTCGATCACGTGGCCATAAGCCAGGCGGTCGATCACATTGCCCAGCGCCCCGCCGATGATGAATGCGGCGGCCAGGTTCATCATGCCGGTAAAGCGGCCCTTGACGATGTTCCAGCCCAGCCAGCCGGACACGGCGAAAGCCAGCGCGGTGAACAGGTATTTCTGCCAGCCGCCGGCATCGTGCAGGAAGCTGAAGGCCGCTCCCGGATTGTAGATCAGCGTGAAGCTGAAAAAGCCCTCCACCACCGAGCGCACTTCGCCGTACTGGAAACGGCCGTTGAAATAAAGCTTGCTGAACTGGTCCAGCACGATAACCAGCGCCGCCAGCACGAACCATTTGGACCAGCGGCGGGCCCCAGGCATAGTCATTGCAGAATCCATCAATCTGTATCCATGGGCTGGCGGGGCAGCGACTGCGGCCCCGCATCAGACGATCAGGCGTGGCGGCGATGCTCGCCCTGGCCGTCCAGGTTGTCCACACAGCGGCCGCAAACAGCGCCGTGCCCGGCGTGGCTGCCCACGTCGGCGCGGTAATGCCAGCAGCGCTCGCACTTCTCATGCGTAGAGGCGTGCACCCGCACCGCGACTTCCGCCGCTTCCTTGACGCCGGCCTTGGAGACGATCAGCACGAACTTGAGCTCGTCGCCCAGGCTCAGCAACTGCTGCGCCAGGGCCACCGGCGCGTCGATCTCCACCTCGGCCTGCAGCGAGGAGCCCAGCTTGTCCGCGCTGCGTAGCTCTTCGATCTGTTTATTGACCTGGGCGCGCAGCTCGCGGATGGCCTGCCACTTGCCGGCCAACGCCTGCTCGCGCTCTACCGCCTGGCTCGGGAACTCGTGCCAGATATGGTACAGCGTCGACTCTTCCTCGCTGTCCACCAACACATTCCACGCCTCGTCGGCGGTGAAGCACAGAATGGGCGCCACCATCAGCAGCAGGCTGCGGGTGATGTGGTACAGCGCGGTCTGCGCGCTGCGGCGGGCGTGGCTGTCGGCCTGGGTGGTGTACAGTCGGTCCTTGATCACGTCCAGGTAGAAGGCGCCCAGGTCTTCCGAGCAGTAGCCGACCACCTCCTGTACCACGTGGTGGAAGGCGTAGCGCGAGTACAGCTCGCCCACTACCTTCTCCTGCACCTCGCGGGCGCGCAGCAGCGCGTATTGGTCCAGTTCCACCATGTCGGCCAGCGGCACGGTGTGCTCCAGCGGGCTGAAGTCGGACAGGTTGGCCAACAGGAAGCGGATGGTGTTGCGCAAGCGGCGGTAGCTCTCGGTGGTCCGCTTGAGGATTTCCTGCGACAGCGACATGTCGCCGGAGTAGTCGGCGCTGGCCACCCACAGGCGCAGAATATCGGCGCCCAGCGTGCCGCAGATCTCATCCGGCGCGATGCCGTTGCCGCGCGACTTGGACATCTTGTAGCCCTTGTCGTCGACGGTGAAGCCGTGGGTCAGCAGCTGCTTGTACGGCGCGCGGCCTATGGTGGCGCAGCCGGTTTTCAGCGACGACTGGAACCAGCCGCGGTGCTGGTCGGAGCCTTCCAGGTACAAGTCGGCCGGCCAGGCCAGCTCCGGGCGCTGCTTCAGCACCGCGAAGTGGGTGGCGCCGGAGTCGAACCATACGTCCAGCGTGTCAGTCAGCTTGCGGTATTGCTCGGCCTCGTCGCCCAGCAACTCCCTGGCGTCCAAGCTGAACCAGGCTTCGATGCCCTGCTGCTCGATGCGCAGCGCCACTTCTTCCAGCAGTTGGCCCGAGCGCGGATGCAGCTCGCCCGACTCCTTGTGGATGAAGAAGGTCATCGGCACGCCCCAGTTGCGCTGGCGCGATACGCACCAATCCGGGCTGTTCTTGATCATCGCGTCCAGGCGCGCGCGGCCCCAGGACGGGAAGAATTCGGTGGCGTCCACCGCGCGCTGGCTGATCTCGCGCAGCGTCTCGCCGCCATTTGCCTTGCGGTCCATGCTGATGAACCATTGCGGCGTGGCGCGGAAAATGATCGGCGTCTTGTGGCGCCAGCAGTGCGGATAGCTGTGTTCCAGCTTGGTCTTGTGCACCAGCGAGCCATGGGCTTCCAGCGTCTCGATCACGCGCGGGTTGGCGTCCCACACCAGCATGCCGGCGAAGATTTCCGTGGTGGACTTGTAGCGGCCGTCGTCGGCCACCGGGTTGGCGATCGGCAAGCGGTACTGCAGGCCGGCCTGGAAATCTTCCAGACCATGCGCCGGCGCGGTGTGCACCAGGCCGGTGCCGGCGTCGGTGGTGACGTGGTCGCCGCAGATCACCGGCACCTGGCGGTCGTAGAACGGGTGCTGCAGCTGCAGCAGGTCCAGTTCCGCGCCCTTGGCCTCGCCCAGCACACGGTAGGACTCGACGCCGTAGCGCTTCATCGCGGATTCGACCAGGTCCTTGCCCAAGATCAGCTTGCCCTTGGGCGTGTCCAGCAACTGGTAATCCAGGTTGGCGTTGACCGCCACCGCCTGGTTGGCCGGCAGCGTCCACGGCGTGGTGGTCCAGATCACCGCCATCGCACCAGCGGCGCCGACGCCGAAAATCTCCTCCAGCCTGGCGCCGTCAATCACCTTGAAGCCGACGTCGATCGCAGGCGACACCTTGTCCTCGTACTCCACCTCGGCTTCGGCCAGCGACGAGCCGCACTCGATGCACCAGTGCACCGGCTTCTCGCCCTTGCTTAGGTAGCCGTTTTCGTGAATCTTGCCGAGGGTGCGCACGATGTCGGCCTCGGTCTTGAAGTCCATGGTCAGATAGGGA
Organism: Chromobacterium sphagni; assembly: GCF_001855555.1. GTDB lineage: Bacteria > Pseudomonadota > Gammaproteobacteria > Burkholderiales > Chromobacteriaceae > Chromobacterium > Chromobacterium sphagni. The sequence continues at coordinate 112,620 of NZ_MKCT01000039.1, read as the reverse complement.
TTGTCCCAGTCGCCCAGCACGCCCAGGCGGATGAAGCCCTTCTTCTGGCGCGCCACCTGCTCCTTCGCATATTCGCGGCACAATTCGCGGAACTTGGCGGCGGGAATGTCCTTGCCGTGCAGCTTCTCCACCATCAGCTCGATCGGCAGGCCGTGGCAATCCCAGCCCGGCACATAGGGCGCGTCGAAGCCGGCCAGCGTTTTGGAGCGGACGATGATGTCCTTCAGCACCTTGTTGACCGCGTGGCCCAGGTGGATGTCGTTGTTGGCGTAGGGCGGGCCGTCGTGCAGGATGAATTTGGGACGGCCGGCGGACAGCTTGCGCAGCTTGTCGTAGCGCCTTTCGTCCTGCCAGCGCTTGACCCAGGCCGGTTCGCGTTTGGCTAGATCCCCGCGCATAGCGAAGGGTGTATCCAGCAGGTTTACGGTTTTACGATAATCGATGCTCATGCCTGCTCTCGCTGCAAACTTGTCAAATAGGTCTTGGCGCTGGCGGCGTCGCGTTCTATCTGCGCCACCAGTGTTGCCAAATCATCATAGCGCGCTTCATCGCGCAGCTTTTTCAGGAATCGTACTGTCAAACGCTTGCCGTAGAGGTCGCCGGCAAAATCGAACAGATGCACTTCCAGCTTGTAGTCGGGCGTATCGCTGACTGTGGGATTCAGCCCCAAACTGGCCACGCCGCCCAGACGTCCATGCGGCGTATCCGCCTCCACCACGAACACGCCCCGCAACGCGGGCTTCAGATGCGGCAGATGGATATTGGCGGTCGGAAAGCCTATGGTACGCCCCAGCTTGCGCCCGTGCATCACCTTGCCGGATATCCGGTAGCAGCCTCCCAGCAAGGATGTCGCCGAATCCAGATCGCCAGCCGCCAATCTTTCCCGCACCAGCGTACTGGAAGCCCGCTCTCCTTGCACCAGTACCGAAGGCATGGCCTCGGTGGCGAAATGGGGACAGGAGGCCAGCAGATCGAAATTTCCCTTGCGCGCGGCGCCAAACTGGAAATCATCGCCAATCAACAGGTAACGGGTTTTCAATTCCTCAACCAGCACCTTGTCGACAAATTCGCCGGCTGGCATATTCGAGAAGCTACGATTGAAGCGATAGACGAACACATAGTCCACCAGGCCCAGCTCGCCCAGCATCGCGAACTTGTCGCGCAGCGTCGACAGACGGGCCGGCGGAGCGGTTCGGCTGAAAAACTCGCGCGGATGCGGCTCGAAGGTCAGCAAGGCAGTCGGCAAACCGCGCACCCGCGCCTCTGCGCGCAGCCGCTCCAGCATGCGTCTGTGCCCCAGGTGCACGCCATCGAAATTGCCGATGGTCAATGCGCACCCCTGCAGGGCAAAGCGACGCGGATCCCCCAGAAATACCTGCATTTGCGGTCTTTACATACGTCCTGAAACCTTCGATTGTAGCCGCCAGCAGTCAATAGCGTCCAGCCGTTATCCGCAGCGCCAAAAACAAAAAACCCCGCACATTGGCGGGGTTTTGGATTCAAACCGGAATGCTTAGTTGGCAGCCGGCTTTTCGACTACGGATTCTTTAACCGCGTCGATGACCACTTCTACGCGACGGTCAGACTCGATGCAAGCCTTGATCTCGGCGTTCTGCTTCTTGTTCTTCACGTAGCGCGGGAACTTGGCCTTGCACTCTTCGGTCATCTTGGCTTCAGCCTTGCCCTTGCCTACGGCAGTGATTTTCTCGGCCGGAACGCCTGCGTTCTCGAAGTAAGCCTTGACAGCGTCAGCACGCTTCTGGGACAGCGCGTTGTTCAGCTTGTCGGAACCCAGGAAGTCGGTGTAACCATCGATTTCAACACCGTTCAGGTGGCCTTGGCCGGCGTGGGCCTTCAGCTTGGCCACCAGAGGATCCAGTTCGTTCTTGGCATCCGGACGCAGGTTGTTCTTGTTGAAGTCGAACAGAACCTTGGCGGACAAGGTAACCTTTTCCTTCACGGAAACCATAACCGGCTTCGGAGTATCTTTCACCACTACCGGCTTGGCGGCTTCGCGGTCGCCACATTCGACCAGACCATCCTTGGCCTTGTCGAAGTAGGTGGTGTGCCAGCATTCGCCGTAGTTGTTGCGGGTCACTGCTTCGGTGGATTGGTCTGCGACGTAACCCGGTTTAGCAGCAAAAGCGCTAGCAGAAACCAACAGGGCGGCAACCAGTGCGCTCAGTTTCAGCTGTTTAGTCATGTTATTCCCTCTTTAATCTATAAAATGGGTAGCAATGCGGGCTGACGCAAAGACCACGCGAACAAGTTGACTGCAAACATCAGAGATGGCTACATGCTGTGTTAATGCAGTTAACCCGCACTATAGGAATGCGGCAACACCATGTCAACACAGGGCGCGAAGCAAAGTCATTATAGCGTTGCAGAAATGCATCACATTTCGCTAATTATTGCGACTACCTGTCTCCCCTATGCGACACATTACGATCATGTGACGCGTCTGCGAAACAGTGGTATAGGTTGTCGATATGTCATCTGATAGCTATCGCTGAAGGTATTGTAACAATCCCCCCCATCCAGCGCTTTGCCATCCTTGATCACGAAGGCATCGAAACCCACCTGCCACAACGGTCGGATCAGATCCGGCCAGACATCGCCCACCGCCCGCAGCTCACCGGCATAATCATAGCGCTCGCGCAGCAGCCTGGCGAGGCTGTATCCGCGGCCATCGGTGAAAGCCGGAAAGTCAATGGCAATCAGGACAAGGTCGGCCAGATGCGTTCCCAGCAAGGCCGGATCGTCTTCCGGCGCCAGGCACACGCCCACCCGGCCGCCATGCGCCAGCCATCTGTCCGTCTCCGCCAGCCAGCAGGCCAGCGGCACGATCACATCCCGCCCGATTGGCGCGGCCGGCAGCCGGCCCTGCTCGTCCAGGCGCAATTGCAGCCAGCCATCCTCGCCGACGCGGCCATCCTTAATGTACTGGGGCATACACCCTCTCCTTGAAAGGCTCGACGCCCACGCGGCGCAGCGTGTCGATGAAGGGTTCGCCCGCCTGGCGCCGCTCCAGGTAAACCTGCATGATCTTGGCGAAGGCGCGCGGCACATCCGCCTGCGCGAACGAGGGGCCGATCACCTTGCCGATGGCGGTATGGCTGCCCTGGCTGCCGCCCAGCGTGATCTGGTACCACTCCTCGCCGTTCTTGTCGACGCCGAGAATGCCGATATTGCCGATATGGTGATGGCCGCAGGCGTTCATGCAACCGGAAAAGTTACAGGCGATATCGCCCAGGTCGTACAGGTAATCCAGATCGTCGAAAGTCTGCTGGATGGCGTTGGCCACCGGAATGGAGCGGGCGTTGGCCAGCGAACAGAAATCGCCGCCTGGGCAACTGATGATGTCGGTCAACAGGCCGATGTTGGGCGTGGCCATCCGCGCCTTGCGCGCCGCCTGCCACAAGGCGGGCAGGTCCTTCTGCGCCACGTCAGGCAACACCAGATTCTGCTCGTGCGCCACGCGCAATTCGCCAAAACCGAAACGGTCGGCCCAGTCGGCGGCGGCTTCCATCTGTTCGGCAGTGATGTCTCCCGGCGGCGCGCCGGTTTCCTTCAGCGACAGGATCACCGAGCGGTAGCCTGCATGGCGGTGGGGGCGGGTGTTGCGCTCGTACCAGCGGGCGAAGGCCTTGTCCGCCGCCAGCGCCGTGGCCAGTTCGGCCGGTTGGTCGGCCAGCGGCTGATAATCCGGATCGACAAAGAAGCTGGCGTAGTGCGCTACGTCCTCGTCGCGCAGCGTGGACGGGCCATCCTTCAGATGCCGCCACTCGTCCTCCACCTTGGCGGCGAAGCCGTCCCGCGTCATCGCCTTCACCAGGATCTTGATGCGCGCCTTGTATTTGTTGTCGCGGCGGCCGAAACGGTTGTACACCCGCAGCACCGCGTCCAGATAGGTCAGCAGGTGCTGGCGCGGCAGGAATTCGCGCACCACCTCGCCCACCATCGGCGTGCGGCCCAGGCCGCCGCCCACCATCACGCGGAAGCCCACTTCGCCGGCCGCATTGCGGCTGACGTGAAGGCCGATGTCGTGCACCTGGGTGGCCGCGCGGTCTTCCTCGCTGCCGGACACCGCGATCTTGAACTTGCGCGGCAGGAAGCTGAACTCCGGATGCATGGTGCTCCACTGGCGGATGATCTCGCAGTAAGGCCGCGGGTCGAACAATTGATCCGCCGCCACCCCGGCGAAGGCGTCGGTGGTGGTGTTGCGCACGCAGTTGCCGGAAGTCTGAATGGCGTGCATCTCCACCGTGGACAGTTCCTCCAGGATGTCCGGCACTCGCGACAACTCAGGCCAGTTGAACTGGATGTTCTGCCGGGTGGTGAAATGGCCATAGCCCTTGTCGTAGCGGCGGGCGATCTCGGCCAGCTTGCGTAGCTGCACGCTGCGCAGATGGCCATAAGGAATCGCCACCCGCAGCATCGGCGCGTGGCGCTGGATATACAGGCCATTCATCAGCCGCAGCGGACGGAATTCGTCTTCCGACAACTCGCCGGCCAGAAAACGGCGGGTCTGGTCGCGGAACTGCACAACGCGCTCCCGCACCAGGCGGTGGTCTACTTCATCATATCGATACATATATGGATTCCAGCGGGAATGCCGACGGCTGCAGGCCGGCAGGATCAGACGGGACGTTGCAGCGGACTGGCCTTGACGTGCAGCCCGCACTCCTTGGTTTCCGGGTTCTCCCACCACCAGCGGCCGGCGCGCACATCCTCGCCCACGCTGATGGCGCGGGTACAGGGCGCGCAGCCGATCGACGGGTAATGGCGGTCGTGCAGCGCGTTGTACGGCACCTGGCGCTCACGCAGGTATTGCCATACCTCGGCCTCGGTCCACTCCAACAGCGGGCTGAACTTCTCCAGACCGTTGTCGGCGTCGTATTCTTGGCTGGCCAGATCCTGGCGGGTGGGCGACTGCTCGCGCCTCAGACCGGTAATCCAGGCCGAACGGCCGGTCAGCGCGCGTTTGAGCGGCTCAATCTTGCGCACCTGGCAACAGGACTTGCGCAGCGCCACGCTCTGATAGAAGCCGTTGATTCCATGCAGGTTGACGTAAGACTCGGTGGCGGTCGTATCGGGAAAGTAGACCTTGACCGGGTGCGCCGGATAACGCTCGGCCACCTGTTGCATCAAAGCGTAGGTTTCCGCCGGCAAACGGCCGGTGTCCAGGCTGAAGCTCTGCAGCGGCAGGCCCAGGCTGGCGATCAGATCGGTCAGCACCATGTCTTCGGCGCCGTAGCTGTTGGCCAGCGCCGCGTCGGGATGCGCTTTGGCGATGGTTTGCAGCAGGACCGTGGTAGCGGCGAGTTTTGACTCCAGGCTCATCGAGCGCTCCGGGGATGGTTCGAGCTTATCCTAACCAAAGCGCTTATAAACCTAAAAGAATATTGTGTTAGTATTTAATGACTACAGGTTTTATAGAGGGCAGGTCGAAAAGATGAAGCTACAACAACTTCGCTACCTGGTGGAAGTGGCCAAACAGGGGCTGAACGTTTCCGAAGCCGCCGAGAAGCTGCATACCTCGCAGCCCGGCATTTCCAAGCAGATCCGCTTGCTGGAGGACGAACTGGGCATTCAGGTGTTCATCCGCAACGGCAAGCGGGTGGTATCGGTGTCCGAGCCCGGCAAGGAAGTGCTGCGCATCTCGGAACGCATCCTGCGCGAAGCGCAGAACCTCAAGCGCGTCGGCGACGAGTTCTCCCGCGAATCGGAAGGTGCGCTCATCATCGCCACCACCCACACCCAGGCCCGTTACGCGCTGCCGCAGGCGATAGCCGAATTCGTGCGCCGCTATCCCAAGGTGCGCCTGTCGCTGAAGCAGGGCAGCCCGACGCAGATCTGTGAAATGGTGGTATCCGGCGAAGCCGACCTCGCCATCGCCACCGAGGGCATCTCGCTGTACAAGGAACTGGCGATGCTGCCCTGTTACGAATGGAACCGCTCGGTCGTGGTGCCGCGCGGCCACCCGCTCTCCCAACTGGACAGAAAGATGACGCTGGCCGATATCGCCAACTACCCCATCGTCACCTATGACTTCGCCTTCGCCGGCCGCTCCAAGATCAACAAGTCGTTCGCCGACGAGGGCCTGACGCCCAATGTGGTGCTTACCGCCATCGATACCGACGTGATCAAGACCTACGTCTCGCTGGGCCTGGGCATAGGCATCATCGCCAGCATGGCCTTCGAGCCGGAGCGCGATCAGAGCCTGGTGGCGATGGACGCCAGCCACCTGTTCGAGCCGTCCACCACCAAGATAGGCATACGCAAGGACGCCTATCTGCGCGGCTTCGCCTACACCTTCATCGAGCTGTTCGCCCCGCACCTGCACCGGCGCGAAGTGGACTCGGCGCTGCTGGCGCACGACGGCGAGCTGGACGAATAAGGCTCCTCGCCCAAAGACAACGCCCCGGCAAGCGCGCGGGGCGTTTTGTTGGCGCATGCAGCGGCGATCAACGCCGCCGGCCTCGGACTCGGCAAGCCTGCTCTTCAGATATCCACCTTGCCCCGCAAAGCCTTGGTCCCGCTGCGATTGGCCTTGCTTGCCAGGCGGCGCTGCTTGGAGCCGAAGGTCGGCTTGGTGGCCCGGCGCGCCTTGGGCGTATGGCTGGCGCCGTCGATCAAGGCCTGCAGGCGCAACAGCGCATCGGCGCGATTCTGCTCCTGCGTGCGGTGCTGCTGGGCCTTGATCACCACCGTGCCGTCCTTGCTCACCCGCTGGTCGCCCAGCTGCAGCAAGCGCTGCTTGAGCCAGTCCGGCAACGACGAGGCGCGCACGTCGAACCGCAGGTGGATCGCCGACGACACCTTGTTGACGTTCTGCCCGCCCGCGCCTTGCGCGCGGATGGCGCTGAGTTCGACCTCGTCCTCCGGCACGGCAAACGTTTTGCCACTCATATATAGACGCCTCCCTGGCTGGCCGGATTTTGCGCGGCCGGCGGCGGGAGCCATCGCCAAACCGCAGCAGGCGCCCGCTCCAGACGCGCAAACCATAGCCGATGACCCCGCATCCGCGGCGAGCCCTTACAGCGTCAGGCCGCCCGTCACTTCGATCGCCGCGCCGTTGATGTAGCTGGCCTCGTCCGACGCCAGGAAGGCGTAGACGTTGGCGATCTCGGCCGGATCTGCCATGCGGCGCATCGGCACTTTGTCTTCCATCGCCTGCAGCACCTTTTCCGGCATCGCCTTCAGGATCGGAGTGGCGACAAAGCCCGGGCACACCGCATTGGCGCGAATGCCCTTCTTGCCCAGCTCCTTGGCCCAGGTCTTGACGAAGCCGATTACGCCGAACTTGGCCGCGGCGTAGTTGGTCTGGCCGAAGTTGCCATAGACGCCCACGACCGAAGATGCGTTGAGGATCACGCCGCCGCCCTGCTCCACCATGGTGTCCACCACGGCGCGGGCACAGTTGTAGACGCCCTTCAGGTTGATGTCGATCACCTTGTCAAACTGGTCTTCGCTCATCTTGATCAGCTGCGCGTCCTGCACGATGCCGGCGTTGTTGACCAGCACGTCGATGCGGCCGCAGCGGTTTTTCAGATCGGCCACCATCTCGGCGATCTGGCCCTTGTTGGTCACATCCACCTTGTAGCCGTAGGCTTCGCCGCCCAGCGCCTTCAGCTCGTCAACCACGGCGTTGACGGCCTCCGTGTTCAGGTCGCACACCGCGACGATGGCGCCTTCCTTGACGAATTTCTCGGCGGTGGCCTTGCCGATGCCGCTGGCCGAACCGGTGATGATGGACACTTTCCCTTTTAAACGCATGGTATTCCCTTCTTTCACTTTGCAGATCTCACCAGATCACCAGGACGGATGAGCACGTGATGTCTCCAGCATCGGCCTTCCCGGCCAGGTCCCTGATTGTTGTTGTCGCGCCGCGGACGGCGCATATGAAAAGCGGGAGTTTGTGCACCGCAATATAGCGCACGCCCTCCCGCCGGTAAAGCTACGGCCTGTGACAGACCATATCCGAATTTACTCCAGGCCCTTGCTGGCCAGATAATCTTCGTAGTTGCCGGTGTAGTAGTCGTAACCACCCTTGCCATCCAGTTCCAGCACGTGGGTGGCCAGCGAGCTTACAAACTGGCGGTCGTGCGATACGAAGATCAGGGTGCCCTTGTACTTTTCCAGCGCCATGTTCAGGGATTCGATCGACTCCATGTCCATGTGGTTGGTGGGTTCGTCCATGATCATCACATTGGGCTTCTGCAGCAGCAGCTTGCCGTACAGCATGCGGCCCTTCTCGCCGCCGGACAGCACGCGCACCGGCTTGCCCACCTCGTCGCCGCCGAACAGCAGGCGGCCCAGCGTGGCGCGGATCACCTGCTCGTCGTCGCCCTCCTGGCCCCATTGCCGCATCCACTCGGTCAAGGTCCAGTCGCTGTCGAAGTCGGCTTCGTGGTCCTGCGCGAAGTAGCCGATCTGCGCCTTCTCCGCCCACTTGATGCTGCCGTAGTCGGCAGTCAGCCCTTCGGCGAACTTGGGGTCGAAAGCGCCGGCCAGCAGCTTGGCCAGCGAGGTCTTGCCCGCGCCGTTGGGGCCGATCACCGCCAGACGGGCGCCGGCTTCCAGGATCAGGTTCAGGTCCTTGAACAGCACCTTGTTGTCGTAGGCCTTGTTGAGGTTTTCCACCTCGACGGCCTGGCGGTGCAGCTTGAACTTGTCGTCCATCTCGAAGCGGATGAACGGGTTTTGCCGGCTGGACGGCTTCACTTCCACCATCTCGGACTTCAGCTTGTCCACCTGCTTCAGGCGGCTGGTAGCCTGGCGGGCCTTGGACTTGTTGGCCGAGAAGCGGGCGACGAACTCCTGCAGTTCCTGGATCCGTTCCTTGGCCTTGCTGTTGGAGCTCAACTGGCGTTCGCGCGCCTGGGCCGAGGCGATCATGTAGTCGTCGTAGTTGCCCGGGTAGATGCGGATGGTGTTGTAGTCCAGATCCGCCATGTGGGTGCAGACCGAGTTCAGGAAGTGACGGTCGTGCGAGATGATGATCATGGTGGCGTTGCGCTCGTTGAGCACGTGTTCCAGCCAGCGGATGGTGTTGATGTCCAGGTTGTTGGTCGGTTCGTCCAGCAACAGGATGTCCGGGTTGGAGAACAGCGCCTGCGCCAAGAGCACGCGCAACTTCCAGCCGGGAGCCACTTCGCTCATCGGGCCGAAATGCTGTTCAACCGGAATGCCGACGCCCATCAGCAGCTCGCCGGCGCGCGCTTCGGCGGTGTAGCCGTCGTACTCGGCGAACTTGGCCTCCAGTTCGGCCGCGTGCATGTAGTCGTCTTCGGTGGCTTCGAGATTGGCGTAGATCGCATCGCGTTCGCTCATCGCCGCCCACATCTCGGTATGGCCCATCATCACCACGTCGATCACGCGCTGATCTTCGTAGCCGAACTGATCCTGGCGCAGCTTGCCCAGGCGCAGGCCGTTCTCGATGGCGACTTCCCCCGAGGTCTGCTCCAGGTCGCCGCCCAGAATCTTCATGAAAGTGGATTTGCCGGAGCCGTTGGCGCCGATCAGGCCGTAACGGTTGCCTTCGCCGAATTTGACGGTCACCTTTTCGAACAAAGGTTTCACGCCAAACTGCATGGTAATGTTGCTTGTGGTAATCACGCTTGAGGATCCTTCAGCCAGCTCGCCGTAAGTATCGGAAAAACGTAGGATTCTAGCACAATCACCCGACGTTCCCGAAGCCCCCGCCGCCGCCTCTCCACGAACTTTTGCCAGCCAGACGAATTCCGCTACAATCGTAAGCCTTGTAAATCCTTATCCCAGATAGGCAGAACTATGCTTACCGGCAGCTTGGTAGCTCTGGTCACTCCGATGTCGCAGGACGGCGCGGTAGACTTTGCAGCGTTGCAACGATTGGTTGAGTTCCACATCGAAAACGGCACTGCCGGCATCGTCGCCGTCGGCACCACCGGCGAATCGGCCACATTGTCTGTGGAAGAACATATCGAAGTGGTCGCAGCCGTAGTCAAATACGCTGCCGGACGCGTCAAGGTCATCGCCGGAGCCGGCGGCAACGCCACCGCCGAAGCCATCGAGCTGGGGCAACGCTCGGCAGAGGCCGGCGCCGACATGCTGCTGTCGGTAGTGCCCTACTACAACAAGCCCACCCAGGAAGGCCTGTACCAGCATTTCAAGGCGATCGCCGACGCCAGCGCGTTGCCGGTCATCCTTTATAATGTGCCCGGCCGCACCGTGGCCGACATGAGCAACGACACCGCGCTGCGCCTGGCCGAACACCCCAATATCGTCGGCTTGAAGGACGCCACTGGCGACATCGCCCGCCTGTGCGACCTGAGGCTGCGCGCGCCTGCCGACTTTGCGCTGTATTCCGGCGACGACGCCAGCGGCATGGCCTTCATGCTGTGCGGCGGCAACGGCGTGATCTCGGTCACCGCCAACATCGCCCCCAGGCAGATGAGCGAGCTGTGCGCCGCCGCCATCGGCGGCAAGGCCGAACGCGCCCGCGCCATCAACGACAAGCTGCAAGGCCTGCACAAGCAGCTGTTCGTCGAGCCCAACCCTATCCCGGCCAAGTGGGCCCTCGCGCGGATGCAACGCATCCCCGAAGGCATCCGCCTGCCGCTCACCCCGCTCAGCCAGGCTGCCGAGGCAGCCGTCGAAGCGGCCCTGAAACAAGCAGAAGTCCTTTGATCATCCCTTGCACGATGGGAGTCCGCATGAAACACAGCGCGTCCGTCGCGATTTTGCTGGCAACTGGCATTATGGCCGCTTGCAGTACCGAACAACCGCTTACTAAGCCGCTGGACTACAAGTCCGACGCGCCGAAAGCCACGGTCAACAGCCTGGAAGTTCCGCCCGATCTGACCACCCCGCAGATCCAGAACAAATACAACCTGCCCGGCGGCGTCACCACTGCCAGCGCCGATCCCGCCGTTGCGGCTGCCGCCTCGCCGGTTGCCATCAACCAGCTGGACAATGTCCGCATGGAGCGCGCCGGCACCCAACGCTGGCTGCTGGTGGGCAACAAAAAGGCCGCCGAATTGTGGCCGGTGCTGAAGGCCTTCTGGCAGGAGAACGGCTTCGTCATCAAGACTGAAGACCCAGGCGTCGGCATCATGGAAACCGACTGGGCGGAAAACCGCGCCAAACTGCCCAACGACGGCCTGCGCAAACTGCTGGAAACCGTCGGCCTCGGCAGCGTCTACTCCACCGGCGAACGCGACAAGTTCCGCATCCGCCTGGAAAACACGCCGCAGGGCACCGAGGTGTACTTCTCGCATCGCGGCATGGAAGAGATCTATGCCGACAACAGCAAGACCAACACCATCTGGCAGGCGCGCCCGACCGATCCCAACCTGGAAGCCGAACTGCTGGGTCGCTTCATGATCCGCCTGGGCATGACCGAAGAGAAGGCCAAGGCTCAGGTGCAGCAGACCCTGGCCAAGCCGGCCAAGCCGCAAGACCCCATCGTCGATGGCCAGCTGCAGCTCGCCGACGGCTTCGACCGCGCCTGGCGCCGCGTCGGCCTGGCGCTGGACCGCGTCGGCCTGATCGTCACCGACCGCGACCGCTCGCAGGGCCTGTACTACGTGAAGCCGGCCAAGGGCGAGACCGACAGCAAGGAAGACTCCGGCGGCGGCTTCTGGTCCAGCCTGGCCTTCTGGAAGAGCAGCGACGGCAAGTCCGTGAAGCCGACCGAGCAGGAATACCGGATCAAGCTGGTGGAGCAGTCCGGCGGCAACACCACGCTGCAGATCCAGGACAAGCAGGGCAAGCCGCTGTCCGACGAGTTCGTCAAAGCCGCGCTGGGGAAACTGCAGACCGAACTGCAATAACGCAACAGGCTCCAGCCGAAAAAACAACAGCCCGCATCTGCGGGCTGTTTTTTATGCCGGGCACATCTATTTATCGGATAGGATGAATCAAGTCGCCAGATTCCAATCGATCCGAGCCGTCTCGTCCCGCAATATGTAACGTTTTGTATTTCGCGGCAATTTCTGTGGTTTTTCCACCAAATTTACAACTATGGCTAATAAGCCACTGAATGGCAGGCACAAAAAAACCGGCCGAAGCCGGTTTTTTTGATGTTGCTTGCTGCGAATTACTTGGCAGCGGAAGCAGCCGGAGCAGAAGCGTCAGCAGCCGGAGCGGAAGCAGCCGGAGCGGAAGCGTCAGCAGCCGGAGCCGAAGCGGCCGGAGCGGAAGCTTCAACTGCAGGAGCGGAAGCCTCAGCCGGAGCTTCTTTCTTACCGCAAGCGGACAGGGCTACGGCCAGCAGGGCAGCAACGAGGAGCGACTGTTTCATTTTTTCTTTACCTTTGAGGATAAGTTGAACAAGACGTCAGTTATCGCACGGTCTCGACAATAAGCCGGGCGACTGAAAATCCATCAGTGAGCAAATTGTATCACGAAAAAAATAGCTGTATAGAGGGCAAAAATCTAAAAAAACCACATTGCCAATCTAAGCCGGGCAGCGGATGGCGCAGGCACAAAAACGGGCGTTTACCCCCCAAATGTAGCCATCCATCGCGTTGCCAATTCGATACAAGTGCAAAAACTGTTGTTATTGTGCTACATCAGCCAGCAAATGCCAATAACCTGACAAGTAACCATCGTACAAAGAAGCCAGCATATCGGCCGAATATTCGCCCGCAGCCAACCGGCGATGGTTGGCAAATTGCCGCCAGTGATCAAAATCCCCGTCTTCCGCCGCCACTTTCTCTCCGTTGCAGTAGACGCAGGCGTCGCAGAACAAAATCTGGCTCTTGCGATCCAATTCCAGTCCCTGGGCTGCCAGCGCTTCGATGAACGCCTCCTCGTCCAACTCTTCTTTCGGGCCATCGTAGAACACATGGGCCTTGGGCTCGGTCAGGTAATGGCCCAAAAAATCGCAAACCGTGGCCTTGTCCCAGCGGATCTGCGACAACAGGCCGGACACCTGCTCTATCATTTCCTCGCCGATGCGTGCAGGTTCCGCCTGCAACTTGAGGTCCGGGTCGGCATACACGCCGTCCAGGCAGACCCGGTCCTGCAGATAAACCAGGAACTGGGTGGCCAGTTCCTGCGCCGGCGGTGCGCGGAATCCGATCGAATAGGTCATGCCCGGCTCCAGCGCCACGCCGTGGTGCGCATAGCGCGGCGGCAGGTAGAGCATGTCGCCGTGCTCCAGCACGAACTCCTGTTCCATGCGGAAGTCTTTCAACACGCGGATCGGCGCGTCCTCGATGAAATCGTCGTCGTGCTGCGACGAGATTTGCCAGCGCTTGCTGCCGCCCACCTGCAGCAGGAACACATCGTAGGCGTCGAAATGCGGACCCACGGTGCCACCCGGCGGAGCATAGCTGATCATCAGGTCGTCCAGCCTGGCATAAGGGATGAAGTTGAAACGCCACAAAATCTCGTCGATATGCGGCAAATGATGATTCACCCCCTGCACCAGCAAGGTCCAGTCGGTCTCCGCCAGCTTGCGGAAACGCGCGGCGCGGAACGGGCCGCGCTCCAGATGCCAGCGGCCCTGCCGGCATTCGATCAGCCTGGACTCGGCGTCGTCTCGCTGCGCCAATTGCGACAATACGGAGAAATCGACATGCGGACCGACCTCGGTCAAGGCGCCACGGATCAGCAGCGGCTTCTTGTGCCAGTACTCGGCCAGGAACTGCTCGGGCGACATGCCGCCCAGTAAAGTTGTAGTGTTCATTGCGGTTTCACGGGCCTAAGATGCCCGTCTATGGTTTACAATATGGCCAGGAGCGCGAGCGCCCTATCTTGCGGTGGAAGGAACACCCTCGGGACCGTCCCTGTCAAGTTTTTTTACCATCCATCACGGATAACCAACTCATGCAAATCGCCAAAAACACCATCGTCACCCTCCACTACGAGATGTTCGATGTCGACAACAACCTCCTCGACAAGACCGAAGAGCCGATCAGCTACCTGCACGGCGGCTACGACGGCATCTTCCCGCTGGTGGAAGAGGCGCTGGAAGGCAAGGCAGTCGGCGATGCCATCGACGTCAAGCTGACCCCGGACGACGCTTTCGGCGACCCGGAAGAAGAGCTGGTCCGCGTGGAAGACCTGGACGTGTTCCCGGCCGATGTGGAAGTGGGCATGGTATTCGAAGCCGATGATCCGGAAACCGGCGAACTGCTGCTGTTCCGCGTCACCGACATCGCCGACGGCAAAGCCATCGTCGATGCCAACCACCCGCTGGCAGGCCAGAGCATCCGCTTCTCCGCCAAGGTGATCGAAGTGCGCGCGGCATCCGCCGAGGAAGTCAGCCACGGCCACGCCCACGGCGAGCACGGCCATCATCATTGATGCGCCGCAGGCGGCGTGAAACGCCATCGCCGCCTCGGGCGGGCCCCAGGGCCCGCCTTTGTTTTGCCTAGCGGCCGGAGCGGGCCAGTCTGGCAAAGCCCGACAACAGCACCAGCGCACCAATCCCCACCCGCAGCCAGTATTCGGCATACACCCCGTGATGCCCCAGTAACCAAGCCAGCTCGCCCGCCAACAGCACCAGCAGGATCATCTGCGCGGTGCGGGTGACGTCGCGCGCCCAGCCGGCGGGCCAGGCATGACTCAGGGCCAGCCGCATCGACGCCCAGCCCAGCATGGCCCCCGCCAGCAGGTCCAGCGGCCAATGCACGCCGATGGCGATGCGCGACAGCATCACCAGCGCCGCCAGCAGACACCAGCCGGCGGCCTTGCCCCAACGCGCGCCATGCCAGGCGAAGGTGGCCAAGGCCGCCACCGCCATCGCGTGGCCGGAGGGGAAGGATCCATTGCCAGGCAGCTTGTCCAGCAGATCCACCATCCCGTGCGGCAGCACCAGGGGCGGCCTCGGCACCGCGAAGCCGGCCTTCAAGGCAATGGCCAGCAAAATGGCGGCGATGCTGCCGACCACCAATGCCGGCAGCCGCTGCGGCGCGCGCCAACTCAAGGCCAGCAGCAGCGCCAGCACCGTCGGCCAGTCGCCGAACACGCTGGCGAAGCGCCACAGCGGCGCCGGCGCATGATGCAGCCAAGGATGCAGCGCCAGGAACAGCTGGCGGTTGGCGTCAGGCCACAGCAACAAGGCGGCGATCGGCGGAACCAGCAGCAGCGCCGGCCAGTAGGAAATCCAGCGTGGAGACATCAATCCGCCCGTTTTTGCCCGATGGTGATACGGTCCTGACCGGCCAGGTCGCGGATGGTTTCCACTTGCAGCAGACCGGCGGCGCAAAACAGCCCGCGCACCGCGGCGCCCTGGTCGTAGCCGTGCTCGACCATCAGCCAGCCTGCCGGCAGCAGACGAGCCGGCGCGCCAGCGGCAATCTCGCGCAGGCAGGCCAGGCCGTCGACTTCGTCGGTCAACGCGCCGCGCGGCTCGAAGCGCAGGTCGCCCTCGCCCAGGTGGCGGTCGCCGCGCTCGATATACGGCGGATTGGAGACGATCAGCTCGAATCTGTCATCCGGCGCCAGCGGATCGAACCAGCTGCCATGCCGGAAATCCACCTGGGCGCCCAAAGCCGCCGCGTTGCCGCTCGCCACCTCCAGCGCCTCGGCCGACAGGTCCACCGCGCTGACGCGCCACTGCGGCGCCTGCAGCGCCAGGGTGACGGCGATGATGCCGCTGCCGGTGCCCAGGTCCACCACCCGCGCCGGCTGGGCCGCGTCCAGCCGCGACAGCGCCTGCTCGATCAGGTGTTCGGTTTCCGGCCGCGGGATCAGCACCGCCGGGCTCACCGCGAAGTCGCGGCCGTAGAATTCGCGCACGCCCAGCAGGTAAGCCATCGGCTCTCCGGCCAGCCGGCGCGCCGCCAGCGCGTCAAAAACCATTGCGATATCTTCCGCCAGTTCCCTCTCGGGGTAGCCGACTATGGTTGCATGGCTCAGGCCGGGCCAGGCATGCATCAGCAGCATGCGGCTTTCCAGCCGAGGCAAGGGGTGGCGGCGCAGCGCCTGTTCTATGGTCAGCATCATGATTTAGAGTAGGAATAAGGTGGCCAGGCCGAGAAAAATCAGGAAGCCGCCTGAGTCGGTGCAGGCGGTGATCAGCACGCTGGAGCCGAGCGCCGGATCCTTCCCCAACTTCTGCATCAGCGTCGGAATCATCACGCCCATGGTGGCCGCCAGCATCAGGTTGAGCGTCATCGCCGCCAGCATCACCAGGCCCAGCGATACGCTGCCGTACAGCAGCCAGGCCACCGCGCCGATCACGCTGCCCCACACCATGCCGTTGATGATGCTGACGCCCAGCTCCTTGCGCCATAGCCGGCCGGTCTGGCCGATGCGCATCTGGCCCATCGCCAGCGCGCGCACGATCATGGTGATGGTCTGGTTGCCGGAATTGCCGCCGATGCCGGCGACGATGGGCATCAAGGCCGCCAGCGCCACCAGTTGGGCGATGGAATGCTCGAAGGCCCCGATGACCCGCGAGGCGAAGAAGGCGGTGCACAGATTGATCGCCAGCCAGGACCAGCGGTTCCTCACCGAATCCATCACCGGCGCGAACAGGTCTTCCTCTTCCTTCAGACCGGCCAGGTTCAGCACTTCGCTGTCGGATTCCTCGCGGATCACGTCCACCATCGCGTCCACGGTCAAGCGGCCCAGCAGCACGCCGCGCTCGTCCACCACCGGCGCGCTCACCAAGTCATAGCGTTCAAAGGCCAGCGCGGCGTCCAGCGCCGCCTCGTCCGGGTGGAAGCTCACCACTTCGGTGGCCATCACCCGGGCCACCCCGGCATCCGGGTCGGACACCAGCAGCTTGCGGATGGACAGCACGCCCTTGAGATGGCCGGCCTCGTCGGTAACGAAGATCTTGTCGGTCTGGCCCGGCAGTTCGTCGAAGCGGCGCAGGTAACGCAACACCACCTCGCAGCTGACGTCGGCGCGGATGGTCACCAGCTCGAAATCCATCAGCGCGCCGACGCGGTCGTCGCCATAGGACAGCACCGCCTGCAACTGGCCGCGCTCCTCCTCGTCCAGCCGCCCCATCACTTCGTACACGACCTGGCGCGGCAGGTCCGGCGCCAGTTCGGCCAGCTCGTCGGCGTCCAGATCGCCCACCGCCGCCACCAGCTGCTCCTGGTCCATCACCTCGATCAGCGATTCGCGCACCGCGTCGGAGACTTCCAGCAGAATGGGGCCGTCGCGCGCGGCGTCAGCCATGTCCCAGGCCAGCAGGCGGTCCTCCAGCGGCAGCGCCTCCAGGATATGGGCAATGTCGGCCGGATGCAGCTGCGCCAGTTTCTGGCGCAATTCGGTCAGATTGTGTTGCGGCGCCAGGGGGTCGACGGCCGGCGATTCGGCGGCGTCCTGGCGCGATACAAGATGTTCCAGCTGGCGTTGGCGCTCGATCAGGCTTTGCACCAGGCCCAGGCTTTCTTGCAGACGATCGGCGGATTGTTGCTTGTAGGCAACCGTCATGCACGTCTCCTTCCGCCCACAGGGCGCACAGGGTGCTGACGGTGTGAGGCGGGCTTATTCGCTAAGGGTATAACGGGATTGGATTACGGGGTAACCGGGTAAGTCCATTGCGCTTACCGCAGCTTGCGCGCGGCAATCGGAAAGAAAGTCGCGATTGTAACATACGGTAATAATGCGCTCCAACCAGCGCGGGAAGGCGCGGATCGGAGCGCAGGCAGGCGGCTCAGGGCAGTTCGACGTAAGCCATGCGCCGCTGGATGATGCGCGTCTTGCGCGCCAGGCCCGGCGCGTTGCGGTGAGTATCGTAATAGCGCGGGTTGGGCACCATCGCCGCCAGCTTGGCGCCCTGGAACGACGACAGCCTGGCCGCGCTGGTATGGTAGTAGTAGCGGGCGGCGGCCTCGGCGCCGAACACGCCGTTGCCCCACTCGATCACATTGAGGTAGATCTCGTAGATGCGGCGCTTGTCCAGCACCGCCTCCAGCATCAGCGTGATCAGCGCCTCCTCCAGCTTGCGCCACGGCGTCTTGCCGCTGGACAGAAACAGGTTCTTGGCCAGTTGCTGGCTGATGGTGGAGCCGCCGGCGACGATCTTGCCTTTCTTCAGGTTTTTCTCGAACGCCGCCTCGATGCCGTCCCAGTCGAAGCCTTCGTGGTCGACGAAACGGGCGTCCTCGGAGGCGATCAGCGCCCGCTTCAGATTGGGCGAAATCTTCTCGTATGGCACCCAGCGCTGGCTCAGCTCGGCGTCCGGATCGTCGGCCTGCAGCTTGGCTAGCCGCTCGTTCATGAAGGAACTGGCGCTGGGATTGTGGTCGCGCCAGTAGAGCACATGGCCGAACACCCACAGGTTATACAGAACAAAGGCGGCCGCCAGGGCCGCCAACAACTTGAATATCAGTCGCGACATGCTCAGGCCAACACTTCCCTCAGCATATTGGTCACCTTGCGCGTATCCGGCTGGATGCCGCGCCAGATGGAGAAGGATTCGGCCGCCTGCTCCACCAGCATGCCCAGGCCGTCGGCCAGCATGCCGGCGTTTTCCCCCTGCGCGCGCTGCAGGAAGGGCGTCAGCCCGCTGCTGTACACCATGTCGTAGGCCAGGGTGCGGGCGGTAAACACGCCGTGCGGCAGCGGCGGCATCTCATTGTTGAGGCTGGTGGAGGTGGCGTTGATGATGATGTCGAAGCTGCGGCCCTGCAGCGCGTCGTAGCCTACCGCCTCAACCTTGCCCCAGCGGGCGAAATGGTGCGCCAGCGCCTCGGCCTTGATCACGGTGCGGTTGGCGATGGTGAGCGCCGCCGGCTTCTGCTCCAGGATGGGCTCCAGCACGCCGCGCACCGCGCCGCCCGCGCCCAGGATCAGCACGCGCCGGCCGGCGATCGGATAGTCCAGGTTTTCCACGATGTCGCGCACCAGGCCGACGCCGTCGGTATTGTCGCCGTAGACCTTGCCGTCGCGGAAGGTCAGCGTGTTCACCGCCTCGGCGGCGCTCGCCCGCTCGGTCAGCTCCTGCGCGAAACGGAAGGCGTCGCCCTTGAACGGCAGCGTGATGTTGAGGCCCTTGCCGCCGGCGGCGACAAACGCCTCCACCACCTGGCGAAAACCGCCCAGTTCGGCAGACAGCCTCTCATAGCTGATGTCCTGGCCGCTGGCCCGGGCAAACTCTTGATGAATGAACGGCGACTGGCTGTGGGAAATCGGGTTGCCGATAACGGCGTAACGGTCGGTCATGTTCGCTTTTCCAAAAATTTAGGCGGCTGCGGCAACGGCAGCGGGTTCAAGCCACACTTTGCCGCGTAACGCGGCAAACTTCAACCGCCGCCGCGCGGTCTGCGCTCAGCCCTGCACCCAGGGCAGGCCGCGCTGGCGCCAGCCGCCCAGCGAATTGCGGTGGCCGGCGCCGTCGCGATCGCCCTCGAAGCCCTCCAGCACGTTGTACACCTCGCTATAGCCGGAATTCACCGCCAGGCGGGCCACTTCGTCGGAGCGGGCTCCGGAGCGGCACATCACCATCAGCACCGCCTCCGGGTCCACCTGGTGGGTCAGCTGCGCGATGAAGTTGGGGTTAGCCACCATGCCCGGATAGCTGCGCCACTCGATGTTGACCGCCTGCGGCACGGTGCCGACGAACTGCCACTCGGCATGGCTGCGCACATCCAGCAGCACCGCCTTGGGCAGCGACTGCAGCAGCTCGTAAGCCTCGTCGGGCAGCAGCGCGCCGCTGTAGGGCAGTTGCAGCTGCTCCGCCCGCTGGTGGGCGGTTTGCAGAATCTGGTTCACTTTGCTCATGCTGGTTTCCTCCTGCAACACGATTGGCTTAATGTCGCCGATTATCGATCCAGTCGGCATGACTGGCAAATCGCACCAAATTGGTGCACATCAAAATCATCAGCACCAGTTTGGTTCGATAACCGGCATCCCAGCCGGCTGGCTAAGCCCATCCGCCTATGACACAATGCAACAGCAGCGATTTTGGAGCTGGCACGCTTTCTGCTTAAAGCCGGGCGTACCGATTTTTTCGCACTTGCCCTTGGGTGCACGTTGCCTTTCAGGAGATAAACCATGGCCGTAGCCGACGTAGTCAAACTGATCCAAGAAAACGACGTCAAATTTGTCGATCTGCGCTTTACCGATACCCGCGGCAAAGAACAGCACGTCTCCATCCCGGCCCACGTGCTGCTGGAAGACGCCGACGCCTGGTTCGAACGCGGCCATGCCTTCGACGGCTCCTCCATCGCCGGCTGGAAAGGCATCCAGGCATCCGACATGCTGCTGATGGCCGACCCATCCACCGCCCGCATCGATCCGTTCTTCGACGAGCCGACCGTGTTCATGCACTGCGACGTGATCGACCCGGCCGACGGCAAGGGCTACGACCGCGACCCGCGCTCCATCGCCAAACGCGCCGAAGCCTACCTGAAGGCCTCCGGCCACGGCGACACCGCCTACTTCGGCCCCGAGCCGGAATTCTTCATCTTCGACAGCATCACCTGGGGCGCCGACATGTCCGGCTGCTTCGTCAAGATCAAGGCCGAAGAAGCGGCCTGGGCCTCGGCGGAAGAGTTCGAAGGCGGCAATATGGGCCATCGTCCGGGCATTAAGGGCGGCTACTTCCCGGTGCCGCCGGTGGACTCGTCGCAAGACATCCGTTCCGCCATGGTACTCCTGCTGGAGGAACTGGGGGTACCGGTTGAAGTGCACCACCACGAAGTGGCCACCGCCGGCCAGAACGAGATCGGCACCCGCTTCAGCACGCTGACCCAGCGCGCCGACTGGACCCAGATCCTGAAGTACGTGGTGCACAACGTGGCCCACAGCTACGGCAAGACCGCCACCTTCATGCCCAAGCCCATCGTCGGCGACAACGGCTCCGGCATGCACGTGCACCAGTCCATCTGGAAGGATGGCGTCAACCTGTTCGCCGGCGACGGCTACGCCGGCCTGTCCGATACCGCGCTGTACTACATCGGCGGCATCATCAAGCACGCCAAGGCGCTGAACGCCATCACCAACCCAGGCACCAACTCCTACAAGCGCCTGGTACCACATTACGAAGCCCCGGTGAAGCTGGCCTACTCCGCCAAGAACCGCTCCGCCTCAGTGCGCATCCCGCACGTGGCCAGCCCGAAGGCGCGCCGCATCGAAACCCGCTTCCCGGACCCGCTGGCCAACCCGTACCTGTGCTTCTCCGCGCTGCTGATGGCCGGCCTGGACGGCATCCAGAACAAGATCCACCCGGGCGACGCCGCCGACAAGAACCTGTACGACCTGCCGCCGGAAGAGGACAAGCTAATCCCGACCGTGTGCGCGTCGCTGGACGAAGCGCTGGCCGCGCTGGACAAGGATCGCGAGTTCCTGACCCGCGGCGGCGTGTTCTCCAACGACTGGATCGACGCCTACATCGAGCTGAAGATGCAGGAAGTCAACCTGACCCGCATGACCACCCACCCGGTGGAATTCGCGATGTACTACTCGCTTTAAACGCCAACCGGCGCTTGCAAAAACGGCAGCCGCGGCTGCCGTTTTTTTGCGTCCCGTCTTAAGCTTATATGACGACGCCGCCCGATTTGCTTATCATGCAAAAGCACCCTAACCAGTCACAGACGATGAAAACATTAGCCCTCATTCTGCTGCTGGCCTGCGGCGGCGCCCAGGCGGCCACCATCTACAAATACGTCGACGCCAACGGCAACGTCACCTACACCAATGTGCCGATACGCGGCGCGCAGCCGATCAAGCTGAGCCCGTTGTCGTCCTATCCCAGCCGCAGGGACAACGGCGCGTCCGCCGGCAAGCCCGCCGCCTCCGGCGGCTACCCCAATGTCGACGCCGACACTCAGAAACAGCGCGACAGCGGCCGCAAGAAGATACTGGAACAGGAACTGGCCAACGAGGTGAAGGCGCTGGAAGCCGCCAAGAAGGCGCTGGCCGATGGCAAGGCCACCCGGCTGGGCGACGAGGCCCGCAACTATCAGAAATACCTGGACCGGGTGCAGAAGCTGCAGGACGAAGTCACCGACCGCCAGAAGAATGTCGAAGCGCTGAAACGCGAACTGGGCATGTGATGGCTACTTGCACCAAGTTGGTGCAAACTACGACACCTGCGCTCCGCCGCGCCGCATCGCAGCGCCTCCCCGCCCGCCCTGGAGCTGGCCCGCTTATTGCTGTGCAATGTCATGCGCGATGCGCGCGCGCCGACCACCCGAAACCGGAACCTCATGCCGATACCCAGCTTTGCCGGACTGGAACTCCTAGACACGCCGGTGCTGATCTGCGACGCCGCGGCCTCGCTGCGCTTCGTCAATCCCGCCTGCGAAAACCTGCTGGCGCTGGGCAGCCGCGAAATGCTGCGCCACAGCCTGCTGGAGCTGTTCCAGCCCAGCTCCGCGCTGCAGCAGGCGTTGTCCACCGCGCTGCAGCAGGGCGCCAGCTACATCGAACACGATCTGGAGCTCAAGCCGCAGCACAACGACGCGGTGCTGCACGTCGCGCTGTCGATCACGCCGATAGACATGGACGCCGAGGGCAGCCTGGCGCTGATCGAGCTGAGGCCGCTGGACCAGCAGCTGAAGATAGCCAACGAGGAGAGGCTGCTGTTGCAGCACCAGGCCAACCGGGAGCTGATCCGCAACCTTGCGCACGAGATCAAGAATCCGCTGGGCGGCATCCGCGGCGCGGCGCAGCTCTTGGAGCACGAGCTGTCCGACCGGCCCGAACTGAAGGAATACACCGCGGTCATCACCGAGGAAGCGCTGCGGCTGCAGGCGCTGGTGGACCGGTTGCTGGCGCCGCACCGCAGCCACAGCCGCGGTCCGATCAATATCCACGAGGTGCTGGAGCGGGTGCGCAGCATCGCGCTGGCCCAGCATCCGCAGGGACTGGCGGTGATCCGCGACTACGATACCAGCCTGCCGCTGCTGTCCGCCGACAAGGAGCAGCTGATCCAGGTGGTGCTCAACATCGTCAACAACGCGGTGCAGGCGCTGCGCGGCCAGGGCAGGATCGTGCTGCGCACCCGGGTGGCGCGCCAGACCACGCTGGCGCGCAAGCGCCACCAACTGGCGCTGAAACTGCAGATCATCGACAACGGCCCCGGCGTCCCCGATGACATCCGCGACCATATCTTTTATCCGCTGGTCACCGGCCGCGCCGAAGGCACCGGCCTGGGCCTGACGCTGGCGCAGGCCTTCGTCCACCAGCACGGCGGCAGCATAGAGTTCGAATCGCGCCCGGGACAGACCTGCTTCACCGTGCTGCTGCCCCTGCTGACCGAAACCACGAACTGACAGATACCAACAAGAACGCTCAGGAGGCAACCCTATGACCAAGCCGGTCTGGATCATCGACGACGACAAGGCGATACGCTGGGTGCTGGAAAAGGCGCTCACCCGCGCCGACATCGGCTTCGACAGCTTCGCCAGCGCCGACGACGCGCTCAACGCGCTGTACGACGCCACGCCGCAGGCCATCATTTCCGACATCCGCATGCCCGGCACCGACGGGCTGAAATTCCTGGCCAAGGTCAAAACCGAGCACCCGCAGCTGCCGGTGATCATCATGACCGCCCACTCCGATCTGGACTCGGCGGTGTCCGCCTTCCAGGGCGGCGCCTTCGAGTACCTGCCCAAGCCCTTCGACATCGACCAGGCGGTGCTGCTGATAGAGCGCGCGCTGACGGAAAGCCAGGCGCAGGCCGCCGGCCCGGACAGCCCGGAGGCGATGCCGGTGCTGCTGGGCCAGGCGCCGGCGATGCAGGACGTGTTCCGCGCCATCGGCCGGCTGGCGCAATCCAGCGTCACCGTGCTGATCACCGGCGAATCCGGCACCGGCAAGGAACGGGTGGCCGAGGCGCTGCACCGCCATTCGGTGCGCGCCGGCAAGCCCTTCATCGCGCTCAACACCGCCGCCATCCCCAAGGACCTGCTGGAGTCGGAACTGTTCGGCCATGAGAAAGGCGCCTTCACCGGCGCGCTGGCCACCCGCCGCGGCCGCTTCGAGGAAGCCGAGGGCGGCACGCTGTTCCTGGACGAGATCGGCGACATGCCGACCGAGCTGCAAACCCGGCTGCTGAGGGTGCTGTCAGATGGCCATTTCTACCGCGTCGGCGGCCATACGCCGATCAAGGCCAATGTGCGGGTGATCGCCGCCACTCACCAGAATCTGGAGCAGAGGGTGCGCGACGGCCAGTTCCGCGAAGACCTCTATCACCGCCTCAACGTGATCCGGCTGCGGCTGCCGCCGCTGCGCGAGCGGCCCGAGGACATTCCGCTGCTGACCCGCCACTTCCTGGCCAAAAGCGCCGCGCAACTGGGAGTGGAGCCCAAGCGGCTGTCCGAGACGGCGATGGCGCTGATCCAGCGCAGCGTCTTCACCGGCAATGTGCGCGAGCTGGAAAACCTGTGCCAGTGGATCTGCGTGATGGCCCCGGGCCAGACGGTGGAAGTGGCCGATCTGCCGCCGGAATTGCGCGAACCGCACGGCCAAGCCGCCAGCCGCCGCGAAGACAGCGACTGGGACCGGCAGCTGGAGGAGGAAATCCGGCTCCGCCTGCAGGCGGGGGAAAGCGGCATCGCCGACGAGCTGGCGCGGCGCTTCGAAAGCTGCTGCATCCGCGCCAGCCTGGCCCACACCGGCGGACGGCGGGTGGAGGCGGCCCATCTCTTGGGCTGGGGGCGCAATACGCTGACGCGCAAAATCCAGGAGCTGGGCCTGGAGCATGGCGATGCCGGCTGACAATTATTAATCAATCAGCGCTGAAAAAAGCTCTAATTTTCAATATTTATTGATAGAATCGGGCAAAATCTCCACCCGATTCTTTTCATGCCACGCTCTGTCCTCGCACTGGCCTGTCTATGTCCGCTGTCGCTGTCGGCCGCCCCGCTCCAGATCGCCGTCAGCGACGCGCTCACCAGCCCCTACGTGATTGAAGACCCATCCGCCGCCAGCCCGCCGCGCGGCCGCGCCATCGAGTTGGCCCAGGCGGCGCTGAGCCACTGCCGGCTGGCTGGCCGGTTCCTGCGCCAGCCCTGCGAGCGCATCGTGCAGAATCTCGAGCTGAACCGCATCGACAGCGCGCTGTTGCTGTCCTACAAGAGCGAACGGGCCGGCCAGATGGCGTTTCCGCTGCGTCGGGGGCAAGCCGATCCGGAACGGCGGATGGCCACCTTCAGTTACGCTTTTTATGTCAGGGACGACAGCCCGCTGCGCTGGAATGGCAATCAGCTGAGCGGCCTCTCCGGCGCGGTAGGCATCAACCAGGGCTGGTCGATAGGGCGCGACCTGCTGGCGCGCGGCGTTCCGGTGGAGGAAAGCCACGGCATCGCCGACAATTTCGCCAAGCTGCAGGCCGGCCGCACCGACGCCTACGCGCTGCACCAGTTGGCCGGCGACCTCTACCTGCGCCATCACCCGGAACTGAAGATCCGCCGGCTTTCGCCGCCGCTGCAGAGCAAAACCTATTACTGGGCGTTCAGCACCGGCTACGCTCGCCAGCATCCGCGCCAAGTGGCCTGCCTGTGGCGGCAGATGCCCATCCTGCGCGCGCACTACCTGCCGGAAACCTTTACTCCACGATGAAACGCGCCAGCTCGCGCGTCCAATCCAGCTGGCCATCCGCCGGCTCCCTGTCGGCTGCCGTCTGCAATTCCTCCGGCACAAACCAACACACCTCGAACAGCAAGCCGTCCGGATCGTGTCCGTAGACGCTCTTGTGCACGCCGTGGTCTTCCTCCATCCCCAGCTTGCCCAACTCGGCAAGTTGGTCGCGGATGCGCTTGAGCTCGCTCAGCGTGTCCACCTCCCAGGCCAGGTGATACAAGCCTGCGGCGGGCTCGTGCGCGCCGGGAGTCTCGCCGCGCGGGCTGAACGGGCCCGAGCGCTGCTGGCCCAGATTGCGGCTGAACAGCGCCAGATCGTGGTCGTTGTCGGAATGCGCGGCTTGGGTGAACACCGCGCGGCTGGAGGCGGCGTCGCCCTTGGGGCGGAAGCCCAGCACGTCACGGTAGAAAGCGGCGCTGCCGGTCACATCGCTGACGTACAGCACGGCGTGGTTGAGTCGTTTGATGCCCATTGAATGATCTATCTTTCGTTCGAATGCTTAAAAGCTGTCAACATATATTGTATAACCCACTCCAATCCCGATTCGCCATCCAGGATCCCGCTCATGAATGCAACACGCACAGGCTTTACCTTGGGGACGCTGATAGCCGTCGCCCTGTCATGGTCCCACAACCACTCGCTGCTCTGGGCGATCATTCACGGCTTTCTCAGCTGGCTTTACGTCGCTTACTACCTGTTGCTTCAGCTGCGCTGACATAAAGCCCCGCGCCATCACAGCCGGAAATCCGCTAGGCGATTCGAGGCCAGCCCAGCGGAAGCGGCGCCGGCAACTGGCCTCCGCCCGCCCGCGCGCCATGCGTCATGCGCCATGCGTCATGCGTCATGCGTCATTCTGAATGAATACCGCATGGCCGTGCCAGCGCGGCGTTCAACTGGACAGCGGCGACAAGCCAGGTAAGGCGGCGAAACTGCAATCGCGCACCGTCTGCAGAAAATCCAGCATATAGGCCTGGGCGGCATCCTCGCCGCGCAGCGCCGCGTACAGCTCGCTCTGCAAGCCGCCGTCCCCCACCTGGCGCGCCACCACGTAGCCGCGCTCCAGATAAGGTTGCACCGTCCAGTACGGCAGCACCGCCACCCCGCGCCGGCTGGCCACCAGCTGGATGATGGCGATGGTCAGCTCGGCGGTGCGCCGCGCCGGGTTGACGCCTGTCGGCAGCAACACCTTGCGCAGCAGGTCCAGCATCTCGTCCGGCACCGGGTAATGGATCAGCGTCTCGCCGGCAAAATCCGCCGCCTGCCAACACGCCTTGTGCGCCAGCGGATGCTCGCGCGCGGCGATGGCCACCATCTCGTAGGAAAACAGCGGCTGATGGACGATGCCGGCCTGCGGTTCGGCCTCGGACACGATGGCCAGATCGGCGCGGTCGGACAGCAGCAGGCCCACCGGATCGGCGTGAAAGCCGGACACGATGTCCAGCTCCACCGCCGGCCAGTGCTGGCGAAACTGGTCCATCGCCGGCATCAGCCAGTCGAAGCAGGTATGGCACTCCACCGCCACCCGGATTTCGCCGGCCTCCCCCTGACGGATGCGCGCCAGATCGCGCTCGGCCGCCGCCACCCGCGCCAGCAGATCGCGCGCCAGGCCCAGCAGGCGCTCGCCCGCTGGCGTGAAGCGCAAGGGCTGGGTTTTGCGCTCGAACAGCGACAGGCCGTAGCCCGCCTCCAGCTGCTTGAGCTGGTGCGACAGTGCCGACTGGGTCAGGTGAACCCTTTGCGCCGCCTGCGACACGCTGCCGGTTTCGGCCAAGGCCAGCAGGCTTTTCAGATGCCGAAGCTCCAGTACGCTCATCATTAATTCCATTCATGCTGAACTACAAAATAATGAGTTTGAATCATACAGTACAATGACAGATGCTTGTTCCAACAGGAACAAGGAACAAGCCATGACCACCACCCACCTGCTGGGCTTCCCCCGCATCGGCGCCAAGCGCGAACTGAAAACCCTGCTGGAAAACTATTGGAAGCAGGAGATCGACGAAGCCGCGCTGCTAGCCGGCGCGCGCGCGCTGCGCCAGCGCCACTGGCTGCTGCAAAAAGGCGCCGGCGTCGAATTGCTGCCGGTGGGGGACTTCTCGCTGTACGACCACGTGCTGGACGCGCAACTGCTGGTGGGCGCGGCGCCGCCGCGCTTCGGCTTCGATCCCGCCGCCCTGGACGCCGAACAATACTTCCAGCTGGCGCGCGGCAATGCCGGACAACCGGCGCAGGAAATGACCAAGTGGTTCGACACCAACTACCACTACCTGGTGCCGGAATGGCATGCGGACACCGCGTTCAGCGCCCAACCCCAGCGGCTGCTCGGCCAGGTGCGCGAAGCGCAGGCTCTGGGCATCCACACCAAGCCGGTGCTGGTGGGGCCGCTCAGCCTGCTGTGGCTGGGCAAGGCCAAGGGCCTGGCCTTCGACAAGCTGAGACTGCTGCCGGGCCTGCTGGCCGCCTATCGGGATCTGCTGGCAGCGCTGCGGGCCTCCGGCGTGGAGTGGGTGCAACTGGACGAGCCCATCCTGGCGCTGGACCTGCCACAGGACTGGCTGGACGCCTTCGCTCCGGCCTATCAACAGCTGCAAGCCGGCGCGCCCAGCATCCTGCTGGCGAGCTACTTCGGCAGCGCGGCGGAGCACGCGGCACGGCTCAAGGCGCTGCCGGTGGCCGGCCTGCACCTGGATCTGGCGCGCGCGCCGCAGCAGCTGCAAGCCTTCCTGGCCGGTTTCCCGGAAGACAAGGTGCTGTCGGCCGGCATCATCGACGGCCGCAACGTCTGGCGCGCCGATCTGTCGCTCATGCTGCGGCAGCTGCAGGCCGCCCATGCGCAACTGGGCGAACGGCTATGGCTGGCGCCGAGCTGCTCCTTGCTGCACAGCCCCTTCGACTTGGCCGCCGAGATCCAGCTGGATGCCGATCTCAAGTCCTGGCTGGCGTTCGCGGTGCAGAAGCTTAACGAGCTGAAAACGCTGCAGCGCGGTCTGCGGCGGGGCCGCGCCGCCATCGCCGGCGAATTGGCCGGCAGCGACTTCGCCCAGCAGCAAAAACAGGGTAGTCCGCTGATCCACCGCCCGGCGGTGCGCCAGCGCATCGCCGCGTTGCCGGCCGACGCCGACCGCCGCGCCAGCCCCTATCCGCAACGCGCCGCGCGGCAGCAGGCGTGGCTCAAGCTGCCGCCGCTGCCCACCACCACCATAGGCTCCTTCCCGCAAACCGCCGCCATCCGCGCCAGCCGTTCCGCCTTCAAGCGCGGCGAATTGTCCGCCGCTGATTACCAAAAAGCGATGGAAAGCGAAATCGAACTGGCGATCCGCCGCCAGGAGGAGCTGGGGCTGGACGTGCTGGTCCATGGGGAAGCCGAACGCAACGATATGGTGGAATATTTCGGCGAGCAGCTGTCCGGCTTCGCCTTCACCGCCGGCGGCTGGGTGCAGAGCTACGGCAGCCGCTGCGTGAAGCCGCCGATCATCTACGGCGACATCACTCGGCCGCAGCCGATGACGGTGGCGTGGGCGCGCTTTGCGCAAAGCCTCAGCGCCAAGCCGGTGAAGGGCATGCTCACCGGGCCGGTCACCATCCTGCAATGGAGCTTCACGCGCAATGACCTGCCGCGCAGCGAGGTATGCCGCCAGATCGCGCTGGCGCTGAACGACGAGGTGAGAGACCTGGAGGCCGCCGGCATCCGCGTGATCCAGATCGACGAGCCGGCGATCCGCGAAGGGCTGCCGCTGAAGCGCGCCGAGCGCCAAGGCTATCTGAACTGGGCCGGCCAGGCCTTCCGCCTGTCCTGCCGCGGCGTCGACGACGCCACTCAGATCCACACCCATATGTGCTATTCGGAGTTCGGCGATATCCTGCCGGCCATCGCCGCGCTGGACGCCGACGTCATCACCATCGAAACCTCGCGTTCGGACATGGCGCTGTTGGCCGACTTCGGCCGCTTCCGCTACCCCAACGCCATCGGTCCGGGCGTCTACGACATCCACAGCCCGCGCGTGCCGCAAACGGATGAAATCCGCCATCTGCTACAAAAGGCGCTGCAGGTGATTCCAGCGGAACAGCTATGGGTGAATCCGGACTGCGGCCTGAAGACGCGCGACTGGCCGGAAGTGGAAGCGGCGTTGGCGACCATGGTTCAGGTCAGCAGAAAATTGCGCGAGGAACTGGCGCACACCGCATAAGGCGGGCGCGCAAAGGAAGGCGCCCCGGACAAGCCGGGGCGTCGTGGGTGGGGGCTGTTCGTCCATCACGGCTCCAGCATTCCCGGCGTCAGCATCAGCTTCAGCCTGGTCTGTTCATAACCATTGCGCTCGCGGTGGTTCAGCCACCACACCGAGCCCTTCTTCACGCTCCACATCTGTTGCTGCTCCGCCAGCAGCCTGGCCGCGAGCCAGCCGATATAAGGCTGATGGCCCACCAGCACCACCGCGCGCTCGGCATCCGGCCAGCCCACCGCCGCCAGCACCTCGTCCACCTCGGCGCCCGGGTTCAGCTCAGGCAGCACGGTATAACTCTTGGCCAGATAATTGGCCGTCTGCTGCGAACGCCTGGCTTCGGAAGCCAGCAGCAGATAATTGTCCGGCAGGCGCTGACGCAACCAGGACGCCATCTGGCTGGCCTGCTGCTGGCCGCGCCGGGTCAGCGCCCGCGCCAGATCGTCCACGCCCTCTTCCGCTTCGGCGTGGCGCCACAAGATCAAATCCATATCGCTCTCCTTTTCTCGCCGGCGGCTTGCCTTCATGCCAAGCCAACCGCGCTCTGCATGCTAACCGACCTGCAGCCAGCGCACCAGCCATGGCAACAGCATCGCAGTGAACACGCCATTCAGCCCCATCGCCAAGCCGGCGAAGGCCCCGGCGGCTTCGGAGAGGTGGAACACCCGAGCGGTGCCGATGCCGTGGGCGGTAACCCCTGTGGCCACGCCCAGCAGCATGTCGTCGTCCCAGCCCAGGCGACGGAACAGCGGCGGCGCCAGCACCGCGCCCAGAATGCCGGACACGATGACGAACATCGCCGCCAGTTCCGGCGCGCCGCCCAGGCCGCCGGCCAGACTCATCGCGATCGGCGTGGTCACCGTGCGCGTGGCCAGCGACACCAGCACCGTCCGATCCAGCCCCAGCCACCACCCCAGGCCCGCCGCGCTGGCCATGCCGGCCAGGCCGCCGGCGAAGATGCTGAGCAACAACGGCGCGGCGGCGCGCTTGAGACGAGACAAATTGCCGTACAGCGGCACCGCCAGCGCCACCGTGGCCGGGCCCAGCAGCAGTTGAAGAAAGCGCGCCCCCTCCATATACTGCCGATAGCTGCTGCCGCTCAGCCACAGCCATAGCAACAGGATCAACACCCCGAGCAGCACCGGATTGGCCAGCGGATGGCCATTGCCGCGCCGGCTCGCCGCCAGCGCCAGCCGGTAGGCCAGCAAGGTGACGAACACGCCGGTCAGCGGCGAGCCCAGAATCGCGGCGGGCAGGAGCGGGGTCATCGGTGCCGGCCCCGCAGCAGCAGCTTCAGCATGCCGGCGGTGACCAGCAAGGTAAGCAGGGTGGAGGCCAACAGGATCAGCAGCAGTTGTCCGCCCCGGCTCCGCAGCAGCGGCGCGTAAGCCAAGAGCGCGCCGCCGGCCGGTATGAACAGCAAGGACATATGGCCGAGGAAGCGCGGCGTCTCGCGCTTGAGCGTGGCCGGCACCGCGCGGCGCAGCCACAGCGTGGCGAACAACAGCAACATGCCCAGCACCGGCCCGGGCAAGGGCCAGCCCAACGTCCGCGCCAGCGCCTCGCCCGCCAGCTGATAAGCCAGCAGCCACAACAACAGGTCCAGCATACCGCCTCCCTTCACGCATCCAGCCTGCATGATAAGGGCAAGCCGGCGCTGGCGGATAGCGACAAGCCGGCTTGGCTTTTGGCATAATGCGCGCCATGGTTAACGATGCTCAATGGCGCTGCGCGCCGCCCGCCCTCCCCGCCCCCATCCGGGATTGCCTGACCGAACCCGCCTCGCTCAGCCTGCGCCTGCAGGCCGGCGGCCGCCGTTTCGCCGTTCAGGTGCTCGATCAGGGCGACAGCCGCGCGCTCGCCGACGAGGCCGACGCGCTCGGCCTGCCCGCCGGCGCCCCGCTATACGCTCGCCATGTGCTGCTGACCTTGGACGAAACCCCGGTGGTATACGCCCGTAGCGCCACCCGCCACAACTGTCCGGCCTGGATGCCGGTGCTGCTGCGCGGCAGCCGCTCGCTGGGCCTGACATTGTTCGGCGAGCTGCCGCAGCTGCGCCGCGAAGCGCTGCATTACCAGCTGCTGGCCGCCAGCCACCCGCTGGCGGAAGCGGCTGCCGTCGCCAGGGCGGCAACAGAGTATCCTGCGCGGCGCTGCCGTTTCCTGCTGGACGACGCGCCGCTGCTGTTGACCGAACTGTTCCTGCCCACCTTGAAGGATTTCCTGTGATGCCGCTTGCTACGCTCCGCGACCGCTACGACAACTACCAGCAGCTGATGCGCTGGGACAAGCCCATCGGCACCTTGCTCCTGCTATGGCCGACACTGTGGGCACTCTGGATGGCCGGCGACGGCAAACCGGATGCGCTGGTGGTGGCCATCTTCTGCCTGGGCACCTTCTTGATGCGCTCGGCCGGCTGCGTGATCAACGACTATGCCGACCGCAACTTCGACGCCCATGTGGCGCGCACCAGCCAGCGCCCTTTCGCCCGCGGCGCGGTGAGCGAGAGGGAAGCCCTGTTGCTGGCGGCCGCGCTTGCCATTCTGTCCTTCCTGCTAGTGCTGCCGCTAAACCACCTCACCTGGTTGCTCAGCGTGCCAGCGCTGCTGGTGGCCGCCAGCTACCCGTTCACCAAACGCTTCTTCATTATGCCTCAAGCATATCTCGGCATAGCGTTTTCCTTTGGCATTCCAATGGCCTTCGCCGCACAGACCGGCCGAGTGCCATTGCTGGCTTGGGCTCTGATGCTGGCCAACTTACTCTGGGTACTGGCCTATGACACCGCCTACGCCATTGCCGACAAACCAGACGACCTTAAGATCGGCATTAAAACCGCGGCGATTACCTTCGGCAACTTTGATGTCGCCAGTGTGATGTTGTTCCATATGCTTTTTCTCGCATCGATGGCAGCCATAGGCTTGCATCTGGGCCTGCTATGGCCCTACTACTTGGGACTGGCCGCGGCTGCCGCGCTGATGGCGCTGCAATACCGCGACATCCGCCACCGCGACCGCGCCTTGTGCTTCAAGGCTTTCCTGGACAACAACCGCGTCGGCACCGCGATTTTCGCCGGCGTGCTGCTCAGCTACTGGCTGCGCTGACCCCAAAAAAATATGACATTTACAATAAATTACATCCAGATTGACCCATTTTCATGAACTTCTCCCGCGCCAGCCGGCTCTGAGCATGGCCGGGTCCTGTCCCGGCAAAGGGCATACACGCCGATACCAATAAGTCACACAGGAAGGTGAACATCATGAAAAAACTGCTGACCGCTCTGATCGCTGCTGCTTTCGCTGGCTCCGCTTTCGCCGCTCCGGCCGCTTCCGCTCCGGCCGCCGAAAAGAAAATGGAACACAAGGCCGAACACAAGAAGGCCCAGCACAAGAAAGCGCACAAGAAGCACGCTTCCGGCGCCGCGCATCAAAAGCACAAGGCTGAACACAAGGCAGCCTCGGCCGCCAAGTAAGCTCCAGGCGTAAAAAAAGCTCCCGCGAGGGAGCTTTTTTCATTGCAGCCAACGCCTACCTGACGTTGAACGGCAGGCTATAGGCCGCCTCGCCCACCTTCACCTCGGCCACCCAGCGGCGGCTGCCGCTGACGCACATCGGCAGGATCACCTGGGCCTTCCAGCCAGCGCCCTCGCGGACAAAGGTATAGCGGTTGAAGCCCATGTCCATTTCCGGCATGGCGAAATCCACCGTCGGCGCGGCGCCGCCCGTCACGCCCTCCAGCCTCACCTCGAACGGCTGGCCGTGTTGCGGCGGCGAGACGAAGCGCAAACTACCGCCGCCCGGCAAGGCGCAGGCGCCGCGGCCCATGGCGCAGGCCAGGGCCTGCGGTTTGGGCTTCGACTGCTTGTTGTGCAGATACCAGTAGATCAGACCCGCCTTAACCGCCGCCAGCGCGATCAGCGCCACGCCTATGATCAACCACTTGCGCTGCTGCCGGTTCATCGCCAGGCTCCGCGCATCAAGGCCACGCCGTGCGCGCCGTGCTCGCGCGCGATGGGCAGATCATCCGCAGCCAGACCGCCCAGCGCGTACACCGGCAACGGCACGTCGCCCGCCAGACAGCCGGTGAAGCCGTCCCAAGCCAAGGGCGCATGGCCCGGATGGCTGGCGGTCGCGGCCACATGGCCCAGTAACGCGTAATCCAGGCCCAGTTCCCCCGCGCGCAGCAACTCGGCCTGGCTATGGATCGACGCGCCCACCCAGGCAAAATCAGGCCGCCGCTCGCACGCGGCCAAGCGCGCGCCGTTCAAGTGCGCGCCATCCACCGGCCAACCCGCCAGCCAGGCCGGATCGGCGTTCACCAGCAGCTTGCCGCCGCGCGGCCGGACGATGGCGGCGGCGCGGGCGACAAAATCGGCAAGCTCGTCCCGCACCATCTGCGGTTCGCGCACCTGCACCATCGCCCAGTCGCGCTCGGCGAGCTTCTGCAATTGCGCCGCCACGCCGATCTCATGCGCGCAAGTGATCGCGTAATGCGGCGGCAGTTCCAACGACTTCAGGATGGGGCCGTTGGCCGGCAACATCGGCGCCACCGTGTAGCGGCCGGGCAGTTGCCAGGCGAAAGACTGGCCCTCCCGCGGCTGCGGCTCGCCCTGCCAGTCCCAGATGCGGAAAAAGCGCAGATGCACCGAGGCGTGCTCGTAATGGTGGGTCTTGGTCAGCCACGGCGTGGCATCGGTGACAGCTATGCCCATCTCCTCGACGAACTCGCGCTTAAGCGCCTGCAGCGCCGTCTCCCCCGCCTCCACCTTGCCGCCGGGAAACTCCCAATAGCCGGCATAGGGCTTGCCTTCGGGCCGGCTGCCCAGCATGAAACCGCCGTCCGCCCGCATCAACGCGCCGGCCACTACTTCAATGATCTTGCTGCCCGTCATATTCCGTCGTCTCTGTGGGCCGCCGCATCGCGGCCGCCCGGTTGCGTCACTTGCCAGCCTTGTCCTTGCGCCGCGCCAGGCGCTCGCTGCCGGCCCAGTGGCAGGCGAACTGCCAGGCCACCCGGCCGGAACGGCTGCCGCGCGACAGGCTCCACTGCAACGCCGCCCGCTCGGCGCGATCGCCGTATTTCAGGCCGAAATGGCCCAGCCACTGCCGCACCGCCGCCAGATAGCCGTCCTGGTCGAACGGGTAGAAGGACAGCCACAGGCCAAAGCGGTCGGATAGCGACACTTTCTCCTCCACCGCCTCGCCCGGGTGGATCTCGCCATCCTTCAGCCAGCCTTCGCGATTGTCGGCCATCTGCTCCGCCAGCAAGTGGCGGCGGTTGGAAGTGGCATACACCAGCAGGTTGTCGCAACGGCGCGAGAGGCCGCCGTCCAGCGCGCTTTTCAACGCCTTGTAGCCAGCGTCGCCGGCTTCGAACGACAGGTCGTCGCAATACAGGATGAAGCGCTCCGGACGCCCCGCCACCAGTTCCACCAGCTGCGGCAGGTCGGCCAGGTGCTCGCGCTCGATCTCGATCAGCCTCAGCCCCTCGGCGGCGAACAGCGGCAGCAACGCTTTCACCAGCGAGGACTTGCCGGTGCCGCGCGCGCCGGTCAGCAACACGTTGTTGGCCGGCAGGCCGGCGACGAACTGGCGGGTGTTGGCCAGCAGCTGCTCGCGCTGGCTGTCCACCTGGGTCAGCCGCGCCAGCTCCACCGTGTGCGGATCGCGCACCGCCTCCAGCCAGCCGGCCAGGCCCTGGCGGCGCCAGCGGAAGGCCTGGCCTCTCCAGTCCGGCTCGCGCCCGGGCGGCGGCAGCATAGGCTCCAGCCGGGTCAGCACCGCCTCGGCGCGGCGCAGGAAATCCTGCATGGCATCCATCATGCTTTCCTTTCAGATGGCAAAACAGCCTGCGGCAAAGCACAGGCTGCGAAGATCCACTCAGAACACAAACGGCGGACAAGGCGCTCGAGGCAAAAGCCGCAGCCGCAGACAGTACAAATCGTACGGCAAGGCGGCGCAACGCAGCATCGAATGCTTGGTCCGACGCGATTAATCGCGCAGGGAGATCACCGGCCAGCCATGTTCCTCGGCGTAGGCGCGGAGCTTGTCGTCCGGGTCCACCGCCACCGGCTTGTCCACTAGCTTCATCAGCGGCAGGTCGTTGTGCGAATCGCTGTAGAAGTAGCTGGCGGCATAGCTGTCCCAGCTTTCGCCGCGCTCGGCCAGCCACTGCTCGATGCGGGTGATTTTGCCTTCCTTGAAGCTCAGCACTCCGGTGGGACGGCCGGTGAAATTGCCGTCGGCGTCTTCTTCCAGCTCGATGGCGATCAGGTGCTCCACACCCAGATCGCGGGCGATGGGGCCGGTGATGAAGCGGTTGGTGGCGGTGATGATGACGATCTGGTCGCCCTCGGCCGCATGCGCCGCCAAGCGCTGCCGCGCCTTGGCCGGGATCAGCGGCTTGATGTGGTTTTCCAGGTAGTCGGCGTGCAGCTCATCCAGCTGATGGCGGCTGAAGCGGGTCAACGGCGCCAGGATGAAGGCCAGGTATTCCTGCATGTCCAGCGTGCCGTTCTGGTACTGGCGGTAGAAGTAGCTGTTGCGCTCATCGTACTGGGCGGCGTCGAGAATGCCGCGCTTGATCAAAAAGCGCGGCCATTCGAAGTCGGAATCGCCGGCCAGCAGCGTGTGGTCCAGGTCGAACAGGGCGAGATTGCGTTTGGTGGGGGTGGCTGTCGTCATGATTCCGGAGTGGCGGTTTGCAAAACGTTTTTCACCAGCGGCACAGTGATCGGCCGCCGCATCGCCAGCGAGTAGCGGTCCAGCATGTCTATCATGCCGATCAGGCTGGAGAGGTCGCGCCGCCAGTGGGTGAGCAGGTAGCGGTACACATCGTCGGGAATCGACAGCTGGCGGTTGGCGGCATGGCTGCGCAGCGCGGCGAGCTTGTCGTCGTCGGACAGCGCCTTCACTTCCAGCACCAGCCCCCAGCCCATGCGGGTGCGCAGATCGTCGCGCACCGACAGCGCCATCGGCGGATTGCGCCCGGCCATCAGCAGCCGCGACTCCCCGCTCTCCTTCAGCGAGTTGTAGAAGGAGAACAGCGTGATCTGGTCGTCCGGCGCCAAGTCGTCGACATGATCCACCGCGATGAAGCTGGCCTCGCGGGCGAAATCCGGCAGGTGGCCGTCCTTGCCGTCCAGGTAGATGGCGGCGCGGCCCAACCGCTCGGCGTGGGCGATCCAGGCTTGCAGCAGATGGGTCTTGCCGCAACCAGGCTCGCCCCACAGATAGAGGAAGCGTTCGCCTTCGGTGGCGGTCAGGGCGGTGATCACTTCGCGGTTGCGCTCGGCCAGGAAATTGTCGAAGGCCGGCAGCGGCGTAGGCGTGAGATCGAGTACTAGCTGGTCCAATTTACGGTGCTGCGCTGTGTTTTGACATCAATGATCCGATTTTACGCCGATACGGCCCCCGGGTGGAACCGCCTTTTGCCGCGGCGGCGTCCATGACGACGGCACCATGGCCCGCCGCTAAAAAACGCCTGCCGCTTTTGCCAGCCTTTTCGCCAGTTTTCAGTTAAAATACAGTGCTTTCGCACCGGCGAAAGCTTGATGTAAAAATATTTCAAGTTTGCAGAAAGCGAGTTTATCTTGAATACCACGTCCCTCAGTTACCGTGATGCCGGCGTAGACATCGACGCCGGCGACGCGCTGGTCGAAAACATCAAGCCTTTTGCCAAGCGCACCATGCGCCCGGAGGTACTCGGCGGCATCGGCGGTTTCGGCGCACTGGTGGAGATTTCCAAGAAGTACCAGGAACCGGTGCTGGTATCCGGCACCGACGGCGTCGGCACCAAGCTGAAACTGGCCTTTGACTGGAACCGCCATGACACCGTCGGCATCGACCTGGTGGCGATGAGCGTCAACGACATCCTGGTGCAGGGCGCCGAGCCGCTGTTCTTCCTCGACTACTTCGCCTGCGGCAAACTGGACGTGGCGCAGGCCACCCTGGTGATCAAGGGCATCGCCGCCGGTTGCGAAATGGCCGGCTGCGCGCTGACCGGCGGCGAAACCGCCGAAATGCCTGGCATGTACCCGGCCGGCGAGTACGACCTGGCCGGTTTCGCCGTAGGCGTGGTGGAGAAAAGCAAGGTGATTTCCGGCCGCGACATCCAGCCGGGCGACGCGGTGCTGGGCCTGAAGTCCAACGGCGTGCATTCCAACGGCTACTCGCTGGTGCGCAAGATCATAGACCGCGCGCAACCGGAACTGGACGCGGCCTTCGATGACGGCAAGACGCTGCGCGACGCCATCATCGCCCCCACCCGCATCTACGTGAAGCCTCTGCTCAAGCTGATGGAAACCCTGCCGGTCAAGGGCATGGCCCATATCACCGGCGGCGGCATCACCGAAAACACCCCGCGCGTATTGCCGGAAGGCACCGTGGCGCAGATCGACGCCGCCAGCTGGCCGCTGCCCAAGCTGTTCCAGTGGCTGCAGAAGGAAGGCAATGTGGACATCCAGGAGATGTACCGCACCTTCAACTGCGGCATCGGCATGGTGGTGGTGGTGGCGGCGGAACACGCCGAGCAGGCGATGAGCGTGCTGCGCGAAGCCGGAGAAACCGTCTACCGCATCGGCGCGGTGCGCACCCGCGTCGGCGGCGAGCACCAGACCCAGATCGCGTAAAGCCCGACTCCGCATGCCATTGGCGCCGCTGGCCTTGCCGGCGGCGCTTGTCATTTGGCGCAAACCCCGCTGAACATCGATACGAAACCGGCACCATGAAAAACATCGTCATCCTGATTTCCGGCCGCGGCTCCAATATGCAGGCCATCGTCGAAGCCAAGCTTCCCGGCGCGCGCATCGCCGCGGTGATATCCAACCGTCCGGACGCGGCCGGCCTCGCCTGGGCGGCCGAGCGCGGCATCGCCGCGGTGGCGCTGGACCACAAGGCCTACGCCAGCCGCGAGGATTTCGACGCCGCGCTGGCCGCCGCGATAGACGCGCACAGCCCCGACCTGGTGGTGCTGGCCGGCTTCATGCGCATCCTCACCGCCGGCTTCACCCGCCGCTACGAAGGCCGCATGCTCAACATCCATCCGTCGCTACTGCCGGCCTTCCCTGGCCTGCACACCCACGAGCGCGCGCTGGAAATGGGCTGCAAACTGGCCGGATGCACGGTACACTTCGTCACCGCCGAGCTGGACCATGGTCCCATCGTCGCCCAGGGCGCGGTGAACGTGCTGGACGACGACACGCCGGACAGCCTGGCTGCCCGGGTGCTGAAGCTGGAACACCGGCTGTATCCGGAGGCGGTGCGCCGCTTCGCCGCCGGCGAAATCGCCATCGTGAACGGCAAGGTTGCCAGCGGCCCTGCCGCCGCGTCCTGCCTGCTGGCGCCCGAACCACTCTCACATGCATAAATGACCCGTCGCCGCCTGCTGCTGATCGCTCTCGTCCTGTCGTTCGCCCTGCACCTGCTGTTGCTGGGATCCGATCTGCTGCCGGAAATCAGCCTGCAGCCGGCGGAAACCCCCAAGCTGGAAAAAATAGACGTCAAGATGCAAGCGCTGCGGCTGGACCAACCGGAGCATAAGCCGCCGCCGGTCAGCTCCGGCGTCAGCCTGGCGCCGGCAGCGCGCCGCGCAGCCAAAAAAACGGCGGCCAAACCGAGGCCGAAACGCAAGCAGGCCGCCTCGCAAGCCGTGGCGGACAAGCAATCGGCGTCGGCTCCGGCGGAAGCGCCCGCCGCGCCGCCGATGATGGTCGCCGCGAGCTCGGAAGCCGTCGCGGAAAATACTTTGCCTCAGGCGGAGGAGCGCTCCGGCCATCACAAGGACGCGCACGCCCAGTCCAGCTCGCCCTCGCACGAGGCCGCAAGCACGGCCAAGATCAAGCCGGAAGACAAGGAAACGCCTCCGCCGAGCGGACCGACAGCCGCGGCGGAAGGTTTTATCCAGCCACCACATCCGCTGCGCAAGTTCCCCGGCGCCGCCAAGCTGACCTATGATCTTTACTTGAATAGCGGAAACGTGGGGACCGGGGTTCTAAACTGGCAACAAGGCAATGGACGCTACCGGCTGGAAACTGTCGCGACACCGAAATTCGCCCTCCGCCTGTTTACCAAGGGTTACAGTTACCGGGTGGAGGGACAGATAGGCAACAGCGGACTGCGGCCAGACAGCATGCAGTCCTTCGAGGGCGAGCAAGCGAAAGAAGAAGCCCGCTTCGACTACGCCGCCGGTTTGTTGCATTACGGTCTGCGCGGGGAGCAACAGCTCCCGCTCCAGCCCGGCGCGCAAGACATTTACAGCCTGGCTTTCCAACTGGGACTGAAAGGTGGGCAGTTAGGAGATAAGCCGCTGCAGATCACCACCGCCAAAAAAGTTTACGACTACCCGATGGCCTCCACCGGCACCTTCGACTACGACACCAACGCCGGCAAGATGCGCGTGGTGGTATTCCAGGCCAAGGGAGGCGGCGACATCACCGAATTCTGGCTGGCGCCAGATTTCGCCAACCTGCCGGTGCGCATCACACGCATCGACGACAAGAAGCGGATCGAACTACGCGCGATCCGCATAGAAATAAATGGGGCGCTGCAGTGGGAACTGCCGCCGCAACCGACAATACGGAACAAGAATGCACATTAGCCACAGCCAACTGAAACACCTGGAAACCGTCATCGGCCAGATGACCCGCTTCGACCGCCCGGCCGACGCGGTGCTGTCCGCCTATTTCCGCGAGCACAACAAGCTGGGCGGCGCCGACCGTCACCTGATCGCCGAAACCGCCTTCGGCGCGCTGCGCCGCCTGATCCAGCTGCGCGCGCTGATCGCGCCGGAAAAAGCCACGCCGCGCCGGCTGGCGCTGGTGGCGCTGATGAAGTTCAACAAGCTTAACGTCAAGGAATTGACCGAGGCCACCAGCGCCGGCGAGCGCGAGTGGCTCGGCGGCATCAAGGGCAAGGCGCTGGAGGACAGCCTGGAAATCCGCGCCGAACTGCCGCAATGGGTGATCGAGCGCCTGGGCGAACAAGAGCCGGCGGCGGTGGAAGCGCTGGGCCAGGGCCTGATGTCGATGGCGCCGCTGGACCTGCGCGTCAACACGCTGAAGATGAAGCGCGAAGAGCTGCTGGACCGCCTAAACGCCGAAGGCATCCTCTGCGAAGCCACCCCCTATTCGCCGATCGGCATCCGCCTGAAGGAAAAGCCGGCTCTGTCCAAACACGAGCTGTTCAAGGCCGGCGTGTTTGAAGTGCAAGACGAAGGCAGCCAGCTCTTGGGCCTGATCACCGGCGCGCGCCGCGGCGAAATGGTGGTGGACTTCTGCGCCGGCGCCGGCGGCAAAACGCTGCTCCTGGGCGCGCAGATGGCCTCCAGCGGCCGCCTGTACGCCTTCGACGTGTCGGAAAAGCGCTTGGCCAACTTCAAGCCGCGCCAGGCCCGCTCCGGCCTGTCCAACGTTCATCCGCAGCTGCTGTCGCACGAGAACGACGCCAAGGTGAAGCGCCTGGCCGGCAAGGCCGACCGCGTGCTGGTGGACGCGCCCTGCTCGGGCCTCGGGACCTTGCGCCGCAATCCGGACCTGAAATTCCGCCAGAGCCCGGAAAGCGTGGCCGAGCTCAACGCCAAGCAAACCTCCATTCTCGCCTCCGCCGCGCGGCTGGTGAAACAGGGCGGCCGCCTGGTGTACGCCACCTGCAGCCTGCTGCCGCAGGAAAACCAGGGCATCGTCGAAGCCTTCCTGGCCGAGCATGCCGATTTCCGCCTGGTGAAGATCGACGCAGTGCTGGCCGAGCAGAAAATCCCGCTGCAATGCGGCGACTACCTGGAACTGAAACCCCATTGGCATAATACCGACGGTTTCTTCGCCGCGGTGCTGGAACGCAGCGCCAGCTAAGCGACAAGCAGCATCCGGACACAGCCCGCCAGCTTCCAGCATGCGGGCTGTGCTCGTATCGGGCTGGCATTTATTGTACATTAGCGGTTTGTGATAATAGTCGCCGCGCGGCGACGCCACTCCCCCCGGGTCCCTAAGCCGATGCAGGATTTCCTCAGCCGCCGCACCAAACGGCAGAAAATGAACCGCCAGCTGCGCTATCTCTATCTATCCGCCGCACAGTGGCGGCGCCAGGTGCCGGTATGGATCGCCGCCATCCTGATCGGCGCGGTGGCCTACATCTTCGCGCTGGGCAGCCATCTGTCGCACGATCTGTTCTACCAGGCCTATGCCTGTTCGCCCTACTGGAGCCTGCTGATCACCCCGGCCGGGCTGGCGCTGGCCATCTGGATCATGCACCGCTTCTTTCCCGGCTCGGCCGGCGGCGGCATCCCGCAATCCATCGCCGCGCTGGAGCCCGGCATGGAAAAGCTGCGCGAATACTGTTTCACGCTGCGCGCCGCCTTCGGCAAGGTGCTGCTGACGCTGATAGGCATCAGCTCCGGCGCCACCTTCGGCTATGAAGGCCCCATCGTGCAGGTCGGCGCCGCCATCAAGTACTCGCTCAACCGCAAGGCCGCGCTGCGCCACGAAGGCGCCGCGCGCAGCTTCATCCTGGCCGGCGCCGCCGCCGGGGTGGCCGCCGCCTTCAACGCGCCGCTGGCCGGCATCGTGTTCGCCATCGAGGAGATGGGCCGCACTTTCGACATGCGCGCCAGCTCCACCATTTTGCTGTCGGTGATCGTGGCCGGCCTCACCACTTTCGCCATCCACGGCAATTACAACTATTTCGGCGTGGTGCAAGTGGCGATGGACAACAGCCAGACCTGGCTGGCCATCCCGGTATGCGGCGCGATAGGCGGCCTGATCGGCGGCCTGGCCTGCCGGGTGATGCTGGCGCTGTCGCAGCGGCTGCCCGGCCCGCTGCACGGCTGGCGCGCCAGCCATCCGATCCGCTTCGCCGCCGGCTGCGGCCTGGTATTGGCGGTGATCGGCATCGCCAGCGACGGCAGCACCTTCGGCACCGGATACTTCCGCGCCCGCGACATCATAGAGGGCCACGGCGCAGCCTTGCACGACTACGGCGTGCTCAAGCTGATCACCATGTTCGTCAGCCACATCAGCGCGGTGCCGGGCGGCATGTTCGCCCCCTCGCTGGCGGTGGGCGCCGGCTTCGGCCTCAATATGTCGCAGCTGCTGCCCTTCCTGCCGCAAACCATGGTGGTGCTGCTGGGCATGGTAGGCTTCTTCGCCGGCATGACCCGCGCGCCGATGACCGGCTTCGTGATCGTGATGGAAATGACCGACACCTCGGCGATGATCATCCCGCTGATGGCCACGGCGCTGGTGGCCGCTACCGTGTCGCGCCTGATCACCCGGCGCGCGCTGTACGAGGGCCAGGTGCGGTTGTTCCTGCCGCAGTGGCAGGCAAAGGTTAGGCAAATTGACCAGTCCGATGCTCGCACGTAGAATAACCTATTGAAAAGATCGGGTATTTGCCGGCCCGCTCAGCCGCCGGCACAACGCTAAGGATTGCAAACATGTCGATTCAACAAGATATTCAACAGACGCTCACCGCCAACACCGTGGTGCTGTTCATGAAGGGTTCCGCCCAGTTCCCGCAATGCGGCTTCTCCTCGCGCGCGGTGCAGATCCTCAAGGCCTGTGGCGTGGAAGACTTCCTGACCGTGGACGTGCTGCGCGATCCGGACATCCGCCAGGGCATCAAGGACTTCTCCAACTGGCCGACCATTCCGCAGCTGTACGTGAAGGGCGAGTTCGTCGGCGGCTCGGACATCATGTACGAGATGTTCCAAAACGGCGAACTGCAGGAGCTGCTCAAAGACCTGTAAGCACAGATCCGCAGCCTGCCACACCCACCGGCCCAGGCCGGGTGGGTCGTTTCTTGGCGACGACAACGCCGTCCCATCGTCCGCCCCCGGATTTTCCCAGTGGATTTCAGGCGGCAAGAAGCGTTAGAATATCTGCCCATACCCCCCACGGCAGCCCTGCGGCTGCCGCTGTCATATGTATTCGAAAGCTGTTTGCCATGCGAAACCCCGCGGCAAGCAGCTTTTTGCCAAGGTAGGGAGCCAGAATTGAACATCACCATCGTCGATCACCCGCTGGTACAGCACAAGCTGGGCCTGTTGCGCGAAGCGGACACCAGCACCATGAAGTTCCGCCAGCTGACCCAGGAATTGGCGCGCCTGCTCGCCTACGAGGCCACCCGCGATTTCGAATTGGAAAGCGTCACCATCGACGGCTGGTGCGGCAAGATAGACGTCAAGCAGATCAAGGGCAAGAAAGTCACCGTGGTGCCCATCCTGCGCGCCGGCATCGGCATGCTGGACGGCGTGCTGGACCTGGTGCCGTCGGCCAAGATCAGCGTGGTGGGTCTGGCCCGCAACGAAGAAACGCTGGCACCGGTATCCTACTTCGAGAAGTTCGTCGGCAATCTGGACGAGCGCATCGCCATCATCATCGACCCGATGCTGGCCACCGGAGGCTCGCTGGTCGCCACCATAGACCTGCTCAAGCGCAACGGCTGCAAGACCATCAAGGCGGTGGTGATGGTGGCCGCGCCGGAAGGCGTGCAGATCGTCAACGACGCCCACCCGGACGTGCAGATCTACGCCGCCTCGCTGGACAGCCACCTGAACGAGCACGGCTACATCATCCCGGGCCT
Source organism: Chromobacterium sphagni (assembly GCF_001855555.1). Classification (GTDB taxonomy): domain Bacteria; phylum Pseudomonadota; class Gammaproteobacteria; order Burkholderiales; family Chromobacteriaceae; genus Chromobacterium; species Chromobacterium sphagni. Next base: position 68,342 of record NZ_MKCT01000039.1, on the reverse strand, counting down.
GGGCGACGCCGGCGACAAGATTTTCGGCACCAAGCAGGTCTGATCTCCGATGCCCCCCGACACGCCGCCCGTTGCTTTTGCGACCGGCGGCGTTTTTGCAAGCGCCACGGACGCCGACATCATGCTGATACGCCAGGCTGAACCGCGGGATATCGACGCCGTCTGCCGGCTGGCCGCGCAGATCAACCGCCAGCATCACCTGGCGCTGCCCGCGCTGTTCCGGGCCGAGGCGGATGCCGCGGCCGACCGGGCTTTCTGGACCGAAGTCCTGGACGGCGATGGCAGGACCATGCTGCTGGCCGAAATCGACGGCCTGCCGGCAGGCTTCGCCACGCTGCAGCTGCTGACTCCATCCCTGCCCTTCCTGCTGCCGCGCCGCATCTGCAAGCTGAACACCCTGGTGGTGGACGAGGCGCGCCGCCGCGCTGGCGTCGGCTCGGCGCTGCTGCGCGCCGCCAAGGACTGGGCGCGCGCCAGCCAGGCGGACGAAATCCGGCTGGAAGTGATGCAGTTCAACCAGGCCGCGCAAGGCTTCTATGCCCGCCACGGCATGGCCGCGCAGTCGCAAATTCTCAGCACGCCTCTCTTCGCCCGCGAAGGAGCCGCAGAATGATGGACCGCTACGCCCAGATCGACGCCGATTTTCTCGCCCGCTTCCCTGGCGGCTTCCAAGACCCGGACTGGCTGGCGCTCGCGCGCAAGCATAAAAGCTACGCCAAGGCCGAGGCGCTGTGCCAGCGCGAATTGAGCCGCGACAAGCTGGATGCGGCGCTGGCCAGCGGCAAGCTGGCGGAAGTCACCCAGGCCTGTCGCCAGATCATCTCGCTGGCCACCACGGTCAGCACTTTCGAGAAAATCGCCTTCCGCAACTACATGGACTATCGCGATCTGAACCTGCCCTTCGTCGAGTCGCTGCGCGGCGCGCTGCACGACTTCGGCCCGGACAGTTTCGCCGCCTACGTCGAAACGCTGCGCCTGGCGCGCAACGACCCCAAGGCCAACGCCGGCAAATGGCCGATCGTCAGCTGCTTCCTGGCCTGCTTCGATCCGCAGTTCCACGTTTGCGTCAAGCCGACGACGGTCAAGAAGGTGGCGGCGCGGCTGGGGGTGGACATCCATTACCAGGCCACGCCCGGCTTCGAGTGCTATCAGGCGGTGCGGCAGATGGTGCTGGATTTCAAACGGCGCAGCGGCGTGGCAGCCGATGTCGACAACACGCTGGCGCAAGCGGTGATGTATTGCACCGTGTAAGCCCAAAAGCTTTGAACAAGAGACTCACCACAAGGAAACACCAATCATGATGCAACAACTGAAGCTGGCGGTGTCCGGCGCCCAGATCCTGTTCGTCGCCTTCGGCGCGCTGGTGCTGGTGCCGCTGCTCACCGGCCTGAACCCGGCGATGGCACTGCTGGGCGCCGGCATCGGCACCCTGCTGTTCCAGGTCTGCACCGGGCGCCAGGTGCCGATTTTCCTCGGCTCCTCGTTCGCTTTTATCGGCCCCATCATCTATTCCATCCACACCTGGGGCCAGGGTGCCACCATGTTCGGCCTGTTCGCCGCCGGCTTCATGTATTTCGTCTTCGCCGCCATCGTGCGCTGGCGCGGCATGGCGCTGGTGAACACGCTGCTGCCGCCGGTGGTGATCGGCCCGGTGATCATGATCATCGGCCTGAGCGTCGCCACCGCCGCCTCCGGCATGGCGATGGGCCAGGCCGGCGGCAAACAGCTGCTGCCGTATGAAACTTCGCTGCTGCTGGCGGCCATCTCGCTGGCCACCACCATCATCGTCTCCATCTACGCCCGCGGCATGTTCAAGCTGGTGCCCATCCTGGCCGGCGTGATCGTCGGCTACATCGCCGCCGCGTTCATGGGCGCAGTGGATTTCGCCAAGCTGGCCGACGCGCCCTGGCTGGCGCTGCCCGCCTTCCACAGCCCGGAAGTCAACTGGGCGGCGGCGGCTTTCATGCTGCCGGTGGCCATCGCCCCGGCCATCGAGCACATCGGCGGCGTGATGGCGATAGGCGGCGTCACCGGCAAGGACTACACCAAGAGCCCCGGCCTGCACCGCACGCTGGCCGGCGACGGCCTGGGCGTGTGCGTGGCCGGCCTGATCGGCGGCCCGCCGGTGACCACCTACGCCGAAGTAACCGGCGCGGTGATGATCACCCGCAACTTCAACCCGGTGACCATGACCTGGGCGGCGGTCTTCGCCATCGCGATGGCCTTCTTCGGCAAATTCAACGCGCTTTTGCAGTCCATCCCGATGCCGGTGATGGGCGGCATCATGGTGCTGCTGTTCGGCACCATCGCCTCCATCGGCCTGAAGACCCTGATTGAAGCCAAGGTGGATCTGATGGAGCCACGCAATCTGGTGATCATTTCGGTGGTGCTCACCGCCGGCATCGGCGGCCTGACGCTGAAGCTGGGCGATTTCGCGCTGGCCGGCGTCGGCCTGTGCTCCTTGCTGGCCATAGGCCTCAATCTGATCCTGCCGCGCCGCGCCGCCAGCCACGACGGCATCGTCGAAGGCCAGGACATCTAGCACGGCGGCGGCTACCGCCCATGGAGCCGCCGCATTGTCATAAAGCCAGCATGCTTGCAAGACGATGATTCTAAAAAGATGTTTGCAATTGCACACATGTCAAAACCTCTGACACTGTCTACACTGCAATCAGCGCCTCAGCCCCGAGGCTGCGGCGCCGATGACCGGAGCCAAACTGCTGCCCAACCTAGCTTCATCTGCCCACAGCGGCTTGACGCGGCCTAATTCCAAGTTAGCGATAAGGATAAAGCCATGTTGAAGACCATAATCGCCAGTTCCCTGTCCCTTCTGCTACTTTCCGCATCGGCGCTGGCCGGCAGCGACGGCCTGTCGGTGATGTGGGCGATGCGCGGACGGATGGACGCCCAATTGCACAACCAGCCGGCGCCCACGGTGCCGCAGTTCAACTCCATCCCCTCAGACCGCTGAGTCCCCGCATTGCGCACGCCGCCTGCCGCCAAACCGCGGCAGGCGTTTTCATACCTGCCGGATCAGATGGTCAGCTCCCGCTCCGCCACCGCCCGCTCCAGCCGCTGGATAAACCACTGCAAGGCCCGGCCCGGCTGCTCCAGCCGCCAGGCGAAGCACATCGGCGGAAAGCTGCCGTTTTCCTCTTCCTCCTTTTCCACCAGCTGGCCGCTGTCCAACCAGGGCTGTACATGCGAGCGCGGCAGATGGCCGCTGCCCAGCCCGGCCAGAATGGCCTTGAGCTTGGCCTGGCTGCTGTGCACGGTCAGCACCTGCTGTCCCTCCAGCAGGCCGCCGGTGCGCGCCGGCAAGCGGCGCGAAGTGTCTCCCACCGCCACCGCGCGGTGGCGGCGCAGCGCATGCGGCGGCAAGGGATTGGGCGCATCGGCCAGCGGATGCCCGGCAGCCACCACCAGCGCGAAATTGTAATCGCCGATATTGCGGGTGAAATAGTCCCCCGGCGGCGGCTGGTTGGGCGCGCCTATCACCAGATCGGCGCGGTCGTCGTACAAGGCGTCCCAGATGCCGCCGAAGCTTTCGCGGATGAAATGCAGCCGGGTATCGGACTGCAAGCGGTCGAAATCGGCGATGGACGGCAGCAATTGCTCGAAACCGACCAGATCCCCAACTACGATCCGCAGCTTGTCTTCCCAGCCCTGAGCCTGCTTGCTTACCCTAAGCTCCAGCTGGCGGGCCGCATCCAGCAAGTGGCGGCCGTCGCGCAGCAGCCTCTCGCCGGCAGGCGTCAGCCTGGCGCGGTGGCCGCTGCGGTCGTAGATCGCCACGCCCAGCCCCTGCTCCAGCTTCTGGATGGTATAGGTCAAGGCCGACGGCACCTTGAACAGCGCCTCCGCCGCCGCCGCGAAACTGCCGTGCTGTTCAATAGCGTCCAGCACCTGCAAAGCTTCCAAAGTCAGTTTCACTACGCGTCCTTATTCAATTTTTTTGAATACTTTGTTCGGTTCTTTCCGATTTTATCGCGCCCTTTCCGGGAATAGAATGGCATCCGTAGCAAGACACCAGCAAAAAGCCCAAAGCAGACATCAATATTTTTGATGCATAACCATTTGCTGGAAGCACACACTGATAAAGGAAACCGCCATGCTGAAACAAACCACCCTTGCCGCCCTGTCCCTGATCCTGTTGTCCGGCGCCGCCATGGCCGGCAGCGACGGCTACGCCAATATGAAGGCAATGCGCGACCGCATGGCCGCCGAGCAGACCCAGCAAGCCCCGGCCCAAGCCCCGGCGCAAAAATAAGCGCCGCCTCCCGCCGGTAAAAGAACAGCGCCGTGAGCCAGCAGGCTCACGGCGCTGTTTTGCGTCCGGCCTGTCAGTTTCCCGCCAGGCCACCTGGACGCAGGCGCCCCATCAGCACGCTGTCCTCGTAAACGCCGTTGCGCAAGGAATGGGCCTTCATCCGCACTTCCTCGACAAAACCGAACTTGCGGTACAAGGCCTGCGCCTGCAGATTGTCGGCGTACACCGTCAGTTCGATGCGCGCGAGGCCCAGCCAGTTGTCGGCCAGATCCATCAACGCCGCCATCAGCGCGCTGCCGACGCCCCTGCCCTGCCAGTTGCGGCCCACGATGATGCCCAACCCGGCGATATGGCCCAAACGCGGCTCATCCAGCCGCCACAAGCCGGCATGACCGAGCACCTCGCCGGATGCGGATTCGCAGATCAACTGCCAGCGCCCGGGCCGCAGCAGATGATGGATATTGCGCTCCAGGCTTTGCTGCGACAGATGAGGGAGCTGCAAGGTGTTGCCATAGACACTGTCATCCCTCATCAACTCGCTCAGCGCGGCGGCATCAGCCGCCTCCAGATGGCGGATGCGGTAATCGCTCATGGCCTTTCCCCTTGCGCACCGCGCAGGCGCGCCATCGCCAAAACGTCGTGATACTCGCCATCCCGCAGCGCGTAGGCGCGCCGATTGTCGGCGAATACCGTCAGTTCCACCCGGCGAATGCCGACCCAATGGTCGGCCAAATCGAGCAAGGCCGCCAGCAAGGCGCTGCCCACGCCGCGGCCTTGCCAGTCGCGGTGCACGCCGATGCCCAGCTCCGCTGTGCTCAGCAAGCGTTCGCGCTCGGCCGGAATCAGCGTCGCGGTCCCCACAAGCCCGACGTCCCCGCTCAGCGCCACCAGTTGTTGCGCGGCTCCATCCTGCGCGAGCATCCTCTCCTTGCGCTCATGCAGCGATGGATAAGGCAGGCCCAGCATGGTGCCGAAAGTGGCGGCATCGCTCATCATCTCGTGAACGGCCCCGGCGTCGGACGGCGCCAGATGGCGAATGGAGTAAGCGTTCATGATGCCGCTCTCGCTGGCCAGTTGAGCCTGGCCATCACCAGCACGTCCTCCAGCTTGCCGGCGCGCAGCTGCTCCTGGCGCATCCTGCCCTCGTATTCGAAGCCGAATTTCTCGTACAGCGCGATGGCGCGGGCGTTGTCGTGTATCACCTTCAGCTCGATGCGGATCAAGCCCAGCCAGTTGTCGGCCATGTCGGTGATCGCCCGCATCAAGGCCGATCCCACACCCTTGCCCTGCCAGTCGTCATGCACCACCAGGAACAGGCTGGCGCTGTGGCGGATGCGCGGCCTGTCATTGACGATCAATCCGCCATTGCCCGCCACTTCGCCGTCGGCGGCACAGGCCACCAGGCTGTGGATATTGGCCGGCTTCTCCTGCAACTGCTTTTCAGTGACCGCCAGCGATTGATAAGGCAGCTGCAAAGTATTGGGAAATACGCCGGGCGCGGTCTTGATGCGGTGCAGCGCGGCGGCGTCGGACGGCTCGATCGAACGGATCAGATAAGCTTGGGCTTGGGACATGATGGTCTCCGAGAGCTGGTGGGCGCCGGCGGGATCGCCGCGAGGCCCGGCAGACCATCATGCCAAATAATTATTGTGCATAGCAATATAATTTTCAGTCCGACAAAAACCGTCCCGGCGTGCCGCCGAAGCAGCGGCGGAAGGCGACGATGAAGGCGCTGCAGTCGCAATATCCCAATTCCAGCGCGCAGAAACTCACCGAACGCCCTTCAGCCAGCAGCGCCTGCGCCCGCATCATGCGCAGCCGCTCGCGCCATTCGCCCACTCCCAGGCCGGTTTCCGCGCGAAAATGGCGGATCAGGCTGCGGCGCGACATGCCGATATGCTCGGCCCAGCGCTGCAGATCCCAATCCCGCGCCGGTTCCGCCTGCAAGGCCTGCGCCAGCTGACGCAAGGCCGGATGCCGCGGCCACGGCAGGCTGGATGGATACGGTTCCGCCCAAGCCAGCTCATCGCCCAGCACCTGCAATAGCCGCGCCGCAGCGGCCTCGTCGGCCTGCTCGGGCCAGGCGGCCAGACGCCGGAATATCCCCTCCAGCAGCGGCGTGCCGCCCCATGCCTGCAGCTGTGCTGGCAGCGCCGCCGGCAAGCCGCTGTCCAGCTCCAGGCTCCAGCCATGCAAATCGCCATGGTAATGCGCGCCATGCGGCAGGCGGGGCGGAATCCAGCCCAGGCACCCCATCGGCATCAACATGCGCCGGTCCGCCGCCGCCAGCTCCAGCGCGCCGCGGCAGACCAAAGCCAGCTGGCCGCCAGCATGCGCGTGCATGGCGGTGTGATCGCCGGCTCGCCGTTTGAGAACCGTCAATCGGACTCCCACCATCGGATGGCTCTGTTCCATCACTGGCCCTTTTTCAATATATATTGGCACTCTATATAAAGCGTGCCGATGGCGCCAGCGCGATACTGGCCACTCCCCAGACAAGGAGCCAGACCATGAGCCAAAACGCCCAAACCATCGACCATACCGGCGAGCTCGCCGCCATCAACAGCAAGGTCATCGCCGACGGCGAAACCCTGCCCGCGGTGAAGCTGCGCGACGGCAGCACGGTGCAGACCGGCACCGTCGCCGCCATGCTGGTCAATATCGCCGCCTACAATCAGGGCGAGCGCGGCGAGGTGGAGCGCCAGCTGCAGCTGGCTATTCCCACGCTGATCAAGGTGGGCTTGTTCCAGCTATTCCCGGCGGAGGAGTGGATACGCGGCGACAATCCCGGCCGCACGCTGCTGGGCGAGATGACCGAGCGCTATCTGGCCGACCAGGCAAGCAACACATGAGCATATCCCGTCCGCGATAAGGATGCCGCCAGCCGACAATGGCGCTAAGCTGGCGGCTTGACTCAACCGGAGCTGATCATGCTGATGCAAAAACAGGACGCCGCCCTGCTGGTGGTCGACATCCAGGAAAAGTTGCTGCCGGCGGTGTACGACGCCGACGGCCTGCTGCAACGCAGCCGCTGGCTGGTGCAAGCGGCGCGCGACCACGAACTGCCCATTGTGTTTTCCGAGCAATACCCGCGCGGCCTGGGCGGCACGGTGGCGGCACTGCGCGAGGCCGCGCCGCAAGCGCCGGTGGTGGACAAGCTGCACTTCTCCTGCGTGGCAGCCGGCTGCCTGCCGCCCCAGTTGCTGGCTAAACGCCAGATCATAATCTGCGGCATGGAGGCGCACGTTTGCGTGCTGCAGACGGCGCTGGAGCTGCTGGAGACCGGCAAGCAGGTATTCGTGGCGGCGGACGCGGTATCCAGCCGCAAGGCTTCCGACGTCGAGCTGGCGCTGGCGCGGATGCGCGCGGCCGGAGCGGCGATAGTCAGCCGCGAGATGGTGTTGTTCGAACTGCTGCGCCAGTCAGGCGGCGATCATTTCAAACAGATGAGCCAACGCTACCTGATGGGCGAGCAGCCTTAGCCGGCGGGCCGGAAATGAAGCGGGGTTGTCGAAGCTTACCTCTTCGACAACCCCGTTCCAATGGCGGCTGAGCCGCTCTCATCCTCCCCTTTGCAGACTGGCGCTGTGGACCTTGCGGCCCCGCTCGCTTGCATGCCTTCTACTCAGCAAACACCGTGCCAGCCGCAAAGCGCTTGAAAAGACCGTTTCAAACGGAGATATTCAAGGTCAGCCGGTCAAAATCGCACCAAATTAGTGCAAGACAATGCCGGCCGGCACCAAACTGAAACATAAATTAACATTTACTGTCACACAAATGGCAACTACGTACTAGAACTGTCATGTTTCGCCCTTATTCTCATCCACTGCAGTCGCAAACATAACAAGGAGAATGACCATGGCCACCTTCCAGGAACAGCTGTCCACCCTGCCCGCCACCGACGACATCGCCGCCATCGTGCTGCTGAACCCGGCAGGCGAAGCCGTGCACCGGCTGGAAAACCAGCCGGGCACCGCCGGCTCGCTGCGCGTCTACCACGCGCTGGTGAAGCGCCATGGCCATATCGACCGCAAGGCCGCCCGCGAAGGGCTGGAACTGTTCGCCGAACACACCGCCGCCGCCCGCGCGGTGCCGGGCAGCCATCCCAATATCGACCGCCTGCTGGCCATCGCCGAAGACAACGCCCCCGGCCTGCGCGCGCGCGTGGTGCTGGCCAGCGAAAGCTGATTCCGCTCAGCGCAGCGCCTGCAGCGCGAAACCGGCCGCGATCGACACCGTGGTGGTCACCAGGCCCGGCAGGATGAAGCTGTGGTTGAACACCCAGCGGCCGATGCGGGTGGTGCCGGTGTAGTCCATCTCCACCGCCGCGATGATGCTGGGGTAGCTTGGCAGCACATACACCCCCACCACCGCCGGATAGATTGCGATCAACAGCGGCGGCGCCAGTCCCAACGACACCCCCAACGGCATCATTACCTTGGTGGTCGCCCCCTGGCTGAACAGGATCACCGCCATGGTGAACACCGCGCAGGCGAACAGCCACGGCGCGGCATGGACAATGCTGACGATATTGTGCTGGAACAGCGGCAGATTGGCCTGGATGAAGGTATCGCTCATCCAGGCCGCGCCCAGGATGGTCACCGCCGCCACCGCGCCGGATCGGAACATGCCGCCGGCCGCCATGGCATGCAGATCGGCCTTGCACACCATCATCGCCAGCGCGGCGTAGCCCAGCATGCACATCTGGATCACGTCCACCATCGCCACCGGCTCCATGCCATGCGCCCCGGGCCAGGCCGGCCGCAACTGCGGCAGCGCCGCCAGCAACACAATCAGCGCCACCGTGGCGAGAAAACCATACACCGACCAGGCGGCGGTTCTCGGCAACCCCTGCGCGTCCGCAGCCGGATCCGGCCGCGCGAGGCCGTCCGCAAGCCGCTGCCGGTAAACCGGGTCGCCGGCCAGTTCGCGGCCATAGCGCAGCATCGTCAGGCCGCCAGCCAAGGTGCCGAGCAAAGTGGCCGGAATGCTGATCATGATGATGTCGGTGAGCGCGACGCCGTGCGGCGCCAGCACGGCGGCCAGCGCGACCGTGGCGGCCGATACCGGACAGGCGACGATAGCGTTCTGCGAAGCCACGGTCAGGCCGGCCAGCGGCCGCTCCGGCCGGATGCCGGTTTTCTCCGCCACCTCCACCACGATGGGCATCAAGGCCAAAGCGATGAAGCCGGTGCCGGCCAGAAAGGTGGACAACCAACCCACCAGCGGCGCCAACAGCACGATGTGGCGCGGACTGCGTCGGAGGAAACGCGCAGCCAGCGCCACCATGTAGTCCAACCCCCTGGCCGACTGCAGCGCGGCGGAGGCGGTGATCACCGAGATGATGATCAGGATCACGTCTATCGGGGCATGGCCGGGCTTGAGGCCGAAGCCGAAGGTGAGGATGAACAGACCCGCGCCGCCGGTGACGCCCAGGCCGATCCCGCCCATGCGCACGCCGATGAAAATGGCGCCCAGCACCACCAGAAGTTGCAGATAAACCATGAGACGGCTCGTTGTGGATTGCAGGCCTTATTGTCGCAATATCGCAACGCAGACAGATTGTCCCAGATCAGCCGGAACCGCAATCCGCCGGCTGCATGCCAACTTCCCAGCCGCCGTGGCCGGTATCGCTCCAAGGCCGCCGCGATTCCCAGATAGCGGCGCCCAGCCGTCGGCTCCTGGCGCGACAGCCTTCCGTCCAAGCGGCGTCCGGCGCAAAGCCGGGCCGAAATACATCCTCCTCAGCTCGCGCACGCCGTAGTTGCCCCACCCAACCCGCTGGACGCCGAACGTGAAAAAGCCCGCTCGAAAGCGGGCTTTTCTTGAAGCCTTCCTGAATCAGGAATTAGGCTTCGGCAACTACGACAACCTTGATCGGGCTGACCACGTCGTGGTGCAGAGCGATTTCGATGTCGTATTCGCCGATGGCCTTGAACGGGCCGTTCGGCAAGCGGACTTCGAAACGCTTGATGGCCACGCCGAACGCGGTCACGGCTTCAGCCACGTCCACATTGGTCACCGAGCCGAACAGGCGGCCGTCAACACCTGCTTTTTGAGCGATGGTGATAACAGCGTCAACCAGCTTTTCAGCGCGGACCTTGGCATCGGCCAGGATCTCTGCTTGCTTGGCTTCGAGGTCGGCGCGGCGAGCTTCGAACTCTTTCAGGTTGTTTTCGGTTGCGCGCTTGGCTTTGCCTTGCGGGATCAGGAAGTTACGGGCAAAGCCGTTCTTCACGTTGACCACATCACCCAGTTGACCCAGGTTGGCAACTTTTTCGAGCAGAATGATTTGCATCTCTAAGTTCCTTTCCCGGTCTTAGTGCTGGTCGGTGTACGGCAGGAAAGCCAGGAAGCGAGCACGCTTGATAGCGGTGGTCAGCTGACGCTGGTAGCGAGCCTTGGTACCGGTGATACGAGCCGGGATGATTTTGCCGTTTTCGGCGATGAAATCTTTCAGGAGATCAACGGATTTGTAGTCGATTTCCTTGATGCCTTCCGCCGTGAAGCGGCAGAACTTCTTGCGCTTGAAGAGTTGACGAGCCATTTTGACTAACCTTTTACAAATTCAACATATTCGATATTGAGTACCAACCGTGGATTGCGCAGACTGCGCTGACCGAGAAATCCGGTGACGTTGATCACCTGTCCCGCCAGTTTCCCGGAATGTTTCCGGGCGTCGTCGCCTATCCACACGGCCTGTATATCGCAGGCCACATCGCGTTCGAATCCGCCAGCTGTCTGTCTAGACTGATGCTTGAGCCACATTTCCACTACCGGCAAGCCGGCGGGCGTGTACCTCAAAGCATCCTCGCGCTCAACCGTGACGGTCAGTACCAGACGGTTCTGCAAGTCCGCTACCTCTGCCGATTAGGCAGAAGCTTCGGCCTCGGCTGCCGGCTGCTGGGAATCCAGCAGGTTTTTGGCCTTTTCGTCCTTCATCATCGGGGATGCATCGCTGATAGCGCGGTCCATCTTGATGGTGAGGTGACGCAGAACAGCGTCGTTGAACTTGAAGGCGTGCTCGATCTCGGCCAGGGCTTCCGGCTGGCACTCGACGTTCATCAGAACGTAGTGAGCCTTGTGCAGCTTCTGGATCGGGTAAGCCAGTTGACGACGGCCCCAATCTTCCAGACGATGGATCTTGCCTTCAGCGGCCAGAACCATACCCTTGTAGCGTTCGATCATGGCCGGGACCTGTTCGGACTGGTCCGGGTGCACGATGAACACGATTTCGTAATGGCGCATGTGAACTCCTTTTGGCTATTCGTAGCCTTTTGCCATGCGATTGCAAAAGGCAAGGTAGTAAACCGCAGCATTCTACGCACTTTGCCGCGGCCAGGCAAACTTTAAGCGCGACTTTTCAGCGACTTCGCCGCGCCGAGCCGGCAAAACGCGGCGATTTTACAACTTCTTGCTGCGCTTGATGTTCACCACCACGCCGTCACGCAGCGTGACGATGGTGGTGTAGGGAATATTGCCGTTCGCCAGCCAGGACAGCTGGCGAGTGGTGGAAACGGTGGCGATGCCGCTGGCCACGCCGCCCTGATTGCTGTCGCTGCCATAGTCGGGCCTGCCGGCGGTGGACACCAGCTCCGCCTCCAGCATGCCATTGTGCAGCTTGATGAAGGTTTCAAACGGGATCGGTTCGGCGTGTGCGACGCCGGCCACTAGCAACAAGATCAATGCAACGAATCGCGTGGTCATTCGCTTTCTCCTGAAACTAATGCATGGTCAGATGCGAAACTTTTCCAGCCTACTGCGAATATCCTTGGACAAAAAAGGAAGTGATATCGCCCTTTTCTCTCCCAAGAATCGGTGCCTGCAATATGCCCGCATCCTGCAACTCAACCGACAGCTGATCGTGTGGATAAAGATAGAACCGCTCTTGGTCTCGGAAAGCAATATGGATGCTCTTGCCACAATACTTGCGATCGAAAGCCATACGCCCCTTCAGTTGCACTTTGAGGACAGTGCGGCCATCGACATGGCAGGCGATGAAGTCGGCTCCTTGCCAGTCATCCGTCAGGCGCAGGCAGTTGAAGCCATAATCAGCTAGCACAGCCGCCAACTTCTGAAAATTGTAGTTTTCCTGCTGCCGCGCATTCAATTGACGATATTCGACACGCTGCCAAGCCGGCATAGCCTACTCTTTAGCGCACCTTCTTCACCACGTCTATCAGCTCGGTCACCATGCCGGTGGCGTCGCCCTGCTGCAACGCGCGCGCCACGCAGCCCTTCATATGATTTTCCAGCAATTGCAGCGCCACCGCGTCCATCGCCGACTTCACCGCCGCCACCTGGGTCAGCACGTCCACGCAATAGCGGTCGGAATCTATCATCCCGCTGATGCCGCGCACCTGGCCCTCTATGCGCGCCAGCCGTTTGAGCAGCGCCGCCTTGCCCGGCTGCACCACCGTGCGCTCGCCGGCCGGCGGCTCGTGACAGCAATCATCGTGTGGGTGGCGGGTATCGGTCATGGCTTGTCCTGGATTATCAATATCGGCATTATCGCGCATCCGGCGGCAGCGTGCCCGGACTAGGCTCTGACATCCAACACGCCCATCATGCCGGCGTCCTCGTGTTCCAGGATGTGGCAGTGGAACATGCGCGCCCCCGCCATCTCCTGGCGGAAACGCAGCCTCACCTTCTGTTCCGGCGGCACATTGACCACGTCGCGCCAGGCGAGATAGGGCTCGTCCCGCCATCCCCTACCGTCGTGGCGCGCCACCACCTGGAACTGGGTGCCGTGCAGGTGGAAGGGGTGGTCCATATCGGCCTGGTTGTCCACTTCCCATTCCTCCACCTGCCCGGCCTTGCCGACGAAGTCCACCCGGTCCATATCGAAAATCTTGCCGTTGATCAGGAACATCGCCGCCGGATTGGCCATGTCCTCGCTGAACACCACCCGGCGCTTCACCTGCGGCAACCCCAGCGCCTCGATGCGGCGCAGCCTGGCTGGCAAGGGCGCGGCGACGGCATCCGCCCCGCGCTCCAGCGCCAACAGCGGCAAGGCGCTCTCCTGCTCCAGCCCCATCATCTTGCCGCGCGCATAAGGCAAGGCCAGCAGGCCGGCCGGCTTGCCGACCGCGAAGCGTCCGGTCACCACCAGTTCGGCGCGCGCGCCCGGCGGCAGCAACAGGCTGTCCAGCGGGCGCGGGCTGGCGATCAAACCGCCATCGGTTCCGACAAGATGCACCTCATGCGCCGGCAGCGCCAACCGCAGCACCCGAGCGCTGGTGGCGTTCCAGACGCGCCAGCGCTGGCGCTCGCCCATACCCAGGGTCAATTTCGGCCGCCAAGCGCCATTGACCAGCACGAACTGCCCCTCCCTGCCGTCCATAAGGTCGGCGTCGCTGCTACCGGCGATCTGCCCGCCATCGTCCAGCTTCAGGTCAGACAGCAGCAGCCACTGCTCGGGCAGATGGGCCAGCGGATCATCGCGGCGCCGCACCACGAACACTCCGGCCAGGCCGCGATACACCTGCTCGGCGGTGTGGCCATGCGGGTGCGGGTGATACCAGTAGCTGCCGGCGGAATCAGGCGGCAAAGTGAAATGGTAGTCGCGGCCCTGGCCGGCGGGCACCGCGTCGTGCGGATTGCCGTCCTGGTCGGCCGGAATCGGCAGGCCGTGCCAATGCACAGTGGTCGCTTGCGGCAGGCGGTTGTCGAAACGCAGGCTGAGCGACTCGCCCTCGTACAGCTCGATCGCCGGCCCCGGCACGCTGTCGTTGTAGGCCCAGAAAGCGGTGGCGGCCTTGCCGGGCAGCAAAGGCAGGTTCAGCGGCGCGGCGGTCAGGCAGCCTTGCAGCGCGCCGTTCTTCAGCTCCAGCGGCAGCCGCCTCAAGGCCGGCAGGGATGCACCGCGTCCCAAACCCAGGCTGGCCGGATCGGGCATGCCGCCGGCCAGTTGCGACCCACCGTGTCCGGCATCGGAGGACGCGGCCAGCGCCGGCCGGCCCAGCCAGGAAGTCAGGGCCAGCGCGGCCCCCCATTGCATCACTTGACGACGTTGCATCTCAGACTCCATAGATACCCCACACAGGTATATTGAAGCCTAGAGCGCGGCCGCTGGCAACGGTTCCGCGCGCCAATGAAAAAACGGCAAGCCTGAGCTTGCCGTTTTTCTGATGAAAGGCTTGATTGCTTGCGATTACTTGGCGACGTGCGGGGTCAGGATGTGCAACAGCTGGGCCAGCACTTTCGGGCTGGCGGCGACGATGTCGCCGGATTCCAGCCAGCCTTGCTCGCCGGTGAAGTCGGTGACGATGCCGCCCGCCTCCTGCACGATCAGGCTGCCGGCAGCGATGTCCCACGGCTTCAGGTTCAGTTCGAAGAAGCCCTCAACGCGGCCGCAGGCCACATTGCACAGGTCCAGCGCCGCGGCGCCTTCGCGGCGCACGCCGGCGGTCTTGGCGATCACGTCCTTCAGCATGCCCATGTATTGATCGAGATAGCTCTGGTCGGACACCGGGAAGCCGGTGGAGATCACGCACTCGTTCATCATGAAGCGCTTGGAAACGCGGATGCGGCGGTCGTTGAGGAAGGAACCCACGCCGCGCGAGGCGGTGAACAGATCGTTGCGGCTTGGATCGTAGACTACCGCCTGCTGCACCTGGCCCCTGTGCGCCAGCGCGATGGAGATCGCGTACTGCTGGTGGCCGTGCAGGAAGTTGGTGGTGCCGTCGATGGGGTCGATGATCCACTCGTATTCGGAGGAACCGACGCCTTTGGCGCCCGACTCTTCTGCTAGAATCGCGTGTTTCGGGTAGGCCTCGAGGATGGTGTGGATGATAGCCTCTTCGGCTGCGCGGTCCACCTCGGTAACGAAGTCGTTGTGTTTCTTCTTCTCTACGCGAATGGTATCGAGGTTGAGCGACGCGCGCTGGATAACACTGCCAGCACGGCGAGCGGCTTTTACCGCGACATTGAGCATCGGATGCATTGACGGCCTCTACACTTGAACAATAGGCAGGCGCGGCGTTCGATCACGCGACGCCTGCTGGTAACAATCTGGGTTAAGGAACAAAAAAACCCGACGCCTGGGCGCGGGCTTTTGATATATGCCCGCTATTTTAATGTGAAACCGCCAATGAATAAACCCCAAGTACCTGATTTTCTGAAAAACATCCGCATCGTGCTGGCCAGGCCCAGCCATCCGGGCAACATCGGCTCGGCCGCGCGCGCGATGAAAACCATGGGGCTGACCCGCCTCTATCTGGTGGAACCCAAGGTGTTTCCCAGCGACGAAGCCAACGCGCTGGCCTCCGGCGCGGTGGATGTGCTGGAGCGCGCCACCGTGGTGTCCTCGCTGTCCGAGGCGCTTGCCGACGTGACCGTGGCCTGCGCGCTGACCAGCCGCCGCCGCGAGCTGACCACCCCGCTGTCCACCCCGCGCGAAACCACGCCGGAACTGGTGGCGCGCGCGCGCGACGGCGAGCAGGTGGCGCTGGTGTTCGGCAACGAAACCTTCGGCCTATCGATAGAGGAAGTGGAGCAGTGCAACCGCCTGGTCACCATCCCCGGCAATCCGGACTACTTCTCGCTGAACCTGGCGATGGCGGTTCAGGTGATGACCTACGAGCTGTTCAGCCATACCGGCGTCGGCGTGGAATACCTGCGCGCCGACGGTGAAGCCGCCACCCAGGGCGAAGTGGAGGGCCTGTGCGGCCACCTGGAGCAGGCGATGGAGGAGATCGGCTATTTCCGCCGCCGCAACAGCGAGCGGCTGATGCGCCGCATGCGCACCCTGTTCAACCGCTCGGGGCTGCTGCGCGACGAAATCGACATCCTGCGCGGCTTCTTCAAGCAGGTGCAGCGCGCTGCCGACGGCAGCCTGAAACGGGATGAAGACTGAGCCGGATTTCTTCCTGCCCTACGCGCACCCGGCGGTGCGCGATCTCGCCTTTTTGCTGACCTCCCCCTCCCCCTGGCTGTGCGGCGCCGATCTGCCTCCGGAACGGCTGCTGGGTCCGGACGGCGGCGCGCTGCTGCGCCAACTGGACCAGCAGCCGGCGCCCTTGCTGGCCTGGCTGGCCTTCGCCCGCGGCAACAAGCTGGGAAAATATGCCGAAAGACTATTTTCTTTCTGGTTCAGATGGTCGCCACACATACGGATTGCCGCTGAAAACCTCAACGTCATCAACAGCACGCGCCGCACGCTGGGCGAGTTCGACTTCCTGCTGTGGCTGGACGGCGAGCCCTGGCATCTGGAAACCACCAGCAAATTCTATCTGCAGCTGGACGACGATCCCGCTTCGCTGATCGGCCCCAGCCTGCGCGATGCCTGGCGGCTGAAGGCGACCAAACTCGCCACACAGCTGCAACTGAGCCGCCATCCAGCCGCCGCAGCGCTATTGCCCGATGGTTTCGCCGACTGCCGGATAGGCGCGCGCCTGACCGGCTGGTTCTTTTACGCCGCCGGCCGGCCGCTACCACCCCTGCTGGCCCGCGGGCAATTGCGCGGCTGGTACGCGCCGCTGGAACAGGATTGGCCGCAAGCGCAGCCAGGCTCGCGCTGGGCCTGGCTGCCGCGCCTGTCCTGGCTGGCGCCGGCGCTGCTGGACGAAGGCGACATCCAGCAGCAGGCGGCCCTTCGTGCGCGGCTGCAGGCCAGCCAGGCGCCGCAGCTGGTGGCGGAGCTGCAGCCCGCCGCCGGCGGCTTGTGGCAGGAAGTGGCGCGCGGCTTCGTCACCCCCGACGGCTGGCCCGACCCCGCGCGGCTGGCGGAGCTGCAAAGCAATCTGCCGCAGCCATGAAAAAAGGCAGGCCTGATGGCCTGCCTTTTCATTTCGGTGATACGCCCGGCTCAGTGGCCGCTGGCGTGAATGCAGCCGGCGATCAGGTTTTTCAGATCCTCCACCTTCACCAGCTGGATATGCTTGTGGTCGACGGTGATCCAGCCCTGCTGCTGGAACTTGGACAGCGTGCGGCTGACCGTTTCCAGCTTCAGCCCCAGGAAGCTGCCGATTTCCTCGCGGCTCATGCGCAGGATGAAATCGTTGGCGGCGAAGCCGCGGGTCGACAGCCGCTGCGACAGATTCAGCAGGAAGGCGGCGATGCGCTCTTCCGCCTTCATATTGCCCAGCAGCAGCATCACGTTCTGGTCGCGCACGATCTCGCGGCTCATCAGCCGGTAGAAATGGTGCTGCAGGCTGGGGATGTCGCGGCTCAGCGACTCCATGCGGCCGAACGGCAGCTCGCACACCTCGCTGTCCTCCAGCGCGATGGCGTCGCAGCTGTGGTTGTTGGTGGAGATGCCGTCCAGCCCCATCAACTCGCCCGACATCAAAAAGCCGGTCACCTGCTCACGGCCGTCCTGGCTGGCGACGCAGGTCTTGAAGAAACCGGTGCGCACCGCGTACAGCGACTTGAAGCCCTCGCCGCTGCGGAACAAGTATTCGCCGCGCTTCAGGCGGCGGCTCTGGCGGATCACCGTATCCAGCTGGCTCATCTCCTCGCGGTTGAGTCCGACCGGCAGGCACAGCTCGCGCAGGCTGCAGCTGGAGCAGGATATTTTCAGTGTGTGTAGAGCTGTATGGTTTTGTTCAGACATGCTGTGTTTGCTGCAAGCTGGTGAAGCTTGACCCTCGTCAATGCGGAATTCGCAGGTTTTGCGCAAATTTACCAGTCCACCAGAAGTTTTACCATCCGAATACGACATGAAAACCACCCATCCGTTTTCCCCCGCCCATTTCGAGTTCGACAGAGCACTGATCGAACGCCTGGATGGATCGGGTCCAAGATACACGTCATACCCGACTGCGGATCGCTTTACGCCGGGCTTCTCAGCACATGACTACCAGCACAGGCTGCAGCAGCGCCGGATTGGCGCCAACCGCAAACCTTTATCATTGTACGCTCATATACCATTTTGCAACACAGTTTGTTATTACTGCGCCTGTAACAAGATCATCACCAAAAACAAGGGCAAGGCCGACCAGTACCTAGACTACCTGGAGAAGGAGATCCGCTTGGTGGCGGAACAACTGGGCTGTCGGGAAAAAGTGATACAGCTGCACTTTGGCGGCGGCACGCCCACCTTCCTGTCCGACCCGCAGCTGAAACGGCTGATGGCCATGCTAGGCGAGCACTTCGAGTTTCTGAGCGACGGAGAATATTCCATCGAGATCGATCCGCGCAAGGTAAAACGAGAAACCATGTTCAGTTTGGCAGAATATGGCTTCAACCGGATCAGCGTCGGCGTGCAGGATTTCGACCCGGCCGTGCAGCTGGCGGTCAACCGCGTGCAAAGCGAGCAGGAAACCCGGGAGGTGATCGAGGCCGGGCGCGAGGCCGGTATGAAATCGGTCAGCCTGGACCTGATCTACGGCCTGCCGCTGCAAAGCCGCGGCTCCATGCTGCGCACGCTGGAAAAGGCCATCGCCCTCGATCCGGACCGGCTTGCGCTGTACAACTACGCCCACCTGCCGACGGTGTTCATGCCGCAGCGGCGCATCCATGAGGCCGATCTGCCCAGCGCTGGCGCCAAGCTGGACATCCTGCAGAACGCGGTGCAGATGCTGAGCGACGCCGGCTACGTCTTCATCGGCATGGACCACTTCGCCAAACCGGACGACGAACTGGCGGTGGCGCTGCGCCAGGGCCGGCTGCAACGCAACTTCCAGGGTTACTCCACCCATGCCGACTGCGACATGCTGGGCTTCGGCGTATCGTCCATCGGCAAGGTCGGCTCCTGTTACAGCCAGAACGACAAGACACTGGAGGGTTATTACGCCGCGCTGGACCAGGGGCGGCTGCCGGTGGTGCGCGGACTGACGCTGGACAACGACGACGTGCTGCGCCGCACCATCATCCAGGGGCTGATGTGCCGCTTTTCGTTGTCTGTCGAAGCGATCGAAGAGATCCACGGCATCGATTTCGCCCAGTATTTTGCGGCGGAAATGCCACAGATCCGCGATTTCCAGCAACAGGGCCTGTTGTCCTTCGACGGCGACTTCCTGATGGTGGAGCCCAAAGGGCGCTTCCTGATCCGCAACATCGCCATGGTCTTCGACCGCCACCTGCGCGAGCGCCAGACCCACGCCCGCTATTCGAAAACCATCTGACCATTGCCGCCGCCCGAATTGCCGGCGGCGGCGTCTTGCCCCGCTCCACCGCATACACTCCACTCGCACAAGACGGCTTAACGCAAACTGCAAGAATTCCGCTTTGCGCTAAGCAAATTCACTTATACAGTGAACAGCGAGAAACCCCCGTTCGCATGTCTGGAACCAGAACGTTGTAGTCATGGTTGATTCGAAGGAGCCGTTGCATGTCCACCCCCATCGTCAGGCTGATGCAACGCCTGAGCTATCCCCAGCGCTTCGCCCTGATAGGCCTGGTTTTCGCCGCGGCCCTGCTCTATCTGGTGTACGGCCTGTATCACAGCAACCAGGACAATATCGACTCCACCACCAAGGAAAGAGTGGGCGTGGTTTACATGCAGCCGCTGGCCGGCCTTCTGGCCGCGGTCCAGCAGCAGCAGGACTTGGCGGTGCACGCGGCGCTCGGCGACGGACAGGCCAAGAACGCGCTGGCCGCCGGCGCATCGCAGTTGCAGGCGCGGTGGCAGGCGCTGAAAACCGTCAATGAACAACTGGGCGCCGACCTGGCCAGCGGCGATGCCTGGAAGGGCGCCGCGGCGAGCTGGGACAAGCTGCAGGCGCTGGGATCGGCCACGCCGGCGCAACTGATCGCCGGCTACGGCGCGCTCAACGACCAGCTGAACAATCTGATCGGCGTGATCAGCGACAACTCCAACCTGACGCTGGACCCGGACATCGACACCTACTATCTGATGGACGCCGCCACCACCAAGCTGACCAGCGTGCTCATCCATCTGGGCGAAGCCAACGCCATCGCCGCGCTGGCCGAAGCCAACCAGGCGCTGACGCCGGCGCAGCGCGACCGCCTGGTGGAATTGCGCCCGCTGATCGCGGAGGCCGGCGACGGCTTGGGCAGCGACGTCGGCAAGGCCATCGCCTACAACGCCAGCCTGAAAACCGGCCTCAGCGCCCAGGCCGACAAGCTTGCCGCCATCCTGAAAAGCCAGAGCGCCGCGCTGTTCGACGCCGTCGCCGGCAAAAGCGGCGCCGGCGGCCTGAAAGTGGCCGGCCACACCGCGGAAAACGCCCCCGCCATCGCCGACTACATCGCGCTGGAACTCAAGCAACTGGATCAGCTGCTGCAAGCGCGGATAGACCGCACCGCCTGGCAGCGCAACACCTACATCGGCATAGGCATCGCCGCCATGCTGCTGGCCATCTTCCTGTTCCAGCAACTCTATCTGTCCATCACCCTGCAACTGGGCGGAGAGCCGTTCTACGTGCAGCAAGTGGTGGAACAACTGGCCGCCGGCCGGCTGGACACTCAAATCCAGCTGCGCAGGCAGGATAGTCAGAGCCTGCTGGCATCGATACGCCAGATGCGCGACCAGTTGCGCGAAACCGTCGCCCAACTGCTGGATACCTCCAACGAGGTGAACAACGCGGCGGCCCAGATGGCGCAAAGCGCGCGCAGCATCACCACCAGCAGCACCCTGCAGAACGAGGCCGCCTTCAGCATGGCCGCCGCCATCGAGCAACTGAGCGCCAGCCTGACGGTGAGCGCCGAGCAGTCCGAACACGCCAATCAACTGTCGCGCACCGCGGTGGTGCAGTCCACCGCCGGCGACAAGGTGATCAGCGCCACCACCACCAGCATGGACGGCATCGTGCGCGACGTATCCTCGGTATCGGAAACCATCAGCGATCTGAGCCGGCAGTCGGAGTCTATCGTCAGCATCGTCGACGTGATCCGCGACGTGGCCGACCAGACCAATCTGCTGGCGCTCAACGCGGCGATAGAGGCGGCGCGCGCCGGCGAGATGGGCCGCGGCTTCGCGGTGGTGGCCGACGAGGTGCGCAAGCTGGCCGAACGCACCGCGCTGTCCACCACCGAGATCAGCAATATCGTCGCCAGGATCCAGAGCACCGCGCAAAAAGGCAGCGAGAGCATGCAGGTGGGCATGCAGGCCATCATGGACGGCCTGCAGCGCAGCCGCGACGCCGGCTCCAGCATGGCGGGGATACGCCATTGCGTGGACGATGTGCTGGGCAGCATCAACCAGATCATGGTGTCCTTGCAAGAGCAGAGCAGCGCCAGCCAGGTGCTGGCGCAGAATGTGGAGCAGGTATCGCGGATGTCGGAGCAGAACGCCAGCGAGGTCAAGGCCAGCGCCCAGACCGCAGGCGAGTTGCAGGCGATTTCACAGCGGCTGATGGGGCTGGCGAGCCGGTTTACGGTGTAAAGGAAAGCCTAAAGGCCATGCCGCTCACGTAAAACGAAGCCGACGGCATGGCTCACCCAACGCGGGAAAAGCAGTGGATTCCGCTACGCGGAAGATTGTTTTGATGACGGTTCCGCCCGCCGGACGGGCAAGGGAACTGCGCCGCCAGTTTCCTTGCAACCCTAGGCGGCCGCTGCGGCGCGGGAAACCCCGACAAAACAGCCTGGAGCCAGTAGCCGCCGAACTAGCCTTCGGCGTCGAACATGCGGCGGCTTATATCCCCTGGCTCCAGGCTATTTTATCGGCACGCGCCGAAGGGGAAGAGGATGGCGACCAAACCAAGCTCAGTTGCCCACACGCTCAGTGAACAATATTCATGGGTGTCTACAAGCCAACAAGCACCCCCTGGCTACCAAATCCCCTTCTCCACCTTGGCCGCCAGCTCGGGATACCCCTCCACCTTGAATTCCGGCGCCGCCACGCCCGCCTTCAGCTGGCGCTGATAATCGCCCAGCACCACGAAGAAGAAGCGCGACAACAACAGGATGGCCGCCAAGTTGATCAGCGCCATCATACCCATCGCCAGGTCGGCCATGTCCCACACCAGCGGCAGGCTGGCCAGCGCGCCGAACAGCACCATCGCCAGCACCACCAGCCGGAAGGCCAACAGCGCCTTCTTGCTGTTGCGGATGAATTCGACATTGCCCTCGGCGTAGGCGTAGTTGCCCAGGATGGAGGAGAAGGCGAACAGGAACATCGCCACCGCCAGAAAGGAAACGCCTATCGGCCCGAACTGCGACTCTATCGCCTTCTGCGTCAGCGCCACCCCGCTCAGCCCCTGGTCGTGCACGCCGGTCAGCAGGATGATGGCGGCGGTGGCGGTGCAGATCACCATGGTGTCGATGAACACACCGAACATCTGGATCGCGCCCTGGCTGGCCGGATGACGCGAAGTGGCGGTGGCGGCGGCATTGGGCGCCGACCCCATGCCGGCCTCGTTGGAGAACAGGCCGCGCTTGATGCCCAGCATCATCGCCTGGCTCACCGCGTAGCCGGCCACGCCGCCTGCCGCCTGCTCCAGGCCCAGCGCGCTCTTGACGATCAGCATGAACAAGCCAGGCAGCTCAGCCGCGTGGATGGCCAGCACGTAGAGGGCCATCAGCAGGTAGATCAGCGCCATCACCGGCACCAGCCATTCCGCCACCCGCGCCACGGCGCGCACGCCACCGAAGATCACCGGCGCGGTCAACGCCACCAGCGCCAGGCCCACCGCCCACGGCTGCCAGCCCCAGGCGCCCTGGGTGGCAGCGACGATGGAGTTGGCTTGCACCGCGTTGAACACCAGGCCGAAGGCCAGGATCAGACAGAGGGCGAACAACACGCCCAACCAGCGCTGGCCCAGGCCTTTCTGGATGTAGTAAGCCGGGCCGCCGCGGAAGGTGCTGTCGTGGTGGCTGGTCTTGAACAGCTGCGCCAGCGTCGATTCGACGAAGGCGCTGGACATGCCGAGCAAGGCGGTCAGCCACATCCAGAAGACCGCGCCGGGACCGCCGGCGGCGATGGCGATGGCCACCCCGGCGATATTGCCGGTGCCCACCCGACTGGCGAGGCCGGTGGCGAAGGCCTGGAACGGCGAGATGTCGTCCCGGCTGCGGTGGCCGCCGCGGCCGCCCACCATCTCCTGCCAGCCGCGGGAAAACAGCCGCAGCTGCAACAGGCCGGAACGCAGCGTGAAATACAGGCCGACCAGCAGCAGCAGGGCAATCAGGATCTTGCCCCACAGCACGTCGTTGACCGCATTGATCAAAGAATGAAACAACTCCATGGTTCTCCTTGGACGTCTGAGCGAAAGCATCCCCCGCCGGCGGCGCTTGCCGCCGGAACGTGGGATGGGAAGGTTGGAACAGTCCCGGTCTGACGCCGGGATGGTAACGATGCCGTGAGAACCAACACGGGATTCGGTGCGGGCCCCTACCGAATGTCTGCCGCGCAAACGGCGGCGATTGGGTCGAATCTAGCAAAAGAAAGCGATTGCTGGCAATTCATCAAAACTCTCCCTCGCTAAAAACAAAATTCATTGCCCGGCGCCAGCGCTATATAAGGCGACGCAAGACCGGCGCCGACTGGCTTTTGCCAGGCCCGGCCGGACAAGGCATGCGAATGGCAATGTGAAACCATCCCGCAACACGCGCTCTTCTCGGCGGCGCTTCTCGCCCCGACACCGCCCATTTCAAGACAACGGTCGAATACAGGCGAATTAAAGCGAAACCTCATTTATGCTTCAGAGTGATTCAATTGCTACTGCGCCGGCGCTAAGCTGGGAGCCAACGCATCATCGGCAACGGGGGCGACAAGGCGGATGAAAACGATCGGCTATTGGATGACGGCGTTGTGGTGCATGGCCTGCCTGGCGGGCGAACCGTCGTGGCGGCTGGTGGCCGACGCCAGTTTCGAACCGTACAGCTATCTGGACCAGGACGGCCGCACGCCGCAGGGGCTGAACGTGGAACTGGTGAGCGCGGTGATGCGGGAAACCGGCGTGCCGTTCCGCATCAACCTGCTGCCGTGGGAAAGAGTGAAGCTGCAGCTGACGCTGAAAGACGCCGACGCCGGCTTCGTCTTCACTGGCACCGCCGAACGCCGCGCCCAATACGATTTGGTGGGACCGCTGCGCAAGGGGCAAACCGTGTTCATCACCCTGGCTCAGAGCTCGTTGCGCTACTGGCGCGGCCTATACGATCTCAAACCTTATCTGATCGGTCAGGTGCACGGCTACAGCTACGACACCGACTTCGACAAGGCCGACCTCGCGCGCGATCTGCACGCCACCTCGCCGCGCCAGCTGGTGACCATGCTATTGGCCGGCCGAGTGGACGTGATCGTCGGCGACAAGGTGCAGCTGCTGTATTTCCTCCAGCAGTTGCAGGCGGCAAACCAGGTGCGGGTGCTGTCCAAGCCGCTGGTGGAGATGCCGCGCTACGTGGCCTTCGCCAAGGGCGATCCGCGCGCGCGGCAGTTCGAGGCCGCGCTGAAGAAGCTGCAGCAGAACGGCGGGCTGCAGGCCATTCTGCAGCGCTGGCCGCAATAGCCGGCGCTCAGCGCCGCGCCGGCAACAAGTCCAGCCGGTCGGTGCATAGGCTGTCCACGCCCCAGGCCAGCAGGCGCCGGGCGTCGGCGGGATCGTTCACCGTGTAGCACAAGAGCTGGTAGCCGGCCTGCTTGACCTCGCGCGCCAATTCCGCCGTCAGCGCGTGGTGGTCGCAATGCAGCGCAACGCAGTCCAGCTCCGCCAGGATGTCGCGCCAGTTTCCGGGGATATCCTCACACAGGAAGGCGCGCGGCAATGCCGGCGCGGCGGCCTTCGCCGCGCGCAAGGCGTCGATTTCAAACGACGACAGCAAGGGCGGCACCGCCGCGCCTGCCCATAGGCGGGCGGCCTCCAGCGCCACCAGGCGGCCGGTTTCCTCGAATCGTCCCGGGCAGGGCTTGATCTCGATATTCAGCAGCATGTTCTGCGCCAGGCAGTAGCCGGCGACATTGCTCAGCGTCGGCAGCGCCTCGCCAGCGAAGGCCGCGCCCTTCCACCGGCCGGCATCCAGCTGCGACAGCTGGGCCATGGACATGCCGGCGGCCGGGGCCTTGCCGTTGCTGGTGCGGTCCACAGTGTCGTCGTGCAGCAAGAAACAGACATTGTCCGCCGACAATTTCACGTCGCACTCCGCCGCGCGGTAGCCGTAACGGACGCCTTCGCGGAAGCCGGCGATGGTGTTCTCCGGCGCCAGCGTGCCGCCGCCGCGGTGGGCGACGACTTCAGGATACGGCCAGGGCTGCTTGTGCTGCGGCATGTTCAATTCTCCGTTGGGTTTGGGCGTCAAACAGGTGCAGCGCGCCGGCCTGCACCGATAGCTCCAGCCGGCTGCCCGGCTCGGGGCGCTGGCCATGGGCGAGCCGCGCCACCACGTTCTGGCCGGCCATCAGACCGTAGACGTAATTGTCGGCGCCTAGCATTTCCATCGTATCCACCCTGAGGCTGAGCGTCTGGCCGCCGCCGGCCTGCAGGTGTTCGGGGCGGATGCCGACGCGCAACTTGCGGCCAGCGAGGTCTCTGCGCGGCTGCGGCAGCGTCAGGCTGACGCCGCCGTCCAGCGCGACCCGCTCGCCCTGCCCATCCACCTCGCCATCGAACAGATTCATGCCGGGCGAGCCCATGAAGCTGGCGACGAAAGTCGACGCCGGCCGGTCGTAGATCTCGTCCGGCGCGCCTATCTGCTCGATATGGCCCTTGTTCAGCACGATCACCCGGTCGGCCAGCGTCATCGCCTCCACCTGGTCATGGGTGACGTAGAGGCTGGTGGTGGCCAGGCGCCGGTGCAGGCGCTGGATCTCCAGCCGCATCTGGCCGCGCAGTTTGGCGTCCAGATTGGACAGCGGCTCGTCGAACAGGAACACCGCCGGCTCGCGCACGATGGCTCGGCCCATCGCCACGCGCTGGCGCTGGCCGCCGGACAATTCGCGCGGCTTGCGCGCGAGCAGCTGCTCCAGCTCCAGCACCGCCGCCACCTTGCGGACCCGCTCCAGGATATCGGTCTTGGACAGGCCGCGCAGCTTCAGCGCGTAACCCATGTTTTCCGCCACCGTCATATGCGGATACAGCGCGTAGTTCTGGAACACCATCGCGATGTCGCGATCCTTGGGCTCCAGTTGGTTGACCAGCTTGGCGCCGATGCGGATCTCGCCTTCTTCTATGCTTTCCAGCCCCGCCACCATCCTGAGCAAGGTGGACTTGCCGCAGCCGGACGGACCGACTATCACCACGAACTCGCCGTCGGCGATGTCTACCGATATCTCCTCCAGCACCCGCTTGTCGGCGCCGGGATAGCGCTTGCGGATATTGGACAGTTTCAATTGCGCCATCTGGCAGCCCCTCTCATTTTTCGTTGTCCACCAGGCCCTTGACGAACCAGCGCTGCATGCCTATCACCACCGCCAGCGGCGGCAGCAGCGTCAACAGGGACGCCGCCATCACCAGATGCCACTGGGTGGCGCCCTCGCCCAGCATGCCCTTGATCGCGATCACCGCGGTGGACATCGCCGGGTCGTGGGTGACCAACAGCGGCCACAGGTACTGATTCCAGCCGTAGATGAAGGTGATCACGAACAGCGCCGCGATATTGGTGCGCGACAAGGGCAGCACGATGTCGATCAGGAAGCGGATCGGTCCAGCGCCGTCCACCCGCGCCGCCTCCACCAGCTCCTTGGGCAGCGTCATGAAAAATTGCCGCAGCAGGAAGGTGGCGGTGGCGGAAGCGATCAGGGGCAGCGTCAGGCCGGTGTAGCTGTTGATCAGCCCCATCTTGGTCACCACCTCCACCGTCGGGAAGATGCGCACTTCCACCGGCAGCATCAGCGTGGCGAAGATCAGCGCGAAGCCGACGCTGCGCAGCGGGAAGCGGAAATAGACGATGGCGTAGGCCGACAGCAGCGAGATGGAGATCTTGCCCGCCGCGATCAACAGCGCCATCAACAGGCTGTTCCACAGCGTGCGCGCCAGCGGCACCGCCAGCCCGCCGCTGCCGGACCACAGCACGGTGTTCAGGTTTTCCCACAGCCGGCTGCCCGGCAGCAGCGACAGCGGCACCTGCGTCACCTGATCGGCGCTCTGGGTGGCGGCGATCAGCATCAGATATAAAGGAAAGGCCACCACCAGCGCGCCGGCGATCAGCATGGCGTGGCAGAACAGATCCAGCCCCTTGCGGTTTTCTACCATCAGTACTGCACCTTTCTTTCCACATAACGGAACTGCACCAGCGTCAGCGCGCCGACGATGAGCATCAGCACCACCGACTGCGCGGCGGAGCTGCCCAGGTCCAGGCCCTTGAAGCCTTCCAGATACACCTTGAGGATCATGGTCTCGGTGGACTTGCCCGGGCCGCCGCCGGTTGCCGCGTCTATCACCGCGAACGTGTCGAAGAAGGCGTACACCAGATTGACCACCAGCAGGAAGAAGCTGGTGGGCGACAACAGCGGAAACACCAAGTCGCGGAAACGCCGGACCGGGCCGGCGCCGTCTATCGCCGCCGCCTCGATCAGCGACGCAGGAATCGCCTGCAGGCCGGCGTAGAAGAACAGGAAGTTGTAGCTGATCTGCTTCCAGGCCGAGGCCAGCACCACCAGCAGCAGGGCCTGGCCGCCGTTGAGCGCGTGGTTCCACTCGTAGCCGACTCCGCGCAGCAGATAGCTGATCCAGCCCAGGCTGGGATTGAACAGGAACAGCCACAGCACCGCCACCACCGAAGGCGCGATGGCGTAAGGCGCGATCAGGATGGTCTGGTAGGCGCGGCGGCCGCGCGTGATCTGGTTGGCCATCACCGCCAGCAGCAGCGCGCTGCCCATGCCGATGATGGTGACCAGCGCGCTGAACAGCAGCGTGGTTTCAAAAGTGCCCAGATACAGCGGATCGCGGAACAGCTGGCTGAAATTGGCCAGGCCGACAAACTCGCTGGACAGGCCGAACGGGTCCTGCTGCTGCGCCGACTGCCACAAGGCCTCCAGCGCCGGCCACAGGAAGAACACGACGGTGATGGCCAGCTGCGGGGCCATCAGCGCCAGCCCCAGCCAGCGCTGGGGAAAATGGGTGCGGTTTTGCATCTGCGAGGCTCGTCAGGAACAACGGGCGGCCTGCGCGGCGCGCCCGTTCTGGATCGGAATCAGTTGGCCGTCTTCTCGAAGCGGCGCAGCAGGTCGTTGCCGCGCAGCACCGCGTTGTCCAGCGCCGTCTTGGCGGTTTTCTTGCCGGTCCACACGTCTTCCAGCTCCTCGTCCATCACGGTGCGGATCTGCGGCATATAGCCCAGGCGCAGGCCGCGGGTATAGGACTTGGGCGGCTTGTTCAACATCTGGCGAGTGGCGATGTCGGCGCCCGGGTTCTTGTCGTAGAAGCCCTGCTTGCGGGATAGGTCGTAAGCCGAGGTCACCACCGGCAGATAGCCGGTGTCCTGGTGCCACTTGGCCATCACCGCCGGGCTGGTCAGCATCGTGAAGAACCTGGCCACGCCCTTGTATTCCGCCGGGCTCTTGCCTGCCATCACCCACAGGCTGGCGCCGCCGATCAGCGCGTTCTGCGGCGCGCCCTTCACCGCCGGGTCGTAGGGCATCATGCCCATGCCGAAGGCGAACTTGGCGTTCTGGCGGATATTGGCCAGCGAGCCGGAGCTGCCGGTCATGATGCCGCACTCGCCGCTGTAGAACTTCAGCGTGGCCTCATCCTTGCGGCCGGCGTAGCTGAAAGTGCCGTCTTTGGCCATCCTGGCCAGGAATTCGATGTGCTTGACCTGGATGGGGTTGTTGAATTCCAGCGTCGCCTTGCTGCCGCCAAAGCCATTGTCCAGGCTGGCGAACGGCAGGCTGTGCCAGGCGCTGAAGCTTTCCAGCTGCACCCATCCCTGCCAGCCGGTGCTGTAGCCGCAACGCATGCCGGAAGCCTTGAGCTTGGCGGCGGCGGCGGCCAGCTCCGGCCAGGTCTTGGGCGGCGCGTCAGGCAGGCCGGCTTTCTTGAACGCGTCCTTGTTGTAGTACAGCACCGGCGTGGAGCTGTTGAACGGCAAGGACAACAGACGGCCGGTCCTGGCGTCGGCGTAATAGCTGGCCACCGCCGGAATGAAGGCCTTCTCGTCCAGCTTCTCGCCGGCGTCGGCCATCACCTGGTATACCGGCTTGACCGCCTTTTTCGCCTGAATCATGGTGGCGGTACCCACCTCGAACACCTGGACGATGGCTGGCGCGTTGCCGCTGCGGTAGGCGGCGATGGCGGCGGCCAGCGACTCGTCGTACTGGCCCTTGTACACCGTCACCACCTTGTAATCTTTCTGCGAAGCGTTGAACTGGGCGGCGATGGCGTTGACGCGGTCGCCCAACGCGCCGTCCATCGAATGCCAGAACTGGATTTCGGTGAGGGCATGGGCCGGCAGCGCCAGCGTCAGCAACAGGGGGGCCAGGGCTTGGGCGCGGCGGGCGGAACGGCTCAGGGCAACGCTCATCGGTTTCTCCGTTTTATCGTGGGTGCGGCAGGGCATCAAGCGGCGGATTGTGGCCGCATGAAATGACGAGAACGTTACATTAATATGTCAATATATTTACGGCAAGCGTCTTTATGCACGAATCATCATGGCTGCCATGAAAAAATGGCACGCCATCAGGCGCGCCATTTTCCGGCAAACGGATTGTCAGACTATTGATAGCTAAGCTTGTCGGCCTTGCCCCAGAACACCCGGTAGGCGAAGGCGGTGTAGCCGATGATGCATGGCAGCACCACCACAGCGCCCCACAGGATTATCCACAAGGCCTCCGGATCGGCCGCCGCCTGCCAGATGGTCATCTTGCCCAGCACCACTTCCGGGAACACACTGTAAGTCAGCCCCCAGAACGACAGCAGCACGATGCCGACGCTGGCGGCGAACGGCAGCCAGCAGAAGCTGTCGTTGCCGGCGGCCTGGCGCCGCGCCAGCCTGGGCAGACTGATCACCAGCAGCGCGAACAGGGCCAGCGAGCCCAGCGGCAGCGGCAGCAGCAGCAGGAACTGCGGCAGCGCGAACCACTTGGCGGCGATGGCTGGATTGGCCAGCGGCGTCACCACCGAGACCGCCAGCACGGCCAGCCCGGCCCCATACAGCGCGTACTCGGCCCAGACGATGGCCTTGGCCTGCAATTGGCCATGGGCCTTCATCACCAGCCAGCAGGCGCCCAGCAGCGCATAGGCCAGCGCCAGGCCGACGCCTACCACCAGCGCGAACACCCAGGAGGTGGAGCTGTCGGCAAAGCCGGTGAGATAGCGGCCCAGCATCACGCCCTGCGCCAGCGCCGCCAGCAGCGAGCCGCCGGCGAAGGCCGCGTTCCACCACGGCTTGTGCGGGTCTTGCGCCTTGACGCGGAAGTCGAAGGCCACGCCGCGCAGAATCAGCCCCACCAGCATCGCCAGCACCGGCAGATAAAGCGCGCCGAACACCACGCCGTGGGCGATGGGAAAGGCCACCAGCAACAGGCCGGCGCCCAGCACCAGCCAGGTTTCGTTGGCGTCCCAGAACGGGCCGATCGACGCGATCATCAAGTCTTTCTCTTCGTCCTTCGCCAGCGGCAGCAGAATGCCGACTCCCAGGTCGAAACCGTCCAGCACCACGTACACCAGCATGGACAGCGCCATCAGTCCGGCGAAGATCGCCGGCAGGTAGTATGCCTCGCTCATGCCAGTTTCTCCTTCAGTTGGGTTTCGCCCGCCGCGTCATGCTCGCCGGCCTTGCGCGCCAGGTGGAACAATACCGAGATATAGGCCAAGAGCAGCAGCGCGTACAGCGCGAGATAGGTGCCCAGCGAGGTGAACAGCATCGGCGCGGTGGCCTTGCCGGCCGCCTGGGCGGTGGTCAGCACCCCGGTCACCAGCCAGGGCTGGCGGCCGATCTCGGTGACGAACCAGCCGGCCAGCGTGGCGATCCAGCCGGCGAAGGTCATGCCTACCAGCAGCCACGCCAGCGGCTTGGCCAATTCGCCGCGCCTCTTCAGCTGCCAGGCCGCCAGCCACGAAGCCAGCAACATCAGCATGCCCATGCCCACCATCACGCGGAAGCTCCAGAACACCTTGGCCACCGGCGGATGCTGCTCGAACTCGTTCAAGCCCTTGATCTCGCCGCCCCACTTGTGGGTGAGGATCAGGCTGCCTAGCTCCGGCACGGCGACGGCGTAGTCGTTGCTGCGGGTTTCGCCGTTGGGCAGCGCGAACAGCAACAGCGGCACGTTCTTCTCGGTATGCCAGATGCCCTCTATCGCCGCCAGCTTGGCAGGCTGGTGCTTGAGGGTGTTCAGGCCGTGCATGTCGCCGACGAACATCTGCAGCGGAATCAGCAGCGCCGCCAGGAACACCCCGCTTTTGAGCGCCAGCATCACGCCGCGGCCGCACTCGCCCCTCAGGTAGCGGTAGGCCGACAGCCCGGCGATCAAAAACGCCACGGTCAGCCCGGACGCGATCAGCATGTGGGTGAGGCGGTAAGGCATGGACGGGTTGAATATCACCTGCAGCCAGTCCACCACGTGGGCGCGGCCGTCGCGCATCACGAAGCCGGCGGGCGTCTGCATCCAGGAATTGAGGGCGATGATCCAGAATGCCGACAGCGTGTTGCCGCCCGCCACCAACAGCGTGGCCAGCGTGTGCACCTTCTCCGGCACCCGCGAGCGGCCGAACAGCATGATGCCGAGGAAGCCGGCCTCCAGGAAGAAGGCGGTCAGGATTTCATAGGCCAGCAAGGGGCCGGCGATATTGCCCACCGTCTGCATATAGCCGGGCCAATTGGTGCCGAACTGGAAGCTCATGGTGACGCCGGACACCACCCCCAGCGCGAACGACAGCGCGAAGATCTTCACCCAGAAGGCGTAGGCGTCCATCCAGCCCTGCTCGCCGGTCTGACGGAAGCGCACCTTGAAGAACAGCAACACCCAGGCCATCGCGATATTGATGGTGGGAAACAGGATGTGAAAACTGATATTGGTGGCGAACTGGATGCGCGCCAGCGTGACGGGGTCGATTTCGGTCATCATTCCATGTGCTCCCGGTCGTGATCACGGCTGCCCAGCCTGGACAGCGATTGGGTGAACTGCAGCACCTTCTGCACCTGCGAGCCCAACTTCATCAGCCGCTGCAGCGTTTCCACGTCCATGTGCTGGATGTCGGAGAACCAGGTTGTGACCAGTTCGATCAGCTGGTACATCTCCTTCATCCTGGCCTGCGCGTGCTGCTCCGCCTCGCTGGCCGGGCTTTCCATGATGGCGCCGCGCAGCATGGTCAGCGTCGGCTCCACCTCGCGCTTCTTGCGCTCCTCGGCCAGGGTCTTGAAGATCAGCCACACGTCTTCCGGGGTGGAGAAGTATTCGCGCCGGTCGCCGGGGAAGTGCTGCAGCCTGACCAGGCGCCACGACTGCAACTCCTTCAGCCCCATGCTGACGTTGGAGCGGGAACAGCCTATCGCCTCGCCGATCTCGTCGGCGTTCAGCGGTTTTTCCGATACGTACAGCAAGGCGTAGATCTGGCCGACGGTGCGGTTGATGCCCCAGCGGCTGCCCATCTCGCCGAAGTGCAGCACGAAGGCCTGCACCAGAGGTGGTGTATTCATGATTTTCTCAATTTTCAGTAATTTCTGAAACTTTGATATGAATCATAATAGCTGAAGATTGTCCGGGTCAATACGAACAAAGTCTGATCTGTGCGCTTGACGGATACCCATTTGACATTGCCATGCCAAGGCAAGTGGCCATCTCTGCGCATGGCCGCCGGCAATGAGGAGAGGAAACGCTACAACACCAGGATGGCGCGGAAATCGTTGACGTTGGTATGGGTAGGACCGGTGACCAGCAAATCGTCCAAGGCGGCGAAAAAGCCGTAGCCGTCGTTGTCGGCCAAGCGCGCGCGGGCATCCACGCCCAGCGCGGCGGCGCGCGCCAGCGTGTCCGGAGCAAGCAGCGCGCCGGCATTGTCCTCGCTGCCGTCTATGCCGTCGGTGTCGGCCGCCAAGGCGTAGACGCCGGGCAGGCCGTCCAGCGCCAGCGCGAGCGCCAGCAGAAACTCGCTGTTGCGCCCGCCCCTGCCCTGGCCTTTCAGCGTCACCGTGGTTTCGCCGCCGGACAGGATCAGCGCCGGCCGCGCCGCCAGCCCGCCGTGGCGGACCATCTGGCGGACGATGCCGGCGTGGACTTTCGCCGCCTCGCACGCCTCGCCCTCTATGCTGTCGCCCAGCAACAGCACATTGAGGCCGGCCTGGCGCGCCCGGGCGGCGGCTGCCTCCAGCGCCTGCTGCGGCGTGGCGATCAGCCGGTATTCGGCGCGCGCCAGCCGCGCGTCGCCGGGTTTCGGCGTTTCGTCCGGCTCCGCCTCCAGCAGCGCCCGCGCCGCCGGCGGCAGCGCCAGGCCATACCTGGCGGCCACGCCGCGGGCGTCGGCGTAAGTGCTCGGATCGGCCGCCGTCGGCCCCGACGCGATCACCGCCGCGTCGTCGCCCACCACATCCGATATCGCCAGTGTCACCAGCCGCGCCGGCGCGCAAGCCAGCGCCAGCCGCCCGCCCTTGATGCGCGACAAGTGCTTGCGCACCGTGTTGATTTCGTCGATGCTCGCGCCGCAGGCCAACAGCTGGCGGCTAATCTCCTGCTTGTCGGCCAGCGTCAGGCCCTCTGCCGGCAGCGTGAGCAGCGCCGAGCCGCCGCCGGACAGCAAGCAGATCACCAGATCGTCCGCGCTCAGCCCCCGCACCGCCGCCAGAATTTGCCGCGCGGCGTCGCAGCCGGCCTCGTCCGGCACCGGATGGGAGCCCTCCAGCACCCGGATCCGCTCTGTCGGCAGCGCATGGCCGTAACGCGTCGCCACCACGCCGGACAGCTCTCCCGGCCAGGCGCGCTCCAGCGCCTGCGCCATCGCCGCGGCGGCCTTGCCCGCCCCCACCGCCACGGTGCGCCCGCGAGGCGGCGAAGGCAGATGCGCGATCAGGCATTCCGACCTGGCGCTGGCGACGGCGGCATCGAACAATTGGCGCAACAGCGCCTCCGGCTGGGACAAGACAGTCATGGCGGCTCCCGCGGCGACAATGTTCCCATTCTGCCGCAGAGCGCCGCGGCTGACACCCCTGCTCTCACGCGTTAAAATGGCGGCGATTCCAACGCCCCGGTTCTGCGGGGCGTTAGCCGTTTATTGACTCACCATTCCAAGCAGAGCCCGACCGCCCATGAGCACGCCCCAGCACACCCCGATGATGCAGCAGTATCTAGCCCTGAAACGCGACCACGCCGACAAGCTGCTGTTCTACCGCATGGGCGACTTTTACGAGCTGTTCTACGAGGATGCGGAAAAGGCGTCGCGGCTGTTGGACATCACCCTCACCGCGCGCGGCGCCAGCGCCGGCACGCCGATCAAGATGGCCGGCATCCCCTACCACGCCGCCGAGGGCTATCTGGCGCGGCTGGTGAAGATGGGCGAATCGGTGGCCATCGCCGAACAGATCGGCGACCCGGCGCTGGCCAAGGGCCCGGTGGAGCGCAAGGTGGTGCGCATCGTCACCCCTGGCACGCTGACCGACGCCGCGCTGCTGGACGACAAGCGCGACAACCTGGTGCTGGCGGTGAACATGGTCAAGGGCGTGCTGGGCCTGGCCTGGCTGTCGCTGGCCAGCGGCGAGTTCAAGGTCATGCAGGCCGACGCCGAAGAGCTGGCCAGCGAGCTGGAACGACTGAAGCCGGCCGAGCTGGTGATCCCGGACGACACCGGCCTGGCGGCGTTCGAACAGATTTCCATCCCCCGGAAGAAGCTGCCGCCGTGGCAATTCGACATCGAATCGTCCAAGCTGGCGCTGACCCGCCACTTCGGCACCCGCGACCTGGCCGGCTTCGGCGCCGACACCCTGCCGGTGGCGGTGGGAGCGGCAGGCGCCTTGCTGGAATACGTGAAGTCCACCCAGGGAGTCAATCCGGCCCACATCTCGGCGCTGTCGG
This sequence comes from Chromobacterium sphagni, assembly GCF_001855555.1. Taxonomy (GTDB): domain Bacteria; phylum Pseudomonadota; class Gammaproteobacteria; order Burkholderiales; family Chromobacteriaceae; genus Chromobacterium; species Chromobacterium sphagni. The sequence continues at coordinate 33,285 of NZ_MKCT01000039.1, read as the reverse complement.
TGGAAGACGCCGGCGAGCTGATCCGCATGGACGCCGCCACCCGCCGCAATCTGGAGCTGACCGAAACCATACGCGGCGAGGCTTCGCCCACCCTGGCCTCCCTGCTCGACCACTGCGCCACCAGCATGGGCAGCCGCCTGTTGGGCCACTGGCTGCACCACCCGATGCGCAACCATGCCAAGCTGGCCCGCCGCCACGGCGCGGTGCGCGCGCTGCTGGCGCGCCATCAGGACATCCACGCCGAACTCTCCGAAGTGTCCGACATCGAGCGCATCACCGCCCGCGTGGCGCTGCGCTCCGCCCGCCCGCGCGACCTGTCGGCGCTGCGCGACTCGCTCACGGCGCTGTCCGGCGTCAAGGCGCTGGCCGCCGGCCTGGACGCCAAGCTATTGCAGGAGCTGGCCTCGGTATTGCCGGAGCGGTCGCCGGTGGTGGAGCTGTTGCAAACCGCCATCCTGCCCGAGCCGTCCACCTTCCTGCGCGACGGCGGCGTGATCAATCACGGCTTTCACGCCGAACTGGACGAGCTGCGCGCCATCCAGACCGACTGCGGAGATTTCCTGCTGAAGCTGGAGGCGCGCGAAAAAGAGCGCACCGGCATCAGCACGCTGAAGGTGGAATTCAACCGCGTGCACGGCTTCTACATCGAAGTGTCCAAGGCGCAGTCGGACAAGGTGCCTGACGACTACCGCCGCCGCCAGACGCTGAAGAACGCCGAACGCTACATCACGCCGGAGTTGAAGGAATTCGAGGACAAGGCGCTGACCGCGCAGGACCGCTCGCTGGCGCTGGAGAAGCAGCTGTACGAGGCGCTGCTGGACCAGTTGGCGCCGCACATCGCCGAGCTGAAGCTGATCGCCCAGGCGGTGGCGGCGCTGGACGTGCTGTCGGCCTTCGCCCAGCGCGCCGGCATCGGCAATTATGTCGAGCCCGAGTTCGTCGCCGAACCCAGGCTGGAAATCGTCGCCGGCCGCCACCCGGTGGTGGAGGCCGAGGTGGAGCGCTTCATCGCCAACGACACCCGGCTGTCAGACGAGCGCAAGCTGCTACTGATCACCGGCCCGAACATGGGCGGTAAATCCACCTATATGCGGCAGAACGCGCTGATCACGCTGTTGGCGCATGTCGGCAGCTTCGTGCCGGCCGACTCCGCCGTCATCGGCCCGATAGACCGCATCTTCACCCGCATCGGCGCGTCGGACGACCTGGCCGGCGGCCGTTCCACCTTCATGGTGGAAATGACCGAAACCGCCAACATCCTCAACAACGCCAGCGAGCATTCGCTGGTGCTGATGGACGAGGTGGGCCGCGGGACTTCGACTTTCGATGGCTTGGCGTTGGCCTGGGCCATCGCCCGCGCATTGATTGAAAAGAACCGCGCCTATACTTTATTCGCCACTCACTATTTCGAGCTGACCACGCTGGAGGGCGAATATCCGGCGGTGGCCAACGTCCACCTGTCGGCGGTGGAACACAAGGACCGCATCGTATTCCTGCACCATGTGGAAGACGGCCCGGCCAGCCAGAGCTACGGCCTGGCCGTGGCGCAGCTAGCCGGGGTGCCGGGCAAGGTGATACGCGACGCGCGCCGCCACCTGGCCGACCTGGAAAACCAGTCGGCGGCGCGGGTGCAGCCGGATCTGTTCGCCGCGCCGGCGCCGGCTTCCGAACCCGAGCCGCATCCGGCGCTGGACAGACTGATGGAACTAAACCCGGACAATCTCAGTCCACGCCAAGCAATGGAAATATTGTACGAATTGAAGAAACTGACCGATTGAACAGCTAACAGGCTGGGCGTTATCTATTATTACTAAATAGTAGTATTGATAAAGGAGCAATATGATGTCGTTTGAAACCGCCTCCGCCGTATCCAGTCTGAGCCAGCTATTGGGCCAGATCGAGGACGACGGAACCATCGCCCTCTCCGATATTCGGGAAAAGGCCAACCAGGAACTCTCCTACTTCGCCAATCTGGCGCAGCAGGAGTTGCACCAGTTCGACATCAGCATGCCGCCGGCGATCAGTCTGGTCAGCAATGATCAATGTCGGCTGGAATTGGAGAATCAGCATCCGCATCAAGCCGAAATCCATAACTGGCTGGACGGCAACCTGATCCTGGCCCGCAAGTTCAAGGAAATCGAAGTGCTGTTCGAGCTGGTCCGCGCCACGGAAAGCGCCGGCGAGTTGTTCTCGGAAAACTCGAACTTCCACATCGGCCTGACCAGCGCCGGTCCCATCGCCTATTTCGAGGACCATCACTCCCATTAGCGGTATCTTCCGTGAGTCAGACTATAGCGTGCCTCCGAGCGCGCAACACCAAACGGGGAAGCCAGTCTTCCCCGTTTTTCATGGCCGCGCGCCAAAGCGCTGCGGGTAGCGGTTGATGAAGCGCATCTCCTCCGGATAGGGATAGAAATCCTCCAGATGGCCATCGCGGATGCGCTGCTGGCGCCGCTGCCAAAACTCGGCGCGCAACAGGTCGCCGTGGTGTTGCAGGAACACCCGCCGCACCTCCGGGTCGCCCAGCAGGAAGGTGCCGAACTCCTCCGGAAACACGTCATTCCTGGCGACCGGATACCACGGCTCGCCCGACATCTCCGCCTCCGGATTGGGCGCCGGCGGCATCACGCGGAAGTTGCAGTCGGTCATGTATTCGATCTCGTCGTAGTCGTAGAAGATCACCCGGCCGTAGCGCGTCACGCCGAAATTCTTGAACAGCATGTCGCCGGGAAAGATGTTGGCTGCCGCCAGCTCCTTGATCGCCAAGCCATAGTCGCGTACCACCCGCGCCTTTTCATCCGCGTCGCAGCTCATCAGATAGAGATTGAGCGGCTTCATCCGCCGCTCGATGTATAGGTGGCGGATCACGATGCGGCCATTGTTCTCCTCGATCTGCGACGGCGCGTGCTGGCGCAGCTCCTGCAGCAGTTCGTCGGCGAAGCGCGCCCTGGGAAAGGCGACGTTGGAAAACTCCAGCGTATCTGCCAGCCGCCCAACCCGGTCGTGGCGCTTCACCAGCTGGTACTTGCGCATCACCGTGGCATGATCCACCTCCTTGGGACTGCCAAACACGTCCTTGATCAGCTTGAACACATAGGGATAGGACGGCAGCGTGAACACCAGCATCACCAGGCCGCGGGTGCCGGGCGCGGCGACGAACTGGTCGTTGGAGTGCTGCAGGTGCTGGATGAAGTCGCGGTAGAAGGTGTTCTTGCCCTGCTTCTGCAGGCCCAGCATGGTATAGAGCTCGGCCTTGGTCTTGGTCGGCAGCATGCTGCGCAGAAACTGCACGTAGCCGGACGGCACCTCCATGTCCACCAGGAAGTAGGCGCGGCTGAAGGAAAACAGCACGCCTATCCGCCACGGCTCCAGCAGCACGGTGTCCAGCCTCAGGCCGCCGTCGGCGTCGTGCAGCACAGGCAGCGCGAACGGATAGACGGCGCCGCCGTTGATCACCTTGCCGAACACATAGGCGCCCTTGTTGCGGTAGAACGGCGAGGACAACACCTGGATCTGGAAATTGGCCTCTCTCTTCGGCCACTGCCCCTGCAAAAACTCGGCGGCGCAGCGCAGCGCCAGCGCGATGTCGCGTCTGAGGTTGGCGAATGGCCGCCGCCAGCCGAAATCCCTGAAGATGCGCAGCAAGGAGCCTGCCAGGCCATGGCGGCTGGGATAATAGCTGCGGTAGGACGGCGGGTCGGACTCGATGTACTCGGTGGAGATGGCCGGGCGGATGAAGATGAAGTCGTTGTTGAAGTAGTCACGGTGCAGGATGCGGGTAAACACCGAGTTGAAAAAGGTTTCGGCCAGCTCCGGCTGCTTGTGGTTGGCCAGCAGGCCGACGAAGTACAGCTTGGCCTGCTGCCACAGCTCGTCGTCCAGCAGTTCGGCGTGGAATTCGCCGTGCAGCCGCGCCACCGTTTCCGCCACCCGCTCGTCGTAGAACTGGATGCGGCCTTGCACCGCCCTCTGCACGCCCTGCCAGTCGGCCGCCTCGAACAATGCCTTGGCGCCGCGGTTGCATTCGCGGAACAACCGGTAGTGCTTGTCGAAGCCGTCCACCAGCGCCTGGGCGATGTCGCGCGCCACCGGGTTGTAGTACTCGGGTATCTGCATGCGCTTGCCTTTCGGAAACCACAAAACGCATCTACGGACTCAAAGCCTGTTTAACACCCTTCTGTATGGCCTTTGAGGCTTCGACTGCGACTGAGACTGCGAGCACAAGAAAAACCACGTATTCGACGCGCCCACCTCCCTTCAAACCTGCCGCCGGGTGGCAGACTCGAGGTTTTAAGCGGCTGCCTGTTTGAGCGATTTGACGTTAGCAAATCGCGAGTTCAGCCGCGCCTCGAGTCTGACGGGACCTGGCGGGTAGCCGCAGGCCAGGTTTGCAGGACGGCCTTGAGGGTGAAGGGCGATTTGGCCAGACAAATCTCCCTTCCCGTTTACCGGGCGGAACCGGCACCCAAACCATCATCCGCGCAGTGGATTCAAAGCGCATAAAGATCATCAGCGGATTTAAGGTTTCTTGCCTCGCGCGAAGCGGAATGCCGGCGTTTTCACGCCCTTGGCCGACTGCGGCGCCTGGCGTTGCTGCGGCCTGTCGCCAGGCTTGCCGCCCCGGCCGGCATGCTGCACCCGCGGCAAATCCTCCAGATTCACCTCCAGGCTGCGCATCTCTCCCGGCAGCAGTCCATCCAGCCGCCATGGCCCGATCGCCACCCGCACCAGGCGCAGCGTGGGCAAGCCCACTTTGGCTGTCATGCGCCGCACCTGGCGGTTTTTGCCTTCGCTGATGACGATTTCCAGCCAGCAGTCCGGCACGGTCTTGCGAAAACGCACCGGCGGCTTGCGCTCCCATAGCTCGGGCGCGTCGATGCGCCGCGCTTGGGCCGGCTGGGTGGTGAAATCGCCCAGATCCACCCCTGCGCGCAATTGCGCCAGCTGCTCGTCGCTGGCCTGCCCCTCCACCTGTACCCAATAGGTCTTGGGCAGCTTCCAGCGCGGATCGCTGATGCGGTGCTGCAGCGGGCCTTCGCCGGTCAGCAGCAGCAAGCCCTCGCTGTCGGTATCCAAGCGGCCGGCCGGATACACGCCGGACAGCGGGACGCAGGACTTCAGCGTAGGATGCAGCGGGTGTTCGGAAAACTGGCAGATCACGCCGTACGGCTTGTTGAGCAAGATAAGCTGGGACATGTGGTGGGCAAAGGCAATGGACAATTAAGCGGATGATAGCAAGGACAGGCCGAGCTCGTCGTGGCGATATCGCCGTACATGCATGCCGCATGCGGATCAAGCGCGGTTTGGCTGCCGGACTGCGCGCCATCCGCGCTTCTCGCCCGGGGGCGATGCGGAAATCGCCGCCGCAAAGCCTCCGCCCCGCCTTTACCTCGCGTCGAACGCGGTGGCCGATATGCCGTATAATTCGCTTCCGAACCGACGCCGGCCACTTATAAAGCATATAAAGTTCAGTTGCGCTGCGAACCAAGCGGATGAGGAGAGGTATAATTCGCATTTGAAAAGCAGCCCGGGAGTCGCCCGGCATCATTCCAGCGGAGGCGAAGCCGCGCCCGCCGGAACCTGAGCCCGTCTTTCCAAGGTCTTTCAATGCGCCTGCAGCGGATGCCGCCATCGACCGCAGCCGCCCCGCGCAACCGTTCTGTCGTCACAAGATAACATGGAGATAGAGTAATGCCTTCGGAACAGCCAAGCATCATTTACACCCTTACCGACGAAGCCCCGGCACTGGCGACCAGCGCCTTCCTGCCTGTGGTCCGGACCTTTGCGGGCGCCGCCGGCATCCATATCGCCACGGCGGACATCTCGGTGGCTTCGCGCGTCCTGGCCGAGTTTCCCGAGTATCTGACCGACGCGCAGAAAGTGCCGAACACGCTGGCCGAGCTGGGCAAGCTGACGCAGAATCCGGACACCAACATCATCAAGCTGCCCAATATCAGCGCCTCCGTGGCCCAGTTGATCGCCTGCATCAAGGAACTGCAAGCCAAGGGCTATGCGATTCCCGACTTCCCGGAAAACCCGACCAACGACGCCGACAAGTCCATCAAGGACCGCTACTCCAAATGCCTGGGCTCGGCGGTCAACCCGGTGCTGCGCGAAGGCAACTCCGACCGCCGCGCGCCGCTGGCGGTGAAAAACTACGCCAAGAAGCACCCGCACTCGATGGGCGAATGGAAGCAGTGGTCGCAGACCCACGTCTCCCATATGCACCATGGCGACTTCTACCACGGCGAGAAGTCCATCACGCTGGACAAGGCGCGCGACGTGAAGATGGAGCTGGTGACCAAGAGCGGCCAGACCATCGTGCTTAAACCGAAAGTCGCGCTGCAGGTCGGCGAAATCATCGACTCGATGTTCATGAGCAAGAAGGCGCTGTGCGACTTCTACGAGCGCGAGATGGAAGACTGCCGCGAAGCCGGCATCCTGTTCTCCCTGCACGTGAAGGCCACCATGATGAAGGTGTCCCACCCCATCGTGTTCGGCCATTGCGTCAAGATCTACTACAAGGACGCGTTCGAGAAGCACGGCAAGCTGTTTGACGAGCTGGGCATCAACGTCAACAACGGCATCGCCACGCTGTACGAAAAAATCGAAACCCTGCCGGCGTCCAAGCGCGAAGAAATCATCCGCGACCTGCACGCCTGCCAGGAGCACCGTCCGCGCCTGGCGATGGTGGATTCGGCCAAGGGCATCACCAACTTCCACTCGCCCAACGACATCATCGTCGACGCCTCGATGCCGGCGATGATCCGCGCCGGCGGCAAGATGTGGGGCGCCGACGGCAAGCCGTACGACGCCAAGGCGGTGATGCCGGAATCGACCTTCGCCCGCATTTACCAGGAGATGATCAACTTCTGCAAATGGCATGGCAACTTCGATCCGAAAACCATGGGCACCGTGCCCAACGTCGGCCTGATGGCGCAGAAAGCCGAGGAATACGGCTCGCACGACAAGACCTTTGAAATCCAGGAAGACGGCGTCGCCAACATCGTCGACCTCGCCACCGGCGAAGTGCTGCTGAGCCAGAACGTCGAACAGGGCGACATCTGGCGCATGTGCCAGGTGAAGGACGCGCCGATCCGCGACTGGGTCAAGCTGGCCGTCACCCGCGCCCGCAACTCCGGCATGCCGGCGGTGTTCTGGCTGGACCCGTACCGCCCGCACGAGAACGAGCTGATCAAGAAGGTGCAAACCTACCTGAAGGAGCACGACACCAGCGGCCTGGACATCCACATCATGTCGCAGGTGCGCGCGATGCGCTTCACGCTGGAGCGCGTGGCCCGCGGCCTGGACACCATCTCGGTCACCGGCAACATCCTGCGCGACTACCTGACCGACCTGTTCCCCATCATGGAACTGGGCACCTCCGCCAAGATGCTGTCCATCGTTCCCCTGATGGCCGGCGGCGGCATGTACGAAACCGGCGCCGGCGGCTCGGCGCCCAAGCACGTGCAGCAGTTGCTGGAGGAAAACCATCTGCGCTGGGACTCCCTGGGCGAATTCCTGGCGCTGGCGGTGTCGCTGGAGGACCTGGGCATCAAGACCGGCAACAGCAAGGCCAAGATCCTGGCCAAGACGCTGGACGCCGCCACCGGCAAGCTGCTGGACAACAACCAGTCGCCTTCGCGCCGCACCGGTGAGCTGGATAACCGCGGTAGCCAGTTCTACCTGTCGATGTACTGGGCGCAGGCGCTGGCCGAACAGTCCGAGGACAAGGAGCTGCAGGCCCGCTTCGCCGCCATCGCCAAGAACCTGGCCAGCAACGAACAGCAGATCCTGGCCGAGCTGAAGGCGGTGCAAGGCAAGCCGGTGGACATCGGCGGCTACTACCTGCCCGACGCCAAGAAGTGCGAAACCGTGATGCGCCCGAGCGCCACCTTCAACGCCGCGCTCGTTTAAGCCGAGCGGTAGTCGGAAGCAGGCTTCTTCCGTCAAGCCAAAGCGCCAGGGCCCCGCCCTGGCGCTTTTTTTGCACCCGGGATTTTCATGGTGGTTTGATGGATAATCGGACGGCAAGCGGCGGCCAATGACATCGCACACGCTAACCAGGAGAGCAAATATGGGCACATCTCATATCAAGGTTCCGGCAGACGGCAAGAAGATCATTCCCGGGCAAGCCATTCCCGACCATCCCATCATCCCCTTCATCGAGGGCGACGGCATAGGCGTGGACATCACCCCGGTGATGGTCAAGGTGGTGGACGCGGCGGTGGCCAAAGCCTACGGCGGCGCAAAGAAAATCCACTGGATGGAGGTCTACGCCGGCGAGAAATCCACCCGGTTGTATGGTCCGGACGAATGGCTGCCGAAGGAAACCTTCGACGCGCTGAAAGAATTCTCGATATCGATCAAGGGCCCGATGACCACGCCGGTGGGCGGCGGCATCCGCTCGCTGAACGTGGCGCTGCGCCAGGAGCTGGACCTGTACCAGTGCGTGCGCCCGGTGCGCTACTTCAAGGGCGTGCCCTCGCCGCTGAAGCAGCCCGAGCTGTGCGACATGGTGATCTTCCGCGAGAACACCGAGGACATCTACGCCGGCATCGAATGGCAGGCAGGCTCGGACAAGGTCAAAAGAGTCATCCAGTTCCTGCAGGACGAGATGGGCGTGAAGAAGATCCGCTTCCCCGACAGCTCCGGCATCGGCATCAAGCCGATCTCGGTGGAAGGCAGCGAACGGCTGGTGCGCGCCGCCATCAACTACGCCATCGACAACCGGCGCCAATCGGTGACCATTGTCCACAAGGGCAATATCATGAAGTTCACCGAAGGCAACTTCCGCGACGCCGCCTACGCGCTGGCCAAACGCGAATTCGGCGGCGTGGAGATCGACGGCGGCCCGTGGCTGAAGCTGCCGAACGGCATCGTGATCAAGGACGCCATCGCCGACGCCTTCCTGCAGCAGATCCTGCTGCGTCCGGCCGAATACGACGTGATCGCCACCACTAATCTGAACGGCGACTACATCTCCGACGCGCTGGCGGCGCAAGTGGGCGGCATCGGCATCGCGCCGGGCGCCAATATCTCCGACCAGTACGCCTGCTTCGAAGCCACCCACGGCACCGCGCCCAAATACGCCGGCCAGGACAAGGTGAACCCGGGTTCACTGATCCTGTCGGCCGAAATGATGCTGCGCCATCTGGGCTGGAAGGAAGCCGCCGATCTGGTGATCAAGGCGATGGAAGCGGCCATCGCCGACAAGGTGGTCACCTACGACTTCGCCCGCCAGATGGACGGCGCCACCGAAGTCTCCTGCTCTGCCTTCGGCGCTGCGATGATAGAACGCATGTAATCGCCCGGTCCCACAACCGGCAGGCCCGCCTGGCTCGGGCCTTTCCCGTTTCAGCTCCAGCTTTGGGCCAGCTTCCTGGCGGCGTCCAGCACCCGCTGCTTGGCCGGCTCCCGCCGCTTGCCCTCGCGCCAGGCCATCATCAGCCGCCAGCCGCCCAGTTCGATGCCGGCCAGCGACAGCCGCTTGAGCATCCCAAGCTCCAACTCATCGCGCACCGCCAGCTCCGGCATGAAGGAGACAAAACCGTGATGCAGCGCCAGGTCCCTCGCCGCTGCAGCAGGCTGCACCCTGTGGATGGGCCTGGCCTCGGCGCGCAGCGGGCGCAGAAGGCGCAGCAATTCGTCACACTCCGCGCCCCAATACTGCGGCGCCAGCGGATGGCGCGCGACCTCGCCCAGCGTCACTTGGGCCTTATCCGCCAGCGGATGTCCCGCCGCGCAGACCGCCGCAATCGGCGAATCGCACAGCCACTCCATCCGCAGGCCCGCCACCGCCGGCCGCTCCAGCACAAAGCCGATATCCCGCTCGCCGGTCAGCAGCCGCTGCATGATCTGCGGCGAATGATCGGTATCGCAATGGATTTCCAGCGGCGCATCCGCCAATCCTTGCAGCAAGGGTCCGAACAGCACGCCCGCCAGCGATGCCAGGCAAGCCAGCCTGACGGTTGGCAGTGCTTCCATCCCCTGTAGGCACTCGCGTCCATGCGCGAGCATCTCCAACGCCGCTCTGGCCGCCGGCAAATAAGACAGGCAAGCGGCAGTCGGCTCAGCGCCGCGGCGATGGCGCTGAAACAGCGTCACTCCCAGCAGCCTCTCCAGCGCCCCGATGCGCTGGCTGACCTGCGGCTGCGACCAGCCGCGCCGGGCGGCGGCCTGGCTGAAACTGCCCAGCGACGCCGCCTCCAGCAGCAGCTCCAGATCCTCCAACGCGATAGACATAATAAAAATCCATAGCAAATATCATAAATTGCCCAGTTTCATGATATCAGGCTACTTCGCAATAATGACAAAAACCAAGAGACGCACCATGCCGCCGATGCCCGCCACCCGCCGCTATTTGCTGCCGCGGGAGCCAGCACGGCCAGCACGGCCGGCCTGCTGCCGCGCCATCGATCAACGGGCAAGCTGACCTTCCGCTTGCTAGCAGACTAAAAGAGAACGAATCCATGTCCGCCATACTCACCGCGCGATTGCTGCTGCGCGCGCCCACCGCCGACGATGCCGCGTCGCTGTTTGAAATTTACGGCGACCCGCAAACCAACCTCTACAACCCGAACGGCCCTTACCCGAGCCTGGAGTTCGCGCGACAGCGGCTGGATAGCTGGATGGACGACTGGCAACGGGATGGTTTTGGACAATGGGCGCTGGCTTTGCGCGATGCGCCATCGACGGTGATAGGCTTTGGCGGACTGGCCTTCACCGACTATGGCGGAGAGATGCGCCTGAACCTGGGCTATCGCTTTGCGCCGTCGGCCTGGGGAAAAGGGCTGGCCAGTGAAATGGGGCATGCGGCGCGGGACCTGGCCTTCAGGAATCTGAAGGCCGCCGCGATCTACGCCAGAGTCAGACCGGCCAACCTGCCTTCCATACGCGTGCTCGACCGCCTGGGATTTAATTACTTGGAATTATTGTCCGACATTCCCGGCAGGCCGCCCTCGCTGGTCTATACTCTGAAACAGGAAGCATGCAACGCTAAACCAGCGTAAGCGCTGAAGCAAAATGAAAAGCCCGCTGTAAGCGGGCTTCGAAATATGCCAGACAGTCCACCGCACGGCGGGACTGACCCAAAACGTATTTACACGTTCTGAATGTTTGACGCCTGTTTACCCTTGGGGCCGGACACCACTTCAAAGCTTACGCGCTGACCCTCTTTCAGAGTCTTGAAGCCTTGCATGTTGATGGCCGAGAAATGAGCGAACAAATCCTCGCCACCTTCATCCGGAGTAATAAAGCCGAAGCCTTTTGCGTCATTGAACCACTTCACGGTACCAAATGCCATTTAACTTCCTTGCGAAAAAAGGCTGGTGAAGCCGACCAACTTAGAGCTTAATAGACTTTGACAATTACATTGAAATGCAAAATGCCAAACAGTTAAGCCAAGCACCAGCTGCATTTCTACGCAACCCGGACGGTATCGTCAAGTGATTGCCAGATTGCAGCCCCCCTTGAAAAAAAGTCAGAGGGAACCAAAATTGAAGTAAGGCACCGTTTCCATGAAAGTCTACATGTCCACCTCGGTCAAAGGCGATGCCCAGCTTGAGGCGTCACGGGTTAGGGAAAACCCGCCCCCGATGTATAAGGTGTTGTTATTGAACGATGATTTTACCCCGATGGACTTCGTGGTGCAGGTTCTCCAGCAGTTCTTTCACTTGAACCGCGAGAAAGCCACACACATCATGCTGCAAGTCCACACGCAAGGTCACGGCGTGTGTGGCGTTTATACCAAAGACGTGGCTGCAACGAAGGTCGAGCAGGTGTTGCAATATGCGAAAGCGCACCAGCATCCGCTCCAGTGCGTAATGGAGGAAAACTGATGATTGCCCAGGAGCTTGAAGTAAGCCTGCACATGGCGTTCATGGACGCACGGCGCAAGCGCCACGAGTTCATCAGCGTGGAGCATCTGCTGCTCGCGATGACCGACAATCCGTCGGCCGCAGAAGTCTTGCGAGCTTGCGGCGCCAATATCGACCAACTGAAGAAGCAACTGTCCGACTTCATCGACGAGCATACCCCCACCGTGCCCGGCGAAACCGAGGTCGAGACTCAACCAACGCTGGGATTCCAACGGGTGATCCAGCGTGCCATCCTGCATGTGCAGTCGTCCGGCAAGAAGGAAGTGTCCGGCGCCAACATCCTGGTCGCCATCTTCGGCGAAAAGGATTCGCACGCCGTCTACTACCTGCATCAGCAAGGGATTTCGCGGCTGGACGTAGTCAACTTCATCTCTCACGGCATCACCAAGCAGCGGTCGCAGCAGCCGCCGCAGGAGCCGCGCGACAGCAACAACGACGCAGAGAATGAAGAACAGAGCGCCGGCCCTGGCGGCGCGCTGGAAAACTACACCCAGAACCTCAACCAGATGGCCCGTGACGGCAAGATAGATCCTTTGATCGGCCGCGAGCACGAGCTTGAGCGCACGGTGCAGATCCTGTGTCGTCGCCGCAAGAACAACCCACTGCTGGTAGGCGAAGCCGGCGTCGGCAAGACCGCCATCGCCGAAGGTCTGGCACGGCGCATCGTCGGCGGAGAAGTGCCGGAAATCCTGGCCAAATCCACCGTCTACGCGCTGGACATGGGCGCCTTGCTGGCCGGCACCAAGTACCGCGGCGACTTCGAGCAGCGGCTGAAGGCGGTGATCAAACAGCTGACTGACGACAGCAATGCCATCCTGTTCATCGACGAGATCCACACCCTGATCGGCGCCGGAGCCGCTTCCGGCGGCACGCTGGATGCGTCCAACCTGCTGAAGCCGGCGCTGTCCAACGGCAGCCTTCGCTGCATAGGCGCAACGACGTACAACGAGTACCGCGGCATCTTCGAAAAAGACAACGCGCTGTCGCGCCGCTTCCAGAAGATAGACGTCTCCGAGCCCACCGTGCAGCAGACGGTGGAAATCCTCAAGGGACTGAAATCGCGCTTCGAGGCCCACCACGGCGTCAAGTACACGCAGTCGGCGCTGTCCACCGCGGCCGAGCTGGCAGCGCGCTACATCAACGACCGCCACCTGCCGGACAAGGCCATCGACGTGATCGACGAGGCCGGCGCGGCGCAGAAGATACTGCCCAAGTCACGGCAGAAGAAGGTGATCAACAAGTCAGAGATCGAAGAGATCGTCGCTAAGATCGCCCGCATTCCGCCCAAAACCGTCTCCTCGGACGACAAGAACGTGCTCAAGAACCTGGAGCGCGATCTGAAGAACGTGGTGTTCGGCCAGGAAAAGGCGATCGAAGGGCTGGCCAGCGCCATCAAGATGACGCGTTCCGGCCTGGGCAATCCGCAGAAACCTATCGGCTCCTTCCTGTTCTCCGGCCCCACCGGGGTCGGCAAGACCGAGCTGGCGCGGCAACTGGCCTACATCCTCGGCGTCGAGCTGATCCGCTTCGACATGTCCGAGTACATGGAGCGCCATGCGGTGTCGCGGCTGATCGGCGCGCCTCCGGGCTATGTCGGCTTTGAACAGGGCGGCCAGTTGACCGAGGCCATCAACAAGCATCCGTACGCGGTGGTGCTGCTGGACGAGATCGAAAAGGCGCATCCAGACATCTACAACGTGCTGCTGCAGGTGATGGACCACGGCACCCTGACCGACAACAACGGCCGCAAGGCAGACTTCCGCAACGTGGTGCTGATCATGACCACCAACGCGGGCGCCGAATCGTTGTCCAAGCCTGCGCTGGGCTTCACCCAGACCAAGGCCGCCGGCGACGAGATGGGCGACATCAAGCGCCTGTTCAGTCCGGAATTCCGCAACCGGCTGGATGCCATCATCCCGTTCAGCGTGCTGGACGAGCAGATCATCCTGCAGGTGGTGGACAAGTTCCTGATGCAGCTGGAACAGCAATTGTCGGAGAAGCACGTGGACATCCACTTCACCGACGATCTGCGCCGCTTCCTGGCGAAGAACGGCTTCGACCCGCTGATGGGCGCGCGGCCGATGGCACGGCTGATCCAGGACACGCTGCGCAAGGCGCTGGCCGACGAGTTGTTGTTCGGCAAGCTGGTGGCCGGCGGCGAAGTCACCATCACCGTGGTGGACGACAAGGTGGAGCTGCAGTTCGACCAGCCCGCGCTGGCCGCCGAACCCGCCTGAACCCGCGTCGGTTCAAACCGATGGCAGAACGCCCGCGCAAGCGGGCGTTTTTCATTGCCGCCTAGCCGCGCGGATGATGGCGCGCGTGCAGCTGCTTCAGCCTCTCGCGCGCGACATGGGTGTAGATTTGGGTAGTGGAGATGTCGGCATGGCCCAGCAGCAGCTGCACCACCCGCAGGTCGGCGCCATGGTTGACCAAGTGGGTGGCGAAAGCATGGCGCAGCACGTGCGGGCTGACCGCTGGCAAGCCCTGCCGCCTGGCGTATTGCGAGATCAGGTACCAGGCCATCTGCCGCGTCATGCCGGCCTTGCGCTGGGTGACGAACACCGCGTCGCACGGCAATCCCGCCAACAGCAGCGGCCGCGCCTCTCGCATATAGCGCAGCAGCCATTCCTGGGCGATTTCGCCCAGCGGCACCAGCCGCTCCTTGTTGCCCTTGCCCACTGTTTTCACCACGCCGTCCAGCAGATTGAGCTGGGTCAGCGTCAGCCCCACCAGCTCGGACACCCGCAGACCGCTGGCGTACAGCACCTCCAGCATCGCCCGGTCGCGCAGGCCCAGCGGCGTGTCCACCTCCGGCGCCAGCAACAGCGCCTCCACCGCCTGCTCGGACAGCGATTTGGGCAAGCGCAGCCCCTGTTTGGGCGTGGCCAGCCTGGCGCTGGGATCATCCTGCCGCTGCCCGCTTTGCAACAGGTGCTGGTAGTAGCGGCGCAGCGCCGACACCAGCCGCGCCCGCGTCGCCGGCTTTTCGCTGTCCACGCCGGCCAGCAGCGCCTGTTGCAGCTGATCGGCATCCGCCCGCTGCAGCGAGCAGTCCAGCGCCTGCAAACGGCCCGACAACTTCGCCAGATCGCGCCGGTAAGCCGCCAGCGTGTTCTGCGACAGGCCGTCGCTCAGCCACAGCTGATCCAGGAAGGCGTCGATGCTGTCCTTATCGGTATTCATGCTGCAGCAGCCATTTCTTGATATCCAGGGTTGCATCGCCGGTGGACTGGCTGAAACCGCCCAGTCCCGAGCTCGCCACCACCCGGTGGCAGGGCACGATGATGGGGATCGGATTGCGGCCGCAAGCGCCGCCCACCGCACGTGGCGACGAGTCCAACGCTCGGGACAGGTCCAGATAGCGGCGGGTCTGACCGCAGGGTATCGCCGCGATCTCGCGCCACACCCTGAGCTGGTATGCGGTGCCGCGCAAACGCCAGGGCAGATCGAAGACGTGGCCGGCATCGGCGTAATAGGCGTTCAACTGGCGCGCCACCTCCGCCTCCAGGCTGCCGGCCATCGGCGATTGCAGCGGTTGATCGGCTGGCAAGAAGCACAGCTCCAGCAATTCTCCATCGATGCACAGGACCCCCAGCCGCCCAAACGGCGCTGTCACCACCGCGCTGTAAACCATGCGCTGCTCCCCAATAAAAAAAGCGCAAGGCCATGCCTTGCGCTTTGATCATAGCGGCTGTCGCCGACAGGATTAACCCTGCTTGCGAGCCGGCAGTTTTTCCTTGATACGTGCGGACTTGCCGGTACGACCACGCAGGTAGTACAGCTTGGCGCGACGTACGTCGCCGCGGCGCTTCACTTCAACGGAAGCCACCAGCGGGGAGTAAGTTTGGAAGGTACGCTCAACACCTTCACCGGCGGACATCTTGCGCACGGTGAAAGCGCTGTTCAGACCGCGGTTACGCTTGGCGATGACCACGCCTTCGTAAGCCTGCAGACGCTCGCGGGTGCCTTCCTTTACCTTGACCTGAACCACTACGGTATCGCCAGGAGCGAATTCCGGCAGGGTTTTGCCCAGGCGGGCGATTTCTTCTTGCTCGAGTTTCTGGATCAGATCCATTTTTTACTCCGGTTTTTTGCGGATATCTTGTTCCTGCTGGTACTCCGCCAGCAGCCGAGATTCCTGTTTTGTCAAAATGCGGTCTTGCAGTAGCTCGGGCCGGCGTTTCCACGTTCTGCCCAGCGACTGTTTGAGCCGCCATTTGGCGATCAAGGCATGATTACCGGACAACAGCACGTCCGGCACCCGCATGCCGCGATACTCTTCGGGTCGGGTGTAATGCGGGCAGTCCAAAAGACCGTCCACAAATGAGTCTTCATAGGCCGACTGCGCGTCGTTGAGCACGCCGGGCAGCAAACGCACCACCGCGTCCATCAATACCATAGCCGGCAGTTCGCCGCCAGAGAGCACGTAGTCGCCGATGGATATCTCCTCGTCGACCACGGTTTCTATCAGGCGCTCGTCCACGCCTTCGTAGCGTCCGCACAGCAGGATCAGGCCCGGCCGCTGCGACAGCTCCGCCGCCTTGGCGTGCGTGAGCCGCGCGCCTTGCGGCGACAGGTAGATCACATGGCTGCGCCCGACGCCGGCCGCCTGCTGGCGGCCGCGGGCAGACGCGATGGCCTGCTCCAGCGGTTCGATCTGCATCACCATGCCCGGGCCGCCGCCATAGGGCCGGTCATCCACCCGACGATAGTTGTCGTGGGTGAAATCACGCGGATTCCAGGCCTTGAAGCCCCAGATGGCCAGGTCAAGCGCCCGCTGGCTGACGCCAAAGCGGGCGATGGAGTCGAACATCTCGGGGAACAGCGTAACCGCGTCGATCTGCATCAGTAATCCAGACCCCAGTCCACCAGGATGCGGCCTTCGGCCGGTAGCACTTCCAACACATACTGGTCGACGAAGGGAATCAGCCTTTGGCCGTGTTCGCCCTTCACCACCAATACGTCGTTGGCGCCGGTTTCCATCAGGCCGTCCACCGTGCCCAGCGTTTCGCCCTGCTGGTTGACGACCGCCAGACCGATCAGATCGCTCCAGTAGTATTCGCCATCGCCAGCCTCTGGCAGTTCGCTGCGCGGCACGGCGATCTGCATGCCGCACAGGGCTTCCGCCCCGTCGCGGTCGTCGATGCCTTCCAGCTTGGCGGCGAGCGCCTTGGGCTGGACGGTGCCATTCTCAAATGTATACGGCTTCCAGCTGCCGTCCTTGCCCAGCCACCAGACCGGGTAGTCAAACAGGCCGTCAGCGTGTTCGGTATCGGCGTGGATTTTCACCCAGCCCTTGATACCGAAGGCGCCGCGCACAAAGCCCATCGGTACGAGATCTTCGTTGCGCATGCGCCCTTAGTCCGTTAAATCTGGATCAACGAACGATCAGGCAGCAACCTTCTGCTCTTTGAGCAGCTTGGCTACGGAGTCGGACAGTTGAGCGCCGACGCCTACCCAGTAGTTCAGGCGATCCATGGTGAAGCGAACGCGCTCTTGCTTTTCGTTGGCTACCGGATTGTAGAAGCCAACGCGCTCGATGAAGCGACCGTCACGACGGTTACGGGAATCGGTCACCACGATGTTGTAGAACGGACGGTTCTTGGCGCCGCCGCGTGCCAGACGAATCACTACCATTGTCGATTGTCCTTGAAAAAAACTGTGTATAGAAAAGCCCACGATTTTAGGGCAGATTTCCCTTATCTTGCAAGCGCTTAATGCAAGTCCCTGTTCCGCCAGCCTCTTAAAGCGTCTTCAACACCAGGCTCAGCGCTCGGTCTTCGGGGTGGGTCTCGACGCTAAATCCCAGTTTATGCATCAGTTTCAGCATGCCCTTGTTGCCGGCTAACACCTCGCCGCGCATGATCTTCAGCCCCTGCTCGCGCGCCGCGTCGAACAACGCCTGCATCAAGAGATTGCCAATGCCGCGGCCCTGCCAGTCGTCGGCCACTTCCAGCGCGAACTCGCAGGCCTCGTTGTCCGGATCGGTGATGAAGCGCGCCACCGCCAGCATCTGCTCGCCGCCCTGCTCGTCGCGCGTCATCGCCAGCGCCATCTCGCGGTCGTAGTCTATCTGGGTGAAGCGGACCAGCATGCTCTGCGACAGCTGCTTGATGCTGGACAGGTAGCGGTTGTAGCGGCTTTCCTCTGACAGATTGCGCACGAAGGCCTGCTGCATGTCGGCGTCCTCCGGACGGATGGGCCGTATCATCACCGCCGTGCCGTCCCGCAGCCTGGCGCATACCACCATGTGCGAGGGGTAAGGCATGATGGCCATATGGCCGTAGCGCTTGAGGTCGGCGCGTGCTGGCTCGACGAAGATGCGCGCGTCCAGCGCGATCACGCCCTTTTCGTCCGCCACCAGCGGATTGATGTCCATCTCGCGCAGCTGCGGCAGCTCGCACACCATTTCCGATACCTGCAGCAGCACATGGCGCAGTTCGTCGATATCCACCGGCGGCAGGTTCTTGAACGGCCCCAGCAACTGGCCGATGCGGGTCTGGGCCACCATATTGTCGACCAGATAATCGTTGAGCGGCGGCAGCGCCAAGGCCAAGTCGCGCATCACCTCCACCGCGATGCCGCCTGCGCCGAAGGTGATCACCGGGCCAAAAGCGGCGTCGTGCGCCACTCCCACCATCAGTTCGCGGGCGAAGCGGCGCTTGCGCATAGGCTGCACCGAAATGCCGTCGATGCGCGCGTCCGGCCGCGCCTGGCGCGTGCGGGCGAGGATGGCGTCGAACGCGCTCTTGAGAGTAGCCTCATTGCTGATGTTCAGCTCCACGCCGCCGACGTCCGACTTGTAGATGATGTCCGGCGAATCGATCTTCAGCACCACCGGATAGCCTATCTTGTCGGCCTGCTTCACCGCCTCGCCGGGCGTGCGCGCCAGCGTGGTCGGGTTGACCGGGATGTGGAAGGCGGCCAGCACCTGCTTGGATTCGCGCTCGGACAGGATGGTGCGGCCCTCGGCCAGCACCCGGTCTATCACCTTGCGCGCCGCCGCCACGTCCGGATCGGCGCGCCGGCCCTCCAGCGGACCCGGCGTCTGCATCAGCAATTGCTGGTTGTGCTGATAGGCGGCCAGGTGGCGGAACACTTCTATCCCGTATTCCGGCGCGCGGAAATGCGCGCACTTGGCCTTGGAGAACAGCTCGCGGCTTTCCGACACCTTGGCGTCGCCCAGCCAGGACAGGAACAGCGGCTTGGCGGTCTCGCGCTGCAGCCCTATCATCAATTGCGCGGTGGTCAGGTGGTCGGTGCCGGCCTGCGGCGTGAAGATCACCATCACCCCGTCCACGCCAGAGTCGTCGACGCAGGCCTTCACCGCAGTGCGGAAACGCATCGGACTGGCGTCGCCGATGATGTCCAGCGGATTGCCGTGCGACCAGTTGCGCGGCAGCACGCTGTCCAGCAGCGTGAGGGTTGCTTCCCCCAGCTTCGCCAGCTCCACGCCGTAATCTATGGCGCTATCGGCCGCCAGCATGCCCGGACCGAAGCCGTTGGTGACGATGGCCAGCCGCTTGCCGCCGACGCGGTAATTGGCCGCCAACACCTTGGCGGCGGTGAACAGCTGGGCGATGGACGACACCCTGAGCACGCCGGCCCGCGCCAGCGCCGCGTCGAACACCTCGCCGCTGGCCACCAGATTGCTGGAATGGGTGAGGCCGCTGGCGTCGCTCTCGAAACGGCCGGACTTGATCACCACCACCGGCTTGGTGCGAGCGGCGGCCCGCAGCGCCGACATGAAACGGCGCGCGTCGTGTATGTGGTGAACATGCAACAGTATGCCCTGGGTGAAGTTGTCCGCTACTAGGTAATCCAGGATTTCGCCGAAACCGACATCCAGCGCCTTGCCCAGCGAGATCACGCTGGAAAAACCGATTTCCTTGCTGTCGGCCCAGTCCAGCATCGCCGCGCACAAGGCCGACGACTCCGACACCAGCGCCAGATTGCCCGGCCGCACCTTGCCGGCGTAGTTGCTGGCATTGAAGCCGGCCACCGGGCGCATCAGGCCCAGCACATTGGGACCCAGGATGCGGATGCCGAAGTGGCGGGCGATCGACAGCGCCTCGTTGATCAGTTCCTGCTCCAGCTGCTCGCTGTCGGAGAACTCCTTGGCCAGCAGCACCGCCTTGACGCCCTTCTTGCCGCAATCCTTGATGATGGCCGGCAGGGAGCGGATGGCGGTCACCACCACCGCCAGCTCCACCGGCTCGTCTATCTGCCGCACCGAAGCCACCGCCGGAATGCCGCCCACCACCTTGTGATTGAGGTTGACCGGATACAGCTTGCCCTGGAACGAGCCGGCCAGCAGGCTGGAAAACACCGCCTGGCCAATGGAGCCGGGACGGTCGCTCGCGCCGACCACGGCCACCGTGCGCGGAGAAAACAGCGGAGTCAGATAATGCGGCCTCATGCGTGCTTGTCCTCAGGAAACGATTCAATTAGACGCCGGCTTGCCGGCGGGCGGGCAGCGGCCATTCCGCCGGCAAGCTTACGCGATCCAGGCCGGGCCGCGACAGCCCGCGCCGGACGGCAATCTGGCCGGGAAAACCGGCATCGGGCCGCCGCCGCAAACGCAGTCCACCCGCCCTCAATCATGCGCAGGGCAGCTCGACGTCATATTGACCTCAGACAAACCGCCGACAGATGCATTTCACGCCACGGCCGCCGGCAAATTTCCTCGCCGCCGTATCCAGCCAGTGGCGCTGGCTTTACAATATTGCTAATCTTTACTATTTCGCAACAAACCTTTATTGCGCTGCACCATTCAGCCAGCCGCGGCCAATGCGCCCGGTCAGGCAGGAGCCGACTCAACCATGACGAAACGCGTCGTCACCCTCGCTCATTATTACACCCAGCCCGAAATCCAGCAGATGGCGGACAAGGTGGGAGACAGCCTGGAATTATCGTTGTACGCCAAGGAAGCCCAGGCAGACATCATCGTCTTCGCCGGCGTGCGCTTCATGGCCGAAACCGCCAAGATCCTCAATCCGCAGGCCACCGTGATGCTGCCGGACGCCGGCTCCACCTGTTCGCTGGTCACCCAGACCGACGTGGCCGAGCTGACGCAATGGCGCAAGCGCTACCCGGACCATGTGCACGTGTCCTACATCAACTCCAGCGCCGAGCACAAAGCCGTGTCCGACTGGATCGTCACCAGCCGCAACGTCGACGACATCATCGCCCACCTGTACGCCGAGGGTAAGAAGGTGATCTTCTCTCCCGACCGCAATATGGGCGGCTACCTCAACGACCAGTACGGCTACGACATGCCGTTGTGGTCGGCGGTGTGCGAGGTGCACGACAAGTTCAACGAAACCGCGCTGAGCGAGGCCTTCGCCGCGGTTCCCGGCGACAAATACCTGATCGCCCACCCGGAAAGCCCTCTGCCGGTATTGAAGAAGGCCGATTACGTCGGCTCCACCTCCGGCATGCTGAACTGGGTGAAAAACTACCAGGGCAGCGCCAAGGCGGTGATCTTCGTCGCCACCGAAGACGGCATCCTCTACAACATGGGCCTGGCCCGTCCCGACCTGGACCTGCGCCAGGCGCCGATCTACGCCGGCTGCCAGTGCAATTCCTGTCCGTACATGAAGATGAACACCATAGAGGCGGTCAAACGCGCTCAGCAGGGCCTGGGCCTGGAGATCGACTACCTGACGCCCACGCAGATGGACGCCGCCCGCGTGCCGATCGAGCGCATGCTGGAATTCAGCCAGCGCTACTACGCCTGACCCAGGCCAAGAAACCCGCCCGCCGCGGGTTTTTTTACGCCTCGCGCGCCGCTCGGACCCTATTCTCCGTCATCCTGGCGGCGCTACAATCATCCGATACCAACCGAAAGACAGTATGAAGTTTCTGCTCAGCAACGATGACGGTTATTCCGCGCCCGGCCTGGCCATGCTGGCCCAGACGCTGCAACGCTACGGCGACGTGGTGGTGGTAGCCCCGGAGCGCGACCGCAGCGGCGCCAGCAACTCGCTGACGCTGGATAGGCCGCTGACCGTGCGCAAGGCCGCCAACGGCTTTTACTACGTCAACGGCACGCCGACCGACTGCGTGCATCTGGCGGTGACCGGCCTGCTCGACTACCGGCCCGACATGGTGTTCAGCGGCATCAACAACGGCCCCAATATGGGAGACGACACCCTCTACTCCGGCACCGTCGCGGCCGCCACCGAAGGCTTCATGCTGGGGATCCCCTCGATCGCCGTCTCGCTGGCAGGCTACAGCGGGCGGCACTTCGCCACCGCCGGCAAAGTGGTGGAGCAACTGGTGGAGCGCTGCCTGGAGCAGCCTTTCGTCCAGCCGATGCTGCTGAACGTCAATGTCCCCGACTTGCCGGAAGAGGCGCTGGGTCCCTTGTGCGTCAGCCGTCTGGGACGCCGCCATGCCGCGCAGCCGGTAATCAAATCTCAGAATCCGCGCGGAGAAACGATATACTGGGTAGGACCGGTGGGAACCGTGCAGGATGCCGGCGCAGGCACCGATTTCGGCTGCATCGCGGCCGGGCAGGCATCCGTCACCCCGCTGATGCTGGATTTGACCGCCTATGGGCAATTGGACAGGATTTCTACATGGCTTCACCGCTGATACCGAACAGCCAGGCTTACGGCATGCTTTCCGAGCGCACCCGCCGGCGCATGACCGACCGCTTGCGCCAGCATGGCATCAGCGACGAAAGAGTACTCAAGGCCATGCACGAGGTGCCCCGCCACCTGTTCGTCGACCAGGCGCTGGCCACCCGCGCCTACGACGACGTGTCGCTGCCCATCGGCCATGGCCAGACCATCTCCCAGCCGCTGACTGTGGCCAGGATGACCGAACTGCTGCTGCAGGGGCGCCAACCGGGAAAGATCCTCGAAATTGGCACAGGCTGCGGCTACCAGACCGCGGTGCTGCTGAAAACCGGCGCCGAAGTGTATTCGATGGAACGACTGGGCGCGATTCTTGACCAAGCCAGACGCAATCTTCGCGCCGCCAAGCTGGTCCACGCCCGCCTGGTGCATGGCGATGGCAACGTCGGCCTGCCGGAAGCGGCTCCGTTCGACGGTATCATCATCACCGCCGCCGCCCGCGCCGTGCCGAACGCGCTGGTGGAACAGCTGGCGGAAGGCGGCCGGCTGGTGCTGCCGCTGGGCGAAACCGAGCAACATTTGTGGCTGCTGGAAAAAACCACGCAAGGCCTTCAGAAGGCCAAGCTGGACCCGGTAAAATTTGTTCCGCTGCTGAACGGGCGTAGTTGAAACTGCAAAAACGCAACACTATCGCTGTCAGACAATCAAGCAAAACTCTTATTCAACGTTTCAACAAAAAAAACATGCTAAAAATGCATTGCAGGTATGCGTATATATTAGTTGCCGCACTTGGTGCAGGATTGACCGGTTGCAGCAGCATGGCTCAGCAGGCAGCTCCGGTGGAAAACGCGGCGCCAGCCCCTATCGGCCAGGCCAAACCGGCCCCGACGGCGACCTCCGGCAATACCGTCGCCACCCCCTACCGGGACCAGGGCAGCCTGAACGTGCAGCCGGCAGCCAACGCGCCGGCCGCCGGCGGCGACGGCGACGGCGACGGCAGCTATGTGGTGAAGCCGGGCGACAATCTGTTCCGCATCTCGCTGAACCATGGCCTGAAGTACAAGGACGTGGCCGCCTGGAACAATCTGCCCGACACCGGCATCAAGGTGGGGCAGGTGCTGCGTCTGACGCCGCCCGGCGGCGCCGCGCAGAACGGCGCGGCCAAGGCGGCGCCGGTGGTCGCGGCGAGCGCCGCGGTCGAACACGCCGCGGCGGTGCCGGCAACGGGCAACGGAACGGTAAAGGCCTATCCCAAAGCCTTGAAGCTGCCGTACGGCAGCGAAGCGGTAAAAGACCTGGCGGCCCAGAGCGAGGGACGTCCTGGCAGCAAGAACAGCGCTCAGGCGTCTGGCCCTGCGGTTTCGCCGGCACCGGGGAAAAAGCCGGAAGCCAGCGCGGCGACTGTCGCTCCGGCTCCCGCCAAGGATGCCAGCGCGCCGGCCGCCAAGCAGGAAGAAGACGCTGTGGCATGGTCCTGGCCGACCGAGGGCAAGGTGGTGAAAGGCTACTCGGACAGCAACAAGGGCGTTGAAATCAGCGGGCGCATGGGTCAAGCGGTGCTCGCAGCAGGTGATGGCAAGGTGGTGTACAGCGGCGCCGGGCTGCGCGGTTACGGCAAGCTGATCATCATCAAACATAACAAGACCTTCCTGTCGGCATATGCGCATAACAGCCAGCTGCTGGTAAAGGAAGGACAGTCTGTCAAGAAAGGGCAGAAGATTGCCGAAATGGGCAATTCCGATGCCGACCAAGTCAAACTGCACTTCGAGATCCGCCGTTTTGGCAAGCCGGTGGACCCGATGCAGTATCTTGAACACAAGTCCTGAACGGGTAGGCACAGCCCCCGTCAGAACAAGACAGCGACGGGGGTAGAGAGATGAGCAACGAAATAGATATCCTGGACGAGAACGAGCTTCTGGACGAGGAAGGCGGCGAGGAAGCCGCCGCCGAAGCAGAAGCGGAAGAGGCCGCGGAAAGCACCGCGGTCTTTGAGGATGTTGTCGCCGACGTCACCCAGATCTATCTGAACGACATCGGCAACAACGCGCTGCTGACCCCGCAGGAGGAGCTGGCGCTGGCGCGCAGGGTGGTTGCCGGCGAGTTCGAAGCCCGACAGAAGATGATCGAGCACAATCTGCGGCTGGTGGTCAACATCGCCAAGCACTACATCAACCGCGGGCTGGCGCTGCTCGACCTGATCGAGGAAGGCAATATCGGCCTGATGCACGCGCTGGAGAAGTTCGACCCCGAGCGCGGCTTCCGCTTCTCCACCTATGCCACTTGGTGGATACGCCAGAGCATAGAACGCGCGATCATGAACCAGTCGCGCACCATCCGCCTGCCGGTGCACGTGATCAAGGAACTCAACGTCTACCTGCGCGCCTCGCGCCATCTGGAAAGCCAGATCGGCCGCGAGCCCAGCATAGAGGAAATCGCCCACCTGGTCGGCAAGCCGGTGGAGGATGTGCGCAAGGTGATGAACCTGAACGAGCGCATGGCCTCGCTGGACGCCCCGCTGGACATCGACCCGATGCTGTCCATCGGCGAATCCATCCCCGACGAACAGCATGAAGAGCCGGAACTGCAGCTGCACAACAACCAGCTGGAAATGTTCGTCCACGACTGGCTGAGCCAGCTCAACGAGAAACAGCGGCTGGTGATAGAGCGGCGCTACGGCCTCAACGGCTACGAGATCTGCACGCTGGAGGAGCTGGCGGCATCGCTCAGCCTGACCCGCGAACGGGTCAGGCAGATTCAGATCGAAGGCCTGGAGCAACTGCGCCGCATCCTGCGCCGCAAGGGCATCTCGCGCGATTTCCTGCTCTGAGCCGAACCGGCGCGCAGTACCCCAGCCCGGCTCAGCCGGGCTTTGTCATTTCCAGCGCCTCGCCTGCCGCAACCAGCGCCGCTCCCTCCCGGCATCCGCCACCTGCCGCCGGTAGCGCAATTCGATGTATTCATTGACCAGTCGCTTCAAACGGCGATAATCGTCGCGCGGTAAACCCCTGGCAGCCTTCAGCAACTCCAGCGGCCCCAGTGCAGGACCCGCCGCGATGCTGCGCTTCGCCAAACCCTGCCGTATCAGCTCCCAGCCAGCGGCCATCGGCGCTTGCGCCGGTCGGCGGCGCCACCACAGCATCAACGGCAACACCGCCAGCAGCATGCCGATCAACAAGCCCCGCACCACGCTGCCGCCATCCACTCTAGTCCCCAGGCCCAGCCGCTGGAACACCCCCTGCTGCCGGCTGGCGTCATAGCCGACCACCCACTGCTGCCAGGCGAAATTGGCGGCCGTCCACTGCTGGCGCCAACGCCGCAGCCACTGCGGCGGCAGCACTCCCGCCGCTCCGCCATCGCTGCGCAAGGCCGGCAGCGCCTGCTCCGCAGCCTGTTCCAGCCGGCCAGGCGCCACCGCTGCGGTCGGGTCCACCCGCAGCCATTGCCTCGGGCCGGACAGCCATATCTCCACCCAAGCATGGGCATCGGACGAGCGCACTTGCCAGAAACGGCCTACCGGGTTGTATTCTCCGCCCTGATATCCCACCACCACCCGGGCTGGAATCCCGGCCGCGCGCGCCAGGAACGCGAAGGCGGAGGCGTAGTGTTCGCAGAAGCCCTGTCGGCTGTCGAACAGGAACTGGTCGACAGCCTGCTGGCCAAGCAAGGGCGGCTTCAGGGTATAGCTGAAACCGCCCAGCCGCAGATATTGCAGCGCCTCGCCGGCAAAAGCCTGCTCGCTGCCGGCCTGGCGCGCCAGCCTGGCCGCCAAGGCCCGGCTGCGGGGATTGCCGGGCGGCAGCCGCCGGTAGAAAGCCTGCCCGGCGGCCGACAGCGGCGACGGATAACGGCCGCCCAGCCGGCTGGCCAGCGCATAGCGGGCCAATTCGTCCTGCTTCTCGTCCTGGCGCAGCAAGCCTCCCGCCTCCAGGTGGCTGCCCTGGGCCGCCCGCTGCGGCAGGTCCAACGCTGGCAACCGGCCCTTGTCCGGCTTCAGCGTCATACTGTAGGCAACCTGCCTGCCTTCGGCTTGCTGCAAGGGTTCGCCGCGCTGGCCGCCGACATTGATCCAGCGCTGCCCGTCGAAGTCGTCCAGCAACATCACCCGCCAGTACAGCTGGTCCTGGGCCGGCGGCGCGCCGGTGAACGCCACGGAAAATGCCGGCTCGCGATTGAGTATCAGCTGGCTGATGCTGCCCGGCGCCATATCCTCGCCCAGACCGCTGGCGGCGGCGCGCTCCTGGCCCGGCATGCTCCACAGCGGCTCCGGCAGCCGGGGCATCACCACGAACAGCACCAGCATCATCGGCAGGGACAGCAACAGCGCCTGCGCGGCGCTGCGCCAGCTGCCGCGCGGCAAGGCCCCCGCCAGCACCGCCGTGGCCCAGGTCAGCAGCAGCAGGCTGGCCACCAGCCAGGCGGCCATCAGCGGCGACTGGTCGAACAGCAGCGGCATAGCCGCCAGGAAGAAACCCAACGCCAGCAACACCCGCCAGTCGCGCAGACTGGCGGTTTCAAACGCCTTGAAGGCGATCAGCAGCACCAGCAGCGCCACCCCTCCCTCCCTCCCCACCAGGGTCTGCAGGCTGAGCCAGAGCATGGCGATGGCGGCCAGCAGCGTCGGCAGCAGCAGCCAGCGCGATGGCAGGCGGCCGCCGCCATGCTCCAGCCGCGCCCTGCCGGCCAGCGCCGCGACAAACAGAGCCAGCAGCCACCATGGCAGATACCAGGCCAGGGGCAGCGCGGTCCAGCCCAGCGCCAGCAGCACCGGCCAGCTGCGTCCCCGCTCGGCGTCCGGCGTCATGGCCGCCCCCCGAACAAGGCCAGCGCGCTCAGCGCCTGTTCGCGCTGGCGCGGCTGCGGGCCGATCTCGTCGTCCGGCAGGCTCAGCCGGTAGCGCTGCTGGCGGCGCTCGCACTGCTCCACCCGCCAGGCCATCCGCGACAGGCGCCGCTCGGCATCCGCCTCGGCGCCGTAGTCGCTCCAGCGGATCAGCGTCAAGTCGCCGCCGCTCTCGCTGGCGAAGCGCTTGCTGGTCAGCACATCGCGCCGGGCCAACACTTTCCAGGCGATCTGGCGCGGCGTGTCGCCATGGCGGTATGCGTCCAGATGGGAAAAATCGTCGCCGCCGGGCCGGCTTCGGCCGCCGCTGCCGCCATCGCCCTCGCTGCCCCCGCGCGCGGCATCCGGCAACAAGGCCGGATACACCAGCAACCGGGATTGCAAGCGCAATACCGCCCAGGCGCGGATCAGGCCGAACGGCGCTTCGCTCGCCACCACGCAGGCAGGCAGCGCCAGCCAGCCGCGGCCGCTGGTCGGCAGCGTCAGCTCGACGCTGCCGCTGCCCTGCCCCGCCAGGCCGCACGGCAAGCGCCGGTCATCCCCCTGCAAATGCACCTGCAGCTGCCGCTGCAATGCGGACGGATTCTCCAGCACCAGGCGAAAGCAGGCCGGATCGCCGGCAAACACCGCCGCGCCCGGCTCCGCCCGCAGCCGCAACCCGGACAGCTGGCGATAAGCCATCAGCACCGCCACCAGCACCAGGCTGACGATCCAGAACGCCAGCGCGTATGCCAGGCTCACCTGGTAATTGAGCGCGCCCACCCATACCGCCAGCCCCACCGCCAGCAGCAGCAGACCGAAGCGGGTGGGCAGCAGATAGATGCGGCGCTGGGACAGTTCGCAGCGTTCTTCCAGCGGCAGCCGCGCCAGCAGCCAGCGCTGCAGCCGTTCACGGAATCGCGACATGCGAGAGCAAGCGCCCCAGTTCCTGCTCGGCATCGCTGCCGGCCACCGCCTGCAGCCGGTGCGCCGCCACCGGCAGGAAGATGGCCTTGATGTCCTCCGGCAGCAGGTGGTCGCGCCCCGCCAGCAAGGCCCAGCCGCGCGCCGCCGCCACCAGCGCCTGGCCTGCGCGCGGGCTGAGCCCTGTGGCGAACAGGCCGGACTGGCGCGTGGCCTCCAGCAAGGCCAGCAGGTAGTCGGCCAGCGCCGGGCTCACCACCACCGCCGCCGCCTTCTGCTGCAGCGCCAGCAATTCGTCCGGCGTCATCACCGCCTTGAAACGCTCCAGCAGACTGCGGCGGTCCTCGCCCATCAGCAGCGCGCGCTCGGCCTCGCGCGGTGGATAACCCAGCGAAATGCGCATCAGGAAACGGTCCAGCTGCGACTCCGGCAGCGGAAAGGTGCCCATCTGCTCGCCCGGATTCTGAGTGGCGATGACGAAGAACGGCAACGGCAGCGCATGGGTGTCGCCGTCTATCGACACCTGCCTCTCCTCCATCGCCTCCAGCAGCGCCGACTGCACCTTGGGAGACGCGCGGTTGATCTCGTCGGCCAACAGCACCTGGGTGAATACCGGCCCGCGGTGCAGCTCGAAGCGCGCGCTGTCGCGCTGGTAGATGCTGACGCCCAGAATATCGGCCGGCAGCAGGTCACTGGTGAACTGCACCCGGCGGTAATCCAGCCCCAGCACCGTGGCCAGACCATGCGCCAACGTGGTCTTGCCCACGCCGGGCACATCCTCGATCAGCAGGTGGCCGCGGGCGATCAGGCAGGCGAAGGCCAGCCGCAGAGCCTGCGGCTTGCCCAGAATCAGCGTATTCAGTTGCCGGTAGGCAAGGGAGAGTGATTGCATTTGACCCCGGTTGCGCGCAGTATTTATCAAAAATAGATAATCGACATTCCATTGTAAGCACGCAGGGGGCTCTCGTGTTGACTTGGCTGAAAAACCGCTTGCAGCGCAATGGCTTGACCGCCTACATCACCCATGCCGATTGCCTGCAGCACAATATGGGGGTGGGCCACCCCGAGTGTCCGGAGCGGCTGAGCGCCATCCGCGACCAGCTGATGGCCTCGCAGATCTTCGACAGCCTGCAGGAGGTGGAGGCGCCGGAAGTCAGCTACGAACAACTGGCCCGCGTGCATCCGCCGCGCTATGTCGAATACCTGGAAGCCTGCGCGCCCAGCGTGGGCACGTTCCGCATGGACCCGGACACCGCGATGTCGCCCGGCACGCTGAAAGCCGCGCGCCACGCCGCCGGCGCCGTGGTCAAGGCGGTGGAGCTGGTGGCCGAGGACAAGGCGCCCAACGCCTTCTGCGCCATCCGCCCGCCCGGCCACCATGCCGAAAGCGACAAGGCGATGGGCTTCTGCTTCTTCAATAATATCGCCGTCGGCATCACCCACGCGCTGGCGCATTACAAGTTCGAACGGGTCGCGGTGGTGGATTTCGACGTCCACCACGGCAACGGCACCGAGGAAATCCTGCGCGACGACCCGCGGGTGCTGATGGTGTCCATTTTCCAGCACCCGTTCTATCCCTATAGCGGCGATGTCCCGCTGGGGCCCAATATGCATCACGTGCCGATGCGGGCCGGCAGCGGCGGCCGCGAATTCCGTGAGGCGGTAGAAAACGTCTGGCTGCCGCTCTTGCACGAATTCCAGCCGCAAATGCTGTTCATCTCCGCCGGATTCGACGCCCACCGCGAGGACGACATGGGCTCGCTGGGCCTCACCGAAGCCGACTACGAATGGGTCACCCGCCATCTGCTGCAGATTGCCGACCAGTACTGCGCCGGCCGCGTGGTGTCGGTGCTGGAGGGCGGCTATGACCTGTCGGCGCTGGGCCGCAGCGTCGCCGCCCACATCCGCGTGCTGTCGGATGGCTGATTCAATTTTTGACGATCAAGGAACGCAATGAAGAACTGGCTGCAAAACAACCGCGGCTTCCTGGTTTTCCTGCTGGTTTTCGGCCTGTTCCGCACCGCCGTCGCCGACTGGAACACCATTCCTTCGGGATCGATGCGTCCCACCGTGCTGGAGGGCGACGTGGTGCTGGTCAACCGGCTGGCCTACGACCTGAAGCTGCCGCTGACCAACGTTATTTTGCAGCGCACCGGCGAACCGCAACGCGGCGACATCGTCACTTTCTCGTCGCCCAAGGACCGCACCCGCCTGATCAAACGGCTGGTGGCGCTGCCCGGCGACATCGTGGAAATGCGCAACGAGGAACTGCGGATCAACGGCCAGGCCGCGCATTACCAGCCCTTGCAGCAGCGGATGGAAAACGTCGCCGCCCATACCGTCCTGCCGGCGCTACGCTCCCGAGAGAGCGGCGTACTGCCACCGCACCGCGTGCAATGGCCGGCCGGAGTCGACGCCCGCAGCAGCTTCGGCCCGCTCAAGGTGCCAGCCGGGCAGTACCTGATGCTGGGCGACAACCGCGACGACAGCGCCGACTCGCGCTACTTCGGCACGGTGCCGCGCAATCTGCTGATAGGCCGGGCGATGGGCGTGATCGCCTCCGCCGACATCACCGGCAACGGGATGCCGCGCTGGAGCCGCTTCGCCAGCGACTTCCACTAAACCATCCATTCACAAACAAAAAGCCGTCCCCAGAGGGACGGCTTTTGCTTGGCTGGCGCTCAGGCGTCAGCTGGCGTCGGTCTTGCCGCCTATCTTGTCTTCCTGCCCGGTCATCAGCTTGATCAGGTTGGACTTGTGCCGATGTATGACTAGGATCGCGATGATGATGCAGGTGCCGAAAAACACGCTCTTGGGGCCGACGATGAAATAGGCGTACACCGGCACCAGCACGCAGGCGACCAAAGCCGACAGCGACGAGATCTTCACCACGAAGGCCATGAACAGCCAGGTGGCCAATGCAGCCAGCGCCAGCCAGACATTGATGCCCAGCAGAATGCCTACCGCGGTAGCCACGCCCTTGCCGCCCTTGAAGCCGAAGAACACCGGCCACATGTGGCCGAACAGCACCGCCAGCGCGCACATGGCGATGCCCTGATCGCTCAGGCCGTAGCGCGGCCCCAGCCAGGATGCCAGCGCCACCGCCAGCCAGCCCTTGGCGCCGTCGCCAATCAGGGTCAGCACCGCGGCCAGCTTCTTGCCGCTGCGCAGCACATTGGTGGCACCGGGGTTGCCCGAGCCGTAGCTGCGCGGGTCGGCCATGCCCATCGCCTTGCTGACGATCACGGCGAAAGACAGCGAGCCGATCAGGTAGGCCGCAATGACAAAAGCAAATGCTGTCGTGGTCATGGTCGAGGAGTATCCGTTAGATTAGAATAGGAGGCTTCGGATTTTACGGTATCGGGCGGCAAAGCCCAACCACCTGACAGACAGATGGACATCATATTCCTGCGCGAAGTGCGCGCCGACACCGTGATCGGCGTGTATGACTGGGAGCGCAAAGCCGCTCAGACCATTGAGATCGACCTGGAAATCGGCATTCCCAGCGACACGCCCTGCCATAGCGACAATATCGGCGACACCATCCACTACGGCGTGGTGGTGGAGCGGCTGCGCCAATCGCTGGAGGAACAGCACTTCCTGCTGCTGGAGGCGCTGGCGGAACATATCGCCAAAATGGTGCGCGAGGAGTTCGGCGCGCCATGGGTGCGGTGGCGGTCACCAAGCTAGGCATCCTGCCGGGAGTCAAGCGGGTGGGGGTGCAGATCGAACGCGGCCACCGGCCGCATTGAGGCGGCGCGGCGGGGACATCAGTCGGTATTGAATTTCAGCCGCAAGCCGACATCCTTGTGGTTCATCTTGACCGACAAGTGGGTATGCTTGCCCAGATCCAGCGCCGGGGCCAAACGCATCGCATGGCTTTCCGGATCCTGCTCCAGGCGCAACGGCCCCAACTGCAAGCCCTTGGGCAGCAGCTCTTGCTGCTGCACCGAAGGATCGCGCGGCGAGGCGCACATCAGCGCCTGCGGCAGACAGCCAGCCCAAGCAACCTGGCACGCCAGGGCGATGGCGAGCGGCGATAGCGGACAGCGTCCCATGACCAGACTCCGCGCGTGGATACTCTAATCATGGACAAGGCCGCGCCGACTTCAAGCCTATCTTGAACCTTACTGGTTGCGCATGAAGTCGGCGGTGTTGTAGAACGCCTCCAGCAGTTTATGCTTCAGCCAGTCTTCCACCACCAGTTCGCCCACCGCTTGCCGCATGCACAACATCCACTGGTCGCGCGCCGCCTCGTCCACCGCAAACGGCATGTGGCGCATGCGCAAACGCGGGTGGCCAAAGGCTTCCATATACAACGACGGTCCACCCAGCCAGCCTGACAGGAACATGAACAGCTTTTGCCTGGATCCTGCCAGATCGGCCGGATGCATCGCCCGCAAAGGCGCAACCGCCGGCTCGCTGTCCATGATGTCGTAAAAACGGTCGCACAACCAACGCACCACCCCTTCGCCGCCCAGCAACTGGTACGGCGTCATTTCCTGCACTTCGCTCATTCGCACTCCATTGGCCGGTTTCATCTACCCGGCGCATCCTTCAGACAGGCGCCTGCCGCGACCCCCGTTCCAACCCGTTCCGCTTTGCGGCCGCTACCGCTATTACAAACCTAAAAAGGCGAAATCCAGTTGCGGCCGCCTGCCGCTGACGATCTCGGCCAGCGCCCTGCCCGAGCCAGCCCCTTCGGTCCAGCCCAGCGTGCCATGGCCGGTGTTCAGATACAGCCGCCCAAGCGCGCTCTTGCCTATCAGCGGCACATTGCCCGGCGTGGCCGGCCGCAAGCCGCTCCAGAAGCGGGCGGAGTCCCAGTCGCAAGCATCGGGAAACAGAGCCCGGCCGCGCCGGATCAGCGCCTGGCAGCGCACCGGATTGAGGCTGGAGGAATAACCGGCCAGCTCAGCGGTGCCCGCGATGCGCAGCTGGTCGCCCAGCCGGCTGAACACCAGCTTGCAAGCCTCGTCGTAATGCTGACCATAGGCGCGGCAATCAGGCTTTTCACCGGCACCGTCGCGGAATACCCCTTGGCCGGATAGATGGGAAGACGCAGCCCCAAAGGCGCC
>NZ_MKCT01000038.1 GCF_001855555.1 Chromobacterium sphagni | reverse complement strand
GCTGGACGCGGTGAAAGGCAATGTCGACAACATCCGCAAGGCGCACCCGACCCAGACCGGCCCGGTGCCGGTGGACCTGGTGACCGCCTCGGCCAGCGGCCTGGACCCGGAAATCTCGGTGGCCTCCGCTTACTATCAGGTTGACCGCATCGCCGCCGCGCGTAAACTGCCGGCAAGCACCGTGCGCAAGCTGGTTGAAGACCATGTCATCGGCGAAACCTTCGGCCTGCTCGGCGAACCGCGCATCAATGTGCTGGAGCTGAATCTGGCGCTGGACGAACTGACCAAGAAAGCCTAAAACCGCATGACCGATCTGCGCCCCGACCCGGATGCCTTGCTGGACGAACTCAAACGCGAAGAGCTGGATGCCCAGCGCGGACGCCTGAAGATCTTCTTCGGCGCCTGCGCCGGGGTCGGAAAAACCTTCGCCATGCTGGCCGCGGCCAGGGTGAAACAGCAGGAAGGGGTGGGGGTGCTGGTCGGCGTGGTGGAAACCCACGGCCGCAAGGAGACCGCGGCGCAACTGGACGGGCTGGAAGTCCTCCCGCCCAGCCAGATCGAATACAAGGGCCGCGGCCTGGCCGAATTCGACATCGACGCCGCGCTGGAGCGCAAGCCGCCGCTGATCCTGATCGACGAGTTCGCCCACTCCAACGCGCCCGGCTCGCGCCACCCCAAGCGCTGGCAGGACGTGGAGGAGCTGCTGGCGGCTGGCATAGACGTCTACACCACTCTCAATGTGCAGCACCTGGAGAGCCTTAACGATGTTGTCGGCCAGATCACCGGCATCATCGTCAGGGAAACGCTGCCCGACCACGTGTTCGACATGGCCGACGAAGTGTCGCTGGTGGACCTGCCGCCGGACGAGCTGCTATCGCGCCTCGCCGCCGGCAAGGTCTACCTGCCGCACCAGGCCGAACGCGCGGTGAAGAACTTCTTCCGCAAGGGCAATCTGCTGGCGCTGCGCGAACTGGCGCTCAGGCGCACCGCCGACCGGGTGGACGCCCAGATGCGCGCCTACCGCGCCGATCAGTCCATCAACCCGGTATGGCACGCCCGCGAACGGCTGCTGGTCTGCGTCGGCCCCGGCCCCGGCACCGACAAGCTGATCCGCAGCACCAAACGGCTGGCGGCCAACCTCGACGCCGACTGGATCGCCGTCTACGTCGAAACCCCCAATCTGCAGCGGCTGCCGGAAGACAAGCGCGCGCGCATCCTCAAGGGCCTGAAGCTGGCGCAGGAATTGGGCGCGGAAACCACTGTGCTGGGCGGCAGCTCGCTGGCCGCCACCCTGCTGGCCTACGCCCGCACCCGCAACGTGTCCAAGCTGGTGGTCGGCAAGTCCGCCAGCAGCCCGCTGGCGCGGCTGTGGCGCGGCTCGCTGGTGGAGGAGCTCACCCGCCAGTCCGGCGACGTGGACGTCTACGTAGTGGCGCACGAACTCGACGACCGCGAGGAAAAGGGCGGCAAGCGCGTGCACAGCCTGCTGTTCAGCGACGGCGAATCCGGCAGGCCGCAGCGCGGCTACCTGGCCGCCGCCGCCGCCTGCGCCGCCACCACAGCGGTCAACCACTTGTTGGTGCCCTACTTCGCGCTATCCAACGTGATCATGGTGCACCTGCTGGCGGTAGTGCTGATCGCCACCCGCTACGGCCGCGGCCCCGGCGTGCTGGCGTCCTTCCTGTCGGTGGCTGCCTTCGACTTCTTCTTCGTGCCGCCGCAGCTGTCGTTCGCTGTGTCCGACACCCAATACCTGCTGACCTTCATCGTGATGCTGGTGGTGGCGCTGATCATCAGCCAGTTGACCGCCCGCTTCCGCTTCGAAGCCACCATCGCCACCTACCGCGAACGCCGCACCCGCGCGCTG
Organism: Chromobacterium sphagni; assembly: GCF_001855555.1. GTDB lineage: Bacteria > Pseudomonadota > Gammaproteobacteria > Burkholderiales > Chromobacteriaceae > Chromobacterium > Chromobacterium sphagni. Next base: position 12,411 of record NZ_MKCT01000038.1, on the reverse strand, counting down.
TACGACCTGGGACGCGAACTGGCCGGCGCGCTGACCGCCTCGCAGATCATAGAAACCGCGGTCGGCCGGCTGGAGCCGCTGTTCCACGCCAAGGTGATGCTGTTCGTGCCCAATAGCGAGGACCAGCTGCGCGCCGCCACCGAAACCGGCAACAACGCCGACACCGGCGTCGCGCAGTGGGTGTTCGACAACCTGCAGCCGGCCGGCCTCGGCACCAACACCCTGCCCTCCAACCCCTCGCTGTACGTGCCGCTGCGCGCGCCGATGCGCACCCGCGGCGTGATCGCGCTGCTGCCGGAGAAAACCATCCAGGCTTTCCTGCCGGAGCAGCAGCGCCTGCTGGAAACCTGCGCCGCGCAGATCGCGCTGGCGCTGGAGCGAGTGCACTACGTGGAAGTGGCGCAGGACGCCATCGTGGCGATGGAATCGGAACGGCTGCGCAACAGCGTGCTGTCGGTGGTATCGCACGACCTGCGCACGCCGCTGACCAATATGCTGGGCATGGCCAATATGCTGAACACGCCCGCGCTGCCGCCGGCGCAGCAGGCAGACATCGCCCTGTCCATCCAGGAGGAGGCGATGCGGATGAACAAGCTGGTCACCAATCTGCTGGACATGGCCAAGCTGCAGTCCGGCGTCAAGCTGAACAAGGAATGGCAACTACTGGACGAGGTGGTGGGCAGCGCGGTGCGCGCCTGCGAGCACAGCCTGCGCCAGCACCATCTGGAGCTGAAGCTGAGCCACGACCTGCCGGTACTGGAATACGACGCGGTGCTGATCGAGCGGGTGCTGGTCAATCTGCTGGAAAACGCCGCGAAATACACGCCGGCCGGCTCGCATATCGAGTTGGCGGCCCGGCACGACGGCGCCAGGGTGCGCGTCAGCGTCAGCGATGACGGCCCCGGCCTGCCAGCCAATATGGAACAGAAGGCCTTCGACAAGTTCTCGCGCGGCGCGCCCGAGTCCACCACTCCCGGAGTGGGGCTGGGACTGGCGATCTGCCGCGCCATCATAGAAAACCACGGCGGCAGCATAGAAGCCGGCAACGTCCATCCGCACGGCGCCCGCTTCTCCTTCACCCTGCCCGCCGGCGCGCCGCCCCAGCTGCCGCCGGAAGACGCCTGAAACCATAAGAGCGAGCAACCATGAACGACGCACCTATTTCCATCGTGATCATCGAAGACGAGAAACCGATCCGACGCTTCCTGTCCTCGGCGCTGGATGAAGAAAAACTGACTGTCTACGAGGCGGAAACCGGCAAGCAGGGCCAGATAGAAGTGGCCACCCGCAAGCCGGACATGGTGATACTGGACCTGGGTCTGCCGGACATGAATGGCATAGACGTGATCAAGAGCCTGCGCGAATGGACCGACATCCCCATTCTGGTGCTGTCGGCCCGCACCCAAGAGACGGAAAAGGTGGCGGCGCTGGACGCCGGCGCCGACGACTACCTGACCAAGCCCTTCGGCGTGGCCGAATGCCTGGCGCGCATCCGCGTGCTGCTGCGCCGCCGCATCCAGGGCAGCGCGGCCGCGCAGCAGAATTTCCACTTCGGCGACATCAAGATCGACCTGGTCAACCGCTTGGTGCACAAGGGAGAAACCCCGGTCCACCTGACCCCGATAGAATACCGGCTGCTGTCCACGCTGATCCGCAACGCCGGCAAGGTGATCACCCACCGCGAGCTGCTGCTGGCGGTATGGGGTCCGTCGTTCTCCGAACACAATCAATACCTGCGCGTCTACATGGGCCACCTGCGGCAGAAGCTGGAAGACAACCCGGCGATGCCGCGCCACATCGTCACAGAAACCGGCGTCGGCTACCGGCTGGTGGAGCAGGAGCAGAACCGGACGCCGAGCTAAGGCACTACTCAGACGCGCAGCCTGACAAGGCCATCCAGAGCCGGATCAGGCATGCCGAGCGGTCACGCCCAGCAGCAGCATGTCGATGAAGACATCAATGTCCTGCACCGCCGTCAGTTGTTCGGTCAGCAAACGATACCAGCAAAAACCGAAAATCAGATCCAGCAGCAATTCGGGATTGACGTGCTCAGCCAGCTCGCCGCGATTGGCGGCATTCTGCAACAAACGTCGCGGCATATCGCGGCGGCGGGCCATAAACTCATCCTTCAGCTGCGCTAACATGATAGGGTCCAGTTGCGCCTCGGCAATCACGCTGCGGAATGCCTCGCCGCATATCGTTTCCCGCCAGGCGCCCCACAAATTGTGCAACAGGAAGGACAGATCCTCTTGCAACGATCCCAGATCGGGCATCTGCCGGACCCTATCGCTCTCGCTCTCATACACCTCGGCGATCAAGGCCGCCTTATTTGGCCACCAACGATAGATGGTCGGCTTGCTGGCACCGGCCCTTCTGGCCACCGACTCTATGCTTACCCCGCAATAACCGCTTTCCTTGAGGATTTCTATCGTTGACTCAAGGATAGCCTGATGCGTCTGCGGATTGCGCAATGCGCCGGTGGAACTGCGTGCAGAACTACTGGACATGGGAAACGATCCTCCAAACTATATCGTCTGCAGATACCAAACTCGAAAATAAGCGACCGATCCACAATCCGGCCGCCGCATAACTACGTATTGCTCATCTCATCCGGCCCTGCTCAACGGAAGACGGCGGTGGCCCGCCGCAGAATCGAATGAAAAAATAAAAACGAAACGTTTCGTTTTTGTACTAAGACAAAATGGTCATCAGGCAAAGCATCCGGCCCGCAGATCGCAGCGCGCCTATCATGCCGGAGACCGCACACCACAGCCCCCGCCTGCAAAGCAGGCTGCAACTCAAAACAGGCACTGATTTACTGATTTTCTACAATACCATTTCCATTCCTGGAAAATATTCAAGCCAGCAATACAACAACAAGTTCGACAAAAAAACAACACTTCTCAAGACGTTTCCGCACGAAGAAAAGCAGAAAGAAAAGTGACATTCAAAATATAGACAATTTTTAAATTGAAAAATCATGTAGATAATATCATTATCAAGTGCAATCAAATAGAAAATTCAGAATTTATAAAAACTGCCACACAAACAACTTTTCATTCAAAATTAATCATTTTTCATTAACAAAATATTTAATGTGAAATAAAATAACCCACAAAAATCTCACCGGAATTACCAAACCTCCTCCAGCGCAACAAAATATTTATCATGATTTAACGAAAATCAAATCCGGCGTCATGGACTTTCAGCCGGCATCCCTCAGACCGCTGCCAACCAATCTCCCATTTCCGGCTCCGCCAACGCTCAAACTGTCTACCTCCAACCTGTCTCCTGTGCGCTTTTCGGCACACGCAAAAAATAGTCCCCACTCTGAAAATATAAATATCCGGAATTTACTATTGACATGAAATGACGATGGCATTCAATCTAAAAAAAGGAAACGGAACGTTTCGTATTTTTGCAGCAGGCCGGATCGAATCCATCCCTCCGAGCGCGCCGGCAAACACCGCCGCCAGGAGCGGAACATGATCGGGTCATGCGAGTAGAGAGCACTCGTCCACTGGAAAGGAAGACCATGAAGAAAATAGGCATAGTGAGCTACGGCAGCAGCATTCCGACTTGCCGGCTCAAGATCAACGATGTCATCGACGTGTGGAAGAACACTGACCTCGATCTGGTGAAAAACCATCTTGGCGTCTGCGAAAGAGCCGTGCTGCAACCCGATGAGGATGTGATCACGCTGGGCGTTCAAGCCGCCCAGCGTGCCTTGGAGCATGCCGGCTCGCCAACGCTGGACGCCTTGCATCTGGGCACATGCACGAATCCGTACGACTCCCGCTCCTCCGCGGCCATCATCCTGGAAATGCTGGGTCAGGGCTACGACATGTACTGCGCCGACGTCCAGTTTTCCGGCAAGTCTGGCACTTCCGCACTGCAGATCAGCCAGGCCCTGGTAGCCTCCGGCATGGCTGGCCACGCACTGGCCATCGCCGCCGACGCGATCAACCGCCACACCGCGCCGGGCGACCTGACCGAATCCTATGCCGGCGCCGGCGCTGCCGCCATGTTGGTAGGCAGCGAGAACCTGATCGCAGAAATCGACGGCACGTTCTCCTGCGCGGCGGACATCGCCGACAATATTCGCCCGCAAGGCGAACGCTACATACGCTCCGGCATGGGTCTGGGCTCGGACAAGAACAGCATAGGCCTGGAAGATCAGACCCGCCGCGCGGCAGAAGGCCTGATGGGCAAGCTCAAAACCTCGGCCTCCGATTTCGACTACGTGGTATTTCAACAAAACGTCGTCTCCACGCCACGCTCGCTGGGGAAACTACTAGGCTTCACCGCGGAACAACTGGAGCCGGCGCTGTTCGCCGACACCATCGGCGACACCGGCGCCGCCAGCCCTCTGCTCGGCCTGATCCAGGTTTTGGACCAGGCCAAACCGGGCGACCGCATCCTGTTGGTTTCCTACGGCTTCGGCGCAGGCAGCGACGCCATCGCCCTGACCGTCACCGATAACATCGCCGCGCATCAACAGCGCGCCACCACGCTCAAGACCCAGCTAGGCCAGAAGCAGTACGTCGACTACGGCACGGCGATCAAATACGAATTCAAGTATCTGCGCCCCGACTACGCCTTGACCGCCTATCTCTGAGCCAGCCAAAGGAGCAAAACATGAGTGCACGTCGCGTTGCCATCGTCTCGGCAGCCTACACCCCGAAACCGGGCAGCAGCCGGGTCCGCCAGACCTTCAAGGAAATGATCGTGGAGTCAGCCTACAAGGCCATCCGCGACGCCAAGATGCACCCGCGCGAAATTCAGGGCGTGGCATACGGTTACCATGGGGAAGGCATCTCCGAATATGGCGGCCTTGGCCCCACTATTTCCGATGCGCTGGGCATCAGCCCGGCTCCCACCTTCATCACCAGCTCCAACTGTACCAGCAGCTCGGTGTCGTTCCAGATGGGCCATCAGATGGTCGCCTCGGGCGAGTACGACATCGTGCTGTGCGGCGGCTTCGAAAAGATGACCGACCACTTCAACTACGCGGAATACATTGGCTCCAGCACCGAGTGCGAGTATGACTACTTTCTGGGCATCTCCCACACGGATGCCTTCGCCCTGGCCACATCTGAGTATTTCCACAAGTACGGCTACGCCGGCCGAGAAGCCGATGTGCTGGCCCACTTCGGACGCCAAATGCGCATCTACGCGCAGAACACCCCCAGCGCCACCCGCTACGGCCAGGCCATCCCGTCGCTGGAAGCCCTGAAAGCAAGCGAGGCCCACGGCTCCATGCTGGCCTGGGGCGAGGCCAGCGGTTGCGCCATCCTGGTAGCGGAGCACCTGGCGCACAAGTACACCGACAAGCCGGTGTTCATCAAGGGCTGCGCCTACACCGGCGTGTCCCACTACTTCGGCACCCGTTATCACAACCCGACGCTGCAATACCCGGGCCTGCCGCAGGATGTCGGCATGGCGCTGTCCGCCAACTCCATCGCCTGCGCAGAGATGGCCTACAAGAAGGCCGGCATTACCGCCAAGGACATCGACGTGGCCCAGGTATACGACCTTCTGGGAGCGGGCCTAATCCAGATGGAATCGATGGGCATTTGCCAGCCCGGTCAAGCCGGCCACTTCGTAATGGAGGGTGGCATCGCGCTTGATGGCCAAGTTCCGCTCAATACCGACGGCGGCAATATCGGCCGCGGCCACGCATCCGGCTGCGACGGCATCCTGCATATCACCGAACTATTCCGCCAGCTCAGGGGGGAAGCCGACAACCAGGTGAAAAACGCGCGCATCGCCGTGTCGCAAAATCTGGGCGGATACGCCGCACACAACTCGGTCATTGTCCTGACCAACGAATAAGGAGCGCCACCATGTCCCTGTATCCCGAACATATCCATCGCATGACCACCGCCAGCATGCTGCGCGAATGGCGCGAACATGGCGGCAAGTACCGGCTGGAAGGCAGCCGCTGCCAGGAGTGCGAAGCTATCTTCTTCCCGCGCCGCAGCGTGTGCGGTGCCTGCAACTCGCTGAAGATTGAGCCTTACGGCTGCAAGCGCCACGGCACCATCGTGGCCCTGTCCAGAGCGGAAAACCCGATCCTGGCAGGCATGGGTTATGGCGAAGCGGTGCCGCGCCACATGGTGATGCTGCGGCTGGACGACGGCATCGGCATCGCGTCCGAGGTGGTCGACATCCTTGATCCGGCCAAGCTCAAAATCGGCGCCCGCGTCAAGATGGTGATCCGCAAGCACGTCCGTGAAAGCAATCTGGCTTGGCAATACGCCTACAAATTCGTACTGGAAGACTGAGGCTGCCGCGCCCAGCCTGGCTGGGCGCCCGGCAGCGCGCACCGAAGATTACTTTTGAACTGCCCCCAATCAAACCAAACAACCGAGGCCTAAACCATGTCCACACTCTGCCAACCCAACGTTCTGTTCCCGCAATACAAAATCACCCAGGAACAAATGATCGAGCACCTGGAAAACCTGCACGGCGACCACCCGCGTATGTCGTTGGCCAAGCGCATGATCCAGAACACCGAGGTCAACTCGCGCCATCTGGTTCTGCCGATCGACGAACTGTCGGTGCACACCGGCTTCACCCACCGCAGCATCGTCTATGAACGCGAAGCCCGCGCCATGTCCTCCGCTGCCGCGCGCCAGGCCATCAGCAACGCCAATCTAAAGCCCAGCGACATCCGCATGGTGATCGTAACATCGTGCACCGGCTTCATGATGCCTTCGCTCACCGCCCACCTGATCAATGATCTGGAACTGCCGGCGTCAACGGTGCAACTGCCCATCGCCCAACTGGGTTGCGTGGCCGGCGCCGCCGCCATCAACCGCGCCCACGACTTCGCCTCGCTCAATAACCGCAACCATGTGCTGATCGTATCGCTGGAATTCTCCTCGCTGTGCTACCAGCCGGACGATACCAAGCTGCACGCCTTCATCTCGGCCGCGTTGTTCGGCGATGCGGTATCTGCGTGCGTGCTGCGCGCCAACGACGAAGCTCCAGGCTTCAACATCAAATCTACCAAGTCTTTCTTCCTGCCCAAGAGCGAGCACTTCATCCGCTACGACGTCAAGGACACCGGCTTCCACTTCACGCTGGACAAAGCGGTGATGAATTCGATCAAGGATGTGGCCCCGGTAATGGAAAAACTTAATCAGGACACCTACAGCCAGCAGTGCGCTGAAAACGACTTTTTCATCTTCCACACCGGAGGCCGCAAGATTCTGGACGAGTTGGTGAACAAGCTGTCATTGCCGGCGGACAAGGTTGCCCCCTCCCGCCACAGCCTGTCGGAAGCCGGCAACATTGCCAGCGTAGTCGTATTCGACGTGCTGCGCCGCCGCTTCGAGTCCAAACCCAAGACCGGCTCGGTTGGACTGCTGGCGGCCTTCGGCCCCGGCTTCACGGCGGAAATGGCCGTTGGTCAGTGGGCGGCCTGAAACCGCCCAGACAGGAGACGCGGCGGCCGGCGTTTCGCCTAAGCCGCCAGTCCCGTCCCTGCCCTTGCCGCACATCGTCCGCCCTGTCAACGCGCCGCGCTGCCTTGCCCAACAGACGCAGCAACGCATCAGGAAAATTTGATGAACCAAGCAAGCCTGACCAGCCCCCGCGCCGGTCGTCACGAAAAGAACATGGTGGTGCTGCTATCGCTGGGCTTTGGCCTGATCGGACTGGACCGTTTCATCATTCTGCCCCTGTTTCCGGCGATCATGCGCGATCTGGGGATGAACTACCAGGATCTTGGCAATTTATCCGCAGCCCTGGCCATGGCCTGGGGTTTCGCCGCCCTAGGCATCGGCGGCCTGGTCGACAAATTGGGACGCAAGAACGTTCTGGTCGGCTCCCTGCTGCTGGTCTCGGCGCTGTCCGGCTTATCCGCGCTGGCGGCCGGGCTGGTCACCCTGCTGCTGCTGCGTGCGCTGATGGGCATATGCGAAGGCATGTTCACCCCTACCGGCATCACCGTCACCATCGAGGTGTCCCACCCCAGCCGCCGCGGCTTCAATCTTGGCATACAGCAGGCCTTGTTCCCCATCCTGGGGTTGGCGCTGGGGCCTCTGATCGCCGCCTCGCTGCTGGAAACCCTGCACTCTTGGCGCGGCGTATTCGCAATTGTCGCCTTACCCGGCTTCCTGCTGGCCTGGCTGATCGCCCGACACTACACCCCGGTCGCAGGCCGCGCTCGTCTGCATCGCCGCGCCGGCACATTCAGCACCTGGCTGCTGGCGCTGCGACATGGCAATATCCGGCTCAACATCCTTATCATGTTCTGCATCCTCAGCTGCCAATTCGTGCTGTGCGCCATGCTGCCCAATTACCTGACCGACCATCTCCGGCTTTCAACCATGGCCATGGCCTTTGTCATTTCGGCCATCGGGGTAGGCGGTTGCGTAGGACAACTGATCATCCCGGGACTGTCAGACCTCTATGGACGCAAACCCGTCGTCATGCTGTCCTTCGCCGCCAGCGCCGCTCTCGTCGCCATTCTTTCGATGGCTCCGCCCCAGCCCTGGCTGCTGTTCTGCCTGCTGTTCGGCATCTCCTTCTTCAATTGCAGCCTGACCTGTCTGGCAGTCGGCCCGCTCACCAGCGAATCGGTTCCGCCCGCCCTGCTGCCGGCGGCCACCGGAATCGTCGTAGGACTGGGCGAGATACTGGGCGGCGGCGCATCGCCAGCGCTGGCGGGCTTCGTCGCCACACATTACGGCCTGCCCGCCATCCTGCGCGTCGCGCTGGGCGGCAGCGTCGGCGGCCTGGCGCTATCGTGCTTGCTGAAAAGCCCGGAGATCATCCCCCCTTCCAGCCTGCCCATTTCAGACGAAATCATGCCGGACGAGCGTTTTTCGCTGGAGGAAGCCTGAACCGAAGCAAATGTTGACAGTCGCCTGCCAGCGGCATATTCTGACACTCACGCGCCGATTTGACACAGCTTGCGGGCGCGATACAAATGCCAGCTAAAGCGTATACGGTGAACCCGCTTGCGCTCCTGATGTAAAGTGGCCAGCGGGTTTTTTCATGGCTGAAACACATCGCCGGCATCGTACCGCTCTCCCCCGCAAGCCGTCGCGAATCGACGCGGCATGCCACGCCACCCGGCCGGCATGCAGGCGCCGCGTTAATGACAACTTGCAGGGCGCCAAAAAATCCTGCTAAAGCGTCGCCGGCGGACTCAAGCCCGGCACGCACAGCGCGACCGAACTTGGGAGAGCCAAACATGTACGACTGCCTGCAAGACAGCTATGCCGATTTTTCTTTTGCGACTTACGACGCCGTGGGAAGACCTCGCCCTCTCTGTGGCAGCCTGAGCGCCACACCGCTGCCGTCCAGCGACGACAGCGCCCTGCACGACCTTGCCGCTTTCGCCCGCGACCAGGGCTACCGTTTCGACCACTGCGCGCAGCAGCTCATCGTTCACGACATCAGCCTGGCCGACGCGCTGGCCGTCAACACCCGCTTTGGCCAGACCCTGATCATCAGCTGCGACCTGCGCCGCGACCCTCCGGTGCGCTTCTGAGCCGTCCGCACGCAGACAGTAAGCGGCCCCGCCGGTTATAATCGGCGGTTTCCGCATCAAAGCCAGCAGGTCCGCATGCTGTTCGAACTCAACCATGCTTCGCGCGCGGATGTCGTGCGCGAAGCGCGCCAGATCGCCCGCCTCGCTCTGCCGATGATGGTGGCGCAGATCGCCCAGGTCGCCACCGGTTTTGTCGATACGGTGATGGCCGGCCGCGTCAGCACCGACGATCTGGCCGCCGTCTCCCTGGGCGCCAGCGTCTTCATCACCGTCTACGTCACCCTGATGGGGATGGTCGCCGCGCTCAACCCCATCCTGTCCCACCACCTGGGATCGGGCAGGCTGCGCGAGTTCGGCCATGACGCCGCCCAGGGGCTGTGGTTCGGCTTGCTGCTAGGCACATTGGGCGCGCTGCTGATGCTGTGCCTGGAACCGGCGCTGCGCCATTGGCTGCACCTGCCGCCGCAGGTCACCGACAAAGTGATGCTGTTCATCACCGGCGCCGCCATCGGCATGCCGGCGGCGATGGCGCACCGCGCGCTGCACGCCTATGCGTCCAGCCTGGGCCATCCCAAGGCCATCATGGTGGTCAGCCTGCTGGCGCTGGCGCTCAACATCCCGCTCAACTACATCCTGATCCACGGCCTGTTCGGCCTGCCCAAACTGGGCGGCGCCGGCTGCGGCTGGGCCACCGGCATCGTGTTCTGGTTCAACTGCCTGACGCTGCTGGCCTATGTCAGCTGGCACCGCAAGTTTGGCCAGACCCGCATTCTGGCCGGCCTAGCCGCGCCCGACTGGCAACGCTTCGGCGCCTTCTTCAAGCTGGGCCTGCCTATCGGCCTGTCCTTCTTCGTCGAAGTGAGCCTGTTTTCCTTCATCGCGCTGTTGATCGCCGAGCTGGGCACCGTGGTGGTCGCCACCCACCAATCGGTGCTCAACTTCTCCAGCATCATCTATATGTTGCCGCAGAGCGTGGCCACCGCGCTGTCGGTGCGCGTCGGCCACCATGCCGGCGCCGCCGACTACCAGGCCGCCCGCTTCACCTCCGGCGTCGGCCTGATGATGGGCCTGTGCATGGCCGGCGCCGCGATGCTGCTGGTGCTGCTGCTGCGAGAACCCATCATGCGCATGTACAGCCCCGATCCGCGGGTGGTCGCCATGGGCACCTCGCTGTTGCTGTTCGCCGCCGTCTACCAGTTGACCGACGCCGCCCAGACCATCGCCTCCGGCGCGCTGCGCGGCTACAAGCTGACCACCATTCCAATGCTGATACACATCGCATCGTTCTGGGTGGTGGGGCTGGGACTGGGCATCATGCTGGGGCTGACCGACTGGATCGTGCCGCACATGGGGGTGTACGGTTTCTGGACCGCGCTGGTGATCAGCCTGTCGGTGGCCGCCCTGCTTCTCACCCGTTATCTGGCCCGCGCCAGCCGCAAGCGGCTGCGCCGCGACCAAGGAATCCTGCTATGAGCCTGCAGTTCTGCGCCGATCACGATCTGCGCCCCCTCAACACCTTCGGCATGGCGGCGCGCGCCGCCCATTTCTGCCGGCTGGACAATCTAGCCGACCTGCCCGACCTGCTGACCCACCCGCTCTATCTGCAAGGCCCGGTGCTGTGGCTGGGCGGCGGCAGCAACCTGCTGCTGACCCGCGACTACCCCGGCCTGGTGGCGAAGGTGGGACTTGCCGGCATTCGTCTACTGGAGGAGGACGGCGACGATGTCGTCGTCGAAGCCGCCGCCGGCGAAAACTGGCACGACTTCGTGCTGCACGCGCTGGAACAGGGCTGGTACGGCCTGGAAAACCTCAGCCTGATACCCGGCACCGTAGGCGCCTGCCCGGTGCAGAACATCGGCGCCTACGGCGTGGAGGTGAAGGACCATCTGCAGGAAGTGGTGTGCGCCCGGCTCGACCATGGCGGCGAAGCGCTGGTCCTCAGCAACGCCGATTGCCGTTTTGGCTACCGCGACAGCGTGTTCAAGCATGAGGCCGCCGGCAAGCTGCTGGTCACCGCAGTGCGCTTCCGCCTGTCGCGCCGCGCCAGCCTGCGTACCGGCTACGGCGATATCCAGCAGCAACTCGAACGGCAGGGCGTCAGCGAACCGACGCCGCAAGACGTCAGTCGCGCCGTCATCGCCATCCGCCGGAGCAAACTGCCGGACCCGGCCGCGCTGGGCAACGCCGGCAGTTTCTTCAAGAACCCGGTGGTGTCCCGGGCGCGGGCCGAGGCACTGTTGGCCGCCCATCCCAAACTGCCCCACTATCCGACCGCCGATGGCCAGGTGAAGCTGGCCGCTGGTTGGCTGATAGACCAATGCGGACTGAAGGGCTACCGCAACGGCGACGCCGGCGTGCACCAGAAACAGGCGCTGGTGCTGGTCAACTACGGCCAGGCGCGCGGCGAAGAAATCCACGCGCTGGCGCGCCAGGTGCAGGATGCCGTGGCGCAGCGCTTCGGCGTGAGGCTGGAACCGGAGCCGCTGATACTCTGAGCGGCCGGAAACTCTTCGCCGCCGCCCCGCTCCATTGATAACAGGCAGTACATCCCGTGAACGCGCATGATGGAGAGCAACACGCAATGATCAAGAAGCCGAGTGTTTTGGTGTTTGACCTGGGCGGAGTGCTGGTCGACTGGAACGGCATAGACCCGCTGATCCGGCTGAGCGACGGCCGGCTGAGCCGCGAAGAGGCCAGGCTGTTCTGGATGAATTTCCATTGGACCGAGCAATTGGACCTCGGCCTGTGCTCCCCGCTGGAATTCAGCGCGGCGATGGCCGACGAGCTGCAACTCAAGCTCTCCGCGGAAGAAATGCAGGCGCAGCTGCGCAGCTGGAACCATGGCGCCTTCCCCCCGGAGCGCGCGCCATGCTGGAAACGCTGTCCGGCCGTTTCAAAATAGC
>NZ_MKCT01000037.1 GCF_001855555.1 Chromobacterium sphagni | reverse complement strand
GGCCGATGAGCATGCATATCGGCCTCAACGTCTACCTGTTCACCGGCCTGTTGTTCCTGGTGGGCGTGGCGATGGCGATCGGCAAGGCATCGGTGTTCAAGTTCATCGCCGACGAGTTCCCCGACTCCATCGGCGCGGTGTCCGGCGTGGTGGGCCTGTCCGGCGGCCTGGGCGGTTTCTTGCTGCCCATCTTGTTCGGCGTCTTGCTTGACCTGACCGGCGTCCGCTCCAGCGCCTTCATGCTGTTGTATGGAACGGTGTGCGTCAGCTTGGTGTGGATGCATTTTTCCTTCAAATCGGCGGCTAAGGCCAAGGTGCGCGCGGCCGCGCCGGCCCATCCCATTCCCTTGACGAGCGAGCGCGGCTGAGCGCGGCGCGGGAGACACTCATGACTTATCTGATCAAACACTGGGAGCCGGAATCGGCCCCGTTCTGGCAGCAGAAAGGCCGTTCGGTGGCGCGGCGCAATCTGTGGATCTCGATTCCGGCGCTGACGCTGGCCTTCGCGATCTGGCAGGTATGGAGCGTGGCGGTGTTGAACATGCCGAATATCGGCTTCGGCTACACCCAGAACCAGCTGTTCTGGCTGGCGGCGCTGCCGGCCTTGTCCGGCGCGACGCTGCGCATCTTCTACTCCTTCATGGTGCCGCTGTTCGGCGGCCGCAAGTGGACGGCGATTTCCACCGCCAGCCTGTTGATTCCCGCGGTGGGCATCGGTTTCGCGGTGCAGGACCCCAGCACCAGCTATGTCACCATGGTGACGCTGGCGCTGTTGTGCGGCTTCGGCGGCGGCAACTTCAGCTCCAGCATGGCCAATATCAGCTTCTTCTTCCCCAAGGCGGAGAAGGGCACCGCGCTGGGCCTGAACGCCGGCCTGGGCAATCTGGGCGTGTCCATCGTGCAGTTCGTGGTGCCCATCGTCATCACCATGGCCTGTTCGGCCAGCTGGGCGGCGATCCGCAGCATTGGGCGAAAGGCGCGCTGTCCAGGCAGATGTGGCTGCAGAACGCCGGTTTCGTCTGGGTGCCGTTCATCGCCCTGTCCGCGCTGGCGGCCTGGTTCGGCATGAATGACCTGGCCTCGGCCAAGTCCTCGTTCTCCGAGCAGGCGGTGATCTTCACCCGCAAGCATAACTGGCTGATGTGCTGGCTGTACGTGGGCACCTTCGGTTCCTTCATCGGCTTCTCCGCCGGCTTTCCGCTGCTGGTGAAGGGCCAGTTCCCGGAAATCGACCCCACCCGCTACGCCTTCCTCGGGCCGCTGGTCGGCGCCTTGACCCGCCCGCTGGGCGGCTGGCTGGCCGACAAGATAGGCGGTGCCAAGGTGACGCAGGCCGCGTTCGCGCTGATGATCCTGGGCGTGCTGGGCGTGATCTTCTTCCTGCCGCATGGCGGCCAGGGCGGTAGCTTCTTTGGTTTCTTTGCGATGTTCCTGTGTCTGTTCGCGCTGACCGGCATCGGCAACGGCTCCACTTTCATGCAGGTGCCGGCCATCTTCCTGACGCTGCACCAGCGCATGGCGGGGCCGGGCGAAGCGGCGCAGCGGCAGGCGACGCAGGACGCCACCCGCGAGGCGGCGGCGGTGCTGGGCTTTAGCAGCGCGATCGGCGCTTACGGCGGTTTCTTCATCCCCAAGAGCTACGGCACCTCGATGGCGCTGACCGGCAGCGTGGAGGCGGCGCTGTATCTGTTCATCGCCTTCTATCTGAGCTGCCTGGCGATCAATGGCTGGTATTACGCCCGCAGCAAGGCGGAGATGCCCTGCTGAGTTTCCCGCCATTCCCAAAGCGCCCTTGGGCGCTTTTTTCACGTCCGCTTTCGTTCTATCCCGGACTACTCCTTAAGGCTTAGCCGGCCCCCTTCCTCTGGCGGCGCTGTTCACTGCTACTGGCCGATTGGGCTGCTTGCGGGCGAAAGGTAGGCTGGTAACTATCGCAACCAGTACCGGCAGCCGGGCGGCGGCGACTCAGAGCAGGGTTCCCCGGCGCGCATGGAGGCAAGATGAGCCATTTTCTTGATAGATTGAATTTCCTCGGCAAGGTGAAGAGCACCTTCGCCGACGGCCACGGCGCGGTGGTGAACGAGGACCGCGGCTGGGAAGACGCCTACCGCCAGCGCTGGCAGCACGACAAGATCGTCCGCTCCACCCATGGCGTCAACTGCACGGGCTCCTGCAGCTGGAAGGTGTATGTGAAGAGCGGCCTGATCACCTGGGAGACCCAGCAGACCGACTACCCGCGCACCCGTCCCGACCTGCCCAACCATGAACCGCGTGGCTGTCCGCGCGGCGCGTCCTATAGCTGGTATGTTTACTCCGCGCAACGCGTCAAATATCCCCTGCTGCGCGGCGAATTGGCCCGGCTGTGGCGCGACGCCCGCCAGACCCTGAGCCCGGTGGAGGCTTGGGAAAAGATCAGCCAGACGCCCGAACTCGCCAAACAATACAAGTCCGCGCGCGGCCAGGGCGGCTTTGTGCGCGCCAGCTGGGACGAGGCCAACGAAATCGTGGCCGCGGCCAACGCCTTCACCATCAAGAAGTTCGGCCCGGACCGCATCGTCGGCTTCTCGCCGATTCCGGCGATGTCCATGGTGTCCTACGCCGCCGGCAGCCGTTATCTCAGCCTGATCGGCGGCGTGCCGCTGTCGTTCTACGACTGGTACTGCGACCTGCCGCCGGCCAGCCCGCAGACCTGGGGCGAACAGACCGACGTGGCCGAGTCGGCAGACTGGTACAACGCCAGCTATCTGATGGTGTGGGGCTCCAATGTGCCGATGACCCGCACGCCGGACGCCCACTTTTACACCGAGGTGCGCTACAAGGGCACCAAGACGGTGGCGGTGTCCAGCGACTTCGGTGAAATGGCCAAGTTCGGCGACATCTGGCTGGCGCCCAAGCAGGGCACCGACGCCGCGCTGGCGATGGCGATGGGCCACGTGATTTTCAAGGAATTCCACCTCGACCAGCCGTCCGAATACTTCACCGACTACATCCGCCGCTACACCGACATGCCAATGCTGGTAATGCTGAAGCAGGACGGCGAGCGCTATCTGCCCGATTACTTCCTGCGCGCCTCCCATCTGGACGGCCAGCTGGGCGAGGACAACAACCCGGACTGGAAAACCCTGCTGATCGACGAGCAGAGCGGCGACATCGTCGCGCCCAACGGCGCCATCGGTTTTCGCTGGGGCCAGGCCGAGGGGCAGACCGGCAAGTGGAATCTGGAGCAAAAGACGCAGGGCGAGCGCCAGGTGTCGGGCCGGCTGTCGCTGATAGACGATAGCGACGAGGTGGTCGGCGTCGGCTTCCCATATTTCGGCGCCGAGCATGACGAGCTGCTGACCCGCAAGGTGCCGGTGAAGAGAATCAAATTGGCAGACGGCGGCGAGGCGCTGCTGGCCACCGTATTCGATCTGATGGCGGCCAACTACGGCATCGACCGCGGCCTGGGCGGCGGCAATGTCGCCACCAGTTATATGGACGACGCGCCGTACACCCCGGCCTGGCAGCAAAAGCACACCGGCGTGAAGCCGGAGATGGTGATCCAGGTGGCGCGCGAGTTCGCGCAGAACGCCGATCAGACCCACGGGCGTTCCATGGTCATCGTCGGCGCGGCGCTGAATCACTGGTACCACATGGACATGACCTACCGCGGCATCATCAATATGTTGATGCTGTGCGGCTGCATCGGCCAGAGCGGCGGCGGCTGGTGCCACTACGTGGGTCAGGAAAAGCTGCGGCCGCAGACCGGTTGGGCACCGCTGGCCTTCGCTGGCGACTGGGTCCGCCCGGCGCGGCAGATGAACGGCACCAGCTTCTTCTACGCCCACACCAGCCAGTGGCGGCACGAAAAACTGGGCGTGGGCGAGATCCTGTGCCCAACCGCCGATGGCGAGATGGCCGGCATGGCGCTGATCGACTACAACGCCAAGGCCGAGCGGATGGGCTGGCTGCCGTCCGCGCCGCAATTGTCCTCCAATCCGCTGAATATCGCGCAAGCCGCCGAAGAGGCCGGCCTGAGTCCTGTCGAATATACCGTGGATGGTTTGAAGTCGGGCCGGCTGGATATGGCGTGCAACGACCCGGACAACCCGCAGAACTTCCCGCGAAACATGTTCGTGTGGCGCTCCAACATTCTGGGCAGCTCCGGCAAGGGCCACGAGTACTTCCTCAAATACCTGCTGGGCACTCAGAACGCGGTGCTGGGCTCGGAAGACGACTGCATCAAGCCGAACGAGATCACCGTGCGCCCGGCGGCCGAGGGCAAGCTGGACCTGATGGTGGTGCTGGATTTCCGCATGTCCACCACCTGCCTGTACGGCGACATCGTGCTGCCCACCGCCACTTGGTACGAGAAGGACGACCTCAACACCTCCGACATGCACCCCTTCATTCACCCGCTGTCCGAGGCGGTGCAGCCGCTGTGGCAGGCCAGGAGCGATTGGGAAATCTACAAGGGCTTCGCCAAGAGCTTGTCCCAGATCGGCAAGGACTATCTGGGCGTGCAGAATGACCTGGTGCTGACGCCGCTGATGCATGACAGCCCGCAGGAGCTGGGCCAGCCTTTCGACCCCAAGGACTGGAAGAAGGGCGAGTGCGAACCGCTGCCGGGCAAGACCATGCCGGCGATGACGGTGGTGGAGCGCGACTACGGCGCGATCTACGACAAATTCACCACCATCGGCCCGCTGTTGGAGAAGGCCGGCAACGGCGGCAAGGGCATAGGCTGGAAGACGGCGCACGAGGTGGACATTCTGCGCGGCCTGAACCAGGTGGCGCAAACCGGCGCGGGCAAGGGCCAGCCCCGGCTCGAAACCGCCATCGACGCAGCGGAGATGATTCTGACGCTGGCGCCGGAAACCAACGGCCACGTGGCGGTAAAAGCCTGGGACGCGCTGTCCAAGATCACCGGCCGCGACCATACACACCTTGCCCGCCCGCGCGAGCACGACACCATCCGTTTTAGAGACGTGCAGGCGCAGCCGCGCAAGATCATTTCCTCGCCGACCTGGTCCGGCCTGGAAAGCGAGGAAGTCAGCTACAACGCCGGTTACACCAATGTCCATGAACTGATCCCGTGGCGCACGCTGACCGGCCGCCAGCAGTTCTACCAGGACCATCAATGGATGCGCGCCTTCGGCGAAGGATTATGTGTGTATAAGCCCGCGGTCGATTTGAAGACCACGCAGGCGGTGCTGGGCAAGCACGGCAACGGCAATCATGAGCTGGTGCTGAACTTCATCACCCCGCACCAGAAATGGGGCATACACAGCACCTATTCCGACAATCTGCGCATGCTGACGCTCAGCCGCGGCGGGCCCCACGTCTGGCTGTCCGAGATCGACGCCGCCAAGGCCGGCATCGCCGACAACGACTGGATCGAGGTGTTCAACGTCAACGGCACGCTGACTGCCCGCGCGGTGGTGTCGCAGCGGGTGCCGGAAGGCATGACGCTGATGTACCACGCCCAGGAGAAGATCGTGAACGTGCCGGGCGCCGAAGTGTCCGGCAAGCGTGGCGGCATTCACAACTCGGTGACCCGGACCGTGACCAAGCCCACCCACATGATAGGCGGCTACGCCCAGCTGTCCTGGGGCTTCAACTACTACGGCACCGTGGGCGCCAACCGCGACGAATTCGTGGTGGTGCGCAAGATGGACAAAGTCGACTGGATGGACGTTCCGGCGGGAGAGAAGCAATGAAGATACGCGCGCAAATCGGCATGGTGCTGAACCTGGACAAGTGCATCGGTTGCCACACCTGTTCGGTCACCTGCAAGAACGTGTGGACCAGCCGCGACGGCATCGAGTACGCCTGGTTCAACAACGTCGAGACCAAGCCCGGCATCGGCTACCCCAAGGATTGGGAAAACCAGGACAAATGGCAAGGCGGCTGGGAACGCACGCAGGCTGGCAAGCTGCGGCCGCGTCAGGGCGGCCGGCTGAAAATCCTGGCCAATATCTTCGCCAACCCCAACCTGCCGGCGATAGACGACTACTACGAGCCGTTCACTTACGACTACGAGCACCTGCAGAACGCGCCGAAGATGCAGACGCCGCCGACCGCGCGGCCGGTGTCGGTGCTGACCGGCAAGAAGATGGACAAGATCGAGTGGGGCCCGAACTGGGAAGACGATCTGGGCGGCGAATTCTCCAAGCGCTCCAAGGACGCCTTGTTCGACGGCATCCAGAAGGAGATGTACTCGGCCTTCGAGAACACCTTCATGATGTATCTGCCGCGGCTGTGCGAGCACTGCCTGAACCCGGCCTGCGTCGCCTCCTGCCCGTCCGGCTCCATCTACAAGCGCGAGGACGACGGCATCGTGCTGATCGACCAGGACAAGTGCCGCGGCTGGCGGATGTGCGTGTCAGGCTGTCCGTACAAGAAGATTTATTACAACTGGACGTCCGGCAAGGCCGAGAAGTGCATCTTCTGCTACCCGCGCATCGAGTCCGGCCAGCCTACCGTGTGCTCGGAGACCTGCGTCGGCCGCATCCGCTACCTGGGCGTGCTGCTGTACGACGCCGACAAGATCGAACAGGCGGCGGCGGTGGAAGATCCGCAGGATCTGTACCAGTCGCAGCTGGACCTGTTCCTGGACCCCAATGATCCGGCCATCGCGGCCGAGGCGCTGAAGCAGGGCATCCCGCAAAGCTGGGTGGACGCCGCCCGCCGCTCGCCGGTGTACAAGATGGCGATGGAGTGGAAGGTGGCCTTCCCGCTGCACCCGGAATACCGGACGCTGCCGATGGTGTGGTACATCCCGCCGCTGTCGCCGATCCAGAGCGCGATGGAGAACGGCCTGATAGGCGAGGGCGGCATCATCCCGGAGGTGCAGAGCCTGCGGATACCGATCAAGTACCTGGCCAACCTGCTGACGGCGGGCAAGGAAGAGCCGGTGGTCAAGGCGCTGGAAACCATGGTGGCGATGCGCCGCTACATGCGCAAGAAGAGCGTGGAGAAGGTCAGCGACGCGTCGACCTTGGCCGGCACCCATCTGACCGCCGCCCAGGTGGAGGAAATGTACCAGATGATGGCCATCGCCAATTACGAAGACCGCTTCGTGATTCCGTCCAGCCACAAGGAAATGGTGGAGGAGGCGTTCGAGGACAAGGCCAGCTGCGGCTTCAGCTTCGGCAACGGCTGCTCCGGCGGCGAGTCCGAGGCCAGCCTGTTCGGCAAGAAGAAGGCCACGCCCATCGTGTTCCACGACATGCGGCGCGACCGCAAGTCCAACGCCGGTAACTGAGGGAGACCATCATGCGCATTCACGCCATTCTGTCCGCGCTGTTGTGCTACCCGGAGGCCGAGCTGATCGCCGCGGTGGTCGAGATCCGCGCCGAGGCGGCCGAACATCTGCAAACCGCCAGCCTGCTGGAGCCCTTGCTGCAGGCGCTGGAGAACGAGGACCTGATCGAGCTGCAGCAGCGTTACGTGCTCACCTTTGACCGCAACCCGTCCCACTCGCTGCACTTGTTCGAACACATCCACGGCGAAGACCGCGCCCGCGGCCAGGCCATGGTGGACCTGCTGGAGGAATACCGCCGGCACGGTTTCGAGCCGGCTTGCAGCGAGCTGCCGGACTACCTGCCGCTGTTCCTGGAGTTTCTGGGGCAGTGCGACCAGGCCGAGTCCGAGCGGCTGCTGGGCGATGCGGTGCATGTGATCGGCCACGTCGCCGGCAGGCTGAACGAGGCGGAGTCGGCATACGCCGGTCTGTTCGACGCGCTGCTGACGCTGTCGCCGGTCAAGCCGGAGCCGCTGCAGGCGCCACCTATCCGCGACATGGACGAGATGCTGGAAACCTTCGGCCCCGGCGCGGACGGCGTGGAGCCGTTGCTGCGCCCGGCGCCGCCGGCGATCGCTCCGGTCAATTTCTATCCGCGCGGCGCGCGCGCCTGAAACCTTACCCCCTCTCCCCGGCGCGGGAGAGGGGCGGCGGGCGGCGCTGACGCCTCGCCATCGGGAGACAAACATGGATTACTTGCATAGATTCGTATTCGGCATCTATCCCTACATCGCGCTGGCCATCTTCCTGCTGGGCAGCCTGATCCGCTTCGAGCGCGAGCAGTACAGCTGGAAAAGCGAGTCGTCGCAGCTCTTGTACCGCGGCCAGCTGCGGCTGGGCAATATTCTGTTCCACCTGGGCATCATCGGGCTGTTCTTCGGCCATCTGGCTGGCCTTTTGACGCCGCTGGCGGTGTGGGATGCGCTGGGCGTCAGCCACAGCTTCAAGCAGCTGTTCGCGATGAGCGCCGGTGGCCTGATGGGCGGCCTGTGCCTGATCGGCATCGCGCTGTTGCTGCACCGCCGCTTCATGTGCGACCGGCTGGCCGCCAACACCACCTGGCGCGACAAGCTGGTGCTGCTGTGGATACTGGCCACGCTGCTGCTGGGCCTGTCCACCATCTTCGTGTCGGCGCAGCATCTGGATGGTCACGAAATGGTGCTGCTGATGAGTTGGGCGCAGCACATCGTCACCTTCCGCGGCGACGCGGCGGACTTCATCGTCGCGGCCTCGCCGGTATTCAAGCTGCACCTGTTCATGGGCATGAGCCTGTTCGTGATCTTCCCCTTCACCCGGCTGGTGCACGTGTGGAGCGGCTTCGGGGCGGTGGGCTATCTGGGTCGGGCATGGCAGCTGGTGCGTCCTCGAGCCTGAGCGCCGCGCATGAAAAAAGCCGCGCTTCCAACGCGGCTTTTTCGCGGGAGTTCGCGGGAGAAAGCCGGGGTCAGGCCTTGTCCACCCCGTGCTCGACCGCGTACACCGCCGCCTGCACTCGGCTGTTGAGCGACAGCTTGCGCAGAATGCTCTGCACATGGACCTTGACGGTGCTTTCCGCCAGCGCCAGCGCGCGGGCGATTTCCTTGTTGCTGGCGCCGCGTGCCAGCCAGCCCAGTGTTTCGCGTTCGCGCGGAGTCAGTGCGTCCAGTTCGTTGAGCTTGACCGGTTGCGCCGGCTGGCGCAGGCGGGCCAGCAGCTTGGCGGTCATTTCCGGCGACAGCACGCTGTCGCCATCCACCGCGCGGCGTATGCTGTCCAGCAGGAAGTCGGCGTCGATATTCTTCAACAGATAACCACGGGCGCCGCCGCGCATGCACTCGGCCAGGTCGTCACCGTCCTCCGACACAGTCAGCATCAGCACCGCGCATTGCGAGCAGCCGTCCAATATCTGCGGCAACGCTTCGCGGCCATTCATCACCGGCATGTCCAGATCCAGCAGCACGATGTCCGGCTGCAGCCGTTCTGCCTGCTTTACGCCCTCCAGGCCATCGGCGGCCTCGCCGACCACCACGAAGTCGACCTGTCTTTGCAGCAACGCCCGCAGACCGCTGCGAAACAGGGTGTGGTCGTCAACCAGTAGAATGCGGATGGCTTGGCTCATGCGGTGGTACGCTCCTTTTGCGGCAGGGTCAGTTCCACCGTGGTGCCCCCCTGCGGACTGGAATGGATCTGGATGGTGCTGTGAATGCGGCTTGCCCGCTCTCGCATGATGGACAGTCCGACATGGCGGCTTGACCTGATCCCCTGCAGAGCTGGATCGAAGCCGCGGCCGTTGTCGCGGATGCTCATGCTGAAGTTGGCGGAATTGTCTATCGCCACGTTTACCTGAGAGGCTTCGGCGTGCTTGCGGACGTTGGACAGCGCTTCTTGCAGGATGAAAAACACCTGCAACTGCTGCTGGGGGTCCAGCGGCTTGCCGTCGCCGCCCATCTCCAGGCTGACCGGCACATGGGTCTGCTGCTCGAAACGCTGCAGCAGCGCACGCACCGCTTCAGGGAATTCCTGCTTGCTGATGCGAACGCGGAAGTTCAGCAGCAGTTCCCTCACGTCTTCATAGCATTCCTGCACCCCAGCGCGGATGCTGGTCAGGTTTTCCCGCGCCTGCTCCTCCTCGCGCGCGGCCATCGCATCTTCCAGCATCTGCGTCTGCAGGTTCAAGAAGGACAGCGATTGGGCGATGCTGTCGTGCAACCCTTGCGCCATCAGGTTCCTTTCCTCGGACACCGCGAATTGTCGTTCGCAGGCTGCCAGACGCTGGTTTTCGATGGCGACGCCCAGATGCTGCCCCAGCGTTTCCAGCAACATCTGTTCCGCATGCGGCAATACGCGGGGCGACTTGAAGAACAAGGTGAAGATGCCGATATCCATACGATAGTTGCGGATATGGAATACCGCGATTGAGGAAAAGCCAGCCTTGCGACAGTGGCGAATTTCCTCGCCCTCCATTTCGCCGATGTGACGCAGCACCGCAAAAGGTTGCTGTACAGCTTCGCCGCAATAGCAGGCGTCGTGGGGAATACACTCCTCGTGCGCCTGCAGCTCCTCCGGCAGGCCGACCTGGGCGATCTGGTCCAGCTTGCCGCGCTGGGGGTCGATCAGCCGGGCATTGGCGGCATCGGCGCCCACCAGTTGGATCAACCGTAGCAAGAAGCCTTGGCACATCTCGTCCAACGCGTGCTGCTGGTGAAGAAAGGAAGTCATGTCATACAGGGTTTTCAACTGCAGATTCTGTTCTTCCACTTCCCGCGTCTTGTGGTCCACCTTGCTTTCCAGATTCTGGTACAGGTCTTGCAACCGTGCCGCCATCTGGTTGAAACCGGAGGCCAGCATGCCGAATTCGTCCTGACGGTCCACCTGCACCCGGGTGTCCAGCTCGCCTTCGCGCAGCCGGCGTATCGCCTGGCTGAGCCGGTTGACCGGGTGAATCACCATCAGAAACAACAGGTAGGCCATGCTCACCGCCCCAGCCAGCGCCAATGCTATCAGCACCATCTGAAACATCCGCAGCAAGGCGGTATTCGCTTCGTTGTCGCGCTCCACCAGGCTGACCTGACGGTCTATTTCCACAACAAAGGCGCGCAACTGTTCGGTGGTTTGCGGCGAATCGCCGCCGCTAAGCAGCAGCGGACGGATGCGCGACTGCCATTGCTCCTCTATCCGCTGCTGCTGCTGGTGCACTTCGCGGCTGGCAGGCAGGAACAAGGGCCGCGCCGGATCGCCGTGACGCAGCCTGGCGAGTATTGTGTCGAAATCATCGACCTCATCCAGTATCTGCTGCCGCTGCGCCTGGGTGGCACCCAAGTAGGCGGTGCGGTAGGTGCGCATGCGCAGGCTGCCGACATCGTTGATGGCGGCCGCGCCGCCTTCCAGGCGCCACGACAGGACCAAGGTATAGCCTATCGATGTCAACGACACCGCCAGCGCCAGAAACGACAGCACCAGCAGTTTGCTGGACAGGCTTTGCAAATATCGGATTGGCCCGAGGGGCTGGGTCATGCGGGTGCTTCCTGCTTTTGGCGGGTGGCTAAATGCGGAGAGTCGGAGCAGAATTGCCACTAAATGTTCGCATATTAATAGTATTAACATAGCGCTTGTCGGCGCTGGCGACAATCCGTCAAAAGGAGAAGGCGTGAAGCGGGTATTGGGTGTGGCCGGCTATTCCGGCAGCGGCAAAACCACCTTGCTGGAGGCGGTGCTGCCGCTACTGATGGAGGATGGGCTGAGGGTGGCGGTGATCAAGCACAGTCACCATGACATCGCGCTGGACTTGCCGGGCAAGGACAGCTTTCGTCACCGCCAGGCCGGCGCCTGCGAGGTGATGGTGGTGTCGCCGAACCGTTTCGGCCTGTTTGCCGAAACGCCGTGCGCATTGACTCTGGACGAGCAGCTGGCGCGGCTGGGACCTTGCGATCTGGTTTTGCTGGAAGGGGGGAAGTCGCAGGCGTTGCCCAAGTTGGAGGTGTTCCGGCCGGCGCTGGGGCGGACCCCGCTGTTCAGCCAGGATCCCTGCATCATCGCGGTGGCCACCGATGCGCCCTTGCCTGCCGACATTCCTGTGCTGGACCTGAACGACCCGGCCGCAGTGGCCGGCTTCGTCGCCAACTGGTTGCAAGGCTGATTCAGCCCCCGGTCTGCGACATGAAGCGCATCATCTTGACCGGAGCTTGTGCGAATTCATGTTTTTCCGGTTTCAGCTCGATGGCTTCGCGGATGGCGGCCTCCAGCTCGGCGTCGCTGCAGCCCGCGCGTAGCAGCGGCCTCAGCTCGAACCGCTGCTCTTGCCCCAGGCATAGGTAGAGCGTGCCGTCCACCGCCAGCCGCACACGATTGCAACTGGCGCAAAAGTGTTGGCTGATGGGGGTGATCAGACCCAATGTGAAACGGTTGTCGCGAGATCGCCAGTAGCGCGCGGGGCCGCCGCCCAGGTTCAGGCTGAGCGGGTGCAGATCGAAGCGCTGCCGCAGACGCTCCAGCACCGGGCGCAGGTCCATCCCCGCGGCGCGCTGGCCGATGTGGCCCATGGGCATGGCCTCGATCAGCCGCAGGATGAAGCCGTGTGCAATGCAGAACTCCGCCATGGCCTCGATGTCGCCATCGTTTACGCCTTGCAGCGGCACCATATTGATCTTGATGTTCTCAAAACCGGCAGCTCTGGCTGCTGCGAGGCCGGCCCTTACCCTGGGCAGGCAGTTGCTGCCGGTCAGCTGGGCGACGCAGTCGCTCCGCAAGGAGTCCAGGCTGACATTAAGCCGATTGACGCCTGCGCGGAACAGCGCGTCGGCATGGCGGTCGAGTTGCGTGGCGTTGGTGGACAACGACAAGTCGCTGACGCCGGGTAGCCGCGCCAGGCGCGCCGCCAGTTCTGACAGCCCCCGCCGTAGCAGTGGCTCGCCTCCGGTGAGGCGAATGTGCTTGGCGCCCATCCGGGCGAAAGCGGCCGCTACCCGCGCCATCTCATCCAGGCTCAGCCAGTGCGCCGGCTCTTCAAAGTTTTTGAAGCCCTTGGGCAGGCAATAGCTGCAGCGAAGATCGCAGCGATCAGTGATGGACAAACGTAGATATTCGACGGAGCGGCCGAAGTGGTCGGACAGCATGGCGCGTTCCCGGAAGGCAAGAGTCATGACAGACATGTTAGCCAAAACCGAGATCGCGGGCTGTTCACAGGAAGGAGGGGGCGGTCTAGCTATTTTGGCTTAGCCTTGCGCAGAAAAGCCGGGGTGGTTTGAATCCTGTTTTTACTTATTTTTGGCATTTTAATTCATTTAAATTATAAATATTGATGCAAATTTAATTTTATTGAAATTAATTGGCATCAATATTTATTGCCATGCCTTAAAATGGCACCCATTCATTTTAAAGCATGCCATGCCACCCCAATCCAGCCAGCGTAACGCCCATATCCTGTTGGTGTTGACCATGTTGATGTGGTCCACCAACTTTGTCATCGCCCGCGCCCTGCATAGCCTGGTCGGACCATTTACGCTGGCCTTCGCCCGCTGGGGCATCGCCTTGTGCTGCCTGCTGCCGTTAGCCTTGCCGCGCTTGCGTCGCAATTGGCCCAGATTGCGCGAGCAATGGCGGCTGCTGTTGCTGCTGGGGACTTTCGGCATAGGCCTGACCAATACCTTCGTCTACTGGGCGGTGCAAACTACTTCCGCCACCAATGCGGTCATCCTGAATAGCGCCACCCCGGTGATGGTGCTGCTGCTGGGTTCGCTTTATTTCCGCCAGTACTTGAGCTGCCGCCAGTGGGGCGGCATGGCGATGGCCTTGTCCGGCGCCATGCTGATCGTACTGAAAGGGGATCTGCGGGCCTTGTCCGGTTTTCATTTCGGCGGCGGCGACCTGCTGGTGCTGGCGGGCGGCTTGAGCTGGGCGATCTATACGCTGGGGCTGCGCAAGCTGAAGCCGGGCATCGATCCGCTGGTGCTGATGAGCGTGCTGCTGTTGGTGGGCGAAGGTTTGCTGTTGCCGCTGTTCGTCCGGGAGACCGTCCTTGGCGGTTTACCGTCCCTGAACGGAGCGGCGCTGGCCAGCCTGATCTATCTTGGGGTGCTGCCTTCGGTGGTGGCCTACCTGATGTACAACCGGGCCATCGGCATGGTGGGCACGGCCAAGGCGGCCAGCTTCCTTTACCTGATGCCGGCCTTCGGCGCGCTGCAATCGATCTGGCTGTTGGGGGAGGAGTTGCACTGGTATCACGCGGCTGGCCTTGCCGCCATTTTCTGCGGCATCGCGCTCAGCTCGCTTACCCGGCCGCAGCCGGCTGGGGGCGCCGCGCTGGCGTCCAAGCCCAGAGCGTCGCAGGTCTGATCCAGCGCGAGCGAAAGTGCTATGCTGGCCCAATAGACGGGAGCTTGCATTCAACTGTTTCGTTGAGTCTGCAAAAAACAGCGAGTTTTGCGAGTGAGGATTGGCCATTAGAGAGTCAAGCTCAAGCGGCGCCGAAGAGTCGGCGCCGCTTTTTTGTCTACGGCGAGGAAGATGTCAGGTCAAACCCAGGATGGCCGGAGTCAGCCACTGCGCCAACCAGACCAGCAGCAGCGGCAACAGCAGGCACATCATCCCCCATGCGGCCCAGGATGTGCCGCAAACCTCGCGCCTGCGCATCGCCAGCAACTGGGCGCGGTAAGCGAAATAGCTGACCGAGGCGATCAGCGGCGGCGCCATGATGTAGACCGCCAACGGACGCCAGTCCAGCCATGGCGACAGGGCCAGCACTCCGATATGCAAGGCCAGCTGGCTGGAGAACAGCGCCGCCAGCCGCGGGTCCTGTCCTGGGAAGAGCAAGGCTTTGCGCGTGACCCGCATCGTCACAGCGGCCCACATCGCCGCGGCTATGCCTAGCCAGGCATAGGCATAGATGAAGGGCAGCAGCAGCGGGGTGAGCGAAACCGGTTCCGGATGGCAGTTAAGCAGCGCGGCGAGGACGATATAGGCGGCGAGAAAACAGCCGATGGCGCTACCGCTCTTGCTGGCTATCAATCGCCATGACGCATGCAGGAAGAACAGCAGCACAATCAGCAGCAGCAGCACTCCGACCGGCGTTGCCGTCATTTAGCCTCCAGCGTGGCCAGGAGGGAGGCCGACAACAGTTCGCCGATCTGGCTCAGGTATTGGGTGTGCATGTCGAAAGTGAAGCGTTGCGCGTCGTCGCTGGCCAGAACCAGCAGGCCGAAGGCCTGGCCGCCGGCGTCGCGCAGCGCCACCTGGGCGAAGGACTGCAGCACCGGGATGGCGGGGAACCAGCTCATCACCTCGTCGTTGACGTAGGGGCCGCAATAGGGGGCGGCGAGATTGCGCGCCAGTCCTTGCACTTCGTTCTGCGCATTGTAATGCTCGGTCTCGGCTTCCGCTCCCGGGTGCCACAGCCGCAGGGCGACGCGGTTGAGCTGGAACTCTTCGCCGAGGCTGTGTTTTAGCGCGGCGATTTGCTGTTTCAGACCGCGGTGGGCCAGTTGCGCCAATGTCAGTTGGTGCAGCTTCGCGACGATGCGCTCGTTGGTCTGCGCCCGTTCCGCCAGCTGCTGCAATTGCGCCTCCAACTGGCGGTTGTGGTCCTTGAGCTCCAGCAACTGGCGTTCGACGAAGGACACCACCCGTTCGCCGTTCTGCGGACTTGCCTGCAGGCTGAAGCGCGCGGCGTGCTGCTGCAGAAACTCGGGGTGTTCATCCAGAAAAGCCAGAACCTGTTCGCTATGCATCTGCCTTGTCCTTTCGAAATGATGCGGCAATGAGATTGGTGTCGCTGCCGGCGTTAAAGTTCTATCTCGCCCTGAAAAACCGTGACGGCGGGGCCGGTCATGATCACCGGCCGACCGTCGCCTGCCCATTCCACCGTCAGTTCGCCGCCGCGGGTGCGCACTTTTACCCTGGCGTCCAGCAGGCCCAGCCGGATGCCGCTGACCACCGCGGCGCAGGCGCCGGTACCGCAGGCCAGCGTTTCGCCGGCGCCGCGCTCGAAGACCCGCAGGCGGATTTCGCCGCGGCCGAGCACCTGCATGAAACCGGCGTTGACGCGTTGCGGGAAGGCGGGGTGGTTTTCAATCTGCGGGCCGATTTCGCCCACCGGGGCGCTGTCCACGTCGTCAACCAGCTGCACCGCGTGGGGGTTGCCCATCGATACCACGCTGATGGCGCAAACCCGGTCCGCCAGCCGCAGCGGGTGGGACAGGGCGTCGCCATCGGCCAGGAAAGGGATGTCGGCGGAAGCGAAGCGCGGCACGCCCATGTCCACCCGCGCCTGTCCGTCGCCAAGATATCGCGGCGCGATCACGCCCTTGGCGGTTTCCACCAGGATGTCGGACTTGTCTGAAAGCTGCTGGTCGTGGACGAACTTGGCGAAGCAGCGCGCGCCGTTGCCGCATTGCTCGACCTCGCCGCCGTCGTTGTTGAAGATGCGGTAGCGGAAATCGTGGCCGGCTTCGCGGGGCGGTTCCACCAACAGCAGTTGGTCGAAGCCTATGCCCAGCTGGCGGTCGCCCAATTGGCGGATGCGCTCCGGCGACAGGGCGACTTGCTGGCGCACGCCGTCAATCACCATGAAGTCGTTGCCCAGGCCGTGCATTTTGCTGAATTTGAGTTTCATGAGCGGATGACTGGCTACGGAAATACGGGATAGGGCAGATTAGCATAGTGCGGATGGATATTCACCGCGGGGGGGGTGAAAGCATGACGGCGGGCATGATCGCCCGCCACGACATGGCTGTCAGCCGCGCAGCAGGGTGCGCGCGCCTTGGTAGCGCGGGGCGAAGTAGACGTTGTCCAGCCGCGCCACGCGGATGGTGCTGTTGCTGCGCGGCGCGTGGACGAACTTGCCGTCGCCGATGAAGATGCCCATGTGCGAGAACGGACGGTTCATGGTGTTGAAAAACACCAGATCGCCCACCTGCATCTGGCTGTCCGGAATGGGCCGGGCCAGGCTGGCTATCCTGGCGGCGTTGTGCGGCAGCTTGATGCCCACCGCGTTCTGGTAGATGTAGCTGACCATGCCGCTGCAGTCTAGGCCGGCTTCCGGGTTGTTGCCGCCGAACTGGTAGCCGCCGTCCAGCAGGCCGATGGTGTAGAGCAGGATTTCGCGGCCGTTGCCGTCGGCGCTGATGCCCGACAAGGAGGTATCGCCGGACGGATGGCCTGGCCGGGCGGGCTTTTGCTGGCTGGTCCTGGTCGGCGTGGTGCCGCAGGCGGCCAGGAGGGCAGCCAGACCCGCCAGTGCGGCCCCGCGCAGCAAGAGGCGGCGGCTCTGGCCGCCATCCGTCAGCGATGGTTTGCTCATTGTTGCTTGGACTCCAGTTCTTCCCAGCGAGCCAGTTTTTCCAGCAGCGTTTCGTCAATCTCTTCTATGCGCTGCTGCCAGGCTACCGCCTCGCGCGGGGTGTCTCGATAGCAATTGGGGTCGAGCAGGCGCTGGTTGAGTTCGGCCTGCTCCGCCTCCAGCGCGCTGATCTGGTCCGGCAAGGCGGCCAGCTCGCGCCCCTCATTGTAGGACAGCTTGTTGCGCGCCGCCTTCGGCTTATCCTGCCGTGCTGGGGCATTGGCCGGCGCGGTTTCCTTCGGCTTCTCCGCCGCGCCCATCGCCGCCATCCGCTGGCGGGTATCCAGCCAGTCTTGATAGCCGCCCGGGTATTCCTCCAGCCTGCCGTCGCCTTCGAAGGCGATCACCTGGGTGACCACATTGTCGAGGAAGGCGCGGTCGTGGCTGACCAGGAACACGGTGCCCGAATACTGACCGATCACGTCTTCCAGAAGTTCCAGCGTGTCGATGTCCAGGTCGTTGGTGGGCTCGTCCAGCACCAGCACGTTGGCGGGGCGGGTGAACAGGCGCGCCAGCAACAGGCGGTTGCGTTCGCCGCCGGACAGCGACTTGACCGGGCTGCGCGCGCGTTGCGGCGAGAACAGGAAGTCCTCCAGATAGCTCATCACGTGCTTCTTCATGCCGCCGATCTCGACGAAGTCGTTGCCCTGGCTGATGACGTCGGCCACGCTCATTTCCTCGTCCAGCTGTTCGCGGAACTGGTCGAAGTAGGCGATTTCCAGCTTGGTGCCCTGTTTCACCGCGCCGCTGTCGGGCGGCAATTCTCCCAGGATCAGCTTCAGCAGCGTGGTTTTGCCGGCGCCGTTGGGGCCGATCAGGCCTATCTTGTCGCCGCGCAGGATGCGGCTGGTGAAGTCGCGGATCAGGGTGCGGCCTTCGAAGCCCTTGCCGACGTGTTCCAGCTCCGCCACCAGCTTGCCGGAGCGCTCGCCGGCGTCCAGCTGGAAATTCACCTGGCCGACGCGTTCGCGGCGCGACGAGCGTTCGCGGCGGATCGCCTCCAGCCGGCGCACGCGACCCTCGTTGCGGGTGCGGCGCGCTTCGATGCCCTTGCGTATCCACACTTCTTCCTGAGCGTGGTGCTTGTCGAAGATGCGGTTCTGCTCTTCCTCGATCGCCAGCTCTTCGGCCTTGCGTGTCTGGTAGGCGCTGAAGCTGCCCGGATAGCTGCGCAGCAGGCCGCGGTCCAGTTCGACGATGCGGCTGGCGACGTTGTCCAGGAAGCGCCGGTCGTGGGTGATCAACAGCACGCTGCCGGCGAAATTCTTGATCAGGCCTTCCAGCCATTCGATGGCGGCGACGTCCAGGTGGTTGGTGGGCTCGTCGAGCAGCAGCACATCGGGCTTGGACGCCAGCGCGCGCGCCAGCGCCACACGCTTCTTCCAGCCGCCGGACAATTCGCCGATGCGGGCGTCCGGGTTGAGGTCGAGATGGCTCAGCACCGAGCTGATCAGCGCGTCGAACTGCCAGCCGTCGCGCGCCTCCAGCTGCTGCTGGATGCTTTCCAGCCGCGACAGCGCCTGTTCGTGGTCGGTGTCGGCCAGCGTTAGCTGGTGGGTGATGTGGTGGTAGTCGGTAAGCAGCGCTTTCAGTTCGCCCAGGCCCTCGGCCACCGCTTCGAACACGGTATGCTCGAGGTTGAATTCCGGCTCCTGAGGCACGTAGGCCACCTTGACGTCGCCCTTGATGTTGATGCGGCCGTCGTCCAGCTGCACCGCGCCGGCGATGCCCTTGAGCAGCGATGATTTGCCCGCGCCGTTGCGGCCGATCAGGCCGATGACTTCGCCGGGCTCCAGCGAGAAGTCGACATTGTCCAGCAGCGCGTGGTGTCCGAAAGCCAGGCAGGCTTTCTCGACGGTAATGAGGGCCATGTTTATGTGTCTAGCGAGAAGGAAAAACGGCGCCTAGTGTAACACGGGCGGGCAGCGGCAACCCTGAAGGCAAACGGGTCGCCTAGCCGCGGGCGGACTGATACAATGCGCGCCAAATCGTCTTGCCAGAAAGGCCGCACCATGTACTTCGTCGATCGCGCCGTTGCCGTCATCAAACCCAAACAACCGTTCCTGGAC
This sequence comes from Chromobacterium sphagni, assembly GCF_001855555.1. Lineage (GTDB taxonomy): Bacteria > Pseudomonadota > Gammaproteobacteria > Burkholderiales > Chromobacteriaceae > Chromobacterium > Chromobacterium sphagni. Next base: position 7,109 of record NZ_MKCT01000037.1, on the reverse strand, counting down.
TGGCTGAACCAGTTGCCTGACACCGATATGATTGATCTGACGCTGGACAGCCTGCGCAGCGACTGCACCGCGATCCTGCTGCCGGAGTTTGTCGAGCCGGAAGAGGGCGTCGCCCACATCGATGAAATCAGCGAACAGCTGTTCAAGATGGAACTCGCCTCCTGGGACGAGGACGAAGCCAAGTGGCCCAAGGATTTGTCGCTGAAGGCGTTTTGGGAGTGGTTCGACGTTGAAATCCACTCCACGGTGATGGACAGCGTCGACGACGACATCACCAACAGCCCGGCCAACGATCTGTAATTTTCGCGATGCGCAACCGGCCCCTGCTGCAATCGTTCGCGGTGGAGTTGCGGCCGTCGCGGCTGTGGCTGGCCTTGGTGTTGGCAAGTTGGCTGGCGTATGCGCTGCTGTTGCTGTGCTATCTGCCGCCAGCTTATGCGATGAGCTTGCCGGCGGCGGCGTTCTTCGCCTGGCGGGCCTTGCGCGCCGGAGGCTGGTGGCGGACGGATGCCTGGCGTCGGCTGGAGATCGATCCTCAAGGCCGCCTCCATCTTTGCGGCGACGGCGGCCGGCGGGAGGCGCGGGTGCTGGACGACTGCTTCGTCACGCCGCTCTTGACCGTGCTTAACCTGCAGGCGGACGGCCGCCGCCAGAGCCTGATGCTGTGGCCGGATTCGGCCGACGCCGAAGCGCGCCGCCTGCTTAGGGTATACCTGCTGTGGTTCCATCCGCCGCAGCCATCTGACACTACGGAAACCACTCCATGACCACAACAAAGACACTGGACGATTGGCTGCGCTGGCAGGAAGGCCTGCATCTGAGCGCCATCGACATGGGCCTCGCCCGGGTGGAAAAGGTGCGCCAGGCGATGCAGCTGGCGCCGCGCTGCCCGGTGATCATGGTGGCGGGCACCAACGGCAAGGGCTCCACCTGCGCGATGCTGTCCAGCATCTTCCGCGCCGCCGGTTTCAAGGTGGGGACCTACACCTCGCCGCACATCCTGCATTACAACGAGCGCATCGCCATCGACCTGCAGCCGGCCAGCGACGAACGCATCATCGCCAGCTTCGAGGCGATAGACGCCGCCCGCGGCGACACCACGCTCACGTACTTCGAATTCGGCACGCTGGCGGCGGTGCACAGCTTCGTCGCCGAAAAAGTCGACGTCATCATCCTCGAGGTGGGCCTGGGCGGGCGGCTGGACGCGGTCAATATCTTCGAACCGGCGGTGTCGGTGGTGGTCAGCGTGGATCTGGACCACCAGGCGATACTGGGCGACAACCGCGAAGACATCGGCTTCGAGAAGGCCGGCATCTACCGCGCCGGCAAGCCGGCGATCTGCGCCGATCCCAATCCGCCGCAAAGGCTGCTGGAGCATGCCGCCGCCATCGGCGCCGACCTCAAACTGTACCAGCGCGACTTCGGCTTCACCCGCATGGACAACCAGTGGTCGTTCCATATCGGCGACCATCAGCGCCATGCGCTGCCGATACCGGCGCTGCGCGGCGGCTACCAGATGGTCAACGCCTGCGCGGCTCTGGCTGCGCTGGACGCATTGAAGGAGACGCTGCCGGTGGGAATCGGCGCGATCAAGCAAGGCCTGGTGGAGGTGGAGTGGCCAGGCCGCTTCCAGGTGTTGCCCGGCCGCCCGGCGGTGGTGCTGGACGTCGGCCATAATCCGCACGCGGTGAAGGCGATGGCGGCGGCGCTCAAGCAGCTGCCCTACGCGGAAAACCGCTATGCGGTGTTCTCCATGCTGGCGGACAAGGATATGGCCGGCGTGGTGGAGCTGGCGCGCGGCGAATTCGACCACTGGCTGGTGGCGGGGCTGGACATGCCGCGCGGCCAGAGCGGCGAAACCATAGCCGCTGCGCTGCGCCAGGCGGGGGTCGACCAGGTCAAGGCATACGATACGGTGGCAAACGCATGGTCTGCCGCCTTATCGCAAGCCGGCGACAATGATAGAATCGTCGTTTTCGGATCTTTCCACGCCGTAGCAGAGGTGATGGAAGCCCGGCGTCACCCGGTTTGAGGAATGCATGGCACTGTCCAGCCACGATGAATTGATATTGTTGAGAAAACGCGCCCGCCGCCGCCTGGTCGGCGCGCTGGTGCTGGTTTCCATCGCCACCGTCGTATTGTGGAATGTGGTGGGCCATCTGCCCGAACAGCCGATGAAGCCGGAATCCATAGAAATCATGGGCGCGGCGTCCGCGCCGGCTGCCGCCTCGGCGCCACAGGGCGTCAAGCGCGCCGCTTCGCAAGCCGCGGCCGAGATGACGGCGGCGGCATCCGCCACCGAGCTGCCGGCCAACTTGTCCTCCATCACGGCGCCGACGCCGGCGGAAAAGGAGACGGTGAAGCCTCCCGTCGCTCAGGCCGCGGCTAGCAAACCCAAGGAAAGCAGACCGGAGCCGAAGCCGGAAGCCAAGCCCAAGGCGGAACCGAAGCCCGAGGCCAAGCCGCGCAAGGCAGATCCCGCGGCGATTCTGGAAGGCCGATTCGACCCCGAGCCGCATGCGGCCAAAACCGATCCGCACGGCAAGTCCATCATCCAGCTGGCCGCGCTGTCCGACCCGGCCAAGGTGGACGCGCTGCGCGCCAAGCTGGCCGGCATAGGCGTGACCGCGCACTTCTCCAAGGTGGATACCAGCAAGGGCGAGGTCACCCGGGTGCGGGTGGGTCCATTCGCCAGCCAGGCCGAGGCGCAGTCTGCGCTGCAGAAACTGGCCAAGTCCGGCATCAACGGCATTATCATCAACAAGTAGCCGCCATGACCGTGTTCGACTATATCGCAATTGCCGTCATCGCCGGATCGGTGCTGGTGGCGCTGATGCGTGGCTTGATCGCCGAGGTGCTGTCGCTGGGCTCCTGGCTGATCGCCTTCTGGTGCGCCAAGCAGTTTTCGCCGCTGGTGACGGGTTTTCTGCCGGCAAGCCTGCCCGGCGAGGGCGTGCGGCTGGTGGCTAGCTTCGTGCTGGTATTCTTTCTGGTGTGGCTGGCCAGCGCGCTGTTGCGCGTGACCCTGACCGGCCTGCTGGACAGCGTGGGGCTGGGTTTGATCAACCGTCTGTTGGGCGGGGTGTTCGGCCTGGCGCGCGGCGTGGTGCTGGTGACGGTGCTGGTGCTGATAGGCGGCTTGAGCAGTCTGCCGCAAAAACCAATGTGGAGGAACGCCGTGCTCTCGGTGCCATTCGAATCGCTGGCCTTGTCATTAAGGCCATGGTTGCCGCCGATATTGGCGAACAACCTCCACTACACCACCGGCCAGGCGCCGGATAGTTAGGTGAACAAGGCGGAATCTCTTGATATCTTCACTTCAAGATTCCGCCTTTTTCTTTGTCTTGTCTGTTTTCAGGTAGTTGGGAAGAGAGCTTAAAGATGTGTGGAATTCTAGGCGTGGTCGGTCAGTCTCCGGTCAATCAGCTGCTGTACGATGGCCTGCAGGTACTGCAGCATCGCGGGCAGGACGCGGCCGGCATCGTTACCGCCAATGGCAAGACCTTTCACATGCACAAGGGCAGCGGCATGGTGCGCGACGTGTTCCGCACCCGCAACATGCGCTCGCTGATGGGCACGGCCGGCATCGCCCATGTGCGCTACCCGACCGCGGGCTCGGCTTCCTGCCTGGCCGAGGCGCAGCCGTTCTACGTCAACTCCCCCTTCGGCATCGTGCTGGCGCACAACGGCAACCTGACCAATACCGATGAACTGAAGGCGGACATGTTCCGCCACGACCTGCGCCACATCAATACCAACTCCGACTCGGAAGTGCTGCTGAACGTGTTCGCGCACGAACTGGCGCAGCGGGTAAAAGGCCACGAGTTGAGCGTGGACGCGGTGTTCGGCGCCATCGAGGCGGTGCACCGCCGCGTGCGTGGCGCCTATGCGGTGGTGGCGATGATCGCCGGCTACGGCCTGGTGGCGTTCCGCGACACCAACGGCATCCGTCCGCTGGTGATAGGCGTCAACGACAGCCAGGACAAGACCGAATACATGCTGGCGTCCGAATCGGTGGCGCTGGACTGTTCCGGCTTTTCGCTGCTGCGCGACGTGCAGCCGGGCGAGGGCGTGTTCATCAGTTTCGACGGCGAATTCCACGCCCGCCCGTGCGCCAAGGACACCCGTCACGCGCCGTGCCTGTTCGAGTACGTGTACTTCGCCCGTCCGGATTCGGTGATAGACGGCGTATCGGTGTACCAGTCCCGCCTGAACATGGGCGAGCGCCTGGCGGAGAAGATCCGCCGCGATCTGCCCGCGCTGGACATCGACGTGGTGATCCCGATTCCCGACTCCAGCCGCCAGAGCGCGCTGCAGCTCGCCAACGCGCTGGGCCTGCCTTACCGCGAAGGCTTCATCAAGAACCGCTACATCGGCCGCACCTTCATCATGCCGGGCCAGGCGGTGCGCAAGAAGTCGGTGCGGCAGAAGCTCAATCCAGTGCCGCTGGAGTTCACCGGACGCAATGTGCTGCTGGTGGACGATTCCATCGTGCGCGGCACCACCTCCAAGGAAATCGTGCAGATGGCGCGCGATTCCGGCGCGAAAAAGGTGTATTTCGCCTCGGCGGCGCCGGCGGTGCGTTTCCCCAACGTCTACGGCATCGACATGCCGACCCGCGCCGAGCTGCTGGCCACCGGCCGCGACGAGGAGGAGATCGCCCGCGAGATCGGCGCGGACGCGGTGATCTACCAGGACCTGGAAGCCCTGAAGGACGCCGTGCGCAGCGCCAACCGCGAGCTGCATGATTTCGAGAGCTCTTGCTTCGACGGCAAGTACATTACCGGCGACATCTCGGCGGCTTATCTGGATGCCATCGAATGCGCGCGGCTGGACCTGAAGCAGCAGGATCAGGCTGGCAGCGAGCAGATGATAGATCTCAACCTGAACGTGGCGGAGCAGAACCTGATCTGACCTCCTCGTCCCGCCGGAGCATGGCCGCTTGGGCTATACCTCCGGTGGGGGAGTCCCGCCATTTGGGCGATCGATGCGGCCGAAGCGCTCTCCCGGCAGGGAACGGGCTTCGGTCGTTGTCTTTTCCGGGAGAGGGCGGACTTGTCGAGAATCGCGCTGGCGCGCCTGCTGCTTTTGCTGTGCTGCATGCCGGCCAGGGCCGCTCCGGCCCAGCCGTTGGAGCTGGTGACGCTGCAATACCCTCCTTACCAGTACCAGGACAATGCCACGGTCAAGGGCTTTGTGGTCGAGATCGTGCAGGAGGTCTTCCGCCGGCTGAAGCTGCGGGTGAACATCAGCGTCTACCCCTGGGGCCGCTCCATCGCCATGGTGGTGGAGGGTCATGCCGACGCGATCTTCACCTTGTACCGCACGCCTGAGCGGGAGGCGCTGCTTGATTATTCCCACGAGGTGCTGGCGCAGCAGGCGGTTTCGCTATTCGTGCGCAAGGATTCTCCCATCCGGTTCAGCGGTCGGCTGCAGGAGCTGGCTGCCTACCGCTTCGGCGTGGTGCGGACGGTAAGCTACGGCGCCGTCTTCGACAACGCGGTCAAGAACGGACAGATAGCGATTGCCGAAGTGGCCGCCAGCGGCGAGCAGAATGTGGACAAACTGCTGGCGCATCGCTTCGACATCCTGGTCAGCAATCAAATGGGCGCGCGGGACATTCTCAAACGGCACCACGTCGAGTCTCAGGTGAGGGAGCTGCTTCCCGCGCTGGAGCAGATCCCAAGCTACATCGCCTTTTCCCGCAAACGCAATCTGGGCGATTTGCGGGCGCGCTTCGACGCCGAGCTGGCGGCGATGAAAAAAGACGGCAGCTATCAGCGCATCCTGAATGGCGCCCACCCCTGACGCTTTGCCGCAGGCGGTGCCATCTTGCGCATGCATTCCCCCGTAAACTAGAAAACTGCCGCGGCGAGCGCCGTTTTCCCGTTCCGATCCTGCAGCGTCGATACCCAGGCTTGACTCCACGGTCGGCACAGACTTAAGTAAATCCATGTAGCAAGCAATCCCGGTCCTGATGAGCGGCGGGGCTGACAAGTGAAACCACAGCCAACCGGAGTTGGCGACTGGCGGCGCAGGCATGCCTGGGTACTGGCGGCAAAGCTGTCGACCGTTGGGCATGATGAACATCATTGTCGGGGGTACGGTCGGCATGGAAAACCGGAATCGGTTTCTGATCGCCTACATCAGTCTCTGCCTGTTGGCGGCGTTGATCCTGGCTTTTCTGTCTGCGTGGCTGGGCTGGCTGATAATCAGCGCGGGCGGCTTGGCGTTGCTGTTCGCCATCAAGCCGGCCGCCGTTGCGGATGCCGGGCATATCAGCCAGGAGCCGCCCCCGGATGCCGCGGAGGCAAGCCTGGCCTTGCTGGAGGCGGTGATTGAGCGCTGGATGGACAATCTGCAGCTGGTTCTCGCCCAATCCACGACCGGCAGCAATGAATTGGCCTCCACGCTGACCGCCATAGCCAATGGCCTGCACTCCACCATCGAGGCCTCGCGCTCGGCCGCCAATGACATCGGCTCCGACAGCCTGTCCAATATGGTGCGGGACGCCGGGCTGCGCAGCCAGGAAGTGTCCCACGTGCTGTCGGAAATCGTCAGCCACCGCCAATTGCTGATAGACGAAGTCTCGAAACTCACCACTTTCTCCAGCGAGTTGCGCGCGATGGCGGAGGAGGTGGGCAAAATCTCCAATCAGACCAATCTGCTTGCGCTGAACGCCAGCATCGAGGCCGCGCGCGTCGGGGAGCATGGCCGCGGCTTCGCGGTGGTGGCCGACGAGGTGCGCAAGTTGTCGCAGCAATCGGCGCAAACCGGCAATCAGATGTCGGAAAAAGTGGAAACCATCAATGCCGCGCTGGAGCAGACCCGGCAGTCCACCACCAGCCTGGGCGCGCAGGACGCCGACAAGGGCAACGGCGCGCTCGACCTGTTGGACGCTTCGGTGCAGGACTTCAGTTCGGTCGCCGGCCGGCTGGCCGAGATCAACCAGAAAATGCAGACCGACGGCTCCCAGGTGGAACGCGAACTGCACGCATCCTTGATCGCCATGCAATACCAGGACCGGGTCAGCCAGATTCTGCAGCATGTGGCCAGCGATCTGCAGCGCATGCTGGAGTATCTGCAACAGGTGCGCGAAGCCAGGAAAA
>NZ_MKCT01000036.1 GCF_001855555.1 Chromobacterium sphagni | reverse complement strand
CGTGCAGCCCGCCATGCGCGCGCTCGGCATGTTCGATCAGGCGCCGGACCGCGGCCGCCTCGGCCACATCGGCCTGCTGGAAGTCGACCCGCGCCCCTAGCCTCCGCAGGGCGTCCACCCGCCGCTCGGCCTCCGCCGTCAACGCCGAGCGGTTAACGAGCAGCAGCGTCGGTTGCCGCGCGCCGCCGGCGATGGCGCTGGCGAACAAATAGCCCAGTCCGCCCAGTCCGCCGGTGATCAGATACACGCCGCCGTCCCGCCATGGCGTTGCGGCCCGGTCCGCGCCGCCCAGGGCCATCACCCGCTCCAGAAGCTTGACCTGCCGCTCGCCGCCGCGATAACGGATCTCGGCCGCGCCGAAATCGGCCGCGTTGTCGAGCACCATTTGCGCCAGCCCGGCAGTCTGGTTTGGCTCGCACAGTTCTATGGTCTGCGCCGCCAGCAGCGGATTCTCGCGGCTGGCGGTTTTCAGCATCGCGCCCAGTCCGCCGAAGCCGGGGCCGACGCTCGCCGCATTGATGAGCAGCTGGATGCGCACCGGCTGCGACGGTCGACTCTCCAGCACCCGCCTTATCCTGGCCAACACCGCGCAGGCCGCCGCCTCGAAGCGCTGCGCCAGCGCATCGCCGGCGATGTCGACAAGGTCTGCCACCATGTGCGGCGCCCGCTCGCGCAACGCATGCAGCGCGGCCGGAGGAAAGTCCCCCAACAGCCACAGCAGATGGCGGCCGGTCCCTTGGCCACCGGCGCCGGCAGGCGCCTGCCGCGACTGCCAAGCCTGTCGCGCCAGCCACGCCGCCGCATCCGGGCCGGCAGCGCCTGATGATCCGCGCTTCGGCGCCAAGCCGCCGCCCGGACCCGCGGGATGGATCCAGTAGCGCTCATCGGCGAACGGGTAGGTCGGCAAAGGCAGCCGGCCATACTGACCGCCGGCGAACAGCGCGGCGTAATCGATCGCATAACCGTCGACCAACAACGCCCCCACCGCGCGGAGCTGCTCCAGATAATCGTCGGCGACCAAGCCGCCGTTCACCAGGGCCTGAACGCACTGCCTGCCGTAATGCTTGAGCGACGCCTTCTCCCGGCTTTCGCCATCAAGGAACTGGCCGACGACGACGCCCCCGGCGCCGCTCCCGGCCAGCCATTGCTCCAGGCTGGTGAGCAGGTCTTCCAGGCTGGTGGCCGCGCACGCCAACCGGTGTTGCAGATGCTTGCGCCCCAGCAGCAGCGTGAAGCACAGATTGCCCAGGTCCGTGTCTGGCCTGGCCCGGATGAAATCGGCCAGCCGGCGCGCCTGCTGCCGCAATTGCTCCGGCGTCCGCCCCGACAGCGCCAGCAGATAGCCCGGACGCTCGGCGTGCTCGCGGCGCGCGCCGAGATGCTCCTCGACCACCACATGGGCGTTGGTGCCGCTGAAGCCGAAGGCGCTGACCGCCGCGCGCCGCGCCTGTCCTGCCGGCACTTCCCAGCTTTTCAACGCGGTGTTGACATAGAACGGGCTGCCGTCGAAATCGATGGCCGGATTGGGCGAGTCGTAATGGAGGGACGGCGGAATCTGCCGGTGCCGCAGCGCCAGCAGCAGCTTGATCAGGCCGGCGATCCCGGCAGCGGCGGCGGTGTGTCCCAGATTGGTCTTGATCGAACCGATCGCGCAATAGCTCCGCGCGGCCGAAGCGCGGCCGAAGGCGTTTGTCAGCGCCCTGAGCTCCACCGGATCGCCAAGCCGGGTTCCCGTGCCGTGCGCCTCCACCAGTTGGATGCCGGCGGGGTCGATGCCGAAAGTCTGGTAGACCTGCCGCTGCAGCCTTTCCTGGGACAGGGCGCTGGGTGCGGTGATGCCGTTGGTGGTGCCGTCCTGATTGATCCCCGATCCCCGGATCACCCCGTGAACATGGTCGCCGTCGTCGACCGCGTCGCGCAAGCGCTTGAGCACCACCACCCCCACCCCCTCGCCCGGCACGAAGCCATCGGCGCGAGCGTCGAAAGTGTGGCAGCGGCCGGAGGGCGACAACATGCCCGCCCGCCCGGCCAGCGAATAGAAGCCGGGCGTAGACTGCACGAAGGCCCCGCCGGCGAGCGCCAAGTCGGTTTCGCGGCTCCACAGCCCCTGGCACGCCAGATGGACGGCGACCAGCGAACTGGAGCAGGCGGTATCGACCGTGATCGCCGGCCCCTGCAGGTTCAGGCAATATGAAATCCGCGCCGACAATATCGAACCGGCATTGCCCCACATGGCCTGCGCCGGCGCGCCGTCGTCCACCAGGCTCTGGTAGTCGGCGCCGTTGTAGCCGACATAGACCCCGCAGCGACTGGCGTCCACGCCGTCTCCGGCATAGCCGGCGTCCTCCAACGCCTTCCACGCCTCTTCCAGGAACAGCCGCTGTTGCGGGTCCATGGTTTTGGCTTCTGTGGCCGAGATATTGAAGAACAGCGGGTCGAAACGGTCGATGTCGGCGAGAAAGCCGCCATATCTGCCGGCAGCCGAACCCTCCGCCGCTTGCGCCAGCGGCCAGCGCGTCGACGGCCGCACCAGATCGTCGCCGTTGGCCAGATGGCTCCACAGTTGCTCCAGATCGGCCGCCCCGGCGAACGTTCCGCTGACGCCGATCACCGCAATGGGCTGATAAGGCTGCCACGCCGGGCTTGCCGGCGCGGGTTCGGCCTGGGGCGGCAGCGCCGGCCCCGTCGCGGCAACCGCCGGCCCGCCGGCGGCGGCCCCGCCCCGCTTCGTCGCCAGCCGCGCGCCCACCCGCTCACCCCAGCTCAGCCGGATGTGCTCCGCCAGGCTCCGTATCGTGCTGTAGTCGTACAGATGGGAGGTCTCCAGGCTTATGCCCAACGTCTCGTTGAGCTGATGGACCAGCTTGACGCCGGTAATCGAGTCGACGCCGTAATCGCCGAAAGGTGCGCTGTAATGTATCTGTCCGGCCGACAACCGCAGATTGACGCGCAGCTGCTCGGCAATGGCGCCGCGGATGCTTTCGCTCAATTCGTCGTCCGGCGTGGGCGCCGCCTCGGGGGCCGGCGCGCTTGCGGCGGCGGGCGCGGGATCGGCCCCGACATGGGCTGGCTGGCGAATCTGCCCGTCGCTGCGGGCCATGAAAACCTGCTGCCCCAGCCGTCTGGCCTCGGCGGCGGGCCAGCGCACGCGGTCGAAACCCTCCTCCCGCAGCAAGGCGCTCCAGCCGTCGACCGACAGCGCCGGGCAACCCTCGATGCGCAGCTCGGCGTCCTCCACCAGCCACCAGCCCTCGGTCAGGCCGAAAGTCAGATGCGCGAATAGATTGTTCTCGACAATCTCGTTCACCAACAACACGCCATTGCGCTTCAGCAAAGCCTTGGCGTTGCGCAGCGTCGTCCGGATGTTGCGGGTCGCGTGCAGCACATTCGCCGCGATCACCACATCGAAGTCGCCGATGGCCAGGCCTTGCTCCCGCACCGGCTGCTGGATGTCGAGCAGCTGATAGCGCAGATACGGCCTGCCCGGCCCGTAGACATCCTCGGCATGCAGCAGAAAGGCTTTGGAGATGTCGGTGTAGACATAGGCCTCCACGCAATCCTGGAACGGCCGCAACGTGTCGAAGACCACCTCGCTGGTGCCGCCGGTGCCGCCGCCGATTTCCAGAATGCGCAGGCGGAACGGCTCGCCCTGCGCCTGCCTGGCCCGGATGATCGCGCCGATGCCGCCAGCCACCACATTATTGAAATAATCGGCCTGGGCATTGGCCTTGTAAATTCCCTCGACCTTGGCCATCGACGCGTTCGGAAACAGCAGGTCGGTCACGCGCTGTCTGCCGCTCAGGATGTCCGGCAGCGCCCGCAGCGTTCCCTCCACCAGCTCGGCCTGCCTGGCCAGGCCGGCCTGGGCGAAAAATCCGCTCCGGCCCAGCGTTTCCCAGCGCCGCCACAAGGCGTCCAGACTGTCGCAGGCCTTGGCGGACGGATAACCGCTCGCGCGCAGCATCCGGGCGCTTTCGCCCAGCCAGCGTGAATACAACGGCAGCGTCTGCGCCCGCGCGCGCCAGCCATCGGCGCCGAGCTCGAAACCCATTGTCTCCAGTTGCCGCCACAGCGTGTCCAGTAGCAAGGCGGTGAAGTCGCTGTTCGCCAGCGCCGGCTGCGACGCCGGCGGCTGGCTTGCGAATACGCTTAGTCGTTCCATATCGTTTCCATCTCCGGCGCCGACTGCGGCGCGAGAATCGTCTGCCCGGCCCATGGTTCCACGAATTCGGCGGCGACCGGCGCCAGCTCGGCGCGCTTCACCACCGCCAATTGCCTGATTGGCGAGCACAGCAGCTGCTCCAGCGCCGCCATGCCCTCTTCAGGCTCGATCGAGCCTATTCCCATCGCCGCCATCCGTTGCCGGTACGAGGCGTCGGCGACGATGCCGGTCCCGCCCCAATATCCCCAGTTCATGATTTTCACCGGGCAGGCCCAGGCCTGGCCCAACCGATGGGCGAAGGCGTCGCTGAACGCGCAGCCGGCTGCGTAATTGCTTTGCCCCGGCGCCTTCATGAAACTTTGCATCGATGAAAAGAACAGCACGAAGTCCAGCCCCGCCTGCCCGAAGGCCCGCGCGAGGCCGACGCTGGTATCGACCTTGGCGCGCAAGCCGGCCATGAAGCGTTGCTCGTCCATTCCCTGGAGGCTCCTGTCCTGCAGGACGATCGCGCTATGCACCAGCCCATGGATCGCGCCCAGCCTGGCGCGGATCTGCGCGCACGCCCCGGCCAGCGCGGCGGGATCGGCCGCGTCCGCCTGGAAGTAAAGCGGCCGGGGACCCAGGCCTTGCAACCGATCGCAGCGAGCGGCGATTTCGGCGTCGTAGGCACGCCGCCCTATCCAGACCATCCTGGCCTGATAACGGCGGATCAGATGCTCGCTGAAAGCCTCGCCCACCCCGCCGGCGCCGCCGATGACCACATAAACGCCCCCTTGCCGGAACGGCGCGGGCGTGTTGTCCAAGGGCAGGTCTACCGGCAACAGTTGCTGCCGATACCAGTTGCCGCTCCGCCAGGCATGAGCGTCGCCGCCAGCATCGGCGGCGAAGCCCAGGCATGCCCGCAGCCGGCGCGCCGCTTGCGGATCGCCAAGCTCGAGGTCGGCCAGTTGCACCGACCATCCCGGATACTCCTTAGCCAGGGAGCCGACCAGTCCGTGCACGCTGGCATGCGTCGGATAGACCGCCTCGTCACGGATGCTCTGCGTCTGCCAGCTCACCACATTCAGCCGCAGCGGCCGGCCGCCGTAGCCCAGGGCCAGCAGCGCCTTGAGCAGGCGGAAGCCGAAGCGGACCCCCGCCGCCTGCCGTTCGGCGTGCAGGCCATCGTCGGCGGCGTCGATCGCGTCCGCCGGCAACAGCCAGGTCAAGGCCTCGACAGCGCCCGGCGCGCCCAAGACGCCGACCAGCTCGTCGATCGAGGCCTCCGGCGCCACCGCAAGAAAGCGGGCCTGCGGGAAGGCCAACGCCAGCTCCTCGCGCAAGGCCCCGTGGACGACGCCGAGGAAAACCATGGACGGTCTGCCCTCAGCCGGGACCAGGGCTTGCGGTTCGCACAGCTCCCAGCACGGCAGCAGGGTCTGCACCGCTTCGCCGACGGCGGGCTCGGCCGGCCGCGCCGGCGCCATCGCGCCGACCGGCTCGGCGGCGTCGGCCCAACAACGCTGCTTGAGGAAGGGATAGCCGGGCAGCCGGATGCGCCTTGGACGCTGTCCGGCCGGATACAGCATGTCCCAATCGCAGGCGTGGCCGGCGATCCAGCGGGCCATCATGCTGCCGCCGGCCGCGTCGGGCCGCGGCTCGTCATGGCTGAAAACGCAGCCGCGTAGCGCGTTCGCCGGCAGCGGCAGTCCGTGCAGAAAGTCGCGCAATACCCCGGCCAGCGACGCGATGTCGGCGACGGCGACGCCAAGGCGATATTCCATCGCCGCCCTGCCGGTCTGCAGCGTGTAGGCGAGATCGGGCAGATCGGCGTCGCTTAGCGGCCGCTGCCGGATTTCCTCCAGCAGCTGCTCGGCGCGGCGCGCAAGCTGGGCCTCGGTTCTGGCCGACAGTACGACGAAGAACGGGCCGGCCGCCTGCGCGCGGCGCGGCGGCGCGACATACTCCTCCATCACCACATGGGCATTGGTGCCGCTGTAACCGAACGAGCTGATCCCCGCTCGGCGCGGCGCGGCGCCAGCGTCCGGCCATGGCCGCAGCTCGGTATTGACATAGAAAGGCGAGCCGGCGAAACGGAAATGCTCGTTCTCCCGGCTGAAATGCAGGCTGGGAACCAACTGGCGGTGCCGCAGGCACAACAAGACCTTGTGTACTCCAGCCACCCCTGCCGCCGCTGTCGCGTGGCCGATATTGCTCTTGACCGAACCCAGCGCGCAGAACTGCCGCCGACCGCCGTCGCCGAAGGCGGCGGCCAGCGCCGCCAGCTCGATGGGGTCGCCCAGCTTGGTCCCGGTGCCGTGCGCCTCGACATAGCCCAGGCTGTGCGGATCGATGCCGTTACGCGCGTACATGTCGTGGATCAGCGCGCGCTGGCTCTTCATGCTGGGGGCGGTGATGCCGTTGGTCTTGCCGTCCTGATTGACCGCCGAGCCGATGATGAGCCCCTGAATATGGTCGCCATCGCGCTCGGCGTCCTGCAGCCGCTTGAGCAGCACCACGCCTACGCCCTCGCCCGGCACGAAGCCGTCCGCGCCGTTGTCGAAGGCCTTGCAGCGGCCGTCCGGCGACAGCATGCCCGCCTCGCACATGCGGACATAGGTTTCCGGCAGCAGATACAGGGAGACGCCGCCAGCCAACGCCATGTCTACGGCGCCGCTTTGCAGGGCCTGCACCGCCAGATGAATCGCCACCAGCGACGACGAGCAGGCCGTATCGACCGGAATGGCCGGCCCCTTCAGATTGAAGTGGTAGGAAACCCGTCCGGCGCCTATCGCCGAGCTGTTGCCGGTCGCGCTGCCGCGGCGGTGCCGGGCGACGATCTGCGCGTACTCGCTACCCATCACGCCGAGATAGACGCCGCAATTGCTGCCGTCCAGCTGCGCCGGCGAATAGCCGGCGTCCTCGAAGGCCTGGTGGCACTCCTCCAGGAACAGCCGGTGCTGGGGATCGGTCAGCTCCGCCTCGGCCGGACTGATATTGAAAAACAGCGGATCGAAGCAATCGACGTCGTCGAGCGCGCCCAGCCAGCGGCAGTATATTTTTCCGTCCGAAGGCACTTTGGCGTCGTAATGCTCGCGCATGTCCCAGCGCGCCGCCGGCACTTCGCGCACCGAATCCCGGCCCGCCGCCAGATTGCGCCAGTATTGGTCCAGATCCGCGGCGTCGGGATAGCGGCCGGAAGCGCCGATGATGGCGATCCTGCCGTCGGCGATGCCGGCGGTCCGCGGCCCGGCCTCGACAGCCGCAACGACCTCTACAAGCTCGACGACCTGCACCGGCCTCTCAGGCAGATCCGCCGCCGCCGGCTGCGCCGCCTGCTCCGCCGCCACATGCGCGGCCAACTGCCGGATCGTCGGGTGCTCGAACAGCGCGGTCGCCTTCAGATCGACGCCCAGCGTCTCGTTGATCTTGCGCACCCACTCGACGCCTATCACCGAGTCGACGCCCAGATCGGCAAACAGCCTGTCCGGTGGAATGTCGGCCACCTCGGCGTAAAGCGCATCGGCCAGGCTTGCCGTCAGGGCCGGCGCAATGCTGGGCGACGGCGCGACCGGCGCCGCATCCCGCCGGCTCACCGGCTCAGGCCGGGAGCCCACAGCTTCCGCCCCGTCCGCCGGCGCCGCAGATTGCCGCAGATGGCCGGCCAGCAAGGTCAGCGTTGGATAGTCGTACAGCGCCGATGTCGGCATCGACAGTCCGAACACCTTATTGATCTCACGGTTCCACTCGACGCCGACCACGGAGTCCAGCCCCAGCTCGCTGAACGGGCGCTCCGGATCGAGCTCGTCCGGCTCCGCGCACAAGGCCTGCGCCAGGCTGGCGCGCAGTTGTTCCCGCAGCAGGCTGGAATCGATCCTAGGCGCGGCTTGAGGCTCCTGGCGCGCCGGTTCGGCGACGGCGGCGGCCGCGGGCCGGTCCAGCGGGCTGAGCGTGATCGCCGGCAGCGCCAGCGGCGACGGCGTCGATCCGCCGCGCTCCGCCAGCGCCGGCAATGTGCGTGCCGCGGTCGGCGCCGGCTGGTCCACCGCCGCTTCGACGCGCTTCCCGCCCCAATAGCGCTTGGTGGCGAACGGGTAGCCGGGCAGGCTGAGACGACGGGGATGGCCGCCAGCCGGATACAGGCAGCTCCAGTCAAACGCCAGCCCCTGTGCCCACAGCTCGGCCAGCCGCGGGAGCTTGCCGCCCGCCACCCATTTACGCAGCAATTGCTGCAGATCCTGGTCGTCGGCCAGCAAGGACAGCATGTCCCGCCCCCGCGACGCGGTCCCCCGGCTCCAGCCGCTCAGATCGGGATCCGCCGCGCACGCCTGCTCCAGCCTCTCCCGCAGCGACGCCATGTCCGGCACCACCGCCGCCAGCCTTTCCTCCATCGCCTCCCGGCCGCTCTGCAAGGTGTGCGCCAGCGACGCCAGCCTGTCGTCGCCCCAGCCCCCCCGGCGGATCGCCTCCAGCAAATTCCGCGCCTGCCGCCGCAGCTGCTCGTCGCTGCGCGCCGACAGCACGATCACCGCCGGCCCCGACGCCGCCGGCTCCGCCTCCCGCGCCCGGTACTCCTCGACGATCACATGCGCATTGGCCCCGCCAGCGCCGAACGATGAAATCCCCGCGATCCGCGGAAACTCCCGCTCCACCCCGTCCACCGTCAGCAACGGACGCTTCCACTCCTGCAACTCGCGCTGCACCCGGAACGGCGTGCTGCCGAAATCGATATGCCGGTTCAGCTCCCGCGAATGCAGGCTGGGCGCCAGCTGGCCGTGCCGCATCTGCAGCAGCACCTTGGTCAGCCCCGCTATCCCCGCCGCGCTTTCGCCATGGCCTATCGCTGACTTCACCGAGCCTATCGCGCAGGTCTGCAGCAGCGCCTCCCCGCCGCGTTGCCGGAAAGCCTTGCTCAGGCCGGCGATCTCTATCGGATCGCCCAGCTCGGTGCCGGTGCCGTGCGCCTCGACATAGCTGACCGCCCCCGGCGCCACCCCCGCCCTCTCCAGCGCCGCAGCGATCACCTCGCTCTGCGCGCTCGGGTTCGGCACCGAGTAGCCGTTGCTGCGGCCGCCGTGATTGATGCTGGTGGCCTTGATCACGCCGTAGATGTGGTCGCGGTCGGCCTCTGCCCGCGCCAGCGGCTTCAACAGCACCGCGCCGACGCCCTCGCCGGGCACGTAGCCGTCGCCGCCCTCGCCGAAGCTGGCGCAGCGCCCCTTGCTGGAAACGAACTGCCCCTGGCTCAGCGCCAGATACTTGTTCGGATGGATGGAGACATTGACCCCGCCGGCCAGCGCCAGCTCGCACTCGCCCAGCCGCAGGTTCTGGCAGGCGATATGCAACGCCGTCAGCGACGATGAGCACATGGTGTCCAGCGCCAGGCTGGGACCGTTGAAGTTGCAGAAATAGGAAACCCGGTTGGCGATCGAGGACGGACTGCCGCCCAGCGCCGGCAGCGGCTCCTGGCCGGCGAGCAGTCCGCCGTACAGCGGATACTCCTCGTACATCACGCCGACGAACACGCCGACCTTGGCCCCGGCCAGCGATTCGCGGGTATAGCCGGCGTCCTCCAGCGTCTGGTAGGCGCATTGCAGGAACAGCCGCTCCTGCGGGTCCATCAGCTGCGCCTCGCGCGGCGAGATGTTGAAGAACAGCGGATCGAACTGGTCGACGCCGTCCAGGAAGCCGCCCCATTTGCTATAGCTCTTGCCGGCCGTGCCCTTGCGCTCGTCGAAGTAGAGCCGGTAGTCCCAGCGTTCAGCCGGGATCTCGCCGACGCAGTCGCGGCCGGACTGCAGATTGTCCCAGAACGCGTCCAGGTCCGGCGCCTGCGGGTAACGGCCGTTCAGGCCTATGATGGCGATATCGGCACGCTCGGCCGCCGCCGGCTGCGGCGGCACAGGCGACGATGGCGCGACGCCGGATCGGGCCGGGGACGGAGACGGCCGCGGCGGCAAGCGCGGCGCTTCGGCCGACTTGCGCGCGAGCGGCGCGGCCACGCTTTTGCCAAGCAGGCGCGTCAGCGCCGGCCGGTGGGCATTGAGGAAATACCGGCCGATGGCGTCCACCGTCTGGTATTCGAAAAACAAGGTCTTGGACAAGGGGCCGAAAACGGTTTCCAGCTCGCTTGTCACCTGCATGACGACGACGGAGTCTATGCCGTATTTCTCCAGCGGCTCGTCCAGTTCCAGCCGCCCGGCCGGCAGCTGCAGCCCCGCCGCGATCCGCTGCCGGAAATATTCCATCACATCGGCGTCTGACAAATCGGCGATCGCGCCGGCCGACGGCTCCGCCTCCGCCTTGCTGCGCAGCAAGGCGCGAACGCTCTCCAGCAATTGCGCCGCCTCGGCCGGACTCAGCCTGCGGTCCTTGATCTGCCGGTGCAACTCGGCGACTTCATCGTTCCCGTTGGTATCTTGCGAATTCCAGTTCATGCCAGAAGCCACTCCCGCAGTTCGTTTTCGTCCAGAACGCCGGCGACGATTTTTGCGATCAGATCCGAATAAGGATCCGCGCCCGCGCTTAAAGTCTCGGGCTCAGGTTCCGGCGCCAGACCCGACAACACGCAAACCTGGGCCTCCCCGCTGGCCAGCGCGCCGTAGAACGCCGCCACGCCCGCCGGCGTCTCCAGCGGCACCAGACCGTCGCGATCGCGCCACTGCCGCACCGTCGCCTCGTCCACCCGCATCCCGCCCTCCAACCACCACGGCCAGTTGATCGACAGCGTGTGACCCCGACGCTCGCCCTGCTCCACCAGGCGATTGCGCCAGACCGCGTAGCCGTCCATGAAACCGTTGGCGCCGGCGTAATCCCCCTGCCCAACATTGCCGTACACCGCCGCCGTCGACGAGAACGCCACCAGGAACGACAGCGGCAACGCCGCCGTCGCCTGGTCCAGATTCACCAGGCCGGCCACCTTGGCCGCCAGCACCGCGCGCAGATCCTCCTGCCGCTTGTTCAGCAGGAAACCGTCCCGCAACACGCCGGCGGCGTGCAGAATCCCGTCCAGCCGACCATGCGCCGCCAGCACCCCCGCGATCGTCTCCCGCACCGCCGCGCCGTCGGCCACATCCAGTTGACGGTATTCCACCGTCACCCCCGCCGTCCCCAGCGCCGCCAGCTCCCGCCGGCGCTCGTCGCTCAAGACCGAGCGCCCGCTCAGCACCAGCGTCGCCCGCGTCAGCCGCTCCGCGATCTCCCGCGCGAAGATCCAGCCCAGACCGCCGGCGCCGCCGGTGATCCAATACACCCCGCCTTCCTTCCACGGCAGCGGGCCGCCACCGCTGGCCGGCAGCTTTTCCAGCGCTCCGCAGTGCCGCTCGCCGTCCAGATAGCGGATCTCCCGCTCCGCCTCCCCGCCGGCGTTGTCCCGCACCGCCGCCAGCAGGTCGCCGCCCGGCTCCAGCTCTATCACTTGCGCCGACAGTCGCGGATTCTCCCGCCCGGCGCTCTTCAGCAGCCCCGACACCCCCACCATCCAGTCGCCGGCGTCCGACCGCAGCAGCACTTGCAATAGCGCGGCCTCCGATGTGCGCTCGCGCAGCATGGCCTGCACCAGCGCCAGCACTTGCTCCAGCGCCGAGCCGTAATCGTCCGCCGCGCCGTCGCCCCGGCGCCGCAACACCGAAATCCGCGCCGCCGGCCACGCCGCCCGCACGCGGTCCAGCTCGCCCTCCCACGCCGCGTCCACCAGCAGCCAGCGCTGCGCCGCCGCCTCGACCTGCGCCGCCGGTCGGCGCCGCCAGCGCCGCGCCAGCAATTGCACGCCGGATTCGCGCCGCGCCCGACTGCTCAAGCCTTGCAGCCTCACGCAGACCGCGCCGTCCTGGTCGCACACGTCCAGGTCCAGCTTGCGCACGCCTGCTCCGCCGCCGGCCGCCTCGCGCACCAGCACATAGCCCGCCGCCGGACTGGCGGCGAACACCTGCAGTCCTTCCAGCGCGAACGGCAGCAGCAGGCCGCCGCCGGCGTTCAGGCCTATCATCGCCTGCAGCGCGCTGTCCAACAGCCCCGGATTCAGCGCATAGCCGTCGGCCGCCGCCGCGCTCGGCAACGACAGCTGGCCCAGCGCGTAGCGCCCGCCTGCGTCGGCGCCGCCGTGCACTCGCAGCAGCGCCCTGTGCCCCGGCCCATAGCGGATGTCCATCGCGTCGAAGGCAGCGTAGCACTGCTCCGCCTCCAGCACGCTGTCGCAGCCGGCCAACAGGCCGGCGAGATCCAGCCTCGGTGCCGGCCCCGCTTCCACCGCCCGCGCATAACCCTGCGAATGCACCACCCGCGCGCCGGCGCCATCGACGCTGTGAATCTCGAAACGCAGCTGGCCGTCCGCCTGCGCCGACAGGTCGATATGCACCCGCGCCGGCGCCTCATCCTGAACGATGGGCTGGCTCCACATCACGTGGCTGAGCGCGATCGCCGGCTCGGCCTCGTCGTCCCGCCGCATCGCCATCCGCGCCGCCTCGCGCGCCATTTCCAGATAGGCCACCCCCGGCAGCACCCGCTGGCCTTGCACCACGTGGTCCGTCAGGAAGAACTCGCCGCCGCCGAAAACGCTGCTGAAGCGCTGCCGATACACGGTGGAGGCGTTCTCGTGCACCAGCGGATGCAGCCGCCGCGCCGTCTCGACCGCCGCCGTCTCCGCAGCCGCGACCCAGTAGCGCTCGCGCTTGAACGGGTAGCCCGGCAAGGAGATCCGCGCCGGCAGACCCTGCGGATACAGCCGACCCCAGTCCAGCGCCAGCCCTTTCACCCACAGCTCCAGCAAGCGGTCATACTTCTTCTTGCCCATCCAGGCCTCAAGCGCGAGGCTCAGGTCCTCATCCTCGGCGAATACCGCCAACCCGTCCTTGCCTCGCCTCACCTCGCCCTGCCAGCGACCCTCCACTTCCGCATCGCCGCGCAGATGCGCTTCCAGCTTGCCCGCCAGCTCGCCGATGCCGTCCACCAGCAGCGCCAGCCGATGCTCCATCGCCTCCCGACCCAGCTGCAGCGTCGCCGCCACCGACGCCAGATCGCCCTCGCCCCAGCCCCCTATCGCCGCCAGCAACTGCTGCGCCCGCGTCCGCAACTCCGCCTCGGTCCGCGCCGACAGCACGATGGCCGCCGGCCCGGCAATCGCCGGCCACGACCGGCGGTCGACATATTCCTCGACGATCACATGCGCGTTGGCCCCGCCGGCGCCGAAGGACGAGATGCCGGCGATTCGCGGATACTCCCGCTCGACGCCGTCCACCGTCAGCAACGGACGCTTCCACTCCTGCAGCTCGCGCTGCACGAAGAACGGACTGCCCGCGAAGTCGATGTGCGGGTTCAGCGTGTCGGCATGCAGGCTGGGCGCCAACTGGCCGTGCCGCATCTGCAGCAGCACCTTGGTCAGCCCGGCGATCCCCGCCGCGCTTTCGCCGTGGCCGATATTGGATTTCACCGAGCCCAGCGCGCAGAACTGGGTGTCCGCCGTCTGCGCCTGGAAGGCCTGGCTCAGCCCCGCCACCTCTATCGGGTCGCCCAGCTCGGTGCCGGTGCCGTGCGCCTCGACATAGCTGATCGCCCGCGCGTCTATGCCGGCCCGGGCGATCGCATCGACGATCAGCTGGCGCTGCGCCGCCGGGTTGGGCACGGTGTAGCCGTGGGTCTTGCCGCCGTGGTTGATGCCGCTGCTTTTGATCACCCCGTGGATCCGATCGCCGTCCGCCTCGGCCCGCGCCAGCGGCTTCAGCAGCACCGCGCCGACGCCTTCGCCGGGCACATAGCCGTCGCCGCCGGCGCCGAAGCTGGCGCAACGCCCCTTGCTGGAGACGAACTGCCCCTGGCTCAGGACCAGATACTTGTTGGGATGGACGGAAACATTGACGCCGCCGGCGATGGCCAGAGCGCACTCGCCCCGCTCCAAGCTATGGCAAGCCAGATGGATGGCCGTCAGCGACGATGAGCACATGGTGTCCACCGCCAGGCTGGGGCCATGCAGACTGAAGAAATGCGACACGCGGTTGGCGATGGACGCCGGATTGCCGTTCAGCGCGTACGCCCTGTCCGTCATCTGGGCTTGGGCGCCATACAACTGATATTCCTCATACATCACGCCGACGAATACACCGCACTCCCCTGACAAGGCCTTCAGCGATTCGCGGGTATAGCCGGCGTCCTCCAGCGTCTGGTAGGCGCATTGCAGGAACAGCCGCTCCTGCGGGTCCATGAACTGCGCGTCCCGCGGCGAGATGTTGAAGAACAGCGGATCGAACTGGTCGACGCCGTCCAGGAAGCCGCCCCATTTGCTATAGCTCTTGCCGGCCGTGCCCTTGCGCTCGTCGAAGTAGCGCCGATAGTCCCAGCGCTCGGCCGGGATCTCGCCGACGCAATCTCGGCCGGACTGCAGATTGTCCCAGAACGCGTCCAGGTCCGGCGCCTGCGGATAGCGGCCGCTCAGGCCTATGATGGCGACCTCGTGCCGGCGCTGAACCGGCGCGCTCATCATCCGCGGATGGAAAGACGCCATCGGATAAGGAGAGGACGGCAGGACAGGCTGAGGCATGACGGGCGCCTGCGCGCCGGACGCCGCCGGCGCCGCCATCCCCAGCACATCGATCAGCCGCCGGGAATGCGCGGCGATGAAATGCCGGCTCAGCGATTCGATGTCCTGATGCTCGAAAAACAAGGTCTTGGACAAGGGGCCGAAATGCTTCTCCAGCTCAGCGGTGAGCTGCATCACCCGCACCGAATCGATGCCGTATTTTTCGAACGGAGCATCCATCTCGATCCGGTCCAGCGACAACTTCAGGCTTGAGGCCAGCAGCTTTCTGAAATACAGCGCCGCTTTCGCCCACAGCTCGGCGCCGGCATCGTCGACCACCACTGCCGACACCGCCACCGCCGGCCTAGACGGCATGGCCGGCACCGGCGCCAGGCCCGACAGCACGCAAACCTGGGCCTCCCCGCTGGCCAGCGCGCCGTAGAACGCCGCCACGCCCGCCGGCGTCTCCAGCGGCACCAGACCGTCGCGATCGCGCCACTGCCGCACCGTCGCCTCGTCCACCCGCATCCCGCCCTCCAACCACCACGGCCAGTTGATCGACAGCGTGTGACCCCGACGCTCGCCCTGCTCCACCAGGCGATTGCGCCAGACCGCGTAGCCGTCCATGAAACCGTTGGCGCCGGCGTAATCCCCCTGCCCAACATTGCCGTACACCGCCGCCGTCGACGAGAACGCCACCAGGAACGACAGCGGCAACGCCGCCGTCGCCTGGTCCAGATTCACCAGGCCGGCCACCTTGGCCGCCAGCACCGCGCGCAGATCCTCCTGCCGCTTGTTCAGCAGGAAACCGTCCCGCAACACGCCGGCGGCGTGCAGAATCCCGTCCAGCCGACCATGCGCCGCCAGCACCCCCGCGATCGTCTCCCGCACCGCCGCGCCGTCGGCCACATCCAGTTGACGGTATTCCACCGTCACCCCCGCCGTCCCCAGCGCCGCCAGCTCCCGCCGGCGCTCGTCGCTCAAGACCGAGCGCCCGCTCAGCACCAGCGTCGCCCGCGTCAGCCGCTCCGCGATCTCCCGCGCGAAGATCCAGCCCAGACCGCCGGCGCCGCCGGTGATCCAATACACCCCGCCTTCCTTCCACGGCAGCGGGCCGCCACCGCTGGCCGGCAGCTTTTCCAGCGCTCCGCAGTGCCGCTCGCCGTCCAGATAGCGGATCTCCCGCTCCGCCTCCCCGCCGGCGTTGTCCCGCACCGCCGCCAGCAGGTCGCCGCCCGGCTCCAGCTCTATCACTTGCGCCGACAGTCGCGGATTCTCCCGCCCGGCGCTCTTCAGCAGCCCCGACACCCCCACCATCCAGTCGCCGGCGTCCGACCGCAGCAGCACTTGCAATAGCGCGGCCTCCGATGTGCGCTCGCGCAGCATGGCCTGCACCAGCGCCAGCACTTGCTCCAGCGCCGAGCCGTAATCGTCCGCCGCGCCGTCGCCCCGGCGCCGCAACACCGAAATCCGCGCCGCCGGCCACGCCGCCCGCACGCGGTCCAGCTCGCCCTCCCACGCCGCGTCCACCAGCAGCCAGCGCTGCGCCGCCGCCTCGACCTGCGCCGCCGGTCGGCGCCGCCAGCGCCGCGCCAGCAATTGCACGCCGGATTCGCGCCGCGCCCGACTGCTCAAGCCTTGCAGCCTCACGCAGACCGCGCCGTCCTGGTCGCACACGTCCAGGTCCAGCTTGCGCACGCCTGCTCCGCCGCCGGCCGCCTCGCGCACCAGCACATAGCCCGCCGCCGGACTGGCGGCGAACACCTGCAGTCCTTCCAGCGCGAACGGCAGCAGCAGGCCGCCGCCGGCGTTCAGGCCTATCATCGCCTGCAGCGCGCTGTCCAACAGCCCCGGATTCAGCGCATAGCCGTCGGCCGCCGCCGCGCTCGGCAACGACAGCTGGCCCAGCGCGTAGCGCCCGCCTGCGTCGGCGCCGCCGTGCACTCGCAGCAGCGCCCTGTGCCCCGGCCCATAGCGGATGTCCATCGCGTCGAAGGCAGCGTAGCACTGCTCCGCCTCCAGCACGCTGTCGCAGCCGGCCAACAGGCCGGCGAGATCCAGCCTCGGTGCCGGCCCCGCTTCCACCGCCCGCGCATAACCCTGCGAATGCACCACCCGCGCGCCGGCGCCATCGACGCTGTGAATCTCGAAACGCAGCTGGCCGTCCGCCTGCGCCGACAGGTCGATATGCACCCGCGCCGGCGCCTCATCCTGAACGATGGGCTGGCTCCACATCACGTGGCTGAGCGCGATCGCCGGCTCGGCCTCGTCGTCCCGCCGCATCGCCATCCGCGCCGCCTCGCGCGCCATTTCCAGATAGGCCACCCCCGGCAGCACCCGCTGGCCTTGCACCACGTGGTCCGTCAGGAAGAACTCGCCGCCGCCGAAAACGCTGCTGAAGCGCTGCCGATACACGGTGGAGGCGTTCTCGTGCACCAGCGGATGCAGCCGCCGCGCCGTCTCGACCGCCGCCGTCTCCGCAGCCGCGACCCAGTAGCGCTCGCGCTTGAACGGGTAGCCCGGCAAGGAGATCCGCGCCGGCAGACCTTGCGGATACAGCCGACCCCAGTCCAGCGCCAGCCCTTTCACCCACAGCTCCAGCAAGCGGTCATACTTCTTCTTGCCCATCCAGGCCTCAAGCGCGAGGCTCAGATCCTCATCCTCGGCGAATACCGCCAACCCGTCCTTGCCTCGCCTCACCTCGCCCTGCCAGCGACCCTCCACTTCCGCATCGCCGCGCAGATGCGCTTCCAGCTTGCCCGCCAGCTCGCCGATGCCGTCCACCAGCAGCGCCAGCCGATGCTCCATCGCCTCCCGACCCAGCTGCAGCGTCGCCGCCACCGACGCCAGATCGCCCTCGCCCCAGCCCCCTATCGCCGCCAGCAACTGCTGCGCCCGCGTCCGCAACTCCGCCTCGGTCCGCGCCGACAGCACGATGGCCGCCGGCCCGGCAATCGCCGGCCACGACCGGCGGTCGACATATTCCTCGACGATCACATGCGCGTTGGCCCCGCCGGCGCCGAAGGACGAGATGCCGGCGATTCGCGGATACTCCCGCTCGACGCCGTCCACCGTCAGCAACGGACGCTTCCACTCCTGCAGCTCGCGCTGCACGAAGAACGGACTGCCCGCGAAGTCGATGTGCGGGTTCAGCGTGTCGGCATGCAGGCTGGGCGCCAACTGGCCGTGCCGCATCTGCAGCAGCACCTTGGTCAGCCCGGCGATCCCCGCCGCGCTTTCGCCGTGGCCGATATTGGATTTCACCGAGCCCAGCGCGCAGAACTGGGTGTCCGCCGTCTGCGCCTGGAAGGCCTGGCTCAGCCCCGCCACCTCTATCGGGTCGCCCAGCTCGGTGCCGGTGCCGTGCGCCTCGACATAGCTGATCGCCCGCGCGTCTATGCCGGCCCGGGCGATCGCATCGACGATCAGCTGGCGCTGCGCCGCCGGGTTGGGCACGGTGTAGCCGTGGGTCTTGCCGCCGTGGTTGATGCCGCTGCTTTTGATCACCCCGTGGATCCGATCGCCGTCCGCCTCGGCCCGCGCCAGCGGCTTCAGCAGCACCGCGCCGACGCCTTCGCCGGGCACATAGCCGTCGCCGCCGGCGCCGAAGCTGGCGCAACGCCCCTTGCTGGAGACGAACTGCCCCTGGCTCAGGACCAGATACTTGTTGGGATGGACGGAAACATTGACGCCGCCGGCGATGGCCAGAGCGCACTCGCCCCGCTCCAAGCTATGGCAAGCCAGATGGATGGCCGTCAGCGACGATGAGCACATGGTGTCCACCGCCAGGCTGGGGCCATGCAGACTGAAGAAATGCGACACGCGGTTGGCGATGGACGCCGGATTGCCGTTCAGCGCGTACGCCCTGTCCGTCATCTGGGCTTGGGCGCCATACAACTGATATTCCTCATACATCACGCCGACGAATACACCGCACTCCCCTGACAAGGCCTTCAGCGATTCGCGGGTATAGCCGGCGTCCTCCAGCGTCTGGTAGGCGCATTGCAGGAACAGCCGCTCCTGCGGGTCCATGAACTGCGCGTCCCGCGGCGAGATGTTGAAGAACAGCGGATCGAACTGGTCGACGCCGTCCAGGAAGCCGCCCCATTTGCTATAGCTCTTGCCGGCCGTGCCCTTGCGCTCGTCGAAGTAGCGCCGATAGTCCCAGCGCTCGGCCGGGATCTCGCCGACGCAATCTCGGCCGGACTGCAGATTGTCCCAGAACGCGTCCAGGTCCGGCGCCTGCGGATAGCGGCCGCTCAGGCCTATGATGGCGACCTCGTGCCGGCGCTGAACCGGCGCGCTCATCATCCGCGGATGGAAAGACGCCATCGGATAAGGAGAGGACGGCAGGACAGGCTGAGGCATGACGGGCGCCTGCGCGCCGGACGCCGCCGGCGCCGCCATCCCCAGCACATCGATCAGCCGCCGGGAATGCGCGGCGATGAAATGCCGGCTCAGCGATTCGATGTCCTGATGCTCGAAAAACAAGGTCTTGGACAAGGGGCCGAAATGCTTCTCCAGCTCAGCGGTGAGCTGCATCACCCGCACCGAATCGATGCCGTATTTTTCGAACGGAGCATCCATCTCGATCCGGTCCAGCGACAACTTCAGGCTTGAGGCCAGCAGCTTTCTGAAATACAGCGCCGCTTTCGCCCACAGCTCGGCGCCGGCATCGTCGACCACCACTGCCGACACCGCCACCGCCGGCCTAGACGGCATGGCCGGCACCGGCGCCAGGCCCGACAGCACGCAAACCTGGGCCTCCCCGCTGGCCAGCGCGCCGTAGAACGCCGCCACGCCCGCCGGCGTCTCCAGCGGCACCAGACCGTCGCGATCGCGCCACTGCCGCACCGTCGCCTCGTCCACCCGCATCCCGCCCTCCAACCACCACGGCCAGTTGATCGACAGCGTGTGACCCCGACGCTCGCCCTGCTCCACCAGGCGATTGCGCCAGACCGCGTAGCCGTCCATGAAACCGTTGGCGCCGGCGTAATCCCCCTGCCCAACATTGCCGTACACCGCCGCCGTCGACGAGAACGCCACCAGGAACGACAGCGGCAACGCCGCCGTCGCCTGGTCCAGATTCACCAGGCCGGCCACCTTGGCCGCCAGCACCGCGCGCAGATCCTCCTGCCGCTTGTTCAGCAGGAAACCGTCCCGCAACACGCCGGCGGCGTGCAGAATCCCGTCCAGCCGACCATGCGCCGCCAGCACCCCCGCGATCGTCTCCCGCACCGCCGCGCCGTCGGCCACATCCAGTTGACGGTATTCCACCGTCACCCCCGCCGTCCCCAGCGCCGCCAGCTCCCGCCGGCGCTCGTCGCTCAAGACCGAGCGCCCGCTCAGCACCAGCGTCGCCCGCGTCAGCCGCTCCGCGATCTCCCGCGCGAAGATCCAGCCCAGACCGCCGGCGCCGCCGGTGATCCAATACACCCCGCCTTCCTTCCACGGCAGCGGGCCGCCACCGCTGGCCGGCAGCTTTTCCAGCGCTCCGCAGTGCCGCTCGCCGTCCAGATAGCGGATCTCCCGCTCCGCCTCCCCGCCGGCGTTGTCCCGCACCGCCGCCAGCAGGTCGCCGCCCGGCTCCAGCTCTATCACTTGCGCCGACAGTCGCGGATTCTCCCGCCCGGCGCTCTTCAGCAGCCCCGACACCCCCACCATCCAGTCGCCGGCGTCCGACCGCAGCAGCACTTGCAATAGCGCGGCCTCCGATGTGCGCTCGCGCAGCATGGCCTGCACCAGCGCCAGCACTTGCTCCAGCGCCGAGCCGTAATCGTCCGCCGCGCCGTCGCCCCGGCGCCGCAACACCGAAATCCGCGCCGCCGGCCACGCCGCCCGCACGCGGTCCAGCTCGCCCTCCCACGCCGCGTCCACCAGCAGCCAGCGCTGCGCCGCCGCCTCGACCTGCGCCGCCGGTCGGCGCCGCCAGCGCCGCGCCAGCAATTGCACGCCGGATTCGCGCCGCGCCCGACTGCTCAAGCCTTGCAGCCTCACGCAGACCGCGCCGTCCTGGTCGCACACGTCCAGGTCCAGCTTGCGCACGCCTGCTCCGCCGCCGGCCGCCTCGCGCACCAGCACATAGCCCGCCGCCGGACTGGCGGCGAACACCTGCAGTCCTTCCAGCGCGAACGGCAGCAGCAGGCCGCCGCCGGCGTTCAGGCCTATCATCGCCTGCAGCGCGCTGTCCAACAGCCCCGGATTCAGCGCATAGCCGTCGGCCGCCGCCGCGCTCGGCAACGACAGCTGGCCCAGCGCGTAGCGCCCGCCTGCGTCGGCGCCGCCGTGCACTCGCAGCAGCGCCCTGTGCCCCGGCCCATAGCGGATGTCCATCGCGTCGAAGGCAGCGTAGCACTGCTCCGCCTCCAGCACGCTGTCGCAGCCGGCCAACAGGCCGGCGAGATCCAGCCTCGGTGCCGGCCCCGCTTCCACCGCCCGCGCATAACCCTGCGAATGCACCACCCGCGCGCCGGCGCCATCGACGCTGTGAATCTCGAAACGCAGCTGGCCGTCCGCCTGCGCCGACAGGTCGATATGCACCCGCGCCGGCGCCTCATCCTGAACGATGGGCTGGCTCCACATCACGTGGCTGAGCGCGATCGCCGGCTCGGCCTCGTCGTCCCGCCGCATCGCCATCCGCGCCGCCTCGCGCGCCATTTCCAGATAGGCCACCCCCGGCAGCACCCGCTGGCCTTGCACCACGTGGTCCGTCAGGAAGAACTCGCCGCCGCCGAAAACGCTGCTGAAGCGCTGCCGATACACGGTGGAGGCGTTCTCGTGCACCAGCGGATGCAGCCGCCGCGCCGTCTCGACCGCCGCCGTCTCCGCAGCCGCGACCCAGTAGCGCTCGCGCTTGAACGGGTAGCCCGGCAAGGAGATCCGCGCCGGCAGACCTTGCGGATACAGCCGACCCCAGTCCAGCGCCAGCCCTTTCACCCACAGCTCCAGCAAGCGGTCATACTTCTTCTTGCCCATCCAGGCCTCAAGCGCGAGGCTCAGATCCTCATCCTCGGCGAATACCGCCAACCCGTCCTTGCCTCGCCTCACCTCGCCCTGCCAGCGACCCTCCACTTCCGCATCGCCGCGCAGATGCGCTTCCAGCTTGCCCGCCAGCTCGCCGATGCCGTCCACCAGCAGCGCCAGCCGATGCTCCATCGCCTCCCGACCCAGCTGCAGCGTCGCCGCCACCGACGCCAGATCGCCCTCGCCCCAGCCCCCTATCGCCGCCAGCAACTGCTGCGCCCGCGTCCGCAACTCCGCCTCGGTCCGCGCCGACAGCACGATGGCCGCCGGCCCGGCAATCGCCGGCCACGACCGGCGGTCGACATATTCCTCGACGATCACATGCGCGTTGGCCCCGCCGGCGCCGAAGGACGAGATGCCGGCGATTCGCGGATACTCCCGCTCGACGCCGTCCACCGTCAGCAACGGACGCTTCCACTCCTGCAGCTCGCGCTGCACGAAGAACGGACTGCCCGCGAAGTCGATGTGCGGGTTCAGCGTGTCGGCGTGCAGGCTGGGCGCCAGCTGGCCGTGCCGCATCTGCAGCAGCACCTTGGTCAGCCCGGCGATCCCCGCCGCGCTTTCGCCGTGGCCGATATTGGATTTCACCGAGCCCAGCGCGCAGAACTGGGTGTCCGCCGTCTGCGCCTGGAAGGCCTGGCTCAGCCCCGCCACCTCTATCGGGTCGCCCAGCTCGGTGCCGGTGCCGTGCGCCTCGACATAGCTGATCGCCCGCGCGTCTATGCCGGCCCGGGCGATCGCATCGACGATCAGCTGGCGCTGCGCCGCCGGGTTGGGCACGGTGTAGCCGTGGGTCTTGCCGCCGTGGTTGATGCCGCTGCTTTTGATCACCCCGTGGATCCGATCGCCGTCCGCCTCGGCCCGCGCCAGCGGCTTCAGCAGCACCGCGCCGACGCCTTCGCCGGGCACGAAACCGTTGCCGCCGGCGCCGAAGCTGCGGCACTGCCCGTCCCGCGACAGCATCCGCGCCATGCACAGCATCACGTAGTTGCTGGAGTGCAGATAGAGGTTGACCCCGCCGGCGATGGCCAGTTCGCACTCGTCCCGCCTCAGGTGCTCGCACGCTTCGTGTATCGCCGTCAGCGACGACGAGCACATGGTGTCTATCGGCAGGCTGGGACCGTTCAGGTTGAGGAAGTAGGACACCCGGTTGGCCACCGAGCTGAACGAGGTGTGTGGAAACACCGCCGTCCCCTGCCGCCACAGCGCGGGACCGTACAGGTCGAAACCGGTCTTGGTGATGCCGGCGAACACGCCGACCCGGCCGTCGTGGACCCGCGCCAGCCGCTCCCGCGTGTAGCCGGCGTCTTCCAGCACGTCCCAGCAGCTTTGCAGGAACAACCGCTCTTGCGGGTCCATGCCTTCGGCTTCCGCCGGCGAGATGTTGAAGAACAGCGGGTCGAATTCGGCGAAGCCGTCGACGAAGCCGCCCCATTTGCTGTAGCTCTTGCCGTTGGCCACCGCCTGCTCGGGGTCGGCGCAGTAGAAGCTGTCCAGCGCCCAGCGCTCGACCGGGATTTCGCTGATGCAGTCGCGGCCCGACTGCAGATTGTCCCAATACTGCTCCAGCGTCCGCGCCTGCGGGTAGCGCCCGCTCAGGCCGATGATGGCGATCGCCGCGCCGCCGTCCGGCCGTGTCGGTGTCGGCGCCGGCATCGCTTCGCGCCGCATCGGCGCCGTCGGACCCGCGGCCGGTTGCGCGGCCGTCTCGCCGCCGCTCCAGCGCAGGCAGGCTTCCGGCCGCTGCGCGCTCAGATAGGCCGCCAGCGCGCCCAGCGTGCGGTATTCGAACCACAGGGTCTTGGACAGGCCGCCGAAGATCGACTCCAGTTCGCGGTTGAGCCGGGTGATCAACACCGAGTCGATGCCGTAGCATTCCAGCGCTTCGTTGGCGTCCAGCCTGTCCACCGCCACCTGGGTCACGCCGGCGAACAGCTTCTTCAACTGCCGCAGCGTCCGCGCCTGCAGCGCCGCCGGCTCGGTATGGCGCTCGGGCGCGGGCTCGGCCGGCCGACTCAGCGCGCCGTCGCCGCTCAGCACCACCAGCCGCGCGTGTTCGTGCTGCGCCAGCGCGCGGTAGAAGGCGTCCAGCCCCGGCCGCGTCGCCAGCGGCGTCAGCCCGGCGGCGGCCAGTGCCGCTTCTCCGGCCGCGTCCAGCCGCATGCCGCCTTCCGCCCACAGCGGCCAGCACAGCGAGACCGTGCGGCCTTGCCGCGCCCCAGCCGCCACCTGGGCCGCCCGCCGTTCGGCATAGGCGTCCATGAAGGCGTTGGCGCTGGCGTAATCCCCTTGTCCCACATTGCCGAACACGCCGGCGATCGAGGAGAAGACGGCGAAGAAGTCCAGCGGCTGCACCGCGGTCGCCCGATCCAGATGGACCAGACCGGCCACCTTGGGCGCCAGCACCGCGCGCAGATCGTCCACCCGCTTGTTCAGCAGGAAGCCGTCCCGCAGCACGCCGGCGGCGTGCAGGACGCCGTTCAGCCGGCCATGCCGCGCCAGCAGGCCCTGCACGCAGGCTTGCACCGCCGCGCCGTCGGCGACGTCCAGCGCCTGGTACGCCACCCGCGCGCCCAGCGCCGCCACTTGCCGCCGCCGCCCGTCGTCCAGCGCCGAACGGCCGGTCAGGATCACCGTGGCGTCCTGGAGCTGGGCGAGAATCTCGCGGGCGAACAGCAGGCCCAGACCGCCCAGACCGCCGGTGATCAGATAGACGCCGCCTTCGCGCCACGGCAACGACGGCTCGCCGACGGCGGCCAGCGGCCGCAGCGTCGCCGCCCGGCAGCCGTCGCGACCATGGCGGAGCTCGCGCTGCGCCGGCCGCTCGGCGCCGGCTTGCAGCGCCTCGGCCAGCGCGCCGGCGTCCGCCGCCGGATCGACGCGAATCAGCTGGGTCTGCAGGCCCGGATGCTCCAGGCTGGCGCTGTTGAGCAGACCGGACAGACCCTGGCGCAGCCAGCCGTCTTCGCCGTCGTCCGCCAACACCACCTGCAGCAGCGCGCCGTCCTCCAGGCCGGACCGCAGCAGGTCCTGCACCTGCCGGAACACATGTTCCAGGCTGGCGCCGAAGCGCTCGGCCGCGTCGTTCCCGCCGTCGGCCAGCGTCTCGCAGTGCAACGCCTGGCCCGCCGCGTCCCGCGCCGGCGCCCGCCCGGCGCAAGCGGCGTCGAGCAGGACCCGGCGCTGGCCGAAACGCCGCGCCGCGCCGGCCGCCGCCGCTTCCCAGCCGCGCGCCAGCAGGCTAACCGTCGATGCGCGCTCTTTCGATGCGCTCTCTTCGCTCTCCGCCGCCGCCGCGACCCAGTAGCGTTCGCGCGCGAACGGGTAGGTCGGCAGACTCAGCCGGGGCGGCCGGCCGCCGGCCGGCGTCGGCCAGCAGGCCACAGCGCCCCGCACCCAGTCTTGCGCCAGCCGCTGCGGCTCGGCGTCCATCTCGGCCGCCCGCGCCGCGGCGCCCGGCTTCGCCTCGCCGACCGCCAGTTGCGCCACCTCGCGGCCGGCGGCGAAATCGGCCAGCGCGTCGGCGATCTGTTCGCGCGAATGGCCGACGAAAGCCAGCCGGTGGCGCAGCGCGGCGCGCCCGCTTTGCAGCGTGTGGGCCAGCGCGGCCAGATCGACTGCCGGCTGCGCGCGCAGCCAGTCGGCCAGCCGGCCGGCATAGGCCCGCAGCTGTTCGCCGGTCTTGGCCGACAGCACGATCAGCGCCGAGCCGGCCACGCTGCGCCAGGGCGGCGGCGGCGGCGCCTCTTCCAGCACCAGGTGGGCGTTGGTGCCGCTGAAGCCGAAGGAACTGACCGCCGCCCGCCGCGGCCGACCCGCCGGCGCCGGCCATGGCGACAGCTCAGTGTTGACGTAGAAGGGGCTGTCGTCCAGCGCCAGATGCGGATTGAGCGCTGAAAAATGAATCGTCGGGGGCAACATGCGGTGCCGCATCGCCAGCAGCGTCTTGATGACGCCGGACACGCCGGCGGCGGCCAGCAAATGGCCGATATTGCTTTTCACCGAACCCATCGCGCAATACCCGCGCCTGTCGGTATGCGAGCGGAACGACTCGGTCAGCGCTTCCACCTCGATCGGGTCGCCCAGCTTGGTGCCGGTGCCGTGCGCCTCCACCAGCGAGATCGTTGCCGGGTCGATGGCGAAACGCTGATAGACCTGTTTTTGCAACGCCGCTTGCGAACTGACGCTGGGCGCGGTGATGCCATTGGTGCGGCCGTCCTGGTTGACGCCCCAGCCCTTGATCACGCCATGGCAGATGTCGCGGTCGCGCAGCGCGTCCGCCAGGCGCTTGAGCAGCAGCACGCCGACACCCTCGCCGGGCACGAAGCCGTCGGCCCGGGCGTCGAAAGTGAAGCAGCGCCCACCGCTGGACAGCATGCCGGCGTCGCTGGCCATGATATGCAGCTCCGGCCCGGCCAAGACGCTGACGCCGCCGACCAGCGCCAGATCGACGCGGCCCAGGGTCAGGCTGTCGCATGCTTCGGCGATGGCGACCAGCGAGCTGGAGCAGGCGGTGTCTATCGCCAGACACGGCCCTTTCAGATTCAGATGGTAGGCGATGCGCGCGGCCAGAATGGATGAGGAACCGCCCATCAGCCCCTGGGCCGTCAGGCCGGCCTGGCCGCCCGCCCGGCCATACTCCCCCTGGACGCAGCCCACATACACTCCGCAGCCGCTGCCGGACAGGCTGTCGGGGTCGATGCCGGCGGATTCGATGCAGCTCCAGCCATGTTCGAGGAACAGCCGTTGCTGCGGATCCATCCATTGCGCTTCAAACGGCGAGATATTGAAAAACAGCGGATCGAAGCAATCCGCCTCCTCCAGCACCCCCATCCATTTGCTGTAGCTGCGCCCCGGCGTTCCGGGGCGGGGATCGTAGCACCCCGCCATCGCCCAGCGCCGCGCCGGGACTTCCGATATGCAGTCCCGACCGCCGGCCAGCATGTCCCAGAATTCGTCCAGCGTCTTGGCGCCGGGGAAGGCCCCCGACACGCCGATGATGGCGATATCGTCCGACGCCGGTTTCGCGCCGCCGGCGGCCAGCGCCGCTCCGGCCGCCTCGGCGGCGCGGCGCCACTGATCCAGCATGCCCTGGACGCACTGCTCGGCGCGATCGATCACCTGTTCGGCGGCATGGCTGATCACCACCTTGCCGATATGCTTGCCGGAAGCGACGAAAGCCAGCGCCTCCTTGATCTTGGCCAGCGGATAGATTCTGGAGACCACGGGCAGCAGCAGGCTGGTCTCGAACAGACGCAGCAGCGGCGCGAACGCCTCGGCCCAAGCCTGCCCGTTCTCGAGCGCCAGCCGCCGCAAATCGATGCTGTGAAAGGACTGGTTCTCCACCAGCCGGGACAGGTCCAAGGGCTGGCTGGTTCGCAGCGCCTGCACGGCGATCTCCAGATAGCGGCCGCAAGGCGCCAGGCAATTCAGGCCTTGCTGGATCGCTGCGCCGGACAGCATGTTCAGCACCACGTCCACGCCGCGACCGTCCGTCCGCTTGCGGAGCTCCCGATCGAAAGCGGTCCGGTAGTTGAGAACGTGCTCAAGCCCAAGCCGGCGCAGAGTCTCCAGCTTGTCCTCTTTGCTGGAGGTTCCGCTGACGACGGCGCCGCGCAGGCGGGCGAGTTGTATCGCCGCCAGTCCGCATCCGCCGGTGGCGGTCTGGATCAGCACGCTCTCGCCGCGGGACAGCCTGGCCGCCTCGAAGGCGTGGTGCGCGGTCAGAAACACCACCGGCAGGCTGCAGGCCTCCTCGAAACTCAGATTCGCCGGCTTGCGGATCACATTGGCCGCCGGCACGTTCACCTGGCTGGCATGCCCGCCCATGCCGGCGCCGGTCAGCGCGATCACCTCGTCGCCGACCGCGATGCCGTCCACCCCCTCGCCCAGCCGGGACACCACGCCGGCCACCTCGAAGCCCGGCACGAACGGATAGGCCGGCATGGTCGGATACAGCCCCTGCACGCACATGGCGTCGGGGAAGTTGATGGCCGACGCCCGCACCGCCACGGCGACCTCGCCGCGCCCGGGCGCGGGCACGCGCCATGCGCTCAGTTCGACCTCATCCAGCGTATGCACGGTCGTCACCACCAGCGCGCGGTCACCATCCGCCGGCGCCGCGCCCGAGCCCGCCGCCGAAGCGGCGGCTTGAGGGTGCTTGACGCCGCAATCCTGTGCCAGGTGCGCGGCCAGACGCCGGATGCTGCAATAGTCGTACAGCCGGGTGGCCGGCAGCGCCAGCCGGTAACGCTTGTTGATCGCCCTGGCCCATTCGACGCCGACGATGGAATCCAGACCCAGTTCGGAGAACGGTCGCTCGGCGTCGATCTCGGCGGGGTCCATGTACAGCGCCTCGGCGAGGCTGGCCTTCAGCGCCTGCTCCAGCTCGGCCAGCGACAGGCCGGCGTCCGGCGCGGACGCACCGGCAGCGCCCGCCATCGGCGGCTCAGCCGTCGCTCCGCCCGCCGCGCCGGCGTCGGCCAGCAGCGACAGCAGATAGTCGGCAAGCCGGCGAATCGACGGATAGTCGTAGAGACGCGTAGCCGGCAGCTTGAGGCCGAACGTCTTGTTGATCGCGCGGCTCCATTCGACGCCGACGATGGAATCCAGGCCAAGCTCGGAAAATGGCCGGTCCGCCTCCAGCTCGCCGACGTCCATATACAGCGCCTCGGCGAGGCTGCCGGTCAAGACGCGCACCAATTCGGCCAGCCTCTCGCCATCGGCAGCAACGGAGACGGCGGACACCGGAACAACGGCCCTGGCGACATCCACCCGCGCCTCGGCCGCCGCGCGCTGGCAGCCGGCGACTCTCCCGGCCTCGCCATCTACCGCCGGAACGAGCGGCTGCAGGAAGATCTTCCCCGATCTGGCCGGCTCGGCAGCGGCCGGCGACAAGGCTTGCCGTCCAGCC
The DNA here is from genome assembly GCF_001855555.1 of Chromobacterium sphagni. GTDB lineage: Bacteria > Pseudomonadota > Gammaproteobacteria > Burkholderiales > Chromobacteriaceae > Chromobacterium > Chromobacterium sphagni. The sequence goes on along the minus strand of NZ_MKCT01000036.1, from coordinate 7,208 downwards.
TGTTCCGCGGGAGCCGCCCAATGACGGCGGCGCTCGAACGGATACAGCGGCAAGGCCTTGAGCCGCCGCTGCCGGCCGTCGAGCCGCCGCTGCCAATCGATAGCCGCGCCCGCCACCCAGCGCTCGGCCACCAAGGCCCACGCCGGCCCGGCGGCGTCTGCGGCCAAGTCGGCCGGGGGTGCCGCCTCCCGCGCCGCCTTGCCGCGAAAACCGTCATCCACTTGATCGGCGCCGGCAGCGAACGCATTCAGTCGCGCGATCAGGATGGAAACATCGGACACCACGATGGCCAGCCGCTCGGCAAACGCTTCGCGGCCGATCTGCAATGAATAGGCGAGATCGGCCAGGGCCATGCGCCCGCCGTCCTGCGACAAGAAGGCGGCCAGGGAGGCCGCCTGTGCCCGCAGTCTGCCGATATTCGGCGCGGACAAGACTATCAGTTGCGGCAGGCCGTCCGGCTCGGCCACTGCCTCCTCCGCCGCCGGCTCCCACTCCTCGACCACCAGATGGGCATAGGCTCCGCCATAGCCGAACGCGCTGACGCCGGCACGCCTGGGCAGCAAGTCCGGCCCCTGCGCCATGGCCGGCCACGACCGGGTCTCGATGGGAATGCTAAACGGCGAGCCGTCCAGCTTGATCAGCGAGTTGAGCGCCTGGAAATTGAGGTTGGCCGGCAAGCTGCGATGTTTCAGCGCCAGCAGGACCTTGATCAGTCCGGCGATGCCGGCGGCGGCCTCCAGGTGGCCGATATTGGTTTTCACCGCGCCCAAGGCGCAATATCCGGCCGCCTGACTCACCGGCAGCCCGACCTCCGCCCGGCTTGCGGCCTGGGCGGCGAACGCCTGCTTCAGGCCGAGGAACTCGATCGGATCGCCCAGCGCCGTGCCGGTGCCGTGCACCTCGATATAGCCGACGGTGTCCAGCGGCACGCCGGCATCGCCGTAGGCGTCGAGCAGCAAGCGGGACTGCTGTTCGGGGCTGGTCACGGTAAGGCCCCGGGTCCGACCGCCATGGTTGATCGCCCCGCCCTTGATCAGGCCGTAAACCGGATTTCCGTCGCGGATGGCCTGGCTCAGCGGCTTGAGCAGAACCGCCCCGGCGCCCTCGCCCCTGACATAGCCGTTCGCCTGGGCGTCGAACGTCCGGCACACGCCGTCCGGCGACAACATGCCCGCGCTGCCAAAGGCCAGGAAACGGCTTTGGCTCCAGCAGATGTTCGCGCCGCCGGCCAGCGCCGCCTCGCACTCGCCGGCCCGCAGCGCCTTCACCGCCATATGCACCGCGACCAGGGAACTGGAGCACGCGGTGTCCACGGTGACGCTGGGCCCGCGCAAATCGTATACGAATGAAACCCGGTTGGAGAGAATCGAGCCCGAGGTGCCGGTGGAACCGTAAAGGCCCGTTTCGTAGCGGCCGTATTCGTTCAGCAGATCGGCGTAGTCATTATTGCAAACGCCCATGAACACGCCGACCTTCCGGCCGGCCAGCGTGGACGGCCGGATACCCGCATCTTCCATCGTATGCCAGAGAACCTCCAGCAATATCCGCTGCTGGGGGTCCATCAATTCGGCCTCTTTCGGTGATATCTTGAAAAACATCGCGTCGAAGCAGTCGGCTTCGGCGATGAAGCCGCCGCGGAAGGGCTGCGCCCGCTCCGGATCGCGCCAGCGCCCCTCGGGCACCGGGCCGATCGCGCTTTTGCCCTGCAACAGATTGTCCCAGAACACCAGCGGATTTTCAGCCTGAGGAAACCGGCAGCCTAGGCCGATGACGGCGATTTCGTCCTGAGCGGACGCCGCCGGCGCGACACGTCGTTTGCTTTTCATGCGTAAAGCCGTCCATCGATTCGTCTGGTCAGCAGCGCGTCTATCGCCGACGGCTCCGGGGCGTTCCGCTCGACAAAGCGGCGATGCAGCAAGGCCGTCGAAAGCAGGAACAGGAAGGTTTGATTCTCGGCTTGGCTGATACGCTCCACCGGCTTCGACAGCAGCTTGTCGGCAAAGGCGAGGCAGAACTTCGGATCCAGCGCGTCTATCTTCTTCAGCTCGCTTTCCGAGCCGATCGCATCCAGATAATCCGGTCGGCACGCCAGAAAGGCGCTGGCGTCGGGCGCGCGATACGGCTGCTTCGGCTTGCTCAACAGCCGGGCCGGCAATTGGTCGGCGAAGGCCCGCTTGAGCAAATGCTTTTCATCGAAGGGGTCGCCGAACTTCAAGTTGCCCGCGCAGGCGAGGCGGACGACGGCCGGATCCAGGAACGGGCAGCGGTTTTCCACGCTGTGGGCCAGGCTCATCCGGTCGCCCTGGGTAGACAGCAGGTACCCTCCCAGCAGGGTCTTGTACTCCAGCCACTGCGCGCGCTGCACCTGGCTCAAGCGCGAAAACCGCCCGCCGGCGGCAGCGACCAGCTCCGTCAACGGTTTCAGCGCCTCATGCTTTTGCCGCAGCAGGCGGGCGGAGAGCTGGGAGTTGTGGAAACGGAGCTGGTGCGAGAAGAAGTCCTCCGACTCCTTGCCCGACAGCTGGTCGAAGAAAGCGGAGATCGACGCCCGGTTCTGCTCGTTGAACTGGCGCAGATACGGATACAGGCGGGACAGGCCGGCTTGGCGCGCGTCGGCGTCCTTGCCGCCCCAGTCGGCGCGCAGCAAGGTTTCCTTGAAAATGTCGTAGCCGAGAAAGGCCTCATCGGCGCCCTCGCCGGTGAGAACCACCTTGATGCCCTGGCGGTTCACTTCCCGCGACAGCAGGAACATCGGCACGAATGCCGTCCGGAAAACCGGCGTTTCCGCATGCCATAGCGCGTCGGGGAACGCATCGACGATATCCCGACTGCCAATGCTGAGCGAGGTGTGCCGGGTGCCGAAAAACGAGGACAGCAGTTGCTGGTCCCCCGACTCGTCGAACTCGTCTTCGTCAAAGCGTATGGAGAAGCTTTTGACCGGCCCGGCCGATTGTGCGCCGACCAGCGCGGTGATGATCGCCGAGTCTATGCCGCCGCTGAGATAGGTGCCGACTTCGACATCGCCGCGCAGACGCAGGCCGACACTGTCGGACAGCGCCGCGCGCACTTGCTCCGCGGCCTCCTCTTCGCCCAGCGCCAGCGGCTCCGCGTCCAGTTCCAGCGGCGCGTAACAAACGGTTTCCACCCCCTGGCCGTGCGCATAAAGATAGGCCCCCGCGGGAACCTGCCGTACCGACGAGAAGCCGCAATGCTCGTCCAGCGGCGTCCAGATGCGGAAAATCGAGGCCAGCTGTTCGCTGTCGAACGCGAAGCGGAACGGTTCATAGGCGAGAAGGCATTTCAATTCCGAGGCGAATACGATGGCGCCGGACTGGTTCAGGTAATACAACGGCCGCTTGCCGAAACGGTCGCGGGCGAGAACGATGGAGCGCTCCACCCGGTCGTATATGCAGAAGGCGAAGGCGCCGTTCAGCCGTTTCAGCGACTGCGCGCCCCATTCGATCCAGGCCTGCAGCAGCACTTCCGTGTCGCAATGGGAGACAAAACGCCGGCCGCGCGCCTCAAGCTCGCCCCTCAGCTCCTTGTAGTTGTAAATCTCGCCATTGAACGCAATCCAGTAGCGCCCGGCTTCATCGCCCAGCGGCTGCTGCCCGCCGGCGATGTCGACGATGCTCAGGCGAGCGCTGCCCAAGGCCGACACATCGTCGAAGTAGTATCCCATCTCGTCCGGACCGCGATGGCGCATCCGCGCCAGCATGCTCTTCAGACAATCGACCCGCTCCTGGGTCTGAAGCCCCTCATGAAACAGTCCCGCGATTCCGCACACTGGCATTCCCTCCCAAGATGGGTCTTCTTAGAACCGCTGACAAAACTCCTGATCCTGCGCCTGCTCGCCGCACGGTTGGCACTGCCCGCGTCGGCCCGCCTAGGCTCAGGCGCGCCAGCCGCGAAAATCGGCGTCCCGGTCGATGAAGAAACCGAACTTGCTCAGTTGGCTGCCGTGGCCGAATTCGATGAATTGAGTACAACCGCCGGCGATCAGCTGTTTGATCCCCCGGCTCCACTGCACGGGATGGCTGAGATGGCGGGACAAGCTTCGGCGCAGCAAGTCGCCGTCCGCCGGAAGGCTCTCGCCAGTGACGTTGTCGATGACGGGGATTCGCGGCTCGCCGAGCGCGACGCCTTGCAGATAGCGTTCAAAACCGGACTCGGCGGTTTTGAGCAAGGGACAGTGCCAGGCCCCGCTGACCGGCAGCTGCAACAGTTTTTTCGGCCGAAGCGCGGCGATGCTCTCCATCGCCTGCCCGATCGCCGGCAGGGTACCAGCGATGGAATACTGTCCCAGACAGTTGTAATTGCTGATGAAGACCGGGAAGCCATCCAAACGCAGCCGCTCCAGCAGCGCCTCCAGTTCGGCCTCCTTCAGGCCTATCACCGCGCACATGCCGCCGGGTTCGCTTGCGGAGTACTCGTCCATCAGGCGGGCCCGCTCGACCAGGACGGCTATCATGGCCTCGTAACCGATCATGCCGGCAGCATGCATCGCCGCCCACTGCCCCACGCTGTATCCCGCGCAGGCGGCGGGCTCGACATCCGAGTGCTGCTTGAAAAGCTCCAACGCCAAGGTGCCGACCAACACGGTCAGCAGCGAGCTGAACCGGTTCTGGTTCAACATCTCCGCCCGGCCGGCGGCAAGTTCGCGCAAGACATCCGTCTGGACGAGGTCGCAGATTGTCTGATAGCGCTCGTGGAATTGCGGATGTCGGCGCACGGCATCGCACATGGCCGGTTCCTGCGCGCCCTGTCCGGGAAACAGGAAAACCGTCATTCCGGAACGGCGCTGCGCCGTGCCTGGTCCTGCAAAGCCTGCGATACCAGGGACACGATCCCCGATAGCGAAACCAGAACGTTGGAAAGCACTTCCTCATCGGTGAAGCGGAGGCCGAACTCTTTTTCGACAAACTGGATCAACTCGATATAAGCCTGGGAATCCATCAGACCAAGCTGAAACAGATCGCTGTCGGCATCGATATCGCCGCCGAACTCTATCAGCAGGCGCTCCGACAGGAATTGACTGATTTTCTCTTGCATGACGGGCTCTTGAAGTTAAGTGCAACAGTAAACAAGCAAATCCAGCAATGACTTGCCATCATTCCATCCCACACCCTGCCACCAATCAAACAAAATACGCCGCAGAATAAGCACGCGGTCCACGCTTCCCAAAGACGCTCGTCCCGATATGACAAGCAGGCGGCACGCCGGACGCCGTCGGGATGAATCCGCGCGGCACAGGCAACAAATATGCCATATGGATTCATGATGCATAATGCAAATGCTTACGTCAACAAGAATCATCCGTCTGAAAACCGCGTCCGGATACTATCGCGGAACGGAAACCGACGTGGAATCCGGCCAGTCCTCGCTACCGTCCCCGTCGGGATCAATGACAATCGCAAAAATTGTGAGTCACTTTTAGCACAATTGTCATTGCCCCTTGCGCGACATCCGTGCGGGAAGTTAAGATGGGGTCTGCTGTAAATGACAAAAGCATTTATGTAGGCATGTGAATACCTGATTCAGATGTTTGCGCTGCGCCACCAGCAAACTCTCTGATGTGTGATCCTAATGATGCACGGGAGTGGGAATGGGGATGATTGCCGCTGGGACATTGGGCAGCGCCGAGTTCAGGGCCGACTACAGGGTCAAATACGCTTATCTGGCCGGCGCGATGTATAAGGGCATCGCCTCGAAAGAGCTGGTGACGGCGATGGGCAAGGCCGGCCTGATGGCCTTCCTTGGCACCGGCGGCCTGTCCCCGGAAGAAATCGAATCATCCATTCGTTTTATTCAAAGCGAATTGGCCCCAGGTCAGCCGTATGGCATGAATCTGCTGTCCGATCTCGCCCGGCCGGAACAGGAACTGCGCACGGTCCAGATCTATCTCGAATACGGCATCCGCCACGTCGAAGCCGCGGCCTATATGCGCATCACTCCCGCCTTGGTTCGCTACCGTCTCAAGGGCATCGCCGTCGATGCCGACGGAATCGTCCGCGCCCCCAATCATGTCCTGGCGAAAGTGTCCCGCCCCGAAGTCGCCGCGCTCTTCATGCAGCCGGCTCCCGACAATATCGTTCGCGAACTGGCGGCCTCCGGCCTGCTTGATGCCGAAGAGGCCCGCTTGGCCGATCGGGTCCCGATGGCCGACGACATTTGCGTCGAGGCGGACTCCGGCGGCCACACCGACCAGGGGGTGGCCTATGTGCTGATGCCGGCGATGCTTGCCCTGCGGGACGAAATGGCGGCGAAGCATCGATATTCCAGCAAGATAAGAATGGGCGCCGCGGGCGGGATAGGCACGCCCCATGCCGCGGCCGCCGCCTTCATGCTGGGCGCGGACTTCATCCTAACCGGCTCGATTAATCAGTGTACATGCGAGGCGGGAACCAGCGAGTCGGTCAAAGAGCTGCTGCAACACATCGATGTCCAGGATACGGCCTACGCCCCGGCCGGCGACATGTTCGAACTCGGCGCGAAGATACAGGTGGTGCGGCGCGGTCTGTTCTTCCCGTCCCGGCCAACAAGCTGCACGAGCTTTACATGCGCCACGGCTCTCTGGAAGAAATCGATCCGAAAACCCGCCAGCAGATTCAGGAGAAGTATTTCCGACGTTCGTTCGACCAGGTCTGGGATGAGACGCGGCGCCACTACGCCCGCCTCGACCCGGAGCAGTTCGAGGCGATGGCGCGCAACCCCAAGCGAAAAATGGCCATGATCTTCAAATGGTATTTTGCCCACTCCACCCGGCTCGCCCTGCAAGGCGAAGAAGATCAGCTCACCGACTACCAGATTCACTGCGGCCCGGCCCTGGGCGCATTCAACCAGTGGGTGAAAGGCACAGCCATCGAGCGCTGGCAAAACCGCCATGTCGCCGACATCGCAGAACGCATCATGCAAGGCACCGCCCAATGGCTGAACCAGCGTTTCGGCGCGCTGGCCGGCGCCGACCTCCACCAACCCTCAAAGTGATCGCATGAGACAAGAAGACATTCTTCAATTGATCGTCGAGCAGACGCGGGCCGTCCTGCCGAATCTTGAACGACACGCTTTCCAGGGCAGCGACCGGCTGGCCGACCTGGGCGCCAATTCGGTGGACCGCGCGGAAATCATCATGATGGTGCTCGACGCGCTGTCCCTGAAGATTCCGCGCGTCGAAACCTTCGGCCCCAACAATATCGGCGAACTGGCGG
>NZ_MKCT01000035.1 GCF_001855555.1 Chromobacterium sphagni | reverse complement strand
GCGCGGCTTTCCACCCCTCCACCACCAGCTTGCGGCCGGTATAGTGGGCGAAGGATACCATGCTGCGGATGATGGCTTCGTTGCCCGGCATGTCCAGCAGCAGGCGCACGAAACGCTGGTCTATCTTGATGGTGTCGAATGGCAATTGCTGCAGATGCACCAGCGAGGAAGCGCCGGTGCCGAAGTCGTCCAGCGCGATGGACAGGCCCAGGTCGCGGCAGCGCTCCAGCTTGGCGGTGACCTGCTCCGCTTCCTGTTGGGTGACGCTCTCCAGCACCTCCAGCTCCAGAAAGCCGGTCGGCAGCGGGTTGGTTTCCAGCAGGACCTCCAGCGTGCGCAGGAAATCGTCGTGCTTGAGCGTGGCGGCGGAGATGTTGACGCTGACCGGGATCGACTGCCCCTGCTGGCGCCACTCCGCCGCCTGGCGCACCGCTTCGCGCAGCACCCACCAGTCCAGCTCTCGCATCAGCTCGGTATGCTCTATCGCCGGGAAAAACTCGCCCGGCGCCACATGCTGGCCGTCGCGGGCCCAGCGCACCAGCGCTTCCGCGCCTTCGATGCGGTGGTTCAGCAAATTGATCTTGGGCTGGTAGTAAAGCACCAGTTCGCCGCGCGGAATGGCCCGAGCAAAAGCGCTGCGCAGCGCGTGCAGCTTGTGGATCTCCTCGTCCATCGCCGCGTCGTAATGGCGGAAATGGCCGCCGCCCAATTCCCTGGCGCGGCTCAGCGCCAAATCGGCCCGCCGCAGCAAGGTGGCAGCATCGCAGGGGCAGACGCCGCTCGCCGCCACACCCACGCTGCAGCGGATCTCCACTGCCACGCCCATCGCGTCCACCGGCTGCGGCAGGCGTTGCAACACCGCATCCACCAGAGGCTGCAGTTGGTCCATGCGTTCGGAGCAAGCGATGAAGCGGGAAGCCCCCACCCGTCCAACATAGCCAAACGGATAAATGGCCTGACGCAGCCGCCGCGCCATCTCGCACAACACCACGTCGCCGCCTTCATAACCCAGGCGGGCGTTGATCTCGTGAAAGCCTTCCGTCGCGATCGCCATCACCGCCACCTGGCTGTCGTTGAAGCGGGCGCGCAACAAGCGGTCGATCAAATCCTGCATCTGGCTGCGATTGGGCAAACCGGTCAGCGCATCGTGCTGGGCCAGGAAGGCCAGCTCGGTTTCGGCGCGATGGCTGCGCTCCAGCGCCTCGTGCCGCTCCAGCGCGCGGCCTATCTCGCGCGCCATCACGTCGAACAAGGCCAGTTTGGCCTGATCGAAAAAACCGGGCTGATCGGAATACAAGGACAGCGTGCCCACCACAGCGCCGCGAACCTGCAACGGAGCCACCAACAGGCTGTTGATGCCATAGCGGCGCAGCACATCCTGCCAGGGCTGCAGGGTGGGATCGGCCTGGGCGTTGTTGACCACTTGGGCCACGCGGCTGCGGATGGCGCGCCCGCTGGGGCCGCCGCCATAGGCGTCGCCCGAGTCGCCGGAAATCCGCAGGGTGTCGGCGAAGGGCGCCATGCCGCCATTGGCCAGCGCCGCCATCTGGACATGCTGGCTGGAGGAGTCCAGCAGGCCGACCCAAGCGATGCCGAATCCGGCCTCGCGCACGCAGGCATCGCACACCGCCTGCAGCATGCTGCGGCGGTCGACGCTATCGGCTAAAGCCAGGCTGACGCCGCTGAGAGTGGAATACAGGCCGGACATGTTCAGGAAATGCTCGCGCCGGCGAACCACCTCGCCGTGCAAAAAACGCTGGTAGCCATGCGTCTTCAGCATCTGGTCCAGCAGAATGCGCTTGCGCAGCAGACGTGCCAGCGCGCCGCGGACGGCGGCGTCCATTTCCGCGGCGTCAACGCTGGCCAGCAAATGCAGCTGGCAGCGCTCGTACAGGCCCAACAGCCAGCCCATGCTGACGCCGAGCTGGCAATACAGCTCGCCCTGCTCCGCCAGCCGCTGCGCACCCGCCTCGTCCAACGGCGAACGCAGCAGGGTTTCCCACTCCAGCAACAAGCGATCGGCCACGGCCTGCAGGGCGGCGCCATGGTGCCGCTGCAACCGCTCGGCCTCATCGGGGCTCTTCAGCAAGTGCCAGTACAACTCCTTGCCCAGCAGCTCGCGCCTTGCCAAGCAGGCATCGGCCTGGAGCGACAATTGCGCCAGGTGTTCGGTCCGGATACCGATAAAGCGGCACATGCCTGCCAGGAGCGCCATATTATCCGTCTGCATCTTGTTCTCTGCGCCTGTCGTGGCCAGGGCGCGATCCTGCCGATGCGCGCCCCTTGCTGTCTTGCCCCCCTGCCCATGAGCAGGCGATTATTGTCGGCAGGCAAGAAAAAACAGCCTCCTTGCGCCGAAGCCTGCCAAAATGCCACGACACTGGCTTTTAAGCAAGTCCACGGGCATTATTAATCAGACAACCACCCTTTATTCCATCTGAAAGCATTTGGTGCTTGATCCCCGACAATTGCAGACCCTTGCGGCGGTAGCGGAAACCGGCGGCTTCGACAAGGCGGCGAAAAAGCTGTTTCTGACCCAGTCCGCGGTCTCGCAACGCATCCGCCAGCTGGAGGAGAACCTCGGCCAGCCAGTCCTCACCCGCACCGCGCCGGCAGAGGCCACCGAAGCCGGCCGCCAGCTGCTGCGGCACTATCAACAACTGCTGCTGATGGAAAACCAGCTGCTGCAACAGCTAAGCCCGGCCCCGCGCCAGCGCGAGTTCACCACCCTGGCCATCGGCGTCAACGCCGACAGCCTGGCCACCTGGTATCTGCAGGCGGTAGCGCCGGCACTGGAGAAAAACGACCTGCTATTGGACATCGTGGTTGACGATCAGGACCACACCCACGAACTGATGCGCACCGGCCATGTGATAGGCTGCGTCAGCACGCGTCCGGTGCCGATACAGAGCGGCATCCAGCACTATCTGGGCGCCATGCGCTATCGATGCCTGGCCACGCCGCAGTTCGCAGATCGCCATTTTCCGGACGGCGTCAGCCACGCCGCGCTGGCGCGCGCGCCCAGCATCATCTTCAGCCGCAAGGATGCCGTGCACGGCCAGTTCCTGCTTCAGGCCGCCGGCTATGAAGGCCACTTTCCCTGCATGACCGTGCCCACGGCCCAGGGCTTCGTCGAGCTGACGCGGCAAGGCTTGGCCTACAGCCTGCTGCCGGAGCTGATGCTGGACGACGACATGGCCAGCGGACGGCTGGTGGACCTGTTTCCCGGCAGACACCTGGACATCCCGCTGTACTGGCACCACTGGCGGGTGGAGTCCAGCCTGTCGCAGGCGCTGACCGAGGCGATGCTGAATTATTGCGGCCGCCATTTGCGCCAGGACAAGGACCCCGGCGCGGCAAGCGGCGGAGAATCTTGCTGAGAATACACACTGGATGCCAGCGGACCGCGCGGATTGACAAGGCCATTCCCCTGGCGCATCATCCGTCGCCGACCTGGTTTTATGGAGGCAGCATGACCAGCAAGCAACACGTACCCAGCAACGAACAATGGGCCGAACTGGAACAGGCCGCGCGGCAGGCCGCCAGCCAGGCCTATGCGCCATACAGCAAGTTCTCGGTCGGCGCCGCCATCCTGGACAGCTGCGGCCGGATACATACCGGCTGCAACGTGGAAAACGCGTCCTACAGCCTGGGCAACTGCGCCGAGCGCACCGCCGTCTACGCCGCGCGCGTCAACCACGGCATGCAGGAGGTGGTGGCGGTCTGCATCTACACGCCCACCGCCACCCCCACCCCGCCTTGCGGCGCCTGCCGCCAGGTGCTGAACGAATTCGGCCCCGCGATGCGGGTGCGCGCCATCTGCGATGGCAACAGCGTCATAGACAGCACGCTGGACGCGTTGCTGCCAGGCGCCTTCGGTCCCAGAAATCTGGCGGATGCCGTCCCGCAAACCTGACTGGCAGCCCAAGGCTCGACAAATGAAAACGGAAGCCGAGGGCTTCCGTTTTTGTCTTTCCACCGGGGTAGCGGCCTTGCGCCGAATCAGCGCCCGGCAACGATAGCCTGCGCCACCGCCTCGGCGATCTTGATGCCGTCCACGCCCGCCGACAAGATGCCGCCGGCGTAACCCGCGCCCTCGCCCGCCGGGAACAGGCCCTTGACATTGAGGCTTTGCAGATCGTCGCCGCGAGTGATGCGCAAGGGCGAGCTGGTGCGGGTTTCCAGGCCGGTCAGCACCGCATCCTGCAGATCGTAGCCGCGGATCTGACGGGCGAAGTGCGGAATCGCCTCGCGCATCGCCTCGACGCAGAAATCGGGCAGGATGCGGGCCAGGTCGGTCATCGTCACCCCCGGCTTGTAGGACGGCTCCACCGAACCCAGCTGAGTGGATGCCTTGCCGGCCATGAAGTCGCCCAACAGCTGCGCCGGCGCGAAGTAATCGCCGCCGCCCAGCTCATAGGCCTTGCTCTCCAATTCGCGCTGGAAGTCCAGGCCCGCCAGCGGGCCGCCTGGATAGTCCTCAGGCGAAATGCTGACCACGAAGCCGGAGTTGGCGTTGCGCTCGTTGCGCGAGTACTGGCTCATGCCGTTGGTGACCACGCGCTTCTCTTCCGAGGTGGCCGCCACCACCGTGCCGCCCGGGCACATGCAGAAGCTGTACACCGCGCGGCCATTGCTGGCGTGATGCACCAGCTTGTAGTCGGCCGCGCCCAAAATCGGATGGCCGGCGTACTTGCCCCAACGCGCCTGATCGATCAGCGACTGCGGATGCTCGATGCGCACGCCGATGGAGAACGGCTTGGCCTCCATGTAGACGCCGCGCTTTTCCAGCATCTGGAAGGTGTCGCGCGCGCTGTGGCCCAGCGCCAGCACCACGTGGTCGCTCAAGATTTCACTGCCATCGGCCAACCGGACCCCACGCACCTGGCCATTGTCCAGGATCAGATCGTCCACGCGCTGCTGGAAGCGGATCTCGCCGCCCAGCGCCTCGATCTCGGCGCGCATGTTTTCCACCATGCTCACCAGACGGAAGGTGCCGATGTGGGGCTTGGCGATATAGAGGATTTCTTCCGGCGCGCCGGCCTTGACGAACTCGGTCAGCACCTTGCGCCCCAGATGGCGCGGGTCCTTGATCTGGCTGTACAGCTTGCCGTCGGAAAAGGTGCCGGCGCCGCCTTCGCCATACTGGACGTTGGATTCGGTGTTGAGTTCGCTCTTGCGCCACAGGCCCCAGGTATCCTTGGTGCGCTGGCGCACTTCCTTGCCGCGCTCCAGCACGATGGGCTTGAAGCCCATCTGCGCCAAGAGCAGCGCGGCGAAAATGCCGCAGGGCCCGAAACCCACCACCAGCGGCCGCTGCTTCAGAGTTTCGGGCGCCTGCGCCACATAGTAGTAATTGGTGTCCGGCGCGGGCATCACCCGCCGGTCGCCCTTGAAGCGGACCAGCAGCTTGTCCTCGTTCGCTACGTCCACATCGACGATGTAGACCAGGCTCATCACGCCCTTGCGCGCATCGTAGCTGCGCTTGAATACGGTAAAGCCGCGAACATCGTCCGCCGCCACTTTCAGATAGCCGCAAATCAACTCGGCGAGCTCCTGCTCAGTGTGGTCCAGCGGCAGCTTCAGTTCGGTAATACGCAACATAACAAATCCAGTACCGGGTTGGTGTCTATTCAACGAGGCGACATTGTAGCGGCAAACCGCGCATCCGGCACGGCAACTGCGTCGGATTGCATTCCCGCCGGGCTTTGGCTATAGCGTACTGTGGTTCTTGCCTGATCGTATGCGCGTTATCGCTGCAACGCCCTCCCTGTCCTGCCCCTCATTGTCAGACGGCAAGAACCCACCCAGTCAAGCCAGGCTGGCCGGGAACGGCATGCAGAACGCCTGCAGACTGAGAAATGGCAAGCTGCGTACGCTTTGCGTGCCGGTTAGAAATACGCAAAGCCATACGCGCCAGGCCAGGATGCCGGAAAAGGCGGCGGTTGGCTTTGCCCAATCAGGAGACATAGATGGATTTGGCGATTCTGCCCCACCTTACCGTACGCCTTGCCGTGCAGGCCTTGCAGCAAGGCGACCACGCCGCCTGGATCGCGCAGTTCAGCGCGGACGCCAAGCTGACCGACGACGGTCTTCCGGCCAATTTCCAGAAATTCAGCGAAAGCGCGATGGGCCACGAGCGTTTTACCCGCATCGACAGGGTGGAGAACCAGGGGCTGGACATCTATGGCGCCTTCCATAGCGATCGCTGGGGGGATTTTGATACCTATTTCAAATTCCACCTCGACGCCAATGGCAAGATACGTCAACTGGACATAGGCCAGGCCGCTTAGCCGCCAACGGCCGGAAGGCGGGTCCGGAATGCCCTCTATAATGCAGAACGCGCGCTCGCAGCCGCGCGATTCCGCCAAGGAGAGGCAATGCACCGGATACTAGTCGTGGATGACGATGCCGTATCTCAGCAGTTTCTGGTCATGGTGCTGAACCGGCTTGGTCATGACAATGTCGTAGTGGCGAACGATGGCATTGACGCACTGATCCAGTTGGATGCCGGCGACCGGAATTTCGACGTGATCTGCTGCGACCTTGACATGCCGCGGATGGATGGTATCGAATTTGTGCGGCACCTGGGAGAGCGTTGCTACCAGGGCAAACTGCTGATCTCCAGCGGCTTCGACGGACGGGTGCTGGAGTCGGTGGCAGAGCTGGCGAGGTTATACGATCTGTGGCTGGCCGGCGTGCTGCCCAAGCCGGTCAATCGCCAGCACCTGCTGGAACTGATCAGCCAGCCTCCTCCCGCCATCCGCCACTCCATCAACATCAGCCATCCCACCGAAGAGGAATTGCGCGCCGGCATCGAAAAGGGCCAATTCCTCCCATTCTTCCAACCGCAAGTTGAGATGGAATCAGGCAAGATCCGCTCGGTCGAGGTTTTGGCCCGCTGGCAGCATCCCCGGCTTGGCCTCACCGGTCCGCAGCAATTCATCGAACTGGCCGAGGGCTCTGGCCTGATCACCGAGCTCACCAAACGCCTGCTGTGCGATGCCACACGCATGATGGCGAAGCTGCCCGATCCGCAATTGGACATGTCGATCAACCTGTCGATGGCATCGCTGGGCGAAACCGGACTGGTCGCCGACTTCGAGGCCATTCTCGAGGCCAACCGGTTCCCGATGTCGCGGCTGACCATCGAGGCCACCGAGAATAGCCTGATGGCCCACCCCATCAGGGCTCTGGAAGTGTTGTCGCGCCTGCGGCTCAAAGGCGCCGGCCTGGCGATAGACGATTTCGGCACCGGATTTGCCAGCATGGACAGGCTATCGCGCTTCCCCTTCACCGAACTCAAGATAGACAAGGGCTTCGTCATCGACGCCGCGCAAAACCCCACCAACGCATCCATCCTGCGCGCCAGCGCCGAGCTTGGACGCCAGCTCGGCCTGAAGGTGGTGGCGGAAGGCGTCGCCTCGCTTGCCGAATGGCTGTTGTGCCGCAGCCTGGGGGTGGAAGTCGTGCAGGGATCGTACATTTCGCCGCCGGTGGACGCCGAGAGCTTCCGCCGCTGGCTGCTGAAGCACCAGGGCGTCTTTCCCTTGCCGGCCATTGCCGCGGACCAGCACCCGATATAAGTCAAAACCCGCCGACCAGAGGAGTTTCATCATGCAAAAACTGCATCGCATTCTCCTGATATTCGCCCTGCCGCTTATTGCCCCGTGCGCCCATGCCGATCCGATACTGGACCAGCCCACCGGCAAGGTGGTGCTGACCATCCGCGGCCAGATCAGCAACAAGAACCGCGACAACGACGCGGTATTCGACATGGCCATGCTTAGCAAGCTGCCGCAGCATACCATCGCCACCCACACGCCCTGGCTGCCGGGCATCAGCAAATTCACCGGCCCCTATCTGCAGGATGTGCTGGCGCTGGTCGGCGCCAGGGGGAAATCGCTCAAGGCGATCGCGCTCAACGACTACAAGACCGACATCCCGCTGGAGGATGTCACCCGCTTCAACGTCGTGCTGGCGCGACTGCTGAACGACAAGCCGATGCCGGTGCGCGACAAGGGGCCGCTGTTCATCGTCTATCCATACGACAGCCAGTTGGCGCTGCGTTCGGAAATCTACTACAACCGCTCAGCCTGGCAGTTGAAAACCCTGCAAGTGGAATAAGAACATGCGCGGCGTCAAACGACATCATCCAAGCTGGCGCATGCTGATCGCTATTGGCGTCACGCTGATCTGCGTCTTCGCCGGCGTCGCCTATATCCAATTCCGCCAATCGGAAATGCTGGCCAGCGCCCTGCTCTACCAGGACGACAACATCATCTGGGCCTACTTCCAGCTCGAAGCCGAGGAACTGCATCTGCAGGCCGCCCTGCAGAAAGCGCAACGCGGCCTGATCACCGCCGATGAGCTGCAGGAGCGCTACGACATCTTCGTCAGCCGCATCGGCATCATCCGCAGCGGCCTGTACAAGAGCCTGCTGCAGGACCTGCCGGAGTATCGGCGGATGCAGCCCAGGCTGGACGCATTCGTCCAGAAAGGAGATGCCCTGCTCGCCAGCCCGGCCGCGGCGCGAACGCCGGCGGCGCTGGCGCAACTCGAAGGCCAGCTGGCCGCGTTGGCCAACGGCCTGCACGACATGTCGCTGCAAGCCAACCAGGCAGTGGCCGAGCTGGTGGACGACCGCAACCGCACCATGCAGCAGCACATCACCATCGGCAACTGGCTGATGGGCTTCGAGTGGGTACTCATCCTGGGCTTCTGCTTCGTCGTCGTCCGCCAATTGCGGCAGCTGGAGCGCAGGCGCCTGACCCTGGAGACGCTCACCACCCGGTTGGAAGACGCGCGCAAACAGGCAGAGGCCGGCAGCCTGGCCAAGAGCGCCTTCCTGGCAAATATGAGCCATGAAATCCGCACGCCGCTCAATGGCGTACTCGGCATGCTGGCGCTGCTGGCCGACAGCAACCCCAGCCGCAATCAGGCCAGCTACATCAGCACCGCGGAAGAATCCGCCAGACACCTGCTGTTGCTGCTAAACGATGTGCTGGACGCCAGCAAGCTGGAATCCGGCAAGCTGGAATTGGCGCCGGCCACCTGCAACCTTGGCTACCTGCTGCGGCAGATCGCCAACCTGATGAGCGCCCAGGCCCAAGCCAAGAGCGTGATGCTGAAGCTGGAAATCGCCGCGGACCTTCCCGAATGGGTGGAGCTGGACCCCACCCGGCTGCGGCAAATTCTGCTCAATCTGCTGAGCAACGCCATCAAGTTCACCGAGCGCGGCGGCGTCATCGTGAACGCGGCCAGCGCTCCCGGCCCGCAACCGGACGAAGCCAGGCTGACGCTGACGGTCACCGACACCGGCATCGGCATGGACCAGGCCACGCTTTCCCGGTTGTTCAAGCGCTTCTCGCAGGGCGACGGCTCCACCGCACGCCAGTTTGGCGGCAGCGGCCTGGGGCTGGAAATTTCGCAGAACCTGGCCATGCTGATGGGGGGGATATTTCGGTTACCAGCTCGCCCCTGCAGGGCAGCTGCTTCCAGTTGAGCCTGCCGCTGAAAGTGATCCCGACGCCGCAATATTCCGCGGAGGCGGCCGAGCAGCCGTTCTATCCCGCCATTCGTCTGTCGATGCGCATCCTGGTGGTGGACGACAATGCCGTCAACCGCAAATACATGCAGGCGTTGCTGGAAAGAATGAGCCAGTTGCCGACGCTGGCTGCCTCAGGACAGGAAGCGCTGGAGATCGCCAGGCGCCGGCCGTTCGATCTGGCGCTGATGGATCTTCACATGCCGGGAATGGACGGCCTGGAAACCACCCGGCGCATGCGCGAGGAAGCGCTGACCCCGCGGATGGCCATCATCGCGCTGACCGCGGATGCCTTTCCGGAAACCCGGCAGATGGTGTTGAGCCATGGTCTGGACGGCTTTCTGACCAAACCGCTCAACCGCAACCAGCTGCTGGCCGCGCTGCAGCAGCATTTTCCGCCAGAAGAAACCCCCGCGCCGCCGGCGCAGGAAACTCCCGCGTTCGATACGCAAACCATCGCCGACTTTATCGAGCTGCTGTCGCATGGCAAATACAGCGATCTGGTGAAGCAGTACTTTGCCAACCACGAGCCCACCATCCTGCAATTGGAATCGAGCCCTCAGCACCCTGATCGCGAAAAGCTGTTCCACCTGGCCCACAACCTGAAAGGCGGAGCGATGACCTTGGGATTCTCCAGCCTGGCGCAACGCTGCCAGGAACTGGAACAGGAGGCGGCGCAATCCTCCTGTTCGCCAGCGGCCAGCATCGCGCAGGTCAGCGCGCAATTCCACGCCACCAGGGAAGCCTGCCTGCGGCAGGGCTATCTGCCCAGCGCCAAGAGCTGAGCGCTCAGGCTACGCGCACCAGCCGGCCGCCATCCTGCTCCGGCACTTCAAAGCGTTTCCAGTCGACGATCATCACCTGGCTGAGGCCACAGTCCAACGCCAGTTGCGACTCTATTTCCTCAAGTACCTGATGGCAATGGATGACGCCGTTGATGGCGACCTCGGCCCGACGCATCACGCTGTCGTCGGCAGTGACAAACCAGATGCAGTATCGATTCATCGGCGACCCTCCGGCTGGGTGCTGAAAAACTCATGCTTGGAAATGTAAATATCGGTCCAATTGCCGCCAGACTGCAAGTTTTGCGGCGAATGCCTGGGTATGCGCGGGGCTGGACGATGGCAAGGCGACCCACTCCAGCCCCAGGCCAGCCAACCGCGGCGCCGCCTTGGCAGCCGTGGCGCCATTGAAGGCCACGGCCCGCAACCTGGGCAGGCTGCCGACCAGCCGGGCCAGATCGTTATGCCGGACATCGCGCAGATCGGCGTCCAGGCTGCCGCGGCGCCGAGCCTCCGCCACCACGTCCCACAGGCCTATGCCGGCGGCCTGCAGCTCGGCCAGTTTCTCAGGATAAGGAAGCGAATGCAGCTCCTGCCGCAGGAGTTCGCCCAGCAGACGCCAAAACTGGTTGCGTGGATGCGCATAATACTGGCCCGCCGCCAGGGAGGCGTCGCCCGGCAAGGAGCCGAGTATCAGCAAGCGGGTGTCCGCATCGGCCAACGGCGGGAAGCAGCGCTTGTCGGCCACCGCTGCCAATGGTGTGTCCATGGTTAGAATAATTGCGTTTGCTGGCGGGCCAGCCAGGATTTGACCGGGCCGAAAGTCTTGCGGTGCTCGAGCAGCACGCCATGCCGCTCGATGGCGGCCAGATGCTCGGCGGTGGGATAACCCTTGTGTCGCGCGAAACCGTATTGCGGATGCAGCGCATCCAGCGCAACCAGCTCGGCATCGCGCGCCGTCTTGGCGAGAATGGAGGCGGCGGAGATCTCCGCCACCTTGGCGTCGCCCTTGACGATGGCTTCGCCCGGCACCGGCAGGCTCTTGGGAACGCGGTTGCCGTCTATCAACGCCTGATCCGGCGCCAGCGACAGGCCCGCCACCGCCCGCGTCATCGCCAGCATGGTAGCCTGCAGGATGTTCAAGCGGTCTATCTCCTCCACGCTGGCGCTGGCGATGCACCAGGCCAGCGCGTCGCGCTTGATCCAGGCAGCCAGTTCATCGCGTTTCGCCGCGCTCAGCACCTTGGAGTCGGCGAGGCCGACAATGGGCCTGGCCGGATCCAGAATGACCGCGGCGGCGAACACCGCGCCGGCCAGCGGGCCCCGCCCCGCTTCGTCCACCCCGGCAATCAGTGGCATCGCGCCACCTCCAGCACCGCGCGCGCCGCCCGAGTGGCGGTATCCTGCCTCAGAGCCAGATGCAGCTCGGTAAAAGCTTTTTCCATATCAGCGCGCGCTGCCGCGTCGGTATGGAGGCGCTGCATCTCGGCCGCCAGCTTTTCCGGCGTAGCCTGGTTCTGCAACAGTTCCGGCACCACGAAGCGCCCGCACAGGATATTGGGCAGGCCGACATACGGCAGCTTGATCTTGCGCTTGACCAGCCGGTAGGTGAATGCCGACAACTTGTAGCTGATCACCATCGGCCGCTTGGTCAGCGCCACCTCCAGCGTAGCGGTGCCGCTGGTCACCAGCACCACGTCGCTGGCGATGGTGGCCATCTGCGCATGACCGAACAGCCTGCGGATAGGCAGATCGCGCGCCTTGTAGCGATACAGCATCTGTTCGAACAGGTCCATGGTGGCGCGGGTGGCCAGCGGCACCAGGAACTGCGCATCCGGATACTGGCGCAACAACAGGCGGGCGGTGTCCAGATACACCGGCACCATGTATTCCAGCTCGCTCTTGCGGCTGCCGGGCATCAGAGTGAACACCGGCACGTGAGGTGGCACGCCCAGCTGTTCCCGCATCGCGCCCATATCGGGCTTGAGCGGAATCTCGCTGGCCAGCGGATGCCCGACATAAGTTACCGGCACGCCAGCCTGGCGGTACAGCGGCGGCTCCATCGGGAACAGGCACAACACGTGGTTGACGGCCTTGCCTATCTTCTGCACCCGCTCCGGCCGCCACGCCCAGACCGAAGGGCTGACGTAATGCACGGTCGGGACGCCGCCCTTCTTCAGCGCGGCTTCCAGCCCCAGATTGAAATCCGGCGCATCCACGCCGATGAAGACATCCGGCTTTTCCGCCAGCAGCCTGTCGCGCAATTGACGGCGGATGCGCAACAACTCCGGCAGGCTCTTGAACACCTCGGAATAGCCACGCACCGCCAGCTTCTCCTGCGGCACCATGCTGTGAAAGCCGCGAGCCTCCATCCGAGGTCCGCCTATGCCGGCGAATTCGATGTCGCTGCGATGGGCGCGCAACGCGTCCATCAGGTGGGCAGCAAGAAGGTCGCCCGATGCCTCTCCGGCTACCATGGCGACCTTCAAGGCCCCTTTGCGCTTGAACAAGTGATCGCTCATAGGTTCAGCGGATGATGCCTCGCGCGGATTGGCCGAAGAAACGCACAAACGGCTCCAGCTCGCCATGTCCCTCGGCCGCCTCGGTCAGGATGGCGGATTTGGCCTCGTCATAACTCAGGCCTTGGCGATACAGCGTCTTGTAGGCATTGCGGACGCGGCGGATCTGCTCCGGACTGAAGCCGCGGCGCTTCATGCCCTCGGCGTTGATGCCGGACGGCACCGCGCGGTTGCCATGCGCCGTCACGTACGGCGGAATATCCTGCGCCACGGCGCTGGCGAAGGCGGTCATCGCATGCTCGCCGACGATGACAAATTGGTGCACGCTGGTGAAACCGCCCAAGAACACCCAGTCGCCGATGTGGACGTGGCCGGCCAGCGTGGCGTTATTAGCCAGGATGGTGTGGCTGCCCACCTGGCAATCGTGCGCGATGTGCACATAGGCCATCACCCAGTTGTCGTTGCCGATGCGGGTGACGCCGCCATCCTGAACCGTGCCGGTATTGAAGGTGCAGAACTCGCGGATGGTGTTGTTGTCGCCAATTTCCAGCCGGGTCGGCTCGCCGGCGTATTTTAGGTCCTGCGGTATGGCGCCCAGCGAACAGAACTGGAATACGCGGTTGTTCTTGCCGATGGAGGTATGCCCCTCGATCACCACGTGCGGGCCGATCCAGCTGCCGCTGCCGATGCTGACATGAGGGCCGATGATCGAATACGCGCCGATCTCGACATCCTCGGCGATCTGCGCCTTGGGATCAACGATCGCGGTCGGATGAATAGCCATGCTTACACCTCGCGCCGTGCGCACATGATTTCGGCTTCGCAAGCCACCTGCCCGTCCACCAGCGCGCGGGCGGCGTATTTGCCGATGCCGCGCTTGACGGTCAACTGGGTAACCTCGAACACCAGTTGGTCGCCCGGCACCACCTGGCGCTTAAAGCGGGCGTTGTCGATGCCGACGAAGAAGTACAGCTCGTTTTCCTTGCGCTCGCCGCCGCTCTTGATCGCCAGGATGCCGGCAGCCTGGGCCAGCGCCTCGATGATCAGCACGCCCGGCATCACCGGGTATTGCTCGAAGTGACCGGCGAAGAACGGCTCATTGATGGTGACATTCTTCAGCGCCTTGATGCGGACGTTGGCTTCCAACTCGGTGACGCGGTCCACCAGCAAAAACGGGTAGCGATGCGGCAGACAACGCATGATCTCGCGGACGTCGATCGAGACTGCATGTTCACTCATGAGGTTCTTCCTTCGATTTTTTCAGTGTTTCCAGTTCCCGCTCAAGCTGCTTGATGCGCTTGGCGAAATCATCCAGATGGCGCACGTGGACGGCGTTGGACAACCAGTCCTTCATGCTTTGCAAGGGGTAGGACGACGCGTAGTTGCCTGCCTCCTTGATCGACTTCGACACCAGGGTGCCGCCGCCGATGTGGGTGCGGTCCGCCACTTCTATATGGCCGACGAACATCGCCGCGCCGCCGACGGTGCAGCGAGCGCCGATCTTGGCGCTGCCGGCTATGCCTACGCAGCCGGCGATGGCGGTATGCTCGCCGATTTCAACGTTATGGGCAATCTGCACCAGATTGTCTATCTTGGCGCCGCGGCGGATGATGGTATCCGCCATCGCGCCCCGGTCCACCGTGGTGTTGGCGCCGATCTCCACATCGTCTTCCAGCACCACGCGGCCGGTCTGCGGAATCTTGAACCAGTGGTCCTTGTCCCAGGCCAGACCGAAACCGTCGGCGCCGATCACGCTGCCGGAGTGAACGCCGACGCGGCTGCCGATCAGGCAACCATGATAAATCGTGACATTGGCATGCAGCGTAACGTCGTCGCCGAGCACGCAATCATCACCCACCACCACGCCGGGCAGCAGACGGCAACGCTCGCCTATCACCACCCGCTCGCCGATAGTGACATTGGCGGCGATTTCGCAGCTGGCGGCAATGCGGCAGCCCTCGCCCACCACTGCGCGCGGATGGATGCCGGCGCGTGGCCGCGGCTGCTGATGGAACAGGCTGGCCAGGCGCGCGAAGTACAGATAAGGGTCAGCGGCCACGATCAGCGAGCGCCCCGGCAACTCGGCCGCCAGCGCCTCGGTCACGATCAGCGCGCCGGCGCCGCTTGCCAGCATCTGGCGGCGGAACTTGGCGTGGCCGACAAAGGCGATCTCGCCAGCCTGAGCCGACTCCAGCGGCGCCAGCCTGGACACCGCCAGATCTTCGCCGCGCACTTCACCGCCCAGCTGCTCAACAATGTATGCAAGTGTATAGGACATCAAAAACAAAGCCGACCCGGGGTCGGCTTACTCCGGTGACGGTTGAGACGACTACTTGTCAAGTTCCTTCAACACCTGAGGCGTCAGATCGAACTTGGGATTGATGTAGACCGCATCCTGCAGGATGAGATCATACTGCTCCCGCGCCGCAATCTCTTTGACCAGGCGGTTGGCACGCTCGGTCACTCCGGCGAACTCCTCGTTGCGACGCTGGTTGTAATCCTCGGCGATCTCCCTGGACTTGGCGCGATAGTCCCGATCCAGGCTGGCGTACTCGCGTTCATAGCGCTTGCGGTCCTCCTGGGGCAGGCTGTTCTTGCCCAGCAGGGTCTCCAACTCCTTGGCGCGCGCCTCCATCTTCTTCATGTCCTCACGCCGGTCGGCAAACTCCTTGTCCAGCCTCTTGTAGATGGCGATGGACGCGCCCGCCTCGCGGTAGATGCGCTCAACGTTGATATAGCCCAGCTTGAAGTCGGCAGCATGAACAGGCAAGGCTGCTACGCTCAGTACCGCAAGCCACCATTTCAATGCTTTCATGATTGCATCCTGAGAATCGGGTTAGAACGAGGCGCCCAGTTGGAACTGGAAGCGCTGGATCTTGTCATTCGGCTCTTTCTTCAGCGGATTGGCAATACTGAACTTCATCGGTCCCATCGGCGACAACCAGGTCAACGCCAGACCTGCGGAATAGCGGAAGCCATCGCTCGCCGAACTATGAATGCCGGAGGCATTCTGCTGGGTCGTCAGATTGGTGTTCCACAGCGTACCCGCGTCAAAGAACAGACTGGCGCGCAACGATTTATTATCCTTCATCCCCGGGAAGGGGAACAGGATTTCCGCGTTGGCCACCGCCTTGCGGTTACCGCCCAGGTAGGAGTTGGCAACCGCATCGTACGGGCCGATGCTGCTGGTATCGTAGCCGCGCACCGAACCGAGACCGCCCATGTAGAAGTTCTGGAAGAACGGCAGCACCTTGGTCTTGCCATAGCCGTTGGCATAACCCAATTCGCCGTTCAGCATCAACGTGAAGTCCTTGGACAGCGGGAAGAACCAGGTTTGCTGATGGGTCAGGCGGTAATATTCGAGGCTGCCACCCGGCAGACCGGCATCGGCATTCACCTTGATGGAGGCGCCCTTGGTCGGCCACAAGGCGCTATCGCGAGTATCGCGCGCCCAGCCTACCGTACCGAGGATAGTGTAGTTGCTACTGCCGTATTGATTGACGAAATCTATGTACTGTTGCGGACTGTTCGAATACGTGGTGATGTCGGTTTTTTCCGCGCCCAACGTGAAGTTGATGCGGTCGTATTCGGTAATCGGCACGCCGAAGCGCACGTCGGCGCCGATGGTGCTGGTCTTGTAGGCCGAGATCGACGTGGCGTCGGGATTGTAGACGCGGTCGTACAGGTCGTAGCCCAGGCTGACGCCATCCGGCGTGAAGTACGGATCGGTGAACGACAACGCGTAGTTCTTGTTCACCTGGCCGGTGGACATGCTCAGCGACATGTATTTGCCGGAGCCGAAGATATTGCTCTGCGAAATGCTGGCGCCCAGCACCAGCCCCTCGCCCTGCACATAGCCCAGGCTGCCGGAGATACTGCCGGTGGAGCGCTCTTTCAGACTGATGTTCATGTCGACCTGGTCGGGCGCGTCGGCTACTGCCGGCGTCTCGACGTTGACATCCTCGAAGTAGCCCAGCAGTTCCAGGCGCTCCTTGCTGCGCTTGACGTCGGCGGCGTTGTACGGCGCGCCTTCCAGCTGGCGCAGCTCGCGGCGGATCACTTCGTCGCGGGTTTTGCTGTTGCCGGCGACATTGACTCGGCGTACGTAGGTCTTGCGACCCGGATCGACGAAGAAGGTAAAGGCGGCGGTCTGCTTGTCGTGATCGATGTCGGGCAGCACATTGACGTTGGCGAAGGCGTAGCCGGCATTGCCCAGGCGATCGCTGATCGCCTTTACGGATTCCGTCACCTTTTCGTTGTCGAAGGTATCGCCGTTCTTGATCAGAATCAGTTTGCGCAGATCGGCTTCGGGGACTTTCAGGTCGCCGGCCAAGCGCACGTCGGACACGGTAAACTTCTTACCCTCGTGCACGTTGATCACCAGATACATGTCCTGCTTGTCCGGGCTGATCGACACCTGCGAGGAGTCGATGGCGAACTCCATATAACCCTGGTTCTGGTAGAAAGCCTTCAGCTTTTCCAGGTCGCCGGTCAGTTTCTGCTTCGAGTACTGATCGTCCTTGGTGATCCAGGACAGCCAGCCGCCAGTGGTCAGGCTGAATTCGTCCAGCAGCTTGGACTGAGCGAACGCATTGGCCCCGACGATGCGGATTTCCTTGATGCGCGCGGTGACGCCCTCGTTGATGTCCAGCGTCACGGAAACGCGGTTGCGTTCCAGCTTCGTCACCGACGGCGTGATCTCCACCGAGTACTTGCCGCGGCTGTAGTACTGGCGCTTGAGCTCCTGCACTGCGCCGTCCAGCAGCGCCTGGTCGAAGATCAGCGATTCGGCGAAGCCGTTGTCCTTCAGCGCCTTCTTCAACTGGTCCTTGCTGAATTCCTTGGCGCCGTTGATGTTCAACTGCGTGATCACCGGGCGCTCGGCCACGGTGACGATCAGGGTGTCGCCGCGATTCTCCACTCGCACATCGTTGAAGAAGCCAGTATTGAACAGCGCCTTGATCGATTCCTGCGCCTTGGCGTCGGAGAAGGTGTCGCCGACCTTCACCGGCAGATAGTTGAAGACCGTGCCGGGCTCGGTACGCTGCAGGCCTTCAACGCGGATATCCTTGATTACAAACGGGTCAGCAGCCACGGCTACGGAGGCCATGGACAGGCCTACTACGGCCGCTGCGAGTCGCTTCAATTTCATAGGTGTGTTTTAACCCCCAAATAGGCGGCTGAAATCATTCAGCATGGCAAAGGCCATCAAAGACGCCAGCAATATGAAACCAATTTTTTGTCCGAGCAATTGCACCCGTTCGCTGACGGGCTTACCTCTAACCAGCTCCGCGACATAATACATTAAGTGGCCCCCATCCAGAACTGGTATGGGCAGCAGATTCAATATGCCTATGCTCACGCTGATCAGCGCCAAGAACTCCAGATACGGCGTCAGGCCCTCGCGAGCGGTCTGTCCGGCGACATTGGCGATGGTCAGCGGCCCCGATAGGTTGTCGAGAGAAGCGTGGCCGATCAACATGTTGCCGAGGAACTTGACGCTCATCCAGGCCGTGTCGCCGGTTTTCACCCAAGCCGCCCAGAATGCGCCTAACGCGTCATAATGCAGGGTAAAGCTCAACTTGTCATTCCAGGCGCGATCCGGCATGGGGCCGACACCTATCCGCCCCACCACTTCCTCATCCTGCGCCACCGCCAACGGCCGAAGCTTGACCTCCAGGGCCTGGCCCTTGCGCTCGATTCTCAGCGCCAGATCCTTGCCGGGGCTATTGCGCACGATCTGAACCCACTCCTCCCAGCTTCTCAGGGCCACGCCATTGACTGCGAGCAGCTTGTCGCCGGCCTTCAGGCCCGCGCGCGCCGCCACGCTATTCTCTTCCAGCGCGCCCAGCACCGGCAGAAAGCGAGCCGGAGACAGGCCGGGATCGCCTTGCTGCAAGGCCAGCATCGCCTTGTCGCCGAAGCGCCCGGCATCGATCTGGCGCGCCGCGCCGGCCCCGGAAGAAGTCTGCACCTGCACCGGCACCACGCCGCCGGACATCGCGGCTCCCACCATCGCCAAACGGATATCCTGCCAGTTGCTCACGGGCTGCCCCGCCACGCTCAATATGCGGTCACCCGCCTGGAAGCCTGCGGAAGCGGCGGGCGTCTGCGCGATCACGGTGCCGAC
The DNA here is from genome assembly GCF_001855555.1 of Chromobacterium sphagni. Classification (GTDB taxonomy): domain Bacteria; phylum Pseudomonadota; class Gammaproteobacteria; order Burkholderiales; family Chromobacteriaceae; genus Chromobacterium; species Chromobacterium sphagni. Next base: position 15,096 of record NZ_MKCT01000035.1, on the reverse strand, counting down.
CAGGGGTCTGAGCTGCGGCACGCCCTGGGCGATCACGCCCCAATACAGCAACACCGCCAACAGCAGATTGGCCAGCGGGCCAGCCACCACGATGGCCATGCGCTTGAGCACATGCTGATTATTGAAAGCGCGGCCGCGCTCCGACGGAGCGACGGGGCCTTCGCGCTCATCCAGCATTTTCACATAACCGCCCAGCGGGATCGGGCACAGCACCCACTCGGTCTCGCGCGGGCGGAAGCGGAACAAGGGGGAGCCGAAGCCGAGGGAAAAGCGCAGCACCTTCACGCCGCACAGCTTGGCAACCCAATAGTGGCCAAGTTCGTGAAAAGTCACCAGCAGGCCGATAGCCAGCAGAAAAGCCATAAGCGTCAGCATGCCCCCACCCTGCCCTCGGCAAAGCGCCTTGCCTCCCGATCCCGCGCCAGCAATGCCTGCAGACTGGCGCTGGCCGCCACTCCCACTCCGGAAAGGGTCTCGGCCACCACTCGAGGGATGTCGACAAACGGCAAGCGGCCATTCAGGAACGCTTCGACAGCCACCTCGTTGGCGGCATTGAGCACGGCCGGAGCATCTCCGCCCATTGCCAGCGCGTCAAACGCCAGCCGCAGGCAGGGGAAGTTTTGCAAATCCGGTTTTTCGAAACTCAGATCGGACAGCGAGAAGAAATCCAAGGGCTCCACGCCCGCCTCAATCCGCTCCGGCCAAGCCAGCGCGCAGGCGATGGGCGTGCGCATGTCGGGCGACCCCAACTGCGCCATCACCGAGCCGTCCCGGTACTGCACCATGGAATGAATCACGCTTTGCGGATGCACCACCACTTCGATCCGCTCGGGCGGCACGCCGAACAGCCAATGCGCCTCGATGACCTCAAGCCCCTTGTTCATCAGCGAGGCCGAGTCCACCGATATCTTGCGTCCCATGCTCCAGTTGGGATGGCGGCAGGCGTCGGCGGGCGTCACGCCTAGCAACTCCGCCGCGCTCTTGCCACGGAAGGGACCGCCCGAAGCGGTCAGGATGATCTTGCGGATGCCTGCCGAATCGGGCTGCCCGACGTAATCGGCGGGCAACGACTGGAAGATGGCGCTGTGCTCGCTGTCCACCGGCAGCAGGCTGGCGCCGCTTGCGCGCACGGCATCCATGAACAGACGCCCCGCCACCACCAGGGACTCCTTGTTGGCCAGCAGGATGCGCTTGCCGGCATTGGCGGCCGCCAGCGCGGAAGGCAGGCCCGCGGCGCCGACGATGGCCGCCATCACCACCTCCACCTCGGGCAACGCCGCTATCCACTCCAACGCCGAAGGGCCATGCAGCACTTCGCAGCGAACACTCGCCAGCGCCAAGCGCTCCCGCAAGCCTGCCGCGGCATCCTCGTCGGCCACCGCCAGATAATCGGGCTGGAAATGGCATGCTTGTTCGAACAGTTTGTCCATCTGACGGTGAGCGCTCAACGCCACCACCCGGTAACGCCCCGGATGCCGGGCAATCACGTCCAGCGTGTTGCAGCCGACGCTTCCGGTCGCCCCCAGTACTGCAATACCCTGAGGTTTGGTCATTAGAATCGCTTCCAGATTACATGCCGCCCAGCACGCGCAGGGCATTGCTGACCGCCAGTACGGCGATCAGGCTGTCGATACGGTCATACACGCCGCCATGACCAGGCAGCAGCCGGCTGCTGTCCTTGATGCCGGCAGCGCGCTTGAACCAGGACTCCAGAAGATCGCCGCAGACGCTGACCGCGGTCAGCGGCAAGGCCAGCAACAGCAGGGCCCACAACGGCAAGCCGGTATCCAGCCAGCCGAAATGGTCGATAGCCGCGACATACAGCGCCACGCATGCCACCGCGCCGTAAACCCCCTCCCAGCTCTTGCCTGGACTGATCGCAGGAGCCAGTTTGCGCTTGCCGAAGGCTTTGCCGGAGAAATAGGCCGCCACGTCGGCCACCCACACCAGGCCCATCACCGCCAGGAGCGCCAGCGCGTCCCGAATCGACGGCTGCGGCCGCCACTCCAGGAAGGCAAACCAGGCGGGAATCATCAGCATCCACCCCAACAACCAGGCCGGCGCACCGGATGGGATTGTCCAGCGCCGAACCAGCCAGCAGGGCACCAGGGCCAGCCAGAAAGCTAGCACCAGCGCGTGCTCAACAGCGTTCATCTGCCGATGTCCCATCCAAGCGGCGGCCGCCGCCAGAGTGGAAAGCGCAAGATAGCATGCCTGCTGCGGCAGGCGCATTTTGACCATGCGGGAGTATTCCCACAGCGCCAGCACCACGATCAACCAGGAGAAGCCCGCCCAGATCGAGGCGGGAAAGAGAAAAAGTGCCGCCAACATCAGAGGTAGCAGCACCAGCGCGGTCAGAATTCGCGTTTTGAGCATGAATTGTCAGGGTTTGTCGCGGCGTAGATGTTCCGGCAATTGCTCGCTGGTGCGACCAAAGCGCCGTTCACGCTGCCAATACGAAGAAATCGCCTGCTCCAGCGCCGCGCGGTCGAAGTCGGGCCATAGCAGGTCGGTGAAATACAGCTCGGAGTACGCCAATTGCCACAGCAGGAAATTGCTGATGCGCTGCTCGCCGCCGGTGCGGATGAACAAATCCGGCTCCGGCGCCCAGGACATCGTCAACTGGCGGCTCAGCGCCTCCTCGGTGATTTCGGTCGCGCCTTGCTGCAACAGCTGGTTGGCAGCCTGCACGATATCCCAGCGGCCGCCGTAATCGGCGGCGATGCTCAGCACCAAGCCGTCATTGCCGGCCGTTTTCTGCTCCGCGCGATCGATGCGCTCGCACAGCTCGGCGCTGAAGCGCGCGCGCGATCCGAGCACCTGCAAGCGGATGTTGTTGCCGTGCAGCTTGCTGACCTCGTGCTCCAACGCGCGCAGGAACAGGTCCATCAGGAAAGTCACTTCATCCTGCGGCCTGCGCCAGTTTTCGGTGGAGAAAGCGAACAGCGTCAGGTAGCCAACGCCCATTTCCTTGCAAGCGCCGACCACCTCGCGCACCGCGTCCAGCCCGCGCTTGTGCCCCGCCACCCTTGGAAGGAAGCGCTTCTTGGCCCAACGGCCATTGCCATCCATGATGATGGCGATATGCCGGGGCGGCTGGCGCCCCTCCGGCATTTGCGTCACAGAACCGGCAAGCAAGATCCGCCCCTTATACTGCGAGCAGGTCGGCTTCTTTGGCGGCCAGCGCCTTGTCGATCTCGGCGGTGTACTTGTCGGTCAGCTTCTGAATTTCATCCTGGCCGCGACGATCATCATCCTCGGTGATCAGCTTGTCTTTCAGCAGCGTCTTGAATTCGTTATTGGCGTCGCGACGGATATTGCGCATCGTCACGCGGGCGCCTTCAGCCTCGCTGCGCACCACCTTGATCAGCTCCTTGCGGCGCTCTTCGGTCAGCATCGGCATAGGCACGCGGATGATCTCGCCCATCGAGGCCGGATTCAGGCCCAGGTCGGAATCACGGATGGCTTTTTCAATCTTGGCCACCATCGGCTTTTCCCACGCCTGCACGCCAATGGTGCGCGCATCCAGCAAGGTGACGTTGGCGACCTGGTTGACCGGCACGTCGCTGCCGTAGTAGTCAACCATGACATGATCCAGAATGCCGGTATGGGCGCGGCCGGTGCGAACCTTGGACAGGTCGTTCTTGAACGCCTCCAGCGATTTCTGCATTTTCTGTTCGGTCGACTTCTTGACGTCGTTAATCATGTCCCACTCCCATCAAAACTTCAAATGACAAGGCGAAAACGGCCATTGCCGTTTTCGCCCTCAGCAATTTTCAAACTCAGCAGTGTACCAGCGTGCCTTCATCTTCGCCAAGCACGACCCGCCGAAGAGCGCCGTCCTTGAAGATGCTGAACACCTTGATATTCAGATGCTGATCGCGGCACAAGGCGAAGGCGGTGGCGTCCATCACCTTCAGATTGCGCGAGATGGCCTCGTCGAAGGTCACGCTCTGGTAACGCACCGCATCCGGGTTCTTTTTCGGATCGTCGGTGTAGACGCCGTCAACCTTGGTGGCCTTCAGCATGATATCCACATTCATTTCCATACCGCGCAAGGCGGCGGCGGTATCGGTGGTGAAAAAGGGGTTGCCGGTGCCGGCGGCGAAGATCACCACCTTGCCCTCTTCCAGGTACTGCATCGCCTTGCCGCGCACATAGGGCTCGGCAATCTGCTGCATGGTCAGCGCGGACTGCACGCGGGCGATCAGACCCACCTTGGTCATCGCATCCTTCAGCGCCAGCGCGTTCATCACGGTGGCCATCATGCCCATATAGTCAGCGGTGGCGCGATCCATGCCCGCCGCAGCCGGAGCCACGCCGCGGAAGATGTTGCCGCCGCCGATCACGATGCCCACCTCAATGCCCAGCTCGACCACTTCCTTGACTTGGCCCACGATCTGCTCGATGGTGGCGCGGTTGATACCATAGCTGTCATCCCCCATCAGGGCTTCACCAGAAAGTTTCAGCAGAATGCGTTTGTAGGCGGGAACTTGGCTCATGATGTCCTCGGATTGGCGATTTGTGGTTTTCAATTTGCAAAACGGCACCCTGCAAGCAGGGTGCCGTCGATGAAGCGGTAAGCCCGGGCTTACAGCTTGGCCGCGGCGGCAACTTCCGCTGCGTAGTCTACTACCTTCTTCTCAATGCCTTCACCCACAACGAACATGGCGAATGCCTTGACGGAGGCCTTTTGCTCGGCGAGCAGCTTTTCAACAGTCTGATCCGGGTTCTTGACGAAGGGCTGACCCAGCAGGGTCACTTCGGCCAGGAACTTGTTGACGCGGCCCTCAACCATCTTGGCGACGATGTCGGCCGGCTTGCCGGATTCGGCCGCCTGCGCGGTGTAGATCTTGCGCTCTTGCTCCAGGATGTCGGCCGAAACCTGATCCTTGGAAACGCAGATCGGCTTGGAAGCGGCGATGTGCATGGCCACATCCTTGCCCACTTGCTCGGCGCCGGCGTAGTCGACGATCACGCCGATCTTGGCGCCGTGCAGGTAAGTGGCGATCGCGCCTTCGGTCTGGTAGCGAACGAAACGACGGATGGTCATGTTCTCGCCCAGTTTGGCGATGGCAGCCTTGCGGATTTCCTCAACGGACACGCCGTCGATTTCCACCGCGGACAGCGCTTCCACGTCGGCCGGATTGGCGATAACGGCAGCCTTGGCGGCGGCGGCGGCCAGCGCCAGGAAGGTCGGGTCCTTGGCAACGAAGTCGGTTTCGCAGTTCACTTCAACCAGTGCGCCTACGCCACCTTCAACATGGGAACCGATGATGCCTTCGGCAGCCAGGCGACCGGCCATTTTGGAGGCCTTGTTGCCGGACTTGATGCGCAGGATTTCCTCGGCCTTCGCAGCGTCGCCGTCAGCTTCAACCAGAGCCTTCTTGCACTCCATCATGCCGAGGCCGGTGGCCGCGCGCAGATCCGAAACCATTTTTGCGGTGATTTCCGCCATGCTTCACTCCTAATGATTTAGATTACGTAAACAATCGGGTCCAAAAAAAGGGGCTTGCGCCCCTTTATGGTCCGCTTACTCGGCTTGAGCCGTTTCAGCGGCGGCGACGATCTCTTGCAGAGAGTGCGCGCGACCTTCCAGTACCGCGTCGGCGATGCCGCGAGCGTACAGGCGGATGGCACGGCTGGAGTCGTCGTTGCCCGGGATTACGTAATCGATGCCATCCGGGGAGTTGTTGGTGTCAACAACGCCGATAACCGGGATGCCCAGTTTCTTGGCTTCGACGATGGTACCCTTCTGGTAGCCGGTGTCGATAACGAAGATGGCGTCCGGCAGGCCTTTCATATCCTTGATACCGCCCAGCGAGCGCTCGAGCTTGTCGACTTCGCGCTGCAGGTCCAGCAGTTCTTTCTTGTTGTAACCGGTATCGCCGGAGCCTTCCAGGATGGCGCGCTTCTCTTCAAGACGCTTGATCGACTGCTTCACGGTCTTGTAGTTGGTCAGCATGCCGCCCAGCCAGCGGTGGTCAACAAACGGCATGCCGCAACGGGCAGCTTCTTCACGTACGATCTCACGCGCTTGACGCTTGGTGCCAACGAACATCACGGTACCCTTGTTGGCGGCCAGACGACGCACATACTCCTGGGACTCCACGAACAGCGGCAGGGTCTTTTCCAGGTTGATGATGTGGATCTTGTTGCGGCTGCCAAAGATGTACTTAGCCATCTTCGGGTTCCAGAAACGGGTTTGGTGGCCGAAGTGAACGCCGGCCTCAAGCATTTGACGCATGGTAACGTTGGTGGACATGCAAAAACTCCTAAAGGGTTAAGCCTCCATCCGCGCAGACAACCCGCCTGAACTCGAGTTTCAGACTGGCACCCTTTCGCGCGGATGTGCGTAGTTTGGTTTATATTCCCAACCGGAATGGCAGGGAACGCGGGATTCTAGCACTTCAAGGCCCGCCAGCTCAAGCTTTGCCGGCATCTTTCCGCCCAGCGACGCGCCTTCGCAGCCGGTTGCGTACCACCCAGGCAACAAACCAAGTGGGCAGCACCCCGAGAAAGAAGCCGATAGCCAGCCCCGCAGGCACACTGCGCTGGGCAACCGCCAACATCAGCACCACATACAACCAGCCTATCAATACGATGATCAGCGTCATGTTATAAAACAATCGTTTGAATTTCAGGACAAATACATCAACAATATCGCACCATTGTAAACCACTCCGGACCCGCCCAATGCAAACCGCCCTCACCCGCCTGCTCGGGATCCAGCACCCACTAATCTGCCCCGGAATGAGTTACATCGCCACGCCGGAACTGGTGGCCGCAGTCAGCAACGCAGGCGGATTGGGCATTCTGGCCAGCGGACCGCTATCCGCCGCCGACACCCGCGCCGCCATCCGCCGCATCCGCGAATTGACCGACCGCCCCTTCGGCATAGGCTGCACGCTAATGATGCCGGGCGCCGCCGACAACGCCCGGGCGGCACTGGAGGAGCGGGTGCCGGTAATCAATTACTCACTGGGCAAAGGCGACTGGATCGCCGAAGCGGTTCATGATTACGGCGGCAAGGTGATTGCCACCGTGGTAACGGAGAAACACGCCATATCCGCCGAAAAAAGCGGCGCCGACGCGCTGCTGGTCACCGGCCACGAAGCCGCGGCCCATGGCGGCAACGTCACTTCGCTGGTGCTGATTCCAGCCATCCGCAAGGCAAGCCGGCTCCCCATCATCGCCGCAGGCGGCTTTGCCGACGGCAACAGCCTGATCGTCGCGCTGGCGCTGGGCGCCGATGCAGTGGCGATGGGCACGCGGCTGGCGATGACGCGGGAAAGCCCGGTGCACGCAAAAACCAAGGACATGATCCGCGAACGCGGCGTGGCGGACACGCTGTACTCGAAGAATTTCGACGGCCTATGGTGCCGCGTGATGGACACGCCGGCCGCGCGCCGCGCCTGCCGCAAACCGCTGGGCCTGCTGCCCGCCGCCTTCCGCGCCAGCCAGATGGCGCGCCGCATGGGCATGCCGGTGATGAAAATGGCGATCGGCGGCATGATCAGCCAGCCGCAGGCGCTAAGGCAACTGGCGCTGTTCGGCGCGGCGACCGAATCGATACGGCTGGCGATACAGGAAGGCGACCACATGAAAGGTGTGCAGCTGATAGGGCAGGCTCAGGGACTGATCGAGGACGTCCCAACGGTGGCGGAACTGTTCGAACGGGTCATGGCCGAGGCGGCCGCCTGCAAACTCAGACTGTCAGAACTTTAACGTCCCAACCCGGCGCCAGAGAAGCAAAAACCGGCGGCAAACTTCGCCGCCGGTTTTCATTGGCAAGTCATGTCCCGATCAATGCGGCGCCGGCTCCATCACCTCCATCGGCTCCCCTCTCCGCTCGCGGCTGAAACGGATCAGCACCGCAATCGCAATCGCCACGACGCCGGCCACCGTCGCCATCGCCATGCCGTAGTCGCCGCCGTTCAGCTTGGCCATGTGCGCCTGCATCGGGCTGTTGACCGAGGCCAGCAGGTTGCCCAGCTGGTAGACCAAGCCGGGAAAGGTGGCGCGCACAGCCATCGGCGAGATTTCGTTAAGGTGGGCGGGAATCACGCCCCAGGCGCCCTGCACCGCGATCTGCATCAGGAAGGCGCCTGCGGCCAGCGCCATCGGCGTGGAAGAAAACGCCCATAGCGGCAACACCGGCAAGGCGAACAAAGCCGCCAGGGTGATGGCGTTGCGGCGGCCAATCCGCTCGGACAAGCCACCAATCGTCAGGCCACCGATAATGGCGCCGACATTCAGGCAAAGGGCGATGGCCTGCACGGTGTGCGGGTCAAATTTGTGCTGCACGCGCAGGAAGGTGGGATACAAGTCCTGCGTGCCATGGGAAAAGAAGTTGAAGCAGGTCATCAGAATGATGGCGTACAACGACAAGCGCCACTGCGCGCAAATGGTGGCAAACAGGCTTGGCTTCTCCTGATGGCGCGCAGCCTCCCAACTGGGGCTTTCCGGCACGTTGCGGCGGATATACAGCGTAAGCAGCGCCGGCAGCAGGCTGAGCATGAACATGCCGCGCCAGCCCACATGCTCGAACAACTGGCCGAAGGCCAGCGTCGCCAGCAGATAGCCGCTGGGATAGCCGGCCTGCAGCAAGCCGGAAACGAAACCGCGCGACTCCTTGGGAATGCTTTCCATGGTCAGCGACGACCCCACTCCCCATTCGCCTCCCATCGCCACCCCGAACAGGGTGCGCAGAATCAGCAGCACCATCAGGTTGGGCGAAAACGCCGAGGCGAAGCCCAGCACCGAATACATCACGATATTGGCCATCAGCACCGGGCGGCGGCCATAACGGTCGGCCAGCCGGCCGAATATCAGCGCGCCTATCGGCCTGGCGGCCAGCGTGAGCATGGTGGCCCAGCTCACGGCTTCGATATCGGTGCCGAATTCCCTGGCGATGTCCTTCAACACGAACACCATCAGGAAGAAATCGAACGCATCCAGCGTCCAGCCCAGATAGCAGGCCAACACCGTCTGCTTCTGCTCCTTAGTCCAAGCCATTGCCTTCTCCTCCGCGATCATTGTTTTTTGATGATTCTCAATTCATGATAATTGAGTTTCACGCAACAGGAAGCAGCGGACAGAATTTGCAACAAGTTAGCCCTGAACTCAGGGCGGCCGCGGCTGGTCATACCCGCCGGCGAGGAAGTCCCTTTCCAGCCGGGCATACTGGCCGCTGGCCCGCAGGCGCGCCAGGCCCTGATTGAAACGCACAAGCAACTGCGCCGCGCCGGGTTGCCTGCGGCTGAGCATCAGCCGATAATCCACCCGCGCGAACACATGCGGCGCGGCAACGATGGCGGCCCGCTCCCTGGGAGTGAAGTACTGGCGCAACTCGGCCAGCCCCACCGAGCGGGTCAGCGGGAAGAAATCCAGACGTCCCAGCAGCAGCTGCCGCATGCCGGACTGAATGTCGGTGGTGACATAATTGCGGATCAGGCCGGCATCGATGGCCTCCTGCCAGACACCCAGGCGCGAGCCATTGGGCGTGGCCATGCTCAGGCCATAGAAATCCTCCACCCGATCAGCCCGCATCCGCCTGGTCGCCAGATGAAACACCACCTCTTCATCGGTGACCACCGGATCGCTGAACAGCGCGAACGTCTGCCGCTCGGGAGTCATCGACCACACCACCGAACCGGCGACTTCGCCGCTGCGCACCATCGCCTCCGCCCGCGCCCAGGGATAAAAATGATAGGCCACGCGCAAGCCGGCCAGCCGGAACGCCTCGCTGACAATATGGGATGCGAAACCCTGATGCGGCAGGCGCGCGGATAGATAGGGCGCCCACTCGCCATTGGCCAGCGCCACCTCGTCCGCCGCCGCCCAAGCCGGCAGCAATGCCCACCCCAGGCAGCAGACCATCCGCCAAAACCAGCGCATCCCAACCTCCGCCCGGCTCGATCACTGCATCCAGCCTAGTCTTTCCATCCCCTCCCCGCCAGCGATCGGGACCGCGGTCAGCCGATGACGGGAACCGGCCCGCCCAGACGGATCAGCCGCTGGTTGTCCGATCCGCGCCAGGGCTTGCTGGTCGGCAAATCCCGGCGGTAGCGGCCGTCGATCACCACGTCCAGATACTGCATCACCGGCAACGAGCGCACCTCCTCGAACAGATAGCCGGTCCACAACCAGATGTTCTTGTCCGGATAGCGTTGTTTGAACAGCCGGCACAGCGCCAGAATCTCGTCGCGATTGGCCGGGTGCAACGGATCGCCGCCGGACAGGCTGAGGCCGTCGCGGTCGGCGCAACGCTCCAGCAACGCCTCCCGCGCCGCGGCGGTAAATGGCCGGCCGGCCTTGCGGTCCCAGGTCGACCGGTTATGGCAGCCTTCGCAGGCATGCAGGCAACCGGTGACGAACAAGCTTACCCGCACGCCTTCGCCATTCACTAGGTCGCAAGTGTAGTAGCGCTCGTAGTTCATGTCGCGCTCAATGCTCGCCGCCGAAATGCTTGACCCGGCGCATCACCTCCTTCTGCTTGCCGGCATTGAACGGCCGGGCATTGGGACTGCCCAGGTAACCGCACACCCGGCGTGTCACCGACAGCGACGCGCCGTCGCGGTTGCCGCATTGCGGGCAACTGAAGCCGTCGGCGGTGGCCAGCGCCTCGCCCATGAAACCGCACTGGCCGCAAGAGTCGACCGGCGTATTGCTGCCGAAGTAAGGCACCCGCTCCAGCGCGTAATCCCAGATCCGCTCCAGCGCCTGCAGGTTATGCTTCATATTGGGCAGCTCCACATAGCTGATGTGGCCGCCGCTGGCCAGCTCGGCATAGCCAGACTCGAAGTCTATCTTCTGGAACGGGTCCACCTTGCGGAACACGTCCAGGTGGAAGGAGTTGGTGTAGTAACCCTTGTCGGTCACCTCGGCGATCACGCCAAAGCGCTCGCGGTCCAGCTTGCAAAAACGGTGGCACAAGGATTCGCTGGGCGTGGAGTACAGGGAGAAGCCAAAACCGGTCTCCCGCCGCCACTCCGCCGCCGCCTCGCCCATCCGCGCCACCACGCTGCGCAGGAAGTCCCGCGCTTCGGCGCTGTCGGCCGGATGCTTGCCAAACAGCAGCACGCCCACTTCGTGCAGACCGATATAGCCCAGCGATATGGAAGCCCGGCCGCCGCGGAACAGCCCCATGACATCCTCGTCCGGCCGCAGCCGCATGCCGAAAGCGCCCTCGGTATACAAAATGGGCGCCACATTGGCCTTCACGCCCTCCAGCCGGCCGATGCGCAGCATCAATGCGCGCAGGCACAGTTGCAGCCTCTCATTCAGCGCGCGCCAAAAAACGGCCACATCGCCATTGGCCTCGATGGCGATGCGCGGCAGGTTCAGACTGACCACGCCCAGATTATTGCGCCCATCCAGCACCTCCCGCCCCTGCTCGTCGCGCCATGCGGACAGGAAGCTGCGGCAACCCATCGGCGACACCGGCACGCTGGAGCCGGTAATCCGCCGGTTCAGCCCGGCCGAGATGATGTCCGGATACATGCGTTTGGAGGTGCACTCCAACGCCAGCTGCTTGATGTCGTAATTCGGGTCTTGCGGCTTGAGATTGACGCCTTCGTCGATAAACATCACCAGCTTGGGAAACACCGGCGTGATGCCCTCCTTGCCCAAGCCCCTGATGCGCACCTTCAGAATGGCCTGCTGGATGATGCGCGCCTCCCAGGCCAGGCCCATGCCGAAGGAAAAAGTGACAAACGGCTGCTGGCCGTTGGAGCTGAACAGAGTATTGATCTCGTATTCGCAAGCCTGGATGCCGTCGTAGGTCTCTTTTTCTGTGCGCTCGCGGGCATAGCGTTCCGTATCGGCGATGCCGTACTCCTGCGCCACGTCCAGGTTCTTGCGATAGCTTTTCAACACATAGGGCGCCAGCGTCTGGTCGATGTTGGGGATGGTGGTGCCGCCATACTGGTGGCTGGCTACCTGGGCGATGATCTGCGCGGTGACGGCGCAGGCCACCCCTATCGAGCGCGGACTTTCAATTTGCGCGTTGCCCAGACGGAAGCCCTGCTCCAGCATGCCTTTCAGGTCAACCAGGCAGCAATTGGTAAACGGCAGGAAGGGAGAGTAATCCAGGTCGTGGAAATGGATGTCGCCGCGGTTGTGCGCTTCCAGGATGTCCTTGGGCAAAAAGGTGCTGGCGAACTGCTTGGACACGATGCCGGCCATCAGGTCGCGCATTACCGGAAAGACATTGGCGTCCTTATTGGCGTTCTCGGTGGTCGCCTCTTCGTCGGTCTTGCTCACCAGCCCCATCAATTTGGCATGCAGTTCCGAGCCTTGCGCGCGGATGGTGTCGCGGTGGTGGCGATACTGTATGTAGACCCTCGCCACTTGCGGATGGTCATGCATCAACGCATCCTCCACCTGCCGCTGAATGGCGGGAATGCTGAGCCGCCCCTCCACCGCCAACGCCTTGCACTGCCGCTCCACCCGCGCAGCCGTCTCCAGCGCCAGGCGCGCCGGCTCAGCATGCCCGGCCGCCCGCGCCGCCCGTTCGCAGGCGTTGGCGATCTTGCCAATATCGAACCCCACCACCGCTCCGTCCCGCTTGCTCACTTGCAACATCCGTTACCCCTCCGATTTTCCATCACTGCGGCGAAGCGCCTGCGCAAGCGCGCCCCGCCTACTGTTGCGTCGACTATCACACAAAATAGAGGGGAAATTATTGGCATTAATCAATATATGGTGGCAACGACGCCAAGCAGCCTGGCGCGGACATTTGGAAACACGGGCGTCATCGGCAAGCTGCCAGATTGAATACCATGGTCATTTAAAAGGTCCGGACCATGCGTTTCCTTTTACTGGGCATCATCCTGCTGGCGCTCGGCGCCGCCGCGCTGACCGACGACAACGAGCAAGTCACAGGCCAGGGCGGCCGCCTCCTGCGCTATAGCTCCACCCAGCTCAGGGCGGAGCCCAGCGAGGAGGAAATGAACGCCTATCTGCAGGCCCGCGACCGGCAGCTGAGCGGAGCCAGCCCGCCCGCCGTGCTGCAGGCCGCGCGGCAGGCGCTGCAGAAGCTGGGCTATACCAGGGTGGAAGTGGATGCCGACTACGGCCTGATCCAGGCGAAAAAAAACGAACCCCTGGTCAGCCACGCGCGCCAGGTGCTGCGCGGGGTGCTGAAGATAAAGGTGCCGCTGCCGGCCAAGCCCGACCACCAGAGCACCGCCCTGCTGCTCTCGCTGCGCCCGGGCAGCCAGCCGCACGACGTGTTGCTGCGCGCCCGGATCGAGCAAGCGGCCTGGGACAGCAGCGGCAATTCCCGAACCATGCTGGACAGCGACCACGCCGCCTATCAGCAGTTGTTCGAACAGCTGGACGCCGCCCTGAACGCCCGAGTCCGCCAAATAAAACACCCCGCCAGCCATTCAGGCTGCGGGGTGTTTTGACGACCGGAGGCGCAAGCCGCCGGTAGGGCAAAAGCCTTAGTTGCTTTCAGCCTTGGACATGCGGCGACGCTCGTTTTCCTGCAGGTAGCGCTTGCGGATGCGGATGGATTTCGGAGTGATTTCCACCAGTTCGTCGTCGTCGATGAACTCGACCGCCGATTCCAGCGTCAGCTTGATCGGAGTGGTCAGGCGAACCGCCTCGTCGGTGCCGGAGGCGCGGACGTTGGTCAGCTGCTTGCCCTTGACCGGGTTCACCACCAGGTCGTTGTCGCGGCTGTGGATGCCGATGATCATGCCTTCATACAGCTTTTCGCCCGGCGCAACGAACATGCGGCCGCGGTCTTCCAGCTTCCACAGCGCGTAGGCCACGGCTTCGCCGTTTTCCTGCGAGATCAGCACGCCGTTGTGGCGACCCGGCATGTCCGGCTTAACCGGAGCGTAGTCGTCGAACACGTGGCTCATCAGGCCGGTGCCGCGGGTCATGGTCATGAAGTCGGACTGGAAGCCGATCAGGCCGCGCGCCGGAATGTGGTATTCCAGGCGGGTACGGCCCATGCCGTCCGATTCCATATTGGTCAGCTCGCCGCGACGGCGGCCGATTTCTTCCATCACGCCGCCCTGGTGGTCGTCTTCCAGGTCGATGGACAGGTTTTCATACGGCTCGCACTTCTGGCCGTTGATTTCCTTGTAAACCACGCGCGGCTTGGCGACGGCCATTTCAAAGCCTTCGCGACGCATGTTTTCCAGCAAAATGGTCAGGTGCAGCTCGCCGCGGCCCGACACGCGGAACACGTCGGAGTCGCCGGTGTCTTCCACGCGCAGCGCAACGTTGGTCAGCAGCTCTTTGGTCAGGCGGTCGCGAATCTGGCGCGAGGTGACGAACTTGCCTTCGGTGCCGGCCAGCGGCGACGAGTTCACCATGAAGTCCATGGTCAGGGTCGGTTCGTCCACGCCCAGCACCGGCAGGCCTACCGGCTGCTCCTTGTCGCAGATGGTCACGCCGATGCCGATGTCGTCCAGGCCGGAAATGATGATGATGTCACCCGCCTCGGCGCCTTCAACCGGAACGCGGTCCAGACCCTGGTAACCAAGCACCTGGTTGATGCGGCCGGAAGCCACCTGCTCTTCGTGGTTCATCACCACCACCTGCTGGCCCGGCTTGATGCGGCCGTTCAGCACGCGGCCCACGCCCAGGCGGCCGGTATAGGTGGAGTAGTCCAGCGCGGAGATCTGCAGCTGCAGCGGCGCGTCGGCGTCGCCCGGAGGAGTCGGGACGTGCTTGAGCACGGTCTCGAACAGCGGACGCATATTGTCGGACTCTTCTTCCAGCTCCAACTTGGCGAAACCGTTCAGGCCGGAAGCGTAAATGATCGGGAAATCCAGCTGTTCGTCGGTGGCGCCCAGCTTGTCGAACAAGTCGAAGGTCTGGTCCACCACCCAATCCGGACGCGCGCCCGGACGGTCAACCTTGTTGATGACCACGATCGGACGCAGGCCCAAAGCCAGCGCCTTTTTGGTCACAAAGCGGGTCTGCGGCATCGGGCCTTCAACGGCATCCACCAGCAGCAGCACGCCATCCACCATGCCCAGCACGCGCTCTACTTCGCCGCCGAAGTCGGCGTGTCCCGGAGTGTCGACGATGTTGATGTGCACGCCTTCATATTCGATGGCGGTGTTTTTG
>NZ_MKCT01000034.1 GCF_001855555.1 Chromobacterium sphagni | reverse complement strand
TAGGCGGCGATCACTTTGACGTCCACGCCGAAGTCGGCCAGCTTGCGCTCGATCAGGCGGGAGGTGTATTCCACGGTGTCCTGCGATACCGGCTCCTGCTGCTCCTTGGCGGCGTCCAGCAGGCTGAGGCCGGGCAGGGCGGCGTCTTTGGGATCGGCGAACAGAGACTGCTGCACCGGCTTGTGCGCCTTGGCCGATACCGGTACCTCCAGCACCGGCGGTTCGATGCGCACCGGCGTGGTTTCCTCGATCTTCTTCTTGGCGACGGAGACTTTCTCTTCGCGCTTTTGCGCGATTTCCTTGCCGATCTCGCGGTCCTTCCTCGCCTGCCAGCCTTGCCACAGGCGCAACGCGCCGTCTTCCAGCGCCGCGCCGATGCGTTCCATCAGGTCCAGCCAGGACAGGCCGGTGAACAGCGAGAAACCTATGGCGGACAATACGCCCAACAACAGATAGGCACCGGACAGCCCCAGCCCGTGAGAGATGCCTTTGCCGATGAAGTGGCCCAGCATGCCGCCGGCTTCCAGCGGCAGCGTCACCGCCTTGCCTTCCAGCACGATGGCTTCGAAGCTGGCGCTGGACAACAGCAGCAGAAAGAATCCGCCCACCGCCGCCATGGTGATGGGGCTGAACTTGAAGCCCAGCGATTCCATGCGGCGGTAGCCCCAGGCTATCGCCACCAGGCAAAACACCACCAGCCACCAGGCTGACAGGCCGAAGACGTAGAGCAGCATGTCCGACAGCCAAGCGCCGAAAGCGCCGCCGTAATTGCGCACGGTAGGGTCGGAGGAGCTATGGGACCATGACGGGTCGAGCGGGGAGTAGCTGGCCAATACCAGCACCAGATACACCGCCGCCACCGCCATCAGCAGCCACCAGGCTTCTCGCAGCAGGGCGGCCAGCTGCGGCGGCAGCGGCGTCTGGGTGTTCTTGACTACGGCTTTGCGCTTGAAAAATCGCATTTTTCTCATATTTGGCTATGACAGTCGCTGATTATAGCCTGATGTGCCGTGTTTCACCTCACCGAGGATGCAGAACCCCCAGGATTCGCGGGCCGGCGGCACCGGTGACGGCGGGCAGGTTGCCGGCGCGGCGCTGGTTGAAGCACCAGCCCAGCCAGGCAAAGGCGATGGCCTCTATCGACTGCGCCGGCAGGCCCAGCGCTTCTATCGGCGCAATGCGCTGACCGGCCAGCAGCCTGCCCAGTTCGGCCAGCAGCGCGCCGTTGCGCGCGCCGCCGCCGCAGACGTATACCGCCTGGTTGCCCGGGCAATGTCGAAGGATGGCGTCGGCGATGCTGCGCGCGCTCAAGGCGAGCAGGGTGGCCTGCACGTCCGCCGGGGCCGGCGCTTCGGCCTGCGTCGCCAGTTGCCGCGCCAGCCAGTTGTCGTCGAACAGGTCGCGGCCGGTGCTCTTGGGCGGCGGAGCCTGCAGATAGGGCTCGGCCAGCATGGATTGCAGCAGCGCCTGATCGGCCTGGCCGCTGGCGGCCCAGCGGCCATCGTCGTCGTAAGGCCGGCCGGTATGCCGCAGACTCCAGGCATCCATCAGCATATTGCCGGGGCCGCAATCGAAGCCTATCGCCTCCCGGCCCGGATGCAGCCGCGCCAGATTGCTGATGCCGCCTATATTGAGGATGACCCGGCGCTCGTCGGGAGAGGAAAACACGCCCCGCTGGAAGGCCGGCACCAGCGGCGCGCCATGGCCGCCAGCGGCCACGTCGCGGCTGCGGAAGTCGGCGATCACGTCGATGCCCGCCAGCTCCGCCAGCCGCGACATATTGCCCAGCTGGATGGTGTAGCCGGCGTGCGGTGCGTGGCGTATGGTCTGGCCATGGCAGGCGATGGCGTGGATGTCGGCCGGATGGTGGTCGGCGCTTTCCAGCAGCTCGCGCGCGGCGCTGGCGTAGATTTCCGCCAGACGATTCGCCAGCCGCGAGCTGCGGTCCAGCTCGTTGTCGCCGCACGGCTGCAGTGCCAGCACCTCGGCTTTCACCTCGTCCGGATAGGGGATGGCGTGATCGGCCAGCAGGGTCGGGCGGCCGGCGGCGTCGAAGCGCACCAGCACGGCGTCCACGCCGTCCAGGCTGGTGCCTGACATCATTCCAATATATAGGTCGCTCATCAGTCGATCTGCGCAACGTTGACCGGGATATTCTGCAACAGATCCAGCCGCGCGCTCAATTCCCGGCGCTTGGCGCCGAATTGGGCCAGCTGGGTCTTGCCGAGTCCGGGAGTGGGGAGGGCGTTGGTGGCGGGATCCACCGCCTGATCATTGATTCTAACCTCAAAATGCAGATGCGGCCCGGTGGCGCGGCCGGTGCTGCCGACATAGCCCAGCACATCGCCGGCCTTGACCTTGCCGCCGGCCTTGATGCCCTTGCCGAAAGCCCTCATGTGCGCGTAAAGCGTGGACAGTTTGGCGTTGTGGCGGATCATCACCACATTGCCGTAGCCGTTTTCGCGCGTCACCTTCACCAGCTCGCCATCGGCCGGCGCCACGATGGCCGTGCCGGCGCTGGCGGCGTAGTCTATGCCGGAGTGCATGCGCAACGCGTGCAGCACCGGATGCATGCGCAGGCCGAAGCCGGAGCTGATGCGCGCGCCGGCCACCGGCTGGCGGCTGAAGCCCTTTTTCACCGGCTTGCCGGCGGCATCGTAATAAGCGCCGCTTTCGCTGTCGTGGGCGAAATAGAAAGCCTGATGCAGCTTGCCCTGGCGTTCGATCGACACCGCCAGCAGATTGCCGCTGGCGATGGCGGCGCCGGCATAGACCATGGTTTCGTACACCAGGTTGATGCGGTCGCCGGGTTGCAGGCTGGATAGCTCGAACTGGTCGGCGAATACTTCTGACAACTGGTTGCGGATGTCGGCCGGCACTCGCGCGGCGGCCAGCTCCGCCGCCGCGCCGCCTTTCAGCGTGATGGAGCGCACGGTCTCCACGCTTTCCGCCGCGACCGGATCGGCGCTGGCCTGCCATTTGCCGTCGCGCTTTTCCAGCGCCACCAGCACTTGTTCGCCGTTGTCGTCGTCCTGCAGGAAGCGCAGGCCGAACAGCTCGCCGGCATCATTGGTCTGCACCGTCAGCGTGGCGCCGACCTTGAGCCTGAGCAGGTTCTTGGCCAGCGGGCTGGTATACAGGAAGGCGTTGGCTTCCTTGTCACGCACGCCGACGCGGTTGAGCACGCGGGCCACCGTGTCGCCGCGCTTGATGCTTTCATCGCGCCAGTAGCGGGTCTGGCTGTCGGCGAACTTGAATTGCGGCAGAGCCAGACGTTCGGTGATTTGTTGCCGCACCACTTCGGGCGCTCGGGTTTCCTTGGCCCCCACCGCCACGCCGAAGGCGGTGACGGTGCCCAGCATGGGCAGGCAGGCGGCGACGCCCAGCCAACTGAGGTGGTGGTTGATCAGCCGGGACGCGCACTTTTGCGGGATGTGTAGCAGTTTGCGATAATCCATCACTTTTCCGGGCAGGCTGCGGCCTGCCGTGCATAAATATTGATCAGTGGCTGGCGCCGTCGCATCGGCGGAGCCAGCGCCAAGCATGATTGATTGGGCGGGCGGCGCGATAGTTCCGGCAAAAGCGGTCAGTTTGCCGCAGAATGACGCACCCGCCAAATGCCCCATGGTCAAAATGACGGAAATCCGCAATCCATCTGACAAGAATATGAAATTAACCCTGTTGTTCCCCGGCCTGAGCTGGCTGGACGCGCATGATGGCGGCGAGGTGAGCAAGTCGCTGCCGTTGCCGGCTTTGCAGCAATTGCTGGGCAAAGGGCGCCTGTCTCGGCGGGAGCAGACCCTGTCGGCCTGCGTCGGGCGCTTGTGGGGCGGCGCGCCTGCCGGCCTGGCCGGCCTGGCGGCTTCGCAGGCCGGGCTGGCGGGCGAAGGCGAGTGGTTGTTCGCCGATCCGGTGCACTTGCGGGTGGATCGCGACCGCGCGCTGTTGGCCGATGTCGGCGTGATGCAGATCGCCATGGACGAGGCGCAAGCGCTGATCGACGCCCTCAACCGCCATTTCGGCGAGGATGGCCTGGCGTTCCATCCGCTGCGGCCGGGCCGTTGGCTGCTGAACGTGCAACAACCGCTGGCGGCGAGCTTTGATCCGTTGTGGGACGTGGTGGGAGAGGACATCAACCGCCACCTGCCGCAAGGCGAGCACGGCCTGGCCTGGAGCCGCATGTTGAACGAGCTGCAGATGCTGCTCTACACGCAGCCGCTCAACGATGAAAGGGAACTGCGCGGCGACCTGGCGATCAACAGCGTATGGCTGTGGGGCGAGGGCAGCGCGCCAGCCTGGAGCGCGCCAGCCCCCAGCCTGCTGGCCGACGACGAGACCTTGGCCTTGCTGGCCATGCGCAGCGGCATGGCGGTCGATTCCGCGCCTTTCGCCTTTGACGGCCTGCCGCTGGACGGCGACTGCCTGCTGATGCTGGACGCGCTGCAGGCCGCCGCGCAATACCGTGACGCCTGGGGCTGGCGCGAGGGACTGCAGCGGCTGGAGCGGGACTGGTTTGCGCCGTTGCTGCGCGCCGTGCGCCAGCGCCGGATAACCGAATTGAATCTGATCGCCACCGGTCCGGCCGGCTTCGAGCTGCAAGTGAAGCCCGCCGATCTGTGGAAATTCTGGAAACGCGCGCTGCCCTTGGCAGCGCTGTACTGAGAGCCTATGTCGCAGATCGTCACCCGTGAAGTTCCCGCGCCCTTGCAGCAGACGCTGCTGCAGCAAGGCCTTACTCCCCTGCAGGCCAGGCTGTACGCGGCGCGCGGCATCGCCGACAGCGCCGAGCTGGACTACGGCCTCAAGGGCCTGCTGCCATTCCAGAACCTGAAGAACGCCGAGGCGATGGCCTGCCGGCTGGCCGACGCCATCGCCGCCCGCCAGCGCCTCTTGGTGGTGGCGGATTACGACGCCGACGGCGCCACCGCCTGCGCGGTGGCGGTGAAGGGCCTGTCCGCGCTGGGCGCGGTGATAGATTTCATCGTGCCCAACCGCTTCGAGTACGGCTATGGCCTGACGCCGGAAATCGTCGAACTGGCGGCGCAGAAACGGCCGGACATCATCGTCACCGTCGACAACGGCATCGCCAGCGTGGCCGGCGTGGACGCGGCGCGCGCGCGCGGCATCGAGGTGCTGGTGACCGACCACCACCTGCCGGGCGACACGCTGCCGCAGGCGCTGATCGTCAATCCGAACCAGCCTGGCTGCGAGTTCCCGTCCAAGAACCTGGCCGGCGTCGGCGTGATGTTCTACGTGCTGATGGCCTTGCGCGCCGAAATGCGCCGGCGCGGCGCTTTCGCCGCGCAGCCCGAACCCAATCTGGGCGAATTGCTGGACCTGGTGGCGCTGGGCACGGTGGCAGACGTGGTGCGGCTGGACCGCAACAACCGCACGTTGGTGGAGAACGGCCTCAAGCGCATGCGCGCCGGGCGGATGGCGCCGGGCATCGCCGCGTTGTTCAAGGTGGCGGGGCGCGCCAGCTACAAGGCCAACACCTTCGATCTGGGCTTCACCCTGGGGCCGCGCCTCAACGCCGCCGGCCGGCTGGACGACATGAGCCTGGGCATCGCTTGCCTGCTGTCCGGCAGCGAGCAGCAGGCGATGATGCTGGCGCAGGAGCTGGACAAGCTCAACCGCGAGCGGCGCAGCATAGAGCACGGCATGCAGGACGAGGCGCTGGCGGTGCTGTCGTCCATCGATCCCGAACACCGTTATACCCTCACGCTGTATCGCGACGACTGGCACCAGGGGGTGGTGGGCATCGTCGCCTCGCGGCTGAAAGAGCGCTTCCACCGTCCGTCCATCGTGTTCGCCCCCGGCGACGAGGGCGAGATCAAAGGCTCCGGCCGCTCGATTCCCGGCTTCCACCTGCGCGACGCGCTGGACCTGGTCTACAAGCGCCATCCCGGGCTGATCCTCAAGTTCGGCGGCCACGCGATGGCGGCCGGCCTGACGCTGGACGAAAGCCGCTTCGGCGAATTCCAGCAGGCCTTCGAAGCGGTGGCCCAGCAGTTGCTGGACGAGAAGCAGCTGACCCGTACCATAGAAACCGACGGCAGCCTGCCGGCGCGCGAGCTGAGCCTGCAGCTGGCCGAGCAATTGGCGGCGGAAGTGTGGGGCCAGGGCTTCCCGGTGCCGTACTTCCACGACCAGTTCATGGTGGTGAATCAGAAGCTGGTGGGCGACAAGCACCTGAAGCTGCGGCTGGCGCGCGAAGGCCAGGAGTTCGACGCCATGCTGTTCAACCACGCCGACTGGCTGCCGGACCGCATCTCGGCGGTGTATCAGCTGATCGCCAATGAATGGCAGGGCCGCAAGGAGTTGCAGGTGTATCTGCAGCATTGGGCGGTGGTGTAAGGGAGCGGGAATATGGAAATGTTGATCATCGGCCTATTGCTGGGCCTGTTGGGCGGCGGCGGGGCCTGGTTTGCCGGCCGCGGCAAAAGCGCGCGCGATCTGGCTGCGTTGCAGCAGGAGGCCGCCAATCTGCAGGCCCAATTGAACGCCGGCCGGCAACAGCTGGACGAGGCTCGCAGCCGCGAGCAGGCCGCCACTCAGGCCATGCAGGCGCAAAGCCTGCAGCTGGCCGACAGCCAGACCCAGCTGGGCGCCTATATTGCCCGTTCGCAGCGGGTGCCGGAACTGGAAAAGCAGCTGGTCGAGCGCGAACAGGCGCTGGCTGGCTTGCAAAAAGAGTTGCGTGAAATCGGCGGACAGCTGGCGATGCGCGAGGAGCAGGGCAGGTTGCTGGACGCCTTGCAGCAGCGCAGCCAGCAGCAGGGGGTGGAGATCACCCGGCTGACGGCGCGCGAGCAGGAGCTGGCCACCACGCTGGAGCAGGAGCGGCTGCAAAACCAAGAGAAACTGAGCCTGTTGATGGAGGCGCGCCAGACCCTGTCCGAGCAGTTCAAGAACCTGGCCAGCGACATCTTGGAGGAAAAGTCCAAGCGCTTCACCGAGCAGAACCAGCAGAATCTGGGCGCGCTGCTGAATCCGCTGCATGAGCGCATCCAGGGCTTCGGCAAGCTGGTGCAGGATACTTATGAGAAGGATAGCCAGGGGCGCTTGTCGCTGGAGGCCGAACTGAAGCGTCTGCAGGAGCTCAACACCCGGCTGGGCGACGACGCGGTGGCGCTGACCAACGCGCTGACCGGCGCCAGCAGCAAGGCGCAGGGCACCTGGGGCGAGATGGTGCTGGAGAAGGTGTTGGAAACCTCCGGCCTGTCCCGCGATCGCGAATACCGGGTGCAGGTGTCCGACACGCTGGAGACCGAGGACGGCAGCAAGCGCTACCAGCCCGACGTGGTGATAGACCTGCCGGAAGGCAAGCAACTGGTGGTGGATTCCAAGGTGTCGCTCAACGCCTATGTCCGTTACACCGCCGCGGAGGACGACTCGGTGCGGGAGGCGGAGCTGAAGGCCCACATCACCGCGATCCGCACCCATATCCGCGCGTTGTCGGAAAAGCGCTACCAGGATTTGTACAAGCTCAACACGCTGGACTTCGTATTCATGTTCATCCCGGTGGAGCCGGCGTACCTGCTGGCGGTGCAGCGCGACATGAGTTTGTTCAACGAGGCTTTCGAGCGGAGGATCATGATAGTCGGCCCCAGCACGCTGCTGGCCACGCTGCGCACTGTCGCCAGCATCTGGCGCTACGAATACCAGAACCAGAACGC
The DNA here is from genome assembly GCF_001855555.1 of Chromobacterium sphagni. Lineage (GTDB taxonomy): Bacteria > Pseudomonadota > Gammaproteobacteria > Burkholderiales > Chromobacteriaceae > Chromobacterium > Chromobacterium sphagni. The sequence goes on along the minus strand of NZ_MKCT01000034.1, from coordinate 24,127 downwards.
GCAGGAGATCGCGCGCCAGGGCGGGGCTATGTACGACAAGTTCGCGGGCTTCGTCGCCAATATGGAAAAGCTGGGCAAGCAGCTGGATGCCGGCCGCGACACCTTTGGCGACGCCATGCGCCAGCTCTCCAGCGGCCGCGGCAACCTGATGAGCAGCGCGGAGCGGCTGCGCAAGCTTGGCATACGCAACAACAAGCAATTGACCGCGCCAGTGCAGTTGGAAGGCGACGACGAGGAATAGGGCGTTCCATGTCTTGAGTGGTCGCGTTTTGGTATCATTTTCGCTTTGAAATGGCGTGGGAACGGGAATGGGCAAGGTTCGGGTAGGTCTGATATTCGGCGGCTGCTCCTCGGAGCATGAGGTTTCCCTGCAGTCGGCGCGCAATGTGCTTGACGCCATTGATGCCGAAAAATTTGACGTTTCGCTGATCGGCATCGACAAGCAGGGGCGCTGGCATATCAGCCAGGCTTCCAGCTTTCTCTTGCACGCGGATGATCCTGGCAGGATTGCGCTGCGGCAGTCCGGACAGGGCCTGGCGCTGCTTCTGGGAGAAGGGCGGCGGCAGCTGGTGGCTGCCGGCACTTTCCATCCGCTGGCGCAAGTTGATGTTGTCTTTCCCATCGTTCACGGCTCGTTGGGCGAGGACGGTTCCTTGCAGGGCCTGCTGCAAATGGCCAACATTCCCTTCGTCGGCGCCGGCGTGCTGGGCTCTGCGCTATGCATGGACAAGGATGTGGCCAAACGGCTGTTGCGCGACGCCGGGCTGAAAGTCGCCCCTTTTGTCGCCCTGATTAGCGGCCGCGCGGGCCAGCCCGGCTACGCCGACATCGTCGCGCAACTGGGGTTGCCTTTGTTCGTCAAACCGGCCAATCAAGGCTCGTCGGTCGGCGTGAGCAAGGTCCGCGACCAGGCGGAATTCCACGCCGCTTTGGCGCAGGCTTTCCGTTACGATCACAAGGTGCTGGTGGAGCAGGCGGTGGCAGGCCGCGAGATCGAGTGCGCGGTGCTGGGCAACGAGAGTCCGCAAGCCAGCGGCTGCGGCGAGATCGTGCTGAGCGACGAGTTCTATGCCTATGACACCAAATACCTGAACGAGGGCGGCGCCAGGGTGATCGTGCCGGCAGATATCTCCGAGGAGGCCTGCCAGCGCATCCGCCAGGTCTCGATCCAGGCTTTCCAGGCGCTGGAATGCGCCGGCATGGCGCGGGTGGATGTGTTCCTCACGCCGGACGGCGACATCGTGGTCAATGAGCTGAACACCTTGCCCGGCTTTACCAACATCAGCATGTATCCCAAGCTGTGGCAGGCTGCCGGCCTGAGCTACCGCGATCTGATCACGTCGCTGATCGAACTGGCGCTGGCGCGGGGCGATCGGGAGCGGGGCCTGTGCCGCAACGCCTCCCTGCCTGTGGCGGAGCAGACATCGGTTTAAGTTTTACGGCGGGTTTATCTATATTTGTTTACACGAGGGGTGGCGCTGGGTAGAATCTCGCCGCTTCAATTGGCGAATTGTAAGCGCGGCCCGCGTGGCGTCCGCTTGCGATTCCGTTTCGTCCTGTCCGGCGCTGTCTCTGGGGTGCGCCGGGCACGGTCCGCCTCCTCTTTGAAGCGCCAGCCCGGCGTTGCCGGCCTGGCAAGCCATCTCAAAACTACTACTAGAAAAGCTGATGAAAATGACGTTTGCGATCAAGACCGCAGGCTGCGCCGTAGCCGCCGCCCTGCTCGCCAGCCCGGTGCTGGCCAAGGACTTCTCCGTTGCCGTGGTGTACGACCAGGCCGGAAAATTCGACAAGAGCTTCAATGAAGCCGCCTTCAATGGCGCAGAGCGCTTCAAGAAGGAGTTCAAGATCGATTACCGCGAAGGTCAACCCAGCAATGATGCGCAAAAAGAGCAGGTTCTGCGCAATATGGCGCGCAAGGGCGTCGACCTGGTAGTGGCGGTCGGCTTCGCCTACACCCAGTCCATCGAGACCGTGGCCAAGGAGTTTCCCAGCACCAAGTTCACCCTGGTGGATTCGGTAGCCAAAGGCGCCAACGTCCAGAGCATCGCCTTCAAGGAGCAGGAAGGCTCTTTCCTGGTGGGCATGGCCGCCGCGCTGAAATCCAAGACCGGCAAGGTGGGTTACCTGGGCGGCATGGACGTGCCGCTGATCCGCGCCTTCGGCTGCGGTTACGCTCAGGGCGCGCGCTATGTGAACCCGAAAGCCGTGGTGCTGCAGAACATGCTGGGTACCACCCACACCGCCTTCAATGATCCTTCGCGCGGCAACGAACTGGCCAAGAGCCAATTCGACCGCGGCGCCGATGTGATCTTCGCCGCGGCGGCATTGTCCAATGTCGGCGTGATCCAGGCCGCCAAGGCTTCCAGCAAGTTCTATATCGGCGTGGACAGCAACCAGAATTACATGCAGCCGGGCGTGGTGCTGACCTCTATGGTCAAGCGCGTGGACAATGCCGTGTATGAAACCATGCGCGACGCCAAGAACAACGCCTGGAAGCCGAGCGTCAAGCTGATGGGCCTGAAGGAAAACGGCGTGGACTGGGCGCTGGACAAGTACAACCGCCCGCTGATCACGCCGGAAATGGAGAAGAAGATCGTGGCCGCCCGCAAGGACATCATCGCCGGCAAGATCAAGGTGGTGGATTACCGCGCCGCCAACAGCTGTCCGGTGAACTGATTTTCAGCCAGTTCCCGATCCGGGCCCCCGTTGTTCGCGGGGGCTTTTTCTTGCCCGCCGTGGCCTGCGGCCGCCGCTTGTCCGCAGAGTCAAGCTCGATGATGAAGGTATATTTCCCCTGCAACAGCTTGCCGGCCTGCGCAAATGGCGGCTTTATGGTATTCTTGCGCCCCTCGTCAAAATAGCCGTGACCCGTCACCCATCCATGAAAGACCCTTGCGATCATTACACCTTCGACCTGATCGGCGGTGTGCAGAAGAAGCCAGGCCGCAAGCCGCTGGGAGAGCGGGCGATGACGGTGGCGGAGCGCAAGCGGCGCAGCCGCGAGATGCGGCGCAACCGGCTGCAGGAGCTGTCGGTGACGGTGGAGCTGAGCCGCGACGCGCAGAAGTCGCTGGACAAGATGATAGAGTGGTGGGGCGTGAGCAAGAAAGAGGCGATCAACCGCGCGCTGATGATAGCGTGCCAGTCGCAGACCGGCCGCACCGGCACTTTGTTCGATTTTGAGCTGCCGCCGCAGGGAAAAAAGAAATCCCCGCGCCGCAAAGCGCAGGGATGAATTAGAAAAGACTAAATAAAAAACGCCGCGATTCGCGGCGTTTTTTATTACCCGTAGCGTTTCATCGCTTCGATCGCCAAGCCGCTGCCTATGCTGCCGAACAGATTGCCTTCCACGTGGTGCGCCTTGGGCAGCAGGGCGCGGATGCCGGCGCGCAGGGCGGGCACGCCGCTGGAGCCGCCGGTAAAGAATACCGTGTCGATGGCGTCGGCTTGCAATTGGGCATCCGCCAGCAGTTTGCCGACCGTGGCGGCGACCCGGTCCAGCATCTGCCCGATGCTGGCTTCAAAATCCAGCCGGCCAAGGTCGCAGCGCAGGCCGGCTTCAATGGGGTCCAGCGCCATGCGATGGCTGTCCTGGTCGGACAGCGCGATCTTGGCGGCTTCCACTTCCATCGCCAGCCAGTGGCCGGCGCGCTGCTGGATCAGCCGGAACAAGCGGTCCAGCTTGCCGGGTTCGGCCGCGTCGCGGTGCACGTCCTGCAAGTCCATCCAGGCCTTGCGGGTGTAGGCGAAGTTGATGGTGTGCCAGGTGGCTAGATTGAAGTACTGGCTGGACGGCATCTCGGCGTTGTTGCGCAGCCGGGTCTTGAAGCCGAACAGCGGCATCACGCCATGCAGGCTGAGCTGGCGGTCGAAATCGGTGCCGCCGATGTGCACGCCGCCGGTGGCCAGGATGTCGTCGCGGCGCTCCGCTTGCGTCCTGCGTTCCGGGGCCAGGCGGATCAGGGTGAAGTCCGAAGTGCCGCCGCCTATGTCGACGATCAATACCAGTTCTTCCTTCCGCACCGAGGCTTCGTAGTCGAATGCCGCGGCGATAGGTTCCAGTTGGAAGGAGATGTCCTTGAAGCCCACCTGGCGGGCGATGTCGGCCAGCGTGCTCTCGGCTAGTTTGTCGGCCTGGGGATTGTCGTCGACAAAGAACACGGGGCGGCCCAGCACCACCTCGTCGAAAGCGCGGCCGGCATTGGCTTCGGCGCGCAGCTTCAGTTCCCTGATGAACAGGGTGAGCAATTGGCGGAAGGGCAGCGCCTTGCCTTGCACTTCGGTTTGGCCATCTATCAGGCTGGAGCCCAGCAGGCTTTTCAGCGAGCGCATCAGGCGGCCTTCATAGCCGTCTATGTATTCGCGCAGCGCTTCCCGGCCAAAGCGGGAATGGTCTTCCTCGTAATTGAAGAACACTACCGACGGCAGCGTGATTTTGCCGTCTTCCAGTTGCAGCAGCGTGTCCTGGCCGGGGCGCAGCCAGCCTACGGTGGAGTTGGAGGTGCCAAAGTCGATACCGCAGGCGCGGGCAGCGGTTTGGGGCGTCATTCAGGCATCTCCTTGAAATAAAAAGAGGCGCGATGGTACGCGGAAAGGCGCGGCATGGGAAGGGGAGGCGCGTCAGTCTTTGCGCTTGAGCCGGTGCAGCTGGTTGGCCTGATGGCGGGCATCCTCTTCGCTGTGCAGGTAGCGGCGAGTGGTCTGGATGCTGGCGTGGCGCAGGTTCTGGCTGACCAGCAGCAAGGGGATGCCCGCTTCCAGCTGATGGCTGGCCGCGGTATGGCGCAGCCAATGGGTGCTGGCGAGGGTTAGCTGGCTGCGTATTTCGTCACTGGGGGCGTGTTGGCGGGCGCGGGAGAACACTTCTTTGCAGATCAGGTAGATGGCCTTGTCCGACATCGATTCATGGCGGTTTTTCTCGCCGATGCGGCAAACCAGCGGGGTCTCGTCGTCGGCGGCGATGTCGGCCGCGAGGCCCAGGCTTCGGCGGTAGCGGCCATATGCCGCCATCAGTTCGTCAGACAAGGGTATCCTGGCGGAAACATCGCCCTTGCCGACGACATTCCACCACCAGTTGCCATGGCGGCGGACAAAGTCGCCGGCCTTGGCGCCGGCCACTTCGCTGCGGCGGGCACCGGTCAGATACAGCAGGGTAATGAGCCAGCGCGCGCGCTCGGCGTGGCGGATTTCCTTGGCGTTGCCGCGCGGCAGCTGTTCCAGCGTGGCTTGCAGATGCAGCCAGCAGGCCGCGTCCAGGAAGCGTTCCACCTCTGCGCCGGCTTGCCGGCGGCTGCGGCGGCGCAGCAGCTTGAACGGGTTGCCGTTCAGATAGCCGGCATCGTTGAGATAAGCGAACATCGCGCCGAGCACGGTCAGGCTGTGGGCAATGCTCTGCGGCGTCAGACCCTTGCTGAATGGCTTCCATTGCGGATGGCTGCGCGGGCGCGGCGGGCCTATCCATTGCTCCGCGGGGTAAGGGGAGGCCAGGAAGCGCTGGTAGTCCAGCACGTCTTCCCGCTTCAGCCGGGCCAGGTTCTGCTGCCTGCCATTCAGCCACAGCAGCAGCCGCTCTGCTTCCTTGCGGTAGCTGGCCAGGGTGGCAGGCTTGTCGGCGTGCTCGGCCAGCCAGGTCAGCACGGCTTGGCCGTCGGACTGGGCCTGGATCAGCAGCGGCGTGGCAGGCGGCAGGCGGGGGGTGTCGGGCAGCATGGCGAATCGAGTGTGGTGGTCAGGGCTGGATTGTAAGGGAACTCGGCATGCGCAGGTTGTTCCCCGCCAACTTCATATTTGATTTTGGCGGCTGGACGGCTGCCCGGGCATGGCGAGCTTGCTGACCGATGAGGCCTGATAAAAACAGCGCGGCGGCGCTTCCTTGGCACCGCCGCGCTGTCCTTGGCAGCTCTGATTGGCGACTGATTAAGAATCCATGCCCAGCAAACGTTGCAGCTTGCCGATAATCTGTTGCCGATTGGCTTCTTCCTGCCGGTAGGCCTGCTCCGCCGCGACCACATCGGCGGAGCAATGTGGACAGGCGGTTTCATCGGGCTGGATGTATTGCTTGCAGCTGCGGCAAATCGCCAGCGCGGCAGGAGGGCGGCCGGTCTCCGGTGCCCGTTTGCCCTGATTCTTCCAGGCCAACTCTATGACTTGCCCGCTGCGGCTGATCTGGCTGACCACCTTGCCGGTGGCGATTTCTTCGGTGACGAGATCGAAGCGGCCGACTGCGAAAGAAGTTTGGGCGGCGTCCTGCAGCTTGACTATGCGCTCGCGCAGGCCTTTTTTTTGCAGATCCAGCGTGCGGTGATGGCAATAGGGATTGTTGCCCGGCTTGCCTAGCAGAGAGTGGGAGGTCCAGGTACAGCCGCCGCGGCAGACGTCGTTGTAGTAGCAGGTTCGGCAATAGCCCCACAAATCTTCCACCGAACGCAGGCGGCCGAAGTGCATGCCCTCGCTGTGATGCCAGATGTCGTCCAGCGTCATGTCGCGGACATTGCCGCCGGAGAAGCCGACAGTGGCGAGCGATGGGCAGCCCTTTACGGTGCCATCGGCCTCCAGCGCCATCACCGTCTGACCAGCCGCACAGCCGGCCCAGTGCACGCGCTCGTCGCCGAAACCGCGCCAGATATGCTCATAGGGCCCGTAATAGCCGATGTTGTTGCCCACATTCATCAGTAGGCCGCGTTCCAACCCCTCCTTGTACAGGCGGGCCAGCAAGGGCATCAGGTCGAGAAGCTGGTAAGGCTGCAGCAGCAGCTGGTCATTGTCCACCGCATTGCCCATCGCCACTGTCAGCTGGATTTGCCAGTGAGTGGCGCCCAGTTCGATGATGCGGTCCATCAGTTCAGGCAGGTCCGGCATGGTGGCGGCGCCGATCTGGGTATTGACGCTGACGGCGAGGCCGGCCGCCTTGGCTCGGCGCAGCGCATCGACCGCCTTGTCGAACGAGCCGGGCACGTTGCGCACCTTGTCATGCAGCGGCGGCAGTCCATCCAGGGAGACGCCCACGCCATTGAGACCCGCATCCACCGCCTGCTGCAGCCGGGCAGCATTCAGGTTGCGGCCGCCGGTCTGGACGGCGCAGTACATGCCATGGTCGCGGATGGCGCGGATCAGTTGCGTCCAGTCCTTGCGCAGATAGGCTTCGCCTCCTATCAGCGTGATCTCGCGGGTGCCCAGCGCGGCCAGGGAGTCGATCACCTGCAGGCACTCCGCGGTATTCAGTTCGCTGGGGCGGCGATGGCCGGCGCGTGAGCCGCAGTGCAGGCATTTCAGGTCGCAGGCCAGCGTGATTTCCCATACCACGTGCACGGGCGTGTAGCGTTTGAAATCGTCGTCGCTGAGGTAGCGGGCGGGGCGTACGGCAGGACTGTCTAGCATGGAAGATGTCCTTGGCTGGTGCGCCGGCCTGATGGTCGGGCCGGCGCGGGAGTGGCTTACTGCTGTTTCTCCAGGCGGATGATCTCGCCCTTGAGCTGAGTCAGCGCGTTCTGGATGGTGTCGTGCTGTTTCAGCTGTTCTTCCGCTTGGCTGGCCAATGCCTTGAGCTGAGCGACATCGGTGCTGCCGCGAGCCTGTTGCAGCGCGGCGGCATAGAGCGGAATCGGGTGGTGGTGGGTGGGGCGGTGGCTGCCTTCCGCCGATTTTGCTGGCGCCTGCTTGTCTTCGGTCACTACGGCGTGAACCACGTTATGCCATGCGCCCTGATAGAAGAATCGGTAGCTGGCGAAGCCTTTTTCCCAATCTTGTTCCAGGATGCCTTGCAGGTGGAAGGTCTCGGCAATTTGGCTGTTGGGAGAGCTGGGGCTGCCATCCAGCGATAGCACGATGTGGTGCTCGGAGGCTTTGTCCAGCTTGGCTTGGGAGAAATGGCCCCAGACATTGGCGTGGAAACGCACTGGCGGGTTGGTGCTTTGGAAGATCTGGGCCGCGCCGGTCACTTTCTTGCTGGCGGTATCCACCACCAGGTCCAGAGTCAGGACGGGGGCGCCTAGATTGGGGGAGGCAATGGTCAAGCGGGTGTGGAACAGTCCGGCTGCTGCTGACATGGAGTACTCCTTGGTCATTTGGAAAAGTCGAGAACGGATGGACGAAGCCCCCTGCTAGCCTCCCAGCTTGGAGATTTCAGCCTTCAGCTCGGCCAGGGCCGACTCCAGTTGCGGCTTGCTGTCCAGCTGCTGCTGGGCCAGGCTGGCCAGGGTTTTCATGTGGGTCAGGTCGCCGCTGGCGATGGCGCTCTGGATGGGCACGCCGTAGAGCGGGATTACCCGTCCGCCCGAGGGGATGACCGGGCCCGGCTCAAGCGGGATTTCAGGGTAGCGGCGCGATTGCAGCTTTTCGTTCAGCTTGGCGGGAACGTTTTCAACCTCCACCCATTGCTGGCCGTTGAAATAGCTGTAGTTGGCCACGCCCTTCTTCCAGTTGTGCTCCAGCACCAGATGAATCTTGAAGTTGGCGGCGGAGTTGGAATGGGGGCCGCCCTGATTGCCTTGCGCCGTGATCAGTATCCTGCCTTCGCTGGGCGGCATGATGGTCAGATAGGTGTATTGGCCCCACACGTCCGAGTGCAGGTCCAGCGGCGGATTGGTGGCTTGGGTGACGCGGGCTGTGCCGGCTACGGTCTCTCCGGCGCTGTTGACCAGCAGGTTCAGTTGCAGGGTTTGGGCGCCGGGCGCGCCGGTGGTGATGATGTAGCTGACCGGAAACAGTCCTTCAAGAGCCTGAGTGTTGCCTGACATAGAACCTCCGCAAGTGGGACGATGATGCCGGGATCGGCTTAGCGCTTTTCCAGGCGGGAAATTTCACTTTCCAGATTCTTGAGCTGGGCGCGCAGATCATTCAGATACTGCTCGCTCTGCTTGTGCAGCTGTTTCATCTGGGGAAGACTGCCTTCGGCTATGGCTTGCTGAATGGCTACGCCGTAGGGCTGGACGGTATGGGTGGGCTGTGCGCTCATGTTCGTTTTCTCGAAGAAATTGAAAGCATGGAGAGGGGAATATGCGCGGGGCGCCGTCATTCGGGCTTGGCGAACTCCGGGCAGTGCTTTCTGATTAGCAGCTGGCCCGGTTTCTGCCCTGCCCTTAAGTACAGGGCGGGTGACGGAGAGGGGGATGAGGGGTGCGAGGGAGTTCAGTTGCAGCTGGAGGCCCGGTGAAGCGCGGCGCGAAAACTGTGCGCCATTTTGCGCGATAAATGGTGATCAACCCATTTTCCAGCATCCGCAAAAGAATTTCACTTCCCACACGAAGGGGCCGGCTGGCCCCTTCGCTCTTTCGGTGGACAATCACCAGTTACGGATGATCAGTTCCCCTTCTTGTCCTTGCTGCGGCCGGCGCCACCCACCGTGTAGGCAATGTCTACTCGCTCCATGCTCAGCCCATCAAAAGCCTGGCGCATCTCTGGGATGTCATTGACCGAGATGATCATCCGCCCCTTCATCGATTTGGCCAGTTCTGCCATGCGCTGATACTGGTGCAAACCGAAGTCTACGCCATAGCCCTCAGTGCCCCAGTATGGCGGGTCGCAGTAGACCAGCGTGTGCTCCCGGTCGTACTTCTTGATGCAGTCAGTCCAGTCCAAGTTTTCGATATAGGTGCGGCTCAGGCGTAGGTGGGCGGCAGACAAGTCTTCTTCTAGGCGCAACAGGTTGAGCTTGGGGGGACTGGTGGTGGCCGTCCCGAAGCTTTGGTTGTCCACCTTGCCGCCGAAGGCCATCTTCTGGAGGTAGAAGAACCTGGCAGCCCGCTGGATGTCGGTCAGCGTCTCCTCCGGGGTGATCTGCAACCACTTGAAGATTTGCCGCGATGTCAGCGACCATTTGAATTGCCGGACAAACTCTTCCATGTGGTGGCGTACGACTCGGTAAAGGTTGACCAGCTCCCCGTTGACGTCGTTGATTACCTCTACCTTGACCGGTTCCTTCAGGAAATAGAGCGCGGCCGCGCCGCAGAAGGGTTCGACATAGCAGATATGCTCGGGAAACAGAGGAAGGATGTGCTTGGCCAGACGGCGCTTGCCGCCAATCCATGGAACGATGGGTGCTGCTGTGATTTGTAACATCTGCAAGACTCTTTCCTGATGCGAAATATCCCGATAGGCTTGTTTCACCGTTGGCCAACGGCAATGACAGCCTTGGGATGACTTGCAGGTCTGCTCTGCGGGTCAGCTAGTCGAGCGGGTGCTCCAACACCTGCTCGACTGCTGTTTTCTGCACTATGCCGGGATCAGCGGCCAATCAATTTGGTTCGGAAAGCCTGGCTGATTCGACACTCGGGACAGCTCCACCTGGTAGCGCCGCCAGGCGGCCAACAGTTCGGCTTCAGCTGGCGTCGCCATGCCCAGGCCAGCCGCATCATGCAGCGGCACAATGGCCGCATCGGCCTGGCCGCGCCGCGCGGCGATTTCCGTTTCGACTGCGGCACGCTGTGCGGCCAACGCGGCGGCGTGGTCAACGCTCCAACCCGCGCCATCCCACACGCCAAACGGTGGCGGCGCCAGCTCGGTCGCGCCCAGCGCCTCCGGCGTGTCGCCCAGCTGCGCGGCAATCGGCTGCGCCGTGGCGGTGTCCCACAGCGGCACGCCGCGCCAATCCGGCAGCAGCTGCCAGCCGCCACCCAGGATGCAATGGGCGGGGATGCTGCCGTCGGCCGCGCGCCAGGCGGCCGCGTGGCGCGGGCCGGCCGCCGGAGGGGCAGCTTCTGCCGCCCAGGCGGGAATCAGATAGACCTCGTCCACATCCAGCGGCGAGCGTTGCGCCGTGGTTTGCCCGGTGCATTCGCCGGTCGCGGCGCTGTAGCAATACACTATTTTTTGTTCGTTCATTGGTGCCCCCTCAGACTTTGATGCAGGCCAGCAGCGCGACGTTGCGGGGCCGGGACTCGTTGCCGCCGGTGCTGTATGTCGCGTAACGCAAATACCTGCCGCTGCCGTTCCACTCTCCCAACAATTCATTTGACGCCTGCCGCGCGCCCAAATCCAGCGGCGCGCCGCCATTGTCCACGAGGACAGTGTCCTGGCCGGCAATATTGCCTGCCGGTGTCGGGATGGCGTGATCGTGTGCCAGATTCTGAGAGGCCTGGCGGCTACCAAAACTGCGGCCGGCGACGTCTACACCGCCCCCAGCATCCCAGCCGCGGATAAACTCGCCGCGTAGATCTGGCACGCCGAATGTGGTTTTGCCATCGCCAGCGCCGAATCGCTCACCAATGGCCGCAAACAGTGCGGCGTAGGTTGCGCGCGATACATCCTGCGCGCCGTTGCAGATGATCCAGCCCGGCGGCGGCGTGTCGCGGGCGAAATAGGCAATCTGCCCAGGCGGCGCGGCGGCGGTGATGCCATCCTGCGTGGTGGCGGCATCCGCCAGCTGGCGCCACACAGTCCAGCGGCCCTGATAGCGGCAGCGGTGCCAGAATCCCCCATCGGCAAACGCCTGATAGGTGTGATAGACCATCTCGCCGGTCGCCCTCACGGTCAGTTGGCCGGCCTGTGGGCAGGGCCAATTCTTGCCCTTGATCGCATTATCGTTGGCGGGGTTGTGGTAAATGCCGGTGATAGTGAGGGTGTCCAGATCTACCGCCGATGCAATGTCCGCCCGCAGTGGAAATGCATCGGCGATGCCGTAGCCGGCCAAGGTACTGGCTTTGTCGGCTTTGCCGGCCAGCTTCTTGGTCAGGTTGGCGGCGAAGCTGGCGTCATTGTCCAGCGCGGCCGCCAGCTCTTGCAGGGTGTCCAGGGCGCCCGGCGCGCCGGCGATGACGTTGCTGATAGCCGCTTGCAGCTCTGTTTTGCTGGCGGCATCGGTGATGCCGTAATCGGCCAGCGTGCTTTGCCGGCCGGATTTCAGAACCTTGACCCAGGGTTTCCAGATGCCGTTTTCCAGCCGCTGTTCATACGTGTCGCCGCCCCACATCCAGTAGACCTGATTGCCCCATTTGTCGTTGAGGAAGTGGGTTAACAGCATGCCATTACACTTTACCGGCGCGTCGACAACCTGCCCGACGGCATCCACATGATAGAGGCCGTTGGGGCGGATGGTTTGCAGCGATCCAGTGGTGATGTTCTTGGCGCGGCCAGCCAGGCCAATGGCATTCAATGCCTGCGCCACCTTCAGCGGCGTCATTGCCAGGCTGTTGTCGTTGCCGGCTTCAGCCTCTGCCTGGCTGGCGATGGCGATGCCGTAACCATCCAGCGTTGACGGCCGGCCGCTGGCGATCTTGCTCCAGTCCAGTGCCGGCACGTCCGCTGCCGCCATCTGCCGGCCGCTGGTGATGCGCCCCTTGGCGTCCACCGTTACCATGCCGTAGTTGCCCGCAGCTACGCCGGTATTGGCCAGCGTCATGGCGGCGCTGACATTGCCGTTGCCGTCAAAGTTCACGCTCCAGGCGCCATCGCCCGTCATGGCCAAGGTCCGCGAGGTTTTCAGCCGGTCGGCGTACTCGGCAGTCAACGCACCGGAGACCAGGTCGTCCACCTGCTTCTTCAGGTAGGCGGTGCGGTTGGCCAACTGCTTGCCCTGCAGGTTATCGATGCCATCCGGCCCGGCCAACACCGGATCGGAGGTCTCCAGCTGATAGATGCCATCCTCCCAGACGGACTTTTCCGGCAAATACGACATCAGGCACTCCCTCGGTTGAATTGTTTGTCACGGGTGGCAATCGCACCGTTATGGCGGTTGGCCACGCCCTGGTAGTCCAGGCTGGTCAGGTGGCAGCGAGCCGGCGCATAGACAGCCAACATGCTGCGGACCTGGTTGGCCTGGTCGTTGGTGATTGGTTGCTGCAGCAGTACGCGGTAGCGGGCCCAGGCGGTGGGTTCGCCGTGGAAATAAATCCCGTTGCGGCGGGTGGCGCCATCATGTTGCTTGTCGGCCAGCCCCTCGATCAGCGTCACCTCGCCCAGGCCCAGGCGGCGGATCACCTCGCGGATCGCCCAGGGCGTACCCTTGTAGCGATGCAGCTCAATGGCCGTTTTGATCAGGTTGCGCCGCGCATCATCGGACTCGGCCAGCGTCCAGCCGTCGGCGCCGGTCAGACTGAACTGCTCGGCCAGGTGCGGCAACGCCGAGCCGGTCACGTTGTCCACCAGGTAGACCAGGAGCGTGGACAAATCGGCATCGCTGATCCTGGCCGACAGCGTGGCCAGGATGCGACTGCGGGCGTCCCCGGCCAGGGCGGGCGGCAGCGGAAGATCAGCCATTGGTCGCCTCCGTAGGCATCAGCCTGATGGCGCTGCAGCGCGCCCATTCGTTCTCTGCGAGCTCCAGCCGCTGCGGACTGATCAGCGTGACCTCGTAGACGCCGTCCACCTGCAGCGCGGCGATGATCTGGCTGGGAACGATGTCTCGGCCGAGCGCGGCCGAGTGGAAGCCGGCATAGGTCGCGGCGCTTTCGTTCGCCGCTGCACGAACCAGGACCGCATCTGCCGAGCCGAACAGCTTGAGCTGGGCTTCAATCACATAGTCCACGGCGGCCGGTGCCAGCGCCTGCACGCGGTCGGTCAACGGCCGCACTTTATCGGCCGAGCAGGTGGCTTGCACCAGGGCGAGCATGTTGGCGTCAGGCAAGCCGGTTTTCAGCAGCGGGTAGAGCTGGACCACGCCAGGCGTGGGCGACAGCACCGCGACGTCGACAATGTTCTGGTGCGCGCGCAGGGCGTGGAAGCGGTAGGCTTGGCGGCTGCCGGCATTGGAGAATGACTCAGGCGCCAGCATGATTCGCTCGCGCAACCGTTCGTCGTCTTCCTCGTCCACGCCTCCGGCCGTCACCGCGGTGTTGGTCACCACCACGTCCATGTCGCCCAGGTCGTCCATCAGGTTGACGATCTGGCCAGGCTGCCAGCCGTTGCCGGCGCTGCCCGCATCCTGGCAGGTAGCGGCAATCTCCAGCGACATCATGCCGGCCGGCAACGTCGCCGCCTCATCGGTGGCGAAGGCCACCACCCCGTCGCCGCTCTCCACGCGGGTGCCGGCGGGAATCAGCAGCGGGTTGGCCAGCGGCGCATCCAGGGTAAAGCGCAGCGTGGCGCGGGCCGGCTGGGCCCGCAGACGGGTGACGCCCACCAACTGGCCCAGGTAGTCCAGCATAGGCGCGCGGGCAAAAGCCACCAGGTTCTGCTTGGCCGCCTCCTGAATGCCGACGCGGACCAGCGTTTCGCGGTAGGCGATCAGGTCGATCAGCAGCCGCTCCACCTGGGCCGGGTACAAGGTCTTGCCGCTCATCTGCTCGTACTGCGTGATGATTTCGGCGGTGATGGCGGCCGGGTCGCGCGCGATGAAGTCGGGCTCGGGCAGGGTCACAGCCTCACCTCCGTTTCCCGCACGCCAGCGGCGATGCGCCAGGTCACGCGCAGGATGATGCGGGCACCGTCGATCAGCGGCGCCACCTTCACCAGCTGGCAGCGCGGCTCCCATTGCCGGATCGCTTCCACGGCTTCGCGCACCACATGCGGCACGGCTTGAGTGACCGGGTAGTCGATATACAGATGGATTTCAGAACCGAAGTCCGGGCGATGCGGATCGCTGCCCTTGGGCGTGGTCAGGATGATGCGGATGCACTGGTCGATATCCGCTTCAGCCTCGACCAGGTCGGGGTGGTACAGCGCGGGTTGCCAGTGAAGGGAGTCAGATAGCCGGTTCATGCGACAATATTGACGTATGAACCGTGCGAGGGACTTTAAAGGGGTTTACTGCTAAATCCTACCGAAAAGGTCCGGATTACTTGAAACTAAAATGTGTGCTTGTCGATGGCCTTACTACCAAACGTACCTCATGGTGGCCCTGATAACGCGGATCATCCGGTATCACGTCACGCACATCATGGACGACTTCCACTACTTCAAAGTTTTTGTAGCGATCTTCCCCTTGCTGAACATCAAGGAAGGAAAAAAACTTGATCAACTGGCCTTTGAGTGGAATCGCATGGAGCCTTACTTGCCAATAAGTTCCATCACACTCAATTGTTGCCTTTATATGCGGTTGCAAAATCTCTTCGCTACCTGAGATTGACATATAACCTCCGATGTTGAATGCATTAATGGGAGTGGTGGTTGGAGTTTCCTCCAGCATCCATAATAACGCCATTGGCATTGACATCACCATCCACCTGCACATTCCCGCTGATCACCGCCGCCGAACCGGCCCCGCCCGACACTGCCATCCCGCCTTGCCCCACCAGTTTGCCCTTCACCAGGACATTGCCACTGAACTCGGTATCCGGTGCGTCGACGGTTACCTTGGCCCCGGCCTGCACCAGGACAGTGGCGCTTGCCTCAACCACCACTTTCTGTACGCCGGACACGGTCAATACATGGCTGGCTCGGTCGTACTCTAGCAGCGCGCCGTCCTTGAACCGCACCATGAACTTGTCGCGGCTGGTGGTCGGCGGCAGGTCGGCTTCGGAGTAGATCGCGCCCAGGATCACGCCATCCTCGCCGTGGGCGTCCAGTAGCACTGCTACCTGCTCGCCGGTGTCGTAGGTCCAGCATGCCTGGTCGTCCTGGGTTTTCGGATAGGCGATGGGCAACCACATGGTCCGCATATTGTCCATGTCCGGCAGGCGCACACGGGCGAAGCCCGGCTTGCTGGCGCTGACGGTGCCGTACTTGATGGTGGCGCCGAACTCGTCCAGGGTCTCGTTCATTTCTTCTTGCCTTTCTGCGGCGTGGTGCCGACCACGTCGACCTGGCCGTTCTTCATACCGTAGACTTTCAGCCCTTTTCTAGCAGCCTTTTTGCCGGTGCGGCCGGAGCCTTTCTGCACCGGCAGGCTGGCGCGCTTCACCTCCAACTCGGTGGAATACCCGCTGCTGCGGTCGATCCGATGGCGGGCCGATTCCACCAGGTAGCGGCCGTTCAGTTTGCCCAGGCCAGCCAGGTCAAACGTAGTACCCGCCACCAGCTTCGGCTGGCCTGGCAGCGCCAGGCTGCCGGATGTCTGCTCCAAATTGCTCTTGTCCATCGCCGCCTTCACCTTGGCATGGGCCGTCGCCCTGGACGAGGCGCGGCCGGCCATCTTCAGCGTGTCGCCGCTGGTGCCAGGCGTATGGCCGCCTTTCTTGCTGGTCTGGGTGGTGTGGCCCACCTCGGCCACCTGGCCAGCCTTCATCCCATACACCACCAGTTTCTTGGTCTTGGGGTTGTGGCGCTTGAGCTTGGCTTCCTGGTAAATCTCCTTGATCTTGTCGCGCAGGTGAACCGAGGTCAGGTCCGTCCTTTGCAGCGTCAGCACCGCCGCGCCGTCGCGCAGGTCGGCCAGCTCGCTAAACACCATCTTGTTGCCGGTGATCTTGAACACGTAGCCGAACTCCCGTGCCAGGCGCACCAGGAACGCCACGTCGCGCTCCTGGTACTGCGTCACCCGGTCGATGCGGATGTCGCGGATTTTGCCGACCAGCACCAGGTGGTTGCGTTTGGCGATACGCTGGGCGATGGCCGCCAGCGTGGTGTTCTCATAGGCCCGGCCGACACGCGTGCGCACCGACTTCTTCACGCCGGCCGCCAGCGCTTTGATCGACACCGTGGACGGCGGGAAGGCGAACTCCACCTCGTCGATCTCGAACTCGCCGCAGGGCAGCAGCGGCTCGCCGGCATAGCCGATCTTCAGTGTCAGCTTGTCGCCCTGGCGCGGATACCAGGCATTGATCCAGCGGCCGTCGCTATCCTCCAGCGCCACCTCCAGCTCGTCAGACTGGCCGGACAGATAGTCGGTATACGTTACCGACAGCACGTAGGGCGAGATGTCGCTGGTGATGTTGTGCTGGCCATAGGCGAGCTGGAACACCGGGTGCGGAACCGTATTCAGCGCATCCATAGCGGCAGCTCCTCAGCCAGATCGGCTTGTTCAATCACCGGGATGGACAGGGTCAGCCCGGCCGGCAGCGCCAGGCCCAGCGGCGCGTGCGGGTTGGCAGCGATGATCTGCTCATAGGCCAGCGCGTCGCCGTAGTAGCGCCAGGCGATCTGGTCCCAGCGCTCGCCCTCGCGGGTAATGTGGTTCAGGAACATCAGATGGCCCTCGTGATGACCTTGGCGGCCAGCTTGCTGATGGCCGGCGACGCAGCGTCCAGCGCGCTGCCGGCTGCGTCCAGGTAGCCGGCGTAGGTATCCAGCTTGCCAGCCAGATTGCCGGCGTTGACCGAGCCCAGGGTGTTTTGCGCGCTGCGCACCGCGGCCACGGCATTGGCGCCGGCGCGGGCGATGCCGGCGGCCTCTGGGAGCTTTCCGCTCACCTCGGCCAGTTGCTGCAGCGGCGTTGCCGCGCGCTGGGCATCGGCAAGCAGGCCGGACACCCGGCCGAGAGCGGCTTGCGGATTGCCTGCCATCTGCTTGGCCAGTTGAGCCGAGTCGCGCGCCAGGCGGATAGCGGCCTGGCCCTGGTTGGCATAGGCCACCGCCTGGCGGATGTTGTCCCGCACCGACGAGGTGGCGGCCTTCAGCGTGCCAGCGGCTTGGCCCACCGGAGAGGCGACGGCCGCGGCCGGAGGTTGCGCCGGCTGCACGGCGGGCGGCAGCGGCTTCTTCTTGTCGCCCACGTATTCGCGCAACGTGATGCTGGCCTCCAGCGCGATCAATGTGCCGGCCTTGTCGGTTTGCTTGCTGGTGGCTTGCAAATCGGTCAGGACGAACCAGCCCTTGTAATCGCCGTTGCCCAGCACCAGCGCCATCGCCTGGTGGTCCGTCAGCGCCTGGCGCAGCTTCAGCAGCTCGCGCTCCGGATCGCAGAACTGACTGTGGAACGACAGCTGGATGCGGATTTCGTCCAGCTTGTCAGCCATCCACTGCAGGCGCGGCTTGCCTTCAATCAGCGCATGCTCGGCATAGTCGGCGCCGAACTGCGACTCGAAGCCGTCGAAATAGGTAATGAGGTCGAATTGGACCTCGCCCAGGAGCGCAAACATTAGTCGAAGGCCCTCCGTTGCTGTTGTTGCAAGAGACGGCGCATCATCTGCTCCAGCTCATTCATCGACAGCTGCAACCCGGACTGAACCGCGCTCTTGACTGCTTCCGGCGCTCCTGCGGGCACGTTGATGACCGGGCTGAAGTGGACCACCATGCCGCCGCCTGCAGGAGCGCCTTTGCCACCCGCCTGCAGATGCTGCAGCCCCTCGGCCGCAACCTGCGTGCGCAGCTGTGGCTTGCCCCAGGCGTTGGTCGCGGCGCGGGCCATTGCGCCGGTCGCGCGCGCGGCGTGGATAGCGCTGCGGTCAATGCCGATGGCCGCGCCCTGGGCGATGTTGTCGCCAAAGCCCATGAAGACTCGCGATGGCGATTTGATGCCGAGGTGGTTGGTAAACCAGTTTTTGACGCCTGTCCCCAGGCCGACAATCGCGTCTTTCGCTGCCCCGAGTTTCGACTTGATGCCGCCCACCAGCCCCATCACCAGGTCTTTGCCGGCCTGCATGAACTTGCCGGGCAGCTCCCCGGCAAAGCGGAACACCGGCAGCCAGAACACGATCCAGCTGGCCACCTTGGCCTTCATCCAGCTCCAGGCGCTGGCCATGGACTGCTTCACGCTCTCCCACAGTCCGCTGAAGAAGGTTTTGATGCGGCCCCAGTTGGCGATGATCAGCCGCGGGATGCCGATGATGGGGATTAGATAGTTGAGGATGGGATAGCGTTTGAACACGCTGTCCACTGCGGCCCAAACTTTGCCGAAGAAGGCCTTGATTGGCGTCCAGTAGCGATAAATCAGATAGGCCGCGCCGGCTATCGCCATCACCGCGAGTCCAATCGGATTCATCATCGCGGCCCGGCCCAGCCACAGTACCGCCTGGCCCACTAAACGAATGCCGCCCAGCAAACCGCCGCCCAATACGCGGCCCAGCGCCAGCGCGCCGCGCGCGGCCAGCATCAAAGGCGAACCGAAGGCCATCGCAAAGCCACGGCCAAACGGGAGCAGGAAACGTCCAACCGCCATGACACCGCCGCCAACACTTCGCAGGCCGGAAATCAGTGGCGCGAAGCGGCCTGTCTGCCACAAAGCCCGCAATAGAGTCCACTTGCCAGAAACAGAAGTGATGGCCGATTTCAAAGAATTAAACGGTGACAGTAACAGCATGATCCCGTATTTGATTCCAATGAAGGCGAGTTTGCCAGCCAGCAAGCCGCCAACAAGCCCAATCACCCCTCTGATCAGACCGGGATGCTCCTTGGCCCATTCTCCAAAGGCTTTGATGCTGGGCTTTAGCTCCTGCAGCATTTCAGTCAATGGGGGTAGTAGTGTGTTGCCAATGGTAATGCCGATATCCGTCAGACCAATTTTGAACGCTTTGAACTGCTCGGTTGCGGTCTCCATTCGCTTCTTGAAATCCTCGCCTAGCAAATCCTTATCGCTGGCGGCTACCGAACCATCCTTGATGCTTTTCATGTCCTTCATATTGGCAATGGCGGGTCGGATAAAGGACATCGCCTGCATGTCTTGGAACAGCTCGCCCAACTTGTAGGCTTCGGACAACCGCTGAAGAGCAGCTTCCCGCTCCTTATCGTCCTTGATCGCCATGACCTTTTGAAACTGCCCCGCGGCTTCTGGTCCCTTTGAACCCATGTAGCGCGTAATGATCTCCAGCATCGACTGCACGGGAGTCATTCCCTCAGCCCGCAGGTTCATCATGCTTTTCTTGAGATCAATCCCCGCTTTCTCAAAATCTTTTAGGGTGTCGGGGGCGGTAATCTTCTGTAGGAAATTCTTGAAGTTGTTGGCCGCCTCGTCGTTTGATCCGGCCCCCTTGCGAGCGATCTGCAGCGCAGCGCCGATCTCCGCCACGGCTTCCTTGCCAGTGACCCCCAGAGCCTGGAACGACGGCGACAGCGCCGGCAGCCACTTCGCCATGTCGCGGATTTCAAACTGGCCGCGCTTACCCGCATACGCCAGCATATTCAGCGCGCCCTCAAAACTGTCCTCGCCCACCTTGAGGTTGTCCTTCAGCGCGATGGCCACGCTGCCCAAATCATCCATACTGGCGCGGGTTGAGGTGGCCGCCTTGGCCATGATCGGAGCATACTTTTCTAGTGCCTTGGCGTCTTGGATGCCGCCCGCCACCAGTACATTGGTGCCTCGTGCCACTTCTGCTTGAGCTTGGTTCCACTTGAGCGCAGCGTCGCGAACCGCTTGGCTAAGCTTGGCTTCCTCTGCAGGCTTGAATTCGCCAGTGATAGCCGTGTCGCGCATCTGGTCCTGAAAGTCAGCCGCCACCTTTACAGACTTAACAACAGGGCCTCCTAAGACCAGAGCCGTGCCTGCCGTTTCCATCGCTTGGCCGCGTAGATCGGCACGCGCAGCCTTCAACATCTCTCCCCGTGCCAGGCTTGTCGTCAGGCGTTCCTGCTTGCTGCGCAGTTGATCCAGGGTCTGGCCCAGTCGGTCATATTGACGCTTCAGCTCCGCGACATTGCGCGTGGGGTGGGACATCGCCCGCGCCATCGCGTCGCCCAGTCGGTTGTGCTTGAGCCGCAACTCATCGGCGACCTGGCCCAAACGCGCAGCGGTGCCGCGTGCAGATGCGAACGCAGACTGAAACGTGCCGGACAGCGCCGCGCCGATTTTTACCCCGATCAGCAGTTCATTGGCCATGCCATGCGACCTTTTGCTATGCTGTAAACATGTTTGAAAAAACCGCCCTCACTACCGCCAAAGCCATTTACTGGCTGGCCATCTGCAGCGGAGCCATCTGGCTTGCTTGGGTCTGCTTTGCCAATCTGCCGCTGTGGGCCGCGGTTATCCTGTTCGCCATCGCATTGCCGCTGGCAGCGGTAGCCGGCGCGCCCTTGGCGGCCGGCGCATCCTTTGCGACTGGCCTATGGTAGCGGTCTTGCTGGCCGTATACCGCCGCGCTACGCACTCCGGCGCTTGATCTCCCGCTCGGCCACTTCCACCCACCACCAGTAATCCACCATTTCCAGCCCGTCGATTTCAGAGGGCTGCATCCGCAACGCAATCCACAGCACTTCATCCAGCTGCTGCAGGCTGGTCTCCGGTGCCCACCATTTGGCGAAAACAATCGGAGAGCGCGCGGCTATCGGCGATGTCCAACTGGTCGATATCTTCCAGCGTCAGGCCAGTCATGCGGGCGAACAGGAAGTCTTCCTGGTCGGCGTCGTCCTGGCTGTGACGGCTGGCGGCTTTCAGGTCCGCGCGCTTCAGGCGCTTGATGTCCAGCGCTTCGATGCGTTGGCCTGCGGCGTTGGTGAACGGGTACTGCAAAGTGACCTTGCCCATGGAGCATCCTTCCGGTTGATTGATTGGGAACCACGAAAGGATTGTGGCCGGCGGAGGCCAAGAACGCCGTTAAAGGGCTTTAAAGAAGGGCTTGCACGTTTGGTCAGTCGAAAAGGTCAAGGTATCGTGGTATTTTGCGCGGCCATGAAACCCGTTATCCGATTGGGCGACCCCACCAGCCACGGCGGCAAAGTGGTCAGCGCCTCCAGCACCACCACTATGTTCGGCAAGGCCGTCGCCCTGGTGGGCGACTCCGTTACCTGCCCGCAGCAGGGCCACACCAATTGCGTGATTGTGGAAGGTGACCCCACCTGGACGGTGGGCGGCAAGGGCGTGGCGCTGGATGGCCATGCCGTCAGCTGCGGCGCCAAACTGATCAGCACGCTAGGTTCCGTCATGCGTGGTTATGAGGGCAGCGGCAGCGCCACAACAGGAGCTGCGGCTGATGTCGCAGCCGTTGCCGCGGCAGCAGCCGCAGCAGCCGCACTGATGTTTAATGACAAATACCAATTACGAGATGAGGATGGCCAACCTTTGAAAAATGCCGAGTACACCATCGTTCGAGCCGATGGCAGTAAAGAGAGCGGGAAGACGGATGGTAGTGGCCATACCCATATGATTGATGATCATAAGGCGGCGGAAATCGTGGCTATCCATATTGGGGATTTTGATGACTGATACCACCGCACATGTCAGCGAAACGGGCACGCCTTTAGTCAAGGTCGCGGAGAAGACCACCACGCCCGCAAGCGACAGCAGCGCCAAAGTTGTCAAAGTCGATAAGAAAGCCATACGCAAAGCGCAAAACGAGGCTTACCTCAGCACTCCCAATGTGAAAGCCTTTCTCGATACGATAGCCGACTGCGAAGGCGGCGATTACGACTTTATGTACGGCGCGGTCAAGGGTAAGAAAAACGATAAGTGGCGTATCAAAGACTATTCCACGCACCCAGGCCCAGGCGCAGGCGGCAAAACAACTGCAGCAGGCCGGTATCAAATTAACAAAGCGAACTGGACCGAGAACGGCATCAAGAAAATGGGGCTATCGGACTTTTCGCCTCATACGCAAGACCTGATTGCAGTAGAGGGTTTGAGGCAGGCTAAAGCGATAGAGGCCGTCGTAGACGGGGATATGGCCGTTGCCATC
This sequence comes from Chromobacterium sphagni, assembly GCF_001855555.1. Classification (GTDB taxonomy): domain Bacteria; phylum Pseudomonadota; class Gammaproteobacteria; order Burkholderiales; family Chromobacteriaceae; genus Chromobacterium; species Chromobacterium sphagni. The sequence continues at coordinate 1,772 of NZ_MKCT01000034.1, read as the reverse complement.
GGCAAGGCCGCCAAAACTTGGAACTCCATGCCTTTAGGCAAGGGCGCAGGCAACCGCGTGGCGGGTCAGCATTATTTCAAATATGAAGAAGTGGTGTCGATGTTCAAAGGCCATGGCGGAACCGTGAGTAAGGAATGATGATGAAAGCTTTGGGTGTGGCAATCGCATTATTGTCAAGCGCTGTGCTGGCTAAACCTATCTTCGAAACCTATACGGAACAGAAAACGGATGGCTGGCCCGGCGTATCCAAGATGCAGGCGGAAATGATCGTCAGCTTGGATGCGGATCTGAAATCTCAGGCCGACGAAGAAATGGCGGACAAGGACATCAAGGCTGGTGACTATCAGCAGCTGTTCGTCAGCCGCAAGCTCCCCCTTTCCACAAGCCACAAAGCTTTTCTGTTCGTTCGTCCAAAGTTAGAACCGTATCTCTCGACTTTCTATGGCGCGCACACCTTCTTTCACTGGATAGTGGATGAGCGGAACAACATCATCCATGCGGGCAATTCAGACGCTTTTCGGGTCTTAGGCAGCAGCAGCAACGGCATGAAGGACATAGAGGAAGCTCAGTGCCGTGGCGGGAAATGCTATTTGACTCGGCTTTCCTTTAAGGCAGGCAAGTACCAAGAGGCCTCTTGCTCCACCCAAGACATTGATAGCGGCAAGATCACGAAGGGTTGCAAGTAAGCCAGGCAATGCCAAACATGATGAAAGCGTTTGTCCTGCTGGTCTGCATGGCGACGATGCAATCGTCCGCAGGCGAAGCCGCTCCCCTCCAACAGCCTGGAGACGTCGTGCGTTTCCTGGAAGACGCGGATAGCTGCATACACTTAGCTGGCGAAATCAGTGGGGAGCGTTCCGCAGAGCAGCGGCAGCTAGTGAGGGAGATCAATCGTTACTGCGATAGCGCAAAGCGGCAGCTGAAGCGTCTGGACAAGAAATATAAGAGCAATGCGAGGGTGCAGGAGCAGCTGAAGCCATATCGGGAAGACTTAATTTAGTCGCCCTGTCGTCTGAAATAAACCGGGCCCGCAATCGCGGGCCCGGTTTATTTGGAGTGACGGTCAGCCGCCGATGTTGCTGCGGTAGACGGACAGCATGTCCTCGCCACCGACCCGGAAGATGTTGGCCATGTAGTCCAGCTCCAGCATCTCTTCGCCGTCCACTACCTGCTTGATGTAGGTGGCGGAGAAGGCGGAAGAGAATTCCGCGTTCTCATGCTGCTTGAAGGTGCCGAGCGGGTTCTTCTTGAACATCACGGTCAGGAAGGTGACCAGGCTCACCTGTTGCATGCGTCCCTGGGCGCCGTAGGTCTCGATGCTGGAGCGGGCCTGCAGCTGCACCGCCTGGAACGGGTTGGCGATGATCTTGGCCACGTCCTTGTACAGCGAGTTCCACTTGATCTCGCCCTCCAGCTTGTCGAAGCCGGCCGGCAGTTCGATCTTGCCGACCATGCCCAGCGCTTTGTGCTCCTGCATGATGGCGGACACATCCGGCAGCTTGACCTCCTCGGCGCGGCCCAGCAGCGAGTTGCCGTTGATGTAGATGTTGGCGTTGGTGATGCGGTTGATTTCAATCTTGCCGGCCATGGTCAGTTCCCTCCCTTCAGGCTGAGCAGGTATTCCGAGGTGATCTCGGTTTCAAAGGTCAGGCGCTCCAGCGGCGGCGGCACCGTGTACTTGTAGCTGATCAACAGATGGCCGGCCGACAGCTCGGTGGTCGGGTTGCGGGCCGGGTCGAACCAGGCCTTGAAGCCCAACAAGGCGCCGTCGC
>NZ_MKCT01000033.1 GCF_001855555.1 Chromobacterium sphagni | reverse complement strand
TTCCATCTGATCCAGCTCGCGCAGCAGGTCGTTGGGGAATTCGATATCGGCCTTGTCGATTTCGTCGATCAGCAGCACCGGCGCCTGTTCGGCGTCGAACGCCTGCCACAGCTTGCCCTTGACGATGTAGTTGGCGATGTCGTGCACCTTGGCATCGCCCAGCTGCGAGTCGCGCAGCCGCGATACGGCGTCGTATTCGTACAGGCCATGCTGGGCCTTGGTGGTGGATTTGATCGGCCAGACGATCAGCTCCCGGCCTAGGCTGGCGGCCACTTCTTCTGCCAGCATGGTCTTGCCGGTGCCGGGCTCGCCCTTGATCAGCAGCGGGCGTTGCAGGGTGATGGAGGCGTTGACGGCCATCATCAGGTCGTCGGTGGCGATATAGCGTTCGGTGCCGGTGAAGCGCGTGTTCATTGTCGGTTTCAATATTGGGATGGTGGAATGCAAAAACAGCCGCGGGTCGGTGCCCCGCGACTGCTTCCGTTTTGGGAGAGGTCAGCGGGCGAATTCGCGCTCGAGATCGTCCAGGGTGATGTTCCAGCTTTTCATCATGTAGCTGAGCAGCGCCATTTCGCTGTCGCTGATGGTGCCGTCTGACTTGCTGATGTCCATTGCCAGCACGCAGGCCAGGATGCGTTTGCGGTGGTCGCTCACTTCGGACAGCAGATTGTCTATTCTTTCCCGGTCCAGCAGACGGATCGAGCCATCGTCGCCGGCCTCGTCGGATACGTCGTCGCAGAAGTCGCGCAATACCTGGGCGAATTGTTTGCGCGGCAGGTTGATCAGATGGTAGACGTGCAGTTTTTCCAGCAGCTCAAGCTCGCGCGGATCCATGTTGCCATCGGTAATCATGAACATGGCCAGGAGTCTGGCCAGCGCCTCTGGGCTGTTGGGCGGGTAGTTTCTCATGGCGCCATTCCTTTTTGCTATTGACTAAGCTTCCCGGAAAACGCTTCCGGCATTGGGGCGATTTTGCGCGTCCGGTAGTCGAAAAAGACGATACCTGTTTTCAATCTTGCCACTTCTTTGCCGGTGTTGTCATCGACTGCTTGATAAATAAGATCCAGCCCATAGCGGTTGAGGGCGGCGATGCCGATGCCGAAACGCAGCAGGTCGCCGTGAAACGCCTCGGCATGATAGCAGGCGGCCATGTCGGCAATGACGATGCCCAGTCCGTCCACCGTCAGTTCGCTGGCGTATCCCAGATGTTTGAACAGGCGCAGCCTGGCTTCGTGCGCCAGCCTCAACAGTGCGTCGTTGGCCAGGTGCTGGGCGTAATTGATGTCGCCGATGCGGATGTCCAGGCGGGTTTCAAAAATGAAGCGGTCGGGCAGGTCGAGCGTTAGGCGCGCCATGGCTTGATGGTGTCCGCAGTGTGGAGGATATGGCCTTTATGTCAAGGAAGCTAATCTGTGTCAAACGCTAGGGGGGAGGGTTTGGTAGACTAAGGATGTAGGCCAGACTCGTAGAGGAGCTTAACGTCATGTACCAGAGAATTTTCGTGCCGGTGGACGACAGCGACACTTCCAATATGGCGCTGAACGAAGCGTGCAAGTTGGCCAAGGTGTTCGCATCGTCGGTCAGGCTGGTCCACGTGGTGGATCTGGCGCAGTTCGGCTGGGGAGGGACCGAGTTTCTGGACGCCACCGAATTGCAGAAGTCTATCAAGCAGGCCGGCGAACAGGTGCTGGGGTTGGCCGGCGAGCGCGCCAAGGCTATGGGCGTGGAACCGGAGTGCCGGATACTTGAGAGCTGGGGCGACAAGATCGCCGCGGTCCTTGCCGACGATGCCAGCGCCTGGGGGGCCGATCTGGTGGTGATGGGAACCCATGGCCTGGGCGGGTTGATGCATCTGCTGATGGGTAGCGTGGCGGAGGGGCTGCTGAAGGTGGCGGATATGCCGGTGCTGTTGATTCGGAACCCGGGCGATTAACCCGCCGCCATATGGTGGGGCTTGTCGGCGGTTCGGCTTTGCTTGCGTGCAGCGGGTGATTGTTCGACATTCGGGATGTAAAAAAGCCAGCTCGGCGTTTGCCGGGCTGGCTTTTTTCGGGCTGACGTCAGCCTGCGGTGGCTTCCGCGCCGCCTTCTTGAGCCTCGATCTTGGTACGAACCGCTTTGCGCAGGCTCTTGTACAGATCGGGGTGGGTCTCCTTCAGGTATTCGACGATCTCGAAGTCTTCGCGGCGCACCTTGGACAGGTCGATCTGCTCGACATGTACCAGGCGAAGCAGCTCGCGTACCGGTTTGGGCATGTTGCGGCCGCTTTCGTAGCGGGAGCCGCCGGACTGGGTCACGCCGATGCGGCTCCAGAATTCTTGTTGGTTCAGGCCTAGCTTGCGGCGGATTTCCCGAGGGTTCGGGATTTTTTCAAACAGTTTCATGAGTGTTCCTCTCGTATCTGAAACAAAGGTTCTAATATTTTTTTAGGACTTCGCCCTGCTTATTAAAAATAGCAAAAAAAATTCAACAGGAATATTTATGATGCAGGGAAAATAGTGAAGTTCCATTAATTTGAAAATTCAGCTTTGCTAATGTTAGCGGAATCTTATCATCAAGGACAATGGGATTTGATGGCGACGTCGTAATTTGGCTGAAAAAGTGTCGCAATTTTGCAATTGAACTTGATGAATCTTTAAAGAGGGGAGGGGTGGCGAGCCTGACCCCCGGCACTTGCACTAAATAACTGTGGCTGCTTCCTTCCGGACCTGACCAGGTTCGCTATCGTGCAATGCGGGGAGGCCCGCCATAGAGAGAAGGGATTGTATCCAATGCTGTGCTATTTGCCAAGCATTTTTTATGCGGCCACAGCTACGCCCGCGGGGGGGAGGGAGGATTCGCAAGGGCCTGTCCTATTGCCTGCCGGCAGCGCTGGGTGCAGACTCTGGCATAGACCTTTTCTTACGCAGGATTGCCCATGTCTACCGATGCAACCGGGTTGCTGTCCAAACTGATCCGCTTCGATACCACCAGCCGTTATTCCAATCTGCAATTAATAGAGTGGGTGCGCGACTATCTGGCCGGTTTCGGCCTGACAAGCCGATTGACCTACAATGATGATGGCAGCAAGGCCAATCTGTTTGCGCGCATCGGCCCGGACGATATGCCGCTGATCGTGTTGTCAGGTCATACCGATGTGGTTCCCATTGATGGGCAGGTTTGGCATTACCCCCATTCGAATTGACAGATGGCGGCGACGGGCGCCTGTATGGGCGCGGCAGCGCCGACATGAAGGGCTTCATCGCCTGCGTGCTGGCCCAGGTGCCGCATTTCGCCAAGCTGGCCACTGACGGGAAGCTGACGCAAGGCATAGGCATTGCCTTGTCTTACGATGAGGAGGTGGGCTGCCTAGGCGTGGGGCGCATGATAGATGCGCTGGTGGAGGATGGCGTGCAGGTCGCCGGCTGCCTGGTAGGCGAGCCGACATCCATGCGGCCGGTCATCGCCCACAAGGGCATCGCCCATTACCGTTGCCGGGTAAAGGGCAAGGCGGCGCACTCTTCCCTGACTCCGCAGGGCGTCAACGCTATCGAGTTCGCGGCCAGATTGATCACCCACATCCGCAAGCTGGCCGACGCCGAGGCGGCCTTTGGCCATCGGCAGCCGCTTTACGACGTGCCGTTCACCACGATGCAAACCGGACTGGTGCATGGCGGCGTAGCCTGCAACATCGTTCCGGCGGATTGCGAGTTCATGTTCGAATGCCGTTGGCTGCCGGGCGACGATCCTCAGCGCCTGGTGTCGTCGGTGGCGGATTACGCCGCGACCCTGGTGCAGGAAATGAAGGCGGTGTCGGACGAGACTGGCATCGATATCGAGCCGGCGGTGTACAGTCCCGCGTTCGAATCCGACCCGGCCTCTTCGATCAGGCAGTATGTCGCCAGCCTGTGCGGTTGCGAGGGCGGGGCGGGCGTGGCCTATACCACCGAGGCAGGGTTGTTCAGTCAGGCCGGCATGCCGTGCGTGGTTCTGGGGCCAGGGTCGATCGAGCAGGCGCATAGGCCGGACGAGTTCATCGAAGTGGCTCAGTTGCAGGCCTGCTATGATTGGTTGGGCAGGCTGGCGGATGAGTTGACCCAGGCCAGGTAGTTGTAAAAATTGTTTTGCACACATACACAATAGGCTTCACAATCCACGCCCTGTAGCATCGAAGGTCAAGTGAGCCCGCCCGGACGACCTCCGCGCGGGCTTGTTTTATTTGTGGTAGAGAGAACAACAATGAGTTTGGACAAAGCTAAATCGGGTGGAGAGATCAAGCTGAGGGATGGATTCACTTCCAGCTTCGGCGTGTTGGCGGCGACGCTGGGGTCGGCTGTCGGCTTGGGCAATATCTGGAAGTTTCCTTATCTGACGGGCACCAATGGCGGCGCGGGCTTCCTGGTGGTGTATGTGCTGGCCACGCTGATGGTGGGGCTGCCGGTGATGATTTCCGAGATCATGCTGGGCCGCAAGGCCAAGCGCGATGCGGTGACCACGCTGGCCAAACTGGCGCCTGCCGGGCAGCCGTGGTGGCTGATCGGGGCTTTCGGCGTATTCGCCGCCTTCCTGATCATGGCGTTCTATTCTGAAGTGTCGGCATGGGTATTCGCCTACATCTTTAAGGCGATTGCCGGCGACATCCTGTCCAGCGATCCCAAGGTGACATCCGGCGCGTTCACCGCGCTGATCACCGATCCGGTGCAGTCGCTGTTGTGGCAATGGCTGGTGCTGGCGCTGATCGGCGGCATCCTGCTGCTGGGCGTGTCCAAGGGTATCGAGGCCGTCACCAAGAAGCTGATGCCGCTGTTGTTCGTGTTGCTGGTGGTGATAGGCGTGCGCAGCATGATGCTGCCAGGTGCGAGCCAAGGACTGGCGTTCCTGTTCACGCCGGATTTCTCCAAGATTACCGCCGGCGTGGTGCTGACCGCGGTGGGCCTGGCCTTCTTCAAGCTGTCCATCGGCATGGGCACCATGATCACCTACGGCAGCTATTTCCGCGACGATCAGAACATTCCGCTGACCACCTTCCGTGTGATGTGTGCCGATCTGTTCGTGTCCCTGCTTGCCGGCATCGCCATCTTTCCTGCGGTGTTCGCTTTCGGCTTCCAACCGGCGGCCGGGCCGTCGCTGTTGTTCATCACCATTCCCGCCGTGTTCGCCAGCATGCCGCTGGGCCATCTGTTCATGGTGGTGTTCTTCGTTCTGGCCGCCATCGCGGCCACCGGCGCGATGCTGTCTATCCTTGAGGTGCCGGTTTCGGTGCTGAGCGAGCGTTTCGGCATCAGCCGCGTCAAGTCCACCATCATCAATCTGCTGCTGTTGGCGGTGGTGGGGGCGGGATGCGCGTTGTCCAACAGCCTGACCGCCGATATCAAGCTGCATGGCATGACCATGTTCGACCTGTTCGACTTCGTCACGTCCAATGTGCTGATGCCGCTGGGCGGGATTTGCCTGTGCCTGTTCACTGGCTGGGTCTGGGGCTATGGCCGTTTCCGCGAGGCCTTGAGCAACGGCGGCGCGCTGAAGAGCGACGGGTTGTTGAAGGCATTGTTCTTCGTGGTGCGTTTCGTCTCGCCGGTGTTGATCTTGGTGGTGATGCTGAAAGGTTTGAAAGTCATCTGATGTCGCGATGCGCCAAGCCGGGCCGATTGGTCCGGCCTGGCGCCGTCAGGAGGGCGTGCTGTCCTCGTCGCCGCTGATGACGGGGGGCGGCGTGAAGCCGTTGATGTCGCGGGCGCTTTTTTCCAGCAGCAGGACGATGGCGGTATTGGCCGCGCCGAACAGCCAGCTGACCAGAAGGAATACCGAGTAGGCGGTGAGCTTGTCGTGAAACAGGCTGTTGCCGTGCAAGGTCAGTTCGGCTGGATCGAAAATCGAGTAAAACACGGTGGTGGCGATCACCGCGATGATGAAGGACGGCCAGAACAGCAGGATTCCCTTTTTCATGAAAAACCTCCGGTTGTCGGCGAGAGCGCCGCGGGGTGGATTGGCCGGCAGGGCGGCGATACTTCTGCTTATGTCATTGGACCGGGTTTGTCGACATTGGTGCGCCGCATACTGCCTGCGCGGACAGTGCGCCCCGGTCTGGGGAATGGCCTGGCATCATGTTAGACTGTTGTTCGACAGCGAACGAATTCGCGTTCGAATGGCAACAAGCAATACTGGATTTTCTAGGGTCGGCCGTGATGGCCGGCTCATCTGCAAAGCAATGGAGCCTGGTATGACCTCTTCGATCTTCGCCGGTGTGGCACTGGCGCCGCGTGACCCCATCCTTGGTCTTAATGAAGCATTCAATGCGGATGCCCGCAACACCAAGGTCAATCTTGGCGTGGGCGTGTATTCCGACGACAATGGCAAGATTCCATTGCTGGGCGCGGTCAGGGCCGCGGAGAAGGCCAGGTTGGAAGCGTTGCCGGCGCGCGGCTATCAGCCTATCGAAGGTCCGGCCGCTTATGATGTCGCGGTGCAGAACCTGTTGTTCGGCCAGGGCAGCGAATTGCTGACTGCTGACCGGGTGGTGACGGCGCAGGCGCTGGGCGGCACCGGCGCCTTGAAGATAGGCGCGGATTTCCTCAAGAGACTGAATCCCGAATCCAAGGTCTATATCAGCGATCCGTCCTGGGAAAACCACCGTGCGCTGTTCGAATCGGCTGGCTTCCAGGTGGAGCATTATCCTTATTACGATGAGGCCAGCCGCGGCGTCGACTTTGTTGCGATGAAGTCCTATCTGGCTGCTCTGGATGCCGGCTCCGTCATCGTGCTGCATGCTTGCTGCCATAACCCTACCGGGGCGGATATCTCCGCCGCCCAGTGGCAAGAGGTAGTGGCGGTTTGCCGCGAGCGCGGCCTGGTGCCGTTCCTGGATATGGCCTACCAGGGCTTTGCCGATGGCATCGATGCCGACGCGCTGGCAGTGCGGCTGTTTGCGGCCTCCGGTTTGCAGTTCCTAGTGGCCAGCTCCTTTTCCAAGAGCTTCTCGCTATACGGTGAGCGAGTGGGCGCGCTGTCCATCGTGACCGACAGCAAGGACGAGTCGGCGCGGGTGCTCTCCCAGTTGAAGCGGGTGATCCGCACCAACTATTCCAATCCGCCCATCCACGGCGCAGCCATTGTGGCGGCGGTGTTGTCCAGCCCGGAGCTGCGCCAGCAGTGGGAGGACGAACTGGCCGGCATGCGCGAACGAATCCGGACCATGCGCGTGGGCCTACTGGCTGCCATCCAGTCGCATGGCGCGAAAACCGACTTCAGCTTCATCACCCGTCAGCGCGGGATGTTTTCCTATACTGGTCTGACGGCGGCCCAAGTGGAGCAACTGCGCAGCGAGTTCGGCATCTATGCGGTGTCCACCGGGCGCATCTGCCTGGCGGCGCTCAATAGCAAGAATGTTGACTATGTGGCGTCGGCAATCGCCAGGGTTATCCAGGATTGACACTGTCCTGATTGCGAAGACAAGGCTCCGGAAATGTTCCGGGGCCTTGTTTTTTGTGGGTATGGGCGCGGGACTCGGCTAGTCGAAATGCAGATTTTTGGAAAATTGCAATTCATTTGACATTTGCTTATTTGGGCTGTGACGTTCATGCAAAATTTGGGGTGGCCAAAAGGACAGTTTTGTTCTAGCGGGGCAAGATTTTTCCGCAATGGCATTGTCTGTGTCGGGAAATATCCTCATGATGCTCGGAGACATCAGCGAATGTCAGGTTGCAAACCGTCGTTTCTCAACGTCGGCGCAATACAAAATAATCCAACAGCTTGTTAGAGGGGAGACCCTCGGGGTAGATGCCATGACTGCGACTTTTCCTGAAGTGCTGGTTCCGCAGGCCATAACTGCGGGTGCTTTCGATGCGGACGATGCCGATGTCCGCAATAATCTAGGGCTGCTGGGCCTGCTGGATGTTTACTCTAGGGACGGGCGCTACCGGCTGACCGTTTCCCTGGAGCCGGTAGACCCTGACAGGCAGCCTACGTTGTGGGCGCTGGAGGTGGAGATGGAAGTCTGCGCCGACGGCAAGGTGGCGCGCCATACCGGACGGCAGCTGGAGTATTCCGGCAGCGCGCCCGGCAGTTATCTGCGCAAGTTGCTCGCCAATGGGGAGCTGCACGGCTATCTGGTGTCGGGAGCCGCCGCTGCGGCTTGAGTGCCGCAAGGGACGATAGAAACAAAAAGCCATTCGTGAGAGTGGCTTTTTTTACGCCTTGATGGGTCAGGCCGCATGCCTTTCATACAGCGAGCGGAAAGCGTGCATGTATTCCGGCTGTACATAAGGCTTGAGCAGCGCCAGCACCTGTAGCACGCCGCGATGGCCAGACTCCTCGGTGATGGGCGCCTTGGGGCGGGAGGTTTGCTCAAAGGCGAACCAGAACTTCACCACCAGCCAGATATTGATGCTGACGCCCTCGATGTCCTCTTCGTCCATCCGCAGCAGGCCCAGACGGATGAATTCGCGAAAATGCTCGCCCAGAATGTTCTTCAGCTCGGTATTGACGAACTGGTGGTACTCCGATTGCATCTGCGGATTGCGTGCCAGCATGCCCGGCAGGTCGTAGAACATGAAGCGGAACTGCCACATCGCCAGGAAGGCGGTATCCAGATAGTTGACCAAGTCGTCCACCGTCATCTTGCGGTCTTCCGGCACCGCCAGACGCTGGTTGATGAACTCCCGGTACATGGTGAAGATCTGGTAGACGATCTCTTCTTTGTTGCGGAAGTGATAGTAGAGGTTGCCGGGGCTGATGCCCAGGTGGGCTGCGATATGGTTGGTGGTGATGCTGCGCTCGCCCTGCTCATTGAACAGTTTGAGGCTTTCCTGAATGATGCGGTCGTAGGTCTTGATTCTGGTTTTGCTCATGATGCACCGGCTGGTAATGACTTCGCATAGCGCAATTGTATACGATGTTTGGAGTTCTAGCTCTATTCTTTACGTCTGGGAGATCGGGTAGCAGTCGGCCAGGAACTGATGCAGGATCACCTGTTCGATGCGTTGCCGCTCCCGGGCGGGGATGGCGATGCGCAAGATCAGCTGGTAGCGCTTCTCATCGACCGGCTGAATGGAAATCCGCGGCTCCACCGAAGGGATGTCGACCAGATAGCGCTTGGCCATGTCCTCCATGTGGCGGCGCGCCACGTCCACATGCGGCAGGCAGGCGCTTTCCGCCGCGCCCATCAGCATCAGCTCGGCTTGCGCGGGCGGCACGCTGTAGGCCAGCGGCACATTGATGATGTGCATCACGTACTCGCCCATGTAGTTTTCCCGGATCACCGGGGTGGACAGCAGCAGGCTGTTGGGGAAGGTTAGCGCCCGGCCAGTCATCTGGTGCGAGCTATGGTTGGGGCCGATTTCCATCACCGTGGTGGACAGCAGGCCGATATCCACTACTCGGCCGCGCACCGTGCCGATCTCGATGTGGTCGCCCAGGCTGTAGCTGTTGGACATCTGCCGCACCACGCCGCCGGACAGGCACATGATCAGCTCCTTGGTGGCCAGGATCAGCGCAGCGGTGAAGGCCAGCATGGAGACGGCCAGCGTTTGCAGCTCATTGGCCCAGATGAAGCCTATGCCGGCCAGGCCGGTGACGAACAACCCGTTACGGGTGTTGATAGACCAGCGACGGCGCGCCTCGACCGGCGCGCTGTTGCTGGCGGCCAGCAGCCGGTCCACCACCACGCGGATGATCAGCAAGGTGAGGATCAGCAGCAGCGAGCGGGTGATTTCGTGCGAGTAGTTTTCCCGCAGGAATGCAAGCAGGTCGAGGAGGGTGCGCATGCCTCAGTCGTTCAGCTTGACCGCGTGCTCGCGGGTTTCGTGGAACACGATGTCTGGCCAGCGTTCCTGAGTCAATGCGAAGTTGACGCGGTTGGGGGCCAGGTAGGACAGGTTGCCGCCGGCATCGGTGGCGATGTTCATCTGCAGCGCCTTGACGAATTCGTCCAGCTTCTTGCGGTCGTCGCAGCTGAACCAGCGCGCCGACCAGATGCTGGCCGATTCAAACATCGCGTCCACGCCGTATTCGGCCGCCAGACGGCTGGCCACCACTTCAAATTGCAGCACGCCCACAGCGCCCAGAATCAGGTCGCCGCCGTTGTGCGGCTTGAATACCTGTACCGCGCCTTCCTCGCCCAATTGCTGCAAGCCTTTTTGCAGCTGCTTGAGCTTCAGCGGGTTCTTGATGCGCACCGAGCGGAACATTTCCGGCGCGAAGAATGGAATGCCGGTGAAGGCCAGCTCTTCGCCTTCGGAAAAGCTGTCGCCGATCTGGATGTTGCCGTGGTTGGGGATGCCGATGATGTCGCCGGCAAACGCCTCTTCCACGATCTCGCGGTCGTGCGACATGAAGGTCACCACGCTGGAGGCGGCGATGTCGCGGTTCAGGCGCAGATGCTTCATCTTCATGCCGCGCTCGAACTGGCCGGAGCAGACGCGCAGGAAGGCGATGCGGTCGCGGTGCTTCGGGTCCATATTGGCCTGGATCTTGAATACGAAGCCGGAGAATTTGGCTTCCTTCGGGTCCACGCTGCGCAGGGTGGCGTCGCGCTCTTGCGGCGCCGGCGCCCAGTCGATCAGCGCGTTGAGGATTTCGCGCACGCCGAAGTTGTTGATCGCCGAGCCGAAGAACACCGGGGTGAGGGTGCCGGCGAGGAATTCCGCCAGATTCCACTCGTTGGACGCGCCCTTGACTAGCTCGATCTCCATGCGCAGCTGTTCCATTTCCAGCGGGAACAGTTCATCCAGGCGCGGGTTGTCTATGCCCTGGATCACTTCGATGTCGGATACCAGCTTTTCGGTGCCTGCTTCAAACAGGATCACCGCGTCGTTCAGCAGGCTGTATACGCCGCGGAAGGTCTTGCCCATGCCGATCGGCCAGGTGATGGGCGAGCAGCGGATCTTCAGCACGTCTTCCACTTCGTCCAGCAACTCCAGACTGTCGCGCACTTCGCGGTCGCACTTGTTCATGAAGGTGACGATGGGGGTATTGCGCAGGCGACAGACGTTAAGCAGCTTGATGGTCTGTTCTTCCACGCCCTTGGCCGCGTCGATCACCATCAGCGCGCTGTCTACCGCGGTGAGCACGCGGTAGGTGTCTTCCGAGAAGTCCTGGTGGCCTGGAGTGTCCAGCAGATTGACCGTATGGTCGCGGTAGTCGAACTGCATCACCGACGAAGCGACGGAAATGCCGCGCTGCTTTTCGATTTCCATCCAGTCCGAGGTGGCGAACTTGCCGCCTTTCTTGCCCTTGACCGTACCGGCCATCTGGATGGCGCCGGAGAACAGCAGCAGTTTTTCCGTCAGCGTGGTTTTGCCGGCGTCGGGGTGGGAAATGATGGCGAAGGTGCGGCGGTGCGAGACTTCTTCGGCGATGCGGGAGAGTTCGGCGGACATGGGGCGCTTGCTTGAAATTCAATAAAGCCGGCTATTTTACCGGACTTGCGTGTGGGAGGACGGAAATTTTATGTTAATATTTGAGAACGATTATCAATTACAAAAATTTCCGTGATGCAACAAAGAAGCGCCGCAGTCCCCGTTTGTTCTTCCGCAGTCTTCCCATCCTGCCTAACCCTGATCGCCCTTAGCCTGGCCAGCCACGCCTCCCGGGCGGCGGAGTTGCCGTCGCTTGAAACCGTCAAGGTCAGCGCCGAAGCGCCGCTGTTGAAGCCCGCGGTCAGCAAGCTGGAAAAAGAGGAGATCGCCCGCCCCCAGGCCAAGTCGCTGGCCGAAGTGCTGGATGCGCTGCCTGGGGTGAATGCCGGTGGTTCGCCGCGTCCCGGCGGCCAGACCATCAATGTCTGGGGCTTTGGCGATGTCGAGCAGGTGCAGGTGTATCTTGACGGCGCCGGTCAGGGCTTCGACAAGTACCAGCAGGGCACGTCTTTTATCGATCCGGAGCTGCTGGGTTCGGTGGAGGTGATCAAGGGCGGCCATTCGCCGTTCTATGGCAATGGCGCCTTTGGCGGGGTTGTGAAGGCGGAAACCAAAACCGTCAATGAATTGCTGCTGCCGGGCAGGAAGGTCGGCGGTTTCGCCAAGCTTGGCTATCAGGACAATGGCCATCGCTTCAGTCAATCGCTGGCGGCTTATGCCGGCGGGGCGGAGCAGCCGGCCGACATTCTGGCCTATGTCACGCACAGCCGCGGCGGCGACGGCACGCAGCCGAACGGCACGCCCTACCGTTTTTCCGGCGGCGAGCAGCAAGGCGGCATGCTGAAGCTGGGCTGGCGGCCGGTCGAGGGGCATAGCCTGAAGCTGGGCTTCGTGCGCCAGGACGACGAGTTGCGCACGCCGTGGGCGGCCAAGCGCGGCGACATCCCCGCTCCCAGCTCCTATGACATCAATAAGTATGGCCTGGACCAGGCCTGGTTGATGAGGACGGTATGGCGCGAGCAGAAAGTGGAGTCGATGACCGCCGACTGGAATTACGTCAGCAGCAGCCTGCCCTGGCTGGATCTGCGGTTGAGCTACGCGCAGTCGCGCAGGTTTCAGCATGACACCCGTCCGGACAATGCCAATAGCTCGGCTTTTGATTCGCAGTTCGGCAAGGAAAGCTGGGTAACGCAGAATGACAAGCAATGGGATTTGCGCAATGTCGCCAATCTGGGGGAGGGCTGGGCCAGCCAACAGGTGACGGTCGGCGCCAGTTGGTCGCGCAAGGACCGCGACGCCGTGGCCTATATGCCGAGCAAGGCCAAGGACCCCAGTTACAACTACGGATGGATGAATCCGCGCTATTCGCCGCCGGGCAGCGAAACCATGCAATCCGCCTACTGGGTGCATGAGTGGAAGCCGTTGGATGGCCTCAGCCTGACGCCGTCGCTGCGTTACGACCATATCGAAGTGCGCGGCAGACAGAACCTGGCGCCCACTTACAACAATCCGGCTAAAGGGCATGATTACAGCGCGCTGGAGTTCTCCGGCTGGTCGCCGCGCCTGGCCGCCAGCTGGCGCTTCCTGCCGCAATGGACGCTGGATGCCGGCTATGTCCACACCTGGCGCGCGCCCAATGCCGACGAGGTCTATGACGTGCAGACGCTGGGCAGCACCACTGCCAGCAGCCGCCAGTTGCAGCCGGAAAAACTGCGGGCCTGGAGGCTGGGTCTGGCCTTTAATGGCGGCGATATGTTGGCGTCTGGCGATCGCCTGACCTCCAGCCTCGCCTGGTTCCGCCAGGACGTGCGCGACGCCATCGGCCAGCGCATCGGACCCAATCGCGGCGACGCGCCGGGCGCGCCTTTGCCCAGACTGATAGGGTTCTACCGCAATTTGCCGGGTTATGTGATCAGCGGCTTCGAGTTCGACAGCCGTTATCAGTGGCGCGGCCTGTTCGCCAGCCTTTCCTTGTCGTCTATCGTCGGCGAGCGCCGCCACAGCCTGCGCGACCCATGGGGCAAGGATGAACCGCTGGTGGATATTCCGCCGCGCAAGGCGGTGTTGACCGCCGGTTATATGTTTGCGCCGATTGGCCTGACGCTGGGCGCGCAAGGCAAGTTTGCGCGCGCGCAGGACCGGGTGCCGCAGAATGTCAATCCGGAAGCGCTGGGCTACGCCTATCCGGCGCAGCATGGTTATGCGCTGGCCGGATTGTTCGCGGTATGGCAGCCAACCACGGCCAGTCTGAAAGGGATGGAGTTCAGACTGTCGGTGGACAATCTGTTCAACCGCGACTACCAGCCCTATCTGACCGAAGGCGCCGAGGGCATGGGCCGGGCCATCCGCAGCAGCATGTCCTGGCGCTTCTGACGCTGCTCTCGGCCGGCTTGCCGGCCGCGAATATGGCGACGGCTTGGACATGGCGGGGTACAATGACGGCATTCGGATAGTCAGGATTCAAGGAGCGCGTTCGTGTTTACCGGTATCGTCCAGGGCGTGGCCGAAGTGGTCGCCATCGAAGAAAAGCAGGATTTCCGCACCCATATCGTCCGCCTGCCCAAGGGCTTGCTGCCCGGCTTGCAGCTGGGCGCCTCGGTGGCCCACAACGGCTGTTGCCTGACCGTCACCCGGGTGGAAGACGATCTGGTGTCCTTCGACCTGATGCAAGAAACGCTGCGTGTCACCAATCTGGGCGAGCTGAAGGCGGGCGGAGTGGTCAATGTCGAGCGCGCCGCCCGCTTCGGGGATGACATCGGCGGCCACGCGATGTCCGGCCACATCATGGGGCTGGCCACCGTGACCGAAGTCATCGAATCCCCCAATAACCGCACTGTCTGGTTCGAACTGCCGGCCGGGCTGGAGAAGTACGTTTTCAGCAAGGGCTATATCGGCATAGACGGCATCAGCCTCACCATAGGCGCGGTTGAAAACCGCCGCTTCTGCGTCCATCTGATTCCGGAGACGCTGCTGCGCACCAATATCGCCGCCCGCCAGCCGGGCGCGCGCATCAATATCGAGATAGATCCGCAGACCCAGGCCATCGTCGACACCGTAGAGCGGGTGCTGGCGCAGCGCGGCCAGGCGGCGTGAGCCTGCAAGGCGCGCTCTTGCTGGCGTCCTGGAGCGGCGGCAAGGACAGCTGCCTCGCGCTGTGGCGCGCGGTTCAGACCGGAGGCCGGCCCCAGGCGCTGCTGACCATGCTGGATGAAGACGGCGCGCGGTCGCGCTCGCACGGCGTGCGGCCGGAAGTGCTGGCGCTGCAGGCGCGGGCGCTGGGCTTGCCGCAACGGCTGGGCCGCGCCAGCTGGGATGATTACCGGCGCGTGTTTGTCGAGCAACTGCGGCTGGCCGCGGCGGAAGGCGCGCAGGCGGCGGTATTCGGCGATATCGACCTGGACGCACACCGCGAGTGGGAAGAGCAGGTCTGCGCCGAAGCCGGATTGCGGGCCGTGCTCCCCTTGTGGCAGCAAAGCCGCGCCGGCCTGGTGCGGGAGTTTGTCGATGCCGGCTTCGTCGCCCGCATCGTGATGGTGAATGCCGCGCTGGTCGCCGACAAGTGGCTGGGCCGGGTGTTCGACCGAGGCTTGATAGACGAGATGCTGGCCGAAGGGATCGACCCCTGCGGCGAAGCCGGAGAATTTCATACCCTGGTGGTGGACGGGCCCCTGTTTGTTCACCCGCTGGCCTTGAGGGATGGCGCGGTCGCTCGCATCGGCGACTACCGCGCCCTGGATTTATTGCCCGCGTAAGACGGGCGGACTGCACAAAGGAAGAAGCATGGCTATTTCCCCGATTCAAGACATCATCGCCGACATCAAGGCCGGCAAGATGGTGGTGCTGATGGATGCCGAAGACCGCGAGAACGAGGGCGACCTGGTGATGGCGGCCGAGTTCGTCACGCCGGAGGCGATCAATTTCATGGCCAAGCACGGCCGCGGCCTGATCTGCCTCACCCTCACCGAAGAGCGTTGCCGCCAGCTGAATCTGCCGATGATGGCCGCCAACAACGGCACCAGCTTCGGCACCAATTTCACCGTGTCGATCGAGGCGGCCGAGGGCGTAACCACCGGCATTTCCGCCGCCGACCGCTCGCACACCATCCAGACCGCAGTGGCGCGGCTGGCCAAGGCCGGCGATCTGGTCCAGCCCGGCCACGTTTTTCCGCTGAAGGCGCAGAAGGGCGGCGTGTTGATCCGCGCCGGCCATACCGAGGCAGGCTGCGATCTGGCGATGCTGGCGGGGGTGGAGCCGGCCGGCGTGATCTGCGAGATCATGAACGACGACGGCAGCATGGCCCGCCTGCCGGAATTGATAGAATTCGCCAAGCAGCACGATCTGAAGATAGGCACCATCGCTGATCTGATCCAGCACCGCAGCCGCACCGAATCGCTGGTGGAGAAAGTGGGCGAGCGCGAGGTGGAGACGCCGTTCGGCAGTTTCGATCTGCATGTGTTCCGCGACATCACCACCTCGGCCACCCATCTGGCGCTGAGCAAGGGCAAGATCCGCGCCGACAGGGAAATCCTGGTGCGCGTGCATGAGCCGCTGTCGGTGATCGATATCCTGGCCCCCTTGTGCAGCCACCATACCTGGACCGTGCCCAACGCGCTGGAAACCATGGAGGAAACCGGCAGCGGGGTGATGATCATGCTGTACCGCGACGAAACCGGGCACGATCTGGCGCAGCGCGCGCTGGGCGAGGAGGCGCAGCGGCAGAAGTGGGACAGCAAAACTTTCGGCATAGGCGCGCAGATGCTGAAGGCGCTTGGCGTCGGCAAGATGAAGCTGATGTCCAGCCCGGTGAGCCTGCCGTCGATGGCAGGCTTCGAGCTGGAAGTCACCGGCTTCTGCCAGCCGGGACATTTTCACGTCGATATCGACTGAGGGCGGTGCGTGGCTTAATTCCGGCAGTTGCGCTACAATTGCCGGCTTTCCTTAGTGTTTTCGCCGCGAGGACTCCCCATGCTTGAAGCTATCCAGCGTATCGAACCCAATCTGTCCGGCCAGGGCCTGAAAATCGGCATCGTCATGGCGCGTTTCAACACGCCGGTCTGCCATGGCCTGCGCGACGCCTGTCTGGCCGAGCTGGCCCGCCTGGGCGTATCCGCCCAGGATGTGACGCTGGCCACCGTCCCTGGCGCGCTGGAAGTTCCGCTGGTGCTGCAAACCATGGCCCAGAGCGAGCGTTTCGACGCGCTGGTGGCGCTGGGCGCGGTGATCCGCGGCGAAACCTATCATTTCGAGCTGGTATCGAACGAATCCGGCGCTGGTGTCAGCCGCATCGGCCTGGACTTCGACATTCCGGTAGCCAATGCCATTCTCACCACCGAAAACGACGAGCAGGCGGAAGTCCGCATGCAGGAAAAGGGCGCCGACGCCGCTCGCGTGGCGGTGGAGATGGCCAATCTGCACAAGGCGCTGCGCGGCTGATTCGCCTCGCCGCCAGTCATCCGCGGGAAGCGGGCGCAAGCCGCCGCTTCCCTTGCTCTTTTGAGGAACCGCCAATCATGAAAACCGCCCGCCGCCGCGCCCGCGAATTTGCCGTACAAGGCATTTACGAATGGGAACTGAACCAGGACCGTCCGGCCTCGCTGATCGAAAAGCATCTGCGCGAGAACGAATACTTCGCCAAGGCTGACGAGGCCCTGTTCCGCAACATCCTGTACGGCGTACTGAAAGATGTTCCCATGCTGTCCGCCCAGATCGGCCGCTACTACGAGCGCGCCGACGACGAAGTCAGCCCGGTGGAGCGCGCCGTGCTGCTGATGGCCGCGCTGGAACTGACGCAAAGCCCGGAAACCCCATATCCGGTGATCATCAACGAAGCCATCGAAATTACCAAAACCTTTGGCGGCACCGATGGTCACAAGTTTGTCAACGGCGTGCTGGACAAGCTGGCCGCCGACGTCCGCGGCGACGAAGTGCTGGCGCAGAAGCAGCGCCGCAAACAGGATTGATCGTTCCCGCCGCCACCAGGCCGGCCGGAATTCACGACACCCGCCGCCGGCGGGTGTTTTTGCGTGAGGAATCATGAAGGAATTCGAGCTGATAGGCCGCTATTTCAAGCGGCCTGCGCCGTCGGCGCTGCTGGGCGTGGGCGACGACGCCGCCATCGTGCGGCCGACGCCGGGCTGCGATATGCACATGTCGGTGGACATGCTGGTCGAGGGGCGGCACTTTTTCGCCGACGTCGCGCCGCGCGCGCTGGGCCACAAGACGCTGGCGGTGAATCTGTCCGACCTGGCGGCGATGGGGGCGAGGGCGCGCTGGGCGTTGCTGTCCATCGCGCTGCCCCAGGCCGATGAGGCCTGGGTGGCCGAATTCGCCGCCGGCTTTCACGCGCTGGCCGCCGAACACGGCGTGGAGCTGATCGGCGGCGACACCACCTGCGGTCCGCTGACTTTGTCGGTGACGGTGCTGGGTGAGACGCCGGCCGGCCAGGCGCTGCGCCGCGACGCCGCAAGGGTCGGCGACGACGTTTGGGTGTCCGGCGAGCTGGGCCTGGGTGCCTTGGCGGTGCGCCGGCGGCTGGGGTGGTTGGAGGTGGACGACGCCGCCTTATTGCAGACGGCGCAGCGCAAGCTGGAATATCCCGAGCCGCGCCTGGCTCTGGGCAGCCTGCTGTTGCCCTTTGCCCATGCGGCGGCGGATGTGTCCGATGGCCTGATGGCTGATCTGGGACACATCCTGGCCGCCTCGGGCGTGGCCGGCGAAGTCTGGGCCGGCTCCCTGCCGTCCGATCCCAGGCTTGAGGCGCTTCGCCCGCGCTATCTGGATTGCCTGGCCGCCGGCGGCGACGACTACGAACTGGTGTTCACCGCGCCGGCGGACCTGCGCCAGCAAGTGGAGGCCGCCGCCGCGCAATGCGCTTGCCGCGTCAGCCGCATCGGCCGGATTGTCGCCGGCCAAGGCGGCAGGCTGCTGGATGCCGCTGGCGATACCATCCCCCTGAAGAAGGAAGGCTATGACCATTTCGGCTGAAACTCTGCAAAACACACCCAGTTGGCGCTTTCTGCTTAGCCATCCCGCCCATCTGCTGTCTTTTGGCTTCGGCAGCGGTCTGATGAGGAAGGCTCCCGGCACCTGGGGCACGCTGGTGGCCTACCCCTTGTTCTTCCCGCTGCTGGCTATGGGCGTGAGCGGCTGGTGGCTGCTGGCCTTGTGCCTGCCGCTGTTTATTCTCGGGGTGTACGTCTGTGGCATCACCGGCAGGGCGCTGGGCGTCCACGACTACGGCGGCATCGTCTGGGACGAGGTGGTGGGCATGCTGATGGTGCTGGCCTTCGCGCCGGCCAACTGGAAGGGCTGGCTGCTAGCTTTTGCGCTGTTCCGCGTGTTCGACATCGTCAAGCCCTGGCCCATCCGCTGGTTCGACCAGCGCGTCGGCGGCGGTTTCGGCGTGATGGTGGATGATGTCATCGCCGCGTTGTTCGCGCTGGCGGCGCAGGCGCTGATCTGGCGCTACTTGTAAACGGCGGGAATCTAATCTGCCGGCGAAGTATCAAAGCCGTTACAATTCGACAATAACAGCGGGCGGCGCGCGCGGGGCCTGGGTTTCCTAGCGCGCAGCCATGACTAAAACATGCCCAGCCTTGATGCGGGCAGCTTGAAATCGGGGTTTTGATTGTGTGGGTTGTAGTGTTTCTGTTGATGCCGCTGGCCGTGGTCGGTTGGCTGATGAAGAGCGGCCGGATATCGCTGCCGTTGTTGACGCAAAAGCTGGACAGCCTGCTGGGGGTGGAGGGCAGGTCCGAGCGTTACGAGCCGGATTATTTCGCCGAAAAGGTGGAGGAGCCTTCCGCATCCGAGGCCGCGCCTGCCGAACAAGCGGAGCCGCCTGCCATGGCGGCGAGCAAGCCGGTTTTCCAGGAAACCGCGCAGCCCGAAACCGCGCCGATCGTCCCCGAGATTCGCTTGCCGCGCCGTCTTGCGGCGCAGGTCCCGCCCATCCCGCCGGCGCCGCGGGAAACCATCATCCTGGCCAAACGTCCGGAACTGGCGAGGCGCGACGAGCCGGCCGAGCTGCCCAAGCTGGAATTGTCGCGCGAATACCGCAAGAAAACGCGCCAGCCGCCGTCGCGGGCGGAGGGCGAGGACTTGCCAGTGATCGGCTTGTCGGAAATGCAAAGCAATCTGCAGAAGGACTTTCGCCGCCGCCAGCGCGTGCGCGGCGTAGAGTTGCCTGCCGGCGGCGACGGCGATCTGCCGGTGATCGGCAGCCATGAGGTGCGGGCAAAAGTCGCCAGTCTGCACGCCCACCGCCGTTCGGCGTCCGTCGCGCCGCCGCCGTTGCCCAGGGTGGAGCTGGCACCGATTGCCAGATCCAGTCCTATCATGGCCGGCAAGCCTGTCATGGAACCCCGGCCGGTGATCGCGTCCATGCGACTGGAGCAAGAGCCGCCGCCAAGACCGGCTGTTGTTCCCACCGCGCCTGCCGATGGCGCGGTCGCTCAAGAAGTGATTCGGTCGGCTGAATCCGCCGTGGCGGAAGGCGTCGAGCCGCCTGTGGCTTTGGAGCCGATCCCGGTTGCAGTGGCCACGGTTGAGCCGTTGCCCGCGATTGCGCCGCAGGCTGATCAGCCATGGCCGGCGATCGAGCATGCCGAGGCTGAGAACGCTCTTGAGGCGCAGGTTGACATCGATCTGGAGTCCGAGCCGGCTGTGGACGCCGAGCCCGAGGTCATGGCTGCGGCAGCCGAGGCGCAGCCGGAGCTGGCGTCTGAAACCGCCGCCGAGGCCGAGCCGCCACAAGCCGCGCGCACGCCCTGGCGCTGGCCGCAGACCCGCGAAGTGTTGGTGCAGCAGGAAAACGCCAAGCCCGCCATCGTGCAGCAGACTGTGTTGCAGAGCGAAGCGCCGGTTGCGCCGTCGCTGGCCGCCACCACCGACAAATTGGCCGCCAATCCCTTGCCCTGGGTGTTGATAGACGAGCCGGAGGACGAGCCGCCTCCGGTCTCCGCCTCGGAGACTATCCCTGCGGGAGAGGACATCCAGATGGAACGGCAGATCGCCGCGGTCCTGGCCACGCCGCTGCCGCCGGAACAGGCCAGGGCGGAACGTCCCAGTTACGACGATTCCATTCTGCCGGGCTTGGATCTGCTGCGTCCCGCCGACGCGTTCGAGGAGGTCTGCAGCCAGGACGAATTGCTTGAGCGTGGCATCGTCATCGAGGAGAAGCTGGGGGAATTCAAGGTCAAGGTCAGCGTGGTGGATGCCTACGCCGGCCCGGTGATCACCCGCTACGAGGTGGAGCCGGCGGTGGGCGTGCGCGGCAATCAGGTGGTCAACCTGATGAAGGATCTGTCTCGCGCGCTGGGCCTGGCATCGATCCGGGTGGTGGAAACCATACCCGGCAAGACCTGCATGGGCCTGGAGCTGCCCAATCCGCGCCGGCAGATGATACGGCTGTCGGAGATTCTCGCCGCCGAGGTGTTCCAGCAGCCTGAGTCGCGGCTGACGCTGGTGCTGGGCAAGGACATCACCGGCCAGCCGGTGACCATGGACCTGGCCAAGGCGCCGCACCTGCTGGTGGCCGGCACCACCGGCTCCGGCAAGTCGGTAGGCGTCAATGCGATGATCGTGTCGATGTTGTACAAGGCCACGCCGGACGAAGTGCGCTTCATCATGATCGACCCCAAGATGCTGGAGTTGTCGGTGTACAACGACATTCCTCACCTGCTGGCGCCGGTGGTGACCGATATGAAGCTGGCCGCCAACGCCCTCAACTGGTGCGTCGGCGAGATGGAGCGCCGCTACCGGCTGATGAGCGCGCTGGGTGTGCGCAATCTGGCCGGCTACAACCAGAAGGTGCGCGACGCGGCCGACAGCGGCCGGCGCCTGGTCAATCCGTTCAGCCTGACGCCGGAAACCCCGGAACCGCTGGACAATCTGCCCTTCATCGTGGTGGTGGTGGACGAGTTCGCCGACCTGATGATGGTGGCTGGCAAAAAGATAGAAGAGCTGATCGCCCGCCTGGCGCAGAAGGCCCGCGCCGCCGGCATCCATTTGATCCTGGCTACCCAGCGGCCGTCGGTGGACGTGATCACCGGATTGATCAAGGCCAACATCCCGACGCGCATCGCTTTCCAGGTGTCCAGCAAGATAGACAGCCGCACCATCCTGGACCAGATGGGCGCGGAAAGCCTGCTGGGCCAGGGCGATATGCTGTTTCTGCCGCCGGGCACCGGCTATCCGCAGCGGGTGCACGGTGCCTTTGTCACCGACGACGAAGTGCATGCGGTGGTGGAGCATCTGAAGCAATTTGGCGAGCCGGACTATGTGGAAGGCCTGCTGACGGGCGAAAGCGAGGCCGATGAGGAGTCTGCCGCTGCCAGCGCCAAGGCGCAGGCCGCGACCGAGAGCGATCCGCTGTACGACGAGGCGGTGGAGATCGTGCTGCGCACCCGCAAGCCGTCCATTTCCGGCGTGCAGCGCCATCTGCGGATTGGCTACAACCGCGCCGCGCGCCTGATTGAGGAAATGGAAGCCGCCGGCATAGTCAGCGCGATGGAAAGCAACGGCAACCGCACCGTGCTGGTGCCGCAGCGGGATTTTTAGATCTGGTCCACGCAATGAAAAAGCGCACCGTTTGGTGCGCTTTTTTCATGGCTCCAAGCTGATGGGGCTTAAGGCCACAGCTGGCAGTACTCGGTGTTGGCTTCGTAGTTGCCGCTGACCGAGCCGTCGCTGTTGACCTTCTTCACCCAGCCGTTGGGCTGTTTGCGGGTGGGCCTGGCGCCGCAGTTGGTGTGCACCCAATGGATGCCGAGGCCGCTGCTGTAAGGCTGGCCGCACAGCTGCAGGTGGTCTCCCGGCTCGATGCTGCTTAGCGGGTAGGGGACGTTTTCGCCGGCCGAGTCGTAACCGGAGGCGAAGACGTTGTCCATTGCTACGTCGTAGGTCTGGCCATCCTGATCCGATTGCAGGGAAACGTGGGTATGGGATAGTTCGACGCCGTTGAGCATCTGGCCGGAAGCGAAGTTGGGACCGCTCACCACGGTGCCGGTCAGGTAGCTGCCGGCGGCGGCGCGACAGTCGGACTTGCCGTCAGCCAGCGCGGAGAAGGACAGGCCAAGCAGGCAGGCGGCCATCAAGATGGATTTCATCGGTTTCACCCTTGCAGTTTTAGTTTAATGGTTTTAATGCAGGGGTCATTCTAGTTAATTGGAATATTCCCTATGTTTCGGTTTGAGGAATAGTTGTGTGTTTTGTTTGCTGGGCGTTAATAAGTATGAATTGACGGGACGGCGGGCAATAAAAAACGCACCCGAAGGCGCGTTTTTTGCGTGCTGCCAAGTGATCAGCGGCGGCGGGACGCCTCGCCGCTCCTGATGCGGATCGGCACCAGCCTGGGCTGCTGTTGTACCGGGGTAGCCAGCAATTTGGCAACTGCGACAACCGCAACGGCAAGGGCGGCTAAAAGTAGGATTTGCATGGTGTGACTCCCCGTAACAGATTGAGGCGTGTTTCGGATCAGGGTTGTGGCCTCTGACTTCATTCTGGGCTACAACCTGCCTCGGACTCAAGGGAAAAGTTATGTCCCAACGTTAAATTTTCAAGCGCGCGCGGCAGTTTTTTTCAAATTGCGCATCGCCTGGTCCAAACCGCCCAGCGTCAGCGGGTGCATGCGCTGCGCCATCAGCTGCCGCAGCATGCCTACCGACTGGGTGTGGTTCCAGTAGTCTTCGCTCAGAGGGTTGAGCCAGACCGCATGCTTGAAGTGCTCGAGCAGACGCCTAAGCCAGGTTTCGCCGGACTCCTCATTCATGTGCTCGACACTGCCGCCCGGGAAGGCGATCTCGTATGGGCTCATGCTGGCGTCGCCGACGAAGATCAGCTTGTAATCGTTGCCGAAGGTGTGGATCAGGTCCCAGGTGTCGAGGCGTTGGCTCTGGCGGCGGTTGTTGTCCTTCCATACCGACTCATAGACGCAGTTGTGGAAATAGAAGTACTCCAGATGCTTGAATTCGGCCTTTGCCGCGGAAAACAACTCCTCGCAGGCGCGGATGTGGTCGTCCATCGAGCCGCCGACATCGAACAGTACCAGCACCTTGACGCTGTTGTGCAGCTCGCGCCGCATCTTCAGGTCCAGCATGCCGGCCTTGCGGGCGGTGGCGGCGATGGTGGCGTCCAGATCCAGCACTTCCTCGGCGCCGTCGCGGGCGAATTCGCGCAGCCGGCGTAGCGCCAGCTTGATGTTGCGGGTGCCCAGCTCCACCTTGTCGTCGAAGTTGCGGAATTCGCGTTGGTCCCAGACTTTCACCGCGCGGCGATGGCGCGACTGGTGCTGGCCTATCCGTATCCCTTCCGGGTTGTAGCCGAAGGCGCCGAACGGACTGGTGCCGCCGGTGCCTATCCACTTGTTGCCGCCCTGGTGGCGCTCCTTCTGTTCCTCCAGGCGCTGGCGCAGGGTTTCCATCAGCTTGTCCCAGCCCATGACCTGCAGTTTCCGCTTTTCCTCGTCGCTCAGGTGCTTCTCCGCCTGCTTGCGCAACCAGTCTTCCGGAATGGCGCGCTGCAGGTCTTGCAGCGCCGTTTCCAGGCCTTTGAAATGCTGGCCGAAGACTTGATCGTAGCGGTCGAAGTACTTCTCGTCCTTGACCAGCGCGGTCCGCGCCAGATAGTAGAAATCGTCCAGATTGCCAAAGGCGACATTGAGCCGCAAGGCTTCCAGCAGCGTGAGAAATTCTTTCAGGGTGACCGGCAGGCCGGCGGCGCGCAAGGCATAGAAGAAGTCGATGAACATGATGAACCGGCGAGGTGACAGCGGGATTGGCGGGTGCTAATCTTGCCTAGAGCCCAGGCTCTAAACATTTGTTTGGCTACTACTAAAAGGATAATACTATGGACGCCATCAAAATGCCCGCACAAGAGGAAAGCTCGCTGATCGAGTCTTTCGACCGGCTCAAATCGATCGCCCGGGCGACGCCCTACCCAGCGCTGGAGATGCGCCGCTCGTGGCTCGACAGCCTGGAGCGGCTGATCCAGGAAAACCGCCAGGCGCTGATTGACGCCGTGCGGCAGGATTTTGGCCAGCGCAGCGCGGTGGAAACCCGGCTGGCCGAGCTGTTTCCGTCGCTGGAGGCGATACGCCATGCCCGGCGGCATCTGAGAGGCTGGATGCAGCCGCAGGGGCGCAAGGTGTCGCTCTGGTTCATGCCGGCCGCCGCCAGCGTGCTGCCGCAGCCGCTGGGGTGGCGGGGGTGGTGGTGCCGTGGAACTATCCCTTGTTCCTGTCCTTTGGTCCGATTGTCGCCGCGCTGGCGGCCGGCAACCGGGTGATGGTCAAGATGTCCGAATACACTCCGGCTACCGGCGCCTTGCTGGAACGGTTGACGCGGCAATACTTTGGCCATGACGTGCTGGCCATCGTCAATGGAGGGCCTGAGTTGGGACAGGCTTTCACCCGCTTGCCGTTCGACCATCTGTTGTTCACCGGCTCCACCGCCGTGGGCCGCCATGTGATGCGCGCCGCGGCGGAAAACCTGATGCCGGTCACGCTGGAGCTGGGCGGCAAATCGCCGGCTCTGGTTGCGCGCGGCGCCGATCTGCGGCGCAGCGCCGAGGCTATCGTGGCCGGCAAGTTGATGAACGCCGGGCAGACCTGCGTGGCGCCGGACTACGTGCTGGTCAATGAAAAGGACTGCGGGCTGCTGCTGGACGAGATACGCGCCGCCGCCGCGCGCGCCTATCCGACGCTGGCGAACAATCCAGACTACAGCGCCATCATCAACGACCGGCACTACCAGCGGCTGCAGGACTGGCTGGAGGCCGCGCGACAGGCCGGCGCCAGGATTGACGCCATCAACCCTGCCAACGAGGATCTGGCCGCCAGCCGCAAGTTTCCGCTGACGCTGGTGCAGCGTTGCCCGGAGGGCTGCGCGTTGATGCAGGAAGAGATCTTCGGACCCATCCTGCCGGTCGTGGCCTACGACAAGTTCGACGAGGCGCTGGCCTATATCAACGCCCGTCCGAGGCCGCTGGCCCTGTACCTGTTCGACAACGACGCTCTGCGGGTGGAGCGCGTGCTCAAGGAAACGGTGTCCGGCGGGGTATGCGTCAACGACACCTTGCTGCACGTGGTTCAGGATGATTTGCCGTTTGGCGGCGTGGGTCCGTCGGGCATGGGGCATTACCATGCGAAGGAAGGCTTCCTGACCTTTTCCAAGCTCAAGCCGGTGCTTCGGCAAAGCCGCCTCTCCGGCAGTTGGCTCACCCGGCCGCCTTATGGCCGCGCGGTGGAGTTCCTGCTCAAGCTGATGTTGCGCCGCTGACATGCCAAGCCGCCGTCAACTCCTGAAAGCCGGCGCGCTGGGAAGCGCCGCCTTGCTGCTGGCAGGCTATTGGGCAAGCCCGCAGGCCGAACCGGACGGCGCCGGCGCTGCGGGTCCGTCTTTGAGCTGCCTGCGGCCGCAGGATGCGCTGATCCTGGCCGCTCTGGCGCCGGTGCTGCTGGGCTTGCCCGGGTTGCCTGTGGCGCAGGTGGTGGCGGGGGTGGACAAGGCTGTCGCCGGATTGCAGCCGGCGGCGCGCGGGGAGGTGCGCCAGTTGTTCGACCTGCTGGGCAACCGCTGGGCGCGCCGCTGGCTGGCCGGCATCCGTTCGCCCTGGCCATCGGCCGCGCCAGCGGAACTGGAGCGCTTTTTGCAGGATTGGCGCAACAGCCGCTTCCTTTTGCAGCGTAGCGCCTATCAGGGCCTGCACCTGCTGCTCAACGCCGCCTGGTATGGCAACCCGGCCAGTTGGGCGGCTGTGGGATATCGATTGCCGCCGGGCGTGGCGGAGATGCTGCCTTGAGCGGCAAGATACCCGATCCCATCCGCGCCGGCCTCGTCACCGGCTGGAAGGTGTTTGACGGCGCGGCGCAAGGCCAGGACTTGGCCTGGGACGCCGACGTCGTCGTCATCGGCAGCGGTGCCGGCGGCGCGGTGACCGCCGAGACGCTCAGCCAGGCCGGCCTGGACGTTCTGATCCTTGAGGAGGGCGGCCTGTACAGCTCAAGCGACTTCCGCATGCTGGAAGCCAAGGCATATTCGGAGCTATATCAAGATTCGGCTGCCCGCCAGACGGCGGACAAGGGCATCACCATTCTGCAGGGCCGCGCGGTGGGCGGCGGCACCACGGTCAACTGGACCAGCAGCTTCCGCACCCCGCCGGACACCTTGCGCTGGTGGCAGGAGCGCTATGGCCTGGCGGCGCTGACGCCGGAAGCGATGCGGCCCTGGTTCGAGCAGGCGGAGGCCCGATTGGGCATTGCGCCATGGCAGCCGGAACCCAATGGCAACAATCTGGTGCTGGAGCGCGGTTGCCAGGCCTTGGGGCTGAGGCACGCGCGGATACGGCGAAATGTGAAGGGCTGCTGGAACCTGGGTTATTGCGGCATGGGTTGTCCGACCAATGCCAAGCAGTCGATGCTGGTCACCTGCATTCCACAGGCGCTGGCGCAGGGCGCCCGCTTGCTGGCGCGAGCCAAGGTGGAGCGGTTGCAGGCGGACCTGTCCAGCAGCAGGATATTGCAGGTCCATGGCAGCCTGCTGGCCGCGGACGGCGTTTCCGCAACCGGCCGGCGTTTCGCGGTGCGCGCGCGCCATGTGGTGCTGGCCGCCGGCTCGATCGGCTCCCCGGCCATCATGCTGCGCAGCGGCCTGGCCGATTCCGCTGGGCTTACCGGCAAGCGCACCTTTCTGCATCCGGTCGCCTTAAGCGCGGCTTTGATGCCGGAGCTGATCGAGCCCTTCAACGGCGCGCCGCAAACCGTCTATTCCGATCATTTCATGCATACCCAGTCGCTGGACGGGCCGTTGGGGTTCAAGCTGGAGGTGCCGCCCATCCATCCCTTGCTGGCCAGCGTCACCTTTCCCGGCTTTGGCCATCGGCAGGCTTTGCTGCTCAAGGGATTGCCGCATCTGCATGCGACCTTGGCCTTGTTGCGCGACGGTTTTCATCCGGACAGCCAGGGCGGCGAAGTCCGTCTGCGCGGCGATGGCTCGCCCTTGCTGGATTATCCGCTGAACGACGTGGTCTGGGACGGGGTGTACCGCAGCTGGCTGGCGATGGCGGAATTGCAATTCGCAGCCGGCGCCAGCCAGGTGATGCCGCTGCATGAGCGGGCGGAGCCGGCGGACAGCTGGCGGCAGGCCCGAGCGATGATAGAAGGCCTGCCCTTGCAGGCGCTGCAGGCTAAATTGGTCAGCGCGCACGTGATGGGCGGCATGGCGATGAGCGACGATCCCAGCCGCGGAGTGGTGGACGACTTTGGCCGGCACTGGCTGTGGCGCAATCTCAGCGTCATCGACGGCTCGATCTTCCCGACCAGCGTCGGCGCCAATCCGCAGCTGTCGATCTACGCTTTCGCCTGGCGCGCCGCCAGCGAGCTGGCCCGCCAGTTGGCGCGCCCCGGCTGACTCCGGCGCTACCCCTTGGTTTGCTGGCGCAGCTGCGTGATGGCGACGACTACGGCGCTGGATGCCACCGTGTAGGCGCTGTCTTCCAGCGCGGCTTCAGCCTGCTGGAATTGTTTCTGGTTGATCATCCGGGCGATCCTGGCGGCCTCGAGATGGAACATGGCGTGGCGGCTGAGGCAGGTCTGGAACACGCTGAGGTTGCCGAAGCGGCTCAGCCCGGGACCGTGCAGCCATTTTCCCAGCTCGCAGCAATCGTCGCGGGCGATGCTGTCCGCGTCCATGCTCTCTTGTCTGAAAATCGCCTCCCTGAACCGGTTTTTCCATTCCGTATGCCTGACCAAGGCTTGTTCCAGATCCATGACTTCCTCAACCCAATCCAATTGGAACGGCGTCCTGAGAGCGAATGTGCTGCAGCAGGAATGAGTGATATTCATTCGAAATAAATGCTTTGAGTGAACTGTCTTGTTAGGATTATTTATAGGTAGACTAAGTGAATTCACTTAGCAAGGCGGGGGAGGCGCGGCCCCCGCAATGTAACGGGCGCCGCGGAATGGGGGAAGTCACCGCGGCGTCAGCCGCGGGGTCCGTCGACAGGCGGGGCGGTTTCGATTTCCGTCTGGGCGGCGGGTGGCGGTGGCGGCAGGAAAAAACCGAGCGGGTGACGGATGAAGCGCTTGGCCAGAATGGGGATCAGAGGCAGCAGCAGCGAGCCTGACAGCTTGCGCGAGCGCAGCGCCACCCACAGCGCCATGAAGAAGCTGACGCCCAGATTCACCACGCCCACCAGCGCCACGCCTGCGCAGGCCAGCAGGACGGTGCCCATCGGCAGCTGGAAGTCCAGCGCCACGCTGGCGAAGGCCAGGTTGGCCGATGAGAAGGTGATATGGCGGATGTCCAGCGGCAGGCCGAGTATGGTGCCCACGGTGCCGGTCAGGCCGAGGAACATGCCGAAGTAGAAGTTGCCGGCCAGCGCGCCCAGATTGTGCTCGACGTAGTTGCCAAGGCGCCAGGCGCGATTTTCGCCCAGCAACTTGCGCAGCAGGCGGTGGTTGGCGATGCGCTCAGGAATGCGCCGGTAGACCGCCTTGTTGTCGTAATAGCCGGCAATCAGGCCGGACAGGAACAGGAATATTCCGGCGATGGCGGCGTGGGGCAGGGCCAGGCTGTGAATGGGATCGATCTCGTGCAGCAGCTTCTGCGCCTTGGCGGCATCCACCACCGGCGAGCCGAACAACCCATGCCAGGCGAAGGCGATCAACCCCGCGGTGGGAATGGCCAGCAGCACGTTGCCGAGGATGGCGACGAACTGGGTGCGCACCACTTTGACGATCAGATCGGCCAACTGCTCCAGCTGCTTTTTGCGGCCGTGCTGTTCGTGCAGCACCGCCGCCAGCCGCGCCGCGGTCATCGCCGGCTGCTTGGTGGCGATGGTGAAGTGCAGGATCTGCACAATGATGAAGCCTATCGCGTAATTGAGCCCGAAGGCGATGCCCTCCCACAGCAGCGGCAGATGGCCGCGCGCCAGCATCAGTTTGATCAGCGCCATGAAGCCGACGATCAGCCCGGCGCCCATCGCCGCGCGGCCCATCTGCGACCAGTCGCGGCGGTCTTCCGCGATGTAGTGCTCGCCGTGGCGGCCGGCGTGTTCTGTGACTTGCAGCGCGAGGAGCTCGGTGTTGGACTTGAACAGGTCGCGCAGGCTGTACTTGCGGTTTTCCGCGCGGGCGAAGTCCACCAGCAGCCGGAACAGCTGCGGCTGTCCGGCCGGGTCGTGCTCCGGAGACAGAAGCTCCAGCAGCGCGCGCAGCCGTTCTATGCTCTGCGCCAGCCGCAGGCCGTGATAGGTGAGACTGACCGAAATGCCGTAGCGCGCGGCGTTCTTGCGCACCTTGCCCAGGATGGCCTCGCACTGCTCCAGCAGCACCAGCACCTGTTTTTCGTCTTCTGGCGGCGTGCTTGCGTCCGTCAGCGCCTGGCGGTAGCTGTCGACATAACGCTGCACCTCGGCGCTCAGGTGCATGAAGGGCGAGGCGAAGCGCTCCACCTCAGGGCACACCCTCACCAGCTCCGGTTCCAGGCCAATGGCGGTGATGCGCGCCGACAGCACCTGCACCGACTCCAGCAATTGCAGCCGGGTTTGGCGCTCGCTGTCCTGCTGCGGGCCTTCCGGCCAGGCCATCGCCCGCCACAGTCCGTGCCAGGTGGCATCGGGAATGGCCGCCAGCCATTGGTAATCGTGCTTGTGGTTGAACAGCAGGCCGAAGCGGTCACGCAGCGAGTCCGGATTGTAGGGCATAGGCAGCGCCCTTTCGCCCAGCCTTCTCAGCAGCGTGGTGCCGAAGCCGTCGTTGGCCAGAATGCCGGCCTCGGTGTACAGCGGAATCTGTCGGCTTTCCGCCAGCAGGGTGCACAAGGCCTGGCGCAGCGCCTGGCGGTATTCGGGGTGATGTTCCAGCAGGAAGGACAGCGCTTGCAGGTTGACGGTGGATTGCAGGGCGGGCTGGCCGTCGCCGGGCCGCAGCGCGGCCACCAGCAGGGCAAGCGTTTCGGTCTTGCCGGGCTCTTGGCAGAGCTGGCGCAAAGAAGACTCCAGGTCGGGAGTGGCGTGTTCTGTCATGGTTTACCAGGTTGGGCGCGCCGGAATGCGCGGACATGGGAGGATTGCTACCATTTTAAGGCATTTACCTGGTTGGCGGCGGCGCACTTTGGCGCCGGGGCGCGTGGCGGCAGACGATTGACACCTTACTAACCAGTAAGTAGAGTGATTCGATGAATAATGGTTCCGACAGCAAGAACGACACCCGCAAACGCATACTCGACCTGGCCGAGGAGCTGCTGTTGACGCGTGGTTTCAATGGCTTCAGCTATCAGCACATCAGCAGCGCGCTGGGTGTGCGCAATGCGGCCATCCACTACCATTTTCCCAAGAAAAACGATTTGGGGGTGGCGCTGATCCAGCGTTACCGCCGCCGTTTCCTGCGCTTTACCGAACAGCAGGCGGATTGGGACGCGCCGCGCAGGCTGGAGAGCTACTTCGGCCTGTCGGATCAGTATTTCCAGCAGCACAAGCAGATCTGTCCCAGCGGCATACTCAGCACCGAATTCCAGACCCTGCCGGAAGACATGCAGCAGGAGGCGTCGGCCTTCATCGACGAGATGCGCCAGTGGGCGGTGGCCATTGTCCGCCTGGGGCGCGAGACCGGAATGATGGCCTATCCCGGCACGCCGGAGGCGGTGGGCATGATGCTGTTTTCCGCGCTGCAAGGGGGCTTGCAACTGGCGCGCATCGATGCCGACGCGCTGCCGCTGCTCAAGCGGCAGGTCAGGGCGACGCTAGGCCTGATCGAATCATAACGACACAAAGAACAATGAAGAACAATATAGAGGGGTTAACATGGAATATCGCAAGAACAGCATGAGCCGGATCGCCGACAAGGTGGGGCGTTTGCCGGTGGCTTGCCGCCGGCCAGTATTGTCGATGATGTTCGGCAAGATCGTGCCTTTCCTGTCCACCGCCGGGCTGCGTTTCGAGGAGGTGGGCCACGACAGGCTGACCGTCTCCATCCGCAACCGCAAGAAGGTGCAGAACCACATTCGCGGCGTGCATGCGGCGGCAATGGCGCTGTTGGCGGAAACTTCCACCGGCTTTGTGGTCGGCATGAACATGCCGGACGACAAGCTGATGCTGCTCAAGTCGATGAAGGTGAACTACGTCAAGCGTTCGCAAGGCGATATGCGGGCGGTGGCCAGCCTGACGCCGCAGCAGATCCAGCAGATGTACGAGCAGGAAAAGGGCGAAGTGCTGGTGGAGGTGCTGGTCACCGACGACTCCGGCGAATCCCCCATCGTCTGCGAGATGCTGTGGGCCTGGATTCCCAAGAAACGTCCGGAGGAGAGCGCGGCATGATTTCCCTGCAAACCCTGACCGTCGAGTTGAACGACAAGGTGGCCCTGTTGCGCTTCAACCGCGCCGACAAGGCCAATGCGTTTAACCAGCAGATGTGGCAGGACCTGCGCAGCGCGCTGGACTGGGCGGATGGCGAGAGCGGCGCGCGGGCGGTGGTGCTCGCCGGCCACGGCAAGCATTTCTGTTCCGGCATAGATTTGTCCATGCTGATCGGCCTGCAGTCGGCGATCGCCGACGAGTGCGAGGGCCGCAAGCGCGATAAGCTGCGCCGACTGATTCTTGATCTGCAGGACTGTGTGACCAGCCTGGAGCGCTGCCGCAAACCGGTGATCGCGGCCATCCATGGCGCCTGCCTGGGCGGCGGATTGGATATCGCGCTGGCGGCGGATTTCCGTTTCGCTTCGGTGGACGCGGTATTCGGCGTGCGTGAAGTGGACATCGGCATGGTGGCGGATGTCGGCTCGCTGCAGCGTCTGCCGCGGGTGGTGGGCGAGGGCGTGGCGCGCGAGCTGGCGCTGACCGGCCGCGATATGGTGGCTGAAGAGGCGCTGGAGGCGCGCCTGGTCAACCGCGTGCTGCCGGATGCCGAGAGCGTGTTGGCGGCGGCCTTGCAAAGCGCTAGGCTGATCGCCGGCAAATCGCCGCTGGCGGTGCGCGGCAGCAAGGAAGTGCTCAACTACAGCCGCGACCATAGCGTGGCCGACGGCCTGCAGTTTGTCGCCGGCTGGAATGCGGCGATGCTGATTTCGGAAGATATCCAGAAGGCCGGCATGGCCGCAATGATGAAGCAGGAAGTGAGCTTCCGCGATTGAGCTTGATCGCCCGCCGCGAGGCGGGAAGCAAAAAGAGGCGCCAAAGGCGCCTCTTTATTTGCGGACGGGGGCGGAGCGCTTACTTGGCGTCGCCGCCCACGGTGGACACCACTTCCCACTTGCCGTTCTTCACCTGGTACACGGTGACGGCGCCGTTCTTGATGTCGCCCTTGTCGTCGAACGCGATCTTGCCGGTCACGCCGGTGTAGTCGGTCTTGCCGACTTCCGGCAGATAGACCTTGGGATCCGCCGACTTGGCGCGTTTCATCGCGTCCACCAGCACCATCACGGCGTCGTATTCGAACGGCGCGTAGATTTGCACGTCGGTGTTGAATTCCTTCTTGAACTTCTCGTCGAAGGCCTTGAATCCCGGCATCTTGTCGCGCGACACGCCGCAACTGGACGCGTATTGGCCATCGGAGGCGTCGCCGGCCAGTTTGATGAATTCAGGGGTTTGCCAGCCGTCGCCGCCCATCAGTTTGGCCTTGATCCCCAGGCGCTGCATCTGTTTGGCCAGCGGGCCTGCCTGCGCGTCCATGCCGCCGTAGAACACCAGATCGGGCTTGGCGGACTTGATGGAGGTGAGGATGGCGTTGAAGTCGGTGGCGGTGTTGTTGGTGAACTCGCGTTTCACCACTTCCGCGCCCTTGGCCTTCACGGCGCCTTCGAACTGGTCGGCCAAGCCCTGGCCGTAAGCGGTGCGGTCGTCGATGATGGCGATCTTCTTCGCCTTCAGCTCGCCGGCGGCGAACTCGCCCAGCGCCTTGCCCTGCTGCACGTCGTTGGCGATCACGCGGAAGGTGGTCTTGAAGCCCTGCTTGGTGTAGTCGGGGTTGGTGGCGGACGGCGAAATCTGCGGGATGCCGGCGTCGGAGTAGATCTTGGAGGCCGGGATGGTGGTGCCGGAGTTCAGGTGCCCGACTACCCCGGCGACGCCGGCGTCAACCAGCCGCTGCGCGACCTGGGTGCCGATTTTCGGATCGCCCTGGTCGTCTTCCGACACCAGTTCGAACTTCGCTTTCTTGCCGCCGATTTCCACGCCCTGGGCGTTGAGATCTTCGATCGCCAGCTTGGCGCCGTATTCGTTGTCCTTGCCCAGGTGGGAGATCGGACCGGACATCGGCGATACCTGACCTATCTTGATGACGGCGGAATCGCCGCCGGCTGCGGCTTGCGCGGGAGCCGAGGAGGCCTGTCCCGAGGCCGGTTGCTCTTGCTTGCTGCAGGCCGTCATGGCGACGACGGCGGTAGCTATCAGGCTGAGGCGAGCATATTTGTTCATTGAGCGTTCCCCTGAATCTTATCTGCGTAGATTTTAGATGATCTCTTTGGTAAACCAACAACACCATTAAGAGGCTGTTAGT
>NZ_MKCT01000032.1 GCF_001855555.1 Chromobacterium sphagni | reverse complement strand
TCAGTATTACCAACTCTTCTGGGTCAAGAATAGTGGTACTTCCATTACTGACTCCCCATTTTGTTTGCAGCTTCAAAGCTCATCCATGCCCACCCTGATGGCACGCTGACCTCTGCGAGATTCGACCAATTTCGCATCTTCTGCGTCCTCCATGTACTCCACCATTTTTTCGAACAATGCAGCCGGCACCAGATAGGCCTCGGCTTTGTTATGGTTGAGCACAGCCACCGGCTCGCCCGAGTCTGTGGCGCGGCTGACCACCTCTGCATAGTCGCGTTTCAGTTCGGCGACTGTCGTTGTCAAGCTGGTCAATGCGTTTTCCATAGCTCTTCCTTGGCGATTCCATGAGTCATCAATGAGCACTCAGCGAGCACTCAGAGTGGCGGAGCGGGCTGCGGCACAGCCAGAACGAATGATATCAACCAGCCGTGGGAATGCTACCGCTGAATGCAGAAAAATACATGTGCCGCCAGGCCGCCTAGCGCGGGCTTTTTGTTGGGCCTCCGCGCACTAAGTGCAAACACCCGACACCAGAAAAATCCAATCAAACAGCTATCTACTTGACCTATCATCACAGGGACACCGCCAATACCCTGTGTTTTGTGGCTAGGTAGTTGCCCTAATATTCCCCTTGAAAGCACAAAAAGACGGGTCCATAATCCCGGTGCGCTAGTCAATCCTGGCGTCGGGCGTGAGAACCTGTGGAATGTTGGCGGACACCGCCGCGAAAGCGGTTTTTTTGTGTCTGTGCGTCTTGGTGCGTCCTCTATGGCGGGCCGGACGGGGCAGCCTTCGGGCTGGCTGGTGCCAACTACCAGTTTCTCACCCCCGTTTCGGTCCGCCACCCACCGTGAGAAGTGGGCGGCGGTAACAAAACCGTTAGTTGGAGTACCACCATGGACTCTTTCACCCAAGGCGCGCCCGCGCCCAGCAGTAACGCCCCATTCCCCTTCAATCCCACCCGAGAAGAACAGTTTGCCGACGCCGTGCAATGCATTAGCGGCCTGGCTACCATCGCGCTTGGCCAAATCGCTGCCATTGGGCGGCTGACGCTCAGTGCCATGGAAGTGCCGAACACCTACCTGCACCCGGAGAACATCGCCCAGGCCCTGGAAACGATAATCTGTCTGGCCGAGCGGCTGGACGGCACCATTGATTCACACGCCGTTGAGCTGTGCTGCCGCGCTGAGATCTACCCAGAAGAGCAAATCCGCCGCGGCAAAGCATTCTGCGCCGCCTGGGACTCGCAACGCGGAGGTGAAGCGCAATGACCGCCGCCACCCAATCCCCCGCCATCGATCTGGCCGCGTTTTCCAAGAGCATGGACACGATGGGCCGCAGCGCCGCCGCCCAAATCGTCAGGGCGAAGCGCATCAACGCGCTGAACATTACCGCCAACCCGGCCGACGCCAGCAGCCTTAAGGCCGCTCTGCCGCTGGTGTTGGAAATGGCCGTCATCACCAACGCATCGGCCCGCAGCGCCATCATCGGCCTGAAGCGCTTGTCGGCCATTGCCGGCCACGCCCTGGAGGCAGCCAAGGCCGAACCAGGCCACGCCGAGACCGCAGCCGTCGTCGAATCGCTGGAATTGATCATTGAGCTTGCCGCTCGGTTCAGTGAGGACTTCCACGCCGCACACACGGCTGATGCAAAGGCCGTCCTCGAAATGCTGGAAGTGGTCGGCACCACTCCGGGCGAGCTGTTCAGCTTTGCCGGCGAGCGCGAAGAGGTGGCGGCATGAAGCTGATCATGAAGAAATCCACGCTGTGGAAGATCGTTGAAACCATCGCGGCCGGCGTCGTCGTCGTGCTGCTGGTAATCGGCATCATCATCTGGTTTCCGGTGTGAGCGCATAGCGCCACGACTCGCCACGCGAAGGAGCAACAGACATGAACACCCAATCCACCCCGCTGATCGTCGGCGTAGAAGCCGGCCTTACCATTTCCGCGAGTGCTGACGAGACTACCGTTCAGTACAACATGGACGTCCGCGACATGGTCATCAACAAGCTGGAAGACTTGCACGCCATCTTGTACTGCGCCGCCGGCTGCCAGGAACACCAGATGCGGACACTGCCCACCCTGCTGGCGGCGTGCGCTGACGCGGTGACGGAAATCCGCATGATGGCAGTCCTGGCCATGTCGCCGGTAATCACCCATGGTCCAGCCCCGGATGACGACTGCGAGGACGACACGAAGCTTGACCCGGCGCACTTGGCTTCCTGCAGCGAAGAGCATGAGGCCGAGCTAGACGCAACGCTGGGCCTGAAGGAAATCACGTTCAAGATGGAGCAGACGCTTTTCGACGATCTGCAGGCCATCGCCGCAAGCCAGAAGCTCGTAGATTATCGGCCCGTAGTGCGCCAGGTACTGACTGAGTTCATCGCCAGAAGCAAGGAGCAGCCGGAGCGCGGCCCGGCCTTCTGACGGAGCGACAAGACACCGCCAACGAGTAAGGCCCGGCCGCAATCCCGCTGGGCCTGGAGGATTAGGAAAATGGAAGACTGCAGAATGGCATCAGAAACCGGCGTTACCGTCATGGCGGCCAGCCGGCATACCGCAATCATTCAAGACGAAAGCCCGCTTGAAGTGTTTGGCATGAAAGCGGTCCAGCTGCGCAGCGTGCTGGAAACAACCTATGGCGAGCTGGGGCGCGACTTCCGCAGACTGCTGGAGGGGCGGCAAGATGAAGTGCTCTGGCTTTGCGCCCGGCTGGCACAAGAAATGGTCTTGCTGCTCGCCGTTCACGGCAAAGGCTCCAAGCGCGCCGATAGCCAAAGCCTGGAGCAACATCGCGCCGAGATAATGGCTGGTGTGAGGGATAAAATCCTTAGCCAAGCGGCTGATAAGGATCAGGTAGAGGCCGCAAATACTACTGGGAAATCATAAGGTCGCCTGCGAGCGTGGCCACGACACCAGCAGGCCTCGCAGCAGCGAAACAACAGCGAAATTCATTACACGACAGGGCAAAACGCCCTGTCTTTTTTCGTCTCCGGCGTCGCCATCCTGGCTATACAAAACGCCCCCATGAACGCCCGGCAGACTCTCGCGTGCGCTGTTCGCAGTCAATGCCGGCAAACCCTTGCCTGGCAAAGCTTTCGAACAGTTTGCCAACGCAATCCGCTTTTTTGCGAAAACAAACCCCATGCAATCCCCTAATGACGCCCAAACGGCGGCTGCGAAAACAATCCCATGCAATGCGAAAACCCACCGCATGAACGTCATGCCGGTTGCCGGTGTAGTAACAGCCCGCAAACCATTGCCCAGCAAGGATTACAGCCATCCCAACCACCGCAATAGCCCATTTTTCGAAATTAACCCCATGCAATCGCACGTCAAGAGGAGGAGAACGCCTCATGGCAAATGCGACAAAAGCGACAGCTGAAAAACTGGCGCAGTGGGTTGGACCAAGGCTGGTCACGAAAAGTCACGTTTCTGCCGCGATAACAGTCGCAATGCAAGCCCGCTCCCGGCGTACCGAAATCACCGCCGACATGGTGCTGGATCGTCTCTGGCAGATAGCCGCCGCAGACCCGAACGACCTGGTGCAATACCGTCGAGAAAACTGCCGCTACTGCTGGCAATTTGTTCCCATCCAACAGCCGCAGTGTCTGTTTTGCGAAAACAATCCCATGCAATCGGTTGTCGTCCGTCCCTGACTGGCCATTTAATTCGAAGACATCGCCAGTTACGGCAAAGCTAAAAGCGGGAAGAAAGCAAAGCGGGAAGAGAAAGTGGGAAGTCCGGAAACCCTTGCCAGTCAAGGCTTTCAAGAGTTTCGGGCCACTCTTCCCACTCTTCCCGCTTTTTTTGAGCCACCCCAATAGCCGCTGTGCGCAGGCCTATTTCCCAGGCTGAAATCCAATCGTTTCAATCATTCGGAACAATGTTCTAATTGCATCGCGTCCGCCAGGCCGCCGCCGCGCATGATGGTAAATGATGGTGTCAGCACTGCGATTGCAGCCGCAATGCAGTCCCGAACATCGGGCGGCAAGTCATAACGAAACATAACGCTGCACTGCCAACGTTCGCAATGACGATGAACGCCAGATCGCAGCGCGGCCGGCAGCGCGTGCGATGGATGGGCTGGAGTTTTCGGAGTCCATAAAAAAGGGGAGTTTTTTTGAGTCCATAAAAAAGGGGTTTCGGGAGCAGCAAGCGCTTGGATGACTCAGGCTGAAGGTCTAAAGTAGGGCAGCACCGCGACACTGACGGTACTTTTGACGGTATTTTTTAAAATCAAATCGTCAAAATCATTGCCTGTATTGGTTTTTACGCAACAATGCGATAGACGCCGCCCCACCAGTTTTTTGGCAACGGCAGACAATAGCAGAAGGTCGCAAACCAATAGGGACGCGGCTTTTAGACTAGTCTGCCGTTTTTCTTTGCTGTCTGGTGCCGCCTCCTGCTGTCGTCGTGTTCGCCCAATTTTCGCCCACGTTTCTTCGCTCCAGCGGAACCCACTTGCCGTAGTGCCGGATGATCATCTCGATAGTCTCGTGGCCGAGCTGGCGGGCTAACCACCAGAGGTTTGCACCGTTGCTGACGTGGTGAGAGGCGAACGTGTGGCGGATCTGATAGGGATTCCTGTAGCGGACGCCAGCCCGCTTCAGTAGTGGGGTCCAGGAACTCATGCGGATTTGCTTTTCCGTCTCCCATCCCTTGCCGGTCTTGTAGTGCGTGAAGACTCGATCACCGGCCAGATACGAAATCGCCTTTTGCCGCTGCAGGGCTTCCAGCGCCTTGGGCGTCAAGGTGATGTCACGGATCCCTGCGGCAGTTTTTGGCCCTTTCTCCTCTTTGACTACGATGTTTTCTTCAATCCTGACTGATCCATGGATGAAATCGACTTTCGACCAGCGCAAAGCAATTAGTTCCCCTTGCCGTAAACCAGTCTCAAACCAAAATTGATACATATTTACATCGTTTCCCGATGCGAATTTCAGGATTGCCTCTATCTCCTCAATCGAAAATGGATCTACGACATAGTCAGATTTGTGTGAGGTCTGAGAAAGCAGCTTTCGCAAAGCCACGCGATCCAGTGGATTGAAGTCGATCATGCCATCATTCATGGCATCATCAAAAACAGAGCGCAAAGGGCTAATGATATTTCTCGCCGTTTTTGCTGTAACCCCAAGTGCTCCAATCCACGTTCTCAAGAATGCAGGTCCGACGTCACGCAACAGTTTTTCGCCCATTGCCGGTCGTAAGTGGCCGGAAACGATCTTTTTGTATCCGTCGAGCGTGGATGGTGACATTGTGCCATTTTGTACCGCCTGCTCCCATCCTGAAATTGCTGAGTCGAATAGATCATTCATCGTTGATTTGAGAATGGCGTGGCCAAATAGTGCCGCACGTTTGCTGTTCGGGAAGTAGTCAGCGTAATTGAAGGTGCCCTTTTCAATTGCGTTTAAAATTTCTCCCTTTAGGCGGGAGGTATATGCAATATTCGCTTTTGTAGCTGGAATTTTTAGAGTCTCTCTGCATTCGACCCCTTTGTACATGAACCTTATTCGAATAGACGATCCTTTCGCCCCGCTGCGCGTTTCTACGCCGCCTTGTGAGACTTCATTCCCTCGTTTTCTATCCATTTTTTTACCGCCTCAGTGTTAACCCACAACTTCCCTGATACCAACTTGCATTCACGGCCATCTAGCCAGGTGCCGCGACGGTGGCGATTGTAAACCGCATCCTTGGTGTCCCCTGAGTCTTCGCAGTACTTTGTCAGTGTTACCCACTTCATGGCGATTCCTTTTTCAGTTATTTTCGCTGGACGACCGCATTCGAGGCCAATGCGCCGGACTGAACGACTGGCCCTTGTTGTGCCGCTCGGCATGGAGCGTAGAGGGTAGGGTGTCGTCGGCGGCGATCTCGCCGCGCTTCTCCAGATACAGCTGGTAGGCGGTCTTGTAGGGGTTGATGCCCAGGACCGTGCCGGCATCGCTGCCACCGATGCCGGTATTGCGCAGGGCGAGCCATTCCTCGCGGGACATTGCAGTCATGATTTCTCCTCGCCCTGTGGGCGTGAAAAAGGCCGCTCTAGGCGGCCTGGTCGGTTATCGGGTCTTTCCCACAGAGCTGGCGGAACAGCCGCCGCTCTTCGGATTCATCGCGCCGGCGCTTCTGCTCCGGCGTCAGCTTGGGGTCTGACTTCTGCAGCGAGCCGAACAGCTCAATCTGGTTGGCCATACGGCGCCGCGCGTAGAGGATGCTGGACAGCGTGGTGGTGTCGCTCACGCCGCCTCCCTCTGCTCGCTCACCTGCTCGTCCAGCACGGCCGCCGCCGACGCATCCACGAACGCCCGCGCCGCGCGCGCCAGCTGGTCGTAGTGCGGGCCCAGGTCCGTCCTGTCAAACACCCGGCGCAGCAGCTGCTGGCCCAGGTACAGGTGCATCTCGCCCATCAGCTCCGCCGGCGCGCCGCTCAGCAGCAGGTCCATGAAGGACGCGCCCATTCCGCGGGCGCATTCGATGTCGGTCAACATCATGTCGGCTTCATGCTCGACGGCCAGCGCCAGCCGCTCATCTCGGTCGGCGGTGGAGAGGTGGCGGCACAGGTCATTCAGCACCGCGCAGGAAAGGTTTTGCAGGCTCATTTCAGTTGCTCCACAGCTTGGGCCGCGGCGACGGCGGCAAAGAAAAAGGCGACCATCAGCAGGCCGCCCAGCGTGTTCTTGATGAAGGCTTTCATGCCCGCCCCCAACCCGACATGACGTAGCCGGGCAGTAGGCCGTCAGCACGGTCCAGCGCCTCGCCCATGCTGCGGGCCAGGACGATCAGGCCAGCACGCTGCCGGGTGCGCGGCTGCTGGTAGTGGACGCGAAAACCAGTCAGCCGGCGCGTCGCGTAGCTGGCGGCAGTCGATCAGGACGGGCGCCGAAGTCGGCGCAGGGATGGCGTTGGCGATCATGCTGCTTTCCCTCGCTGGATGGTGGCGCGCGTCTTGTAGTGAGCGGCGTTGATTCGCTCTTGGCTGGCTGCGCGGAGGATGGCGGCGTTTTTGTCGGAGGCCGGCACACCCTCGACGCGGAGCGTGAAGCCTCCAGTCTTGGCGCGCGGCACGAAATCGACGACGTAGGTGTGCATGGCGTACTCCAGAAAAAAGAAACCCGGCACGGGGCCGGGGGGATCTGAAAAAGTTGAAGGGGGGACGTCGGGGCTACATGAACTCAAATCCGGCGATCCAAAACTCAACGGCGGCATTGTTCTGGTCGGAGGTTGTGAAACAGTACGATGACCATCGGTCAAGTGGGAGATTAAGCTTTGCAAGCAACCAGTTTATTTGCTCGTGCATTTGGCCTGGAGGATTGGCAGAAAACAGCAAAATGAGCTTGTGAGTCGCACTAGCATTTTGCAATTTCTTGAACATATCAGTTCGTATTCCTGGTAGCTCTCGCTCACCACTAGCGCTCATCCATCTCTTCATTTCGACTACAGCAAATCGTTTGCCGGTATCCGGCTCTTCTAGCACCAAGTCGTGAAAGTCAACTTCCACAATCACCTTGTAAGGCATGGAAAGTAGGGACTTGGCAACTATGAATTGGTAGAACCGTTCATTGTTGAAGCGGAGAATACCGCCGCCTCTCCTAAGTTTCGCAGTAGGATTGGCCGCAGTCGCTTCAAGAATTTGTCGGTCTTCTGATTCAATGGCCATGCCGGCTAGATCGACTAGACGGGCAAGATTTGGGTGCATTCGAATGTCCAATTCAATCAAACTCGCATAACAATAATTTGGTTCGAATGAGAGGCTTAAGCAAGCTATGCGAGGTGCAGAGGTGGGGGAGCTGGCGCGAATCGTCGCCCAGCGACTGCGGGACATGGTCCAAGCCCCCACCGCTGAATCCAGCGGGCCTACCGACATCAGACTACCTGTGAGGGCTGCCGGCGCTGCTGCAACGGCCTACGGTGTTCTGTGGCCGACCTATCTGCACATCGGTTGGGGTGCGCAACCGGAAGGTCTCCCGCCGAAGCGGCCCCGGCGCAGTGCGGGGGTGTCGCAATATCACTGAACGTCCTGCCTGCTCCTGCCCGGGTGGCGCCCGGTTCGCGCTGCCAGCGCTGCACTTGCTCGTGGCAAGGCGTTCAGTGATAGAGCCGGCCGCGGCCAGCTCGCCCAGCATCAGGCTGCTTGCAACTGCTTCAGGCGGCACTTTGTCACCTTGCCGTCGTCTTCCTTCACAGAGTAGAACGAGCCT
This sequence comes from Chromobacterium sphagni, assembly GCF_001855555.1. Classification (GTDB taxonomy): domain Bacteria; phylum Pseudomonadota; class Gammaproteobacteria; order Burkholderiales; family Chromobacteriaceae; genus Chromobacterium; species Chromobacterium sphagni. The sequence goes on along the minus strand of NZ_MKCT01000032.1, from coordinate 19,110 downwards.
TTCGGGCCATCGTCGATGTGAGTGATCTTGCCGCTGCCAGTGCGCTTGTGGATGGTGGTGAACTTCACTTTGCTACCAACTTTGAATTCGCTCATGTGTTCCTCGTTTGTGGTTGCGACCTACACGGCTGGCGGCTTGGGCCTGGCTTCCTGTGAGACGATCCGCGCAACCCTTATGCGCACTCCCACCAGGCGAAACCGCCATCCGTAAAGGTGCCGCCTAAGACCCGCTAACAAAACCTGTCGATAAATCGCAGACAGATCACTGAGATAGCCAGTTTGAGCAAGGCGTAATGCGTATCCAGCCGCCGTTCAAAGCGGATGCGCAACTTGCCGAAGCCCGCTAGCCAAGAATGGGTACGTTCTACCACCCAACGGTGGCGACCTAGTCTCTCGCTGCTTTCCACCCCGCGCCGAGCAATTCGCACCAAGATTCCGCGTCGGCTCAGGTGTGCACGGCAACGGCGGTAGTCATAGCCTTTGTCAGCATGCAGCTTGTAAGGCTTTTGTCTGGGCCGTCCTGGCAAGCCAGGAACGGCAGGAATCGCATCGACCAAAGTTTCGAAGACCATGGAGTCGTGCCGATTGGCGCCGGTCATGCTCAGCGCCAGTGGCAAACCTCGGCGATCTACGATGATGTGCCGTTTGCTGCCGCATTTACCTCGATCAGTGGGGTTGGGGCCGGTCTCTTGGCCCCCCGGGGGCTGGCAACGCTAGCCCCATCAATGCTGGCCCGGCCCCAATCAATTTGATGGTGTTGGCGCAGTTGTATCAGCAGAGCTAGGTGTAGGCGGTCCCAAATGCCTTGCGCTTGCCAATCCCGCAGTCTTCGCCAGCAGGTCATCCCGCTGCCAAAACCGAGTTCCTGTGGGAGGTCCTCCCAAGGAATACCGGTGGCGAGAACAAACAAGATGCCGTTGAGGGCTGCAAAATCATCGAACCGTGGCCGCCCACCCCGGCGGGAGTGCGGTGGCGGAGGGAGTAGCGGCATGTGATGGCATACAGGTTGGACCGCGGCAGACCAAGTCTGATAAGCGCGCAAGATCTAGAGCCCGCTTGTTAGCTGAGACAGTCTTCCGGCGAATTCCATCAAGGCCCGCGGATCTATCGGTCTGCAACAAGGCCGGATATAAGCGAGCAACCAACCGCTGCATGTCATTTATGAAACTGCCCTTGGCAAACGGGACGCGTCCATATAAGCGAGTCTTAATCATGGCTGCCCAAGCGTAAGCTTTTCCCGAGCTTGGCTCAGGCGGGAGCGTCAGTCTGCTTTGCTTGATGCCGCCATCGATTGGTCATGCAGGGGAAGGTGCTGGAGGCGGATCATCCTTTGGTCTGTTTGAGAGCGATGCGAATGCCCTCGCTGAGGTTGCCATTTCCCAGTTGCCGGGCAATCTTGATGCTTTCGGCGTCGAGGTAGACGTTTTTCCGGCCGCCGCCATTCAATCTGGCAGGTGCGCCAGCGCCGTTGCTTATCCCCAATGCGGCCTTGATGCGCCGCTGGTCCAGCAGACGAAGCACGCCAGCGGTGGCCATGTAATAGATGCCTGAATTCCAGTTTCGCACCAGTGCGCCAGCGCGGCTTCCCAGAGTGACCACGCCGATGGTTTCGTACCCAGGCAGCTCGTACAGCTGATACAGCCTGGGCTTGCCTGGCTGCTCAATGTGAATGCGGGTGTGGCTGTCGAAAATCATTGCCGGTTACCTCGCCAGCTCGATATTGTATTGCGATCGCCGATGGCCGCAATGCGCCGCGAACGAGTGGCGCATCGCTTTCAAGTTAATTAAGTACACACAAAATAAGATTGCAAGGGGTATTTTGTGTGTATTGAATTGGCTTTCAATCTGCGATGATGGGATCAGTTGAGCTTTATGGCGCGTTTCAATCGGTAAAATGCTTTTCCGCAGGCAGTCTTTCTCATTGCCAGACGTAATTTCCATGACTGAAAGAGTCCGCGCTATGCGGGCTTGATAGTATTGACCGCGTCGAGATGTGCGATCCGATCCAAAAGCCGGGTCAAAGCCGAATACCCGTTTCAGGCGATCAGACAACAACCCTGCCGGGTGAGAAACCGTTGCAAAGTCGTGGATGAGGTCTGAAGCAAGCGGCCAGTTGACGGCAGACTCCGCGTGCTGTTTTCCCCTCCTGACTTTTGGGTGAGCGGGCGCCTTGGCGCAAGCCCCGTGATGCGAGGCAAGTTTGCCGCGATGACGAAACAAAAGGCTTGCGTCAAGCAAGCCTTTTGTTTCCTGCATGGGTCGGATTATTGAGGCTGGTTTTCGTTGCTGGCCAGTTCCAGTTGCACTTTCTTCACCCGCTTGTCGGCGGCCAGCCTTTGCTGCAGACCCAACAGTTCGGTTTGGGCCGGGCTGTCATACACCACTACGCTTTGGGTGCGGAAGCGCACGGTCAGGCCGTGGTCGCGGGCAATGGCGGCTTCATCCTGCGGCGAAGCCAATTGCACCAGCACGGTGCCGCTGACGGTGGCGGGAGCCCATTGCTTGGGTGACTGCACCACGTCGCCGCGATTCAGCGCGACTGCGCCGCTGGTGCGGGCGCTTATGCCGCTGGCTGATTTTGCCGACTGTTTGGCCTGACTGAGCTGCTTGTAATAAGTTTTGCCATTGATTGCGACTGCCTGGCCCGCCGGCTTCGGCAGAAAAGGCAGCTCTGCGGCCTGGGCGCCGATTGTCAGCGCCAGCAGGACGAGCGAGGTTGTCAGGATGGTTTTTTTCATGCTGCGCTCCGATGGCCGAAGAAGCGGATCGACCAAGATTTCAGTTTGCCTTCCGCATTGGGGAGGGTGTAGGTGGTGTTCTGGCTGCCGACGCGGTGGATGAACTGGTAATCGCCGCCATTGGTGTCTATTACCCGGATGCGCCATTGCCCTTTGGCCGATTCGCCGTAGAAATGGTTGGACAGCAGCCGCTGCTGGTTGAGGCCGTAGTTTTCCGCCACCAGCGAGGTGCGCGGCGACAGCAGCACCGAGCGGGTGCCGGACGGCGAGATCAGTTCCACCGCCAGGTCGCTGGCGCGGCCGTGTTCGGCGTCCACCAGGATTTGCACCGCTTCCACGCTGAGATCGTCCGGCTGGGTATAGATGCTTTCCACGCCTTTTTCATCTGCGTCGGGGATGGCGATCTGGGCGGTTATGGTCTGCCAGCGGGTCTTTTCTAGCGGTGGCAGCGGGTGGTTGTAGAACAGCGCCTTTTCCACCGCCTTGTCGATATTGATCAGGCCGAAACCGTAAAACTGGTGGAAGGACAAGCCGGCGGCGTTTTTCTGCCACCCGGGAATCGCCTGGTAGCTGTGATTGCCGCCGCTCTTGTCCTTGAAAGCCAGGGTGACGCCGGGGTTGGCCGCATCGACCTTGCGGGCGGTGGTGATCAAGATGTGGCGCACGTCGCGGGCGGTGAGCGCCGGGTTGGCCGACATCACCAGCGCGAAAGAGCCGGATGTGGCGGGTGCCGCGGAGGAGGTGCCGTTCATCACGCCGTTATAGTCGCAGTTGGGGTCCAGCGCGTTGCCGCCGTGCAGGGCGTTGTCCTTGCTGCCGGCGAGATTCCAGCCGCGCTGGCAACCGGACAGATCGGTGGTGATCATCGCTGGGGAGTCGGTGCCGTACTCGCCGCCGGGTGCGGCAAGCAGTACGTTGGCGCCCACCGACGAATACGATGAACGCACGCCGTCGGCATTCAGCGCCGACACCACCACGTTCCAGTAGTTGCTGTTGTCGGTGGTGAGGTTGGCATCCTGCACCGGCAGGCCTTCGTTGCCCTTGTAGCCTATCAGGTAGCCGCCGCTTGTCCGGAAGTAGTTGTAGGCGTTGCCGGCCGATTTGACGAAGACCGCGCCGCGGCCCCAGTGGCTGTTGCGGCTGACGTCCTCATAGGTTTCCTCCTCGGTCTTCAGTTCGATATCCTGGTCCGGGTTGCCTGGAATGGAGCGAATGGCGGAAGAGCCATAGCTCTGGTTGAACACGCGCGAGTCGGTGAAGGCCTCAAGGGGGCGGCCCCCGGGCTGTTTGCCGTGAGATAGAAGCCAGCCGTCCAGTGTTTGCGCCAGCAGCCAGTTGAAGCCTTTCAGGCTGGCGGAGGGCGCTACGCCGCGTCCGCCTATGCCGTTGAAGCCGACGGCCGCGGCGATGCCGGCCACCGATGTGCCATGGGCATTGTCGGCGGAGTCTGGCGTGGGGTCGTTGCTGCCGGTCACCAGGTTTTTCGAGCCAGGCACGATATTCGCCGCCAAGTCGGGGTGCTTGATTTCCAGGCCATCGTCGATCACGGCGATGGTGGTGCCCACGCCGCGGATGCCGCGCAGATGGGTAAACGCCAGATTCAGGTCTACGCCTTTGACGCCGCCGCGTTTGGAGAAGGCATTCTGGCCGGTGTTCTGCAGATACCATTGTTGTTGCGCCAGCGGGTCGCCTGGCTGTAATGGGTAGTAACGGCCCTGTACCGGTGCGGCGGCTTGGCTGGATAGCGAAGCCAGCGCCAGCAGGACTGCGCTGCTTGCGATGCGAATGTGCATGGTTTATTCCTCTAATTTTGCCTTTGTTATATTCGGCACTGCCGAGATTCGATCTTATTTGTAAATTTTTATTGCGCAAATATTATTTTGTCATAATAAATGTCGCGACGAGAATTTATCGGTAGGGTCGGCAGGGGCGCAAGACAAAGCCGCCAGGAGGGATCGCGGCGGCTTGGCTGGACGAGCGGAGGGAGTGCGGCGGGGAACTGGCCGGCCCTGTCAGGGCCGGCCGGGCTTCAGTCCATCTTGGAAAGGGTATCGAAGTTGCTGTGACAGCAATCTTCGAATTCCTGTTGCGGGTCTTTCAGCTTGATCTGGTAAGATTTGCCTTGCGCGGTGAGAATCAATTCCTTGTCGGTCGAGGTCTGGGTTCGGGGCATCAGGAACCAGCGCTGGCCTTTGCGCGAATTGGGCTGGGTGATGTAGATGGCTGTGAAGGGCGAGGCGTCGGAACTGATCGGGTCTTGCAGAGATACGCCGACCGGCGTCTGCCCAGGATTTCGATTCCCACCTTGGTGCCGTTGTTCTGCCGCAGGATGCGGCGAATGATGCCGAGCAGCAACGGGTGGCTTTCGGTTTTCACCAGGATCAACCGTCCTATCGCCAACTGCTCAATGGTTTTGCCGATGAAGGTCAGGCCCATGCCGGTGCTGCTGATATCATTGATGCGCCACTCGTCCCCTCGCTCGGCATCCAGCGAACCCACGTCCTGCACCTTGATCTGGAACGCTACCCGCTCAAAGCCGATCGAGACCTGAGCATTGGAGGTATGCAGCGAGCGCTCGGACTTGCGCAGGGATTTGCCGCCGTCGTTGGACCAGCGTATCGCCAGCTTTTCGCACAGGTCGGCCCATTCCTCCCGCTCCAGTTCGCAGCCTAGCGCTGCCAGCGACGAGGGGATGCGGCTGTCCAGATCGAACATCAGGTCGGCCAGGCGGCTGGTGATTTCGTAAGCCGACCAGTAGCGGTGCCATTTGCCGGCCATGCCGCGCAACATGGGCTGCGGCGGCTCGGGAATGGACAGGTTGTAGACGAAAATCGGACCTTCCTGCTGGGCCTGCTTGTCCAGTGGAATGTGCTGGCTGAGCAGCATCAACAGCTGGTCCACCGCGACGATTTCCTTGTGCAGCATGTTCTCGGTTTGCGCCAGATGCAGCATGCCGGCCTGGATCAGCAGGTGCTCGCAGCTGATTTCCTGGCGCGAGTCCTGATACATCAGGATGGGCGTGCGGGAAAATCCCGCGTCTTCGGCGTACGTGTAGAAGCGGAAGCCCTGTTGCCAGGCGGAGCCTTCCGGCTTCAGGTAGCGCAGCGCGTTCCAGGCGATCAGGCGCATCTGGTGATGCAGGCCGCGGACGGTGACCAGTTGCAGGTCGGATTGCGTTGCCTGGCTGGAGCCGGCCTTGTTCATCCGCAGGCAGATCTGGTACGCGCTGGATAATTCATGCCAGTAGGCCAGTATGGTGGGGAGATAGCCCTTGCTGCCGCTTTTCGACAGCAGATAATCCTGGCACAGCTGGTGGTGGATGCCGGCGGCCTTGTCGTCGACATAGAGCAGTGTTTTCACCCGCTCCTTTTGCGACATGTCGGTGTCGGCATTGATTTTGGATACAGCCTTGATGATTTCCACCACGGCGGTAAAGTACTCGGCCTGCGGCAGATCGCGTACCAAAAGGGTGGCCGACTGCGCCACGCCCGAGGCTGGCGTGTTTTTGCTTAGGAGTGAGCTGACTAGGGATTTGAAATCAAACATTGAGCCAACTTTTTCTGGGTTTATGTTCTCGTTTATATGTCACTATATCTTACGTCACGCGTTGACGATGGTGGAACCATAATCTCAAAATTATCCGACATGCCAATCAGCAAGCCATTTACTTTTCGTCTGCTTATACCAGTATTGTCCATTTCAGGCCTATTTGGTCTCCTGCCTGCGCATGCCGCCGATGCGCGGCAAGTGCCTGAAGGCGTTGGCGTTGTTCTGGGCGGCGGCGGCGCGCGCGGCTTTGCTCATCTGGGGGTTTTGAAGGAACTGGAGCGTTTGCGGATTCCGGTTTCCTGCATCGCCGGCACCAGCGCCGGCGCGCTGATTGGTGGCATTTACGCCAACGGCTTGCCGCTGGGCGAGATCGAGCGCGAATTCAACTCGGCCGACTGGGACCAGATGCTGTCCGGCAAGCCGGCCCGGCCCGATATCCCGTACGACCGCAAGCGCAATGACTACAAGAACTATCTGGATGTCAGCTTCGGCTTGAAGGATGGCGCTTTGAGAGTGCCGCGCAGCGCCATCAACTCCCAAGGCATCGAGCTTTACATTCACAAGCTGACCCGCGACCGCGACATCGACGATTTCGACAAGCTGCCGATCCCGTTCCGAGCGATTGCCGCCGATCTGAGCACCGGCGATGCGGTGGTGTTCAAGCAGGGATCGTTGACCCGGGCGCTGCGCGCCAGCATGGCGGTGCCCGGCGTGTTCGATCTGGTGGAGGACGATGGAAGGCTGCTGGTGGATGGCGCCATCGCCCGCAATGTGCCGGTGCAGGATGTGAAGGGGCGCTGCGCCAAGCAGGTGATCGTAGTGGACGTTGGTACGCCGCTGATGAAGCCGGAGGAAATCCAGACCCTGTTCGACGTGGTGGCGCAAAGCTCCAATCTGGCGGTGATGCGCAACGTCCAGGAGCAGATGAGGCTGTTGGACAAGAAGGATATCGTGATTCGGCCGGACCTGACCGGCTATGCCGCCACCTCCTTCGGCGATCATCGGGCGATTGTCGCCCGCGGCGAGGACGCGGCGCGGAAGATGGCCAAGCAATTGTCGGCTTATTCGGTATCGGAGGAGGAGTATGCGGCCTGGAAGAGCAAATTGCAGCGGCCGCGCTATCCGGTATTGGACGAGGTCAAGGTAGAGGGTAAGGACGGCGGCTTCACCAAGCTTTCCGCGCTGCGCGAATCGCTTGCCTTCCCGGGGCGGACGGTGCCGGTGGGGGCGGCGCGCGCGCGGCTGGCGGAAATCTTCACCAGCGGCGAGTACGACAAGCTGGGTTACCGCGTGGACAATATTTCCGGTCGCAACGTGATGACCGTGATGCCGATGGAGCGCAGCATCGGGCAGAATTATCTGCACTTTGGCCTGAACCTGAGCAGCGATACCCCCGGGGATAGCAATTTCACCTTGCGCGCCTCGCATGAGTGGGCCTCGCTGAATGACGCCGGCGGCTCTTGGCGCAACGATGTGGCCATAGGCCACGACAAGGGCATCAAGACCGAGCTGTATCAGCCTCTATGGCGCGGCAGCCCGGTATTTGTCGCAGCCTCGTTCGGTTACCAGCAGAAACCGTTCCAACTGTTCAACGATGATCACACCGTGTTCGCCACCTTCAAGGACAATATCCTTGAAACTCAATTGAATACGGGATTGGCTCTGGGCAAGTACGGCGAGTGGCGGGTCGGGATCTACAAGCAGGAGAACCGATTCACGCTGGCTCAGGGCGATCCGTTCGATCAGGACGCGCTGGCGTCCAACCAGTACCGCGATATCGGCGTGCAGAGCAGCCTGGTGGTGGATCAGTTTGACAATCCGCGCTGGCCGCGTTCCGGTTATTACTTCAACGGCAAGATCGGCGCCGGTTTGCCCAGCCTGGGCAGCGACGTCAATCAGAAGTTCTACGATGTCACTGGCGAGCTGGCGCATACCTATGGCGATATCACCGCGCGCTTCACCGCCAAGACCAAGGGCAGCGTCGATATCCGCTCCGAGGCGTTCATGCCGCAAAGTCTGGGGGGCTTCCTCAACCTCACCGGTTACCAGAGCGGCGAGTTGCTGGCCAGCCAGGTGGCCCTGGCGCGCTTGATGGTGTATTGGCGTGCGGCATCCTTGCCGGCGGTGCTGGGTTCGGGCGTGTATGCGGGCATGTCGCTGGAGGCCGGGCATCTGTGGGGGCAAACCTTCACCGATCAGTCTTCCGGGCGCTGGATTCCGGCCGGTTCGGTTTTCCTTGGCGCCGACACCATACTGGGGCCGTTCTTCATCGGCGTGGGCACGGCCCGCGGCGGCCAGTTGACCGGATACATTTATCTGGGCGTCGATTACTGATTCCTGGCACCGCAAACGCCCGGCAATGCGCGTCATTGCCGGGCGTTTTTCATTGCATCCGTCCGCGGCGGAGGGCGGGCAAGCGAAAACCGCCCGCGGGCGAGCCCGCGAGCGGTTTGGATGCAGGCCGGAGCAGACTCAGAAGAAGCGGTAGTCCACCGTCACGCCAACCGTGCGCGGCGCGCCGACCACGCCCAGGTTGTTGCTGCGGGACGCGATCTGGGCATACAGCACGCCGCGGTTGGTCAGGTTGTTGATGTAGGCGCGCACCCCCCAGCGGGCATCCTCGTAACCGGTGTTCAGGTTGACCACGGTGTAGTCGCCGGCCTTCAGGCTGGGGTCGTTGGTGATCTCCGAGTAATAGGAGCCGACGCGGTTCAGGCTGCCACCCACGTAGAAGTTGCGCGGCAGGCGTTGTTTGAAGCCCAGGTTGATGGTCAGGTGCGGCGCGTAGTTGAACTGGTTGCCCATGATGCCGGGGTTGGCGGCGTCGGTGCCGGTCACCTTGGTGTTCAGCAGGCCGGCGCCGGCGCTGACGGTCAGCGTAGGCGTCACCCTGGCCTGGGTCTCTACTTCCAGGCCGTAGCTTTCCCCCTTGGGAACATTGGTGAAGCGCGAGGCCAGGATGGCCTGGTAGCCGGTGTACTGGTTGAAGAAGGCGTTGGCGTTGAGGCTGACCCGGTTGTCCAGGAACGCGGAGCGGCTGCTCAGCTCGTAGGCGGTGACTTCTTCCTTGTTGTAGGTGTAGTACACATAGTTGTTGTCCAGGCCGGAGCCGCCGGCGTTGTAGCCTTTGCGGGCGGTCAGGCCCAGCGTGGTGTCCGGGCTGTAGCGGTAGCTCAGGCCGGCCTTGGGCAGGAACAAGGTTTCGCCCACGTTGTAGCTGGCCTGGTTTTGCGCGGCGGTATCCGGATTGAACAGGGTGTTGCGGCGCTGCATTTCGCGTTCCACCCGTCCGCCCAGATTCAGGCTCCATTTGTCGCTTAGCGCCAGCGTGGCCTCCCCGTAGAGCGCTTCGGTCTTGAGGCGGTCCTTGGCCAGCAGATTGGGGAACTGGAAGGTGCGCAGATTCTGGTCGCGGTCGTAGTGGTAGACGCCCATCATGCCGCTCAGCCAGCCGTTTTGCGGCGCATAGGCGAGCCGGGCCTCGAGGGTGTCGCTTTTCTCATCCAGGCGCATGTTCAGCGGCGGCGTGTCGGTGTCCTTGAACGCGCTGACATTGTCGGAATGGCCCAGCAGCAGATGGGCGCTCCAGGCGTCGTTGAACTGGTATTGCAGGTCGGTGCTGATGGTGTTGTTGAATGAATCCTGGTAGCGGGCCTGGGTGGACAGGCGATGGTACTGGTAGTCGAAGTAATTGCCGTCTACGTAGTTCAGGTATTCGCCCTTGTCCTTGCGGTGCGATACCGTCAGCTTGGCGCTGAAGCCGGGCAGGGCGCTGGGCTTCCACAGCAGTTTGCCGCGGTAGCTGCTGTGGTTGATCTGGGAGCCGTCCCAAGGCATCTGGCCCGGGTAGTCGATGAAGCCGTGCCCGTTCAGGCCTTCGGCGGTGACGCGGAAGGCCAGCTCGTCGGTGATCGGGCCGGAGACCATGCCAGCCAGCGTCGCCCGGCCGCCCTTGTCTTCGTAGCCGGCGCGCAATGCGCCCTCCCAGTCGAAGGTCGGGTCCTTGGTGTTGACCACGATGGCGCCGGCCATGGTGTTGCGGCCCTGGGTGGTGGACTGCGGGCCGCGCAGCACTTCGATCTGTTCCACGTCCCACGGGCTGGCGTCGACATAACGCTGGCCGGTCCAGCTTTCCGCCATGCCGTCCACCGTGGTGCTGACGCGTGGGCGCGAGCCGGAAACCAGGGTGTTGTAGCCGGTGCCGGGGCCGGTGCCTTCCACGCCGCGGATGTTGATGATGCCGGCGCCGTTGAGGGTGGCGTTGGGCGTGGCGGCCGCAGCGTCGTAGACGGATTTGGTGTCGCCGGTGTCCGCGTTGCGCAATACCGTTACCGCGGTGGTGGTGTCCTTCAGCGAGCGGTTGACCTTCTCGCCGGTGACGGTCACGGCGGGCAGCGCGGTGGCGTTGTCCTGCTGCTGGTCCGGGGCGGCGGCCAGGGCGGAGTGGGAGAGCGTCATGCCGCCTAGGCAGGCCAGAGCCAGCCTGGTTGCTTGTGCCAGCGTATGGTTTCGCGGAGTGTTTTTCATCTTCTGGATTTCCTCATTGTTATCGTTGTCAGCTCGACCTGTGGCTGTCCTGTGCGTCGTCTGGCTGGCGAGGAATCGTTGGCTATTGCGGCGGATGGAACAGGCCGGGTAGATGCTGGCCCGGAGTGATCATTGCGATCAATTGTTGCGAATGATAATATTTATCATTAACAATATGCAATTGGTTAAGCCAAGTTGTTGCTTCGCATGCGAACCGATAGTTCAGGCGAATGGAATAAATGGATGAAAATATGAAATTAAATCAAACGGCTGTGCAAAGTGCGGCATGGCTGCAACATCCGGAGGCGGGAGCGCCTCAATGGTGGGACAGGCTCGCCTCTGCCGGCGCGCCGCTGCGCGAACGGCTGCCGGACGGACGGGTGTGCGTGACTTTCTTGTGGCGCGACCCCGCCGGCGGGCCGGCAAATTCCTCCATCCAGCGGGTCTATGCCGACGTCAACTGCGTCACTGACCACCACTGCCCGCAGCCGCAGTCGCTGTCCCGGCTGGGAGACACCGACGTCTGGTGGTGGCAGACGGCGTTGCCGGCAAGCTGGCGCGGCAGCTACGCCTATATTCCGGTTGCCGCCGGGCAGGAGCCCCCGCTTCCGGATGCCGACGCCGGCCAGAGCCGCCTGCGCCATCGCCAATGGTGGCTGGGCATCATGGGACAGGCGGTGGCAGATCCGCTGAACCGCGCCGCCTGCTACCGCAGCGCTTGGGGCGCGCAACTGTCCGCGCTCCACCTGTGCGACGCGCCGGATCAGTCCGCCTGGCTGGCTTGGGATGAAAGCCGCCAGCGGGCCGACCCGCGCCGCCTGACGGAAATCCGCTGGGATAGTGCGCTCCTGGGCAAGGCGCGCCGGGTCTGGGTCTACCACACCGGCGCGGTGCCGCGCGAGCAATGGCGCGATAGGCCGCTCGCGGTGCTGCTGGACGGCCAGAACTGGGCGGAGCGCATGCCGGTGTTCGCCGCGCTGGACGAGGAGACCCGGCGCGGCAGCCTGCCGCCGGCGGTGTATCTGCTGGTGGACTCCATCGACGGCGACAACCGCGAGCAAGACCTGACCTGCAACGAGGTCTTCTGGCTGGCGCTGCAGCGCGAGTTGCTGCCGCAGGCGGCGCTGCTTGCGCCGTTCAGCGACGACGCCGGCCGCACCGTGGTGGCGGGGCAGAGCTACGGCGGCCTGGCGGCGATGTTCGCCGGCCTGAATTGGCCGCAACGCTTCGGCTGCGTGCTGAGCCAGTCCGGCTCGTTCTGGTGGCCCTATGTCGAGCTGCACGAAAAGGCGCGCGCCGCCGAAGGGCGCAGGCTGCCGGGCAGCCGCGGCCGCTTGACCGAGAGGCTGGAGGCGGGCGGGCTGCCAGCCGGCAGCCTCAAGGTGTTCCAGGAGGTGGGCAGCCGCGAAGACGTGATGGTGGACGTCAACGACAGCCAGCGCGCGGCATTGGAACGGGCCGGCCACCGGGTGCGCTACCAGACATACGAGGGCGGGCACGACTGGCTGTGCTGGCGCGGTGGCCTGCTGCAGGGGCTGGGCTGTTTGTGGCGGCCCTGGGCCGCACCCTAAAATAAACCAGAACCGCCCGATTGGCGAGATGGCCTCCGCGCAGCGCGGCAGCACCATATCGTCGCCAGGCGGCTCGCTTGCTGGAGTGTTCGCGATGAGCGCGGAGCAAACCAATCCTTTCGATGATGAAAGCCTTTCCTTCCTGGTGCTGGCCAACAACCAGGACCAGCACAGCCTGTGGCCGTCGCAGCTGGCGACGCCGGCAGGCTGGCGCGCGGTGTTCGGCCCCGACAGCCGCGGCGCTTGCGTGAGTTATCTCGACGCCAACTGGACCGACATCCGGCCGCGTTCCCTGCGCAGCGGCTAGGCCGCGCCTTTGCCGCATCCGACAGTTCCGCCCGCGCCATGGCCGCGGGCGCGGCCGACTGCGCGCGGCGCGCCGGCCGCCGTTTCCGATTACCCGCACTCAGGGATGCACCGAGTTGAATATTGAAACCAAATTTCACGCCGAAGCGCGCGAGCTGCCGCTGTTCGGTTCGCAATTGGGCATCTGGCTCGCCGATCAGATCGCCGAACAGGGCAACACCTACACTGTCGCGCATTGCGTCGAGCTCTGCGGCGCCATAGACGCCGCGCGCTTGAGCCTTGCCATCCGGCAAGGCCTGGCCGAGGCCGACACCGTCGTCGCCCGCTTTGCCGAAACGGCCGAGGGCCCGGCGCAATTCCTGCCAGTCGGCTTCGACGCCGCCGCGCTGCCGCTGCCGCAGTGGCAAGACCTGAGCGCCGAGGCCGAGCCGGAAGCGCTGGCGCGGCAATGGATGCGCGCCGATCTGGCCGCCGACCTGCCGGCGGACGGCGACCGTCCCTTGTATTGCCACCGGCTGTTCAAGCTGGCCGCCGGCGCCGATGAGCGCTGGTTCTGGTATCAGCGCTACCACCATGTTTGCGTAGACGGCTACAGTTTCGCCGCGCTGACCCGGCGCATGGCGGATATCTACCAGGCGCTCGGACGGGGCGAGACGCCGCCGCCGTCGCCGTTCGTTTCCTTCGACGAAGTGGCGGCCGAGCGCGACGCCTATCTGGCCAGTCCGCGCCACCAGGACGACCGGGCGTTCTGGCGCGATTACGCCGCCGCTTTGCCGGAGCCGATCTCCCTGTCCAGCCGCGAGCTGGCCGGCGCCGGCGCCGCCAACGTGGAGGTGCTGCGCAGCCGCTTCGAGCTGGGCGGCGAGGCCTTGCGCGCCTTGTCCGGCATGGCGGCGGGGCTGGGCGCGCCGCAGCTGGCGATGGCTGCGGCGTTTGCCTACTTGGCCCGGATGAGCGGCCGGCGGCGGGTGGCGCTGGGCGTGCCTTTCATGCGCCGCATGGGGTCGGCCGCGCTAGGCGCGACCGGCCCGGTGGTGAACGTGCTGCCGGTGGCGCTGGATGTGGACGAGCGCGCCGGCCTGGCCGCGCTGGCGCGCCAGCTGGCGGCCGAGCTGAAGCAGGTGCGCCGCCACGAGCGCTACGACGCCGAACAGATCCAGCGCGATAACGGCATGGTGGGCTCCGGCCGCGCGCTGTACGGCGCGACGCTGAACCTGAAGATCTATGACCAGTCGCTGCGGCTGGGCGAGGTAGCCGGCGTGACGCTGCCCCTGGCGGTGGGGCCGGTGGAAGACATCGAGTTCGGCATCTGGTGGCAGGGCGAATCGCTGGTGGTGGAGTTGAGCGCCAATCCGGCGCGCTACGGCGCGGAGGAGCTGAACTGGCACGCGCTGCGCCTGCAGGGCTTTGTGGCGGCGCTGGCTGGCGGCATGGCGCTGGGCGACGCGCCCTTGCAGGGGGCGGAGGAACGCGCGGCGCTGCAGCAGTGGTCGCAAGGGCCGGAGGTGGCGGCGCCGGCGGGCGTGCGCACCGCGCTGGACGTGTTCCTGCTGAGCGCCGCGCGATACGGCGGCGAAACCGCGCTGGTCTGCGGCGGCGACCGGCTGAACTATGCGGAATTGAGCGCGCGCGTCGCGCAACTGGCCCGCGAGCTGCTGAGCCGGGGCATAGGCGCCGGCAGCGTGGTCGGCATCGCGGTGCCGCGCGGCGTGGATTCGGTGGTGTCCATCCTGGGCGTGCTGGCCTCCGGCGCCGCCTTCCTGCCGCTGGACCTGGATTATCCCGCCGAGCGGCTGGCGCTGATGTGCGAAGACGCCGCGCCGGCGCTGCTGCTCGCCCATTCCGGCGCGCAGGGCGGGCTGCCGGATCTGCCGGCGCTGTGCCTGGACCTGGCGGAGACGCGCGCGCGGCTGGCGGCGCATCCCGCCCATCCGCTGGATGACGCGGAAAGATTGCGGCCGCTGGACGGCGCCAGCCTGGCCTACATGATCTACACCTCGGGCTCCACCGGGAAGCCGAAGGGTGTGATGATCGCCCACGCCAGCTTCCTCAACCTGCTGCTGAGCCAGCAGGCGGGGCTGTTCGGCGATTTCATCCGCGGCAAGGGCCGGCGCGTGCGCACCATGCAAACCGCCTCGCTGTCCTTCGACGGCGCGCTGGAGCAGCTGTTCTGGCTGCTGCTGGGCCAGGAGGTCCACCTGTGCGACGAGGAGCTGCGCCGCGACGCGCAGCAGCTGGTGGAGCTGGTGCGGCGCGAGCGCATCGACGAAATGGACGTGCCGCCGTCCTTGCTGCTGCAGATGCTGGAATGCGGCCTGATGGCCGAAGGCCAGCCGCAGCCGGGCATGGTGATGGTGGGCGGCGAGGCGGTGTCGCCGGCCTTGTGGAAACGCATGCGCCAGTACCACCGGCAGCTGCATTTCCACAATTTCTACGGCCCCACCGAATACACCATCTCGGCGTTGGGCGCGCCGGCGACGGCCGCCGAGGAGCCGGTGGTGGGCCGCCCGGTGGCCAATACCCGCGCGTTGGTGCTGGACGGCGCGCTGCGTCCGGTGCCGATAGGGGGGGCCGGCGAACTGTACCTGGCCGGGGCCGGCCTGGCGCTGGGCTATCTGAACCGGCCGGCGTTGACGGCGGCGCGCTTCGTCGCCAACCCCTTCGGCGACGGCGAGTTGATGTACCGCACCGGCGACCTGGTGCGCTGGAACGCGCGCGGCCAGCTGGATTTCATCGGCCGCACCGACCAGCAGGTGAAGGTGCGGGGCTTCCGCATCGAGATGGGCGAGGTTGAGCACGCGCTGGCCAGCCTGCCCGGCGTCAGCGCCGCGGTGGTGCTGGCCGAGCCGGTGGGCGGCAGCCACCGCCTGGTGGGCTACTGCACCATGGCCGAGCCTGGCCGGCATGCCGAGGAGGCGCTGCCCGCCGCGCTGCTGGCGCAACTGGCAGCAACCCTGCCCGATTACATGGTGCCGTCGGCGCTGGCGGTGCTGCCGCAATGGCCGGTCAACATCAACGGCAAGATAGACCGCAAGGCGCTGCCGGCCATCCGGCCGCAGAGCGCCGGAGCGGGGCGCGAGCCGGCCGGCGAAGCCGAGCGCCTGCTGTGCGCCGGCGTCGCCAAGGTGCTGAATCTGGCCGGGGCCGGCCCGGACGACGACTTCTTCCAGCTGGGCGGCGACAGCATCTCGGCGATGAGCCTGGGCACCGAGCTGCGCCGCGCCGGCTTCATGCTGCGCCCGCGCGAGGTGTTTGCGCGCCGCACCCCGGCGCGGATGGCCCAGGCCTTGCAGCCGCTGGCCGCGGCCTCCGCGGCGGTCGACGATGCGCCGGGTCCGCTGGGCCGGCTGCCCATTGTCGGCTGGTTCGCCGAGCAATACGGCCTGCATAGCCGCTTCGTTCAGGGCGTATGGCTGAAGGTGCCGGCCGGCTTGACCGCCGCGCAGCTGTCCTTCGGCCTGCTGGCCCTGCTGCGGGCTCATCCAGGCTTGCGCAGCCGCGCAGTTGACGGCCAGCTGAGCGCCGATCCGGCGCCGGCCGAGCTGGACGCGCGCATCCTGACGCTGGCGGAGCCGGACGCGGCGCCGGACCAGCTGTTCGAGGCCGCCAGCGCGCGGATGGACCCGGAGAACGGGCTGTTGCTGCAGGCGGCGCTGCAAACCGGCAAGGACGATGGCCGGCTGCTGCTGGCTATCCACCACCTGGCGGTAGACGGCGTGTCATGGCGCGCGCTGCTGCCGGAGCTGCAGAACGCGTGCGAAGCGGCGATGGCAGGAGAGGCCGCCAGCTTGCCGCGCGAGGACTTCAGCCTGCGCGACTGGGCGCGGACCCTGGCCGGGCAGGTGCCGGCGCGTCGCGGCGAGCTGGCGATGTGGCGCGGCATGCTGGCCGCGCCGGCCGACGCCTTGGGCAGCCGCCCGCTGGATGCGGGGCGCGACGTCCACGCCAGCGCGAGGCAGCTGCGCGTGCTGCTGGGCAAGGAGGCAGGCGCGGCGCTGCTGCAGCGGCTGCCAGCCGCTTGCGGCGCCACAGTGGAGGAGCTGCTGCTGGCGGCGCTGGCGCTGGCTTGCCGCGGAGAGTTCGACGCGCCGCGGCTGCGCTTCGGGCTGGAATCGCATGGCCGCCACGCGCCGGACGCCATTGATCTGGGCCGCACCGTGGGCTGGCTGACCGCCGAATACCCGGCCTTGTTCGACCTGTCGGCCTTGCCGGCCGGCGATGCGGCGGCGCTGGCGGCCTTGCGCGCGGTCAAGCGCGCGATGCGCGCCATCCCAGACCACGGCCTGGGCTATGGCGTGCTGCGCTATCTGGACGACGAGCACGGTCCGGTGCTGGGCGCGCTGGAGGCGCTGAACCGGCCGGCGCTGCTGTTTAATTATCTGGGCCGTTTCCAGGCAGGCGACGGCGAGTGGACGCCGCTGGCGGCCGGGGGCCGCTTCGCCGACGCCTTCGCGGTGGACATCGATCCGGCGCTGCCGCTGCAGTATGGCCTGGAGGCCAATGTGTTCGTCGACGAAGCCGGCGACGAACCGCGCGTGGCGGTCAACTGGACCTGGGCCGAGGCCTTGTTCGACGCCGCGGCCATCGAGCGGCTGGGACGGCGCATGGAGAGCGCCGTCGCCGCCTTGGCCGCGCTGGCCGCGCGCGACCCGCTCGCCGCCGCCGACACCCTGGTGGCCGCGGATACGCTGGGCGGCGACGGCGCGCCGCTGACCGACGCCGAGCTGGCGGCGCTGGTGGCGCGCCACGGGCCGCTGGCGGCGGCGTTGCCGGTGCTGCCCTTGCAGCAGGGCTTGTTGTTCCATGCCCAGTTGGGGGAGGCCGCCGGCAAGTACAACTCTATGACCCGGGTGACCTTCGAAGGCCCGCTGGACGCGGCGCGGCTGCGCGCCGCGCTGGCGGCGGTGCTGCGCCGACATCCGCAACTGGCCGCGCGCTTCGACAGCGAGGCGCAAGCCGAACCCTTGCAGCTGCTGCCGCTGGCCTTGCCGGAATGGCCGTGGCGCGAAGCGGATCTGGGCGAACGGGATGCGGCGGCCGAGGCAGAGGCCTTGCAGGCGCTGGAGCGCGAGGAACTGGACCGCGAATTCGCGGTGGGCGAGCCCGACGCAGGGCCCTTGCTGCACGCCATGCTGGCGCGGCATGGCGCGCGCCATACGCTGTTCCTGACCGCGCATCACCTGGTGGTGGATGGTTGGTCCACGCCTATCCTGCTGCGCGACCTGCTGGCCGCCTACGGCAATGGCCCGGAAGCGCTGGCGCCGCCCGGTGTCGATTATCCGGGCGTGGTGCGCGCGCTGGCGGCGCGCGACCTGGTTCCGGCCAGGCAGTTGTGGCGGCAGGCGCTGGACGGCGTCAAGCCGACGCTGCTGTTCGGCCAGCAGACTGCCGCGCCGGAAGTGCGGGAGCTGGAGCTGGTGCTGCCGCCGGCGCTGGAGAGCGCGCTGACCGAGCGCTGCCGCGAGCATGGGCTGACGCTGAACACCGCGATGCAGGGCATGTGGGGCGCCTTGCTCAGCCTGCTGACCGGACGCGACGACGTGGTGTTCGGCTCGCCGGTGTCCGGGCGCTTCAGCCCGGTGGACGGCGTGGACGAGCACATCGGCTTGTTCAGCAACACCATCCCGGTGCGGGTGCGCCTGCGGCCGGAGCTGCCGCTGTGGCGGCAACTGGCCGAACTGCAGGCGCGCCAGATCCAGCTGCTGGAGCACGACGGCCTGGGCCTGGGCGAAATCCAGCGTCTGGCCGGCGCCGCCACGCTGTTCGATACCTTGCTGGTGGTGGAAAACTACCCGGAGCAGGACATGCAGGCGCGCGACTATCTGGGCGCGCGCATCGCCGGCCTGCGCAACCGCGGCCATACCCACTATCCGCTGACGGTGCTGGCGCTGCCGGGCGATAGGCTGCGGCTGCTGATCGAATACCGCAATCTGGTGCGCGAGCCGGAACAGTTGGCGGAGCGGCTGTTGGCGCTGCTGGAGCATATGGTGCTGCAGCCGGACCTGCCGTGGTCGCGCTTTCAGCCGCTGACCGGCGCGGAACAGGGTCTGCTGCAGCGTGTCAACGCCACCGCGGCGCCGCTGCCCGACGCCACGCTGCCGGCGCTGCTGGCGGTCCAGGCTGAGCGGACGCCTGACGCGCCTGCGCTGCTGGATGGGACGCATGCGCTCAGCTATGCCCAAACCCGCGCCCAAGTGCACGACCTGGCCGCCAGGCTGCGCGCGGCCGGCGTGATGCCGGGCGACATCGTGGCGGTGGCGCTGCCGCGCTCGGTGCATCTGAGCCTGGCGCTGATGGCTGCGCAAGAGGCGGGCGCCGCCTATCTGCCGCTGGACACCGGCTACCCTGACGAACGTTTGGCCTATATGGTGGCCGACGCCAAGCCCAGCCTGATCATTACTTGCGCCGCGCTGGCGGAGC
>NZ_MKCT01000031.1 GCF_001855555.1 Chromobacterium sphagni | reverse complement strand
GACGCCTACGCCGGCTCCACCGCGCTGGCGCGCGACGTGCACAAGGCTTGGCAGGAATGGCAAGCCGCCCGCCAGGCGCGCAACGACGCCGAGCGGCTGTCGCGCGAATCCGAAGTGGAGCGCGAGCGCCTGACCTGGCAGATAGGCGAGCTGTCCGATCTGAACCTGCAGCCTGACGAATGGAACGCGCTGAGCCAGAGCCATACCCGGCTGGCCAACTCCGCCGAACTGGTGCAGAGCGCGCAGCTGGCGGTAGACACGCTGTCCGAACAGGACAACAGCTGCCTGACGCTGCTGGCCCAGGTGCAAAGCCGGCTATCCAAGCTGTCCAGCCTGGACCCGCGGCTGTCCGACACCCTGTCGCTGCTGGATTCGGTGGACGCCGAGCTGCGCGAAGTGGTGTACAGCCTGCGCGACTACGCCAGCGACATCGACCAGGACCCGGGCCAACTGGCGGAAATGGAGCGGCGGCTGGAGCTCCTGATGAGCACCGCGCGCAAGTACCGCATCCAGCCGGCGGATCTGTCCGACAAGCTGGCGGACTGGCAGCAGCAGCTATCGGCACTGGAAGCCAGCGTGGACATCGAGGCCCTTACCGTGGCCGAAGCCGCCAGCCTGGCGCGCTACCGCGCGCTGGCGGAAGCGCTGTCAGGCAAGCGCCGCCAGGCAGCGCGCGAATTGTCCGAGCGCATCGCCAAGGAAATGCAGCGGCTGGCGATGGGCGGCTCCCGCTTCGCCATTGAGCTCTCCGCGCTGGCCGAACCCGGCGCCCACGGCATGGAATCCATCGAATACCTGGTGGCGGCCAACGCCGGCACCAGCCTGCGCCCTCTGGCCAAGGTGGCCTCCGGCGGCGAACTGTCGCGCATCAGCCTGGCGATGCAGGTGGTGATCAGCCAGGTGGCCAGCGTACCCACGCTGATCTTCGACGAAGTGGACGTGGGCATAGGCGGCCGCGTGGCGGAGGTGATCGGCCACATGCTGCGCGACCTGGGCCAGCGCTACCAGGTGCTGTGCATCACCCACCTGCCGCAGGTGGCGTCTTGCGGCAAACAGCACTGGCAGGTCAGCAAGCGCGAGCAGAAAGGCCAGGTGCTCAGCCGCATCGCACCGCTGGATGCCGAGCAGCGCGTGCTGGAGATCGCCCGCATGCTGGGCGGCGCCGAACTGACGCAAACCACCCGCGAGCACGCGGCGGAAATGCTGGCTTCCAACGCCGCAGCCCTCTAGGCAAATGCGGAAAGTCAGGATACAATCCCCAGCTCTTAATGATTCAGGAACAAAGGCAACGCCGTTTCATGCCAAGGCCCTGACATCATTTTGCCACTGGAGGTTTGGGTGAGTGGTTTAAACCAGCAGTCTTGAAAACTGCCGACGGGCAACCGTCCGTGGGTTCGAATCCCACAGCCTCCGCCAGACGCATGCACCAAAGCCCTGATAAATCAGGGTTTTTTTGTTTTCCATCACTCCCGGCATGCCATCCAGCATGCCAGCCAAACTTCACAACGTTACGGCAGGCCATAGCCTTCCACCGCCGAGATGATCAGGATCTGACTGAGCGGCACCTCGCAGAGTCGGCACAGCTCGACCTGCTTCTGGCTAATGTTATTGAAGCCCTGGCGACTTGCTGGCGCTGTTCCATTCCCGGCTGGGCTCCTTGTCGATCGGATTGACCACAAATAGCAGTGGGGTGTTGTGCTCGCATAAGTGTGGCCGGATCAGCTGCTTGTAGCACTTTGCATCGATGCTCAAGGCGCGGTCATCGGCCTTGATCACCCACAGAATCAGATCCAGCCGCGGCAGCATCTCGCAGTAGCGCTCGGCATATTCCGTCTCCTTGTCTTGGCACTCCCCCACGCCGGGCATATCGAGCCAGAAACCACCAACTTCGACCTCTCGGTTAGTCGGGGGGATCACGGCAACTCGTAACCTTGAGGAAGCTTCTGCATGCAATATTTTTCACTTTCGAGCACAATCCACATCGATATAGAACAAAGCTGTGGACAAGTTTGGGATAGTCGGCATTTTATCTTTATATTGAACAACTTGCGCAAATAGCCCAAAAATTGAGCAATAACAGAACTTTCCCACGCCACCCCGGAATAAGCCTGGTGGCAGACTGTGGATAGATCCAGCAAAGCAATGAAGTAAAAGAACAAAACCCAACCGATTATTTTTTAGGCAATTTCACCAACCAAGAAGGCAAGCCGCGACTCCCGGGAAAAACCTGCGATGGCGGACGGCGCGAAACTCACGGCTGCAAGTCTGAAAAATGCGGCAATGTTCGCGCCGCCCTGCCCCCCGCCTGACCATCAAGAACAATGCGCGCAGAAAAGCCTTGTACTTTCCATCTTCCGCTCCTTAATCTGCATAAAGACAGCCCCCTCGCCGCTTGCGGCGCAATACCCGATGGAAACCCAATGCCGCAGCTGCATAGATTCCTGCTACTGCTTGCCCTCTCGCTACCGACCGCGCCAGCCTGCGCGGCGGCGGCATCCGAATCCATCCGCCTGAGCACCCACCTGCAGCCGCCGCTGTCCTTCGTCAGAACCAATGGCATTCCCGACGGGCTGGCCGTGCAGGTCGTCGACTGCGCGCTGAAAAGGATGCAGCGGAGCTACGCGCTGGAATTCCTGCCCTGGCCGCGCGCGCAGTGGCAGGTCCAGCACGGCCAGGCCGATGGCTTCTTTGCCGCCACCCCCTCCACCGAGCGCGACGGCTACGCGGTGCTGTCCGCCTCGTTGCTATCCTATCAGCGCCGCTGGTATCTGCTGAAGGACGCTCCGCTATCGCCGGCCGATCCGGGATTCAAGCAGCAGGCGCGCATCGGCGCCTTCAGCGGCTCGAACATGGACGGCTGGCTCAAAAGCCACGGCTACCGGCTGACCGCCATGCCGACCAGCAGCGAGCAACTGCTGCGAATGCTGCTGAACCATCACGTCGACGCCATTCTGGGCAACGCTTACGCGGTGGATTCGCTGATCGCCAGCATGGGCCTGCAAGCCGAATTGCGCAGCGAGCTGCTGGAAAGCCTGCCGCTGGGGGTATATTTCGGCAAGGCTTTCCTGGCCAGGGAGGGGCCGCAGTTCCTACCGCAATTCAACAGCGCGGTCGAAAGCTGCCGCGCCAAATAAAAATGCCGCCCCAATGGGCGGCATTGCGTCATGGCCTCGGCGAGCGCGACTTATACCGGTGCCGGCTCCCTCATCAGCAAGGTAATCAGGCTCGATATCTTGCGCTTGAGCTCGCGCCTGTCCACCACCATGTCCACCGCGCCCTTGTTCAGCAGGAATTCCGCGCGCTGGAAGCCTTCCGGCAGCGTTTCGCGCACGGTCTGCTCGATCACGCGGGCGCCGGCGAAGCCGATTCGGGCCTTGGGCTCGGCCAGCACCACGTCGCCCAGAAAGGCGAACGAGGCGGAGACGCCGCCCATGGTCGGGTCGGTCAGCAGCGAGATGAAAGGCAGCTTATTCTCGGACAGCAGCTGCAGCGCGGCGCTGGTCTTGGCCATCTGCATCAGCGAGTTCAAACCCTCCTGCATCCGCGCGCCGCCGGAGGCCGCCACGCAGATGAACGGCGCCTTGGCTTCAACCGCCGCCTGCACGCCGCGCACGAAGCGCTCGCCCACCACCGAGCCCATGGAGCCGCCGATGAACTTGAATTCAAACGAAGCCACCACTGCCGGCAGCGAATGGATGCTGCCCCGCATCACCACCAGCGCGTCGTCCTCACCGGTATCGCTCTTGGCGGCGACCAGGCGGTCCGGGTACTTCTTGCTGTCCTTGAACTTCAGGATATCTACCGGACGGACTTCCTCGCCTATCTCGCGCCGGCCTTCGTCGTCCAGCAGCAGGTTCAGGCGTTGACGCGCCGTCAACGGATGATGATGGCTGCACTTGGGGCAGACCTGCAGATTGCTCTCCAGGTCGGTGTAATACAAAACTGCTTCACATTCCGGGCACTTGCTCCAAAGCCCCTCCGGTACCGCCGAAGGCTTGTCAGCGCGGTTTTCGCGCTTGATCTTCGGCGGCAGGAGCTTGTTCAACCAGCTCATGCTGACTCCTTGAATCTTGAGTGTCCGGGACACATCCCGGCCACATTGCAACGGGGGCGCCGCCCCCGTCGATGTTCTAGCGGATGGCGGCCTTCAATTCGGCCACCAGATGAGTTAACTGCTCTCTGGCAGTTTCGGGTGTCGCCGCCTCGATTTCCTGTACCAGCCGGCTGCCCACCACCACCGCGTCGGCGGCGGTCGAGATGGCTTTGGCGGTCGCGGCGTCGCGAATCCCAAAACCCACCCCTATCGGCAACGGCAGTTGTTGTCTGAGGGCAGCAATTTTACGCGCTACGTCATCAATGTCCAGATGTCCGGCGCCGGTCACCCCCTTCAGAGACACATAATAAACGTATCCGCGCGCCAGTTTGGCGATTTCCGCCACACGCGAAGGCGGTGTGGTGGGGGCGATCAGGAATACCGTGTCCAGGCCTGCGGCATCCAGCGCCGCCTGCAATTCCGCGGCCTCTTCCGGCGGACAGTCCACCGTGAGCACGCCATCCACGCCCGCCGCCTTGGCTTTACCGGCAAATTCGGTATAGCCCATCGCGCACAGGGGATTGAGGTAGCCCATCAGCACCACCGGGGTCTCCGCATTGCTGCGGCGGAACTCGGCCACCATCTCCAGCACATGGCGCAGACCCACCTTGTGCTTGAGCGCGCGCTCCGAGGCGCGCTGGATCACCGGGCCGTCGGCCATCGGATCGGAAAACGGCACGCCCAGTTCGATGATGTCGGCGCCGCCGTCGACCAGGCCATGCATCAGCGACACGGTCAGTCCCGGGGTCGGATCGCCGGCGGTGATGAACGGGATCAGGGCCTTGCTGCCGGCCAGATCGGCGAAACACTTGGCAATACGTGACATACAGCCCCCTTACAGCGTGATGCCGGACAAGCCGGCCACGGTATTGATATCCTTGTCGCCGCGGCCGGACAGGTTGACCAGGATCACCTTGTCCTTGCCCATGGTCGGCGCGGTCTTGGCGGCCCAAGCAAGCGCGTGGCTGGATTCCAATGCCGGAATGATGCCTTCCAGGTGGCAACAGTCGTGGAATGCCCTCAATGCCTCGTCGTCGTTGATCGCCACATACTCGGCGCGGCCGATATCCTTCAGATGGCAATGCTCGGGACCTACGCCCGGGTAGTCCAGGCCGGCCGACACCGAGTGGGTTTCGATGATCTGGCCGTCGTCGTCTTGCATCAGATAGCTCTTGGAGCCATGCAACACGCCCACCGGCGCGCCGCCGGAGATGGGAGCGGCATGCTTGCCGCTGGCGATGCCGTGGCCGCCCGCCTCCACCCCCACCATGCGCACGCCGTCGACCCCGATATAGGGGTAGAACATGCCGATGGCGTTGGAGCCGCCGCCGACGCAAGCCACCACCAGGTCCGGCTGGCGACCGATGATTTCCGGCATCTGAATCTTGGACTCCTCGCCTATCACCGACACGAAGTCGCGCACCAGCATCGGATAAGGATGCGGGCCGGCGGCGGTGCCCAGAATGTAGAAGGTGGAATCGACGTTGGTCACCCAGTCGCGCATCGCTTCGTTGAGCGCGTCCTTCAGCGTCTTGGAGCCGGACTCCACCGGCACCACGGTGGCGCCCAAAAGCTTCATCCGGAACACGTTGGGCGACTGGCGCTTGACGTCCTCCGCGCCCATGTACACCACGCACTCCATGCCATAGCGCGCCGCCACGGTGGCGGTGGCCACGCCATGCTGGCCGGCGCCGGTTTCGGCGATCACGCGTTTCTTGCCCATACGCTTGGCCAGCAGGGCCTGGCCGATGGCGTTGTTGATCTTGTGCGCGCCGGTATGGTTGAGGTCTTCGCGCTTCAAGTAGATTTGCGCGCCGCCCAGTTGTTCGGACCAGCGCTTGGCGTGATAGATCGGGCTGGGACGGCCGACGTAATGCTTCAGCTCATGGTGGAACTCTTGCCAGAACGACGGATCGGCCTTGACTCGGGCGTACTCCGCCTTCAATTCGTCCAGCGCCACCATTAAGGTTTCCGCGACATAGACGCCACCATAAGGGCCGAAATGGCCCTGCGCATCCGGAAAATCATACCGATCCATGTCTTGCTCCTGATATGAACGCCGCCATTCTGGCGACATCTTTGATTCCCTTGGACGCCTCCACACCGCTGGAGACATCCACCGCCGCCGGTTGCACCCGGCGTACGGCTTCTGCAATATTGCCGTCGTCCAGGCCGCCGGAAAGCACCAGCGGCAAAGACAGTTTGTCGGGCAGCAAGGCCCAGTCGAAAGTGGTGCCGGTGCCGCCGTGCGCGCCCTCGACGAAAGCGTCGGTCAACAAACCGCGCGCATCTGAGTAGCGCCGCGCCCACTCCTGCAGATCCACTCCAGGCTTGACCCGCACCGCCTTCAGGTAAGGCCGGTGGAAAGAACGGCAGAATTCCGCCTCTTCCTCGCCGTGAAACTGCAATATGTCGATGGCGCAGGCATCCAGCACCTGCTCCACCCATTCCCGCGCGGGGTTGACGAACAAGGCCACCACGCTGACAAAGGGCGGCAGCGCCGCGATCACCGCCCGCGCCTGCTCCAGACTGACATTGCGCGGACTCGGTCCGTAAAACACCAGGCCGATGGCGTCGGCGCCCAGGCTAGCCGCCGACACGCCGTCCTCAGGCCGGGTAATGCCGCATATCTTGATTCTGACCATCGCTCATTACACCCTGATTATGACAATCAAGTATTACCACAAGACCAGCCGCTCTCCCGCCGATTGCGACGGCAGGGAGAACTGTTCTGGATAGCCGACCCCGGTCAAGTACAAGCCGTCAGGCATGAAGGTGGGCGGCGCGCTGGTACGGTCGCAAGCGGACAGCAGCGCCGACATGTCGTCGGGAGCCAGCGCGCCCTTGCCGACGTACACCAAGGCGCCGACGATGTTGCGCACCATATGGTGCAGGAAGGCATCGGCCTTCAGGTCGAAGCGCAGCAGACCGCCGTTGTCGTGGATCGCCAGCAACTGCAAGTCCTTGACCGGCGACTTGGCCTGACACTCCGAAGCGCGGAAGCTGGAGAAATCATGCCGCCCCAGCAGCCTGTCCGCCGCCGCGCGCATCGCGGCCACATCGAGCGCCTGGTGAAACCAGCCTATCTTGCCGGCCAGCAGGCAGGGCCGGACCGGGCTGGTCAGCAAGAAATAGCTGTAACTGCGGGAAAAGGCGGAAAACCTGGCGTGGAAAGACTCATCCACTTCCCGCGCCCACACCACGACGATCTCCGGCGGCAACAGCGCATTGACGCCGCGCACCCAGGCATTGAGCGGGCGTACGGCATCGGTATCGAAATGCACCACTTGCATCGCCGCGTGCACACCGGCGTCGGTTCGGCCAGCCGCCAAGGTGGCAATGCTTCGATTGCCTGCGATCCGGCACAGCGCCTGATTCAGCCTGTCCTGCACCGTATTGCCATGCGGCTGGGTTTGCCAGCCGGCAAACGCCCGACCGTCATACTCAATGCCGAGCGCGATTCTCATGCCCACTCTTTCATTCGTACCCTACATCCAAGACGCCATCCAGCGTCCGGAGCGACAAAACTGCCACTCTACCCTATCCGGCCCGGTTTGCGCCACGTCCAGACCCGCACAAAAGCAAATGGCACCGTCTGCCTGCCCGGTGCCATTTGCTTGCCGGCCTGCGCCGGTTGCCCTGCCTACCGTCCTTGCTGCGCCTCCCGCATCAGGATTTCGGCGGTTTCCTTGTCGCCCATTTCCATATAGAGCTTGGCCAGTTCAAGCTTCTCGCGGTCGACCTCCTCAGCCTGCGGCGCAGACTGCTCGGCCAATGGAGGCGGGGCCTCCAGAACTGTCCGGGTTTCCGGAACGACTGGCGGAGGCGTCCCCAGCTCCACCCGCAGGCTCACTCTAGGGTCCGCCTCCGGATCAGGATCCGGCACCCGAGCCGCGGCAACCGGCTGCATCGAGCCGACTGCGGGCATCACCACCGTCTGCGGCGTAGCGGCCGTCTCGAACAACGGATTGCCCGGCACCGCGGCGCGGCCCAGTTCGCACACTCTCATCCAGAAAGTGCTGTCCTTGCTGAACATGCCATGGGTGACAGAGGCTTCCTTGACGAACTCCTCCTTGTTGGGCTGCGCTGCCAGCACTTCCAGCAGCTTGTAGCGCAAGTCCTGCCGCATAGGCTCCTTGACCATGCCTTCCCGCAGGATCAGCAGAGCCTGATCGTCGCGGCCATAGGCGAGATAGACCTCGGCCTCCGCCATCACGTCCACCGACCCCAGATCGATGCCGTCACCCTTTTTCAGCGAACTCATCAGCGAAGTCAGCGGGCCCAGGGTCAGCATCGAGGCCGCCTTCTGGCGCGCGGCGTCATCGGACATCGGCGCCGCGCCGCCATCCTGCCGGCTGCGCTTTCTGCGCATCAGCAACAAGGCCACCAGCGCGAGCGCGGCGGCGGCTCCGCCCAGGCGCAACTGGATATCCCGGTCGCCCAGCGCCGACAGCGCGTCGTCCATCATGCTGGATTCGGCGGCTTTGGGCACCGGCTTGTTCTGCGCGGCCATCGCCGGGGCCGCCGGACGCGGCGCGGAGGAGACTACCGCCTTGACCTCTATCGGATACGTATCCAGCTCGTCGAGCTTGGCGGCCGGAGCGGCGATGCGATCCTTGGCCGCAGAGGCCGCCATCGCGGGCGCCGCCGGTTTTGGCGGCGTCACAGGAACCGGCTTGCTTGCCCGCGCCGTCGGCGCGGACTGCGGCTCGGGAGTTTTTTTCTTGTGCTGCTGGACATTGCGAATCTGCTCTTCCAGCGCCTTGGCGCGCGCTTCGGTCTGTTTCAGCGCCTTGTCCTGCATCACCAGCATGTCGTGCATGCGGCGCTCGGCGACCAGCGCCGCCGGCGAGGATGCCTGCGGCTTGCTTGCCGCAGGGGTAGGAGCCGGTTTCGCGGCTTCGGCCTTGGCCGACGCCGCAGGCCGCGCATCGGCCAGCAACTTGGCCATGGCACCGGGCTTGGCTGCGAGCTTGGAGGCATCGTCTGCCGCAGCGGCCTTTTCCATGGCATGGTGGCGCGCAGGCTCGCTGCGCAGCTTCCACTGCTCCGGATAATGCAAGGCGGCCCCAGCCAGCAGCCGGTTGGCGTCGCCGTCGATGAAGGCATCCGGATTGTCCTTCAACAATCTGCCCGCAACATTCTCGCCGGACTCGTGGCCGCGCACGCGCGCGGCTATCACCGACAGGCTGTCGCCCTTGCGGACCATATATGTCCGGACCGCCTCCTGCTTCGCCGCCGGCGGCTGTCCCGCGGGATGCGCGGCCGCGTCGGTCTTGGCCTGGGACGGGGGCGCGCTCTCCAGCATCAGCGCATAATCCTTCTGGACCTTGATGCCCGCCGCCCTCACCTCCACCCGGAAAGCCAGGCGCGGAACGGTGATGGGCAGAGTGGAGGCCAGCTGCAACACATGCCTGCCGTCGGCGGCACGGTCAAGCTTATGCATGATGGACGCCACTTGCTGCAATTGCTCCGGCACCGCCCCTCCTTGGGAGGCATCGGCGAAAATGGCCACCTGCACCTGGTCGGTCTTATCGAACACGGCCCCCAATAGATTCAGCTCAGCCTGCAACGGTTCGCCCAGCCGGGAGCTGACCTTGAGTTCGCCCAGGCCCGCGCCATCCAGCCGCGACCCCTGGTCCGATGACGCGACATGGCGCTTGCCGTCGTCGCCGCCGACCGGCGCCGGCTCTTTGCGGCGCGGGCCATCCCGTTTGTAATCGACCTCGAACTCGCGCACCAGCCGCCCGTCCGGCCAGCGCACCTCCACCGCGAAACGCAGCAGCGGCTCGCTGAAACTGGCCGGCCCCTTGACCAGGACTTTCTGGATATGGCCATCGCCGCCGCGCACTAGATTGAATTGCAATACAGCGGCCGAACCGCTGTAAGCGGACAACAAGGGATAATGGTTGCGGTCGGCCAGGTCGGCCTGAGCGAAATCCTCGATGTCTTCATTTACCACCGGAATTTCGGCTGAAAACGCCTCACCGTCGGCGGACAGCACATGGATAGGCCCCAACCCCGCCTGGGCCGCCGAGACTCCGCCCAGCCCCGCGATCAACAGAGCCAAGCTTGCCATGCGAAAGTTTGCAGCCTTCATGTACTTCCCCAACCTATTTGCTTACATGTTTTATCCAGGCCAGACAGATACGCTGCCCTCGCCGAAATCCGCCATGACCCCGCACTGAAATCAACAAACCCCAAGACGACTGACAATCCTGATAAACCCCTGCGATTAAACCTCAAGCCACTATTTGCTGACAAGCCGGCGACCGCACAATTTCAATGGCCGTCTTTTATAAAATAGGCCGGAAATTGTGCATAGCAAATCATCCGCCACTTAATTCCCTTTAGCGATAGATGGATTTACGCTCAACGAGAAATTGCGGCCCGCCTAGCCGCCATTGCCAGCGATCTCATTGCGCCATCCGCGACATCCGCGCCAATCAAAATACGGCGGCAATAAGCGGCGCGCTCGCGAAACCATCGCCCCGGCGCGGCTTTGTTGCACAAATACTCCCCCACCGCAGCTTGGTAAGATAGCGGCATGACCAAGCCCGCTCCAAAACGCTACCGAACGACCAACTGGAAAGCCTACAACCAAGCCCTGATCCGACGCGGCTCTCTGTCCGTCTGGTTCGACACAACCATGTCATGGCAGGCGACTCCGCAGGGCAAGCGCGGACGGACACAGACCTATAGCGATGTAGCTATTCAGTTCTGTTTGACCATCAAGAACCTATTTGGACTGCCTTTGCGGCAAACCATCGGTTTCATCCAAAGCCTGCTCAAGCTGGCGGGCCTGGACTGGAGCGTCCCCGACTACAGCACGCTATCCAGACGGCAGCAAACGCTGCAGGTCCAAATTCCCTACCAGAAAGGCTCGGGCGCGCTGCACCTACTGGTGGATAGCACAGGCATCAAGATGTTGGGCGAAGGCGAATGGAAAACCAAGAAGCATGGCGCGGAATATCGCCGGCAATGGCGCAAGGTGCATCTGGGCATCGATGCGGAAACCCTGCAAATCCGCGCGATCGAGGTGACAGACAACCGCCAGGGAGATGCGCAAATGTTGCCTTCGCTATTGGCGCAAATCCCGGCTGATGAGCCGATAGCCTGCGTGAGCGGGGATGGGGCTTTTGATACCAAGGCATGTCATGAGGCGATTGCCGCGCGAGGCGCAACCGGATGTATTCCGACCCGCAGGAATGCGAGACCGTGGAAAGGAAATTCGCTGGGTGTACTGGCTCGCAACGAGATTCTGCGGGCGACCAAGCGACTAGGCAGGGCAATCTGGAAACGCTGGAGCGGCTATCATCGCCGCAGCTTGGTGGAAACTAAGATACATTGCTTCAAACGGTTGGGGGAAAGGGTGACGGCACGGCGTTTCGATGGTCAAGTGGCAGAGCTGCAAGTGCGCGCAGCGATCTTGAGCCGCTTCAGCATGCGGGGCCGGCCGTGCACGGTGGCTATGGCATAAATCGGTTTGGGGAAAGGGGAAACTCGTCCTGCCTGGGATTTGTGCAACAGAGCCCCCCGGCGCCGAACAATCCATCCACGCCAGAGACATGCGGCAATGGGAACCTCCCGGATAAAAAATGGCCGGGTGTCGTTTCTGAAAACAGACACCCGGCCATTGAATCAATCCGCGGCGAAAATCAGGCGCTGATCCTGTCCAGCAGCGCTTTGGCCTCATCCTTCAATGGGCCCTGCGCCTCGCTCAGCAAATCCTGCAACACCTCGCGCGCGCCTTCGCGGTCGCCCATATCAAGATACACCTTGGCAAGATCAAGCTTGGTGGACAACGGGTCGTCCATCACAGACATGCCCTCGGCCTCAACCGCGGGCTCTGCCGCCGAAGCTGTCGCCTCGGCCGGAGTTTCAGCCAGCATGTCCTCGTAAAGCGACTCCAGCCCGCCGGCGGCTTCCGTGGCCGGCTTGGTCTCCTCCACCGCTGCAGCGTCCAGATTGAAGTCGAAGTCGAGCATGCCGGCGTCGGCCTCCGGCGTCTTTTCCTCGGCCTGCTCCGGCCCAGGCTCGGTCGGCAGCATGGCTTCCAAGTCGAAATCCAGCGCGCTGCCCTGGCCTTCCGGCTCAGCAACAGGCTGGCCCGCCGGCGTGTCGAACAAGGCTGCCAACGGATCCGCCTCCTCCAGCGCTTCCGGCGCGGCGGCGGCGACCTCGGCCACCGGGGCCTGCTCGCCGAACAACTCCTGATCCAGGTCGATGACACCGCCGCCTGCCGCTGCGGCCAACTCCTGCTCGGCCTCCGGAGCCATCTGGTACAGTGGATTGTCCGGATCGATGGCGCGGCCCAGGGTGATGGTCTTGGCCCACAGCGCGCCCTTGCCGTCGAAAGCGGCGTTCATCTCCCGGGCCAAACGCTCGAAACTGGCGGTATCGGGACGCGCGGCATACACCTCCATCAGCTTCATCCTGACCTCGTGCCGGGATGGGTCCTTCTGCAATGCATCCCTCAGGATTTCCTCGGCCTGCTGGTCGCGCCCATAGGCGATATACACTTCGGCCTCGGCCACCGGGTCCACTTCGGCCGCATCGATGGCGCCAGCCGCCTGCGTGAAGTTGCTCATGAAGGAATGGCTGCCGCCCACGGTGCTGGGGCCAGGCCCGGTAACGGTGGAGCGCGCCAGCGTGGCGCTGGCGGCCGACATGCCGCTCGCCGCCCCGCGGCGCCTGGCAATCATCACCCCCAGCAGCGCCAGCAAGCCCACGCCGGCGACACCGCCGCCTAGCAACGGCAAGTTGGCCATCAACCTGTCCAGCAACGATGGTTTGGCCGGAGGCATCGGCGCCGCATGGGCGAGAACCGACTTCTTGACCGGGTGCGGCGGTTCCGCCGGCTTGACCATCGGCTTGGGCGCGCTGGCCATCGGAGCGCTGGCCGCGGCCAGCGGGGCCGAAGCCATGGCCGGCGCCGCTGGCATCGGCTGGCCGCCTCTCATCGCCTTTAGTTCCTGTTCCAGCGCGGCAATCCGCGCCGAAGCGTCCTGCAAAGCCTTTTCGCGGGCATTGATCTGCTGCTGCAAATCGTTCAGCCGCGCGTTGTCTACACTGTCTCCCGGCACCAGCTTGAGCACGTCGCCCCCGCTCTTACCCGCCGGCGAAGCCGCTTGGCTGCCAGCGGACGCGGCCGAAGCCGGAGCGGCGTCGCCCAGAATGCTGGCTACCTGGACAGCTTTCAACGCCTTGATCTTGCGCGGCGACGGCACTTTCAGGATGGCGCCGGCCTTGGGATGCGTGACATCGCCTTCATCGAACGCATCGGGATTGGCCTGCACCAGCGCCGCCATGGTTTGACGCAGCGATGCTCCCTTCGGCCGCACCCGCTGCGCCAGCGAACGCAGGGTGGCGCCCTGCCTCACTTTCAACACGCTCGGTTCGACGGGCCGCACCCTGGCCGGCGGAGCCGCCTGATAGCGGCCAGCCTGGTCGCTGTCGGCATAGCTTGGCACGTCCTGCACGATATTTTGGCCGCCGGCATTGTAATTGGCCGGGTCCAGCAGCACCGTGTACTCGCGCACCGAGCGTCCGGACGGCGCTCTGGCCTCCACGACAAAACGCAGGTAGGGATCGGTGATCGGCTGGGTGGAACTGACGCGGATCAGCGCGCCGCGCGGATCGGGACTCAGCGCGAAGCGCAGTTGGGACAGCGAGGAGGCGTAATCGACATTCAGCGCCTGGAAGGTATCGATGCTGGCCAGCCCCACCCGGACGGCATCCAGCTCCCCGGACTGCACGCCTGTCATTTCGATATCAGCCTTCAGCAACTCGCCAAGATTGGAGCGGAGATGAATCCTCCCCAATCCCGCCCAGGCTCCGACAGAGCACGCCAGGCCAATCAACAGGACGCAAAGCTTGAGTTTTCCCTGATTTCTCACTGTCTACCTTCCGGCACGGTCTCATTTGATTTTATAGGCTATAGACCCGCTTGCGGGCTAATGGGCAACTGCTACGATCTTAGGCCCTGCCGTGGCGTTTAGCTAGACTTCATAACGATCCCTGGCCAAGCGGGCCGCGGACGCCGCTTACATCAGCGCGCTCTGCCCCGCCAAGATTTCCGCGATGCGCACGCAATGGATCGCCGCGCCGGCCTTCACGTTGTCCGCCGACAGCCACAGGCTTGCCACCTTGCCGTGCACGCGCAAGCGGCTCACCCAGACCACCTCGTTGCCGGTGGCTTCCATCGGCGTCACATAGCCGCCGTGCTGATCCTGCCCCACTACCTTCAATCCTGCGGCCTGCAGGCGCTTCTTCACTTGCTCGAGATCAAACTCCTTATGCAGTTCGACTTGAACCGCCCAGGAATGGCCAAAGAACACCGGCACGCGCGCGCAAGTGATTTCCAGCGATTCCGGCGCCAGTTGCAGCAAACGCGCGGTTTCGTCGCGCACCGAACGCTCTTCTTCCGAGTCGCCGTTTTCGTCCACCACGCCGATCTGCGGCAGCACGTTGAAAGCGATGCGTTTGTCGTAGGCTTTCACCTCTGCGTCGCGATGGGAGAACAGCGCGGTGGTCTGGTCGGCCATTTCCTCCATCGCTGCCTGGCCGCTGCCTGACACCGCCTGGTAGGTGGCCACGCTGACGCGCTTGATCTCCAACGGCAGCAGGGCCGCCAGCGCCAGCGCCAGCGGGGTGGTGGTGCAATTAGGCACCGCCACCAGCGGCGCGCGGCCCAGGTCGGTCAGCGCGGCGGGGTTGATGGCCGGCACCACCAGCGGCACGCCGGCATCGTTGCGAAAAGCGGAGCTGAAGTCGACCACCGCCGCGCCGGCATCGCGCGCCTGCGGCGCGTATTCACGGGCGATGGCGCTGCCAGCGGCGAAGATGGCCATGCCGACATTCTCGAAGTTGAACTCGTCCACCATATGCACGTCCAGCTCCAGATTGCCAAAGGATGCAGTGCTGCCGTCCTGGTCGGCGCTGTCCACCGCGAACACGCGGGCGGCCGGGAAATTACGCTCGGCCAGCAGTTCCAGAATGGCCTGGCCCACCAGGCTGGTGGCGCCCACTACGGCAAGTTGAAGGGATGTCGACATGATTGGTTTCCTATTCTTACTGCGCCAACCGAGTGAAAGCCGGCCGGCAAATCCACGCAAAAAGGGCACCTAAGTGCCCTTGTGTTCTGTGACGGCCGGCAAATGCCGGCCTCAGGCTGACGCCTATTCTACCTGTCAGCGCTCAATCAGGATACGCAGCATGCGGCGCAGCGGTTCGGCCGCACCCCACAGCAACTGATCGCCCACGGTGAAGGCGGACAGATACTCGTCGCCCATCGCCATCTTGCGCAGGCGACCTACTGGGGTGGCCAATGTGCCGGTCACCGCGGCCGGGGTCAGGTCGCGCATCGAGGCCTCGCGGGTATTCGGCACCACCTTGGCCCAAGGATTGGCGGCGGCCAACATGGCTTCGATCTCGTTCAGCGGCACGTCCTTCTTCAGCTTGATGGTCAGCGCCTGGCTGTGGCAGCGCATCGCGCCCACCCGCACGCACAGGCCGTCCACCGACACCGGATTGGCGCCGCGGCCCAATATCTTGTTGGTCTCCACGCCGCCCTTCCACTCCTCCTTGGATTGGCCATTGCCGAGGTCCTTGTCTATCCACGGAATCAGGCTGCCGGCCAGCGGCACGCCGAAGTTCTGGTCCGGGAAGGCATCGGAACGCAGGAAGTCGGACACCTTGCGGTCTATGTCCAGGATGGCGGAAGCCGGATCGGCCAGCAGATCGCCCACCTGACTGTGGATGGCGCCCATGCCGGACAAGAGCTCGCGCATGTTCTTGGCACCGGCGCCGGAAGCGGCCTGGTAAGTCATGGACGTGGCCCAGTCCACCAGATCGTTCTGGAACAACCCGCCCAGCGCCATCAGCATCAGCGAAACGGTGCAGTTGCCGCCGATGTAGTCCTTCACGCCGCAGGCCAGGCCCTGCTCGATCACGTTCTTGTTGACCGGATCCAGGATAATGATGGCGTTCGGCTCCATACGGAGCGAAGAGGCCGCATCTATCCAGTAGCCCTTCCAGCCAGCTTCACGCAGCTTGCCGTAGACTTCGGTGGTGTAGTCGCCGCCCTGACAGGTGACGACCACATCCATCGCCTTCAGCTCGTCGATATCGCCCGCGTCCTTCAATGCCGGCACGTCGCGGCCGATGTCCGGCGCCTTGCCGCCGACATTGGAGGTGGTGAAGAACACCGGCTCGGCGATCACCGCAAAGTCGTTCTCCTCGCGCATGCGCTGCATCAGCACGGAACCCACCATGCCTCGCCAACCTACAAAGCCTACTCTCACTGAAATTCTCCCGAGTCTGTCCTAAGTCCAAATTGCTGCCGCGCCAGGATCTGCGCCCCGGCAGCGATTGAATTTTTGTTAGCCCATTGTGCAGCGCGCCACGGCGGCAGGCAATGGGGTAAATCGTTTTTATTGTGAGGGTATGCAAAACAATAGATTAAGGCGCGATGAACACAACATGGAACAGCAGGGCATAAACAACGAAAACCTTCCACTCGGCAGGAACCAACTTACCGTCAATTATATTTTAACCATTGGCGCGATAGTGCCTGCCAACACCGCCAACGCCAGGTTGGCCATAATTTTGATGCCGTGCTTCAGAAATTCCATTGCCCGGACTCTATTCTCGCCACCCGCCGCGAAAATATCGCCAGCGCGGTAGCCATGCGCCAGCGCCTTCCTCCTCTGCTGCGCGCGTTCCAGCTATGGCCGCAGCATCCGCTAAGGCTGCGGCGCCCCGCTCAAAACCACGTAATCCAAACCATCCAGCGTGTAAGCCGCAACCTCGCGCATTCCCAGCTTGAAATGCGCGTTTAACGACGCGGCATTGTCCTTGCGTATGAAAAGAATCGCCTCTCGTCCCGGCAATTCTTGCTGCAAACGCGCATAGAGCTTGCCGGACAAACCCATGCCTCGCTCCGCTTGCGCCACGCAGACCGGCCCATAAACATAGGCGTCGGAACTGCCAGGCCAAGCCTGCCGCATGGCCCGCACCACCAAAGAGTCTGCAAGACGGCTGGCCTCGCTGCTGAACAGCGCCCCCGCCACCTTGCCTTCACGCAATGCCAGCACATTGCAAAGGCCTCCACGCAACATGGCCTCGACCTTGTCGGTCGAAAAATCCCCGGTCAGCGCGCCGCCGCGAGAAGACGAATTCTCCCGCAGCATCAAAGCAATGCCATCAAGATCGGCCAGGGTGGCGAGACGAATTACATACATGGAAGTCCTCCAGGAGCGCAACCGCGCCTGTTCATGATCTGTTTCCAACCTCCCCCTTCTTGAGGAATTCAATGCGAAGCCACGCGCAATGATGCGCCGCTTGTACGACAGCGCACAGAACATCGACAACGCGCAGCGAATAATTCTGAATAGCCCCGCACCTGCCGAAACGCCGGCCGTGCATTGATGCCTATCTGCCGAAGAGGAAAGGAGCAACACATGAGCAACACGGAAAATTTAGCCATTGCAAGCAAGAGGCTCCTGCTTTCATGCTTGCTTGGGATCGCGGCGCTATTCGCCGCCGCCAGCCCTGCCAATGCTCAAGTGACGCTGGGAGCTGCGGCGAAATTCGCCGTCCTGGGCGGCACCAACGTCACCTGCACCGCCGGCTCAGTGCTGGCCGGAAACATTGGCGTCTATCCCGGCGGTTTCACCAATACCGGCTGCACGATTGGCGGCGAAAGCCCCCTGCGACCAATGCGGCCGCAGATCAAGCGCAGGAAGACTTGCTTAGAGCCTACTCGGCGCTTGAGTCCCGCCCATGCACCGAGACCATCTCGACCCCGGCGTTTACCGGCAATCTGCCGGTGCTCGGCCCCCTGGCCCCGGGCGTCTATTGCTTCCCTGCCGCGGTCACCTTCACAGACACCACCCTGACGCTCAACGGCCCGCAAGCGGCGTCTGGATTTTCAAAGTCGGCGCCGCGCTTACCGGCACCAACTTCTCGGTGGTCATGACCGGTCGTGGACAACCATGCAAGGTGTACTGGGCGGTCGGCTCCGCCGCTACGCTGACCACCTCGAGCGTCAAGGGCAGCATCCTCGCCGGCAACAGCGGCGTAGGATCCATCACGCTAACCGGCGGAACGCTAACCGGCCGGGCCTTGGCCCGGGTCGCCAATACCGTCACGGGCACCAGCATTTTTGGTTGCAGTGCGCCCTTGTAGAGGCTCCGGGACAAACGAAACCGACAATGCCGCGCCAGCCCTGAACCAGGCGCGGCATCCGCATCGCGCAGCTTACAAGGCCGCCACCACCGCGTCGCCCATGCCGGAGCAGCTCACCCTCTCGCAGCCCGCCTCGAAGATATCGCCGGTGCGGTAGCCTTGCGCCAGCACCTTCTTCACCGCGCCCTCCACGCGCTGCGCGGCGGCTTCCTGGCCAAAGCTGTAGCGCAGCATCATCGCGGCGGACAGGATGGTGGCCAGCGGATTGGCCAGGTTCTGGCCGGCTATATCCGGCGCCGAACCGTGGCTGGGCTCGTACAGGCCCTTGTTGTTCTGGTCCAGCGAGGCCGAGGGCAGCATGCCGATGGAGCCGGTGAGCATTGAGGCCTCGTCGGACAGGATGTCGCCGAAGATATTGCCGGTCACCATCACGTCGAACTGCTTGGGATTGCGCACCAGCTGCATGGCGGCGTTGTCCACGTACATGTGGCTGAGCTCCACCTGCGGGTACTCGCCCGCCACGTCTATCATGATCTCTTTCCAGAATTCGGTGGTTTCCAGCACATTGGCCTTGTCCACCGAACACAGCTTTTTATTCCGTTTCATCGCGATGCCGAAGGCGACATGGGCGATGCGGCGCACTTCGCTTTCGCTGTAGCGCATGGTGTTGTAGGCCTCGCGCTCGCCCAGTTCGTTGACCGCGATGCCGCGCGGTTGGCCGAAGTAGATGTCGCCAGTCAGCTCACGCACGATCATGATGTCCAGCCCGGCCACCGCTTCCGGTTTTAGCGTGGAGGCGTTGGCCAGCTCTGGGTACAGAATGGCCGGGCGCAAGTTGGCGAACAGGCCCAGGTCCTTGCGGATGGCCAAGAGGCCGCGCTCCGGCCGCAACGGGCGCTCCAGCTTGTCGTATTGCGGACCGCCCACCGCGCCCAAAAGCACGGCGTCGGCTTCGCGCACCAGCGTTTGTGTGGCTTCCGGGTACGGCGCGCCGTACTGGTCGTAAGCGGCGCCGCCCAGCGGCGCGTGTTCGGTTTCCAGCTTGAGGCCGTCGCGGCGCAGCACGTCCAGCACGCGCTCGGCCTGGGCGATGATTTCCGGTCCGATGCCGTCACCCGGCAGAATGGCGATCTTCATGTTCATCCCTTTTCGGTTTTAATCGTCGCGCCGGGTCAGCCGTTCCACCAGCACCCGCTCGCAACATTTGAATACGATGTAGGCCGCCATCGCGGCGTAGCCCGATATCAGCAATTCCAGCAACTGGCGCAAGGCGCCGTCCATCGCGGCCTGCCACCCCACGTCCAGCCACAGTCTCAGATTGAGTTGCAGCAGCAGGGCCAGGTTGACGGTGGCGGCGCCGAACACCAAAAAGCTCAGGCCCAGCAACACAAAGGCCAGCCAGGGATGGCGGCACAGCCAGGCCAGCCAGCCGCGCCGCCCTTCCCGCCTGGCCGCGTTCACGCCGTGGCCCACAACACCAGCACGTCGGAACTGAAACTGCCGTCGTCGCCGATGTCGAAATAATCCCGCACCTCGCGCCCCATGCTCTGTTGCAAAACGCGTATCGCCTGCTGCATGAGCTGCGGCGTGCGCATCCGCTCCACCCAGGAAGAAAATTCCAGCCGCAGCCTGAGGCGTTGGCTGCGCTCGGCGTGCAGGCTGGCGGCGGCCAGCATGGCGTGCCATTCGGCATGAGAATAATTACGCACGTGGCTGGTATCCCGCAGCACCTCCACCGCTTGCAGATGGGTGTCCAGCAGCGGCGCCCCGGGCGAGGCAATATCGATGAAGGCGGCACGGCCGCCGGGCTTCAGCACCCGCCGCACCTCACGCAGCGCCAAGGGCACGTCGCTCCAGTGGTGGGCGGAATAGCGGCTGAAGACAAAGTCGAACTCGGCGTCGGCGAACGGCAGCCGTTCCGCCGCGCCCTGGCGGGTATTCACATTGAGCAGCCCGCGCCGCGCCGCCTCATCCGCCACGACCTGCAACATCAACGCCGACAGGTCATAAGCCACTACCTGCCCGGCCCGCTCGGCCACCTGAAAGCTGACGTGCCCCGCGCCGCAACCCAGGTCCAATACCTTGGCCCCAGCCTGCGCCGCCACCGCATCCCGCAACTGGGCGAACTCTTCGCCCTGGGCGTGGACGACGCTGGAAAGATAGGCCGCTGCCTGTTCGCCAAATTGCTGCTGCACCCGTTCTGCATGTCCGGCTTCGCGCATCGCGATCTCCTCCCGGCTGGTTGACGGACGATCCGCTCAGGCGAACAGCCAGGGCTGTTGCTGGCGGCGCCGGGCTTCAAACGCCTTGATCTCGTCGGCGTGCCGCAGGGTGAGGCCGATTTCGTCCAGGCCGCCCAGCAGGCAATGCTTGCGGTGTTCGGTGATGTCGAAAGAGAAGGTTTGGCCTGCCGGCGTGGTGACCGTTTGCGCCGCCAGGTCCACAGTCAACTGATAGCCGACCGTGGCCTCGCATTCGCTAAACAACTGATCCACGATGTCGGCGGCCAGCACGACCGGCAGCAGGCCGTTCTTGTAGCAGTTGTTGAAGAAGATGTCGGCGAAGCTGGGCGCGATCACCACCCGGAAGCCCTGGTCGTCCAGCGCCCACGGCGCGTGTTCGCGGCTGGAGCCGCAGCCGAAGTTCTCGCGCGCCAGCAGCACCTGCGCGCCCTGGTAGCGCGGCTGGTTCAGCACGAAGTCCGGATTGAGCGGACGCTTGCTGTTGTCCATGCCCGGCTCGCCATGGTCCAGATAGCGCCACTCGTCGAACAGGTTGGGGCCGAACCCGGACCGCTTGATGGACTTCAAGAACTGCTTGGGAATGATGGCGTCGGTATCGACGTTGGCGCGGTCCAGCGGACAGGCCAGGCCTTTCAAAGTGGTGAATGCTTTCATTATTGCGCTCCGTTAGGTACGGCAGCGGGGACTTACTCGGCGGTGCGCTTGATCGCTTCGCCGCCTTTTTCCACCGCGTTGCCGATTGCCTGGCCGGCCTTCTGCAGGCCATGGCCCACAGCCTGGCCGCCTTCCTTGGCGTCGGTCTTGATGCCCTGCACGGTGTTGCACGCCGCCAGCAGCAAGGCCAGGCCAATCCAGACAATCTCTTTTTTCATGATGCGATGCTCCATTCAAATCAACAGCCGGGCTGTCGGACAAAGAAAACGGAAGATTCTACCTAAGCCGGCCCTGCCGGTCTTCCCCGCTCTTCGACGCCACGTCCCGACGTTTGCTCCCGGCGCGCCGGAGCAAACCGCTACTTACTGAACGGACCACTGGCGCACGTCTACAAAATGGCCGGCCACCGCCGCCGCCGCCGCCATCGCCGGACTCACCAGATGCGTGCGGCCGCCCTGGCCCTGGCGGCCTTCGAAATTGCGGTTGGAGGTGGAAGCGCAGCGCTCGCCCGGCAGCAGGCGGTCGGCGTTCATCGCCAGGCACATCGAACAGCCCGGCTCGCGCCATTCGAAACCGGCGGCGGTGAACACCTTGTCCAACCCTTCGGCCTCGGCCTGCGCCTTCACCAGCCCCGAGCCCGGCACCACCAGCACCTGCTTGACGCTGGCGGCCTTCTGCCGGCCTTTCGCCACCGCGGCGGCCTCGCGCAGGTCTTCGATGCGGCTGTTGGTACAGGAGCCGATGAACACCACGTCCACCGGAATATGGTCTATCGGCGTGTCGGCCTGCAGGCCCATATAGGCCAGCGCGCGCTCGATGCCGGACTTCTTCACCGGGTCGCTCTCGCGCGCCGGATTCGGCACCTTGCCGCCCACGTGCACCACCATTTCCGGCGAAGTGCCCCAGGTGACCTGCGGCTGGATGGCTGCGCCGTCGAGCGCGACCACCGCGTCGAAATGCGCGCCGGCGTCGGAATGCAGGGTGTTCCAATAAGCCACCGCCTGCTGCCATTGCCCCGCCTTGGGCGCAAACGGCCTGCCCTGCACGTAATCTATGGTTTTCTGGTCCACCGCCACCAGCCCGGAGCGGGCGCCGGCTTCGATCGCCATATTGCACAGCGTCATCCGCCCTTCCATGCTCAGGCTCTGGATGGCCGCGCCGCCAAACTCGATCGCGTAGCCGGTGCCGCCGGCGGTGCCGATTTTGCCTATGATGGCCAACGCCACGTCCTTGGCGGTGACGCCGGCGCCCAGCTTGCCATCGACGCGCACCAGCATGTTTTTGGACTTCTTGGCCACCAGGCACTGCGTCGCCATCACGTGCTCCACTTCGGAAGTGCCGATGCCGTGCGCCAGCGCGCCGAAAGCGCCGTGGGTGGAGGTGTGGCTGTCGCCGCACACCACGGTCATGCCCGGCAGGGTGGCGCCCTGCTCCGGCCCCATCACGTGGACGATGCCTTGGCCGTGGTCCTTGAACGGGAAGTAGGCCAACGCGCCGAATTCCTTGATATTGGCGTCCAGCGTTTCCACCTGCTGGCGCGAGATCGGGTCCTGGATGCCCTGGTCCCAATGATCGGTGGGGGTGTTGTGGTCGGCGGTGGACACCACCGAGTCGATGCGCCACAGCTTGCGGCCGGCCAGCTTCAGGCCTTCGAAGGCCTGCGGACTGGTGACTTCGTGCACCAGGTGGCGGTCGATGTAGAGAAGCGCGGTGCCGTCGGCCTCCTCGCGCACCAGGTGGCTGTTCCACAGTTTGTCGTACAGGGTTTGTGCAGTCATGGCGTGTGCCCGTGAGTGGCGCCGCTGCGCCGTTGACTGCATCTTCTGCCAGCTTTGATCCTGTTACAAGATAAGCAGTTATACTGGTATAAAAACCAACAGGATGATTTCATGCCACGTACCTCCGCCTCGCCGCTGGGCGAATTCCTGCGCGCCCACCGCGAACGCCTCAGCCCGCAACAGGCCGGCCTGCCGGTGGGCGCGCGCCGCCGCGCCAAAGGCCTGCGCCGCGAAGAGGTGGCGCAACTGGCCGGCATCAGCCCCACCTGGCTCACCTGGCTGGAGCAGGGCCGCACCGAATCGGTATCGGCCCACACCCTCACCCGGCTGGCGGCGGCGCTGCAGCTGTCGGCGGCGGAAACGGACTATCTGTTTGATCTGGCAGGCCTGAAGAACCCTCAGGACAAGCGCGCCGATGCCCACCCACAGGCGCGCGAGCTGCTGGAGAAGACATTGCCGCACATCGCCATCGCGGCCTACGTGCTGGACCGCCATTGGCGGGCGGTGGCGTGGAATCCGCCGGCGGCGGAACTGTTTTGCGAGTGGCTGGGACGGCCGGACGCCAGCCGCAGCCTGCTGGACTTCATCTTCCTGATGCCGCAGGCGCGCGAATTCATCGACAACTGGCCGGAGCGCGCGCGGCGCATCGTGGCGGAATTGCGCGCAGACCTGGGA
This sequence comes from Chromobacterium sphagni, assembly GCF_001855555.1. Lineage (GTDB taxonomy): Bacteria > Pseudomonadota > Gammaproteobacteria > Burkholderiales > Chromobacteriaceae > Chromobacterium > Chromobacterium sphagni. The sequence continues at coordinate 34,067 of NZ_MKCT01000031.1, read as the reverse complement.
CAGCAACTGGATGATGCTGAAACGGCGGCCATGCTGGCCAGGCTGCGCCGGAAAAGCGTGGAATTCGAGCGCTTTTGGCAGCAACAGGATGTGCTGGAGCGGGAAGGCGGCGAGCGCGCCTTCAATCATCCCGCCCAGGGCCGGCTGCTGCGCCAGCAGATCACGCTGCGGCCGGCGCAGGCGGCGGAATACAAGCTGGTGATGCTGTTATGACCGGGCCGGCGGTCCCAAATGCTCCTGCAGCAGCCGCCAGCCGTTCTCATCGCGGATCAGCGCGCAGCTGCCCCGACCGCTGCCGCTGGCCGTTTTGCCTTCCGCCAGGCCTTGCCAGTGGAAATCGTAGACGCAGCAGGCGAAAGCATCGTCCGCATGAACCCAATGCAGCTGGTCGATCCGGTATTCCTCGCTGCGTATCCAAGCGAAGGTTTGCCGGATCGCCTGGCACACCGCCTCCTTGCCCTTGAAAGTGCCGTCGGAAAACACGAAGCAGGCGTCTTCATGCAGCCATGGCGCCACCTGGCGCCAGTCATGCGAGGCCAAAGCTTTTTGGTATTGATCCAGCGCCTGTTGCGGCGTGGCGGCTGTCATCATTTCTGCTCCTGATATCCGGGCTTCAGCCAGCGCAGGCAGACGAATACTCCGATCAGCGCCGCGCAGGCGGACATGGCGAAGGTGGGCAGCACGCCGCCATGCGGCCATACCAGGCCGCCGATCAGGCCGCCGCCGCTGCCGCCCACGCCGAAGGAGGCGATGATGTACAGCCCCTGCGCCCGACCGTGGTGCTGCTCGGCGAACATGCGGTTGATCAATCCGACCGCCGAGGCGTGGTGCAGCGCGTAGGTCAGCGCATGCAAGGCCTGGGCGAACGCCGCCATTGCCGGCACCGCCAGGCTGGTGGCGATCAAGCCGAAGCGCAGCACCGCCGCCAGCAACGACGCCAGCATCAGCGTCTCCAGGCCGAAGCGGCGCATGATGCGCGGCATCAGCATGAAGATGCCCACTTCGAACACCACCCCCAGCGCCCACAGCACGCCCACCGCCGCCTTGTCGTAGCCAAACTGCTTCAGCCCCAGCGAATAGAAGGTGTAATACGGCCCGTGGGCGAAAGCCTGCAGGAAACAGCAGGCGAACAGCGCCATCACCGCCGGCTTGTGCAGCGTTTGCCAGATCGGCCCGGCCGGCTTGGATTTTTCCCGCGGCGTCACCTCCGGCACCTTGCAGGCCGCCAGCGCCACCCCGCCCAGCAGGGCGGAAGCGATCCACGGCAGCATGGCGATGCCCAGCCAGTCCAGCAGATAGCCGCCGCTCATCGCCAGGCAGACGAAGCCTATCGATCCCCACACCCTCACCCGGCTATAGCGCCCCGGCGCGGCCCGGGTCAGGTAGGAGGTGCTGGCCTCCACCAGCGGCAGTGCCGCCACCCAGAAGAAATGCGACACCGCCATGCTGACGAACACCCACCAGAAACCGTGGTGTAGCCCGACCAGGCAGAAGCTGGAGGCGGACAGGATGGAAGTGGTGACGATGATGTTGCGGCGCCGCCCGCTCTTGTCGGCCAGCCAGCCCCAGAAACCAGGGGCGATGATGCGGGCCAGCGTGGACAGCGCCATCAGGATGGAGATCTGCCAAGCGCTGAAGGACAGCGACTCCAGGTACAGGCCCCAGAACGGGCTGAACATGCCCTGGTAAGCGAAATAGGAAAAATAAAACCCGGCGAACGGCAACAGCGACTGCATCTAACGTGGTCTTTCTATCTCTGGCGCCCGGCGCCAGGCCGGGCTGGTGCAAGGTGTGCCGTCAGAAAGACGACTTGAAGCGGGATATCTCGCGGCGCGCCTTCTTGGTGGGACGGCCTTCGCCATGCGGAAAGCTGGCGTGCTCGGCCTTCAGCAGCAGGATCTTTTCCTCGCGCGCGGCGATGGATTCCTCGCTCTCGCGGTACAACAACTGCGCTTCCTTGGCCGGGCGGCGCTGGGTGGCAAGCTGCAGCACCTCGATACGGTATTCCAGCTGGTTGATGCGCAACAGCAGCGCGTCGCCCTCCTTAGCCGCCCTTGACGCCTTCACCCGATCGCCGTTCACCAGCACCCGACCCAGCTCCAGCGCCTCGTGCGCCAGCTGGCGCGTCTTGAAGAAGCGCGCCGCCCACAGCCATTTGTCCAGGCGGACCTTGCCGTCGTCCTGCTCGTCCGGCCCGGCCATCACGCCACCTTCCAGTGCGCCGACACCTGGCCGTGCAGGCTGAGGTCCAGCGCGTCGCCGCAACGGATCTGCGCCACGCCTTCCGGCGTGCCGGTGTAGATCAGGTCGCCGTCGGAGAGGCCGTATACGCGCGACAGATAGCTGATCTGCTGCGCCACCGTGAACAGCATCATGCCGGCGTCGCCCGCCTGGCGCAGCTGGCCGTTCACCCTCAACTCAAACTGCAGCCGTTGCGGATCGGCCACCCGCTCCGCCGGCACCAGCGCCGACAGGCAGGCCGCGCCGCGGAAGCCCTTGGCCTTGGTCCATGGGTGGCCCTTGCTCTTGGCCACGCTCTGCACGTCGCGAGCGGTCAGGTCCAGGCCTATGCCGTAACCGGCGACATGGCTCAGCGCCTTGTCCAACGGAATATCGCTGCCGCCCTTGCCTATCAGCGCCACCAGTTCGCACTCGTGATGCACGTCGGCGGAATAGTCCGGCAACCGAATGGGAGAGGACTCGTCAAGCAAGGCCGAGGTCGGCTTGAGAAACACCATGGGCTCGTTTTCCACCGGGTTGCCCAATTCAGCGGCGTGGGCGGCGTAATTGCGGCCGATGCAGAAAATGTTTTCAACGCGGATGGTATGTAAAGCCAGTTTTACACTCGCCATTGCAATTCCTCATAGCTAATCCGGTCAATTATCCCACAAGCGATGCGAAAGCCATAATCCGGCGCGAGGCATGCCGGCATTATTTTTGCGTATCGCAACAACAAATGGCCGCATTTACCGTCCCGCAGGCCTTTTCGGCAGCGGCAGGGCGTGAAAATGTCATGCAACCCTGTTACAGTTTGCAGATAGATCTGCTTGACCCTGCATTCCAAACAGACCGATTCAGACAGGCTTCGATAACGCTATATCAGTACGTATCAGGAGATTCATCTTGTCCCAGAATAATACCGCCTCGCTGGAAGACTTCTTCATCAATCTTTCCGAAGCCAACCAGCAATGGATGCAGCAGTTTGTCAATTCCCTGTCGCTGGGCGCCTGCCCCGACAACGCCACCCATGCGCTTTCCGACACCTGGTCTCAACTGATGAACCAGACCAACCAGTTGTTCAGCCTGCAGTCGGCCCTGTACCAGCAACAACTGAATCTTTGGTCGCAGTTTCTCGGCAAGACCACCGAGGCGACGACAGCCGCGCCGGCCAATGACCGCCGCTTCACTTCTCCGGAATGGAACGAACATCCGTTCTATAGCTTCCTCAAGCAAAGCTATCTGCTGACGTCCAAATGGATGACCGAACTGGTGGACCAAACCCAGATCGATGAAAACGCCAAGGACAAGCTGGCTTTCGCCACCCGCCAGTATCTGGACGCGATGGCCCCCAGCAACTTCATGCTGACCAACCCCGACGTGGTCAAACGCGCCATCGAAACCAAGGGCGAAAGCCTGGTGGAAGGCATGAAGAACATGATGGAGGACATCCAGAAGGGCCATATCTCGATGTCCGACGAGAGCAAGTTCGAGATCGGCGAGAACCTGGTGATCACCCCCGGCCAGGTAGTGTTCCGCAACGAACTGATCGAGCTGATCCAGTACACGCCCACCACCGAAAAAGTCTACGAGAAGCCGCTGCTGTTCATCCCGCCCTGCATCAACAAGTTCTATCTGATGGACCTGCAAGCGGACAATTCCATGGTGCGCCACTTCGTCGCCCAGGGCTATCGGGTGTTCTTGGTGAGCTGGCGCTCGGCGGTGTCGGAGATGAAGCATTTCACCTGGGAAACCTATATCGAACAAGGCGTGATCGCCGCGGCGGAGGCGGTGCGGAAAATCACCAAGCAGCCGGCGATGAACGCGCTGGGCTTCTGCGTGGGCGGCGTCATCCTCTCCACCGCGCTGTGCGTGATGCAGGCCAAGGGCCTGGACTACATCGACTCCGCCACCTTCATGACCTCGCTGATAGACCACGCCGAACCGGGCGAGATCTCGTTCTATATCGACGAGGCGGTGGTGGCCGGCCGCGAGGCCAAGCTGGCAGCCGGCGGCATCATCAGCGGCAAGGAAATCGGCCGCACCTTCGCCAGCCTGCGCGCCAACGACCTGGTATGGAACTACGTGGTCAACAACTACCTGCTGGGCAAAACCCCCACCCCGTTCGACCTCCTGTACTGGAACAACGACGCGGTCGACCTGCCGCTGCCGATGCACACCTTCATGCTGCGCCAGTTCTACCTCAACAACTCGCTGGTGAAGCCGGGCGCCATCACGCTGTGCGGCGTGCCTATCGACATCTCCAAGATCACGATTCCGCTGTATATGTTCGCCGCGCGCGAAGACCACATCGTGCTGTGGAGTTCGGCCTATTCCGGCCTGAAATACCTGAGCGGCGCGCCGTCGCGCCGTTTCGTGCTGGGCGCGTCCGGCCACATCGCCGGCTCCATCAACCCGGTCACCAAGGACAAGCGCAACTACTGGACCAATGAGCAGCTGCCCATCAGCTCCGACGAATGGCTGGAAGACGCGCAAAGCCACCCTGGCAGCTGGTGGAAAGACTGGGACGCCTGGCTCGCGCCGCAATCCGGCAAGCAGATCGCCGCGCCCAAGACGCTGGGCAACAAGGAACTGCCGCCGCTGCAGGCCGCCCCTGGCAGCTATGTGCTGGCCAAGGCGATGCCCAGCGTGGCGGCCAGCCTGCAATAGCCAACCCCGATTATCGATCCCGTACAGGACAGATGGCCCGCCGCGGTTGCGGGCCGCAAGCAAAGGAGAAGGACATGGAAGTAGCAATCGTAGCAGCGCAACGCACCGCGGTCGGCAGCTTTGGCGGCTCGCTGGCCAAGATTTCCGCGCCGGAGCTGGGCGCCACCGTGATCAAGGCGCTGCTGGAAAAAACCGGCGTCAAGCCGGAACAAGTCAGCGAAGTCATCCTGGGCCAAGTGCTCACCGCCGGCAGCGGCCAAAACCCGGCGCGCCAAGCGCTGATCAAGGCAGGCCTGCCGGTCACCACCCCGGCCACCACCCTCAACGTGGTGTGCGGCTCCGGCCTGCGCGCCGTGCACTTGGCGGCTCAGGCCATCCTGGCCGGCGACGCCGAGATCGTCATCGCCGGCGGCCAGGAGAGCATGTCGCTGTCGCCGCACATCCTGCCGGGTTCGCGCGACGGCTTTCGCATGGGCAACGCCCAACTGGTGGACAGCATGGTCCACGACGGCCTGACCGACGCCTACAACGCCTATCACATGGGCATCACCGCGGAGAACGTGGCCGCCAAATACGGCATCGGCCGCGAAGAACAGGACGCGTTGGCGCTGGCCTCGCAGCAGCGCGCCGCGGCCGCGCAGAAGGCCGGCAAGTTCAAGGACGAGATCGTTCCGGTGCTGGTGCCGCAACGCAAGGGCGATCCGCTGGCGTTTGAGCAGGACGAATTCATCAAGCACGACGCCAGCGCCGAAAGCCTGGCCAAACTACGCGCCGCCTTCAAGAAGGACGGCACCGTCACCGCCGGCAACGCCTCCGGCATCAACGACGGCGCGGCGGCGGTACTGCTGATGTCCACCCAAAAGGCCGACCAGCTGGGACTGAAGCCGCTGGCGATCATCAAGGGCTACGCCCTCACCGGCTGCGAACCGGAAATCATGGGCATAGGCCCGGTTTCCGCCACCCGCAAGGCGCTGGCCAAGGCCGGCTGGACCATCGACCAGCTTGACCTGGTGGAGGCCAACGAAGCCTTCGCCGCCCAGGCGCTGGGCGTGGCCAAGGAATTGGGTTGGAGCCAGGACAAGGTCAACGTCAACGGCGGCGCCATCGCCCTGGGCCACCCGATCGGCGCTTCCGGCTGCCGTGTGCTGGTAACCCTGCTGCACGAAATGCAGCGCCGCGGCGCCAAGAAAGGCCTGGCCACCCTGTGCATAGGCGGCGGCATGGGCGTGGCTCTGGCGGTGGAGCGTCCGTAACGCGCGTCATTTGCGCAAATGAAAACCGCCTGGCACACCAGGCGTTTTTTTCATCGCAAACGCCGGCTTAGCGCTAAAACAGCTCAGCCGATGCCAGCAGGGGCTGCGCCTTGTCCTTGCCGGACAACGTCAGCTCCCCGGCCTCGGGCCAGACGATTCCCAGCGCCTCGTCCGACCACAGAATGCCTCTATCGTATTCCGGCATGTAGTAATTGGTAGCCTTGTACAAGAACTCCGCCTCGTCGCTGAGGGTGAGGAAGCCGTGGGCGAAGCCTTCCGGAATCCAGAACTGGCGTTTGTTCTCCGCCGTCAGCAACACTCCGACCCAATGGCCGAAGGTGGGGGAAGACCTCCTGACGTCGACCGCCACATCGTAGACCTCGCCCGCCACCACCCGCACCAGCTTGCCTTGGGCGTAAGGCGGCAGCTGGTAATGCAGCCCCCGGAGCACGCCTTTGCTGGACTTGCTGTGATTATCCTGGACAAAGTCCACCGAACGGCCGACTCCCTCTTCAAACCTCTTCAGATTGAAGCTCTCATAAAAAAAACCTCTTTCATCGCCAAACACCATCGGCTCGATGATCTTGACATCCGGAATGCTGGTATCGATTACTTTCATGGGCTCCAAGCCTGGCAAATGGCCGACGACGATTGCCTCGCATTCCGCAAACCGTCATCCCGCCATGAAGTTCAACAGTTTTTTTCCCCGACCATCGCCAACAGATACTGGCCATAGCCGTTCTTCCGCAACGGCGCCGCCAACCGCACCATCTGTTCCGCATCTATCCAGCCGGACCGGTAAGCGATCTCCTCCAGGCAAGCCACCTTTAGACCCTGGCGGCTTTCTATCGTGGCGATGTACTGGCTGGCGTCCAGCAAAGATTCATGCGTGCCGGTATCCAGCCAGGCATAGCCACGCCCCATGGTCTGCACAGTCAAGGTCCCCTGCCGAAGATAGGCATTATTGACATCGGTAATCTCCAGCTCGCCGCGCGCCGACGGCTTGATCGATTTGGCGATATCCACTACCTGAGCATCGTAAAAGTACAAGCCAGTAACCGCATAATTGGACTTGGGCATCGCCGGTTTTTCCTCGATCGAACGCGCCAAGCCATCGGCGTCGAATTCGACCACGCCGTAACGCTCCGGGTCCTGCACATGATAGGCGAATACCGACGCGCCCTTCGTTCGGTTGCTGGCGTCAGTCAACAGCCTGGCGAAATCATGGCCGTAGAAGATATTGTCGCCCAGCACCAGCGCCGACGGCGCGCCGGCCAGAAACGCCTCGCCAATGATGAAAGCCTGCGCCAAGCCATCCGGGCTGGGCTGCACCGCATACTGTAGACTGAGGCCCCACTGGCTGCCGTCGCCCAGCAATAATTCGAAACGCGGCGTGTCCTGCGGGGTGGAGATGATCAGGATGTCGCGGATGCCGGCCAGCATGAGGGTGGACAGCGGATAATAAATCATCGGCTTGTCATAGATGGGCAGCAATTGCTTGCTGACCGCCAAGGTGGCCGGATACAGACGGGTGCCGGAACCGCCGGCCAGAATGATGCCTTTACGTGCTTGGGTCATTTTGAATGATATCCTGTGATGCCGAGATAGGTTTTGCGGCCGTCATCCGGCGCCCATTGCAAATTCGACACCGACTCAGACAGTGCCCTTGGCTTGCGATAACGCATAGAGCTGATCCACGACGCTATCCACCCCCTCCTCCCATCCTGGCAATGACAGGGAGAAAGCGCGCATCACTTTATTGCAATCCAGCCTGGAGTTGGCAGGCCGCTTGGCCGGCAAGGGATATTGATCGCTGCCTATCGCCTTGACCGCCTCTGCCGTCAAGCTCAACGGGAATCCGCGCTCGCCGGCCCGGCGAATGACGCGCTGCGCATAGCTGTGCCAACTGGCCTCCCCCTGCGCCGTCAAGTGATAGGTGCCGAACTCGAAATTATCGGGCCGCGCATGATGATGTCGAATCAGCTGCGCCGTCACATCCGCGATCAAGGCCGCGCTCGTAGGCGCGCCGACCTGGTCGCCCACCACATTCAGCGCATCGCGCTCCTGCGCCAGACGCAGCATGGTTTTCAGGAAATTGCCGCCATGCACGCCAAATACCCAAGAGGTGCGCAGGATCAGGTGATGGGGACACCCGGAGCGCACCGCCCGTTCCCCCGCGCACTTGCTGGCGCCGTAGACCGACTGCGGATCGACGGCATCCTCTTCGCCGTACGGACCCGCCTTATCGCCGGAAAACACGTAATCGGTCGAGTAATGAATCAGCAGCGCGCCGTTGGCCGCAGCCCAGCGCGCCAACACGCCCGGCGCGACGGCATTGACGGCGTAAGCCGCGTCCCGGTCGGTTTCCGCCTTGTCCACCGCGGTGTAGGCAGCCGGATTGACGATGACCTCGGGCCTCGCCGCATCCAGCGCAGCCAGGATGGCGGCCTCATCGGCCAGATCCATCTGCGCGCGGCCGCAGGCGGTCAGTTCCCCCAAAGGCGCCAATGCGCGCCTCAATTCGAAGCCTAGCTGGCCATCCGCCCCCGTCAGCAGCATGCGCATCATGCTTCCGCCTCGTATTGTTTGCTCACCCATTCACGGTACGCGCCGCTGGTGACATGGTTCACCCAATCCTGGTTGTCCAGATACCACTGCACGGTCTTGCGGATGCCGGTTTCAAACGTCTCGGCCGGCTTCCAGCCCAGTTCCCGCTCCAGCTTGCGCGCATCGATGGCGTAGCGGCGGTCGTGGCCCGGCCTGTCCTGAACGCAGCTGATCTGGTCGGAGTAGGCGCCGCCGTCGGTCTTAGGCTGCAATTCGTCGAGAATGGCGCAGATGGCGCGCACCACTTCCATATTCGGCTTTTCATTCCAGCCGCCGACATTGTAGGTCTCGCCCGGCCGGCCGGCCTCAAGCACCCGGCGAATCGCGCTGCAATGGTCTTTCACATAGAGCCAGTCACGAACTTGCAAACCATCGCCGTAAATGGGAAGGCTCTTGCCAGCCAAGGCATTCAGGATCACCAGCGGTATCAGCTTCTCCGGAAAATGATACGGACCGTAGTTGTTGCTGCAATTGGTGGTCAGCACCGGCAGGCCATAGGTATGGTGCCAGGCGCGCACCAGATGGTCGCTGGCCGCCTTGCTGGCGGAGTAAGGACTGTTTGGCTCGTAGCGCTTGCTTTCCGCAAACGGCGGATCCTGTTCCGCCAGCGTACCGTACACTTCATCGGTGGAAACATGCAGGAAGCGGAATGTCCCCTTTGCCGCGTCCGGTAGCCCGCTCCAGTAGGCGCGCACGCTCTCCAGCAGATTGAAAGTGCCGACGACATTGGTCTGGATGAAATCGCCCGGGCCATGAATCGAGCGGTCGACATGGCTTTCCGCGGCAAAATTGATCACCGCGCGCGGCTGGTATTCCGACAATAAACGCCCAACTAGCGCGCGATCGCCGATATCGCCATGCACAAAGGCATGCCGCCGGTCATTTTTAAGCGATGCCAGCGTGTCGAGATTGCCCGCATAGGTTAGCGCATCCAGATTGACAACCTGCTCATCGCTGCCAGCCAGCCAGTCGAGAACAAAGTTGGCGCCGATGAAACCTGCGCCGCCCGTCACAATAATTGTCATTATGGCATTCCGTTTTTGATGTCAATTTTCCGACCGGCAGGCGTCTCCGGTTCGCATCATTACATGTGAATCCGCGGCTCAGACCAATCTGCGCGGCAATCTCATCCAAGTATGCCAGTTCCTGACGCCGCCAGGATGCCCGTTCACGCGGAATTCGCGCTCACGCCATATCTTCCGGCCCATTCCCCAGCAAAAACCGCGGGCCATCGCCGAAGCGCGCCGCGCCGTCACCCGGATTGTTCAACTTGCAGTTTTGCAAGGACAGACAACCGCAACCAATGCAACTGTCCAATTGATCGCGCAATTGGCACAAGGTATCGATCCGGGCCTGCAGCATCGGCCGCCAGGCTGAGGATATCCGCGCCCAATCCCCGGCAGTGGGGGTTCGCTGCTGCGGCAGGCCGGCCAAGGCCTCGCCGATCTCATTCAGGCTCAATCCCAGCGTCTGCGCAATACGGATGAAAGACACTCGCCGCAAGGCATCCTTGCGAAACCGCCTGGGTTGTCCCGCCTCGCCTACGCTGTGAATCAAGCCCCTGACCTCGTAAAACCGCAAGGCGCTGGCCGTCACGCCGGAGCGCCTGGCCAATGCGCCTATGCCTATCCAATCCACAGACATTTCCGCCCCTTGACTTAAAGTTAACTTTAACTTTTATGATAACGCCGCATCATAACATTCCATGCAGGTAAAAATAATGACACGCATCCTGATTGTTTATTTCTCCGCCGGCAACAGCACTCACGAACTGGCATGCGCGATTCAGGAAGGCGCGGCGGAGTGCGGCAGCGTCGAGCTGCTGCGCATCCAGCCAGAACATCTGGCCCATGGCCGCTACTCGTTGCAGGAACACGCGGATCGGCTGTCCTCCGCCGACGCCATCATTTTTGGCAGCCCCACCTAATATGGGCGGACCGGCGGCGCAGTTCAAAGCGTTTGCCGACGCCAGCAGCGATGGCTGGCAAGGCCAAGCCTGGACGGACAAGGTTGCCGCGGGATTCACCATAGGCGGCAACCTGAACGGCGACCAGCAGGGCACCCTGGCCTACTTCGCCACTCTAGCCTCCCAGCACAGCATGCTGTGGTGCGGCCTGAACATCCCCGGCGGCAAACATATCGACGACCTCAACCGGCTTGGCTGCCAACTGGGCCTGTGCGCGCACAACCCGAACGGCAAAGCCCACCCCGCCGATCTGGCCACCGCCCGCCATCTGGGCAGGCGCGTCGCCCGCATCGCCGACCGCCTGCGCCACTGCGCTCAAGAGGAAAACCGGCCATGACTCCCAGAATCATGCGGATAGATCACATCCATGTGTACGTGCGCAACCGCGACGCGGCCGAAGCCTGGTATGCCCGGGTGCTCGGTTTTGAGCGCATCCCGGAACTGGCGCTCTGGGATGCCGACGGCGGCCCGCTTACCCTGGCCAACCGCGAACGCACTGTGAAAGTGGCGCTGTTCGAACGCAACCATGCCGCCCCCCAGGCCTCGGTGGCGCTGGAGGCGAGCGCGGACGCCTTCCTCGCCTGGCGCAACCATCTGCATCGGGTACAAGGCCATTTGCCGGAGTTGGCCGACCACTCGGCATCGTGGTCCGTCTACTTTTCCGACCCGGATGACAATCGTTACGAAATCACCTGCAATGACTACAGCGCGCTTGCGCAGCGCCTGCATCAGACACCAAACAGCCCGCAATGAAAAAACCTCCTGCCGCGCTGGTCAGGAGGTTTGTTTCGCTTGCCGGCCGCCGGCCGGACGATTCGGCTCTCCAGAGAGCCGTCAAAGGGTATCGACTGTCACCGCGCGCTAGCGCCACATCTCAAACATGGCGTCCACGCAGGTCAGACGCGCCGGGTGCATCTAATGGGGAACGATGATGGGTGCGCCTTCCGGCGCCTGCTTCTTCTGATGCTTGGCCGCGCGCTTTTCCTTGGGCGACAACAACGGTTGTTTCTTGGCTTCCTTGGTGCTGTGTCTTGATTTACTCATGATCCGCTCCTTGGTGAGCATCGGTAAAGCCCGATACAAGCCACAGTATAGTCCGATTGCCGATGGATAAGCGGCCCACATGCCGGCATTTACACGACATGGCCGTTGACGGAAATCAACCGCCATGCCAATAGGAACATCCGGCAAAATATTGCAAACAAATAAAATGCCTTTATCATTGGCAAGCAGGTCGATAAAAACCATCCATTCAAACCCGGCAATGCGCCAAGCTCAGGAGTCCACCCGCATGAAACATTTTCTGTCCCACTTCGCCCACCTGTGCAATCTGGCCGGCCGCCCCGGACTGCGCCGCCTGAAACAGCGTTGATCCGACGCAAGACCCGACACGGCCGCGCAAGCGGACGAGGCATGGCAGCCATGAGCCATTCTCATCCTCTTGCGCGGTCGTTCCATTGCCAACAGAATGCATGCAATATTTCCTCCGGAGCCGGCATGAACACCCTCGCAATCCCGCAACTGGACACCATCCCGCAACGCATCGCCTCCTTGCGCGCCGCCATGGAAAAAGCCGGCGTCGACGCTTGTCTGGTGCCGTCGTCCGACCCGCACCTTTCGGAATACCTGCCCAAACGCTGGCAGGCGCGCCGCTGGCTGTCCGGCTTCACTGGGTCGATGGGCACGCTGATCGTCAGCGCCGACTTCGCCGGCGTCTGGGCCGACAGCCGCTACTGGGTGCAGGCGGAACAGGAGCTGGCCGGTACCGGCATCGCGTTGATGAAAATAGACACCGCCGCCAGCAGCCTGCATCTGCAGTGGCTGGCCGACACCCTGCAAACCGGCCAGACGCTGGCGGTGGACGGCGACGTGCTGGGCCTAGCCGCGGCCAAGGCGCTGCAAGCGGCGCTTGAGCCGCGCGGCATCCTGCTGCGCACCGACATCGACTTGATGGACGCCGTCGACCCTAAGCGCGCGCCGCTGCCCGATGCCGCCGTATACCAGCATGATGCCGCCTTCGCGCCGCAGAGCCGCGCAGACAAGCTCTCCCGGGTGCGCGAGGCCATCCGCCAGGCCGGCGCCGAGCGCCACTTCATTTCCACGCTGGACGACATCGCCTGGCTATTCAATCTGCGCGGCGCGGACGTCAACTACAATCCGGTCTTCATCAGCCATGCGCTGCTGGAGCAAGACCGCGCCACGCTGTTCGTCGCGCCGGGTAAAGTGGACGCCGCGCTGGCCGCCGCGCTGGCCGCGGACGGCGTGCAACTGGCCGACTACGCCTCGGCCAAGTCCGCGCTGCACGCGTTGCCGGCCGGCAGCAGCCTGCTGCTGGACCCGCGCCGCGTGACGCTGGGCCTGCGCCAGGCGGTGGCCGACGGCGTCAAGGTGATCGAGGCCATCAATCCCAGTACGCTGATGAAGTCGCAGAAAACCGCCGCCGAGGCCGCCCACGTGCGCCAGGCGATGGAGCAGGACGGCGCGGCGCTGGCCGAGTTCTTCGCCTGGTTCGAGGCCAACATCAACCAGAGCCGCATCACCGAGCTGACCATAGACGAACAGATCACCGCCGCGCGCGCGCGCCGCCCCGGCTTCGTCTCCCCCAGTTTCGCCACCATCGCCGGCTTCAACGCCAACGGCGCGCTGCCGCACTACCACGCCACGCCGGAATCGCACTCGGAAATCAAGGGCGACGGCCTGCTGCTGATAGACTCCGGCGGCCAGTACCTGGGCGGCACCACCGACATCACCCGCGTGCTGGCGGTGGGCACACCGTCGGCCGCGCAAAAGCGCGACTTCACCCTGGTGCTGAAAGGCACCATGGCGCTGTCCATGGCCCATTTCCCGCGCGGCACGCTGTCGCCTATGCTGGACGCGCTGGCGCGCGCGCCCTTGTGGCAGCACGACATCGACTTCGGCCACGGCACCGGCCACGGCGTCGGCTACTTCCTCAATGTGCACGAAGGCCCGCAAAGCATTTCGCGCGCCATGCCGGAAGCGCACATGGCGATGCAGGAAGGCATGATCACGTCGATAGAGCCAGGCGTGTACCGCGCGGGCCAATGGGGCGTGCGAATAGAGAACCTGGTGCTGAACGTGGCGTCGGACAACAACCAGTTCGGCGACTTCCTCAAGTTCGAGACGCTGACGCTGTGCCCGATAGACCGCCGCTGCATCGACCTCGCGCTGCTGACCCGGCCGGAGATTGACTGGCTCAACGGCTACCATGCCGAGGTGCGCGCCCGGCTGCTGCCGCTGCTGGACGGCGCCGCCCGCGACTGGCTGCTGGCCAATACCGAAACGCTGTAAACTGCGGCCCCGCCGCGCGCAGGCCATGCCCGTGGGCATGGCCTGCTTTGTTTTCCAGAAAGCCCACCCATGCCGTTTGACCGACTCAACGATCTGCGCCTGTTTCTGGACGCCGTTCAATTGGGCAGTTTTTCCGCCGCAGGCCGCAAGCATGGCCTGTCTCCCGCCGCCGCCAGCGCCTGCATCCAACGGATGGAGGCGGCGCTGAGCGTCCGCCTGTTCCAGCGCACCACCCGCCAGCTCAAGCTGACCGAAGCCGGAGAAACCTACCGCGCCTACTGCCGACAGGCGCTGGAACTGCTGGAGGAAGGCGAGCGCCGGCTGCAACAGGAACAACAGGCGCTGAGCGGCGTCATCCGGCTGTCCGCGCCGTCCGACCTCGGCCGCAACCTGCTGCTGGATTGCCTGGACCGTTTTGGCGCGGAACACCCAGGCGTATACTTTTCGCTATCGCTCAACGACACCCCCGCCGACCTGATAGGCGAGGACATAGACCTGGCGATACGCTACGGTAGGCCGGCCGATAGCAGCCTGGTGGCGCGCCAATTGGCCGCCAGCCGCCGCGTGGTCTGCGCCGCGCCGCCGCTGCTGCAGAAGCTGGGCGCGCCGGCGCATCCGCAAGACCTGGCCAGCCTGCCCACACTCACCCTCACCACCGGCCATGGTCCGATGAACGAGTGGCGCTACCGCGAGCGCGGCGAAACCAGGACATTGCGGCTGGAGCGAACCCGCCAGAGCAACGACGGAGAAGTGATACGCCGCTGGGCGCTGCAGGGCCACGGCTTCGCCTACAAGTCGCAGCTGGACATCGCGCAGGACCTGCAAGCCGGCCGGCTGGCGACGGTGCTGGACGACTACTTCACCGAACCGGCGCCGCTGCACCTGCTCTATCCCGGCCACCGGCTGCAACCGGCGCGGATACGCAGGCTGATAGACCATCTGTTGGAAACATTTGCCGGGACGCCGCGAAAATGACAAAGTCATTTACATGACGCCATCGCTTCTCGCCACAAGCAATCTGCTGCCGCTTTCATGACTGTCTGGATCGCCATGGCCATCGGAGGCCTCGCGTTCTCCGCGCTATGCCGCGACGCGAAATTGAAAAGAAAAGTCACTCGGGTCCTGATGGTCTCCACGCCATTGCTGCTCTGCCTGTTCGCTTGGAATCGGGGCGAGCAAGCGGGCGAATTCGCCTTCCTCCTCCCGTTTCTGATGCTGATCACCTTCCTCAACCTGCGCAACACCCGTTTCTGCGACGCCTGCGGCGCCACGCAATACAGCCGCGGCGTCTCCAGGCCGCGCCATTGCTCGCGATGCGGCGCCTCCCTGTCCTGAGCGCCGCGACCAGGCTTCACGACATTTCCACCAACAAGCCGGCCCCCTTCCAGTCGGGAAACCCCTCCGCCAGCCGCCGCGCGTCCAGGCCGCCACCGCCTGGACGGAAAGCGCGCAAAACGGCCCGCGGCAATAGGCGATGATTTCCAGTCCGGCCGTCAGTTCCGCCAGACGCCGACTCAGCGCCTCCAGCGGGATGTTGAGCGCTCCGGGCAGCTGTCCCTAGGCAAACTCATCCGCCCGGCCGTACGCCATACTAGCCCGGCCGTAAGGCTCTAGAGCCTCCCGCCGAAGCGGCGCAACGCGCCTGGCCTGTCAACCAGATAACCCGGCGCGGATTAAACAGTGTACGAAGCGGGTGCAGACTGAATAGAATGCATGCCAACCGACGATTCCAACCAGACTGCTTCTCAATACAGCCAGGACAGAACAAGAGTGAAAAACGTGTTTTTGCTGGGGCTGGGCCTTGCCGCCGCCCCAGCCTTCAGCCCTGCCGCGATGCTGGCGGAGCCGCAAACCGCAGAGCAGCAAGTAGACCGCTACGCCAGTCAGATCTTCAGAAACAGCCGGGCCGTAGGCATGGTGATGGTGGTGGTCAACAAGAAGGAAACCCTGCAACGCTTCTATGGCCAAACCCGCCCCGGCAACCGCCAGCAACCGGATGCCGATTCGCTGTTGCGCATTGCCAGCATCAGCAAGACCATGACCGGCGAAGTGCTGTCGTCGCTGGCGCTGGAAAACCGCGTCAAACTGGACGACCCGCTGCAGAAATACGCGCCGCAAGGCCTGGCGTTGCCGATGACCGGCCAGCCTATCACCCTGCTGAACCTGGCCACCCATACCAGCGGCTTCCCGCGCGAAATGCCGGGGATCAAACCGCAGGACACCCCGGTGTTCGTCTGGCCCGATCAGCAGCAACGCTGGAACTGGCTGGCCTCCAGCAAGGCCCGCTTCATCGCCGGCCAGAAGGCGCAATATTCCAACTTGGCGTTTGATTTTCTGGCCGACGCGCTGTCCGTCGCCACCGGACGGCCATACGCCGCCCTGCTGCGCGACAAAGTCACCGCGCCGCTGGGCATGAAGGACACCACCTTCACGCCCACTCCGGCGCAGTGCGCGCGCCTGCTGGAAGGCTTCGGCGCCAGCCCCTGCGTCAACACCGTGGCGGCCAGCGGCAGCGGCGGCATCTACTCCACGCCGCGCGACATGCAGCGCTGGCTGCAGGACCTGGTCTACCCGCAGAATCCGGCGCGCAAGCAACTGCGCGACCAGATGTTCCACATGTACTTCAAGCGTGACCAGCTGCGCAGCCTCAGAGGCATGGACGTCGCCGGCCAAGCTGATGAACTCGGCCTGGGCTGGATCAGAATGCAGGAAAAGCCGGATGCGCCGGAAATCATCCAGAAGACCGCCGGCGGCGGCGGCTTCATCGGCTACGTAGCCATCGCGCCCAAGCATGATGTGGCGGTATGGGTGGCGCTCACCCGCAGCGGCGGCACCCACTACCAGAATATGAGCGGCGGCGTAAACAAACTGGTGGCCGAGTTGAGCGGCTACCAGCCGGTGGCGATCCACAAACCGCTTGCCGTGCGCAAACCAGCCGTGGCTCGCAAGCAGGCGGTCGCCCGCAAGCCGGCCGTCCACGCGAAACCGGCCGCGCGCAAAGCGGCGGCCGGCCATAAGCCGCGCAAGAAGAAACCGAGCTAGCTCAGGACGCCGGCACGTTCGGCGCCTGCAGCGCGAAGCGGGCGATCTCGTCCTTGCGCATGAAGCGCACGCCGGCGCGGCCCTGCGCGTAGCGGATGAAATCCTCCAGTACCTTCACCCGCGCCGGACTGCCGGAAATGCGGTCGTGGGTGCTGATGGACATCATGCGGCGGCGCTGGCCGGCTTCCTGGTACAGCAGATCGAATTCGGCCTTCAGGTCCGACAGATACGCGTCGTTGCTCAGCGCCGGCGAATCGTAGCGGACGATGTCGTTGTTGCGCAGCGTGTAAGGCACCACCACGAAGGGCCTGCCGCTCACCTGAACCGTGAACGGCTCGTCGCGGCTGACGTTGTCGATGTGATAGACGAAGCCCAGCTCCTGCAGGATACCCAGCGTGTTGGGCGTGCCGCGCAGCCAGAAGGCGTTGAAGCCTGTCGGCCGGGTGCCGGTGGCGCGTTCTATGCTGGCGATGCTGGCGCGGTAGGCTGCGCGCTCCTGCTCCGGCGTCATCGAATACTGCGGCTCCCAGGTCTGGCCATGGCCGGCGGCCTCATGGCCACGCTCGACAATCTCCCTGGCCAGCTGCGGATTGCGGTCCACCGCCTGCCCCACCATGTGCGAAGTCACCTTCACTCCGGCGCGGTCCCATAAATCCAGCAGGCGCGGGATGCCCTCCTTCACGCCGTAGTCGTACCAGCTTTGCATCGGCAGGTCGGCGTATTTCGGGTCCAGCGGCGGAAACGGCCCGCTTGCGCCGCGCTCCGGCTGCGCGCCGGCTTCGAACTGCATGGAAACGGAAATCACCAGCCGGGTGTCGCCCGGCCAAAAACCCGTTTTGCCACCTTGAAGTTGCATCATGGCCTTGCTCCCTCCGCTCGCTGCCAGCGCGTCGCCGTGCGCCAGCAACAGACTGGCGCTGCCGGCCGAGGCGCCCGCCAGGAACCCGCGGCGGTTGATTGAAAATGTATCGCTCATCGCGGGATCTCCCTACAGCAATCCACCGCCGTCCACATCCAGCACCGCGCCGGTGAGAAAGGCGTTGCCCATCGCAAACAGATAGGCTTGCGCCAGATCCTGCGGCCGCCCCACCCGGCCCAACGGCAGGTCAGCCGCGATGCGCGCCATCGCCGCCTGGCGCTTTTCCGCGCCGGCCGGCCCCCACAACTCGGTATCCACCACGCCCGGGCTCACCACATTGACGCGGCGCGGCGCCAGTTCCTTGGCCAGATTCTTCGCCGCCGCCTCCAGCGCGGCGTTGACCGTGCTTTTGAGCAGACCGCCCGCGCCATACTTGCGCGACAGCAGGCCGGAAGTGAAAGTCACCGACGCGTCCGCCGCCAGATAAGGCCGCGCCTGCTGCACCGCCAACAAATTGCCGAACAGCTTCACGCCGAAGGTCTGCTCGAAGTCGGCCCGCGTGGCCTCCTCCAGCCTGGGCGAGCCCACCCGCGCGCCGGCGGTCAGCACCAAGTGGTCGATGCGGCCGATTTCGGCAAACGCCGCACTGAGGCTGGCGATATCCGTGACATCGGCGCGCAGCGCCTGCCAGGGGCCGGAAACCGCAAGCGAACGCCCCAGCACAAACACCAGGGCGCCCGCCGCCGCGGCCTCTTCCGCCACCGCACGGCCAATGCCGGAACCGCCGCCCAGCACCGCCACATTGCGTTGCCGCAAAAAATCCGCATCCAGGCTCATGGCTTCACCACTCCCAGTTGTTTGAGCAGAGTCAGATTGTCTTCCAGGTGCCAGTTTTCCGCGATGCGGCCACTCTTCACCCGGTACAGGTCAAAGGCCTGGAAATCCACTACCTGGCCCCCTCCTTGGACCTCGCCGAACTTGCCGGTGAAGTGTCCGGTGAAATGCAGGCGCAAGGACACCCGGTCACCGGCCTGCATCATATCGGCAACCTCCACCGTCAAATCCGGCACCGCTGCATGGAAGGCGCGCGAAGCCTGCAACGGACCGGCGGTGCCCTGCGGGCGGCCCGCCGGCAAAGTGCGGTCGATGAAATCCGGGTCCAGCGCCAGCTCGGCGTAATGCGGATCACCGGTATTCCAGAATGCCGCATAGCGCAACGCGGCCAGCTTCGCCGCGGCGGCGTCGCCGCCATTGCGATCGGCAAACACCCGCGCTGGTTGCGGCAAGGCCTCCGCGGCGGCAACATTGCCAGCCAGCAGCGCCAGCAGGCTAGTGGTCAAAAGATAGGGCAAACGGTTCATAGCGACTCCTCGTATCAGACAGCGCCGGCTACCTGCCGGGCACTTGGGAGGCGATTATTGACCCAGCCTAGAAATTTGATAATTGGGGTTAGAATTGGAGGATTTTATTGCTGAATTTGAAAGAAAGAATTTGAAGGGCGTGGACAGGCGGCGCATCCGCAAAACAGTGCCCCTATCCCAAAACCGCGCATGCATCATGTCCGACCCCATCAAAATGGGCAGTGGCGGCGGCATCCCCATTGAGCTTCAATTCAAGCGGCATGATCATTGGACTTCCGGGGGAGCCATCCAACCATGGAACTGGACTCCTCGGCATTGACATGCAAGCCTCATCAGACTTCACCTTTCTCGGAGGTAAATCATGGCTTGGACTGGCACCGTCGCCGCAAACAATCCCAATGGGCAACCCACAACCATCACCTACAATCCCGGCGATGTCATCACGATCGTCGCCTCGGGATGGGCCGGCTATGGCCCGCAACCCAACTGGGGGCCGCAAGGCGACAAGACCCACCCGAATCAAGGCCTGATATGCGGCGACGCCTACTGCGGCGCGCTGGTGATGAAAATTGGCGCCAGCGGCTTCATCCCGGTGAACACCGGCTTGTTCCGCTGGACCGCGCCGGCCAGCGCGCAAGGGCTGATCACCTTGTTTTATAACGATGTTCCGAACACCTACGGCAACAACTCCGGCTCGTTTACCGTAAGCATCGGCAAAGACGCGATCTAATCCGGTCAGGTCCGAAAAACAGAATAGCCCCCGTTCGCGGGGGCTTTTCGCATCCAACGGCAAGCAATCCAAACCGACCGCCAGCCCACATCCATCCACGGAGTCAAAGCTGGGCCTGAGGATATTCGCCACTCCAGGCATCGGCGACCCGGCCCACCGTAAAATGACGGCGGCCTCGCCTCCAGGCAAACCGCTTGCATAGCCGGCTAGCGCCGACAAAAAAGGCGACCCGAAGGCCGCCCTCTTTATCCGCCCCGCATTGCGCGGGGTGCGCTCAGGCTTATGCCCGGACGTCCACATTGCTACCCAGATGCGCCGGGTTGGACGCCTGGATCTGCTCCGACGACTGCTCGGCGCCCTGGATCAGCGTCGCCGCCGCCTGCGATTGCGCCTGCATCGCCTTTTTCAGCACCAGCGCCTGCGCATTGGTGCTGACATTCGCGCTTACTTGACTTAATGCGTCCATAACCCCACCTCCTGGATAGTATGCATTTCTGATCTGCAGTTTAGCCCCAAGCTGGCCTCGTAGCATAGCAAAACTGCTAGAATATGTGCCAACTCCCACCCTTTTGACGACAGGAAACACACATCATGACCGCAACCCGTCATCACCCCCTGCTGATTCTTGGCTCCGGCCCGGCCGGCTACACCGCCGCCGTCTACGCCGCGCGCGCCAACCTGAAGCCGGTGCTGATCACCGGCATGGCCCAAGGCGGCCAGCTGATGACCACCACCGACGTGGACAACTGGCCCGCCGATGCCGAAGGCGTGCAGGGTCCGGAACTGATGCAGCGCTTCCAGCAACACGCCGAGCGCTTCGGCACTGAAATCCTGTTCGACCACATCCACACCACCCATCTGCGCGAGAAGCCGATCCGCCTGGTGGGCGACGCCGGCGAGTACACCTGCGACGCGTTGATCATCGCCACCGGCGCCTCGGCCCAATACCTGGGCCTGCCTTCCGAAGAAGCCTTCTCCGGCAAGGGCGTATCGGCCTGCGCCACCTGCGACGGCTTCTTCTACCGCAATCAGGACGTGGCGGTGGTGGGCGGCGGCAATACCGCGGTCGAAGAAGCGCTGTACCTGGCCAATATCGCCAGGCACGTCACCGTGATCCACCGCCGCGACACTTTCCGCGCCGAGAAAATCCTGGTCGACAAACTGATGAGCCGCGTCGCCGAAGGCAAGATCAGCCTGAAGCTGAACGCCACACTGGATGAAGTGCTGGGCGACGACTCCGGCGTGACCGGCGTCCGCGTCAAACTGCAAAGCGGCGGCAGCGAAGACCTGGCGCTGACCGGCGTGTTCATCGCCATCGGCCACAAGCCCAACACCGACATCTTCAAGGGCCAGCTGGAAATGGATGGCACCGGCTACCTGATCACCAAGGGCGGCCGCGAAGGCAACGCTACCCTCACCAGCATCGACGGTGTATTCGCCGCCGGCGACGTGCAGGACCACATCTACCGCCAGGCCGTGACCAGCGCCGCTTCCGGTTGCCAGGCGGCCCTGGACGCCGAGCGTTACCTCGACAACCTGAAGTAAGCCCCGACCTCGCATCATGAAGACCTTCAAGGATTCCCTGAAGGGACTTCGCCAGACGCTGCGCCAGGCCGCCCCTCCTCCGGCGGCCAAGGCGCGGCCCGCCGCGCCCGAAGAACCGGATTTCAAGCAGTTGTTCCGCGACGTCAAACCGCTGAAGCCCGACGGCCGCCACCACCCCAAGTCCGCCAAACCCAGTCCGCGGCCGCGCAAGCCCAGCCAGGGACCGGCATTGAGCACGGCGGCCTGCCAGGAGTTGCTGCAGCATCAGGTCGGCTGGTTCGAACCCGTCGCCCAGTTGCAGCAGTTCGCCCGCCCCGGCATGCCCGCGGCCACGCTCAAGCGGCTGCGCCAGGGCTACTGGCCGCAAGCCGCCCAGCTGGACTTGCACGGCCTGGACCGTTATCAGGCGCAGGACGCGCTGGCGCTGTTCATCCACCGCGCCCGATCGCGCGGCCAGTGCGTGCGGGTGATACACGGCAAGGGCTTTGGCTCGCAAGGCGAACCTGTGCTGAAAAAGATGGTGCGCAGCTGGCTGCAACATCATCCGGACGTGCTGGCCTTTTGCGAGGCGGAGAGCGGCATGGGCGGCAGCGGATCGCTGCTGGTGCTGCTGCGCCGCCCCAGCCATGCGGACAACCATGGCGACGATTAAGGATGACGTGACAATCCCAACCGGAATCCGCTAAGCTCAAAGCATGGCGGACCCCTGCACACTACCAGGAGTTATGCATGACAGGCACAACCTGCCCAGACTTCACCCTGCCCGGCACCGCCGGCGCCGAGTTTCAGCTTTCCGCCAGCCGCAAACCGCTGGTGATCTACTTCTACCCCAAAGACAACACCCCCGGCTGCACCAACGAGAGCATGGATTTCCGCGACCTTCACGCCGAATTCTCCGCCGCCGGCGCGGAGATTGTCGGCATCTCGCGCGACAGCCTGAAATCCCACCACAACTTCAAGGAAAAGCTGGCTTTGCCGTTTGAACTGTTGTCGGATTCGGAAGAAACTGTCTGCAATATGTTTGGCGTCATCAAGATGAAAAACATGTACGGCAAACAGGTAAGAGGCATCGAGCGCAGCACCTTCGTAATAGACGCCCAGGGCAATGTGGCGCGCGAATGGCGTGGCGTGAAAGTGCCCGGACATGCCTCAGAGGTGCTGGGGTTCGTCAAGACGCTGTAGGCAGCACCCCGCCCGGCCAGCCGGCCGGGCAACAACATGAACAAGGGGACCACATCATGGCCGGCCGCAAAAAGACCACCACGTGCAAGCTGTTTGTTCTGGACACCAATGTACTGTTGCACGACCCCACCTGTCTGTACCGCTTCGAAGAGCACGATGTGTTCATCCCCATCATCACCCTGGAAGAACTGGACACCCACAAGAAGGGTATGTCCGAAGTGGCGCGCAACGCACGCCAGGCCAGCCGTTTTCTCGACGACATCATCAGCGGCCAGGAACTGAACATCGCCGACGGCATCCCGCTGAAGAACGCCAGCCGCGACGCCGCCAGCGGCAAGCTGATATTGCAGACTCAGGCCATCAACGGCTCCCTCCCCCCGTCGCTGCCGGTCGGCAAGGCCGACAACCAGATACTCGGCATCGTGATGGCGCTGAAGGACCACTATCCGAAGCGCGCCGTCATCCTGGTGTCCAAAGACATCAATATGCGCATCAAGGCCCGCGCGCTGGCCTTGGAGGCGGAGGACTACTTCAACGACAAGGTGCTGGAAGACACCGACCTGCTTTATACCGGCACCCGCGAGATCGATCAGGGCTTCTGGGAGCGCAACAGCAAGGACATTAAGTCCTGGCAGGAGCACGGCCGCAGCTACTATCAGCTCACCGGCCCGGACGTGGCCAATTTGTATGTCAACCAGCACCTGTGGCAGGAAGGAGAGAAACCGTTCCAGGCGCGGGTGCTCAAGCTGGAAGGCAAGAGCGCGGTGCTGGAGACGCTGAAGGACTTCAGCCACAGCAAGAACAACGTCTGGGGCATCACCGCCCGCAACCGCGAGCAAAACTTCGCGCTCAACATGCTGATGGACCCGAACGTGGACTTCATCACCCTGCTGGGCCAGGCCGGCACCGGCAAGACGCTGCTGACGCTGGCCGCCGGACTGGCGATGACGCTGGAACAGAAACTGTACTCGGAAATCATCATGACCCGCGTCACCGTGCCGGTGGGCGAGGACATCGGCTTTTTGCCGGGTACGGAAGAAGAAAAGATGGCGCCGTGGATGGGGGCGCTGGAGGACAATCTGGACGTGCTCAACAAGAGCGACGACGACGGCGGCGACTGGGGTCGCGCCGCCACCCGCGACCTGATCCGCAGCCGCATCAAGGTGAAGAGCCTCAACTTCATGCGCGGCCGCACCTTCCTCAACAAATACCTGATCATAGACGAGGCGCAAAACCTCACGCCCAAGCAGATGAAGACGCTGATCACCCGCGCCGGCCCCGGCACCAAGGTGGTATGCCTGGGCAACGTCAGCCAGATCGACACCCCCTACCTGACCGAGGGCAGCTCGGGCCTGACCTACGTCGTTGACCGCTTCAAGGGCTGGCAGCATTCCGCCCACATCACGCTGCAACGCGGCGAACGCTCGCGGCTGGCCGATCACGCCGGCGAAGTGCTGTAACCCCCATCAAACGACAACGGCGCCATCCCTGCGGGTGGCGCCGTTATTCATTCCGGCTGTCGGGACTGAGCAGCGCGGGTAGCGCCTGCCCCTACACGGCATGGCGGCAATGTAAAACAGCCCGGCCGGCTTGCACCGACAAGGCTGTCTGATCAGATCGCAATACCCATGGCCTGCTTATTTCCAGCGGAAGGTCACCGCCGGCTGCAGCGCAGCCTGGTAATCGGCGAACACCACATTGTTCACCATGGCACCGCGGGCGCGCTCCCAATCGAACCCGCCGTGAATATGGGCGCGCAAGACCGACAACGCGATATTGAACAGCGACAACAGCAGCAGGTCGGCGGCGATCACATCCAGCGTGTTGAAGACGCGGTTGACCAGCACCTTGTCCATCACCTTCAGGAAGAACAACGGCGTCACCCGCGCGAACAGTTGCAGCACGAAGAACACGCCCAGCACTTCCAACAGCAACTTGCGGTATTTGACGACGGCGGGAATAAACCAGGGGCAGTCGAATTTGGCCAGCGCTCCGCTGGCGGAGGCGCGCGAGGCAAGCATCAGCAGCCGGCCATCATAGCCCGCCCGGTTTCAGATCGTGGATCAGGACTTTATCGCCGTCGCGGCGGGCAATGATGAAACGCTCACTGGACGGAGCATCCGCAAATCGAGTCACCGCCGCTGCCTGCCGACAATCGCGTCCGGCCCGTACAGGCTCCACTCGCTGATCAGCAGCATGCCGTCGCAGGTGGCCACCAGCAGCTGTTCGGCCTGGGAATAGATCAAGCTACCCGGCGCGAAGCCGTGGCTCTCCACCCAGCCTTCGGCGCGGTGGATGAAGATGGTGATCTTGTTGATGGTGGCCGCGCATTCAAAATCGCCGAAAGCACGCAACTGGCGCAACAGATCGGCCAGCGGCCGGTTGAAGTCTAGCGTTCGGTCCTGATCGGTCCACAATGGCCAATAGCTGCCGCCCTCGCCTTGCGGCGCCGCCTCCCGCCACAACGGCTCGAAGTTGTTCGCCACCGCCCGGCTCAAGCGGTGCAGCGCCAGTTGTAGTTTGATGTCCAAGGTTTGATGGCTTTCCGTTTCCGACAGCGGAAAACGCTCCTGGGCCAACATGTCGCCGGTATCGAAATCCACCCCCACCTTGTGGCAGGTACAGGCCCATTCGCGATGGCCCTCCAGAATGGCGCGCACTTGCGGATACGGGCCGCGACCGATCGGCAACGGCGAAGGATGGAAATTGACCGCGTGCTTAAGATATGGCGTCCAGTCCGGGATGCGCCAGTTATAGCTGGCCACCAGCAAGGCCTCGCAGCCCTGCTCGGCCAGATCCTGCAGATCGCGCGGCTGCATCGGCGACAGCTGCAACGGCAGCTTTCTCTGCTCGGCAAAGGCGAGAGAAGCCTTGTGATGGTGCATCCGATGATCCACCGGCGTGCAGAACAGCTTCACCGGCTGCCAGCCTGCCTGCAGGAAAACGTCCAGCACAGGCTTGAAACGGTCGGAAAGGGTAATGGCAAAACGCATAGCATCCACTCATAGTCGCAGCGGGGCCAGTCCCGCTCCTCAGGCTTGTTTATACCAGCAGCCTCGCCTGCGCCAGGCGCGATGACACGCAAATTAACAGAAGCGCGTGGACGCCAACACAAGCCATCCTTCCCCACCAATCTCCCGCTTTTTTCGGCTCGACAAAAAGCCCGGAGAGGATGAACCACTCCGGGCCAATCGCTGCAATGAACGTCTATTCAACGCAGGGGCAGATGCCCCGCCAAAGTATTGACCTGTTTGATGGCGCGGCGAAAGCGCGCATGGGCCCGCGAGACCGTGGATTCGCTGATGTCCATCTGCTGCGCCGCGCAGTAGCCGGTCATGCCCTCCACTTCCATCAGCCATACCGCCTCACGCGGGCGCTTCTTCATGCCGATCAGGTCGGCCACCAAGTTGAAATCGTCAAGCTTCATCCATGTCTCCCCCATGCGGTCGCGCTTTCAGCCATGCCGGGCGCTGTGTGATGCAAAACATGCGGTTGTAAACTCAGCATAGATGCTTGCAAAAAAAATGCACGCACACCAGCCTCAGGAGCGGCGGAGGGAAGACGGCCGTTGCTCACCCGCACCGGGCCGGCGATGGTCTTTATCCGTTTTGACGCGCCAACGAGACAAAACCCAAACAGGCAGTGGCACCGCGATTACGCGGGCAGCACCGCCCTTTATGACTTTCAGGGCGCAAGCCCCGGTTATCCGGGGCGTGCCGCCACTGCCGCTTAGCGCTTGCCGGCCGCCTGTTCGCGCCGGCGCTTGGCCTCTTCCAGCAGGTAAACCTGGTAGTCGTCCAGATCGCCGTCAAAATCGCTGACCCCACCGCGCGACACCATCCAGAACTCGTCGCACACTGCGCGCAGCAGGGCCCGGTCGTGGCTGACCAGCATCACCGAGCCTTCAAACTCGTTCAGCGCCACACTCAGCGCCTCGCGCGTGGCCAGGTCCAGATGGTTGGTCGGCTCGTCCAGCAGCAGCAGATTGGGACGCAGCCAGACAATCATGCACAGCACCAGTCGCGCCTTCTCGCCGCCGCTCATGCTGCCCACCGCCTGCTTGACCATGTCTCCGCTGAAATTGAAGGTGCCCAGGAAATTGCGCAGGCCCTGCTCGCGGCAGTCGTTGGCCGGCGGGCGCAACTGCGCCGGCGTTTCGCGCGCCAATCGAAGCATGTGCTGCAGCGGGTCGTCTTCCGGCCGCAACACGTCCAGCTCCTGCTGCGAGAAGTAGCCGATATTCAAGCCCTTGCCGCGGATGATCTCGCCGCCGGTGGCCACCAGCGCCTCAGCCACCGTTTTGACCAGCGTGGACTTGCCCTGGCCGTTGGCGCCGAGTATGCCGATACGCTGGCCGGCCAGCACCGAGCGGTTGACGCCTTTGACAATCACGGTAGGCGGCGTGCCTGCTGCCGCATCTTCCGGCGCCGGATAGCCGAACGAGGCCTGCGACATGGTCAGCATCGGGTTGGGCAGACTGCTCGGCTCCTTGAATTCGAACTGGAAT
Source organism: Chromobacterium sphagni (assembly GCF_001855555.1). GTDB lineage: Bacteria > Pseudomonadota > Gammaproteobacteria > Burkholderiales > Chromobacteriaceae > Chromobacterium > Chromobacterium sphagni. Next base: position 6,819 of record NZ_MKCT01000031.1, on the reverse strand, counting down.
TCGGCATCGGCCAGCACCGGCGCGATCTTCTCCATCCGTTCCAGCGCCTTGACGCGGCTTTGCGCTTGTTTGGCCTTGCTGGCCTTGGCCTTGAAACGGTCGATGAACTTTTGCAGGTGCGCCATCTTTTCCTGCTGCTTGGCCTGCGCTGCCTGCTGCAGAATCATCTGCTCGGCGCGCATGTCTTCGAACTTGCTGTAGTTGCCGCCGTAACGCACCAGCTTGCCGTGGTCGATGTGCAGGGTGACATTGGTCACCGCGTCCAGGAATTCGCGGTCATGGCTGATCACCACCATGGTGCCGGCGTACTGCTTGAGCCAGGCCTCCAGCCAAACCAGCGCGTCCAAGTCGAGGTGGTTGGTCGGTTCGTCCAGCAGCAAGAGATCAGACGGACACATCAGCGCACGCGCCAGCTGCAAGCGCATGCGCCAGCCGCCGGAGAAGCTGTTCACAGGCTGCTGCAGCTCGGCCACGCTGAAGCCAAGGCCCAGAATCAGCGCCTGCGCCCGGGCGGGAGCGTCGTGCTCGCCGGCGTCATTCAGCGCGGTATAGGCATGCGCCATCCGCATGTAGTCTTCGCCGGCCTCGGCTTCGGCCACTTCGCGCCGCGCCGCCAGCAAGGTGGTATCGCCTTCCACCACAAACTCGGTGGCGGTCTGCGACGTCTCCGGCATGTCCTGCGCCACCTGCGCCATCCGCCACTGGCTGGGAATGGAGAAGTCGCCGCCGTCTTCGTGCAGGCTGCCGTTCAGCACCGCAAACAGCGAGGATTTGCCCGCGCCGTTGCGCCCTACCAGGCCGACTTTTTCGCTGGGATTGATGGTGACTGTCGCGCCGTCCAGCAAGACTTTGGTGCCGCGACGCAAAGCCACGTTTTTCAGAATGATCATTGGGAATAGCCGTGCTACAAAATTTTAGGGAGCGAGAAAATAACAGCCCGGCGACCACTTGCGTCCCGACGGAATGCCATGAATAAACAGCGCCTTCAGACAAAAGTCCAGGCCAAGCGGGGATTATACTCAGATGTAAGCTGCCAGAGGGGAAGCGGTTCCGCCACAGCCCGGGCGGCGGGATGATGCCACCCAGCTCACTCTGGACTATCCAGGTCATCAATGGGCGCCAATCTCGTCTCCAACGTCGGCATCCAGGACAACCGTCAGCGACCACCCGCTCCCACTGGCAGCCGGCCGGACATCTTCACTTCGCGTAGAGACAGGCTGGAACGGATCGACGACACACCGGGCAGTTCGCGCAGCACATCGCGCACGAAGACGCCAAACGCCTCCAGATCCTCGGCGACCACCTGCAGCAGGTAGTCGCACTCGCCGGTCAGGTTGTGGCAGGACAGCACCTCCGGAATCGCTTGCACCTGCTCCTCGAAGCGCAGCGGCGCATCGCCGGTATGGCTGCCGAAGCCGACTTGCACGAAGGCGAGAACCCCGTAGCCGAGCTTCTTGCGGTTCAGCACCGCCTGATACCCCTCAATATAGCCGTCGGCCTCCAGCCGTTTCAGCCGGCGCCAGCACGGCGTCTCGCTCAGCGCCACATGCTCGGCCAACTTCGCATTGGACAACCTCCCATCCTGCTGCAGCAAGGCCATCAGGGCACGGTCCACATTGTCCAGCTCAAATTTTGGAAGATTCATTTGCACAAGCCAAAAATAAGGAAAGAGTCTTTCCAAATCTAGCCCAATAGCGCAAGAGAAAGCAAAGCAATTTCACCCTGCCGGGAGCACACTAAGCGCATCGCCCCCTATGCCGGAGCCCGCCATGCTGCCCTTGTCTGCGCTGTCGCTGTATCTTGCCGCCCTGGTCGCCGTCTACGTATTGCCGGGGCCCGACATGGCCTTGGTGATGGCCACATCGGCGAGCCGCGGCGTCGGTACCGGCCTGTTGACCGCGCTCGGCATCGCCGCCGCTCGATTCCTGCATGTGATGATGTCGGGCTTGGGCCTGGCCGCCTTGATGTCCGCCCATCCCTTGCTGTTCGACACTGTGCGCTGGATCGGCGCGGGCTATCTGTTGTGGCTGGCGTGGAAGGTGATCCGCGCCAAGCCTGCGCCAGAAGACTCGCCGCAAGCGACCGAGTCTGGCCGCGCGGCGATCGCCCGCGGCTTCCTGACCAATTTGCTCAATCCCAAGGCATTGATGTTCTGCGCCCTGCTCCTGCCTCAGTTCGTGTCGCCGACGTACGGCGCTGTGCCGCCGCAGTTCGCGCTGCTCGCCGCCATCTTGGTCGCGGTCGGCTTATGCTTCGACACCGCTTACGCATTCGCCGCCGGCGGCCTCGCCCGCCGCCTGAAGGGGCGCCGCCCGATGGTAAAGCTGCAGAAGGGTTTGCTCGGCGGCGTGTTCGTGGCGATGGCCGGACGCCTGGTCTTTGGCTAATCGGCCATAGGAAGCCACTTGATGGCACCTGGCCTCGGCAGCCCACATCGATTTTTCAGCGCGGGCGCAAAAACAAAAAAAGCCTCGCCAGGCAAGGCGGCTTTCTCACTGGCGGCGCGTCCCTACAGCTGTAGTGAATCGCTTGCCAAAACAGCGGATAGCCATGCGCAAACTGTGCGATGGGCAGTACTGGCGGGATCGAGAAATGCCATGTGATCCGAATCGGGCAGTTCGGTAAATGTGACCGAGTCGCCAGTTGCAATGGCCGCCGCCGAATATGCTTTAGACATTTCAATCGAAACGGCATCGGAACCATGGATCACAAGCTGGGGCAGATTGAGAGGCAATAGCTTGAACGGGGTAGCGGCAGCATAATATTCAGGCCGCTCTTATGGCGTTGCGCCCAATAGCTCCACCACCGCGCCACGCCCAAGTCCCATTTTGGCAGCGCCTTGAAGGTCTGAAACCGAGTATGCATGCGCCAGCCATCTGGCCGGCGCATGCATCCTTTACTGCGACGGAAACCACTCAGTAGGTGTAAAAACCCTTGCCGGACTTACGGCCCAGATGGCCGGCGTCAACCATGCTCCTCATCAGCGGGCAGACCCGGTATTTCGAATCCTGGAATACCTGATAAAGCACGTCCAGCGAGTTCACCACCGTATCGACGCCGATCAGGTCCGCGGTTTCCAGCGGCCCCATCTTGTGGCCGAAACATTCCTTGAATATGGTGTCCACATCCGCCGGCAGGGCGATGCCGTCCTGGATGGAGAACGCCGCTTCATTCATGAACAGATGGGAGATTCGGTTGGAAACAAAGCCGGGGCCGTCCTTAACCACCACTGCCTTCTTGCCCAGCAGCGCCAGCATTTCCAGACAGCGGTCCCGGGTTTGCTCGGTGGTGTTGAGGCCCACAATCACCTCGACGGTATGCTTCATGTAAACCGGGTTCATGAAGTGCACGCCGATGACCTGCTCCGGTCTTTTGTGAAACGAACCCAGCTTGGTGATGGGAATGCAGGAGGTATTGGCCGCCAGCACCGCATGGGGAGCGATGAATCCGGCCATGCCCGCGTACAGCGCCTGTTTCAGCTCGATATTCTCCGGGATGTTCTCCACCACGAAATCGCAATCTGACACTGCCTGCAATTCGGTGGCCCAGGCGATATTTCCCAGAATGTCTTCCGGCTTCCGGCCCTTGGCCAGCGGGCTGAACAAGGGCGCGTAGCCGGCGGTTTCCGTCACCCGCGCCCGGCTCTGCTCGCAAGACTGCTCGTCCTTTTCGATCACCACCACATCCTGGCCCCGCAATGCGCAATCGAAAGCCAGGCTGGAACCGATATTGCCACCGCCAACCACTGCGACTTTAAGCTTTGACATAGATATTTCTTCCTTGCTGTATTGAGAAAATCGTTCCGCAATCATTCACTCGCCGGCATCGGGGGAAATCACTTCCCACTTGCCGAACAAGCTCAGTCCAGCCGCCTCGGCCAGCGCGGCGGAAGCTTGGTTATCCAGCTGGCAGCGGTATTGCGGTTCATAGCCCTGCTCGCAGGCGTGCCGGCTGATGGCGCGCACCACCTTGCGGGCATGGCCTTGGGCGCGGAACGGCAGCAGCGTCAACACGCCAAGGTCCGCGACGCGGGCGTTTTGCCAGGGATACATGCTGGCGGCGCAGACCAGCCGGCCCTGTTCGAGAGAGCCGAACACCGCCCAGTGGTCCAATTCCACATAGGCGTCGTCCAGGTCCTGCTCCGAGGCGGAGGACTGAAATCCGGCAAACGCCGCCTCGTCCTCAGCCGTCAGCCGGCGCACCACGCCCGCCGGCGTTTCCTGCCCCAGGGCGCGCTTGGCGGCCTCGGAAAAATAGAAAATGTAATCGGCGCCGTGCAGGACGATGCCCGCCTCCCGCAACGTCCCGCGCAGCAGCGGCTCGGACAGGCCTGACTGCCGATGCAGCCCCAGCCTATCGGCCAGCGCCGGAGTCATGACCGCCATGACGCTGCCGTCTGCGGTCTCCAGAACCATCAGCCTGCGGTCTTCGCTCAGCCCGGGGTTGACGGCGAGCGTGAACTTGCCGTTGCGGCACAGGACTTCGCCGCTCAAAAAGGTCGCCTGCCAGAAATCCGTAATCATCGGTGAAAATAAGGACATGCTTTTACTCGACTTAGTTGGAGCCAGCGAACGCGGGGGAAAAGCGCTCGGCCAAATTATCCAGGGAAGGAGGCGCGGAGGTCCGCTCCGCCAGCTCCCTGGCTCGTTCTTCAATCCATGGAATCACTTGCTCGCTGGCGAACAGGTAAAAATGCCCGCCAGTGAAAATCTCCTGCCCCACCGGCGCGCTAAACGCCCGGCGCCATCCCGACAGACGACAGACGGGAACCCGGCTGTCGCAGTCGCCTCCCGCCAGATGCGCGCGGACATCCAGCGCCGGCTTGGGCAACCGGCTTAGCCTCGCCAGCAGCGACAAGTCATTGCGCATGACCCCTATCACATATTTTTTCATCTCGGGGTCGGCCAACACCTCAGGCGGCGTGCCCTCGTACTGCTCCAGCAGGCGCACGATTTCCACATCGGACAAGTTTTCGCCGGGCCCCTCGCCCGGGACATCCGGATCGACAAAGCCGCGCGCGGAAAGAATCAGGCCCAGCCTCATCCGCGGCGATGCGCGCCGCAGCCGGTGCGCCAGTTGATAGGCAAGCTCCCCTCCCAGGCTGTGGCCGAACAGCAGCAGCGGCTTCTTCCGGCCCAATTCCTGCCGCTGGATCGCGGCGAGAATATCCGCCAGCGTTTGTTCGGCATCCGCTTGGAAAGGCTCCACGAAACGCCCTCCCCTGCCCGCCAACTCTAGGCAGAACACTTCGATCGATCCGGAAAGTTTTTGCGCCAGTTGCAGATAGGGGTAGCTGGAACCGCCCGCATGATGCAGGAACAGCAGTTGAACCGCGGCGTCCGGTCGGCGTTTCGCCGCGGTTAGAACGGAATCAGACAAGATGCAGCCCTCCGCTGGTTTCGACGCGCAACGGGCTGCCCCGGTAGATGCGCGCGAATTCCGGCACTGCGGCGATAGGCGCACCGGCGATCCAGCCGGGCCCGCGCTCGGCCTTGAACTGGAAATAATCCCGGTATTCCGGATTGGTGACAAAGTTGTAAGTCAGGGAAATGCTGGGCGACAAGGTGTGCACCTCGTGCGTCAACCCCTTGGGAATCAGCATGATTTCGCCCGGCGCCAGATCAAACCGCCAGATCCGGTCCGCCTGGCCTCGCGGCTCCGGCCCGGCGGCTGACGGCGCGGAAGTGGCTTGGCCATCGGCGGCGCTTCTGGCGGCATCCTCCAGCGAGGCGGAAAAAATCCAGCCCGCCTTCCTGCCCGCCACCTGGCACAACACCGCATTGCTGCGCATGCCGTCCACATGCAGGCGGGTGCAAGCACCTGGGGCGGAAAAATAAAGGCCCCAGTCCTGACACATTCGCTGGTTGGGGTGCAGCTCTCCCGCCTGCACCCAAGGAATCCGGTAGCCGCCTGCGGGCAGGAAATAAGGCCTGCGCCAGTGCTCCCGGAGGCGTTGAAACGCCAGAAAGCTGAAAGAGCGGGTGTTCACCAGATGGCCGAATCCCCAGGTGAACAGCAAGTGCTTGAAGAACGAATCATAGGTGTAGCGCAAGTAGTCCAGCTCCGCGCCTATTTGCCCCAGCTCCACAGCGGGCAGCGCAGCGATTTCGCGCAGATAGGCGCGCAGCTCCGCCCTGGCGCCGGGCCTGAATCCGGCATCCTGCAGTTGCACGGACATATCGCCGAACTCGCGGCAAAAGTAGTCGAAGCTCCAGATTTCCCGCGCCGGCCAGTCCCGTAGTCCGTCGCTGATGATTACCGGCTCGTTCCGCATCAGATAGCGTTCGCGGAACTCGGCGACGGAAATATCCACCACCCGCACCACATTGCGGTACTCGGCCGCCGCCAGCCGCGCCAGCGCGTCGCCATGCGCGGGCTGCGCGCCTCGTTTGCGGCGATAGATGCTCGCCTCCTCGAATGCCCACAGCCCGACGTCGCCCAGCGCATTCCATGTCTTACCGAAAAAACCCATTTCCCGCCCTTCCCTAGAAATCAAATTCCAGATCCACATCCTGCTCCGCCGCCTGCGCGCGCGGGTCCAGCTGGACACCGAGGCCCTGCAGCAGGTCGCGCACTTCCGCTTCCGGATCGGCAAGCACCTCGTCTATCAAGGCAAAGTAGTAGTCGAACACCGCCGCGATGGTCGCCTCGGCGAACAAGCGCTGGCGATACTGGATCGTGCAGTCGAAAGCCTCTGCGGTTTCGGACACTTCCATCACCAGATCGAACTTGGCGGTATTGGCCGCCAGTTCCAGCCGGGAGAAATCGCTTTCCCGCTCCGCCTCGTCGGCGCCGTTCAGGCTGAAGGGCAAATAGCCG
>NZ_MKCT01000030.1 GCF_001855555.1 Chromobacterium sphagni | reverse complement strand
CCCAACGCCCCTTCGGCTCCAATCATCCCGACTTCAAGCTGATGATGGTCCCTGTCCTGGGCGATCAGAGAAATCAGGCCGCGCTGCGGAAAGTAAACATGCTTCGCGATGCTATCGTGCTGACAAAGGGTTTCCGCCGGAACCAGCTCCACCTGCTGGCATCGGGACAAAAAACGGTTCCGGTCATCAATGGGCAGCAATCTGAGCAGATGATTCTCGATGATAGGCAAGATGACGCTCCATTAGCACCGCATACGGAATATCCAAATTACCGAACATCGCCGATCACGACTGTTTTCTAGCGTACAAAAATTAAAATCCGCCTGATACCGCGCGGGCGAAAATGGTCTGGATTTCCATGTGCGTACCGCGCCCCGCCCATCCCTGACGCTACGGCCAATCATTTTCAAAAAAATGATTTTTCCAAAAAATACAAAAATTTAAAAACGAAAATGATTGAAAAAACGAGCAAGCTGAAATACATTCAATCATATTTTGCATCGCACAATAAATTCACCACAAGCTGTTGAAATATTTTCATTCTGTTCGGTGCCGTACAGACAATTTCCACATAACACCGCTAAAGTTCCGCAATGACTGAAATACAGACTTGCGATGAAGCTAGGGGCCAGACTGGAAAGGAAGAGAATGGGAATCTTCGCGCTGGAGCACGGCAAAGCGGCCTACATGGCCGACCATGTCATTTATGGCATATTGCTGGCCTTATTGCTGCTGACGCTTTCCACCGCCTGGACGCATGTGCCGGGGCTGGAAATGATAGCCCTGCCCTTAATGGGCCTGATTAGCTGGAGCCTGATCGAATACTTGTTGCATCGCTTTGTCCTCCATGGTTTCCAGCCATTCAAAGGCTGGCATGCGGCGCACCATACTCGGCCCCAGGCATTGATCTTCACGCCAACCATCATAAGCCTGACATTGATCGTCATGCTGATATTTCTTCCAGCCATGGCGGTGGCCGGAGCGTGGCGCGCGGGCGCTTTGACTGTCGGAATCATGGCAGGATATCTGGCATATTCGATTACGCATCATGCAATTCATCACTGGCATGCGAAAAACAACTGGTGGCGGCGCCGGAAACTCTGGCATGCGCTGCATCACCAGCAAGCCGAGCCATCGGGATACTATGGAGTAACCACCGCTTTTTGGGATCAATTGTTCAGCAAAGATCGGCGTCGTCCACGCACTGCAGTCCCAGCTCACGGCCATGAGCCGCCATGCTTGCGCTCAAACGGATTCAGGAAATTAAGGCGCCGGCTCCATTGATCAGGCCGGCGCGGCAAGTAATGCCGGAAATACTCCGGACCACCGACAAAACTCCGGCATGCCTAGCGACGGCAGCCCTGCTTGGGTTTGGTTGGCTGCTTTATGGAAAAACAGCATGGAATTACCGCGTTACCATGGCGATCTATCCGCTGGCCTTGATGATTAGCTTGATCACTTTGCCGCAAGCCGGCCAATCTGATTTTCCGCCGCCGAATCAAATTGGGCGGCGTTGAATCAAGCGCACCAGCAAAATGGCCAGCGCCACCGCCAAAAGGATATGGATAAGTCCTCCCATAGTGAAAGCGGTCAGCATACCAACTGTCCATAGGAGCAATAGAAAAATGATGATTATTTCAAACATGACATTATCTCCAGCTGCGGTTTGGCAAAACCATTTCTGCCCATTGGCAGATTGAACGCAAAGCCGCAACCATGTCTGTGCGTGGCGACACAAACCTGCCATCGGCTGAGTCGGCTGGATGTCCAGTAGCCTTCCGAGATGATGCTCATATTCAGTGCCGCTCCAATGCAGTCCGGCACAAGGAGTCCGTATGGAAATCACCGTGCCAGAACGCGCATCATTGCAGCAGAACCATATTCTGGCGGCCTTGCCCAGCGACGCTCTCGTCCGGCTGAACCCGCATATGGAAAAAGTGCCCTTGCCGCTTGGCAAGGTGATCTACGAATCGGGCGACACCCTGCGCAATGTCTACTTCCCGACAGATGCCATCGTATCCCTGCTGTACGTGATGGAAAGCGGCGCCTCGGCGGAAATAGCGGTGGTGGGCAACGAGGGCATGGTCGGCATGGCGCTGTTCATGGGCGGGGAAAGCACCCCCAGCCGCGCTATCGTGCAGAGCTGCGGGCATGCTTATCGCCTGTCCGGCCCGCGCTTCAAGGAAGAAGTCAATCGACACACCGAGCTGCTGCAGCTGATGCTGCGCTACACCCAGGCCCTGATCACGCAGATGGCCCAAACGGCGGTTTGCAATCGGCACCACACCATTGACCAGCAATTGTGCCGCTGGCTGCTGCTGTCGCTGGACCGCTTGCCCAGCAACCATCTGACCATGACGCAGGAGTTGATCGCCAACATGCTGGGAGTTCGCCGGGAAGGCGTGACCGAAGCTGCAGGAAAATTGCAGAAGCTGGGCGTGATCGCGTACAACCGCGGCCATATCACAGTGCTCGACCGCCCCAGGCTGGAGCAGATGAGCTGCGAATGCTATGCCGTGGTGAAAAAGGAAACCGACCGTCTGCTGCCCTATATTGCGAAAAACAAAAACAAATGATCAGGATGCCAATCCCGCTGAAAGCGGCTTCGCCATGGAACAAGCCCTCCCGATGGGATTCCATTGGCCTTGGCCGTGGCTTGATCATGCTGCAGGCTGGAGCTTGGCTGATCGCGGCACACATGCGTCAGCGCCTTTTCTCTTTTCTCCGGTAACTGTGCGTTGTCGCACATACCCTTTCCCGATTACGGCTTACTGTCCTAGCGTATTGCAGGAACGCGCCCTCGGCGCGCGGGCATGCAATCGCGCTCAATCAACGGGAGAAAAGCATGAACAAGAATCAGGTAAAGGGAAAGCTCAAGGAAGTCGCCGGCACCGTCAAGGAAGCCACCGGGAAGGTGGTGCGCAACAAGGAGCTGGAAGAAAGGGGACGCCAGGAGAAAATCCTTGGCGAGACCCAGGCCAATGTGGGCAAGTTGCAAGAAGACCTCAAGAAATAAAGGGCGTCATGCCGTCCTTTGCGGCCCTCCTGGACGAGCGCAAGCAGCCCGGAAGCGAGGGTCGCCGCCATCCCCCAGCCATGCCGCATGAAATGACTTGCTGATGAGAGGCGCGGCGTCCATAGGCGGCGCCGGGTCTTTCGGCCAAGATTGCGATACTCGCTGCCAATTGAGCGGGAGATGCCCATGACAGCCAGGAAAGCGGCGCTGGCAAGACCCTGGCGGCGGCTCTGGCGCCGGATCAAGGCGCATCCGCTGGCGCGGATCGGTCCGGGGCTGATCACCGGCGTAGCGGACGACGATCCAAGCGGCATCGCCACCTACTCCCAGGCCGGCGCGCAATTCGGCCTCAACATGCTCTGGACCATGCCGCTGGCCTTCCCCTTGATGGCCGCCGTGCAATCGATGTGCGCCGACATCGGCCGCGTCACCGGCAAGGGGCTCGCGGCCAATATCAAGGATGCCTTCCCACCTGCGGTGCTGCGGACGGTGGTATTGCTGTTGCTGATCGCCAATATTCTCAACATCGCCGCCGACGTCGCCGCGATGGGAGAGGTCTCCGAACTGATCACCGGCCTCAACCGCCACCTGATGACCGCCTGCTTCGTATTCGGCATCCTGCTGCAACAGATGTTTATTCCCTATCACCGCTACGTGTTCTTCCTCAAGTGGCTTACCCTCTCGCTGCTGGCCTATACCGCTGTTCTGTTCACCGTCCACGTGCCGTGGGAAGAGGTTGCGTTGCGCACAGTCTGGCCACGGTTCACTCCCGACGCCAATGCCGCGGCGGTGGTGGTAGCGGTGTTCGGCACCACCATCAGCCCCTACCTGTTTTTCTGGCAGGCGTCGGAAGAGGTCGAAGACATGCTCGCCGTCAAGGGCAGCATCGCGCTGGTCCGCGACCAACGGTCCGCAGCGCCGGAATTGCGCCGCATCCGCTGGGATACCTGGAGTGGCATGCTCTACTCCGACCTCACCGCCTACTTCATCATGTTGGCGACGGCCGTCACGCTGCACACGGCGGGCATCGCCCATATCGATACCGCAAGCCAGGCCGCCAGCGCGCTGCGGCCGCTGGCTGGCGATTCCGCCTACCTGCTGTTTGCGCTTGGCATTCTCGGCGTAGGCCTGATCGGCGTTCCCGTCCTGGCTGGTTCAGGCGCGTACGCGGTGTCCGAAGTGATGGGCTGGAAGGAAGGACTGGAGCGCAAAGTGCGCGATGCTCGCGGCTTTTACAGCATTATCGCCGTCAGCATGCTGCTGGGTTTGGGCATCCAGTACTCGCCGATCAGCCCGATGCGGGCGTTGTTCTGGAGCGCGGTGATCAACGGCGTGGTGGCGGTGCCGCTGATGGTGGTGATCATCATGCTGGTTTCCAAAAAATCGGTGATGGGCGCCTTCACCGCAGGCAGGTATCTGATCATCCTGGCCTGGATCGCAACCGTGGTAATGGGCGCCGCAGTGGCGCGAATGCTGATGCCCAGCTAGCGCGCCGCCGGACCATGGTCGCCCCCGGCGCGCTCCAGGCGGGCCCGCAGGGCCGCCAGCTCATCGAGCAGATCCAGCGCCAGCGCCACGCCTGCCGAGTCGATCTCCAGGTCACGCGACAAACGCCAAGCCATCCGCGCGCGCCGCAGCGCATCGCCGCGAAAGCGCCAGTTCTGCGGAGTGTCTCCCGACGGTTCCAATACCCCTTCCCATACCCAGCGGACTACGAACGCCTCGTCCGCATGACAGGCCTGGCATAGTTCAACAAGCGTCAGCTCCAGTTGTTCTTCCACCACAAAGCCCTGAATCGGTGCCGTCCCGTCATGATCCATGATGGCTTATCCTTTCTGCGCGCCGCGCGGATTGAAGTCGAAGGCATCCGCCATCGCCAGATAGGCTGCGCGGTCCCGCTCGTTGGCAACCGGCGGCAAGGAGATTTTCAGCGCCACGTATAAATCGCCAGGCGTCGCCCCAGGAATCCCGCGGCCTTTCATCCGCAACTGCCTGCCCGCCGCCGAGCCCGGCGGAACCTTGAGCTGGACCGGGCCATCGGGCGTCGGCGCCTCCACCGTAGCGCCCAGAGCCGCCTCCCATGGCGCCAATGGCAGCTCCAGAAATACATCCCGGCCGTCAACGCGAAATAGCGGATGAGGCCTGAATTCAATCTCCAGATACAGGTCTCCCGGCTGACCGCCGCCCGCGCCCGGACCGCCCTGTCCCGCCAGACGCAGATGCTGGCCCGCGCGTATGCCCTTGGGAATGGCCACCATCAGCGTGCGCGCCTGTAGAACGACATGCCCTTGAGCATCCTGCATCGGCATGCGCAACGCCACGCTGCGCTCGCAGCCGCGGTAAGCGTCCTCCAGATCGATCAACACCTTGGCGTGGTGATCCTGCCCGGCGCCATGAGCGTGGCTGCGCGCCGCGCCGCGCGTGCGCCTGCCAAACAGGGCCTCGAAAAAATCATCCTGATCGGCGCCGGTCTCCGGACGGAAACCGTCCCCGCTGAATTCAAAGCCGGCATCCCAGCCAGGCGGCGGCTGAAAATCCTGTCCGGCCTTCAACCCGCTGCCCATCAAATCGTAGGCCGTCCGCTTCTCCGGGTCCTTCAACACCGCGTAAGCTTCGCCGAGCTCCTTGAAGCGCGCCTCCGCCTCCGGCACTTTGCTGACATCGGGATGGAATTTGCGCGCCAGCTTGCGATAGGCTCGCTTGACCTCTTCCTGCGGGGCATCGCGCGGGACGCCCAGCGTTTCGTAAAAGTCATGGAACTTCATGGCGGCAGACTCCAAGCATGGCCTTGCTCAAATCGGGCCACCTTGGCCAGCCTCGGCAAGCTTCCATGCAATATGGCCCGTCCCGTCGCGCGCGGCCTTGCCATGGCTACAGCGGCCGCCCCTGGATAAAACGCACCAGTATCGCCACCACAGCCAGCAGCAAAAGGATATGGATCAGTCCGCCCATCGTAAAGGCGGTCAACAAGCCCAACGCCCACAGAACCAGCAGCAACACAATGATGGTTTCAAACATGGCATTCTCCCGGCGGACGTCCCGACAACGGTCGACATCGCAACGGCCAGGACGCGAAGCCCTGGCCGGGTCGGTGCGTAGGAACGCGCGCCATCATCAGGATCGTTCGGCATCGCGCAACGCCAGGACCGGCGCGGCGGCGGCCAGCCGCCCATGTCCGCACGATGCGCGACCAACACGCGCGCCAGGCTATTGCGCCGGCGCGCTGAAGGCCAAGTTGGCCGCTTTGACTGTTTTCACTCCGCGCACGTTCTGCGCCAGTTCGATGGCCAACGCCCGCTCCGCGCCGGTGTCCACCATGCCTCTCAAGGTCACCACCCCGTGCAGCGTGCTGACCGCGATATTGGAGCCGGAAACATTACTGGAATACAGGAAAGTAGACTTGACCTTTGTCGTGATCCAGCTATCGGACAATTCGGCCTTGACCCCCTCCTGCGCGCCATAGGTGGCGGCTACCGGCAGCTTGCCATTGATCTGCAGCTGATTCTCCACCGACACCACGCCGCGCGTGCTCAGGGCCAGACGGCCGGCAAAATTCCTGGACGCCTGGCTGTCAACCGTTCCGCGCAGAACCACATGGCCCCGGTCGGCCTTGACCGTGATCGGCAGCCGTTCCGTGCGCTGGCTCCAGAACAGCTTGGACTTGATGGAGGCGGTGATGGTGCTGTCGTCGATCGCTTCTCCGGCATAGGCCGATGTTTGCGGATCCTGATTGCTCTGGATCACGATATTGTTATCCACCTTGCCCACACCGCTGACGCCAAGCGCGATCTCCTTGGCCAAATCCCGGTTGACATCATCCTCCACGCTGCCGGACAAGGTGGCGGTGCCTTGCGACACGGTCACCTTGAGATTGTTGTAGCGCAGATAGGGATTCAAGGCATAAGTCGTCGCGATCTGGGCCTCTTGCCGCGCGTCGATGACTTCTTGGGAACGGGGATTGGCGATCGCCTCGCCGCATCCGGCGATCAGGGCCAAGGGAATGGCGGCGGTCAAAACAAGATTTCTGGAAGAGAGTTTCATGTGCTTCTCCACGGTGGCGCGACTCAGCCGGATTGACAGCCGGGTCGTGCGCGGGGCCATGATCGTTTAGCATCGGCGAAACGATCAGCCTCCGCCTTGCAGTACCATTGAAATCTGGCGCTTCCGGCCATCGCGCCGCCATGTCCCGGCCAGGCGCGCGGCCTGTCGCGGGGCCGGACATCCGCTCAGACTGCCGACTCAGTCAATTTCCGACTGATCGTCGTTGGAGGCCCCGTAGGCCTTCAAATCATGCTCTATCGGCTCATCGGCCGGATCGCACACCACCGGGTCGAAATAGCGATGCTCCTGAGGATGCGGCGTCGTTTCGCCCTCCGGGGAGGATTGGCCGGAAAAGGGCTTCTTATCCTGTTCGGCCTTTCTGGAAAGGTCGCTGTCGGTATCCTGTTGATTGAGTTGGTCCATGATCATGCTCCGATGAGTCCGGCCTCCCGCGACATTGCAAGACGTCGGTGCCAATACGGTGCCGGAAGCGCCGGGACATGTCGGTGCGCCATCCAACCAAACCGTTTCTTTGGACAGATTTCGCGGCAACGCGTCACCCGGCCAATGAATCATGGCGGCCGCGACTTCATCGACGGCTCCGGATCGATGAGCAACCGTCAAGAGAACGGGCGCACAAACCGCCACGCTCCGGCTTTCAGTGGCGGTCAGCCGCGCGCTGGCCTGCCTCCTTCCCAATGCCGCCGCAGCACAGGCAATGCGGATCGGCGCATGGCTGCGGATCAGGCTGCCGGCAATGCTCGGCGGGCTGCTGCGCCCGGTAGCGGCACAGCAGGAACATCCGCGCGACCACCGTCTCCCGCACCCGGAAGCACAGCCGCAACGGCTGCCCGTCAGCCTCACCCAGGCAGCGCCGCGGCAACGCCTGCAGACCGTGGTACAGGCAGGGCCACTCGGCGCTGGCGAAGCAGCGGATGTCGCGGCACGCCGTCTCGTCGCCGTCGCAAGCCGGCCGCAACCAGGCGGCCTGCACGCAGTACTCCGCCCGCGGATCGCAGCCGCGGGTCTCGAACAGCAGCGCAAACTCGCCGATGACGATGTCCGGCCCGCCAGGCAGATACGGAAACTGGCGCCGCTGCAGCTCGATGTCCAGATCCCTCCCTTCCTTCCCGCATACATCCTGCTGGAAGCGCGCCCAGGCCGAAGGAAACTCGTGGCGGATTTCCAGCAGGCTCCAGCCGTCGCCCGGCAGGTGCCGCCTGGCGCAGCGTTGCGCCTCGCAATGCAGCGCCTCGCCGCCTTCGCGCGCGGTGTAGTTCAAATGCAGGATCAGGTCGCTGAGGGTATTGAAGTCGAACAGATTATTCTCCGGCGGCAGCTCCAGCCGCCAACGGCTGACCGCGCCGTGGAACTCGAACGGCAGATAGCGTTCGTCGCGGAAGTTCAGCTCGAACAACCCGCTGTCGTTCTGGCCGCCGGAAGTGGCTATCGCCTCGCGCGCTGCATACTGGCGCAACAGCCGCGGATCGTCGCAGCAGCAGGCCTCGTAGTCGCAGCCGTCGTGGACGTCGCCGCAGCAATGGTGCGCCGGCGGCCGGGCGCTGGGATCGACGCGGGTGACGCTGCTCAGCAGAGTGAGTCGGCAATGCACACCGGTGTACGGTCCGGCGACGCAGGGCAAAGTCAGGCTGACGTTGCGGATGCGGCGCATATACATGCCAGGATAGTCGGCGTCGAACATCCATTCGGGCAGTTCGATCTCGCAATGGCCGGTGGCGCGCAATCGCAGGTAGGCCAGCGGGAAATGCAGCCGCAGCGAAAAATGCTTGGTCAACTCGTATTCGCGCAGGTTCTCGTCGCGATAGGTCTTCTCCATCCGCGCCAGCGCCAGATCCAGCCGATCTCCCGCCAACAGCCCTTCCCGCAGCGAGTCCCAGCCCTCGGTGGGAATGAAACGGCGCCAGTCGTCGCCGCGCTCCAGATGAAAAGCGCGCTGCGCCTGATGCGCCGCCTGCAGCGCCAGCTCGTAGGCCTGCCAGTACAGGCCGGTGGTTTCTTTCTGCAGGTAGAGGTACAGCGCGTCGGAACTGAACTTGTCGCGCAGGAAGTCCAGCGCCTCCCGGCCCTGTTCGATCTGCCGCTGCTGGACATTCAGCTCGCGCAACGCCTGGTCGCGCCGCCGCTGCGCGCCCAGGATCTGGCGTTCGATCTGCTGGATTTCTATCGGCAGCACCTGAGTCTGGTGCAGCCATTCGTCGGCGCGCCGCTCCCAGCCGGCATTGGTCAGGTCCAGACCGGCGGTGGCGCTTTCGATGTCAGCCACCACATTGATGATGCGGGCGATGGACTCGAACATCCCCGCCAGTTTGGTGCCCACCGGCAGCTGCACGTAGTCGGAAGTGCCGACGAACACGTCGGGAATCAGCTTGATCGCCTCCCCTATCGCCTCGATGGTGTTGCCGGCCGCGCGGGTGACCATCGCGCTGCTGGTCAGGTCCTGGTATTGCAGCTCGTCGGGGATCAGGCCATTATTCAGCAGATTGGTGTAATACAGCAGATTGGCCTGGCTGGCGGACTTGGTCTTCTGCAGCGCCTCGATCTGCCAGTCGGCGTCGCGCCACTGGTCTTGCCGCACGCTCAGCGTCAACTCCGACAGCTCGTTCTCGAAGCGGGCGTGCAGCGCGGCCAGATATTCGGCATCGCCCTTTTCGTAGGCCGACAAGAGCGCGCCGCCCAGCTCGCGCGCCTTGGCGGCGAACTGCTGCGCCTTGCCCAGCAGAAACTCGAAACGGTAAGGGCTGAAGATCTGGCAGTTGCCCCAGGGCTCCGGGCACGGCGTCAGCGCCGGGCAGCAACCATCGCCGAGGCCGGGCTCGCCAAAGTACCTCACGTCGCGATCCTCCCTGCCATTGCGCAAGCGGCGGCTGTTTTCGCAGCGATGGATTCGCGCCCGCCGGTCCGCCACCCTGTCGTACAACGCCAGCAATCTGGGATTGAGCGGCGGGAAATCCGCCGCGAAATCGCCCACCGTCATGCCATCGGCCAACGCCGCCTTCTCCGCTGTCAGCGGCAATGGCCCGAGTATGCCGGCGGCGGTGTCCATCAGCAGCCGCGCCTGCTGGAAGGCCTCAGGCGTGGCCTTGCGCAGCAGCGCATCCGCCCACTGCAGCAGCGTATCCAGCAACTGCAGCAGGATGGAGCGATTGCGTGCCACCGTGTCGTTGATGCCGGCGCTGTTGCAGCATCCCTGGCCGTTGTCCGTCGCCCCGACATGGACGCTGTCGTCGGCTTCGTCGAGCGGCTCCGCAGTCTGCTTGCAACGCATCCAGGTGTTATCCCGATGCAACGGATCGAAAGCCAGCTGCAGCCATTTTACCGCCGACTCGAACCGGCAATGCTCGCGCAGCACGCAGGCCACCGCCAGCGCCGGCGCGTACAGGCTGCCGGGAAACAGCGGCGCGCCACGGTCCGCGTACAAGAAGAACGGATACGCCGGCAGCCCGCCCGGATAGGCGATGCCGCTGGATGCGGCCGCGGCGACCAGCGGCAGAACCGCCGCGCTGTCGCTGGCAAGATCGTAGCGGAAGCCGGGGGCGCTGGGATCGTTGTAGCCGGGAGGCGGCGGCAGCGCGCCGCTGACCGAGAAGGTCAGCGAGTCGTCATGGCGGCCCAGGAACACAAAATCGGCGCCGGCCGCATCGCTCACCGGCACGCCTTGCCCGGAGCGCCGCGGCGGCAGGAACTGGCCGTTGTGCAAACGGGTCCAGGCCAGCGCCACCACCGGCGCCGCCGGCCAGGCCAAGAGCTGCGGCAGCTGCGCCGGGCTTTGCCACAAGGTGGCCTCCTGCTGCGCCGCGGCGTACAGATCATCCTGAAAGCCATACTGGAAGTTGTGCGGCTCCACGTCCGCCCCGGCTGTCGGCGCGGGCTCGTTGAATGCCTCCGCCGGCTCCAGCCAGAAATAGTATTCGTCGCTCAGCGGCGGATGCGTCTCGCCGCAGCACCGGCAGCAGCCGTCGGCCGGCGCGTCCGCTTGCGGCGCGAAAGCGTGGCCGGCCATCGGCTCGCCGCCGGCCGCTATCCGGTAGAAACGCCGGCCCATCTTCACTGCGGCCTCCAGCCAGAATGGCAAGGCGGGACCCGCCGCCTGGCTGGCCGCCACCGCCAGCGCAGCGTTGCCCGCCACCGCGGCCACGCCAGCGGGGTTGCGGGTATCGCCGCCCTGGCCGGGCGGGGCGCCAGCCAAAGGCGCAAGCCAGGAAAGCCGGCCATCGCGGTCCGGCAAACCCTGCAGCCCCAATCCTTGGCGCGGCGGAAACCGGTGCAGCCCGGAGGGCTCGCGCCTCTGCAAAACCGTCAGCCCATCATGACTGGGCGGGGCCTGATCCGGCCACCACTCCAGCCCGCCGGGAACCGCGACGGACAGCGTGCTGCGGCGCAGTTCGCTGCTCAGCAAGCGATAGGCCTCCACCTCGCCGGCCCTCGCCTGCTCCGACCATTCCATCCAGTTTTCCCGATATATCCTGCGCTCCTTGCAGCGCCGCCAGGTCTGGAAGCTGGCAAACTGCCGGTCCCACAAGCGGGCGAACTCGCCGCTCACCGGCCAGCCCGCCTCCAGCCCCAGCCGGGCGCGGCGGATGAAGTTCTGCGCGGCGCTGATGGCCTCTTCGATACGGCTGGCGCTTTCGCAGACGCCGCTGTCCACATCCAGCAGCAGCAAGGCCGACAGATCGTCCGGCGCGGTGGCGAAGCCGCTCCATGGCAGCGGCACGCGGTTATTGTTGACCAGATAGGACAGCAGCGCGGCGCGGGCGCGCTCGCGCAGGCAATCGTTGAGCCGGCGCAGCGCCAGATAGCGCTGCGGCTTGCCGTTGGCGAACTCGCCGCGCTGCGCGAAGCCCGCCAGATTGGCATTGCCGCTGTCGGTCTGGCCGGCCAGCGCGCTGCCCGGATCGTTGCAAGCCCATAGGCAGGGCCGCGCCGCGCCGGGGTCTTGCGCGGCGAAGTCATGCAGCAGTTCGCGCATCCAGCCGTCGGCATGCCATACCCGCACCGCCCAGCGGTCGTCCTGCAAATCGGCGCTGTCTATGCTGTAGACCGCGCCCGCGCTCTGGTCGAAACGCCGCAGCATCGCCTCCGCATAGTCCAGATCGACGCCGATGTGGCGGGTGAGATAGGCCGGATCCGCCGGCTGCTGCTGCTGCGCATCGTGGAACAGCAGCCACGCCGGCCGCGCGCGCGCGGCGCGGGTGGCGTCGCGCATCCGCGCGTAGTCGAATATCCGCTCCCACCAGTCGAACAGCGCCTGCACCCTCTGCGGCGAAGGCGCCACCCGGTCGTCCACACTGGCCGCCGGCGGCAGGTAGTTGTCCAACAAGGGCAGAAAGTTGAAGTCGAAGCCGGCCTCATGGCTGGCATAGCCGCCAGCGGACAGGTAATAGGACCGACCGGCGAAATTGGCTGGATTGGCCAGCATGAAACCCAGTTCGGACTGCCCGTCGTCGCTGGCAGGCTCGGCCGACAGCCCAAAGCGGCTGGCGAACAGCATGGCCTTGAACGCGCGCTGATAGGTGCGGCGGATGTCGCGCAGCGAGCTGCTGTAACGCGCGTCCAGATATCTGCCCAGCGCGCTGTCCTCCGGCAGCCGGATGCCGTGGCTGAGCGGCGCGGTCTTCTGCTGCTGATACAGCCGGCACAGCGGCAAGGCGACCCAACAATCGCAGCTGTCCGGCCCGCGGTACTTGAGCTGGAAGCCGGTGTGGAACGGTTCGGCCGCGCAGCCGCAATCGTCCAGCTCCGGCGCCGGCTGGATGAATTCTATGCTCAGCTGGTAAGCGCCGCGCTGCAGGCCCAGCTCGGACCGGGCATGCTCCTGCTGGTCTTCACACTGGTGGTTCAACACCTGCCAGCTGCGCTGGCCGCGCTGCAGGGTGACGCGCCAACGGCAAGCCTCGGCCCGCTCGAAATCCGGCGCTTCGCCTTCAGCGGTGGGCGCGCCGGCCAAGAAGCGGTAATCGCCGGCCTCCTCGATCAGCAGTACGCCGCTCCAGCGCACTGTGAACCCCTGCACTCCGCCCAACAGGCTGCCGCTGCCGTCCGCCAGCGCAAAACCGTTGCGTAGCGTCAGCTGCTGCAGCTGACGCGTCGACAGAGTGGCGTCCAGCGCCGGAATCAACAGCGGCTGCGGGCTGTTGCGGCGGTTGCGCGCCGCGTCGAACGCGCTCAGCGGCCCGCGCAGCTCGCGCCATATCGCCGCGTCGCCGCCGCTGGCGTACTCGCCCAGCAGGCCGGTGCCGGCCAGGCCCAGCAGCGCGGCAAAGCCGCAACCGTTGGGCCTGGGTTTCCAGGCGACCGGCGGCTCGGCGCCGGCATCGCTCTCCCAGGGCGCCAGGCCAGCGTTCTCATCGCCGTACAGATTGCGGATCACCATCCACGCCGCCTCGGGGCAAGCATGCTCGATGCCGGCCGCACAACCGACATGGCGCGCCAGATGCTCGGCGATGCAGCGGCAACGGACATGCGCCAGGGCGAACTGGCGCTGGAAGAATACCCAGCGCTCGGCCTCGTCGGCGGTTTCAATCAGCGCGCGCTCGGCGGCGGCGTAGTCGTCGAACAAAAAAGCGAACGGCGCCAGCGCCAGCCGCGGCAGGAAATAGACGTTCTCCACCGCCTGCCGCTCCTGAGGCATGGCCAGCGGGCTCAGGCTGGCAAGCTTGGCGATGACCGCCTCGTCGCGCAGCGGCAGCTGCGCCCACAGCTCGTGCGTAGCGGCATCGTACTGGAACGGCCCGTCCAGCGGCGTGTTCCACATCAGGGGATTGGTGCTGGCCAGCGCGGCGCGGAACTGTCGCTGCCCGGCTGCCGCGCCCAGCATATCCGGGAAGAAATGCTGGCCCAGCGCCAGCCACGGATCGACCCCGGCCAGCGGCTGATAAGCGAAATCCTCGCGCAAGCTGGCGCTCATGCGGCTCCAGCTCCAATGCGCGGCGGCGTCCGCAGCCGCCTCCGCTGCCAGCAAGGCGCGCCGCAGCCGCCATAGCGATGCCTCCGCCTCGTCGTCCGGCAAGCCAAACGGCTGATCCAGCGCTTCGTTGGCGGTCTGCAGCGGAAAAGCTTCGCCGCCATCCAGTTGGCTGTCGGCAGTGAATAGATACAGCAGCTCGCCGACCTCGAACGACGAGGCGTACAACTTGCCCAGCACCTCGGCAAACCGCAGCGTGGCGGCGGGACGGGCGTGCCACTCCAGGCCGGCGCCGGCGGGATCGAAGCCGGCCAGCCGCGACAACGGGTCCAGATTGCGCGCCAGCAGCTTGATGAACTGCGGCAGCCGCTCGCCGCAGGCGTGATGGCGCCTCGCCGCCGGACCCACGCCATGCAGCAGCTGCCGCACGGCCCAGTCCCACTTGCGCGCGCCGGGTCCCGACCACAGCGCCAGGATGTGCAGCCGGTCGGCGCCGCTGCCGGCTCCGTCGTCGCCGCGGTCGCGCAGCTCGACGTGGAAGGCCTCGTGCAACAGCAGGATGGCGGCCAACTGGCGCACAAAGTCCGCCCAACTGGCGATCGGCGACAGTACCGCGTAGATGTCGGCCAGGTCATTCATGCTCAGGCGGGTAGTGCCGCAGCACTGCAATTTGCGCCATAACCGGATGAACACGCCCAGCAAGCCCAGCCCGGCCTGGGCGGCGACGGCGCTGCCGAAAACCAGCGCGTACTGGTTGGGATAGCAGGGTTCGCACTCGGGCAGCTTGCCGTCCTTGCTCGCGCTGAAACTGAACGGCGCCACCCCGCATTGCTGCAGCTCCACCAACTGGCACCAACTCAGGCCGGTTCGGGACAGGAACGCCCCCGGCTGCGACAACGCGCGCGTCCACGGCACCTTGTTGCTGGTCGCGGCGCTGAAGCCATACCATCGCCAGCCATCGCTGCCGCGGTCCTCGCCCTGCCCGCCGGGCAGATCGCCCGGCGCCAGGCACAGATATTCCAGGGCCAGATCCAGGCTCAGCGGGTAGCGCCACAAGTGCGCCTGGAACACGGGCGGCGCCAGCGCGCTGTCGTGGACAAACTCGGTGATGTCGCGACAGAAGCGGCGCATGGCGGCAAAGCGCGAGGTGCCCAGGTGGCGCAGGTAGGAGCGGTTGACGTCCAACGGCTGCGAGTACGGCAGGTCCGGCGCGGAAAAGTCGTTCGCCAGCGCGGCATAGGCCGCCGGTGCCGCGACCGGCGTCGCCGGACTGGAGTACGCGGGCAACGCTGCGTAAAGGGTGGCCGGGTCATGGCAGGCCGGATCGCCCTCGGCGTGAGCAGGCGGGCAGCACTGGGTTGCGCACAGCGGATAGTCGTCCAGCTGGTCGCCGGCGGTGTTGTACACCACGCCCTGCGACTGGGCCGGAACGGTGGCGACCAGGCTCTCCAGGTTTTCATTGACGATGTCGATCAAGGGCAAGGGTATATCCAGATTGGCGCAACTGGCCAATAATTGCGCCAACGGCCCGCGCCGGCCGGCCAGCGCGTCGGCCAGGGTGGTCTGGCCCTTGGCCGGCGCAGCTTGAGGATTGGCGCAAGTCGCGCTGGGCGACAATTGCAGCAGTTCGTGCAGATATTCGATCCGGCCCAGCGGCGAACGGCAAGGCGCCGGCAGGCAATTGACCAGATTGCCGGGATTGACCGGCGCAAACGGCCCCGGC
This sequence comes from Chromobacterium sphagni, assembly GCF_001855555.1. Classification (GTDB taxonomy): domain Bacteria; phylum Pseudomonadota; class Gammaproteobacteria; order Burkholderiales; family Chromobacteriaceae; genus Chromobacterium; species Chromobacterium sphagni. The sequence goes on along the minus strand of NZ_MKCT01000030.1, from coordinate 32,860 downwards.
GCCGGCGGCGGGTTGGCATTGCCGCCGACATTGCTGAAAATGGCCGCCGCATAGTCATAGGCCACGCTACCGATCAGCGAGGTTTCGAATTCGGCCGGCGACAGCGGCAGGATGTCGGCAGCGGCGGTGAGGCCGCGGGCATACAGGGCCTCCATCACGGAAAACCCCAGTCCGGGGTCGAGTCCCAGCGGCTTGACCAGCGCCGCCAGCGCGTCCAGCGCGGTCAAGGCCTGCAGCAGCCAGGCCTGGGCATCGTCATCATCCCGCAGCAGTTGCCCTATCGCCGCCGCCATCAATACGGGATCAAAACCGTTGCCAAGAACGATGGGACCGGACGGATAGGCAGACAGCGCCTGGCCTATCCAGTCGGTGTATGGCGCGGCCAGCAGCGGCGGCGCGGCCGGATTGGCCGCGGCGTAGCTGGTAGGCTGCGCCGGCGGCGCGGCGGAGAAAAACTGCTGGATATAGATGATGAAGGCCGCCAGCCGGGCTTCGGCGCTGCCTCCGCCGGTAAACGGCGGCAACCACTGGTTGCCGGGCCAGCCGGGACTGGAGATGAAGAAAGTCCGCCAATCGGTGCTTTGCGCCTCGGCCAGCTGCGCCACGGTAGCGGGCAGCGCGCCGCCGGCCGGGGTGATTCTCAACCCCGCCAGCACCAGTTGCGTCAATGACTGCGCACCCCCTGGCGGCACATAGCCTTGCGTCAACGCCGCCAACACGAAATCCAGATATTCAACCGGATGGCTGACTGCCTCGCCGCCGGCAGGGCTGGCCGTGATCCAGAACTCGTTGATCGGATGGGCGGCGGCGTCCGGCCAGTCCAGGCCGTAGGCCAGCCAGTCGTCAAGCACGGTGGCGATATCCGCGTCCACCGGGCACCGCGGCCGCGAGTTGCTGCCCTCCACGCCCAACGCGTTCAGACGGCGCGCCGCCTGAGCCGGATTGATCTGCGCCCCGGCGCCGTTGATTTGCTCGTGATCGGTGACAGTGCCGTCGCTCACCGCCTGGGCCAGTTGCGACAACAGCCGCGCCGCCTGCTCGCCGGTCGCCATCGTAAAGCGCTGTGGAACGCTGACCTGCGGCGGCATATTGGCGGACAAGGCATAGAAATACGCCGCCGGCACGCCGAAACTCACCGGTAAGACGCCGCCCGCGGGGTTGAGCAGCAGCACTTCGGTGGAGCCCAGCGGTCCGCCGCTGCTGACGCCGGCATCCACCGGCAGCTCGAACAGCGCCTGGCTGGCCTGCAACGACAGCTGCTGGCAGGCGAACGCCGCCGCCGCCGCGTAGACGAAAGTGGTCAACAACTGGGCGTTGGCGTCCTTGGGCGCGTAATACGACGATAGCGCCCCCTGGAATTGCAATAGTTTCTGTTCTTCAGGATCGGTCAGCAGACCGGAATCGGGGGATTGGTGTACAGGTTTTCCAGGGCATCCGGCGGGCCGGGCAAGGGGCCGGGCGCGCTCCAGGCGATTTCATGGGCGATATGGCCGCATTGCTCCGGCGTCAGGCTGGCCAACGCCGGCATGGCTCCGCCGGGATCCATGCCCAGCACTGCGGCGATGGCGCCGACCAGGGTGTCGAAGGCTGGCGGCGAGCCATCGGCAGGCAGGCCGATCGCGATGCCATTGCTGGAAACGGCTGGCAGCGTGAGATAGCAGCTGGTGACGGCCAAACCCTGAAACTGGTCCGGCGTCGGCGTGCCGGCATCCATCTGCACATTGTAGAACGCCTCGCTCACCGGCAGACCGATGCCGCCGCGCGTCATCACGACGCGCAGGTTTTCCAGCGCCGTGGATGCGCTCACCGGGATCACCGCGGTGGCGACCGCGGCTGCGGCGTACACCGGACCGATTTCGACTTCAATATGCTGGACGATGCCGGTGGCCGGGTCGTAGGTCGGCGGCGCCGCATATTCCGGCGGCGCCGGCAGCGGCGCGATCGGGCTGGAAGTCGGCGCGATGAAACGCGCCGCCGGCCCCGCCGACACGCCCTGTGGAACGCTGCCGAAGGTCAGATCGAATGCCTGGATCTGCAAACCGTCGAGATACGTGGCGAAAGTGCCGGCGTCAACGGGCGCGGCGGGTGTCAGGCGAATGACGATGAGTGCAGACATGGCGTTGTGACTCCTTGCAAGCCGCGAATCATGAATCCGGCGGCGCGCCCGGCGGCAAAGCCGGGCGCGCCGCGGCCATCCCCCGTCACATATGCGACATCAAGTAGGCGAAGCCCGCCGACAAGCCGCCGACGATGGCCGCGCCGGCCAGCACCGGCACCGAAACCGGCGCGGTGGCCAGCGCCAGCACCACCGCTGCCCCGGCCATCGCGCCGTACGCCACCGCGCCCACGGTTCCCACTCCGACCGAGGCGGTGCTGCCCAGGCCGGCATCGCGCGCCGCGCCTTCAAAGGCATTGCCGGCGGGAACGCCGATCACGGCGCCGGCCAAGGCAGGCGGCGCGCCGGCCTCGACGCCGGAGAGCGCTGCCGCCCCCACCCGGGTCAAACCCATGCGCAAGGCCGAATAGCCCAGCGCTTCTGTCACGATCACCCCCTCGCCGGCGCCGGGCAACACCCTTACCCCGGTATCCGCCGCCGCGTTGCCAAGCCGCCCCAGCGTGCTGCCGGCAGGCGGCGCGGACGGCGTCATCAACGGCGGCGCCACAGAGCTGCCGCCCTCAAGCTCCGCCTCGGCCGCCGCCACCTGGGCGGCAGTCCTCCGGAGCATCGCCGCCGCCGTATTGGGCCCCGGCACCACCTGCCCGGTTTGCGGATTGACATCCGCATCGCGCGGCGTGAAGTTGACCGAACTGCCGGTCGGACGCTGCGCCACGCCTGACGGCGTCTGCACCGTCAAGTTGTCCGGATCTATCCCCAACGAGGCGACGAATCCCCTGACAACCGGGTCTCTGGCCATCCGGTAGCGCAGGCCGGCGTTGGTGCGCACCCCCGGCGCGGTGTTGCTGGTGGCGTCGTCGGCCAATGCCTTGATTTCATCGATCTCCGACAGCCGGCCGGTGAGAAAGCGGTTGGCCGCTTCGTCCGGGTCGGTGGCGATGGACACGCTGGGGCGGTTGGGCGGCGGCGCGGCCATGATGAAATTGCTCTTGCTCAGGCTGTTGGTATTGCGATCCAGCATCTGCTTGTTGGCGGGGTCGGACGGCGACCCGGCGACGCCGCCAGCCAGATTGCCGCGCACCGCGTCGATTTCGTCGACATGCAGCGCAAACGGCACCTCGCGGAAATTGCCGGCGGTGAAGTTGATCTCCTGGCCTTCGAAATCCATGCAGGTGGCGACGGTCGGGTCGCAGGCGGTGCCGCGCGAGTCGGTGTGGGCCACCGGGTTGCCGGCAGCGTAGGCGTACAGATTGATGCCGCCCTGCAGACCCACCGGGTCGCAGCTCAGCCAGCGCCCCAGCCACGGCAGGTAGTAGCGGGCGCGGTTGTAGTTGAGTCCGCTTTCTTCGTCCCGCTCCATCCCGGTGTAGCGGTAGCGTTTGGCCGCCGCCCGGATTTGCCGGTTGGCCGCCTGATAGGCGGTGCTGCCGTAGGGGTAGTACTCCTCGTAGCCGATGATCCGCGCGCTATCGTCCAGCTCCAGGCTGCTGGAGCCGAGGTGGTCGGTGAACTGGTAGCGGATCAGCCGCGCCGGAGACGGATTGGGCCGGCTCGAGAGCGTCTTGGCCTCCACCAGCGCCAGCCGCTGCTTGCCGGCCATCAGGTGCAGGGTTTCCCGCTGCAGCAATATCCGCTGGCCGTCGGCGTCGTACTCGCGATAGATTTCGAAGCCGCCCAGATAGATCCGCTCGCTCAGCCGGCTGCCGTTCTGGCGCCGGGTCACCTTGCGCACCCTGTCGCCGCCGGCGTCGTAGACATAGCAGGTGGTTTCAGCCTGCCGCCCGTCTTCGCCATCCGCCACCCGCTGCCGCGCCGAACGACGCAATTGATCCTTGAAGTCCCACTCCAGCGCCGACAGTTGCGGCAGATGGACGGCATTGCCATGGATGTCGTAGCCGTAGCGTTCCTCGTCCTGCCCTACTCTGCTGTGGCTGAGGCGATTGCCGGTTTTCTCCGGCTCCAGCTGGCTGCGCTGCGCGTAATGGTAGTCGCGCGCCCACAGCGGCTCGCCCGGACTGCCCGCCAGGCTGCCATGGCGATGCAGCAGTTGCAGGATATTGCCCACTGCGTCGTACAGGTATTCCTCGCTCCAACCGCGGACAGCCTGGGGATTCCCCGGCCAGCTCTGGCCGACCCGCGGCCGGTCGCTTGCGCTGGAAGGCTGCGGGCCGTGATTGGCCAGGAAAAACTCCCGCCCGTCGGCGGCGATCAGCCGGTAGATGGGATCGTAGACATAGTCGTGTCCCGGCTGCGCCGCGCCGCCGTCGAAATACAGCGTTTGCTGCGCACGGTCGCTGATGCGGGTGATATTGCCCACCGCATCGTAGACGTAGGCCAGGTCCTGGAAGCGCGCGCCGCCCTTGCTGGTGCTCAGCCGCAGCAAGCGCAGGGTGACGGGGTCGTAGGCGTAATCGGTCTCCGCGCCGTTGCCCAGCGCGATTCGCGTGCGCTGGCCCTGGGCGTCGTACTCGATATGGGCGACCAGACGCTCGCTGGCCGACTGCGGCTCCAGCAGGCCGGCCGGCGCCGTCGGCAGCGACAGCCAGGTATCGATCCGGCTGAGCAGGTTGGCTTCGTTGTAATCCGGACGGATGACATTGAACACGTCCCCCGCCTGTTCGCCATGCGGCGCCAGCATCTGGACAGGACGGTTGAAGGCATCGAATACCGTGCGGCTGCGGAAGACTTCGCCGCCGCGGCTCCAATCCGGCAAGGCCTGGTCGTCCAGCAGCAGCTGGCGCGCGGTGTCCGGCACGTTTCCCTTGAAATCGTAGCGCTCGCTGGTGACGATGCCCGCCGCATCGTATTGCCGGTAGACCCGGGTGAGCAGATTGCGCGCGGCGGCGTCGGGCTGGCCTTCGCCGTATTCCGTCTGCTCGAACAACGCCTCCCCCGCCAGCGTGCGCGCATCCGCCGCCGGGCCGCTGCCGGACACGTAATGCCGCAGGGGACGCCGCAGCGGATCGTAGGCGATGCGGAAGGCATGGCCACGGCTGTCCCAGGCGCGGATGGGTTTGTCGCCGGCATCGTGCAGCATCCAGCGCTCGCCGGCATCCATGCTGGCCTGATGGATGCGGTGGCCCAGCATGTCGTAGTCGTAGCGGATCACCGTCCGGCCCAGCGCATCGCGCACCGAGCGCTGGTTGCCCTCGATATCCAGCACGGTGCGCGTCGGGTATTTGCCCATGGCGCCGTTGTCGGCGATGGCGAGCACGGTGCGTCCCAGAGCGTCCATATAGCTCAGTTCGGGGGTGTCGGCGTGGGCAGCCGCCCGCCTTGCCGCGTTGCGCTCGTCCTCGCCCAGCCGGCCATCGCTGCGCTGCGCATACCAGCTGGGCAGATAGTCGGTTTCCGGCAGCAACCTGAAGTAGCCGCCGACATCCGGGTCGGCGCGCGGATCCAGCCGGGTGACCGTGTCGTTCGCGTCCCATTTCTGCAGCGACCAGGGGTCGAACACCGCTTTCTCGTAGCTGTGGTCGGGATGTAGCGTGGCCACCAGCCGGCCAGGCGGATCGTAAAGCAGAATCGAGGCGAAGCCGGTCTCGCGCAGCTGCCGCTCCGGCTCGAACAAATGGGTGCTGCTGAAAAAGGACTGGTACTGCTTGACCGGCTTGCCCTTGTTGTTGAATACGGTGCGGCCCTTGCCCACCCAGCGCACACGCGCCGGCCCGAGCAAGGGCTGGCCTTCGCCGTCCAGCAGCAGCGCGGCCGGCACCGCATCGCCGTCCGGCAGCAGACGCATGGGCTCGCGCAACGGCGCGTCTCCGCCCTCAGCCGGAATCTTGGACTGGATTTCCCGGCCGAAGCCGTCGGAGTAGGCGAACACCACCTGGATTTTCAGCGCCAGCCCCGGTTGCAGATCGCTGACATGGGTTTCCCGCGCCAGCGTGGCGGCGAAAGGCGGCTCGCCGCAGCGGCGGTAGCGGTGCAAATCGTAGACAAACCGCGTGGTGGCCCCCTTGAGCATGGCGACAGCCTCGGCGCGCGGGGTGGCGGCGAAAGCCTGCAGCCGCGCCAGCGGCGGGTCGGCGTCGCGCGCGCCGAAGCCGTCCAGCGTATCGCCCAGCCTCTCCCCTTCCTTGCCGCGCAACGCGGTCGCCACCGTCTGGCCCAGCGCATCGAAGGCGGCGAAGCTGCGGTTGCCGTTGGGGTCCACCATCAGGCGCGGCTTGAGCACGCGGTAATCGTATGCGACGCTGACGGCGTTGCCGAGCGCGTCGCGGGTGCGCAGCGGCAGCAGATCGTACTGATAGTCGATGAAGGCGTCGGCGCCGAAAGCGTTGCGCAAGCGGCGCGGCAGGAAGAAGTGCGCCAGCGCCTCCGCCAGTTCCCGGGCCGGCGTGGCGGCCGGCTCCGGATGATAGAAGCTGCGGCCTGACGGCATCCACCAGCGGCCCGGCCCGTCCAGCTCGACATAGCCGCCGAGGTCGGCGCCAGCCCCAGCCAATACCTGGCCGGGATCCGGCAGGCGCTGCGCGCCGCCGGACTCATAAACGCTGGCCAGCAATCCGGCAGTGAACGCCAGCTTGTAGCTCTCGCCGGGCAGCGCCAGCGACTCCAGACACCGCCACGGCAGCAGCCGGCTGAGGTCATTGCTGCGGTAAAGGGTGCGGATGCTGTTGACCAGACGCCGGTACAGCACCGGCAGCACCGCGCCAGCGGCGAAGACATCCTCGTACGGCAGCTCGACTGCGCCGTTGTCAGGCCGGGACAGCAACTGGCGTACCGTATCGAAGCGCAGCAGTCCGGCGACCTCCGGCCGGACAGGGCCGGCGGCGCAGGCCTCCGCCAGGTGAATCAACTCATAGCTGAGCGAAGAAGCCGGCAAGGGCGCGCGGTAGGCGTCAGCCTCGTCCAGCGCATGGGTGTAGTCGGCATTGACCAGGGTCGCCTGCAGCTGCCGCTGGCGGGCGCGGTCGGTTTCGCTCAGATGGGCGCTGCCGTCGCGGAAACGGCGGCCGTAGGCCAGCGCCAGCGATTGCCGGATATTGCCGTAGCCGTCCACCTGCAAGGTCATCGCATGAGAAACACGGGGGTCGGCCAGCCAGCGGACGCCGGCGGCGCAGCCGGCCGCGGCCGGCTCGACTGTCTCGCCGCCCCGCACCGCGAACAGCTTGCGCTCGTAATGGAACTCCAGCGCCTCGCGCGCATGGGTGAAGAACACCGCGTAGCGGTTGGGGCCGCGCGGCTGCACCGGCACGATGGTGAAGTTGGATTCGGCCACCGAATACGGCCGCGCCGATTCCGGCAGACCGTCCTGCGCATAGACCTCCTGCCGCAGCCTGGCGCCCTTCAGCGAGCGGATGGCTTCGCGAATGTCCTGCGGCGACAGGCCGGGCGGCAGCACGGTATCGTCCAACAGGATGCCGGCCTCCTCCGCCGGCGACAAACCCGGTTCGCGGTAGAACTCGCGCTCCAGCTGGCGCGACACCCGCCCGCCAGGATCCTGCGCGCCGGTGTGGTACCAGGTCCGGATCAGCACCGGCGGCGACAGGAAGGCGGGATTGAAATTAGCGGGCGGCCCTTCCGCCCCGCCTGCCGCATAGGCCTCGGTGTCGCACTGGTCCACACGGGCGAAGCCGCGGAATTCGCGCTCCAATCCGTCGTAATAGCCGTGATGGTAGCTGTAGCGACTGACAAAGCGGTTGCCGCTGATCAGGTCGCGGGTTTCCACCCGGGACACCACCTGCACCGGAAACGGCAGCCGGGTCAGCCATGGCGCGCCGGCGGCTTGGTCCGCCAGATAGAATTCCGTGGACGCCGTGTATTCCACCCGAGTTTCCGCGCCCAGATTGTTGCGCACCGACACCAGCAGATGCGGCTTGACCCCGTCCATCAGGTCCAAATACCACAAGGGGCGGCGGCTGTGCGCCGGCAGCGGCGACGACCACAGCAGGCAGGCGGTGCCCTTCCCCAGGAAATCCGCCACCGTCACCGAGCTGGCGCTATCGCAGGGCGGCATCTGCGTCAGCAGACGGGGCGCCGACAGGCTGTTGCCGTGCTGGTTCAGATAGACGCTGACACCCTCGCGGCCGCGATACAGGATGTCGGTGGCGCCGTAACCCTCGGTGTCGGCCAGCAAGATGCGCCGCTGATCGAAGCCGGCGCTGTCGTCGAACCACGGTGCCTGGTCCATTTCTACCTTGGCGCCGAAACGGCCGTAGCCGATATTGGGCCAGTAACAGACTTCGCCATTGCGGATGCGCACCAGGTCCGTCAGCCCGTCGCCGCTCATATCGGCCAGGAACACCGACTGGCTGCCATCGGCAAACACCACCCGTGGGCCGCGCTCCTCGTCCCATGGCGGGTGCTCGCGCAACTCCGCGCCGAAGCCGTCCGGCCCCAGCGACGGGTGCCACAGGTTCAACGCGACGTCGCGGGTGATCAGAATGTCGGGATGGCCGTCGCCGGTCAGGTCGATGAAGCGCAAGTTGGCGTCGCGCCAGTCCAGGTCGGGCAAGGAGGGAAACGTGCGGTACGGCTCCCAGCCCGCTGCGCGAGTTCTGGGATAGAAGCCTGGCTGCGGCGCATCGAATTCCACCAGCTCCAGATTGCCGTCGCGGTACAAATCCAGCAACTGCTGGCGTCCGGCGTTCAGCCTGGCCAGCGACGGCCGCGGCGACACCAGGCGCGCGGCCCCCAGCCGGCCATCGCCCAGATTGGGCTTGTAGAACCAGCCGCCGCCCTGCTCGGTCAGCACTCCGGCGATGCCTTCGCCGTCCAGATCCACCCAGCGATAGCGCGACGGGTCGACGCCGGCCGGCAGATGGTCCAGGCTAGCGGCGTCCACCGCCCGCACCGGCAACACCTCCTGCCGCGCATCGTCCAGCGGACTGCGGGAATAATCCAGCTCCAGTTCCGGCAGCGAGCGTTTCAGATAGGCGCCGCCGGGTCTGATGGCGAAACCGGACTGCGTCGCGCCGATGAGGAAGGAGCCGCGCGGCGTCTCTCGGTAACGGAAGTCGGCGCTGCGCGCCAGATAGTCGGGCGTGGCCAGTTCTTCGGCGAAATGATGCAGCATCAACACCCGGCGGCACAGCCGGTAGCTGCGCACTTCAAAGCCTGCGCGGTAAACCGAGAATGGATCGGCCCGCGCCGGCCACCCCCGGCCGGCGTCCGCGCCGGGCTGCAGCGCGGCGTGGCAGTCGCCGTCCGGCTGGCCCTGCTCCTGATAGCGCTCTTCGCCGTAGTCGAACAGCACTTCGAACATCCAGTCGGCGGCGGCAAACGCGTCCAGCGTCAACCGCGCGGCGCGAAAATCCGGCGCGCCGGGGTCCAGCATCAGCGGCTGGCGGTTGCCATAGCGGACCGACTTGAGATAGCGGTTGGCGCCGCGCGCGCGATTACGCTCATTGGCCTGCGCCGGATCGACGTTGTCGGCGTTTTCCGCCGCATAGCGGTAAACCATGGCGTTGCCCTTGCCATCCACGCTATGGCAGATCAACCAGCTGAAGATGCGCCGCGGATCGGCCGGATCGGCGATCCGGCTGTGCGCGTCGATGCCGTACCAGGTCATCACATTGTCGCGGCTGATGCTGCGCCAGTGGACATCGCCGTCGCTCAACCGCGTCCAGCGCTCTATCCGCGAGAACAGGCCCTCGATGCGTGGCCGGTAGCGCCGGATCCGGTAGCCATCGCGGATGGCCTCGTCCAGCCCGCCTTGCGGCGGCAGCGTCGGCACTAGGTCCTCCGCTCCGGACAGCAGGAAACTGTCCGAATCCTCCGCGTCGAGGTAGCGCGGCAGGCCTTTGTCGGTGCGGCGGGAAATCATCGGCAAGGACAATTGCCAGCCGATGCCGAAGGGGCCGTTGCCGCCGCCGGAATCATAAGATAGCGACAATTGCGGACTGACGCCGCCGCGGCCGGGGGAGATCGGAAGGGGCAAGGTCAGCGTGCCGGTGCCGCTCACCGGATTGGTCGCGAACGTCTCGCCGATGCCGCGCATCGCGCCGCCGCCCTTGGGCAGGTCCAAGCCTGGCGCGCGGACCAAAAAACCATCGTCTTCCCCAGGGGAAGCGTCTGGCGCAACAGGAAACGATTCCGGCATATACCCTCCTGCAAGCCGGCATGCCTTGACATGCCGCGCTTCATGGACAGGTTTCACCCCTCAATGACGAAATCATCCTTACGGCGCAATCCGCATTCCCTGCCGCAGGACGATCATTATTCATTCACCATCGTTATCTCTTCTCGCAAATGAGGCCGGCCCAAGCGAAACCGCCCAATTAACGGTAATCATCGCGGCCTCCAGTGCGACCGCATCGCCTCTGGAATGGCAGCGCTTGCCAGCGATGCGGGCGCCGCCTTGCGCACCGAGGCCAGGCGGCAGCCTTCCAACAGGCGGATATACATCCAGCCGATATCAAATTCCCACCACTGGATGGACAATTTGGCCGATGCGGCATAGGCGTGGTGATTATTGTGCAGCTCTTCTCCTCCTATCAGCACGCCCCAGGGAACGATGTTTCTCGAATAGTCATCGGTGGCGAAGCGGCGATAGCCCCAATAATGCCCGGCACCATTCACCACCCCGGCGGCAAACACCGGAATCCACAACATCTGCACTGCCCATATGCTCAGCCCGATCGGGCCGAACAGCAGCAGATCGGCCAGCAGCATCAGGCCGACGCCCAGCTGCGAGTGGCGCGCGTACACGCGGCGCTCCAGCCAGTCATCCGGCGTGCCTGCGCCATATTTGCCGAGCGTGAGGGCGTTACGGCTTTCCCGCCGGTACAGCTCGGCTCCCTCCAACAGCACCGTCCAGACGCCAAAGCGGCGCGGACTGTGCGGATCGGCCGCAGTATCGGTTGTCGCATGGTGCTTGCGATGGATCGCGGTCCACTCCCGGGTCACCATGCCGGTGGTCAGCCATAGCCAGAAACGGAAGAAGTGGCTGGCCAGCGGATGCAGCTGCAATGACCTGTGGGCTTGATGCCGGTGCAGGAAGATGGTGACGGCGGCGATGGTGATGTGGGTCAATCCAAGCGCCGCCAGCGCGTTTCCCCACCATGGCAGATTCAGCAGGCCTTGTAGCATGGACATTCCTCCTTCGCCGCATCATGCGGCGACTGGCAACGCTTGCCCGCCGGCAGACGCAGCCGATCACGGCCTGCCGCGCGCCGCCGCCTCATATCTGCGTGGGCGCCGCCGCGCCTTGGGCGTGGTTGGCCTTTGCCGCCGGCTGCGACCGGTTGGCCGACCGGCTTCTGGCCGCAACGGCGGCCAGCGGATTCATGCTGTCCACCATGGAGCTGGGAATCAGGATGGTGGTGCCTCGCTCCTTGGTGGTTTCATAGATGATGTTCATCGCCCGGAGCTGCAGCGCCGCCGGATGCCTGGCATAGACATTGGCGGCTTCGACGAACTTGTGGGCGATCTCGGCCTCGGCCGAACCCAGAATGATGCGGGCCTGCTTTTCCCGCTCGGCCTGCGCCTGGCGCGACATCGAATCCTGCAGCGCTTCCGGGATGGCGACATCGCGGATTTCCACCGAACGCACCGTGATGCCCCATTCGGCGGTTTTGGCGCCTATCTTCTGGCACAGCGCCTGGTCGGTGCTCTGGCGATCGCTCAACAGCACGCCCAGCATCGACGAGCCTATCATTTCGCGCAGCGAGGTCTGCGCCACCCGGTCTATCGCCTGGCGGTAATCGGTGATGGCCAACGCCGCCTTCTGCGCGTCATGCACGTGCCAGAAGATGATGGCGTCGACATTCACCGGCACGGTATCGCGCGTCAGCGCCTGCTCGGCATTGAAGGCGGTGGTCTGGATTCTCTCATCGATGGTCGCCACCACGCTGTCTATCACCGGGATGATCAGGAACAGCCCCGGCCCGCGCACGCCGCGCAGCTTGCCTGCGCGCAGCACCACGCATTTTTGCCAGGTGTTGGCCATGCGCAAGGCTTGGTACACGATGGCCGCAAGGCACCAGCAGACGATGGCCAGCGCCAGATAACCGGCTAAATTGGCCAGTATGCCCAGCGCGATGATGATGGTGACGATGAATAAGGTAATGGCGTTCATGCCGCGTTCCTTTCCTGTGGCCCGGGGTAGACGGTATCCCTGTTTCCCAGCATCGGCGCTTTTGCCGCCACCCATCTGTACGCTGGCGCACACAACATCATGTGCGCGCTGACCTTGTTCTCGCGGCCGCCGCCGGACCCGGACGCCTTGGATATGACCTGCCGCCGCCGCAAAGGAGATAGCCAAAGCGATGTCGGCTTGCAGGCCTGATCGGCCGCTCAACCAACCGCCTCATCGTTCTCGATAGCCATGGATGGAAGCAAAGAGCTTGCTCATGCGGCGGACCGCGGGCAAGGCATCGGCGCTTGCTGCCCCTCAGCCAGGAGGAATTTAACCGCCCAACTGCCTTTGCCGGTTTTCCTGCTGTTCCTGCGCGGCGCGGGACAGCGTTGCGGTGGGACAGGCCAATAGGCGCTCCATGCCGATAGGCTCGCCGGTTTCCTCGCATCTGCCGTAACAGCCGTTGCGGATGCGTTGCAATGCCTCGTTCAGCCGCTGCAACTGCCATTCTTCCCGGCGACGCACGGTTAAATTCAGCAAATACCCTTCCTCGTGCTGGACGCGGTCGCTGGCGCTGCCATCCGAATCTCCGAGGAACTCCCGCAGATGGTTTTCCGTTTCCTGCCGCGAACGCAACAACGCATCGCGCGCCTGGAGCAGTTGCTGATGCAGCAGAGCCAGTTGCTGCGGCGACAGGTCGGCGTCAAGCCGGGCAGCTTCCGCATCGGCAGTGGATGCGCCTAAAAACGTGGTGTCCCGCATGGCGGCACCTCCTGCTTATAGGGAAAGGGACGGCTGGTCGGCGGCGTTAGAACGCCTCTCCGTGCGAGCCTCTTGCTGACTGGTTTCAGTCTCCATCCTCAACGCCTCGGTTTCCGCCATCTCGTAAAGGGGATAAATCCGGCATAACGGCGATGGCTGGCCAGTTTGGACCGACCAGCCGACAAAATACCCGGCCGCGTTGCGCACGCATTCAATATGGTATCTGCGCATGAATTGCTCCTTGCTCTGATCAGGCCTTGCAGGTCTGCGCGAATAGATGGCTACCCGCAGGAGTCCATCCGATCATGGGCAAACTTAATAGGCGCCCAATCAAATCGTCTGTTCGATTGCGCGCATATGACAATGTCAAATTAAAGTACGGCGCCATGCGCTTTGCCGCACGGGAATGATTACGGTCGGCAAGCGGCCATTTTTCATTCGCCCATCAAATAACCGTTTTGACCAAACAGCAAGGATTAGGCCGCATCCCAAGTCGCAAGCCACGGCAAACGCCATGGATCTGGTCTTGCGGGATTTGCAGTTTTTCATCAAGGCACTCCCGCGATAAGTTTCGGCCGGCGGAGCGCATTGGAATCCCCGGAAATTGCGAACTATAAGCGGAGGTTTTCATCTGGCGCCGGCTTCTACGTATAAACACCATAACGGCGCTCGACCATTGCTCTTAACATGGATTGTCATATTATTGATATGCACATAGGGATAGCATCTGATTCCGTTTTCACCAGATGCGCCCAAGGCGCTTGCGCTTAATCCACAAAATGCGACACCGGGAATACTTTCCTGCCGCATCTGATTTAAACCCATGATCTGACTGGATTTTAAGCCGCTTGCACAAATGGGAAAGACCGTTCCAAAAGGCATGACTGGCGACGCTTCGCGCTGCTAAAACGTAATCGCTGTCCTAACGATCAGTGAATTCCGGGCCTAGAAGGTTTGAGCTCCGCACCAACGCCGAATATGATGCTCGCTGGGCACTCGCCCGTTACATGGATAGGATGGATACGCAATGGCAACCGGTACCGTTAAGTGGTTCAACGACGCAAAAGGGTTTGGCTTCATCACTCCGGATGAAGGCGGCGAAGACTTGTTCGCTCACTTCTCCGCAATCAACTCCAGCGGCTTCAAGTCGCTGAAGGAAGGCCAGCGGGTGAGCTTTGACGTGGTGTCAGGCCCCAAAGGCAAACAGGCCTCGAACATCCTGCCCCAGTAAACCGGCAGCGATTAAAAAAACCGGCGATCGCCGGTTTTTTTTCGCCATGGATATTTTGCCCGGCGTCAGTCGCCGGCATAAGGGCTGGCCGCCTGCCATTCTCGCGGCAAGGAAGAGACGTTAGGCGCCACAGCAGGGCTGTCCGAGCAAGGTGGCCTCAACCGCCTCGTCCCAGGGGGGCAGCGGCTCATGGCCAAGACGCGCCCTCAATTTGGCGCTTTCCATCCGGATGGGCTGCCGCCACAGATAGCGCATCTCCTGCAGTTCCTTGAACGTGGTGTTGAAAGGGGAGGCTAATTTCAGCAACCACCACGGGAAAGCCGAAACTTCAGGCGCCGCGCCGCCATGCCGCGCCGCAACGCGGCATATCGCCAGCACCATCTGCCGACCGTCGCGATCCCAATGTCCTGCCATGTGAAAGGTCTCAAAAGGCTGCGATGCGTCCCGTGTTTCAATCAGCGCAACCATCCCCCGCGCCACATCGGGGATGTAGGACCATTGATGGTCTATGGACTTTCTCCCTGGGTAACGGATCCTGTCCACGGCTTGGCGCGGCTTGATCAAGCCCTGGGCAAACCAGTTGTTCCCGGCCTGTGGACCGAAGAAATCCCCCGCCCGCACAATCAGCGCCCGGCCGCCCTGCTTGGCGAGCGACCGCAGGCGGCATTCCAGCTCAACCCGTATCCGGCCTTTTTTTGTCGGCGGATAGGGCTGGGACTGGTGTTGTTTACGCGCACCCGAACAGGGCTGATGCCAACCGATGCCGCACATGCGTTACGCCTGCACGCGGAGGAGATGGAAAGCGTCGCGGCGACGCTGGCGCGGACTGCAGCCAAGCAGGGAGACGGCATCACCGGCGTCGTGCGCGTGACCGCCAGCGAGGTCATTGGCGTGGAGGTGCTGCCGCCGATCATTGCAGCCTTGCGCGATCAGCACCCGGGACTAAAGGTCGAGCTGGCGCTGAGCAATCGGATGCAAGACTTGCTGCGGCGCGAAGCCGATATTGCGGTGCGCATGGCGCGTCCGGAGCAAGAGCAACTCATCGCGCGGCATATCGGCCGGATTGAACTCGGTTTGCATGCGACGCCCGAGTACCTCGACAAGCGCGGCACGCCAGACAGCACCGGCCAACTCGCCGAACATGCGCTGATCGGTTTCGATCACGCCACCCCATTCATTCGCGGCGCGGCCAAATCCGTACGGGGATTCGACCGCGAGCGCTTCGCGATCCGAACCGATAGCGACCTGGCGCAACTCGCCCTGATCCGTTTCGGCGCCGGCATTGGCATTTGTCAGGCGCCCATCGCAAGGCGCGCGGCCAGACCGCTCATCCGGGTTCTGCCGGATCAATTCGCTCTCCAGCTTGATACCTGGATCGCCATACATGAGGGCCTGCGCCATAACCCTTCGTGCAAGACGACGTTTGATGCGCTGGCTGCGAGTGCGCGTGCTGACGGGCACGGCGACGCCATGATCGCCCCCGCAGGCAACTGAAAAAAGCCTGCCCCTGAAAGGATGGCTTTTCAACAACCTTGCATCCCGGCAAGCCCCAGGAGGCCAATCCGGCCATCGCGCTTTGCATCTGCGCCGCCCCCCATCCAAGATGAAACTATCGCTGGCCTGACCGTTCCGCCTTTCCGGCATCCCGCCAGCCATCCGCCCGCCAAGAGCCGCGCCGGTCCGGCGTCCCAAATTGATACGTGACAACCTCGGCAACAGGGTTTTCGCCATGAACAGACTGTTTGTGCCTGCCGTCAGGCTAATGAACCGCTTGCGCTACCCGCAGAAATTTGCCCTGATCGGCCTGGTTGCCGCGCTGGCGGTGGCTGCGGCGCTGTTCGGCATCTACGCGATCCTGAACCGCCAGATCACCATCGAGCAGCGGGAGATCGCCGGAACCGAGCTGTTCGCCTCGGCGCAGCGGGCGCTGCAGCAAATCCAGTTGCATCGCGGCCTGTGCGCCGGCAGCAACGGCGGCAGCAACGGCGGCAGCATCGCGCTGAGGCAACGCCTGCGGCAGAGCGCACTCCAGGTCGACATGGCGCTGGCGGCCGTCAACCGGCAATTGCGGAACAGCGGCGACAATCCGGCGCCGTGGCAGCGGCTGCAGGACGCCTGGCGCGATTTGAAGCCGCAATGCGGACGCCTGCCCCCCGCGGAGGACTTCAACCGGCACAGCCGCCTGATCGACCAGCTGCAGCGCTACAGCGTGACCTTGGCCGATGAATATGCGATGACGCTGGACCCGGTGGTGGATAGCTACTATCTGCTGGAAACGGCGGTAAACAAATACCCCGATCTGCTGGAACAGCTTGCCCAGTTGCGCGGCATGGGAACCGGCGCGCTATCTGCGCGCAGCCTGACTCCGCAACAGACAGGAGAAATACAAGCCCGCTTGGCCGTGGTGGCGGAAGCCCGCCGCCACCTGCAGAACAATATCGCCACCGCGGCCCGTTTCAATCCCGCCATCGCCGCGGAGATGCAAAACGCCCTCGATCAGACCAACGCCGGCATACGGGTATTGCACGACGCCTTGCTCCGCGATGTGCTGGACCGCCGCTTCGCCACCACGCCGGAACATTTCTTCGACCGCACCACCCGCCTGATCGATGTCGGCTACCAGCAGTTGTTCAGCATCATCCTGCCTACGGCGAGAAACATACTCGAGCAGCGGATACGGCATAGCCGCCAGCAGCTGTGGCTGACGCTGGCCGGCGCGCTATTGATCCTGCTGCTGCTAGCCTATCTGTTCTGCAGCGCGTACTACGCGATGATATCCAACATTTCCGACTTCTCCGCCATGGCCGGACGCATCGCCAGCGGCGAGCTGGACGGCCGGGTGGAGCTATCCACCCGCGACGAGCTGCAAGACATCGCCGCCGCCTTCAACCAGGTGACCTTGTCCCTGGCCGCGATCCTGACCCGTTCCCAGCGGCGGATCACCCTGAACCTCGCCATGCAGCAGGCCAGGAGCATCGAGGAGATGGGCTTGTGCCTGCTGCATACCGTGGCGGAGATGCTGGCCGCGCGCAAGTTGCATTTCGACTTCCGCGATGACGGCGCCGCGCAGCTGCTGCGGGTGGCGAGCCTCTGCGAGGCATCCGGCCAGGCCGACGACGGCCAGTTGCATCGCTACACCCTGCCCATGATCAGCGATGGCGAAACCATAGCGTGCCTGGAGCTGGAAACGCCGGCGGCGCTGACCGAAGCCGAGCGGAGCGCGCTCAACGAGCTGCAACCCGGCAGCAAGCCGAAAGCCTGGCGGAGCGCGAGCACTATTTCCGCGCGGTATTCCACAACTCCGGGGTCGGTTTTTGCAGCCTCACCGCCATCGGCCGCATCGTGATGGTCAATGACCGGCTGTGCGGCTATCTGGGCCGCAGCGCCGAGCAGTTGGTAGGCAGCGACATCCAGCAGTGGGTGGCGGCGCAGGATCAGGCCGCCATAGCAGAACTGCTGGCCCTGCACCTTGCCGGCGGCAACCCCGAAAAAAGCCGCGAAATCCGCTTGCGGACCGCGCGCGGCTCGCATTGCTGGGGATCGGCCGACAGCATGGCGGTCCGCGCCGCGGATGGAACGCTCAAGGAAATCGTCGTGTCCTTTCTGGACATTACCGACCTCAAGGACACCGAAGCCGCGCTGCGCACCGCCAAGACCGCCGCCGAGGAAGCCAGCAAGGCAAAGTCGGACTTCCTCGCCAATATGAGCCACGAGGTCCGCACCCCGATGAACGCGGTGATAGGCCTGAGCCAACTGCTGCTGCAGACCGAACTGACGCCGCGGCAAAGCAATTACCTGGAAAAGATACACAACTCCGCCAAGGCATTGCTGCGCATCATCGACGACATCCTCGATTTCTCGAAAATAGAAGCCGGCAAGCTGCAGATCGAACAGGTGGATTTCTACCTGGATCGGGTGATCGAATCGATGTCCGACCTGTTCGAACTCAAGGCGGAAGAGAACGGCGTCGAGCTGCTGTTCGACATCGGCGCCGATATCCCTATGCATTTGCGCGGCGATCCGCTGCGGCTGGGACAGGTGCTGATCAATCTGATCGGCAACGCCGTCAAGTTCACCCGTAACGGCACCGTGGTGATCGCGGCCACACAGGTGTCGGAATCGGCGCAAGGCTGCCTGCTGCGGTTTGAGGTGCGGGACAGCGGCATAGGCCTGAGCCCAGAGCAATGCGCCAAGCTGTTCCAGGCGTTCAGCCAGGCCGACAGCTCCATCACCCGCCAATACGGCGGCACCGGCCTTGGCCTGGCCATCAGCAAGCGGCTGGTAGAATTGATGGATGGAGAAATCAGCGTTGCCAGTTCCCCCGGCGCCGGCGCCGCTTTCAGCTTCACCGCCCGCTTCTCCTGGCCGGAACAGCGCGCGGCGGAGTTGCGCGAGCTGGTGCAGGACCTGAGCGGACTCAACGTGCTGGTGGTGGACGACAACCCCAGCGCGCGGGAAATTCTGCAACATATCCTGTCCACCTTCACCTACCAGGCCCGCGCCGCCGAATCCGGCGCGCAGGCGCTGGCAATGCTGGAGCGCGAGGCCTTCGACCTGATCCTGCTCGATTGGAAAATGCCGGACATGAATGGCCTGGAAGTCATGCGGCAACTGCAACGCCGCGCCAATCCGATGCCGGCGGTGATCATGCTGTCTGCCTTTGCCCGCGAAGAGGAAACCCGTCTTGCCCAGGCGGTAGGCGTGCGCCACTTTCTGCACAAGCCGGTCAACGCCTCGACGCTGTGCGACGTGATCCTGGAGGTGTTCGGCAAATCCAGGGTGCAGCGGACGAGCGTGGAGAAAGCCGCCCCATCGGACCTGCGCCGGCTGACCGGGCGACGCGTGTTATTGGTCGAGGACAACGAGATCAATCAGGAAGTGGCCACCGCTCTCCTCTCCCAGGCGGGCATCATGGTGGAGATAGCCAATCATGGCCAGGAGGCGCTGCAACAGTTGGCGTCCGGCCCCCCGGTGGAGCTGATATTGATGGACCTGCAAATGCCGGTGATGGATGGCCTGGAGGCCACGCGCCGGATTCGCGCGCAGCCGGCATTCGCCGCGCTCCCCATCATCGCCATGACCGCCAACGCCATGAGCGGCGACCGCGAGCGCTGCCTGGCCGCCGGCATGAACGATCACATCGCCAAGCCGGTGGATGTGGATGAGCTGTACCGCCTGTTGTTGCGCTGGCTGGCGGGAGTGGAGGCCTCCCCCTCCGCCATCGCCGGCATGCGGTTGCCGCCAAGCGAGCCTTCAACCGCGCGGTTGCCCGATATAGAGAACCTGGACGCCGAACTGGGACTGCGGCGCACCGGCGAGAATCTTTCGCTATACCTCAAAGTGCTTGGCCGGTATCTGGACAGCAACGCCACGGCGGCTCACGACCTCAAGACCGCGTTCTCGGCGCAAGACTACGCCTTGGCCGGGCGCCTGGCCCACACGCTGAAAAGCCTGTCGGCCAGCATAGGCAACGAGGCATTGGCGAATGCGGCGGCCGGCCTGGAAACCAGCGCAAAGCAAAACCGGCAACCCGATCCGCAAACTCAACACCGGGCCTTCGCCTTGTTGGAAGCCCTGCTTGGCAGTTTGAGGCATTTTCTGCAAGCTGCCCCGCAAGACCCGGCGCCCGGCGCAGAAGCCGATTGGCCAGCGCTGGCGCCGGAGCTGCAACAGCTGGCGCGCCTGCTGGCCGCCGACGACAGCCAGGCCATTGCCTGCCTGGAAGCCCTGCAGCCGAAAATCGGCTCGCCGCCGCCTTCCGAGGCCTGGAGCGCGCTGCACAAGGCCGTGCTGGACTACGAGTTTGAGGCCGCGTTGCAATCCTTGCAGATGGCCTGCCGGGAGGTGGGCGTGGCGCTGGCGCCGGATTGAGCAGGCGGCATGGCAGGAACCATGCCGCGCAAAGCATTTACTCAGGGCTGGGCATTGAAATGACAAGCAGCAAAGCGGCCATCCTGGTCGTCGACGACATTCGGGAAAACATAGATATCCTGGTGGGCATTCTCGACGCCGAGTATCAGGTCAAAGTCGCCCGCAATGGCGAGAAAGCCTTGCGCATCGCCGCGGCGCAAGCCCCGCCGGACCTGATCCTGCTGGACGTGATGATGCCTGACATGGACGGCTTCACCGTTTGCCGCCAACTGAAGGCCGCCCCCCGAACCGCCAGGATTCCAGTGATCTTCGTGACCGCCAAGGATGAAATCCAGGACGAAACCCTGGGTTTCGAACTGGGAGCGGTCGACTACATCGCCAAGCCGGTCAGCCCGCCGGTGGTGCTGGCGCGCGTCAAGACCCACCTCGCACTGCAGGATCAGAAGCGGCATCTGGAAAGCCTGGTGCAGGAACGCACGCTGGAGTTGAACGAAACCCGGCTGGAAATCATCCGCCGTCTGGGACGGGCGGCAGAATACCGCGACAACGAAACCGGCCTGCATGTGCTGCGCATGAGCCACTACAGCCATCTGATGGCCTTGGGCGCCGGGCTGTCGACCGACGAAGCGGAACTGCTGCTGCAGGCGGCGCCGATGCACGATGTCGGCAAGATCGGCATTCCCGACCATATCCTGCTCAAGCCCGGCCCGCTGGACGAGCGGGAATGGCAGGTGATCCGCAAACACCCCTACATCGGCGCGGTGATCATAGGAGATCAGCAAAACGAGCTGCTGCGCGCGGCGCACACCATTGCCTACTCCCATCACGAAAAGTGGGACGGCTCCGGCTACCCCAGGCGCCTGCGGGACGAGGATATCTCGCGCTGGGCGCGCATCGTGGCCATCGCCGACGTCTTCGACGCGCTCACCACCAGGCGCCCCTACAAGCCGGCCTGGGAAACCGCGCGCGCGCTGGAGCACATCCGCGCCGACGCGGGAAAGCATTTCGCCCCCCGGCTAGTCAACGCGTTCTTCGAGGTCTTGCCCGATATTTTCCAGGTCATGGCCAAATACGCCGAGAGCGAACCGCTGAATGTGAAAGCGCCGTAAAGGCCGATTGCCTGGAGGGGAGAGGCGCAGAAGCGGAGAGCCGACAGGCCACTGCCCCTCCCGGCCTCCTATTTAGCTTACAAGGCTTCGGGATCGATATCCGCCACGCTGTCGAACACATAGTCCGGCTGATAGGGGAATTGCTCCATCGAGGCGCGGGTGGACACGCCGGACAACACCAGCGCGGTGCTCATGCCGGCCTCCAGGCCGCCGACGATGTCGGTGTCCATGCGGTCGCCTATCATCACCGCCTCTTCCGGATGCACCCCCAGCTTGCGGGTGGCCAGCATCATCATCAGCGAGTTGGGCTTGCCGACGATGTAAGGCTTCTTGCCGGTGGCGGCCTCGATGGCGGCCAGCAGGGTGCCGGCCGCCGGCTCGTAGCCGCCGCCCTCTATCGGGTCGATCATGTCCGGATTGGTGCCGATGAACTTGGCGCCCTGATCGATGAAGCGCACCGCCTTCTTGATCTGCTCGAAGCTGAAGGTTTGCGATTTGGCCACCACCACGTAGTCGGGATGGGATTCGGATATGGAAAAGCCCACCTTGTACAGCTCGTTGATCAGCCCCGCCCCGCCCACCACGTAGGCGGTAGGCATCTCTTTGCGGGTCTGGCTCTTCAGGAACATCGCCGTCGCCATGGCACTGGTAATGAAATTGTCTTCGGTGAGGCCGCTGATGCCCAAGCCTTCCAGTTTCAGCCGCAGATCCAGCGGGGTCTGCTCCGCATTATTGGTGAGAAACAGGAAGGGCGTGCGGTTTTCCACCAGGCGGTTGATGAATTCGCGCGCGCCGGGGATCAACTGCTTGCCCCGATAGATCACGCCGTCCATATCGGAAATGATGCTCTTGCTCATGCGGTGTATCCAGAACACGAGTGCCAACTGCGCGGGCACGGCCGCGGGCTGCGGCTACGCCGCCGCAAACGCCACAGCATAGCATGGCCGCAACGCGGCTTTATTGCGCCAGTTGCCGGCAGCGCCGCATCTCGAAGGGTTCCTAGCCTTGCCGCGTAGTCTCTTCCTTGCGCGGCAGGCTGCGCGGGGGTGTTTATGCACCGCCGCAACCCGCATCGCATCCACAACGTGGGGGCGCCGCTAAGCTTCAGCTAAGTCTGCCCTGCTAACTTGGGACCATGGCCCGCGCCGAAACTTGCGCGATCTGCCGATGTCGGCGCGGACCAGGTGGAATTTGCAGCCGCCCAACATCCCGCGCTTTGCGCGATTCCTTCGGGAGACACCATCATGTCGATCACACCTATTGCCACGCAGGCCCCGGTCCCGCCATCTCAAACCGCAACAGCCGAGGCCGCCACGCCAGCGCCGGCCGCCGACCCCGCCAAGGTCCAGTTGCAGAATGCCCCGCCAGGCGCGGTCCAGGACAAAGTCACCATCAGCGGCGCGGCCAGAGCCTTGCAGGAGGCGACGGAAACCGCCGCGCAAACGGCCAAGGAAGCCAACAACGGCGACCGCCAGGCGCAACGCAAGCTGGCCGCGGAGGAGGCGCGGCGCGGCGTCCGCTAGCCCGGCCTTGCTCGATATGGCCGGCGCAAGTTTCAACCTTGCGCCGGCCGCTTGCTCTTTATCCAGCCCCGGTTTTGCCATGTGTGCGCTTTTCTTGGAGATGCGACGGCGGCCTGAAGCCTTGCGCCCCGCTCTCGGCCTCAACTCGCCGCAAAACGCGGCAGACGCGGCGTGGCCTGATGGCGGCTCCGAAATTGCCGGCAAACTTGCCAACAGGCGGCGGAGCCAGCTAAAAACAGCGGCAGGCGCTTGCGAATCTCCGAGGGACTATGCGCGTATTGCTGGTAGAAGACGATCCGATGATAGGGGAAGCTATCCACGCCGCGCTCAAGGACGCCAGCTACGCGGCGGACTGGGTGCGGACCGGACCGCGCGCGCAGGCCGCGCTGGAATCCCACGGCTATGATCTGGTGCTGCTGGACCTCGGCCTGCCGGGTAAAGACGGCCTGGAAGTGCTGGCCGGCATCCGCGCCCGCGCCAACCCGGTGCCGCTGCTGATCATCAGCGCCCGCGACAGCCTGGACGACAGGCTGCGCGGCCTGGACGGCGGCGCCGACGACTACCTGCTCAAGCCCTTCGCCATGGCCGAACTGCTGGCGCGCATGCGCGCGGTGCTGCGGCGCAAGGCGGGAAGCGCGTCCTCCCGGCTCGGCAACGGCACAGTGTCGCTGGACCCCGCCACCCGCGAAGCCACCGTCGTCGTCGGCGGACCGATCCAGCTCTCCAACCGGGAATTCTCCCTGCTGCAGGCCCTGCTGCTCCGGCCCGGCGCCATCCTGTCGCGCAGCGAGCTGGAAGCCCGCATCTACGGCTGGGGCGAAGAGGTGGAAAGCAACGCCGTCGAGTTTCTGATCCACTCGCTACGCCGCAAGCTGGGCAACGCCGTCATCAAGAACATCAGGGGAGTGGGATGGACAGTATCCAAAAACAGTTGAGGGAGTCGGTGCAGTTCAGGCTGTCGCTCTCCCTCGCCACCCTGATCCTGCTGCTTGCGCTGGCCGCCGGCGCGTTTTCCTTCACCGCCGCCTACAACGAGGCAAACGCGCTGCAGGACGATGTGTTGCGCCAGGTGGCGGCGCTGTTCAACCAGCAGCACATCCCGCTGGCGCACCAGGCGAATCGCCGGCTGGAGAACTGCAACGAGGAGTCGCGCGTCGTCATCCAATATCTGTCCGATAGCGGCAAGGCCAAGGCCGACAGCGACGCCGGCACGCTGCTGCCGCTGCCGACCTCTCTGCCCGATGGGCTGCACACCCTGCAGATCAACGGCGAGTCGTTCCGGGTGCTGCTCAAGACCACGGTGGGCAAGGAGCGGATCGCCGTCGCTCAGGAAACCGGCCTGCGCGACCAGATCGCGCGCGACAGCGCGCTGCGCACGGTGATGCCCTTTCTGGTGCTGGTTCCCATGCTGCTGTTGGCGGTTTCCCGCCTGGTGCGCAAGATTTTTCAACCCATCGCCGTTCTCTCCGGCGAGATAGACCGCCGCGGCGAGCTGGAGCTGCACCCGGTAGAGACCGCCGAGCTTCCGGCCGAAATCCGCCCCTTCGTGGTGGCGATCAACCGTCTGCTGGAGCGAGTGGCGCAAATGGTGGAAAACCAGCGCCGCTTTGTCGCCGATGCCGCCCACGAGCTGCGCTCGCCGCTGACGGCGCTGTCGCTGCAGGCCGAGCGGATGGCGCAAACCGACATGCCGCTCCCGGCGTGGCAAAGGCTGGAGGCGCTGCGACGCGGCATCGAGCGCGGCCGCGTTCTACTGGACCAATTGCTTGCGCTGGCGCGCGTTCAGGCGGCACCCAAGCTGGCGCACGCTCCGGTGTCCGCCCAACAGGTGTACCGGCAGGTGCTGGAAGACCTGTTGCCGCTGGCGGAGGCCAAGCGCATCGACATCGGCGTGGAAGGGGAGCAAGACGCGCAAATCGCCCCCAGCGAGCTGGACTTGCTCGCCATGGTGAAAAATCTGGTCGACAACGCCATCCGCTACACCCCGCACGGCGGCCGGGTGGATCTGGAAGTGGTGCTGTCCGGCGGCGGGGCCATGCTGCGCATCGTCGACTCCGGCCCCGGCATCCCGCCAGAGGAAAGAGACCGCGTCTTCGACCCGTTCTACCGCGCGCTGGGCACCGATCAGCTGGGCTCCAGCCTGGGGCTTTCCATCATCAAGGCGATCGCCGACCGGATCGGCGCCGACGTCCGCCTGGACTGGGCCGATCCAGCCGCATGCGCCGGCCTCTGCGTCTGCGTGGCATTCCCGCCGGCGGCGCTGGCCGCATGACGACAACCCAGAACTAGCGGGCAACGGGCAGCTCGATGGCGACCGCCAGCCCGCCGCCGGCGCGGTTGGCCGCCACCACGCTGCCGCCATGGGCCTGGACGACGCGGCGGGCGATGGCCAGCACCAGGCCGTAGCCGGCGGAGGCCGGGCGCGAGCCGCTGCGGAAGAAGGGATCGAAAATGGCGGCGAGGTCGCAGTCGAACACGCCGGGGCCGCGGTCGGCGACGGTGACGCGCAGCAAGCCGCTGTCCAAGCCCGCGGCAATCTCCACCCGGCTGCCGTCCGCGGTGTGGCGTCAAACTGACCGAGGCGCAGGAGGACAAGCTGTTCGAACTGTCGCTGGCGCAGGCACCGGCTGGCGGCAAAGCTTGCCGCAGCGCGCCAAGCCATTGCCTTACAAGGGTCTTAACGCGGCTTAACAGCCGACAAGCCCAAGCAGAATTTGCCGCCGGCCGCCGCCGCGCCGACAACGCCATTTTCAACCTTTTCTTAACGCAGATTTACCAGAATTTACCGAAATTAACCTCAATCCATGCCGCTTCAGGCCGATTTCTTGCTCAGAAGCGGTCAGCGATTTCCGCCCGCCTCAACGCGGGCGCCGCGCAGGAGCGCCGGCCACCCGGACCGGCCATTCGTTCCAATGCATGAGGAGCACAATATATCCATCAGCAGCGTTTCCAACTCGAACAGCTGGATCTCCCAGCTCAGCCAGCTCAATAGCACCAGCCTGTCGGGCAGCGCCGACGGCGTCGGCATGCCTCCGCCTCCCCCTGGTCCGCCGCCCGGCGGCGGCCTGATGAGCGCGATCGGCCAGCCGCTGGAACAGATCGGCGTCGGCTCGTCTTCCGATACGTCCTCGTCGTCCGCGTCCACCGCCTCGTCGTCGGACAGCGCGGACGATTCCGCCTTATCCACTTCGTCCAGCCAGGATCCGCAACAGGCGCTGGCCGCCTTCATGCAGAACCTGATGGCGGCGCTGCAGCAGAGCTTTCAGAGCCTGGTGCCGGCGCTGGGGGGCTCCAGCAGCGGCAACGCCACGCTGCGCGGCTTCCTGCAAGCGTTGGAAAACACGGTGCCGGGCGGCTCCTCGTCCACCGGCAATGTGGTGAGCGCCAGCGCCTGAGCCATGTCGCGGGGCCGCGTCCGCGCGGTCCCAGCCATAGCCAGCCACAACAGTCTCCAGCCTGATTCCCCTCCTCCGGCGGCAACCGCTGACAACTCGCCCACTCCCCGGCCTTGCGCCTGCCGCTCTCCGGCGGCAAACACCTCATTCATGCGAAAATCATTTTAATGTTAATATCCCACCGCTGAAACTTAAACAAATCCCAGCAGGATAAATTCAAATAAACTTTAAATAAAGACTGTACTCATTGGAACAATAATTGCGAGATGCGCATATCGGAACAGAATCGAACGCTCTTTGCTGCTTCGCCAATGACTCAGCCCCGGAAGCAGAGAAATTCGTCAATCCAAAGAAACAGCCCCCCACCCATAGGCCAAACGGGATTCTTATGGAAAACATAAATTTTCAAAGCGATATTTTCTATGCCACCAACCCCTCATTCACCTCCACCAATCACATTATTGAATTTACCAAGCCACTAAAAAGCTTAAAGATAAATTACTTCACGTTTGACCGGCACTACAAAGACAATTCCAGAGTGGTCTTAACCAATTCCGCGGACTGGATAAAACACTATTGGCGAAACGAAATGTATCAACATGCCATCTTCGAGAACAACCCACTCAGCTTCTCGGATGGCCATGTATTCTGGAACTGGCTCAATCGCGAACCCATATATTCAGCCGCCAGCCAATTTGGAATCGACAACGGCATCACCATGATCGAAAAACACATGGAATACACCGACTTCTTCCACTTTGGCTCCATCAACGACAATAGCGTAGACAATAATCACATCATGGGGAAAATGGCCCTGCTGCATCAGTTTATCTCTCTGTTCAAATATAAAATGCAGGACATGATAAACGATGCGGGCAAAAATAGAATCTACGTACCGGACTTCAAGAAAAGCCTGACTCTCACTCAGGAAGGTGAAGTCAATAATGAAATTGTCGGCGCTGACTTTTACAAACTGATCAATCGGCGTGATGTTTCCAGAATCTATCTGGGCGAAGAATACAATAATGCCTACCTGACTAAAAAAGAGGTGGAACTAATGAAGGAGCTGACCGGCGGCAGCTCTTGTTCGGAGGCCTCAAGTAACCTGGGGATTTCCAGCGACGCCGTGAACAAGCACATCAAGAACATCAAGGATAGGCTGAATTGCCGCACATTGTGTCAACTTGGATTTGTAATGGGCAAGCTCAGCTCAAAAAACATATATCCATTTTTAATAGCAGACAGGGGTTGAAAAATGAAAATCTGGCTAGATACGATAGACTTTGACGTCATCAAAAATGCGCAAGAACTCGGCATTTTGGCAGGCGTGACCACCAATCCGGCGATACTCGCCTCCGCCGACATGAACATCGAACATGTCATCTCAACGCTGCTGGAAATCCAAGATGGCTTGGTGGCAGCCCAGGTCACCAGCTGCGAACTGCCGGGAATGCTGGTCCAGGCGCGCAATCTGGCAAGCATCAGTCCCCGGATGGTCATCAAGATACCGGCGATACATGATGGCTTCAAAACCATATCGATACTGGAAAAGGAAGGCATCGCCACGCTGGCGACAACCATCTTTGAATCCAGGCAAATCATGCTGGCAGGCATGGTAGGCGCCAGCTACGCCGCGCCATATGTAAACCGGATTGAGCAATCAACCGGCAATGCCTTCTCTATTCTGCGGGAATCGCAAGAGATACTGGATAAATACAACTACACAACCACCATCATGGCCGCCGCCATCAAATCGGTGGAGCAATGCGTCCGCTGCGCGCAGCTTGGCATAGGCGCGATCACCCTGCCATCTGAAACATACAATAGTCTTTTCTCTTCCAACGCCGATATCGATGACAGCCTGGAAAAATTTGAATCCGCATGGGCATCCAGCGACTTTACCGCCAAGTCCAGCCTGTTCAAAATCTAAACCCATACGGATTGCAACCCATGAGCCGCTCATCAAGTCAAGAACTGATTCTCAAAAAACCATCTTCCTGGTCACCTGCACATTTTTCCTCTGGGGCATGTCTTACGGATTGCTTGATGTTTTGAACAAGCACTTTCAGGAGTCGATGAACATCAATAAAGCGCAGTCCGGGCTACTGCAGCTATCCTATTTCTCCGCCTACTTCGTCATCGCGCTTCCCGCGGCGGTTTTCAACAACCGGTATGGCTATAAAAAGGGATTGATCGCAGGATTGAGTTTGTTCGCAGCCGGCGCGCTGCTGTTCATCCCCTCGCTAAGAGAAGGCAGCTTCAACTATTTCATTTCCGCGCTGTTCATTCTGGCATGCGGACTAGGTTTTCTCGAAGCGACCGCCAATCCTTACATCACCCAGCTGGGTAGTCAGCATCAGTCTGAAAAAAGATTGAACCTAGCCCAATCGTTTTGCGGACTCGGCACCATAGTCGGCCCGCTGATCGGCGGCGCGCTATTCTTCAGGATAGGCGGCCATGCCAGCGCGCAATCGCAGCACGATACGGTCATGCAAGTCTATATATGGATTTCGGTCTTCGTCGTCCTGCTTGCCGCCTTCATCGCCCGGACCGAAATGCCCGAGGCGGTAAAATCTGCAGAGAACGAGTCGGAAAAAACAGCGTCCCTTCTGGGAAACGGCAGGTTCGTAGGCGGGGTGCTTGCGCAATTTTTTTATGTGGCGGCACAGGTCGGCATCGGCGCGTTCTTCATCAACTACGCCACTGAAAATCACACCGGATTGTCCACCAAGGATGGCGCGTGGCTGCTTTCCGTCGCCATGATGCTGTTCATGGCAGGTCGGTTCGTCGGCACCTACGCCATCGCCCACCTGCCGTCGCAGCGCTTGCTGGCCGGCTATGCGCTCGCCAATATTGTCCTGTCGATTATCGTTATCTTTTCCGCTGGCAAGATCTCCATCATCGCACTGATGGGGCTGTTCTTCTTCATGTCCATCATGTATCCGACGATATTTTCCCTGGCTATCAAGGATGCCGGCGCCAAAACCAAGCAGGCCGGCTCCATTTTGACCATGGCGGTCAGCGGCGGAGCAGTTTATCCCTATCTGATGGGATATATCGCCGACCGGCATAATATTGCTTATGCGTACACACTGCCGCTGGCAAGCTTCGTGGTGATATTCCTGTATGGTTTGCATCTGGAAAAAAACAAAGCGCTGCGGCCAATTCTGGCTACTGCGCAGTGATGCTCAATCAAACATTTCACCATCAGACAGACGCAGGCATGAATTAAGCGATAAAGCATATCGACATGATTGAAACGATAGCCATCTTCGATGGCTATCTTTTATTCCCACCTCATTAAATTTACTACAGAATTCTGTACTTATTCTCTCCGGTCGAATACGGTATCTTCCTGCATGTTTCCAAATTCATGGCCTATTCATCTTAAATTAGCCCGCATGGAACAACCCTTTTTCAAACCATCTCAACAAGAACAACACCATGGGAAATTCAGCGCTTCTACAGGCTTGAGGTGCAAGCAATGGAACTTAGAAACCTTGTCAGAAAAATAGAAGACGACGACTTCGCCGTGGATCGCATTCAAGGCGACTCGGTCATCATTACCCGGCCGATCATTCTGGGGGAGAAAAACTCGGAATGGGAAGGCTCGCCCATTTTCAACCGGGAATACCTGATTGATCTGATCGCCATAGGCCTGGCCTATCAGGTTTTGAATCATTCAGACCTGAACGCCGCGCTAAACAGGGCCAATGCCTTCTCCTGAGCCGAACTGAACCGCCAGGACGACATCCGCCGGCCCCGGCCGTTGATTCAATCGAGTAAACTTCCGCTTGCGTCGAAAAACGGGTATGGCCCTTGCGCCAGATCGATACAGGACTGGTGCGAAACCAGGCCCTGGCCCGGCCGCCACAGATGCAGCATGAAGCCGCCCGGTTCCAGCACATAAGCGGACGGGCCGTCGGCGCGCAGGTCCAGCGCCACCTGGTGGGCCGGCGCCGGGCTGGTGCAAGCCAGCGTGCCGGCGAAACGCGCCTGGATGGGCCGGTGCAAGTGGCCGCACACGATCCGCTCGACATTGGGCCAGGCCGCCACCCGGCGCGCCAGCTCGGCCGCGGCGTCAGGGTCCAGGCCTATCGCGTCCATGTGGGCGATGCCGGTCTGGAACGGCGGATGGTGCATCGCCAGCACCACCGGCCGGCCGGCGCTGGCGGCCAGCAGCGCGTCCAGCCAATCCAGCCGCGCCCGGCACAGCATGCCGCCGCTGCTGCCCGGCTGCAGCGTGTCCAGCGCGATCAGCCTCACCTCGCCCACGTCCAGCGCGTACTGGATGAACTCGGTGTGGCCATGCAGGTAATCATGATCGGCGAATACCTGGCGCAAGGTGTCGCGGCGGTCGTGGTTGCCTGCCAGCAGCGCATAGGGCATGGCCAGCCGGTCCAGCAGCGGGCGCAGCGCCTGGTATTCTTCCAGCGCGCCGCTGTCCACCAGGTCGCCGGTGGCCACCACCCAATCCGGCCTGGGCTCCAGCGCGTTGATGCGTTCGACGCAGCGCTGCAGCGCGCCGGCGGTGTCCACCTTGCCATAGGCGAACTTGCGATCGCGCTTGATGTGCAAATCGGAAATCTGGCACAGAATCATTGCGCCTCCTGCCGGACCGCGGGATTGGCGTGCCACGCTTCAGGAAGCAGCCGGATGCCTACGGCGTCTCCTGCGCGCGGCGCGCGGCGGCCGGCCACGTCTATCAGCAGCGGGCTGGAGCACACGCCGGTGACGGTTAGCCGGGTGCGCTCGCCCAGGAACACCGCCTGCGCCACCACGCCGCGCAGCCCGGCCTCGTCCGCCGCCACCACTCGCGCGTCCTCCGGGCGGAACCACAGCTCGCTCGCCGGCGCCGCGCCCGCCGCCGCCGGCAGACGGCCGCCGGCGCAATGCAGCGCGCCCTCGCGCCAACTGCCGTCCAGCCGGTTCATGGTGCCGATGAAGCCGGCCACCGCGGCATTGGCCGGCTGGTAGTAGATTTCCCGCGGCGTGCCTGTCTGCTCGATACGGCCGGCGCTCATCACCACGATGCGGTCGCCCAGCGCCATCGCCTCGGCCTGGTCGTGCGTCACATAGACGGTGGTGACGCCCAGGCCGCGCAGCAGGCCGTCCATCTCGCCGCGCAGCGATTCGCGCAGCTGGGCATCCAGCGCGGTCAGCGGCTCGTCCAGCAGCAGCGCCCGCGGCTGCGGCGCCAGCGCGCGGGCCAGGGCCACCCGCTGGCGCTGGCCGCCGGACAATTGGCCGATGGCGCGGTCGGCGAACTCGCCCAGCCGGGTCAGCTCCAGCAATTCGTCCACCCGGCGCTTGACCGCGTCCTTGGCGGTCTTGCGGATGCGCAGGCCGTAGCCTATGTTCTCGCGCACGCTCATATTGGGGAACAGCGCGTAGCTCTGGAACACCATGCCCACCTGGCGCGATTCTATCGGCAGCCAGGTGACGTCGTCGGCGCCAAACAGTACGCGACCGCCGGCGTCGGGCTGCTCCAGCCCGGCGATCAGCCGCAGCGTGGTGGTCTTGCCGCAGCCGGAAGGCCCCAGCAGCACCAGCGTTTCGCCGGCGGCGATCTTGAGGTTGACCGGCTCCAGCGCCCGCTGGCCCTTGGCATAGCTCTTGGCGCAGTTTTCCAGCGTGATTTCCAGCGAATCCAGTTTCATGCGGATTTCCTTGCGTCCGCGCCGCAGCGCTGCATCAGCACCAAGAGCGGCACGATCATGATGAAGAAGATCAGGGTATAGGCGCTGCCCACCTCCAGCCGCATCGAGGCGTAGGCGTCGGCGAGCCCCACCGGCAGCGTTTTGGTGGCGGGGGTGTGCAGCATCCAGGTGAGGTTGAATTCGCCTATGGACAGCGTCACCACTGTGAGCGCGCCGGCGATGACGCCGGGGCGGATATTGGGCAGCACCACGGTGAGGAAGCGCTGGCGGAAGGTGGCGCCCAGGCTGGCAGCCCCCTCCTCCAGCGTCTTCAGGTTCTGGCTCAGGCAGATGGCGGCCACCGCACGCACCATGAAGGGCAGCGTGAACACCACGTGGCCCGCCACGATGAACAGCCAGCTGTTGCGAAAGGCCGTGAAGCCGCCGTACACCACCAGCAGGGCCAGCGCCGAAGCCAGCCCCGGCACCGCCACCGGCAACACCAGCAAGCTCTCCAGTAGCCTGGCCAGGCGCCTGGGCGAACGGGTGAGCGCGTAGCCGGCCGGCACCCCTATCGCCAGCACGATGGCCAGGGTGGCCAGCGCGATGCCCAGCGACAGGAAGATGGCGTCCCGGTACAGCTCCCACACCTGCGCCACCCAGCGCAGGGTGAGTCCGCCGCGCCAGCCCCGGAAATAGTTGTCGGTGACGCCGGCGACGATGGACATGGCGATGGGCACCAACAGGAACAGGCTCATCAGCACGGTGACGCCTGCCTGCAGCGAAATCAGCAGTTTTTTCATGATGGATGCCCCCGATCAGGCCGCGGCCGCCGCGCCGTCGCCGCCGAAGGCGTGCGCCAGCGCCAGCGCCGCCCAGGTGGCCGCGCCCAGCACCACGCTCAAGGCGGCGGCGGTCGCCAGATTGGCGTTGAGGGTGAACTCGCTGTAGATCGCCATCGGCATCACGTTGATGTCGGTAGCCAGCGTGAAGGCGGTGCCGAAGGCGCCCATCGAGGTGGCGAAGCACATCGCGCCGGCGGCCAGCAGCGCCGGGGCCAGCGCCGGCAGCACCACGTCGCGCTGGATCTGCCAAGGCGCGGCGCCCAGCGCGCGCGCGGCTTCCTCCAGCGTGGCGTCCAGCTTTTCCGCCGCCGCCATCACGGTGAGGATCACCCGCGGAATGGAAAA
>NZ_MKCT01000029.1 GCF_001855555.1 Chromobacterium sphagni | reverse complement strand
GTCAGGCATGGCGGGAATGTCGCCGCCGCGCGCCGGCGGGCGGTTCGGCGCAGCCTGCACCGGTTTGCGCTCGCCCTCCAGCAGCTTCTCGATTACCGTGGCCATGCCGGGGATGACTATCTTCTGGTCGCGCAGCTCGTAATTGCGGTCGCTGACGAAAGTGTTGTTGAGCCGAACCACGCCTATCTTCTGCCGGCCCAGATCCAGGCCATCGCTTTGCTTGTCCATCATCGCCGCGGCGTTGGTCACCAGATCGACGAACACCGGCGGGCCGGACACGTAAAAGGTGCCGCTGCGGCCATCGCCGCGCAGCGGGTAGCGCTTGTCGTACAGGCCGGACTTGCGCAGGAAATCATTGAAGGCCGACAGCGACACATTGCGCAGCGACACCACCGCGCTGCGGGTTTCACTGGCGTCGTAGACATAGATGGCCTGGCCATCGTGATACCAAATCAGGCCCAGCTGCTGCGACATCTTCTCCAGCAGCGCCTGCGGGCTGGATAGGTCGAAATCGCCGCTGATCTGTTTGCGCGCCGCCAGCTTGCTGACGATCACCGGCTTTTTCAACCGCGAGGACAACGCGTCGAAGAACGCGCGCAGGCTGTCTTTCTTGGCGATGTAGCCGGCATCCTCGCCGGCGCGCTCCGCGGGCGGAGCCGCCAGGACGCCGGCGGGTGGCAACAGCAGGGCGCAGCCCAGCAAGGCGGCGAGTAAAAAAGACTTGTTCATTTGGTGGCCAACTGGATGATATTGGACAGCCCACGCGGAGAAACGCCGATCAGTCCCTTGATTTCATTGGAAAAATGCGATGAAGATGCATAGCCGTGCTTGAGCGCCACCTGGGTCAGGCTGTCGCCGCCCTCCGCCACGTCCAGCAACGAGCGCGCCATGCGCCAGTCTCGCAACTCGGTTTTGGCGGCATTGCCCAGCGCATTGCGGCACAAGCGGCGGAAGTGGGAGTAGGACACGCCGTAGCGTTCGCCCAACTCCTGCAACTTGTCGCCGCAGGCCGACTGCGCCAGCAGGAAGCGCACCAGCCAGTAGCTTTCGCTGCGCCTGAGCAGCGAAAGCAGCGCCGAGAACGGTTCCTCCGGCGCCAGCACCTGGCGCAGAAACCAGTACTCGCAGCCGCGGCGGTCGGACCAGACTTCGTCCCCACGCAGCGGCAACAAGGCGCAGCGCCGCTCGTCGGCCTGCTGCTCGGCATCCCTGGCCTCGTCGACGAAGGACAGCAGCTTGGTCAGCGCCTCCAGCCGCAACGGCTGAAAGCTCAAACGGCCACTCAGCACGGTCAGCTCCAGCCGATCAAGCAGCAACAGCCCCCGCCAGTCGGCAGGCAGTTCCAGCGTTTCGCCAGCCGATGCCCAGGCCAGGGCAAGACGCGTCGCCTCCCCCGCCTGCGGTTGCAACAGCCAGACCTCCTGGGCCGCCACGCCACGCCTGGCGGCAGCGCCCAATGTTTCCAGCGGATTCAACACATCGTTATCTGTCATCGGTCCATGCCCGCTTGCGGGCCTTTGCTTGGATGACGGACAGTCTCCCCCAACGCTCCGGACGAATCCTGATGCGAATCTGATGGCGAGCCGAAGTTTATCTCCCCTTCAGTCCACACCCCGAGCCCGCAGCAGGGGCAGCGGCATGCCGGCTTGCCGCAACTGGAAATGGCCGGCACTCATGCCGGAAGAGTCGAGGGCGATATCCGGCGCCACCGTGCCACCAAGCGCGTCCATGGCCTGCTGAAAGACCTCGTACTGACGGCGATCTTCCGCCACCCGCACCTCGGCCGGTATCGCCGAATCGTGGCCGCGACCCGCCCTGCGTTTGACGGTTTCATCGAAATCGCAATCCAAGCGCACCAGTACTTGGCTGGCGTCGCGCACCAGATGCGGCGTGGAAATGCCTTCGATCAGATAGGTATCACAGGCTGGAACGCCGACCTGCCGGTGAGGACCTGAGGCATCGCGCTCGCCGCGCGGGTAGCCGCCTATCATCACCCCCTCTCGGTAATTGGCCGGTATCGAGTAGCTAAACTCGCGGCCAGCGGAAATCGCCTGCAACAAATCGTCCGCCAAAGCGCGGTTGAATGAATCTGCATGGCCATGCACTACTGGCCACTCGGCAACTGGCAAGCCATGATTGGCCGGCAGTGCGGCCAGTTGGGAGAACGACTTCAAGAAATGATCGGTCTTGACTGGCTCGAAACGGAGTCCCCGCTGCTGCAGCGCCCCGGTCAACGCCGACTTGCCGGATGCGGACGGACCTGCGATGAAAATGACTACCGACCTGTTCGGCTGCCGCTTTTGTTTGACTCTATCCAGAATCAGCTCGGCAACCTGATCGGTGGAAACGATGCCTCCCAGACCGGTCGGAGCCGATAACGCGGACGCCTGGGACGAGGCTTGCTGACCGACATGCAACAGGCGCGCCGACATGGCGTTGGCGACGGACTGGGGGTGAGAGGCTTCAGCTGTGGGGCGGGTAATGTTCTGACTGGAAGATCCAATAGACAAAGGCATCGCATTTTCCTCAAATTGATTGCCCCGCCGCCCTATGCGGCGGAGCCCAGCGCGGAACAATCGGCTTACGCCATGCCTTTGGTCGCGCTTTGTTGTTGCTCCTCGGTCTCGAAGTTGACCAGACCGTCGGGGAACTTGAAGTGGGAGTCCATTGCCGCCCAGAAATCCTTGTTCCTGGCGTCATCCTGACTCCAAATGCGCTCGGCCAGCGACTGCGCGTCGCCGCGCGCCGCCTCCGGCCGGCCCTCGGACTGGCGCAGCACCATATCCACATGTCCGCGCAGCGCATTGGGTCCGGTGCCTTCGATGGTGCTCTTGTTGGCGCGGCTGAAGTAGCGGTCGCCGGCAAACTCGTTGCCCTTCATCTGCTGGTAATCGCGGCCTATCTTGTCGATGAAGCTGTCCAGCATCTTGCTGCCGGGATGGCTGGCCAGCAGCGCATTGGCGAAATAAGGCGTGGCGCTGCCGCTGGCTTCGCGCTTGCCTTCGGCCAACCCCACCAGCATCAGGTCAGGGTGGGCGGACAGGGCGCCGGCCAGCGGCTGCGTGCACTCCAGGTCGATATCGGCGTATACCCCGCCATAGCTGTGCAGTATTTCGTAGCGGGCAATGTCGGACGCCGCCGGGTAGGCGCCGTTGCGGCCGACGATCTCATGCTGGTAGGCGTCGCGGTTGCGCAAATCGATATCGCCGGGATTGCTCAGATCGCGGATCTTGATATTGGGGGTATCGGAGAAGCGGGCCTGGATCTGCTCCAGCGTGGCGACATCGCGCTCGGCGCCGGCGGCGCAGCGATCCCATGCCTTGGTGGTCTGATCCAGAATCAGCCGGTCGGCCAGCAGGAACTTTTCGTCGTTGCCGCGGACCTGCTGACGGAAGTTTTCCAGCACGCTGGCCGCATTGTCGGTCGTCACCTTGCCCCCTTGAGGCAGTAGAGCCTGTCGCCAGGCCTCGCTCCCCCGGGCGGACAACTCCTTGTTCAACTCGCTCAGCGCCTGCTTCTGCGCGGCGCGGCCCAGCGCGCCATCCTCTTTGCCCAGCGTCGCGGACAGCTGGCTAAACAGGCCGCGGAACAGCTTCTCGGCCTGGAAGTCCTTGGCGCCGGGAAACAGCTCGTCCACCTGCTGACGCACTGCCTTGTTGGCGGCATAGGCACCGAACTGCTTGGAATCCACCCACAGGCTCACTTCAGAGTCGGGATTCTTGCCCGCCCATTGCCGCAGGTAATCCTGCTGCGTCGGGCCGGGCTGCGAGCCCACCCACACCATATGGATGTTGCTGGGCACCGGCTTGAAGTCGGCCTTATCGTAAACTTGGGCGAAGCTGCGAGCGGCCTGGGCCTGCTCGGCGCCTGCGGCGGACTGCGGAGAAACCTGGCTGGGCTGGGAAAAATTGGAAATATGCATGACGGCTCCTGGTTTGGAATGGACGATCTGACCAGAAACATTGAAATACAGTTAGCAAGCGAGTGCTTACAAAAACCGCTCAAACGGCAGCACTCGCGCCAAGCCGTTGCGGCGCGTCCGACCGAAGGCCAAGATTGACCAGGCGCTCCACGCCGACGGCAAGTCCAAACACGCCGGCAGCCTTGGCTATGCGCGAGGCGGGCGCGCCCAAGCCCTGCTTCGAACCCTCGCCATGGTTGATGCGCCAATCAATAAGCAATTGACCGCTCATCGCAAGAACAGCAGAGACCGCAAAATGAAAAACCCCGGAGAGCCTGGCTGTCGCCAGAGCTGCGGGGCCCATCTCGTTTAAAGCGCGCTCAAGCCTGCAGCGCGTGCTCCACCAGGCCGGGGAAGGCCCGCTTGTCCGCCTGCCACAAGGGATATTGCCGCTGCAGCATTTCGTCCAGCGCCGCGCCGGCCTGCGCGAAACTGCCCGAACCGTCGGCAAAAGCACGCATCGCGGCAAAGAAGCGTTGGCCGAAGCGATCTTGCGGCTGGCGGCGCAGGAAATACTCCGCCTCCTTGTGCACCGCGGATCCCTCGTCCGCCAATTGCCGGTACAAACCGGACAAGCCCTGCGCTTGCGCTTGGCACAAGCCGGGCCAACGCTCAGGTTCACCCACCGCCTGCAGATGCAGGTAGTGCATCATCGGCGCGGTCAGGCTGTTGTCGCCCCAGCGCTCGTAAAACACCGTACTGGCGGAAACGCCGACCGCAAGCCCCAGCTCCAGCGACACCCCGGGCTGCACGGGAATGCCGCCGGACAAGGACACGGCCGCATCGCCGCTGGCGCTCACCCTGGCCAGTTGCAGCCGGTAGCCTGCGGCCTCGGCAGGAAAGTCCGCCTGGCGCTGATATTGCGGTTGATAGAAGCGCAGCAACAGCGTGATGCCGCCCCCGGCCTGCCCGGCCAGTTGCGACTGCACGCCGGCCAGCGCCGCCGGCAACTGCTCCGCCAGCCCATGCGGCATCAGCTGGCTCAGCAACGCGCCTTTCAGTTTTTCCAGAAGGCCCGCATCGGCAAGGTTGCCAGACAACGTGACGCGCACATCCTTGTAACTGCCGGCGCGCACCGGATTGTGGTGAATCCGCTCGCGTTCGGTCAGCGAGGCCTCCGCCTTCCCCCCCAGCGGACCGATACCGCCGCCCAAGTCCAGCGCATAGCTGCGATCGCGAATCTGCAACTCCAGCGTGTCGCGGAAGCCGACCCTCCCGGCCAACGCTTCGGCGTCATGGCGGATGGGCGGAGCATACAATCGGGGCGCCATATCCAATAAGGCAGCCTTCGCCTCGGCGGCATCTTCGCGCCGCCCGGCCGCCAACAGCAGCGCGGCATGCGCCAGCGCCATATTGGCCAACGCGTCCTCCCGGCTTTTGCCTTGCCAACTGGAGACTATGGATTTCTCCACCAGCGCTCCGCCCTCGCGGCGGCCGATGCCGGCGTCCCGCTGCTGCGCCACCGCGCAGAAGTGGTCCAGCTCCGCCGCCAGTCGTCCGGCGGCGGACTTCAGCTCTCCGGCCGGGCAATCGGCCGGGCTGCGGCCGCCGGTCAAGCGGCTGAGCGGCTGGGCGCCGAGCCGGTCCTGCGGGCGGTCGAGCAAGGCGAGCGACTTTTGCTCGATGCCGGCCAGGCGCTGCGCCGCCACCACCGGATTGCGCGCCGCGCCCTGCTCCGCGGTGATGCCCTGCCAGAACGGTGTCAGC
This sequence comes from Chromobacterium sphagni, assembly GCF_001855555.1. GTDB lineage: Bacteria > Pseudomonadota > Gammaproteobacteria > Burkholderiales > Chromobacteriaceae > Chromobacterium > Chromobacterium sphagni. The sequence continues at coordinate 29,396 of NZ_MKCT01000029.1, read as the reverse complement.
GAGTCGGCCTGGATCTCGATGCGTTCCAGCGCCGCCCCAACGCCAGCGCCCATCCCGGCAGCCGCTACACGCGCATTGGCCGCGCCGCGGATCGCCACCGACTCGCCGCTCGGCAACACCGGCACGCGCCCGCCCGGCAGCGTCGACGACGCATCCCGCTGCCCCAGCCAACCCAGCAGCACCGCCAATCTTTGCTGCTGATCGCCGGCCTGCTGCTGCAGGCGGTGGTAATGCCGCAACTCATTGCCATGCCCCGGGCGAAACAGCCGGATCAACGCGCCCACCACGGTGCGGGCGCTCACCCCCAGTGTATCGCGGCGCGAACCATGCGCCAGCTGTTCGGCCTTGAGATGGACAAAGGCCTTGGCGCTGTTGAACTCGGTGAAGCGGGTCTTTTGCCGCCTTCCCTCGACGCCGCCGGATAACGAGGCCACGCCAACGCCGCCCTTGACGCCGGCCTGGACCGATACCGCATGGCCGCGATTCTGGAACACGAAGCCTTCGTCGTCGTTGTCCATGCCGCGACTCAAGCCCACGCCGACGCCGAAGGTGGCTTTGGCGCCGATACCCCCCTCCCCCAGGCCGACGCCGGCGCCGACAGACACGCCCAGCCGCTGTTCGCTGCTGGCTCCCGGGTGGTCGAAACGCTGGAATTGCGGCAACAGTTGCCGCTCGGCCTCTGCGCGCGCCAGTTGCGCCCAGGCCGCCTGCCCCTGCAGCGACAGCCGATGGCTCAACTCCGCCAACGGGCTGCCCGCAGGCAGCTTGTGCGCCAACTGCTCCAGCCGCAACGACAAGCTGGCGCATTCCTTGATATTTAGCGCACCGGCGTCCCCCTCCCTCAGCATCTGCCGCAGATTCTGCAGGATGGCCACCGTATCCGGCGTCAGCTGGTGGCGACGCGGCCCCAGCCGCAGGGCCTCCACCCAGCGCGGCCACCGCGGCTGCGACGGCTCGGCTTGACGATAGGCCTCGGCCGTCATCGCCCGCAAGGCATCCCGCATGCCCTGGCGCTGAATCTGCAAGCCGGCGTCCACTAGCCTGACCTCCCGCCCCTGAGGCGACACACAAGCCTCCGGCCGGCGATCCGCGCACCGCAAGGCATTGCGCAAGCCGCCTGCGGCGGACACAGCCGGGTCATCCGGCAGGGGGCGGAAGGATTGCAGCACCGCCGCGCCACTCCCGTTTACTGAATTCAGCATCGCCTCTCCTCTCGTTATCGTTGCCTCAGCGTCAAATGCCGCGCGCCTCGACCAGACTGGCCGACAACTGCAAACGGTTTCCCTGGTTCAATGCCTGGCTCAGACCATCCAGTTGCCGCGCCAGCTGCCCGGCCTGCGCCTGCTGCCGGGGAGCCAGCTCCGCGTCGCCGGACAGCTCGCGCAGCAGGCGCCCCGCGCCATCAAGATCGCGCTGCAGCTCACCCAAACAGGTTTGGAAACTGCGGGCCTGGCTACTGGCCTCCGCCGGGGCCGCCCGCGGCTGCGCCACCATGCCGCCGCCGCGGCAATTCACAGCCAGGCCGGACGCCGCCGCCGCGGAAGAAACTTCCGACGGCGCTTCCGACAGATACGGCCTTGCAGCCCCCGACACTCCGTTCACCATGTTCACGACTCCTGCCTGGCACAGCCAGGGCGACAATTTTCGGTTTGCTCCAGCCCGCACCGCGGCGGACGGCCCAGCGTCAAACTAGCGCATGCGGCGGCGCGAGACTTGCATAAAACGCCTTCGCGCCCTGCCTGTTTTTGAGAGTATTCCCATTTGTAGCAAGCATTCCCTCGCGTAGTATTCCTACTCTAACTGTTTACTTTCGTGATCAAACCGGTAACAAGTCATTCAATTTATGAGACATGACTTGCGCCGTTCCGCTTTATGCCATCGCGCTGGACGTTTTTTGCAAGCCACCTCCATGCACGCATAAGTACCATGCGCTATCCATTTTTATGATGCGACGATAAATACAAAAACCGGCACCGATCACTCGAACACATCCAAACGAAAGACACGCCGACATGTCGCGACGCTACGGGGAACAGCAGACGCGGCAGCGGTCGACTCGACTCCTGCGGTCAGTCCGCACGGCTGCTGCGCCTCGCGCGCAAGAGGAACTGAGGAACTGAAGATGGCGTTACACAACGATGGCTTCATCAATCGACAATTCGTTTTTGGCGATTTTGCCCTGCACTTCGACGGCACGCTGGCGCACCGCGAACAGCAGATCAGCATTCCACCCAAGGAGCTGGCCGTTCTCACCTTGCTGCTGGAGGCCGCCGGCGAACTGGTGAGCAAGGACTCGCTGCTGGACAGGGTCTGGCCGGACGGCGACGTCAACGAGGAGTCCCTCACCCGGTGCATCTATGCGCTGCGCCGCATCCTGCTGGAAGACAAGGCCAATCGCTATATCGACACCGTCTACGGCAAAGGCTACCGCTTCTGCCGGCCGGTGGCCGTGGTGTCGCGCCCGACGCCCGGCGCGGAAAAATGCACGATGGCGGTACTGCCCTTCCGCACCGACGGCCAACTGGACGCGCTGGAGCTGCACGCGGCGTTGGTTCAATGCCTGTCGCGCTACTCTCCGTTCGGCCTGATCGTGCTGCCAGCCACCATCACCCGCAATTGCAGCGACGTGGCCGACATCGTCTCGCTGATCGACCAATTGCGTCCCGACTACTACCTGGCTGGGCAAGTGCGCCGCCAGGGTGAGGCTTCGTTGCTGCAAATCGAGTTGGTACGCGCCGAAGGCCATCAACTGGTGCATCATGAAAGCATGGAACTGGGCCTGGGCCAGCCCATCGCCGCGCTGCATGGCAGACTGGCCAGCCTGCTGCCGCAACGGATACCCGGCCTGCGCTGGAAACAGGGCAACGCCAGCGAACTGGACTCGCTGGACCTGGCCATCACTTACCTCAACAGCCGCCACGAGCTGCAGCAACATACTCCCTCCAGCCTGCGGCGGGCGCTGTCCATGCTGCACCAGTGCGTCAGCGGCAACCCCAGCCATGCCTTGCCTTACTGCAGCCTGGCCGAATGCTATCTGACCCTGGCCCAGTTGGGCTTGTTCGATCAGGCGCTGGCGCTCGAAGAAGCGCAGCAGGCAGTCAACAAGGCCATCGCGCTGGAAGCCGGACACCCGCAGGCCATGGGCCTGCTGGCCCTACTGAGCAGCATGCGCGCGGAATTGGCGGTGGCGGACGCCTTGTTCGAGCAAGCCCGCTTGCTGGCGCCGGACTCGCAGGACATCCATTACTACCATGCCTGGCACCTGTTCCTGTCCGGCAGGCTGGAGCAGGCGCAACAGGCGGTGGATGCCTGTCTGGCGCGCGATCCCTCGCGCATCGCGGCCGGCATTCTCAAACTGTGGCTCACCTACTGCCAGCACCGCATCGACGACGCAGTCGTGCTGGGCAAGCGCCAGCTCTGTCAATACGGCCAGGACCACCCAGTGCTGCAAAGCATGCTGGCGCTGATGCTGGCTGTGCAAGGCCAGCACGCCCAGGCGGAAGAACTTGCCATGGCGGTGCAGGCCTCCGGCGAGGAGTGCGGCCTGCTGGCCGCCAATTGCTGCTACGTGCGCCACTGCAGCCAAGGCGAAGCCGCCAGGCCTCAGTTGCTGGCCTTTCTGGCCAAGGTCGACAGCCGCCAGGTGCGCTCCGGACTGTTGCCGCTGATTCTGGCCCTGCACGGCCGCGAGGCCGCGCTGCAATTGTGGCAACAGCTGCAGGCGGAACAATACCTGTGGTTGCGCGCCTGGCGGCACGATCCACGGCTGAAGGTCTTGTTCCAGCAACCGCTGCCGGAGGCCGCATGATCCGCGCCTGCCTGGCCTCGATGGCGCTGCTTTTCGCCCTGCCCGCGCACGCCGACTGCTGGGAACAGGCCGGCCGAATGTTCAATATCGAGCCGGACCTGCTGTACGCCATTGCCCAGCAGGAATCCGGCCTACGGCCGGAAGCCACCGGCCGCAACCGCGACGGCAGCCTCGACCTGGGCCTGATGCAGATCAACAGCCTTCATCTGCCGCGGCTGCGGCGGCTGGGCATAGACGAGAAGCAATTGCTGGGCAATGCCTGCCTGTCGGTCATCGTCGGCGCCTCCATCCTGTCCGACATGATGAAACGCTATGGCTACTCCTGGGAAGCGGTAGGCGCCTACAACGCCGGCGTGTCGCCGGAACGGCGGATGCTGCGGATGCGCTACGCCAGACAGGTGTGGCAACGCTACCAACGGCTGCGGCCCCCGAGCGACGATAAACGGTTCACCCCTTGAATGGCGGCCGCAGCCCTCTCCGGGCGGGCCGCCATCTTTTTTGCCAAATCTGATCGCGACGATGGGATTTGATCGGCTTTCCATCAGGAACTGCGCAGGTTGCAACGCTAGAGTAGCCATAACAATGCAGATCAGCAAAGACACCATGGCCGTAGAAGACATCCATCCAAACGAACCCGACGTCATCGTGGTTCGACTGCTCAACAGCCGCCTGCGCGGCTGCGAATTCGCGCTGCCACAAGGCAGGACGCTGTTCGTGGTCGGCCCCAGCCAGCTGCCGTCCGAAACCTCGGCCCTGCCGGAGCTGCCGGCGGATGCCTTGTATGTGCCTCTGGAGCAAGGCGGCGTCAACTTCGAAGTGCTGGTGGCCGATAATCGGGCATCCATACGGCAACTGGGCGAAAGCCTGGTGGAAGAATACCCGGCTGGCTTCAACCAGTTGCTGAAAGTCGGCGCGCTGGAGTTGGCGCTGCGCCCACAGCATCTGCCCTGGCTGGCGGAAATCCTCAACCATCCGGAGGCTGCGCCCGAGCAGCCAGGCCAAGCGCAGCGCCAAGCGCGCCCTATCTGGCCCGCGGCGCTGGCGCTGACCCTGCTGGCCGCCCTGGCGGGCGGCGGCTATTGGCTGTGGAACACGCCGCAGCGGCAGGCTGCGCAGTTGTCGTCGCTGCTGGGCCGGGACACGCAGCGCTTCCAGGTGCTGCCTGGCCGGGATGGCGTGTTCTACGTCGCCGCCGGCAACGACCGCGACGGCACATGGGCGCAGCAGGCGCTGTTGCGCGGCGATACCGGCCGCAACACCAGGGTGGTCAGTCCGCGCCGGGAGAACGAGCGCCTCGCCCACTGGCTGGCCGACACGCATCCCGACCTCCCCTACTACCGCCTGCAGCTGGACAATCCCCGCCGGCCCCAGCTGTGGATCAGTCAGCAGCGCGGCGCGCTGAGCCCGGACGCCCGCGGCAAGCTTGGCCGGCAGTTGGCCGAACAGCTGCCCTATGCCGACCAGGTGGACATCGTGCCGATGGACGACGCCGCTGCGGCGCGCCAGGCGGAAACCGGCCTGCTCCGCCTGGCGTTGCCCTACAACCGCAAAGACAACCGCGACAGCGTCACCTTCGTGATCGCCGGCGCGCTAGACGATGGCGAACTGCAACGCGCACGTCAGTTTGTCGACGGCTACTACCGACAATGGGGTAGCCGCTACGTGCAGTTCGCCATTGAATTGAAGGACGACTGGCTCAAGGGCAAGTCCTTCAAGTACGGCAACCAGGGCTACGTGAAGATGGAAACCGGCCACTGGTATTTCCCCAAGCCACTTTGACCAAAAGGACCCACTAGCTATGGCAAAAATCGATTTCCCATGGAGCGGCTATCTGGACGAAACCTCCGCCAAGTTCGACGAAGGCGTGAAAGACATGCACACGCAGGTGGAAAATGCGCTGGCAGCGCTCAAGAACAAGCCGTCAGATCCGGAACTGCTGGCCCAGTACCAGAGCAAACTGTCCGAATACAATCTGTACCGCAATGCGCAATCGAACACGGTGAAGGCGTTCAAGGATATCGACGCCGCCATCATCCAGAACTTCCGCTAACCCGCGCCGCCGGCTTCGCCGGCGGCCGTCAAGGAGCCCCGCATGAGTTCCATAGGAGCCGCTCAACTGCAAGCGCTGGCCCAGTCCAGCGACATCACCCGCAGCGAAGACCAGACCGTCTCGCTGGAGGCCAGGCTGATCCAGGCTTTCTCCCACTCCGCCGTCAGCACCGGCATGGAGAAGGACGCCATCCTGCAAAAGCTGGAACAGCCGCAAATGATCACCAACCCGGCGGAACTGTTCGCGCTGCAGCAACGCACCTCCAACTACAACCTGGAAGTGTCGATGATCAGCACTCTCACCCGCAAGACCGTGGGCGCGGTGGAAAGCCTGCTGCGCTCATGATGCGCGCCTGCCTGAAAGCGGCGCTGTTGACGCTGCTGCTGGCCGGCTGCCAGCAAAAGGACCTGCTCAAGGGCCTGGATCAGCAACAGGCGAACGAAGTGGTGGCTGTGCTGCAGCGCCACAATATCGAGGCCGACAAAACCGACCGCGGCAAAACCGGTTTCAGCATCGGCGTGGCACAGCCCGACTTCGCCGCCGCGGTGGACTGGCTGAGAATTTACAACCTGCCATCGCGGCCACGGGTGGAGGTGGCGCAGATGTTCCCCTCCGACTCGCTGGTGTCCTCGCCCCGGGCGGAGAAGGCGCGGCTGTATTCCGCGCTGGAGCAGAGGCTGGAGCAATCGCTGCAGACCATGGCCGGCATCCTGTCGGCGCGCGTCCATGTCAGCTATGACCTGGATGGCGGCGAAGCCGGCCGCGCAGTCCAGCCCATGCACATTTCCGCGCTGGCGGTATACGACAGCGAAGCCGATCCGGCGACCATGATCAACGACATCAAGCGCTTCCTGAAGAACAGCTTCGCCGAAGTGGAGTACGACAACATCTCGGTAGTGCTGTCGCGCCGCAGCGAAGCCCAACAGCAGTCCCCCGGCCCCCGGCCGGAGGAAGGCCGGAGCGGCATGGCCTGGCTGATCTCGGCGCTGGCGGGTCTGGCCTTGCTGGCCGGCGCGGCCGGCTGGTTATGGCGCCGCCGCGCCGCAAGAGAAGGCGACGCCGCCCGCTCGCCCGCGCCAGCTCCCGGTGACGAACAACATGGTTGACTCCAGCCAGGACCCGCTCGTGCGCGCCATCCTGTTCGACCCGCTAGGCTATTTGCATCGCAGGCGCCTGCAATTGCCGCAGACGATGGATGAGCCCGGGCAACGCGCCATAATCAACGACATGCTGATTGCGGCCTACCGTCTGGACAGCGGCTGGCCCGCCGGCCCGCCGAACAGCCTCACCCGGCAATGGCTGCGCCACTGGCACCGCTTGCCGCAAGCGGCCTATCTGATGGGAAGCCAACTGCTGCGAGCCGGCCTGGCCTGGCAAGGCGCATCGCTGCGCCTGCCGTCTTGGGCGCGGGATTTTTCCGCCATGCCGCTGCAAACCCGCGCCGGCCACCGGCCGCAGCAAGCGATCAACCACGCCGATCTGCTGGCTGCCGGCTACGGCCAGTTGCTGGGCTGGAGCAATCAGCTGCCCCCGGCGCTGGCGCAAAGGCTGCCGCTGCTTTTCCCTCCGGAATCGAGCGCGGCCGCCGTGCCAGACGCCTCTCCCGACCCTCTGTTACTGACCTTGGCCCTGCAATATGCCCAGAGACATCCCCACTCCCCGCCCGCTTGCCATTGACGAGGGCGTGCTGATACGGCGCAAACAGATTCATGGCGCCAACCGACACCATCAGCTGGAGCGCCAAGCGCGCAAACAAGCCCAGGCCTTGCTGCGCGACGCCAGGCGGGAAGCCGATGCCATCCAGCGGCAGGCATGCCGGGACGGCTATCAGCAAGGCATGCAGGAGGCGCTGGGCCAGGTGGCGGCTCACCTGGCCGACAGCCAGGCGCAAGCCCGGCGATGGCGGGAACGGCTTGGCGAACAGGCTCGCGAGATGCTGTCGGCCGCCGTCGACCATCCGGACACCCTGCTGTTATTGCTGGACGAATGGCTGCGCTCGCAAGACAGCGTCCAGACCGACACCCTGAATCTGCAACTACCTCAGCACGCCAGACATCTGCAGCCGCGGCTGATGGCGCTCTTGGCGGACAACTGGCCTGGCACGATACGCATCGACTATCACGCCGACCCGCGCTTCGTCATGCGCTGCGCCGATCAGGCAGCGGAATTCTCTCCGGAGCAATATGTGGAACCCGCTGGCAGGCAATTGCTGCAGAGCCTGGAAGATGTGCGGCAAGACTGCCGCAGGACGGCCGCCGCCTCGCTGGCGCGGCTGCTGCGTCAACTGGAGCACCCCCTGGAGCCCGGTGATGCGGCCGCTCCGCATCCGATCCGCCATTCGCAAGGAGACATCGAATGATCCACTCGCCATTCGCCCTCTCGTCCCATCCTGAGCCATCCCGGACACCGGACGCCCCCGCCTCTCTGCTGCAGAGGCTGCAGGCTGCCGCAGCCGCCGAGATGCCGGTGACGCCCGCCCCCGCCGAAACCCAGAAAACCGAAAAAGCCAAGAAGGCTGTGTCCAAATGGCCCGACTTCGACACCGACCCGAAAGCACTGGCCTTCCTGGCCGCCTTGCAGCAATTGCCTTCTGCGGCATCCGACTCGCAGGCCGACAGGCAGGCCCAGATCGACGCCATCGCCAAACTGCTGAGAAACTTCCAGCACCCGGCCAACACCACGGCGTTCATCACATTGCAAGAGCAGGGAGCGATCCTGCAACGCACGCTGGCCAAGCTGGGCAACGACTCACCCCTGCACACTCCGTTGATGGCGGTATGGGTGGGCACCAGCAATCTTCAATTCCAAATGAGCAAATGGATGCAGGATGTAATGCTGTCCGATGGCACACCGCCGGAGTCCAACGAATGGTAGTGCCGCGCCGGGCTGAAGGGGTGAGGGATAAACCCACCAGATAGTAACGTGATAATCGGGAACAGCTGGGATGATATGGGAAGATGATGGACGGTGGCTTGGAAATCTATTTCACGTATTGCAAAGGGTGGTGAGCCGGTCGGCCCACCACTTTCAGCCGAACATGTCGCCCTGGCGGCTCTCTATTTCCTCGCGCCGGACGGCCTTCACGATCTTGTAAATCCACTGCAGGCTGACACCATACTTGCGTGCCAGGTCGCCGTGGTTGTCTCCGGTGAACTCCTCGAATATCTTCCGGTCCCGCTTCGACAGCCTGACCGACAGCCCCATCGGAAAGTAGATGTTCTGTCCGCCCCAGTGCGCCGCCATTCGATTGGCGATCTCGCTGCCGAGCTGCTCACCGATTTCACGCTCAATGCTGGCCAGCTCCTGCAGGGCCTCGGCAATGTGGTCGGCCAGGTCGGACAACAGCTCCGGGCCTTTGCTGCGGGTATGGATGGGCTTCATGCTTCCTCCTTCGCCTTGAGGGCGGCGGTCAGGCTTTCCCAGACGCTCAACATCGGGTCAAACGTCTTGCGCGCCATGGCCGTAGCCATTCGTTGGTTAAGCTTGTCGCGCTGCGCTGCCGTCAGCGGCAGCTGCTGCACCTCGGCCGCCAGCTTCTGCACCACATCGGGCAGCGAACGCATCGCCCACTTCTTCAGCGATTCGGTCACCAGCTCCAGCTGGTCGCCGGCCAGCCACTGCATGGCGTCACTTCCGGTAATCCGCTTTACATACGCAGCCAGCGCGCTCTCGGCTGGGTTCTTGACCACGCCGATCTGATGCAGAAACAGCCAGAGCGCGCGTATCTTTTTATGCTGCTCGTCCTGGGCCAGGGGGCGCGACTGAGCGGCCTGCCGCGCTTTGGAACGCACCTTGAATCCGCTGCGCTTCAGGTATTCCAGCACCTGGTTCAGCTCTGGAACAGTCAGGTCAGCCGCGGATGCCTGCTTTCCAATCCGCTGGAGAATGGCGCGGTAGCTGTCGTCATCCAGGGCCAGCTCGCGCTTGGCCACGTGGATCAGGCGGATCAGTCGCTTTCGGTCTTGAGTCTTTGCGTTCATCGTTGGCTGCTCATCAGTACCCGGCAACCACGCCGGGCAGACCGCGCACATATTTCTATGTGCGCGGTTTCGCTTTATGCGGCGGCGTCCTTCAGCGCCTTGGCCGGGGAGAACTTGGGCGCGCGCTTGGCGGCGATCTGGATGGCTTCGCCAGTTTTCGGATTGCGGCCGGTTTTGGCTGCGCGCTGGGTGGTGCCAAACTTGCCGAGGTCAGAAATCGCCAGTTCACCCCCCGCATGCACGGTATCCAGCACCGCGGTAGTCAGCGCGTTGAGAATGGCTTCGGCTTGCTTGTTGGTGACATCCGCGTGGGCGGCTAGGTGTTTGATCAGGTCTTGCTTGGTCATGGTTTGCTCCTTGCTGGTTAAATAAATTGTCAAAACGGCGTAGTGTTTAATCCGCTAGCACATCGCTTGCGGTCTCTCCCGTGTGCATCTCACACCCCCGCCAAATCCAGCCGGACGGCTTCGAATTTGCCGGTGCCTTCGCTGCGCCGTTCGATGCGGACATAGGCCTTGGAGCACTGCACCCGAACCGATTCGGATAGCGCCCGCATCGCGCGCTGCCACTTCTCGTCCTGGATGTCGAGCCGTCGCAAGCCCAGCACTCGGCCAGTCGAGATGTTGCCGGCCTTGTCGGTCTGGAAGGCGTCGGCAATCAGCGCCTTCACCTCCGGCCGCGCGTCCTCGGTCCATTCGTGCACGCATTCATCAATCAGCGCCTTGGCCGCCTGCAGTCCCTCGTCAAATGTCAGCGTGTCGGCGATGGCCCGAAGCACGCGGGTATTACCGTCAAAGCTGGTTAAGGTGACATTGCCCTTTTGCCCGCCGACATCGGCTTGGTAGCGCTCGGCCGACAGGCTGACAAACGCCTCAATGTCGGCGAACAAGCCAGCCTTGAATTGGGCCAGTTGGTCTTGCATGGCCACAGCCTTCTGCAGCGCCTCGGCGACAAACTCGTCGCGGGCGATGTCCATCGGTTTGATGATGCTGATCGGCACCAGCCGGCCCTTGCCGTCCTGCTTGTACCCTTCGGGGATCGCGTTCATTCCTCACTCCTCAGTCCTACCAATCGTTTCACCTTGGCCAACTCGGCACGGTTTCTTTCCAGCCATTCCGGCGTCAGCGGCACCTCATCTGCAGCCCGCCAAAACCGCCTTGGCGACAATGTCGGCGGCGGCGGTTCGGGGCCGGGTATCGCCTCCGCGTGGGCGGCCGGCGCCTCTGTCTCCGTATCGGCCGGGGCGGATACTTCCACCGCCGAAACCACCTGGTACTGCTGCAGCTCATCCTGGTAGTCCAGCCAGACGATCTGCCTGGCCTGCTTGCGGTCGGTGCCCATCGCCACCAGCCGCTCCACCTCGTCGGCCAGACGCTGCTTGGTGGCAGCGTCCAGCTCGGGCGTAGCTGGCTTCAGCATGTCGCCTCGGCCTGCAACAGCTGGCGCTTGCCGTTGATCATCTGCCGCGCCATTCGGTACAGCTGGCGCCACGCCGGGCGATTGGCCGGAGCGGACATCACTAGCATTTCCTTCTCCCACGCCGCCGTATCAAACGGCACGCTTGTATCGATCCGCTCCTCGCGCTCGAACCGCACCGAGTAGATATCCGCCACCAGTTCCAGGGCGGCCGGGCTGGCGCGGGTGATTTCGATGAAGCTGCGGCCGGCTGCCGAGGCGCGGGTGATGTTTGCAGAGGTGTATTGCGCGATGCGTTGCAACGAGGCCACTTCGTGATTCAGGTTCATGACTGGCTCCTTGAATTTTGAGTAACGGGGTCAGTTCCCCATCTCCGTCCAAACAATCCGGCATCCGCCCAGCTCAAACTGCCCCTGGCGGTACGGGCCAAAGTAGGTATCCCGGCCAAAGCTGAAGTACACGGCCTCGCCGTCTTTAATCATCCGGCGGCAGTTGCCGCAGGTCTGGATATTGATGGTCGGCCGGGTCGGGGTGTTCAGCTCCACCGACACCACGGTGAAGTTGTTCTGGGTCAGCGCCTCTATGGCAGAGGCAACCTTCAGCGCGCCGGCCATCATCTGGGCATTGAACGGCGGGCGCCTGGCCTGAATCGGGGCGGTTTGCATCTCACACCTCCCGCACTACGTCGGCAGTCACCAACGGGGCGCCGATCTCGGCGGCCAGGTTCATGCACGCGGTCAGCAAATTGCCGATAGCCAGCGGGTACAACAGGGATACGGATTCCGGCCGGTCCAGCCGCTTGGTGTTGATGGTCAGCCTGGCGCGCAGCGCGTGGATGCCGCCCTCGTCGATCACCTCCGCCACCGGCTTGTTCAGCCGCTCCAGCTTGAACTTCAGGTACTCCTCCAGGCGTGCGCCTTCCAGCGGCGCCAGCTCCACCATCTCGCAGCGCTGCACCACCTCGCGCACTGCCGCGTCGCGCTCGGACAGTTTCAGCTTCAGTTCCGGCTGGCCAATCAAGATGATGGACAGCAGCTTCTTGAAACCCTGCTCCAGCTCGAAGAAGCGCTTCAAATGCTTGAGAGTCGCGATGGGCAGGGAATGCGCCTCATCAATCACCAGGCAGTGACGGTACCCTGCGGCATGGCTTCCGCGCAGGGCCTTGTGCAGTTGGGCAAAGCGGGCCTCGGGGCTGCTCTTGGGCTTCTCCAGCGGGGCCACGGCGGCCATGATGGCTTCGGCGAGGTGTGTCGACTTGAGCGTTTTGCCTTGCTTGTCGTTGTCCTCCATCGCCAACACGTAGGGCTTGATGATCTGGATCGGCTGGGCCTCGCGCTGAATGCGGTCCTCCAGATCGCGCAGCAGCGTGGTCTTGCCGGCGCCGGACTCCGCCGCCACCGCCAGCAGGCCGCCATGTTTGGCTGTCTGCAGCATGGCTTCCCGCACGTAGCGGATGTCCGGGCTGATGAACATGTCCTCGTTGGACTGAATGGCGTCATCTGCAAATGGGTCGCGGAACAGGCTGAAATGTTTGCGAGTGGCGGGCAGCAAAGTCTGTTTGCGTAGTAACATGGTTTCCTCCTGGTTGGATTCCTGGTCGGTTTTCGTCTGGGAGACCGAGCGGGCCGCGTTGGCGCGCGGCTCGCTCACCTCTTCAAATACGCCTTCGATGTCCCCATCGCTGGCGCCATGCGCCTGCAGATAGCGGCGGATGCTCTTCTGCAGGTCAACTTCATCCAGGCTCTTGGGCCACTCGCCGTGATTGACGATCTGGGCCACGGTGGCCTGGGAGACATTCAAGTGCTCAGCCAGGTCAGCCTGCTTACGGCCCACCTTTTGCAGCACGCTCTTCAGCTTCAACATGACTTGCTCCTCTATGCCGACTTCACCACGCGAAGCGGCGTCTTGGTGCCCGTTGCCGGGCTGGTCAGCTCGGCCACAATGGCGGCGAGCAGGTCTTCGGGTACGCCGGCCGGATAGCGCTGGGCCAGCCATTGGAAACGGTCTTGCGTCCATTCGCCTCCGGCCGCGGTAACGCGCTGCTTCAACTGCTTGGCGGCTTCAATCAGGGTTAGCGGCGGGTATTCGATAGCCGGCGCGGCCAGCGCGTGCTCGGTGCCGCGGCGCGGCAGATAGGCCGGCAACTCGACGTCCTGCAGATAGCTGTGGGTGTTCAGCGCGCCATCGAAAGGTGTCGCCTTCTTGGCTCGCGCGGCCTTGATCTCCTCCGCGCTCATGCCTGGGTAGGCTTGGCCATCCATAGCGCTGGCGGCATGCTCTATCGCGGTCTGCGGCATCGACTGGTACGCTTCGCCGATCACCGGGGCCGACAGCAACTGCCCGTAGTCGTCGTAACCGCGCTCCGGCTCCACCTGGTAGACGCGATCGGCGCCGTTGTAGACCGATACCGACACCTGAATGGCGCAGTCGCCGAACACCATGGCGTTGACGCGCACCTCGTCGCCCACGTTGACCCCATCCAAGCCGCGCAGGCTGTAGGCTGCGGTGCGTTCAGCCTGCGGATGCTTGAACGAAACAGTCAGGTCAGGACGAACCTTGCGGGTCTCCTCCTTGGCCGTCATGAACGCTTTGCACACCTCCACTGGGGGCAGCAACAGCAGCTGTTGCGGCTGGATCAACTGCCACAGGTCGATGCGCGCAATGGCGTCGGCCAAGCCGGTGCGCCGCAGCCGGCTGTCCTGGCCGGGAATCAGGTTGGCATTCCAGGCCCGGCTCCAGGCGAAGGCGGCCCGGTTCAGCTGCTCGATGCTTTCCACCGGCTCAAAGCGCAGCCGGCTCTCGAACTGGGTTTCGACGATGTTGTTGGCGCCTTCCACGCCGCCCTTGACGCGGGCTTGGCCGGCCTGGTGTTCCAGCGTCTCCACGCCCAGGGCACGGCACAGGTTCTTGATGGCGGCCGAGGTGTTGGCGCTGCCCTTGTCCCACAACAGGAAGCGCGGCAGACCCTGGAACAGCCGGCCCGGCTGCTCGCCCCAGGCGAACATCAGGAACTCGAACAACTTGTGCTGGTTCTCGCCAGCCGATTCGCAGTACCAGGGCACGATCACGCCGCTGGCCTTGTCGTACAGCACATAGCGCCACACCTTGAACTTCACCTTGGCGAAGTTTTCCAGCTTGTTCTTGTAGAAATCGCGGTCCCGCATGATGTGCTGACGCCCCTTCAGGTAGTACACCAGGCACAGCGACGGGTCGATTTCGTGGGTGTGGTTGGGATGCGGCGCGCGCAGCGCCTGCACCGGGTCCGCGCAGCGCTGGGTGGCCACGTTCAGCTTGCGGTCGCGGATCAGGCGGTTCAGCTGGCTGTTGCTCACCTTCAGCTCAATGCCGTTCTGCTCCAGCATCCCGCGCGCCGTGGTGGTGAACAGCGTCTGCTTGCCGTTGTCGCGGATGGCCTCGCGCTGCACTGCGCCCAGCATCACCAGGGCGTCCTCTGCCACCACGGTGCTGCCTTTGTCAGCGCGCGGCTTGCGGCCGGACTGCCAGCCCACAGCCTGCTTCAACTGGCGGTAAACCGTCTGCGGCGACCAGCCCAGGAATACCGCCGCCTCTTGCACCAGCGCGGTTTGCTCGCCGTGCCGCGCCGCGTCCAGCTTGCCTGCCAGGCCGCGCAATACCTCGCGTATTTCCGGTGTCATGGACATGGCCGTCTCCCTTACGCCTCGCTGCCTTCGGTCAGGACATTCCGGCGGGCGTCCTCAATGTCCGCGGCGAAGCGGCGGCCCAGCTCGTCGCGCAGCTCTGCCGCCAGCATGGCGGTGCGGGTAACGGCGTCGTCCAGGTGCAGCAGCACCGCGCGCACCTCAGGCGGCAGCGGCGCCGGCATTTCCGGGTCATAGTCGGGGGCCTGGGTGATTTCAGAGGTCAGCCAGGCATCCAGCGCCTGCACCGCTTCCAGGTGCTTGGCGATGGCGGCATCCAGCACTGACTGCCGCTGGGTGATTTCCTGCTGGAACGGCGCCACGCGCTTGTCCCAGGGGAGCGTCTTCAAGGGGTTGGAGAGTTTGGCCACTTCCTCGGTCAGCTGGTCTATCTTGCTGCTCTTGTCCTGCAGCACTCGCGACCGCGCCTCCAGGTTCGCCTCGGCCTCTTCGACACGCTGCGCCAGCGCCTCTTTTTCCTTGGTGTGCTTGGCAATGATCTCCTCGGCCAGCTCCACGAACGACTCCTTATCGCCGGCCTTGGCCACTTCGATCAGCGCAGTTTTTTGGTCTTCCGGCAACTTTCGGAACTGGCGCAGCTCCCGGTAGCCGATGCCCATGCGGGACATGCTTTCCAGGGCTTCCTCGCCGAAGGTTCGAAGGTTGGCGATGTCCTGATTCGCCTTTTCATCCGAAACGCCAAGCAGGCCGCAGAACTCTTGCCATGTGCCTTGCAACTCCAAACCGTTTGGACTTTTCTTGCCTGCCAATGCCCGGTACAGCTTGTTTTCCTTGACGTAGGCCAGTTTGGAACTCCAAACCGTTTGGGAAAACTTGCCAAATGCCTCGGCCATCTGAGCCTGGCCAAGCAGCTGATTGACGAGGTCGCGCTCTTCGCCATAGCTCGCTTGAGCGATGGCCATCACGTTCGCGGCGTCCACTACGTCCTGGCGCAGCTCAACGGCTGGGGCGATTGCGGGGGTTTCTGTGGTTTTGGTGCGTGCCATGCGGGGAACTCCTCTTATCGTTCAAGCGTGATGCGGGTGGTTAGTTCGTCCAGGCGGCTGCGGGCGGCTTCCAGGCTGCGCAGGATCGCCACCGCGTGCTGGGCCAGCCGGACCGAGGGACGGATGCGACCGGTTTCGGGGATGCGTTCCGCGAAGCCCGCTTCTTCCAGCGTGGCCACGTAGCGGGTGATGCTGGACGGCGACAGGTCGGTGGCCTTGGCCAGCTCACCCGGTGTCAGGCCGTGGGCAAAATGGCTTAGCAGCACCGTCAGCACGTCCAGCACCTTCTCGGAGCTTTTATTGGTTTGCGCGCTCATGGGTTCAGCTCCAGTTCCGGCTGCAGGTGCCGTTCGATGTTGCGGTGGTGCCAGGCCAAGCCCTCCAGGCCCTGCTGCAGCGCGGCCAGCGTGTCGGCCTCCTGGCCTTTGCCGGCATGAAACTGCAACAGCAGGCCGACCGCATCATTCAGGGTCTGCTGAAGTACTTGGATGTCCTCGGCCGAGGCATTGCGGCCGGTGGGCATGTCGATCAGCAGGTAGCCGCCGCTGGCAGCCAGCCAGCGGGTGGCGTAGTTGATGCCGCATACGGCCTCATAGGCGCGAACCAGGCAGATCGGCATGCGGCCGTTTTGAATCCACTTGTAAAGCGTCCAGTGGTCGGCCAGGCCCATCCGTTCGGCGATCCGCTCCACCGACAGGTTGTGCTTTTCCTTGGCGTAGTCCTTGCACAGCTCCAGCGCGTGGCGCAGCGAGCTGGGCTGCAGGCGCTTCCAGTTTCGGCGGCTCATTGGAATGCCCTTCAGGGCCGACATTCCAAACAAAATGGCGTTTTGCAACTGGTGCAACGGGTTTGCGCCGCATAGCATGAACAGCGGATAATCCACGAAAGGAAGCAAACCATGACGATGGACCTGGAAACCCGGCTGCAAGCGCAAATCACCGCGCAGAACCTGATGATTGAGGCGCTGCTGGATGCCGCCATCCGGGCGGGCCAATTGGACCCGCGCTCGCTGGTCGATAAGCTGGAACAATTCATCTCCGCGCCCAAGGCCAGCGTTGCGGACCCTGACGAGATCGCTGCGGTAATGAGTGAAGTGGATGCGTGGGCAGACATGATCAGTGGCCGTTACTTGGAGGTTAAGGACAGCTCGCCGGAGCGCAGTCTGCGGTAAACCTGCTGCACGCTGATGCCCAGGTACGGAGACAGGCGTTCCGCCTCTTCGTGTTGCGCGGCAGTTAGCTCTAGCCTCTGCCGTAAAGCCGACTGAGCGCGTAGCGAGGTCAGGGATTCAGGCAGAAACAGCGCGTCGATGCTGGTTTGGATGGCGCCGGGTTCGTGTGAATCAGTAAGTAGTGACTTAGTCATGGCGGGCCTCACGCTGCGACGCGGCGACGGGACTGAGCCAAGGCATTGGCCGGGTCGGTGCAGATTTCACCAGCCTTGATGCCCAACTTGACTGCGATCTCATGAGCTTGGCCGCGCACGCACTTCTTGCGGCCGCCCAAGACTTCAAAAACCAGGTTGGGCGAGAACTTGTTGGCGATGGCCCATTGGGTAATAGAAATCCCTTTGTCCTGAAGCTCCTTGCGAGCCTGGGCTGGGGTACGTAGTTGCATGGTTAGCTCCTATTCAAGGGGCGGCGGCGCTTGGGAGAGTGCCGCTTAAGTTGCCGTTCGTGGTGGGACGGTGTGAGTTGAGTATTGTGCAGAAATCTGCACATGTCAACATTATTTTGAGTGGAGATTTGCACTTTGATTGAGTTGAGACTCAAAGAAGAGCGTGAACGTCTCGGCCTTACGCAAGAGGTTTTTGCAGATAAGGCAGGCGCGAAGAGGCGTACTCTTGTCGACTGGGAAAAAGGGGTTTCATCTCCAACAGCCGTACAGCTGGCAGCTTTGGCGGCAGCTGGCGTTGATGTGCAATATGTCCTTCTAGGCCAACGCCAAGGCCAGGGCATAGGCGAATCCGCTGTCCATCAAGCGGTGCTGGACGCGATCGATTTGCTGTCGTTGGAAAAGAAGGTGGATGCCAACCAGTTGGCCAAAGCCGTCACGAAACTAGCCCTTAGGTCAGTGCCAGTTAGTACAGTCCCGTGCGATGATAATGCCAAGGGAATTGTCGTGAGTGGTTCTGGCAACCGGGTGGCTGGCCAGAATTACCGCGAGTATCACGGTGCGAAAGGCAGCAAGGACGATGAAGACCGAGGGCAGTAACAATCGAGTAGCCCAGAACGACTACAACGAGCAAAACATTAACGGGGATATCACCAATCAATCCCCGTTTTTCAATAACAATAACGTGATTAATCTCCACGTTGACCGTAGTGGAGAAGAGTTGCTCTCAGGGGAACTGCTAACACTCCAGCAACAAAATGAAATACGGGATTTAGTACGGCAACTTGCCAATGCCAGCGGACGTGACATGGAAAAAGTATGGCGCAGCTTTTCCAACCAGTTCCACGGCAAGATGTACAAAGACTTGCCGATTGAGTGGTTCCGAGAAGCCTATAGCTGGCTAAAGAAAGAAATTTACGCTGCAGAACACAAGGCCAGCAAAAAAACGGCCAATGATGTAGCCGCGCCATCTTATAGCGCTTATACGCAGCCGGCTCTCAGGTATAAGACTGTTTGCGAGGATTGCGTGGCCAGTGCCCAGGCATTAAGCGAAGCGCAGCGCAGTGTGAAAGTTTTGATTGCCATCAGTGTGCTGGCAATAGGGATTTCAATTTCCCTAGGCTATCTAAGCCATACTTCATCAGCCCAGGCCAGCGCGCTTAAGGCTCAGTTGCAGAGTCAGCAGCATGAGTGCAACTACCAAGGCCAAAGGTATCGGCTGGGCAGCATTATCGACTTTCCAAATGCGCCAGACATCCAGTGTTTAGCAGGCCAGAATGGTCAAGTGGCATATTGGCAGCCATTGCACGTTGCCCATAAGCTGCGCAAACGTTGAGTCTGTTCCCAGATGCCGTACTGTTGCGGCATTGGTATGAAACCTAACCTGCTGCGTTCATCAGCAGGTTTCCTAATGCTGCTCATGTCGGGAGAGGTCCATGTCTATTGTGGCGAGTATTTTGGGGCTGATCGGCTTGTTTTTTTTACTGATAGCGATCATTGGCACGGTTGCCCCATCCTTATTCAAAGGGAAAAAAATGGAGGAAGTGCCAAAGCGGCTTCACTTTTTGCTGGGTGGGGGAATGCTGTCATTAGTTGCGCTAGTAGCAGCAGGTTTTTTCGCCCCGGAAGGCGCTTCAACGGCATCCACTCCCCAGGAATCGACGGCACCTACTGTTGCATCTGCTCCCAGTCAGAAAAAGCTCACACAAGTTGAAGCAAAGCAAGCCATACCAGAGCATGTCAAGCCGATGGGGCTGACCGAAGCCCGGCAGTTTGCCAAAGGCACTTTGCGGGTGATCAATGAAGCGGAACAATCGTTAATTGATGGTATTCAGTTAGGAGATGGCACTGGCATCATCAAACATGTGCAGAAGCCACTGCAAGCAGAGCTTGAACGTTGGCCGACCTTGATAGAGCGTCAGCCTGATGATCAACGTGAGCATTTTGCATATTGCCAAGATGCCGCGCTACAGCTCCAGTCGCTGTCTTATTCGGCGACGCGAGAGAGAACTGTAGAGAGTACGAAATACCTGCGTAAAGATGAAGCGGCTTATCACAAGGCCAAGCAGAAGTGTGAGCAACAGCTTCGCGCAACGGATAGTCAAATCAAATCGGCTGTCGCCGCAGAAGATGCTGAGCTGAAAAAGAAATTCGGCGGACGAGAATGCTTGACTGTGTATGACGTTGATAAGCAAACCGGGCAAATAGTAGAGCAAGCCAAACCTGCGCATTGCAAGAAATCAACCTAGCAAGCCATTCCTGCCCTGTAAGTCCATGCTTTAAAGCGCATTAAACGCCCCTCCGAACATGCCACCCCACAATGGGTGGCATGTTTCATTTTGATAGGAGGGAACCATGCCCAGCCGCAAGATCGAAGACCTCCACCCGGACTTGCAGCCGCTCTGCCGCACCTTTTTGCAGCGCTGCCAGGCCGCCGGCCTCGACATCCTCATCACCTGCACCTGGCGCTCGCCGGCCGAGCAGGACCAGCTCTACGCCCAGGGCCGTAACGGCAATCCTGGCCCGCGCGTCACCAATGCCAAAGGCGGCCAGTCCGAACACAACGTGATGATCAACGGCAAGCCCGCCGCGCGCGCCTTCGACATCGTTCCGCTGGTGAATGGCAAGCCGATGTGGGAAGACCGGCACCCCGCTTGGCAAACCGCCGGCCGCATCGGCATGGAGCTGGGCCTCAACTGGTACGGCCGCCCAGGCGCGCCGTTCCGCGAATTTCCGCACTTCGCTCTGGCGCGGGATACCAATGACCCTGGCCGACCTCTTCACCAATCCGACCACAGGGCGACTCAGCCATAGCAAGCTGTGGGCCAATGTGGCCTGCGCGGCCGCCACCGGCATGTTCGTTTACCAAGGCGTGGCCGGCACGCTGACCGCCGAGGTCTGGCTGATCTACCTGGGCGTGGTGGGCGGCTACTCCGCGGCTCGCAGCTGGATCGCCACCAAGCGCGACAGCAAGGAGGCCAACAATGCTTAGCGCCAGCCCCTTGCTGCTCAATGTCCTGCACGTAGCACTGTGCGGCGTCACCCTGGGCGTGGCGGGTTTCGTCGGTTACGGCAGCGGCCAAGGCCAAGCCACCCGCGTCTACGAGGCCAAGATGGCCAAGCAAGAAGCCGCGCACGCTGCCGAGCTGCTGCAGAAGGCAGAGAAACAAAGCCAGGCGCTGGCGGCGGCCCATGCCGAGCAAGCGCGCTTGACCGACTTGGCGCACAAGGTGGGCTGGCAGTTGTTGCAAACCCAGGGCCAACTGGCGCGCAGCCAGGCCCAGCTTCGCGAAAGGATCGCCGATGCGACTCGCAATGATGGCCAGGCTTGGACTGGTCTTGGCCCTGACAGCCTGCGGCTCTACCGCGCCGCCCTCGGTTACTCCGAACGTGATCCGGGCCTGCCCACAGCCGACGCCGGAAATGCTGGTAAAGCCGACCAAGCCAGCACCGCCGCGCGCGGGTTACCGCCCGCAGACCTACTGAACCACGCCGCCGACTACGGCAGCTGGTGCCAGGAACTGGAAACTCGCCTGGATGGCTTCATCCGGCTGCACCAGGAGGCCGACCATGGATGAGTTTGACCGCGCCCAGGAGCTGGAGGCGTTTCACCTGATGGCCTCGCTGGCGGCCCAGGCCGCCGCCAGCCGGCCGCTGGGCGCCAGCCTGTCGCAGTGCGACGACTGCGGCGAGCCCATCCCGGAAGCTCGCCGCTTGGCAGCGCCAGGCTGCACCCGCTGCATGGACTGCCAGGCCCGCGCGGAACAACGAAAACGGGGTGGCCTATGACCATCCAGATGGAGCTGGGCATGGTGGTAACGCTAATCCTGGCCTTTCTGGGCTTTCTGTTTGGCGCCGGCAAGATGTTGCTGGCGCAGATCGACCAGCGGCAGAGCGAACGCGACGCCAAGCAGGAGGCGCAGATAGCAGCGTTGCTGGCCCAGATCGCCAAGGAGGCAGAGAGCGTGCATCGCCTGGAGCGGGACTTTCTGAAGTTCCAGGCAGACCTGCCGCTGTCCTATGTCCGCCGCGAAGACTATGTCCGCAACCAAACCGTGATTGAGGCCAAGTTGGATGCCGTGGCGCTCAAGATCGAGAACATCCAACTGAAAGGTGCTCAACGATGATCGACCAGGCCAAGGTGCGCCGGGAAAGCCTGCGCTGGTATCTGCTGCTGGCGCTGAACAACGCTCGGCCTGAAGAGGTGTGCGAGGACGTGATCCAGATGACCATGCGCGCCATCTACCCGGATGTGACGCCGCTGGAAGTCCGCAAGGAGCTGGACTACCTGGCAGACCGCGCGCTGGTGAAGCTGCGCAAGGAGCCTTCTGGCCGCTGGTGGGGCGACCTGACCCGCTACGGTGTGGACATTGCCGAGTACACCATAGACTGCGCGCCGGGCATCGCCCGTCCGGCGCAGTACTGGAGCCAGTGACATGGCCCGTCGCAACAGCGTAGAACAGCTGCCGACAGCCGTGCGCGACTGGCTGGACAAGGCCTTGATGGACGGCAACTTCAGCGGCTACCAGCTGCTGGAGGGAGCATTGCGCGACAAGGGCTTCGCCATCAGCAAATCGGCCATCCACCGCTACGGCCAGAAGATCGAGCGCCGCTTCGCCGCCATCAAGGCCAGCACCGAGGCCGCCCGCCTGCTGACCGAAGGCGCGGCGGACGACCAGGACGCCCGCTCCGAGGCGGTGATCGCCCTGGTGCAAACCGAGATGTTCGAGTCCATCGTCAGCCTGCAGGAAGCCAACGAGGAAGAAACCAAGCCGGAAGACCGCATCGCGCTGCTGTCCAAGGCCGCCAAGAACATCGCCACGCTCGCCCGCGCCAGCGTCAACCAGAAGAAATTCCGCCTGGACGAGCAGGCCCGCATTGAGCGCGAGGCCCGCGCTAAACTGCTGGCCGAGCAGGAGGAGAAGCTGGATGAATTGCGCGGCGCCGATGGCATGAGCGAGCAGATGGAGGCCCGCATCCGCCGCATTCTGCTGGGTAAAGAATGATGGCGCAGACACCGCTCAAGCCGTTGGGCACGCCGCGCAAGATCGATCTGGCCGAAGAGCTGGAGCTGGCCGGCGTGGTGGTGCCGCAGGATGTGGCCGACGCCATCCCGGCCGAACAGCCGGTGTTTCTGCCGTACCAGCAGCGCTGGTTTGAAGACGAAGCCCAGATCATGTTCGCGGAGAAAAGCCGCCGCACCGGCCTGACCTGGGCCGAGGCCGGCCGCAACGTGGTCAAGGCGGCGCGGCCACGCCGTCGCCAGGGCTGCAATACCTTCTACGTGGGCAGCAAGAAGGAAATGGCGCTGGAGTACATCGCCGCCTGCGCGCTGTTCGCCAAGGCCTTCAACGAGCTGGCCCAGGCCGATGTTTACGAGCAAACCTTCTGGGATGAGGGCAAGCAGGAGGAAATCCTCGCGTACATGATCCGCTTTCCCAAGAGCGGCTTCAAAATCCAGGCGCTGTCCAGCCGGCCGTCCAACTTGCGCGGCCTGCAGGGTGATGTGGTGATTGACGAGGCGGCCTTCCACGACTCACTGGAGGAACTGTTGAAAGCAGCGCTGGCGCTGACCATGTGGGGCAACAAGGTGCGGCTGATCAGCACTCACAACGGCGTCGAAAACCTGTTCAACCAGTACATCCAGGAGGCGCGCGAAGGCCGCAAGGACTACAGCATTCATCGCATCACTCTGGATGACGCCATCGCCGATGGCCTGTACAAGCGCATCTGCTACGTTACCGGCCAGACCTGGTCGCCGGAAGCGGAAAAGAAATGGCGCGACGACCTGTACCGCAACGCGCCCAATACCGAATCCGCTGATGAAGAATATGGCTGCATCCCGAAGAACAGCGGCGGCGCCTGGCTGTCCAGGGCGCTGATCGAATCTCGCATGTCGGCCGATACGCCGGTTTTGCGCTATGCCTGCCCGAATGGCTTCGAGCTGCTGTCCGACCATGTCCGCCATGCCGAGTGCAGCGACTGGTTGGAGGCCAAGCTGGCGCCGTTGCTGGCCGCGCTGCCGACTGACGCCATCAGTTTCAATGGCGAGGACTTCGGCCGCACGGGCGACCTGTCCGTGCATGTGCCGCTGATCCAGCAGCAAAACCTCGTTCGGCGGGTGCCGTTCATCCTGGAGCTGCGCAATGTGCCGTTTCGCCAGCAAGAACAGATCGCCTTCTACCTGATGGACCGCCTGCCGCGCTTCATGGGCGGCGCCTTCGACGCCCGCGGCAACGGCCATTCCTTGGCCGAGTTCGCCATGCAGCGCTACGGCGCCAGCCGCATCCAGCAGGTGATGTTGACCGAGAGTTGGTATCGCGAGCACATGCCGCCGCTGAAGGCCGCGCTGGAAGACGGTGACCTGGTGGATTTGCCCAAGGACGCAGACATCCTGGCTGACTTGCGCGCTGTCCAGGTGGTCAAGGGCGTGCCGCGCATCCCGGATGCGCGCACCACTGGCGAAGACAAGGGCAAGCGCCACGGCGACGCCGCGGTGGCCATCGCTTTGGCCTACTACGCCAGCCGCGAACTCAACAAAGGCCCGGTGGCCGTGAAGTCCCGCCGCCGCCGCGCCGCCACCCGCATCACACAGGGGTACGCATGAAAGCAAAGGGCATGTGGGTCAGCCCCACCGAGTTCGTCCAGTTCGGCGAGCCGCGCCAGTCGCTGTCCAGCCAGATCGCCACCCGCTCCAGGAGCATCGACTTCTACGGCCTGGGCATGTATCTGCCCAACCCGGACCCGGTGCTGAAAGCGTTGGGCAAGGACATCAAGGTTTACCGCGAGCTGCGCGCCGACGCCCATGTGGGCGGCTGCATCCGGCGCCGCAAGGCGGCGGTAAAGGCGCTGGAGTGGGGGCTGGACCGCGGCGCGTCCAAAAGCCGGGTAGCCAAGTCGATCACCGACATCTTCAACGACCTCAACCTGTCACGGATCATCGGCGAGATGCTGGACGCCATGCTCTACGGCTACCAGCCGATGGAGATCATGTGGGGCAAAGTGGGCAGCTACCTGGTGCCGGTGGACATCGTGGGCAAGCCGGCCGACTGGTTTGTCTTTGACGAAGACAACCAGCTGCGCCTGCGCACCAAGCAAGCCCCACTCAAAGGCGAGGAGCTGCCCGAGCGCAAGTTCCTGGTGCCGCGCCAGGATGCCAGCTACGACAACCCCTACGGCTTCGCCGATCTGTCCATGTGCTTCTGGCCCACCACCTTCAAAAAAGGCGGCCTCAAGTTCTGGGTGCAGTTCACCGAGAAGTACGGTTCGCCCTGGTTGGTCGGCAAGCATCCACGCTCAGCCACCCCGCAGGAAACCGACCAGTTGCTGGACAGCCTGGAGGCCATGGTTCAGGACGCCGTGGCGGTTGTCCCGGACGACTCCAGCGTGGAGATCAAAGAGGCCGCCAACGGCGCCAACAATGCCGACGTCTACGAGCGGCTGTTGCACTTCTGCCGCTCTGAGGTCTCCATCGCGCTGCTGGGCCAGAACCAGACCACCGAGGCCAGCGCCAACCGCGCCTCGGCCCAGGCCGGGCTGGAAGTGACGCGCGACATCCGCGATGGCGACAAAGAGGTGATCGAGGAGGCGCTGAACCAGCTGGTGCGCTGGGTCTGCGAGCTGAACTTCAACGGCGGCGACCGCCCGCGGTTCGAGATGTGGGAGCAGGAGCAGGTGGACGAAGTCCAGGCCGGCCGCGACGAGAAGCTGACCCGCGCCGGCGCCCAGCTCACCCCGGCATATTTCAAGCGAGCCTACAATCTGCAGGACGGCGACCTGGTGGAAACCAACAAGCCAGAGGCCACGGCCAGCGCCGAGTTCGCCGAAGCCGACGAAGCCGCGCCAGACCAGGACGCGCTGGATGCGGCGCTGGATGCGCTGTCCGCCGATGAGCTGCAGGTGGCCGCCGCCGCCATGCTGCAACCGCTGTTCGACCGCATCCAGGCCGGCGCGCAGCCGGATGAGCTGCTTGGCAGCCTGGCCGAGCTATACCCGGACATGGACGCCAGCGGCCTGCAGGAGCGCCTGGCGCGCGCCATCTTCACCGCCAAGGTCTGGGGGCGTCTGCATGGCTAAGGTCGATCTCGTCTACTGCATGAAGCTGCCACCGGAAAAGGCCATCCAGTACCTGAAGAACAAGGGCTACGCCATTACCTGGGACTGGGAGGAACTGTGGCAGGATGCCCAGGCCCAGGCGTTCACGGTGGCCAAGGTGACACGGCTGGACATCCTGCAGGACATTCGCGATGCCGTGGAGAAGGCGCTGGCCGAGGGCAAGACCTTTGCCTGGTTCAAGAAAGAGCTGACGCCGGTCCTCAAGGCCAAGGGCTGGTGGGGCAAGCAGGAATTGCTGGACGAGGAAACCGGCGAGGTGCGCGAGGTGCAGCTGGGCAGCCCCAGGCGGTTGGAGACCATCTACCGCACCAACCTGCAGACCGCGTACATGGCAGGCCGCTGGCAGACCCAGATGGAGAACGTGGCCGACCGCCCGTACTGGATGTATGTCGCCATCCGGGACAGCAAGACCCGCCCCAGCCACCGCGCACTGCACGGCAAGGTGTTTCGCTACGACGACCCGTTCTGGCAATCCTATTACACGCCGAACGGCTGGGGCTGCCGCTGCCGCATTGTCGCGCTGTCGGCCGACGATCTGGAGGCGCGCTGCATCCAGGTTGAATCCTCAGCCGGCCGGCTGGGTACCGCGCTGCGCACCGTGTCCGAGCGAACCGGCGAGCAGCGAGAGGTGGCCACCTTCCGCACCATAGACCCGCTTACCCGGCGCGAAATCAGCATTTCGCCGGACGTGGGCTGGAGCTACAACCCCGGCGCGGCCGGCTGGACGCCGGACCTGGCGCGCTATACCGGCGACCTGGCCAAGCTGGCCAACAAGGAGCTAAGAGCATGAGCGACTTTGTCAGCATCGTCATCCAGGACGACCAGGTGCAACGCGCGCTGCGCCGGCTGGAGTCGTCGGTGGCCGACATGACGCCGGCCATGCGCGCCATCGCCGCCTCGCTGGCGTTCATTACCGAAGAAAACTTCGAGGCCGAGGGCCGGCCGAGCTGGACGCCCAGCCAGCGCGCCACCAACGATGGCGGCGTCACGCTGCAGGACCGCGGTCAACTGGCGGCCTCGGCGGTAACCGCCTATGACGCGCGCTCGTCGCAGATCGGCAGCAACCTGGACTACGCCCGCATTCACCAGCTGGGCGGCCACGCCGGCCGCAACCAGGCCGTGGAGCTGGAGCCGCGGCCGTATCTGCCGATGACCGAGGACGGCGAGCTGCAGCCGGAAGCCGGCGAGGCTGTCATCGGCGCTGTGATGCGCCACCTGCAGCACGCCGCGGGCACTGGCATGTGATGGTTCTTACACACATCTGTTGTGCATCTCCCTATACGAGGTCATGGGGCAACCCGCCCTGACTCGCAAATAGGAGATGCGCATGAAGTGCGTGGTAGCAGTAACTGGCGGCGTGGTGGTGTTGGCTGCGTTGACCAGGTGGCGCTGGCTCTGGATGTTGGCAGTGTTGCTGTGGTTCGGGTTGCTGACGATGGCGCCGGACTAAGTCAAACCGCCCCTGCGGTGTAGAAGCCGCAGGGGCGGTTTTTCCCTTCCAAAGCCACAGACTTGCCATGACTCCCTGCTCAAGTAGTCAGGAAGCTTTATAAAGCCTTTATACGATAAGATTGGCATTGCTTTACAACTTAGCGGAAAGGATATGATGCATGAAAGTTTTTTTCAGATATGCCGACCACAAAGGCAATCATGTAGGTCACATAGATTCCAGCTCCGGAGTCGACGAGCTGAATACACTGGCGAAAGAGCTGATACAACATATTTCCAGCATGGAAAATCAAGTAATCTGGTTCGCTATGCTGTCTTCTGTTAACCCCAGAATTGAGATAGGGCAAGACTTCTGTGAGCCCAAAGAGGCAAAGGATTTTTCCCCCTCCACGATTGAACAGATAAGTTTTTCACTAGATGAAAAGGAGTGGCACCACATCCCTCTCATCAAAAAATCCTAAGTATTGCTGTTGCACCTCCATTTTTAATCTTCATTAAAAGTCCCGCCCGCTGACGCCGTTCACCATGAACGGCATGAACGCGACCAAACCCCTGCACATATTCAAGTCCGGCCGCCAGACAGCGATGTCTGGCGACGTGCTGGACTTTTCGGAGTCCGATCTCGCGGCCAGTGCCCGCGCCTACGATCCGGCCCTGCATGAGGCACCCATCGTCATCGGTCATCCCAGGCACGACGCGCCGGCCTATGGCTGGGTGAAGTCTCTTGCCGCCAGCGGCATCGACCTTTTGGCCGAGCCGCACCAAGTGGACCCGGCATTCGCCGAACAGGTGGCAACCGGCCGCCACAAGAAAATCTCCGCCTCTTTCTACCGTCCCGACTCGCCGAACAACCCGGTGCCCGGCGTCTACTACCTGCGCCATGTCGGTTTCCTGGGCGCGCAGCCGCCCGCCGTGAAGGGGCTGCGTCCGGTGGAGTTCGGCGAGGCCGACGACGACGTGGTCGAGTTCGGCGATGCCCTCGGCGATGTCCAGAACGCCAGCCTCTGGCGCCGCATGCGCGAGTGGCTGATCAGCCAGTTCGGCCTCGATGCCGCCGACAAGGTCATTCCCGACTATGCCGTGGCCAGCCTGGAGGACGACGCCCGCCAGGATGACTCCTCTTCCTCTTCCTTTGCCGATCCATCCCAACCCAAGGAGACCCCTGAAGTGACCCCTGAACAGCAAGCCGCCCTGGAGGCGGAAAACGCCAGGCTGAAGCAGCAACTGGCGACGGCCGCGGCCGAGAAGAAGGCCACGGCCGCGGTTGCGCGCCACAGCGAACACCTGGCCTATGCCGAGCAGTTGATCGGCGAAGGCAAGTTGGTGCCGAAACACAAGGACGCCGTGGTGGCTTTCCTGGACTTTGCGGACGGTGAAGCCTCCGTCGAGTTCGGCGAGGGCGATGCCAAGCAAGCGCTGGCCAGCGCCTTCAAAGGCTTCCTGGGCGACATGCCGAAGGTGATCGATTTCAGCGAGGCCGCTACCAAGGACAAGGCCAACCAGTGGGAGCAGGACGGCTCGCTGGAGTTTGGCGAGCGCGCCGATCCGGAGCGGCTGCAACTGCACAACCGAGCCACCGCCCTGGCCACCGAGAAGGGCATTCCCTACGAGCAGGCCGTGCGCCAGTTGCTGAAATCCCGTCCCAACTGATAAGGAGCCGCCATGAGCGACCGTTTGAAGAAACTCCGGGTGGTCGACCCGGTACTGACCAGCCTGGCGCGCGGCTACCGCAACGCGCAATACATTGGCGAGAGCTTGTTTCCAATTGCGCCGATGGACAAGGAGGCCGGCATCATCCCGCTGTTCGGCAAAGAAGCCTTCATGCTGTGGGAAACCGAACGCGCCATCCGCGGCCGCACCAATGTGATGATCGCCGACGACCCGAACACCCTGGACGTGGTACTGCGCGAGCATGACCTGTCCTATCCGGTGGACCATCGCGAGCAAGCCGAATCGATGTTCAACGAAGAGGCCAAGGCCGCCAAGCGGGTCAAAGACGCTATCGACCTGCGGCGCGAAGTGGCCGCCGCCATCCTGGCGCAAAACCCCAAGACCTATCTGCCCGGCGCCAAGGTGGCGCTGTCCGGCTCCAGCAAATGGGCAAACAGCGGCGGCGACCCGATCAAGGACGTGGAAGACGGCAAGGAAGTCATCCGCCAACGCACCGGCATGCGCCCCAATACTGGCGTCATCGGCGCTGCCACCTACGCCACGTTGAAATTCCACAAGGGGCTGGCTGCGGCCCTCGGCACTCAAGAGCGCAAGCTGATCACGCTGGAGCATTTGAAGGCGCTGTGGG
>NZ_MKCT01000028.1 GCF_001855555.1 Chromobacterium sphagni | reverse complement strand
CGCCGCGCAACTGGCCGCCACCCGCCTGAGCAGCCAGGCTCAGCTAGCCACCGCCTACCTGCAGCTGGTGGTAGCCGATGTGCAGCTCTCCAAACTCACGGACAGCGCAAAGCTGCTGGCGCAAACGCTGCAATTGACCCGCAACCAGTACGCCGTCGGCATCGTTGGCGACGACGCGGTGGCCTCGGCGGAAAGCCAGTGGAAAACCGCCCAGGCGGTAGTGGTGGACAAGCGGCTCACCCGCGCCCAGCTGGAACACTCCATCGCCGCGGCGCTCGGACAGCCGCCGGCCAGCTTCACCCTGCCGGCGGCCAGCCAACCGCCTCGCCTACCGCAAATCCCCGCCGGCCTGCCTTCCACCCTGCTGGAGCGCCGGCCCGACATCGCCGCCGCCGAACGCAACGCGGCCGCCGCCAATGCCCAGATCGGCATAGCAAAGGCCGCCTTCTTCCCCACCCTGACCCTGGGCGCCAGCGGCGGCTACCACAGCCCCAGCTTCGCCGACTGGATCAGCCTGCCCAACCGCGTCTGGTCTATCGGCCCGCAATTGGCGCTGACCCTATTCGACGCCGGCCTGCGCAAGGCCCAGACCGATCAGGCGATAGCCAGCTACGACGCCAGCGTGGCCAGCTACCGCCAAACCGTGCTGGCGGCATTCCAGGGCGTGGAAGACAATCTGTCCGCGCAAAGCCTGCTGCAGCAGGAGGCGGACATGCAGGCCGCGGCGCTGAATGCTGCCGCGCGGGCGGAAACCATCACCCTAAACCAGTATCAGGCCGGCACCGTCGCCTACCTGAACGTGCTGTCGGCGCAGAACAGCCGAATCAACGCGGAAAACAATCTGTGGAACGTGAAGAATCGCCAGTACGCCAGTAGCGTAGCGCTGATCGCCGCGCTGGGCGGCAGCTGGTAATCCCGCCCCGCCAATAGAAAAAACCGGGCATCCGCCCGGTTTTTTCTTTGCCGAACCATGCAGCATGGTTACTGCCGCGACAGACCCTGCCTCACCGCCGCCCAGAAACCGGCGTCTTCCATGCCCAGCGCGTAGGTGGAAGTGCCGCCCAAGCCATAGGCATTGACCAAGCTGGCCTTCAGCGCCACGCTGCGGCTGTTTTCCGTCCAGACGGTATGCTGGCCGCTGCCATCCCTGGCGATGTAGGCGAAATTGACGGAATTGGCGCCGGCATCATAGCGCGGCTTGACGCCATACTGGTTGATCAAGGCCTGGGTCTTGCTCCAGTACAGCTGCTGGCCGCTGTTATCCGCCTTCCAGTCGTAACCGTAAGCCGGAATGCCATTCAGTATCTTGCCCGGCACCACCAGCGACACCGCATAGTCCAGATCGTTTTCCATCCAGTCCGAACCCGCCACCGGACCTGGGCCCAGGTGGGGATCGCTTCGTCGTAAGTCATGATCTGCAAGTAGTCGGCGGCTGCGCCCAAGGCTCGCAGATCGTAGCCGTAATTGGCCTCATGGTTGAAATCCTTGGCCGAGAACGCAGGCACGCTGACGATCAGCTTCAATCCTTGGCGTGCAATGCCCGGCCCAGCGCTTGGATGAAGTTGCTGAAATTGTTGCGGTCGCCCTGAGCCACCGCTTCAAAGTCGATATTGATGCCGGCAAAGCCATTGGCCTGGGCGAATTTCACCAGGTTGGCCACCGACGGGTTCAGCGCGGTGGTGGACACCGCATGGGCGATATCCGCGCTCCAGTCGCCATCCACATTGGAAACGCAGCCGTAGGCGGCGATTTTCTTGGATCGGAGGAAGGAGAGCGCGTTGGTCGGCGCGTCCGCGCCGTTACCGGTGATCACGCCGTCCTTGGTGATGTTGTAGAAATCTACCGATGCGGCATTGAAATTCGAGTAGTACTTGGTCAACGCCGCGTAATTGCCCGGATAATCGGAGTAGTAGGTCAGCACCATCGGAGCCGCCATGGCCGCTGCGGACGAGAAAGCCAAGCCAGCCAGCAAAACAGCAATCGTTTTTTTCATGCATCCACCTTGAAATATTTCATAGCCAATCCTTTGCATTCAGCATGGCCGGCAATCGTTTACTTACAACCGTCCACACTCTACCGCTGCAACTTTAAATATTTCCTAAACAGCGTCCCACAATAATACTAAGTACTTATCAAAAATCAAGCCACCTGTCGCAATTTCCTCCAACAACCTCACCCCGTATTCGCCGCGTAGTCCTCTCTTTCCCTAGCCTTTCCTAGCTTCGCGCCGGGATTGCCAATCCGCGCTCAACCGCCGGCCGCTCGACGAAAGCTTGCAACACCCGCTGCACATTGGCAAAATCGGCAAAGCTCACCAACTCGCCGGCATCGTAAAAACCCACCAGATTGCGCACCCACGGCCAAATGGCGATGTCGGCGATGGTGTAGTCGTCGCCCATGATCCAGCTGCGGCCCGCCAGCCGCCCCTCCAGCACCTGCAGCAAACGCTTCGCCTCGGCCACATACCGATCGCGCGGGCGCTTGTCCTCGTAGTCCTTGCCGGCAAACTTGTGGAAGAAGCCACTTGGCCGAACATCGGCCCCACGCCGCCCATCTGGAACATCAGCCACTGGATGGCCTCGTAACGCACGGCCGGGTCCTTGGGCAGCAACTGGCCGGTCTTGTCGGCCAGGTAGATGAGAATGGCGCCGGACTCGAACAATCCCAGCGGTTTGCCGCCGGACCGTCGGGATCGAGTATCGCCGGGATTTTATTGTTCGGATTCAAGGACAGGAATTCGGGCGACAACTGATCATTGCGTTCGAAGCTGACCAGATGCGCCTCGTAGGGCAGCCCAGTCTCCTCCAACATGATGGAAACCTTGACGCCATTGGGCGTCGGCAACGAGTACAACTGCAGTTGATCAGGATGCTGCGCCGGCCATTTGCCGGTGATTGGGAAAGCAGACAGATCTGCCATGGCGTTATCCTTTGAGAAACGGCAAGACGCTCACTATACCCGCATGGCATCCTTGCGTCTTCCGCTTCGCCGCGCCGAACATGCCATGAGGATGCCGCTCCAGCAGTGGCGACGAACGGAGGCGCCCAGCTCGGGATGGCTCGCGCCTCGCCGCGGGTATATCATTGGGGCTTTGCGCAATGCGGCGGCGCTTCGCTGCCGCCACGGCTGAACACACAGGACAATTCCCTTGATGAACGTTACCCTCTCCCCCTCCATCAATGTCGGCAACCAGGCGCCGTTCACGCTGTTCGGCGGCATCAACGTGCTGGAGTCTCGCGACCTTGCCCTGCGCTCGGCGGAAGAATACGTCCGCGTCACCCAGAAGCTGGGCATTCCTATGTGTTCAAGGGCAGTTTCGACAAGGCCAACCGCTCCTCCATCCACTCCTACCGCGGCCCCGGCCTGGAAGAGGGGATGAAAATCCTGCAGGCGGTGAAGGACGCCTTCGGCGTACCGGTGATCACCGACGTGCACGAGCCCTGGCAAGCCGCGCCGGTGGCGGAAGTGGCCGATATCCTGCAACTGCCGGCCTTCCTCGCCCGCCAGACCGACCTGGTGGTGGCGCTGGCCAAGACCGGCCGGGTGATCAACATCAAAAAACCGCAGTTCATGAGCCCGCCGCAGATTCAGAACGTGGTGGAAAAGTTTGTCGAGGCCGGCAATGAACAGCTGATCCTGTGCGATCGCGGCACCTGCCTGGGATACGACAACCTGGTGGTGGACATGCTGGGCTTTGGCGTAATGAAGAAAGTGACCGGCAACCGCCCGGTGATCTTCGACGTCACCCACTCGCTACAACAGCGCGAAGCCGGCGCCGCCGCTTCCGGCGGCCGCCGCGAACAGGTGGCGGAACTGGCGCGGGCCGGCATGGCTGTCGGACTGGCCGGTCTGTTCCTCGAAGCGCATCCGGACCCAGCCCAAGCCAAGTGCGACGGCCCGAGCGCGCTGCCGCTGCATCTGCTGGAACCTTTCCTGGCCGACCTCAAGGCTCTGGACGATCTGATCAAGTCGTTCGCTCCGTTGCAGGTGAGCTGATACAGCGCACCAGCACCAACAGCAGCCGTAAAAATGGCGCAGCTCCCGGCTAGGACTGCGCCATTTCTTGCGGCCAGCGCCGCTGAGCCATCCCGCCGTCAGCGCCGGGGAAACCACCAGCCGCGCCGGAAAGCATCGCGGATGCGGGATTGCTCCAAGTCGCCCGTTTCCATCTGACGCGCAATCAGCGCATAGCGCAGCGCCAGCACCACGCCGGTGGCGGCCGCCATCACCAGATTGTACGCCAACAGATAAGGCAAACCCTTGATCAGCGCCAGGGTGGCCAACAACGGGCAGCACGCAGTGCAATACCAGATCAGCCTGGATGTCCTGGCCGCAACAAGGCGGATGGCCTCGTGATTGGCCGGCCTGGCCCAGGCGACAAAGCCGCCCTCTCTCTGCCCAGGCAAAGCCGAACGGCGGATGGCTGCCAAAGTCTTGAACGGCGCCAGCAGCGGGCTGATGATGAATCCAAAAAAGCGCATATCGATTCCCTGCAAGATTAAGATTGTTCGCCGCCTCTCCGCCGACCTCGATCAATCAGCGGGACTTTCCTCTGACACAAACAACTGGTTTCCGTCCACGCCAAACAACTTGGCGATGTCCCCCTCGGCAAGTTGGCCATCCCGGACTCCGGCCCGAAGAGGCGCCGGCGGAATATAGGCGGCGCGGCCATCGGGATCATGCGCGGCACGATTGATCGACATGAAGAATTGCTGCAAATCTGTCTGGCTCAACTCATCCTCCACCACCACTCCATGGCGACGATCCCGTCGCCCCGCTCCCGCAGCGCTTCGCGCCCGCACGCTGGCATAGGCTCGGCTGACCTGCTGCTTGCGTAATCTTCGCAGCTGGCTATAGGCACTTTCTTCCTTTTCAAAGCACTGGCGTTCTCGTTCGCATTGCCGCGCCTCTACCATGCGACGACGATCATCCCGATACGATTGCCAGGCAAGACAACCGGCCACAATGGCGACGATGGCGAAAGGGAAACTCAATGGGCTGGCCACGACCGCCGCCAACAAGCCAAAACCGGCAGCGCCACCGGCCAACAATCGAGTCTGCAGCGATTGCGGCGCGTGGCGCGGCCCAAACTCCCGTGACAGCAAGGGGTCAGGCGCTAGCGGCACTCCCAGACAACGTTGCAATTCCGCCAGTCGGCAGGATGCCCTGCCGCGCCTCCTCGCATGCCCCCTATCTCCCCCCACGACGGCCTCGCCCATATTACCTCTAAATTGTTATATTAAAATATCAATCATAATAAACAAATTCTATCCTTGCCAATAACGAATGCGTCCGGTGTCAATATGAACGAAACCCTTGCCAGGATAATAACCCACTCCACCGGCCCGCAATGCGGCTGACATTTGCCACAGCTGGGTAGTGGTGAGTCCGCGCACCCGCACATCCGCCGCCTTGCCATAAGTGTGCATCGAATTTTTGACCGCACCTTCGATGCCGCGATTGCGCGCCGGATTGCGATACCCCGATGTCACCACCAGCGGCTCATACACGCCGTTGGCCAGATACCAGCTCTGTATCGCGTACAACATGTTGAGCAAACCCAGGTCGATCTGCCTCACTTCGCCCGCCACCACATCGCGCAATAGATTGCAGGCTTCGATATAGCCATCGCGCAACCAGCCTTGCTGCGGATGCCACAATAAGATGCGATGTCGCTCAGCAGTGGCCTGACGATGAATGACCACCTCGCGCGGACGCTCCCAAATTGCGGCAAAAGGATTTCCCGCCAGCCCCCGAGCCGCCAGCACCTCGGCATCGGACCTGTCGGCCAATGCGGACAAGCCGGAAAGCGCCAGAAACGCCCCGCCGGCCTGCCGCAGGAAACCGCGCCGGGACAAATCCGGCAATGCGATGGGCTTAATCACGGCTAAATCGCCAAAGAGGATGTAGGCTTCTTGGGAACACGGGCATCCTTCATGACATCCGCAGGCGACTCTCCATTCAGCAAGCGCTTCACCAGCCCCTGCTCGGCCTCGCCCAACGCGCCCATTCTGCGTTCAACCCGCTCCGCCAATCCCTTGGCGCCATGCGCTTCCTCCAGCGCCACATTGATCATCAGGTCCTTGCGGTACTTCGCATTGCCACGCATCTGGAAAAAGTCCAGCAAATTGCGATCCACATTCACGCTCTCCGGCTTTGCCTGCGAAGCTTGCTGCATGGCCGCCATTTTCTGCATTTCCCTGGGCGCCACCGGCGTAACATCGGCAGGACGAATGGCCATGTCGACCACCTCGCGGGTCAGGCTGGTATGGCCGGCAACCGCCGCACGGCGCACTGCGGCAGCATCCAGCGCCGTGATGGGCGCGCTGCTCATCGGAAACAGCGTGGACAAAGGCATCGCGCCCAGCGCATCCTGCTGCTTGAGGGCCTCGGCGCGCAAAAAGAATTTGGCGACATTGCTCTCCGTCATGGACGCGGGAGGTGCCCCATCCAGAAAGGCATGCTGCTTCCACTCATCGAAGCGTTCCCGCATTGACGCAGGCACTTCGCCTCTGAAATAGCTAGTCCGCAATTCCTCCGGCAGAACGGCCGCAAGTTGACGCTCATACACAGGTATGTTTACCGTAGACATCTATCACACCCTTTTGCGTTAGACCCGATCATTACCGAATAACACCTTGCTCTTTCAGGGCCGGCATTTCACCGGTGGCGACTTGCTCCATTCTGGATAACAGTTGCAACAACTTCGCTAGGCTGGCCACGCCAGACACCGACAGGCTGGGCATCGCGCTTTGCTGCAGCATGGTCGCCTCGGCCTCGCCTTTTGCCGCAACGAAATTCACCACCGGATCACGATCTGGCGAGTGATTCTTGGAAAAACCAACCACCACAAATACCTGATCCTCAGGCAGCCTGCCATTCTGACGCGCAACGCCCTCCTGCATCAGACAGATTTCGTCGCCGGAAACAATGCGCTTCATATAAGCGACATAACGGCGCACCTCGGCAAGGCTCATGACTCCAGCGGGCAGAAACTGCGGCATGCAGCGCTTTGCCAAACTGGACGCGATTGTCGCCGTGTCAGCGACAACATACACTGAAGCGGCGGCAAAAGCCTTCTTCAGCTTTGCCCAATACCCAGCCACCAGGAATACGCGACCGTCATCGTACATTTTCTTGTCCCTTCACTTGGCTGTCGCGAGCAGTCCAAAACTCTTGGCACCAAGGCCAGGAGATTGCTGTTTCTTTTAGTTTCATTACTATTAGAGTGTACCACAAGGCCACAAAAAGTCATTTCCCTGGAGTGCAAGCAGTTATTAAGCGCATCAGAGCAAAGATTTTCGCGCTGGCTGCGCGCCCGCCCCCCAAGCCAAGACAAGGACATTCCCAAACATGGCGCCAACGCGGCAAGGCCGCCGCTCGGACCAGTCCACTCAAGAGGCAAACAGGCAAACAGGCAAATCAAAAGTCGACCACGCAATGGGGCCGGCCCGTCCCGACGGACACGCCCGACAAGCCTTTGAAGGCTCCCGCCATTATTTATGCGATCGTATTGTCATGCATTGCCGCCTGCAGCTTGCCGATCGTCTCATCCACCCATAACAGGAAATCCCGTATGCTGATAACCAGCTCCTGAAACTCCTCGGCCAGGGCCGGGTCATTGAGATCCTTGGCAGTCCAGTACGCCATGGTTTCGAGGCTGTTCGCCAGATGCCCCCTGATCCGCACGCCCTGCACCAAATCATTGGCCTGCTCCTGGCTCAACACCCCGGCGTGCGTTGCCTCATCGATCAAGTTGGCCAATAGCAAGGTTTTCTGTGCAATATCCTTGAGTACCGCTTGAATTTTTCTCATATGAACTCTTTTCCGCCCTTCGCGCCTCGTTAAAAGCCAACTGCCCGGTCAACGCAAGCCTCCCTCCACTCCGCGCGGCCCATACCGGACTAGCCACGCCCTTCGCCAACCCTGCGCATTAGGCGGCAAGAATAACATACTGTATAAATTTGTTATAGTTTAATACATATTATAGTACTATTTTTTAAAGGAAAATCACTCCATAGGACAGGGGAAAAAGCTCAATAAATTATCAAATTCCAATTTAAATCAATAACATACAAAACAATCCATCGACCCCAATGACAGCACGGCAAAACTGCAACACCGCGCTTGCCAACATCATCCACAGATGCAGAAATTTCTTGCTGCTCGTCAATACAAAAACATATACTATAGTTAGTATTATGATGAACTTTATTTTAATGCCCAAGTAAAATCGCATCTACAAAAGCCCCACCTCACGGGATGACCCTCGCCAGTCCGCGAGCAACTCAGGCATCGCTCAGCCACACCGACGGCGAGGCATGGCACACCGCATTCAGGAGATATCGATGACTTACAACAACTCACACTCCACGGCATCGGCTGAACACACCACGGAGGTTGTGCTGAATCTAGAGGACCGCAACCATTTCCTCCACATCGCCCATGAAGCTCAACGCGAAGTGACAAATGAACAGCAAAGCTCAGCCCCAACACGCAAAACCAGTCTCGACCATCAAACCCCACACCCCAAGAACGCAATATGATCTCTTGGCCACAATGATCAGAAATTATCCATGCGCCCGCAAAACGCACTTGAAAACTATCGACTTCAATGCCTTGCAGTCAGAATGCTCGAGCAGGCGGCTCTGGATATGGCGACCCACCTTCGAAGCCCTGACGAAGCTGGCATCACCAAACAAGAGCGCTACATGAGAAACCAGGCGGCAAGCCATCGGCTGGATGCGGAAAGGTGGCTATGCAATAACACCGAACAGGCGGATGGCCTGAATTTTCTGCTCTGCTCTGCCGTCATCGGGGATCACCTGAAACTGGACAGCCTACCCACCGATGAAATAGCCCGGTGCATACGAAAAGCAGTCATGCGGACCCCCAGCGAAATGGCATTGATCCTGAGTAATCTGCGTAGACAGATGATGAGCGAAACAGCCACCGCCGAATAGGCATCCGCTTCGACACCTCATGGAATATTTTGGCAAAATGAATACGAAAAAACTGAAGATATTTGATTACAATCCAGCGTTTCTCTATGCAGAAAAACCTGCCCTCACCCCATATCAGGTACGCCACCGGGGCAAGCCCGTCGCCGGTTCTGCCATCTTGCCCCATGGCACATTTGTTCTGATTGATCAACTCAATGGTTTTCTTTCATTGAAACATTTGGTCGTCAGAGCTTTCCTGCATCAAGAAGATCGGGAACTAAGCACAAGAGCCCTAGTCAGTGAACATCATGAACATCAAGATAAAAAATGGCACAGCTGCATTATTCAGCAAAAAGACGTAATCCAGGACTTTGGTTGCTACTCAAGCTATATCTCGCGAGCAGAAAATACCCAATGGCATGAAACTCTGCTGCGATATCAATCACAATGGCATGGCTCGCTTGACATGATACGACTGATTGAATTCCTGAAAAGCACCAATCCACCGACAACTCGAAATGCAATCCATGCCGCCGAGAACCAGCTGAATCACTGGTATCAACTTGCCGCCAGGGCCATTCACCATCTCGCGCCTCAAAACATGCCATATGCCTAATCAGCAACAAAGCTCCGTGCAATTCAAACGCACCAACCAGTTTTTACGCGCCACGTATGGCAATTTCCGGATTGAGCTATTCTCATCGGAATCATTTAAAAATACCATAATCATAAATATAGAAGTATTTGACGAGAATGGAATTTTCCAAAACTCTCTTGAAAAAAAGGCGGAATTCAGCACGCTGGATGCCGCCTTCATGATCGCCCACGGCACAACGGAAGATCTGCTGATGATACTTCACCGCTGCCAGCAACTAGCTTTGGGGGCCATTCACACCAGATCAAGCATAGGCCACAAGTCGGACGCCACGCTGACCGGGCTGAAAGAAACATTATCCCTCCCTTGGGGCATTGGCATCTGACGGCGCACCATTATCGTCTTGCCCGATAAAAAAACCCTCCACCAATAGCAGAGGGTTTTCGTTTGGGATGCGGGCATCTAGCCGCACGCACCGAGTAGAGTCAGTCGCGATTGCCGCCAAAGGCCAACAGCAGTTGCAGCAGACTGGTAAACAGGTTGTAGATGCTGATGTAGATGGACAAGGCAGCGGAGATATAGCTGGTCTCGCCGCCATCCACCACCATCTTGACCTGCCACAGAATCATCAGCGAACTGAACAGGGCGAAAGCCGCGGACAGCATCAGTTGGAACGCAGGCATGCGCAGGAACAGGTTGGCCACAATCGCCACCATCAGCACGATACCGCCTACCATCAAGAAATTGCCCAGGCCACTCAGATCGCGCTTGGTGGTGGTGGCGATGCCCGCCATCACAAAGAAAACCACCGAAGTGGCCGCGCCGGCAGTCATGATCAACTGGCTACCGTTGGTGAACTTCAGTGCAAACTGCAGCAAGGGCCCCAGCAGCACGCCCATCATGAAGGTGAAGCCCAGCATCAGGAACACGCCAGCCGAGCTGTAACGGTTTTTCTCGATGGCGAACACCAAACCGTAGAAAACCGCCATGATCAGTAGCATGCCGATGATCGGGCTGCCTGCCAGGAAGGCGAAACTCATGTGGGTGCCCACAATGGCGCCCATCACGGTCGGGATCATCGACAGGCCCAGCAGGCCGTAGGTATTGCGCAGAACCTTATGGCGTACATCCGCCATAGGGGTCGATTGATAGGCCGTTTGAAAGTCCGGGTGCATGTGAAACTCTCCTGAGTTGGTTGTTCTGTAGAAACGCTTGGAATTGTAAGCAAGAGACCATGCCAAAGGGAATAAGTTTCCGCCATCCACCAAACACTTGTCTTGGCCGGGCACTTAGGTTAACATCACGTCCTCTTCTAGCCAGAAGGTGGGTGGCAATATCCCCATTTTCAAGCCCTGAAGGATGCGAGAGTGGCGGAATTGGTAGACGCACTGGATTTAGGTTCCAGCGCCGCAAGGCGTGAGAGTTCGAGTCTCTCCTTTCGCACCAACCTAAAAGTTCTAAATTCCCTCAAAACACCGCCCCCCCCCCCCCCCACAGAATAAGGCTTTTAAGCCAGCTCTAGCGGTTTGCAAAATCAATATCCTACGCACTTTTACACCGTTTTCCGCTATAGTTTGTCCCACCAGTGACTCAGGAATGGCCGCCTACGAACAGCGCGGCGACAAATGGCGCGCCAAAGTGCGCAAAGCCGGCGCATCCAAAACGGAAACATTTAAGCGAAAATCTGACGCCGTTGCCTGGGCAACGAAGCGTGAAGCTGACATTGAGGCCGGGAAAGTGGGATTGATCCCGAACAAGTCCTTCGCTGAATTGCCAAAACGGTATGCGGACGAGGTCAGCATCAACAAGCGCGGCGCCCGTTGGGAGCAGATGCGCATCGCCATGTTCATCCGGGAGTACACGCAGCTTTGCGAGACTCGCCTTCCTGACCTGGGGCCGGAAACTTTCGCAGCCGCGCCTGCAATTGGTCAGCCCTCGCGCCGCAGCAGCACATGGATGCGTCGCGCGCCGTAGCGAATGCGCGTGGCAAATCCGCTGGCGCTCCGCACGGTCATCGCGGGATCGGGGTCGATAAAAATAGGTGCCTTGCCGCAGTTGAATGACGGCAGTCGCGCGGCGAATGCTGACGCGGTAGGCGGCGATCAGGAAGTTGGCCAGCTCGCGTCTGCGAGCCGGCTTCACAGCTTTTTTTGGATAAAGTCCTGCAGCATCTGCTTGTCCAGGCTCAGGTCGGCGACCATGCGCTTGAGCCGAGCGTTCTCTTCTTCCAACTGCTTGAAGCGGCGCAGCTCGCCGACGCCGAGACCGCCGTATTTCTTCTTCCAGTTGTAGAAAGTGGCCTCGGAGACGCCCATCTTGCGCCAGACCTCGTCGACGCTGGTGCCCGACTCCGCCTGGCGCAAGGCGAAGGCGATCTGTTCTTCGGTGAACTTCGATTTCTTCATGACAAATCTCCTGCCCGGATGGGCTTAAATTTGCCAGAAATCTCTACTTTTCGCCGCTACGTTTTTGCGGGAGGAGGTCATGATTTCTCGCTTGAGCAAAGCACATTCTGGCACCTGCTGATCATAAAAAAACCACCAAATATCATCCACACGACCATTTACCGACTTGCCAAGCTTATCGTGGACTTCCTTTGACAACACCATGCTGCCAGCGCTAGCTGTTTGATGTTTCCTTCAATTCATATGGCTCAAGCGTGTAGCCACAATACCGTTCCTACGTACACGCCGATAGCAATGATGCTGAGGCATGTACCGCAGGCGATCATGCTGGCGGAGCGACCACTCTTCATGTAGTGGGTCTCAAGTACAATGATATTGGCTGCCGGTGGCAAAAGCCCGATCAGGTACAGAGCTGGTTTGTTCTCGGTGACCAAGGTTATGTCGTAATGCTCGCAGACCAAGATAAACAAACTGGTCAGGGCCGACACAGTCAAGAGGCGTGCCACGAACGGTAGCAACGCTTTTTTGAAGTCAGCGGTTTTCAGTGGCGTCGCCGATAGCCAGATACCAAGTATTGCCATACCAAGGAAACCCATCAGGAATTTTAGCAAGTCGTATATAGGCTTGGCGTAGTGTTCAATCTGTCCACCAAAGGGGATGCAGGCGAGTCCCAGCAGCAGCGCCCATACAGGTGGGGCCTGTATTGTTTGACGAAGACGGGTCTTCAGGTCTTGGCCATGGGCCATGAG
The DNA here is from genome assembly GCF_001855555.1 of Chromobacterium sphagni. Taxonomy (GTDB): domain Bacteria; phylum Pseudomonadota; class Gammaproteobacteria; order Burkholderiales; family Chromobacteriaceae; genus Chromobacterium; species Chromobacterium sphagni. Next base: position 31,597 of record NZ_MKCT01000028.1, on the reverse strand, counting down.
GCCTACGCCTACTGAGTTGCCGAACAGAGAGCTGCCCACATAGGCGGCGATGATGACCATCGCCGCTCCGTCGCCAAACAAGGTGCTGGCGATAGGGAGGCCTAGCCATCCGATGTTCAGGTAGCAGAAACACAGATTCTTCACTGGGTCGCGGGTAAAAACCCGGCTCAGTAGCAGCATCAGCCCCATCATGGCGATCATGCCGAGCATGATGGCAAAGACACCGGACCGATGCGTGGCAATGTTGTAGATAATGACCGATGGAATCACCCATTTGGTTAACATCGCAGATGCACGTCCCTTGATTTCAAACGGGACTCGGCTTAGCCCAAGCCCAACCAAGAGGTATAAGAGAGGAGCGAAGAGCGAAATTGACATGTCAAATACCTACCGAGTTCTTTTTGGTCATCTCAATGGCCCATTGCCTGGCCCAGTGCCCTGCACAACGTGCATTGAACCAAAATGCATTTGTTGAGAACAAACTTCCCTTGTTCAAAGGCCCCAAGCTATACAGCCCTGGTACTGGCTTGCCGTTCACCTGACATTGGAAGGTCAGCGGATGAATATCTATGCCGCCGCAAGGATGGGCTTCGATGAGTTGCTGTTCCGTTAGGTTGCGCAGCAAAGGTGAGTCGATCAAATCTAGCCGATTGGTACCCCCAGTACCATCTACCAAGTTCTGGGCACGAATGGTTTTCCCGGAAGTGGTTTCCAAGACGAACTGGCCATTTTCCCAATACGGTGAATTTTTCCCCTGATGGATGTGCAGACGCTGCTCTCTGGCTGCAGCAGCCAGTTCCGCGATGACTTCATAAGGAATAGGATGCCGCCAAGCCGCCCAACCCGCACCGTAATTAATGTTGAAGGAAATTCGGTCTTCAATTGGCATAGAACGCCAGAGTTTATGCATGTACGGTCTGGTAGATACCAGGATATCTTGATAAGGCAAATCCGCTGCCTGGGATCTCTCCATCAGATATTCAAAATATTGTGCTGGCCTGTGTTCTCGCAGAATCTGCATTGCCGGTATCCGCTCACCGCCATCCGGCAAGCGCTTGCATTCTTGTTTGAGTGTTTTCAGAAAGTACTGCAGCCGAACGGAGCCATTCTGCTCTTTCAGCAATGTGGTCCAATTCAGAACTACCGGTATGTAACGGTTTTCTTTGGTCAGGCAGGTGGGGGCAAAGCCCTGTCTCGAGAAAAGATGGATCTCGTTATTTTTCCCTTGGTTCAAGGAGCGGAATACATCAACAGCAGTCAGGCCCGAACCTGCAACCAAAACCGGCCCTCCCTTGACCTTGGAAAATTTAGTGTGGTGATCGATAAAACCAGGCTGTTCCGACAGTTGCCTAAAGTTGGTTCCATGCAAAGAACCTAGACAAAGCATAATTTTATGCGCTGTTACAGTTTTGCCGCTCTCGCTGCGTAGTTGGTAGCCAGGAGTTTGAGCTGTTACCACTTGAACCGTTTCGTGAAACTCTTCGATTTCCAACAAACCGGAACGAGCAATGTCCTGATAAGTCTCCTGCAAGAATTTGGAATAGACCAACCGATTGGGATAGAGCTCGTTGGCGTTGCCCTTGGCGTTCATCCAGTGGGCGAATCCGACAGGTTCACTGTTGGAAACGGAAAGCATGCTGGGGGGGTATTGACTTTATGGATAACGTCAGCATCTCCGAATGCGTGCCCACGGGCAAAAGCTGCTCGGGGACTGAATAGGGCAATCCGTGGGGCTCTTAGCCCGGATGCGTAAACTTCATCCTGAATTTGTTTGAGAAGGCTAACTCCAGTCGCTCCAAACCCGACAATGGCAAGATCAAACAATTGCAATCCTAACGACATAAATTGGGTGCGTATTCTATTTGCAAAAAATATCATCGTCAATTAAGTTGATGCAACTTTGGACTTGAAATGATGTGGGCGCACACGCCAATTTGGACCGCCCCGGGCTGGGCTGACCCGGCTCCTGTAGGCATTCCTACCTTATGATTTGTGGAGTTGGAGTTGACCCAACTCCATGGACGGTTGGTGGTTTGATTTTCAAATCATTTCAGGCTCTATCATCACCTCTGCATTGACCTCATCTGTCACATCAAACAGCGCGGCGCAGCTTCTTTCGAAGTTCATCGGCGAGAGATAGCCCAGACCACTATTGGCGGCGTCTGGGGTTGTACCAACCCTCAATCCAGGTAAACACCGCCATCCGCGCCTCTGCCTTGCTGCGGAAGCTGTTACGCTCAATCAGCTCACCTTCCAGACTGGCAAAGAAACTCTCCGCCATCGCATTGCCGTAGGCGTCTCCTGCCGTTCCCATTGAAGGTCGTACCTTCATCTGCCGGCAGCGCTCGCCGAAAACCAAGCTTGTGTATTGACTACCCTGGTCCGAGTGGTGAATGACGCCATCAGGCCTGCGTTGCTCCAGCGCCATGTTCAACGCCATCAACACCAGGTCAGTGGTCATATGCTCTCCCATGGTCCAACCGACGACACGACGGCTCCAGACATCGATGACCACCGTGACCTCCTCCCGGCTAACCGAGCGGTCTAGTCTAGAGATTTCCGGCTTCAAGGTGAGCAAGTCGGAACTCGCTCGGGGTCTGGTCGCCCAGCGAACTGTGCGGCCTGAACTCGTTGTAATCCTGCCGCCAACGCTCGATCTTTTCACGTGCGTCATCCAGCGACAGAAACCAATGCACATTCCGGCACTCATCCCGCAGACTGCCGTTAAATGACTCGATGAAGGCATTATCCATGGGTGTCCCTGGTCGTGAGAAGTCCAGCGTGACGCCTTGCTCATGGGCCCACTGATCCAGCGCCACGGGAATAAACTCGCTGCCGTTGTCGACCTGAATCCGTTGCGGCGTCCCGCGCAAGGCTTGCACATGCTGCATCGTAGCAACCACGTCCGCGGCTTTCAGCGCGAAATCCACCGTGATCGCCAGGCTCTCCCGGCTAAAATTATCCACTACAGTTAAGGCCCGGATTTTCTGGCCGTTGAACAGCTGATCAGCGACGAAATCCATGCTCCAGCAGGCATTCAAATTGGAGACAGCCGGCCGAGCGTGGCGATGCGCCGCCGCCACTCACCGTTTGGGCCGCTTGCGCCGCAGATTCAAGCCTTCTTCGCAGTCGATCCGGTAGGTCTTCTTGTGATTGATCCGCCAGCCTTCGCGCCGCAGCAGAACATGGATGCGGCGTGCGCCATAGCGAATGCGGGTGGGGGCGATCTCGCGGATTCGCTGCCGCTCGGCACGATCGTCACACGGGTGAGGGCGATAAAAATAGGTGCCTTGCCGCAGTTGAATGACGGCAGTCGCGCGGCGAATGCTGACGCGGTAGGCGGCGATCAGGAAGTTGGCCAGCTCGCGTCTGCGAGCCGGCTTCACAGCTTTTTTTGGATGACTTCCTGCAGCATCTGCTTGTCCAGGCTCAGGTCGGCGACCATGCGCTTGAGGCGGGCGTTCTCTTCTTCCAGTTGTTTCAGGCGGCGCAGTTCGCTGACACCCAGGCCGCCGTATTTCTTCTTCCAGTTGTAGAAAGTGGCCTCGGAGACGCCCATCTTGCGGCAGACCTCGGCGACGGTCGTGCCTGACTCGGCCTGGCGCAATCCGAAGGCGATCTACTCTTCGGTGAACTTCGATTTTTTCATGACAAATCTCCTGCCCGAAAGGGCTTAAATTTGCCAGAAATCTCTACTTTTCGCCGCTACGTTTTTGCGGGAGGAGGTCACCTCGAAACTCCCCCCGTTAGCCGTATCGTAGCCGACAAAGCGCTTTGCGCCGGCCAAGAAAACCGGGCTTCAGCAACAATGAATCGCGACCTCCTCAAAACTACGCACTAAAATTCACCCCGTATACAAGGCGAAAATGGCGACTGGTTCAACTCTGGGCGCCGACAGCCGCCCATCAGCGCCAACACATGCCGGATAGTCGCGCCGAATACGGGAGTTATTAGTCGAAAAGAGAGGAATCTCATGGGCATCGTCACCACAACTGAGCAGCTGGGCCGCATTGTTCAGGAACACCGCGCCTATACCCACCCGATATTCCAGCACTGGTCGCATGCCGCGCCGAATGCGGAAGAATGCGCAGCGTTGCTCCACCAAATATTGACGCTATGCGCCGCCACCCGCCCCGGACAAGCCTTCCCAACGGCGCTGGAAGCCATCGGCCTGGTCCGCCAGGCTCAGTTGATGGACGAGATCGCGCTCTCCAGGCAAGGAAATGGCGCGGAGCTTGCCAGAATGGCCGGCCACATTGTCAACCGCAGCGGCATGCATGCCAAATTTGCCGATATCGAAGACCAGCAGCAACTGGAAGCCGGCCTGCGGGATGCATCGAACAGGCTGTTGGGCGATCAGCCCGGCTATGAGCATGCCACCGGCCTCATGCAGCAGACACGCCGCGCCATGGCCGCTTTCCAGCGCCGCGCGCGCAGCGATTTCGATTCCAGCATGCGGAATCTGGGCACCGCCTTCGCGCTGGAGATCATCTTCAATCGCTCGCTGATACCCGGCGCAAAACAGGCCCTGGTGGACGCCGGACACTACGGCGTCAAGCTGGACGACCCGGAGATGCGCTATCTGCGGAACCACTGGAAAGAGGGTGGCGGCGAAAGCCGCGACGAGCACTGCGCTCGCGAAGCTCTGGCCGCCACCTTGACGGCAACAACCGCTCCGCTGATTCTGGAAGGCATGCTGGATTTTCTCGATTCGCTGGCGGAGTTATGGGATGCGCTGGACCAAAGCCTGCTGCACTCCCGCGCCAGCAACACGGCATAGCCGCCGCATTCCGGAGAGGCTCCGCCTGACGGCAGGGCCATGACAGCGCGCCTAGCGCACGCACACCAGCGAGCACGCCTTCATAGCCACCGGATTGGGGTTGCGGACCGTCTTGACATACTTGCTCGCCCGGCAACTGCCATCCATCTCGAAAACATACTCCTCCAGCACCGGATATTGCTGGTCGGACACATGGGCGGTCACCGCCTGCAGCGCATGTCCGCTCAGCCCACCGATCTCCTGCTCGGCAAACCCGCCGCCACCAACGATATCGATCTGATACATCCATCTGGCGCCATCGAAGCGCCTGATCCTGTCTTCTTCGCCCGACACCTGCGTCAGCGAGTGACTGCCATCCGACGCGGTCACCACGCACTCGCCCGAGCAATGATAAACACCGCCGATATCGCGCAGCTCGCCGCATTTTCCCGCGCCAAGGACAAGATCGTCGGCCCAGGCAGGCGCTGCGCAAAATTGCGCAGCCAGCAGCAACGCCGCGCCCCACCCCGCATGTCGGTTCATAAGCCCTCCTCAACAGCCTGAGACTCACTCCGCCCATTCATTCAACATGACAAAACAATGAACTGAGAACCTCAAGAAAGACAAAGCCATGCCTGCAGAACCAAGCGACGGGCCTGCCACCATCAACAGCATGCCGCGACTGGCACGCCGTTTCCATCTACAACGGGAAGGCAGCTGCCTGACACAGATCCCGCCCGCCAATTCCCGCATGGACGTCACCCAGGCCAGACCAACGCTGGGGCAGCCTGGCGCGGAAACCCTGCTGTACAGTGGATGCAGTTTCAGGCCGAGACAAGACGACACCGCCATCTCCCCCCAGGCAAGGCCAAGCCAGCCCGGACTCAGAGCGGAAACTCCGCCTCCACCTCGTTGCCGCCGCCGCGGTAGACCAAGCTCGAACACAAAGCGTGCACCATCGCCACGCCGCGGCCATGAGGATGGCTGTATTGATTCCGTCTGAGCCGCTCCATCAGCGAGTGGTGATCGAACCCCTCTCCGCTGTCGCTCAGCCGGATATAAATGCAGTCTTTCCGCTCGTCGCGTCGACGCTCGAGCAGCAATGCTATCTTCCCTTCCTGCAAGGCATTCAGACGCTCTCGCCGCAGCACAAAATAGCGTTCGTAACCGTCTTGCTGATCCTTGATCTTGGAGTCCAGCCGCAATACGCCGTGATCCAACGCATTGTTGAACAATTCGGAGATAATCAGCAGCACCTGCTTGAACTGCCGGCCGCGCAGGCCCAGCTGGTTCAGCCAGCCAATCAGCAAGGGGATGGACTGATCGCGGCGCAGCTCCGCCGCATTGAATTCCAGCCTCACCTGCCAACTGGACAGCTGGCCGCCGTCGTCGCGCCCCACATGATCGGCAACCCGCCCCAATACCGCGTTCACGCCGGCCTCAAGGCGAATCACCCCCAACGAGATGTCGTCTCGATTCTTGGCGCCGGCCAGGTGCTCCAGCACCGCCAGCCGTATCGCATCCAAAGGCGCGCCCTCTCCCGCCCGCGACAACGAGTCCAGCACGCCCCGGTTGCCAAACTGCTCGCCTCGGCTGTCCTCGGCCTCCGTCAGGCCATCGGAACACACCACCAATTGTCCGGTCTGCTCCCAAAAATAGGACTCGCTGCCCCAGCGGAACGCCTCCGCATCGAAAATGCCCAATGGCGGATATTGCGACTTCCATTCCTTGAGCAAGGTGCCGTCGTCGGCAACGAACATCACGCAGGGGATGCCGCCGTTCCACACCTCGATGCAACCCAGCTCCCAATCTATGGTGATTAAGGCGGCGGCGACAAAGCGGCCTATCGGCAACAGGCGGTTCAGCTTGGCGTTGATCTCCCGCGCCATTGCGGTAAGGGGAAAACCGCGCCGAGCCATCGCGTAGAAGATGTCCACCGCCGGCAGGCAAGCCAGCGCGGCGGACAGCCCGTGGCCGGTGCTGTCCGCCAGCATGAGGCATAACTGGCCGGTGGGAGACAGCGCGCGCGCCAGCACATCGCCGCTGAACTGCTCGGCCGACAGCTGCCAACTGGAAACGCCGGGCAAATCCTGCTCCTCACTGCCGACTATGCTGTCCAGAACGTGCTTGGCGAAAAGTTGCTCGCGCTCGTTGACGTTGTAGTAGCTGAGCAGTTTTTTCGAATCCGCCGAAATCCGGCTCTGCATCTCGCAGATGCGCTGCATCACGCGGATCTTGGCCGCCAGCATGGTGAGGTTGATCGGCTTGGCCAGATAATCGTCGGCGCCGATGTCCAGGCTGCTGATATGCGCCTCCTCGTCGCTGCGAGCGCTGAGAAAAATGATGGGCAGCCAACGGTCGCTGCAAAACTGGCGGATCTGCCGCGTAGCCTCGTACCCGTCCATCACCGGCATCATCATGTCCATCAGAATCATGTCCGGCAATTGCCGACGGCACTGCTCCACGGCCTGCTGGCCGTTCTCGGCATACCAGACAGCATGCCCAAGCTCTTCTATCACCAGCCCCATCAGCAGGCGGGTCGGCTCCACATCTTCGGCTACCAACACAGTAAAAGCGGGTTCCATCGCTGCGTCCTGATGATGAAAATGTCAAAAACCCCGCTCAAACGGTCGATTCAGCGGCGGCCAGATGGCCATCTTGCGGAGCCTTGGATTCCTGGGGCCGGAATGGCAAGACAACCAACAACTCCAGGCTGCGAGCGCCGCCATCCGCCATAAAATGAAAAATGGATTGTCCGTCCAGCCAAGGATGCTAAAACCCTTAACTGCGATATGGCGCATCAAGACACCCATGTCAAACGAACGGGAGCAAAAACCTCCTGGCATGCCATAATTAGCCGCCATATCCTGCAAAGCCTATCCTTGCAGCCTCCCATGGCTGCCACGACCTCCATGCAATGCCGACAACATGGATTGGGTTTTGTTGCATAGCCCCGCCGTCCGTTGCGGTATGCTGAGTCGATGAACACCGCAACGCCCCAGAACAAGAAGGCCAAGCAGCGTTACACAACCACGAACTGGCATGACTACGATGCAGCTCTGGCCGCACGCGGATCGCTGCTGGTCTAGCTCGACAAAGACATGCAATGGCTGGCCCAACCAGCCAGCAACAACGGCCGGCCTGCCAAAACTTAACCTCATGACCAAGAGCGCTGAGTTGCCGGGCCCAAACGTAGTGAACCTGGAAGACGTTCATTTCATTCTGTTCAATCTGCCATTGCGGCAGGCTCTGGGCATGGTGCAAAGCCTGCTGCAATTAGCTGGACTGACTGGCCGGTGCCGGATCACTCCACCGCATGCCGTCGCCAGCGCACCTTGCAGGTCAAGATCGGCTATCGCCGCAGCAACGGCCCGCTGCATCTGCTGATCGATAGCACCGGCATCCCGTTTCTCGGCGAAGGCGAGTGGAAACGCAAAAAGCACGGCGCCGAATATGGTCGGCAGTGGCGCAGGGCACACCTGGGCATTGACGCCGAAACGCTGGAAATCCGAGCTGTCGAGGTGACCGGCAACGGCGTGGGCGACGCGCCGATACTGCCGGCGTTGTGAATGCAGCTGGCGGATGAGCCGGCTGCCACGACGACGCTGGATGGCGCCGATGACGCACAGGGTTGTTACGCTGCGCTGTTTGGCCGAGAGATCATGCCGATGATTCCGCCGCGCAAGAATGCCAAGCCGTCGAAGTCGAAAATCACCGGCAGCGAGGTGCGCAACGCCGCGATCGCGGCGTGCAAACGCTTGGGGCGGCGAATCTGGAAGCATTGGAGCGGCTATCACCGCCGCAGTCTGGCGGAAACGAAGATGCACGGTTTCAAGCGACCGTGTAGCCGGGTGATGGCGCGCACCTTTGATCGACAGGTGGCGGAACTGCAAGTGCGCGCAGCGTTATTGAACCATTTTACCGCTCTGGGCCGCCCCCCGAAGACCGTGGCGGTGGCAGCGATGAACTGAATTCGCCTTGGGCAAGGGGACACTCGTTCTTGGGCGGGGCAACAAAGCCCATATGCAATACTAATGCACAAACAATGCAATCAAGATAATGATGGGAATAGGTATGCCCAGAAACAACAGAAGTAGCGAACGCATAACTATCCCCTCCCGAAAATAAGTGTCTGGTTTATTGATTCAGCGGTCGCGATGCCGCCCTCCGTAGGTGGCCGCCAGACTGGCAAAAAACGCTCCTATCAATAGTGAAATAAACAGCCAAAGCGCTACATAGGCAGATGCCTTGCGTGCTTTTTCAGCCGCTTCCTTCGCCATAGTTTCTGCATTGCTTAAGGCGGTCTGCATACGAGCATAGGTGTTTTTCACCCGTATTTCGGCGTCTTGCTGACTAAGATCAGTACGCTGGGCGACCAATTGGCCGACATAGCGCACATCCGCAGCAGGTAGCGCATCGCCTCTTACCAAGCTGTTCATGAAGATTCCACCCACTTCGGCAATTGGTCTCGCTGTTTCAGGGTTAGACGCAGAGTCAAGTTGTCTCGAAACAGGTTTTGCGCCCCGACGGAATAGAGAATCCAGAAGATAAACCGTCGATCCTTGCCCAGCGCCGCTGGGCCCCGCCATCTGGAGTGTGGGTATTGTCGAGGCACCGACGGCAGTCGCGGCCACGCCGACGCCATTGTTGATAATCGATCCAATCACTGACGTCAGCAGCGTTGCCGTTATCAGAGCGGCTAGCGCCCACGCTAGAAAACCATGCGCGGTATCGCGGAAATAGACCTCGTTGGTATGCCCGGAAACCCATTTTGTCCTCAACCTGCCGGCGAGGTAGCCCCCCATGCCGGAGGCGAGCAGTTGGGAGATAGTGATCCAGATAATTGCTGAGACGCCGAAGGTAGTTGCGGTAACGCCGCTATAGGCCCATGGTGAGACGGTGGAAAGCTCCAGTCCGGCGCCAAGAAGCAGTAGGATGAGGGATAGCGCCGCTGTGGCAACTGCGCCGGCCACAATGGCACCCCAGGATACGGCGCTGGGGGTGGATATTGCTGGGCTATTCTCTAGGGCTATCGTATTGTCGATATAGCCGCTCTGTTCGTTTGGCTTATTCATGATGGTCTCGAGGTAAATTTCACAACTCGCCAAATTGCGGCGCACTTGGGAGGAATGTCACAACCAGACCTTGATGCATCGGCAAAAAAGTGTCTGTGCGTTACCACACATGGCACATTGGACTGTCCCAGCTCCTGTAGGCATTCCTGTCTTCAGACCTTTCCTAACTTTTTAACACATTCTCTTGCCAGGTTTTCTTTAAACACCTTAATCAACAAGCATATATCTTGCTTGGCTAATTTACTCGGCCATCCCTCCCTGGTTTCTGCTATTACTTTTCGACACTTAACTCGGGCAACAATTAAGATATGGAGTTTATGCTCATCTGTCTGCCTGGCTTGTGCCACCTTCAAGAGATTGTCTACGCGACGAAGTAAAGAAGGGCTGATATCTTTTCCTTTTTCAGAAATCAATCTTAGCATTTGAGTTAGTGCGTCGATGAAAGTATTATCTTCAATCAACATTAATTCCTCTCAAGTAGTGTTCCGCAAATTTTATAGTGCGTATCACCCACCTGAAAATAAGACTAATCTTAAAAATACTTTGTTAATGGTATGGACGCTCCCTTCCTGACCAGGGCAATCGCACCTTCACGTCATAAAGGCGACATGCCCAGCAACTCGGCCAACGCGTCATCACCCCAGCCTGCCCGTTTGCGCCGCACCCGCATGCTTTTCTTGGCCTGATACGGCGAGCTGCGCAGCAGGTTGAGCGCAAATTTCAGCAGCAGCGCAAAATTCTGCGGTCCATGATCTTCGCGCAATGGGCAGTTATCTTCCCGAAAATCACATCCAGACACCAATGCAGGCCATTTTTGATCGCCCAATGACGGCGCACCGCCTGCGCCAGCTCTTCCGCGCTCAACGCGCGCGACGACAAATAATAGCGCTGCTCCAGCGCCGATTGTCCGCGACCATCCAGCCGCACCGAATCCACGCGGCCCACTGTTTGGCAACTGGGCCAGGCCTGAGCGTCGACAATGCCTTCCTCCGGGGCAATCACGACATGTTGCAACACCGTGCGGCCATGCCCCTTTTGCGCGCTGGCCACTCGCTCGGTGGGATGGTCATGCAGCGCACACGCTACGGCCTGGCGCAGCTTGGGCTGGTTCTCCTTCACCGCCAGCAAATAGTCCGCTTTACGCGCCACGATGGTCTGGGCCACCTGTTTACTGGCAGCCCATCGCATCCAGGCTGACCAGACAGCCCTCCACATCCAGCGCAGCCAGCAATGCCGGTATCGCAGTGTTTTCATTGCTTTTGTCAGCAACTTTCTCCTGCCCCAGCGCCAAGCTCAGTTCAGTAGCGAAGGCACTGACCATGTGCACCGGGCTGTGCGCGCCGCGAGCGGTGCCACGCAGGCATTTGCCATCGATGGCGATCTGCTGGAACGAGCCCAGCAGTCCTTGCGTCCAGCTACGGAAGGCGTTCTCGAACTGCTTGGGATCCAGCAGTCGGAACATGCGGTTGATGGTATCGTGAGAAGGAATGCCGTTCTTCAACGGCAGGAAGCGCCGCAGCCAAGCCTCCTTGACCTCCGCCCACTCGACCGCCTCCACAAAACTCTCCGCCCCCGCGAAGATGGCGCACACGGCAATCACCAGAATTTCGTCCAACGGATGGGCAATGTAGCGCCCGGTTCTCGGCTCAGGCACCTCGGCCAAATGTTCCATCAACGTTCTCATCCCGGTAAAACCCGGGAGTTCACCTCAAGTCTGGGCAGGTTGGCAAGTCTGTTTATTTATGACAAGAAGGTGAGATTGCCCTGATGCACATGTGGCTTGCTCAAAAAATAAAATTAAGTCTTTGGTTTAATCTTCCTAATATATACAACTTCGACTCTATCACCAAAAACACCACCAAAGAATTCACCAACTCTGAGCTTGATTTCGAAATCCTCATTTTTCGGTGTATAAACCTGCAGCACAATCCTAACAGGCCAAACCATCTTATTTGATGTCACGACTTTAACAACACAGCCGGGGTAATTCTTTTGCAACCATTCGCGGGCCATCTCTCGCGCAACTCTATCCCTTCGCCCCATCTCAAAATAGATACCATACACAGCAAATGGAATGATAAATAAAACTGGAATTACATTCTGCATCAACATCCCCGGCCACCTTGCTGTAACTTTGCGCGCCCAAAGCACCGGGCTGTCACTCTTTCACCCAGTAACTTGAAGCAATGCATCTTGGTTTCCACCAAGCTGCGGCGATGGTAGCCGCTCCAGCGTTTCCCGATCGCCCTGCCTAGCCGTTTGGTGGCCCGCAGAATCTCGTTTCGAGCCAGCACACCCGGCGAACTTCCTTTCCACGGCCGCGCATTCTTGCGCGTCGGGATGCACCCGATTGCGCCGCGCGCGGCAATCGCCTCATGACATGCCTTGGTATCGAAAGCCCCCTCGCCACTCACGCAGGCTATCGGCTGATCGGCCGGGATTTGCACCAAGAGCGAAGGCAGCATTTGCGCATCGCCCTGGCGCTTGTCTGTCACCTCCATGGCACGGATTTGCAGGGTTTTCGCATCGATGCCCAGATGCACCTTGCGCCATTGCCGGCAGTATTCCGCGCCGTGTTTCTTGGTTTTCCACTCGCCTTCGCCCAGCATCTTGATCCCGGTGCTATCCACCAGAATATGCAACGCGCCTGAACGCTTTTGATAGGGGATGCTGACCTGCAGCATCTGCTGCCGCCTGGACAACGTGCTGTAGTCCGGGACGCTCCAGTCCAGTCCCGCCAACTTGAGCAGGCTTTGAATGAAACCGATGGTCTGCCGCAAAGGCAGTCCAAATAGGTTCTTGATGGTCAGACAGAATTGAATGGCGGCATCGCTATAGGCCTGCGCCCGGCCGCGCTTGCCCTGTCGCGTTGCCCGCCATGACATGCTCGTGTCCAACCAGATGGACAGGGAGCCGCGCTGGATCAGGGCTTGGTTGTAGGCTTTCCAGTTGGCGGTTCGGTAGCGTTTCGGAGCGGGCTTGGTCATACCGCTATCTTACCAAGCCGCTGCGTTGGCAGATTTTTGCACAGAGCTGGTTGGCAAGTCTGTTTGTTTATGACAAAAAGCTGCGATTGCCCTGCTTCCTGACCGGGTAGTCCAATGAAATAGTGCAAACAGGCATGCAGGTCGATGGAGTCATCCTGATAGTCGCTAGCTGGTGAAGAAAATCTGGCCCGGACTGTGGAAGCTGCCAGCGGCAGGATGGCAGGCTGTTGCGAGATAGCGAATGGGAGATTGGTGATCATGAGTGTCGGCAATTTTGAATTTGCACGAATTCAAATCACGCCATGACCTAACACTTGCCGCCAACAAGCATGTTGATAGGCAGTCGACATATGCGGGCCGCAGGCCAGGCTACAGGGCTGCGAACAGCTCTATCATCCGGTATAGTAATCCTCAAGCCTCCTCCCCCAGCAAGCCCAGCAAAACAAATAGGGGGTACAACTGGGGTACCAAATAACTGGCCAATCAATTGAATCCAGTTAAATCAAGGATTTAAGCCGAATATGCTATTAATGATCGACAACTACGACTCCTTCACCTACAACTTGGTCCAGTATTTCGGCGAGCTGGGACAAGAGGTGAAAGTGTTCCGCAATGACGAAATCACCATACAGCAGATCGAAGCGCTGCAACCGCAATATCTGGTGGTATCCCCGGCCCCTGCACGCCCAACGAAGCCGGCGTGTCCGTGCCCGCCATCCTGCACTTCGCCGGCAAGCTGCCCATCATGGGCGTCTGCCTGGGCCACCAGGGCATAGGCCAAGCCTTTGGCGGCAAGGTAGTGCACGCCAAACAGCTGATGCACGGCAAGGTGTCCCCGGTGATGCACCACGATATTGGCATGTTCCGCGGCCTGCCCAATCCGGTCACTTGCACCCGTTACCACTCGCTGGTGATAGAGCGCGAATCGCTGCCGGACTGCCTGGAGATCACCGCCTGGACCGACGACGGCGAAATCATGGGAGTGCGCCACAAGACGCTGCCCATCGAAGGCGTGCAGTTCCACCCGGAATCCATCCTCACCGAGCACGGCCACCGCATGTTGGGCAATTTCCTGAAGGAATTCGCCTGATGCCGGGGCGGTTGACGCTGACCCTCGCCCTGCTGGCCTCGCCGGCATGGGCTGGCGCGCTGGACGACTGCAGCCGAACCCAGGCCGACACCCAGGCCATCGCCTCCTGCCTGAAACAACGCCACGCCGACATCCACCAGCAACTGATCGCACAGGAAGACAAGACTCTGGCGGCGATGCGCCAACTGGACCGCGCCACAGATAACCGCTTTCATGCTGCCCGCGCGTTGCGCCGCGCCCAGCAGACTTACCAGGCGTATCTCCAGCAGCAGTGCGACTGGCTGGCGGCCAGCCACGCCAGCGGTAATGGCGCCGACCGCGCCCGCCTGGCCTGCGAAATCGACCTGGACACGCAAAGGCTGGCCGACCTCGCCCGTCAAGGCACATAGGAATCCATCATCATGATCAGCCCGCAAGTGGCACTGAACCGTCTGATCGACGGCAATGAACTGTTTTACGACGAGATGCTGGACATCATGCGCCAGATCATGCGCGGCGAGCTATCGCCGGCGCAGACCGCGGCCATCCTCATCGGCCTCCGGGTCAAGGTGGAGTCGGTGTCCGAAATCGCCGCGGCGGCCACCGTGATGCGCGAATTCGCCACCCCCGTCCCGGTGGCCGACCGCAGCCATCTGGTCGACACCTGCGGCACTGGCGGCGACAAATCACACACTTTCAACATCTCCACCACCGCGGCCTTTGCTGCCGCCGCCGCCGGGGCTCGCGTCGCCAAGCATGGCGGCCGATCGGTATCGTCCAGTTCTGGCAGCGCCGATGTGCTGGAGCGGCTGGGCGTCAACCTGGCGCTTACGCCGGAACAGGCCGGCCGTTGCATCGACGAAATCGGCCTTGGCTTCATGTTCGCGCCCAACCACCACAGCGCGATGAAACATGTTGCGCCGATACGCAAGGAACTGGGCGCGCGCACCATCTTCAACATTCTGGGGCCGCTGACTAACCCGGCCAATGCCGACAAGCAGCTGATGGGTGTGTTCCACCCCGACCTGGTCGGCATCCAGTCACGGGTGCTGAAACAGCTTGGCAGCCAGCACGTGATGATAGTGCATGGCTGCGACGGCCTGGACGAATTGACACTATCCGGCCCCACCATGGTGGCCGAACTGAAAAACGGCGAGATACTGGAATATCAGCTGGAGCCGGAGGAATTCGGCCTGATGCGCTGCGAGCTGAAAGACCTGCGCGCCGACACCGCGGAACAATCCCGGCTGCGCCTGCTGTCGGTGCTGAACGGGGAGCCGGGCCCGGCCCGCGACATCGTGCTGTTCAATGCCGGGGCCGCGATATATACCGCCGATATCGCCCCAAGCCTGGCCGACGGTGTTACCATGGCGCGCGAAGCGTTGGACAGCGGCAAGGCGCGCCAAAAGCTGGACCAGCTGGTTGCCCTGAGCCGGCAACTTGGCAGCTGAATCCCGACAAGACGGCGGCCAATCAAGACGGTGCCGCCCTTCAAACACTATCGACCGTAACAAACCATCATGAACAAACTATCCAAAGACATCTTCAAAGCCTATGACATCCGCGGCATCGTCGGCAAAACCCTGACCGCCGCCGTTGCGCACCAGATTGGCCAGGCAGTGGGGTCGGAAGCGCTTGCCCGCAAGGTGCAGGCCATAGTGGTGGGGCGTGATGGTCGGCTGTCCGGCCCTGAACTGTGCGAAGCGCTGGCGAACGGCATCCGCGCCGCGGGGGTGGACGTCATCGACGTGGGCCGCGTGGCCACTCCCATGCTGTATTTCGCCGCCCACCAGTTGGGCACCCTATCCGGCGTGATGGTCACCGGTAGCCACAATCCGCCTGACTACAACGGCTTCAAGATGATGTTGGCCGGCGACACGCTGGCCGGCGACGACATCCAGAAGCTGTACCAGCGCATTGTCGACGGCGATCTCAGCCAGGGCGAAGGCGGCTATCGCACCGAGGATGTCGCTGAAGCCTACTTCGAACGCATCACCTCGGACATCAAGCTGGAGCGCCCGATGAACATCGTGGTGGACTGCGGCAATGGCGTGGCAGGTGCCTTCGCCCCGCTGCTGTACCGCCGCCTGGGATGCAAGGTGCGCGAGCTGTTCTGCGATGTGGACGGCAACTTCCCCAACCACCACCCGGATCCGGCCAAGCCAGAAAACTTGAAAGACGTGATCGAAGCGCTGCAAAAGACCGACGCCGAGATCGGTCTGGCCTTCGATGGCGACGGCGACCGCCTGGGCGTGGTCACCAAGAACGGCAACATCATCTGGCCGGACCGCCAGCTGATGCTGTATGCCGCCGACGTGCTGGAGCGCAATCCCAAGGCCAAGATCATCTTCGATGTGAAGTCCACCCGTCTGCTCAAACCTTGGATCAAGCAAAACGGCGGCGTGCCGGTGATGGCGCGCACCGGTCACAGCTTCATCAAGGCCAAGATCAAGGAAACCGGCGCGCTACTGGCCGGCGAGATGAGCGGCCACGTGTTCTTCAAGGAGCGCTGGTACGGCTTCGACGACGGCATCTACACCGGCGCCCGCCTGCTGGAAGTGCTGTCGCGGGTGGAGGATCCGAGCGAGCTGCTGAACGCCCTGCCCAACGCGGTATCCACCCCTGAGCTAAACCTCAAAATGGCGAAGGAAGGCGAAAACCACGCGCTGATCGCCAAGTTGCAGGAATCGGCCAAATTCGACGGCGCCGAAGAGGTCAATACCCTCGACGGCCTGCGAGTGGAGTACAAGGACGGCTTCGGCCTGGCCCGCGCCTCCAACACCACCCCGGTGATCGTGCTGCGCTTCGAGGCCGACACCGAAGAGGCCCTGGAGAGGATCAAAGGCGACTTCCGCCGCGTGCTGGGCACCGCCACCAGCGCCAAGCTGCCGTTCTGAACCTGAACGCCGCAGGATGAAATACCAGGGGACATGGGCCAACCATGTCCTCCTTGCATTGAAAGGAAACCCATGTACCAACAGGCTGCCAGCCACTTCACCACCGTGCGCGACCTGCTGCGCTTCGCCGTATCGCGTTTCAACGAAGCCGAACTCACCTACGGCCATGGCACCCACAACGCCCACGACGAAGCGGCCTACTTGATCCTGACCGCGCTGCAACTGCCGATCGAACAGCTTGACCCCTATCTGGACGCCAAGCTTCTGCCGTCCGAGATAGCGGAAGTGCTGGAATTGATCCGCCGCCGCGCCGAAGAGCATGTTCCGGTGGCCTACCTCACCCACGAGGCCTGGCAGGGCGAATTCAGCTTCTACGTCGACGAGCGCGTGCTGGTGCCGCGCTCCTTCATCTATGAACTCCTGGGCGAACCGCTGGAGCCATGGATCGAACACCCGGAACTGGTACACCGCGCGCTGGACCTGTGTACCGGCTCCGGTTGCCTGGCCATCCAGCTGGCCCACCACTACCCCGATGCCGAAGTCGACGCGGTGGACATCTCGCTGGACGCGCTGGAAGTGGCGTCGATCAATGTCGAGCATTACGGCCTGCAAGACCGGATCAACCTGATCCATACCGACATGTTCGAGGGCATAGAGGACAAGTACGACCTGATTATCTCCAACCCTCCCTATGTCGACGCCGAATCGGTGGAGACGCTGCCCGAGGAATACCTGCACGAACCGGAAATCGCGCTGGGCTCGGGCGAGGATGGTCTGGACGCCACCCGCGAGATCCTGCGCCGCGCGCCGGACTTCCTCAACGAGCGCGGCGTGCTGATGGTGGAGATCGGCCACAACCGCGACATGCTGGAAGAGTGCTTCCCCACCCTGCCCTTCATGTGGATGGAAACCCAGAGCGGCGACGGCTTCGTCTTCCTGCTGACGCGCGAAGATTTGGTATCAGCTAAAATCTAAACAGACCGAAAAGCCGCCAAACTAAAGGGTTTGGCGGCTTTTTTCATTCCATCCCGGTTCGGGCTGGAACAGTGACAACCTGGGGTGTCGCGGGGTACATTTGGGGGAACAACAGGGGGTATCTGAAAAAATACCCCGTTCTTCCGAGGTGAACACATGCCGCTAACAAAGCTGGAAATCGACCGGATCACGCCAGGCGAAAAACAAGTGAAAGTCACGGATGGCCAGGGCCTTTACTTGCTGGTCATGCCCAATGCCGCAAAATACTGGCGCCTGAAATACCGTTTTGCAGGCAAGGAAAAGGTTCTTGCCCTGGGTGTCTATCCAGAAGTGTCGCTCAAGGAAGCGCGGCTGAAGCGAGACGAGGCACGCCGCCTGCTGGCTCAGGGAGAAGACCCTGGCGAACAAAAAAAGAAGAACGCACGCAAGCAACTGGTCGAAGCCTCCTCCACCTTCCAAGCCGTCGCCCAGGAATGGTGGAACAAAATGTCTGCGGAATGGGCGCCCACTCATGCAACCGGGGTCTGGCGCTCACTGGAAATCCACCTCTTCCCCAAGCTTGGCGACCGTCCGATCCGTGACATCAGCGCAATGGACTTGCTGCTCGTCCTGCAATCTGTTGAAAAACAGGGACTGCACGACACGGCAAACCGACTTCGTGAACGCTGCAATGCCATCTGGCGAAGAGCGGTCAAAACAGGCCGGGCCGCGGCCAACCCTGCTGCAGACCTTGCTGGCGAACTGATCACCCCCATCACAAAGCCACAGCCATCCTTAACGCGCGAGGAGTTGCCAGCCTTCCTCGTCGCCTTGGGCACTAACGAACACATCTCGCTGCAAACCAAATACTTGATCAAGCTCGTCATGATCTGCTTCACCCGGATAGGTGAAACGGTCCAGGCGAAATGGGATGACTTCGATCTGGATAAAGCCATTTGGACCATCCCGCCGGAGACCCGAAAGCTGAAGCGAGTGCTCAAAGCCGCCGCCGCACCCCACATCGTCCCTCTTCCTTCTCAAGCGGTAGACATCCTAAGGCAGTTGCACATGCACCGTGTAGAGGGAAATGATTTCGTCTTCCCCAGTTTCTTCTATCGCGGCCGGCATATGAGCAAAGCCACACTGCTCAAGGCATTCGAACGCATGGGGTATAGCGGCAAAAATACGGAAAATGGGCATGTAGTCACCCACGGCTTCCGCGCCACCGCTTCCACCATTCTGAATGAAGCCGGCTTCAACCCCGATGCCATCGAGCGGCAGCTGTCTCACAAGGAACCAAACCAAGTACGGGCCGCCTACAATCGCGCTCAATACATGGAAGAGCGCCGGACAATGCTGCAAAGCTGGGCCGACTACCTCGACAAAGTCGAACAAGGGGGAGATACCACGCTGCTGGCTGCCATGCATGCATAGCGCGCATGAAAGCGCATGAGCCAGGGGCGGCCCGCCATCCGGCGATAGCACCGCATGGCGGGCCTTTGTGGGCCGTTCATGCAGGTGCATGATTTCCCGCACATGAAGCGCGGGGGCGAGGCGGGGCTTCGATTGCGCGCGCAGGGTGCTGGCAACCCTTCCTGCCTGGTTTGCCAGGGGGATACATAAGCCTTTTCACATATAATGCGCCCTTTGCCTGCCACTTCCATGAAGCGAATCATCCGCCTCGGCGACCCGACCGACCACGGTGGGAACGTCGTCAGCGCCAGCAGCACAACAACCATGTTTGGCAAAGCCGTCGCGCTGGTTGGCGACTCCGTCAGTTGCCCGAAGCAAGGCCACGTCAACTGCACCATCGTAGAAGGCGACCCATCATGGACAATAGGCGGCAAAGGTGTCGCCCTGGAGGGCCATAAAGTCAGCTGCGGCGCGACCCTCATCAGCACCATGGGCGAGGTGGGCCGAAATTATGAGGGCAGCGGATCGGCGTCAACAGGAGCTTCCACCGCTGGGACTGTGGCTGCGGCTGCGGCTGCGGCCGCCGCTACCGCTCCTGCTGCGGCGGCGACCACTGTCACAGCCTTTGACGAACAAATTCGTTTCTTCACGGCTGATCGCAATGCCCTGGCCGATACCCGTTACAAACTGACGCTTGAAGACGGAAGTACCGTCGAAGGGACAACCGACTCAGCCGGCAAGACAGAGCGGATCGCGACCGACAAAGCCACTGCCATTACCTGCGCCGAGTTCTACCCGGACACCGTCTACAGCTGCGCCTGCCAGATAGAACACATGTGCGAGACTGGAGGCCGCGGACCCGCGCCGGCTCTAAAAGCTGACCTCAGCGGCATCAAAACAAACCCGCAGGCTATTGGTTCATCTACGGTAAATCACACGCTGCCCAAGGCAACGGACACGCGGGGCATGACGCCAGGCGAGATTGCGATGGCGCGGACCGTCTTCAAGAACTCTCTGGATTACAGCAAGGTCAAAATCCACCGCGGTGGCCTGTTTGGCCAGCCAAACCGTTCAGGAAACGCCATGACACCCAAGGGTGAAATACACTTCCCTGACGACTCTTTCCGGCCTGACTTCTCGATAGAAAGTGATAGCGATAAGGTATGGTTCATCCACGAAATGACCCACGTCTGGCAGTACCAACTTGGCTACAACGTGGTATTCGGTGGGGCGGTGATTGGCATGAAAGGCGGGTATTCGGATGATGGCAAGCGCGGTCCCTCACCCGCCTACCGCTATAACCTCGCAGGCCAAGATAAGGGTAAGGCCATGCCAGACTTCAATATGGAACAGCAAGGAGAGCTGGTTTCACACTATTTCGGAGCAACCCAACTTGGCATAGATAGGGACGCCAATGCTTTGGCGCGAGCACTCGGTGGCTTCTTGACGAACCCGGCAAACCCTAGTCTCCTACCAGCAACAACAAAGATTGAACCATGATGAAATTACTACTTCTGGCAGGGCTGATACTGGCTGGTAACTCTTGGGCCATGTCCAAGCCTTACGACGCTGAGGCCACCGCTGTAATGAAAGACGGCAAGCCTTGCTTCTACTTGAAAACGCCGATAGAAGGTGACACACCCGACTACCTAAAAGGGCAAGGAGTATCTGCCGAAGTTTTCAATGAAACACAACATCGCTATATGTGGAAGTCTTGGTACAAAACCACGCTGAAAACGCCGCCTACATCACCACAGACATGCATTTCTTACGGTACAAAATCGCCAGACAAAAACCGGATGCTGGCCCTGCCACTGACCAACGACACCGCCTATATCTTCGACATGTTTGGCGAGTACGGCCGGAACCGACTCTACTTCTGCATCAAGAAGGACGCCCAAGGGAAAGACTACCTGTCCAAGTCTGGCCCGCAGGCGAACTGTTCGACTGACCCGCTATAACTCGCTGGGAGCCAACGCATCAAGGCACCCTGTAGCCCCACAAAAAAGCCCCGCATCGCGGGGCTTAGTTTTGGATCCTCTGTTCGCTCACGCCTGGGAAGCCAAAACACGGCTCAAACTGAGCTACTTTCTACTGAGCCGATCATAAGAAAAACAGGTGCGTCTACTCGCCCCCATCTGGGTCGCTAGCGCGGCCTCTTGCACGCTGACGAAGTCCAGCATTGATATGCTGGGCCAAGATACACCTTGCATAGCTCATGGATACGGGCGCAGTGCCAATCGTAGAGATCACTGCGCGCCACACTCCATTCACAATCCTACCCACAGGCAATGATTTGGCACTGCCTTGGAAAGGTGGGTCAAATAGGAACATCAACCCAGGCACGGTGGGCAGCTCAAACAGAACTGGCTCACGTCCCTGAATCAACTTGATTTCAGCAGGTTCAAGCAGCAGTTCTACTTGCCAATGATCTAGTTCAAAATCCAGTGACCTTGATATTTCCAACCACATATAGTGCCGACCTTCCTGTAGAAGTAAGACTTTTCCACCGAAATATCGATCAGCGCGAGTTGCATCTGCCTGCTCTGTTTAAGAGTCAAAAACAGAGAAAGGCAACGCAACGCCTCCAAACCCAGCGCTCTGGTGTCAGGCCATTGCAACAGAAAAATAATCGACTCTATAGTGACATCATCGACCATGGCTGGCTCCTTGTCTCCTCTTTGTTTCTTAGTAGCACCACTTAGCATCGACCGCTTGAAATATCTGCCTAAATTTTATAACTTTCCGTACAGGCACCAGCCTGGTGTAACATGAGGAAAGGTATCAAATGCAAATTATGTTTGAAGGTGGGCTATTTAAAGCTGATGGATACCAAAGTTTCCTAAACCAGCAAGGCCCAACAGAACTTTATACTTTAACTAAAGAGAATCTCTCATTTTCCTTAGAAATTACACGATCTGCCTCAAACCCGATCACCGACAAGAAAGGTCAAGTCCTTATCCAATCCGCCCCCTCCGGCCTACTAGTTAAAATATTTGAAGTCAACCCAACATCAGAAAATAGTAAACATGTTTTAAGAGGAAGCATTTTTATGGGCCATCCCATGGGACATCTCGATATCGCGGACTATGCCTCGGATGTACTGCGCCATGACGAGTAACACCGTTATAGACAAACTAAAGCCCCGCCGTTGCGGGGCTTCATCTTTGACATGCAACACGCTCACGTCTGCATAGCCAGCGCATACGGTCCAAACTGGATCACCTTCTCCCCTGCCCACTCGTTGACCTCCTCCAGCCGCATCATCAGCGGCTTGATTTCGTTTTCATAGAACACGCTGGCCGCCTTGTTGGCGTCGCCGAAGCCGCCGGTATTACTGGGGATGACACCCATCAGCTGCGGCGGCACCCGGTGCGCCGCCAGCACGTCGTCGCGTGTGATGTTCTTGATGTTCAAGAACTCGTCCTTGGCCGCCACCTCCGCCAGCGGAATGATCTGTATCCCGTCCTTCTTGCCGTTGGGCGCGTACATGAACACGTTCCGGAAATTGCCCGGTCCCTTGCTGTCCTTCAGCGCCTTGCGCATCGCGTCGACGTCCTCCTCTTTTTGCGCGGGGTCCGTCATGTACATGATGAAACCGGCGTGACTGCCATTCAGGTAATACTTGCGGCGGAACAGCGTGGCCGACTCGTTCAGCCAGGCCGATTGCAGCGCGGCCAGATATTCCGGCAGGCCGTACACCTCCTGATTGATATCCGGCTCCAGCAGGTGGAACACCTCGCCCAGCGCCTGCTCTTGATCGTAGCCCGGCACCCACCAGAAGCCGGCCAGGTCCTTGGCGCGCCGCACGTACTTGGCCAGCGCCGGCTTCAGCTCCAGCACCCCGCCCAGGCGGTGGCGCCGCTTTTCCAGATAGCCGTTGCCGAACACCAAGAAGTCCATCACCAGGCTGGCGAACGCCGCCCGGCTCAGCAGCGGATGGGGCTGGAAGGTGCTGACCAGCACATTGCGCTTCACCGCCAAGGCGCTGGCATGGTGGACATTGGCCCGCAGGCTGCGCGCCAGGCCGTCCCAGGCGATGGGCGGCTCATACCACTTGCCGGCGTCGGTGCATTGCAGGTAATCCATGATCTCGCGCCGGTCCAGCATCGGCACCGGCTCGCCGAAGCTGAACGCCTGCATGCTGCCGGCCTCCGCCGGCGCGGCGGCCATCGTGGTGGATCGGACGGCGGGTTTCTTGTGGCGTCGGGACATTAGCAGAACTCCATGAAGCTGGAGTTAGCCGCGGTGGCCCCCTCCAGCGGTTCGTTGAATAGGGCGTGCATGGTTGCCCACGCCAGATCGGCGTGGCTGGTTTCTTCCGAGCGGCCGGCAGCGAAGGTGATGGCGCGGCCGCTGGCGGTGGTGGTTTTCTTGATCGCCAGGAAGCTGGCGGCAATGTCGTTGTGGCTGGCGTCGAACTGGAGCCGGCCATTGTGGATCACGTCCAAGGCTTTCAGCACCAGGCGGGTTTTCACCTCCGGGCTGTACTGGAACCCCACCGCGTCCGGGCGGAACTGCTTCACCAGCTGGAACACCCCGGTCCCTAGGCCGGTGGTGTCGATGCCGATGTACGCGACGTTGAAGCGCTGGCACTGCTGACGGATGAAATCCGCCTGGCCGGCAAAGTCCATGCCCTTGAACTGCGAGCGCTCCAGCACGCGGAACGGGCCGCCCGGCGCGGCCGGCGGCGCCAGCACAACCAGCGCGGCGCTGTCGCCGGTATGGCTCGGGTCATAGCCCAGCCAGACCGGACGGTTGCCGAATGGCCGCGCGGCGAACGGCTTGTAGTCGTCCCACTCGTCCCAGGCATCCACCATGCAGCGTTGCAGCGCCGCGAACGAGAACACGCTGGCGCCGTCGTCGATGAACTGGCACATGAACAGCTGCAAGAACTCTTCCGGGCTGTACTCCAGCCGCAACTGGTCCACATCGAACAGATCGCAGCCGCCGGCCAGCGCATCCAAGATGGTGACGATCTGGCGCCAGCGGCCATCCGGCCCGCGCCCGCCGCCGGCCAGAGCCTGATGCGAGACATCGAGCCGGATGTGTTCGGCCTTGGGCCGGCCCTTGTTGAACGCCTCGCCGGTCCAGACCCGGTATGCCTCGTGCGACATGGCCGAAGGGGTGGAGAAGTAGGTCTGGCGGTATTGCTTCTGCGAGGCCATCGCGCTGGCCAGCTTGCGCAGTTCCAGAAAGCGCGGAATCCAGAAGTATTCATCGACATACAGATCGCCATGGCGGCCCTGGGCGGTGCGGCTGTTGGTCCCCAGGAAGCTGAGTTCCGCGCCGTTGCCAAGCTTGATTACCTCGCCCTTCAGCTCAACGCCGGCCACCTCTTTGACGAAGTCCACGATGTAGCTGCGGAACTGGAACGCCTGGGCCTTGGACGCGGATAGGAAAATCTGATTGCGGCCGGTCTCCAGCGCGGTAATCAGCGCCTCATGCGCAAAGTAATAGGTGGCGCCGATCTGGCGGGATTTCAGAATGTCGCGGATGCGCTCGGTTTGGCCGGCGCGATACCAGTTCTTCTGGTAGCCGTACATCCGGTCCATGAACGCCGCCACCAGCTGGGCTTGCATCTCCTCGCTGATCGCGTTTTTTTCGGGCGGCTTCTTCGGCCCGGCATTGCGCGCGGCGATGTTCGGGTTCAAATCGGTTTCGCGCCCGGTCTGCTGATACTTGCCCACCCGCGCCAGCCGCTCCACCTGGCGGCCGAGCAGGTCGATTTCCTTGAAGTCGATCCCCTCCTTGCGCTCCTTCAGGATCAACTGTTGCAAGCGGGTTTCTATCGCGCAGCCGATGCGCTCCGCCGGGTCCGAGTCGTCCCAGCCGTCGCGTCGTTTCCAGCTGTGCACCGTGCTGGACTTCGCGCCCACATGCTCGGCAATGCGCGCAATGCGCCAGCCCTGCCAGTAGAGCGCGCGCGCCACTCGGCGCGGGTCCATATCGTCGGGAATCGGGAGTTTTGAGTTCATGCCGGGCAGTGTGCCGCGCGCCGGCCAGCCTTTCGCCGCCGGCCGGTTGTGCCGGTTCGCCACACAACAGCCACCGATGGCGGGCCGCCCGCGAGGGCTGGATTATGGGCGCATCGCCACCACCGACACCCTCGTAAGGACACCCAACACATGGCAAGAGCAAAGAAATTCCGCGTCGCCACCGAAGGCGCCACCACCGACGGCCGCAACATCGAACGCAGCTGGCTGGAACAGATCGCCGCCAACTACAACCCAGCCACCTACGGCGCCCGCGTCAACATGGAACACATCAAGGCCTACACCGCAGATAGCCCGTTCAAGCGCTATGGCGACGTACTGGAAGTCTCCACCGAAGAAGTAGACGGCAAGCTGGCGCTATTCGCCGTGATTGATCCCACCGACGAACTAGTGGCGATGAATAAGGCCCGGCAGAAGGTGTACTGCTCCATCGAGGTGAACCCCAACTTTGCCGACTCTGGTGAAGCGTATCTGGTGGGCCTGGCCGTCACCGACGACCCGGCCAGCCTGGGCTGCGAGATGCTGCAATTCTGCGCCCACGCCAAAGCCAGCCCGCTGGCGCGCTACAAGCAGCAGCCGGCAAACCTGTTCACCGAGGCGATGGAATTCACGCTGGAGCTGGAAGAAGAGAACAAGCCCAGCCTCAACCTGTTCGCCAGGGTCAAGGAACTGCTGGCCGGCAAGGGCAAGACCGACGCCGCCCAATTCGCCGACATCGGCCAGGCGGTAGAGACCGTTGCCGCGTCTCAACGCGACCTGCTGGACAAGTTCGCCACCCTGGGCCACCAGCAGGGGGAACTCCAATCCTTCAAAACCCAGCTGGCCACCCTCAGCGCCGACCACGCCGCACTGGTGCAGAAACTCAGCCAGCAGCCCAGCACCCAGCCGCGCACCACCGCCACCGGCGGCAACGCCGAAGTCGTCACCGACTGCTAAGCCCCCAACACTACACCGGAGCCAAAATGAAGAACGCAACCCGCAACGCCTTTGACCAGCTGCTGGACCAGATCGCCAAGCTGAACAACGTCAGTACCCAAGCGGTCACCAAAAATTTCGCGGTTGCCCCGTCCGTCCAGCAGAAGCTGGAAAACCGCATCCAAGAAACCAGCGAGTTCCTGACCCGCATCAACATCATCGGCGTGGACGAGCAGGAAGGCGAAAAGCTGGGCCTGGGCCTGATGGGCACCGTGGCCGGCCGCACCAAGGTGACGCCGACCAACCCGCGCCGCCCCGCGCAACCTGACCGACCTGAACAGCCAGCGCTACCGCTGCGAGCAAACCGAGTTCGACACCGCCATCCCGTATGCGCAAATCGATATGTGGGCCAAGTTCCCGGACTTCCAGACGCGCATCCGCGACCTAATCGTCAAGCAGCAAGGCTTGGACCGCATGATGATCGGTTTCAACGGTGTCGCCGCGGCGCCGCAGACTGACCGCGACAAATTCCCGCTGCTGCAGGACGTCAACAAAGGCTGGCTACAGCAGTACCGCGACAACGCCAAGGCGCGCGTCATGGCCAGCGGCGACAAGAAAGACGGCAAGGTGCTGGTGGGCCATGGCGGCGACTACGCCAACCTCGACGCGCTGGTGATGGACGCCGTGGCCAGCCTGATCGACCCGACCCTGCAGGGCCACCCCGACTTGGTGGTGATCCTGGGCCGCGACCTGCTGCATGACAAGTATTTCCCCATCGTCAATCAAGACCAAAAACCGACCGAGCAACTGGCCGCCGACATCGTCATCAGCCAGAAACGCATCGGCAATCTGCCGGCCGTTACCGTGCCCTTCTTCCCCGCCAGCACCATGCTGATTACCACGCTGGCCAATCTGTCGATCTACTTCCAGAACGGCAGCCGCCGCCGCCATCTGCGCGAAGAGCCGGACTTCAATCAGGTGGCCAACTACGAGAGCAGCAACGACGCCTACGTGGTGGAGCGCTACGAGGCCGGCTGCGTGATTGAAAACATCGAGCAGCTGCCGCCCCCGCCGCCGCAAGCAAAGGACGAGGCCGACAAATGACCAGCCCCGCCGCGCCCACTTCCTGCGCGTGACGGCGGCCGAGGCTTCGGCTTCGGCCGCCGGCGGGCTGGAACACTGCACCGGCTATGAGCTGATGCTGCACAAGCTGGCCGAGACCGCCGCCGCCTGAAACAGGTGCAGTCGATGGAACGCAAGGCCGAGGTCAAGCGCGAGATCCTGCCCGACTACCTGCCGTGGGTGGAGGGCGCGCTGTCCGGCGGCAAGGGCCAGCCCGATGAAGTGCTGGTGACGGTGATGCTGTGGCGCATCGACGCCGGCGACTACGGCGGCGCGCTGGATATCGCCGAGTACGTGCTGGCGCACGGCCTGCCGCTGCCCGACCGGTTCAATCGCACCACCGCCACCATCGCCGAGGAAATCGCCGACGCCGCCAAGCGCGCCCGCGTTGGCGGCGAGTCTTTTGCTTGCCAGGTGCTGACCTACACCGCCGAGCTGACCGACGGCCACGACATGCCCGACCAGTGCGCGCCAAGTTGCACAAGGAAAGCGGTCTGGCCATCGAGGCCGCCGACCCGGCCGCGGCGCTGGAACATCTACGCCGCCCCAGCAGCTGGACGGCAACGCCGGCGTCAAAAAAGACATCGAGCGCGTCATCCGCACCCTGAAAAACACTGTCCCGCCGCCCGATGGCGGCGAGGCATAACCGAGCCCCGCGCGACTGACGGCAGGGGTGGACGCCAGGCATTGCGCCGACAGCCGAAGCCCCTCCACCGTCACCCAGCCCAGGACACACCATGATCATCAAGCACTGCCCCGGCCACCGCTGCGCCCATCGCCAACGATGGCCAGCCGATCAAGGCCGCTTACTTCTGGCCGGAGATCGACCCGGCCCACGCCCGCGCCGCCATGCGGCTGGACGGCACCGTCACCGCGCCGCGGCTGCGCCATGCGCTGGTGGAGGCCGTCGCCGGCGTCAATCAAGAGCTGAGCGGCTGGCGGCAAATCCGCACCGCCGCCGGCGCCAGCCAGCTAGCCGAGGTGGCGGCCGAACAGATCGACGGCGAGTCGGTGCTGGTGCAGCGCTGGCGCCGCGCGGTCTACGCCACCGCGCCGCCGAGCTGGCCGAGCGCTACCGCAGCTTTGACACCACCGGCGCCGGCCGCCAGCGCGCCGACGATCTGGACAGCACCGCCGACGACCTGCGCGCCGATGCCCGCCCGCCATTCGCGCCATTTTGGCGGTGGGCCGCGCCACGGTGGAACTGATCTGATGCGCGCCATCCGCGCCGACCAGGGCGACACCGTGGACGCCATCGCCTGGCGCGCCTACGGCACAACCCGCGGCGTAGTGGAGCGGATTCTCAGCGCCAACCCCGGACTGGCCGACCTGGGCGCGGTGCTGCCCATGGGAACGCTGGTGCAGCTGCCCGACTTGCCGGCCGACCCCGCGCCGGCGCAAACCCTCATCAACCTATGGGACTGAATCACATGGCCGAACCCGTAAGCAGTACCGCCACCACCGCCACCCTGGCCGCCGTCGCCGGGCTGGCCCTGTTCCCCGGCATCGACGCCGCCACCGTTTTGGGAGCCTTCCCGGCGCCGCGGTGTTCGTGCTGAGTTCCGACAGCCTGGGCCTGGCCAAGCGCGCGATGTTCTTCATCGCCAGCTTCATCGCCGGTTGTCTGGCCGCCGCCTCCGTCGCCGGCCTGCTGGCCAAATGGATGCCGATCGAGGCGAGCCCCGGCGTCGGCGCGCTGATCGCCGCCGCCCTGCCGTCAAGGTGTGTACCTGATCCGCCTGGCCGACGACCCGGCAAGGCGTTGCGCACGCTGAAAGGGGGCGGCCAATGATCGCCCATGCCCACATCGTGCTGGCCGGCGCCCTTGCCTGGTCCTGCTGGCCTTCCAGCGCGGCGACAGCCAGCACCGCCCCATTGCCAGCCTGTTGGCTTACCTGCTGATCGTCGCCGCCGGCGCGGTGGCGGTGCTGCGCCTGTTCGGCCTGCCGCAGCTGGCCGACGGCCCGCAGCTGTTTCTCAACGCCGTATGGCTGCTGGCGTTGCTGGCCCAGCGCGGCAACGTGGTGGAGCTGTTCCGCGCCAGCGGCCCGCGCCAATCGCGGCTGGCCATCCTGCTGAGGAGGGAGACATGGATCTGATCTTGAAGAAGGGCGACCACGGCCAGGCGGTGCAAGACCTGCAAGCCCAGCTCCGCGCCCAGGGCGCAGCGCTGGCGATAGATGGCTGGTTTGGCGAAGCCACCGAAACCGCCATCGCCCAGGCGCAGCGCCGCGCCGGGCTGGTGGTGGACGGCATCGCCGGCCGCAAGACCTTGGCGGCGCTGCGCGGCGTACGCGACCCGCCCGGCTGACCGAAGCCGACCTGCAGGCCGCCGCCGACGCCTGGGCGTGGCGCTGCCAGCATCAAGGCTATCCACGCGGTGGAGTCGCGTGGCAGCGGATTTCAGGCCGATGGCCGGCCCGTCATCCTGCTGGAACGGCATGTCGCCTACCAGCGCGCCGGCGTCGCCCACCAAGATGCGGCACAGCTGGCCACCCGTTATCCGGCCATCTGCAATCCCGCCCGCGCGGCTACGCCGGCGGCGCGGCCGAGTGGGTGCGCTTCGCCAGCCTGGCGGCGGTGGCCGGCGACCTTGTCGCCATCGAGTCTTGCAGCTGGGGGCTATTCCAGATCATGGGCTATCACTGGCAGCGGCTGGGCTACGCCAGCGCCGCAACATTCCGCGCCGCGATGGAATCGGGCGAGGCCGCCCAGCTGGAAGCCTTCGCCCGTTTCATCGAAGCCGAGCCGGCGCTGCTCAAGGCCCTGCAGGCCAAGCGCTGGGCCGACGTGGCCAAGCTCTACAACGGCCCGGCCTACAAGGAAAACCTCTACGAAGCAAGCTGGCGGCGGCCTACGCCCGCGCGGAAAGGCTGGCCGCATGATGGCCGCCCTCGCCCCGCTACGTCGGCACTCTGCTGATCGCGCTGGCGCTGCTCGCCGGCTTCACGCTGTGGCAGCAGCGCGGCCAGCTCCAGCGCCAGGCCGCAGAGCTGGCCACCGCACGCAAGACAGCGCCCGCTTGGCCACGCTCAACCAGCTGCAAGCCGAGCAGCTGGCGGCCCAGGCTATCGACATCAAGTTGCAGGCCGCCGCCAGCCGCGAGCTGGCCGAACAGGTGGCCGCCCTATCCCGTAAACACGCCGCCGCCGCGGCCAAACTGGAGGCCGCCATCCATGCCACGCCTGCCGCCGCTGCCTGGGGCAGCGCTGCTATTCCTGCTGACCTTGCCCGCCTGTTCGACACCACCGCGCCAGCCGGCGCCGCGCCCGCTGCTGCTGCAACGCTGCCCGGCGGTGACGGCCTGTCCGCTGCCGGCGCTGGCGCCAACCACCAACCAGCAACTGGCCGACAGCTGGCAGCAGCACCGGGCGGCGCTTGAGTCCTGCGCCGCGCAGATCGATCACATCATCCATTGCCAACAGTACACGCCATGACCGATTTCTACGACCGCGCCCAGGCGCTGGAACAACTCCAGCGCGATGCCGCGCTGGCCCGCCAGCTCGCCAACATCACCCACCGCGCCAGCCTCAGCCATTGCGAGGATTGCGCCGAGCCGATACCCGACGCCCGCCAACGCATCGTCGCCGGCTGCTCGCGCTGCGTGCAGTGCCAACAGGAGTTCGAACGCTATGAACAAGCCCGCTAGCCTGCGCCAGGCGCTGGAAGCGGCGCTGCCGGAGCTGCGCGACAACCCCGACCGGCTGCTGATGTTCATTGAAGATGGCGGCATCGTCGCCGCCCCCGGCCGGCTGTCGTTCGGCTACCGCTACACCGTCAAACTGATCATCACCGACTACGCCGGCCACCTCGACCAGCTCATCATCCCGCTGCGCGGCTGGATCGAAGCCAACGAGCCGCCGCTGATCCAGAACCCGGAACGGCTGGAAAAAGGATTCCGCTTTGAAGCCGAGCTGACCAGCCTAGCCGCGATGGATGTGCAAATCACGCTCCAACTGACCGAAGGGGTCAAAGTTCAGACAGAGGCAGACGGCAGCATTACCGCCACCCACCGCGGCGAGCCGCCCGAGCCATGGGCCTGGGATATCACGGTGAAAAATGAACATGATGCAGCTTGAAACCGAGCTGTCCGGCCTGTTGCAGCGGGTGGAGCCGGCGGCCCGCCGCGCGCTGGCCCGCGACATCGCCAAAGCGCTGCGCGCCAGCCAGCAGCAACGCATCCGCGACCAGCTCAACCCGGACGGCAGCGAGTTCGCGCCACGCAAGCCGCAATTCCGCGCAAAGAAGGGCAAAATCCGCCGCCAGATGTTCAGCAAGTTGCGCGCCGCCAAGTGGCTGAAGGTGGAAGCCACCACCAACGGCGCCGCCGTTGCTTTCGTCGGCCAGGTGGAACGCATCGCCCGCGTCCATCAATACGGCCTGCGCGACCGCGTCAGCCGGCGCAGCCGC
>NZ_MKCT01000027.1 GCF_001855555.1 Chromobacterium sphagni | reverse complement strand
GGTGGTCTTGAACGCGCGTTCGGTTCCGCTGGGGCCGCGCACCACCAAGAGCACGTCCGACACGCAGCGGGTCGCGTTCAATGCCGAGGGCTTGCTGGGCGGTTGGGATTACGGACTGGAGCCATCTACTCGGAAACAAGACCACTATCAATTACCAAAGCGGTACGCCAATGAAACCTTATACGCAATGCGTTCAAGAATGGCATATCAATCCGTTTGGCCCTTCCGATCCCGGCGCGTGGACAGTGTGAAGCTGTCCGGCGATGGCTGGATCGCCAAGTACACGACCGCTCTGGCGGACTTCAAGGCCAGCAAGGAGATCATCGCCTTGCCGGCCGGCATGCTGGCAACCGCGATCGGCGCCGAGGTGCGCCATGAAAAGCTGGACAGCCAGATCCAGGCCGTGGCGAGGAACGCAATCGGCTTGGCATCGCCACTCCCAGTCACTTCGGGTCAGCGCAATGTTTCGGCATTGTATGCCGAGGCTGAAATTCCTGTGTTGAAGGGCTTGGATTTCCAGGTGGCGACTCGTTTCGACCATTACAACGATTTTGGCAATTCTTCAATCCCAAAGTCGCCTTCAAGTACCAGCCGGTGGAGAACGTGTTGTTCCGCGGCTCTGCCAGCAAGGGCTTTCGTGCGCCTTCGCTCTACGACGTATTCATGCCGGACTCCCAAACTATAGCGCCGACAAGTTCAACGATCCAGTGCGCTGCCCAGGCGGGGTTCCGGCAAATGGCGGCAACAAACCCAAGATTGCAATCAGCAATTCATGGTGCTGCAGGCGGTAGCCGAAGCTTGGCAGCGGAAAAAGCCTCCTCGCTGACATTTGGCTTGGTGATCGAGCCGGTGAAGTCGGTGACGCCAGCGCCGATTTCTGGTGGACCATGGTGCAAAACAGCATAGGCACACTGGA
This sequence comes from Chromobacterium sphagni, assembly GCF_001855555.1. Taxonomy (GTDB): domain Bacteria; phylum Pseudomonadota; class Gammaproteobacteria; order Burkholderiales; family Chromobacteriaceae; genus Chromobacterium; species Chromobacterium sphagni. The sequence goes on along the minus strand of NZ_MKCT01000027.1, from coordinate 20,255 downwards.
TCCCGGAGCCATTTTCGCGAATCCAAGCAAGTATGCCGACCGTTTTGTGCGTAATCCGGATGGTTCCCTGGATTATGTCAAGACGCCGACCGAGAATTTGGGGAACCTGAGTGCCGCCGGCGTGGATGTCAGTCTGGCGTTCCGCTTGCCCAGAAATCTCTTGGCGACTTCGGCATCAATCTGGATGGACCTACACCTCCAAATACGTGCAGCAGTTGGAGAACGGCGGCGCCTATTTCAGCCCCCTGGGTGGTTGGTATCAGAACATCATGCTGCCGACATTGCGTTGGAAGCATAGTCTGGCATTCAATTGGTCCAGAGGGTCGTGGGGGGGCACGCTGGTGCAGAACTATTCCTCCGGGTATACCGACATGAATCCGAATGATGAAAATCACAGCGTTCGTTCCTATTCCAACTGGAACCTGTCGGCAGCTATGTCTGGAAGAAGAGGCTGACGTTGACTGCCGGGGTGAAAAACCTGTTCGATCAGCAGCCGCCGTTCAGCAACCAGACCAAGTCGTTCCAGTACGGGTTTGACCCGGTGCTGACGATCCGGTGGGCCGCGCCTTCTTTATCAAGACATCCTACAAACTGTAGCCTATGCCTATTGTATTTAATCGATAGGTATAGCATTCTGTCATGGGTGCCGAGCCATAGCGGTAGGTAACAAGTGGATGCGGCTCCACCGCATCTTGATGTGTAATCCGTCGGCGGGCATGGCCAGTTCGGCTCATGAGGACGAAGCGGCCGGCTCGCCGGTTTTGAAGGAATGGGTAAACCATATGACGAGTATCACAGCTAAAGGAGTGGGAGGACCTCCGCCCGGCGACGATTCGCCGGCTTGGCGGGGGTGATCATATTCCATGCCGTGCTGATCTACGCGCTGGTGACCGGACTGGCGCAGGGCGTGGTCAAGGTGATCAGCAGAAGGTGGAAGTGGCGGTGATCAGCGAACCGCCGCCGCCGCCCCTCCGCCGCCGCCGAAGATCGAGAAAGTGGTGCAGCCGACAGCGGCGCCGAAACCGCAGGCTTACGTGCCGCCGGTGGTGAATCCGCCGCCGGTGGTGCAGTCGGCGAACGCGATCCAGTCGGTGACGTCGGATCCGAAGCCGCAACCGGCGCCGACGCCGGCGCCCGCGGTGGAAGCGCCGAAGGGTCCGATCTCGGCGAAGGCCAACTGCAGCCATCTGGAAGCGCCGGAATACCGAGCAAGGCCCAGGAAGACGAAGTCCAGGGCGTGGTGACGGTGGTGTTCGGCGTCGGCGCGGACGGCAAGTTCAGCGGCATCAGCAATATTGGTTTCGACGGCGGCATTCCGCCGCGCTACCGCAGCAGCTTCAAGTCGGCGATCACCGCCGCATTGCAAGGCTACACCTGCCAGGCCAATTCCCAGCTGAAACAGGAATTTGGTTTCAAACTCGACTCTGGCTCCTAAGACCAGGGCATCTCAAGACACAAAGGAGTAAATACCATGGCTAAAATCACTCGCGCTCTGCTGGGCAAGGTACTGACTGCGGCTGCGGCATTGACCGCGCTGCCGGCGCTGGCGGCGGAAACCGTCACCGACAACCCGTACGGCATCGACGCGCTGTGGTCGCAAGGCGACTTCGTCGCGCGCGGCACCCTGATCATTCTGCTGATTATGTCCGCCTCCACCTGGTATGTGGGCATCGTCAAGCTGCTGGAACAACGTCGCCTGATCAAGCAGGGACACGAACTGCTGGGCCACCACGGCGTGGACCTGCAAAAAGCGGCCAGCGAACTGGCCGACGAAGGCATGTACAGCGCGGTGGCGCAGGCCGGCATCGAAGCCGCCGGCGAACACAAGGGCGAGCTGTCCAATCGCGTGGATCTGAACACCTGGGTGTCGATGGCGATCTCCGACGCGGTGGATTCGGCCAGTCACCATATGCAGAACGGCCTGTCGGTGATCGCCACCGTGGGTTCGACGGCGCCGTTCGTCGGCCTGTTCGGCACGGTATGGGGCATCTACCACGCGCTGGTGAAGATCGGCACCTCGGGCCAGGCCTCGATCGATAAAGTGGCGGGTCCGGTGGGCGAAGCGCTGATCATGACCGCGATCGGTCTGGCGGTGGCGGTGCCGGCGGTGCTGGGATACAACTGGCTGGTGCGCCGCAACAAGCTAGTGCTGGACAACGTGCGCGTGGTCTCCGGACGTCTGCACGCCAGCCTGCTGAACAACCCGACCCGGTAAATCGCCATGGCCCGTTACAAACGCTTTGGCCACGGCAGGGCGGAAGAGGATCAAGTGCTGTCGGCGATCAACACCACGCCATTGGTGGATGTGATGCTGGTGCTGTTGATCATCTTCCTGATCACCGTGCCGGTGGTGACGCAGACGGTGAAGATGACGCTGCCGAAAGAGCAGAACATTCCGACGCAGACCAAGCCGGAAAACATCGTGCTGGGAGTGGACACCCACAACACGATTTACTGGAACACGCTGCCGATGAAGAGCAGGAAGAACTGCTGGCGCGGCTGGTGAAGGAAGCGAAGAAGACCCCGCAACCGGAAGTGCACATTCGAGGCGACGCGGAGGCGAAGTATGCGCCGATCGGCCGGATCGTGCTGGCGGTGCAGCAGGCGGGTATCGTGAAGATCGCGTTCATCACCGAGCCGCCGGCGCGGAACTAGGAGAATAGAGATGGCGATGAATGTGGGTTCGTCGGGCGAAGACGACCTGATGATGGAAATCAACACCACGCCGCTGATAGACGTGATGTTGGTGATGCTGATCATGCTGATCATCACGATACCGATCCAGACGCACGCGGTGAAGCTGGACATGCCGGTGAACACGCCGTCGAAGCCGTTGGAGAAGCCGGTGGTGGTGCAGATCGACATAGCGCCGGACAACGCGGTGATGTGGAACGGCGAGAGGTTGGCGGGTCGGGATCAGCTGGAGGCGAAGCTGTCGGCGGCGGGCAAGGCGGTGCCGCAGCCGGAGTTGCACATCAAGCCGAACAAGGACGCGAGTTATGCGCCGGTGGCGATGGTGTTGGCGGAGTCGCAGCGTCTGGGATTGACGAAGCTGGGCATCGTCGGGTCGGAACAGTTCGTCAAGTAAACCATAGCATGACCGTGTGGAAAGGCAGCCTCTGGCTGCCTTTCTTTTCATGATGGACAAGGGAGTGCAGAGAATGAAATTGAAGCTTATGGTGTTTGCCTTGGCTTTGGCCGGGCAGGCATGGGCGCATGATCTTTCCGGTATCGATACTCAGAATTTTAATCGCGATGTGCGTCCTCAAGACGATATTTATCTGGCAGTGAACGGCAAATGGTTGGATACGCATGAGATTCCCGCGGCGGAGTCCTGGGAAGGCGCCTTCAAGGAGCTGCGTGATCTGAGCGAAGCGCGCAGCCGCAGCCTGATAGAGGACGCTTCGGCCAAGGCAGGGACAGGAGGAAATCAACAGCGCATCGGCGCAATCTACTCCAGCTTCATGGATGAAGCCGCGGCGGAGAAGAAGGCTTTGCAGCCGATAGAGCCGGACTTGCAGGCGATTACCCTGTTGTCAGGGCGCAATGAGCTGCTGCGTTTGCTGGGCGCCTGGCAGGCGGGGAACGTTCGTCTGCCGCTGGCGTTTGAAGTTGGGATCGATGCCAAGGATGCCAAGTCTTATCTGCCGGAGCTGTACCAGAGCGGCTTGCTGATGCCGGACCGCGACTATTATCTGGGCAAGGATCCGCGCTTCGCCAAAGCCCGCGCGGCCTATCTCCATTATCTGCAGCAGTTGTTCAGGCAGGCGGGCTATGCGCAGCCTGAAAAGCGCGCTGGCCGGGTGCTGGCGCTGGAAACCAAGCTGGCGCAACTGCAGCGCAGCAGGGTGGAAAACCGAGATCCGCAAAAGAGCTACAACAAGATGACGGTTGCCCAGTTGGAGAAGCTGGCGCCAAAACTCGATTGGCATGGTTTCTTCAGCGCCGCCGGCGTGCCTGATCTGGCGGTGGTGAATGTCAGCCAGCCGGAGTTTGTCAGCGCCCTGGCCCAGCTGTTGCGCAAGGAGCCGCTGTTGAACTGGCAGGACTACCTTGTCGTTCACACTCTGGATGGCTATGCGCCGTATCTGAATCAGGCCATGGTGGATGCGCGTTTCGACTTTTACGGCAAGGCCCTGTCCGGCACGCTGGAGCAGCGCCCACGCTGGAAACGCGGTGTGCAGCTGGTGGAGTCATCCCTGGGCGAGGCGGTGGGCGAGCAGTACGTTGCCAAGTATTTCCCGGCGGAGAACAAGCAGAAGATGCATGAGCTGGTGGGCAACCTGATGAAGGCCTACCGGCAGAGCATCGAGGGCTTGAGCTGGATGAGTCCGGCGACCAAGCAGGCGGCTCAGGTCAAGCTGTCGAAATACATGCTTAAGATCGCCTATCCCGATCATTGGCGCGATTATTCCGGCCTGGAGTTGAAGGCGGACGATCTGGTCGGCAACGTCAAGCGCGCCAATCGCTTTGAATACCAGTGGCAGCTGTCGCACCTGGGCAAGCCGGTGGATAGGACGGAATGGGGCATGACGCCGCAGACCGTCAACGCCTATTACAACCCCAGCCAGAACGAGATTGTTTTTCCGGCCGCGATCCTGCAGCCGCCGTTCTTCAATGCCCAGGCGGATGATGCAGCCAATTATGGCGGCATCGGCGCGGTGATCGGGCATGAGATCAGCCATGGTTTTGACGATCAGGGCAGCCAATACGATGCGGACGGCAATCTGCGCGATTGGTGGACGGCGGAGGACAAGGCCCGCTTCCATGAGTTGACCAGCAAGCTGGTGGCGCAGTACGAGGCGTATGAGCCGCTGCCGGGCAAGCACATCAACGGCAAGCTGACGCTGGGCGAGAACATTGCTGACAATGTGGGCCTGCAGATCGCTTACAAGGCATACCAGTTGTCGCTGGATGGCAAGCCGGCCCAGGCGATAGATGGCATGAGCGGCGATCAGCGCTTCTTTTATGGCTTTGCTCAGGTGTGGCGCGGCAAGACGCGGGACGAGGCCTTGTTGTCGCGTCTGGTCTCGGACCCGCACTCGCCCGAAGCATTCCGCGCGATCGGCGCGACTTCCAACAGCGACGCGTTCCAAAAGGCTTTTGACGTGAAGCCGGGGGACAAGATGTTCAAGCCGGAGGACCAACGCATCCATATCTGGTAAGTCCATTGTCCGTGTGCCCCCTCAGCCTGCGCCGTTAAGGCGCGGGCTGTTTGATATTGGACAATAATATTGCTGTAATTGGTTCGAGTGCTTACACTTCGGGCCATGCGTATATCTGTTTTGATGATTTTCAGCGTTCTGCTGGCCGCTTGCGATTCGCGGCAAGTGGAGCAGGTGGCGAAATCCGCTGAGGTGCGGCAGTTGGCGGCTCTGGGGGAGGCGCTGCTGTCCGGAGGAGGCTCGGACGTTCGGTCCGGGGAGGCGCCGGTCAAGGCGGCCTCGCTGGTCAGCGGAGGCAAGGCGGTTGGCCACCGCGATTTCCCGGCGGCCAAGCGTATTCTGCCCAAAGTGTATTCCGGGATGGAAGTCGATTTCTATTGCGGCTGCCGCTATCAGGGCAAGGCGGTGGATTGGCAGTCGTGCGGCTATCAGCCGCGAAAATCCGAAAGCCGGGCCAGCCGCATCGAGTGGGAGCATGTGGTGCCGGCCTGGGTGCTGGGCCATCAGCGCCAATGCTGGCAGCAGGGCGGGCGCAAGGCCTGCGGCGACGGCGATCCATTGTTCCGGATGGCGGAGGGCGATTTGAATAATCTGGTGCCGGCGGTGGGGGAGGTGAATGGCGACCGTGCCAACTTCGCCTACGGCGCTTGGGAAATCCATCCGCGGCCTATCTACGGCCAGTGCCGGTCTCTGGTGGATTTCAAGCTGAAGCGCTTCCAGCCGCGGGAAGAGGTGCGCGGCGCGGCGGCGCGCATCACCTTGTACATGCACCAGCGCTACGGCTTGCAGATGAGCCGGCAGGACAAGCAGCTAATGTGCGCCTGGGCCAGGCAATATCCGGTGGATGAATGGGAACGCCAGCGCAACAAGCGGATCATCCAGTGGCAGGGGGAGGGCAATTTCCTGGTGTCGCAGCCGGATGACTTGCCGCTGGTTTGTGGCTGATCGTGCAGATAAAGAAAAACGCCACGGCTTGCCGTGGCGTTTTTTCGTTACTATCGTGTGCAGTTGGCTTAGAAGGATACCTTCATGCCGATGCCGAAGGCTTGCGGATCGTCGCCGCCAGCCAGCGATGCGTTTAGTAGACCCTGATTGTTAGAGTAGATCGGGTTGTTGGCGAAGTTCGCAGTTGCTTTGGCGTTGTTGGTAATCTTGGTGAAGTAGGCCAACAGCTGAGTGGACTTGGACAGGTTGTAGTAGCCGCCCAGAGCCCATTGCTTGGCCTTGAAGTCGTCGCCGTTCACGCCGGCACCGACATTCTTCAGCGTGCCCAGCTCGCCGTAGGACAGCTTGATCGAAGCGGGGCCAATGTCTTGGCCCAGGGCGATCAGCCAGTCATTCTGTTTAAGCTGGCCGCCGCCGACTTGGTCAAAGGTGCCCCATTCATAGTTGCCGCCGATGAAGGTGCCAAAGTCGAACTTGTAGCTGGCTGCGATGCTGTAGAAGGCAATATTTTTGCCGGAGGAGAGAGTCGCAGTGTTGGTGTTGGCGGCTACACCTTTGTCGTACTGTTTATCCCAGGCTGTTGCCAGATTCAGGCTGCCCCAGTTGTAACCTAAGCCAAGAGAAATGCGCTTGGCATCAGTGCTGTTGCCGCTGCCATCGTTGCCACGGGCCTCATCCACACCCCAGGAGCCGCCCAGCGTGAAGCCTGCCCAGTTCGGAGAGAACCAGTGGATGGAGTTGGCCAGACGGGCTTCGCCGCGGCTGTTTACGGAGTTGGCGTTGAAGTTGTCGGCGGTGGTGTTCACGAAGACGTCGGTGCCCAGCGCATTGTTGCTGCTACCGGTGAACGTCTTGTAGGCGGAGTCGTTTTGGCCGACCAGGATCTTGCCGAAGTCAGCGTTGTCGATACCGACAAAGGTGTTGCGAGTGGCGAAACTCGCAGTCTGGCCCTTGTCGTTGGTGCCGCCATTTTCGAAGTTGCGCAGGCTGCTTTCCACTTGCCAGATCGCCTTGGTGCCGCCGCCCAGGTCTTCCCAGCCCTTGAAGCCGATGCGGGAGTTATGGTCTACGACGCGAGTGCGGGATGTGTACTCATTGGTTGCGGTGCCATTGCCGGTGGCCTTGGCGGATTCAATGCCGCCGCTGAGGAAGCCGTAGACGGTGACGTCGGCGTGCGCGGCTACCGGGAGGATGAACAGAGATGCAACCAGTGCTGCCAGATTCTTCTTTTGCATGAGGAAACTCCAAGTCAAGTCTGAGGTTCTGTGATGAAGCAGTGAAGTGGCCGTGTCTGCTTAACAAATTCCGCACGTCTGCTTCACAACTTTGTCTTAGTTTAACCACAGAATATGACGGGAGTGTTTCCAAACTGGCAAAAGGAGTGGTGGAAAAACGACGCCTGTTGCAATTATGCCGAAAACTTGTTCGGGTAAACCTCGTCTATCAGTGTCCGACAATCCACCACACGCAAGTCGTTGTCCTTGGCGAAATCCATCAGGAACTGAAATATCTGCGGGTGAATCTTTTCAAGCTTCTTGTCGACGGCCACGCAACGCACGCCTTCCAGCAGCATCGGGCGAACATAGGCATGGTAGGACAGACGCTGGCTGGTATCGAAGGAGGCCAGAATGCCGGCGAGGCGTTCGGCCCAGTCGCTGGGGCGGAAAGTCCGGCCCTCGGAGGTGAGGCCCTGGATCACTATTTCATATGGATTGCAGATCATGGCGGTGGAACCAGTGTGTGTGCTTTTGGTGTAGCCTGTTTTGTTGCAGCTGCTAAGGCGTTTTTTGTCGGCCGTCGATTTTTACTTATGCGAAAGTTTCGTGATCATACCTGAAAATCATATGCGCTTGAATGGCGGCAGCGAAGCCAGCAGTTTCTTGCCGTAACTTTGCTTGGTCAGGCGGTTGTCCAGAATGGTGACCCGGCCATAGTCGCGCTCGGTGCGGATCAGCCGTCCTACCGCCTGCACCAGTTTGATCGATGCTTCCGGCACGGTCAGCTCGATGAAGGGATTGCCGCCGCGTTTTTCTATCCAGCGCGACAGGGTTTTGCCGACCGGGTCGTCGGCATGGCGAACGGCAGCTTGGCGATGATCACATGCACGCAGCTTTCGCCGGGCAGGTCCAGTCCTTCCGAGAAGGAATCCAGGCCGAAGATCACGCTCGACTGCTGATCCTTCAGCCGTTGGTGATGGTTGTCCAGCAGCGTGCGTTTGGGAATTTCGCCCTGGATCAGCAGGCGTTCGCGCAGCGCCGCCGGCAGCCCCGCAGCCACTTCCTGCATCTGCTTGCGCGAGGAGAACAGCACCAGGGTGCCCACCGGCTGGGAGGGATCTATCAGCTTGGGCAGCCACTCTATGATTTCGCGGGTGTGGCCGCCGGGGTCTTTCGGGCTGGCCAGCAATGGCGGCAGGTAGAGTTCGCCCTGTTCGTCGAAATTGAACGGCGAATCCAGCGCCAGGCAGCTGACCTTGGGCAGCCATTTCAGGCCGGTTTGCGCCAGCAGCAGTTCGAAGTCGCCCAGAGAGCGCAGGGTGGCTGAGGTGAGCACCGCCCCGGCGGCGCGGCGCCACAGCGTGGCGGCCAGGCTGGCGGCGGCGCTGACTGGCGAGGCGGAGAACAGGTAGTCGCCCTTGCCTTCGGCGCGGCGGGTGATCCACTTGGCGATCGGCGGCGCGTTTTCCGCGGTTTCGGTATCGAACAAATCCCAAACCGCCATCAACTGTTCTGCGCGGCCGATCAGGAAGCCCAACTCGGTGGCGGTTTTGTCCAGGTCGCCGTCGCCGTTCTTGTCCTTGCGGGCGTCGGACAGCGCGTTGCCCATGTCGTCCAGCTGCTTGGACAGCGCGCGCGCGGAGCCGGCCATATTGGCGGCCGGGGTTTTGAGCCGCTCGGGCAGGATGCCATCCTCGATAAGCCAGGATGGCTCCAGATTGTCGCTGCTGGCCGCCAGCACATCTTCGCCTTCCAGCAGCCACAGCCATTCGGTCAGCGTTTCCACGCAGGCGGCGGCGGAGTCTATCGCCTGGCTGGCGAGCTCGGCCTTGCCGGTGTGCACTTCGGCGTGCACCACGACGGAACCCACCTTGTCGAGCCAACCTAGCGCCTGCACCAGCGAGTGTTCGGCGGCGAACTGGTTGATCGCCTTCTTGGCCAGGTGGTGTGCCTCGTCTATGCAGTAGAAGCTTTCTTCCGGCGCCGGCAGGATCACGCCGCCGCCCATGGACACGTCGGCCAGCATCAGGTCGTGGTTTGCCACCACCACGTCGACATTCTCCAGCGTGTCGCGGGCCAGGTAGAACGGACATTCGGCCCGGTTGGGGCAGGCGGTTTTCAGGCAGCCGTGGCGGTCGTTGGTGACGCGGGACCACAGGCCGTCTTCGATTATGGTGTCCCAGTTGTCGCGGTCGCCATCCCATTTTCGATAGTGAAACGCATCAGCCATCGCCGACAGGGCGTCCAGTTCGGCTTGTTCCGGCTTGTGATCCCACAGCGCCATCATCGGGTCGGGTTGCAGCAGGCTCTGCTGCGAGTGCTGGGCGGTGAGGCCATACAGCCGGTAAGGGCACAGGTAGCGGCCGCGGCCCTTGGCCAGCGCGAAGGTCAGCGGCAGGCCGCTGTTTTCCACCACGAAGGGCAGATCGCGGTTGACCAGTTGCTCCTGCAGCGCCACCGTGGCGCTGGTGACCACCAGCTTCTTGCCGCGCGCGCGGGCCATCACGCCGCCGGCCAGCAGGTAGGCCAGGCTTTTGCCGACGCCGGTGGGGCCTTCGATCACGGCTATGCTCTCGCCGCCGCGCTCCGGCCAATCGTCGCCGTCCTTCTCCAGGCTGCGGGCCAGGGTGTTGGCGATTTCCGCCAGCATGCGGCGCTGCGAGGCGCGCGGACGGAACCCCGGCAGGTTGTCGGAGAGGGTGCGGTAATGGTCGCGAATCGCGTCTTTTTCGGCATCGGTCAGCATGGCGCGATTGTATCGCATGCGGTCAATGTGCGTCTGCATAATGACGGCGACGGCAAGATGTGGATAGGATAGGCGGCAAAACAAAAAACACATGCAGTATGGCGCGTACGGCCAGGACAGACCAATAACAGTGCGCGGCAAAAACACAGGAGAGATCATCATGAAACCCGTCAGCCGCGTACTCGTGGTCAGCGATGATGTGACATGGCAAGCCGAAGTGCTGGCCGGACTGGGAGCCGCCGCCGTGCGGCTGGAGAATCCATTTGGCCTGACGTTCATCGCGGCCGCCACCAGCGCCGAGACGATGGACCTGATCGCCCGCGACGGCGAGATGCAGGTAGTGCTGGTGGATCGCAAGCTGAAGGGGGCGGGCGCCAGCCAGGCGGCGGCGCAACTGGCCAACCGCATCAGCGCCTTCCGGCCGGAGATTTCGCTTTACGTCTTTTTGCAGGACGACGACGAGCGGGCGCTGGTGGAGGAGCTGGCCAGCCACGCGGTGGACGGCTATTTCTACCGCGACGAGGCCGACTTCAACGGCTGGTTCCGCATCCTGGCGGCGGAGCTGGAGGAAAAGTCCGCCACGCCGTTCTACGACAAGCTCAAGCAATATGTGCGGATGGCCAAGGACTCCTGGCATACCCCGGGCCATTCCGGCGGCGATTCGCTGAAGGGCAGTCCGTGGGTGGGCGATTTCCACGATTTCGTCGGCGAGCACCTGCTGCGGGCTGACTTGTCGGTGTCGGTGCCGATGCTGGATTCGCTGCTGCATCCCACCGGCGTGATCGCCGAGGCGCAGATGCTGGCAGCCAAGGCCTTCGGCGCCAGGAAAACCTATTTCGCCACCAACGGCACCTCCACGTCCAACAAGGTGATTTTCCAGACCCTGCTGGCGCCGGGCGACAAATTGCTGCTGGACCGCAACTGTCACAAATCGGTGCACCACGGCGTGATCCTGTCCGGCGCCTTGCCGGTGTACCTGGATTCGTCGATCAACCGCCAGTACGGCATCTTCGGCCCGGTGCCCAAGACCACCATCTTCGCGGCGATAGACGCCAATCCGGACGCGCGGGTGCTGATCCTCACTTCCTGCACTTACGATGGCCTGCGCTACGATCTCAAGCCCATCATCGAGGCGGCGCACGAGAAAGGCATCAAGGTGATCGTCGACGAGGCCTGGTACGGCTTCGCGCGTTTCCATCCGGCCTTCCGCCCCACCGCGCTGGAGTCCGGCGCCGACTACGTCACCCAGAGCACCCACAAGATCCTGTCCGCCTTCTCGCAGGCCAGCATGATCCACGTCAACGACCCCGGCTTCGACTCGCACCTGTTCCGCGAAAACTTCAATATGCACGCCTCCACCAGCCCGCAGTACAGCCTGATCGCCAGCCTGGACGTGGCGCGCAAGCAGGCGGTGATGGAGGGCTACCGCCTGCTGGACCGCACGCTGAAGCTGGCGCAGGAGTTGCGCGAGAAGATCAACTCCACCGGCGCCTTCCGCGTGCTGGAGCTGGCCGACCTGCTGCCGGAAGAAGTGAGGGAGGACGGCATCCAGTTGGATCCCACCAAGCTGACGGTGGACTTCACCCGCTCCGGCTTCACCGCCGACGAGCTGCAGCAGGCCCTGTTTGAGCGCTACAACGTCCAGGTGGAGAAATCCACCTTCAGCACCATCACGCTGCTGCTCACCATAGGCACCACCCGCAGCAAGCTGTCGCGGCTGTACGACGCGATGTTGCGGTTGGCGAAAGAGAACCGCCCGCCGCGCGCGCTGGGACGGATGCCGGAGATTCCGCACTTCAGCCGGCTGGCCTGCCTGCCGCGCGACGCCTTCTACGAGGCGGGCGAACGGCTGCCACTCCTAGATGACGACGGCCGCCCCAACGCAGAGCTGCACGGCCGGGTGTGCTGCGACCAGATCGTGCCGTATCCGCCCGGCATTCCGGTGCTGGTGCCGGGGCAGGTGATAGACGACACCATACTGTCTTATCTGGCGCGGCTGCAAAAGACGCAAAAAACCATAGAAATGCATGGTTTGGCCGAGGATGGCGGGGAATTCTACGTGCGGGTGTTGCGTCAAGCGGAACTGGCGGAATTGCCCGGGCGCGGATTGTTCAATTGAATGCTTGTCAGGCAGGGTGATTTCCGATAAATATAACAAATGTCGCATTTCTGTAAATCATGACCATGTCTTTGCGGGGGTGCGATGTTTGTAAAGTGACTTGAGACCAGCGTGTAGTAATGTGCCGTTGCGCATGAAACCACCATCCGGTGTTGCACGCGCAGCGGCCTCTTTTTTTCCTGATTGGAGCATCATGAAGTCCGTAAGGCATTACCTGCAGTTCAGCGACCTGACTCCCGACGAGTACCACCACCTCTTCGAGCGCAGCAAGGTCCTGAAGCGACGACAAAGCGCCGGAGAGCTGTACCGGCCGTTGGTCGGCAAGGTGATGTCCATGGTGTTCGAAAAGCATTCCACCCGCACCCGCGCGTCGTTCGAGGCCGGCATGGCCCAGTTGGGTGGCCATGCGATGTTTCTGGACACCAAGAGCTCGCAGATCGGCCGCGGCGAGCCGGTCGAGGATACCGCGCGCGTATTGTCGCGGATGAGCGACATCATCATGATCCGCACCTTCGAGCAGCGGCAGGCGGAGCGGCTGGCGGCCAATTCGCGGGTGCCGGTGATCAACGGCCTGACCAACGAATACCACCCCTGTCAGGTGCTAGCCGACATTTTCACTTTCATCGAACGCAATGGCTCGATCAAGGGCAAGACCGTGGCCTGGGTGGGCGACGGCAACAATGTCTGCCGCACCTGGCTGCAGGCCGCCGGCGTGCTGGGCTTCAAGCTGAAGGTGGCGTCGCCGCTGGGGTATGAGCTGCAGGTGTTGGACGGCCGCCATTATGGCTCGGAACGCCTGGAGCTGACCCAGGACCCGGCGCGGGCGGTGAGTGGGGCGGACCTGGTCACCACCGACGTGTTCACCAGCATGGGATATGAGGCCGAGCAGGCGGCGCGGCGCGAGGCGTTTGCCGGCTACCAGGTGACGGCGGAGCTGATGCGGCACGCCAAGCCCGACGCCCTGTTCATGCACTGCCTGCCCGCCCACCGCGGCGAGGAGGTGGCCGCCGAGGTGATAGACGGTCCGCAGAGCGTGGTATGGGACGAGGCGGAAAACCGCATGCACGCGCAGAAGGCCCTGATCGAGTTTCTGTTGCTGGGGCATCGCGAGGACTGAGTCCTCGCCCGGCAATCGACAAGCAAACAATAGGTAGGAAGCAAAGCAATGTCTGACATCAAGAAAGTAGTACTGGCCTATTCCGGCGGTCTGGATACCTCCGTCATCCTCAAGTGGCTGCAGGATGTTTACCAATGCGAGGTGGTGACCTTCACCGCCGACATCGGCCAAGGCGAGGAGGTGGAGCCGGCGCGCCAGAAGGCGGTTTCGCTCGGCATCAAGCCGGAAAACATCTTCATCGAGGATCTGCGCGAGGAATTCGTCCGTGATTACGTGTTCCCGATGTTCCGCGCCAACACCGTCTACGAAGGCGAGTACCTGCTGGGCACCTCCATCGCCCGGCCGCTGATCTCCAGGCGCCAGATCGAGATCGCCAACCAGGTGGGGGCCGACGCGGTGTCGCACGGCGCCACCGGCAAGGGCAACGACCAGGTGCGGTTCGAGCTGGGCTATTACGCGCTCAAGCCCGATGTCAAAGTGATCGCGCCGTGGCGCGAGTGGGACCTGCTGTCGCGCGAGAAGCTGCTGGCCTACGCCGAAACCCACGGCATCGACATCAGCAAGAAGAAGAACGGCGGCAGCCCATATTCGATGGATGCCAACCTGCTGCACATCTCCTATGAGGGCACCTCGCTGGAAGATCCGGCGCGCGAGCCGGACGAAGACATGTGGTTGTGGAGCGTCAGCCCGGAGAGCGCGCCCGACCAGGCTGAATACGTGGAGCTGGAATACCGCAACGGCGACATCGTCGCCATCAACGGCGTGGCGCTGAGCCCGGCCGCGGTGCTGACCGAGCTGAACCGCCTGGGCAACAAGCACGGCATCGGCCGGCTGGACATCGTCGAAAACCGCTATGTCGGCATGAAGTCGCGCGGTTGCTACGAAACCCCGGGCGGCACCATCATGCTGAAGGCGCACCGCGCCATCGAATCCATCACGCTGGACCGCGAAGTGGCGCATCTGAAGGACGAACTGATGCCCAAGTACGCGCAGCTGATCTACACCGGCTACTGGTGGAGCCCGGAGCGGCAGATGCTGCAGCAACTGATCGACGCTTCCCAGGCCACCGTCAACGGCTGGGTGCGGCTGAAGCTGTACAAGGGCAATGTGGTGGTGGTCGGCCGCGAATCGAAAACCGACTCCTTGTTCGACCCCAATATCGCCACCTTCGACGAGGACGGCGGCGCTTACAACCACGCCGACGCGGCCGGCTTCATTCGCCTGAACGCCTTGCGGATGCGCATCGCCGCCAATGCGCGCAACAAGCGCGGCTGATACAATCCGGTTTTATACCTTCGGCATGACGGCCTCCAGGGAGGCCGTTTTTCATTGCCGGCCTGTTTCGGGAGCTTGCGATGCGCATCGCCGCCAGCCAGTGGATACCCTGGGTATTCGTATTGTTGTGGAGCACCGGTTTCACCGGCGCCAAGCTGGGCCTGCCGTATTGCGGGCCGTTCACCTTCCTGGCCATCCGCATGGGGTTGACCCTCTTGTGCTTCGCCGGTTTGATCGCCGCGATGCGGCCGGCCTGGCCGACGCTGGCGCAGGCGCGGCGGCAGTGGGTGAGCGGGGCCTTGCTGCACGGCGGCTATCTGGGCGGCCTGTTCGCCGCCATCAAGCTGGGCGTGCCGGCCGGGCTGGCGGCGCTGATCGTCGGCCTGCAGCCTTTGCTGACGGCCTTGCTGGCCTGGCGGCTGGGCGAGCGGCGCTTCGGCGCGGCGCAGTGGCTGGGCATGTTGCTGGGCTTGCTGGGCACCACGCTGGTGGTGCTGGGCAGCAAGGGGTTGGCGCTGAGCGGCAACCCCGGCATCATTTTTGTGGTGGCGGCCCTGCTGCTGATCACTATCGGCACCTTGTACCAGAAACGGCGAGGGCAGGGCGTGCACCCGATCACCGGCACTTTCCACCAGTATTTGTCGGCGCTGGCCATCACCGGCGCGCTGGCGCTATGCTTCGAACGCGGCCAGGCGGTGGTGTGGAGCGGACAGTTCGCGTTCGCGCTGGGCTGGAGCGTGCTGATGCTGTCGGTGCTGGCCATCCTGCTGCTGTTGCGCATGCTGCGGGAAGGCGATGTCGGTAAAGTGGCCAGCTATCTGTACCTGGTGCCGGGGCTCACGGCGCTGCAGGCCTGGTGGCTGTTCGACGAGCGCTTGAGCGCCTTGGCCTGCGGGGGTATCTTGTTGGCTGCGGCAGGGGTGGCGCTGGTGCTGAGCGGCGGCCGCATCCGTCTACCAAACAGCCTGGCCCCGGCCAGCAAGGATTGAGATCGTGTCCGAAGAGCAATTTGCCAATGTATCGCTGGTGGTCTGCCTGACCGGCCTGATCATTTTCATGGGCTTCATCATCTGGGACCTGGGCAAGAAGTCCAAGGCCGGCAAGACCGGGATGATCGTGTTGTTCCTGGTGCTGGGCTTCGGCGTGTCCGGCTTCGTGTTCAAGAACATCCTGGTGGAGTTTCTGCTCAGCAAGTAGCCTGCAAAAAGCCCCGGGGCCATGCCCGGGGCGTTTGTCGTTGATGCGGTCCGCCAAGCTTTATTCGGCGAGGGTGCCCGGCGCGCCGCCCAGGTAGTCGGGCTTGCCCAGCTCCACGCCGTTGTGGCGCAAGATGGCGTAGGCGGCCGTCAGATGGAAATAGAAGTTGGGCAGCGCGAAATTGCGCAGGTAGCCCAGCCCGCTGAATCGTATCTCTTCTCCCCGCAATTTCAGGACAACCGTCCGCGCTTCGCTGCCGTCCAGCTGTTCCGGCCGGATATTCGCGATGAAGTCCAGAGTCCTGGCGATGCGCGCCTGCAACTCGTCGAAGCTGCTCTCGTCGTCGGCGTAGCTGGGCACTTCGACGCCGGCGAGCCGGGCGGCGCAGCCCTTGGCCAGGTCGCAGGCGATTTGCGTCTGGCGCAGCAGCGGAAACATGTCCGGCGCCAGCCGGGCGTTGAGAAAGACTTCCGCCGCGATGCTCTTGGCCTCGGCGTGGGCGGCGGTCTTGCGCAGAATGGCCGCCAGGCTGTGCAGCCCGCGCTCGAGCGCCGGGATGGAGACCTGGTACAGGGTAAGGGACATGCGTTGCTCCTTATGGTTTGCCGGGGCGCGATGCGGCTCCCGCTTCCGGATTATGCCATCGGCGCGGCCGGGCCGGAGCGGCTTGAGGCGGCTGCGCCCTGCGCCCGCGGCGGCCCGTTTCCATGGAAGACGCCCACATTGGTGAGGGGCATGCGCGGCAGCGGCGGCAGGGACGGGCTGATCACGATGAAAGGCACCCGTTTCTTGTTGACCGGCAAGCCGGTGTGGCAGCCGGGACCCTGATACTCCCGGCCCGGCCCGCACCAGCCCTCGGTCCGCAGCGGATGGTCGGAAGTGAGGACGACGGAAAAGTCGTTGCCGAAGCGGGCGCGCATCCTGTCCAGCAGCAGCCCCAGCACCTGGCTGGCCTGGCCGACGCTTTTCAGATAATGGGCCTGCAGGTTTTCCTCGCTTTCCATGCTGGGGTGGGGCAGCGGCAGGTGCAGGTACAGCATGCCGCCCTCGCGCCAGAACGGCGCAGCGAAGGCCGCCGCCAGCAACTGTTGGAGCGCCTGGTCGCGCGATCCGACAGGCGGGCGGCAGTTGAGCAGCATGGAGGCGTAGGGCGGGCTGCACAGGAAGGTCCGCGCCAGCGGCGCATAGAACACGCCGGTAATCCTGCGGCAGTAGCGCAGGCCGCGGATGGCGCAGTAAGGGTGCCAGAAGCCCACGATGTCCAGGTCGGGGCGTCCGGCGTACAGTTGGTCGAAACTCAGCGAGCGGGTGGGCGAACACAGCCAGCGGGAGCCGCAGGGCACCACGTCGTCGAAGCGCTGGCCGGTGAGCATGGCCGGGATGGCGTTGACGGTGTCGGCGCCCGCGGCCGGAACGGTGGCGTCGGCCCAGCGCAGTTTTCTGCCGGCGGCGGTCTGCAACAGCGGCGCGATGAATTGCGGACCGGTCTCGTCGAACAGGATCACCAGGGTGTTGCGGCTGTTCGCGGCCTGGGCGTACGGGCTTTGCAGCGAGAAGACCGGGTAGCGGCCGGCCTGGTTGAGCGCCAGGAAAGCATAGGGGGTGACGGCGTAGAATGCCGCTCCCAATAGCACGCAGCTGGCCAGCCGCAGGCAGAGGCCCGGCGATAGCCTGGCCGCGGTCATCCAGCTAGCCGCGCAAAGCAGCGGGATGGCTGCCAGCTTGCCGAATATCGGCAAGGCGGGCAGCGCGGGCAGCAGGCTGCGGCCAGTCTTGTACAGCAGGTAGAGGGCGGTCAGCAACAGCAGGGCGCGCAGCAGCCGCTCGCCGCGCTCGCCCAGGATGGACGCCGCGGCGGCTATCAGCGCCACGGCCAAAAGCGGCGGCAGCAGATAGGCGGCGGTTGCGGCGGCGGAGTAGCCGCCATGGTATTGCGCGGAGGCATGCCATGCCGGCAGCCAGAAACCGCTCAGGCCGAGCGCGATGGCCAGGGCCTGGAGGAGAATGGCAAAGAGGCGGCTCATGATGGATTTTTTTCCAGGACCAGCAACTGGCGGCCGATGCCGGGCAGCGGCAATTCGTCCAGCAGGCGGAATTTCTCCAGGAAGGCGGCGCGTTGCAGCGTCAGCGGAAATTCGGACGGATGGCGCTTGCGCTGCTGGCACAGTTTCGCCACCAGCGGATCGTTTTCGTCGATCAGTTCCACGATCAGCCACTTTTGAGTGACGTCGGCGGCAAACTGCGCGATCTTGCGATAGGGTATGGACAATGAGATCGCCAGGTGATGGACCAACGCCAGCATCATGGCCAGCTTCGTCACCGCGGCCAGCCTGGGCGCCAGCCCGCTGAATTCGGCGCCGGCCCAGCCGCGGCCGGCATCCAGGTCGTCCAGGTCGGCCACCAGCGGATGCAGGCCGGCCTGGCCCTTGTTGGCCTGGTACAGCCTGTCTATGCAGTGGTGGTCGGCGTCCAGCGCGATGACCCGGGCGCCGGACTCCAGCGCCAGTCGCGAGTATTCGCCGGTGTTGCAGCCCAGGTCGGCCACCCAGGCGGGGTTCAGCCGGTTCAGCCATTGGCCGATGAAGGCGCGCTTGGCCTGGCGCGCCGCCGGCGGATAATGCGAATTGGCGGCGGCGTAGCCGGTCCAGTCGCTGCTGGCGGGGCGTTTCTCCGGCGCGGAGAGGAACCAGTCCAGCAGCTTGTACAAGTTGGCGTGATAGCCGGCGCGGCCCGCCAGGTCTTGTTGCCGGATGGCGCCGTCGTTTTTGCCGCCGGCCAAGGCCAGCGGCCAGAAGCGGGTGAGGAAGATGCCGGCGCCCATCAGCGCGCGGAAGCGGCGCACATCCAGTCCGTTGAGATGGAGCCGGAAGCTGGCGCTGACCGGAATGTCGCGGAAGCGGGCGACGCACAGCGGAAACACGAAATGCTGCAGATACTGGCCAAAGGCCCACCAGTGGCGGCTGTCTATGCGCTGGAACGACAGGTGGTCGCAGAATATCGGGTCGCAGCCCTTGAACAGCACGTTCCAGGCCGACGCGTCCTTCAGTTCCCATCCCGCCGGCAGCAGGTTGGTCGAAATGTCCAGCGTCAGCCGCGCGGCGTCGCGCAATTGCATGGCCGACCACTCGTGCGGATAGCTGACGAAAGGCAGGCGCTCGGCGACGATGTTGGAACTGCCGCAAAAATCGAAATCCAGCAGCATGCCTTTGCCGACCAGCTGTTGCGAGCCGGGGCCGCGCAGGTAGTGGCCGTTGTCCAGTGGCGCGTGCAGGGTTCTGACGACGGTGCGTTCCTCCAGTTCTAGATTGCCCTGGGGGTCACGCATGATCGTCGTCTTTCTTCCTGAAGACTTTTCTGAAGAGGTGTTTGAGGAAGGTGAACGGCGACTTGATGAAGACAAGCAGTCCGCCCAGCAGCGCCAGCCCGCCTTGCCAGGCGAACAGCGTGGAGCTGGGATCGACGTAGGCGAAGGCGGCGGGGCTGAGGGCAATAAGCGTCAAAAATGCAGCCAATATTCTCATCGTGATAATCCTATTGGTAATTTAAGACTTGCTGCTTGTTATTTATCCTAATCTTTTGGCGCGTTTCGAGGTGTATGCCAAAACAGAATTGTCATTAATTTGTATTTAGCCCTCAGCGCGCCAGAATCAAGCGCAGGCCCAGCGCGATGAAAATGGAGCCGGCCAGCCGGTCCAGCCATTGGCCGGCCTTGCGGCTTTTGGCCAGCCATTGGCCGACATGGCCGGAGAAGTAGCCCAGCGCGCCGAAAATCACGGCGCCCTGCAGCGTGAACAGCGTGCCGAGGATGGCGGTTTGCAGCCCGGCCGAGCCATGCGCCGGATTGACGAATTGCGGCAAAAAGGCCAGGAAGAACAGCACCACCTTGGGGTTGATGGCGTTGGCGATCAGGCCGCGGCGGAAGGTGGCGGCCAGCGAGCCTTGCGGCCCGGCGTCATTCGGGTCGGCGCGGAAGCTGGCGCCGGGGCTGCGGACGGCGCCCCAGCCGAGGTAGACCAGGTAGCCGCCGCCGGCCAGCTTGAGCGCGGTAAATGCCAGCGGAGAGGCGGCGATCAGCGCGCTGATGCCCAGCGCGGCCAGCAAGGTATGGTTGAGGCAGCCCAGCGCGCAGCCCAGGCCGAAAACCATGCCCTGGCGGCGGCCGCGCGAAATGCCCTGGCTGAGCACCATCAGATTGTCCGGGCCGGGGGAAAGCGTGATCAGCATGGCGGCGGCGAGAAAGGCGGCCAGTTGCGGCAGAGTGACTAGCATGCGATGTCCATAAGCGGTGATTGACTGCGTGGAATCACATCATGTCCGCCCGGCTTTGGCAATGGGCTGGTGACAAGCCGCCGGGGCGCTACTAGAATTCGGCTGATTATTAGCGAGGATAGTTTTATGCCGTCTTTTGATGTCGTTTCCGAAGTAGACAAAGTGGAAGTGCGCAATGCGTTGGATCAGGCCAACAAGGAAGTGG
>NZ_MKCT01000026.1 GCF_001855555.1 Chromobacterium sphagni | reverse complement strand
GTGCATGCGCAACGGCTCATGAAAAGGCGTCTGGAGTCAATTGGCGGCGGAGGCGGATTTGCGATGGGTTTTGATGCGGCCATCGCAGATTGTATCCGTATCTTTAATGATGTCAAACGAGTTTATTTAATTGTTAATTTGCTGAATAGAATATTTATTTTGAATCTATCTCTTGCAAGTTTGTTTGTATTGCATAGTCTGAAATACCAGTTAAATACCAATTGTGGTTGACTGAGCACAGGGAGACGGCAAATGCATAATGGCGTAAGCAGGACCTTGAGTGGCGTAGCGCTGGCTATCGCGCTGGCCTACGGCAACTTGGCGATGGCGGCGTGCCCCAATTGGGCGGAAGGCACCAGCTACAAGGTGGGCGACGTGGTCAGCTACGGCAACGCCAATTACACCGCGCTGGTGGCGCACACCGCCTATGTCGGCGCCAACTGGAACCCGGCCAGCACGCCGACATTGTGGGCGGCGGGCGGCAGCTGCTCCGGCGGCGATCCTACGCCGCCAACTCCTCCCACTCCTCCGGTGCCGCCGGCGCCCCCCGGCAATACCGTGCCTTTCGCCAAGCATGCGCTGATAGGCTATTGGCACAACTTCGCCAATCCCAGCGGCAACACCTATCCGCTGGCGCAGGTGAGCGACGATTGGGATGTGATCGTGGTGGCCTTCGCCGACGACGCCGGCAACGGCAATGTCAGCTTCACGCTGGACCCCAGCGCGGGCAGCGCCGCCCAATTCATTCAGGACATCCGCGCCAAGCAGGCCAAGGGCAAGAAGGTGGTGCTGTCGCTGGGCGGGCAGAACGGTTCGGTGACGTTGAACAATGCTTCCCAGGTGCAGAACTTCGTCAACAGCCTGGCGGCCATCATCGCCCAGTACGGCTTCGACGGCATCGATCTGGATTTGGAGAGCGGCAGCGGCATCGTGGTGGGCGCGCCGGTGATCAATAACCTGATTGCCGGCGTCAAGCAGCTAAAAGCGAAGGTGGGATCCAACTTCTACCTGTCCATGGCGCCGGAGCATCCGTATGTGCAGGGCGGGTTCGTCGCTTACGGCGGCAACTGGGGCGCCTATCTGCCCATCATCGACGGCTTGCGCGACGATTTGAGCGTGATCCATGTCCAGTACTACAACAACGGCGGCCTGTACACGCCGTATTCCAACGGCGCGCTGGCCGAAGGATCGGAAGACATGCTGGTGGCGGGCAGCAAGATGCTGATCGAGGGCTTTCCGCTGGGCAACGGCGCGTCCGGCAGCTTCAAGGGCCTGCGGCCGGACCAGGTGGCCTTCGGCGTGCCGTCCGGCCGCAGCTCCGCCAACTCCGGCTTTGTCACCGCCGACACCGTGGCCAG
Organism: Chromobacterium sphagni; assembly: GCF_001855555.1. Lineage (GTDB taxonomy): Bacteria > Pseudomonadota > Gammaproteobacteria > Burkholderiales > Chromobacteriaceae > Chromobacterium > Chromobacterium sphagni. The sequence goes on along the minus strand of NZ_MKCT01000026.1, from coordinate 43,581 downwards.
ATCGCTCACCTGCCTGACCAGCCTGCAAAGCTGCGGCGCCATTCTGCCGGCTCAGGCTTATCCCAGCTTCCGCGGCGTGATGAGCTGGTCGATCAACTGGGACAGCCACGACGGCTATGTCTTCTCCAAGCCTGTGGCCGGCAGCCTGCATCAACTGCCGGCGACGCAGGCGAAAATGAAAAAAGCCGTCCGCACCGTGCGGACGGCCTGGTGAGGCTGAAGCGGTAGGCGCTTATTGAGCGCTCATCGAATAGCCGCTGATGTCGGCGGCGCCGACCAGGCTGTTCAGGTATTCGTGCATGGCTTGGTTGGAGGCCAGATCGGTCAGGTACTGCTGCAGGCGGTCCTTGATCTCGTCAAAGCCGATCTTGCTGCCTTCGGCGCGCTCGTTGACCTGGATGATGTGGTAGCCGAAACTGGTTTCCACCAGGTCGGGCGTGATTTCGCCGGCTGCGGTGCTGAACACCGCCTGTTCGAATTCCGGCACCATCTGGCCGCGGCCGAATTGGCCCAGGCTGCCGCCTTGCTGGCCGGACGGGCAGGTGGAGTGTTCGCGGGCCAGGTCGGCGAAGCGGGACGGGGCGGCCTGCACTTCGGCCAGGATGCCTTCGGCCTTGGCCTTGATCAGGCCAGCTTCCAGGCCTTCGCCCTTGGGCAGCAGGATGTGGCTGGCCACGGCGCTGTCGCCGCTGACGAAGCGATCCGGGTATTGCTCGTAGAATTCGCGGCAGCTGGCTTCGTCAACGGCCGGGACTTGCAGTTTCTGATCCAGCAAGGCCTGGATGGCTTGCTGTTCGTCGTCAATGGCGATGCCTTCGGCTTTGGCCTGTTGTACCAGCAAGGTGTGCAGGATCAGTTGCTGAATGGCGGTGTCGCGTGGGCTGGGGGTATCGCTGTAATGCTCCAGTTGCGAAGCGATCATTTCTTCGTTGATTTCAACGCCGTTGACGGTAATGGTCATGAATGTTTCCTGTGTGGGAAAGGCCGTCTGCGGGCCATTCGGGTAGCGGTATGCCCCGGAACGGCATGCCGACGATAAGGGAGGATGCAGGCTGCCAAGGAGCGGCAGCGGCGCCGGTGCAATGCCGGCGAAGGTAAGCGCAGAGGGCTGGGCTGTCAAGCCTGGGCAGGGAAAAGGGGACGGCGAGGCGTCCCCTTGTTTTTGCCGGGTGCGATTACTGCTGGATCTGGGCCTTGGCCTTCAGATCTGCGACGTATTTCTCGACGCGGGCGCCCATCACGCGCTGGGTCAGCTGCGGCCGGATTTCGTCCAGCGCCGGGACGTTGCGCTGGGTGCGCATGTCGTCCAGCTTGATCACGTGCCAGCCGTATTCGGTCTTCACCGGTTTGGCGGTGACTTCACCCTTGGCCAGCTTGCTCATTGCTTCGGAGAACGGCGCTACGAAAGTGCCGGCTTCCTGCCAGCCCAGATCGCCGCCATTGGCCTTGCTGCCCGGATCCTGCGATTTTTCCTTGGCCAGCTTGTCGAAGGCCTTGCCCTTCTTCAGCGCTTCGATCACGGACTTGGCTTCGGCTTCGGTCTTCACCAGGATGTGGCGGGCGTGGTATTGCTTGGTTTCCGGAACCGAGGCGACCAACTTGTCGTATTCGGCCTTCAGCTCGGTGTCGCTGATCGGATTGGCCTTCTCGAAGTCCTTGATCAGACGGTTGGCCAGCGCCATCGCCTGCATATTGGCCAGTTCGGCGGAGAAGTCCGGGGTCTTGTCCAGGCCCTTTTTCAGGGCCTCCTGGCGCAGCACCTCGGCGGTGACCAGCTGGTCTTTGATCTGGTCGCGGGCCTGCGGAGTCACGTTCTGGCCTTGGGCTTCCATCATCTTGGCGACGGCGTCGATGCGGGCATCGGTGATTTGCTGGCCATTGATGGTGGGACCGGCCACGGCGATGGCGCTGCCGGCGAAGGCGGCGACGAGGGCGGTTGTCAGCAGGAGTTTACGCATTTTCTTTTATTCCTGGGTCGGGGGTAGGTGGATTACTGAATCTTGCTCTTGGCGCGCAAGTCTTCAACCGTCTTGGCGATCGTCTCTTCCTGCAGCTGGCGGCCGATCTGCGGCTGGATCTGCTCCAGCGGCGGCAGTTGGGCGCTGCGGATGTCGGTAACCTTGAACACATGCCAGCCCAGTTGCGACTGGTACGGCTTGCTGCTGATCTGGTTCTTGCCGATCTGCTTCAGCGCTTCGGCCAGCTTTGGGTCCATGCGCGACAGATTACCCCAGTTCATGTCGCCGCCGCTTTGCTTGGCGTTGGGGTCGATGGACTTGGATTTGGCCAGGTCGTCGAACTTGGCGCCTTTCTTCAACGCGGCGATCACTTTCTGGGCATCGGCTTCGCTGGCCAGCGTGATCTGGTAGGCGTGAACCTCCACCTCCTTGGCTTCTGCCTGTTTGGCCACCAGCTGGTTGTAGCGTTCCTTGATCTGGGCGTCGCTGATGTTCGCCTTCTGGACGATGTCGCCGAACAGCGCGTCGCGCAGCAGTTCCGCGCGCACTTCGTTCAGGCGCTGGGTGAAGGCGGGCTGCTTGTCCAGGCCGCGGCGGGCGGCTTCCTGCAGGATGACTTCGCGGTTGATCAGCGAGCTCTTCAGCTGTTCGCGCAGTTCGGGGGAGTCCTGCACCTTGCCGCCATTGCTTTGCACCACATTGGCTACGGCGGCGTCCAGTTCGGTCTTGTCGATGGCGGTGCCATTGACCACGGCGATGGATTCGGCTGCCGCCGGCAGGCTGATGGTTGCAGCCAACAGCAGTGCCGCGATACGGGAATGCTTCATGCTTAGCCCTTTGTAGAAATTCAGAGTTCTTCTGGAGTCAGGGCGCGGATGGCCAGCGCATGCACGCGGCCGGTCATCAGTTCGCCCAGAGTTTGGTAAACCAGCCGGTGGCGCTGCACCCGGCTGAGATTGGCAAAGCTCGCGCTGACGATCGTCAGCGTGTAGTGACCGCCACCGTCTCTGGCGCCGGCATGGCCGGCGTGCAGGGCGCTGTCGTCCTGAATGTCTAGGTGTTCCGGGGCCAGTCGCTGCAGCGCGGCTTCCAGCAGTTGTACCGTCGTGCTCATGAGGGGAATACCTGGACGAAAGGCTTGACCTCCACGGCGGCATAGACGCCGTTCGCCTGATACGGATCGGCGGCGGCCCAGGCCTTGGCTTCCTCCAGCGAGGAGAAGTCGGCGACGACCAGACTGCCGGTATAGCCCGCCGGTCCTGGATCCTGGCTGTCGATGGCGGGCAGGGGACCCGACAACTTCATCCGTCCCTGATCCTGCAGCAACTGCAGCCGGGCGCGGTGTTCGGCGCGGCCGGACAGGCGCAGGGCCAGACTGTTCGGATTGTCCTGAGCGATGATCATGTACAGCATTATTTTTTTTCCTCGATGTACTTGGCCAGGAACAGGCTTTGGGCGATGACGAACAGCAGCATCAGCCCCATGCCGCCGAACAGCTTGAAGTTCACCCAGACGTCTTCGCTGAAGTGGTAAGCGACAAACAAGTTCAGGCCGCCCATCAGGGCGAAGAAGCCGCACCAAGCCCAGGTGAGCTTGCGCCATACCGGGTCGGGCATGCTGATCTGCTGGCCCATCATCATGCGCAGGCCGTTCTTGCCGGCCAGGTCGCTGACCAGCAGGCCGCCGCCCATCACCCAGTACAGCACGGTGGGCTTCCACATGATGAAGTGCTTGTCGTGCAGCAGCAGGGTGGCGCCGCCCAGCACCACGATCAGGCCCAAGCTGACCCATTGCATGGCGTCAACCTTGCGGTGCTTGATCCAGGCCCAGGCCACCATGACGATGGTGGCGACGATGGCGACTCCGGTGGCGACGTACATGTCGCGCGTCAGCCAATAAGCGCCGAAGAACAGCAGGACGGGAAGGAGATCGGTAAAAAATTTCATGCGGGTGATTATGGGGGCAGCCCGGCGCAGATTCAAGCTGCGCCGGGGCCTGGAGGCAAGATTAACGGTTAGTTTGTTTGACTACGCTTAAGGCGCTGGCGACCAGTCCGCCGACGTCGGCGACGTTGCTCGGCATGATGATGGTATTGTTTTCCTTGGCCAATTTGCCGAATGCGGCGATGTATTGCTCGGCCACTTTGAGGTTGACCGCCTCCAGTCCGCCGTCATTTCGGATCGCGCCGCCGATGCGGTTGAGCGCGTCGGCTGTTGCATCGGCCACTAGTCGCAGCGCTTCGGCCTCGCCTTTGGCCTTGTTGATGGCGGCCTGCTTGTCGCCTTCGGAGTTGTTGATGGTGGCCTGCATCTCGCCCTGCGACTTCTGGATGGCCGCTTCGCGCGCGCCGGTGGCCAGGTTGATCTGCTCCATCTTCACGCCTTCCGACTGGGCGATGCGCGCGCGCTTTTCCCGTTCGGCGGTGATCTGCGCCTGCATCGCGTGCAGGATGTCCTGCGGCGGCACCAGGTCCTTGATCTCGTAACGCAGCACTTTCACGCCCCAGTTGATCGCCGCTTCGTCAAGCGATGCGACTACCGTGCGGTTGATGTCGTCGCGCTCTTCGAAGGTCTTGTCCAGTTCCAGCTTGCCTATCACCGAACGCAGCGTGGTCTGCGACAGCTGGGTGATGGCGACGATGAAGTTGCTGGTGCCGTAGGACGCCAGCTTGGCGTCGGTCACCTGGAAATACAGGATGCCGTCCACTTTCAGCTGGGTATTGTCGCGGGTGATGCATATCTGGCTGGGCACATCCAGCGGGATTTCCTTCAGGCTGTGCTTGTAGGCCACGCGGTCGATGAAGGGCAGAATGATGTTGAGGCCCGGCGACAGCGTGGCGTGGTAGCGGCCCAGTCGCTCGACGATGAAGGCATTTTGCTGCGGCACCACCGCCAGCGATTTGAAAATGAAGACGACAACGGCCAGAAACAATATCAGGGCGATTTCCATGGTAGTTTTATTCCGGTTGTTTTGAGGAGATTTTCAGCAAGTTGCCGTCGCGGCCGCAGATGTAGCCGGCATCGCCGGCGTTCAGGTTTTCGTCCTGCAGTTGCGCGTCCCATTCGGCGCCGCGGTAGAAGATGCGGGCGTGGCCGGGCGAGGTGAGGGTGCGGATCTGCACTTGCTGGCCCCAGTCGGGGTCGTCGCCGGGGGGCGGTGGAACGATCTTGCGCCGCTTGCGCTGCCGGATCAGCAGCACGCCGGCGCCCCCGCACACGCTGGCTATCAGCCATTGGGCGGTCTCAGGCATGCCGAGCCAGGCGGCGATGCCGCCGCAACTCATTGCCAGCGCGACCATCAACAGATAGAAGGTGCCGGACATGAACTCGAGTATCAGCGCGACCAGCGCGCAACCGAACCAGAAAGTAATGGCTTGCGACATGGAATCCCCATTGGTTGGCCATGACAGGCATTGTCCGGTCATTCCGGGAAAATGACAACGGACATGCCGCCCCTCTCGGTCTGGCCGCACGGGGATGGCCAAACCTCAGACATGGTCGCGGTCGGGCAGGTGATGCGACAGGTGGGTGCGGTCTTCGCTTTCCAGCCACATTTTCTTGACGTACAGCCACAGCCCGGCCACGGCTACTATCGCGCACAACAGCAGCAGGGTTTTCATGACGCCGCTCCTTGCAAGCCTGTTCCTGTTTCCAGTCTAGACCGTGGATGGGCGGCCGGCTTTTCCCGATTGCCCGCAGCAGGTTTACAATGCCCGCCCGTTTGAGACCATGGAGTGACGCGAATGTTCCAGTTGCAGGCCCGCGCCAGCGCCGAAATCGAAATCCGCAAGAGCCGCTTCATCGGCGTGCTGCTGCCGGCGGCAAGCCGCGCCGAGGCGGAAAGCGCGCTGGCGGACATCCGCCGCCGCTGGCCGGATGCGCGCCACTATTGCGCGGTCTTGCTGTGCGAGGGCGACTCCATGCTGGACGACGACGGCGAACCATCCGGCACCGCCGCCAAACCGATGTATAACGTATTGCAGCACAAGGAAATCACCAATGTGCTTGCCGTGGTGGTGCGCTATTTCGGCGGCATCAAGCTGGGTGCGGGCGGGCTGGTCAGGGCCTACACTCAAGCTGTCAACGCCGCGCTGGCCGAAGCCCGCCTGATTCCGGTGGTGCGGATGCGCCGCATGCGGCTGGCGGTGGATTTCGCCGCCGAATCCAGGCTCCGCCATCTATGCCAGGACTTGGGTTTCCCGGTGGTGGCGCTGGAGTATGCGGAGCAGGCGGTGCTGACCATCGAGCTGCCCGAGGCTGCCCGCGACGCGGGGATGGCGCAGCTGACAGACAGGATGTCCGGTGCGGTCAGGCTGCTGCCGGATGGCTGAAGGGCAATGCGGGAGAAACGGGAGAATGGGAATGACGCAGAAGCAATATCGTCTGGTGACGCGCAGCGATTTCGATGGCCTGGTCTGCGCGGTGCTGCTCAACGAGCTCAAGCTGATCAACGAGGTGAAGTTCGCCCACCCCAAGGATATGCAGGACGGCAAGGTGGACATCAGCGCCGACGACATCACCACCAATCTGCCGTATGTCGCCAAGGCTCATCTGGTGTTCGACCACCACCTGTCCGAGACACTGCGCAACGCCACCGATCTCGACAACTACGTGATCGATCCCAAGGCGCCGTCGGCGGCGCGGGTGGTTTACAACCACTATGGCGGCAAGAAGGCTTTTCCCGGCATCAGCGACGAGATGATGGCCGCGGTGGACAAGGCCGACTCCGCCCAATTCAGCGCAGAGGAAATCCTCAATCCCAAGGGCTGGGTGCTGCTCAACTATCTGATGGACGCCCGCACCGGCCTGGGCCGCTTCCGCGAATTCCGGGTGGGCAATTTCCAGCTGATGATGGATCTGATCGGCTACTGCCGCAATCACAGCATCGAACAGATTCTGGCGCTGCCGGACGTGATGGAGCGGGTGGCGCTGTATCGCGAGCACGAGGCGCAGGCCAAGGAGCAGATATTGCGCTGCTCAAGAATGCACGGCAATGTGGTGGTGCTGAACCTGCTGCACGAGGAGATCATCCACCCCACCAACCGCTTCATGATCTACGCGCTGTTTCCTGACTGCAATATTTCCATCCACGTGATGTGGGGCTTGAACAAGCAGAACACGGTGTTCGCCGTCGGCAAGTCCATCCTCGATCGCAGCGCGCGCACCAATATCGGCGCGCTGATGCTGCAGTACGGCGGCGGCGGGCATGACGCGGCCGGCACCTGCCAGGTGCCGTCGGACCGGGCCGAGGACGTGCTGGACGAGCTGCTCGCCCGCATCCGCGGCCTGGGCTGACCGGCTACAGGCTGCGGATCAGCTGCAGCGCCTGATGCAGGTCGCGGCATACCGCCAGCGCGCTGGCGCGGTCCTCGGCGCTGGGCGTGAGCAGGTCCGGCACCAAGATCACCCTGGCGCCGGCGGCGACCCCGGCCTGCAGGCCGAAGCTGGAGTCTTCCAGCACCAGGCAGCGCCCAGGATCCACCCTCAGCCGGGCTGACACTTCCAGATAGACGTCCGGCGCCGGCTTAGTGTGTTCCACCTCGTCGCCGGCGACGGTGATCTGGAAAAAATCGTCCAGTCCGCTGCGCGCCAGCTTCAGATCGGCGATCTGGCGCCGGGTCGAGGTGGCCACCGCGCGCGGAATGCCCTGTTCGCGCACCCAGCCCAGCAATTCCAGAATGCCGGTTTTCAGCGGGATATCCTCGTGCTGCAGCATATGCGAGTAATGGCGGTGCGATCCCTGCTGCAATAGATCGGCCTGCCGCGCATCGCCCAGGTATTCGGCGACAAAGCGCACGCAGCGCGGCATCGACATCCCCACCATCGCCATCAGCATGTCGTCCTCGATCGCGATTCCCAGTTCGGCGCCGGCGCGGCGCCAGGTCTCGTTGGAAATGCGCTCGGTATCCAGCATCAGGCCGTCCATGTCGAACAGCAGCGCGTCGAAACTGCGTGGCATCGTGTTTCCCTTGCTCGGATTGATCCTTTTGCGTCGATTGTGCGGCCAAGCCGGCCGGCTTGTCGAGGCGGGCCGGCTGTCATTTGGCAGCGGCGGCGGTCATCGCTCTGGTATAGTGGCAAGGTTCAGCAGACAGCGGAGGAAGATGTGCAGTCGGTACTGATAGCCAATCCCAAGGGGGGCAGCGGCAAATCCACGCTGGCAACCAATCTGGCCGCCTATTTCGCCTCCCGCGGCAAGAAGGTGATGTTGGGAGACGTCGATCGCCAGCAGACCTCCCTGCACTGGCTGGCGCAGCGCGCCGCCGGCCTGCCGGGCATCGCCGGCTGGGAAGTGGCGCCTAACGAGCCCAAGCGTCCGCCCAAGGGCACCGAGGTGGTGGTGCTGGACAGCCCGGCCAGTCTGCACGGCAAGAAGCTGACTTCGCTGTTGTCGCAGGTAGGGCATGTGATTGTTCCCATCCAGCCTTCGCCGTTCGACATGTGGGCCAGCGAGGCCTTTTTCGAACAGATGCTTGAGGAGAAGGCCATCCGCAAGCAGAAGGCCTTTATGGCGGTGGTGGGGATGCGGGTGGACCCGCGTACCCGTTCGGCGCGCGAGCTGGAGCATTTTCTGGCGCGCCACGACGTGCCGGTGCTGAGCTGGCTGCGCGACACCCAGCTTTACGTGCAGGCCGCGTCGGCCGGGATGTCGCTGTTTGATTTGCCGGCCTCGCGCACCGCGCGTGAGCGCGAAGCCTGGTTGCCGATCCTGCGCTGGCTGGGCGAGGATCCGCAGGCCTGGTGCGATAAATAGCAAATATTTTTACTTCGAAACACTTGACGCCAAGGATCAAGCGGCGTAATTTCACTTCGTAACTGCGTGCGAGCCGAGACAGGCGTCGCAGGGGAAAGTGCAAATGGGAGCCTATAGGGCTCCCGTCTTTGTTTGGGGCCCCTGTTTTTTCATCCATACCTGTTTTGGGAGCACACGCATGATCAAGACCGAACTCAACTACGGCGACGTATACCTGGTGCCGAAGAAAACCGTTGTCGACAGCCGCAAGGAATGCGACACCGGCGTGCAATTCGGCCCGCGCCGTTTCGCCATGCCTATCTATCCGTCAAATATGAAGTCGGTGGTGTCGGCCGAAACCTGCGAGTTCTTCGCCCGCCAGGGCTGGTTCTATACCATGCACCGCTTCAACGTCGACGCGGTGGCCTTCACCGCCGACATGCAGGGCAAGGGCCTGTTCGCCTCCATCAGCGTGGGCGTCAACGACGACACCTATCAGCAACTGGACGCCCTCAAGGCCGCAGGCCTATCGCCCGAATACATGACGCTGGATGTCGCCAACGCCTGGTGCGTGAAGGCGGAGCGCATGATCAAGCACATCAAGCGCCACTTCCCGGAAACTTTCCTGATCGGAGGCAACGTCGCCACCGCGGATGCCGCGCGCGACCTGGAAAGCTGGGGCTGCGACGCGATCAAGGCCGGCATAGCCGGCGGCCGCGTCTGCATCACCAAGAACAAAACCGGCTTCCACCGTCCGATGATCTCCACCGTGAAAGACTGTGTCGGCGCGGTGAAGATTCCGGTGATCGCCGACGGCGGCATCGTCGAGCACGGCGACATGGCCAAGGCCATGGTGTGCGGCGCCGCCATGATCATGGCCGGCTCGCTGTTCGCCGGTTATGACGAGTCGGCCGGAGAGATCGTGGAGATCAACGGCAAGCACTACAAGGAATACTTCGGCAGCGCCTCGCAGTTCAACAAGGGCGCCTACGTCAACGTGGAAGGCAAGAAGATCCTGGTGGAGTACAAGGGCAGCATTCCCAAGCTGCTGCGCGAGCTGCAGGAGGACCTGCAGTCGTCGATCAGCTACGCCGGCGGCCGCACTCTGGCCGCGCTGCGTGACGTGGAGATGATCCAGGTCAACCGCTAAGCCCGCGCGGGCCGCGGCGGTTGTCGGGCTTGCCGTCCGCTATCGCCGGGGCGGAAGTTATCCGGATGGCGGCGAGTGACCGTCGGCAAGATTAGGCCGCCGCCAAGCCGCTGGATTTGGAGGGACTTAGGCCGCGCCGAACGCCTGTTTACTGGGTATCGGCCGGCGGTGCTTCCACCTCGGGCAGATCCTGATTGTCGCGGCACTGCAGCCACAGCGCGCACTCCAGTTGCATCGCAGTTTCGCCGCGTTGATTGCGGGTGAGCCAGCGCGCTTTCACCACGCCGAAGCCGGGTTGGCTGGCGGAGCGGCGCTTCTCCAGGATTTCCACTTCCACTTGCAGGGTGTCGCCGGGGCGCGAAGGCTGAGGCCAGCGCATCTTGTCTATCTGCATGCCTATCAGGCCGTTGGCGGCCTGGCCAAGCTCCGACCCTCCCACCAGCCGCATGCTCAGGCTGCTGGTATGCCAGCCGCTGGCGGCCAATCCGTTGAAGAAGGTGTCTTTCGCCGCTTCCGAGTCGGTATGGAACGGTTGCGGGTCGAATTGACGGGCGAAGGCGATGATCTCTTCCTTCTCCAGGGTGTGGGTCGGGCTGAAAAAGCGTTGGCCGGACTGCAAGTCTTCAAAGTAGATCATGTCTGAACTTACGTTAACGTAATGCCAAGAGTTGCAGCATAGCGCCAGCGCCCGGCTTGGTCAAAACGGGATGGTCCGTGCCGGTGGCCGGAGCGGTTTGCTATGCGCATCCCTATGCGCCTCAGGCCAGGGCGCCGGCGATGGCCGCCGCCAGTCCGGCGGGATTGTCCCAGGGCAGCGAGTGGCCGGCATTGGCGACGATGCGAGTGGCGATGCCATGTCGCGGCAGCCATTCGGTGTCCGGGTCGGGGAGCGAGTTTTCGCCGAAGATAATGCAGCGCGGCATGGTCAGCGCCAGCAATTGTTCGCGCCAGCTAATCGAGCTGCCCTGGATCAAGCTTTTGGCCGCTCTATGCACAGCCAATGGCGATGCGACCGCCATGCTGCCGGCCCAGTTGGGGCTGTCCACGCCAAAAGCTTGAATCGTTTCCCGATGGCCGCGGGCGATATAGTCGGCCTCGCTCCAGGCGGCCAGCGCGCGGCTGTAAGTGCCGCCGCCATTGTCCAGATTCGGTTCGGCCAATACTAGATGACGGATGCGGTCCGATAGCAAGGTGGCCAGCTCGATAGCGACGCTGCCGCCCATGCTATGGGCGAACAGCTCGAAGCCGCGCAAGTCCAGCGCCTCCAGCCATTGCGCCAGCGCTTGCGCCTGGGCGCGCGGGGTTTAGCTGAAATCTTCCGGCTTGTCACTGAAACCGTGGCCCAGCAGATCGACAAGCAAAGCGCGGCGGCCTGCCAGCCCGGTTTCGGCTAGCAGGCGTGGGTAGTCGAAGGAGGACGCGCAACCTATGCCGTGCAGCATGACTAGCGGCGCGCCCTGGCCGGGGATGTCGTGATAGCGCAGATAGGCGGCGGGTTGGGCGAGCGGGTGCGATTTCATCGTCAAATTTCAGGATTCAGTTGGTTCGTGCGTATAGGGCGGTGTCGCGCAGGCTGTCGTCCGGTGCGATGCGCTCGTTGCGTAGGATGCCTTCCAGCCGGAAGTCGGCGCGCTCGGCGACGCGGCGGCTGGCCAGGTTTTGCTCATCGGCCAGGCAGGCGATGCGCCGCAGCCCTAGCTGGTGTTGGGAGAAATCGCAGAGGGTCTGCACGGCTTCGCCTATCAGGCCCTGGCCCTGCCATTCGCGGTGGCACCAGTAGCCGATTTCCGCCCGCTTGTGCTTCCAGTCGAGATCGTGCAGGCCGCAGGCGCCGGCGAAGTGGCCGCCTTCCTTCAGAAACAGCAGCATGGGCAGCCCCTTGCGCGCCAGGAAGTCGATCCGGCTTTGGCGGCAGAAGGTTTCCGAGGCTTCAAGCGAAGGTTCGAACATGGCCCAGGGCAAAGAGGCCGGCCAGGCGCGCAACTGCTCCAGCGTGGCTACCACGCCGGCATGGACGACTGCGCCATCGCCGGGCAGCGGGCTGCGGATGATGAGTCGTCGGCTTTCGATTTGATCGGGGATGTCCAGCAGGATGTCGCTCATTGTCATGTCTCTTGCATTGTGCAATGCAATAATACCGACTGACACGAAATATTCAAACTGGATTTTTACAGCCGCAAAGCGGCGATCAGCGCGGTTTCCAGCGCCAGCACGGTCTTGTCGTCCTTCAGTGCCGGGCCGGAAATCAGGAAGGAGTCCTCGGCGCGGCTGCCCAGGGTCATGATCTTGGCCGACTGCACGTCGAGCCGGTAATCGGCCAGCACCTTGGCGATGCGGGCCAGCAGGCCCGGGCGGTCGCCGGCGACGATGGACAGCACGAAGGCGCTGTCGCGGTCGTCCGGCCGCACCGATACCTGCGGCGTGATGGGGAAGTGCTTGAGATGGCGGCTGATGCGGCCCTGCGGCGGCAATTGCAGCGGCTTGTCTTCCGCCAGGCTGGCGGCCAGTTCGAACTCGATGAAGTTGATCATGTCGCGGTAGTCGCCGTCGTGGTGCTCCGGGACGAAGACATGGAAGGTGTCCAGCGCGTAGCCGTGGCGGGTGGTGTAGACCTTGGCATCGGCGATGCTGTAGTTGGTGCGGCCGAAAAAGGCGCAGGCGCGGGCGAACAGCTCCGGCTTGTCCGGCGAATAGATCAGCACCTGGATGCCTTCGTGGTCGTCGGCCAGCCGCGCCCGCACCATCGGTTGCGCCGGGGTCAGCTGGCGGTTGAGCACGCGGGCGTGCCAGGCGATCTCCTTGGCCTCATGACGCAGGAAGTACACCGTGTCCAGTTGCGCCCACAAGCCGGCTTCGGCGCCGTCGGGTATCGCGTGCAGGCGCAGCTGGGCGCGTGCCTGGCTCTTGCGCGCCTCCAGCTCGGAGTTGATGTCGGTTTCGCCGCCGCGCGACAGCGCCCTGAGCGTGGCGTGATACAGGTCTTCCAGCAGCTTGGCTTTCCAGGCGTTCCAGATCTTGGGGCTGGTGCCGCGGATGTCGGCCACCGTCAGCAGGTAGAGCGCGGCCAGCCGGCGCGGGGTTTGCACCCGTTCGGCGAAGCGCTGCACCGTTTCCGGATCGTAGATGTCCTGCTTCTGAGCGGTGCTGGACATTGTGAGGTGCTGGCCCACCAGCCAGCTCACCAGCTGGCTGTTTTCTTCCGACAGCCCGTGCTGGCGGCAGAAGGCCTCGGCGTCGGCCATGCCCAGTTGCGAGTGGTCGCCGCCGCGGCCCTTGGCGATGTCGTGGAACAGGCCGGCCAGATACAGCACTTCCGGCTGCTCGAAATCGCCTATCAGCCGCGACAGGAACGGGTATTCGTGGTTGTAGGCGCTGATGGCGAATCGTCGCAGGTTGCGTACCACCATCAGGATGTGTTCGTCCACGGTGTAGACGTGGAACAGGTCGTGCTGCATCTGGCCGACGATCTGGCCGAAGTTGGGCAGGTATTGTCCCAGGATGCCGTACAGGTTCATGCGCCGCAGCGTGCGGGTGAGGCCCGCCGGTTCGCGGAAGATCTGCATGAAGGTCTGGCGGTTGCGGGCGTCCTGGCGGAAGCGTTCGTTGATCTGGCTGCGGGCGTGCCATAGCGCCCTGAGCATGCGCGGCGCGAAACCGGACAGCTCCGGGTGCCGTTGCAGCGTGAGGAAGGCTTCCAGCACCGCCTGCGGATGCTTGTCGAACACATTGGCCTCGCGTATGCCCAGCATCCCGTTGACCGAATGGAAATAGCCGCTGATGTGCTGGGTGACGCGCGGCACTTGGCTGTAGATGCGGCCGCGCAGATTGGGCAGCAGGATGCCATTGAGCTGGTTCACCGTCTTGGCGGCGCGGAAGTACAGTTGCATCAGCTGTTCGCTGGCGCGCTTGGCCGGGGTGTCGTGTAGGCCCCAGGCCTGGGCCACCTGCTGCTGCAAGTCGAAAATCAGCCGGTCTTCGCGGCGTTTGGCCAACAGGTGCAGGTCGATGCGCAGCTTCTGCAACTGGTCTTCGCTGTGCTTGATCAGCCGGGCTTCGGCCAGGGTGAGGATGCCGCGCCGCACTAGCGCGTCCCAGTTGTCGCCCAGGCCGGTCGCCTTGCTGATCCACAGGATGGTGTGCAGGTCGCGCAGCCCGCCCGGGCTTTCCTTGAGGTTTGGCTCCAGGTTGTTGCTGACGCCGAAGTGGCGGGTGTGGCGCTGCTGCTGTTCCAGCGTCTTGCCTTCGAAGAAGGCCAGCGGGTCGCGTTGGGCCTCCAGCTTTTGCATCAGCAACTGCCAGGGTTGGACCGGGCCGGCCAGCAGGCGGTTTTCCAGCAGATTGGTTTCGATGGTGATGTCGCCGCGCGCCTCGTTCAGGCATTCGTTCGCGGTGCGCACGCTGTGGCCGATTTCCAGGCCGATGTCCCACATCAGGCCGATGAAGTGGCTGACTTTGTCGGCAACTTCGCCGGGGGTGGGGTCGGGCAGCAGGATCAGGATGTCGATGTCGGAGCCGGGAAACAGCTGGCCGCGGCCGTAGCCGCCCACCGCCACCAGGCTGGCGGCTTCATCCAGCCCCTGCTCGCGCCACAACTCGGCCAGCACCTCGTCTACCGCCTGGCTGTAATGCCGCAGGTAGGCCTGCGGATCGCGGCTGGAGCGATAGCGATCTGCCAGTTGCTGGCGCTTGTCGGCCAGCGTCTGCCGCCAGTGCGGAAGGGCCGTGGCCGCAAGCGTCATGTCAGCGCCTTTCCTGTCGGGCGATGATGGCGATGCCGGCCAGCAGGAAGCTCAGCGTGGGCAGGGTGGCCGACAGGATGGCGTTCCAGTCGTACAGCAGGCCCAGGTGGCCGAACAGTCGGTTGATGAAGTGGAAGCTGACGCCCAGGCAGATGCCGGCGAACAGCTTGATGCCCAGCTGGCCGTGGCGGCGCTGCTGCGGGGTGAAGGCCAGCGCCACCAGCGCCATCGAAATGCAGGCCAGCGGGTAGAACAGCTTGCTCCACAGCGCGATTTCATAACGCTGCGTCTGTTGCTTGTTTTTCTTCAGGTGCTCGATGTAGGTCAGCAGGTTGAGCGCCGACATCTGCTCCGGCACCACCAGCAGCACCGATAGGATTTCCGGTTCGACGATGGACTTCCATTTCAGCAGCGGATAGGTGCTACTGGAGGTGTGGTCGCGGGACAGCTCGGTTTCCTTGACGTTTTCCAGCTGCCAGCTGCGCTCGTTCTTGAGGAAGGTGCCTTTTTCGGCCAGCCGGGTGCGCACCAGCTTGAAGTCCTGGTCGTAGGTGTAGATGCGCACGCCTAGCAGGGTGTTGTCCGGCAGCATCTCGTGCACGTTGATGAAGTTTTGATTGTCTTTCACCCAGATGCCGGAGCGGAATTCCTGAGCCACCATAGAGTGGGTGGCCGACAGCTTCATGCGTTCCGCCTCCTGCATCGCCCAGGGCGCGGCGAATTCGCCCATCAGGATGGTGAGCACGGCGAAGCCCAGGCCGAATTTGAGCAGGGTGGCGGCAATCTGCTTCAGGGTGACGCCGGAGGTGCGGATCACCGTGTATTCGCTGGAGCTGGCCAGCTGGGTCATCGCCACCATGCCGCCTATCAATACCGCCAGCGGCATCAGCTCATAGGCGTGGCCCGGCACCAGCAGCGCCACGTAGCCGGCCATCACTCTGACGGTGTAGGTGCCGGTGCCCAGATTGGGCACTTCGCCCAGCAGGTCGAAAAAACCGTACAGGCCCAGCAGGGCCAGCAGGGTGAACAGGGTGGACTGGGTCAGCGTGCTGACGATGTAGCGGTGGATGAGTTTCATCGGAAAGGTCTGTCAGTTTTTACCGAGCATCTGGCCCAGCGACTGGCCAAACGGAACTTGTGGCCGGTCGCGGTGCTTGAGCAGCAACACCGCCAGCAACAGCATCAGCAAATGGACCACCGCCACCGCCCATATGCCGGTTTTGCCTTGCGTGATCCAGTTGCGAGCGACAGTCAGCCCGTTTTGATAAATGAAGAACGCCAACAGCGCAAACAGCAGGTTGTAGGTATGGCCGCTGCGCGGGTTGTAGTAGGACAGCGGCAGCGCCAGCAGCGCCAGGATGATGCAACTGATCGGCATCGACAGCCGCCACGCCAGCTCGGCCTGGTATTCCGGATTGCTGTTGCCCAGCAACTGGCGGCTGGGAATGGACTGGCGGTTGCTGGCCGGCCCGGTGATCGCCTGGCCTTCGCCTATGCTGGCGGTATAGCGTTTGAATTCGCTGACCTGGTAATCGGCTTTGCCGGGGTCGCCGACATAGCGCTGGCCGTCTTCCAGCACCAATACCCGTTCGCCGTCCGGCTTGGTGGAAATATAGCCATGCTTGGCGAAAACGGTGCTGACTTTGCCGTCGGTCATGTCCTGCATGAAAATATTGGTGGCGGCGCTGTGCAGGCCGGAATAATTTTCAATGAAGTAAACCTTGGTGGAGGAGGCGGATTCCTTGAACACGCCAGGCGAGATGGCGGAGATCTCTTCCCGACGTTTGATGATTTCCGCGTAATCCTGGCTGCGCTGGTCGGCCCAGGGCCCGACGAACAGCGTGACGCCGGCGATCAGCACCGCCAGCGGCAGGGTAAAGCGCATGATTGGCCAGATCCAGTCGCGCAGCGACAGGCCGGAAGACAGCCATACTACCATTTCATGATCGCGCCAGCTGCGGGTGAGCACCACCAGTACGCTGACGAAGACGGTAAGAATCATCAGCACCGGGAAAAAGCCCAGCGTCCAGAAGCCGATCAGCGCGGTGACCGCCTCGTTGGCGATCTGGCCTTCCGCTGCGCGGCCCAGCAGGTTGATTGCCTGAGTGGAGACGATGATGGCCAGCAACACGACGAATACACCTAGCGCGGTGAAAGTCAATTCGCGTGTCAGGCTTTTTTGAAAAACCATTTATTCAGTGCCTTTTTGACTTTTTATGAAAAGCATTGTGATAATTCGATGAGACAATTCTGAAACGCCATTTCCGGCAAATTTGGACCATTACAACAATCCTGCGTTCACCGGCGGCTTGAACGCCCGTCTTCCCCGAGCTTAGACGGCCGTCATTAAGGTGGAGCAACTGACACTCGTTCTACAGCGGAGTACTTATGGAATTTAACATAAAAAGCGGCAGCCCGGAGAAGCAGCGCGTGGCCTGCGTGATCGTAGGCGTGTACGAATCGCGCAAGCTGACCTTTGCCGCCGACCTGCTTGATCGCATCTCCAACGGCTTCATCAGCGATGTGATCCGCCATGGCGATATGGAGGGCAAACTGGGCAGCACGCTGGTGCTGCATTCGGTCCCGCATACGCTGTGCGACCGCGTGATGCTGGTGGGATTGGGCAAGGAGCGCGATTTCCGCGCCAAGGAATACCGCGAGGCGGTGCGCAGCTCGATCAAGGCGCTGACCCAGACTTCCGCCGGCGAGGCCGTCAGCTACCTGTCCGAATTGACTGTCAAGAAACATGATGTCGAGTGGATGATAGAACAGGCCGCCGTAGTGACTCTGGATGTGTTGTACCGCTTTGACCGCTTCAAGAGCAAGTCGGACGAACCGGTGCGCGAGCCGCGCAAGCTGACGCTGGCGGTGCCGCGCCGCAGCGACCTCGCGGATGGCGAAAAGGGCCTGCAGCGCGGCCTGGCCATCGGCAACGGCATGAGGCTGGCCAAGGATTTGGGCAATCTGCCGCCGAACGTCTGCACGCCGACCTATCTGGGCGAGGAAGCGCTCCGGGTGGCGCAGGCCTTCGGCTCCGCGGCTGAAGTGCTGGGGCCGAAGGAAATCGCCGAGCTGGGCATGCATTCCTTCCTGTCGGTGGCCAAGGGCAGCGTGGAAGAGGCCCGCCTGATCGTGCTGAAGCACCAGGGCGCCAAGGACAAGAACGACAAGCCAATCGTGTTGGTGGGCAAGGGTATCACCTTCGACTCCGGCGGCATCTCGCTGAAGCCGGGCGAGGGCATGGACGAGATGAAGTACGACATGTGCGGCGCCGCCACCGTGCTGGGCGCCTTCCGCGCCGCGGTGGAAATGAACCTGCCGCTTAATATCATCGCCATCGTGCCGGCCTGCGAGAACATGCCCAACGGCAACGCGGTGAAGCCGGGCGACATCGTCACCTCGATGTCCGGCCAGACCATCGAAGTGCTGAATACCGACGCCGAAGGCCGCCTGATCCTGTGCGACGCGCTGACTTACGCCGAGCGCTTCAGTCCGTCCACCGTGATCGACGTCGCCACTCTGACCGGCGCTTGCGTGATCGCGCTGGGCCATATCGCCACCGGCCTCTACAGCAACCAGGACAGCTTGGCGCGTGAGCTCTTGGCCGCCGGCGAGGAGGTGGCCGACCGCGCCTGGCATATGCCGCTGTGGGACGAATACCAGGAACTGTTGAAGAGCCCGTTTGCCGACATGGCCAATATCGGCGGTCGGCCGGGCGGCAGCATCACCGCCGCATGCTTCCTGTCGCGCTTCGCCAAGGCCTACGACTGGGCGCACCTGGATATCGCCGGCACCGCCTGGAAGGGTGGCAAGGACAAGGGCGCCACCGCGCGTCCGGTGCCTCTGCTGGTGCAGTTTCTGCAGGATCGCGCCGATATCGCGCTGGGCAATGTGGTGCGCCGAGGCCGGCCGCGTCGCGAGACGCCTGAAGTGGTAGAAGATGACCAGGATTGATTTTTACACCAACGTCGCCGATCCGCAGGCTTTTGCCTGCAGATTGGCGGATACGGTGCAGCGCAAGCGGGAACAGTTGCTGATCTGGCTGGATAGCGAACGCAGCGTCGAAGTGTTCAGCAACCGCTTGTGGAGCCACGGCGATACCCGTTTCGTGCCGCATTGCCGGCTGGAGGCCGCGGAGGCGGGGGTGACGCCAGTCTGGCTGACCGCCCGCCTGCCGGACGATCTGGCGCACCCGGTGCTGCTGAATCTGGGGCCGGAGCTGCCCTATGCAATTGAACGGTTTGAGCGCATTCTTGAGATCGTGGGACGGGATCCGGCCTCGCTGGCAACCGCCCGCGAGCGTTTCCGTGCCTACCGTGAGCATGGCTGCGCGATCGAACATCACGACATGAGTCAAACGCCATCATGACTGAGTCGCCGAAAGCCAACGACGATGACTGGACGGGTCTGAATCTGCCGATTCTGACCGATGTGGTGGAAGAGCCCGCCGTGCCTGTTCTGGCGGAAGAAGAGCCGGCCGCGGCGGTGGAAATTCCCGAGTTCGACTTTTCTTCCGAACTGGATGTGCTGGCCGCCGAGCTGGATGACGAGGCTGAATTGGAGATACCGGAACTGACGCTGGCCGATCTGCTGGACGGCGAGCAGGAGGCCGGTCCCGCATCGACTGCGGAGCTCGACTTCATCAGCGCCTTGCCTTCGCTGGAATTGGCGGATGCCGATCTGTTGGCGGAGCCGGCCGGCGGGCTGGATTTTGTGCTGCAGCCGCGCGAACCGGTCCAGCCCGAGCCGGAGTCCGATCAGGATGGGTTGGCGGCGCTGATGGCCATGGCGCAGGCGTCTGCTGATGAAGAGGCGGTCGCAGGCGCTGTCGCGGCGGAGGTTAAGCAGCCGGTGGTCGAGCCTGTCGACGCGCCGGCGTTGCCGGCTGTCGCCCAGGCGGAATCGTCGGATCTGAGCTGGGAAGACGTGGTGGTGGCGGCCTCGCAGGCGCCGGAATCCGCCCTTGCCGAGCCCATGGCTCTGGATCAGGTTGCGCTGTCGACCGATGAGCGTTTGCCGGAGCGGACCAATGTTCCAGTTGCTCCGCCCCCTCCGGTTTTTACCTCCATCTCCATCGATAGCCTGCCCAGCGGTGTGCTGGGCGGCGGCGTCGGCCGCGAACCCGAGCAGGCTGACAGCGGGCTGGGGTGGCTGTCCACGCTGCCCAAACCGGAAGCGCCATCGTTGGAGCAGGGGCAATGGAAGGCCGAGGCCGATCTGCCGCTTGAGCCCGGCGTTCCGGTTTTGGATGATGCGTTGCCAGTGCCTGAGGTTGCCGGGGTCGAGCCTGCGATTGAGTCGCAACTAGCGGCCCGGCCGGAGATCGCGGACGTTCCGCTTGTGGATGACGAGCTGCCGGTGCTGGAGGTTGTTGAGCCTGAGCTTGCGCCGGAGTTGGCGGAGTTTGACCGCAAAATGGCGGGAGATGCCGTCGGGTCCGAAGCCGAGATTGAACCGAAATTGGCCGCTGAGGCCGCCCATCCCGAGGCTGTGGATATTCCGGTTGTGGATGACGAGCTGCCGGTGCTGGAGGTTGTCGAGCCTGAGCTTGCGCCGGAGTCGGCGGAGTTTGACGGTCAGATGGTGGGAGATGCCGTCGGGTTCGAATCCGAGATTGAGCCGAAATTGGCCGCTGAGGCCGCCCATCCCGAGTCTGTGGACATTCCGGTTGTGGATGACGAGCTGCCGGTGCTGGAGATTGTCGAGCCTGAGCTTGCGCCGGAGTTGGCAGAGTTTGACCGCCAAATGGCGGAAGATGCCGCCGCATTGTCCGAGCTCGAGCCCGCGATTGAGCCGCAACAGGCTGTTCAGACCATTGAGCCGGAGTTGGCGGGCATCCCGGTTATGGATGCGGAGCTGCCGGTATCGGACGCCGCCGAACTTCAGTCTGTATCGGAATCGGAGGATTTTGCCAGCCTGACGACAGAAAATGCGGTTGTCGAGCTTGAGGATCAAACGGTTCCGCAAGCCGTGGCTGTGCCGCCTGAGGCAGAGGAAACGCTTGAGCAGCCAATGGCGCCGGCATTATCCGCGCCGGTGCCGCCTGAGCATGTTCCGAGTGTTTTGGACGGCCACGCCGGGGAAGAGGATCTACCGGCCTTGTCAGGCTTGTTGGGCAATAAGGCGGCGTCCATGCATGGGGCCTTTGAGCCGCTTGCCGCGATAGAGCAGCCGCTGCAATCTGCCGCTTCCATGGATGCCGGCCCGGTTTCGGTGGTGAAGATCGCTTCGATGGCGGCGGCCGGCAGCGTAGGCCGTATCCAGGGCGCGGCTTCCCCATTCGACGAGCAGGCGTTGTTCAACTCCCTGTACGAGCAGATGCTGCCGCGGATGAAAGTGGAGCTGTCGCTATGGTTGCAGGAGGCGGTGGAGGTTCAGGCCAAGCAGATGTTGTCCGGGATGATGCATCAGTTGAAGGAAGACTACGAAATGTTGTTTGGCGACGCGCTGAAGGAAAGCCTGCGTCAGGCTTTGGACGATGTTGGTTCGTCCAGGAAGGATGAGGATGGGCATGGCTGACAGATTGTCGAATATCGTCACCCGCACCGGAGACGATGGCAGCACCGGATTGGGCGATGGTAGCCGCGTGGCCAAGAATAGCGCCCGCATCCAGGCTTTGGGCGATGTGGACGAGTTGAACTCGGTGATGGGCGTGTTGTTGGCGGAAGCGCTTCCAGAACCGTTGGCGCAGTGGCTGCTGGAGGTTCAGCATGATCTGTTCGATCTGGGATCGGAGCTGGCCGTACCCGGCTACCAGGCCATTTCCGACTCCCATGTCCAGGCGCTGGAAAGCCTGGTGGCTTTTATGAACGAAGAGTTAGGACCGTTGCGCGAATTCATTCTGCCTGGCGGTTTGCGTAGCGCCGCGCTGGCGCATCAGGCGCGCTCGGTTTGCCGGCGCGCGGAGCGGGCGGTGGTGACGCTGGCGGGGGAGGAGGGTATCTCTGACGCCTTGCGCCGCTACCTCAATCGCCTGTCGGACTTCCTGTTTGTGCTGGCGCGCTATCTGAATCGTCAGGGCGGAGTGCCGGACGTGCTGTGGCAGGCAGGGCGCAAGAAGTAAGCCGTACGCGTTTGGCGGGGATTTTCGAAAGGGAGGGGCAGTTATCGCCTCTCCCTTTTGATTGAGGTTGACCGCGAATTTCGGATACCAAGCGTAGTCAGATAAACTGATATGCGGAGGTGTCCATGTACAAAATCCCGAAGCAAAGCTATATCACAGAGTTCAAGCAAGAGACGGTCCGGTTGATTGAGACCAAAGGCAGGTCTCCCGCCCACGTCGATCGAGATCTCGGCATTGCCGAGCAGATTCAGCAACTGGCGCAAGGCCAGCAAGGCCGGTAAATTAGCGGCCGGAAATGGTAAAGCCATCATGCCGGAGCGGATGGAGCGCTCCAGCCGGAGAGCCGAGAATGCCAGGCTCAAAGTGGAGCTAGAAATCCTGGAAAAAGCCACGGACTACTTCGCCGCCGCTTAGCTGGGGCGGCAGGCTGCTGATAGTTGCCCAGTAGCAGGGCAACCAGCTCATCCGGAATGGCATGTTTCTTGGTAGACATGTGGATTCCAGACTAAGCGACAGTTTCCTGCCAAATGCCTGTTTATACAAAACTCTGTACAGGCTTGCTGATTTGTGTGGCAAAGTCTTTCTAATGGTCATGGCAACGGTGGTAGTCATAACCGTTGTCTACATGCAGTTTGTAAGGCTTTTGCCTAGCACGCCCTGGCATGGCAGGAATCGCAGCGATCAAAGCTTCGAAGATCATAAAGTCCTGTTGATTGGGACCGGTGTGGCAGTACCAAGTCACCAGAAGAGGCCGCCCGACAACTTGCCGCCCGGGACTGACATCAATAACTCGAAGGTGTTGCCTTCTGTATGGCCGGTATTGGCCTTATAAAACAAACTAGGAACCATGACTTGGCTCTGCGGCGTGTCCACTTGGGGTAAAACCTTTTTCAGGCGCTCTATGTCCAGTTGATCGCCCTGGAACAGCAGAGCATCGGCTCCTACCTTGTCCAGTAGCCCCGCAACCCATGTCGGCGAACCTGGCTCATCGGTTCTCGCTTCCGGTATTGCCGGAATGACCCGATTCGCGGCAAGCGACCCGTTGACCAACGGCTGGAGCAAATCCGCTAGGTAGGCAACATCGCGATGATTGGGGCGATACGCAAACACCTCTTGTGCCAGCGCCTGAAAATCTAAAGGAACAAATGGCCGAAACCAATTATCCTTTTCAGTCATCATTTGCTCTTCCTCAGACCGGAAAATGCCTGATACATCATCAATATCCTCACTTTTCGGTTCTAGAGTGTCATCATTAATGAGCACGCGAATACGCCGTCCAGTGCATCCGTACATGGTCAATTCTCCCAAAAG
The DNA here is from genome assembly GCF_001855555.1 of Chromobacterium sphagni. Classification (GTDB taxonomy): domain Bacteria; phylum Pseudomonadota; class Gammaproteobacteria; order Burkholderiales; family Chromobacteriaceae; genus Chromobacterium; species Chromobacterium sphagni. Next base: position 20,628 of record NZ_MKCT01000026.1, on the reverse strand, counting down.
GCCACATATCGCCACATTGCGAGCGTAGCTAGCCAAGCATTCGATGCTTGCTCAATGGTAGTCTGTGCGGAACCACACTTAGACCCGCTAACGAAACCTCTTGATGCCGGATACGTATGCCCGCATCTAGCGAAGATGAAACGGAAAGTCGTCAGTCAGAAGCTCTGGAAGTCATTGCAGCCGCTACTCCCTCCGCCACCTCGCCCCCGCCGGGGTGGGCGGCCACGGCTGGATGATTTTGCAGCCCTCAACGGCATCTTGTTTGTTCTCGCCACCGGCATTCCTTGGGAGGACCTCCCGCAGGAACTCGGTTTTGGCAGCGGGATGACCTGCTGGCGAAGACTGCGGGATTGGCAATCGCAAGGCATTTGGGACCGCCTACACCTAGCTCTGCTGATACAACTGCGCCAACACGATCAAATTGATTGGAGCCGGGCCAGCATTGATGGGGCTAGCGTTGCCAGCCCCCGGGGAGCCAAGAGACCGGTCCCAACCCCACCGACCGAGGGAAATGCGGCAGCAAACGGCACATCATCGTAGATCGCCGAGGTCTACCACTGGCACTGAGCATGACCGGCGCCAATCGACACGACTCCATGGTCTTCGAAGCTTTGATCGATGCGATTCCTGCCGTTCCTGGTTTGCCAGGGCGACCCAGGCGAAAGCCTTACAAACTGCATGCTGACAAAGGCTACGACTACCGCCGTTGCCGTGAATACCTGAGCCGGCGAGGAATCTTGGTGCGAATTGCTCGTCGCGGAGTGGAAAGCAGCGAGAGACTGGGTCGCCACCGTTGGGTGGTAGAACATACCCATTCTTGGCTAGCGGGCTTCGGCAAGTTGCGCATCCGCTTTGAACGGCGGCTGGATACGCATTACGCCTTGCTTAAACTGGCTATCTCATTGATCTGTCTGCGATTTATCGATAGGTTTTGTTAGCGGGTCTAAGTAGGGGGTGTCACTTGAGCATTGGTACGCATGCGGGCAGGTATCGACCCGAAGCTGTCGTGATCAATTTGGATCAGGAAGCGACGGCGGTGAAGTATATGGCAACTGTAAATTTGGGGTTGTTATATGGGCGAGACTATGACGAACGTGTTGAAGATATGGTGTTTGGGTGTGACAATGGACGTCTGCAATATCAATTGATATACGAGCCACGTGCCTGTATAAAAAACTGTTGAGGGTTGTACATGCTAAAACTAATCTCAGTCATTCTGGTAATATTAGGTTGCTTCTCAAGCGCTCAAGCTAGTGATAAGACCATGTCTGGTGCTGATTCAGGCATAAATTCCTTTTTTATTCGAGGGGATGAGAGTGTATATGAAAAAGTAGAAAGAAGATTTATAGATGCCGCCAAAAACTCTCAAGATGATGAGCTCATTAAGCTAATATCACCCTTAACAAAAAGAGACAGTTCTGAAATTGAATTGAAGAGTTTTGCTGCATCAATGAAGGAATATTTTTCCGACTATGCATCAGATCTAAAATGTAAATCCATTGTTCCAAACAAAGACGAGTATGGAAATGTTGGCTTCTTCTTTTATAATGCTTTCAAGAGAAAGAACGGCAGTGGTAGCGCATATGTTATGGCGCTGGTTAAGGAGAAAGACGAGGTCTATGTAGCGACTGTTTTTCGGAAATTTGATGAAAGATACCACGAACGCTGCAGAGAAAAACTCTAACTCGTTGCTGTAGTGAACGTGTCGCCAAAAATTACTGCGTAAGCCATTGGTTTTGTTATGTGGAATTTTTGAAGGTTAAGGGTTTTCGAGGTGCCCTTTATTGAGTCCGAGAACGGCTGGAACTGGCCGAGAACAGTCTACCGCAAAATCACTGCGCTATCGTTCCTGAGCTTGGCAAATTCTGATGGCTCAATATAGGTGTGTGGGTTTTGGGCATCCAGGAAGTCTGCCCACCATTGCATCATCAATCGATGCTCGGACAGATATTCGGCTTTGTGAATGTAGGCGGCACGCACGCTGTTGCGCTCGACGTGGCTCATCTGGCGCTCAATCGCACGCTCAATCGCATCCTTGAACCACAGGCCGGATTCATTCAGTGCTGAGCAAGCCATGGTGCGGAAGCCGTGGCCACAGACATCGGCCTGCGTGTCGTAGCCAAGATTGCGCAGGGATTTGTTTATCGTGTTCTCACTCATGGGCTTGGTGACATCGCTATTGCCGGCAAAAATCAGCTCAAAGCGGCCTGTCAGCGGGTGAATCTCTTGCAGCACGGCCAGCGCCTGGCGGGACAAGGGAACAACATGCGCGGTCTTCATCTTGGTGCCGCGATTGGAGTAGCGCACGCCCTCGATGGCTTCGCGCGTGGGGGGATAGTCCAGATGCCGCGCTCGAAGTCGATTTCCCCCCCCACCTGGCCATGCGCAGCTCGCTGGAGCGCAGGAAGGTCAGCAGAGTAAGCCGCAGGGCTGCGCGGGTCAGTAGGCGGCCATGGTAGTTGTTTATGCGGTCTATCAGCTCTGGAAGCTGGTTCAAGGGTAAGGCTGCGCGGTGCTGCTTCTCCGGTACGATCAGCGCGCCCTGCAGGTCAAGCGCCAGGTTGGTGCTGATGCGGCCAGTCTGTACGGCGTAGCGCATCACAGCGACAAGGTGCTGTTGCAGTCGGCTGGCGACGTCGAGAGAGCCACGCGCTTCGACTTTGCGCAGGATGTCTAGTAGGTGGTGGGTCTTGAGGGCATCAACCGGCTCGGCCCCGATGTGGGGAAATACATCCATCTCGAACCGGCGGAGTATCCGGTTTGCATGATCTGGAACCCACTTGGCCAGGCTCTTGTGGTGCCATTCCCTTGCCACGGCCTCTAGGTTGTTTTCAGTCGAGACATGAGCCAGTTTTTTGGCCTCGGCCCTTTTTTTGCCTGGGTCTTTGCCCTCGTCCAGTAATCGCTTGGCTGCGTCTCGGGCTTCTCGCGCCTCTTTCAAACCCATTTGGATGGCTGACGGCTGTAGCGCGCCTTTTTCGTCGTACTGAGCCGGCCCGCAGTAGACGCCTATGGCGAGCAATTTTTCTTTGCCGGCCAAGTAGCCGCGCCAGCGCCAGTATTTTGCGCCGTTAGGGTAGACCCAGAGGAACAACCCGCCGCCATCGGCTTTCTTGGTAAGTTTTTCGGCGGGTTGGATGTGCTTCACGGTCTGGGCGGTCAGGGCCATCGGGGTATCTCAATAATCGAACTGGGTTATACCCCGAAATATACCCCGATTTTGCGCTGGAATCCATGAGACGGCCTTGGACGGTCCTGGAAATGAAAAAGCCCGCAGAGCTAATGTCTGCGGGCTTTTTCGGTATTTCCTGGAGCTTCTGGGAATGAATCTTGGTGCCGGCGGCAGGAATCGAACTCGCGACCCCCTGATTACAAGTCAGGTGCTCTACCAACTGAGCTACACCGGCGAAGAGATGGCCATTATGCCCGGCTTCCCTTTATGTGACAAGAGTATCAATGCGTTTTTTTGTGCTTGGCGTGATGCTTCTTGGCTAGCTTTTTGTTTTTATGGTGTTTGTTCCTATGCGCCTTGGTCGGTTTGTGGGCTTTCTTGGCAGGGGAATGCGCGCTATGCGGTTTCTTCGTATGTTTCTTGCCGGCGTGGCGGTGCTTGGCGGCATGGGCATGGGTTTTGCCGGGCTTGGCCTTGCCATGGCTGGCTTTGGATTTTTGATGGTGCGGGCGGGCGGGCTTGGCGTGTCCCGATTTGCTGCGCGCAGGCTGAGCTTTGGCGGGTTTGCTTGCGTGCGGTTGGTGTAGAGGCTTGGCGGTGGGTACCGGCTGGAAGTCGCCGGGCAGGGGCTGGTCTTCCGGTTCGGCGTGGCTCAGCGGGCTGGACAGGGCCAGTCCGATTGCGATCAGCGGGCTGATGAGTTTAATGAGTTTCATATTGGCTTGAAATGGTGGTGGGATAAAACGACCAGGGTCGCACTCCATATTTGCCTATATTAGCATGAGTGCGGCACAGGGCCAGCGACCTGCCTGGCCCGGGCGTTTTCGGGGAGTTTTCCCGGATGCGGTTTCGCCGAGCGTTGAGGCCGCCGCGACCGCGGCGCTGGATGAGGAGCGGCAGGAATGAAGCTTTCCACCCGTCTGGGCATTCTGGTGTTGAACGCGGGGCTGGGCTTGGCGTTGATGGCCGGCGCGGCCTTGTACAGCCTGCACGTTTCCCTGATGGAAAATCATCGCAGCCAGATTCGAACGCTGCTGACGCTGGCCGGCAAGCAGGTTGCCCATTTCCAGGATCAGGAGCAAGGCGGCAGGCTGACTCGCGCCGAGGCGCAGCGGCGCGCAATCGAGGCGATGAGCGGCTTGCGCGACAAGAACGTTTATGTGTTTGCCCGCGATGGCAACAATCTGGTGCTGGTGCATCCGGACAAGCGCAAGCTGGGCAAAGCCGACCCTGGAGAAACCCTGCCGGACGGCCGTACCCTGGTGCAGGCTTATCATGATGTGCTGCGGGATGCGGATTTCGGTTTCGTGCAGATATGCACCCGCCGGCCAAACGGCAGCGTGCCGCTACCCAAGCTCAATGCGGTGATGCGTGTTCCCGGCTGGGATTGGACGATTGGGACCGGCGTGTTTCTCGACGATATCGACCAGGCGTTCGACAGCCTGGCGTTGAATTTGCTGTTGATCGGTTTCGCTATCCTGGCGGTGGCGACGGCGTTGGCCTGGCTGGTGGCGCGCTCCATCTACCGGGTGATAGGAGGCGAGCCCGATCAGGCCTCGAGCACGGCGCTGGGGATTGCGGCGGGAGACCTGACCCTGGATATCCATAATTGCGATCGGAACAGCCTGATGGGGGCGATTGCCGCCATGCAGGGCAGTTTGCGCGACATGATAGAGCGCTTGCAGGACGGCGCAATGAATCTGGCGCAATCGGTCAACGGATTGAGCGGCCAGATGCGGCGGATCAACGATGCGGCGCTGCAATCGACGCAGGCAACCAGCGCCACCAGCATGGAGATCGAGTCGATGTCGGCTTGTTCCAGCCAGGTGACGGTCTGCGCGGAGGAGACGGAGAACAATTCGCTACGCTCCTGCAAGCTGGCCGGAGAGGGGGAGGCGCTGGTCAACCAGGCGGCGGAAGAGATGCAGCGGGTCTCAGGACGGATAGAGGGCGCCTCCAATCTGATAGGCAGCCTGGCGCAGCGCTCGCGCGAGATCGACGGCTTGGCGATGGAAATCAAGGAAATCGCCGACCAGACTAATCTGCTGGCCTTGAACGCGGAGATTGAGGCGGCGCGGGCGGGGGAAACCGGCCGGGGCTTCGCGGTGGTTGCGGACGAGGTGCGCAAGCTGGCCGAGCGCACCACCGAGGCCACGCAGCGGATTGCCGGGATGGTTGAGAGGATACAGGTGGACACCGATTCGGTGGTCGGCAGCATGAGCGAGGTGAGGCCGTTGGTATTGCAGGGTGTGGATAGGGCGCGGGAGGCGGCGGTGGCGCTGCGCGAGATCAACCAGGGAGCGGCGCTGGCGCTGGACAAGATACGCGACATGTCCAGAGTGGTGGTGGAGCAGCGGCAGGTGGGACGCAGCGTGGCGGAGAATGTCGAGTCGATTGCGCGGATGGTCGGAGAGTCGCAGGCCTCGGCGTGTGCCGCGAATGGCGACGTGGACGCGCTGGCCGATCTGGCCCGGCAGTTCAAGGATTCGGTTTCCAGTTTCCGCTTGTAGCGCCGACGCTTTGCTGGATGGTGATCCGCCGCCGGCGCCTGGAGCCTGCACATCTTGCGGGATCTGGACCGATAGCCAGGGCGTATCCGCTTTCGGCGTAAAAAAACCGCACAGTTACGGCTGTGCGGTTTGCTTTGGGCATGTCGGCGGCGTCAGCGCTGTCCTGGCTTATTGGCGCTGGCGGCGGCGCGCACCGACTTGACTTCCAGAAAGCGGGAGTAGGCGTCGATGCGGCTGGTGGCGCTGCCGTCCTGGATGCCGGCGTCGCTCATCATGGTGTAGTAGGCGGCGGCCTGGAACGGGGCTGTCAGCATGTAGCCGCTGCGCAGGTAGTTGGTGTCCTTGCTATTGCCGGCTCCGGTGGTGCCGTTGAGGCGGCCGGCGTAGTGGCGGTCGCCCAGGCGCATCACGTCGAGGACGGTGTTGGCGATGGGAACCAGTTGCGCGGCCTGCAGGCCATAGCGGCCGCTATGATACAGGCGGTACAGGCCGGCGGTATCCAGGCTGCCATGGCTGTTGTCTTCGCCGGAGGTGTCGGGCATGGTGTAGCCCCAGTCGTAGGCCGGGCGGCCGGCCTTGTCGGTGTAGCGGGTCAGGCCGGACTGCAAGAACCAGTCGAGGTTGGCCTGGACGATCTGGTCGTAGCGCTTGACGCGGGCGGGGTCGTCCTTCAGCAGTTCATGGGCCTGGGCCAGGTTGAGGAAGCCGTAGTCGAACATCATCTGCTGGTTCCATGGCACCGGCAGGCCGCCCTTGTAGGGCGCGTTGGCGGCGAAGTACATGCGGTTGCCGTCGCTCAGCTTGACCAGAGATTTGAGGATGTGCTGGTCAACCGTCTTGTCGGCTTCGCTCAGATAAGTCTTGGCGCGCAGCAGATAGGTGGCGCCGAAGCGGAACGGGTCGCCGCCGGCCACTTTCTGGTTGTAGACGGCGGTGGTTTTGAGGATCTGGCGCGCGCAGTTGCCCAGGTGTCCCACCGGGTCGCCCTGTTCGCCGCCGGTCTGGATCGGGCTGACGTCGGGCTGGTTCGGCCATACCGGATCGACGCGGCCGGTCCAAATCACGCGCTGGCCGGCGGGGGCGGGCAGGATGTCGTTGCGTTCGGACAGCAGCGCATCGCAGAAGGACACCATCTTGTCCAACAGCGCCTGGCGCGGAGCGATATCGTAAACCAGCGCCATGGCCTTCAGGTTTTCGCCGCTGTGGCCTTGCGCCCACTCGTTGCCGACATTGGAGGCGCCGGCTTGCAGACCTTGCGCGAAGTCGACGAAGGACTGGATTTCATTTTGGGTGACCGGGCCGTCCAGGCTGTCCACGGTCATGGCGGCGGCCTGCGCGCTTGCGCAAGCGACGGCCAGGCCAATCGCCAAGGCCGATTGCAGCAGGGTTTTCTGTTTCATTGTCGAGTCTCTCATCCGGAAACATGGTTGGCAGGGTGTCGCGAGAATCTGATTGTAATATTTAGCCCCGGTTTCCCATTCTATTTGACCCTGTCGGGGGGCGGGGAAAATGTCGCCTGCGCCGCGGCGCAAAAAAAACGCGCAACCCAGGCTGCGCGGTTTCTTAATTCGACTCGTGGTTGAGTGGGTCAGCGTTGCTTTTTCTTCTTGGCGCTGGCGGCTTCAGCGCGTTGCGATTTTACCAGCAGGAAGTTCGAATAGGCCTCTGGCGCGTTGGTGCTTGCGCCGTCCTGGATACCGGCGTCGCTCATCATGGCGTAGTAGGCATCTGGGCGCGACAGCGCGGTGACCAGGAAGCCGTTGCGCAGGTAGTTGGTTTCGCCGCCGTGCTTGCTGTCGTTGTCGCTGGTGCCGTCCACGCGGCCGGAGTAGTCGCGGTTGCCCAGGCGCATCACGTCGAACACGGTGTCGCCAAAGGGCTCTATCTGCTTGGCGGCTAGGCCGTAGCGGCCGCTCAGGTACAGGCGGTAGAAGCCGGGGACGTCCAGGCTGCCGTGGTTGCTGTCTTCGCCGGTGATGGCGGGCATGGCGTAGGCCCAGTTGTACGCCGGGCGGCCGGCCTTGTCGGTGTAGCGGGTCAGGCCGGACTGCAAGAACCAGTCGAGGTTGGCTTGCACGATCTGGTCGTAGCGCTTGACGCGGGCGGGGTCGTCCTTCAGCAGTTCATGGGCCTGGGCCAGATTGAGAAAGCCGTAGTCGAACATCATCTGCTGGTTCCACGGCACCGGCTTGCCGCCCTGGTAAGGCGAATTGACGGCGAAGTACATGTGGTTGCCGTCGCTCAGGTTGAGCAACGATTTGAGGATGTGCTGATCAACCGTCTTGTCGGCTTCGCTCAGATAGGTCTTGGCGCGTTGCAGATAGGTGGCGCCGAAGTGGAAAGGGTCGCCGCCGGCCACTTTCTGGTTGTAGACGGCGGTGGTTTTGAGTATCTGGCGGGCGCAACTGCCCAGGTGGCCCACCGGGTCGCCCTGTTCGCCGCCGGTCTGGATCGGGCTGATGTCGGGCTTGTTGGGCCATACCGGGTCCACGCGGCCGGTCCAGATCACGCGGCGGCCGGCAGGGGCCGGCAGGATGTCGTTGCGCTGCGACAGCAGGGTATCGCAGAAGGACACCATCTTGTCCAACAGTGCCTGGCGCGGGGCGATGTCGTAAACCAGCGCCAGCGCCTTCATGTCCACGCCGCTGTTGCCTTGCGCCCATTCCTCGCCTGCGCCGGAAACAGCGGGCTGCAGACCTTGGGCGAAGTCTACGAAGGACTGGATTTCATTCTGGGTGACCGGGCCGTTCATGCTATCCACGGTCATGGCGGCGGCTTGCGCGGTGGCGCATGCCGCGCCCAGGCATAGAGTCAGGGTGAGTTCGCGGGCGTGTTTCAGTTTCATCTTGCGTTCCGTTCTGGCAAACATCGGAGGATTCCCGCGCGTTTTGGCGGGGTGCATGCTACAGAACGGAGCAATAGTCGGTCTGGTTTACCGAATTGTTGTTTTAACTAAAATTTAATAATAACTGGCCTTATTCACAATTATCTGTTTCGGATTAGCTCGCGGCCATGCGCAATCAGGTGGCTGGCGATGGAGATGGCTGTTGGCAGAGCGGGCAGGGCATCGATGTCGAACCAGCCGGCGTCTTCGATTTCGCCTTCCTGCGGACGGATGTCGCCGTCATCGTATTCGGCAATGAAGGCCAGCATCAGCGAGTGGGGGAAGGGCCAGGATTGCGAGAAGGCGTAGCGCAGGTTCTTCACCCGCACGCCTACTTCCTCCCAGGTTTCGCGGTGCACGCATTCCTCCAGCGTCTCGCCGGGTTCGACGAAACCGGCCAGCGCGCTGTACACGCCAGGCGAAAAGTGCGGGCTGCGCGCCAGCAGCAGTTCGCGGCCGCGGTGGACCAGCACCATCATGGCCGGCGAGATGCGCGGATAGTAGATCTGGCCGCAACTGGGGCAGTGCTTGCCCAATTGGTCGCTATTGGTTTGCAAAGGCGTGGCGCAGTGGCCGCAGAAGCGGTGGCTGCTGAAAAACTGCCGCAGCTGGGCGGCGCGCGCCACCGCCTGGACCTGAGTGGCGGGCAGGGCCAGCAGCGCGGGGCGCAGCGCCAGCCATTCGCCGCCGGTCGGCGGCGCGCCCACCAGATCCGCCATGAACAGATTGTGTTGCTCATGAATGCCGAGGAAGCGTTGACCGGTCAGCGCGCAACCGGCCGGCGCGGATTCCGGTAGAGTCTTGTGCCGCAGCCACAGCCGGGAACCATCGAAAATGCACCAGCGCTCGGGCAGTTCCGGCGCCGGATGTTGCGGGAGTTCGAAAGACATGATGCGAAAGTCATGATGGGAAGCGCTCAGTTTACGCCCACTCCGGCTCCAGCGTACATCCAGTGTTCGCTTTGCCGCCGCACCACCTCGCTGAGCGAACCGCTCTGGTCGTGGACCTGGCGCAGCCATTGGCTGTCGCTATGGCGTTTGAGCGCGCGCTGGCGCAACTGGGCCAGTTGCGCCTGGCAGTTGAGCGTCTCGGCGTGTTCTTCCAGTTCGCGCAGCGTGTCCAGCAGGTCTTCCTGCAGGCCCTGCTGGCGGTTGGACCGGGCGTCCACCAGCACGCCATCGAAGCCGAAGCGGCAGGCCTGGAAGCGGTTGTAGCTGTAGGTGAGATAAGGCTCGGCGCTGATATCGCGCCAGTCTTCGGCAAAGCAGCGCCGCGCCAGCATCTGGGCGTAGGCGGCCAGCAGCACCGGGGTGTCTATGGCCAGCGGGGTATCGCAGATGCGGATCTCCACTGTGCCGTATTCCGGCTTGGGGCGGATGTCCCAATAGAAGTCCTTCATGCTGGCGACGATGCCCAGCGAGGCCATGCGCTGGAAGTATTCGTTGAAGCCGTCCCAGCTATCCACCACCGGCATGCAGCCGGACAGCGGGAAGGCGTTGACGCTGGTCAGCCGCGAAGTCTGGAACGAGGTGTCCACACCCTGATAGAACGGCGACGACGCCGACAGCGCGATGAAGTGGGGAATGTAGCGCGCCAGATAGTGGGTGAGCCGCACCGCGGCGTCGCCGTCCGGGCAGCCGATGTGGATGTGCTGGCCGTAGACGGTGAACTGCTTGGCCAGATAGCCGTACAGTTCGGACACCAGCTGGTAGCGCTCCTTGGGGTAGATGCGCTGGTCGTCCCAGTGCTGGAACGGATGGGCGCCGCCGCCGGCCAGGCCCAGGTTGAGCTTGTGGGCGCTGTCCACCAGTAGCTTGCGGATGGCCAGCAGCTCTTCCAGCATCTGGTTGACGTCATGGTGGATGGCGGTGCCTATCTCTATCATGCCCTGGGTGATTTCCGGCTTGATGTCGAAGCCGTGCGGCTTGCGGTTGATCTGCAGCAACAGGTCGTCGGAGCCGCGCGTCAGGTTGTAGTCGCGGCGGTTGAGTATCATCAGCTCCAGCTCCACACCCAGAGTAAGCGGCTGGCTTTGGTTGAATTCAAGCATGGCTGGCTCCTGCGGTTTCCCCGGCCAGGCGCAGGGCCAGTCGGGTGAGGATGGGGGCGACGATTTCATTGATCAGCAAGGCGGCCATCAGCGCCGCGCTGAACGTGGTTGCGGCCGTGCCCAACGACACCATGCCCAGGCCCAGCAGCAGCGCCGAACCGCCGGTGAGCGGGCTGAGCGCCAGGCCCAGCCAGGCGCCCTGTTGCCGCGACAGGCCATTGCCGCGCGCCGCCAGCCACCAGACCAGCATGCCGATGCCGCTGCGCAGCAAGAGACAAAGCAAGGCCAGTTGCCAGTGGGAGGCCAGCGCCTGCGGCGCCAGTTGCGCGCCGGCGGCGACGAAGAAGGCGACGGTAAAAACATGGCTCAACGACAAGATGCCGGGCTCGCTGACGGTATAGCCGTGGCGCAGGCTGCGGGTGCTCATGCCGGCCACCAGCAGCGCCAGCAGGGCCAGCAGCTGCAGCATGTCGGCCAGGCCGACGATCAGCGCGATCAGGCCGAACAGCATGACCCGCTGCGCGTCGCGCTGGCGGCCGCCCAGCCAGCGGTTGAGCTGGGTGGTGACCAGTCCGGCCGCCAGGCCCAGCGCGATCGAGCCCAGAATCAGCCAGCCCGGCATCAGGATGCCGTCCTCCACGCTGTGGTTGGCGGACAGATGGCTGTAGGACAGCGCCAGCGCGAAGCCTATCATCGCCAGCAGGCTGGACAGCGCGGTGGCGGCGAGCAGGCGCTCGCTCACCTGGCCGTCGGCGCGCGATTCGCGCACGATCTCCAGCACTACGATGGGTGAGGTGGCCATGCCCAGCGCGGCCAGCATCAGGCTGGCGGCGGCGCCGAAGCCGCTGCCGCTCAGCAGCGCATATAGCCCGCCGAACACCAGCAGGCAGTAGAGCAGGGTGGTGGCGAGCAGGGTTTTCTCCACTCTCAGCCAGCGCAGGTCGACGCGGCGGCCGGCCTCGAACAGCGCGATGCCCAACGCCAGCTGCACGAATAGCGAGGCCTCGTTCAGCAGCTGCTGGTCCAGCAGATTGAGGCTATGCGGGCCGATGACCAGGCCGGTGAGGATGTAGCCGGTGATGGCTGGCAGGCGGGCGACGCGGACGGCGATCTGGCCGCCTATCACGCCCAGGGCCAGCAAGATGCCGAACGCCGCCAGCGGGTTCAGCATCAGATCGTGCCAGATGGGGACGGTCATGATTTTCTCCTGTGGTGCAGGGCGGGGAGGCCATTGAATTGCGCCGCCGCGCCCAAAGGTATCTATGACTGACGCGATTCAAGGCCAAGAGTTCATGCTGCTAGACTGGATGCGCCGCCTGGGCGGCAAGCGGGTGCCGCCCGGGTTGCTGGAAAAACTGCGGAACGAAGCGGCGGCGATGCCTTTGCTGATCGGCTTGTCGGCTGAGGAAAACGGCCGCCTGCTACAGTTGGCCGGCGAGTTGCTGCTGGCCAAGACCATCACCGCGCTGGAAGACATGGCAGTGGACGACGCGATGCGTTGCCGGGTGGCGCTGCAGCTGGCCCTGCCCGGCATGAATTTGGGCATGAGCGCCTATGGCAACTGGCGCGAGGTGGTGCTGTATCCGGCCCCCTTCGTGGTGCGCAACCGCTGGCAGGACGGCATGGGGCTGACCCACGAGGCCGAGCAGGTGCTGATAGGCCAGGCGCATTATCAGGGGCCGCTGGTGCTGTCGTGGCCGGATGTCAACGAGTCGCCGCTGCTGGACGGCTGGAACGTGGCGCTGCATGAGATCGCCCACCAGTTCGACATGCTGGACGGTCCGGCCAACGGCGCGCCGCCCTTGCACAAGGGCATGGACCGCGCCTTGTGGAGCCGCGCCTGGAACCAGGCCTACCGCCAGTTCTGCCGGGCGGTGGACGCCGGAGTGGACGGCTGGCTGGACCCGTATGCCAGCGAGAATCCGGCGGAGTTCTTCGCGGTACTGAGCGAAGCTTTTTTCGAGATACCCCATCTGGTGCGGCGCGATTACCCGGCTTTGTACCGGCAACTGAGCCTGTTCTACAAGCAGGACCCGGCCGCGCGTCTGCCCGAGGTGGCGGAGACGGACCTGTTGCCGCCGCCTCCGCCGCCCGATCACTGAGCTAGCGCCTCCCGCTTGGCACTTTTCTCCTGCGCCAGCAGATAGCAGCCCACCAGCAGGCCGATCAGGCATTGCAGCAGCAGATAATAGGCCGGCGCCATCGCATCGTATTTCAGCCAGATGGACAGGATCACCGGCGTCAGGCCGCCGGCGAAGGCGTAGGCGACGTTATAGGAAAACGACAGTCCGGAGAAGCGCACCGCCGTCGGAAAGGCGCGCACCATCACCAGCGGCACCGCGCCGACGATGCCCACGCAGAAGCCCTGCAGCGCGTATAGCGGGTAGAGCTGGCTGCTGTCCTTGGCCAGGACGGTATAAAAGGCATAGCTGCTGGCGCCCAGCAGCGTGCTGCCGCCGATGAAGGTGAGGCCGCTGCCGATGCGGTCGGAGAGCAGGCCAGCCACCAGGCAGCCCAGGGTCAGCGCCACGATGGCCAGGCTGTTGGCGCGCAGCGCGTCCACCGGCAGGATGTTGAACTGTTTCTGCAGATAGGCGGGCGCCATCAGGATGGCCACCACGATGGCGATGGCAAGAAACCAGGTGGCGAACATCGACAACGCCACGCCGGTCTTGTGCTTCTTCAGCACCGTTTTCAGCGGCAGCTCTTCGGACAGCGCCTTGCGCGCCTTCAACTCGGCGAACACCGGCGTTTCATGCAGCCACTGGCGCAGCTGCATCGCCACCAGCCCGAACACGCCGCCGATCAGGAAAGGCAGCCGCCAGGCCCAGTCGGCGATCTGCTGCGGGGTGAAGGCCAGGTTGATGGCGGTGGCGATCAGCGAACCCAGCAGGATGCCGGCGGTGAGGCCGGAGGTAATCACGCTGCAGGCGAAGCCGGTGTGGCGGCTGGGCGAATGCTCGGCCACGAACACCCAGGCGCCCGGCACTTCGCCGCCTATCGCCGCGCCCTGCAGAATGCGCAGCGCCAGCAGCAAGAGCGGCGCCAGAATGCCGATGTCGTGATAGGTGGGCAGCATGCCCATCGCCAGGGTGGGCAGGGCCATCAGCAGGATGCTGAGGGTGAACACCCGCTTGCGGCCCAATAGGTCGCCGAAATGCGCCATCACGATGCCGCCCAGCGGCCGCGCCAGGTAGCCGGCGGCGAAAATGCCGAAGGTTTGCAGCTGGCTCAGCCAGTCGGGCATGGCGGGAGGAAAGAACAGCTTGCCGAGCACCACGGCGAAAAACACGAAAATGATGAAATCGTAGAACTCGAGCGCGCCGCCCAGCGCGGCCAGCCCCAGGGTTTTGTAGTCCTGGCGCCCTAGCGGGCGAGCTGAGGGAAGGGTAAGGGTGCGGTTGTCCATCGGTGGCTTTCCTCTATGTCTAGTTATGCGCAGACCATATGGTTTTTGAATATCGGCTGCTGCGGCCAGAGTAAATGAGCCACTGCTGTCTGACAATACAACTGATTCGCCCTCACTTCACCGCGCCGTCCATGCCACGCATGAAGAAGCGCTGGCAGCAGACGAAAACCAGCAGCACCGGCAGGATGGTGATCACCGCGCCGGCCGCCACCATGCGGGTGGAGGTGGCGAAGGCGCCTTTCAGGTACAGCACGCCCACCGACAGCGGGTATAGCTCGGGCGTCTTCAAGACCACGCTGGGCCAGACATAGACATTCCACGACCACACCAGGGTGAAGATGCCCAGCGTGGCGAGGTGGGGCAGGGAAAGCGGCAGGCAGACGCGGCAGAACACCTGCCAGTCGCTGGCGCCGTCCATCCGCGCCGCGTCGACGATCTCGTCCGGAATCTCCTCGAAGGCGTGCTTCATCAGGAAGATGCCGAAGGCGCCGGCCAGCGAAGGCAGCACCACGCCCAGGCGGGTATCGTCCAGCCCCAGTCGCGAGATGGTGACGTAGTTGCTGATGAAGTTGATCTCGCTGGGCAAGAGCAGGGTGGCGATGATGGCGTAGAACACCAGTCGCCGGCCGCGGAATCTCAGCTTGGCCAGCGGAAACGCCGCCAGGGCGGATACCGCCAGCGTGCCGATGGTGGTCAGCCCTGAGATCCACAGCGAATTCCAGAAGAATCGCGCCAGCGGAATGCTGTCCCACACTGCGATGAAGTGCCGCCAGCCGGCGTCGCGCGGCCACAAGGGCGGCGGGAAGTCGAACACCTGCTCGCCGTTGCCGAAGGCGATGCCCAGCGTCCAGATGAAGGGGTAGCAGCAGGCGATGGACAGCGCCAGCAGCAACAGGTAGTCGGGCAGATGGCGCAGCGCGCGGCGGCGGACGGCGGGGCGGAGCAGGGCGGCGGCGGTCATGGCGTCCTCAGCGGTGGTCGGCGCGGATCAGGCGGAAGTTCAGCCAGGCCAGCAGCAGGCAGACACCGGTGAGCGCCAGGCCGGCGGCGGCACCGCGGCCGAAGTCCAGCTGGTTGAAGCCCTGGTGGAAGGCGTAATACAGCACGGTGTAGGTGGAGTTCAGCGGCCTGCCGCGCGTCATCACCAGCACTTCTTCAAAAGCCTTCAGCGCGTCCAGCGTGGAAATCAGGCTGCAGAACAGGATGGTGGGCTTGAGCATCGGCAGGGTGATGCGCCAGAAGCGCTGCCAGCCATTGGCTCCGTCCAGCCGCGCCGCTTCCTGCATCTCGGCCGGTATCGATTGCAGGCCGGCCAGGTACAGCACCATGTAGTAACCCAGGCCGCGCCAGTAAGTGACCAACATCACCGAATACAGCGCCAGGCTGTCGTCGCTGAGAAAGCCGATGTCGCGCTCCACCGCCAGCAGCTTCAGGTAATGTAGCGCGCTGTTGAGCACGCCGTAGTCGGCGTACATCCAGTTCCACATGATGCCCACCACCGATACGGTGGTGATCACCGGCAGGTAGAAGGCGGCGCGAAATAGCCTGATCCCGGCCAGCTTGCGGTTCACCAGCACAGCCAGCGCGATGCCGGACAGCTGGATGGCCGGCACCACCAGCAGGTATTTCAGCGAGTTGGCCAGCGCCTGCCAGAACACCACGTCGTCCAGCAGATAGCGGAAATTGTCCATGCCCACCCATTGGGGCGGCGACACCAGGTCATAACGGGTGAAAGCGATGAAACTGCCGAACAGCAGCGGCCAGAAGGTGAACACTCCCATCAGCAGCAGGGCGGGGACCAGGAACAGCCAGGCGTTGCGTTCCGACGATTTCATGATACTTTCCGTATGCGCTGAAAAGCGCCCCTTTCCGGCGTGCCGGCAGGGGCGAGGACGGGGTGGCGTCGGCTTCCGTTGTTACTTCAACTGCCGGTTCCAGAATGCGACGGCGTCGTCCAGCGCTTTCTGCGGGTCTTTCCTACCGGTGACGGCGGCTTCCACATTGTCCACCAGGCTCTTTTTCAGATCGGCGACATTGGGCACGCCGGTCAGCACCAAGGTGCGGATATTGCGCGCCACCTTGGCGCCTTCTATGCGCGAGCTTTCGATGGCGCCGCCGCCCGTCGATGTCTTGACGAAATAGCTGTCGGCTAGCGCCGCGTGGGTGGAGGGGAAGGTGGCGCCGGTCACCTTGGCGAAAGCCAGCTGCTGGCTGTCGCTGGTGAGGAAGCGGGCGAACTTCACCGCCTCCAGCTGAGTCCGTGCCGGCAGGCCCTTGGATATCGCCCAACTGAATAGATAGCCGCCCTGCACGATGCGGGTGGGCCCCAGCGGCGCCGGCTGCACCACGGTGGCGGCGTAGATGCGGTGGGCGTCCTCCTGGGTTTTTTGCGCGGCGGTGGGCGCGGTTTCCATCATCGCCAGCCGGCCGCTGTTGTAGAGCTTGATGCTGTCCTGGTAGTTGTCGTCGGCGAACAGGCTGTCGCGCGCCAGCGCGCCCGCCTGGTAGGCGTCGGCGAACTTGCGGATCAGCGCGACGTGGCGCGGGCTGTTGAACACCGCCTTGCCGTTTTGCAACAGCGGCAGGCCCTGACCCAGCATGATGCCGTCGATCTGGCCCAGTTGCGGCAGCAGGCCGGCCACACCGGTCTTGGCCTTGATGGTTTTCGCCAACGCCAGCTCCTGGTCCAGGCTGGTGACGGGCTTGCTGGCGTCCAGGCCGGCCTTCCTGAACAGTTCGCCATTGAGCACCAGCACGTTGACGTTGTTGTACCAGGGCAGGCCGTACAGCTTGCCGCCGAAGCTCAGGTCGGACAGGGCGTTGGGCAAATAGGCGGCCTTGTCCGCGCCCAGCGCGCTGTCCAGCGGAATCAGCGTGCCCTTCTGCGCGTACTTGAATAGCCGCGGCACGTCGTGGTTGACCAGCGTCGGCGGCTTGCCGGCGGCGATGGCGGCGTTGAGCTTGGTCTCGAAGTTCTCGTTGAACACGTCCACCCATTGTACTTCCACCTCCGGGTGTTGCGCCTCGTAGCTCTTCTTGACCGTGGCGAAGTAGCCGTCGAAGCGCGGCTTGAGCGAGTCGGTCCAGAATTCCAGCTTGATCCTGTCGGCATGGGCCTGGCCGGCAAGGCCGCAGGCCAGCAGGGCAAGGCTGGCCAGCGCCAGTCGGTTCGGTTTCATCGTTGCCTTCTCCTTATGGTTCTCAACGTTGCAGCAACAGCAGCGCGCCGCGGGTGGCGTCGCCCTGCGCCGGCACCAGTTGGCGGCGGAAGCCGGGCGGCAGCCAGTCGTGCAGCGCCTGTCCCAGGCCGCCGCACAGCGCCGCAGGCAGTTCTCCCTGCGGGTCCAGCGCGCGGGCGATGGCCCAGGCGTCCTCGCCTGCCTGGCGGAGCAGCGCGTCGGCTTGCGGATCGGTGGGCGCCGCGGCCAACACCAGCGGCGCCAGTTGGGCGAATTGCGCCGGGGTGGCGCGGCCGTTCCAGCCCATCATGCTTTGCCAACTGCCGCCGACGAATTCCAGCACCGCGCGCGTCAGCGGGCTGTGGGCGTTGCGGCCGTCCAGCGCCATCTGGGTCAGCTGGGCGGCTCTTTGTCCCAGCCAGGCGCCGCTGGCCTCATCGCCGCTAGGGTAGCCCCAGCCGCCGACTTCTCGATGGCTGCCGTCCGGGTACAGCGCCTCGCCTATGCTGCCGGTGCCCAGCGCCACCACCACGCCGGGCTTGCCGCCGTGCGCGCCCAGCAGGGTGGTGAAGCCGTCAGTGGCCAGCTTCAGCGTGGCGAAGCCGGGAGACAGCGACTTGAATTGTTGGGCCCACTGGCTGTTGTGAACGCCGGACAGGCCGATTCCCAGCCCGCAGTCGCCGTATGGCGGCAGGGGGAATCCAATTGAGCAAACGCTTGCCCGAGCGTGTTCAGGATGGTTTGCCAGGCTTTTTCTATGCCCAGCGACAGCGCCGAGCCGGGGCCTTCCGCCTGGGCGAGCGGCTTGCCGTCCGCCGCGGCAACGAGAACCCGGGTGCCGGTGCCGCCGCCATCGACGCCAATCAAGAATCGAACGGGAGTGAGCATGGTGGTGTGGCTTGCAAGCCGCCTCGCAAATAAATAATGACATTTGGATTGCTTGCAGTAAACCATTCGTTATTTATTTCGTCAAGTTGATTTATTTAATAAGGCTTTTAATGACAAACGCTTGTCTGGCGGCGTGGGCCGCGCCATACTCCCGCCTCATGAAACTGCCCGTCGCCAAGCCGGATCCGCTGATGGTGTCCGGAACCAATCTCGAGCATGCGCGTTCGCATAACCGCCGGGCCGTGCTGGAAACCATACGCCTCAACCGGCGGCTTACCCGGGCCGACATCTCCAGGATGACGGCGTTGACGCCGCAGACGGTGTCCAATATCGCCGCCGAGCTTCTGGATGCCGGCATGCTGCTGGCGGGGAGCCCCTGCGCGAAGGCGCACGCGGCCAGCCGGCCATCCCTCTCAGCATCAATCCGGATGGGGCCTATTCGATAGGCGTGCAGCTGGACCAGCAGACGCTGATCGCGGTGGTGGTGGATTTGTCCGGCCAGGTGCGTTCCAGGGTGGAGCTGGCTGTGCAGCGCCCGACGCCCGAATTGGCTTTGCCCTTGATCGCAGCCGCGGTGGAGCGGCTGCGGCTCGAGTCGGCGCTGAACTGGAACCGGTTGCTGGGCATGGGGCTGGTGATGCCGGGTCCGTTCGGCGTCGAGGGCATGACCTCGGTGGGGCCGACCACGCTGCCGGGCTGGGAAGGGATGGATGGCGAGGCGCTGAGCAGGGCGTTGGGTCTGCCGGTGCTGCTGGAGAAGGATGCCACCGCCGCGGCGATAGGCGAGCGGCTGTACGGCATGGCCAGCCAGCTGCAGAACTTCGTCTATCTGTTCATCGGCGCCGGCCTGGGCGCCGGCCTGTTTCTGGATGGAAGGCTGTACGCCGGCGGCCGCCACAACGCCGGCGAGATCGGCCACATGATCGTGGCGCCCGGAGGGCGCCAGTGCGAATGTGGCAATCGGGGCTGCCTGGAGCGATATGTGTCGCTGCAGGCGCTGTACGAGGCGCTGGATTTGGCGGGCAGCGAGCGGGCCACGCCAGAGCATCTGGCGCGGTTGGCTGTCCAGCCGGAGGGCGAGGCCTGGCTGGACAGCGCGGCCGCGCCGTTGCGACAGGCGGTGAACATCCTCGAGTGCCTGCTGGACATCGAGGCGGTGGTGATCGGCGGCCTGTTGCCGCCCGCCTGGATGGCGGAGCTGGTGCGGCGCTTGCACCCTTTGCCGGTCTCCACCCGGCACCGCGACGGCGAGCGCCTGCGTTTGGGCAGCGCCGGCCGCGATGTGGTGGCGCTCGGCGCCGCCGCCTTGACGATTTTCGACGAGTTCAATCCGCAGTACGAGGTGTTGCTGAAAACGGCCGGGGCTGAGCGGAATCGACCGCGGCCGACCATTCTTGATATCCGGCAGAGGAGGGCATGATGACGCTGCAGTTCCTGTTCAATCATCTGGGGTTCGAGGCCGCCGCCGCCAAGCAGGTGTTGCTGCAAGGGCCGGCCGAGGCTGTGGTGGACGGCGTGGCGGTGCTGGACGCCGAGCGGCGGCTGGTGTTGCGCAGCCCCTTGCATGCGGCCGGCAGGGTGGATGGCTGGCGCGACTGGCACTACTGGCGGGCGGACATCGGCGCCTTGCGCGCGCCGGGCCGCTACCAGCTATGGCTGGAGGGCAGTACGCCGCCGCTGGTGTCCGCGCCGTTCGAAGTGGCGGACAGCCTGTTCGGCGCGCCGCTATTGTCCGATTTGCTGCATATTTCAAGTCGCAGCGCTGCAGCGGCCTGTACGACCAGGCCGACCGCCTGGCGCGGGTGGAGGGACGGACGAGCGGCGCGATGTCCGCGGCGGCTGGTTCGACGCCTCCGGCGATTGTTCGAAATACCTCAGCCACCTGTCCTACGCCAACCATCTCAATCCGCAGCAGACCCCGCTGCTGGTGTGGAGTCTTGCCCGCGCCCGCCAGGCCATGCCGGCGCAGTCCAAGTGGTTTGACGAGCGGATGGTGGACGAGGCGCTGCATGGCGCGGCCTTCCTATTGCGCATGCAGCATGAGTCGGGCTTTTTCTATCAGACGCTGTTTGACGGCTGGAGCAAGGACGAAACCCGGCGCAGCCTGTGCGCCTATTCCACCCAGCAGGACTGCGCTCGCCGGCGTCGCAGGCCGGCTGGCGCCAGGGGGCGGCATGGCGGTGGCGGCGCTGGCCGCGGCATCCCGCCTGCCGCGCGATGGCGAGTTCGCGCGCGAGGCCTGCCTCGGCGCCGCCCGCCTCGGCTTCGTCCATTTGCAGGAACATGGCTTGTCTTATCTGGCCGATGGACGGGAAACCTGATCGACGATTACTGCGCCTTGCTGGCGGCTTGCGAGCTGCATGCCGCCACCGGCGATGGCGATTACGCCGACGCCGCCGCCGAGCGGGTGGCCTGCATGCTGGCGCGCCAGCATGAGGACGGTGGTTTGGCTGGACGACGATCGGCATTACAGCTACTGCCACGCTTCCGACGCCGGTTTGCCGTACTTGGCGCTGGCGCGTTATCTGGAGGTGTT
>NZ_MKCT01000025.1 GCF_001855555.1 Chromobacterium sphagni | reverse complement strand
GTTTCGTCGGCCAGCGACGCCAGCTGGGCGGCGTCGGCCAGGTCCTTCTCGCTCACGCCCGGAGCCGGGATGAAGGTGGATGCCTGGCGGTTGCCCAGCGTGATGGTGCCGGTCTTGTCTAGGAGCAGCACGTCCACGTCGCCGGCGGCTTCCACCGCGCGGCCGGAGGTGGCGATCACGTTGGCGCCCATCATCCGGCTCATGCCGGCCACGCCGATGGCGGACAACAGGCCGCCGATGGTGGTCGGTATCAGGCAGACCAGCAGCGCCACCAGGGTGGTGATGCTGATCGGCGAGCCGGCCTTGGCCGCGTCCACACTGAACAGCGAGAAGGGAAGCAGGGTGACGGTGACGATCAGGAACACGATGGTCAGCGCCACCAGCAGAATGGTCAGCGCGATCTCGTTCGGCGTTTTCTGGCGCTTGGCGCCTTCCACCATCGCGATCATGCGGTCGAGGAAGGTTTCGCCCGGATTGGCGGTGATCTTCACCACGATCCAGTCAGACAGCACGCGGGTGCCGCCGGTGACCGAGGAGAAGTCGCCGCCGGACTCGCGGATCACCGGCGCGGATTCGCCGGTGATCGCCGATTCGTCCACCGAGGCCACGCCTTCGACCACTTCGCCGTCCACTGGGATCACGTCGCCGGCTTCCACCAGCACGTAGTCGCTCTTTTTCAGGCTGGCGCCGTCGACGACGGTCTTGGCTGCGTCATAACGCGGGCCGGCCAGCTTCTTGGCCACCACGTTCTTCTTGGCGGAGCGCAGGCTGGCGGCCTGGGCCTTGCTGCGGCCTTCCGCCAGCGCTTCGGCGAAGTTGGCGAACAGCACGGTGAACCACAACCACAGCGCCACGCCCAGGATGAAGCCGGAGGAGGCTTCGCCCTTGCCGGCCAGCGACTGCAGCCACAGCGCGGTGGTGAGGATGCTGCCCACGTAAACCACGAACATCACCGGGTTGCGCCATTGGGTGCGCGGCGACAACTTCTTGAAGGAGTCGACGATGGCCGGTTTGACCAGCGCCGGGTCGAACATCGACGTGTTGCCGTTCTTGTGGCCTGCGGCGGCCGGAGTATGGTCCGGCGCCAGTGTCTTGGAATGATTCTTGTCGTTCATGTCAGTTTCCTTGCCTGCGGACGGGCTTAGCGGCCTGCAATCATCTGCAGGTGTTCAACCACCGGACCCAGGGCCAGAGCCGGAACATAGTTCAGGGCGCCGACCAGCAGCACGGTGCCAACCAGCAGCACCACGAACAGCGGGCCGTGGGTCGGCAGTGTGCCGCTGGTGACGGCCAGGCGCTTCTTCGCTGCCAAGGATCCGGCAATCGCCAGGATGGGCACGATCATGAAGAAGCGGCCGAAGAACATCGCGATAGCGGTGCTAACGTTGTAGAACACGGTGTTGGCGGACAGGCCTGCGAAGGCGCTGCCGTTGTTGTTGGCGGCCGAGGTGAAGGCGTACAGGATTTCGCTGAAGCCGTGCGCGCCGGGGTTGGCGATGCCGGCCTTGCCCGCCGCCGCGCTCACGGCGATGGCAGTCAGCGCCAGCACCAGGGTCGGGGTCACCAGAATGGTGATCGCGGTCATCTTCATCTCGTAGGTTTCGATCTTCTTGCCCAGGTATTCCGGGGTGCGGCCCACCATCAGGCCGGCGATGAACACCGCCAGAATCGCGAAGATCAGCATGCCGTACAGGCCGGAACCTACGCCGCCGAACACCACTTCGCCCAGCTGCATCAGGAACATCGGCACCAGTCCGCCGATCGGCGTCAAGGAATCGTGCATGGCGTTGACCGCGCCGCAGGAGGCGGAAGTGGTCACGGCGATGAACAGCGAGGTGTCGATGATGCCGAAGCGCGCTTCCTTGCCTTCCATATTGCCGCCGGATTGCAGGCTGCTGGCTTGCTGGTCGATGTGCAGCGCACGGTACTGTGGCACGCCGGCTTGCTCGGCGCTGGTTTCCACCACCACGGCGGTGGCGAACATGATGGTCATCGCGGCGATGATGGCCCAGCCCTGGCGGCGGTCGCCCACCATGCGGCCGAACAGGAAGCACAAGGCGGCCGGGATCAGGAAGATCGCGATGTCCTGCAGGAAGTTGGCCAGCGGGGTCGGGTTTTCAAACGGGTGGGCGGAGTTGGCGTTGAAGAAGCCGCCGCCGTTGGTGCCCAGCATCTTGATGGCTTCTTGCGAGGCGACCGGGCCCATCGGCAGGGTTTGCGTCTGGGTGGTCTTGTCTTCCATCGCAGGCTTGCCGTCCTTGCCGTTGACCGGGTTGCCCTTGGCGTCCACTTTGGGCTGCTGGTACTTGGTGACTTCGACGGTGTGCACGTCCTTGTAGGCGGCCAGGTTCTGGATCGCGCCCTGCTGGGTGAACACCAGCGCCAGCACCAGCGACAGCGGCAGCAGGATGTAGAGGGTCAGGCGGGTGACGTCGACCCAGAAGTTGCCGATCTTGCTGCTGCTGTGGCGGATGAAGCCGCGGATCAGCGCGATCACCACTGCGGCGCCGGTGGCGGCCGACAGGAAGTTCTGCACGGTCAGACCCAGCATCTGGGTCAGGTAGCTCATCGTGGTTTCGCCGCCGTAACCTTGCCAGTTGGTGTTGGTGATGAAGGAGACGGCGGTGTTGAACGAGGAGTCCGGCGATACCGCTGCCATCGCCTGCGGATTGAACGGCAGCATGCCTTGCAGGCGTTGCAGCGCGTAGACGGCCAGCGCGCCCAGCACGTTGAACAGGATCAGGGCCACGGTGTAGCCGCGCCAGCCCATTTCCTCATCCTGCTGGATGCCGGCCAGGCGGTAGAAGGCGCGCTCCAGCGGCGCGAATAAGCGCACCGCGCCCGGATTTTCCCCTTGCATGATGCGTGTCATGTACGCGCCAAGAGGCCAGGCCAATGCCAGCAGCACGGCCAGAAACAGCCCCAGTTGGAGCATGGCGGGTGTTGTCATGTCAGAAATTCTCCGGCTTAACCAATGCGTAGATCAGATAAACGAACAGCCCCAGCGCCAATAAGGCGCTGATCAGGTACCAGGCAGTCATGGTTTGCTCCCCAGTCGGTCGCAGGCTGCGATCAGCAGCAGGGTCAGGGCGGCGAAGCCGGCCAAGAGACCCATGTAAAGCAGATCCATAGTGAAAATCTCCATGCGTAATGTGCAATCTGGAAGGTACGCAAACGGGTGTCAAAAACCTGATAAAAGCGCGAGCATGGGTGTAAAGAAAGTATAAAAATACTGATAGATGCCATATTTTTGGGAAAATAATTTCTTTGTGAATGGAATATTTCAATTTTTTTTAGGCGTGGAGGCTGGGGGCGGCAGTATCGTGTCGCTTGCCGCATCGGCATCGCGGACGGATGGGCGGCGTTTAGGCAGTGTAAAGAAAAAAAACGGGAAGGGCAGGCCTTCTGCACTGGCGGAAAGGCGGGGCGGGGGCCGTGGCCCCCGTGTCGGACTTAGAACAGGTCGTCGCAGCGATCGGCCAGGAAGCGGGCGTCGTCGCGGTCATGCGCGCGCTGCCTTACCTTCTGCTGGCGCGATCTTTCCTCATCGCTCAATTGCGGCTTGGCCACCGCGTAGAGGAAGCTTTCATGTTGGTCACGGGCTTGTTTTCTGCGAACGCTCAGTGGGATACGAGAAATCATCCTGCACCTTTCGATCTCGAAACGTGGGCTTCTCAGGGAGCCTGGCGGCTGGCGCGCGGTCTGGTGTCGCTAGCTGTCAGGCGTGCCCTGACGGTATCAAATTGACGCTATTTGCCTGGTTTGTAAAGCACTTGCGTGATAAAGACGCCGCGGATGTGGTGTTCCTTGTCGTTTTGTTCTGATTGAAAACATAGGCGTTTGTTGTTACCGCGACGTGATGGCGTGATGAATTCTGCTCGTGAAGACAGATTTAGGTTTTGTGAGAATAATGTTGTATCAAAACGATCTAAATTGTTATAAGCAAAGCGCGTAGCATCGGGTGGATCTTGCAGCATGAATGGGGATGCCTATGGATTTGGGATACACGGTTGCGGGCTTGGCGGTGGGTTTCATCGTCGGGCTGACCGGCGTGGGTGGCGGTTCGCTGATGACGCCCATCCTGCTGTGGTTCGGTATCTCGCCGGCCACGGCGGTGGGCACCGACTTGCTGTACGCGGCTGTGACCAAGGCTGGCGGCGTGGCGGTGCACCATAGGCAGAAACATATCGACTGGCGGATCACGCTGCACTTGTCGCTGGGCAGCGTGCCGGCGGCGATGCTGACGCTGGGCTTGCTGTCCTGGATGCACGTGCCGGCGCAGGTGATGGACGCGCTGTTCCGTTTCGTGCTGGGCGTGGCCTTGCTGCTGACTGCCGGCGCCATCCTGTGCAAACCCTGGCTGATCCGGCTGGGGCAAAAACATTTTGGCGGTCTTGGCGTAGGCGAGCGCTGGTGGCCGACGGCGCTGGTCGGCGTGATGCTGGGGGTGCTGGTGACGCTCAGCTCCATCGGCGCAGGCGCCCTGGGCACGCTGGCGCTGTTCCTGCTGTATCCGGCTTTGCCGACCTCCCGATTGATAGGCACGGAAATCGCCCATGCGGTGCCGTTGACGCTGGTCGCCGGGCTGGGCCACGCCAGCATGGGCCACCTGGACTGGCTGCTGCTGCTCAAGCTGCTCAGCGGCTCGCTGCCCGGCATCTGGCTGGGCAGCAAGCTGACCGGCAAGCTGTCGGACCACTGGTTGCGGCCGGCTTTGGCGGTGATGCTGGCGTTGGCGGGCGTCAAGCTGGTGTTGTGAGTCAGGGGTGGTTGTAACGCTTGAGCAATGAGGCGTAGCGGCCATCCTGCTTGATCTTGTCTAGCGCCGCCTGCAAGCGGGAGATGTATTCCGGATTGCTGTCTTTTTGCATCGCGAAATAGAACTGGGTGCTGTCGTCCAGCACCTGCACCGAATCCAGCCGTTCCGGATTCTGCCCCTGCTGTTTCGCCGCGTAGCGCTGGAACAGCGCCACGCCGGCGCTGTATTGCACGCGGTGGGCGTACAGCAGCCGGGCCGACTGCGCCTCGTCATTGGTCAGCACCAGGTTCTGGTTGTCGACGAAGCCCAGCTTTTCCATCATTTTCTGTCCGGGGGTGTCGCGTGCCACCGCCACTGCCGCGCGCCTGGCGTCGTCCATTGAGGTGTACGGTTGCGCGCGGGGGCCCCCCAGGCGGAACAGTTCTATCGGCAGCGGCAGTGCCGGGCCTATCCATTTGAACATTTCTTCCCGTTCCGGCGTGCGCACGGTCAGATAAAGCATGGTGTTGGGCGTCTGCTGCGCTTCGCGCAGCGCCCGGCTCCATGGCCGGATCTGGATGACGGCGCGCAAGCCGCTGTCGTGCAGCATCATCAACAGCAGCTCGTTGGAAAAGCCCTTGTGGGCGCCATCCTCGTCGTAGCTAAGCGGCGGCAGGGTTTCGGTCAGCGCGAGGATTTCGGCCGGCGGCGGTTCGGCAGGGGCGGGCAGCGGACTCAAGGCGCAGGCGAGAAGGGCGGCGAGGAGCAGGCGCATGATGCTCTCCGGGATCGGTTGCGTAATCACACTATAAGCATTGTCTGCCCGAGGGCAAAAAAAAGCCCCGGACGGACCGGGGACATCAAGCAAACAACAAAGGAGAAGCCATAAGAAGCCTGTTAATATTAGCGATTGGTGATTTATTGGGTCTTGATCTGAAGCAAGTTTGCCCGGATGGCGGCGAAATCCGCCCAGTGCGGTTCAGGCAGCCAGCTCGGACAGGGCTTTGCTCAGCGTGATGCGCTCGTCGTCCACTCCTTCGGGATAGGGTTGCTTCTCCGCCAGCTGGTAGCCCAAGCGCTGGTAGAACTGCAGATTGCCGGGCAGCCGACGCCGGGTGGACAGCTGGATCTGCTGAACGCCTTGCAGGCGCAGTTGCTGTTCGGCGTGGCGCAGCAGCGCCGAGCCCAGGCCATTGCCCTGGAAGTCCGGATGGGTGCACACGCGTTTGACTTCGGCGCTGCCGTCTTCGGGAGGCAGCACCAGCAGGCAGGCGATGAGCCGGCTCTCCCTGGCCGCGACAAAGATTTGGCTGCCGCTGGCCAGATGGCCGGTAAGGCTGGCGACGGTTTCGTCCAGCGCGGTGGGGCGGCTGGGCAGGCTGGAGGCCAGCGGGGTGAAGGCCTCTTGCAGCAGCAGGCGGACGGCGGGCAGATCGTCCCAATCGGCGAGGCGGAATTCGGTGGCGGTCATGGCGTGCTCCGGTATGGGCCTGCGGTTTATTGTGCTGATTGATTATTACCATATGAAAAACGGCCACATGAAATTCATGTGGCCGTTTTGACGGTAGGACGATGGATGATCCGAACTTACAGCTTGCCGCCCACCCAGGCTTCCACGCCCTTCAGCGCGGCAGCCAGGTTTTCCGGCTGGGTGCCGCCGGCCTGCGCCATGTCCGGACGACCGCCGCCCTTGCCGCCCACTTGCTGGGCGACGAAGTTGACCAGCTCGCCGGCCTTGACCTTGGAGGTGAGGTCGGCGGTGACGCCGGCCACCAGGGTTACCTTGCCGTCGGCCTTGGCTGCCAGCACGATGGCGGCGGAGCCCAGCTTGTCTTTCAGCTTGTCCAGCGTTTCGCGCAGCGCGCTGTTGTCGGCGCCTTCCAGCTCGGCGGCCAGCACCTTGACGCCGTTGACGACGGCGGCGTTGTCGGCCAGCGAGTCGCCTGCCGAGGCGGCCAGTTGGCCCTTCAGCTTGGCCAGTTCTTTCTCCAGCGCCTTGACGCTGTCCTGCAGCGAGCCGATCTTGGCGACGACTTCGTCGCTGGTCTGCGCTTTCAGCGCGCCGGCGGCCTCTTTCAGCAGCGCGTCCTGCGCCTGCACGTGGGCTACCGCGGCTTCGCCGGTGACGGCTTCGATGCGGCGCACGCCGGCGGCCACGCCGCTTTCGGCGACGATCTTGAACAGGCCGATGTCGCCGCTGCGCTTGACGTGGGTGCCGCCGCACAGTTCGGCGGAGAAGTCACCCATGCTCAGCACGCGCACCTCATCGCCGTACTTTTCGCCGAACAGCATCATCGCGCCGGATTTCTGCGCGTCTTCCATGCTCATCAATTCGGCCTTCACTTCCACGTTGTGGCAGATCACGCGGTTGACCACCCGTTCCAGCTCGGCGATCTGCGCCGCGCTGACGGCCTCGCCGTGGGCGAAGTCGAAGCGGGTGCGCTCCGGGTTGACCAGCGAGCCCTTCTGCACCACGTGGCCGCCCAGCACGTGGCGCAGCGCGGCGTGCAGCAGGTGGGTGGCGGAGTGGTTGCGCGCGCTGGCGGCGCGGGCGTGCAGGTCGATGGTGGCGGTGACGGCGTCGCCCACCTTCAGCGCGCCGCGCGCAAGCCGGCCCTTGTGGCCGAAGGCCGCGGACTGGATCTTCTGGGTGTCGACGACGTCGAACAGCGCGTCGATGCCGGCGGTGGCGGAGATTTCGCCGACATCGCCCACCTGGCCGCCGCCTTCGGCGTAGAAGGCGGTGTTGTCCAGCACCACGATGCCTTCTTCGCCGGCCTGCAGCGAATCAACCGCCTCCATGCCCTTGAACAGCGCGAGAACCTTGGCTTCCACGCTGTTCTTGTCGTAGCCGTGGAAGGCGGTGTCGGCGCCGCTGTAGGCGATCTTGCCGGTCATCTTGAAGTTGGAGCCGGCGCGGCCGCGCTCGCGCTGCGCTTCCATCGCGCGCTCGAAGCCTTCGAGGTCGGCGTGGATGTCGCGTTCGCGGCAGATGTCGGCGGTAAGGTCCACCGGGAAGCCGAAGGTGTCGTACAGCTTGAAGATGGTGTCGCCGTCCAGCGCCTTCTTGCCGCCTTCCAGCGCGGAGTCGACCAGGCCCATGCCGATTTCCAGCGTCTCGGCGAACTTGATTTCCTCGGCGCGCAGCGCGTCTTCGATGTGGGCCTGCTTCTCGCGCAGTTCCGGATAGGCGTCGCCCATCTCGGCCGCCAGGTCGGCCACGATCTTGTGGAAGAACAGGCCCTTCTGGCCCAGCTTGTAGCCATGGCGGATGGCGCGGCGGGCGATGCGGCGCAGCACGTAGCCGCGGCCCTCGTTGGAGGGCAGGATGTCGTCGGCGATCATGAAGGAGCAGGCGCGGATGTGGTCGGCGATCACTTTCAGCGACGGCACGTCCTGGCTGTACGCCACGCCGGTTTCGCGGGCGGCGGCGCGCACCAGACAGGCCAGCGCGTCGGTCTCGTAGTTGGACTTGACGTGCTGCAGCACGGTGGACAGGCGTTCCAGGCCCATGCCGGTGTCTACCGACGGCTTGGGCAGCGGATGCAGTACGCCGGCCTCGTCGCGGTTGAACTGCATGAAGACGTTGTTCCAGATCTCCATGAAGCGGTCGCCGTCCTCGTCCGGGCTGCCCGGAGGGCCGCCGGCGACCGAGGGGCCGTGGTCGTAGAAAATCTCGGTGCAGGGGCCGCAGGGGCCGGTGTCGCCCATGGTCCAGAAGTTGTCGGACGCGTAAGGCGCGCCCTTGTTGTCGCCGATGCGGACGATCTTGTCGGCCGGCACGCCGACTGTCTTGTGCCAGATGTCGTAGGCCTCGTCGTCGGAGGCGTACACCGTCACCATCAGCTTGTCCTTGGGCAGGTTCAGCCATTGCTCGCCGGTGAGGAATTCCCAGGCGAAGCTGATGGCGTCGCGCTTGAAGTAGTCGCCGAAGCTGAAGTTGCCCAGCATTTCGAAGAAGGTGTGGTGGCGCGCGGTGTAGCCGACGTTTTCCAGGTCGTTGTGCTTGCCGCCTGCGCGCAGGCATTTCTGGCTGGTGGTGGCGCGGCTGTAGTCGCGCTTTTCAAAGCCGAGGAAAGTGTCCTTGAACTGCACCATGCCTGCGACGGTGAACATCAGCGTCGGGTCATTGCCGGGGATCAGGCTGCTGGAGGGAACGACCTGGTGGCCTTTGGCGGCGAAGAAGTCCAGGAACTTCTTGCGGATTTCGGAGGTTTTCATGATTGTCTGATCTATTTCAAAATTTTGCCCCGGACTGGCAGTCGGGCGAATCCGTCGATTGTGTCAAGCCGTGGCGGCGCTGGCAAGGGTTTCGCAGCGCTGTTTCAATGCCCGGTTCATCAGCAGGAAACCCTGGCGGGCGCTTTTCAGGCCTTTTGCGCCGAACAGCGGCAGCAGCAGGCCGCTGAGGGCGCCGCGGTGATGCAGCCGGGCGCCGCCGCCGTTCAGCGCCTCCAGCCGGAAGTGGTGGGCGCCGTCGAGCAGGCCGGGCAGGAGCAGTGAGCCGCGCCAGGCCAGCGCCTGCGGCGGGCAAAGTTCGGTGACGATCGGGCGGAAGGTCGTCCGCCTGCCGCCGGGAGGATGGAGGGTGGCCACCAGCCGGGCGCCCAAGAGGTGGCGTCCATGCAGGCCGACGATGAACGGGTTCCACTCCGGATAGCGCGGCCAGTCGCTCAGCACCTGCCAGACCAGCTCCGGGCCTGCGGCGATGTCGATTTTGGTGGCGATGCCGCGCGCGCTCATGGCTCAGTCCTCGTGAAAGTCGTCATCTCCGCCGCCGGCCAATACCTGGCGGATCACCTCGCCGGGAAAGCCGCGCTGGGCCAGGAAACGGTACTGCTTGGCCTTTTCCGCCGCGTCGGCCGGCAGGCGGCCGAACTTCTTCTGCCACTGCGCGCGGGCGCTGGCCAGGTCGTCCTGGCCGGACAATGCCTCGCGTATGGTGTCGTCGGCTACGCCGCGCTGGCGCATTTCCTGCTGCAGCCGGCGACTGCCGAACTTGCCGCCGCGGCTGCTGGCGAACTGCTGGGCGAAGCGCTGATCGGACTGCCAGTCGCTGCCGGCCAGTTCGTCCAGCACCGCGTTGAGCTCATCCTCGCTGTCGGCAAAAGGCGCGAGCCGCCGAACCAGTTCCCGCCGGGAGTACTCCCGGCGGGCCAGCAGTTCGACGGCCCGCGCCTTCAGGCTTTTTTCGCTTGCCGCCATCAGGCGTCGAAGGCGTCGTCGGCCAGTTCTTCCTCGTCGTCCTTGCCTTCGCTGATTTCGATCTTGATGCCGACCGCGTCGCGGATCTTGCGTTCGATCTCCTCGGCGATGGCCGGATTGGCTTTCAGCCATTCGCGGGTGTTGTCCTTGCCCTGGCCGATCTTCTGGCCGTTGTACGCGTACCAGGCGCCGGACTTGTCGATGAAGCCGTGCTTGACGCCCAGCTCGATGATTTCGCCGGCGCGCGAGATGCCCTCGCCGTAGAGGATTTCGAAATCGGCCTGGCGGAACGGCGGCGAAACCTTGTTCTTCACCACTTTGACGCGGGTATCGTTGCCGACCACTTCCTCGCCCTTCTTGATGCCGCCGGTGCGGCGGATGTCCAGGCGCACCGAGGCGTAGAACTTCAGCGCGTTGCCGCCGGTGGTGGTTTCCGGGTTGCCGAACATCACGCCGATCTTCATGCGGATCTGGTTGATGAAGATCACCAGGGTGTTGGTGCGCTTGATGTTGCCGGTCAGCTTGCGCAGCGCCTGGCTCATCAGGCGGGCCTGCAGGCCGACGTGGCTGTCGCCCATCTCGCCTTCGATTTCCGCCTTGGGCACCAGCGCGGCGACGGAGTCCACCACGATGATGTCGACACCGCTGGAGCGCACCAGCATGTCGCAGATTTCCAGCGCCTGCTCGCCGGTGTCCGGCTGCGAGATCAGCAAGTCTTCCACGTTGACGCCCAGCTTCTGCGCGTATTGCGGGTCCAGCGCGTTTTCCGCGTCGATGTAGGCGCAGGTGCCGCCCAGCTTCTGCGCCTCGGCCACCACCTGCAGACACAGGGTGGTTTTGCCGGACGATTCCGGGCCGTAGATTTCGACCACGCGGCCGCGTGGCAGGCCGCCGACGCCCAGCGCCAGGTCCAGCGTCAGCGAGCCGGTGGAGATCACTTGCAGGTTTTCGGTGATCTGGTTGTCGCTCATGCGCATGATCGAACCCTTGCCGAACTGCTTTTCAATCTGGGCGAGGGCGGCGGCGAGCGCCTTGCTCTTGTCTTCGGAAGCCATGCTGTCTCCAAATGGGGTAGGTCGGACCAATAATGGGGCGATTATCGCAGAAAACCAGAGCCCTAACAGCAGCTTGCCGGGGAACAAAAGCGCCTACCCGGCGCAAAGTCTTGCTGCTGGCCCTTTTGGCGCGGTTCAGGATGTGTACAATGGGGAACATGATGAACGAACGCGCCCAACGCTTGCTCAAGGTCCTGATCGAACGCTATATCGCCGACGGTCAGCCGGTAGCATCCAAAGCCCTGTCGCTGCTGCCGGGGGTGGAGCTGTCCTCCGCGTCCATCCGCAATGTGCTGGCCGAGCTGGAAAACATGGGGCTGATCGCTTCGCCGCACACCTCGGCCGGGCGAGTGCCCACCGCGCGCGGCTACCGGCTGTTCGTCGACCGTCTGCTGACGATACGGCCGCTGGACGCGCTGGCGCGCCACGAGTTGGAAGCCAGCCTGCAGCCGGACAGTCCGCAGCGCATCGTGCAGGCGGCGTCGTCGCTGCTGTCGGAGCTGACCAGCTTCGCCGGCGTGGTGATGACGCCGCAGCGCAGCGACGTCGCTTTCCGCCAGATCGAATTCCTGCGCCTGTCCGAGCGCCGCATCCTGATGATACTGGTGACGCTGGACGGCGACGTGCAGAACCACCTGCTGCTGACCGAGCGCGACTACACCCCGTCGGAGCTGGTGGAGGCGGGCAACTTCATCAACCAGCATTACAGCGGCCAAGCGCTGGACGCGGTCACCAGCCGGGTGGAGGGCGAGCTGCGCGAGCTGCAGGGCGACATTGCCGAACTGATGGCGGCAGCGGTGCGGCTGGGGCAGCAGACGCTGGCCAATAGCGGCGAGGACGTGGTGGTCAGCGGCGGCTCGCGCCTGCTGCAGGTGAACGACCTGTCCGACGACCTGTCGCGGCTGCGCGAGCTGTTCGGCGTGTTCGAGCGCAAGACTGAGCTGTTGAAACTGTTGTCGCAAAGCCGCGCGGCGCAGGGGGTGAACATTTTCATCGGCGAGGAGTCTGGACTGGTGACGCTGGACGAATGCTCGGTGGTGACCGCGCCCTATCGCGTCAACGGCCAGGTGGTCGGCACCCTGGGCGTGGTCGGCCCCACCCGCATGGCTTACGAAAGGGTGATACCCATCGTCGACATTACCGCGCGGCTGGTGGGCAGCGCCTTGTCGTTCCGCGATTGAGTCCGCGCCTTCGCCATCCACAGACATAATCAATAACGGACGAACACAATATGAATCCGATGCAGAAACTGGCCGGCACGGCCGCCGTGATAGCCGCCGCGCTGGCCGCCGCGCCGGCCTGGGCCGACGCCGCCTTCCTGGCCCGCCCCGACGTGCAGCGCTATATCGACGAACAAGTCGCCGGCGGCCAGTTCAACCGGCCCGAGCTGGAGGCGGTGTTCGCCAATGTCGAGCCCAAGCCCAACATCATCCGCATCCTGGACAAGCCGTCCACTTCGCGGCCGTGGTACCAGTTTCGCGCCTCCACCGTCAACGACAGGTTGATCGTCGACGGCGTGGCGTTCTGGCAGGCCAACGCCGATACGCTGGCGCGCGCCGAGCGGCAGTACCAGGTGGCGCCGGAAGTGATCGTCGCCATCCTGGGCGTGGAGTCGCATTACGGCCGCAATACCGGCACTTTCCGCCTGGCCGACTCGCTGTCCACCATCGGTTTCGACTACCCCCGCCGCGCCGATTTCTTCCGCAAGGAGCTGACCCAGTTCCTGCTGCTGGCCAAGGAGGAGGGCAAGGACCCGCTGACGCTGAAGGGTTCTTACGCCGGCGCGATGGGCTGGCCGCAGTTCATGCCGTCCAGCTACCGCAAGTGGGCGGTGGATTTCGACGGCAACGGCCACCGCGACATCTGGAACAACCCGCACGACGCTATCGGCAGCGTCGCCAACTACTTCCAGCTGCACGGCTGGCGCCATGGCGACGACGTGGTGGTGCCGGCCAGCGTGGTGCCGGGGCCGCAGGTGGACAAGCTGCTGGCCGACAAATTCAACCTGCACTACACGGTGGGCGACTTGCGCAGGATGGGCATCGCGCCGCAGGCGCCGCTGGCTGACGACGTGCCGGCGGTGCTGTTTTCGCTGGAAACCGCGCCCGGCGTCACCGAGTACTGGCTGGGCCTGAACAACTTCTACGCCATCACCCGCTACAACCGCAGCGCGCTGTACGCCAAGGCGGTGCAGGAAATCGCCGACCAGGTGCGCCAGCGTTATTACGCCGCGCTGGCGCAGAAGTCGTCCGAGCCGGCGTCATCCGCGCAGTAAGGCCGTTTCCTCCCGGCGCGGCCCAGGCGGCCGCGCCGGTAAAATCAGTCGCCTTGCGCGGCAATTGCCATTAAAATCCGCCCCCATGAGCTATCAAGTCCTTGCCAGAAAATGGCGTCCCAAGCGCTTTGCCGACCTGGTCGGCCAGGAGCACGTGGTGCGCGCCCTCAGCAACGCCCTCAAGGAGGCGCGGCTGCATCACGCCTACCTGCTGACCGGCACCCGGGGCGTAGGCAAGACCACCATCGCCCGCATCCTGGCGAAAAGCCTGAACTGCGAAACTGGCACCACCGCCGACCCGTGCGGCGAGTGTTCCGCCTGCCGCCAGATCGACAGCGGCCGTTTCGTCGACCTGCTGGAAATCGACGCCGCGTCCAACACCGGCATCGACAATATCCGTGAAGTGCTGGAAAACGCCCAGTACGCGCCGACCATGGGCCGCTTCAAGGTCTACATCATCGACGAAGTGCACATGCTGTCGAAAAGCGCCTTCAATGCGATGCTGAAGACGCTGGAAGAGCCGCCGGCGCACGTCAAGTTCATCCTCGCCACCACCGACCCGCAGAAGGTGCCGGTGACGGTATTGAGCCGCTGCCTGCAATTTTCGCTGCGCAATATGACGCCGCAGCAGGTGTCCAGCCATCTGGCGCACATGCTGGAAGTGGAACAGATCGCCTACGAGCCGGCCGCGCTGGCGCTGCTGGGCCGCGCCGCGGCGGGTTCGATGCGCGACGCGCAGTCGCTGCTGGACCAGGCCATCGCCTATGGGCTGGGCGAGGTGAAGGAAGACGGCGTGCGCGCGATGCTGGGCGCGGTGGACCGCCGCTACCTGTTTACCCTGCTGCAGGCGTTGTCGGTCGCCGACGGCGCGGCGCTGATGGCCGAGGCCGACAATCTGGCCGAGCGCGGCATCAGCTTCGATTCCGCGCTGACCGAGCTGGCGGTGCTGCTGCAGCAGCTGGCGCTGGCGCAGACGGTGCCGGCGGCGCTGGCCGCCGACGAGCCAGAGCGGGATACGCTGTTCGCGCTGGCCGACGCCATCGCGCCGCAGGACGTGCAGCTGTACTATCAGATCGCCATCCACGGCCGCAAGGACCTGGCGCTGGCGCCGGACGAGCACGCCGGCTTCAATATGACGCTGCTGCGGATGCTGGCCTTCCATCCAGTGAATGCGCCGGCTGAGGCCGCCGCGCCGCCTCGGCCAGCCGCCGCGCCACAGGCCAGGCCCGGCGCCGTGGCCAGCGCCGCGGCGCCGGTCGAGCGCGGCATGTCGCCGGCTGCGCGCGCCTTGCAGGCCGCCGGCCTGGCATCGCAAACCCAGGCGAAATCGGCCCCGCGCGCGGCGAGCGAAGAGAATGCCCCGGCGGCCGAGCCGGAACCCGAGCCCGCGCCCAGGCCGCAGCCGCCCGCGGCGCAGCTTAGGCCCGCGCTGGCTCCGACCCCGGCTCCCGAGCCTGCGGCCGAAGCCGTCGCGCCGCGGCAATCCGCCGTTGTGGCGGTGCCGCAAGCGGTGCCCGCGGTCGAGGCCGATGCCGAAGAGGACGACGAGCGCGACGAGGACGAAATCGACGACATGCCGTGGCAGGCCGACGACGGCGAAGCCATCCCGGACTACGCGCAGGCGCCGCCGCTGGACGACGAGCCGGTCAACTACCAGTTCGACGGCGACTGGCAGGCGCTGGTGGTGGATCTGGGCGGCAAGCTGGGCGCGGCGCGGATGTTGGCGCACAATGCGGTATTGAAGGGCTGGAGCCAGCAGCGGCTGGAGTTGGCGGTGCCGGAAAGCTTCCGCCACATGAGCGGGCGCGACTACCAGGACAAGCTGAAGGCTGCGCTGTGCGAACGCTTCGGCCACGGGGTGGAGTTGACGGTGACGGTGGAGGAACTGGGGATGGAAACCCCGGCCATGGTCGACGCCCGCCAGCGCCAGGAGCAACTGGCCATCGCTCGAGAATGCATGAAAAACGATCCGGTGGTGCAGCAGATGGTGCGCGAAATGGGCGCCACGCTGATCATCGAGACCATTCAACCCGTACAGGAGTGAACCGCAATGTTCGGTAAAGCTGGAATCGCCGGCCTGATGAAACAGGCCCAGCAAATGCAGGATAATATGAAGAAGGCCCAGGAAGAGCTGGCGCTGGTGGAAGTGGAAGGCCAGTCCGGCGCCGGCATGGTGAAGGTCGTGATGACCTGCGCCCACGGCGTCAAGCGCGTGGCCATCGACGACAGCGTGCTGGACGACAAGGAAATGCTGGAAGACCTGATCGCCGCCGCCTTCAACGACGCCGTGCGCAAGGTGGAAAGCACCACCCAGGAGCGGATGTCCGGCTTCACCAATGGCCTGAACCTGCCGGCCGGCATGAAGCTGCCGTTCTGATTGCGCCAGCCGGCCCGGCGATGGGCCGGTTTGATGTCGGCCAGACGCCCCGTCCCGCGCGGGGCGTCGTGTCGTGAAGCTTTGTGCTTTTCCCTATCGGCGGCCTGTGGCCGCTAGTCTGATTAGGTTGCCTGCTTGTGTCGATGAAGAATCCACCCGCGCTGGAGCATTTGATCTCCGCGCTGAAAGTCCTGCCCGGCGTCGGTCCCAAAACCGCCCAGCGCATGGCCTTTCATTTGCTGCAGCGCGACAAGAAGGGCGCAGACAAGCTGGCGCGCGCGCTGGACAGGGCGCTGACCCAGCTTACCCATTGCCAGCGCTGCAATACCTTCAGCGAAACCGAGCTGTGCCATCTGTGCGCGGACGAAGCGCGCCGCCAGGACCAGCTGTGCATCGTGGAGATGCCGGCCGA
Organism: Chromobacterium sphagni; assembly: GCF_001855555.1. GTDB lineage: Bacteria > Pseudomonadota > Gammaproteobacteria > Burkholderiales > Chromobacteriaceae > Chromobacterium > Chromobacterium sphagni. The sequence continues at coordinate 18,779 of NZ_MKCT01000025.1, read as the reverse complement.
CCTGATGATGCTGGAGCAGGCCAAGTGTTTCGAGGGCCTGTATTTCGTGCTGATGGGGCGGATTTCGCCGCTGGACAACATCGGCCCGCGCGACCTGAACCTGGACAAGCTGATGGCGCGCGCGCTGGACGACCAGGTGAGCGAGGTGGTGATCGCCACCAATTTCACCGCCGAAGGCGAGGTCACCGCCCACATGCTGAGCGAGCTGTTCAAGGAGCGTGGCCTGGCCGTCACCCGCATCGCGCGCGGCATGCCGGTGGGCGGCGAGCTGGAGTACGTGGATCTGGGCACGCTGGCGCAGGCGGTGTACGAGCGGCGCGGCGTCTGATGGATGGCCCTGCGTTTGCCGGCATGGCCTCGAATGCCGTTTGAATGAAACGGCGGCGGCGCTTATAATCGCCGCTTCCCTATCTGTTTTCCTTCGCGAGAGCGCTGTCGAAATGAACCAGTAATGCCCGGATGCCGCCGGCGTCCCGATTTTCCGCCGCCATCCGGCGCGCGGGCAAGCGTATTGCTGTTTGTTTCATCCATCCGTTCGGCGCGCCGCCGGTTTTCCCGCCGGCTGCCGCATCGACCGATGCCAATGGCCCGCGCGCGGGCGGCTTGCCAGATTCCGTTTCGAGGACTGCAAGATGCCTGACTCTTCCGATATCGCCAAACAAGACGTTTTCCAATACAACCAGGCCGCCTGGGACCGCCAGGCGGCCGCTAGTTGCGAATGGTCGCAGCCGGTGGACGCCGCGGCAATCGCCGCCGCCCGCCGCGGCGACTGGCAGGCGCGGCTGACGCCCGGTCCGCTGCCCGCGGGCTGGCTGGACCAGGTGCTGGGCCTGGATATCCTGTGCCTGGCTTCCGGCGGCGGCCAACAAGCGCCGATCCTGGCGGCGGCGGGCGCGCGCGTGACCGTGCTGGACGCGTCCGCCGAGCAGCTGGCGCGCGACCGGATGGTGGCCGAGCGCGATGGCCTGAACCTGCGAGTCGAGCATGGCGATATGCGCGACCTGTCGCGCTTCGCCGACGCCGGCTTCGACTGCGTGTTCCACCCGATTTCCAATCTGTATGTGCCGGACGTGCGGCCGGTATGGCGCGAGTGCTTCCGCGTATTGCGGCCGGGCGGCCGCCTGCTCAGCAGCTTTTACAACCCGGTGGCGTTTGTGGCGGACCGCGATCCGCAGTACGCCGCCCTGGGCCTGATCCGGCCGCGCTTCGCGGTGCCGTATTCCGATCTGGCGGATCTTGAGCCGGAGGCGCTGCAGCGAAAACGGGAAGGGGGTGAGGCGCTGGTGTTCGGCCACAGCCTGACGCAACAGATAGGCGGCCAGACCGAGGCCGGCTTCGTGATCCGCGGTTTCCATGAAGACTGGCAGCCGCGGCCGCGTTTCGTCATCGACAGCTATGTGCCGACCTTTATCGCCACCTGGGCGCAAAAGCCGGAGTGGTGATGCAAAAAGCCCGGCGGATGGCCGGGCTTTTCATTGGGCGGGCGGCTCAGTCGCCGCTAACCACGTCCACGCCCTTGGGCGGGACGAAGGCGAAGCGGCCGGATGGTAGTACTACGTTCTGCTGCGGTTTGGCGAAGTTGATGCGGGTGTCATTGCCGAAGCTGTCGGTCAACTGCATCTCCACCAGCATATTGCCCTTGAAGCCCATGCGCACGCTGCTGAAGGTGTTGTCCTGCTTTTTCGGGCTGGCGGTCAGCCACTCCACATCGCCCTGCTTGCCGGCTTCATTGAGCTTGTAGCTGCGCTCGATCTCGTTGCTGCCGGCGAGCAGCGCCGCCGGGCTGGAGCCCAGCGCCGCGCCCTGGGCCTTGCGCGTCACCTGGGCCAGGTCCTGGTCGTAAATCCACAGCGTCTTGCCGTCGCCGACGATCAGCTGCGAGTAAGGCTGGTTGTATTCCCAGCGGAATTTGCCGGGACGGGCGATTTCCAGCCGACCGCTGGCTTCTTCGCGCTTGCCCTTGTTGGTGACCAGCTGGGTGAAGTCCGCGGTCAGCGTCTTGCTGCCGGCGACAAAGGCCTTCAGCTGGGCGACGGCGGAGGCGTGCGCCGGCGCGGCCAGGCAGGCCAGGGTGGCGGCGATCAGCGTCAGGGAATGCGGTTTCATCGGATAGGGTCCTTGCGGGCGGCCGCGCCGCCGTGAAAACAGGTATGACAGTCAGGCGGCCCGGCCAGTTCTGCCTCGCGGGAGAGCGGCCGGGCCAAAGTGTTGGCGACTATTGCGCGCTGGCCTTGGTTTTCTTCTTCCCGGACTTGGCGGCGGAGGGCGCAGGCTGCTGTGGTTGCGGCGCAGGGGCCGCGGCGTCGGCGATGGGCTGTTCACCGGCGTCGGCCTTGCCCGCCAGCCAGCCGGGCAATTCGAGCTTGTTGAAGTCGATGATGTCGTTTTCGGCTGGCTGGTAGACGAACTGTGGCTTGCCGTGGTGGCTGTAGCGCAAGTTGAAGTAAGCGTCGGCGCTGAATTCGGCGCTGGCCATGTGGATGGTCTGACGGATGGCCTCCATCTCGCCGCTGCGGCTGACATAGACGTCGCTGACGGTTTGGCCGTCGAGTTCGCCGGCGGGGCTGAGTTTGACCAGGTCGCGCACCAGCTTGAGCATGGATTCCGCGTCGAACTTGTCATTCGGCTGGGCGACTTGCTGGCGGGCGGCTTTGGCCAGGCCGTCCAGGATCAGCAGTGTCATCTTTTGCTCCTGTTCCTTGCTGAGGGTAAGGCGCAGCTTGTATTTGGCGCCGACTTCGTCGGCGTAGGCGTCCAGCGGCTCGAAGCTGAAGGCTTTCTTGTCCAACTGGCCGTAGGCCTGGTCGAGAATCTGCGGCATCGCCTGGTACATTTCCTTAAGCGGGATCCTGGCGGCGATGTCGGCCGGCAGCTTGGCGCGGACGAACTTTCCGGGGTTCCTGCGCAGGGCGGGCACGGCCAGGTCGATGGCGGACGGGTCCACCAGCAGCGACATGTCCTGGGCGCGGAACTGCATCGGCAGCTTGACGCTGGCCAGCAGGTTGCGGCGTTCGAAACGCAGTTCCGGAATCAGTTCCAGCTTGCCGGCCGGCGCGTCGATGGCGCCGCTGACATTCATTTTGATGGAGCTGCCGACCTGGTCGATGGCGTCGGCGAGTTCGGGCTGTCCCAGTTTGCCCCCGCTGTCGGCGAAGCGCAGTTGGCTGAAGCCGAACTGGCCGTCGAAATTGTAGCTGGCGTTCTGCCAGTTTAGCGCCATTACCTTGCGGGCGGCCTCGTCGGCCGGTTTGCCGGCTAGCGGGGTGGCGCAGCCGGTCAGCAGCGCGAGGGCGGAGAACGCCGCGGCGGCGGTCAGTTTCAAGCGAGTCATGGTTTTTTGCGTCCTGTGTGAATCCGGTGGCCCGCGCTCGATGTGGGGCGTCTGGGCAATCCGCCATTGTATCTGAAGCAGGAAGGGTTATGCCCTTGACCTGTTTTCTGTGCGATGGGCAGATGGGCGGCATGCCGCCGCCCGCCGGGGGTCAACTGAAGCGGTTGGTGATCGGGTAGCGCCAATCCTTGCCGAAGCCGCGCTGGGTGACGCGCGGGCCCACCGGCGCCTGGCGGCGCTTGTATTCGTTGATCTTTAACAGCCGCACCACCCGGTCGACGTCGGCCTTGGCGAAGCCGGCGGCGATGATGTCGGCGGCGGACTGGTTGCCTTCGACATAGCGCGCCATGATGGCGTCCAGCACTTCGTACGGCGGCAGGCTGTCCTGGTCCTTCTGGTCCGGGCGCAGCTCGGCCGACGGCGGGCGGGTGATGATGCGCTCCGGAATCACGTCGCTGACGGTATTGCGCCAGCGGCACAGCTCGAACACCAGGGTCTTGGCCACGTCCTTCAGCACCGCGAAGCCGCCGGCCATGTCGCCGTACAGCGTGCAGTAGCCGGTGGTCATCTCCGACTTGTTGCCGGTGGTGAGCACCAGCTTGCCGCTCTTGTTGGACAGCGCCATCAGCAGCGTGCCGCGGATGCGCGCCTGCAGGTTTTCCTCGGTGGTGTCCATTTCCAGCCCGGCGAACGACGGCGCGAGGCCCGCCATGAAGCTTTCGTACATCGGCCAGATTTCGATTTCGTCGTACTTCACGCCCAGGCGGGCGATCATGTCGCGGCTGTCGGTTACGGAGATGTCGGCGGTATAGCGCGACGGCATCATCACCGCGTGCACTTTGTCTGCGCCCAGCGCGTCCACCGCCACCGCCAGCGTCAGCGCGGAGTCTATGCCGCCGGACAGGCCCAGCAGCGTGCCGGGGAAGCCGTTTTTGCCGATATAGTCGCGCACGCCGACCACCAGGGTGCGGTAGACGCTTTCCAGCGGTCCGGGCAGCGCGGTCTGCTTGCCCTGCTGCAAGTCGCCGTCGGCGAAGTCGACCAGCAATAGCTCGTCGTCGTAGGCCGCGGCCTGGGCGACCACCCGCCCCGATTTGTCGACGGCGAACGAGGCGCCGTCGAACACCAGCTCGTCCTGGCCGCCGGCGAGGTTGACGTAGGCGAAGGGCAGGCCGGTTTCCTCTACGCGATAGCGCAGCGCCTCGTGGCGGGCTTCTATCTTGTTGCGGTGGAAGGGCGAGGCATTGAGCGCCAACACCACTTCGGCGCCGGCGTCGGCGGTTTCCGCCGCCGGCTCTAGCGACCACACGTCCTCGCAGATCAGCACGCCGACCTTGACGCCGTTCTGCTCGAACACCAGCGGCGCGGCGCCGGGCGTGAAGTAGCGGCATTCGTCGAAGACTTCATTATTGGGCAACAGCATCTTGTGATACTGGCCCAGGCGGTGGCCGTCGCGCAGCACGGTGGCGGCGTTGAAGCGCTCGTTGCCCAGCTTGACCGGGTGGCCGATCACCAGCGTGATGCCGTCCAACTGCTCCAGCGTGTCGAGCCCCTTGGCGACTTCGCGGTAGAAGCTGTCCCGCAGCAGCAGGTCTTCCGGGCTGTAGCCGGTGAGCGCAAGCTCGGGCGTGACCAGCACATCGGCCCCCTGGACGATGGCGGCGTGGGCGAGGGACAGGATTTTTTCGGCATTGCCGGCGATGTCGCCGACAATGGGGTTGAACTGGGCGAGTGCGATACGCATCTTGAGAGGGCACCGATGTTTCTTGATCCCGCAATTTTACCTGAAGATGGACCGTTGCCTGAAAGGAAAAGCATTGCGCTTGCAACTGTATGACGGCGTGGCATCCGTGCCGCAGCCCGGCTGGCCGGCGGCGGCGGGCGGCGGCCTGTTCGTGGACCGCGCCTGGCTGGCCGCGCTGGAGGAGACCGGCTGCGTCGGCGGCGGCACCGGCTGGCAGCCGCTGCCCTTGGCGCTGGAGCGCGAGGGCCGGGCGGTGGCGGTGGCGCCGGCCTATCTCAAGCAGCACAACCGCGGCGAATACGTGTTCGACTGGTCCTGGGCCGAGGCCTATGCCCGAGCCGGCATCGACTACTACCCCAAGCTGGTGGTGGCTTCGCCGTTTTCGCCGGTGAGCGGCAGCCGCCTGCTGGGCGCGGCGGAGGACAAGGCTGCGCTGATCGCCGGGCTGCAACAGCTGGCGGACGACAACGGCTTGTCGTCGGTGCATGTGCTGTTCCCGATGGTGGACGAGGCTCGCCAGTTGGCGGATGCCGGCTGGCTGTTGCGTGAAGGCGTGCAGTTTCACTGGAACAACCATAATTACGCCGATTTCGACGCTTTTCTGGCCACGCTCAGCCGCGACAAGCGCAAGAAGATCCGCCAAGAGCGGCGCCGGGTGGCGGATGCGGAAGTGGCGGTGAAGGCGTTGGCCGGCGAGGAGATCAGCGACGCGGATTGGCAGCTGTTCTACCGTTGCTATCGCCAGACCTATCTGGAGCACCGCTCCGCGCCCTATCTCAACCTGGAATTCTTCCGGCTGATAGGGCGCCGTCTGGCCGGCCATTGCGTGATGTTCGTCGCCAGCCGCGGCGGGCAGCCCATTGCCGCCAGCCTGTGCATTGTCCAGAATGGCGTGTTGTACGGTCGCTACTGGGGCGCGCTGGAGGAGGTGGCCTGCCTGCATTTCGAACTGTGCTACTACCAGGGGCTGGAATATGCGATCCGGCGGGGTCTGCGGTGCTTCGAGGGCGGAGCGCAGGGTGAACACAAGCTGGCGCGCGGTTTCGAGCCGGTGGTCACGTATTCCGCCCACTATATTGCCGACGCCCGTTTCCGCGCCGCCATCGCCGCTTGGCTGGAACGCGAACGGCAGGGGGTGGAGGATTATGTGGACGAGCTTTTTTCGCATTCCGCTTATAAAACGCTTGCGCCGGATGTGTAGGACTTATATACTGCGCAGCCTCTGTCGGCGAAACGCCAAAGCGTAACAGCGGCAGGGTCTGGAGAGGTGGATGAGTGGTTTAAGTCGCACGCCTGGAAAGCGTGTTTAGGGTAATACCCTAACGGGGGTTCGAATCCCCCTCTCTCCGCCAGAATTCAAAAAAATCCGCCGATATGCGGGTTTTGTTTTTGTAGTGAACACCTCACGGAGAGGTGGATGAGTGGTTTAAGTCGCACGCCTGGAAAGCGTGTTTAGGGTAATACCCTAACGGGGGTTCGAATCCCCCCCTCTCCGCCAGTACGATCCGAAAAGCCCCGGTTATCCGGGGCTTTTCTGTTTTCGGCATTGCCTGGCGCCTTTCCTCTTCGCCGGACGTTATTCATCGCGGCGTATTTCCCGCTTTGGCATGGGTGCGGTTTTTTGCCGGCAATTGGCGGAAAACGTCATCTTATTGCCCGATGGGCTGAGCGCGGTCTCCCGCCAGCAGCATCTGCATCACCTGGCTGAAACGCCAGACATTGCTCCCCTCGTCCTGATCCAGCACCCAGACCACGTCGAAACGATCGTCATGCCATTGTTGCGGGCAGGCGGCGCTGTTGCCGACTATGGCGTTGACTATGCCGGGAATATCCTCGTGCTCCCAGGCGATGAGAGTCGGCCCGATGCGGTCGGCCACCGCCTTGGCCATATTGGCCGCGTCCTCCTTCGCATATTCCAGATTGATGTTCAGCTGCAGCAGTTGGGATAGCGGGAGCGCTGTATGCTGCGGGCGCAGGCTTTGGCTGTGCTTGGCGACCGCCGACGCGTAAATGGCGTTCGGCACCGCAAGGCCGGGCGCCGGCTGTCCATTCAGGGGGGCGAAAAAGCGGGCCAGCGCGCCGGCGCGCTGCCATCCCTGCACAATCAGGTCCTCGTCGCTCTGATTGCCGTCGGGATCCACTCCGGCGACGGCGGGCGTGGTGGTGGGTTTTTCCGCATGGCGGATGATCATGATCTTGCGTGAGCGCATGGCTATTCCTTTACGGGCGGCGGGCAAGGCCGGCTGGCGCGCAGGCGGTGTTCAGTCAGGCGCGTGCGGCCGGGGGTGGTTAAAGATGGCCGGCCCGAGCGCGTCCGTCATTTCGGATACGCTATCGGGCTGCCGGAATGGCGTTCCGATGGCAATGCCGCGCGGCAAGCCTGGGGCATTGCGGTTTCGCGCAGCGTCTTAAAATGTTAGAGGGCCGAAGGGCTGGTGAGTCGCTTGGCCGACTGGACTCAAACCGCAGGCGGGGTGTTGTCGCGGTATCGCCGGCATATTTCAATGATCGGTTTGTCGCAGCGGTTTGGCCGTCGCTGCCCTTACCTTTTAACTCATGCCGCCGTTAATTTAACCCGGTGTAAATACCTATTGCCGTGACCTCCGGGCGGAATAAGCCGGTTCCATTGAATCGGGCGGCAAGCGCGGGCCCAAAGATAGCCTGAAAGTGGATGGCGGCGGCGTTTGCCCGCGCAGACAGCATGGCCGGCGGGGCGGGCCGTGTTTTTGCCGGGCGCAGGTATTTGCAGCGCTTTGCGTTTGCGCGGGTTTCCCCTTGCCCTGCCATGTGATACCGTGTAAATAGTAAGCTACTATATGATATTTCATGTTATGAAAATACGGATTGCAGAGCGGTTTGGCTTCCTGGTCAGCGACACTGGTCGGCTCTATGGCCGAGTTTTCGATCAGCGGGCGCGGCAGCGGCTTGGATTGTCGCTGGCGCAATGCCGCTTGCTGGGCGTGCTGGCGGCGCATGAGGGGGAGAAGCCGTTGTCGCAGGCGGAGCTGGCCGATCTGCTGGACCTCACACCTATGGGCGTGGCGACATTGTGCGACCGGATGCAGGCGGCCGGCTGGTTGCGCCGCGTGCCCAGCACCACCGACCGCCGCGTCAATGAAATCGAGTTGCTGGAGCCTGCCGTGGAGGCCTTGAAAGCGGCGATGGCGCTGGGCGACGAACTGCAAAAACAGGCGCAGCAAGGCTTGAGCCCGGAAGAGGACGTGCAGTTGCGCGCGCTGCTGGGCAAGGTGCATGGCAATCTGGTGGGTTTGCTGTCCAAATGAGCGCTGCGGCAGTCAATGCGCCGCACCGCGGCATGGTCACCATTTCCATCATGTTGGCCACCATCATGCAGGCGCTGGACACCACCATCGCCAATGTGGCCTTGCCGCACATGCAAGGCAGCTTGCAAAGCTCGCAGGACCAGATCAGCTGGGTGTTCGTCCTATATCGTCGCCGCGGCCATCGCCACCCTGCTGACCGGCTGGCAGTGCGTGCAATGGGGGCGGCGCTGGTGGCCTATATCGACAACTTCAAAATGATGATGTGGCTGTCGCTGGCGGTGCTGCCTCTGTTGCTGCTCATCACGCGGCCGGCGGCCAGCGCGCATTGACAGGCGGCAGGCCCGGTTGCAGGCCTGGCACGCTACGTAATTACCCTTATTTTTATGTCGGAGTGCCCGGCTGCCGATCATGGCGGCTTGTAGCCGGAGTGGCTGGAGGCTATTCCTAATCATAGCCTCGGAGCATAAGGACCAGACCTGTCACCGGCGATGCGCATGCTTGGCTGGCGCTGAGTCGTATGCCGTTCCGGGCGTCCATCGTTTTATTCCGCATCGGTGCAACCGTAAAAGGAAGCCGGATGTTCAACGATCCGCCGCACGAGCAGGCCCGCATTCTCATCGTCGATGACATGGCGAGCAATATCCATGTAATCCGCGAGGCTGTCCGCGACCTGGGCGAGGTGCGCTTCGCCACCAGCGGCCAGGCGGCGCTGGAGATGGCGTTGCGGGCCGTTCCCGACCTGATCCTGCTGGATATCGAAATGCCAGGCATGGATGGCTACGCGGTGTGCCAGGCGATCAAGGCCACGCCGCAGCTGAGCGATGTACCGGTGATCTTCGTTACCTCTCACGATCAGGATGTCCACGAGCTGCATGCGCTCAACATCGGCGGAGTGGATTTCCTGCACAAGCCGTTGAACGTGCCGGTGGCGCGCGCGAGGATACAGACGCAGTTGGCCTTGCAGTCCAAAACCCGGCAACTGGCGGCCGCGCAGCGGGATCTGGCCGACGTGCTGCAGCGCCTGCCCGCCTTCGTCGCTTACTGGAACGCCGACCTATGCAACGAGTTCGCCAACGATGAGGCCGGACACTGGTTCGGCATCGACGCCGACGCCATGCGCGGCATGTCTGCGCGCGCGGTGCTGGGCGAGGCCAATTTTGCCGCGCTGGAGCCTCTGCTGCTCGATGCGCTGGGCGGCGACAGTCCATCGTTCGACCTGAGTCTGACCCGGCGCGACGGCTGCGTGCTGCACGGCCAGGTGGCGCTGGTGCATCGGCCGCAGCCCGGTGGGCGGCCCGGCTGCCTGATGCTGATCACCGACGTCACCGAGCGCAAGCGCGCCGAGCAGGCGCTGCGCGATGAGAAGGAACGCATCCGCATTACGCTCAATTCGATAGGCGACGCGGTCATCGCCACCGATCCGGCCGGTTGCGTCACTTTTCTGAACCCCATCGCCGAGGAAATGACCGGCTGGCTGGCGAAAGAGGCGATAGGCGAGCCTATCGAGAGGATCATGCCGCTGCAAGCCAGCGATTCCGGCCGGACGGTAGGCAATCCGGTGCGGCTGGTGTTGGCCGAGCGGCGCACCGTCGGCATGACGCTGGACCGCGCGCTGCTGCGCCGCGACGGCCGAGTGCTGGAGGTGGAGGATTCCGCCGCGCCTATCCTGGATCACGCCGGCCAGCTGACCGGCGCCATCATCGTGTTCCACGATGTCCGCGAAGCGCGCGCGCTGGCGGTCAAGATGATGCACCTGGCGCACCATGACGCGCTGACCAATCTGCCCAACCGCACGCTGCTGCAGGACCGGACGCAGCAGGCGCTGCAGCAGGCCGAGAACAGCGGCGAGCGGCTGGGCCTGTTCATCCTGGACCTGGATTATTTCAAGGTGATCAATGATTCGGTCGGGCACTCCATCGGCGACCACCTGCTGCAGGAGGTGGCCAGGCGGCTGCAGCGGGCGGTGCGCTCCGGCGACACCATCAGCCGGCAGGGGGGCGACGAGTTCATCATCCTGATGCCGGACCCGGCCAGCATCGAACAACTGGGCGCTTTCGCCAACCGGCTGTTGAAGGCGGTTTCCGAACCGTACCAGCTGGCGGAAGGGCGCTTCGACCTGTCGGTCAGCATAGGCGTCAGCCTGTATCCGGACGACAGCAAGGATCAGGAGGAGCTGTACCGGCACGCCGATGCCGCGATGTACCAGGCCAAGGAGGATGGGCGCAACCGCTATCGCTTCTTCTCGGCCGAGATCGAGGAGGCGCTGCTGACGCGCCAAGCGCTGGAAAGGCACATCCGCATGGGTGCGGAGCAGGGCGGATTCCAGGCCTACTACCAGCCCAAGGTGGATGTGACGGGCGCGGCCGTGGTCGGGGTGGAGGCGCTGATGCGCTGGCGCGACGACAATGGCGATATCATCTCGCCCGGCCATTTCATTCCGCTGGCCGAGGAGACCGGGCTGATCGTGCCGCTGGGACGCTTCATCCTGCGCCAGGCCTGCCTCGACGGCAAGCGGTGGTATGACGCCGGCCGCCCTTTGCGCATCGCGGTCAATGTCTCGGCGGTGCAGATCGCCGACGGCGGCTTCAGCGATACGGTGCGCAGCGTGCTTGCCGAAACCGGCATCGCCCCGGAATTGCTGGAGCTGGAGATCACCGAGGGCGTGCTGGCGGCCAATGTCGCGCAGACCATGGAGGTCCTGACCGGGCTGCGCGGCCTGGGCGTTTCCATCGCCGTCGACGATTTCGGCACTGGCTATTCCAATCTGGCCTACCTCAAGCAATTTCCGATCGACGTGCTCAAGATAGACCAGAGCTTCGTCCGCGACATGATAGGCGACAAGAGCAACACCGCCATCATCTCCGCCATCATCAGCATGGCGAACGGACTGGGATTGCGGTTGGTGGCGGAGGGGGTGGAGACCGCGGAGCAGGAGCGGGAGCTGCTCAAGATGGGCTGCAGCGTAATGCAGGGCTTCCTGTATGGCAGGCCGATGCCGGTGGCGGAGATGGAGGGCTGGCTGCGGAACGACGTCCAGCATCTGGCGGGCGGGTCGCTCTGAGGGCTCCGGGCATGCCCGGGCGGCAGCTGTTTCTACGAGGGGGTCGTGCGGTGGATGGATATTCGGGTCTTCAGGCAAATCATCGCGGCCGGTTCTCGTCCGCGCTGGGCTGGTCCTTGCTGGTTCTGCTGGCTGGGGCGGCGTTGAGCGCTCTGGTGTGCTGGCGGCTTGCGCGCCATAACGCCGAGGATGTCCAAAATGGCGTGCGGGATGCGACCCAGCGCATGGCCAGGATGGTGGAGTCCCGCATCCAGCGCTACCAGTTCGGCCTGAAGGCGGTGCGCGGCGTGGTGATGACCGCAGGCGAAAATGGCCTCAGCCGCGAACTGTTCCGCAAATACAGCCAGGGCGGGGATATCGCCACCGAATTTCCCGGCGCGCAGGGCTTCGGTTTCGTCCGCCGGGTGCCGCCGCAGCAGATCGCCGAGTTCGAGCGGCAGGCCCGGCGCGACGGCATGCCCGATTTTCGCATCCGGCAACTGCAGCCGCACCAGGGCGAGCGCAATGTCATCCTATATATCGAACCGGAGCCGCGCAACCGGCGCGCGATCGGGCTGGACATTGCCTCCGAGGCCAACCGCCGCGAGGCTGCCGAGCTGGCATTGCGCAGCGGCCAGATCGTGATGAGCGCGCCTATCAGCCTGACGCAGCGGCCTGCCGCGAACGATCCGCTGTTCGTCATCCTGCTGGCGGTCTATCGCGACGGCGTCGTGCCGCCTACCGAGGCCGCCAGGCTGGCGCAGGGATTCGGCTGGGTGAACGCGCCACTGCACATGAAGGACGTGATGCAGGGACTGGAGCGGGAGCAGGGCGGCGTTAGGGTGGAGTTGAAGGATGTCACCAATCCGGCCGCCCCCGTCGCGGTGTACGACAGCGCGGCGCCGGCCGGCGGCGAGATCGCCGCCTATTCCGAATACCGGTCGGTGCTGGGGCGCCGCTGGCAGCTGACGCTGCGGGCCTATCCCGGCTTCGCCGCCCGGATGCAGCTGCCGCGGCCGGAGACTGCGGCCCTGGCTGGGATGTTCCTGAGCCTGGTCGGCGCCCTGCTGGCGTTTGTCTGGCTGCGCAGCTATCAGCGCCGCGGGCAACTGGCGGCGACGCAGGCGCGGCTGGCCACCATCGTGGAGGGGTCGGTCGACGCCATCATCAGCAAGACGCTGGATGGCGTGGTGACCAGCTGGAACCGCAGCGCGGAGCGGATGCTCGGCCATGCCGCGCTTGAGGCCGTCGGCCGGCCGCTGGAGCAACTGGTGGTGCCGGAGGATGAGCGGCCCAGGGTGCCGGATGTTCTGGGCAGTGTCGGGCGGGGCGAGTTGGTCGAGCATTTCGAGACGCGCTGGCGGCGCAAGGACGGCAGCCTGCTTGACGTATCGGTTTCCGTGTCCCCGATCTTCAACGCCGCCGGCAAGGTGATTGGCGCCTCGACGGTGGCGCGCGACATCAGCCGGCAGAAGCAGGTGGAGGCCCAACTGCATGGCTTGAACAGCCGCCTGGAGGAACTGGCGGCCGAGCGCGCCGCCGAGCTGGACCAGACCAAGCATACGCTGCGGGTGGTGCTGGACGCGGTGCCGTCGCTGATCGGCTACTGGGATTGCGAGCAGATCAACCGGGTGGCCAACCGCGCCTACCGGGACTGGTTCGGCGCCGCCGCCGACAAGCTGCCCGGCTGTTCATTGCTGGAGCTGCTCGGCGCCGAGCTGTATCAGACCAGTTTGCCTTTTGCCGAGGCGGCGCTGCGCGGAGAGCCGCAAACCTTCGAACGGCGGATTCGCGGGCCGGACGGCAGGATGCGCGATACCCTTACGCATTATCTGCCGGATATCGTCGACGACAAGGTGCGGGGCTTCTATTCTGTGGTGCACGATGTGTCCGAACTGGTGGAGAGCCGCAACCGCCAGGCGCGCGCGCGCCAGGAGATGGAGCTGTTGCTGAGCACCATCAACCGCCAGCTGCTGTATTCGGTGACCGATGCCGACGGCCGGCTGCTGGAGGTCAACGACCTGTTCTGCCGCAGCCACGGCTATCCGCGCGAGATGCTGTTGGGCCGGGAGCTGCAATGGCTGGACGGCGGCGCCGAGCCGCCCTCTTTCTGGCAGGAGCTGTGGCGGGCGGTGCGCGGCGGCGAGGTCTGGCGCGGAGAGATATGCGCCCGCTCCCGCGCTGGCGGCCTGCGCTGGCTCGATACGGTGATCGCTCCGCAGATCGACGGCGATGGCCGGGTAGGGCGCTGCGTGGCGCTGAGCATAGATGCCACCGAGCGCCGGCGGGCCGACGCCGAGCTGGGCCGCGTCAATCTGCTGTTGCGCAATGTGCTGAGCGCCGCGTCGGAGGTTTCGATCATCGCCACCGATGTCAATGGCCTGATCACTCTGTTCAATAGCGGCGCCGAGCGCATGCTGGGTTACACGGCGGACGAAATGGTGGGCATCGGCACGCCGGAGCGTTTTCATCTGGCCGATGAGATCGCCGCCCACGGCCGGGTGCTGAGCGAACAGTACGGCCAACTGATAGAAGGCTTCCACATTTTCATCCACGAACCGGAAGTCGCCGGGATGGATCGCCGCGAGTGGACCTATGTGCGCAAGGACGGTTCGCACCTGAAGGTGTCGCTGGTGGTGACCGCCATGCGCGACGATGGGGGGCGGATCAACGGCTATCTGGGCATCGCCGTCGACATCACCGCCCAGCATCGGCAGCAGAGGGAGCTGATGGTGGCCCGCGACCAACTGCAAATGGCGGTGGAGGCGGCGCAGCTCGGTGTATGGAGCTGGTCGCCGGACGACGATCAGGTCAGCTGGAACCGCAAGATGTTCGAGATCTACGGGCAGCCGCAGGAACTGGAGCAACTGGGCTTGCGCTATCAGCACTGGCGCGACCGGGTCCATCCCGAGGATGTGCGGGACGTGGAGGCGAGCTTGAGAGCGGCGCTGGCCGGCGGCGGCGCATACGACGCCGTTTTCCGCGTGGTGCGCCCGAATGGCCAGATTCGCCAGGTGCAGGCGGATGCGCAGATAGAGCGCGACGACGAAGGGCGCGCGCTGAGGGTGACCGGCATCTGCCTGGATATCACCGAGCGCCAGGCGTACGAGACCAAGCTGCTGGAGACCAAGCGGCAGGCGGAGCAGGCCAGCATCGCCAAAAGCCAATTCCTGGCCAATATGAGCCATGAGATACGCACGCCGATGAACGCGGTGCTGGGCCTGCTGCAACTGATGCAGCGCACGCGGCTGGACATGCGCCAGCGCGACTACGTGGAGAAGACCCAGGCGGCGGCCAAATCCCTGTTGGGCCTGCTCAACGATATCCTGGACTTTTCCAAGATCGATGCCGGCAGGCTGCAACTGGATCCGCATCCCTTCGACCTGGAAAGCCTGATGCGCGACCTGGCGGTGGTGCTGTCTGGCAACCATGGCGAGAAGGACGTCGAAGTGTTGTTCCAGATCGACCCTAGCCTGCCTTCCATGCTGTATGGCGACCGGCTGCGGCTGCAGCAGATCCTGATCAATCTGGCCGGCAACGCGCTGAAGTTCACCGCGTCGGGCCAAGTGGTGGTCAGTTTGAGCGAGCTGCGGCGCGGCGCTGGGGATGTCACCCTCTGTTTCGAGGTCCGCGACACCGGCATCGGCATCAGCCGGGAACAGCTGGACCGCATCTTCGAAGGGTTCTCCCAGGCGGAGGCGTCCACCACCCGCCGCTTCGGCGGCACCGGCCTGGGGCTGGTGATCAGCAAACGGCTGATCGAACTGATGGGCGGCAGCCTGCGGGTGGAGAGCCGGCCGGGACGCGGCAGCCGTTTCTGGTTCGAGTTGACGTTCGGCCTGACCGGCGAGGCGCCGCTGGCGTCGGTCTCGCCGCATGCCGACATGCGGGTGCTGGTGGTGGACGACAATCCGCTGGCGGGGGAAATCCTGGTGGATTCCATTGTTATGGTGGGGTGGCGGGCCGACTACGTCAGCGGCGGCGAAGAGGCGATCGCCCGCGTGCGCGACGCCATCGACCGCGGCCAGCGCTACGATGTGGTGCTGATGGATTGGCGCATGCCCGGACTGGATGGCGTGGCGGTGGCGCGGCGGGTGCGGCAGGAAACCGCGCCGAGACATGCGCCGGTCATCGTGATGGTCACCGCGTTCGGCCGCGAGGTGCTGGCGGGCATCGCCCAGCAGCCGCAGGCGCCGTTCTGCGATGTGCTGACCAAGCCGGTCACGCCGCAGCAACTGGTGGATTCGATCTGCCGGGCGGTGGCCGGCGCGGACAACGACTGCTGCGAGGCGGCGCCGCGCTCGCAAGCCCAGCGGCTGAAGGGGATGCGGGTGCTGCTGGTGGAGGATAACGCGCTGAACCGGCAAGTGGCCGTCGAGCTGTTGCGCGAGGAGGGGGCGGAGGTGGCGCTGGCGGAGGGCGGTCTGCAGGGAGTGGCGCTGGCCAGCGCGGCCGAACCGGCCTACGACGTGGTGATCATGGATGTGCAGATGCCGGATATCGACGGACTGGAGGCGACGCGCCGCCTGCGCGCCGACCCGCGCTGCCAGGCGCAGCCCATCCTGGCGATGACGGCCAATGCGTCCAGGGCGGACCGCGAGGAATGCCTGGCCGCCGGCATGGACGATCATGTCGGCAAGCCGATAGACATCGACGAGCTGGTGGCCAAGCTGTTGGCTCTTGGCCGCCGGCCGGGTCCGGACGCGCAGGCGCCCGGGGCAAGCGAGGAGACCGAGGCGGAGGCGATGATCGAAGCGCTGCCTTCCCGGCTCAGGCGCTTTGGCAACAAGCCCAAGGTCTACCGCGCGGCGCTGGCGACGTTCCGTCCGGAGTGCGAACGGCTGCTGGCCGACATGGCCCGGCAGACCGAGGATGGCGCCTGGCAGGCGCTGCTGGCCAGCCTGCATGCGCTCAAGGGCATGGCGGCCACCATGGGGGCGGCGGCGCTGGGACGGCAGGTGGCGGAGATGTCGCAGCTGGTGCGCGCGGGCGGTCCCGAGCGGCTGTCGGACGGATGGCTGCGCGACCAGTTGCGGGGTTTGGCCCAGTTGGCCGACAGTAGCGCCAGCCAATTGGCGGGGTCGTTGCCGGAAGACTTTCCGACCGCGCCGGCGGCTGGCTCGGGCCGGATGGAGCGGGAGCGGTTGACGGACGTGCTGGCCTTGCTGGAGGACAACAACCTGGCGGTGATCGATCTGGTCGACGAATTGCTTGCCCTGGATCTGGGCGAGAGCGAGGCGCGGATGCGCCAGGTGGCCATCTGCGTGCAGCGCCTGCAGTTCGGCGACGCGATCGAGATTGTCCGGGGGCTGGTGGCGGCCGGCTGAGCGCCGGCCGCTTATCGGCGTCAGACGGCGGCGGCGCGCCGCAGCAGCACCGGCACCGATTTGGAGGTGGGGGTGTTGGAGATGTCGGCCACGCTGTCCAGCGGGATCAGCGGGTTGGTTTCCGGGAAGTAGGCGCCCAGGCAGCCGCGCGGGATGTCGTACTCCACCAGCAAGAAGCCGTCGGCGCGCCGCTCGATGCCGTCGTTCCACACCGTGAAGATGTCCACCCAGTCGCCGGCGGCGAAGCCTTGCAGCGCGAGGTCTTCGCGGTGGATGAACAGCACCCGGCGCTGGCCGTAGACGCCGCGGTAGCGGTCGTCCATCGCGTAGATGGTGGTGTTGTACTGGTCGTGCGAGCGGGCGGTCATCAGCACCATCAGCCGGTCGCCGTGCAGCGCGCGGGCGCGGCGGATGGGCGTGTCCTTCTCCAGCGGGTGGACGATGAACTGCGCCTTGCCGCTTGGCGTCAGCCAGCGGCGCTCGCGCGAGGCTGGGGTCAGGTGGAAGCCGCCGGGCTTGGCTACGCGGGCGTTGAAGTCGTGAAAGGCGTCCAGCACCTTGGCGATCTCGTCGCGGATACGCGCGTAGTCGTCGACATAAGCCAGCCAGTCCGTCCTCTCGCTGCCCAGCACGGCCTGTGCGATGCCGGCGACGATGGCGGTTTCCGACAGGAGCGCGCGGGAGGCCGGCGGATTGATACCGTAAGACAAGTGCACCATGCACATCGAGTCCTCCACCGTCACGCCTTGCGGACCGCTCTTCTGCATGTCTATCTCGGTGCGGCCCAGCGTCGGCAGGATCAGCGCTTCTTTGCCGTGTATCAGATGGCTGCGGTTGAGCTTGGTGGAAATCTGCACCGTCAGCGCGCAGTTTCGCAGCGCCTCGAAGGTCAGCGGGGTGTCCGGCGTGGCCATGGCGAAGTTGCCGCCCAGGCCGACGAACACCTTGACCCGGCCGTCGCGCATCGCGGCGATGGTGTCCACCGCGTCCAGGCCGTGCTTGCGAGGCGGCTCGAAGCCGTAGACGTCGCGCAGCCGGTCGAGGAAGGTCTGGCTGGGCTTGTCCTCGATGCCGACGGTGCGGTCGCCCTGCACATTGGAGTGGCCGCGGACCGGGCACAGGCCGGCGCCGCGCTTGCCGATGTTGCCGCGCATCATCATCAGGTTGGACAGCATCTGTATCGCCGCCACCGAATTCTTGTGCTGGGTCAGGCCCATGCCCCAGGTGGCGATCACCGCCTTGCCGCGCGCGTACGTCTGCGCCAGCGCGTCGATGTCGCTCCAGGGCACGCCGGAGTCCGCCGCCAGCGCCTGCCAGCTCTCGCCGCGCAGGTCGGCGGCGAAGGCGTCGAAGCCGCTGCAGTGCTCGGCCAGGAAGGCTGTGTCCAGCACCCGCTCCGCGCCGGCGGCGACGGCCGCGTCGTCCAGTTCCAGCACCCGCTTGGCTACGCCCTTGATCAGCGCGAAGTCGCCGCCCAGCGTCGGGCGGATGAACATCGAGCTGATGGCGACGCCGCCGCCCACCAGGTCCAGCGGGTGCTGCGGGCTGGCGAAGCGCTCCAGGCCGCGCTCCTTCAGCGGATTGATGGAGACGATGGCCGCGCCGCGCTTGGCGCATTCGCGCAGCTCGTTCAACATGCGCGGATGGTTGGTGGCCGGATTCTGGCCGAACACCAATACGGTGTCGGCGTGCTCGAAGTCGTCGAGGATCACCGTGGCCTTGCCCACGCCCACTGTCGCCGGCAAAGCGCGGCTGGTGGATTCGTGGCACAGGTTGGAGCAGTCCGGGAAGTTGTTGGTGCCGTACATGCGCACGAACAGCTGGAACAGGAAGGCGGTCTCGTTGCTGGTGCGGCCGGAAGTGTAGAACGAGGCTTGGTCCGGGTGCGGCAGCGCCCGCAGGTGGCGCGCGGTCAGCGCGAAGGCGTCGCTCCAGGAAATGGGCAGATAGCGGTCGCTGGCCCGATCGTATGCCAGTGGTTCGGTCAGCCGGCCGTGCTGCTCCAGTTCGTAGTCGGACTGCGCCAACAGCTCTGTCACCGTGTGGCGGGCGA
>NZ_MKCT01000024.1 GCF_001855555.1 Chromobacterium sphagni | reverse complement strand
CACGTTGGATACCATTCGCTTACCTACCGCGATTCAAAGGGAGATTACTCCGACCGCCGCGTAGTGGTGAACGTTCTGGATGACGAATATTTCCAAGGCTTTTGCTTGAGCCGCAATGCCACCCGCACCTTTCGTCTTGACGTATTGTTGGAGATGTGACATCCGAGACAACCGGAGAAATCGCCCAATATTCCGTTGGGCCGACCAAGTTGGACGGGAGCATGCTGGTTTGCGCTGACTCAAAGCGCTGATTTGTGTTGAACCGCAAACAGCGCCGCCATGCAGACCTCACGCGGTGCGCTGATCAACAGGACTTTATGCGGGCGGGTGCTGCCGCTGACCAAACAGGACAAGGCAGCATCGAAAGCGTCCCGCACCTCATCGCCCCGATTCATGGCGATGTCCGACACGATCTTGGCCGACTCGAACCAGTCGCGGCAGTAGTGGGGATGATGGAAGTAGGGCGCGTCCCGCACTTCGTCGGGGATGCGCCAGTAGCTGGCGGCGATGGCTTCGTTCAAGTCATCGTCGGACAGGGCGGCATATTGGTTCAGGCGGCTAAAGTCCATGTGAGCGCTCCGGCATTTGGATGCGCCTACTGTAGCCGCGCCGGCCGCCTGGCGGCGGGCTGCGCTGTTGTGCGGGCACCGGCCACAACATCCGCTCAAAAAATAAGCGCCTCCAGTGAGAGGCGCTTTGTCATTGCCCTGACGGCGGTTGCGCACAGGGTTATCCACTGGCGATGGTGGACGGCCCTATGCGGACTGCTGAAGTTCCTTCAGCGCGGACCGAGCCAGGAAGCCGGAGCGACTGTCGTACTCAGGATGGGCGCCAACAAAGTCATCAATGCGGCGGATCAGGTTTGCCGGGAGCGTGACATTGATCTTGGTGGCCTTGCCCAAATAGCGGGTAATGTCCACCTCCACCACTGCCCAGATAAAGCCCTGGTACTCAGGATTGGCGGAGTGGGCCTGCACCGTCCAGCAGTGGGGATGATGGCGTCGTCCTCGTCCAGCCCCTCCAGGTGCAGGTCGATGGCCTCTTTTGCGCTGCTCATGGCTTCATCCAGGGTATCACCCGCGGAGAAGCATCCTGGGATATCTGGCACGATCACGCCGTAGGCGTGGTCGGTGTCGCCCGGCTCGATGGCGATTGGAAACAACATGGTCTTGGTTCCCTTGGTTGTAGCGGGCTGATGCTTGGCAGGAAAGCCAACCCTTGCGGGGCTGGCTGCTTCATCACTTCAATCCGGCTTGTTTCAGCATGCTATTCCACGTTCCGATTTTGTAATCTTTGGTGGGATGCTTGACTGTTACTCGGCCGGGTTTGGTGGGATGCTTGAACTGGTGGTGACTACCCTTGCAGGCAACTTCAAACCACCCGTCATCCATCAGCATCCTTATGAACTCCCGACTATTCATCCTGCCCTTGTTTCGTTGTTGATGGGGTTACTATAACCCTGAGAGGGTGGCGTGTCAATAACTCTGGGGTTATTTATCATCCGACCACATCTTCCAGCCGCGCCTCCAGCTCCAGCGCGGTGGTGTAGCCGCCACTGCCAGCTGATGCGTGATCATCTTCAATACCCTGCCAGTGATTTGGATGGTTGGTTTTATGGGTTGGTGTGTGACAGAAGATGCTGAGGTGGTGACGATCAATCCGATTGGGCACAGCTTTTATGGTATTGGGGTGTGTCAAATGAAAATTGCCGTTAACTTGTAAAAGTTAACGGCAATTTTCATAACCAATCTGTGTGGTTTTTTTGGGGGTTCACGCTTGTTTTTGACGTTTTTTCTTCATGGTTTCAAGGGTCACATTGCCCAGCGCTCCGCTGTCCAAATTCGCGCCAGATGGCTCAGTGATGTAGCGGTTATAGGGAGGCTGAGCGCCGGCAGGGCTGAAGTTTGAACTATTTTCTTTTGATCCCCAGGGACAATCCCAAGTATATGTGCCAACCTTGGTTGATCCATCATAAATATCAAAAGACCCCTCAGTGCCAGATGAGGCATTTTCACGGCCGCAAGCATAGATTGTGTAAGTGTCGTCTTCAGTAATTACTTGGCCTTCGATTTGACTGGCTGGAATTTCCTCGTCTTTATTGCCTTCTGCATAGAACTTACCCCAGGAATGGGCCACATTTTTGATAGTAACTGTATAGTTGTCAGGAACAATCGTAATTGCCACCCACTGAGCATAGGCCATGGTAAATCCTTAAGAATAGTTGGAAAAGTCATGTGGGATTGATACCCCTGAACTTTTATAGATCATGCTGTTTGATTATGCTGTAAGTGTATGTATTATACTGTACTAATTGGCAGGTTTTGTCATGGTCCTGCATTAGGTGCTTCAGTATCTAAATATTGATTCCGTTCTGAGTTGCACTCAGATGTCAATTTCGATTTGGAAAACCCATAAAGAAGTTTCATTAAGTTAGTCGATACTTTTCAGCCTTGCCTCCAGCTCCAGCGCCGTGGTGTAGCCGCCGTCTCCCAGCTGGTGGGTGACTTTCTTCAATACCCAGCCGGTGGCGTCGATGACGGGCTTGAAGCCTTGCACCTGGGCCGGCAGCTCGGGGAATAGCTCCGGGCAGCCTTCGGCCAGGGTGATGGAGAATTCCGCTACGCCGCGCTGCAGCTTTTGCCAGGCGGCCTTGGCACCTTGCAGGGCAGTCGCCTCGCTGACGTAGACATGGCGCAGCACCTTCACGTTTTGGCTGCTCGGCTCCATCCCTTTCTGCTGTATCGCCGTCAGCTTGGTGCGCTTGCTCTTGCGGCCGAGCTTGGTGACGGCGGCGCGGCGTTCAAACTTGGTGTTCGCGTCCACGATCACCTCGCCCTTTTTCGCGCCGCGCACGTCATGCCAGTAGGCTTTGACGGCGGTATAGGCGTTGCGGTCGGCGACATTGAAGCGGTGGTTATCGCCGCTCCGGCGGCTGATCAGGCAGGCGGGGAAGGGGCGGCCGGTGACGGTTTCGGCGTCGCCGGCTTTGCAGAAGATCAGCCGACCGGCCTTCACGGTGGCGATGGCGTCGTACTGCTTGGCCAGGCGGGTCAGCAGATTGGCGTCGCTCTCGCTGGTCTGGTCGATATGCTCCACCTTCTGCCTGGCCAGCCAGGCGGGGATGGCCGGCGTCAGGCCGTTGGCCTTGGCGATGGCCTGCACGATGGCGCCCAAGGTGGTCTTGTGCCAGCTCTTTTCCCGCTTGGTGGCGATGCCGGCGCGCAGATCGGTGGCGCGGGCGCGGAGGGTGAGGGTGTCCGGCGCCCCGGTGTATTCCACCTCGTCAACGATGTAGCTGCCCTTGTCCACCAGCGCCTGGCCGGCCCAGCCGATGGCCACGCTGACGGTGACGCCGCGTTCCGGGATGTCCAGCTTGCCGTCGCTGTCGTCCAGCACGATATCTAGCTGGTCCGCCTCGAATCCGCGGTTGTCGGTCAGGCTCAGGCTGATCAGCCGTGGCTCCAGCTTGGCGGTGATGTCCTTGCCGGATAGCACGATGCGGCAGGCCGGCCGCTTGGGCTGGCCTAGCGCGCCGCCGATGCCGCCCAGGGTGTCGCCCAACATGTCACCGACGCCGCCCAGCATGTCGGCGCCCTGTTGGTAGAGCTGGCCGCCGGCGCCGGCCGCGTCGTCTATCAGGCTCATGCCGCCAGCTCCAGCACGCTGCGGGTGAGCGCGCCCAGGGCGTCCAGCAGGCTGTCGTCGGTGCGCTTCAGCGACAGGGTGAA
Source organism: Chromobacterium sphagni (assembly GCF_001855555.1). Lineage (GTDB taxonomy): Bacteria > Pseudomonadota > Gammaproteobacteria > Burkholderiales > Chromobacteriaceae > Chromobacterium > Chromobacterium sphagni. Next base: position 24,716 of record NZ_MKCT01000024.1, on the reverse strand, counting down.
GTCGATGCAGCGCGCCTTGCCGTCGCTGAAAAACTCTTGTCGGGAAACCTCCAGGCTTTCCACCACGAAGAAGCCGTATATGGTGCCGGTGCCTTCGATCAGCGGCCAGGCTTTGCCCTGGTCCGCCATCAGCTTGAGCAGGGATAGCGCGGTGTCGCCGCCGGTCAGCTCCGGCATCAGCCTGCCGGACAGGGTAATGGTTTCCTCGTCCACGCCCAGGAACTGATAGGACGGCCGCGCGCCGACGCGGCTATTGGACGGCCAGCGCCAGCCGTAGCGCTGTTTGAAATCCTGATAGGGCAGGGTGTCCATCATGAAGACGAACAGCCCCAGCGCCATCATCGGCAATTTGATCGGGCCAAGGGATAGCATTTAGTCGAAGTCTCCCAGGCGGCTGCGCTGGCGCGCGGCCTGTTGGTTTTGGGCATTGGCCAGCGCCTGCGCTACTTGGCGTTGCACCAGCGCGGCCAACTGCTGCTCGTTCATGCCGGGCGCGGCGTGAATGGTGATGTTGAAGCTGGCCGGCGCGGCGACGGCCGGCGCATGGGCGCGCAGCGGCGGGCGGGTGTCCAGCTGGCCGGCCATCGCCGGCGCGGTGGCCAGCACCATGCCGGCGCCGGCGGCGGTGATCTTCTTCGCCGCGGACTGCACGGCGGCCAGCGGCCCGGCCTGGCCTTTGTCGATACCCTGTTCCAGCCCGGCCATGGTGTAGCCACCGATGGTGGCGAACACGCGGGACGGCGAATGGATGTCCAGCTTCTTGCGCAGCCATTCCGGCAACAGCTCGCCCACGCCCAGGATGGCGTCCTTGACCCACACGATGCCCTTTTTGATGCCGCTGACGATGCCGGACATGATGTCCAGGCCCACTGTCACGAACTTGGCGGCCAGCTCCGCGCCGATGACGATCAGCCCCGCCAACATTTTGCCGAAGCCCTTGCCGGCGCCGGCGGCCTTGTCCAGGCTTTCCTTGCTGGCGTCCACTGGTCCCAACAACTTGGATACCCATTCCCATGCGGTCTTGAATGCGCCGACCAGCCAGTCCCATACCGGGCGCAACGGTTCCAGCGCCGGGCCGATGGCGGCAAAGACTTGATCGAATATCGCCCCCAACGGTGCCAGCCCTTCTTTCAGCCCCTCCCAAAAGCCGCTGAACCATGCCTTGATTGGTTCCCAATACTTGTAGATGAGCAGGGCGGCTAGGCCAATGACTAGACCGATGGGGTTGGCCATGGCCAAGCGGCCGACGAATATCAGCGCCTGGCCAATGCCCATGACGGCGCTCACCGCGCCGGACGCCGCGGCGGCCAGGCCACCGCCGATCAGCTTGCCGCCGCCCTTGAGGCCATCCATGGCCATGCCTTTGACGCCGCGGGTTTTGATGTACTGCGTTACCGCGCCGAGTTTTGACCCTGCACTGGCGCGCGCCAGCGCCAGCTGGGCGGCAACGGCGCGCCACAGTGCGGCGGTGTACTTATAGACGGCGAGCTTGCCGGCCTTGAACTTGTTGCTGACGTTGCTGGCCAGTTCGCGGCTTTTGCTGATGCTGGCGCGCATCGCCGCCGGCAGGGTGGTTTTCAGGCCCTTGGTCATTTCCCACAGCCGTTTCAACGGCTCGCGCGGGTTGGAATTGCTCCAGGCGGTGGCGATGACCTGGCCGGCGCCCTTGGCCGCTTTCGCCGCGGTGGCCCAGCCTGCCTTCATCGCATGGCCAGTCTTGCCGGCCGCGCCGCCCAGCCCGCCGAAGCGCGCGGCCAGGCCGCCGGCGCGAATGCCCAAGGTGGACAGGCTGAGGTGGGCCAGCGCGAGCGGGCCGAGTAGTGCCGCAATCGCCAATGCCAGTCCGCCCACGGCCAACAGGGCGATGCCAGTGAAGGCGGTGACACGCATCAGGGTATTGGCCAGCTCGGGGTTGGCCTTGGCCCATCCGCTCAGCCGTTCCGACAGTTGGCCAATCCATTCGACGGCGGCCTTTGTTTCCGGCGCGATGGCCTCGCCGAATTTGACCATCGCGTTGGTGAAGGTGCCGGACGCGGCATCCCATAGGTTTTTTAGGGTGCCCAGCTGTAGATTGACGCGTTCCTGCAGGCTGGCTTGCTCGGCCAAGTTCTGAACCACATCGTCGTAACCGCCTTTGCCCTTCTCGATGATCTTGGATATGACCTCACTGGTTTCTTTGTCAGTGCCGAAGATGTCCTGCAGCACCGCGATGCGGTTGACGGTGTCTAATTTTTTCAGCTGGCTCAGCCTAGCCATCATCTTGTCCAGGCCGCCGAACTCACCTTTGTCGTTGGTGAAGTCAAGATCCAGCGCAATGCCTTTTTCCTTCCGCAAGGCTTTCTGGACTTTTTTGATTTTGTCCACGTTCAGGCTGGCGGCGATGACTTTGCGAATGGCGTTGCCGGCGGACTCGCCGCGCATACCAGCCTGATCCATCATCACCACGAACGGCGCGAAGGCTTTCGCCCCTTCCAGCCCTTTAACCTTCACCATGTCCATGGCGGCGCCCAAGCCCTTGTAGGCTTCCAGCATGTTGGTGGAGTCCACGCCGGCATAGAAGCCGCGCTGGATCATATCCACCAAACCCATCATGTCTTTTTCGCTGGTGCGGGTGGCGTCTTGAAGCTTGGCCGTGAACTCGGCGGCGGCCTCTGGCGTCATCTTCAGCTGCACGCCCAGGTAGGCGGTGGCTTCACCCAGGCCGCCTAGCACCGCCTTAGCGCTCATGCCCTGGCGCTGCAACATCGTCATCATGTCCTGAAAGTCGGAAGTCGTACCGGGCAGGCGGTCGCCCAGCTTTTCCGCCAGGCGGTTGATTTGCTCGAATTCCGGCGGGACCACGCCGCCAGCGCGCATCATCGCGCCTTTCAGCTGAGTGGCGCTGTCTTCTGCTTGGGCAAACGCCATTACCGGCGCAGCCATGGTTGCGCCGATGACCGCGCCGCCGGCCAGCATCTTGCCACCTGCGCCGGCTACCTTGTCGCGGGTCGCCATGGTTTTGGTGTAACGCTCCTGGGCGGCGATTAGCCGCTGTTGGCGTTGGTTCGCCCGCTCAAGGGCGGCTTGTTGCTTTTCAAGTGCGGCAGTGGCTTGGCTGATCTGTCCCTTAAGCTTGGCTTGTGCGGAGGCAAAACCCGTGGATTGAATGCCTGCGGCCATTAACCCGCGGCGCATCTGCTCCAGTTGCTCAGTTTCCTTTCCATGTTGAGTCTTGAGCGATTTGGAGGTTTTTATCGCTTCTTCAAATTCTTTCGATAGCTCCTTGATAGGCTTTTCTGCGGCTTCCGCAGCCTTCTTCAAAGCGTCCATTCCTCTCATGTCTTGCTTGATTTGCAAGCCGGAAGTTCGCTTTTGATTTTGGAGCGAACCAATCTTCTTTTCGATTTCGTGGATGTTTTCCAATCGCCGATGCTGCTCTGCGATTAATGCATTACGTTGCTTTGCTATGGTTCCCGACGGGTCTCTTTCGGCCTCAATGCGCAATGCCTTTATCCGGTTCACAGTGTAGGCATGCTCACCATTTCTCACGGCCAATAGCGCTTTCTCTGCCGAGATTTGCTTGCTCGCCTCCTTGTGGAGTGCCTTCATGTTCTCAAGCGCGGCTTTGGCTTCTTGATGGCGGGCGATGGTCGGATTGCCTATCGCTTCGGCCTCTTTCATCTGGCGTGCCAGCGTGTTGACTTGCTTCTGGTTGTCTTCCAGCGCCTTGGTGGACTCCAGTACTTTCCGCTTGAAGGAGGCAAAGCTGCCGATTTGCTCTTGAGTTTTGTCCAGAGCCTTGAGCTGGTCGCGGCTTTGCTTCACGGCGCGCGCCAGCTCCTTGTTGCCGGCCATCGCTTGTTTCAAGGGCCGGGTCAGCTTGTCCACGGCGGCGAGGACGACTTCCAGTTTTAGCTTGCTCATTCGTCGGCGTTTCCTGATCGAAGGCGGGCGCGCTCGCGCCAGCTGGCCAGCTCGGCCAGCGGCATGGCGTCATAGGCGGCGGGCGGCCAGTGGAACACGGTAGCAATGTCGGCGATGGCGTCGTCTACGCTTGCGGGAATGGGTTGTCCTGCTTCTGCGATTTCGGTACTAAAAAATATGCCACCATTTGCCCGAATTTCAGCAGGTCGGCCGGGTCCAGCTTGGCTACGTCCTGCATGGTCAGCGCCGGGCTGGTGATGCGCGGCAGCACTTTGTGCAGGGCATCGACATCGACATTTAGGACGTCGGTGAGGTTGACGCCGCGCAGCTCGCCGGCGCCGGGCTTGCGCAGTTCGATGGCGGTGATTTCGCTGTCGCCGCGCTTGATCGGGGTGTCCAGGGTGATGGTGTTTTCGCTCATGATGATTCCTATGGAGTGTGTCGGCCCGCCGGCGGCAGGCCGTGAGGGTGAGTTACAGACCTACGTTTTTGCGGTGCTGGGCCTGGCGGTCCACGCCCATGACTTTGAACACGTCGTTCACCACATCCAGCTCCATCCATTCCTTGCCGTTTACCACCAGCTTGAAATAGCTGAGGCTGGTTTTCACTTTGAAGCTGCCGTTGTCGCCGGCCTTGGCGTCGCCCAGGTCCAGCTCGTTGTGGCGGCCGCGCGCGACGACTTCCACCGCGTGGTCGCTGCCGTCGCTTTCATCGGCATAACTGCCCATCCAGCGCAGCTCTGACGCGTCGTGTTTGTCGGCGCCGAAGCTGGCGACGATTTCTTCAACCGGCCCGCTGTAGGTGTGTTCCATTTCCAGCTTGTCGATGCCCTTGAGCAGATCGACGGAACCGATCATGCCGGCGCCGCGGTACTCCTCGGTCTTCATGGCGAGCTTGGGCAGCTTCACTTCCAGACATTCGGCGACAAAGCTTTTGCGGTTGTTGAATACGTTGAATTTGCGCAGGGTGCGCGGCAGTCCTGCCATGGGGTTCTCCTGGGGTTAGCGGTTGACCTGGGCGGCGAAGTCCATCAGGTAGCGGTCGGTGATGCGTTGGCGGAAGGTGAGGTTTTCCAGCGGCGGAACTTCGGTGTATTCGTAGTCGATGGCCAGCTTGCCGGTCTTCAGTCCTTCCTTGTCGTTGGCGCTCTCGTCGTACCAGGCGCGGAAGCCCAGCAGATAGCCGGCCGTCACCAGCTCGCGGCCCTTGGCGTTGATGCCCTCCACGATGTCCTTGACCAGTACCGGCGTCAGCGGCTTGTCCATCGCCCACATATGGGCCTCGGCGATGGTGTCGGCCAGCACCTGGGCGGTGCGGGTGGACGACTCGAACGGGAACTGCGGGTCGCTGGAGCAGTTGCGGCTTCCCCAAAAGCGGAAGCCCTCACGGCGGATCAGGGTGGTGATGCCTTTTTCGTTGAGGTAGCCGGCGTCGGTGGCCGGGTTCTGCAAGTCCCAATACACATCGCGGCTGATGCCGCTGACGCCTTGCACCACGACGTTGGAAAGCGTCTTGTGCCAGCCTTCGGACTCGTCCAGCGCGGCGCGCAGGCCCAGCGCGCGGGCGGTGGCCGGCGCGATGGCATCCTTGCCGGCGGCGCTATCCCAGGACAGGAAGTCCGGCCAGATCAGCATCAGCTCGCGCTGGCCAAAGTTGGCGCGGTAGGCGGCGACGTCTTCCTTGGTCTTGCAGCCCCAGGCGCTGATATAGGCCATGGCGCGCAGCTTGACGGCGATGGCCGCCAGTTCGGTGGCAACCGGCAGCGTGTCCAGGCCGGGCGCGCCCAAGATGCGCGGACGCACGCCGACGCGCTGCTGGGCAGACAACAACGCTTTCAGGCCGGTGTATTGGCCGGCCGCGGTGGTGGTGCCAATGACGAGGCCGTTTTGCTCGGCCTCGTCCTTGCCGGTCTTGATCCGCACCACCACCACCAGCGGGCTGGCGTTGTCGGCGATGGCGTCGAGGCTGGCGGCCAGCGTGCCTTTGCTGCCGGCCTGGCCGATGGCGCGCTGAACATCGGTGATCAGTACCGCGGTGTCGAGCGGGAAGGCGGCCGGGTCGGCATCGTCTGCGGTGCAGACCATGCCAATGACGGCGGTGGAAATCGTGCGGATGGGGCGCGTGCCGTTGGCGATTTCAAGCACGCGCACGCCATGGTGGTAATCCTGGGGCATGTCTCAGTCTCCGGGTGAGGTTCTGAGCATGTTGCCGCGCTAAATCTGTCTGGTCAGCTGACGCTTGTTGTGTGGAAGGACGGCACAACCTAGGATGAAATAATCCGTATTTTCACGTAATTGCTCATGCCGTTTCCCGTCTCCGCCTTGGTCCATCAATTTCTGGAACAAGCGGACGCGAGGGATATGCTGTCGTTGTTGAGCATGCTGGAGAAAATAGCCCGGCAGGATGTGCCGCTGCATATGCGGGCCGGGATGGCTGTGGATTTGCGCGAGCTGTTGGCGGATGCGGCATTGCGCGACAGCGTGCAGGCCCGGCAATTGGGCCAGCTATCCGATTCCGAGGTATCCGTAGTTTTACTTATTGCCGCTGGGAAAAGCCACCGCCGGGCGGCGGAAATGCTGGACATCAGCGAGCGCACCATCCGCGCCCATGTCGAAAACTCCATGAAAAAACTGGGGCTTAAGCCGGCGGCGGGAGACAAGCGGCTGGATGCCCGCTTACTCATCGCGCACATATTTTTGCCTGATGTTATGCAGCGTATTGGCGATTAAGCCAATATGCAGCCGCGAGAAATTCCATAAAAATACTGTTTTGGAATTTTTCACCCAAAAGCAAAAGCTAAAAGGCAAGAAAATGCGCAATCGCTCTGAAGCTATTCATTTGAATCCCCTTATTGGAACCTCGCCGCGCGACACCCTAGAAAATCTCTGTTGCTGCCTAGATAAAATCGGCCACACCCTGGCATCCCATCACGATGACCCATCGATTGGGTTTATCTCGGATGCGGCCGTCGCCGCCCTGAGATTTGAAGTCGATCAGATCGGCAAACGGCCACCGCCGCAAGGCAAGGCGGCATAAACAAACAGCCCCGCGAATGCGGGGCTTTGTCATAGTGCGGCTGGCGGTGCCGGCCAATTGACTGCGGCCGGGTAGCCTGGCTGCTGCTGCACTCGGGACAGCTCCACCCGGTAGCGCCGCCAGGCGGCCAACAGTTCGGCTTCAGCTGGCGTCGCCATGCCCAGGTCAGCCGCATCATGCAGCGGCACAATGGCCGCATCGGCCTGGCCGCGCCGCGCGGCGATTTCCGTTTCGACTGCGGCACGCTGTGCGGCCAACGCGGCGACCTGGTCAACGCTCCAGCTCATGCCATCCCACACGCCAAACGGCGGCGGCGGCAGCTCGGTCGCGCCCAGCGTCTCCGGCGTGTCACCCAACTGCGCGACAATCGGCTGCGCCGTGGCGGTATCCCACAGCGGCACGCCGCGCCAATCCGGCAGCAGCTGCCAGCCGCCACCCAGGATGCAATGGGCGGGGATGCTGCCGTCGGCCGCGCGCCAGGCGGCCGCGTGGCGCGGGCCGGCCGCCGGAGGGGCAGCTTCTGCCGCCCAGGCGGGAATCAGATAGACCTCGTCCACATCCAGCGGCGAGCGTTGCGCCGTGGTTTGCCCGGTGCATTCGCCGGTCGCGGCGCTGTAGCAATACACTATTTTTTGTTCGTTCATTGGTGCCCCCTCAGACTTTGATGCAGGCCAGCAGCGCGACGTTGCGGGGCCGGGACTCGTTGCCGCCGGTGCTGTATGTCGCGTAACGCAAATACCTGCCGCTGCCGTTCCACTCTCCCAACAATTCATTTGACGCCTGCCGCGCGCCCAAATCCAGCGGCGCGCCGCCATTGTCCACGAGGACAGTGTCCTGGCCGGCAATATTGCCTGCCGGTGTCGGGATGGCGTGATCGTGTGCCAGATTCTGAGAGGCCTGACGGCTACCAAAACTGCGGCCGGCGACGTCTACACCGCCCCCAGCATCCCAGCCGCGGATAAACTCGCCGCGTAGATCTGGCACGCCGAATGTGGTTTTGCCATCGCCAGCGCCGAATCGCTCACCAATGGCCGCAAACAGTGCGGCGTAGGTTGTGCGCGATACATCCTGCGCGCCGTTGCAGATGATCCAGCCCGGCGGCGGCGTGTCGCGGGCGAAATAGGCAATCTGCCCAGGCGGCGCGGCGGCGGTGATGCCATCCTGCGTGGTGGCGGCATCCGCCAGCTGGCGCCACACAGTCCAGCGGCCCTGATAGCGGCAGCGGTGCCAGAATCCCCCATCGGCAAACGCCTGATAGGTGTGATAGACCATCTCGCCGGTCGCCCTCACGGTCAGTTGGCCGGCCTGTGGGCAGGGCCAATTCTTGCCCTTGATCGCATTATCGTTGGCGGGGTTGTGGTAAATGCCGGTGATAGTGAGGGTGTCCAGATCTACCGCCGATGCAATGTCCGCCCGCAGTGGAAATGCATCGGCGATGCCGTAGCCGGCCAAGGTACTGGCTTTGTCGGCTTTGCCGGCCAGCTTCTTGGTCAGGTTGGCGGCGAAGCTGGCGTCATTGTCCAGCGCGGCCGCCAGCTCTTGCAGGGTGTTGAGCGCGCCGGGCGCACCGGCCACCACGCCATCAATGGCGGCTTGCAATTCGGCCTTGCTGGCGGCGTCGGCGATGCCGTAGCCGGCCAAGGTGTTGGCTTTGTCGGCTTTGCTCGTCAATTGCTTGGTGATGGTGGCCGCATAGTTGCTGTCATTACCCAGCGCCGTCGCCAGCTTTTGCAGGGTGTTGAGCGCGCCGGGCGCACCGGCCACCACGCCATCAATGGAGGCTTGCAATTCGGCCTTGCTGGCGGCGTCGGCGATGCCGTAGCCGGCCAAGGTGCTGGCTTTGTCGGCTTTGCTCGTCAATTGCTTGGTGATGGTGGCGGCATAGTTGCTGTCATTACCCAGCGCCGCCGCCAGCTTTTGCAGGGTGTTGAGCGCGCCGGGCGCACCGGCCACCACGCCATCAATGGCGGCTTGCAATTCGACCTTGCTGGCGGCGTCGGCGATGCCGTAGCCGGCGAGGGTGGTGGGCTTGCCGCTGGCAATCTTGTTCCAGTCCAGCGCTGGCACGTCCGCCGCCGTCATCTGTCGCCCAGCTGCCACGCGGCCTTTCGCATCCACCGTCACCATGCCGTAACTACCGGCGGTCACGCCGCTGTTTGCCAGCGTCAGCGCGCCGCTGACATTGCCGCTGCCGTCGAACGTCACGCTCCAGCTACCATCCCCGGTCATAGCGAGGTTGCGCGGGGTCTTGAGGCGGTCGGCGTACTCGGCCACCAGCGCGCCGGACACGATGTCGTCTATCTGCTTCTTCAGGTACTCGGTGCGCTCCAGCAACTCGGACGGCGCACGGTTGAGCGGGCCGCCGTCGCCGCCCAGCAATCGCTCCGTTACCTCGTAGCGGGTGATGCCGGGCCAACCGGGCGTAGCGGGGATGGGAAGGGCTGTCATGTTCGTATCACTCCTGCGGTATAGGCGCCGTTGGCGCTGGCGTAGCCGTTGGCGATCAGTGTGGCGCCGGTGAAGTCCAAGCCCCACAGCACGCAACGTGCCGGGGTCACATCATTGAGAATTCTGCGGGCAGCGGCGGCCTGCTCCAGGCTCAGCATCTTGTCGATCTGCACCCGGTATTCAGGCCAGCCGGCGGGATCGCCTGCGGTGCCGAAGCCATCCGCCACCAGTTCGCCGTCTGCCTGGTAGTGGTGGTTGCCCTCGTTGATTCGCACTTCGCCCAGACCGAGGTCGCGGAACACCTGGCGCACGGCCGAGAGGGTTCCCTTGCGGCGGTGGACGGCGACGGCGGAGGCAATCAGGGCGCGTTGTTGCTCCTCGGTGGCGGCGGCGTCGAAGTTTGCCACGCTGCGGGACCACGCCAGCCAGGGCAGCAGCGGCGCCGGGCAGCGGCGGCTGTCGGCCAGGCCACGAATCGGCGACGGGTCCAGCGTCAGCGCGCAGGCATCGGCCAGCGCGGCTTCAAGCGGCGTGCGGTTGGGCGGCAGCAGTTGGCGGCTCATTGCGGCGTCACCGTGATGGCGGCGCAGTCGGGAAACTGGCCAACGCCGCACAGCACGTCCGCCGCCGGACTGGCGATGCTGACGCGGTCCACGCCTGGCACATGCAATGCGGCGTCGATGGCGGAGCGCGGCACGCTGCCGCCGATTTTGCGGCGCTCGGCAAGCATCCGGTCCAGTCGGTCGCGGGCGCCGGCCAGTCCGCCGCTGGCGGCCTCGCCGCCTGGCTGGTAGAGGATGCGGGCATCGATAGCGAATGCCAGCGGCTGGCTGGCGCAGACCTGCACCGTGTCGCACAGCGGACGCACGTCCTCGGCGCTCAACGCGGCGGCGACGGCATCGCATAGCGCTGGGCTGGCGATGCCGTCACGGCCCAGCAGCCACACCCGCACCACGCCGCCGGCCGGGGTATCCACATCGGCATCCAGCACCTCGGCGCTGGCGCTCAAGGCATGAAACAAGTACGCGCCGCGCGGGCCGCCGCTGGCCAGCCCTTCAAGCGCCATCTGGCAGCGATAGCGCAGCCGGCTGTCGTCTTCCCATAGCGCCTCGGTCGGCGGGGTGACGTTCGGGTTGGCTGGCTGGATCAGCAGCCGCTGCACGCCGTAGTCTGCGGCGCGGTTGTCGAGATCGGCGCCGGCGGCGTAGGCCAGCAGGCTGGCGCGGGCGGCTTCGTTGACGCGCTGGCGCAGCAGCATTTCGCGATAGCTGGCCAGCTGCAGCGCCATGGTGATCGGCTCGCTTTCCAGTTGCAGCGCGGCGGCGTAGCTCGCGCGCTGCTCAGGCGGGACCCGCGCAAGAAAACCGGATTTGTAGGCCTCAAGCAGAGTTTCGTAATCGATGGCATCCACGATGGTCGGCGCGGGCAGGCGGGTCAGGTCTATGGCCATGCGGTCAGTTCCTCAAGGGAATGGCAAATTGCAGCGGCTGGCCGCCGGCCCGGCGCCTGGCGTCGATGTCGATGGTCAGCGCGCCAGCCGCGGCGCCGGTTCCGGTCTGCAAGAGGACGCGTGTCAGTTCTATCCGCGGCTCCCAGGCGGCCAGCGCCATGACGGTGGTGGCCATCGCCTGCATGCGGGTCTTGCCGTTTAGCGGGCGGTCGATCAGGTCCGGCAGGATGCTGCCGAACTCGCGCCGCTCGATGCGCGAGCCGCGCGGGGTGGTGAGGATGCGGGCGATGGATTGGCGGATGTGGTCGTCATCGTGGATGGCGCGGCCGGTAGCGGCGTCCATGCCGGTGTAGCTGCTCATCGGGGTGGCTCCGTATTGCCGCCGTGCGGGTCGGGGTGGGTGTGGCTGTGCAGCGTCACGCCGTTGGACGACAACGCGCCGCCGCTATGGTTGATGTTGCCGCTGATGGTGGTGGACGCGCCGCCGGCGCCGCCCGATCCCGCCATGCCGGCGAGGTAACTGAACAGGCCGGACACGGTAGCTTTCGCCCTGGCTATCACGTCGCCCAGCACGGTCAAGCGGCCCAGGATCGTGACGTTGCCGGTGATGACGGTTTCCGGGCAACTCACGGTGACGAGTACGGCGGCCTGCACCGTGGCGGTCTGGATGCCGGACACGCTGAGCGCGCCGGCGGCGTGGTTGTAGAGGATGCGGGCGCCGTCCGGGTAGACGCGCAAATGTTCGTCGGGGCTGTGGGAGGGCGCCGGCCGCTGATCGGAATACAGGCCCAGCAGCACAATGGCGGTCGCCGGGTCGCCGCTGGACAGAGCAATATCACCTGCTCGCCCTCGGTGGCGGGCTCCAGTCGCGAGTCTGGCCAGCGCGCGGCGCGAGCCAGGGTAGCCAGTGGCTGGTGAGGTCGCCGGATTGCACGCGCACGCGCTCGGCGTCGTGATCCACCTGGGCGATGGTGCCCAGGCGGATCAGCGACTCAATGCGGCGGGAGAGGTCTGCGTAATCGTCCATGCCGGGCAGTTTGCACGGGCCGGCATGGGGTGTCGCGGGGTGGGTGTTGTGTGGCGAGATGGCACAACCTTGAGACGGGTCGAATTTCGCCTTACATGAAATTTTAATCAGTTGTTAGGAATTGCACCCAGATCGTTGAGGTATTTTAAATTTATTCTGCATTATTAAGACTTGCTAACAAAACCTATATTCTGCGCAATGGCGTACATGGCAGATCAGCGACTTACAAGCGACAGCCTGAGGTTTTGTTAACGACTTTAAAAAAACCGCCCACTTTCTCAAGCGGACGGCATCGGCGACGTGTGGCTGCTCCCTGAAAAAGGCAGTGAGCCTACTTGAACGGAGAGACCGCGGAAGGCTTGGCCTGATCCTTGTTTAAAGTGAACCGCAGGTTCTTCACGCTGCCGGCGATATCTTTCATATCGCTCAACACCGTATAGCGGATCCCGCTGGTTATGGCCGGGCTGCGCGCCACATTCGCCCCTGGCGCCGCCTGGGCCGGCAGCGGTTCCACCGGGCCCGCGTTGATGGTATAGCCGGTGGAATCTATCGCCGTGAACACCCCGGTGAATTTCTGCTTGAATTTCCGCTTGGCGATGGCGCCAATATAATATTCGATGGTGCTGCGCGAATATTGATTGACAGCCCACGGCCAATCCCATTTCGACGTTTCCGGATTCAGATATTGCGACAGTAGATCCTGCGCGCCAGTCAGGCCATCTTTGCCGCCAAATTTGGCCAGGTAGAATCTGCGGTCCGATGGATGGCCATTGAGCGCATTGTCGCTGTAGCGCAGGAAGTTATACAGCTCCGCCTCGTAAGTCATGAACATGTTCGAAGCATAGGAATATTGGCCTTCTGCTCGAACAGCGTCAGCGTGATCAGCCTTTGCTTTTAGGCGGCAATACCGCCCGATATTCGGCGGTTTGCGAGGTGGTGCTGCTGGTGCCATTGGTGGTGGTCCAGTCGGCGCCGGAGCGATCTCCACCGCAACCGAAGACTCGACCCCGCCGATCAAGGGCAAGCCGGCGTTGTACTTGTTGGTCAGCGTTACCTTGCCGCTGACCGCGACCTTGTCGGCCTTGGACCAGCTTACCGTAGAGTCGTATTTGAGATTAGCCACCCCGGTATCGGATTGGTCGCTGTAGTTCTCCAGCAGCACGGTTACTACCTTGATCGGCTTCTTGTTGTACAGCTGGGGAGCCTCCAGCTTCATATCCTCTGGCCCCATCATCCACTGTATATTGGAAAACGCCATTCTGAAACGCTTGTCCGCCCAATAGCCGCCGGGACCGTTTGGATCGTATTTGGCTTTCATCATGTAGCGGTACTTGGTATCCGGCAATGCCAGGTTATCCAGCATGGTATCGATTCGCTGGTAGTCGAACTCCTTGCCCACAGCGGTGTTCTGGTTGGTATTCCCCCAGTCCAGCCATAGCCAAGGTAATGCGCTAAGGATGCCCACGGTTTGAAAAAACTGTCCGAAGTCACGATCTTGCGGATCGTCGACTCGTTGTCGACTGACATCTCGTTAAATACCACATCGCTGAATTGCGGGACGGTGTCCGCGCTCATCGCGGCTGGATGATGAAGCGAGAATATCGCGGCTGCGGGTAGGATGACTTGGCCAAGCTTCATGCTCTGCTCCTCCTTGGGAAGATGTAATGAAAGACCTTACTTATTATCTAGGCTCGATAAACCGGCCCGTCTTATGCATAGGAGGAACATTTTGCTGCGGCTCCCCCGGGTGGGGTAGAGCAATGACTCTACCCTGCAGTACCATCCTACTGTCTTGATGTAATTTTTAGAAACAATAATTAACACATTTTTGTAAATGCCAAGAATATCCAATTTGCATTGAAGATCGCCGAGGTGTGCTATTGGCGCTGAGCATGACCGGGGCCAACCGACACGACTCCATGGTCTTCGAAGCTTTGGTCGATGCGATTCCTGCCGTTCCTGGTTTGCCAGGACGGCCCAGACAAAAGCCTTACAAGCTGCATGCTGACAAAGGCTATGACTACCGCCGTTGCCGTGAACACCTGAGCCGGCGCGGAATCTTGGTGCGAATTGCCCGTCGCGGAGTTGAAAGCAGCGAGAGGCTGGGTCGCAACCGTTGGGTGGTGGAGCGTACCCATTCTTGGCTAGCGAGCTTCGGCAAGCTGAGAATCGGTTTCGAGCGGCGGTTAGATACACATTACGCCTTGCTCAAGCTGGCCTTCTAATGGATCTGTCTGCGATTTATCGACAGGTTTTGTTAGCGAGTCTAAACCCGCTTCGGCGGGTTTTTAATTTGTTAGCACTGTGTTGATTTGCGCACATACTATTTGGAAGTTGATCAATACTATTAGCCTCATATGTGTAAACAGCAAGGGTAGAAGGAGTTGCAGTCATGAATGACCCTGAACATAAGGTAGAAATCACCTCCGGCGAGTCCTTGCTTGCAGATGAGTCATATATTGCAGGTGGCGATTTTGAAGGGCTGATTTGTTTAGTGCAGATGCGCTATGGCCTTACGCGAGAAGAGGCTGAAAATCAAGTTAAAGCTTTCTTGGATGAATGTGGGGGTGAGTATGAGCGAATCTGTCGTAAGTCCAGTATTAAAAAGCCAAGTAACTGTGGATGATGAAATGAATAGCTTCATTCGTTTGCTGCAGTTGCGCTATGGAATGAGCTATGAAGAGGCTAGTGGATTGTTGATGGAGTTTTTGGAACTATTTCATAGGGAGTCGGTAGGCCCATGTCGTTCAGGTAACCGGTGAGAATTTTTATACGTTAGTTGTCGAACAGACTATTTGATGTGTGAAAATTATCTTGCTCACACCTAGTGGCTTGCCATTTGGCGCTGCAGGACTGTTGGAGTAATGCTATGAGCACTTTTGCCAAGCATATGGAAGTTGGAGTTACCAGAGAGATGGTGCCCCAAGCACAATATGATCACAATGAATCATCCAGCTATGATGGTGCCGCTGGCCATGAAATGTCCTATCTCGATACCTATGAACCTGGCGATAATGAATTCGAGTCTTTATTGGACCAGTTTTATAGCGATAACCTGTTAGATATTGGGCGAAATGCAAGTGAGGTTGAAGATGAGCTTTGTGGGCAGCAGGATAATTTCATGGAGTTGGATTTTGACGATTGACTATAAAAATCTCACTTTTTCCGATTTGTAAAATGAATTCTGGATGCGTTATCGTACAGGCTACTTTTGAGTCGAGTTCTATTCTCAACCTGGCAGTCCGCTATTGGGCGGACCTGGGTTTATGGAGTCATGATCATGCAAATAGTGCGCCGAAAAAACAGAAAGGCCCTCATTATTTATGAGGACCTTTTGAGCTATTTTACAATCAATATATGTAAGAGCTAATGCTTGGCGAAGGCCACAGTTTACAGACATCCCTGATGTTGACATTGGATGAGGATTGCAGCGTAGTCTGAGCTATTTGCACAGATGGGCCAGCACCTGGTCGTGAATGACTTCGATATCGGCGGCGGCGAAGCCCAGCAGCTCGCGCGCCGGATATTGCGTTTCGCGGCGGCTGCGCCGGCTGACGCGGTCGCGCAGGCCGTATTGATGGACGCGGGCGATGCGTTCCACCTGGCCGACGAAAGCAACGGCGGCGCCGTTGGTGGTGGCTTCCACCTTCAGCCACTTGGCGGCGCGCAACTTGCTGAACATCTGGCGGCGGATTTTGCCCTTCTTTGCGCGGAATTGCGGCTTGCGTGGCGTGAACTCGCTGCCGTCCGGGTTGAGCTGGTCGCGGATGCGTTGCTGCTGGCTGGCGCGCAGCGCTTTGGCGATGTCGCGGGCCAGCGCGCGGCGGGCCGCCGGCTCCACCCGCTGCAACAGGCCGGACAGCTCGGTTTCAAGCTGCATCATGTTCATTTTTCACCGTGATATCCCAGGCACATGGCTCGGGCGGCTCGCCGCGGTGGGTGGCGGTAATGCTGCCGTCTGCCTCTGTCTGAACTTTGACCCCTTCGGTCAGTTGGAGCGTGATCTCTACATCCATCGCGGCTAGGCTGGTCAGCTCGGCTTCAAAGCGGAATCCTTTTTCCAGCCGTTCCGGGTTCTGGATCAGCGGCGGCTCGTTGGCTTCGATCCAGCCGCGCAGCGGGATGATGAGCTGGTCGAGGTGGCCGGCGTAGTCGGTGACGATCAGTTTGACGGTGTAGCGATAGCCGAACGACAGCCGGCCGGGGGCGGCGACGATGCCGCCATCTTCAATGAACATCAGCAGCCGGTCGGGGTTGTCGCGCAGCTCCGGCAGCGCCGCTTCCAGCGCCTGGCGCAGGCTAGCGGGCTTGTTCATAGCGTTCGAACTCCTGTTGGCACTGCACGCAGCGCGAGCAGCCGGCGACGATGCGCTGGCGGGCGTCGGGTATCGGCTCGGCGCAATCCTCGCAATGGCTGAGGCTGGCGCGGTGGGTGATGTTGGCGAGCTGGCGGGCCAGCGCGGCATCGCGCTGGAGTTGTTCCAGCGCCTGGGCGCGGTCGTAGAAATCGGTCATGGCGTGTTCTGTTGGCAATGGATGATGTGATCGATCTGCGCGGCGCAGGATTCAAGCGCCGCCCGGTGCTGCTGCCAGCTGTCGGCCAGTTGCTGGTTGGTGGTTGGCGCCAGCGCCGGCAGCGGACAGGCCGTCACCGCCGGGCAGCGTTGCAGCAGCAGCGGGCGCGGCGCCGGCTGGCGCGGTGGTGTCGAACAGGCGGGCAAGGTCAGCAGGAATAGCAGCGCTGCCCCAGGCAGCGGCGGCAGGCGTGGCATGGATGGCGGCCTCCAGTTTGGCCGCGGCGGCGGCGTGTTTGCGGGATAGGGCGGCCACCTGTTCGGCCAGCTCGCGGCTGGCGGCGGCCTGCAACTTGATGTCGATAGCCTGGGCCGCCAGCTGCTCGGCTTGCAGCTGGTTGAGCGTGGCCAAGCGGGCGCTGTCTTGCGTGGCGGTGGCCAGCTCTGCGGCCTGGCGCTGGAGCTGGTCGCGCTGCTGCCACAGTGTGAAGCCGGCGAGCAGCGCCAGCGCGATCAGCAGAGTGCCGGCGAAGCGGCGGGCGAGGGCGGCCATCATGCGCTCAGCCTTTCCGCGCGGGCGTAGGCCGCCGCCAGCTTGCTGTCGTAGAGGTTTTCCTTGTAGGCCGGGCCGTTGTAGAGCTTGGCCACGTCGGCCCAGCGCTTGGCCTGCAGGGCCTTGAGCAGCGCCGGCTCGGCTTCGATGAAACGGGCGAAGGCTTCCAGCTGGGCGGCCTCGCCCGATTCCATCGCGGCGCGGAATGTTGCGGCGCTGGCGTAGCCCAGCCGCTGCCAGTGATAGCCCATGATCTGGAATAGCCCCCAGCTGCAAGACTCGATGGCGACAAGGTCGCCGGCCACCGCCGCCAGGCTGGCGAAGCGCACCCACTCGGCCGCGCCGCCGGCGTAGCCGCCGCGGGCGGGATTGCAGATGGCCGGATAACGGGTGGCCAGCTGTGCCGCATCTTGGTGGGCGACGCCGGTGCGCTGGTAGGCGACATGCCGTTCCAGCAGGATGACGGGCCGGCCATCGGCCTGAAATCCGCTGCCGCGCGACTCCACCGCGTGGATAGCCTTGATGCTGGCCAGCGCCACGCCCAGGCGCTCGGCGGCGGCCTGCAGGTCGGCTTCGGTCAGCCGGCGCGGGTCGCGTACGCCGCGCAGCGCCGCCAAGGTCTTGCGGCCGGCGATGCCGTCCACCACCAGCCCGGCGCGGCGCTGCGCCTGGGCGATGGCGGTTTCGGTGGCTTCGCCAAACCAGCCATCTATCGCCAGCGCTGCGCCCTGGGCGCGGAGCTGGGCTTGCAGGTCTTGCACCGCCTGGCCGTGGTCGCCCTTCTTCAAGATCAGATCCATGTCTCCCTCCTCAGCAGGATGGCCAGCCGCGATTGGCGCGGGCCGCTGGCGCGGAACAGCTCCACCACGTTGCCGCGCTGGGCCAGCAACGCCAGCAGCCATACGGCGTTGAGAAACAGCTGCGGGCCGTCGGCCAGCTGCGGCAGGCCGAACAGGCGCAGCACCGCCACCGCGCCGGCGGCGACGATCAGCAGGTAAGCCAACAGGCTGGCAATGGGGCGGTGCTGGCTGTCGCCGCGCTGGAAGGCCAGCAGGACCAAGGCGAGGGCGCCGGCCAGCACGATGTGGGCATGGGCGATCATTGGCCGCCCCCTTTCAGCGTGCCGCAACGCCTTGGCCGGGTCGTCGGCCAGGCGGATCAGGTACAGCAAGACCTTGACGGCTAGGGCGGCGGCGATCAGCGCGCCGACGCCGGGCTCGCCTCGATCGGCATCCATTTGGCCAGCAGGCCGGCGACGGAGGCGGCGGCCAGACAACCGGCGATGAAGCTGGCAATGAAGAACATCGCGCGCTTGGCCAGGCCCAGGCTGTCGGAACTCAGCACGAACACCGCGGCGCCGGCGAAGGCTCCCAAAACGGTGGCGGCGTCGATGCCGGGGAACAGGGCCAGCCCGGCGACGGCGGCCAGGGTGGCGGTGGTGGCGGTACTGCTTACGGGTTCGGCCATGTGATTCAGTCCCATAGGTTGATGAGGGTTTGCGCCGGCGCGGGGTCGGTCGGCAAGTCGGGCAGCTGCACCAGCGTTCCCATGGGCAGCACCGCGCCCAGGTCGGCCAGTCCGGGGTTGGCGCTGAGAATCCGCTCCACTACGCCGCGGGTTGTGCCGTAGGCGCGCCAGGCGATGGCGTCCACGGTGTCGCCCTGGTCGGCGCGGATGGCGCGCATCAGATCAGCTCCACCGTGGCGCGGCCCACCGCCAAAATGGCGCGAATGGCGGCGCGGGCATCGGCGCGCAGGTCGTCGGCGGTGCTGTCCAGATCGTCGGCGCGCTGGCGGCCGGCGCCGGTGGTGTCAAAGCTGCGGTAGCGCTCGGCCAGCTCGGCGGCGGCGGTGGCGTAGACCGCGCGGCGCCAGCGCTGCACCAGCACCGACTCGCCGTCGATTTGTTCGGCCGCCACCTCGGCTAGCTGGCTGGCGCCGGCGGCGGTGCGGATTTGCCGCCAGCCGCTCAGCTCTTGATTGACGCCGGCGACGGCCTCCACCAGCGCATGGCGCAGCCGCGGCGCGGTGACGGTGCCGTCCAGCCGCATGGCGGCGCGGGCGTGGGCCGGGTCGATCTCCGGCCAGAAGTAAGCGGCCTTGATCGGCTGGTCATCGTTGGCGATGGGCGCAGCGGTGGCCGGGGCAGTGCTGTTGATGATCATTGTGTGTCCTGGGCTGGGTGACGGTGGAGGGGGCTTCGGCTGTCGGCGCAATGCCTGGCGTCCACCCCCTGCCGTCAGTCGCGCGGGGTCGCTCGGTTATGCCTCGCCGCCATCGGGCGGCGGGACAGTGTTTTTCAGGGTGCGGATGACGCGCTCGATGTCTTTTTTGACGCCGGCGTTGCCGTCCAGCTGCTGGGCGCGGCGTAGATGTTCCAGCGCCGCGGCCGGGTCGGCGGCCTCGATGGCCAGACCGCTTTCCTTGTGCAACTTGGCGCGCACTTGGTCGGGCATGTCGTGGCCGTCGGTCAGCTCGGCGGTGTAGGTCAGCACCTGGCAAGCAAAAGACTCGCCGCCAACGCGGGCGCGCTTGGCGGCGTCGGCGATTTCCTCGGCGATGGTGGTGGCGGTGGTGCGATTGAACCGGTCGGGCAGCGGCAGGCCGTGCGCCAGCACGTACTCGGCGATGTCCAGCGCGCCGCCGTAGTCGCCGGCGTCGATGCGCCACAGCATCACCGTCACCAGCACTTCATCGGGCTGGCCCTTGCCGCCGGACAGCGCGCCCTCCACCCACGGCAGGTAGTCGGGCAGGATCTCGCGCTTGACCTCGGCCTTGCGTTCCATCGACTGCACCTGTTTCAGGCGGCGGCGGTCCTCGGCCAGCTTGTGCAGCATCAGCTCATAGCCGGTGCAGTGTTCCAGCCCGCCGGCGGCCGAAGCCGAAGCCTCGGCCGCCGTCACGCGCAGGAAGTGGGCGCGGGCGGGGCTGGTCATTTGTCGGCCTCGTCCTTTGCTTGCGGCGGCGGGGGCGGCAGCTGCTCGATGTTTTCAATCACGCAGCCGGCCTCGTAGCGCTCCACCACGTAGGCGTCGTTGCTGCTCTCGTAGTTGGCCACCTGATTGAAGTCCGGCTCTTCGCGCAGATGGCGGCGGCGGCTGCCGTTCTGGAAGTAGATCGACAGATTGGCCAGCGTGGTAATCAGCATGGTGCTGGCGGGGAAGAAGGGCACGGTAACGGCCGGCAGATTGCCGATGCGTTTCTGGCTGATGACGATGTCGGCGGCCAGTTGCTCGGTCGGTTTTTGGTCTTGATTGACGATGGGGAAATACTTGTCATGCAGCAGGTCGCGGCCCAGGATCACCACCAAGTCGGGGTGGCCCTGCAGGGTCGGGTCGATCAGGCTGGCCACGGCGTCCATCACCAGCGCGTCGAGGTTGGCGTAGTCGCCGCCATGGCCCACCAGCACCTTGCCGTCTTTCTTGTCGCCGCTGGCCATGACGCGCGCCTTGGCGTTGTCGCGGTACTGCTGTAGCCAGCCTTTGTTGACGTCCTGCAGCAGCGGGAATTTGTCGCGGTCAGTCTGCGGCGCCGCGGCGACACCGTTGAAACCGATCATCATGCGGTCCAAGCCTTGCTGCTTGACGATTAGGTCGCGGATGCGCGTCTGGAAGTCCGGGAACTTGGCCCACATATCGATTTGCGCATACGGGATGGCGGTGTCGAACTCGGTTTGCTCGCAGCGGTAGCGCTGGCTGTTCAGGTCGGTCAGGTTGCGCGGGCGGCGCGGGTTGGTCGGCGTCACCTTGGTGCGGCCGGCCACGGTGCCCATCAGGCCCAGGCCCAGCTTTTCGCCTTCCTGCTCGTCCACGCCGATGATGTTGATGCGGGTCAGGAACTCGCTGGTTTCTTGGATGCGGTTTTCCAGCTTCTGCTGGACGGACGGGGCAACCGCGAAATTTTTGGTGACCGCTTGGGTACTGACGTTGTTCAGCTTGGCGATCTGGTCCAGCAGCTGGTCAAAGGCGTTGCGGGTTGCGTTCTTCATTTTGGCTCCGGTGTAGTGTTGGGGGGCTTAGCAGTCGGTGACGACTTCGGCGTTGCCGCCGGTGGCGGTGGTGCGCGGCTGGGTGCTGGGCTGCTGGCTGAGTTTCTGCACCAGTGCGGCGTGGTCGGCGCTGAGGGTGGCCAGCTGGGTTTTGAAGGATTGGAGTTCCCCCTGCTGGTGGCCCAGGGTGGCGAACTTGTCCAGCAGGTCGCGTTGAGACGCGGCAACGGTCTCTACCGCCTGGCCGATGTCGGCGAATTGGGCGGCGTCGGTCTTGCCCTTGCCGGCCAGCAGTTCCTTGACCCTGGCGAACAGGTTGAGGCTGGGCTTGTTCTCTTCTTCCAGCTCCAGCGTGAATTCCATCGCCTCGGTGAACAGGTTTGCCGGCTGCTGCTTGTAGCGCGCCAGCGGGCTGGCTTTGGCGTGGGCGCAGAATTGCAGCATCTCGCAGCCCAGGCTGGCCGGGTCGTCGGTGACGGCCAGGCCCACCAGATACGCTTCACCAGAGTCGGCAAAGTTGGGGTTCACCTCGATGGAGCAGTACACCTTCTGCCGGGCCTTATTCATCGCCACTAGTTCGTCGGTGGGATCAATCACGGCGAATAGCGCCAGCTTGCCGTCTACTTCTTCGGTGGAGACTTCCAGTACGTCGCCATAGCGCTTGAACGGGCTATCTGCGGTGTAGGCCTTGATGTGTTCCATGTTGACGCGGGCGCCGTAGGTGGCTGGGTTGTAGTTGGCGGCGATCTGTTCCAGCCAGCTGCGTTCGATGTTGCGGCCGTCGGTGGTGGCGCCTTCGGTGGCGACGCGGAATTTCTTTGCTCTTGCCATGTGTTGGGTGTCCTTACGAGGGTGTCGGTGGTGGCGATGCGCCCATAATCCAGCCCTCGCGGGCGGCCCGCCATCGGTGGCTGTTGTGTGGCGAACCGGCACAACCGGCCGGCGGCGAAAGGCTGGCCGGCGCGCGGCACACTGCCCGGCATGAACTCAAAACTCCCGATTCCCGACGATATGGACCCGCGCCGAGTGGCGCGCGCGCTCTACTGGCAGGGCTGGCGCATTGCGCGCATTGCCGAGCATGTGGGCGCGAAGTCCAGCACGGTGCACAGCTGGAAACGACGCGACGGCTGGGACGACTCGGACCCGGCGGAGCGCATCGGCTGCGCGATAGAAACCCGCTTGCAACAGTTGATCCTGAAGGAGCGCAAGGAGGGATCGACTTCAAGGAAATCGACCTGCTCGGCCGCCAGGTGGAGCGGCTGGCGCGGGTGGGCAAGTATCAGCAGACCGGGCGCGAAACCGATTTGAACCCGAACATCGCCGCGCGCAATGCCGGGCCGAAGAAGCCGCCCGAAAAAAACGCGATCAGCGAGGAGATGCAAGCCCAGCTGGTGGCGGCGTTCATGGACCGGATGTACGGCTACCAGAAGAACTGGTATCGCGCCGGCCAAACCGAGCGCATCCGCGACATTCTGAAATCCCGCCAGATCGGCGCCACCTATTACTTTGCGCATGAGGCGCTGATTACCGCGCTGGAGACCGGCCGCAATCAGATTTTCCTATCCGCGTCCAAGGCCCAGGCGTTCCAGTTCCGCAGCTACATCGTGGACTTCGTCAAAGAGGTGGCCGGCGTTGAGCTGAAGGGCGAGGTAATCAAGCTTGGCAACGGCGCGGAACTCAGCTTCCTGGGGACCAACAGCCGCACCGCCCAGGGCCGCCATGGCGATCTGTATGTCGATGAATACTTCTGGATTCCGCGCTTTCTGGAACTGCGCAAGCTGGCCAGCGCGATGGCCTCGCAGAAGCAATACCGCCAGACTACTTCTCCACCCCTTCGGCCATGTCGACGAGGCATACCGGGTCTGGACCGGCGAGGCGTTCAACAAGGGCCGGCCCAAGGCCGAACACATCCGGCTCGATGTCTCGCATCAGGCTCTGGCCGGCGGCGGCGCGGGCCGGATGGCCGCTGGCGCCAGATCGTCACCATCTTGGATGCGCTGGCCGGCGGCTGCGATCTGTTCGATGTGGACCAGTTGCGGCTGGAGTACAGCCCGGAAGAGTTCTTGGCAGCTGTTCATGTGCCAGTTCATCGACGACGGCGCCAGCGTGTTCTCGTTCGCGGCGCTGCAACGCTGCATGGTGGATGCCTGGGACGAGTGGGACGACTACAAGCCGTTCGCCGCGCGGCCATTCGGCAACCGTCCGGTCTGGCTGGGCTATGACCCGAGCCATACCGGCGACAGCGCCGCGCTGGTTGTGCTGGCGCCGCCGGCCGCGCCGGGCGGCCCGTTCGCGTGCTGGAGCGCTCGCAGTTCAAGGCATGGACTTTGCCGGCCAGGCGGATTTCATCCGTCAGCAGTGCCAGCGCTTCAACGTCGCGTACATCGGCATCGACACCACCGGCCTAGGGACCGGGGTGTTCCAGCTGGTGAAGCAGTTCCGCCCGGACGCGGTGGGGTTCCAGTACAGCCCGGAGGTGAAAACCCGCCTGGTGCTGAAAGCCTTGGACGTGATCCACAATGGCCGGCTCCAGTTCGA
Source organism: Chromobacterium sphagni (assembly GCF_001855555.1). Taxonomy (GTDB): domain Bacteria; phylum Pseudomonadota; class Gammaproteobacteria; order Burkholderiales; family Chromobacteriaceae; genus Chromobacterium; species Chromobacterium sphagni. The sequence continues at coordinate 1,260 of NZ_MKCT01000024.1, read as the reverse complement.
CGCCAGCCACAACGACATTGCCGCCAGCTTCCTGGCGATCAAGAAAACCACCACCGCCAGCGGCCGCGCCATCACCTTCGCTGCCGGCGTCGGAAGAAACCAGCCACGCCGATCTGGCGTGGGCAACCATGCACGCCCTATTCAACGAACCGCTGGAGGGGGCCACCGCGGCTAACTCCAGCTTCATGGAGTTCTGCTAATGTCCCGACGCCACAAGAAACCCGCCGTCCGATCCACCACGATGGCCGCCGCGCCGGCGGAGGCCGGCAGCATGCAGGCGTTCAGCTTCGGCGAGCCGGTGCCGATGCTGGACCGGCGCGAGATCATGGATTACTGCAATGCACCGACGCCGGCAAGTGGTATGAGCCGCCCATCGCCTGGGACGGCCTGGCGCGCAGCCTGCGGGCCAATGTCCACCATGCCAGCGCCTTGGCGGTGAAGCGCAATGTGCTGGTCAGCACCTTCCAGCCCCATCCGCTGCTGAGCCGGGCGGCGTTCGCCAGCCTGGTGATGGACTTCTTGGTTTCGGCAACGGCTATCTGGAAAAGCGGCGCCACCGCCTGGGCGGGGTGCTGGAGCTGAAGCCGGCGCTGGCCAAGTACGTGCGGCGCGCCAAGGACCTGGCCGGCTTCTGGTGGGTGCCGGGCTACGATCAAGAGCAGGCGCTGGGCGAGGTGTTCCACCTGCTGGAGCCGGATATCAATCAGGAGGTGTACGGCCTGCCGGAATATCTGGCCGCGCTGCAATCGGCTTGGCTGAACGAGTCGGCCACGCTGTTCCGCCGCAAGTATTACCTGAATGGCAGTCACGCCGGTTTCATCATGTACATGACGGACCCCGCGCAAAAAGAGGAGGACGTCGATGCGATGCGCAAGGCGCTGAAGGACAGCAAGGGACCGGGCAATTTCCGGAACGTGTTCATGTACGCGCCCAACGGCAAGAAGGACGGGATACAGATCATTCCGCTGGCGGAGGTGGCGGCCAAGGACGAGTTCTTGAACATCAAGAACATCACCGTGACGACGTGCTGGCGGCGCACGGGTGCCGCCGCAGCTGATGGGTCATCCCCAGCAATACCGGCGGCTTCGGCGACGCCAACAAGGCGGCCAGCGTGTTTATGAAAACGAAATCAAGCCGCTATGATGCGGCTGGAGAGGTCAACGAGTGGGCAGGGAGAAGGTGATCCAGTTTGGACCGTATGCGCTGGCTATGCAGACGTGAGCGTGTTGCATGTCAAAGATGAAGCCCCGCAACGGCGGG
>NZ_MKCT01000023.1 GCF_001855555.1 Chromobacterium sphagni | reverse complement strand
CGAAGAAGAACTCGCCGTGCATCATCTTCATCGACGAAATCGACGCGGTCGGCCGCCAGCGCGGCGCCGGCCTCGGCGGCGGCAACGACGAGCGCGAGCAGACGCTGAACCAGCTGCTGGTGGAAATGGACGGTTTCGACACCAATTCCACCGTGATCGTCATCGCCGCCACCAACCGTCCGGACGTGCTGGACCCGGCGCTGCAACGCCCGGGTCGTTTCGACCGTCAGGTGGTGGTGCCGCTGCCGGACATCCGCGGCCGCGAGCAGATCCTGAACGTGCACATGCGCAAGGTGCCGATCGCCGCCGACGTCAACGCCGAGGTGATCGCGCGCGGCACGCCGGGCTTCTCCGGCGCCGACCTGGCCAACCTGATCAACGAGGCCGCGCTGTTCGCCGCCCGCCGCAACAAGCGTCTGGTGGACATGGAGGACCTGGAGTCGGCCAAGGACAAGATCATGATGGGTGCCGAGCGCCGCAGCATGGTGATGACCGAGGAAGAAAAGCGCAACACCGCTTACCACGAGTCCGGCCATGCCGTCGTCGCCAAGCTGCTGCCGAAGTCCGACCCGGTGCACAAGGTCACCATCATCCCGCGCGGTCGCGCGCTGGGCGTGACCATGCAGCTGCCGGAGCAGGACCGCTTCGCCTACGACCGTGGCTATCTGATGGACCGTCTGGCCATCCTGTTCGGCGGCCGCATCGCCGAAGAGCTGTTCATGAACCAGATGACCACCGGCGCCTCCAACGACTTCGAGCGCGCCACGCAAATGGCTCGCGACATGGTCACCCGCTACGGCATGTCGGACAAGCTCGGCCCGATGGTATACGGCGAGAACGAGGGCGAAGTGTTCCTCGGCCGCTCCATCACCACCCACAAGAACCTGTCCGAAGCCACGCTGCAGCAGGTGGACCAGGAAATCCGCCGCATCATCGACGAGCAGTACGCGCTGGCGCGGCGCCTGCTGGAAGAGAACCGCGACAAGGTGGAGGCGATGACCGCCGCGCTGCTGGAGCTGGAAACCATAGACGCCGATCAGATCAACGACATCATGGAAGGCAAGCCGCCGCGTCCGCCCAAACCGGGCAGCAGCTTCGCCGCCAAACCGGATGAAAAACCGGCTGAGCCGATGGCTCCGGTCGAGGCGACTTCCGATCCGGCCCAGGAAGTCTGATCCCGCTCGGCATCCGAACCGGGCAAGCCTTCTTGGGCTTGTCCGGTTTTTGCATCTGTGGATGGCTTGGCCTGAGGGGCGCCGCAGTAGTCGGGGCGATGTTTAACCCGAAGCCGATGGTTGTCGGTCGAATCTAAAGAGTTGTTGCATGAAGACTTTGCTGTGCGGGCGTTTCACGCTCGATCTGTCCCGTCCGCTGGTGATGGGCATCCTCAACGTCACGCCGGACTCCTTCTCCGACGGCGGCCGCTTCAACCGCGTCGACGACGCCTTGCTGCGCGCCGAGGCGATGCTGGCGGAAGGGGCGGACATCCTCGACATCGGCGGCGAGTCCACCCGCCCCGGCGCGGCTTTCGTCAGCCCGGAAGAGGAGCTGCAGCGGGTGCTGCCGGTGCTGGACAAGCTGCGCGACATCGGTGCGCCGATCTCGCTGGATACCCGCCGCAGCAGCGTGATGCGCGAGGCGCTTCGGCTTGGCGCGGTGGATCTGGTCAACGACGTGTCGGCGCTGGAGGACGAAGGTGCGCTGCCGCTGGTTGCCGGCAGCCGGGCGGCGATCTGCCTGATGCACAAGCAGGGCAATCCGGACACCATGCAGGATAGGCCGGTCTACCAGGACGTGGTGGCGGAGGTGGCGGACTATCTGCAGCGCCGGGTTCGGCTGTGCCTGGACGCCGGCATCGCCCGCCAGCGGCTGTTGGTGGACCCGGGCTTCGGCTTCGGCAAGACGCTGGCGCACAATCTGGCCTTGCTCAAGCGGCTGGACGAGATAGAGCGCGTGGTCGGCGTGCCGCAACTGGTGGGCCTGTCGCGAAAATCGATGCTGGGAGCGGTCACCGGCGAGGAGATTCCCGCGGAGCGACTGGGCGCCAGCGTGGCTGCCGCGCTGGAATCGGCCAGGCGCGGCGCGGCGGTCATCCGGGTGCACGACGTCAAGGCCACGCGCCAGGCGCTGCAGCTGTGGCAGGCGTTGCGGGAATCTTGATCTGAAACTGGTTTTAGCCACTGAGCTGATGGCAGAATAGCGGCTGTCTTGACCGGCGCTGCCATCGCAATCCGGCATTTAATCGACGATAGAGAATACTGATGAGTCGTAAATACTTTGGCACCGACGGGGTGCGTGGCGAGGTCGGCAAGTTTCCGATCACGCCGGAATTCGTGATGAAGCTGGGCTATGCCGCCGGCCGCGTGCTGGTCAACCACGACCAGGACAGTCGTCCCACCGTGCTGATCGGCAAGGATACCCGCATTTCCGGCTATATGCTGGAGGCGGCGCTGCAGGCCGGTTTCACCGCCGCCGGCGTCAACGTGCTGCTGACCGGCCCGTTGCCGACGCCCGGCATCGCCTACCTGACCCGCGCGTTGCGACTGGAGGCCGGGGTGGTGATTTCCGCCTCGCACAATCCTTTCCAGGATAACGGCATCAAGTTCTTCGCCGAAGGCGGCAACAAGTTGGACGATGCGCTGGAGCTGGAGATCGAGGCGATGCTGGAGCAGCCGATGGCAACCAACGTTTCGCTGGAGCTGGGCCGCGCCCGCCGCATCGACGGCGCCGCCGAGCGCTACATCGAGTTCTGCAAGAGCACCTTTCCCAACGAGCTGAGCCTGAAGGGCCTGAAGCTGGTGGTGGATTGCGCCAACGGCGCCACCTATCACATCGCGCCCAAGGTATTCCATGAACTGGGCGCCGAACTGGTGGAGATAGGTTGCGAGCCCAGTGGCTACAACATCAACGACAAGGTGGGCGCCACCTATCCCAAGACCCTGCAAGCGGCAGTGGTGGAGCACCATGCCGACTTCGGCATCGCGTTGGACGGCGACGGCGACCGCCTGATCATGGTGGATGCCGCCGGCAGCGTCTACGACGGCGACCAGCTGATCTACATCATCGCCAAGGCCCGCGCCGCGCGCGGCGAACTGAAGGGCGGCGTGGTCGGCACGGTGATGACCAATCTGGCGATGGAGCTGGCGCTGGGCAAGCAGGGTGTACCGTTTGGCCGCGCCAAGGTCGGCGACCGCTATGTGCTGGAAATGCTGCACGCCGACGGCTGGCAGGTGGGCGGCGAGGCTTCCGGCCACATCCTGTGCCTGGACAAGCACAGCACCGGCGACGGCATCATCTCCAGCCTGCAGGTGCTGGCCAGTTTGAAACAACTGGGCATGACGATGGCGGAAGCCTGCGGCGATTGGCAGCCTTTCCCGCAGACGCTGATCAATGTGCGCCACAACGGTTGCGACTGGAAACGCGCCGCCGCTGAGCCGTTGGCGCAAGCCGAGACGGCTCTGCAGGGCCGCGGCCGCGTGGTGTTGCGGCCATCCGGCACCGAGCCGGTGGTGCGGGTGATGGTGGAGGCCGACGACAAGTCGCTGGCGGATACCTGGGCGCGGACCATCGCGCAGGCGATCGAACAGGTCGCCTGATCCGATTGCACCGCAAGCCAGCAACAAGATGCCAACCTGTCCGGGTTGGCATTTTTTTGTAAAAACCTTCATTTTTGGTCAGGTTAAATCCCAATGTCATTGGGCGGCAGCTAGAATTGCCGCTCCTTCACTCAGGATGACAAATAAAAATGAAGACAATGCTCACAATCATGCCGATCCGGCTTGGTCTGGCGGCGCTGTCGGCGATGGCTAGCCTGCCGGCAGGCGCCTTCTGCTCCATCGGCGCGACGCAGCGCATCCATCAGATTCAGGGCCGCGCGGCGGCCAGCCCCTTGCAGGGTCAGATGGTTGCCGCGCAGGGCGTGGTCAGCAGCCTGCTCTACGGCAAGGACGGTCCGGTCGGCTTTTTCATGCAGGAGCCGCCAGAGACCCAGGATGCGGACCCGGCTACCTCGGAAGGCATTTACGTCTATACCGGCAAGCTGGCATTGCCGGCGCTGAAGAGCGGCGATCTGGTCAGCGTGCGCGGCAAGGTGTTGGAGTTTTCCCGCAAGGGCGATGCCTATAGCGAAACCCAGCTGCAGCCGACCAGCGCCGCCGATGTGCAGTCCTGCGGCGCGCAGGGCGAACTCCGCCTTGCGGCCTTGAGCATGCCGCTGAGCGGCGACCCTGCCCAGCTGGAGGCGCTGGCCGGCATGGCTGTGGCGTTCGAGCAGCCGCTGTACGTGGCCGACAGCTACCACTATGGCCGCTATGGCGAGCTTGCCCTCTCCAGCCAGCCGCGGCAGTGGACCGCCACCCAGCTGTACCGGCCCGGCAGCGCGGAAGCGAAGGCGCTGCAAGCGGCGAACCGCCGCGATCGGCTGATCCTGGATGACGGCCAGACCCAGCAGAACATGGATGCCTGGCTGCCCGGCCCTGGCGGCCTGTCGGCTAGCCGCACTTTACGGGCGGGCGACAAGCTGCGGGGTTTGCGCGCGGTGGTGTCGTTCGGCAATGGCAGCTACCGCTTGCAGCCCTTGGGCGCGCCGCAGGTGGAGGGGCCAATCCACGGCCGGCGGCGCCGGCGCGCCAGGCCGGCCAGTTGCGGGTGGCCAGCTTCAACGTGCTCAACTTCTTCAACGGCGACGGCCTGGGCGGCGGTTTTCCCACCGAGCGCGGAGCGAAGACCCGCGCCGATTTCCTGCGGCAGAAGGCCAAGATCGTCAGCGCCATCCGCCAGCTGGACGCCGATGCGCTGGGATTGATGGAGATCGAGAATGACGGCTTCGGCCCGCAGTCGGCGATCCAGGAACTGGCGGGCGCCCTGAACGATGGCCTGCCGGCGGAAAAACAGTACCGTTTCGTCGATCCGGGAGTGGCGAAGATAGGCAACGACGCCATCAGCACCGGCATGTTGTACCGTCCGGCGCGGCTGAGCCCGCAGGGCGCGGCGCAAGTGGTGGCGGTAGGCAACCCGGCGCGCAACCGACCGATGCTGGCGCAGACCTTCGCGCTCGGCGACGGCCGGCGGCTGACGCTGGCGGTCAACCATCTGAAATCCAAGGGCAGCAGTTGTGCGGACACGCAGGTGGACGGGGTGGTCGATGCCGATCTGGGCGATGGCCAGGGCAACTGCAACCTCACCCGGGTGCAGGCGGCGCGCGATCTGCTCCAATGGGCGCAGGCGCGCGGGCAGAATCCACAGTCCGGCCTGCTGGTTATGGGCGATATGAACGCCTACGCCAAGGAGGATCCGATCCGCACCCTAGAGGAGAGCGGCCTGGCTAATCAGCTGGCGCGCTTCCAGTCCGACGCCTACTCCTATGTCTATGGCGGCGAGTCCGGCAATCTGGACCACGCGCTGGCCGACGCCGCGCTGGGCCAGTGGGTGAGCCAGGCGGGCGAGTGGCACATCAATGCCGACGAGCCGACGGCGCTGGAATACGGCAGCGAGTTCAAATCGCTGGTGCAGCAGCAGAACTACTATGCCGCCGACGCCTACCGCTCGTCTGACCACGATCCGCTGTTTGTCGACTTGAAGGCGGGGACGGATGCGTCGCGGCAGCAGGATCAACCGGCGCCGTCTTCGCCGTCCAGTCCGGCGCCCTCGTCCGGCAGCATCGCGGCGGGGGACCCGCAGGTTCTGAGCCTGCTCGGGCTGGCCGGTCTGCTGGCCTGGCGCCGCTGCAGGCAATGAGGCTCCAGCCCAGCCTGCTGCCGGCGCTGCTGCCCTTGTGTCTGCCGGTGGGGGAGGCGGCGCGGCGCTGGCGCTTCGATCCGGCGCTGGCCGCTGATGAATGGTGGCGCTGCTGGAGCGGCAGCTGGGTGCACGCGGACTGGCGCCACGCGCTGTTCAACAGCGCCGGCCTGTTGCTATTGGCCTGGCTGGGCGGCCCCGGCCATGCGCGGCTGTTGTGCTGGCTGGCCTTGTTGTTGCCATGTCCGATCGCGCTGGTCCAGCTGGCCTTGCCGCACGCCGGACCGTTTCTGGGCGCATCCGGCGTGCTGTACGGCTGGTGGGCGGCTTTGGCCTGGCAGTGGCGGCGCGACGGTTCGGGATGGCTGCTGGCGTTGCTGTTGTTGTCGCGGCTGGGCTGGCAGTGGGTCTGGCCGCAGACGTGGGCTGGCGGCCAGGCGGTGTTGTGGTCGGCCCATGCCAGCGGGGCGCTGGCGGGGCTGCTGCTGGCGGCGTGCTTCAGCCGCGCAGCACGCGCGGCACCCGCGTCGCCACCGCGCACATCAGTTCATAGCTGATGGTGCCGGCGGCTGCGGCAACCTGTTCTATCGGTACCTGGGCTCCCCACAGTTCCACCCGGCTGCCGACGCCGGCCTGCGGCAGATGGCTCAGATCCACCGCCAGCATATCCATCGAAATCCGTCCCACCGTGCCGCTGGCTTGGCCGTCCACTGCGACCGGGGTGCCGTTGGCGGCGATGCGCGGATAGCCGTCGGCGTAGCCGCAGGCGACGATGCCGATGCGCATCGCCTGCCCGGCGATGAAGCGGCGGCCGTAGCCGACCGCGTCGCCGCTTTGCAGCGTTTGGACGGCGATGATGTCGGCGGACAGCGTCATCGCTGGCCGCAGGCCCAGTTCCGTTCCGGTGGCGGAGTCAAACGGCGAGGCACCGTACAGGATGATGCCGGGACGTCCGATGTCGCCATGGGTATGCGGATGGCGCAGCAGCGCCGCGGAGTTGGCGGCGCTGGTCTCCAATCCGCTGGCCTGCGCCAGCGGCGCGAAGCGGCGCCACTGTTCGTCCACGCCATAGTCGTCGTCGGCGCTGGAGAAGTGGGTCATGATGGTGGAGAGCCGCAGCTGCGGCATTGTCCGCAGCCGGGCCTGGATCTCGTTCAGCTGCGCCGGCGGGAAACCCAGCCGGTTCATGCCGCTGTTGACCTTGAGCCAGACCTCGACGGCGCCCCTGGCGGAACCTTTGGCCAGCCAGTCCATCTGTTCTAGTGAGTGGACGGCGCCGCTCAGCCGGTATTCGGCCATCGCGGCGGCTTCGGCCGCGTCGAACGGGCCCTCCAGCAGGGCGATGGGGTGCTGGATGCCGGCTTCGCGCAGCGCGACGGCGTCTTCGATATTGAGCAGGGCAAAACCGTCGGCCAGATCGGCCAACGCCTTTGCAGTGTCCAATACCCCGTGGCCGTAGGCGTTGGCCTTGATCACGGCGAATAGGCGGCGGGCTTGCGCGTGCTGGCGGGTAAACTGGAAATTATGGCGGATGGCGGAGAGATCGATCTCCAGCCGGATAGGGCGTGTCATGTCAAGAAAGTGTGAACAAGAGGTGTGCTATTATACACCCCCGTTCTTGGACTTTTGCCGAACTGCCGTCCGCCTTGTCGCTATGACTTGATTGCCGGCAGACGGAACAATAATGGATACACTGCAGATACTTCTCGATTTTTTCACCGGCTATGGCTACCTGGCTGTATTTGCGGTGTTGCTGGTTTGCGGTTTCGGCGTGCCGATTCCCGAGGACATTACTCTGGTGGCGGGCGGCGTGATCTCCGGCCTGGGCTACACCAATGTGCACTACATGTTCCTGGTGGGCATGGCCGGCGTGCTGGTGGGCGACGGCATCATGTTCATGGCCGGCCGCACTTTCGGCAACAAGGTGCTGACATTCCGCCCGATCGCCCGCATCCTCACCCAAGAACGTTTCGAGGCGGTGCAGGAGAAGTTCGCCAAGTACGGCAACTGGGTGCTGTTCGTCGCCCGCTTCCTGCCGGGGCTGCGCTCCCCGATCTTCATCACCGCCGGGATGACCCGGCGCGTGCCCTACTGGCGCTTCTTGCTGATGGACGGCTTCGCCGCGCTGATCTCGGTGCCGGTGTGGGTGTATCTCGGCTATTACGGCGCGGCCAACCGCGAATGGCTGATGACCATGGTGCACCGCGGCCAAGCCGGCATTCTCGCCGTGGTGGCCTTGCTGCTGCTGGCGGTCGGCCTGGTTTGGCTCAGGCGCCGCCGCATGGCCTGCGCCAAGAAATAAGCGCGCCGGACAATGGAAAAAGGCCATCGCGAGATGGCCTTTTTTTACGGGCGCTGCGGATGGGATCAGCCTACCTGCAGCAGCTCCACTTCGAACACCAGAGTGGCGTTGGGGGGAATCACGCCGCCGGCGCCGCGCGCGCCGTAGCCCAGTTCGGCCGGGATGGTCAGCTTGCGCTTGCCGCCGACTTTCATGCCCTGCACGCCCTGGTCCCAGCCCTTGATCACATGGCCGGCGGCCAGCGGGAAGCTGAACGGCTGCATGCGGTCCTTGCTGGAATCGAACTTGGTGCCGTTGGTCAGCCAGCCGGTGTAGTGCACGGTGACTTCCTGGCCGGCCACCGCCTCGGCGCCTTCGCCGACAACCAGTTCTTCAATGATCAGTTCGCTCATGGCGTTTCCTTTCGCTTGCTTGGGGTTTGACCGCGCGATTGTAGCAGCCCGGCGGCCGCTTTGTGTTTTCCCCGGTGTGGCATATAACGAAATTCAGAGCGCCAGGTCTCTGCCTTTCCACGCGATGCAAGGGGTGTGCCATGGATGTCACTCAACATGAAGTCCCGCCAGTCCGCCCGGTCGCGCGCCGGGTGGCGTTCCAGCAGCCGTTTGTGTGGTTGAAGAGGGGGTTCCGCGACTTCCAGAAGGCGCCCGCCGACTGCCTGTTCTATGGCGCGGTCTTCGTGCTGATGGGCTATCTGCTGGGGGTTTACGCCGAACAGGCGCCGGAGCTGGTGATCACCTTCGCTACCATCTTCCTGCTGGCCGGCCCCTTCCTCGCCATCGGCATCTACGACATCGCCAAGCAGATGGAGGCCTTCGACGGCCACGGCCGGGTGAAACTGCTGCACAGCATGGCGGCCTGGCGCGTCAACATGCCGGGCTTCAGCTTGTACGCGGTGCTGCTGGCGGTGCTGGTGTTCGGTTGGTTCCGCGTGTCCTTGCTGATGTTCGCGCTGTTCTACGATACCGCGGCGCTGCCCAATCTGAACGAGATCGTCGTCGACGCCTTCACGCCGGACAATCTGCTGTTCCTGGTCGCCTATTTCGCCGTCGGCTTCCTATTCGCCCAACTGGTGTTCTCGATCAGCGTGGTATCCATTCCGCTGCTGCTGGACAAGGAGGTGGACACCATCACTGCGATGATAGCCAGCGTGCAGGCGGTGTACCGCAATGTGCTGACGATGGGGTTGTGGGCCGTTATCATTGTGGCGATGACGGTGGTGGGCTTCGCCACCTATTACCTGGGCCTGATCATCATCATGCCGGTGCTGGCGTTGTCCAGCTGGCATGCCTATCGGGATTTGATCACCTTCGAGCGATGACCTCCAAGCAATGACTCATAGCGTCGTATTCCTCGACCGGGACAGCCTGCCTGTCCCGGTTCCCGTTTTCAGCTTTCCCGTCCGCTACCGCGAATATCCGGCCACCGCCATCGAACAGATACCGGAGCATGCCGCCGGCGCCGAGGTGCTGATCAGCAACAAGGTGCCGCTGGACCGCGCCGCGCTGGCGCGGTTGCCAGACCTGAGGCTGGTGGCCATCGCCGCCACCGGCTACAACCATGTCGACCTGGACGCCTGCCGCGAGCAGGGGGTGGCGGTGTGCAATGTCCGCCACTATGGTGACCACACGGTGGCGGAGCACGCGCTGACGCTGATGCTGGCGCTGATGAAAAACCTGCCGGCCTACCAGCGCGACGTGGCGGCCGGCGTGTGGAGCCAGGCCAAGCGGTTCTGCCACTTCGGCGCGCCCATCCGCGAGATGCGCGGCGCGGTGCTGGGCATTGTCGGCGGCGGCGGCATCGGTCAGCAGCTGGCGCAGATGGCCACGGCGTTCGGCATGGAGGTGGTGTTTGCCGGGCGCAAGGGCGAGGCGACGGCGCGGGCGGGCTATCTGCCGTTCGATCAGGTGTTGGCGCGCGCCGATGTGCTGTCGCTGCATTGCCCGCTGACCGATTCCACCCGAGGCCTGATCGCCCAGGCGGAGCTGATGGCGATGAAGCCCGGCGCCATCCTGATCAATACCGCGCGCGGCGGCCTGGTGGACGAGGCCGATCTGGTGGCGGCGCTGAAGTACGGCCAGCTGGGCGGAGCCGGTTTCGATGTGCTCAGCAGCGAGCCGCCTGCGCCCGACAATCCGCTGCTCAAGGCCAGGCTGCCCAATCTGATCGTCACGCCGCATGTGGGCTGGGCCAGCGCTGAAGCGATGCGCAGGCTGGCGGCGCAACTGGTGGAGAATATCGAAGCCTTTGTCCGGGATGAGGCGCTGAATCGGTTGGTATAAATGGTTTGCTAAAAGCAGAAGTCGCTTTTATTGATAAAAGCCGGCTGTTTCCTACGGGATAGCCGGCTTTTTCCGTTCATGACGCTGTCTATTTTATTTGATTTATTTAATAAGAATTTGAAATTTGTTTAGTATCTGGCTATGTTGGAAAGGCTCGGTCGGCCATCGCCGGCTTGAGCTGCCCCGCTTGTTGCGCCGTTGCCGGTTTCCCGCCACGGTTTTTTTTGCCTGTCGGCGGCAGGGTTCAGTCCGGAATATCGTTGGGATTGATCCGCGGCTGCTCTTCCTCGCCCAGGCCCAGCTTGCCGCGCACACAGGAAATGTAGCGGTTGACGTCGGGGCCGCCGCCGTAGCGTTGGGCATGCCAGATCATTTCGCCCAGGCATTCCATGATCTCGTGCTGGGCGCGGTGCTCGTCGCCGTGGCGCAAGGCCAGTTGCGCGTACAGCGCGCGGATGCCGAAGGGCTGGTCTATCGAGCGCTGCTCGGCGATGGCGACATGCAGGCCCAGGTGCAGGAAGGGATTGCTCTCCCCCATGTCCGGCGTCCATTCCTGTCCCAGGAAAGTTTCCGGATTTTCCAGGATGGGATGATACTCCGGGTGGTCTATAAGAATGGTTAGGACCACCTGTTCCAGGTCGGACAAGGGCTGACTGGATTTGGACTTGCTCCAGGTGTCGAAAAAGAATCGGCGCGCGTCCTGGCGGCTGGGGTTGAACAGCATGGATATGAACCTCCGGCGGTGACAGTCTGGGCTCGGCGGCGACGCCGCATGCGCAGGCGTTGGATTTCAGAGAGTCGCAGGCGGTTGCCACTCCGGGCTGCGGCATTATACGGGACGGAGGTTGCGATGACCACGCTCTACGATTTTACCGTGCGCACCGCCGGCGGCGCGGCGCGGTCCTTGTCCGATTTTGCCGGCCAGGTGCTGTTGGTGGTCAACACCGCCAGCGAGTGCGGCTATACCAAGCAGTATGCAGGCTTGCAGGAGCTGCAGGACTTTTTCGCCGGCCAGGGTTTTTCCGTGCTGGGTTTTCCCTGCAATCAGTTTGGCGGCCAGGAGCCGGGCAGCGCCGACGAGATTCTGGCGTTCTGCCAGGGTCGCTTCGGCGTCAGCTTTCCCGTGATGGCCAAGCTGGAAGTCAACGGCGACGGCGCCGATCCGCTGTGGCGCTGGCTGACCCAGGCGGGGTCGGAGCATCCGCATCCGGTGAAGTGGAATTTCACCAAGTTCCTGATCGACGCGCGCGGCCGGGTGGTGAAGCGCTACGAGCCGGCGGTGGAGCCGTACGAGCTGGTGGACGATGTCCGTGCGCTGCTGGCGCGCTGAGGCGTAAATGAGACAGCCCGCTTAGGGCGGGCTGTAGGCGGCGCAAGCTTATTTGCGGCGGAAGATCAGGTCCCACACGCCGTGGCCCAGCTTGATGCCGCGGGCCTCGAACTTGGTCAGCGGGCGGTAGTCCGGGCGCGGCGCGTAGCCGTCGGCGCTGTTGGCCAGGCCGGCGTTGCCGCTGAACACTTCCATGATTTGCAGCGCGTAGTCCTCCCAGTCGGTGGCGGCGTGGATATAGCCGCCCGGCTTCAGCTTCTGCACCAGCTTGGCCACCAGCGGCGCCTGGATCAGGCGGCGCTTGTTGTGGCGTTTCTTGTGCCAGGGATCGGGGAAGAAGATATGCACGCCGTCCAGGCTGCCGTCCGCCAGCATATTGTCCAATACTTCCACCGCGTCGTGGCGGATCAGGCGCAGGTTGGAGAGCTCTTTTTCCGCGATCAGCTTGCACAGGTTGCCGACGCCGGGGGCGTGCACCTCGATGCCCAGGTAGTCCTGTTCCGGATTGGCGGCGGCGATTTCGGCGGTGGCGCCGCCCATGCCGAAGCCGATCTCCAGGATCTTGGGCGCGCTGCGGCCAAAGGCTTGCTCCAGGTCTAGCTGTTCGGGGCGGTATTCGATGCCCCAGCGCGGCATGCCTTCGTCCATGGCACGCTGTTGACCGGGCGACAGGTGGCCCTGACGCAGTACGAAGCTTCTGATCGCGCGTTGAAAAGCCGGATTTTCCATTTTGCTGGCCTGCTGAAAACTCAAAAAAAACGCGATGTTACCGAATCTTGGCGCGGCTTGCGAGTATTGCCGCCTTGCGCGGCTCATCCCGAGACAGCTCCGCCAGATAGTCCAGCACGGTGGGCCAGCGCAGCGGCGTGCCCAGTTCGCGCTTGATCCGGCTGTTGTCCAGCCGGCGCGACTCGGCCAGGAACGACCATTGCTGCGGCGAAACCCTGGCCTGGACTTCGCTGCGCGGCAGTTGCGGCGGGCAGGCAAGGCCCAGCGCCGCGCCCAGTTGCCGGTACCATTTGCTGACCGGCAGCGGCAGATCGTCGCAGGCGTTGTAGACGCGGATGCCCTGGCGGCGGCGCAGCGCGGCCACGCACAGGCGGGCCAGATCGTCGGCGTGGATATGGTTGCTGTAGCTGTCCTCGTCATCAACTATCAGCGGCGAGCCGTTGGCGAAGCGCGCCAGCGGCAGCCTTTCGTCGGCGTAGATGCCGGGCGCGCGCAGTATCGTCAGCGCGCCGCGATGGCGGCGGACAAAGCGGCGCAACTGGCTTTCCGCGTCGGCGCGGCGGCAGGCCCGTTCGCTTTGTGGCCGCAGCGCCGCAGTTTCATCCAGCACAATGCCGTTTGCATTGCCGTAGACGCCACTGGTGCTGATATAGACAAACTGCTGTGGTATGCTGTCGCCTTTTGCCAGCGCGTACAACAACTTGCGCATCCTTGGGTCTTTCGCGCCGGACAGCGGCGGCGGCGCGCACAGCAGCAGCGCATCGGCGATGCCGGCCAGCCGCGTCAGGCTGTCGCGATGGTCGAGATCGCCGGGAATGGGCTGGACGCCGAGGCCTCTCCATGCTTCGGCCGCCACCGCGCTGCGGCATAGGGCCAGGACTCGCCAGCGGCCCAGCAAGGCGGGCAGGGCGCGGCGGGCGACATCGCCGGCGCCGATTATCAGTAAAGTACGCATGGTGTGCATTTTAGCCAGAATTCGGGATTGAGATACGACATGACTTGCCAGGTGAAGGTGCTCCCCAGCGGGCATACATTCGGTGTGGAAGCGCACGAAACCATTCTTGAGGCCGCTCTGCGCCAGGGCGTGGGCCTGCCTTATGGCTGCCGCGACGGCGCTTGCGGCGCCTGCAAAGGCAAGGTAGTGGAGGGAGAGGTCAGCCAGGACGGCTTCCAGGAGAAGGCGTTGTCGGCCAGCGAACAGGCGCAGGGCCTGGCCTTGTTCTGTTGCGCCAGGCCGCAGGGCGACATCAGCATCGAGGTGCGCGAACTCACCGGCATGGGCGACATCCAGATCAAGACGCTGCCGTGCCGCGTGGAAAAGATGGAAAAGATTCATGACGTAGCGGTGCTGAAGCTCAAGCTGCCGGTGTCCGAGCGCCTGCAGTTCCGCGCCGGCCAGTATATCGACATCCTGATGAAGGATGGCAAGAAGCGTAGCTTCTCCATCGCCAATGCGCCGCACGACGACGCCTTCCTCGAATTGCACATCCGCCACCAGCCGGGCGGCTCGTTCTCCGACTATGTGTTCAGCCAGATGAAGGAGCGCGAGATCATGCGCTTCAAGGGCCCGCTGGGTTCCTTCTTCCTGCGCGAGGATTCGGACAAGCCCATCGTCCTCATCGCCAGCGGCACCGGCTTCGCGCCGGTCAAGGGCATCATCGAGCATGCGATCCACCACGGCATCCAGCGCCAGATGGTGTTCTACTGGGGCGCGCGCAGCAAGGCCGACCTTTACATGGCCGACCTGGCCGAGAGCTGGCAGGCCGCTCACCCGCATATCACCTTCATTCCGGTACTGTCCGAGGCGCTGCCGGAAGACAACTGGAACGGCCGCGCGGGCTTCGTGCATCAGGCGGTGCTGGAGGATTTCGCCGACCTGTCCGGCTATCAGGTGTACGCCTGCGGCGCGCCGGTGATGGTGGAGGCGGCGCATGGCAGCTTCACCCGCGAGCGCGCTTTGCCGGAAGACGAGTTCTTTTCCGATGCCTTTTTCCTGTCCAAGGACATGAAGAGTGGAAAGTAGACAGATAAATTGCTGATTTGCATACAGAAAGCCCCCGGCTCGTGCCGGGGGCTTTTTATTTGTTCTGCATCAATTCGCGTCGGGCGGCGGTTTGATGTGGGTCAATTTCCATGTCAGAATAATGGCTATTATGTCGTCAGCTAAGGATGTCGAGGCCGCGGGCCGGAAGGAGGAATCATGGAATTGTTGACCCTGTTGATGTCTGACGACGTGGGCCGCTTGAGCCTGCTGACTATCGTCGTGACCATGCTGGTGGTGCTGGGCGCGTTGTGGGTGATTTTCAAGAACATCAACAAACCCGGCAAGTAAGGTTTTGTACTCCTGCAGTTTTGGCATTTCCTCTTGATGTGTGTGTTGGCGGGTACGGCGGTGGGCCGTATCCGCTTTTTTTTGCCATGTCTGGCATCGTGAATGGCTGAACTTTCCCTGCGGGCCCGGGGTCTGTTTAATGATGGCAAAAGAATTTCAGCTCGGCGTTTTGACTTGCCATTGTCCTATAGGCGCTTGCGTCCCCGCTTATCCGCACCGGAATACAGCTGGAAATTCTGTATTTTTTGTCCGAGGTCATGGCATCCGCGATGCCGGCTTCTGTTTCGATGCTTCCCGCCTATGCTGAATTTTGCCGCGGTATCCGGCGATGACGTTTTGTCAGGGCATCGACGGGCATGACGCCTTGTCGCAAGCCCAGGTCGCATCTGCAGAGGTCGGCGGGTAGCCTGCCAAGTCCGCTTGATGTAAGTCAACTGAACAGATGACACGTCTGGAAACCCTGCTTTTGCCGGGTATACCATTATTTCAGATGATAAGAATTTAATAATAAACACGAATGCTCGGTTTACATCTCAGATCGGAGAACGAAAATGTCCACAGAAACTGCAAGTCAAGCCGGTATCGCCGAAAGCGCCTCGCCCAGGCTTAAACTGGGCGCGCTGACAGCGCTGGTCGTCGGCTCGATGATAGGCGGCGGCATCTTCTCGCTGCCGCAAAACATGGCTGCCGGCGCCGGCGCCGGCGCCATCCTGATAGGCTGGGCCATCACCTTTGTCGGCATGCTGGCGCTGGCCTTCGTGTTCCAGATGCTGGCCTCGCGCAAGCCTGAAGTGTCGGGCGGCGTCTACGGCTACGCCAAGGCCGGTTTCGGCGACTACATGGGTTTCAACTCGGCCTGGGGCTACTGGATTTCCGCCTGGATCGGCAATGTGTCCTACTTTGTGGTGATGTTCTCGGCGCTGGCCTTCTGGATTCCGGCCTTCGGCGACGGCAACACCCCCACCGCCATCGTCTGCGCCTCGGTGCTGCTGTGGTGCCTGCACTTTCTGGTGCTGCGCGGCGTGCACGGCGCGGCCTTCATCAACACCATCACCACCATCGCCAAGCTGGTGCCGCTGGCGCTGTTCATCCTGCTGATCGTGTTCGCTTTCAAGGTGGATACCTTCAATCTGGATTTTTGGGGCAACGCCAAGCTGGGTTCCATCGTCGATCAGGTGAAAAGCACCATGCTGGTGACGGTGTGGGTGTTCATCGGCATCGAGGGCGCGTCGATGTTCTCCGGCCGCGCCGACAGCATGAAGGACGTGGGCAAAGCCACAGTGATCGGTTTCCTGCTGACCATCGCCTTGCTGGTGGCGGTATCGGTGCTGTCGCTGGGCGTGATGACCCAGCCCGAGCTGGCCGCATTGAAGAACCCGTCCACCGCCTACGTGCTGCAGAAGGCCTTCGGCACCTTCGGCGCCAATCTGATGAACGCTGGTCTGGTGATCTCGGTCGGCGGCGCGCTGTTGGCCTGGACGCTGCTGGCGGCCGAAGCGCCTTACCTCGCCGGCAAGGACGGCGTGATGCCCAAGGTGTTCGGCACCGTCAATGGCAACGACACCCCGGCCGCCTCGCTGTGGCTGACCAACGGCCTGATCCAGCTGTTCCTGGTCATCACCCTGTTCAGTTCGGCCGGCTACCTGGCGCTGCTGTCGCTGGCCACCTCGATGATCCTGATTCCCTACCTGTTGTGCGCCGGCTATTCGCTGTTGGTCGCCAGGCGCGGCGAAGGCTACGCCCAGGGCGAAAGCGCCGCCAAGGAATTCTGGACCGCCGCGCTGGCCACGGTATACGGCGGATGGCTGATCTACGCCGCCGGACCCAAGTATCTGTTCCTGTCGATGATCCTGTACGCGCCGGGCCTGCTGTTCTACCTGTGGGCCAAGAAGGAACGCGGCGAGAAACCGTTCAACCTGATCGAGGCGGTATTGGCCGCGGCGGTGGTGGTGTTGGGCGTGATCGCCACCTGGCAGCTGGCCGTTGGCCATATCAGCCTGTAAGCAAGAATTTCGAAATCCAGTCGCGGGGGCGGATGGCTCGCCCCTGAAGTCAAACAAGACTCAAGGAGTATCGTTATGACCAAGTTCGGTGTTCATTCAGAGTGCGGCAAGCTGCGAACCGTGATGGTGTGCCGTCCCGGCCTCGCTCACAAGCGCCTGACCCCCGACAACTGCCACGACCTGCTGTTCGACGATGTGATCTGGGTGGAGCGCGCGCAGAGGGACCATGCTTATATGGTTGAACAGATGCGCGCCCGCGGCATCGAAGTGATCGAGGTGCACGAGGCGCTGGCCAAGGTTCTGGACGACAAGGCCGCCCGCAACTGGGTGCT
This sequence comes from Chromobacterium sphagni, assembly GCF_001855555.1. Classification (GTDB taxonomy): domain Bacteria; phylum Pseudomonadota; class Gammaproteobacteria; order Burkholderiales; family Chromobacteriaceae; genus Chromobacterium; species Chromobacterium sphagni. The sequence goes on along the minus strand of NZ_MKCT01000023.1, from coordinate 44,161 downwards.
GGACCGCAAGGTGAAGGCTGACAACGTCGGCATCGGCATGCTGCACGATCTGCGCGGTTGGCTGAACGAGATGCCATCGTCGCAGCTGGCCGAGCACCTGGTTGGCGGCATCGCCAAGTTCGAGCTGCCGTTCGACCCGAAAGGCCTGTTCGGCGGCTATCTCGACCAGTCCGAATTCGTGATCCCCCCGATTCCCAACAGCCTGTTCCAGCGCGACCCGTCTTGCTGGATCTACGAAGGCGTGACGCTGAACCCGATGTACTGGCCGGCGCGGCGCCAGGAAACGCTGGTGTTGCAATCGATCTACCAGTTCCACCCTTACTTCGCCGGCAAGGCCAATATCTGGTGGGGCGACTGCGACAAGGACCACGGCGCGGCGACGCTGGAAGGCGGCGACGTGATGCCGATTGGCAACGGCACCGTGCTGATCGGCATGGGCGAGCGCACCAGCCCGCAGGCGGTGGTGCAGGTGGCCAAGCGCGTGCTGGGCCGCGAGGGCGGCGCCAAGCGGGTGATCGCCTGCCAGATGCCGAAATCGCGCGCCGCGATGCACCTGGACACCGTGTTCAGCTTTCTCGACGTCGACCTGCTGTCGGTATTTCCGGACGTGGTGGACGACATCGTCTGCACCAGCATGTACGCCGGCGACCGCGAGGGCGAGATCCGCTTCGAGCGCCATGAGGGCGTGAAGCTGGTGGAGATCGTGCGCCAGGCGCTGGGCTTGAAGGAAATCCGCGTGATCCAGACCGGCGGCGACGCCTACCAGCGCGAACGCGAGCAGTGGGACGACGGCAACAACGTGGTGGCGCTGGACCGCCGCGTGGTGGTGGCCTACGACCGCAACACCTATACCAACCGCCTGATGCGCGAGCACGGCGTGGAAGTGATCGAGATTCCGGCATCCGAGCTTGGCCGCGGCCGCGGCGGCGGCCACTGCATGACCTGCCCGATCATTCGCGACGAAATCAAGCTGTAAGGCAATCCATTCTCCGGTCGGCATCCGGCCGGAGAGACCGAATACCGTTTGTTTGCACAAGACAGGTTGACCGCCGGTTTCCACGGAAACGGCGGCCGGCTTGCCCAGACTCTAATCAGGAGCAATATCATGGCTTTCAATCTGCGCAACCGCAACTTCCTGAGAATGCTGGACTTCACCCCGCGTGAGATCCGCTACATGCTGGACCTGGCTCGCGACCTGAAGCGCGCCAAATACTCCGGCACCGAGCAGCAGCACCTGAAGGGCAAGAATATCGCCCTGATCTTTGAAAAGACCTCCACCCGCACCCGCTGCGCGTTTGAAGTGGCCTGCTTCGACCAGGGCGCCAACGTCACCTACCTCGGGCCGTCCGGCTCGCAGATCGGCATCAAGGAATCGATGAAGGACACCGCCCGCGTGCTGGGCCGGATGTACGACGCCATCGAATACCGCGGTTTCGATCAGGACATGGTGGAAAACGAGCTGGCCAAGTTTGCCGGCGTGCCGGTGTACAACGGCCTGACCGATGAATGGCACCCGACCCAGATGCTGGCCGACGTGCTGACCATGTGGGAGAACAGCGACAAGCCGATTTCGCGGATCAGCTACAGCTACCTGGGCGACGCCCGCAACAATATGGGCAACTCGCTGCTGGTGATCGGCGCCAAGCTGGGCATGGACGTGCGCATCGGCGCGCCGAAACACCTGTGGCCGACCGACGAGCTGGTGGCCGAGTGCCGCGAGATCGCGGCCAAGACCGGCGCGCGCATCACCCTGACCGAGGACGCCAGGGAAGCGGTCAAGGGCGCCGACTTTATCCACACCGACGTCTGGGTGTCGATGGGTGAGCCGGCCGAAGTGTGGGCCGAACGCATCCGCCTGTTGAAGCCCTACCAGGTCAACGCCGCGCTGATGGCCGCCGCCGGCAACCCGCAAGTGAAGTTCATGCACTGCCTGCCGGCCTACCACAACAGTGAAACCAAGGTGGGCAAGGAAATCGCCGCGGAATATCCGGAACTCGCCAACGGCATCGAGGTGACCGAGGACGTGTTCGAGTCCGAGGCCTGCATCGCCTTCGAGCAGGCGGAAAACCGCATGCACACCATCAAGGCCATCCTGGTGGCGACGCTGGGCGACTGACGCGATGCCGCAGCCGGCGCAAGCCGGCCCGATATCACACCGACCGGCCAAGGCCTCCTGACCGGAGCCCTTGGCCGGCGTCGTTGAAAAGACCGAGAGAAGGAAACATTATGCGAGTCGTCGTAGCCTTGGGCGGCAATGCCCTGCAGCGTCGTGGCGAAGCCATGACCGCCGACAACCAGCGCGCCAACGTCAAGGTGGCCGCAGAACAACTGGCCGCGGTCACCCGGCTGGGCCACAACCTGGTGATGTGCCACGGCAATGGGCCGCAAGTGGGCCTCTTGGGCCTGCAGAACGACGCCTACGCCCGCCATGTGGACGGCAAGGTGACGCCGTATCCGCTGGATGTGCTGGGCGCGCAGACCGAGGGCATGATCGGTTACATGGTGGAGCAGGAGCTGGGCAATGTGCTGCCCTTCGAAGTGCCGATCGCCACCATCCTTACCCAGACCGAAGTGGATCCTAACGATCCGGCGTTCAAGAATCCCACCAAGTTCGTCGGCCCGGTGTACGGCAAGGACGAAGCCGAGAAGCTGGCGGTGGAAAAGGGCTGGGTAGTGAAGGCAGATGGCGAATACTTCCGCCGCGTGGTGCCGAGCCCGAAGCCGAAGCGCATTTTCGAGATGCGGCCGATCAAGTGGCTGATCGAGAAAGGCGTGGTGGTGATCGCGGCCGGCGGCGGCGGCATTCCCACCATGTACCAGGGCGACAGGCTGGTGGGCGTGGAGGCGGTGATAGACAAGGATCTGGCTTCGGCGCTGTTGGCGCGCGAGGTGGATGCCGATTACTTCGTGATCGCCACCGACGTGAAGAGCGTGTTCGTCGGCTGGGGCACGCCGGAGGCCAAGGCAATCCGCCACGCGCACCCGGACGAGATGGACAAGCTGGGTTTCGCCGCCGGTTCGATGGGGCCCAAAGTGGAGGCGGCCTGCGAGTTTGCCCGCCTGGCCGGCAAGAAGGCGGTGATCGGCGCGCTGGAGGATATCGAGCGCATCGTCAAGGGCGAGGCCGGCACGGTGATCTCCACCGCGCGGCCGGGCATAGAGTGGTACTGATCCGTCCGGAAACGGCGCAGTAAAAACGCAGGGCTGCCAAACGGCAGCCCTTTTTTCTTGCTCTGGCGCGAAAGGGCTTATCCGGATTTGAGCTGGCGGATCAGCGTTTCCAGCTCCGCCGGCTCCCGCGCCTGGCCATCCGCGTCGGAGTCGGCGTCGTCGATTTGCGTCACGCCCTGGTTGACGGCGGCCTGGCCCGCCATGCCCGGTTGCTGCTGGGACGAGGTGGCGCTTTCCCACAGGATGCCGCTGGCGTGGGCGATGGCCTGGTTGACGGCGACGACGGCCATGGCCGGGGCCTCGCCCAGCACCTTGACGTTGCTGGCCTGGGCGGCGGCGTCGGTGATCTGGCAGTTGACTGCGGTGGGGGGCCTTGGGAATCGCGCCGAAATCGCGCGCGTCCGTATCAGATTAACCGGTCGCGTTGGCGGATTGAATCGTTGCGACTACGCAGCCTGGCCGGCCATCGGGATGGCCGGGCCGATCAGGCCTTGATGCTCAGCTGGCGCGCGTATTGCCGGCAAGCGTCCTTGCCGGCCTGGTAACCGGCTTGATACAGCCGCGACAGGTTGGAATATGACCAGTCCAGTTCCTCGCGCGAGGTTTCCTTGCCGATGTGGGCGTCGAAATTGATCTTCAGCACCTCGGTGCGCGGCTGGCCGCGCTCGTCGCGGTTATGCAGCGCTTCGAACAGCCTGAGGTCGTCGCGGGCGATGGCGGTGAGCGGAGCGATGATGGATTGCACCCAGGCGTCGTACAGATTGCGCGGCGGGTGCAGCAGCCTGTCGCTGCCGAGCACGTCGAACACCACGGTGTAGTCGATGTGCGGATGCAGCTCGAACAGGCGCTTGAAGTTGAGGGTGTCGATGGCGGCGCCCTCGATGTAGTCGCCGTCCTCCAGACGATAGGGCGGGTAGATGAAGGGGAAGGACAGCGCGGCCAGGAAATGGTCGTGGTTGATCTCGCGCTTGTCCCAGCAGCGCATGGCGCCGTGGGTGATGTTGTAAGCGTTGAGGTAGAACTGGGGCTGGATGTCTTTCAGCTTGGCGAAGTCGACCACCTGGTCGATGAAGGGCACGTGCGCGCACATGCCCTGGCTGTCGCCGCTCAGGCTGCTGGGGCTGAAGCTGGCCAGCAGCAGCGAGGTCCAGTCGGCCAGCAGCCGCTGTGCCGGCCCCTGGTCGGCCTGCTGCTGTATCGCCTGCAGAACGGGGTTGCGCGCCTGCAGCGCGCGCCAGGCGTCCGCCAGCATGCCGGGCTTGTTGAACACCTTGTAGTTGACCGGGAACAGCTTGTAGATCGGGTCGGACACGCCCAGATCTGCCAGTTTGCCGAGCGCGGAGATGGCGTCGCCCTGCTTGGGGACGGCATAGAGCAGGCCGACGAGGGCGCCGGCGCCGGAGGCGGAGATGATGTCGAACTTGACGCCGGCTTCGGTAAGCGCCACCAGCGCACCGGCCATCAGCGTGGCGTTGGGCGCGCCGCCTCCCAGTACCAGAGCGATGGATGGTTTTGCGGATTGAGCCATGACGTATTTCTCCCATTTGATGTCGTTGGCGAGGACAGGGGCATGTCTGCAGTATGGTTGCTGGGCAGACTTTTGCAACGCAGGCTGCGGCCAAGCGCTTGTAGCGGAAAAACCTCAGCCGGATTCTTTTGTCATTACACAATGAAAGATACCTTGCTATACAAGGTATCTTGTCATACAGTTCAGTCAGACATCCGGATGCAGCAGTCCATCGATGTTGCTTGCAATGCAAGGTATCATGTATTGCCAGTCTATTAGGAAGGCTAAGAGATGAAGACGCAATTGAAAAAGGGCACGCTGGACATGTGCGTACTGGCGGTGCTGGCCCAAGCCGACAGCTACGCCTACGAGCTGGTCAGCAAGCTGTCGCAGGGAATGGAAATCAGCGAAGGCACCATCTATCCGTTGATGCGCAGGCTGCAGAACGAATCCTGGGTCAGCACCTATCTGGTTGAGTCGTCATCCGGGCCGTCGCGCAAGTATTACAAGCTGACCGAAGCTGGGCGGCTGGAGCTGGCGACGATGCGCCAGGAGTGGCAGGAGTTTGTGGCCGAAGTGGAAAACGTGCTGCGGGATGACCCGGCGGCATCGACAGAAGGGACACTGCAATGACGCGCAAAGACTTTTTACAGCAGCTGGAGCGGGCGCTGTCCGGACTGAAGCCGGAAATGGTGCGCGAAATCCTCTCGGATTACGACGAGTATTTCAACGACGCGCTGGCCGACGGCCGCGACGAGGCCGAGGTGGTGGCGGCGCTGGGCAGCCCGCAGAAACTGGCGCGCGAACTGAAGGCGCAAAGCCACTACCGGCAGTGGGAGCAGCACCGCTCCTTCGCCAACCTGTCGCGGGTGATGGTGTCCATCGCCGGGCTGGGCGTGCTCAATTTCTTCCTGGCCCTGCCTTTCCTGGCCTACCTGTTGTTTCTGACGGTCGGCTACATCGTCTCGCTCAGCTTCCTGGTGGCCGGGCTGGCGGTGGTGGTGGGCTGGGGCAGCCACAGCCTGTTCGGCTGGCCGCAATTCACCAGCGACGGCTCCGGCTGGTATATCGGTCGCCATGGCGATTATATCGGTCGCTATGGCGACAATGGGGCGGAAATGGCCTTGAGCAGCGATAAGAACGATCACGCCGGGCAGGTCTGGATTGATAACGGCCGCTTGATGCTGAACCCGGACGATGGCGACCGTTTCGAACTCAAGACCCGGCGGGGCGACTCGCTGCTGGTGTTCAAACAGCAGGGGAAATTGAAGGTCGATGCCAGCCAGCCGACCGTGCGCCAGCTTGCCCAGATTGAGGATGGCGAAGTCAGCATCAATGGCCGCGCGATCCGCGAACTGACTTTGCGTGAAGACAGCGGGGATGTGTTCACCGCCCGCGTCGATGACAACAGCCGCTTGGTGCAGTTTGACGCCTCGGCCGGCGGCACCGCACTTAAGCTTGCCGCCAATGGGCCGAAAAGCAGCATTTTGCTGAACGATGGCGGCAGCGCGCTGGAAATTTCAGAAAGCAAGATCGCGTTGAAAGATGGCACCGACCACATTCAGATCGACGCCTTGCCCGGCCTGTCGGTGGGAATGAGCGCGCTGGTGGTGGGTTTGGGCTTGTTGCTGAGCGGCGCGCTGGGACTGGTGTTCTGCGTGTGGCTGACCCGGCTGACCTGGCGAGTGCTGGTGTCCTATGTGAAGTATCAGATCGAACTGGTGTCCGGCAAGGACCGCGAAAACGCCGCGGCCTGAACCAAAACTTTGCAATCCAATGGGAGTGTTGATCATGAAAAACGATGCCTGCCTGCAGCAATTGCAACTGACTCTGGTGGAACTGCCGGAAGCCGAGCTGCGCAAGATCCTCAACGACTACCGCGGCTATATCCGCGACGCGGTGTCCGACCGCGGCAGCGAAAATCGCCTGCTGGCCATTCTGACCGAAACCCGGCAACTGGCCGCCGCCGCCTTCGCCCGCCGCCGCATCCTGCGCCACAGCCGCGGCCAGCTGGCGATCCAGGCGCTGGCCATCAGCGCGGCGGTCATCGTCAATGCCGCCAGCTACTGGCTGTATCTGCACTGAAACCATGGCAAGGAGAACCCTGATGAGCATAGCCAAGATCGCCGCCGGCCTGCTGCTGACAGCCAGCGCCGCGGCCCGCGCCGAGGAGGCCGGCAGTATAGACCGGCTGAATTTCCGCGGCGACGCCGCCAAGCTGGAGCTGACCGCCGACGCGGCCAAGCCTTACAAGCTGAGCCTCGAGAAGCGCAACTGGTCCGACACCGGTTGCAAGGTGCTGACCACCCGGCAGGGGGGCGAGCTGACTTTCCGGATCGACCTGGGAGCGGTGGCCGCCGAGCGCTGCGCGCTGGTGATCCGCGGCAACGTCAAGCCGGGCAAGCAGCTGGATGTAGACCTGAAGGCGGTGAACGGCGATATATCCGGCCAGTTCGACAAGGTGCGGATTCACGGCCAGGCGGTGCACATCGACCTGAAGGGCGCTTACGGCGCGATAAATCTGTCCGGCGATGCGGTCAAGAGCGATGTGAAAGGCAATGTCGGCGAGTTGAGGGTGAAGGGCGAAGCGGTGAACCTGGACTTCAAGGGCGTTAGCAAGCTGGTGGCGCTGGACGGCCAGGCGGTTACGGCCGACCTCGCGCTGCAGGGCGCGCAGCCGGCGGCGAGCGTCGAGGTCAATGGCCAGATGGTGAAACTGGATTTCAGCGCCGGCAAGACGGCGAAGCTGGATTACCAGGTGGAAGGACAGGCCAACAAGGTGAGCAGCGACTGGATCAATATGCCGGGCGCGCCGCTGAAGGTGAGGGTCAAGGGCCAGGCGGTTAAGGTGTCGTTGGCTCAGGATTGAAATACGGTATGACTCCGTGTCCCTTGCCCGGCCTTGCGCCGGGCTTTTTTTCGGCCATGAAAAAAGGAGCCGGAGGCTCCTTTTTCGATGCGGCCAAGACGGGGCTCAATGGCCTTCGTAGCTGCAGACGGTGAACAGGTCCAGGCCGCCGTCGCGCACCAGCTGGGCGCCGCCCAGCTCCGGCAGTTCGATGATGGCGGCGGCCTCCAGCACGTCGGCGCCCATGCGCTTCAGCAGCTTGTAGCCGGCCATCATGGTGCCGCCGGTGGCCACCAGGTCGTCGATCAGGATCACGCGGTCGCCCGGCTTGCAGGCGTCGGTGTGCATTTCCACCGCGGCGTTGCCGTACTCCAGCTCGTACTCTTCCTCAACCGTGGTGAAGGGCAGCTTGCCCTTCTTGCGGATGGGAACGAAGCCGACGTTCAGCTCGTAGGCCAGAACCGAACCGATGATGAAGCCGCGCGCGTCGAGGCCGGCCACCAGATCCACCTTCTCGATCATGTAGCGATGGACGTAGATGTCGATCAGCATGCGGAAGGTTTTCGGGTTTTGCAGCAACGGGGTGATGTCGCGGAACATCACGCCTTGTTGCGGCCAGTTGGGCACGGTGCGAATCCAGCCCTTCAGGTAGCTGGAGTAGTCGAGATTGCTGAGGTTTTCCATGGCGCTATTGTACTTCGAAATCAAGAGACTGCGATATTTGCCGATGGGCGTCGGCCAACAATAAGGCCCGCCGCTGTGGCGGCAGGCCTTTTTGCCAGGCGGTGCTCAAGTTTTCAGGCGAAGAAAGCCAGTTTGAACACCCACAAGGCGGCGATCACCAGCACCGCCGGCTTCAGGTCGGCGAAGCGGCCGGCCAGGATCTTGATCACCGCGTAGCTGATGAAGCCGAAGGCGATGCCGTCGGCGATGGAGAAGGTGAACGGCATCGCCAGCGCCGTCATCACCGCCGGGGCGGACTCGGTTAGGTCGTTCCATTCGATTTCCGCCAGGCCCCGGGCCATCAGCACCGCCACATAGCACAGCGCCGGCGCGGTGGCGTAGGCCGGCACAGTGGCGGCCAGCGGCGACAACCACAGCGCGGCCAGGAACAGCAGCGCCACCACCACGGCGGTGAGGCCGGTGCGGCCGCCCACCGCGGTGCCGGCGGCGGACTCCACGTAGGCGGTGGTGGACGAGGTGCCCATCATGGCGCCGGCGGTGATGGCTATTGAATCCGCCATCAGCGCGCGCTTCAGGCGCGGCAGCTTGCCGTCCTTGTCCAAGAGGCCGGCGCGGTGCGATACGCCCACCAGGGTGCCGGTGGTGTCGAATAGGTCGACGAAGAAGAACACGAAGATCACGCCTATCAGGCCGGCATGCAGCGCGCCCTGGATGTCCATCTGCATGAAGGTCGGCGCCATGCTCGGGATCGGCGATACCACGCCCTTGAACGGCGACAGGCCAAGCGCGATCGACAGCACGGTGACCACCAGGATACCGATGATGATGGAGCCGGGCACCTTGCGGTATTCCAGCGCCACGATCAGGAAGAAGCCGAAGATGGCCAGCAGGGTGGTGGGGCTGTGGATGTTGCCCAGCGTCAGGTAGGTGGCCGGATGGGCGGCGATCACGCCGGCGTTCTTCAGCGCGATGATGGCCAGGAACATCCCCACCCCGGCGGAGATGGCGAACTTCAGCGATTGCGGTATCGCGTTGACGATGGCTTCGCGCACCTTGAACAGGCTGACCGCCAGAAATACCAGGCCGGAGATGAACACCGCGCCCAGCGCGGTTTCCCATGACAGGCCCATGCCCTTGACCACGCTGAAGGTGAAGTAGGCGTTCAGGCCCATGCCCGGCGCCAGCGCGATCGGGTAGTTGGCCACCAGGCCCATGATGGCGGTGCCCAGCGCGGCGGCGAGGCAAGTGGCGACGAACACCGCGTTGAGGTCCATGCCGGTGCTCGACAGGATCAGCGGATTGACCAGGATGATGTAGGCCATGGTCAGGAAGGTGGTGAAGCCGGCAATGACTTCGGTCCTCACCGTGGTGCCGTGTTCCTTGAGCTTGAACAAGCTTTCCAGCAGTTGCATGAAGCGGTACTCCGGGCGGGTTGCATGAGTATGAAAACGGCGGCATTATCGATCAGCAGGGTCTGAAACACCTAAATCTTGACGTGAAAATATGTCTCTGCTTAACAATCGCCGCCCCGCTGTGCTATCCTGAAAAATTACTCTCCGGCAAACGTTTGTATTTATGAGCCAGCCTATCGGGAACATTTACATCGTGGTTGCGCCGTCCGGCGCCGGCAAGACTTCCCTGGTGGCCGCTCTGCTGCAGGCCGAGCCCAGCGTCGAATTGTCGGTGTCCTACAGCACCCGTCCGGCGCGCAAGGGCGAGATCGACGGCAAGCATTACCACTTTGTCGACCGGGCCGTCTTCGACGCCATGGTGGCGCGCGGCGATTTCCTCGAGCACGCCGAAGTCTACGGCAACTGCTACGGCACCAGCGCGCCATGGATACGCAGCCGGCTGGAAGTTGGCCAGGACATCCTGCTGGAAATCGATTGGCAGGGCGCCGAGCAGGTGCGCAAGGTCTTCCCCGGCGCGGTCGGCATCTTCATCGCGCCGCCCTCGATCGAAGAGCTGGAGCGCCGTCTGCGCGGCCGCGATACCGATACCGAAGACGTCATCCTGCGCCGGCTGGCCTCCGCCCGCGCCGAGATCGACAAGATCGCCGAGTACGACTACATCGTGGTCAACGACGACTTCGAACGCGCCCGCCAGGACCTGATCAGCATCGTCCGCGCGCGCCGTCTGCGCAGCGAGGTGCAGTGCCGCCGCCTGGCCGAGATGTTCCGTTACATGGGCAGCGCCGGCGCGCAGTAAAAATAGTCCGTCCTTGCTGTATTGCAAAGGCGAAAATTCGATATAGTGAACCCCATAACCCTTACATCTAGCTGAGAGAAACCATGGCCCGCATTACTGTTGACGACTGCCTGGACCGCATCCAGAACCGTTTTGACCTGACTCTGGCCGCCGCTTACCGCGCGCGTCAGGTTGCCTCCGGAGCCACCTCTTTCGTAGAGCCGGGCCGACACAAGCCGACCGTGGTCGCCCTGCGTGAAATCGCAGCCGGCCATGTCGGCAAGGAAATCCTCAATCGCGGCAAGGCCTGATTGCTGGACGGAGTAGATGATGGGCACCGGCATAGAGACAGGCATTGACTACAACGCCCTGATCGACTCCGACGCGGCGGCGTTCTTCGGGAATGCCGCGCGTTATCTCAAGCCGGAAGACATCGAGCTGCTCCGGTTGGCCTTCTCGGTCAGCCGCGAGGCGCACGAAGGCCAGACCCGCAAGAGCGGCGAACCCTACATCACCCACCCGCTGGCGGTGGCGACTATGCTCGCCGAATGGCGGCTGGACGTGCAGGGCTTGGCGGCCGCCTTGTTGCACGACGTGCTGGAAGACACCGGCGTCACCAAGCCGACGCTGATCGAGAAGTTCGGCAAGATCGTCGCCGATCTGGTGGACGGCCTGTCGAAGCTGGAAAGGCTGGAATACCAGACCAAGGAAGCCGCGCAGGCGGAGAGCTTCCGCAAGATGGTGCTGGCGATGGCGCGCGACATCCGTGTGATCATCGTCAAGCTGGCCGACCGGCTGCACAATATGCGCACGCTGGACTCGATGCGCGAGGACAAGCGCCGCCGCATCGCGCTGGAAACGCTGGAAATCTACGCGCCGATCGCCAACCGCATCGGTCTGAACAAGGTCTACCGCGAACTGCAGGACCTGGCGTTCAAGCATCTGCACCCGCACCGCTACGGCGTGCTGTCCAAGGCGGTGCGCGCCGCGCGCGGCAACCGCCGCGAAGTGGTCAACAAGATTTTGCAGGCGGTCAGCCAGCGCCTGGTGCAGAGCAATATCGAAGCCACCATCAAGGGCCGCGAGAAGAACCTCTACAGCATCTACAAGAAAATGCAGGAGAAGCATCTGTCTTTCTCCGAGGTGCTGGACATCTACGGCTTCCGCGTGGTGGTCAACGACATTCCCGCCTGCTATCTGGCGCTGGGCGCGCTGCACAGTCTGTACAAGCCGATTCCCGGCAAATTCAAGGATTACATCGCCATTCCCAAGGGCAATGGCTATCAGAGCCTGCACACCACGCTGTTCGGCCCCTACGGCACGCCGGTGGAGATGCAGATCCGCACCCGCGAAATGCACAGTGTGGCCGAGGCCGGCGTCGCCTCGCACTGGATGTACAAGAGCGGCGGCGGCGTCAACACCGCGCAGCAGCGCACGCACCAGTGGCTGCAGAAGCTGCTGGACATGCAGGAGGAGAGCGACGACGCGGTCGAGTTCCTGGAACACATCAAGATCGACCTGTTCCCGGACGAGGTCTATGTGTTCACGCCCAAGGGCAAGATCATGGTGATGCCGCAGGGCGCCACTCCGGTGGACTTCGCCTACGCGGTGCATACCGACGTCGGCCACCGCTGCATCGCCGCCCGCGTCAACCACGCGCTGGTGCCGCTGCGCACCGTGCTGCGCAACGGCGACACGGTGGAGATCATCACCTCCACCCAAGCCAAGCCCAATCCGTCGTGGCTGGCCTTCGTGCAGAGCGGCCGCGCCCGCTCCGGCATCCGCAATTACCTGAAGAGCCTGCAGCGCGAGGAAGCGGTGGCGCTGGGCGAGAAATTGCTGCGCCAAGCAGTTGGCGCCTTGGCGACCACGCCGCTGGCGGTCAGCGACGACCTCCGGGTGGAATATTTCGCCGCCTACGGCGAGAAGATGAGCAGTTTCGACGATGTGCTGGCCGAAATCGGCACCGGCAAGCTGCTGCCCATCGTGGTGGCGCGCCGCATGCTGGAGCTGGCCGGCGAGAGGCTGGGCGAGGGCGTGCGTGTCGGCCCCATCACCATCCGCGGCAACGAGGCCGGCATGGTGCAGCTGTCGCCTTGCTGCAATCCCTTGCCCGGCGACGAGATATTGGGCGTGATCACCAAAGGCCAAGGCCTGGTGATACACCGCACCGGCTGCCCGAACGCCCGCCGCGCCGACCACGACAAGCTGCTGGAAGTGAATTGGGAGGCGCAGCGCGACCGGATGTTCGGCGTCACCGTCGGCGTGCTGTCGCGTAACGAGCGCGGCGCGCTGGCCGATATCGCCACCGCCATCTCGCAGGCGTCGGCCAATATAGAGAGCGCCGACACCCAGGATAGCAGCCGCGATGGCGATGGCCTGTTCAACATCCACTTCCGCCTGCAGGTGGAAGGCGTCGAGCATCTGGAGCGCGTGCTGAACGCCGTCCGCCAGCTGGGGGTGGTGCAACGCGTGGAGAGAAGATGAATCAGTTGAATCTGCATATCAACGGCGAGGCCAGGCGCTTCGTCGGCGTGTCGACGCTGGCCGAACTGGTAGTGGCGCTGGAGTTGACCGGCAAGCGGGTGGCGGTGGAGCGCAACGGCGAGATCGTGCCGCGCAGCCAGTATCCGCAGGCGGCGCTGGCCGACGGCGACGAGCTGGAAATCGTGGTGGCCGTCGGCGGAGGCTGAGGCTGTCTTACCGTATCGAAGGGAAGGGGAAGCAGGTGAGCGATCAACTGGTGATAGCCGGCAGGACATTCAGTTCGCGGCTGTTGGTGGGGACCGGCAAGTACCGGGATTTTCAGCAAACTGCGGAGGCGCTGGACGCCGCCGGCACTGAAATCGTCACCGTGGCGATCCGCCGCGTCAATCTGGGGCAAAACGCTAACGAGCCGAATTTGTTGGACTTTTTGCCAAAGAACCGGTATAACCTGCTGCCCAATACGGCGGGGTGCTACTCCGCCGAGGACGCCATCCGGACTTTGCGGCTGGCCCGGGAGCTTCTCGACGACCATCGTTTCGTCAAGCTGGAAGTGCTGGGGATCCGAACAATCTGTACCCCAATGTAAAAGAAACCCTCAAGGCCGCCGAAGTGCTGGTGGCGGAGGGCTTCGACGTCTTGGTCTATACCTCGGACGATCCCATCGTCGCGCGCGAGCTGGAGCAGATCGGTTGCTGCGCGATCATGCCGCTGGCCAGCTTGATCGGTTCCGGCATGGGGATACTCAATCCGTGGAACCTGCAACTGATTATCGAGCAGTCCAAAGTCCCGGTGCTGGTGGATGCCGGCGTGGGCACCGCCTCCGATGCGGCGGTTGCGATGGAGTTGGGCTGCGACGGCGTACTGATGAATACCGCGATTGCCGGCGCCCGGCAACCGGTGCTGATGGCGCATGCAATGAAACTGGCCGTGGAAGCTGGCCGAGCCGCCTATCTGGCCGGTCGGATGCCGAAACGTTTTTATAGTGCAACGCCAAGTTCTCCTAGTGAGGGGGTGATTTCTTCCGTCAAGTCGTGATGTTCATGGCCCAGGCTGGCCGCGCCAAACCGCGCAAAACACCACAAGATGACCTGACGTTGTCGTTTCAGACTTTTACAAATGCAGTAACATTGCTAAAATGCTGTTTTTACAGGCGGCGGCCCTGGCCGCGCCCTAAAGAAATCTAAGGACCCTTAAGTAAATGCCGAATATTCGCGTTAAAGAGAACGAACCGTTTGAAGTTGCTCTGCGTCGCTTCAAGCGCGCTGTGGAAAAGACTGGTCTGCTGACCGAACTGCGCGCCCGCGAGTTCTACGAGAAGCCGACCACCGAGCGCAAGCGCAAGCACGCTGCTGCGGTTAAGCGCCACTACAAGCGCATCCGCAGCCAAATGCTGCCGCCGAAACTCTACTAAGAGCTTCCCGGCACCAAGCAGGACCGCAGGCCATGCCTGCGGTTTTGCCATTTGTACTTCCGAATTCCCTCTTCTGCTGCCCCAGGGCAGTGCCTGCATCCTAGTGAGCACGACATGAGCCTCAAAGTTCGCATCACCGACGACATGAAGTCCGCCATGAAGGCGAAGGAAACCGGCAAGCTGGGCGCGATTCGCCTGTTGTTGGCCGCCGTCAAGCAAAGGGAAGTGGACGAGCGCATCGAACTGGACGACGCCGGCATCATCGCCGTCATCGACAAAATGATCAAGCAGCGTCGCGACTCGATCGCCCAGTACCAGACCGCGCAGCGTCAGGACCTAGTGGACAAGGAGCAGGCCGAGATGGACGTGCTGATGGCTTATATGCCGCAGCAGTTGAGCCAGTCCGAAATCAAGGCGCTGATCGTCAAGGCGGTGGCCGAAACCGGCGCCGCCGGCATGCAGGACATGGGCAAGGTGATGGGCGCGCTGCGTCCGCAACTGGCCGGCCGCGCCGACATGGCGCAGGTGTCCGCTTTGATCAAGGCCACGCTCAGTGCCTGAGCGTAGTCGGGTCGCGCTGTTTTGATTCCGCAGGATTTCATTGATCAGCTGCTGTCCCGCGTCGATATCGTCGACGTGGTGGACCGCTACGTTCCCTTGAAGAAGGGCGGGCAGAACTATATGGCCTGCTGCCCCTTCCACAAGGAAAAATCGCCCTCATTTACGGTAAGTCCCAGCAAGCAGTTCTATCACTGCTTCGGCTGCGGCGCGCACGGTTCGGCCATCGGCTTCGTGATGGAGTACCAGGGCATAGGCTTTGTCGACGCGGTCAAGCTGTTGGCCGAAGGCATAGGCATGCAGGTGCCCAACGAGCGGGTGGTCAATCCTGAAGCCAGCCGCAAGGCGCGCGAGAAGCAGGTGTCGCTGGAACAGCTGATGCAGCTGGCCAACGATTTCTACCGCCGCGAGCTGAAAAGCGGGCCCAATGCGGTGGCCTACTGCAAGGGCAGGGGGCTGTCCGGCGAAATCGCCGCGCGCTTCGGCCTGGGCTACGCGCCGGACGGCTGGCAGAACCTGGAGGCAATCACCGACAACTACCAGGATGAAAAACTGGTGGAGGCCGGGCTGGTGATCGTGGCCGAGGACAGCGGCCGTCGTTACGACCGCTTCCGCGACCGGCTGATGTTCCCGATCCGCAACCAGCGCGGCGCCATCGTGGGCTTCGGCGGCCGGGTGCTGGGCAAGGGCGAGCCGAAGTACCTGAATTCGCCGGAAACGCCGTTGTTCGAAAAGGGCCGCGAGCTGTACGGCCTGTACGAGGCGCGCCAGGCGATACGGGATAAAAACCGGGTGCTGGTGGTCGAAGGCTATATGGATGTGGTGGCGCTGGCGCAGTACGGCGTCGGCTACGCGGTGGCCACGCTGGGCACCGCCACCACCGGCGAGCATGTGCGCAAGCTGCTCAAGCATGCCGATCAGGTGTATTTCTGTTTCGATGGCGACAAGGCCGGCTTGAAGGCGGCTTGGCGCGCGCTGGAGAACAGCCTGCCGCAGCTGGTGGACGGCAAGTCGCTGAGCTTTTTGTTCTTGCCGTCCGAGCACGATCCGGACAGCTATGTCCGCGAATTCGGCACGGATGCGTTTGAGCAGTTGTTGGAGCAGGAAAGCCTGCCGCTGTCGGTGTATTTCACCCGCGAGCTGTGCCGGGAGGTCAATCTCAGCACGCCGGAGGGCAAGGCCGACCTGATTCGCCGCGCGGCGCCGCTGTTGGCGCAGATCAGCGCGCCGGCGCTGGGCTTCATCATCAAGAAGCGTTTGGCCGAACTTGCCGGGGTGGAAGTCGACGAGTTCGACATGCTCACCGGCGGCAAGCCCAGGGCCGAGCGGAGCAGGAGCGGGCGGCGCGATTACAAGCTGCCGGCCGAATCGCAGCGCCAGATCAACACCACCATGGTCAAAAAACTGATCAAGTGGCTGTTGATGAACCCCGGCTGGGCCGGAGACGTGCAATTGCCGGACAGCATGGCGCTGTCCGACGAACTGGCCTGCTTCGCGATGCTGGCGGAGCGAGTGCAGGAGCATGGCGAAGAGCCCAATACCGCGCAGCTGATAGAAGGCCTGCGCGGCACGCCCTACGAGGGTCTGATAGACAGCGTGCTGCAGCAGGCGATGCAGGACCCGGACGAGTTTGCCGATCCCAGCGAGGACGACCGGCAGCTGTTCCAGGACGGCAACGCCAAGCTGTTGAAAATGCTGCATGCCGCGCAGTTGGAGCGGCTAAAACTGAAGGACCGGCACGAAGGGCTGACTTCCGAGGAAAAAGCCCTGTTCGGCCAGTTGTGGCGGGAAATGTTCTCGTCGCCGAACTAGCAGGTTCGGCGGAAAAACCCAGGTAGTTGTGTTATAATCAACTGTTTTTTTCGGCTTTTTTTCAAGCAGGAAGCGAAATGGCGGCCTCTCCCGAAAACCAGAAAGATGTGCAGGACAGCCAACAGGAAGTGATGAGCCTGGAAGAGCAGCGGAAACGCTTGCGCCAGCTGATCGCCCTGGGCAAAGAGCGTGGGTATCTGACCTACGCCGAAATCAACGACCACCTGCCGGAAGACGTATCCGACGCCGAGCAGATCGAAAACATCGTCACGATGATTGCCGGTCTGGGGATCCAGGTATGCGAAGAAGCGCCGGACGCTGAAACCTTGCTGATGTCCGACGCCACGCCGGCGGTCGCCGACGAGGATGCGGTGGAAGAAGCCGAGGCGGCCCTGTCTTCGGTCGACTCCGAGTTCGGCCGCACCACCGACCCGGTGCGCATGTATATGCGCGAAATGGGTTCGGTGGAGCTGTTGACCCGCGAAGGCGAAATCGAAATCGCCAAGCGGATCGAAGACGGCCTCAAGTACATGATCCAGGCCATCTCCGCCTGCCCCGGCACCATCGCCGAGGTGCTGGAGCTGATGGAGCGCGTGGCGCGCGATGAAATCCGCGTCGACGAAGTGGTGGACGGTTTCATCGACCTCAATGCTCCGACCGAGCAGGACCCCCAGTTCGTCGAGCCTGATGCCGACGACGAGCTGCTCGACGAGGAGGAGGAAGAGGACGAGGAGGCCGAGGAGGTCGACGCCGACGCCGACGCCGCCGCCAATCTGGAAGAGCTGAAGCAGGAAGCGCTGGAGCACTTTGCCGGCGTGCGGCTGTTGTTCGACAAGATGGTCAAGGTGCTGAACAGCAAGGGTCATCAGAGCAAGGAATACCTGGAGCTGCAGGACGCGATCACCACCGAGTTCATGCTGGTGCGCTTCGCCACCCGCCAGGTGGAAAGCCTCTGTGAGTCGCTGCGCGGCCGCGTCAACGAGATCCGCACTTACGAGCGCGATATCCAGGATATCTGCGTCAGCCGCGTGCGCATGGAGCGCGCCCACTTCATCAAGGTGTTCCCGGGCAACGAGACCAAGCTTGACTGGGTGGAAAAAGAGATCGATTCCGGCAAGGCCTGGAGCGAGGCGCTGACCCGCTTCAAGCACGCCATCATCGAGAAGCAGACCCGCCTGTCGGATCTGCAGGACCGCGCGATGCTGTCGATCAAGGCGCTGAAGGAGATCAACCGCCAGATGTCGGCGGGCGAATCCAAGGCTCGCCGCGCCAAGAAGGAAATGATCGAGGCCAACCTGCGCCTGGTGATCTCCATCGCCAAGAAGTACACCAACCGCGGTCTGCAGTTCCTGGATCTGATCCAGGAAGGCAACATCGGTCTGATGAAGGCGGTGGACAAGTTCGAATACCGCCGCGGCTACAAGTTCTCGACCTACGCCACCTGGTGGATTCGCCAGGCCATCACCCGCTCGATCGCGGACCAGGCGCGCACCATCCGCATTCCGGTGCACATGATCGAGACCATCAACAAGATGAACCGCATCTCGCGGCAGATCCTGCAGGAAAGCGGCCGCGAGCCCGATCCGGCGGAGCTGGCCGAGAAGATGGAGATGCCGGAAGAGAAGATTCGCAAGATCATGAAGATTTCCAAGGAGCCCATCTCCATGGAAACCCCGATCGGCGACGACGACGATTCCCATCTCGGCGATTTCATCGAAGACCAGAACAACCTGGCGCCGTCCGATGCTGCGATGTACTCCAGCCTGAAGGACGCCACCAAGGAAGTGCTGGACACGCTGACCCCGCGCGAGGCGAAAGTCCTGCGCATGCGCTTCGGCATCGACATGAACACCGACCATACGCTGGAAGAGGTGGGCAAGCAGTTCGACGTGACCCGCGAGCGCATCCGCCAGATCGAAGCCAAGGCGTTGCGCAAACTGCGTCATCCCACTCGTTCGGAGCGCCTACGCAGTTTCCTCGACAACGAGCCGGGCGGCCAGTAAGCAGCCAGCCTGTCTTGTAAAGAATCCCCAAGCATCCTGAATAAAGGGCTTGGGGATTTTTCTTTTTACCTGCTATAATTGCGCGCTCTGGGCCTCTAGCTCATGCTTGGTTAGAGCAGCGGACTCATAATCCGTTGGTGCCGAGTTCGACTCTCGGGGGCCCACCAAAAATTCAAGGGGTTGCGCGCAAGCGCAGCCCTTTTTGCTTTGTCGGGTTCAGCAAAGGTTCAACGCGCGTAGTGGGTTCAGTTTGCGGGTTGCGCTCAGATGATCGGGCGAAAGATGGGCGTAGCGCATGGTCATGGTGAGGTTGTGGTGGCCCAGCGCTCTTTGCGGTATCAGGATGTTGCCGCCGTTCATCATGACGTGACTGGGCTTTGTTGCATGACCCCGCCCAAGAACGTGCGTCTCCTTGCCCAGGGCGAATTCAGCCCATCGCTGCTGCTGCCACGGTCTTCGGCAGCCCAGAGCGATAAAATGGTTCAATAACGCCGCGCGTACTTGCAGTTCCGCCACCTGTCGATCAAAGGTGCGCGCCATCACCCGGCTACCCGGTCGCTTGAAATTCCGCCAGACTGCGGCGGTGATAGCCGCTCCAATGCTTCCAGATTCGCCGCCCCAAGCGTTTGCACGCCGCGATCGCGACGTTGCGCACCTTGCTGCCGGTGATTTTCGACTTCGACGGCTTGGCGTTCTTGCGCGGCGGAATCTCCGGCATGATCCCTCGGCCAAACAGCGCAGCGTAACGACCCTGTGCGTCATCGGCGCCATCCAGCGTCGCCGTGGCAGCCGGCTCCTCCGCCAGTTGCATTCACAACTCCGGCAGTATCAGCGCGTCGCCCACACCGTTGCCGGTCACCTCGATAGCTCGGATTTCCAGCGTTTCGGCGTCAATGCTCAGGTGTGCCTTGCGCCACTGCCGACCATCTTCGGCGCCGTGCTTTTTGCGTTTCCACTCGCCTTCGCCGAGAAACGGGATGCTGGTGCTATCGATGCATCCTGGCTCGTTTGGCAGAACGACTGCCAGCGATGCTAATCGACACCTTTCGCGAGCAATGGCGTGGTTTGACCCAGCTGGATCAGCAGATTGATGCGATTGAAAGCCGCTTGCGCCAATGGATGCATACAGATGCCAAGGCCAAGGCGATTGCTGAAATCCCAGGTGTGGCTTGTTGACTGCTACTGCTGCCGTCGCGGCAATGGGCGATGCCAAAGTACTCAAGTCCGGACGCGAGTTTGCCGCTTGGCTGGGGCTGGTTTCCAGGCAAACGGGCTCCGGCGGCAAGATCAATCTGCACGGCATCAGCAGGCGGGGTGATGCCGACTTGCGCACCCTACTGATACACGGTGCGCGTGCAGTGTATTACTGCCGATCCGAGACATGTCCTTGGTTGGTACAGGTTAGTCAGCGGCGGGCCAAGAATGTAGTGATCGTGGCGCAAGCTAACAAGATAGTCAGAACGATCTGGGCGGTGCTGGTCAGAGAGCAGGCGTATCAGGCAAACCACATCAGCATTAGGCCATGACCTGCTACCGGCAAGGTAAACAAGCCATAGGAATTGCGTTGAAAGGTTGCGCAGGCAATCAAGTGTGATGACAAACCAGGTAGGGCCGAGACTTGTGAAACCTGTATCAGGTGCCGAGCTTATAGGCTCGCGAACAGAATGAGGCGCCAGTCAGCGGATTTCATCGGGGTCCGCAGCAAGATGGACTGGATGGCAGTGTCGGTATATTTGGCAGGCCGGCCGTTGTTGCCGGCGGACTCGGCCAGCCATTGCATGTCTTTGTCAAGCCAGACCAATCATAAGGCAGGAATGCCTGCAGGAGCCGGGACAGTTCACAATGGTTACAACAATGCCCAGGGATGGCGCCACTTGGCGTGGCTATCCAGTGATGCCAAAATGGAAGGCCTAGGCAAAAAAAAAGCCCACTAGGGGCTTTTTTAATAGCAGCAATAATTTAGAGAGGCTGAATGCCAGATGCTGCCGGACCCTTTTGGCCCATGGCTCTGGTGAAGCTCACTTTTTGGCCTTCATTCAGCGATTTGAATCCATCGGCGCGAATTTCAGAAAAATGAGCGAACAGATCATCACCACCATTGTCCGGGGTGATAAAGCCAAAACCTTTTGCGTCATTGAAAAATTTAACGATACCAGTTTCCATAATTTACTCCTTGTGTCGGTTAAGGGCAATAAAATGCCGAAAAGCATGATAGTCAAGGAATAGATAAGGAAACAATGAAGACCAGCTGGGTGGGCAACGAGGTGTCGATAGATATGGCGCTTGAAGATCCTGCTTTTTTATTATGCACAGGTTGTTTTTCTATTGTCAACAAGATTTGTTATCTTGAAAGAATGTAGGCTGACCGCGCCCACGGCAAGTTGCATAAATAATTTTAAAATTTATTGAAAATGACTAGGGCCTGTTAACACTAATCTCCATGCTGGCACTTGATCTGAGATAGTGTCGGCATGGAACTGATCCCTGAATAGTTTTCTCGCATCCAACATTGCCTGCCACAACAGCGAGGCAACGTCAGCATGACCAATCTCCAAGTCATTAACGCCATCCTCCTATATGGAAAGTGAAATGGCGCATCTAGTGGAAACCATGGCCGATGTTGGCTCCACGCTATGGCATGGGCTGGGCAATCGTTTGTCTGAGGAGCTGCCGGTGGAGATCTGGCAGCGTGAGGCGGGTATGGATTGGCCGCACCATGCTGCGGGGCATTTGCAATTTGCCAATGGCCAGCGGCCGGCTTTCAGCGGGGTGGCCGCCTGGGTGGAGGATGCGGACAACGGAAGGGTGCTGCAGGTGGTGGCGGCAAGCTGCGCGCGTTGGATGCGATGGCGGATGGCCTGATCAGAGGGGCAGGCTGGCGTGGTTTCATGCCGGTGCTATGATTTTCCGCCTATGCAAGACTGTGCCAGCCATCAAACCGCCAAAGGAGCCTGCTCCGTGTCGCCAGCCGAAGCCCGCCGCATCGTAGAAGCTCTCGCCAATGGAGTGGATCCGGATGGCGGAGAATTATTGCCGCCGCAGGCGGTGTTCAACCAGCCTGGTGTAATACGGGCGCTGTTTCTGGCGGCGCGCGCGTTGCAGTTGGTGGAGAACCGGGAGCAGGCGCGGCGCGCCTTGCCGGACCACGGCGGCCATCCCTGGTCCGAGCTGGAGGATAATCAGCTGTTGCAGGCTTTCGACGCCGGCCTACCCTTGAAACAGATCGCGGCCGACCACGGCCGCAGCCGCAGCGCGATCTCCGCTCGGCTGGTGCGGCTGGGGCGTTTAAGCGAGCCGTCCGCGCTGGAAGCGGTGGGCGACGCGAAGGTAAATAGTCTGGATTAAAAATGTTTTTGGCATGATTGGGGCGGGGCTAAGATTCGCCTTTTCGTCCGCCAGTCTGCCCATGTGCCCGCGCCAATCTTCCTCATCCGGCCATTGCGCCAATTGCAACCACCCGGTCAGCGGCCGGTTCTGCCCGGAATGCGGCCAGAAGACCCATATCAAGATTCCCACGCTGTGGGAGTTCATTCATGAGTATCTGCACCACCATGTCAGCATGGAGAGTGCGCTGACGCGCAGCCTGTGGCTGCTGGCGGCGCAACCGGGCCGTTTGACCGAAGAATATCTGCTGGGGCGGCGGCAGCGTTACGTCAAACCGCTTCAGCTCTATCTGACCATCAGCTTCTTCTTTTTTGTGCTGCTTGGGCTAGCGGGCGGGGCGATGGTGTATTTCGATAAATCGGATGCGAGTCCGCAGACGGCTTCCTTGTCCAAGGCCGTGGCAAGCGATCCGGAGGTGCGGGCGGCATTTGGCGGGGACTCCAGCCAAGACTCGGTAATCCTGAGTACCGGAAACCAGCTATCCGACCTTTGGCTGAAACGCTGGGGCGATCATCTGGGCAAGGAGGTCAAAAGATTCCGCGAGCAGCCGGAAGAGGCCAATGCCGAGCTATTGCATTCCTTGCGCGGCCACGCGCCGTTTGTGTTGTTCAGCCTGATGCCGCTGTTCGCATTATTGCTGCGGCTGGCTTATTTCGGCCGGCACCGGGTGTATGGCATGCACCTGGTGTTCACGCTGCATTTCCATGCCTGGCTGTTTCTGGTGTTGTGCCTGGGTTTCGTTTTGACAGCGGTTTCCGCCTGGCTGTTTTTTGCCGGCACGCCGGTTTATTTGTGGCTGGCGCAGCGTCGGGTGTATGGCGGCGGCAAGTTCGCGCTCGCCTTGCGGACGCTGGGTTTGCTGCTGATATACACCGTGCTGGTTTGCCTGGGGATGGTGGTGCTGGTATCGCTGTAGGTCGGGACGGAAACGGGGCCGGAGCCCCGTTTTATCACAGCGCGGAGGCGGGCGTCAGCCCTTTGGGGAGCAGCAGCCACATGCTGCCTTGCTGTTTCATCCGCCCGGCGTACATGCCGGCTTCGGTGCCGTAGCCCCAGAACAGGTCGGCGCGCAAGGCGCCCTTGATCGCGCTGCCGGTGTCTTGGGCGTGCACCAGCCGCGTCAGCGGCAGGGTGGAGTGTGGCCAGGTGGTGGACAGGTAGACCGGCGCGCCCAGCGGGATGTAGCGTGGATCGACGGCGATGCTGTAGCCGCCGGTCAGCGGCACGCCCAGCGCGCCTACCGGTCCGCCGTTGTCGCCCGGCATGACCTTGAAGAAGATATAGCTGGGGTTGACCGCGAACAGTTCGTCGCGGCGTTGCGGATTGCGCGCGAGCCAGTCTTTGATGCCTTGCATCGAGGCGTCGCCCAGCGTCATCTGGCGCTGGTCTACCAGCCACTTGCCTATCGACTGGTAGGGATAGCCGTTCTGGTCGGCGAAACCCACGTGGATGAAGCTGCCGTCGTCCAACTGGATGCGGCCGGAGCCTTGCACCTGCAGGAAAAACAGCTCTACCGGGTCTTCCACCCAGGCGATCACCGGCGCATTGCCGCTGATGCTGCCCTGATTGATCTGGCCGCGGGTGAAATAGGGCAGCAGGCGCGAGCCCGACAGCCGGCCCTTCAGCCGGCTGCCGCGCGGGTCGGCGGGGAAGTCGGCCGGGTTGATCTCGATATCGCCGGAGGCGGCCAGCACCAGCCGGCCCGGCGCGGCCTGTTTGGCGCGCAGCGCGCCGCGGCCGCGCTGGCTGGCGGGGACGTCGACGCTGACCATGTCGCGAGGCACGCCGTATACCGGCCACGGCGTGCGCTCGGAGCGGGTGCGGCTGCCGCTGAGCAGCGGTTCGTAATAGCCGGTGACCAGGCCGCTGTCGCGGTTGCCGTCATGCAGCTTCCAGGCGGTGAAGCGGTTTTCGAAGAAGCGGCGCACGGCGTCGCCGTCGTTTTCCTGCAATTGGCCGGCTTCGCGGCAGACTCCGCTCCAGGCCGATTTCTTCTGCAGCGGCTTGCAGCTTTGCTTCAGCGCTTGCAGCGAATCCTCCAGCGTCTGGCTGTTCCAGGCGGGCAGGGCGGCCAGGCTGCTGGTTTCATTGCCGCTGGAAGGGTGTTGCGGGAAGCTGCTGGGCGGGGTGGTGCCACAGCCGGCGAGGATCAACAAGGCCAGCCATAGCGGCCAGCGTTTCGGGGACAGGATGTGCGTCATGCCTACTGGCCGTGGCGGCCTTCTCTTGATGGATGGGGTGGATTGTAACCTGCGTGTCGCGCAGCGTGTCGCTGGAATGTTGCAGTTGGCTCAATGTCATTGAGTTGCAACAAAACGGAAAAGTTTCACCGCTAACATGGTGGCGTTCCGTGTGGTCCGCCGGATGTGGATCGTGCCAGCCGGCATTTGTCGCGAGAAATTGGAGAAGATGATGAAACGTTTTGCAAGCCAAACCCTGCTGCTGGCCGCACTGGCCTTCTCTGGCGCTTTCGCCAGCCACGCTTACGCCGACGGCGCCGTTGCCGTGGCCGCGCCGACCGATGCCGAGTTGGCCTCCGCCGTCAAGCAGGCGCTGGACGCCGATTCCGAGTTGAAGGCGCTGGACTTGAAGGTCAGCAGCAGCAAGGGCGAAGTGACCATCGAAGGCCAGATGAGCGACGACCAGCAGATGTTCAAGGCCGGCCAGATCGCCGAGCAGGTTCCGGGCGTCAAGTTCGTGATCAACAAGATGGAACAGAAAAGCTGATCATCCCCAAGGATGAAGGAATGTGCGAAAAGGCCGGGCGTCGCCCGGCTTTTTCGCATGTGTTGCCCAGGGTCAGGCTTCCAGCGCCAGCAACTCGGCCATGGTCTGGCGGCGGCGGATCTGGCGGACCTGGTCGCCGTCGACCAGAACCTCGGCCAGCAGCGGCCGGCTGTTGTAGTTGGAGGACATGCTGGCGCCGTAAGCGCCTGCGTCGTGGAAGACCAGCCAGTCGCCGATCTCGGCCGGCGGCAACGGCCGGATTTCCACCGTGCCGCCTTCCTGTTGGGTGAACACGTCGCCGGATTCGCACAAGGGGCCGGCGACGACGGTGTCGATGCTGCCGGATTTAGGCGCGCCTTGGCGGTCCAGAATCGAGATGTGGTGGTAGCTGCCATACAGCGATGGCCGCATCAGGTCGTTGAAGCCGGCGTCCACCAGCACGAAATGGCGGCTGCCCATGTTTTTCACCGCCCGCACTTCGGACAGCAGCACGCCGGACTCGGCGACCAGGAAGCGGCCGGGTTCGATTTCCAGCCGCAACGGGTGGCCCAGCCGGGCCGCTATCCGCCGCCGCGCCTCGTCCCACAGCTGGAAATAGTGCTGGGGATCGATGCGGACTTCGCCGTCGCGGTAGGGGATGGACAGGCCGCCGCCAGCCGAAATGGCCTCGATGTCGCAGCCCAGTCGCTCAACCAGTTCCACCATCGCGCCGCATACCTGCCGCAGGTGGCCGTAGTCGACGCCGGAGCCGATGTGCATGTGCACGCCCACCAGTTTCAGCTTGTATTGGCGGACCGCCGCCAGCGCCTGCTCCAGCTCGGCGTGCCAGATGCCGTGTTTGCTGTTTTCGCCGCCGGTATTGGTTTTCTGGCTGTGGCCATGGCCGAAGCCGGGGTTGATGCGCAGCCACACCGGATGGCCCGGGGAGACTGCGCCCAGTTGCCTCAGCATGTCTATCGAGCCGGCGTTGACCGGGATGCCGCGCTCCACCACCTTGGCCAGCGTGGCGTGGTCCAGCACGTCGGCGGTGAACACGATGTCGGCCTCTTCGCCGCCGCTCTGGTAGCCGGCGGCCAGCGCGCGCTCTATCTCGCCCAGCGACACCGCGTCCACTTTCACGCCCTGTTCGCGCATCAGCCGCAGGATGTGGATGTTGGAGTTGGCCTTCTGCGCGTAGCGGATCACGTCGAACGACCGCAGTTCGGCGATGCGCTGGCGGATGGTGCCGGCGTGGTAGACCCACAAGGGAGCGTTGTGCTGGCGGGCGATGTCGGCGAGCTGGCGGGTGTCGAATGCGTGCATGCTGATGGTTCCGGATAGGTTTGTCCCATCATCAGCCGCTTTTTAGCAAAAATAAAATAGCAATTTGTGGCTATGTCTTTCATTTATGATATGGATTGATTTTTATCGGGGCTGGCCATGTCCATTAATCTGCGTCATATCGAAGTGTTCCGCGCAGTGATGACCAGCGGCAGCGTCAGCGGCGCCGCGCGCCTGCTGCATACCTCTCAGCCCACTGTCAGCCGTGAGCTGGCGCGTTGCGAACAGCTGTTGGGGCTGGTGCTGTTCGAGCGTAGCCGGGGGAGGTTGCGGCCCACCCAGCAGGCGCTGCAGCTGTTTGCCGAGGTGGAGCGCAGCTTTGTCGGCCTGGAGCGCATCGTCGGCAGCGCGGCCGCCATCCGCCAGTTCGCCGGCGGCCAACTGGCCATCGCCTGCCTGCCGGTGTTCGCCCAGGCGCTGTTGCCGGCGGTATGCGCGGAGTTCGTCGAGCGTTTTCCCGATGTCGGCATCGACATCAGCCCGCAAGAGTCGCCGTGGCTGGAGGAGTGGCTGTCGGCGCAACGCTTCGACCTGGGGCTGACCGAACAGCAGCAGGCGCCGGCCGGCTGCCAGCTGCAGCCCTTGTGGCAGGGCGATGAATTGTGCGTGCTGCCGGAGGGGCATCCGCTGGCGGCGAAAAACCGGCTGCGGGCGGCGGACTTCGCCGGGCAGTCCTTCATCAGCCTGGCCGCCAGCGACAGTTACCGCCAGCAGGTGGATGCCTGGTTCGCCCGCGAGGGGGTAGAACGGCGGCTGCAGCTGTCCAGCCACAGCGCCGCTTCGGTGTGCGCGATGGTGCGGCTGGGACTGGGCCTGGCCATCGTCAATCCGCTAACCGCGCTGGCGGAGGCCGGCAATGGCCTGGCGGTGCGGCCGCTGGCGGCGTCGATTCCCTTCTGCGTGCAGCTGGCGCTGCCGCAGTTCCGCCCGGCCTCGCCGCTGCCGCAGCAGTTTGCCGATTTGCTGCGGCGGCAGGCGGCGGTGCTTGACCGGCAACTGGCCGCTCTGGTGGCTTAGGGCTTGGCGGTGGCCCAGGACTTGGGATTGGCCTCCTCGGACTTGGGCTTGTCCGGACAGTCGCTGGCGAACAGACAGCACCATTCCGGCTTGGCCGGGCACATCTGCGCCACTTGGTTCCAGGTCTTGGCCGGGTCGGGTTTCTCCGCGCGGAAATTGTCGTAGTTCTGGCTGACGATCGGGGCGTCCGGTTCCGGGCTGGGGTCGCCGGAGAAGTAGAACGATTGCGGATGGCGGTAGGGCTTGCCGGCGGGCGCGCCGGAGTCGCGCGCCGCTTTTTTGTTGAAGGCGTAGCCGAACAGGATTTTCTGCGGTCCCACCAGCCGTGAGTAGGCTTGCAGGCTGTTGTCCAGATGGCTGCTTTCCGCTTGGTTGTAGGGCAGGTGGCGGATGAAGTCCTGCCGCGGCGGGTGGTTGTTCAGCGAAAACTGGCAGCATTGCGGCGTGCCGGGCGGTCTATCGGCGTAGCGCAGGAAATAGGCCTTGTTGCCGAGCGAGACGAAGCTGCAGCTGTAGTGGTTGCTGCCGGGGAAGATTGGCAGGCAGCGCTTGTCGTAGTGTTCCATCATCGCGCCTGCGCCATCGCCGTCGGCAGGCACGTAACTGGCGTCGTAGTAGCTGGCGCCGTAGGACACTTCGTAGTCGTCCGGGCTCAGGCCGGCCGGCGGCGAAGCGTAGGGCGGCGGATATTGTTCGTAGTTTTTGAACACCCGGTACATGGTCCATTCGCTGACCCACCACTTGGGAAACAGCGGGTTGCTGGGCTGGCCGGGCTGGCGCGGATAAGTGCAGTTGAAGGGCGGCAGGCACCACTTTTCATTGTGCACGCCGCCGGTGTAGTAGGTGTGGCGCAGGCGGGCGGCCAGTTCCTGCCAGGGCAGCGGGGTGGGGTCGAAAGGCGGGTTGGGCGCGGCTTGGGCCCCAAGGGCCAGCAGACACAATAGTGGAAGGCTTAGGCGGGGCAACGGCATGGCGGGCTTCCTCTTCTCTATGGGCTTACTTGGAGGAATAGTCCGCGTGGATGCCAGCCGTGCTGTTCTTTCGATCAGTTTATTCCGTGGCGTTCTTGTCAGTGGCCATCGAAATGGGGTTTCAAGCCTGCGGGTCTTGTTTGCAATTAAATTCTAAAAATAAACATTTTTTGGAATTTAAATTCATTTGGAAATGTTTTTTAAAAACCTTCACGTAAAATTAACCAATGCTTAATCAGATCGTGTTGGTGCCATTGGGATATCTGGGCCGGATTCCGGCCGCCTGCGTTGACAGCTGCGACCGTATGCTTCATCAATAGTTCCTGAACGCTATCTTTCATCAATCCAAGCCGATAATTTCGGTGTTTCTCTGATCGATGGCGGAAGTTTGCTTAACTTTTCAGTAGTGACCACTGTCTGTCCCACCCTGGCGTGACCGGCAACGGCCGGCGCGCTGCGCGTCTTGTCGTCGTCACCGATCCGGCCTGCAGAAGTCTTGACCTGGGTTCGCAGCAGCTGTGGCATCACGAGGAACCCAATATGACGTCGACCGCGCTCAATCCCTTGCGGCAACCCAAGCCGTTTTATCTGATCTTCTCGATCGAATTCTGGGAACGTTTCGGCTTTTACGGCTTGCAGGGCATTCTGGCCGTCTATCTGGTGAAGGCGCTGGGCCTGCGCGAGGCCGATTCCTTCACGCTGTTCTCGTCCTTCATCGCGCTGGTCTACGGTCTGGTGGCGGTGGGCGGCTGGCTGGGCGATAAGGTACTGGGCACCAAGCGCACCATTCTGCTGGGCGCGCTGGTTCTGACCGCCGGCTACGCGATGGTGACGGCTTCCGCCGACCACATCAGCCTGCTTTACCTGGGTATGGGCACCATCGCGGTGGGCAACGGTTTGTTCAAGGCCAATCCTTCGTCGCTGCTGTCCAAGTGCTACGAGGAGAACGATCCTCGCCTGGATGGCGCCTTCACCATGTACTACATGGCGATCAACGTCGGTTCGCTGCTGTCGATGCTGGCCACGCCGTGGTTGGCCGACCAGTTCGGCTATGCCCACGCCTTCGCGCTGTCGGTGGCCGGCATGCTGATCACAGTCGCCAATTTCCTGCTGATGCAGAGCTGGGTGAAGGACTACGGTTCCGCCGCCGACTTCAAGACGCCCAAGCTGTCCACCTGGCTGGCGGTATTGGCGGGCGTGGTAGCGTTCTGTCTGATCGCCGCGCTGCTGCTCAAGCATTCGCTGATCGCCAACATCGTGCTGGCGGTGCTGTCCATCGGTGTGATCGGCGTGTTCGCCAAGGAAACGCTGGCGCTGCAGGGCACCGAGCGCAAAAAGATGATCGTCGCCGCCATCCTGATGCTGCAGGCCACGGTGTTCTTCGTGCTGTACAACCAGATGCCGCTGTCGCTGAACTTCTTCGCCATCCACAACACCGTGCACGAACTGTTCGGCATCGCGGTGCAGCCGGAGCAGTTCCAGTCGCTGAACCCGTTCTGGATCATGCTGGCCAGCCCGCTGCTGGCGCTGTGCTACAACAAGCTGGGCAACCGCCTGCCGATGCCGCACAAGTTCGCCATCGGCATGGTGCTGTGCGCCGGCGCCTTCCTGGTGCTGCCGCTGGGCGCCAAGTACGCCAACGCCCAGGGCCTGGTGTCGTCCAACTGGATGGTGCTCAGCTACCTGCTGCAAAGCATAGGCGAGTTGCTGATTTCCGGCCTGGGCTTGGCGATGGTGGCGCAGTTGGTGCCGCAGCGGCTGATGGGCTTCATCATGGGCGCCTGGTTCCTCACCTCGGCGGCGTCGTCTGTGATAGCCGGCTGGGTGGCGGGCCTGACCGCAGCGCCGGACAATGTGACCGATCCGCTGGCGACGCTGGAGATTTACAGCCGCGTGTTCACCCAGATCGGGGTGGTGACCGGCGGCATCGCCCTGGTCACCATCGTCATCGCGCCGTGGCTGCACCGGATGACGCTGGACGAGAAAGCGGAGAAACCGGAGCACGAGCTGGCGCTGGACGCGCGCTGAGCCTGACGCCCATCCGGACAGTAACGGGGGCTTAGGCCCCCGTTTGCTTTAATCGGCCAGTTCGATCACCACCCGCTTGTTGCGCGCGCCCTTGTTTTCCATCTTCTTCACCCGCACCCGGCCGATTTCGCCGGTGCGCGCCACATGGGTGCCGCCGCAGGGCTGCAGGTCGACGCCGGCCACTTCCACCAGACGGATCTCTGGCAAATGCAGCGGCGGCGTCACCGACATGGTCTTGATCAACTCCGGCTGCGCCTTCAGCGCCTCGCCGCTGGTCATGCGTATTCCCACCGCCAGATCCTGCGCGATCAGCTGGTTGAGGCGGGTCTCGATATCGTCCTTGTCCAGCTCCATGCCTTCGGGCAGGTCGAAGTCCAGCCGGCCGGATTCTGCGGTGAGGTTGCCGCCGGTGACGCCCAGCGGGATCACCACCGACAGCAAATGCAGACAGGTGTGTATCCGCATGTGGCGGTGGCGGCGTTCCCAGTCCAGCTCCAGCGTCACCGCGGTGCCGGGCGCGAGGAGGACGTCGCCCTCGGTCTGGTGCAGGATGGCGCGGCTTTCGCGGTCGCGGCGGGTGTCGACGATGCGCAGCGCGCCGCCGTCCTCCAGCCTCAGCGTGGCGCTGTCGCCGGGCTGGCCGCCGCCCAGCGGATAGCACAGCGTGTCTTCCAGGACCAGGCCGGCATCGCCGTGGTTGAGCACGCGGGTGGCGAGGCGGGTTTGATAAGGATCTTGATAGAATTGTTCTGCCATGGTGCTTCCTTTGTCGTCTTGTCAGGGTAGGGTGATGGCTGCGCCGGCGGATTTCAAGTGACAGCGCCGCGAACAAAAGGTGGTAACAGCTTGTCGCGCAAGGCTTTAGCGCCGATAATCGCCGCCAATCGTTTTTTTGGACCGCAGTCGATGCAAGAACATAATCTGGAACACTACAATCCACCGCCGGACACCGGCCTTTCCGTGATCTACGCCGACAGCTGCCTGCTGGTGCTGGACAAGCCCTCCGGCCTGCTGTCGGTACCGGGACGCGGCGAGGACAAGGCCGACTGCCTGATCAGCCGCGCGCAGAAGGAATACCCGGACGCCTTGACCGTGCACCGGCTGGACATGGCCACTTCCGGCCTGGTGGTGATGGGACGCGGTCCGGCAATGCAGCGCGCGCTGTCGATCGCCTTCATGGAGCGCAAGGTGAAGAAGCGCTACATCGCGGTGGTGGACGGCATTGTCGAGACCAATAGCGGCGTGATAGACCTGCCGCTGAGCATAGACTGGCCGAACCGGCCGCGGCAGAAGGTGGATCTGGAGTGTGGCAAGCAAGCCATCACCCATTACCGGGTGATCTCGCGCGACACCGGCCGCGACCTCACCCGGGTGGAGCTGGACCCGCAAACCGGCCGCGCCCACCAGCTGCGCATGCACATGCTGCATCTGGACATGGGGCACCCGATACTGGGCGACGACATCTACGCGCCGCCGGAGGTGCTGGCCAAGGCCGACCGCCTGTTGCTGCACGCATCAAGGCTGGTGTTGCGGCATCCGGTGACGTTCGAGGAGATGGAGTTCGAGGCGCCGGCACCGTTCTGACGCCGTGCTGGACTGCAAACAAAAAGGGATGCCATTCAGGCATCCCTTTTTTTGTCCGCCGCCGGCGCCTTACTGGCGCGCGGCGCGGACGTTGTCCTGCGGCGCGGATTCGAAATTGCTGCGCCAGGGGTTGATGTCCAGGCCGCCGCGGCGGGTGTAGCGGGCATAGACGGTGAGCTGTTCCGGCGCGCAGGCGCGCAGCACGTCGACGAAGATGCGCTCCACGCACTGTTCGTGGAATTCATTGTGCTGGCGGAAGCCTATCAGGTAGCGCAGCAGCGCCTCGCGGTCTATCCGCGGGCCGGTGTAGCGGATGGCCACACTGCCCCAGTCCGGCTGGCCGGTGACCAGGCAGTTGGACTTCAAGAGATTGCTGCACAGCGTCTCGCTAACGATGTCGGCCGCGTCGGCCTGGAGAATGTGCGGGCAGGGCGCGTAGCTGTCCACTGCGATATCCAGATCGTCGATGTATTCCCCAGCCAGCTCTCGCACCTGTTCGGCGGCGAAGTCGCGCGGCAGCGTGATGCCCACTTCCACTTGCGCGCCGGCGGCTTCGGACAGGTCGCCCGCCAACTGCGCCGCCAGCGCGGCGACGCTGTCCAGCCGCGTCTGGTTGTAGCTGTTTAGATACAGCTTGAACGATTTGGATTCGATCAGTCTGGGGCTGTCGGCAGGGATGCGGAAGGTGGCGATGGCCACCTGCGGCTTGCCGCGGGTGTTGAGCCAGGACAATTCGAAGCCGGTCCAGATGTCGACGCCGGCAAACGGCAGCGCCGTTTCCTCCACGCCTATCTCGTCGCGCTTGGTCTGGCGGGCGATGGGAAAAAGCAGGCTTTTGTCGTAATGGTCCTGGTAGCAGACGGTTTTGCCCAGCGGCGAATGTTCCGGGGTGGCGGCGTGAGTGTTCATATTCGGTTTCCTTGTACTGCCAGACCCTGGCCTGGCTGTTTTATAACGGCAGGCGCCTCAGTGTTCCTTGCGCATGAATTCGCGCGGGCGGAAGCCCAGCGCGTACAGCGAGGCGAAATAGGCGACGGCGCCGGCGGCGACCAGCAGGCTCAGCCAAAGCGCGCGCTGCCAGGCGCGGCCATGCCAGTCTATCGGCAGGTAGTGCTGGCAGGCCAGCAGCACCGCCGCCATCACCAGGATGGCCGCCGCCAGCCGCAGGAGGAAGCTTTGCCAGCCGGCGCCGGGGCGGTAGATGCCGCGCTGGCGCAGGCGGGTCAGCAGCAGGCCGGCGTTCAGGCAGGAAGCCAGGCCGATCGACAGCGCCAGGCCGGCGTGCTTGAGCGGAAACACGAAAGCCAGGTTCATCGCCTGGGTGGCGCACAGCGTGATCACGGCGATGCGCACCGGGGTCTTGATGTCTTGGCGCGCGTAGAAGCCGGGCGCCAGCACCTTCACCAGGATCAGGCCCAGCAGGCCGAAGGAATAGGCGATCACCGCCTGCTGCGACATCAGCGCGTCGTGCGGGGTGAACTTGCCGTACATGAACATGGTGTAGAGCAGCGGACCGGACAGCAGGCCCAGGCCCACGGTCGCCGGCACCGCCAGCAGCAGCGACAGGCGGATGCCCCAGTCCAGCAGCACGCTGAATTCGGCGTCGGACTTGCTGGCGGCGTGCTTGGACAAGGATGGCAGCAGGATGGTGCCGAGCGCCACGCCCAGCACGCCGGAGGGGAATTCCATCAGCCGGTCGGCGTAATACATCCACGACACGCTGCCGGTGGGCAGGAAGGAGGCGAAGGTGGAGTTGATCAGCAGGGAAATCTGCGCCACCGACACGCCGAAGATCGCCGGGCCCATCTGGCGGATTACCCGCCACACCTCCGGGTCGCGGAAGGCGAACGCCGGCCGGGCCAGCATGCTTATCTGCTTCAGGAAGGGCAGTTGCCATACCAACTGCACCAGGCCGCCGACGAACACCGCCCAGGCCAAGGCCATGATGGGCGGGTGGAAGTAATGGGTGAGCCACAGCGTGAACACGATGAAGCTGAGGTTGAGAAAGGTGGGAGTGAAGGCTGGGATGGAGAATTTGCCCCAGCTGTTCAGGATGCTGCCGGTCATCGACGACAGCGAGATGAAGAAGATATAAGGAAAGGACACCCGCAGGATGTCGGCGAACAGCGCGGCCTTGGCCGGCTCGCGGTAGAAGCCTGGCGCGGAGATCCACATGATCAGCGGCGCGAACAGCATGCCCAGCGCGGTGACCAGCAACAACACCGAGCCGAGCACGCCGGTGACTTTGGCGACGAATTGGCGGGTTTCCTCGTGTGTGCGGTTTTGCTTGTATTCGCCCAGTATCGGCACGAAAGCCTGCGAGAAGGCGCCCTCGGCGAACAGCCGCCGCAGCATATTGGGAATCTTGAAAGCGGCGTTGAAAGCGTCGGCGGACAGGCCGGCGCCGAAAGTCCGTGCGACCAGGGTATCGCGGACCAGGCCGAGAACGCGGGACACCATGGTCATGCTGCTGACTGCAGCCAGGGCCTTAAGCAGGTTCATTGGGAATTAGGCAACACAGGGCGGGTTGAGCAAGGCCGCTAGTTTACGCCGGCCCGTTTATTGTTGCAAAACCTGAGTTTAGGGCTTAGAATCGCGAGTTTCAGATTCCGCTCATCAGGAGATAGATTCATGGCTAACAGCGCACAAGCTCGCAAGCGTGCACGCACAGCCCTTAAGCAGCGCGCGCACAACGCCAGCCTGCGTACTGCGTTCCGTACCGCAGTTAAGAAAGTGCTCAAGGCAATCGAAGCCGGTGACAAGGCTGCCGCTAAGGTAGTATTCCACGCTTCCGAAAAAGTGATCGACCGCATTGCTGACAAGGGCGTGTTCCACAAGAACAAGGCTGCTCGTCACAAGAGCCGTCTGTCCTCGCAGATCAAGGCTATGGCCTGATCCTCAGCCCAGGCTGAAAAGAATACGCAAAGGCTCCGCAGCGCGGGGCCTTTTGTGTTCGGCAAACACCCCCGCCTGCATCGCGCAGCGGGGGTGTTTGCCGTCGCGCATCGACATTCCATGCGGATTTCACGATACTGGCTGTTCCAGCTTTAGCATAAGGAATGGGCCGCCATGAAAACCGCTATTGCCATTCGCCATCTGGCCTTTGAGGATCTGGGCATTCTGCAGCCGCTGCTGCAGGCGCGCGGCTTCCGCATCGAGTACCGCGAGGCCGGCGTGGACCGGCTGGACGGGCTGGCGCTGGAGCAGGTGGATTTATTGATCGCGTTGGGCGGGCCGATCGGCGCCTTCGACGACGAGCTTTATCCCTTCTTGGTCGACGAACTGGGCGCGATCCGGCGCCGGCTGCAGGCGCGCCGTCCGATTCTGGGCATCTGCCTGGGGGCGCAGCTGATGGCGCGGGCGTTAGGCGCGGGCGTGGCGGCGATGGGGCATAAAGAAATTGGTTTTGCCGAGCTGCAACTGACTGAGGCCGGCATGCGCTCGGCGCTGGCGCCGCTGGCCGACTCGCCGCTGGCGTTGCATTGGCATGGCGACCAGTTCGACATCCCGGACGGCGCGCAGCGGTTGGCGGCCAGCGCCCGGTGTCCGAACCAGGCTTTCGCCATCGGCAATCACGCGCTGGGCCTGCAGTTCCACCTGGAGGCCGATCCGCAGCGGCTGGAAAGCTGGCTGGTAGGCCATGCTTGCGAGCTGGCCGCCGCCGGCATCGATCCGCGCACGCTGCGCGAGCAGTGCCGCCGCCATGGCGAGATGCTGCGGCGGCAGGGCTCCCTGGTGTTCGCGCGCTGGCTGGACGGGCTGGGGTAAGCGCAGCGAGCGCTATTTTTGAGATGAGAACCGGCCCGCCTGCGCGGGCCTGCTGGTTTACAGCAGCCGGGCGGCCTGGCGCGCCATCTCGCCCTCTTCGTCGGTGGGCAGCACGTAGGCCGGCAGGCGGCTGGCGGCGGTGGTGAGGCGGCGGGCATGGGTCAGGTTGGCGGCGTGGTCTAGCTCGAAGCCCAGCCAGGACAGCTGCTGCAGTATTCTGGCGCGCACCTCGGCCGAGTGCTCGCCGATGCCGGCGGTGAAGATCAGTCCGTCCAGCCCCCTGAGCGCGCCGGCCAGGCTGGCCACTTCGCGCGCTGCCCGGTAGCAGAACAATTCCACCGCCTCGCGCGCGGCCGGCTGCTCGCTGTCCAGCAGCTCGCGCATGTCGGCGGAAATGCCGGACACCCCTAACAGGCCGGAGTTCTTGTACAGCTCGCGCCGCACATCCTTCACCCCCATGCCTTCATGTTCCTGCCAGTACAGGATCACTTCCGGGTCGATATAGCCGGGGCGGCTGCCCATCACCAGACCGTCCACCGCGGAGAAGCCCATGCTGGAGGCGATGCTGCGGCCAGACTCCAGCGCGCAGGCGCTGGCGCCGCTGCCCAGGTGGCACACCACCGTCTTGCGGTGGTCTAGATTCAGCTCCGGCAGGCGGCGGGCGATGGCGGCGTAGGACAGGCCGTGGAAGCCGTAGCGGCGCACGCCTTCGTCATGCCAGTGACGGGCGATGCCGAAGCGGGTGGCGATCACCGGCTGGCTGGCGTGGAAGGCGGTGTCGAAGCAGGCGATCTGCGGCAGCCGGCTGTCCATCGCGGCGAAGGCGTCTATCACCTCCAGGCTCACCGGCTGATGCAGCGGCGCCAGCGCGATGTAGTCCTCCAGCGCGCTTCTCACCTCGGCGTCTATCCGCACCGCCTGCACGAAGCGGTTGCCGCCATGCACCACCCGGTGCGCCAACGCCCGCGTTTCCAGCGCCTGGTCGGCCAGGCTGTCCAACACCGCCGCCAGCGCGGTGGCGTGTTCGGCATCGGGCAGCGCCTGCTCCTCCAGCGTCTGGCCTTTGGCGTTGGCTAGCTGCAGACGGGCGTTGTCGCTGCCGAAACGGTCCACCATGCCGCGGGCTAGCAAGATCTGGCCGTCGGCGCTGAAGGCGCGGAATTTCAGCGTGGCGGAGCCGGCGTTGATGGCCAGCAGGCAGGCGCTCATGGCCGTCCTCCGCCCTGGCGACGCTTGTGCGCCAGCAGATTGGCGATGGCGCTGGAGGCCAGGCGGCCGCTGGCGTCGTCGGCGCGGCTGGTCAGCACCATCGGCACCCGCGCGCCCATCACCACGCCGGCCGAGGCGGCGCCGGCCAGGTAGGTCAGCTGCTTGCCCAGCATATTGCCGGCCTCCAGGTCCGGCACCAGCAGGATGTCCGGGTCGCCAGCCACCGGCGAGACGATGCCCTTGCTGGCGGCGGCCTCCTTGGAGATGGCGTTGTCGAAGGCCAGCGGGCCGTCCAGGATGGCGCCGGTGATCTGGCCGCGGTCGGCCATCTTGCACAGCGCGGCGGCGTCCAGTGTCGAGCGCATCTCGGGATTGATGGTTTCCACCGCGGCCAGGATGGCCACCTTGGGGCAGGCGATGCCCAGCGCGTGGGTCAAGTCGATGGCGTTCTGGCAGATGTCGCGCTTGGTGATCAGGTCGGGCTCGATGTTGATCGCCGCGTCGGTGATGAACAGATAGCGCGGATAGCTTTCCACCTTCATCACCCAGATGTGGCTGATGCGGCGGTCGGTGCGGACGCCGGTGTCGCGCGCCAGCGCCGCGCTCATGAATTCGTCGGTGTGCAGGCTGCCCTTCATCAGGATGTCGGCGTAGCCGTCGCGCACCAGCTGCACTGCCCGTTCGGCGGCGGCGTGGCTGTGTTCCACGTCTATGCACTCGAAGCGCCGGAGGTCGATGCCCAGTTCGTCGGCCAGTTTTTTCAGCTTGGCCAGCGGTGCCACCAGGATGGGGGTGGCGATGCCGTTTTCCGCGGCCTCTACCGCGCCCAGCAACGATTCTCGGCTGCAGGGGTGGGCTACCGCCATCGGCAGCGGGCCCCGTTCGCGCGCCTGTTGCAGGATGTCGTCGAATGCGTGGTCGTCGTGCGTCATGCTGCGCTCCTCAAGCCTTGATGTGGTAGCCGCCGTCGACGTAGATGGTCTGGCCGGTGAGGCCGCTGGCGGCGTTGGAAATCAGGAAGGCGCAGGTGGCGCCCACTTCCTCGATGTCGACCAGGCGGTTCTGCGGCGCGCGGGCGATGGCGTCTTCGATCAATTGGTCGAAGTGGGCGATGCCGGAGGCGGCGCGGGTTTTCAGCGGGCCGGGCGACACCACGTGCACGCGGATGCGCTTGGGGCCCAGTTCGTTGGCGAGGTAGCGGGACACGCTCTCCAGCGCGGCCTTCACCGGGCCCATGATGTTGTAGTTCTCCACCACCTTGTCGGCGCCGTAGTAGCTCATGGTGATCAGGCTGCCGCCGTTCTGCATCAAGGGCTCGGCCAGGCGGGTCATTTCGATGAAGGAATAGCAGGACACGTGCATTGCCTGCTGGAAGCCAGCCAGCGAACAGTCGGTCACCCGGCCGTGCAGATCTTCCGCCGGGCAGTAGGCGATGGAGTGGATGATGAAGTCCAGCGTGCCCCAGTGTTTGGCGATCTGCTCGAACACCGTCCGCATCTGCTCCGGCTGCTCCACGTCCATCGGCATCACCAGCGGCGACTGCAAGGCCTCGGCCAGCGGCCGCACGTATTTCTCGGCCTTGGCGTTGAGGTAGGTGACCGCGCATTCCGCGCCCAGCTGGCGCAGCACGCTGGCGCAGCCGTAGGCTATGCTGTTCTCGTTGGCGATGCCGACGATCAGTCCTTTTTTGCCGGCGAGAATGTTGCGAATGCTTTCCATCTGACCTTCTTGGTAAACCATGTAGACCTCCGGGATAGCGTTGCGGGACGGTGTTGCGGGAAGCGGATGTGAAAGTGGTTTTTGTATTGCCGTTTCAGTCGGATATAATCACCGGTTTGCAAGGCGGCGCACTTGAGTTTGAAAGCCGGTGGCCGCACCTGTACAGTCAAGCCTGTACACAGTTTAGTTCCAAGTGTGGTGCAGTGCAGCATCCAAGGGTATTATGCCATTGTGGTCAATTGGCGGGGAAATAAAGCTATGCCGATCTATGAATATCGTTGCAGCGCCTGTGGCGTTGCCAAGGAACACCTGCAAAAACTCAGCGACGCGCCGGTTGCCAACTGCCCGGCCTGCGGCAGCGCCGACTATCGCAAGCAGTTGTCGGCCGCCGGCTTCCAGCTGAAGGGTTCGGGCTGGTACGCCACCGACTTCAAGGGCGGCGCCAGCGCCGCCAGCAGCAGCGATGGCGGCGGCGGCCACAGTTGCGGCACCGGCTGCGGTTGCGACTGATGTCGGTATCCCCCAAGATAAAAATGACCCTCAAGGGTTACCTGATCGCTGGTCTGGTCATCTGGCTGCCGCTGGCGGTGACCCTATGGGTGCTCAACCTGATCATCAGCTCGCTGGACCAGACGCTGACGCTGCTGCCGCGGGAGTGGCGGCCGGAGGCGCTGTTCGGCATGCATGTGCCAGGCCTGGGCGTGGTGTTCGCCGTGCTGGTGGTGATGGGCACCGGCATGCTGGCGGCCAATGTGCTGGGCCGCAAGCTAGTGGCGTTCTGGCACGGCCTGTTGTCGCGCACCCCGGTGGTGCGTTCGATCTACAACAGCGTCAAGCAGGTCAGCGACACGCTGTTCTCCGACTCCGGCAACGCCTTCAAGAACGCGCTGTTGGTGCGCTGGCCGCACCAGAACGCTTGGACCGTGGCCTTCCAGACCGGCACCCCGGCGCAGCAGGTGCTGCAATACGCTGAGGACGGCGAGGAGCTGGTCAGCGTCTACGTGCCGACCACCCCCAATCCCACCTCGGGCTACTTCATCGTGGTGCCGCGCAGCGACACCCGCCAACTGGACATGAGCGTGGACGACGCGCTCAAGTACGTCATCTCGATGGGCGTGGTGGTACCCAATCCGCCGCCGGAAGCCCAGCGTCCGCGCTTGAATGACGAACATAATCGGCAGGGCTAGGCCGTCACCCTGTCTAGCCCCTAAACGCCTTTCTCCCTTGCGGGAGCTTTACCGGATTCAATAAAAAGGTTTACCCAATGCGTACCGATTACTGTGGACTTATCGACAAGAAATACCTCGGCCAGACCGTCACGGTCAAAGGCTGGGCGCACCGCCGCCGCGACCACGGCGGCGTGATCTTCATCGACCTGCGCGACCGCGAGGGCCTGGTGCAGGTGGTGATCGACCCGGATACCCCGGAAGCGTTCAAGCTGGCCGACAGCAGCCGCAACGAATACGTGCTGTCGATCAGCGGCATCGTGCGCGAGCGCCCGGCCGGCACCGCCAACAGCAAGATGATCTCTGGCGAGATCGAGATCCTGGCCAAGGAAATCGAAATCCTCAACGCCGCGGCCACGCCGCCGTTCCAGATCGACGACGAGAACCTGTCGGAAAACGTCCGCCTGACCAACCGCGTGATCGATCTGCGCCGCCCGGCGATGCAGAAGAACCTGCGCCTGCGCTACCGCGTGGCGATGGGCGTGCGCAACCACCTGGACAAGCAGGGCTTCATCGACATCGAAACCCCGATGCTGACCCGCTCCACTCCGGAAGGCGCCCGCGACTATCTGGTGCCGTCGCGCGTGCACCCGGGCGAATTCTTCGCGCTGCCGCAATCGCCGCAGCTGTTCAAGCAGCTGCTGATGGTGGCCGGCTTCGACCGCTACTACCAGATCACCAAGTGCTTCCGCGACGAAGACCTGCGCGCCGACCGCCAGCCTGAATTCACCCAGATCGATATCGAAACCTCGTTCCTGAACGAGGACCAGATCATGGACATCACCGAAAATATGACGCAGGAGATTTTCCGCGACGTGATGGGGGTGGAGCTGGGCAAGTTCCCGCGCATGACCTATGGCGACGCGATGTTCTACTACGGCTCCGACAAGCCGGACATGCGCGTGTCGCTGAAATTCACCGAACTGACCGATCTGATGAAGACCGAGGAGTTCAAGGTGTTCCGCGGCGCGGCAGACATGGCGGGCGGCCGCGTGGTCGCCCTGCGCGTGCCCGGCGGCGCGGCGCTGTCGCGCAAGGAAATCGACGACTACACCCAGTTCGTCGGCATCTACGGCGCCAAGGGCCTGGCCTACATCAAGGTCAACGACAAGAGCAAGATCACCAACGACGAGAACAGCGGCCTGCAGTCGCCCATCGTCAAGTTCCTGTCGGTGAACGGCCTGAGCGAGATCATGGCCCGCACCGGCGCCGACGACGGCGACATCATCTTCTTCGGCGCCGACAAGGCCAAGGTGGTGAACGAGGCGATCGGCGCGCTGCGCATCAAGATCGGCCACGAGCGCGGCGAAGCCGGCGGCTACTTCGTGCGCGAATGGCGCCCGTTGTGGGTGGTGGACTTCCCGATGTTCGAGCACGACGAGGAAGCGGACCGCTGGACCGCCTGCCACCATCCATTCACCAGCCCCAAGGTCGGCCACGAGGACCTGATGGAAAGCAACCCGGGCGCCTGCCTGGCGCGCGCCTACGACATGGTGCTGAACGGCTGGGAAATCGGCGGCGGCTCCATCCGTATCCACCGCGCCGACGTGCAGGAGAAGGTGTTCGGCGCGCTGAAGATCACTCCGGAAGAGCAGCAGAACAAGTTCGGCTTCCTGCTGGACAACCTGAAGTTCGGCGCGCCGCCGCATGGCGGCCTGGCCTTCGGCCTGGACCGTCTGGTGACGCTGATGTGCGGCGCGGACTCCATCCGCGACGTGATCGCCTTCCCCAAGACCCAGCGCGCCCAGTGCCTGCTGACCAACGCGCCGAACGCGGTGGACGACAAGCAGCTGCGCGAACTGAACCTGCGCCTGCGCCAGAAGGCCGAGCCCAGCGCCTGAGCCTGACCGCGGCGAATCATAAAACGGACACCTGGGTGTCCGTTTTTTTTTCCGGCGGGGCGTCCATGGCTGGGGCGGCGGCTGGCGACCGCGCGCCCTTCGGTCTCCGGCAAGTCGCTTGAAACCTTGAGCGCTCATCCCCATATAAGTGTGATAAGCCAGTTGTGGCTGCGGGCCGCCCTGCTGTTGCGGCGATTGCAAAACTTTATCGCAACGATATCGATTTACAATTTGCCGGGTCCGGGCTGGCTGATTTATAAAGCCTCGCAATCCGCGACGTTTTCCGATGCCCGATCAGGGAAGCGTTGTCATACCAAGACCTTTAAGGAGATCCAAATGGCCGTACTCGTTGGCAAGCAAGCCCCCTTCTTCGCTGGTGAAAAAACCTTCTCCGCCGTGCTCGGCGATGGTCAGATCGTTGACAACTACTCCTTCAAGCAGGCCACCGCCGGCAAGTACGCCGTGGTGTTCTTCTATCCGCTGGACTTCACCTTCGTGTGCCCGTCGGAACTGATCGCCTTCGACCACGCCTGGCCGAATTCAAGGAACGCAACGTGGAAGTGATCGGCGTGTCCATCGACAGCCAGTTCACCCACGCCGCATGGCGCAACACTCCGGTGGAAAAGGGCGGCATCGGCCAAGTTGGCTACACCCTGG
Organism: Chromobacterium sphagni; assembly: GCF_001855555.1. Lineage (GTDB taxonomy): Bacteria > Pseudomonadota > Gammaproteobacteria > Burkholderiales > Chromobacteriaceae > Chromobacterium > Chromobacterium sphagni. The sequence goes on along the minus strand of NZ_MKCT01000023.1, from coordinate 2,042 downwards.
TGGCCGACATCCAGCACGAGCTGTGCCAGGCGTTCGACGTTCAGGCCGAAGGCGGCGTGGCCTTCCGCGGCTCCTTCCTGATTGACCGCTCCGGCGTGGTGCAGCACCAGGTGGTCAACAACCTGCCGCTGGGCCGCGACATCGGCGAAATGCTGCGCGTGGTTGACGCGCTGCAATTCACCGAAGAGCACGGCGAAGTGTGCCCGGCTGGCTGGAGCAAGGGCAAGAAGGGCATGAAGCCGTCCGCCGAAGGCGTGGCTTCCTACCTGGCCGAGAACGCCAAGGACCTGTAATCCCGCCTGAGGGATAGCCTGTCCTGACACCCCGCCCGCGCAAGCCGGCGGGGTGTTGTCTTGTCGGCGGGGGGGCGTGTATCAGCGGGGGCGTCAGCCGACCGGGGCCGGCCGCAGCATCTTCCTCAGGGCGCCGTGCTGGATCGCCACGCCCAGGCAGGCCACCAGCGCGCACAGCCACCACAGCGCCGCGCCGCCCAGATGGCCGTACAGCGCCGTGCCCAGCGCCGGCGCCACCAGGGTGCGGCCGTTCCAGGCGGCGTTGTACAGGCCGAGGTAGCTGCCGCGCAGCCGGCCTTCGGAGCGGTGCATCACCAGTGCGCGTAGCTGGGCGACAGCAACAGCTCGCCGAAGGTCAGCGTCACCATCATCAGGATGGGCCAGAGCACGCTGTGGCCGACGTTCAGCCACAGGAAGGAACAGCCGGTCAGCAGCACGCCGAGCTGGGTGCTGAGGCCCAGGCCCCAGCGCAGGATGCGGCGGCTGATGGGGAGCTGCAGCGCCACCACCATCAGGCCGTTGATGGTGAACAGATAGCCGACCCATTGCGGTCCGAGCTGGTAGTGTTCGCGCAGGAACAGCGCCAGCGTCACGTACATCTGGTCGAAGGCCAGCGTTATCAGGATCAGCGCGGCGATGCTGCGCAGAAAGCTGACGTCGCGCCACGGGCCGACTAGGGTGACGTCCGCCTGTTCGTCGCGGCGTCCGGGCTGGGTGCGCTCGCGCTGGCGGCGGTACGACCAGGCCAGCCAGCAGGCGGCCAGCAGCGTGCCGCTGGCGTTGGCGGCGTATACCCACTGGTAGCCATAGGCGGCGAGAAAGCCGCTGGTGACGCCGGCGATGGCCACCCCAGGTTGAACGCCACCCGCATCATGCCCTGGGCCACCGGCCGTTGCTGCGGGGTGCAGGGCTCCAGCGCCAGCCGCTGGTTGACCGGACGGAAACCGCCGTCGGCCATGCCGGACAGCACCAGCACCGGCATGAACAGCCATACTGGAATCTGCAGCGCCAGCAGCGCCATGCACAGGCCGGACAGGGACAAGGCCAGCACCGCCAGCGCCCGGCTGTCGAAACGGTCGCTCAGGCTGCCGCCCTTGAGCGAGCCTATCAGCATGCCGGCGCCGTAGAAGGCCATCAGCATGCCGATCTGCTGTAGGGCAGATGGTAGCCCTCGCGCAGGTACAGCGGCAGGAACAGCTTGGAAATGCCGCCGACGTTGTTGATGAAGCTGCACAGCACCTGGATGTAGACGCTGGGCGGCAGGCCACGGTATGGCCGCAGCCATCGCTGCAGGAAGGACGGGGTGTGGTTTGGCATGTGCGTGGGCCGGCGGGCCGTGGAGTTTTCGCGGGGCGAAGTGCCGAAGCGCCGCTGGCGGATGTTATTATGCGATTCGCCTATTCTGTTCGTGCTGATGCGAACAAGTCAATCATATTGCTGGATTATTTCACTGGCAGTTTCGCCTTCACCGTGCGCATCATGGTGATCTGCTTGTCGGCGCGCGGGTGCAGGCCATCGGGCTGGAAGCTGGCCAGATCGCCGGCGAAGCCCGCCACCAGTAGCGGCACGTAGGCCAGATGGTTGCTTTTGGCGATTTCATCATAGGCGGCGCGGAACTCGGCGCCGTAACGGGGGCCATAGTTCGGTGGCAGCGCCATGCCCACCAGCAGCACCCTGGTCTTGCGCGCTTGCGCCAGGTCGACCATGCGCTGCAGGTTCTGCCGCATGTCGGCCAGCGGCAAGCCGCGC
>NZ_MKCT01000022.1 GCF_001855555.1 Chromobacterium sphagni | reverse complement strand
AGCCGCCGCGCCTGTTGCGCCGGCTGGCCAGTCCGCAGCGCCTGTCCGGCCCGATCCTGGAGGCCGCCTTGCCCGGCGTGGCGATAGGCGAGTTGTGCGACATCCGCCGCAGCTGGCAGAACCGCGAGGTGGTGGCGCGCGCCCAGGTGGTGGGCTTTCAGCGCGAACGCGCGGTGCTGAGCCTGATAGGCAACGCCCGCGGGCTGTCGCGCGAGGCGGTGCTGGAACCCACCGGCCGCGCGATGTCGGCCTGGGTGGGCGAGGCGGCGCTGGGCGCGGTGCTGGACCCGACCGGCCGGATTGTCGAGCGTTTTGCCCCGGAGGCGGGCGCGGCGGGCGAGGAGCGCGGCATAGACGCCGATCCGCCGCCGTATTCGCAACGGGTGGGCATACGCCAGCCGTTGGCCACCGGGGTGCGCGCGATAGATGGCTTGTTGACCTGCGGCGTCGGCCAGCGGGTGGGCATTTTCGCCTCCGCCGGCTGCGGCAAGACCATGTTGATGCACATGTTGATAGAACAGACCGAAGCCGATGTGTTCGTGATCGGCCTGATAGGCGAGCGCGGCCGCGAGGTGACCGAGTTCGCCGAGTCTCTGCGCGCCTCGCCCCGGCGGGAGAGGTGCGTGCTGGTATACGCCACCTCCGACTTCTCGTCGGTGGACCGTTGCAACGCCGCGCTGCTGGCCACCACGGTGGCCGAGCATTTTCGCGACCAGGGCAAGAAAGTGGTGTTGTTCATCGACTCCATGACGCGTTACGCCCGCGCCCTGCGCGACGTGGCGCTGGCGGCCGGCGAGCCGCCGGCGCGGCGCGGCTACCCGGCTTCGGTGTTCGACAGCCTGCCGCGCCTGCTGGAGCGGCCCGGCGCCACGGCAGCCGGCAGCATCACGGCCTTCTACACTGTGCTGCTGGAGAGCGACGACGAGCCCGACCCGATGGCGGACGAGATCCGCTCCATTTTGGATGGCCACATCTACCTAAGCCGCAAGCTGGCCGGCCAGGGCCATTATCCGGCGATAGACGCGCTGAAAAGCGCCAGCCGGGTGGCGGGCAGGGTGACGGACGGCGCGCATCAGCGCAGCGCCGCCGCGGTGCGCGGATTGATGGCGCGATTGGAGGAGCTGCAGGTGTTCATCGATTTGGGCGAGTACCGGCCGGGCGAGAACGCCGACAACGATCGGGCAATGGCGGCGCGGGCGCCGCTGCTGCAGTGGCTGCGCCAGGGCATGGATGAATACTCGCCGCCGGCGGATACCTTGCGGGGCATGCATGAGCTTGCTGGTTGAGCTGCGGGCGCTGCTGAGGCGCTGTCAGGCGGAGCAGCGGCGCCACCTGAGCGCGCTGGCGCAATTGGCGCGCGAGGACCGGCAACTGGAGGGTCGCCAGCAGGACATTCGCAGCCAGAGCCAGGGCTTGCGCCAACTGCTGCACGCGCAGCGGCCGGGCGGCACGGTGCTGGACCGCGGCCAGCTGTTCGCCCTGCAGCGCAAGCAGGCGGTGCTGCGCCGCCAGCTGCAGAACCTGGATCTGCAATTGACGCAGGCGCAGGAGCAGCGCCTGCAACTGGAGCAGCGGCGCGAGCAGCAGGCGGCCTTGCATCGGCAGTGCTTGCGCAAGGAAGACAAGTACCAGCGTTGGGCGCAGTCGCAGCGCCGGCGTCAGCGTCTGCTGCGATTGCGGCTGGAAGAGACTGAACAAGAGGAGATAACGACATGGCAAGCGTGATGCCGACAACCGCGCCGGCGGCGGTGGCCCAGATTCAGAACGTCGAGGCCGAAGGGGTGGCGGGCGCGTTCGCCCGGCAGGCCGGCCGGCTGGAGCATGAAGAGCAAACGCCCGGGCGCGATCGGGACGAGAAGGACAAGAAGGAGGCGTCGCCGGAAGGCGGCTTGGCGCTGCCGGCGGCCTGGCTGCCTCCGCCCGCCAGGCTGCAGCCGCATTACCGCCGGGAGCAGGGCGCGGTTGGCGGCGCGCGGACGGAATTCGGGGAGAAGGCGGGGGCGCGCAAAGGCGGAGGGGCAAGCGCGCAGCCGCCGGCGCCCGGAGCCACGGTCAGGCTGGATATCCGGCAGGCGCTGGCGGCGGCAATGCCGGCTGCCGGGCCGTTGCCGGCGGCCAAGGTCTCGGCGCATGCCGAGATTCTTTCCGGTTCCAGTGTTGGCAAGGACAAGGCCGAGCCGGCTAAAAAAGATGCCCAGGCCAGCCCGCAAACGCAGGCAGCGCCTTCCTCTTCCTCCGCGGCGGTGATTGCGGCGCCGCCTCGGTTGGAGCCGTTGTTGCAGGAGCATTTGCGGGCGGTGCTGCCGTCCGCGGGGGACGCGCCGGCAGGCTTGCCGGCGCAGCAGCCGCGCAGTGAAACGCGCAAGCCGGCGGCGAGCGAGTTGGCCGCCGCGATTGCCGATCAGCCGGTCCCGGCGCGGCATGCCGCCGCCGCCGCGCAGTTGCCGCCCGCCGCGCTGCCGCCGCGAACGCGGATGGAGAGCCAGCCGGCCATGCCGACATTGGCGACGGCAGCCGAGTCGCAGCCTGGCCTGACCTATCGCTTCCAGCGCTGGGGGGGCGAACACTCAGTCAACATTCAGTTGTTGCCGAGTCACGGCGCCGCGCAATTGACCTTGCAGCCGTCGGACAGCCTGGTGCAGCAGCGGCTTGGCGAGCAGTGGCAGCACGGCAATCCGCAGCAGTGGAGCCTGTCGCGCGACGGCGGCGAGCGCCAGCAGCGGGACAGGCAGCAGCCTGAATCCGAGGAGGACGCCTGATGCTGAAGCTGCGCCATTTGGACCGCCGGACGCTGGCGCTGCGGCAGACCGCGGCGGCCTGGGCGGCGCAAGGCTGGGAGGCGGAAATCGCCTACCCGCCGCGCAGCGGGCGCTGGCTGGAAATAGCCGACGAGCAGGAGCGATGGCAGGGCTGGCTGGAACCGCGGGCCTGGTTGGCGAGCCGGGCGCCGGATCTGGCGGTGCTGGCCAGCGGCGCCGGGGTGGAGCGGCAGGTCGCTCAACTGATCGCGGCCAGCGCCGAACCGTTGCAATGGCCGATGCCGGACATGGCCGGCGGACGGCTGCGCGCTGGCGCCCAGTTGGACGGCGGCGAGCTGCCGCAGCGCCCCTTGCTGCGGGTGGCTACGCCGCAGGGGCCGGTATGGCTGGCCAAGGCTCCCGCGCCGCGGCTTTTGCCCGCGGCGGCGGCGGCCAGGCTTGAGCGGCTGACGGCGCCGCTGATGTTCGGCCTGGGAAGCAGTCGCATCAGCCTGGCCCTGTTGCGCAGCGTGCGCCGCGGCGATGTGCTGCTGATCCAGCAGCCGGCGTCGCCGGTAAGCTGCCATGGCCGGGTTGTGGGGCGTTATCAACGATTTGAGGAAGGAATCATCATGGAATGGCAGGCAGAGGAAGCCGCGGCGCAGGATGAACCGGCGCTGGCCGACATCAGCCAGCTGCCGGTGCGGCTGGAATTCGTATTGCAACAGAGCCGGGTGACGCTGGCCGAGCTGCAGCAATTGTGCCAGGGCCAACTGCTGCCCTTGCAGGCCGGCGTCGAGCGTCAGGTGGAAGTGCGCGCCAACGGCGCCTTGCTGGGACGCGGCGAGCTGGTGCAACTGGATGGGCAACTGGGCGTGGAGGTGGCGCAGTGGCGGGACGGTGCGGCCGATGTCGAATGATATCTCGCTGATCGCGCTGCTGGCGTTCTCCACGCTGCTGCCTTTCCTGATCGCGTCCGGCACCTGCTTCATCAAGTTCTCCATCGTGTTCGTGATGGTGCGCAACGCGCTGGGCCTGCAGCAAGTGCCATCCAATATGACGCTCAACGGCATCGCCTTGCTGCTGTCCATGTTCGTGATGCTGCCGATCGCCCAGCAGGCCTACAGCTATTACCAGGAAGAGCGCGTCAGCTTCAACAGCGTCGAGTCGGTGAGCAATTTCGTCGAAAACGGCCTGGATGGCTACCGCGGCTATCTGCAGAAATATTCCGACCCGGAGCTGACCCGCTTTTTCGACAAGGCCCAGGCCCAGCGCAGCGAGCGCGAAACCGGCAATGCCGTGGTCGACGAAGAGCCATCCATCTTCGCCTTGCTGCCGGCCTATGCGCTCAGCGAGATCAAGAGCGCGTTCAAGATAGGCTTCTACCTCTATCTGCCCTTCGTGGTGGTGGATCTGGTGATCTCCAGCGTCTTGCTGGCGCTGGGGATGATGATGATGAGTCCGGTGACGATCTCGGTGCCGATCAAACTGGTGCTGTTCGTCGCGCTGGACGGCTGGACGCTGTTGTCCAAGGGTCTGGTGCTGCAATACCTGGATCTGGCGACGTAGCGGGCGGCGGGGCGGCAGGAAATGGCGCTGCCAGATTTTGAACGGCAGTTTGAACGGCAAGCGGAGTGTCCGCTGCGCGGACGATGATTTTCATGGCCGGGGCTGCCCGGCTGGCAGGTCAGGGAGCGGTTTCGCCAGCCCCCTGACAACCCCAGGCGACCCGCACCCCTCGCCAAGGCGCCGCCGAACTCGCGATTTGCTAGCGTCAAATCGCTCAGACAGACGGCGGCTTAAAACCTTGGCGAGGGATGCGGGGACGACTTGCGCTGACGGGGAGGCGGGCGCCTCCGATGCGTCTTGCTCTCTGGCCCGTGCATGCACGGTTTTTGTTGATTGAAAGGTTTTCCTATGAACGACCTGGTTTTCGCCGGCAACAGGGCGCTGTACCTGGTGTTGTTGATGTCGGCCTGGCCCATCATCGTCGCCACCGCCATCGGCTTGCTGGTGGGGCTGTTCCAGACCGTCACCCAGTTGCAGGAGCAGACGCTGCCGTTCGGCATCAAGCTGTTCGGCGTCAGCCTGTGCCTGTTCCTGCTGTCCGGCTGGTATGGCGAGACGCTGCTGGGATTCGGCCGCGAAGTGATGCGGCTGGCGCTGGCCAAGGGCTAGCGATGCAGTTCGGGTTGTTCTTCGAGATTCACGGCTGGGTGGCCGCGGCGGCGCTGGGCTTTGCCCGGGTGGCGCCGGTGTTCTTCATCCTGCCTTTCCTCAACAGCAATGTGCTGACCGGGATGGTGCGCACCTCGGTGGCGATGCTGGTGGCGCTAGGCCTGTGGCCGCATTCGCCTGAGGCGCTGCCGGCCTTCGAGGCGCTGCCCTTTGTTATGTTGATCGCGCGCGAGGCGACGGTGGGCCTGCTGCTGGGTTGTCTGCTGGCTTGGCCGTTCTGGGTGTTCCATGCCTTGGGCAGCATTATAGACAACCAGCGCGGCGCCACCCTGAGCAGCAGCATCGATCCGGCCAACGGCGTGGACACCTCGGAACTGGCCAATCTATTCAACCTGTTCGCCGCCGCGGTCTATCTGCAGGGCGGCGGCATGGGGCTGATGCTGGACCTGTTCCGCCAGAGCTACCTGCTGTGCGACCCGCTGGGCGGCGGCATGCCGGCTTTGACCCCCGTGCTGGGCCTGCTCAACCAGGTGATCTCCAAATCGGTGGTGCTGGCCAGTCCGGTGATGGCGGCGCTGCTGCTGACCGAGGCGGTGCTGGGCCTGCTGTCGCGCTTCGCGCCGCAGATGAACGCCTTCGCGGTGTCGTTGACGGTAAAGAGCGCGGTGGCGCTGGTGATCATGCTGCTGTATTTCGCGCCGGTTTTGCCGGACGCGTTGTCGCGGCTGTCTTTCCAGCCCGGAGCCTTGTCCGGCTGGCTGCCGCCGGGGCGCTGACATGTCCAACAAGACCGAACAGCCGACGCGCAAGCGTCTGCAGGACTCGGCCAAGAAAGGCCAGTCCTTCAAAAGCCGCGATCTGGTGGTGGCCTGCCTCACGCTGTGCGGCGTGGCCTATCTGGTGTCCTTCGGCTCGCTGGTGGAACTGATGGGCGCTTTCCGCCAAGCCATCGCCGGCGGCTTCAGCCTGGACATGGCGGGCTACGCCAAGGCTGTGGCTTGGCTTGGGCTGAAGCTCTTGCTGCCCATCTTCCTGCTGTGCGTCGCCGCCTCGGCGCTGCCGGCGCTGCTGCAAAGCGGCTTTGTGCTGGCCAGCGAAGCATTGAAGCTGAATCTGTCGGCGCTCAATCCGGTCAATGGCTTCAAAAAACTGTTCAGTTTGCGCACGGTGAAAGAAGCGGTAAAGGCGCTGCTTTATCTGGCCAGTTTCGCGGTGGCGGTGACGGTGATCTGGCGCAAGCACAAGGAGTTGCTGTTTTCCCAGCTCAACGGCGGCCCGCTGGAAATGGCGGGGGTGTGGCGCGAGCTGCTGCTGTCGCTGGTGCTGACCTGCCTCGGCTGCATCGTGCTGATCCTGCTGCTGGACGCCATCACCGAATACTTCCTGTTCATGAAGGACATGAAGATGGACAAGCAGGAAGTGAAGCGCGAGATGAAGGAGCAGGAAGGCAATCCGGAAGTCAAGTCGCGCCGCCGCGAGGCGCATATGGAAATCCTGTCCGAGCAGGTGAAGTCCGATATCGAAAACTCGCGTCTGATCATCGCCAACCCCACTCACATCGCCATCGGCATCTACTTCCGTCCCGATGTGGTGCCGATTCCCTTCGTCTCGGTCATGGAAACCAAACCAGCGCGCGCTGGCGGTGCGCGCCTACGCCGAGAAAGTCGGCGTGCCGGTGGTGCGCGACGTGCCGCTGGCGCGGCGCATCTTCGCCGGCCATCGCCGCTATTCCTTTGTCAGCCTGGGCGAGGTCGACGAGGTGCTGCGCCTCTTGGTATGGCTGGAGCAGGTGGAAAACGCCGACCGGCCGCCCGAGGATGGGCTGGCGGGGCCGGCTGGCTGAGCTTTTTGCGCCGCCCCCCGGCCGGAGAGAGCCGGACAGCGAGCGAAACCGCTGGTTTGCCCGTGCTGCGGCAGCGCATGGCGCAAGCAATGAGCGATTCCTGAATGTTTGTCCCGGCGCTCCGCGCTTAAATGATCTCGACCGTTTTTCACGCGCGCCGCGCGGCGAAGGCGGTTGCTAGCCAGCTCTGCCGGGTTGGTGACCTTACCAGGAGCAGATATGAACGCTAATGACAATGTCAGCGACGACCGTTTTGCGGAGGTGGTCTGGGAAGCCGTGAGCGGCGGCGCCACGTTGAAGGACGTGCACGGGATTCCGCAGGACATGATGGAAGGACTGTACGCCCACGCTTACGATTTTTACAACAAGGGACGGCTCGACGATGCGGAGACTTTTTTCCGTTTCCTCTGCATCTACGATTTCTACAACCCCGACTACATCATGGGCCTGGCCGCCGTGTGCCAGTTGAAGAAGCAGTTCCAGAAGGCCGCCGATCTCTACGCGGTGGCCTTTGCGCTGAGCAAGAGCGATTACCGGCCAGTGTTCTTCACTGGCCAGTGCCAGCTGTTCATGCGCAAGGCCGCCAAGGCCAGGCAATGCTTTGAGCTGGTGTGCGAGCAAAGCGCGGACGAAGCGCTGCGCGCCAAAGCCCAAGTGTATCTGGACACCTTGCAGGAAGCCGAGAGCGAGCAGTCCCGACAGCAGGAAAAGGAGCAGGCATGAGTGATGCAGGCACAATAGGCCGCAGTGCGTATCTGCACAATCCCAAGCTGGCCGAAACCGCATTTGAGAGCGTCCGCAAGGACAGCAGCTTTCTCGACGCCGCGGACAAGGCGCTGAAGTCGGTGCTGGCCACCAAGGCCGGCGACGGCGACGTCCAGGTCCGCGAACGCGACCTGGCAACGCCGGCGCTGACCCAGCCGACGCCCAGGGCCAAGGAGGAACTGGACGGCAGCGGCAAATTGACTTTGCTGCTGGGCAAGCTGATGTCGCTGCTTGGCGATGTCTCGTTGTCGCAGCTGGAGAGCCGCATCGCCACTTGGCGGGCGATGATGGAGGCGCAGGTCGAGATGGGCGACAAGCTCTCACGCGAGTTCCAGCAGGCATTCCAGGAGGCGAGCGAAGCCACCGAGGCTTTCAAGAGCGCATCCGGCCAGTACGACAGCGCCAAGCAGGCGGCGGAGGCCGCGCAGAAAAAAGCCGAGGCCGCCCAGGCCAAGGTGGACGCGATGTCTCCGGACGAACCCGGTTACGCCGAGGCCCAGTCCGCCAGCCAGCAAGCGGCTGCCGACGCGCTGCAAGCCAAGCAGAAGGCCGACAAGGCGTTCGACGTGGCGGAGAAGGCCCGGGTCGTGGCCATGGACAAGGCCAGGATCGCCGACGATCTGGCCGGCAAGGTGCAAGGGGCAAACGTCAATGCCGATGTCTCGCGCAAAACCGGCGATGACAATTTGTCCAACGTCGCCAAGCTGACGATGCTGATGGCGATGTTCGTCGAGCTGGTCGGCAAGAACAGCGAAGAAAGCCTGAAAAACGATCTCGCCCTGTTCCAGTCGCTGCAGGAAGGCCGACAGAAGGAAATGGACAAGAAGTCCACCGAGTACCAGGAAGAGGTGCGCAAGGCAGAGGAGCTCAATCGCACCATGGGGTGCATTGGCAAGATTCTGGGTGCGGTGCTGACGGTGGTCAGCGTCGTGGCCGCAGCATTCACCGGCGGCGCCAGCCTGGCGCTTGCCGCTGTGGGCGTCGCGCTGATGGTGGCGGACGAGGTGGTCAAGGCCACCACCGGGGTGTCCTTCATGGAAGAGGCTTTGAAGCCGTTGATGGACAAGGTGCTCAAACCGTTGATGGACCTGTTGGGCAAGGCCATCGCCAAGGCGCTGGAAGGCATGGGGGTGGACAAGAAGACCGCCGAGCTGGCCGGCGCCATCATCGGCGCGGTGCTGGCCGCCGTCGCCATGGTCGCGGTGATGGTGGTGGTGGCTGTCGTCGGCAAGGGCGCCGCCAGCAAGCTGGGCGGCGCGTTAAGCAAACTGATGGGCGACACCATCAAGAAGATGGTGCCCACGGTGATGAAGGAGCTGGCCAAGAACGGCAGCAAGGTGCTGAGCCAGGGCTTCCAGCGTTTGGCCAACAGCCTGGGTCTGCAAACTGACGCCGCCGCCAAGCAGATGATGGCCAACACGCTGGGCCGCATCGTGGTCGGCGGCGAGGTGGCTCAAGCCACCACCCAGGCCGGCGGCAATGTGGCGCAAGGCGTGTTCATGAAGAACGCCAGCGACGCGCTGGCGGACTTCACGCTGGCGCGCGCCGCGATGGACCAGATCGAACAATGGCTGAAACAGGCGGTTGAAGTGTTCGCCAGCACCCAGAAAATCACCCAGGAACTGACCACGGCGATGTCCAGCGCGCTACAGCAGAACGGCGAAGCCGGCCGTTTCGTGCTGCGTCAGAGCCACGCCTGAAGAATATGAGGAATTGATCATGAGCAACGCCATTACATCTTCCCCGCTGTTCCCTTCCCGCCTGCCGTCGAGCGGTGTCGATCTGGCCGGCGGCGCAGCCAAGCCGCGCCTGCAGGACGGGCCGATTTCGGTCGGCACCCTGCAGGCGATACTGAGCCAGAGCGGCGATGCCGGTCGAGAGCTGGCCGGCGCGCTAGCCGGCAAACCGGACCTGGCCCAGCCGAAGCTAAAGCCGCAAGACGCCGGCGTGCTGCACGCCTGGCTGGCCGACAAGTACGAAGACGCCGGCTTCACCGCCGGTGTCGAGCACACGGCCAACAAGCTTGAGCAGGCGATAGACAAGGAGCTGAAGCAGCGCAGCACCGAGGGCGGCGACGCTGGCTTCGATATCAGCGGTCTGTCCACCAGCATGGCCGCGCTGCTGTCCCAGGCCATTGTGCTGATGTCGGCGCTGCGCACCGCCGACAATGCGTTGAGCACCAAGCTGTCGCTGGTCAGCTTCGACGCGACCAAGGCCACGGCGGCCTCCATGGTGCGCGAAGGCATCGCCAACCTGTCCAGCAGCATCGTGCAGAGCGTCGGTCAGGTGGCCATCACCGGCGTCGGCGCCAAGAAGAGCCTGAACGGCCTCAATGCCGAGCGCGGCGCGTTGAAGAACAACGCGCCCAAGCTCAGCAAGCTCGGCGACGAGGGCCGCAGCGTCCAGACCACGCTGGGCCGCCAGAACACGGTCAAGCTGGGCGCCGATGCCGACAACCTGAAGCAGGTGGGCCTGAAGCCGCAGAACGGCGCGGCCCGTCCGGAGGTGAGCGCGTTGAGCGGGCAGCCTAGCGCCGCCGGCAGCGTGGCCGACGGCATGGCCGGAGAGCAGATCGGCCTGCAGTCCAGCAACACGCGCCTGGCCAAGCAACATGAGACCGCGCTTGGCGGCACCGCCGACGGCCTGGGGGTCAAGAGCCAGACCGAACAGCGGGCGCTGGATGACACCAAGCTTAAGGCCCAGGCCAAGCAGACCACCGGCAAGGCCATCATGGACAGCTCGGCCGCGGCCGGCAGTATCGCAGGGGGATCGGGCCGCTACGCCTCCACGCTGGAACAATCAGAGCAGCAGATCAGCCAGGCTTCCAGCCGCGTGGCCAGTACGGCTTCCGAGGAAACCCGCGAAAGCAGCCGCAAAGCCGATAGCATCATTCAGGAACTGCTGCGCACGCTGGATGGCATCAGCCAGTCCAAGAGTTCGGCGATGGCCGCGATCGCCGGCAATCTCCGCATCTGATCCGTCCCATCGGAAAGCGGCGGGGCGGCATTAGCGCCCCGCCCGCCGTCCCGGCCTTTCCGGCCGGGACGGCGTTCCGCACCATTGATTCCGCCCGCGCCGCCGACGTGTAGCGGCGCTGGCCATGCAGGGGAATTCCATGTACGGCATTCAAACTTCGACCTCCATGCCGCTGACGCGGCCGCAGACTCCGGAAACCCAAGCCGCCGCGCAACGCCCCGACGCGTCCGGCGCCGCCGAGCCGGCGCGCGCGGTCGCGCAAGGGCCATCCGTTCCCGCGCTGGGCGCCGCCAAGATCAAGGCCGACGAGCTGAGCCGGGCCGCGCAGGACGTCCGCCGCAGCGTTCAGAGGCAGGCCTCTTATGAAACCAAGCTGGTGGAACAGCGCTCGCCGTTCTCCGGCGTCGTGCCGCCATCGGCCGAGGCGGCGCTTGCCAAGCGCGCAGCGCTGGCGGGCGAGCTGGACGAGGCCAAGAACGCCCAGACCCTCAGCGCCAGGCTGTTCGAGGGCAGTCTGCAGGGCGTGGCGCAAAGCGCTTACTCGATGAGCGACGAGCAAAAGCAGGCATTGCGTTCGGGCCTGGAAGACGCGTTCGCCGCCGCGCCGCCGCAGGCCCGCTCCGCCGGCGCGCCGATGTTGTACTCGGCAAACGCCGTGGCGGACGACGGCATGTCGGACAGCGAATTGTGGGCGGAGATCAGCAAGGCCATCGGCCAGATCAAGGACAACTACCTGGGCGTATACGAGAACGTCGTTGGTCAGTACACCACTTTCTACAAGGCGTTCAGCGACATTTTGTCGAAAATGGCGAACTGGATCACGCCCGGCGGTGACGGCAACAAGGTCAAGCTTGATGTTGGGGCGCTGAGGAGCGCGCTGGAAGATGACCTGAAAACCAAGTTCTCGCTGCCGAATAAGGAGGCCGTGCTCTTTCCCGTGCAAGCAAAGGGCGCGACTTCGGTTCAGGGCGGCAGCAAGAGCGATGCCGAGAAATGGGCTGCCGAGATGGGCTTGCCTGACTCCTGCGTCAAGCAGTCCGCTGATGGCAAGTGGGTGGTGGTGATCGACATGACGCCGGTCAGCACGATGATCGATAACGTCGGCAAGCTGGGCTCCGGCGTGGTTGAAATGGACAACGCCAAGTTCCAGTCCTGGCAGTCCGGCTTCAAGGCTCAGGAAGAGAACCTGAAAAACACGCTGCAGACGCTGACCCAGAAATACAGCAATGCCAATTCGCTGTTTGACAACCTGGTCAAGGTTTTGAGCAGCACCATCAGCAGCTGTCTGGAAACCGCCAAGTCCTTTCTGCAGATTTGACACCTGATTGGGAGCAAGCGATATGACTATTACCGCTTCATTGTCGCGCGCTGCGTCTTGTCCGGACCTGAGCGCGCTTCATGCCGGCGCCGGCTCGCCGCGCACCGGACTGGCCCGGCAGCTGAGCGCCGCCGAAGGTCGCGCCGGCATGCCGGCGACGCGCGCGCTGTCAGACGGCGATCTGGCCGGCTACCAGGCCGGCTTCGCCAACCGCAGCCTGGATGCGCTGTTCGCCAATATCGGCCGCGCCGACGCGCTGCGCGATGTGTACCACGGCTCGACCAATGTCTATGCCAAGCTGGAAGTCGCCGAATTCGCCAAAGTCTATCATCAGTTGTCGCGGCAAGCAGGCCTGAGCACTGAGGCGCGCGGCGTGCTAGACGGGCAGGCGCGCCGGTACGCGGAACAGATACTGAAGGACGGTCTGGGAGAGCGTTCCGCCTTCGGCCCATGGACGCCGAAAAACGCCAAAGGCTATCGGTTGCGCAGCGGGCTGGAGCGTCAGCTGGCGCAGTTCGCCGCCAAGCATCTGGCGGGGGACGCCGCGCGGCTGGGCGACGCTATGATGCGCGACGAGGTTATGCCTTTCGTTCGACAGTATCTGGAGCATCAACTGGGCGGGCAACTGAACGAGGAGATGCTGAGCCAGTTATGCGGCGTGTTCGACCGCGCGGCCTTCCAGGCTTTTGAAGCGCTGCGCGCCGCGCGCGGCCAGTTGCAGGATTTGCATGGCCTGGGGTCGGCAAGCTGGCGCGCGATCTGGATACCGTGGCGGTGCTGCCTTTGTTGTTGCGCAATGTGCTGGCGCAGCTGCAGCCGCCTGCGGCGGAGGCGCGGGCTGAACCGCCGCCGACCGCCGCGCCAGGCGCAGACAACGGTTCGACGCCGCCAACTGCCGGCGTCACCATCAATATCGGCGACATTCATATCGACAACAGCCGGCATATCGACAACAGCCGGCATATCGCCCACCATCATGGCGGCAGGCGGCGCGGGGGTGACAGCCCGACGTCGCTGGCGGTGTCGTTGCGGCTGCGCCATCTTCAGGGCCGTGCGGCGCAGCCGGCCGATCTCGGCCGCGATCCCGCCGCTGGACGCAGCGGCGCCCGGCCTGCCGGCGAAGAGGCCGCGCCACGCCGTGAAATGGACATCGGCGGGCGACGCGCCAGCGTCTCGACGCAGACCCCAGCCGACGCCGAGCCGCGGGGCCGGGCAGATGACGGCGCGGGTGTAGGCGCCGGGGCCGGCCCGGCGCTGGCCGCGCAAGAGCCCATATCTGGCCGGACGGCCTTGCCGTTCGCGGTATGGCGCAGCTACTACCCGGAGACGGTGCTGCGCTCTGCCGGTTTTCATCTGAACGGCGACGCCCATCCGGCTGCGCGGGCGCTGATCACCGACCTGCGAAATGCGCTGCGGCTGAACGGCGGAGAGCTGGCATCAATGCCGGAGCAGGCCGCGCTTATAGCGGTGCGCGACAGTTTTCTGCGCGAGGCTCCGGCGCGGGACGGCGTGCCGCAGCCTTATCAGCGCCCTCTGGACGAGGGACAGTGGACGACGCTGCACAACGCGCTGGACGCCCATGCGCAACGCGATCAACTGCGAGGCCAAGTGCAAAAGCTGGCGCGGCTGACCAATCTAGCCGCCGGCGACTGGCAGCCGGATAGTGTGGTGGCGCGCTTGCTGGACTGGGCGCGGCCGGCGCAGAGCGTGTCGCCAGCGGCGCCGCAACCGCAGCGTGCATCAGCTGCTGCTGCGGCATCGCTGGTATCGGCGGCGCCGGTTGACGGCTTCGCCGATATCGAGCTGAGCCGAGCGCCATTGCGCAATCTACCCACTGCGGCCTATCTGCGCAGCCAGCGGTTCGTCGATCAGCCGCGCATAGCCGGCGAGTTGCTGTTGGGTGCGCTGCGCGACGCTTTGCAGGCCGACCCGGCGACGCCGGCGGCGCGACGGATCGCTTTCGAGAAGAGCCGCGACGCATTGTTGCCGAGTTTCGGCCGGGGGCCGGTGCTGGAGGCGTTCGCCGGTGGCCGGGCAGAGAAGCTGGAGCCGGAACTGGAGCGTCTTCTCCCGGTGATAGCGCGCCATCCGCAGCGCCAGGCATTGGCTGGCTTCGCACGCCAGATGGTCCGCGAAACCGCGTTGTTGCGCGGCAGCGCGCCCAATCCGCTGCTGACCCGGCTTTTTGGCGCGCTGGGGCTGGATGCGGCGGAGGAGGCCGGACGCCGAACGCCGCAGACGGCGTCGTCCGACGTCATCCTTACTGTCGATGGCCAGCACGTGAACGCCGCCGCGGCCAGGGAGCGCGTAGATGCGAAGCGGCATTGACGCGCGGGTCAGGGCGGTGATCGGCGCCTGCCTGGCCGCCGACGCCGCCCGCATCCAGCCGTCGGCGCGGCTGGTGGACGAGCTGTACGCCGATTCGCTGGAGCTGCTGGACATGGTGATGGCGCTGAACGACGAGTTTGGCATCGACATCGGCGTCGACGACATCGCGGCCATCCGCACGGTGGCGGATGTGCAGGCGGCGGTGGCGCGCCAACTGGCGGCGGTCGCTTAGTCCAGCGCGCGACGCAGCGCGTCCCGGAGAGCTTGCAGGTCGTGGTCCGGCGGCGGCGGCCGGCGCAGCAGGGACTCGAAGCGGCGGGCGGCGGCGGCCAGTTCCTCGCGGCCTGCCGCCAGCGCGGCGCC
>NZ_MKCT01000021.1 GCF_001855555.1 Chromobacterium sphagni | reverse complement strand
GCGTGGCCTGGAGAGTGGTCATCTGTTGATCACCGGCGGCACAGGCATCATCGGCCGCGCGCTGTTGCGCGCGTTGCGGCACTGGCGCCGCGGCGGCGCGCGGTTCCGGGTGACGGTGCTGAGCCGCGACCCCGCCGCGTTTCTGGATCGGTATCCGGAATGGCGCAACGAAGACTGGCTGGGGTGGCAGAGCGGCGATGTCCGCAAGCTGTTGATACCGGACGATGTCCGCCTGGTGATCCACGGCTCCGGCGAGAGCCATGCCAGCAGCCTGTCGCCGCTGCAGAGCTGGGACCTGAACTACCAGGGCGCCCGGCGGGTGTTCGACCAGGCCGCCCGGCTGCCCGGCTGCCGGGTGCTGCTGGTGGGGTCCGGCGCGGTATACGGCAAGAACCCGTTCACGCAGCCGATCCGAGAAGACTGCGCGATGGGGCCCGACCCGCTGCAGCCGCCTTCGGAATATGGCGAGGGAAAGCGGGCGGTGGAGCTGTTGGGCACGCTGTATCGCCAGCAGTTCGGCCTGCAGGTGGTTTCCGCCCGCTGTTTCGCTTTCGCCGGCCCGGACATGCCGTTAGACGCCCATTTCGCCTTCGGCAATTTTCTCGGCAGCGCGCTCGTCGGCGATGATATCGTCATTCGCGGCGACGGGCGGCAGGTGCGTTCCTTCCTGGCCTACCCGGATCTGGCCTTTTGGCTGTTGCAACTGCTGCAGTGCGGGCGAGATGGCGCGGCATATAATGTCGGTTCGGACCAGGAAGTCAGCATAGTTGAACTGGTCGAGCAGATCAGGCAGCAACTGAATCCCTCATTGGCCCTGCATGTGCAAGGGCAGGCGGTGGCCAGCAGCGCCAGCGGTTATTATGTTCCCGATATCAGCAAGGCGCGCGAAGAGATGGACCTGCAGGTCTGGACGCCATTGCCGGACCTGATCGCGCTTACCGCCCGGTATTACCGGCCGGACCACACGTAAAAAACAGTAGATAGGGAAACCATGCGAACGCTCTATAGTAAACGTCCCCATCCTTATTACATCATGGCTCCCGACTATCGGCGCAATTCGGCCGGGGTGCGGGTCATGCACATGCTGTGCGATGCCTTGAACCGGTCCGGGCAGGAGGCCTACATCACCACGCGCGAGTGCAATCCCGACTTGCGCACGCCGTTCTTGAACGAAGAGCAGTTCGACTACTACAAGGCGAACCACATCGAGCCCATCATCATCTATCCGGAGGTGGTGAGCGGCAATCCCATGCGCGGCAGGGTGGTGGTGCGTTATCTGCTGAATCGGCCCGGTTTTCTGGGCGGCGGCTCCTATGGCAGCCAGGACATATTGTTCGCCTATGGCTCCGGCCTGGTGCAGGAGGGAATGCCCAAGGATCAGTTGCTGTTCCTGCCCCCTGTCGATCTATCGATTTTCCGTCCGCCGGAAGATCCGGCCAAACGGGTGCCGGGCAAGGTTTGCTACTACCAGGGACGCAAGCGCCAGGCCTTGATCGATCCGGCATTGCTGCCGCCCGACGCGGTGGAAATCACCCAGCAGTATCCGGACAGCTGGGAGGCGCTGGCCGACCTGTTCCAGAGCTGCGAGTATTTCTATTCCGGCGAGGTGTCGGCGCTGGCGGCCGAGGCGGTGTTGTGCGGCTGCGTAGGCGTGGTGATGCCCGGCGAGTGGGCGCAGAGCGCCTTCTGCCAGGAGGAGACCGGATCGTTCGGCGTCGCCTGGGGCACCGCCCCGGACGAGATCGAGCGCGCCAGGCAGACGATGCCGTTGCTGCGCGAACAGTTGGAGAAACAGGCCGAGGCCTTTTGGCCGGCGCTGGACCATTTCATCGAGGTGACGCAGCGGGCCGCCGTCGAGAAGGCGGAACAATTGCGCATCGAGCGCACCACGCCGCGCAAGCCGCGCATCGGCGTGCTGACGCGCGACAACCTCGACACCGCCTGCTACAAGCTGCGGCTGGGCGACGCGCTGGGGCTGATGGAGCCGGCGTTCGACTGCCATCACTTCAAGTATCAGTCTTCCTATATGTTCGACGGCCAGTATCCGTTCAAGTCGGACAACGAGTTCGTCGAGCAGATGGACCTGTTCATCGTGCAACGGGTGTTTCCCTTCCCGGAATACCGTCCGGTGCTGAACGAGATGATCGCCTCGGGCAAGCCCATCGTCTACGAGCTGGACGACTGGCTGCTGGGCATGCCGGAGCAGCATGCGATGCACAATCTGTGCCAGCCGTCGTTCGAAGGCATCGAATGGCTGCTGCCGCAATGCGCGCTGGTGACGGTGACCACCGAGGCGCTGGCCGAGAAGGTCAGGCCGTATAACGACAAGGTTCTGGTCTTCCCCAACCTGCTCGCCAGCGAGCGCCTGGTCGAGCCTTTGCCGCGCCAGGGCAAGATCACCATCGGCTTCGCCGGCACCAGTACCCACGACAAGGACATGGCGATGCTGTCCGCCGCCTTGCAACGCATCTATGGCGAATACGCCGGCCAGGTGCGCTTCGTGTTCTGGGGCGAGGTGCCGCCGGGCTTCGTCGGTGTCAAGGACGCGCGTCAGGTGTCCGACTTCGTCAGCTACAACGATTACCTGCGGGATCTGGCCGAGCTGCGCATCGACATCGGCATCGCTCCGCTGCTGGCCAGCGAGTTCAACGACTGCAAGTCCGACCTGAAATGGCTGGAGTATTCGGTGGTCGGCGCGGCGGCGGTGGTGTCCGATGTGGAGCCCTACGCCTGGTTGAAGGACTGCGGTCTGGCCACGGTGGTGGAGAATACCGAGCAGGCCTGGATCGACGCGCTGAGTGAGCTGATAGACAAGC
Source organism: Chromobacterium sphagni (assembly GCF_001855555.1). Lineage (GTDB taxonomy): Bacteria > Pseudomonadota > Gammaproteobacteria > Burkholderiales > Chromobacteriaceae > Chromobacterium > Chromobacterium sphagni. The sequence goes on along the minus strand of NZ_MKCT01000021.1, from coordinate 75,074 downwards.
CTCAGCTGCGTGAGCAGCGCGTCGCTGCGGCGCGCCGGCACATTGTCGAGCACCGGCTGCTGGAACACCGCGTCGGCGAGCTGTTCCAGAGTCTGGCCGAACTGTTGCCCGAGCATCTGCGTCCCGAGGCGCCGGTCGAACTCGGCCGCATCACCACCCGCACCACGGTGGAGTCGGACATGGAAGCGCTGGGGGTGTACCGCCGCTGGGTGAAGCAGCACAATCTGCGCGAAGTGCATGCCGAGCAGTTGGCCGAACGGATGATGCTGGCCTGGAGCCAGCGGCCGATGTTCAATCTGATCGCGCTGGCGCCGGCCGGCAGCCTGGAGCGGCTGGCGGAAAGCTTCGCGGCGATGGAGCGGCAGCTGTACCGCAGTTGGCGCCTGATCGTGGTGTCGGACAGCCCGGTGCCGGACCCGATCTTCACGAACAGCGATCAATTGGGCTGGGTACAGCTGGACAGCCTGGACGACGACCAGGCGGTGACCACGGTGATCAATGGCGTCATCGCCGACATTCCGGCGGAATGGACGATGCTGCTGCCGGCCGGCTTTCAGTTGCAGCCGCACGCGCTGGTGCGCCTGGGCGAAGCGATCCACACCCATCCCGAGTGGGCGGCGATCTATTCCGACAGCGACATCATTTCGCCGATGGGCGAGCGTTTCCGCCCCGCCTTCCGTCCCGACTTCTCGATCGACTACCTGCGCTCGATGGATTACATCGGCCAGGCGGTGGCGTTTTCGACGATCAAGCTGTCGATGATAGGCGGCTTCCAGGCCTATCCGCAGGCGCATTGCTATGATGCGCTGCTGCGCTTGTACGAACAGTTGGGCGACGGCTGCATTGGCCATGTCGACGATATGCTGATATCGCTGCCCTGGGTCGACCCCAAACTGGACCAGCTGGGACAGGCGTCGCGCCAGATCGCGCTGGAAAACCATGCTGCCCGCGGCGGCTTGCCGGTCAAGGTCGGCGAGGGACTGGTGTTCGGCACCTACCATTACGAATACCAGCTGCTGGCCCAGCCGCTGGTGTCCATCGTGATTCCGACCCGCGACAAGCTCGAATACCTGGAACCCTGCCTGGAAAGCCTGTTCGGCCTGACCGGCTACCAGAACTTCGAGGTGCTGATCGTCGACAACCGTTCCGAACAGCCGGAAACCTTCGAGTATTACCAGCAGATCAGCGCGCGCTATCCGGGCCGGGTGCAGGTGCTCGACTACGACGCGCCGTTCAACTTCTCGGCGCAGTGCAATCTGGGCGCCAGGGCGGCGCACGGCGAATACCTGCTGTTGCTGAACAACGATACCGAGGTGGTGCTGGAGAGCTGGCTTGAGCGCATGTTGGCCACCGCCCAGCAGCCGGGCGTCGGCGCGGTCGGCGCCCGCCTGCTGTACCCGGAGGTGGGCAAGGTGCAGCACGCCGGCATCGTGCTGGGCATGCCGGGCGGCATGTTCTCGGTCGCCGATCACGTGTTCGAGGGTCAGGACTTCATGCAGGGGGGCTATCAGAATCGTAGCCTGACGATGCAGAACTACTCAGCGGTGACCGCCGCCTGCCTGCTGCTGGAAAAGCAGATCTACGACGCGGTCGGCGGCATGGACGAGCAGCAGTTCAAGGTCTGCTTCAATGATGTCGACCTCTGCCTGAAGATCCAGGCCGGCGGCCTGCGCAATGTCTACAATCCCTTCGTCGTGCTCTACCACCACCACGCCAAGAGTATAGGCCGGGTCACCACCGACCCGCGCCATGCGCTGGAGGCCGCGGTGCGCGAGCGCGAGGAAATGGAGGCGATGCTGGCCCGCTGGATGCCGGTGCTGGCGCGCGATCCCGGATTCAACCGCCATCTGTCGCTGCGCAGCAAGCGGGTCGACATCGAGGCGCAGCGCGTCGTCGCCTGGGACCCGCAACTGCCGGGACGCAAACGGGTGCTGGGCATGCCGGTTCCCGGCGGCAGCGGCGAATACCGGCTGAGCCAGCCCTTGTCGGTGTTGCAGGAGAAGGGCAGGCTGGATGGCGAGATCCATCAGCCGTCGGTCGGCATTCCCTCCATCATCGAGCTGGCGCGGCAGGCGCCGGACACCCTGTTGCTGCATACCGGCATCAGCGACTACATCTACGATTCGGTGTCCGCCTTCCGCGAATACCTGCCGGGCATGCGGGTGGTGTTCGGCCTGGACGACCTGGTCGGCGGCACGCCGGAGAAGAGCAATCTGTACGACCACTGGAAGCGCCATTATCCCGACGCCAAGCAGCGCCTGCGTCGGGTGCTGAAGCTGTGCGATGCCGCGGTGGTGTCGACCGAGCCGCTGGCCGAACTGACCGCCGGCATGGTCGGCGAGGTGGTGGTGGCGCCCAACCGCCTGCGCAAGACCATTTGGGGCAAGCTGAGCTCGCAGCGCCGGGCGGGCAAGAAGCCCCGGGTGGGCTGGATCGGCGCCGGCCAGCACCGCGGCGACTTGGAGCTGCTGTACGAGGTGATCCTGCAGACGCACGAGGAGGTGGAGTGGGTATTCATGGGCATGTGCCTGCCGCAGTTCCGCCCCTTTGTCGCCGAGATGCACCACGCGGTGCCGTTTGGCGAGTATGCGCCGGCGATTGCGACGCTGAATCTGGATCTGGCGGTGGCACCGCTGGAGGTGAACGGCTTCAACGAGGCGAAGAGCAATCTGAGGCTGTTGGAGTACGGCGCGCTGGGATGGCCGGTGGTGTGTTCGGACATCTTCCCCTACCAGACCAACGCCGCGCCGGTCTGCCGGGTGTCCAACCAGGCGACCGCCTGGGTAGAGGCGATTCGCGCCAGGATCTACGATCTGGATGCCGCCGAGGCCGAAGGCGATGCGCTTAACGCCTGGGTACGCCAGCATTACTGGCTGGAGGAGCATCACGAGGACTGGTTCCGCGTGCTGCACGGCTGAGGACAGCCTTGTTTCGATGAAATGGCCCTGCGGGGCCATTTTTTATTGCCATGGCGGATGCGCGCATTTTTTTGGTAATAGTGCCATTTTCATACAAGTTCCCCGCGAATGGCCGATCTGTTGGCTAAGCAGCTAGTCAATCATTCGGCCGGTTTGGCCATCTAGGGGAAAAACATGGCAATTACCGTTAATACCAACTTATCGTCGTTGCAGGCGCAGATCAACCTGAACAGCTCCAGCAACTCGTTGTCGCAATCGTTGCAGCGCCTGTCGTCGGGCCTGCGCGTCAACAGCGCCAAGGATGACGCCGCCGGCCTGGCCATTTCGCAGACGCTGACCTCGGCGATCCGCGGCAACAACCAGGCGATCAAGAACGCCAACGACGGCATCTCTGTCGGCCAGACCGCTGAAGGCGCGCTGGGCCAGATCGCCAACAACCTGCAGCGCATCCGCGAAATCGCGGTGCAGGCGTCCAACGGCTCGGTCAGCAACACCAACCGTTCGCAGCTGCAGAACGAAGTGGACCAGCTGACGCAGGAAATTTCGCGCACCGTTCAGACCACCCAGTTCAACGGCACCAACCTGCTGTCCGGCGGCGCCACGCTGACTTTCCAGGTGGGTTCGTCCGGTTCCAGCGACAACCAGGTTTCGGTGTCGGCGACCGACCTGAGCAAGGCCGGCTCGCTTAACGCCTATAACTCCAGCCTGACCAATACCGGCACCATCAACGTCACCACCCAGTCCGGCGCTTCGGCGGTGCTGTCGTCGCTGGATGCCGACATCGCCAGCATCTCCAACGTGCGTTCCACGTTCGGCGCGGTGCAGAACCGTTTCGACGCGGTGGTTTCCAATTTGCAGAACTACACGCAGAACCTGACCGCGGCCAATAGCCGCATCATGGACGTCGACTTCGCGTCGGAAACCGCCAACCTGACCAAGAACCAGATCCTGCAACAGGCCGGCAGCTCCATCCTGAAGCAGGCCAACTCCCTGCCGCAGGCGGCGCTGACGCTGCTGCAGTAAGGATCTTGCCGCGTCGCCGTCTGCTAGGGCGGCGGCGCGGTCGCGCAACGAATGACGATTGGGAAAAGGCGATGGCGATGAAATGATGTGAGGCGGGGCGCTGGCTGACGGATTGCAAAATGTGAAAATTCACACTTTGACCGTAAAGTTCGGAATGGACTGGCCGATATGCAGTGTAAGCAAGCCTCTTTGCCCACACTGAGTATCAGGAGAGTCATCATGGCCATTACCGTCAACACTAATATATCGTCGCTGCGAGCACAGATTAACCTCAACAATTCGCAGAGTTCCCTGTCCCAGTCTTTGGAACGCCTGTCTTCCGGTTTGCGCATCAACAGCGCCAAGGACGACGCCGCCGGTCTGGCCATTTCGCAGACGTTGACGTCTGCCATCAATGGTAACAACCAGGCGATCAACAATGCCAACGACGGTATTTCCGTAGGGCAGACCGCTGAAGGCGCGTTGGGCCAGATCGCCAACAACCTGCAACGTATCCGCGAAATCGCGGTGCAGTCCGCCAACGGCTCGGTCAGCAACACTAACCGTTCGCAGCTGCAGAACGAAGTGGACCAGCTGACGCAGGAAATTTCGCGTATCGTTCAGACGACGCAGTTCAACGGCACCAGCCTGTTGTCCGGCGGCTCCACGCTGACTTTCCAGGTGGGTTCGTCCGGCGCGGCCAACAACCAGGTATCGATCTCCTCGGTCGACCTGACCTCGGCCGGCGTGCTCTGCAGCTACAACTCGTCTCTGAGCGCAACGGGTACGATCAATATCACGACCCAGTCCGGCGCGTCGGCGATACTGTCGTCGCTGGATGCGGACATCGGGGAAATTTCCACGGTGCGGTCGACTTTCGGCGCGGTGCAGAACCGGTTTGACGCCGTAGTGTCCAACCTGCAAAACTACGTGCAAAACCTGACCGCAGCCAACAGTCGTATCGTGGATGTGGACTTTGCATCGGAAACGGCTAATCTGACACAGAACCAGATCCTGCAACAAGCGGGCGCCTCGATTCTGAAACAGGCCAACGCACTGCCCCAAGCAGCCTTGACACTGCTGCAGTAAGTATAGACTGATGGTATAGCCAGTCTGCAACTCCGGTTGGGCAGCCGGAGTTGCAGCCATTAGGAGCGTGATCATGCAAATCCCTTCCATTTTGTCGCCAGCCTCCACGGTTGCGACTAGCCCGGTGCCGCGTCAGCAACAGGTTGAATTGGCGCAAGCGTCTTCTAGTGATCAGAGTCAGCCGGTTTTGGCTGATTCGACTCAGGCTGTGGCTGCGGCTGGGCAGAGCCAGCAGCAACAGTCGTCTGCCGATGCGCAGAAGCAGCAAACCGATCCCAAGCAATTGCAAGATTCGGTGAGCCAGTTGAACAACGCGGCGTCGCTGTACAATAGCTCGCTGCAGTTTTCGGTTGATAAGGACACCGGAGCCACCGTGGTCAAGGTGATCGACAAGTCCAACAACCAAGTGATTCGCCAGATTCCGTCTGAAGAAGCGTTGCGTATCGCCAAGGCGATAGGCGATTTCAAAGGACTTTTGCTGAAGGACAAAGCCTGATTACGACTGTCCCGATGCGGCTATAACATGGGCATAACATGACAGCCATTACCAGTTCCGTGGGTGCATTGGATGTACAGGGCATCGTCAGCCAGCTGATGATGATCGAAAGACAACCGCTGAATGCCAGCCTCAACAGGTCTGACCAGTACAATACGCAGCTCAGCACCGTCGGCAAGCTGAATTCGTCCTTGTCCGCCTTGCAGACCGCGATGACATCCTTGTCGTCCGGCCGTTTCCTGCAGGTGTTCAAGGCGACCGTCAGCGATTCATCGATGGCGGCGGTCTCCACCACCAGCGGTGGCAATTCCGGCACCTACCAGGTGGCGGTGAACAATCTGGCGACCAACCGGCAACTGGTGTTCGACCAGGCCGGCGGGCAGAACATCGCCGATCCCAAAACGGCCATCAGCGGCGCGCCCGACCAGCTGACTTTCCAGATCAACGGAAAGGCCCAGACCGTCAAGCTGCGCGATAAGCCGGGCGACGCGGTGAGCCTGCAGACGATCAACGACAAGATCAATGCCGCGGGCATCGGTCTGAACGCCACCATCGTGCAGAACGGCGGCCAGTACAAGCTGGTGCTGGCCTCGGCGGATTCCGGCACCGACAACCAGTTCACCATTACCGGCGGCGGTCAGGATTCGCATTCGACCGCGGGCTCCTCGCTGGCGGGATTGACGCAGAGCGACAACGGCGCCAAGGAGTCGCAGAATGCCCAGAATGCCAGCCTGACCGTGAATGGCGTGGCCATTACCGCGGGCAGCAACAAGGTGTCCGACGCGATTCCCGGGGTGGAAATTGATCTTTACAAGGCAGGCAGCTTCACCGTGTCGCTGTCGCCTGACAGCGCCGGCGTAGGCAAGGGCCTGCAAGCGTTTGTCGATGCGTACAACCAGGTGGTGAGCGACGTCAAGGCGGCGCGCAGCGGCACCATGAAGGGTAATTCATCGATACTGGATATCCAAACCAGACTGCAGCAGGTGCTGTCGACCCCGGTGGCGGGCGCCGATCCGGTCAACTCGGTGGCTTTCCTGTCGCAAGCCGGCATCTCCTTGCAGAAGGACGGCACGCTGAAGTTGGATCAAACCGCCTTCAACGATGCGTTGAAGAAAGATAAGCAGGCGGTGACCAACCTGTTCGGCAACGCCGCCAATACAGGCTTTGCCCAGCGTTTCAACCAGGAGATCAACGCCATGTTGGGGCCAACAGGCCTGATAGAAACCAGCAAGGCCACGATCAAGAGCCGGGTCAGCACGGAGACGCAGTTGCAAAGTTCGCTGCAGGCCCGGCTGGACTCGAAGCAGACCCAGTTGTTGCAGCAGTACACGGCGTTAAATAAAACCCTCGCGCAGATGCAGGCGGGGTCAAACAGCCTGCTCAGCCTGATTTCCAGGTAAAATCACGCCGGGCGGCACCAGCCGTTCGGTGGCTTTAGAAATGATGGTGACCCATGCTGAATTCACGAATGCTCAAGCAGTTCAATCAGGCATATGCCAATGATGCTTTGAAGACTGCGGTTTATGGGGCCAGCCCAGTTGGTATCGTCGTGATGCTGTATGAAGGGGCGATCAAGGCGATCAATTCGGCAAGCGTTGCCATTGATGCCGGCCGCTTCGACGAAAAGGCGCGGATGATTTCCAAGGCCGTGGACATCCTGGAAGGCTTGCGGGTGGCGCTGGATCTGGATCTGGCTTCCGAGGCCGCGGTCAATCTGAATGACCTGTACCTGTACATGAAGTTGCGTCTGGCCAAGGCCAGCCTGAAGAACGACAAGGATATGCTGGCGGAAGTCCGGGGCCTGCTGGAAACCATTCTTCCGGCGTGGCAGCAGGTCGATAAGGACAATGGTATGAAGCCGCAGAGCGCCAACGGCCAGCCTGGAGCCTGAAGGTCGCCATGGAGCAGCAATTTGCAATGACCGAAGGCGGTTTGGCTGAACTGATCAACTCTTTGGAACCGTTGGCTCAACAGACGCTGGAGGTGGCAAGGAACCATGAACGGCGGCGCTTCGTCGAGTTGTATCGCCGGCAGGAAGCCTACACCCAGCAGTTGTTGAAAAGGCTCGAAGCCGGCGAGCGCCAAAGCCTGAATGCTGAACAGCGCGACACCCTGCGCCGGGTGCTGGCTTTGCGCGGACAGATCCAGCAGCAGATGGCTGGCTGGGCGGAGCAGCTCAAGCACGAGTTGCAGGCGCTGCGTCAAAGCTCCAAGTTGAACCGCCAGTACAAGCTGTAAGGGCTGACTGGTTTGCCAATGCTGGATCGACAGGGGCGGACCAGGCCGGAACTGAGTATCGGGTGGTGGGGTTTTGACTTGGGTTGTGCTGTATTTCGCCATACACTTAAAGTCAATGCGGATGTTCACCCGAGGGGAATTCTCCATGTCCGGCGCCTTGTTCCCTTATCTGATGGTCGTACTATGGCTGATGCTGGCGGTTGTGGTGGTTTATCTTTTCGGCAGGGTGCAGCGGCTGGAAAGCAAGCGGGACAGCCTGACTTCGCTGTACCTTGATCAGCATCAGCAGCAGATCAGCTCGCTGCAGCGCGATGTCAGCCGGCTGCAGTCGCGGCTGGAGCTGCACTCCCAGGCCGAGCCTGGGCTGAGCCCGTATAATCAGGCCATCGAGATGATACGCCAGGGGCTGACCGCCTCCGAGGTGGCGTCGCGTTGTGGGATTTCCCGCAGCGAAGCGGAGCTGATCGTCTCACTTTACCGTAACAGTCCCACTTCATGATTCCGTCCTTACCCAATGCGGTCGCCACCACCACGCAAGGTGCGCAAAGCCTCAATCAGCTGCGGACCTCGGTAGACGGCGCCCGGCTGCTGGAGGCGTTGGTCCAGCCCTCGAAACCGCCATCGCTGATGGTGGGAGAGTTGTTGACCGCCAAGGTGGCGGATCAACTGGGCAATAACCAGCTGGCGGTGCTGATCAAGAACGGCTTGTTCACGCTCAGCCTGCCGCCGGGCGTGAACCCTTCCGGCGATACCCTGAATCTCAAGGTGGTCTCGCTGGAGCCGGCCCTCACCTTCGCGCTGCAGGACGGCGGCAAAGACGCGCCGCCGCCTCAGGATAGCTCGGTGGCGGTCAAGCTCAGCCAGGCGTCCCGCTACCTCACCACCTTGCTCAGTTCCGGCGAGTCGGCCGCGCCGAGCAAGCCGCTGCAACTGGACGCGGCCGAACATCCTCCCGCCCAACTGGCTAGGCAACTGCAGCAGGACGTCAAGCAGAGCGGCCTGTTTTACGAATCGCATCTGAAGGACTTCAGCAATGGCCTGCATCCGCTGGAGCAGCTCAAGCAGGAGCCGCAGGCCAAGCTGACGCTGACGCTGCAGGCGTTGGACGAAGGCTCGAAAAGCAGCCAGAGCCAGGCTCAGACCAAACCGCAGCTGCAGGAGCTGGGCGGCCTGGTGCAGCGTCAACTGGATGGCTTGGAAAACCGGGCCGTGCAGTTTCAGGGCCTGGCCTGGCCCGGCCAGCCGATGCAGTTGCAGATCGAGCAGGAGCAGTTGCAGAACGAGCGCCGCGGCGACGGGCAGGAGGAGATTCCGGTCTGGAATACCAGCTTGTCGTTGGAGTTGCCGGCCTTGGGCGGCATGGCGGTGAGAGTGCGTTTGGTCGGCCAGGCGGTGCAAGTTTCTTTCAGCGCCGACGAGGGCGATACCGGGCAGAGAATCCAGCAGAACGCCGCTCGGTTGCAAAGCGGCATGGCGGCGGCCGGACTGACCCTTGCCAGTTTGGTAGTAAATCAGAATGAACCAACAGAATGACGACAAGCGCCGCTCAGCGGTGGCGCTTTCCTATCAGGATGGGCATCGCTCGCCGCGGGTGGTGGCCAAGGGCTACGGCCAGATGGCGCAGCGCATTATCGAGTGCGCGCAGGACGCGGGGGTTTTCGTCCACGATTCGCCGGAGCTGGTTTCCCTGCTGATGCAGGTGGACCTGGACAAGCACATTCCTCCCGAGCTTTACCGCGCCGTGGCGGAAATCCTGGCCTTTGTCTATTACCTGGAACGGCAGGCGGGCGCTGGCGGCGCCGAATTCGAAGACTGGCTCGCCGGCCGCAAGACGCCGGTCAACAATCCCTGATTTCCCCCTCTGGCGCACCGCGGCGCAATCCCCTATGCTCAGCCGATTGCGGATCATCAATCGGAGAATGGCATGCACATCGGATATATCGGCCTTGGCATCATGGGCCGTCCCTGCGCCCTCAATCTGCTGAAGGCCGGGCATCGAGTCAGCGTCTGGGCGCGGCGCCCGGAGAGCGCGGCCGCCTTGCTGGACGCGGGAGCCAACTGGGCGGAAAGTCCGGCTGCGCTTGCCGGCCAAGTCGAGGTGCTGGTGACCAATGTATCGGATACTGCCGATGTCGAGGCCGTGCTGCTGGGCGAACAAGGCGCGGCGCAGGGCGCGCGCAGCGGTCTGATTTGTGTGGACATGAGCACCATTGCGCCCAATGGCGCGCGCCGGATTGCCGCGCAGTTGGCTGGGCATGGCGTCGAGTTTCTGGATTGCCCGGTCTCCGGCGGCGAGGTGGGCGCGGTCAACGGCACGCTTACCATCATGGTGGGCGGCAACGCCGATGCGCTGAAAAAAGCCCGCCCGGCGCTGATGGCGATGGGCCAGACCATCACCCATATCGGCGCTAGCGGAGCCGGCCAGGTGGCCAAGGCCTGCAATCAGATCGCGGTGGCGGTGGGCGTGGCGGCGGTGGCGGAAATCGTCAAGCTGGCGCGCGCCTGCGATGTCGACCCGGCCCCGGTGCGCGCCGCGCTGCTGGGCGGATTCGGCCAGAGCCGAGTGCTGGATGTGCATGGCCAGCGAATGATAGACGACAATTACGCGCCGGGCTTCAAGGCCAAGCTGCACGCCAAGGACATGCATATCGTGATGGATACGGCGCGGGAGCAGGGCATCAGCCTGCCGGCGGCCGAGCGTACCATGCAGCTGATAGACCAGCTGGTGGCGCAAGGCGAAGGCGAATTGGATTCATCGGCGATTGCCCGGCTGATCTGGCGGCAGAACTGAAGCTGCAATGTGAAAACGGGCCGGCGTGACGCCGGCCCGTTTCACATGTCGGTAGTCCGCGCGAATTTAGGCGATGCGGTCTTTCAACTGCTTGCTGGCGACAAAAGCCACTTTGCGCTTGGCGGCGATCTGGATGGTTTCGCCGGTTTTCGGATTGCGGCCGGTGCGGGCTGCGCTTTCCTTAACTTTGAACTTGCCGGCAACGATGCTTAGCTCGCCGTTGCCGGCCAGGGTGTCCAGCAGTACTTCGTCGAAAGCGCCCAATACACGCAGTACATCGGCTTTGTTGAGGCCGGACTTGTCGGAGAGGAGGGCAATCAGTTCGGCTTTTGTCATGGTGTGCGTCTTTCGCGAGGAGTAAAACCTCATTTTCTGCGATTTTGCAGCGCTGATAAAGGTGAAAAAGCATAATTCGCTTATAAATGCCTATTCAATGCGCGTGACCGTGGTGGCTCCGCCGCAGATTGCCGCTTTACGGGCCGGAATTATCCCATATGGCTGTGATTAATACCGGATTTCTTCTGGCGATGGCCGTCGAGGCCGGGCGCGCCGGTTTGCCGGCGTTGGAGCTTCGCGATCGGGCTGATGGCCGGCATGCGGCAGAATTGGACTGACCCGGCTCCTGTAGGCATTCCTATTTTATGATGGTTGCCACGTCATGGCATGAAACAAGCCTTGTATAACGGGGCTTTGTGGATTTTCTGACACGCTGTGACATGTGCGAATTTGTTTACTGAGTAGAGGCTTCAAAGCCTTACCAGTAAAGGATGTTGCTACTCGCGTTTTTCCTATGGCTACACCCATGGGTACACGCCAAAACGGAGTGCTCGGGTTTGCCACCTACTTGGTGCCCGCCTCTGGGGTCGAGTGCCCCTTGCACCTCAACTTCGCAAAGCTGCAATGACACCTGGCCCGGCAGCTATAACTGAGGTGTCTTTCATGGGAGAGGCGCTATGTGGCTTGAGATATCGAGATCCCCAAGTGCCGAGCCTGGGCTTTGGCAGGTGGAGCTGTCGCTAGAGCCGTCCGAAATGAAGTCGATCCAGGGGCGTGCGCCTGTCCGGTTTGAATTGCCGGTTCTGCCTGGGCAAGTGTTTGTACTCGACCCGTCTTTTCAGAGTCTTGCCGATCCATTCATGACGGGGCGGATTGTACACGGGGTGTGGCGCGCCCTGATTAGGACGGTTGGCGTTGAGCCTGAGAGCATGTCCCATGCTCGCCGTGTCTTGGCTCAGCATATCAACGCGGGGATTCTGCGCCGCACAAGGGGCCGTGAAGCGACCCCGGACTGACAATGCTAGTCCGTGAAGAAAATAACTGCCGCCTTAGCGCCCGCGCGTACTGCTCTGAGAAGACCAGACGCCCAACGTCTAGCAGCGGCCTGGACGGCGATGGGTTGTAGCGGTTGGAGTTGGGTCAACTCCACATGTCGGTCAGCTTGGCCATGTTGTGCCCCTCAAATACTGAGTAGGCCCTTCGGTGCCGCTGCGGGGCTCTGTTTGGTCTGTCCCACTCTCCATGGACAGAGGGTTAAGCACTAAGCTCTGAGCGGCGGCGTTCGAACTCAACCGGGGTCAGGTACCCCAGGGTCGAATGACGTCGTTGGTGATTGTAAAAACGGATGTAATCAAACACATCTGTACGCGCCTCCTCGTAGCTCCGGTAGTGGGTCAGATAAACACGTTCCGACTTCAGTGAACGGAAGAAGCTCTCCATCGCTGCATTATCCCAGCAGTTCCCGGCGCGGGAGTGGCTCGGTACCATCCCATGCCGCTTCAGCAGCGCCTGGTAGTCAAAGGCACAGTACTGACTCCCGCGGTCCGAATGCAGAATTACCTCTCCTGAAGGCTGGCGACGCGCCACTGCCATCGTCAGGGCAGCATGCACCAACTCTTGCTGCATTCGATGATGCATTGCCCAGCCCACTATCGTCCGGGAGTACAAGTCGAGTACCACCGCCAAGTACAGCCACCCTTCATCAGTCCGAATGTAGGTCATGTCCGACACCCAACGCTGATTGATGTCGCCACCAGCAGCAAATTGTCGCTGCAGCAGATTGGGCGCCACGGGTAGAAGGTGTGGACCACCACTGACGGATCGCCAACGTTTACGAGTTCTAACCCTGATACCGTTTCGCCGCATCAAGTCCGCGATGCGATGCCGCCCGCAGGCGAAGCCCTGTGCAAGAAGTTCGGCATGAATACGCCGATGGCCATAAATACCCTTGACCTCGGCATGCACCAGCCGGATTTCACGTAGTAGTTGTCGGTTCGCCATCTCTCGCGCCGAAGGGGGGCGGTGTAGCCAAGCATAGTAGCCACTGCGGGACACACGAAACAGTTGGCACATCGGGGCTACCGGGTAGCGGCCTGACAGAGCCTGAATCGCGCGGAATTTCACTTCGTGGGTTGCGAGAAGATGGCGAGCGCCTTTTTTAGGACATCGCGCTCCATGGTAACGCGGGCCAGTTCATCCCGCAGTCGCTTGAGCTCGGCGGCTTCACCGGTCTGTTTGCCTCGGCCGGGGAAGGCATCGGGTCCTGCGTCTTGGAGTTGACGCTTCCACTTGCCCAGCAGTGACTCGGTAATGTCGAAGGCTTGGGCAACATGCCGTAACGGGGTGCCGGCAAGTACCTGCTCAACCGCTTCGCGCTTGAGGGCCTCCGGGAAAGTACGTCTGGTCTTGGTCATGAACACTGCTCCTTGGTGGGGATTATTCACCTTAAGTTAGTGTCCACGGGGGCCGGGACAGACCAACTCGCCCTGTCCAGGATTTATGCAACAGCGCCGTGTCAGGCCGTTTTCTTCCGGCCCTTGGTAATCGGCGTCACGTTGTAGGCCTCGCCCTTGTCCAGGGCATCGAGCAGCCCGGCCCACTTGTTCAGGGCGTCGCGGCGCTCATTGAAATAGTCGTGCCGGTTGTAGATGCCCTCCACCCCGCCAATCTTGTGATTCAGGCAGCGCTCGGCAACAACGGGATCTATTCCCAGTTCAGCCAGGTGAGTGCGGGCCGTGCGGCGTAGATCGTGGATGGTGAAGTCCGCCACGTCCGGCATGTGTGGCTTGACCTTGCCCAGGGCGGTGCCGATGGTGCCTTCGTGGATGTGCGGCACCATGCGGTGTTGCATCTTGCGGGCCGGCAACACCCAGGCGCTGGGGCCGGCCAAGTCAAACAGCTGCTGCAGCCATTCCACGGCCAGGACGGGCAGGGGGATGTCGATAGGCTTGCCGGTCTTGCTGCGCTCGCCTGGCAGGTGCCAGACGCTGGCCGGCAAGTCGAACTCTTCTTTGCGCGCGGCGCACAGCTCCATCTTGCGGACGCACAGCAGCAACAGCAGGCGGATGGAGAGGTCGTTCTCCACGCTGAAGCCGCGGGCCAGCTTCATGGCCTGGAACAGCTTGGCCAGCTCGTCGCGGCTCAAGGCGCGGTCGCGCGACTCTTCCTTGCCGCCGGCGTCGCCCAGGTCGAAGGCGCTGGCCGGGTTGATCTCGATGATGTGGCGCTTGATGGCGTAGTCGAACATGCGGCGGGTCCAGCGCAGCACGTCGTTGGCGATGGTGGGCGCGCCGCGCTTGACGATGGATTGGAGCATGTCGTCGATGTGGCGGGGCTTGATGTCCTTCACCTTCATCTTGCCCAGCATGGGGCCGATGTCCTTGTCGATCCGGCGCCGCACGATGTCCGGGTGCTTCCAGCGGCCCAGAATCATCCGCTCGTAGTACTCGTTGGCCAGAACCAGCATGGTGATGGCGTTCTTCTCTTCCTCGATCTTGGCCAGCGCCGCGGCCTTGCGTTCCTGCTTCTCGCCGGCCACGTCGTAGCCCAGCGCCACGCGGGCGGCCATTTCACGAGCGGCTTCCCGTGCTTTGGCCAGGGACAGTTCCGAGTAGGTGCCCAAGACGATGACGCGTGGTTTCCCTGCGAACTTGTAGCGATAGCGCCAGACCGGCACGCCGTAGTTCTCGCGGAATATCAGATAGAGGCCATCTCCATCTGCACGGCCTTCAAAACGTTCGTCTGCTTTGATCCAGGCCCGGATTTGCATGTCGGTCAGCTTGCCCAATGTCCACACCTCGAATACTGAGTAGACCCCTCAAGTCCGCGCCGCTGCTGGATCAGGAAAATTCTGAACAGCGAATAGCGGCGTGTACTCCTAACTTCTATGCAAAATGTCAGGGTGTACACCCAGGGGTACACGGAAAGTATGCGCTTTGTTGACACTCCATGACACAACTTGCAATGAATAAAGCCCCGACTGGCGGGGCTTTTGTGGTTTCGATGACACGCCGTGGCGCGTCGTGAAAGCTTACTCGATGTTTTGAATTTGCTCGCGCATTTGTTCGATCAGAACTTTCAGCTCCACCGAGGCCTGGGTGGTGTCGGTGGATACCGATTTGGAGCCTAGGGTGTTGGCTTCGCGGTTCAGTTCCTGCATCAGGAAGTCCAGCCGCTTGCCGGACTGGCCACCGGATTTCAGGATGCGGCGCACTTCGGTCAGGTGGGTGGTGAGGCGCGACAGTTCCTCGTCCACGTCTATCTTCTGTGCGAACAGCGCGAACTCCTGCTTCAGCCGGTCTTCATCCACGCTGCCCAGCGCCTCTTGCAGGCGGCCGGACAGCTTGGCCATGTAGTTTTCCAGGATCTGAGGCAGCTTGGGCTTGATCGCGGCGACGATGGCTTCCATCGACTCGATGCGCTCGATCAGCACGGCCTTCAGCTTTTCGCCTTCGCGGCCGCGGGAGGCGTTGAAGTCGGCCAGCGCGGTTTGCAGCGCGTCCAGGCACAGCTGCTGCAGCACCTCGGGCGCCAACTCGTTGCTGCGCAGCACGCCGGGCCAGCGCATCAGCTCGCCTACCGACAGGCCCTTGCTGTCGCCGGTTTGCCGCTGGATCTCGCCGGATACTTCCAGCAGGCGGGTAAGGAAGGCCTGGTTCAGCTCAAGGGTGGGGGCGGCGCTGTCCACCTGGTTGAGGCCGACGCGGCATTCCAGTTTGCCGCGGGTGACGCGGGCGGCTATCTGCTCGCGCAATTGCGGTTCGATGATGCGCAGCTCCTCCGGCAGGCGCATCTGCACGTCAAGGTAACGGTGATTGACTGCGCGAACTTCAAGGCTCAACATGCCGCCAGGGAATTCCCGGGTAGCGGCGGCAAAGCCGGTCATGCTTAGTATCATGCGGGGCTCCTGATATCTGTCCAAATTGCAAATGCCGGGCCCGAATTGCTTTGCTAAGCTCAATTCAGGGCCAGTGGACACTATAACAACTGCCATCCGATGACTCAATCCAGCAAGCAAACCGCGCTATCGGCGGGTTACAGGCTCGCCGAGTACACAATCGTGCGCCAACTGTCGGTTGGCGGCTTCAGTGTTGTCTATCTGGCGTTGGATGATGGCGATCACAAGTTCGCCATCAAGGAGTATTTGCCGCGCAACCTGGCCGAGCGCAACCACGATGGCGAGGTGACGGTGCCGCATGAGATGGACCGGGATGCCTTCAATCTGGGCCTGAAATGCTTTTTCGAGGAGGGCCGGGTGTTGTCCGGCATTGCCCACCCCACCGTGGTGAGGGTGAGCAATTTCTTCCGCGCCAACCAGACAGTGTACATGGTGATGGAGTATGCCGACGGCCGCTCGCTGGGGCGCGAGCTGGAGCTGGCGGGCGGCAAGATGGAGGAGAGGCTGATCCGCAAATGGTTTGCCGCGCTGCTCTCCGGTCTGCGCGAGGTGCACAGCCAGCGCCTGCTGCACCTGGACATCAAGCCGGCCAACATCTACCTGCGGCGCAACGGCGTGCCGCTGCTGCTGGATTTCGGCGCGGCCCGCCAGACCCTGTTGCGGCGCGACAAGGATTTCGCCGCCATGTACACGCCGGGTTTCGCGGCGCCGGAGCAATACGAGAAAGATCAGCCGCTGGGGCCGTGGACCGACATTTACGCGATCGGCGCCTGCCTGTATGTCTGCATGGGCGGGCAGACGCCGCAGAATGCCAGGGAGAGGCGGGAGCAGGATTTGCTGGTGCCGGCCGGCAAGCTGTTCCGCCATCTTTACTCGCGCGAATTGACCGAGCTGTGCGACCGCTGTCTGGCGCTGGAACCGGAGGCGCGGCCAACGACGGTGATGGAAGTGCAGAAGCGGCTGCTGGAAACCGAATACAGCAGCCCCGAGCCGCAATCGGCAGAGGGCAACCGGCTGGTTGGCTGGATCAAGGGTCTGGCTGGCGGCCGCCATCGAGAGGGGACGGAATGAAATTGTCGATCTTCCAGGAAAGCAGGGTGGGCGGCCGCAGCTATAACCAGGACAGGTTGACGGTGGCTCATTCGAGCGAGGCGGTGATGCTGGTGGTGGCCGATGGCATGGGCGGTCATATGCGCGGCGAAGTGGCGGCGCAGATTACGGTGGATCTGCTCAGCGAGCTGTTCTACCAGCAGGCCACTCCGGTGCTCAGCCATCCCAACCGCTTTCTGGTCAACGTCATCAGTTCGGTGCACCAGGTAATCCTGGAATATGCCACCGATCACCGGCTGCCGGATGTGCCCAGCACCACGGTGGTGGTGGCCATCATCCAGCAGGGCTATCTGTACTGGTGCCATGTTGGCGATTCGCGCCTGTATCTGCTGGACCAGAAGGGCTTGCGTTTGCGCTCGCGCGACCATTCTCAGGTGCAGCGGCTGATAGACCAGGGCCTGTTGAACGAGGAGGCGGCCAAGACCCACCCGGAGCGCAACAAGATCTACAACTGCCTGGGCGCCTCCAGCGACCCGGAAATCGATATCGGCGATCGGCAGGAGGTCGGGCCGGGCTGTTCCATCGTGCTGTGCACCGATGGCTTGTGGTCGCAGGTGCAGGACGACGAGATGGAGAAGGTGTTTGCCGGCCGCCACGTCAACCAGGTGCTGCCGGCGCTGATCAATGTGGCCGAGCGCCGCGCCGGGGCCGGCGGCGACAATCTGTCGGCGGTGGCGGTCACGCTGCTGGACGACGGGGTGGAACTGGGCGAGCGCGGCGATGCGCTGGACACCGAGAAGACGCCGCCGCAGAAGGGCGGGCGCTTGATCCTGGAGTCCAATCTGGAGACCATGCACCAGGAAATCCTGGCCAGCCAGGTGAGCAAGGGCAGCTGAGGCCGGCGCCGTCGCGGCGGGCTGGTATAATCGCCGCCATTCCCACATTTTCCCCAAGGCCATCATGCGACCTTCCCAACGTAATCCCGACGCGATGCGCGTCGTGCGTCTGACCCGTGGCTACACCAAGCATGCCGAAGGCTCGGTGCTGGTGGAGTTTGGCGACACCAAGGTGATCTGCACCGCCAGCGTGGAGGAGACGGTTCCGTCCTTCCTCAAGGGCAAGGGCCAGGGCTGGGTGACGGCGGAATACGGCATGTTGCCGCGCTCGACCGGTAGCCGCATGCGCCGCGAGTCGGCGGCCGGCAAGCAGTCCGGCCGCACCCAGGAAATCCAGCGCCTGATCGGCCGCTCGCTGCGCGCGGTGATAGATCTGGCCAAGCTGGGAGAGCGCCAGATCGTCATCGACTGCGACGTGATCCAGGCCGATGGCGGCACCCGCACCGCCAGCATCACCGGCGCTTACGTGGCGCTGGCCGACGCCATCGCAGGCCTGATCCGCGCCGGCAAGCTGGACGCCAGCCCGCTGCGCGACCAGGTGGCGGCGATTTCCGTCGGCATTTATCAGGGCCAGCCGGTGCTGGATCTGGATTATCCGGAAGATTCCGCCTGCGAAACCGACATGAACGTGGTGATGACCGGCAGCGGCCGTTTTGTCGAGGTGCAGGGCACCGCCGAGGGCGAGCCGTTCAGCGAAGAGGAGATGCTGGCGATGCTGGCGCTGGCGCGCAAGGGCATAGGTGAGCTGTTGCAGCTGCAGCGCCAGGCGCTGGCGGGCTGACGCCGCCTGCTCGACGCATGAAACAAAGCCGCCCATCGGGCGGCTTTTTCATTTCCTGGCAGGTTTGCCGGACTTGGCGATGAAGGCCTGCAAGGCCTGGCGGAACATGGGCGCGGACACGCTCATATTGTCTTCCTGCTTGCGGCGCGCCGCCGGCGGCGCCGAACTTTGCACCGCGACGATGGTGGCTTGGCCCTTGGCGTCGATGATGAAGATCGGCGAGCCGCTATTGCCTTCCAGCGTGTCGCAGCGGTGGGTCAGGCGGCCGTCGTCGCGCAGCTTGGTGGCTTTGCAAGCGTGGTGCACGCGCAGGTGGCGCTGGTCGTCCACCGGGTAGCCGCCCTGGGTGACGGTCCAGTTCTGCCGGGCCAGCAACTGGCCCAGTTGCGCGCGGTCGCCGGAGAATACGGGAATGGTGCCCTGACGGTTGCCCAGCGGCGTGGCCAGCCGGACGAAGGCGAAGTCGCGCGGCGCGATGCGCGGCGGGATGTACAGTCCGTCGCGCTTATGGATCAGTCCTTTCAGGAAGGCCTTGTCCACCTGGACTTCCTTGACCCGGCTGAGCGCCTGGTATTCATTGCCCCACAGTCCAACGGTGAAGCTGACGGCGGGGTCGAAGCGGCCTTTTTCATCGACGAAGCAGTGGCCGGCGGTCAGCACCACGTCGGGCGCCACCAGGGTGCCGGTGCAGATGGTCTGGGAGCGGGTTTCCAGCTGGCCGACGGTCTGCCACGGCATGTGGTCGGGGCGTTCCAGCACCCGGTCGTCCTTGCCGAAGAACAGGATGCGGTGTTCCTTGCTGAGGGGGGCTGCATGGGCGAGGGTGGACAGCAGGGCAAGACAGAGGGCAATGCGTGGCAGCTTCATCGGATGGCACCTGGCAATGAAAACGGGGCGCATAGCGCCCCGTGCAATACAATGCCGCAGCTAGTAAGCCGCGGCGTCCGCGCCTGAATTACTTGGCGGCGGAAGCAGCGGCTTTCTTGCCAGCGTGCTTTTTAGCTTTCTTGGCCGGAGCGGAAGCGTCTTTCTTGGCTGCTTGGGCTTTCTGAGCAGCGGAAGCTTCTTTCTTGGCTACGTGCTTTTTAGCGTGCTTGTGGGCAGCTTTTTTAGCCGGAGCGGAAGCGTCGGCCTTGGCGGCTTGGGCTTTTTGAGCAGCGGAAGCTTCTTTCTTCGCAGCGTGCTTTTTAGCGTGGTGCTTGTGAGCCTTCTTGGCTACCGGAGCGGAAGCGTCGGCCTTGGCGGCTTGAGCTTTCTGAGCGGAAGCTTCTTTCTTGGCTACGTGCTTCTTGGCTTTTTTAGCCTTCGGAGCGGAAGCGTCGGCCTTGGCGGCTTGAGCTTTCTGAGCAGCGGAAGCTTCTTTCTTGGCAGCGTGCTTTTTAGCGTGGTGCTTGTGAGCCTTCTTGGCTACCGGAGCGGAAGCGTCGGCCTTGGCGGCTTGGGCTTTCTGAGCGGAAGCTTCTTTCTTGGCTGCGTGCTTCTTGGCTTTTTTAGCCTTCGGAGCGGAAGCGTCGGCCTTGGCGGCTTGAGCTTTCTGAGCAGCGGAAGCTTCTTTCTTCACGGCGTGCTTTTTAGCGGCGTGCTTGTGAGCCTTCTTGGCTTTCGGAGCGGAAGCGTCGGCCTTGGCGGCTTGGGCTTTTTGAGCAGCGGAAGCGTCTTTCTTGGCTACGTGCTTTTTAGCGTGCTTTTTGGCAGCTTTTTTAGCCGGAGCGGAAGCGTCGGCCTTGGCGGCTTGAGCTTTTTGAGCAGCGGAAGCTACTTTTTTCTTTTCAACTTTTTTGGCCTTGTGGATGGCCGGAGCGGAAGCAGCAGCTTTTTCAGCGGCGAAACCGTTGGCGGATACCAGGCTGAAAGCAGCGGTCAGGGCGAGCAGAGCCAGCTTTTTCATTTACGAAACTCCTAAGTTTCTTTCGATTGGGGTGAAACGGACCCGTAAAAGTCCTAATTCAGGCCGTGATGCTATCGGTGGCAAGGGGGGAGCGTCTAGGGGAGGCATGTATCTCAATGTTACAAAATGTACATCAGGCTGTTGGCCAACGCAGCAGGAAGCGCGCGCCGCCCATTGGCGAGCTCTCCACTTTGACGCTGCCGCCGTGGGCGCGGGCAATGCCGGCGACGATGGCCAGGCCCAGCCCGTGGCCGCCGGTCTTGCGGCCGCGGCTCTCGTCCAGCCGCACGAAGGGGTCGAATACCCGATCGCGGTCTTCCTCCGGAATGCCGGGGCCGTCGTCGTCGACGATGATGCAGTAGTCCTGCTTGTCGATCAGGATATGGGTGGCGACGATGGAGTTGGCGTGGCGGCGGGCGTTGGATAGCAGATTGTCCAGCGCGCGGGTGATCAGGTGCTCGTCGGCTATGATTTCCAGCGCTCCGCCCACCGGTTCTATCCAGTGGATTTCTTGCGCCAGCGCAGCCTGGCCGGCGATGCGGTCCAGCGCCCACGGTATCGCGTTGAAGCTGGCCAGCCTGAGCGGCGCTTCGGGTCGGTCCAGCTTGGCGTGGAACAGCAGCTCTTCCACCAGTTTGTCGATGGCGGTGAGGTCGCGCTCTATCGCCTGGCGCTCCGGCGACTCCTCATCGCCGTCCAGCAGCGCCATTCGGTAGCGCAGGCGCGCCAGCGGCGTGCGCAGCTCGTGCGCCACGGCATTGGTCAGCGTCTTCTTGCTGTTGAGCAGGATGGAGATGTTGTCCGCCATGTGGTTGAAGGCTACGCCCAGATGGTGGACGCCGGAGTGCGGCGGCAGGTTGACGCGGGCGCTGAGGTCGCCGTTGGCCAGCCGGCCTGCGCCGCGCTCCAGCGCCACTAGGTCGCGCCAGTGCGGCCGCATCCACAGGAACACCGGTATGGCCAGCGACAGGCCCAGCAGGCCCAGCAGCGCATAGTCGAACCACTTCAGCCGGTGAAGGAAGAACAGGTAGCGTAGCGGGCCGGCCACCAGCAGGTAGTTGCTGTCCTGCAGCTTCTGCAGGAACAGGTACTTGTCCTCCAGCATCACGATCTCGCCGCGGTCCAGCGCCTGGCGCGATTCGTCGTCCAGGATGTAGTTGCTCATCTTTTCCACTTTGACGCGGAAAGTGAAGCCGTAGTCGGCGTTGGCCAGCGTCTCGCTCCAGCGGTCCTCCGGCACGCCGCGCAGATCGGCCTCGATCAGCGACAGCGTGGTGCGCAGCAGGTCGGCCAGATAGCGTTCGCCGACGTCGTCCACCGCCTGCTTGTAGACCACGCCCACCATGATCACCGCCACCAGGAAACAGGACATCAGCAGCAGGTAGAACTGGATGAAAAGACGGCGCATCCGCGCTTACTCCCAGCCGGACAGCGAGAACAGATAGCCGCGGTTGCGCACGGTCTTGATGCGGAACGGTTCACTGGGGTTGTCGCCCAGCTTTTTGCGCAGCCGCGAGATCGCCACGTCTATGCTGCGGTCCAGGCCGTCGTAGCTGACGCCGCGCATTTCCTTCAGCAGCACGTCGCGGTTCAGCGTCTCGCCGGCGTGGCTGGCCAAGAGCCACAGCAGGTCGAAATCGGAGGTCGACAGGGGAATCTTTTCGCCTTCCAGCACCACGTCGCGGCTGACCGGGTCTATCGACAACTGGCCGAACACCGCCTTGCGCGAAGCCTTGGAGGCCTGCTGGGCGTCCGCCGCCGGCTGCGCCGGGCGCAGATTGCGCAGCTGGGCCCGCAGCCGCGCCACCAGCACCGACGGCGGGGTGGTCTTCAGGATGTAATCGTTGGCGCCCAGCTCCAGCCCCAGGATCTGGTTCATGTCGCTGTCCAGCGAGGTCAGCATGATGATGGGGCCGTCGAACTTGGGCCGTAGCTCGCGGCAGATCGACAGGCCGTCCTTGCCGGGCAGCATGATGTCCAGCAGCACCATGTCCGGCGCCTCGCGGGCGATGGTGTCCAGCGCGGCGTCGCCGCGCGGCTCCACCACCACTTCCATTTCATGGCGCGACAGGAAGTCGCTGATCAGTTCCGCCAGATCGGCGTCGTCTTCTACAAATACGATGCGGTGGGTCATGCGTGGGTCCATGCGATTGATTACCGGTTTGCCGGCAAGTATCTCGCGCCCAAGGCCGCGGCTCAAGTGCGGCGGCCCACGCTGTGGATCGGCAAGCGGCTTAGCCTGGGGCGCGGCCGGGCAGGAACAGCGGATTGAAGCCGATGCGCGCGAAGCCGGCTTCGCCGGCCAGCAGGTCCAGCGCCAGGCTGGCCAAGTCGTCGGCGCCGGCCTCCGCGCCGGCGTCCAATAGCTGCGATATCTGCTTGAGCGCGCCATGGCACTCGCCGCAGGCCTCCACTTCCCGCGCGCCGCGCGCCTGGTGCGGCTGCTGATGGTCGGGTTCGGCGGGGGCGCGGTCCTGCGCCGCCAACGAGTAGTAGAGGAGGTCGCGGCTGTTGCCGCAGGACAGACAGCGCACCCGGCCCACCGGCCAGGCGTGGCTGCACATCGAACAGACCACGTAGCGCTGGGCGTGGCCGCTGTCGCCGCGCTGCAGCAGCGAGGCCAGCGGCAGGCCGCCGCAGCATGGGCAACGCGCGCCCTGGCTTTGCGGCGCGGGCAGCGGCCGCTGGCGGATGCTGCGGGTGGCCTGCGCCTGCAGCGCGGCGCCCAGCAGCGGCAGCGCGGCGAACAAGGGGCCGTCCGCCGGATAATCGCCATTGAGCAGATTCTCCGCCAGCCGGCTGAGCGCGACGGTTTCCAGCGCCAGCACCGCGGTCAGCGCGGACTGCACCGGCGCTGGCAGCTGCAGGCCAAGCGACTGGGACAGCCGCAGCATGGCCGAATGCGGATCTAGCCGGGAGGCGTCGTGCAGCGCCTGTTGCTGATGGCAGACCGCGGCGCACAGCCGCAGGAAGTCGGCCATGGCGTGGCCTTCCGCCAGTTGCCGCAGGCGGTCGGCGCGGCGGGAGAAGATGTCGGCGGCGGGCCGCAGGATGTCCGGGTGGAGCAGGGGAGCGTGGTCGGCCTGGATTTCCGCCGCCGGCAGCATCGGTTGGCTGTGGTTCATGTGGTGGATGGGCGGAAGAAGGATTTCATTTGCGGCCCATCATCTGCTTGTACCAGCCGGGATGGTGTTTTTTCGCCCAGGCATGGGTGACCATGCCCTCCACCATTGCGCGTATGGTGCCCTTCACCCACAGCGCGGCGTAGATGTGGACGATGATGCTGGCGATCAGCAAGGTGGCGGCGCAGGCGTGCAGCAGCAGCGCGATCCGGATCAGCGGGATGGGGAAATAGCCGGCGAAATAGGGCCGCCAGGCGATGACGCCGGTGATCAGCATGGTGGCCACGCACAGCGTCATGATCCAGAACATTGCCTTCTGGCCGGCGTTGTACTTGCCGGTTTCGCCCACCTCGCGGCCCTTGAGCACGCTTTTCACCGCCCGCAGCCATTTGAGGTCCTCGCCGTTGAACAGGTTGTGGCGCCAGTAGCGGAAGAATTGGCGGAAAAAGCCCAGGAACATCAGCACCCCGACGAAGGGATGGATCATCCGCGCCAGCTGCGGCGTGCCGAACACGCCGGTCAGCCAGAAGAAGCCCGGATAGAACAAGCCCAGGCCGGAGAGGGTCAGCAGGATGAAGCAGGCGGCGACTATCCAGTGATTGATGCGCTCGGCGACATTGTAGCGTTGAATCAGCTGTTCTTTCATGACTTATCCTCCGGATGATCTTCTTCTTCATCGGCGCGGTTGGGGCCGACGCTGAGGTAGTGCAGGAAGCCGAACAGGCCGGCGGCGGCGATGCCCAGGGTGGCCAGCGGCTTGAGCCAGCCCTTCCACAGCTGCACGGTGGGGCTGATCGCCGGGTCTTTGGGCAGGCCGGAATACTGTTCCGGTTTGTCGGCGTGGTGCAGCACGTACATCACGTGGGTGCCGCCGACGCCTTGCGGGTCGTACAGGCCGGCATTGTGGTAGCCGCGCTGCCTGAGGTCGACGATCCTCTCCTCGGCCACTTCCTTCATGTCTTCCTTGGAGCCGAACTGGATGGCGCCGGTGGGACAGGTCTTGACGCAGGCCGGCTCCAGGCCGACGGCGACGCGGTCGGAGCACAGCGTGCACTTGTAGGCTTTGTTGTCTTCCTTGCTGATGCGTGGAATGTCGAACGGACAGCCGGCGATGCAATAGCCGCAGCCTATGCAGTTTTCCTGGTGGAAATCGACGATGCCGTTGCTGTACTGCACGATGGCGCCGGGCGACGGGCAGGCCTTCAGGCAGCCGGGGTCGGCGCAGTGCATGCAGCCGTCCTTGCGGATCAGCCACTCCAGCTTGCCGTTGCTTTCCTCCTCGGCGAAGCGCATCACCGTCCACGCCTTGGCGGACAGGTCGACGGGATTGTCGTAGACGCCGACGTTGTGGCCCACCTCCTCGCGGATGTCGTTCCACTCGGAACAGGCCACCTGGCAGGCCTTGCAGCCTATGCAGGTCGTCACGTCGATCAGCTTGGCCACTTCCAGGGTCTGCCGCGCCTTGGGGCTCTCGGTGGGGCTGGCGGAGCGGCGGTGGATGTCCAGCGATTGCAATGGCATGGCCGTGGCTCCTTACAGTTTTTCCAGTTTGACCAGGAAGGCTTTGTATTCGGGCGTCTGGGTGTTGCAGTCGCCCACCGCCGGCGGCAGCGAGTTGGTCAGGTAGCCGGGCCGCGCTACGCCCTCCCAGCCCCAGTGCAGCGGGATGCCGATCTGGTGCACGGTCTGGCCGTTGACCTTCAGCGCCATCAGCCGCTTGGTGACCACCGCCTTGGCCTTGACGAAGCCGCGCTTGGAGCTGACTTTGACCATATCGCCCTGGACGATGCCTTTTTCGCGGGCCAGCGCCTCGCCGATCTCGACGAACTGCTCGGGCTGGGCGATGGCGTTGAGCAGCACAGACTTGGTCCAGAACTGGAAGTGCTCGGTCAGCCGGTAGGTGGTGCCGACATAGGGGTAGTCCTGGTGGGTGCCCAGCCGTTCGCGGTCGGTCTTGAAGATGCGCACCGCCGGGCTGCTCACCACCTTGGGGTGCAGCGGATTGGTGCCTATCGGGCTTTCCATCGGCTCGTAGTGTTCGGGGAAGGGGCCGTCCACCAGCTTGTCGGCCGAGAACAGCCGGCCCACCCCTTCCGGATTCATGATGAAGGGCTGCATGCCGGAGTCCGGCGCGGCGTCTATCTTGAAGTCCGGCACGTCGCCGCCCACCCACTTCTCGCCGTTCCAGCTGATCAGCTTGCGCTTCGGATCCCAGGGTTTGCCGGAGGGGTCGCAGGAGGCGCGGTTGTACAGGATGCGGCGGTTGGCCGGCCACGACCACGACCAGCCCGGCGTGTTGCCCAGGCCGGTGTCGGTGTTGTCGCGGCGCGCCATCTGGTTGCCGGCCTGGGTCCAGCAGCCGGAGAAGATCCAGCAGGCGCAGGCGGTGCGGCCGTCGTCCTGCAGCAGCGCGAAGCCGGGCAACTGCTCGCCCTTCTTCACCGCGATCTTGGCCGGATCCGCCGGGTCGGGCAGGTCGGAGAGCGCCTTGCCGTTCATCTCCATCGCCAGCTCGGCCGGGGTGGGCGAGGCCGGGTCGTGGTAGTTCCAGTTGACCTTGAGGATGGGGTCGGCCAGCTTGCCGCCTTCCTTGCGGTACAGCTCGCGCACGGCGACGAACAGCTCGCCGATGATCTCGTTGTCGCCCCTGGCTTCGCCGGGCGGTTCGGCGCCTTTCCAGTGCCACTGCAGCCAGCGCGCCGAGTTGACGATGGAGCCGTCCTCTTCGGCGAAACAGGTGGACGGCAGGCGGAACACTTCGGTCTGGATCTTGGCGGGATCGACGTCGTGGGCGTCGCCGTGGTTCTGCCAGAAGGTGGAGGTCTCGGTGGCGATCGGGTCGATGATCACCATGTATTTGAGCTTGGAGAAGGCCTCGGTCACCTTGGCGACGTCCGGGAAGCTGGCCAGCGGGTTGAAGCCCTGCACGATGAAGCCGCTGATCTTGCCCTGGTGCATCAGTTCGGCGATGTGCAGCACGTCGTACATCTTGTCCCACTTGGGCAGCCAGCCGTAGCCCCAGTCGTTGTCTTTTGTCGCGTTGTCGCCCCACATCCATTTCATCAGGCTGACGAAGAACTTGGGGGTGTTGCTCCAGTAGTTGAGCTGGCCGGCCTGCAGCGCCTTGGGGGTGGTCTTGGCCAGATAGGTGGCCAGGTCGGGGTGGTCGGCTTCGCTGGGCAGCGTCAGGTAGCCGGGCAGGCTGGTGGACAAGAGGCCCAGGTCGGACAGGCCCTGGATGTTGGAATGGCCGCGCAGCGCGTTCACGCCGCCGCCGGGCATGCCGATATTGCCCAACAGCAGCTGGATCATCGCCATGGTGCGGATGTTCTGCGAGCCGGTGGTGTGCTGGGTCCAGCCCAGCGCGTACAGGATGGTGCCGGCCTTGTCAGGTTTGGCGGTCTCGCCCAGCTGCCTGCACACTTCCAGAAAGCCGTCGGTCGGCGTGCCGCAGATATTGTTGACCGTTTCCGGCGTATAGCGGGAATAGTGCTGCTTCATCAGCTGCCACACGCTGCGCGGGTGTTGCAGCGTGGGGTCGGTTTTGGCCAGGCCGGCTTCGTCCAGCTCGTAGCTCCAGCTGGACTTGTCGTACTTGCTCTTGGCCTCGTCGTAGCCGGAGAACAGGCCTTCGTCGAAGTGGTAATCCTCGCGCACGATCAGCGCGGCGTTGGTGTAGGCCTTGACGTATTCCCACTGGATCTTGTCGTTCTTGATCAGCCAGTTGATCACGCCGCCCAGAAAGGCGATGTCGGTGCCGACGCGGATCGGCAGATACAGGTCGGAGACCGAGGCGGTGCGGTTGTAGCGCGGGTCCACCACAATCAGCTTGGTGCCGCGCGTCTTCTTGGCCTCTATCGCCCACTTGAAGCCCACCGGGTGCGCCTCGGCGGCGTTGCCGCCCATCACCAGGATGAAGTCGGCGTTCTTGATGTCCACCCAGCTGTTGGTCATCGCGCCTCGGCCGAAGGTGGACGCCAGCGCCGATACCGTGGGGCCGTGGCAGACCCGGGCCTGGGCGTCGGTGGCGACGATGCCCAGGCTGCGGATGAATTTCTGCGAGATCACGCCGGTTTCGTTGGAGCCGGCCGAGGCGGTGAGCATGGCGGTGGACAGCCAGCGGTTGATCGGCACGCCGGCGGCGTTTTTTTCCACCACGTTGGCGTCGCGGTCGTCCTTCATGTGGCGGGCGATGCGGCGTATCGCCTCATCCCAGCTGATGCGCTTCCACTCGTTGCCGCCGGCTTCGCGCACTTCCGGATATTTCAGCCGCTTGGGGCTGTGGATGAAATCGAGCAGGCCGGCGCCCTTGGGACAGAGCGAGCCGCGGCTGACCGGATGGTCCGGGTCGCCCTCGATATGGTAGATCGTTCCGCTGGCGTTCTTGGCGCCGTCGCCCAGCCCGTAAAGGATCAGGCCGCAGCCGACCGAACAATAAGTGCAGGTATTGCGGGTTTCGCGCGCGCCCATCAGCTTGAACTGGCGCACTTCGGCCAATGCCTGCTGCGGCGCGAAACCCATGGCGACCAGGCTGGAGGCGCCCAACTGCGCCGCGGTCAGCTTGAACAGCTGGCGTCGGGTGACTTCCATCGTCCATCTCCTCAAGGGTATCCGCACGCTTGGGAGGACGGATATCCAAAACTGATAGCTTTGTTGCTTTTGCTATTTTTTATGCTACTCCGATGCGGAGGCTATGACCATTTATCAAAAGTGGTTTTGTCTCGTGACGCGCGGAAGCCGGCAGCGGCGGCGATTGGCGGGGGATACTGCAGGAGGGAAAGGGGAAGCCAGCCGCTACAAGGCCGGCCGACCAGCCCGCGGGAGGCTGATCGGTCTGTCTGAGCTTATTTGTAGCAGTTTGTTGCAATTCTTACTGTTCTAATTGCGAATAAATATGAATTTATCGGCTACCCTGCCAGCCGCCGCCCAGCGCCTTGAGCAGGCTGACGCTGGCGATCAGCTGGCTGCCGCGCAGCTGCGCCTGCGTGCGCTGGGCGGTCAGCTGGTTTTGTTGGACGATGGCCAGGGTCAGCGCGTTGTCCAGGCCTTCGCGGTAGCGCAGCTTGGCGATGGCGTAGGCCTTGTCCTGGTTGCGCACCGCCTCGTCCTGCTGCCGGCGCGCGGCATCCAGGCCATGCAGCGTGCCCAGCGCGTCCTGCGCCTCCTGCACCGCCTGCAGCACGCTCTGGCGGTAGTTGGCCAGCGCGGCGCGGTAGCCGGCCTGGGCGTAGTCGACATTGGCGCGGGTGCGGCCGTTGTCGAACAGCGTCTGGGTGGCCTGCAGGCCTATGGACCAGATCAGCGCCGGTGTGGAGAACAGGTTGGCCAGGCTGGAGGATTCGCTGCCGGCGTAGGTCGGCATCAGGGTCAACTGCGGGAAATAGGCGGCGCGGGCCACGCCGATCTGGGCGTTGGCGGCGGCCATCGCCCGCTCGGCGGAGGCGATGTCCGGACGGCGCTGCAGTAGCAGGCTGGGCGCGCCGGCCGGAATCTGCGGCGCGCTGGCCGGCAGCGCGCCGGGCGCCAGGCGGAAGCCGGCGGCCGGAGTCCCGCTGAGGGTGGCCAGCAGGTCCTCGTTCTGGCGGCGCTGGTTGAGCAGCAGCTCGCGCTGGGCGCGGTTGGCGGCCACGGCGGCGGTTTGCAGCGCCTCGTCGCCGGCGGCGTCCAGCCCGTTCCGGCGGCGGATGCGGGTCAGCTCCAGCACCCGCTGCTGCGCGGCGACGATGCCGTCCAGCAGGCGTATCTCCTCGTCCTGCTGGCGCAGTTGCAGATAGACGCTGGCCAGCTGCGCTGTGAGCAGCAGCTGCACATTGGCCTGTTCGGCGGCGGCCTGTTCGGCGCTGGCGCGCGCGCTTTCGATGTCGCGACGCACCCGGCCCAGCCAGTCGATTTCATAGCTGACGCCCAGCGTGGGTTTCAGATCGTTTTGCACCACGCTGCTGTTGCTGGAGCCGTAGGCCGACAGCGGCCGGTCGGCGGAGATGCGGCTGCGCGACGCCGCGGCGCCTAGACTGACCGCCGGCAGCGCGGCGGCGCCGTGGACGCGGCTTTGCGCCTCGGCCTGGTCCAGCCTGGCCAGCGCGGTCTGCAGCGTCGGGCTGCGCGCCAGAGCGTCGGCTTCCAGCCGGTTCAGTTCGGCGTCGCCGAAGGCGCGCCACCATTCGGTCTTGGGCTGGCTGTCGGCGGGAGAGGCCGGCTGCCAGTCGCCATCGCTTTTCCATTGCGCCGGCAACTCGCTCGCCGGGCGGACGTAATCCGGGCCGACGGCGGCGCAGGCGCTGAGGCCTAGCGCGATAAGCAGGGTAAGGGCGCGCATCGCCATCATTCCCCCCTGGCGGCGGCGATGGCCACCGCCTGGCCGTTGTTGATCGAGTCCGGCGGGTTGATGATGACCTTGTCGTCGGCCTTCAGCCCGGCCTTGATCTCAACTTCGTGGCCATAGTCGATGCCGACGGCCACCGCTTGCAGCCGCACCTTGTTGCCGGCGTCCACCAGCGCGACGCGGCTGCCCTTGGCGCCGAACTGCAGGGTGTTGGTCGGCAGGGTCAGGCTGTTGCCCTTGGGCAGCTTGAAGGACACGTCCACGTATTGTCCGGGCAGCAGGCCGTGGCCGGGGTTGGCCACCGTCACTTCCACCTGCAGCGTGCGGGTGGCGGGGTCGATGGCGCCGGCGGTGCGCGCCACCTTGCCCTTGACCGGCCGGCCCGGCGCTTCCTGGCGCAGGATGTCGACCTTCTCGCCGACGCGGATGTCGCCGGCCTGCGCTTGCGGCACGTAGACATACAGATGCAGCTTGTCGATCTGCGCGGTGGCGAACAGCGCCTGCGCGCTGCCGCCGTTGCCGGCGTTGACCAGGCTGCCGGTATCGATGTTGCGGCGGGTGACGATGCCGTCGAACGGGGCGGTGACGCGGGCGAAGTCCTGCTGGTCGCGCAGCCGCTTGAATTCAGCGTCGGCCTGCTTGTAGGCGCTTTCCTTCTCGTCCAGCTCCTGCTGCGATACGGCGTCCTGGGCGCGCAGCGTCTTCCAGCGCAGCCAGGCGGTTTTGGCCAGCTCCAGGTTGGCGCGGGCTTCCTGCACCTGCTTGTCGATGTCGGGGATGTCCAGTTCGGCCAGGAGATCGCCTTTTTTCACCGGCTGGCCGATGTCCTTGTACCAGCGCTTGATGTAGCCACTGGTGCGGGCGTAGATCTGCGCCTCGGCCATGCCTTGCAGCGTGGCCGGCAGGGTGAGGCGGGCTTCGGCGTGGCCCGGGGCGGGCGTCACCACGCTGACGACCAGCGTCGCATGGCTGGCGGCGTCGCTGGCCAGCGCTTCGGTATTGGCGCGGCGCACCAGCAGCGTGCGGGCCAGGCCCGCCAGCAGCAGGATCAGGATGATCGCGGCGGCGATGCGTGTCTTGCGCACCACCGCGCTGCGGCTGGTGTGGTGCAGATGCAGTTCGGGCAGGCCCTGATGGGTGTTGCGTGGTTCAGTCATGTCAAGCGTCCTGTGCGGGAGTCCGGGCGTTGGCCGCCGCGTCTGCCGCGTGTTGTTTGCGTTTTGCCAGGTGG
Source organism: Chromobacterium sphagni (assembly GCF_001855555.1). Taxonomy (GTDB): domain Bacteria; phylum Pseudomonadota; class Gammaproteobacteria; order Burkholderiales; family Chromobacteriaceae; genus Chromobacterium; species Chromobacterium sphagni. The sequence continues at coordinate 44,077 of NZ_MKCT01000021.1, read as the reverse complement.
CGGTGGAAGCTGGCGAACACCACCGGCACGAACAGCAGCGTGGAGACAGTGGCGAACAGCAGGCCGCCGATCACGGCGCGGCCGAGCGGGGCGTTCTGCTCCGAGCCTTCGCCGATGCCGATGGCCATCGGAATCATGCCTATGATCATCGCCAGCGCCGTCATCAGCACCGGGCGCAGCCGGGTGGCGCCGGCCTCCAGCGCGGCGGACAGCGGCGGCAGGCCTTCGTGCAGCCGCTGGCGGGCGAAGGAGACCACCAGGATGCTGTTGGCGGTGGCCACCCCCATGGTCATGATGGCGCCGGTCAGCGCCGGCACGGAAAGGTCGGTGCCGGTGAGGATCAGCAGCCAGGCGATGCCGGCCAGCGCCGCCGGCAGCGCGCTGATGATGATGAAGGGGTCCAGCCAGGACTGGAAATTCACCACGATCAGCAGGTAGACCAGCACGATGGCGCCGAGGATGCCGACGCCGAGGCCGAGGTAGGACGACTGCATGGTTTCCACCTGGCCGCGCATGTGGATCTGGCTGCCCTTGGGCAGATGGACCTGCTCCTCGGCGATGATCTGCTGGATGGCGCCGGCCACCGAACCCAGATCGCGGCCGCGCGCGCTGGCGTAGAGGTCGATCGAAGGCAGGATGTTGTAGCGGGTGACGATGGCGGCTTCGCGTCCCGGCGCGGCGCTGACCAGATTGCCCAGCGTCTGCTGGCTGGCGGCGCGGCCGCCGGCCGGGTTGATCGGCAGCTGCATCAGCTGGTCCAGCGTGCTGATCTGGTATTGCGGCGTCTGCGCCTGCAGGTTGTAGACGATGCTGTTGGCCGGATTCAGCCAGAACGCCGGCTGGGTCTGCTGGCTGCCGGACAGCGGCAGCAACAGGTTCTGCGCCACGTCGAACGGCGCGATGCCCATGCCCTGCATCCGCGCCCGGTCCATGGCGAGCTGGATCGACGGCGAGTCCAGCCGCTGGTGCACATGCACGTCGGCCGCGCCCGGCACCGCCTTGATCCGCGACAGCAGCCGGCCGGCGAAGGCGGCGTTGTCGGCCTGGCTCTTGCCGACGATCTGCACGTCGATGGCGGCGGGTGAGCCGAAGTTGAGAATCTGGGTGATGATGTCGGCAGGCTGGAAGAAGAACTCCACGCCTGGGAAGCGTTTTTCCAGCACCTTGGGCAGGGCGTCGATATAGCCGCTGCTGGGCTGGTGGCCGGGTTTGAGCGAGATCAGCACCTCGTCGTCCAGCGTGCCTATGGTGCCGGAGTTGCTGTAGGACAGGTTGATGCCGCTGTACGGCAGGCCGATGTTGTCGATGATGGAGTCCAGATCGGCGGGCGGAATCACGCCGCGGATGACGGCGTCGACCTGGTCGGCCAGGACTGCGGTGTTCTCGATGCGGATGCCGGTGGGCGCGCGCACGTGCAGCTTGATCTGGCCGGTGTCCACCTCCGGAAACAGGTCGCGTCCCAGCAGCAGGTACAGGCCGCAGGAGGCCAGGCAGAAGCCCAGGAAGCCGGCGATGAAGCTCTTGCGGTGGGTCAACAGGTGGCTGAGCAAGTGCACGTACAGCTCGCGCAGCCGCTCGAAACGGGCGTTGAAGCCTTCATGCACATGGTGTATCCACCGGTCGACGCGGCCGTTGCCATGGCGGTGGCCCATCAGCAGCAGCGCCAACGTCGGCACCAGGGTCCGCGACAGCACGTAGGAGGCCAGCATGGCGAAGACCACCGCCTCGGCCATGGGCACGAACAGGTAGCGGGCGACGCCCTCCAGGAAGAACATCGGCACGAACACGATGCAGATGCACAGCGTGGAGACGAAGGCCGGAATGGCGATTTCGCCGGCGCCGTCCAGGATGGCGGTATACAGCGGCGAACCCATGTGCAGGTGGCGCTCGATGTTTTCTATCGTCACCGTGGCGTCGTCCACCAGAATGCCGACCGCCAGCGCCAGGCCCCCCAGCGTCATCACGTTGATGGTTTCGCCTATCGCGTGCAGCGCGACGATGGACGAGAAGATGGACAGCGGGATGGAGATGGCGATGATGGAGGTGGTGCGCCAGTTGCCCAGGAACAGCAGCAGCATCACCGCGGTGAGCACCGCCGCCACCAGCGCCTCGTGAATCACGCCGCTGACCGCGGTCTTGACGAAGATCGACTGGTCGGCCAGCAGGCTGATCTGGATGCTCTTGGGCAGCAGCGGCAGCAGGCTGGGCAGCTTTTCCTTCAAGTGGTTGACCACGTCCAGCGTCGAGGCGCCGCCGTTCTTGTAGATCGACATCATCAGGCCGCGCTGGCCGTTCTGCTTGACGATGTTGGTCTGCGGCGAGAAGCCGTCGCGCACGTGCGCCACCTCGCGCAGGAATACCGTGGCGCCGTTCACCGTCTTCACCGGGATGTTGTTGAGGCCGGCGATGGTGTCGGGCGAGCCGTTCAGCTCCACATTGTATTCGGTGCCGCCTATCTTGGCGGTGCCGGAGGGCAATGCCAGGTTCTGGCTGTTGACGGCGTTGACCACGTCGGCCGGCGTCAGGCCCTTGGCGGCGATGGCGCGGGTGTCCAGGTCTACCGACAGCAGGCGCACCTTGCCGCCGTAAGGATAGGTGATGGCGATGCCCGGTATCGTCACCAGCTGCGGTCGGAGAATGTTGACGGCGGTGTCGAACACGTCCTGTTCCGACATCGATTTGCTGGACAGCCCCAACTGGATCACCGGCACGCTGGAGGCGGTGTACTTGATGATCAGCGGAGCGGTCGCGCCCGGCGGCATCTGCTTCACCACCGCCTGCGATACTGCCACCACCTGCGCGATCGCGGTCTGGATGTTGACGTTGGGCTGGAAGAAGATCTTGATGATGGAAATGCCGGACAGCGACTGCGACTCGATGTGTTCGATGTCGTTGACGGTGGTGGTCAGCACCCGCTCGTGGGTCTGGGTGATTCGGTCGGCCATCTGCTGCGGCGCGAGGCCGCCGTAGCCCCAAATCACGCTGATCACCGGAATGTCGATTTCCGGCAGCACGTCCACCGGCGTGCGCATGATCGCCAGCGGGGTGGCCAGCAGGATGATGATGGCCATCACGATGAAGGTATAAGGCCGTTTAAGGGCCGTTTCGACAATCCACATGTGGACGTGTTGCCTCTTGATTACGGTGCGCGAATGAGCGGAAGCGAGGTTGGGAAAGGCGCGGAGCCGACCGACCAGGCCGCCGCCGCATGAGCGGGCCAATGGTGTGCTTATTGCAATCCAGACACGGCCTTGTTGCAGCTTATGCCAGCTTTGGGGCGATTTGTGGCCGGATTGTGCTTGGGGACGCCGCGGTTTTTGTTAACGATTGATGCGTTTCACGGCATCAGCGCGCCGGCATATCTCCGGGTGTCCAAGCTGCATTAACTGGTCAAGAGACCATGTCGTTGACACTTTTGGCCGGCGCAGCAAAAAAATAATCTACTTTACTATTCTAGGCAGTAAAAACCCCGCGACGCGCAGGGCGAGGCGGGGCGCTTGACGCAAAGACTGCCGGGTCAGGCGTGCTTGCTGCGGGCGAAGGTGTTGAGTGACACCACCCGGGTCTTGCCGATGCGGTGGCGGTAGATTTCGCGCAGATAGCACACCGCCTTCTGCACATGCTCGCGGGTCAGGCGGATGTCGTTGATCGAGACGAACTTCTTCGAGTCGCGGATCAACTCGCGGTATTTCTTCTCGTACATCGGCTTGATGGCGAACCAGTTGGTGTCGAGGATCTTGGCTGGGTTCTCGTAATCGTTCAGCAGCCTCTCCAGCACCGTTTCGTCGAAATGCTCGGCGGTGATCAGCTCCAGTATCGTCTTGTCCAGACTGTCGTCGAAGCGGTGGTTGCCGTGGGCGAAGCAGCGCTTGATGAAGGCGACGATCAGCGTCAGGAAGTCGTCGCTCAGGCAAGGGCTTTTCGCCACCAGCGTGGTCAGCGACAGGTTGGTGGAGGCGCCGATCACCAGCGCGTAGCGCTTCAGCGTGGTGCTGGGGAACAAGTCGTTGAGGTGGCGCTTCAGGCGGTTCAGATCCAGGTAGGACAGCTTGTAGCCCTTGGGCAGAGACAGGATGGCGACGACCGACGAGCAGTTCTGGAAAAAGAACAGCTGGTTCAGTTTTTCCGGCGCGTAGCCGGACTGCTTGTAGTCGGCCAGCGCGGCGCGGTAGCTGGCCGATTCTATCGGCAGCAGGCTGATGCCTTCTATCGCCTGGGTCTGCTGGTTGAAGTGCGGCAGGTCTATCGAGCGGAAGAACAGGTCGTCGATGTCCAGCTTGTTGACGAAGCCGTCCGAGCCCAGCGGGTCGGACACCACCGATTCGGCGTAGGCTACCGCCACCGGGCCTGCCAGGCTCATGAACAGGTCGTTGGCGTCCAGCCGTATCGTCTCGCCCATGTCGATCCCGGCGCGCAGGAAGTAGTTCTCGTCGTAGTCGCTGGTGACGGCCTGGGCGGTGAGGATGTTGAAGATCTGCTGCGAGATGTACTGGTTGGCGTGGCGCTCCATCGCGTTGACGTCCAGATTCTCGATGCTGCCGGCGTCGTTCTCCTCGGCGTAGCGCATGATGTCGTTGGAGATCAGCATCATCGCGTTCCACGGCCGGATGCGGCGCATCACGCTTTCGGCGCCGGCTTCTTCATTGTCGAAGTTGTAGGAGAAGTCCCATTCTTCCGACAGGTATTTGCACAAAAGGCGGCCGGCGTTGATGTGCAGCGCCTCCGAGCCCTCGGCGTGCTGGCCGGATATGTTGGGCAGGATGCAGATGCCGCTGGTGAAGATGGGCTCGAACACGAAGCTGTAGTCGTCGGCCTGCTCGGGCTTGCCTTCGCTGCGGGTTTCGAAGGTCTTGCTCATGTAGGCGTACTGCTGCGCCAGGCCGAACTCCGACGCCATGCCGGAGCCGGTGCCGCCGCCGGCGCTGAAGATGTAGAAATACAGCCGCGACTGGTTGGCCTTGATGCCGCAGGAGTCCACCAGGTAGGAGTGGATCAGCGTCCAGTCCGGGTCGGAGAAGCTCAGCGTGTCTTTGTTGAGGATGATCTTGGCCAGGTACTGGCCCAGGATGGGCGCGTTGCCGGCGCCGCCGGCGTGGATCTCGGCCAGATCCATGATCTTCATCTTGTTGTAGCTGTTGAGGAAATCGCCCTGCTCGCCGCGGCGCGAGAAACGGATGCGGCCCTTGATGTCCTTGTCCAGGTCGCCCAGCATCACCATCGGTTCGATCAGGAAGGCCGGCTTGGCCGTCTTGTGGGTCGACAGCAGGTTGCGGCGTATCCAGCGCCGCGGCCGCTGCTCTTGTTCCGGCGCGCTCTTGTCGTCCTGATTGAACTCGTTCAGGTAGAACTTGCGGGCGTTGTACACCAGGGTGGCCACATCCAGCGCGATATTGGAGCCGCAACGGCCCAGGCCGATCAGGCAGACCGAGGGGAAGGGACGCTCCAGCGGATTGTCCTGGTCATCCTCTGCATCGCGGGTGAAGGCCATGCCGCGCAGCGTGTTCAGATGCTGCAGGATGCGATTGGTGTCGTGTTCGATGAAGTATTGGTACAGCCCGGCGTTGCCGCGTTCGTTCAGGCTGAGCAGATGGCGGGTGGACACCGGCTGCGGGGAGGCGGCGGCGGTGGTGTCGCTGTCGCTGTCGTCGGCGGAGGGGGTGTTCGAGGATTGGTCGTACATTGATTGCATGATCATCCATTCTCTATTCAGGTTACCCGGGTAAGGGGTGGTCGTGCCGGCACTGGGCCTTGCGTCCTGTTTGCAGCGAAGCGTATATGATAATTTTTGGTGTTATTCACACTCCATTGTCAGGGGCAATTACCTTTTTGACTACAAAATTCTGTGTTGCGGGCCGGGAGAGGGAAACCGTCTGCGGCGAACATGCCGCAAGCCGGAGAAATGGGGCGATGGCGGATTGGCGGGGAAATGAAAAACGCCGCCTGGAAACCGGCGGCGTTTGGCGGAGCGGGGTGGTGTCGCGTCAGATGCGGCGCGCCAGCTCTTCTGCCTTGCCCAGGTAGTTGGCGGGAGTCAGCTCCAGCAGGCTGGCCTTGACGCTTTCCGGCAACTCCAGGCTCTTGATGAAGGCGTGCAGCGTCTCGCGGGTGATGCCGCCCTTGCCGCGGGTCAGCTCTTTCAGTTGCTCGTACGGATTGGCCACGCCGTAGCGGCGCATGACGGTCTGCACCGGCTCGGCCAGCAACTCCCAGGCGTTGTCCAGCTCGGCGGCGATCAGAGCCGGGTTGATCTCCAGCTTGTTCAGGCCCTTCAGGCAGGATTTCAGGCCCAGAATGGTGTAGCCGAAGCCGACGCCCATATTGCGTAGCACGGTGGAGTCGGTCAGGTCGCGCTGCCAGCGCGACAGCGGCAGCTTCTCCGCCAGGTGGCCCATGATGGCGTTGGCCATGCCCAGATTGCCTTCGGAGTTCTCGAAGTCGATTGGATTGACTTTGTGCGGCATGGTGGAGCTGCCGACTTCGTCCTTCTTCACCTTCTGCTTGAAGTAGCCCAGCGAGATGTAGCCCCAGATGTCGCGGTTGAGGTCGATCAGAATGGTGTTGACGCGGCTCATCACCTGATACAGCTCGGCCATGTAGTCGTGCGGCTCGATCTGGATGGTGTAAGGGTTGAAAGTGATGCCCAGACCGGTGACAAAGCGGCCGCACAGGCTTTCCCAGTCGATGTCCGGGTAGGCCACCAGGTGGGCGTTGTAGTTGCCCACCGCGCCGTTGATCTTGCCCAGGATTTCCTGGTGGACCAGTTGCTCGCGCTGGCGTTTCAGGCGGTGCACGGCGTTGGCCAGCTCCTTGCCCATGCTGGACGGGGTGGCGGGCTGGCCGTGGGTGCGGCACATCATCGGCACGTTGGCCAGCTCGTGAGCCAGCTTCTGCAGCTTGTGGATAACTTCGTCCAGCGCCGGCAGCACCACGGTGTTGCGCGCGGTCTTCAGCATCAGCGCGTGGCTGAGGTTGTTGATGTCTTCCGAAGTGCAGGCGAAGTGGATGAATTCGCCGGCGGCCATCACTTCCGGATTGCCGGACAAGCGTTCCTTCAACCAGTATTCGATCGCCTTGACGTCGTGGTTGGTGCGCACTTCGATCGCCTTCACCTCTTCGCCGTGCTCGACGCTGAAGTTGGCGATCACGTCGTCGATCTCGCGGATGGTGGCGTCGGAGAACGGCTTGACCTCTTCGATGCCGGGCTCGGCGGCCAGCATCTTCAGCCATTCCAGTTCCACCTTGACGCGGCATTTCATCAAACCGAACTCGGAGAACAGGTTGCGCAGGGCTTCGACCTGGCTGGCGTAGCGGCCATCCAGCGGGCTCAGGGCGGTCAACGTAGTCAGATTCATGCGGGGTATTTCCAAACGTGGTTTGCCAAACAGCGGCAGGTTGCAATACAAACGGCGTGAAACCGGGTGTCGGGCATGGCTTGCCATGCCGTCGCTGCGTTCTCTCAATAGTAGAAGGTCGGCGCGCGCTTGCCGCCGAGCTGTCTTCAGCTCAAAACAAACGGGCGACTGGCGCCCGTTGTTTCCGCTTACATGCCGGGCATCATGCCCTTCATGCCGCGCATCATCTTCATCATCCCGCCCTTGGATGAGAACTGCTTCATCATCTTCTGCATCTGCTCGAACTGGGCCAGCAGGCGGTTCACTTCCTGCACCGTCACGCCGGAGCCGGTGGCGATGCGGCGCTTGCGGCTGGCCTTGATCAGTTCCGGTTTGCGGCGCTCGTCCGGCGTCATCGAGTTGATGATGCCCTCGATGCGGCGCATCGACTTTTCCGCTTCCGCGCCCTGGATGCCCTTGGCCATCTGGCCGATCTGGCCCGGCATCTTTTCCAGCAGGTTGCTCATGCCGCCCATCTTCTTCATCTGCTGCATCTGGGCCTTGAAGTCTTCCAGGTCGAAACCCTTGCCGGACTTCAGCTTCTTGGCCATCGCCGCCGCTTCGTCCTGGTCTATGCCTTTCTGCACTTCCTCGATCAGCGACAGCACGTCGCCCATGCCCAGGATGCGGCTGGCGATGCGGTCGGGATGGAAAGGCTCGATGGCGGCGACCTTCTCGCCGACGCCGATGAACTTGATCGGCTTGCCGGTGACGTGGCGCACCGACAGCGCGGCGCCGCCGCGCGAATCGCCGTCCATCTTGGTGAGGATCACGCCGGTCAGCGGCAGCGCCTCGTTGAAGGCTTTGGCGGTGTTGACCGCGTCCTGGCCCTGCATCGCGTCCACCACGAACAGCGTTTCGATCGGGTTGACCGCGGCGTGCAGCGCCTTGATCTCCTCCATCATCGCTTCGTCGATGGCGAGGCGGCCGGCGGTGTCCACCAGCAGCACGTCGAAGAAGTGGCGGCGCGCGTGGTCGATCGCGGCGCGGGCGATATCCACCGGTTTTTGCGCGGCGTCGGACGGGAACCACTCCACGCCCACCTGCGAGGCCAGCAGCTTCAGCTGCTCGATGGCGGCGGGACGGTAGACGTCGGCCGATACCACCAGCACTTTCTTCTTCTGGGTCTCTTTAAGCCTTTTGGCCAGTTTGCCGACAGTGGTGGTCTTGCCGGCGCCCTGCAGGCCGGCCATCAGTACGATGGCAGGGGGCACGGCGGCCAGGTTAAGCTCGTCGTTCTTGTCGCCCATCAGCTTGACGAGCTCTTCGTTGACCACGCCGACCAGGGCCTGGCCCGGGGTCAGGCTGCCCATCACATCCTGGCCCAGCGCGCGCTCTTTCACCTGGGCGATAAAGGTCTTGACGACGGGCAGCGCCACGTCGGCCTCCAGCAGCGCCATGCGCACTTCGCGCATCGCGTCCTGAATGTTCGATTCGGTCAGCCGCGCGTTGCCGCGCAAGGTTTTCATCACGCCGGACAGGCGGTTGGTCAGGTTGTCTAGCATGGTGCTGTCCTTACTGTCTGCCAACGGACGGCAGGTTGGTGTAGACTTTCAAACTGTCGATTTTACCACGAGCCGCCGGGTCAGCGCCCGGATTTGATCACACACCATAATATGACCAGCCTCCTGCTCGTTTTGTCCCTGTTCCTGATCCTGTCCTACGGGGCGTTCACCTGGCATTACTTCGCCAACTGGAAAGGCACGGCCCGCTGGCCGCGCAATCCCAGGGTGGAGCATAGTCTGCTCGGCATCCTGCTATTGATCCAGGCGCTGGTGGTGGTGGCGCCCTTGAGCGTCAGCGGCGGCCTGTCGCTGGGCGTCGGCCACGCGCTGGGGGTGATGGTGTGGATCATGTTGCTGATCTATTGGACCTGCAGCTTCTTCTACCGGGTGGAGGGCTTGCAGTTGTTCATGATGCCGCTGGCGATGGCCGCGCTGGCCTTCGCCATCGCTTTTCCCGGCCGCCACATGGTGAATGACCTGTCCAATCCGGCTTTCGTGCTGCACATCCTGGTTTCGATGCTGGCCTATAGCCTGTTCGCCATCGGCGCGCTGATCGCGGTGCTGATGCTGCTGCTGGAGCGTTCGCTGCATCACAAGCGGGCCTCGCTGCTGGCCAAGCAATTGCCGCCGCTGCTCACGCTGGAAAAGATGATGTTCCAGGTGATTGCCGTTGGTTTTCTGTTGCTGACCGTGGCGTTGGTGACCGGAGTGGTCTTTTCCGAAGAGGTGTTCGGCAAGGCTGCGGCGTTGACGCACAAGACCGTGTTCAGCGTGCTTTCCTGGCTGTTGTTTGCCGCGTTGCTGTTGGGCCGGCGGCTGCAGGGCTGGCGCGGCAGGGTGGCGATACGCTGGACTTTGGCCGGCTTCCTGTCATTGATGCTGGCATACGTGGGTAGCAAGGTGGTTTTAGAATTGATCCTGCAGCGCGGATAGCCGCCTGTCGCGTCAATGAAAACCTCTGTCTTGCACCTTCAATAAGGAGTTCTGCCATGAAGAAGCTGTTTGCTGTTTTTGCCGGCCTGCTGCTGTTGTGCAATTTCGCGCTGGCCGCCGTTAATCTGAACACCGCCACCGCGCCGCAGCTGGAGGCCCTGCAGGGCATTGGTCCGGCCAAGGCCAAAGCGATTATCGACTACCGCAGCAAGAACGGCCCGTTCAAGACGGTGGATGATCTGAAAAAAGTCTCCGGCATCGGCGACAAGACGCTGGAAAAGCTGCGCAAGGACCTGACCGTGGGCGGGGCGGCTCCGGCCGCCAAGCCGGCGGCGAAACCGGTAGCCGCCAAATAGTTACAATGATCCGCGCCTGGCGATGCCGGCACGGCAAGATAAACCGCCAATCCGCGAACCGCGGGTTGGCGGTTTTTTCATGCCTTTGGTGTTTTCGTGGTTTTCGCAATGGTGGCGTAGCGCCGCTTTTTTGTTGCTAAATTGAAACATTTTGTGGGATTTGTTGCTTTTGCACCGCATGCAAAGCAGGAGTGGGTGGGCGCAAACTGTTTGTTAACAATGATGTAGCTTAATGCTGTTGTTTTTTTGGTAATTTTTACCGGCCTGCGCCGGGTGATCTTTGTTTTTTTGCAACGTCGGTCTTATATTGCTTTCAGCGATCGACGGAATATACCGTCGGCACATAAATGTCCGGGCTGCCGGCCAGGCCGGTAAGTCAACAGGACACAATCAACTGACTTGAAAGGATCTGCAATGAACAAGAAGCTCATCGCATTGGCACTGGCCGCCCTGCCTGCCGCCGCCATGGCGGACGTCACCATCTACGGCACTATCGCCGGCGGCGTGGAGTCGCTGAAAACCTACAACTCCAACACCACTGCGTTCAATGGCGATTTACAGGCGGGGCGGTTACAAACCCGCACTGAAATCAACGACTGGGTTTCCTATCTCGGTTTCAAAGGCAATGAGGACCTGGGCAACGGCTTGAAGGCGATCTGGCAGGTGGAAAGCCGTTTGAACATCGATGGCAGCTCGTCGACGACCACGGTTAACGGCGTCTCCCGAAACAACAACACCGGTACGCTGGCTACCCGCGATAGTTTCGTGGGTTTGGCTGGGGATGGCTGGGGCAAGGTGCGTATCGGTAGGTTGTCCGACTACGCCAACTCCGACATGGAACAGGTTGATCCGGGCCACTACAGCAACAACGGCGGTGTCGGCAACAGCTCTACCAGCGTAGGCGGCTTGGCCATGTTTACCCGTATCGACGGTCGCCACAATAACGCCGTCCGCTATGACAGCGACAATTGGGCTGGTTTTAGCTTGGCTGTGCTGTATGCCGCCGATGAGGCCCGAGCCAACGTGAACGGCGTCACGACCAACAACCAGTTCTCCAACATCGGCCTGAGCTACGAAAATTCCGGCTTCTTCGGCAAGTACAACTACGGCAGCTATGGCGATTCCAGTCTGGTTAGCGGTGGTAGTCTGAAGGATTGGCACCGTTTCGAAGGTGGCTACAATGCCAACAATATCTACGTGGCTTTGGGCTTCCAACAGGCGCGCGGCTATGTCGGCGTGACTACTGCCGGGGGCGCGGTGACTGGCTTCACCGATAATGGCGGTGCCTACTATAACATCAACGCCTTGGTGGCCAATCTGAGCGGCTTGAATGCGCAGAATCCGGGTGCAGGCTCTCTCACCAGTGGTTCTTTGTATCTGACCCGCACGCGTGAGATTGCCCTGACTGGCGGTTACACCTTCGGCGCCTTCACGCCCTATCTGAGCTACGCCAAGGGCTATAACGCCAACGTGTCCGGTTTTGGCGATCTGAGCAATACGGGTTACGACCAGTGGGTGGTGGCGCTGGATTACGCGTTGTCCAAGCGTACCGACATTTACACTTCCTATGGCCAAGTGAACTGGAAATTCCAGGGTTCGCAGAACGAAAGCTCTTTCGGACTGGGCATGGTTCACCGCTTCTGATCCGGCACTTCGCCTGTCGTAAAAGGACTGCCTCGGCAGTCCTTTTTTCATGCGGTGTCGAATGATGCTGCTCCGAGACCGTGAAGTCATGCCGATACCGGCATCAAGGCAGGATTTGTGGCGGAGCGCTGACGGTATTTTGCATATACTATCGTCAAAGCCTGTCCCTGATCGTGACTACAACGTCAAAACTGGATCGATTTCGCTTATGGAAGCTTCGGCAGGGATTTCCGGCCTGGGTAGGGCCCTGGTTCAGCATAATATGCTGTTGCAGCAGGATGCGGATGCCATCCTGCGTCAGGCGTCGTCTTCGCATATCAGCTTTGTCGAGCAGTTGATACTCAGCAAGAAGATGAGCTCGCAAGAGATTGCCGTGTTCGCCTCGAAGATATTTGGCTATCCCTTGCTGGACATGGGCGCGCTGGATACCGAGCAGTTGCCCAAGGGCCTGGTCGACGACGAGCTGATCGCCAGCCGCCGCCTGCTGCCTTTGCTCAAGCGCGGCAACAAGCTTTACATCGGCACCTCCGATCCCACCCAGACCTCGGCCTATCATGCCATCACCTTCAAGACCGGCCTGACGGTGGAGATTGTCGTCGTCGAAGACGACAAGTTGACCAAGATGCTGGGACGCTATCAGGATAATTCCACCTCGGCGCTGAAGGAGCTGGAGAACGAGGATTTCGGCGATCTGGAGTTCGCCGATCCCGACGCGCAGGCCGACAGTTCGCCGCAGGTGGAGGTGGACGACGCGCCGGTGGTGAAGTTCATCCACAAAATGCTGCTGGATGCGATCGCAGGCGGCGCGTCGGACATTCATTTCGAACCTTATGAAAAATATTACCGAATCCGCTATCGGGTGGATGGGATATTGAAGGAGGTGGCGCAGCCGCCGCTGATCCTGAAGGAAAAGATCGCCTCGCGCATCAAGGTGATTTCCAAGCTCGACATCTCGGAGAAGCGGCTGCCGCAGGATGGCCGCCTCAAACTGGTGATTTCCAAGAGCCGCGCCATCGATTTTCGCGTCAGCACGCTGCCTACGCTGTATGGCGAAAAGATCGTGATGCGGATACTGGACTCCTCGGCCGCCTCGCTGGACGTCGAGCAGCTGGGCTTCGAGCCGGAGCAGAAGCAGCTACTGCTGACTGCGATCGCCCGGCCTTACGGCATGGTGCTGGTGACCGGGCCTACCGGCAGCGGCAAGACGGTATCGCTGTATACCTTTCTGAATATCCTGAACAAGTCGGACACCAATATCGCCACGGCGGAGGACCCGGTGGAGATCAACCTGCCCGGCATCAACCAGGTCAACGTCAACGAGCGGGCCGGACTGACTTTCGCCTCGGCGCTGAAGGCTTTCCTGCGGCAGGATCCGGATGTGATCATGGTCGGCGAGATCCGCGATTTTGAAACCGCCGACATCGCGATCAAGGCGGCGCAGACCGGGCACATGGTATTTTCAACCTTGCACACCAATAATGCGCCGGCGACACTGACGCGGATGCTGAATATGGGCGTGGCGCCGTTCAACATCGCCAGCTCGGTGCTGCTGATCATGGCGCAGCGCCTGGCGCGCCGCCTGTGCAGCCATTGCAAGAAGCCGCTGGAGATTCCGGAAGAGGCGCTGCTGCGGGCGGGCTTCCGCAAGGACGAGCTGGATGGCAGCTGGCAGCCCTATGGCCCGGTGGGCTGCGAGGAATGCCGCAACACCGGCTACCGCGGGCGTACCGGGATTTACGAGGTGATGCCCATCAGCGACGCGATGACGCGCCTGATCATGAAAAACGGCACCGCGGTGGATATCTCCGATCTGGCCTTGCAGGAGGGCATGGTCGATCTGCGCCACGCCGGGTTGCTCAAGGTGAAGCGAGGGGTGACGTCCTTGGCGGAAATCGAGGCGGTGACCAACGACTGAGCATGGGCGATCCTCAGGCCATGGCGCCGCTTTGGGCCGCCGGCCAGTTCAGACAGGGAAGGCTTGAGCTATGGCTACGACAGCGGGGAAAAAGACGAATCCCGGCTACATCTGGGAGTGGGAAGGCAAGGACCGGTCCGGCAAGGGGATACGCGGCGAATTACGCGCCGAGTCGGAGAACGTCGCCAAGACGCAGTTGCGGCGCCAAGGCATCAATGTGGTGAAAATCCGCAAGCGGCGCACCGGTTTCGGCAAGCGTATCACCGAAAAGGACATCGCGCTGTTCACGCGTCAGCTGTCCACCATGATGCGTGCCGGGGTGCCGCTGCTGCAGGCTTTCGACATCGCGGCCAAGGGCCACAGCAATCCGGCGGTGACGCGGATGCTGCTGGAGGTGCGCGCCGACGTGGAGACCGGCCTGTCGCTGGCCGAGTCCTTCCGCAAGCGGCCGCTGTATTTCGACAAGCTGTTCTGCAACATCATCGCCGCGGGGGAAACCGGCGGCGTGCTGGACACCTTGCTGGACAAGCTGGCGACCTACAAGGAAAAGGTGATGGCGATCAAGGCCAAGATCAAGTCGGCGATGATCTATCCGTCGGCCATTGTCGGCACCGCCTTCATCATCACCGCGGTGATCATGATCTACGTGATCCCGGCGTTCAAGGACCTGTTTTCCAGCTTCGGGGCCAACCTGCCGGCGCCGACGCTGTTCGTGATCTGGCTGTCGGACCAGTTCGTGCATTTCTGGTGGCTGATCTTCGGCACCCTGTTCGGCGGGCTGTTCGCCTTCTTCTACGCTTTCAAGCGCACGCCCAAGCTGCAGGAACAGATGGACCGCATCCTGTTGCGGCTGCCGGTGATCGGCGACATCATCCGCAAGGCCACCATTGCGCGCTGGGCGCGCACGCTGTCCACGCTGTTCGCCGCCGGGGTGCCGCTGGTGGAGGCGTTGGACTCGGTGAGCGGCGCGGCCGGCAACCAGGTATACGCCGAGGCGACGCGCCGGATCCAGGCGGATGTCAGCACCGGCTCCAGCCTCAATTACTCGATGCAGCGCACCGATCTGTTTCCCAATATGGTGCTGCAGATGACCTCCATCGGCGAGGAGTCGGGTTCGCTGGACCAGATGCTGGACAAGGTGGCCGACTTTTACGAGGAAGAGGTGGATAATGCGGTGGCCGCGCTCTCCAGCCTGCTGGAGCCGGCGATCATGGTGATATTGGGGGTATTGATCGGCGGTCTGGTGATCGCCATGTATATGCCTATCTTCAAAATGGGTCAGGTGGTGGGTTGATGCTGCAGGATATTTCGTGGCTGTTGGCCACGCATCCGGTTTATCTGACAGGCGTGGTCCTGGTGCTGGGGCTGCTGGTGGGCAGTTTTCTCAATGTGGTGATCCATCGTTTGCCAGCGATGCTGGAGGCTGAATTCCTGGCGGACAGCGTCGGCTATCTGGCGGAGAACCGCCGTTTTCCCGAACTGCAGTTGGCCGCGCAAGGCGCGGCGGCCGCGCTGGGGGGCGAGGCAAGCTGCAATTTGTGGCGTCCGGGCTCGCATTGTCCGGCGTGCCAGGCGCCGGTGCGGCCCTGGCAGAATATCCCGCTGCTGAGCTTTGTGCTGCTGCGCGGCCGCTGCCGTGCCTGCAGCGTTGCCATCAGCCCGCGTTATCCGCTGGTGGAGCTGCTGTGCGGCGCCTTGTTCGGCTTCCTCGCCTGGCAACTCGGTTGGGGCTGGCCGCTCGCCGGCGCCCTGCTGTTGACGGCGGCGCTGTTGGCGCTGACCTTTATCGACATCGATATTCAATTGCTGCCGGACTGCGTGACGCTGCCGCTGTTGTGGGCCGGCCTGCTGTTCAATTGGCACACCGGCTTGGTGTCGTTGTCATCCGCATTGCTGGGCGCGGTGTTTGGCTACCTGTCGCTGTGGCTGGTATTTCATGTGTTCAAGCTGCTGACCGGGCGCAACGGCTTCGGCTATGGCGATTTCAAGCTGCTGGCGGCGCTGGGCGCCTGGCTGGGCTGGGGCATGCTGCCGCTGATCATCCTGCTGTCGTCGCTGGCGGGCGCAGTGGCCGGAATGACGCTGCTGGCGCTGTCCAAGGTGAAGAGGGGGCAGGAGATTCCGTTTGGCCCCTATCTGGCGGTGGCTGGTTGGGTGGCGCTGGTGTGGGGGCCGCAAATCGTGGGCGGGTATCTGACATGGCTATCCCGGTAGTTGGCCTGACCGGCGGCATCGGCTCGGGCAAGAGCGCCGCGGCGGACCGGTTTGCCGAGCTGGGGGTGCCGGTGGTGGATACCGACCGCATCGCGCATCAATTGACTGGCCCCGACGGCGCCGCGATGGCGGCGATTGCGCGCGAGTTCGGCCCGGCGGTGGTGACCGAGGCCGGCGCGCTCGACCGCGCGGCGATGCGCGAGCTGGCGTTCGCCGATCCGGCCTGCCGGCACCGGCTGGAGGCTATCTTGCATCCGGCCATCCACGCCGAGAGCCTGCGCCAGCTGGAGGCCGCGCGCGGCGACTATGCGTTGCTGGTGGTGCCGCTGCTGTTTGAAAGCGACCGTTACGCTCCCTTGCTGGCGCGCAGCCTGGCGGTGGATTGCCGCGAGGATATCCAGCTGGAAAGGGTGATGCGGCGCAATGGCCTGAGCGAAAGCGCGGTGCGCGCCATCATGGCGGCGCAGCTGCCGCGGGAGAGAAGATGCCTTTTGGCCGACGATATCATCGACAACAACGGCAGCTTGGCCGAATTGAGGCTTCAAGTTGATGCCAAACACAGTTATTATCTGGCAAATCTTGTCAATGCATTGTATAAGGCTTCCCGCAAGCCATGGAGAAGGGCAGATCTGCCGTGATCAGTTTTGAATTTCCTGTCACCGAGCGCACCCGTATTCTGCTTCGCCTGGAATACCTGTATGGGCGGCTGGCCTACTTCGTCGGCAAGGATGACCCTTACGATCACCACGCCGCGTTGCAAGTGCTGTTCGAGCTGATGGAGACGGCGTCGCGCGCCGATCTGAAGGCGGATCTGTTGCAGGAGCTGGAGCGGCAGAAGCAGGTGCTGGAGGCGCTGCGCGAAAACCCGAATGTGGCCGAGGAAACGCTGGAGGGCGTGCTGGAGGAGATCGAGCGCGCGTCGGGCAAGCTGCTGGCGCTGACCGGCAAGTTCGGCCAGAACCTGCGCGAGAACGAATGGCTGATGGCGATCAAGCAGCGCGCCGGCATTCCCGGCGGCACCTGCCAGTTCGACTTGCCTTCCTACCACCTGTGGCAGCAACGCTCGGCCGAGACGCGCCGCCAGGACCTGCAGCGCTGGGCCGCCCCGCTGATGCCCACCGCCGACGCCTCTGACATCCTGTTGCGCCTGTTGCGCGACAGCGGCAAGACCCACCATTACGTGGCGCGCAAGGGCGCATTCCAGCAGATGTCCGGCGGCAAGGTGGTGCAGCTGATCCGCGTCGCCTACGACGACAATCTGGAACTGCTGCCTGAGCTGTCGGCCAACAAGTATGCGCTTAATATCCGTTTCATCAGCGCGGTCACCGGCGAAGCCCGGCCGCGCCAGATCGAACAGGATGTCGAGTTCTACCTCACCAATTGCAAATTCTGAGTCCATGTCCGAAACCGTCCGCATTGTCGCCTGTCCCACCTGCCGCGCCGAAGTGCGTTGGGAGCCGCAAAGCCGCTACCGCCCCTTCTGCAGCGAGCGCTGCCGTTTGATAGACCTGGGGCAGTGGGCCAGCGAATCCTACAAGGTGCCGGCTCAGGAGGAGTCGCCGCCAGGCGAAACCCTGCCGCCGACTCACTGAGCCATCCGCGTCAGCCATGAAAAAAACCGCCAGCGTCAGCCGGCGGTTTTGTTTTTGCCGGGGCGCTTCAGGCGCGTGCGGCCAGCGCGGCGCCCGAGGCGAAGTAGTGCTTGACGCCGCTGAAGATGGCATTGGCCATCTGCTGCTGGAAGTCGGCGGTCAGCAGCCGCTGCTCTTCGTCCGGATTCGAGATGAAGGCGGTTTCCACCAGGATGGACGGGATGTCCGGCGCTTTCAGCACCGCGAAACCGGCCTGCTCCACCGCGTTCTTGTGCAGTTTGTTAAGGCCGCCCAACTGGCCCAGCACCGTTTTTCCCAGTTTCAGGCTGTCGTTGATGGTGGCGGTTTGGGTCAGGTCCAGCAGCGTGTGCGCCAGATACTTGTCCTTGCTGGCTATCTTGACGCCGCCTATCAGGTCGGAATCGTTCTGCGTCTGCGCCAGCGCCTTGGCGAAGGCGCTGGTAGCGCCTTTTTCCGACAGCGCGAACACCGACGAACCGCGCGCGGCGCGGTTGGGCGCCGCGTCGGCGTGGATGGAGACGAACAGGTCGGCGTTCAGCTTGCGCGCCTTGGCCACCCGCACGCCCAAGGGAATGAATACGTCGTCGCTGCGCGTCATGTAGGCGCGCATATTGGGTTCCGCGTCTATCAGCTGCTTGAGCTGGTGGCCTATCTTCAGCACCACGTCCTTCTCGCGGGTGCCGACCATGCCGATGGCGCCGGGGTCTTCGCCGCCATGGCCGGGGTCCAGCATCACCACGATGGGGCGGCCGTTGTTCTTGGCTTTGGGCTTGATCTGCGCCGGCGGCTGCTCCAGCTTGCCCTTGTTGTAATCCTGCAGCAGCGCCAGCAGCGGGTCGTCCTGCTGGCCGCTGGCCGGATACAGGTCCACCACCAGCCTATGCTGGTATTCCGCCACCGGGGTTAGCGTGAAAGCCTGCG
Organism: Chromobacterium sphagni; assembly: GCF_001855555.1. Classification (GTDB taxonomy): domain Bacteria; phylum Pseudomonadota; class Gammaproteobacteria; order Burkholderiales; family Chromobacteriaceae; genus Chromobacterium; species Chromobacterium sphagni. Next base: position 25,585 of record NZ_MKCT01000021.1, on the reverse strand, counting down.
GCTTGACGTCGGTTTTTAGTTCCAGCACCAGCCGGACGGTGTCCGGGTCGAACTGGCCGGCGCGGGCGGTGGCGATGTAGGGATCGGCGGCGGCGATCTGGCCGCTGATGTCCTTGAGCACGCCGTTCAGCTGCACGCCTTGCAGATCGATCACCAGCCGGCTGGGATTGGCCAGCGTGAACTGCTTGAACTGGATGGCGGAGCTGGACTCCAGCGTGATGCGGGTGTAGGTGGACGAGGGCCAGATGCGCAGGGCGACGATCTGGCTGCCGGCGGCAAAACCATTGCGGCTGACGGCAAGCAAAAAGGTGGCGGCGGCTACGCCTAGCAGCGCGCGGCGTTTCGGGTCGAAAGTCGAAGCAGGCATGACTGTCCGGTTTGAGTCTGAGCTTGAAATTGATAAGTGCGACCCTCGCCGGCTACGGCAAGTTCCAGCACGATGTCGGCCGGGGGGAGCAGGCTGTCGGCCTTTTCCGGCCATTCCACCAGGCACAGACTGTGCTGGCCGAAATATTCGTTGAAGCCGGCGTCGTTCCATTCTTCCGGGTCGGCGAAACGGTACAGATCGAAATGGTGGACACTATATTCGCTAAGGGCGTAGCTTTCCACCAGGGTGTAGGTGGGACTTTTCACCTTGCCGGCGTGGCCCAGCGCGCGCAGCAGGCCGCGGGTGAAGGTGGTCTTGCCGGCGCCCAGGTCGCCCAGCAGATGCACGGTCAGGCCGGGCGCCGCGGCGGCTGCGAAGGCCGCGCCCAGCGCCAGGGTCGAGCTTTCGTCCGGCAGGCTGCCGCTATGAACGCTGGTATCATCCATCGCCATGACTGAGAATTCTCCTCAAAAACCGGATTATCCCGAATTGTCGCGCCAAATCAAGGCCTGGGCCGTCGAGGCCGGCTTTGCCGCGGCGCGCATCACCCGCGCCAGCTTGCCGGCCGAAGCCGAACAGCGGCTGCAGGCATGGCTGGCGGCGGGTTTTCACGGCGAGATGGAGTACATGGCGCGCCATGGCTCGCTGCGCCTGCGGCCCGCCGAGCTGGTGCCCGGCACGCTCTCCGTCATCTCGCTGCGGATGAACTATTGGCCGGCGGCGCGGGCCGCCGAGCAGGTGCTGGCCGACCCGTCGCGAGCCTACCTGTCGCGCTACGCGCTGGGGCGCGACTATCACAAGGTGCTGCGCAACCGCCTGCAAAAGCTGGCCGAGCGCATCCAGCAGCACATCGGGTCTTTCGGTTTCCGGGTGTTCACCGACAGCGCGCCGCTGGCCGAGGTGGCGCTGGCCTCGCAGGCCGGACTCGGCTGGCGCGGCAAGCACACGCTGTTGCTGACCAAGAACCAGGGCTCGCTGTTCTTCCTGGGGGAAATCCTCACCGATCTGCCGCTGCCGGCCGACGACGCCGAGGACGGCCATTGCGGCCGCTGCCGCAAGTGCCTGGATGTCTGTCCCACCGGCGCCATCGTCGAGCCGTACACCGTGGATGCCCGCCGCTGCATTTCCTACCTGACTATAGAACTGAAGGGCGTCATCCCCCAGGCGCTGAGGCCCTTGATCGGTAACCGTGTGTACGGCTGCGACGACTGCCAGCTGTTCTGCCCGTGGAACCGTTTCGCGGTGGAAACGGCGGAAACCGACTTTGCGGTGCGTCATGGTCTGGACGACGCCAGTCTGGTAGAACTGTTCGATTGGAGCGCCGACGATTTTCGCGAGCGCATGGCCGGCAGCCCGATCTACCGCATCGGCTACCACAAATGGCTGTCGAATCTGGCGGTGGGCTTGGGCAATGCGCCGACATCGCCCGAGGTGATCGCCGCCTTGCGGCGGCGGCTGGATTTTCCCGACGAGCTGGTGGCCGAGCCGGTGCGCTGGGCGCTGTCCCGGCATGGCGAGTCCTGTTGATTCAGCCGCGCGAGGGCGCGATCACCAGCGATTCTCCCTCCAGCACCACTTTGTCGCCCACCAGGCACTGGGTGGCGAGTTTGACCCGTTTCTTTTCCGGAAACAGCTCCACCACGCTGACGCGGGTGGTGACGGTTTCTCCCAGCCGGACCGGCGATTTGAAGCGGGTGGTTTGCGACAGATAGATGGTGCCGTAGCCGGGCAGCTGGGTGCCGATCACGCCGGAGATCAGGCTGGCGGTCAGCATGCCGTGCACGATGCGGGTTTCAAACTTGGTCGCTGCGGCGTAGACCTGGTTCAGATGCACCGGGTTGTTGTCGCCGCTGACGGCTGAGAACAGCAGCACGTCGGCCTCGGTGATGGTCTTGCCGGCTTCGGCGTTGTCGCCGACTGCGATGTCTTCGAAATAGACGGTCATGACGACTCCCGCTGGTTATGACAGGGAAATGCTGCGGTGCATTGTGACAGCTTCCGCCTGAAATGCAAACCACCGGCAAATGTCGTACTATCGACGCCGAGTTGCATTTTCACCACGCGTCATGCGCTGGCGTACAAACCAAACGCTCGTTTGAAATTTGCTTGGGGCATAATCAGGCTCAGCTGGCCGTCGTTGCCTTCCGCGTTCGATTAACCCACAGATGTTTGCTGGAGGAATATGAAAGTTCTAGTCGCAGTGAAGCGCGTTGTCGATTACAACGTGAAAGTCCGCGTCAAAGCCGACGGCAGTGACGTTGATATCGCCAACGTCAAGATGTCGATGAACCCCTTTGACGAAATCGCCGTGGAAGAGGCGGTGCGTCTGAAGGAGGCCGGCAAGGTCAGCGAGATCGTGGTGGTCTCGATGGGCGTCAAGCAGTGCGAGGAAACCCTGCGCACCGCGCTGGCGATGGGCGCCGACCGCGCCATCCTGGTGGAAACCGACACCGAGCTGCAGCCCCTGGCGGTGGCCAAGCTGCTGAAGGCGGTAGCCGACAAGGAACAGCCACAGCTGGTGATCCTGGGCAAGCAGGCGATCGACGACGACGCCAACCAGACCGGCCAGATGACCGCCGCGCTGCTGGGCTGGTCGCAAGGCACTTTCGCCTCCAAGGTAGACCTGGCGGCCGAGACCGTGGATGTGATCCGCGAGATCGACGGCGGCCTGGAAACCGTCAAGCTGCGCCTGCCGGCGGTGGTCACCGCCGACCTGCGCCTGAACGAGCCGCGCTTCATCAAGCTGCCCAACATCATGGCCGCCAAGAAAAAGCCGCTGGACAAGACCAGCCCGACGGATCTGGGCGTCGACGCCGCGCCGCGTCTGAAAACCCTGAAAGTGGCCGAGCCCGCCAAGCGTTCCGCCGGCATCAAGGTGGCAAACGCCGCCGAACTGGTGGCCAAACTCAAGAACGAAGCAAAGGTGCTGTAAGACATGGCTATCCTCGTTATCGCTGAACACGACAACCAGAGCCTGAAAGCAGGCACGCTCAATACCGTCACCGCCGCCGCCAAACTGGGCGAGGTGCATGTGCTGGTGGCCGGCCACAACGCCGCCGCCGCCGCCGACGCCGCGAAGAACCTGGCCGGCGTGGCCAAGGTGCTGCTGGCCGACGCCGCCCATTACGCGCACGGCCTGGCGGAAAGCCTGTCCGCGCTGGTGGTGGACCTGGCCAAGGGCTACAGCCATGTGCTGGCTCCGGCCACCTCCTTCGGCAAGAACCTGCTGCCGCGCGTGGCCGCCTTGCTGGACGTGGCGCAGATCTCCGAGATCGTCGCCATCGAGTCGGCCGACACCTTCGTGCGTCCGATCTACGCCGGCAACGTCCTGGCCACCGTGCAGTCGGCCGACGCCGTCAAGGTCATCACCGTGCGCACCACCGCGTTCGATTCCGCCGGCCAGGGCGGCAGCGCCGCCGTGGAGAGCATCGCCGCCGCTGCTGACGGCCAGCTGTCCGCTTTCGTCGGCCAGGAACTGACCAAGTCCGACCGCCCGGAACTGGGTTCGGCCAAGGTCATCGTGTCCGGCGGCCGCGCGCTGGGTTCGGAAGAGCAGTTCAAGGCGGTGATCGAGCCCTTGGCCGACAAGCTGTCCGCCGCCGTCGGCGCCTCGCGCGCCGCGGTGGACGCCGGCTACGCGCCCAACGACTACCAGGTGGGCCAGACCGGCAAGGTGGTGGCGCCGCAGCTCTATTTCGCCGTCGGCATTTCCGGCGCGATCCAGCACTTGGCTGGGATGAAGGACTCCAAGGTGATCGTCGCGATCAACAAGGACGAGGAAGCCCCGATCTTCCAGGTGGCCGATTACGGCATCGTCGGCGACCTGTTCACCGTGGTGCCGGAACTGATCGCCGAGCTGTCGAAGTAAGCGACAGCCGGGGGAGGGAAGGCTTCTCCCCCGACCGAGCAGGCAATATAGCCGCCGGAACACACAACAGCAGCCGGCGCCCAATTGATGAGCGCCGGCTTTTTCACGGCCCGGCCTTGCTGGGCCAACGCGAGAGAAACAGAGGAGAGGGCGATGATTTATCAAGCACCCGTCAAGGACATGCGTTTTGTATTGAACGAGCTGGCCGACCTGCCGGCAATCTGCGGGTTGCCCGGTTACGGCGAATGCTCGGTGGAGCTGGTGGACGCCGTGCTGGAAGAGGGCGCCAAGTTCGCCGAGGGCGTGCTGGCGCCGATCAACAAGGACGGCGACCAGGGCGCCAAGTGGCGCGATGGCGAGGTGACCGCCGCGCCGGGCTTCAAGGACGCTTGGCAGCAATATGTGGAGTCGGGCTGGGTGGGCCTGCGCGCGCCGGAAGCGTTCGGCGGGCAGGGCATGCCGGCGCTGGTGGCGGCGGCGGTGGAAGAAATGTGGTGCGCTTCCAACCTGGCCTTCTCGCTGGCGCCGCTGCTGACGCTGGGCGCGGTGGAAGCCATCCACCACCACGCTTCCGATGAGCTGAAAGCCATTTACCTGCCGCAGATGGCCAGCGGTCAGTGGACCGGTACCATGAACCTGACCGAGCCGCAAGCCGGTTCCGACCTAGCCCAGGTACGCTCGCGCGCGGTGCCGGCGGCGGACGGCAGCTACCGCGTCAGCGGCCAGAAGATCTTCATCACCTGGGGCGAGCACGATATGGCGGACAATATCGTCCACTTGGTGTTGGCCCGCCTGCCGGATGCGCCTGCCGGGGTGAAGGGCATTTCGCTGTTCATCGTGCCCAAGTTCCTGGTGAACGCCGACGGGTCGCTCGGCGCGCGCAACGACGTGCGCTGCGTGTCGCTGGAGCACAAGCTGGGCATCCATGGCAGCCCCACCGCGGTGATGAGCTTCGGCGACAACGATGGCGCGGTGGGCTATCTGGTGGGCGAACCCAACAAGGGCCTCAACTACATGTTCACCATGATGAACCATGCCCGCCTGGGCGTGGGCATCGAAGGCATGGCGGTATCCGAACGCGCCTACCAGAAGGCGGTGGAGTACGCGCGCGAACGGGTGCAGAGCCGCGCAGTGGGGTCGCCCGATCCGGCCGGCGTGCCCATCATCCAGCACCCGGACGTGCGCCGCATGCTGATGACCATGCGCGCCCAGATCGAGGCGCAGCGCGCGCTTACCTTCTACACCGCCGCGGCGCTGGACCGCGCCGGCCGCCACCCGGCGCCGGCCGAAGCGGCGCGCAACCAGGCGCTGCTCAACTTTCTGATTCCCATCGTCAAGGGCTGGAACACCGAGCAGGCCAACGAGATCACCAGCCTGGCGCTGCAGGTGCACGGCGGCATGGGCTTCATCGAGGAGACCGGCGTCGCCCAGTACTACCGCGACGCCCGCATCACCGCCATCTATGAAGGTACCACCGGCATTCAGGCGCTGGACCTGATCGGCCGCAAAACCGCGATGGACCACGGTGTCACCGCCCGCGCTCTGCTGGCCGAGGCCCAGTCCAGCGCGGACAAGCTGGCGGCGGCCGGCTTCGACAGCATCGCCCGCAATCTGGCGGCAGCCATCGGCGACGCGGAGCGCTGCGTGGCCTTCATCCTGGAAACCTTCGGCCAACAGCCGCAACTGGCCGCGGCCGGCTCGGTGCCCTTCCTCAAGCTGATGGGCATCGTGCTGGGCGGCTGGCAATTGGGCCGCGCCGCGCTGATCGCCCGGGAGCGGCTACAGGAGGCCGACGCCGACCAGGACTTCCTCAACGCCAAGCAGGTGACCGCGCGCTTCTACGCCGAGCATCTGCTGCCGCAGACGGCCGGCCTTGCCGCCGCCATCCTGCATGGCGCGGATAGCGCGCTGGCGCTGGCCGACAGCCAGTTCTGAGCGAAGAAAAAACCGTTTACGACGCCGCGGCCTTGCCGCGGCGTTTTTTTATGCGAAAATGCCAAAAGTTTGCTTTTACATGGTGGCGAATCCATTGCCAATGGGCGTAAAACCAAGAGTAGGGTTGTTTGTCTGTAAATATTAACAATGGCTAAATTTCTACCTGTCATCAAATCTACGGGCAAGCTATTGCAAAATGGCGCTCTTGCTGCTTAATCTAACGAGCCTGCAGCCGCAGTTGTTCTGCATAATTTTTATAACGGGAAGCCGATGGGTTCTGGGGATAAGACAAGATTGAGCCGCAAACCGGATTTCAGCCGCTGGAAGTTGCCGGGCCGGCAATGGCACAAGGGGTTGCCCGCCCTGGCCATGGGACTGGCCGCTTTCTGGCTGGGACAGCAACTGACGGCGCTGCTGGCGCCGTCAGCGCAGGCCTATCGCACTCTTGCCCCGGCCCAGCCGCAGACGGCCGCCGCCGGCACGGCCCAGGCCCACTGGTTTGGCGAGCCGCCGCAGCAGCCGGTGGCCGCGCCGCCGCCGGTGCGCCTGCTGGGCGTGTACGCGCCCACGCTGCCGGGCGTGGAAGGTTTCGCCATCATCGACAGCAACGGCCATGCCCAGGCGCTATTGCAGGGCAAGCAGACCATCGACGGCTGGGAACTGGTGAAGATCGTTCCCAACGGCGTCACCATGCGCTCCGGCGGCAATGAACAGTTTGTGCCGCTGCAGCCGCGCAACGGCGGCGGCGTCGCTGTCGGAGACGGCGATGCCGGCCAGGCCATGCAGCCTCCGCTGCAGCCAGGCCAGATGCAGCCCGCCGGCCCCGGCGCGATTCCGGTGCCCGTTCCAGGCCAGAATTCCGTACCCGAAGCCCCGCCACAACCAGCGGTAGATCCTGCCGCGATGATTCGCCAATAAGAGAGTGCAATGCGAATTTCCAAACTCGTCGCCACCCTGGCCCTGGCATACAGCTGCCAACTGCTGGCAGCCCCGCAAAACGACACGGTCATGCTCAACTTCGTCAACGCCGACATCGAGACCGTGGTCAAGGCGATAGGCGAAATCAGCGGCAAGAATTTCATCATCGATCCGCGCGTCAAGGGCACGGTCAACATCGTGTCCAGCCGGCCGGTGTCGCGGGCGATGTCCTATCAGGTGCTGCTGTCTTCCTTGCGCCTGCAGGGCTTCGCCGCAGTGGAGGGCAACGGCGTGGTCAAAATCGTGCCGGAGGCCGACGCCAAGCTGCACGCCAAGGCCAGCAAGGGTATTCCGCGCGGCGACGGCGACCGGCTGATCACCAAGGTGTTCGCGCTGAAGAACAGTAACGCCAACCAGCTGGTGCCGGTGATCCGTCCCATCGTGTCGCCCAACAACACCGTGGCGGCCTATCCGCAGTCCAACGCGCTGATCGTTACCGACTACGCGGACAATATCCAGCGCATCGAGTCCATCATCGAGTCGGTGGAGTCCGCCGCCGCCGGCGATACCGTGGTGCTGCCGGTGCTGTTCGGTTCGGCGGTGGAGCTGGCCAATACCTTGAACAAGCTGATGCAGGAAGGCGGCGCCGATGGCGGCAAGACCACCATCCTGGCCGATCCGCGCGCCAACGTGCTGATGGTGCGCGCCGACACGCCGGGCAAGATCGGCAAGATCAAGAGCCTGCTGAAGATGCTGGACCAGCCCAGCCAGGCTGGCTCCAACGTGCGGGTGGTGTATCTGAAGAACGCCGAGGCCGGCAAGGTGGCGCAGACGTTGCGCGCGCTGATGACCGGCGACCCCGGTCCGCTGCAGGGCCGCACCGCGGTCACCACCAATGGCGGCAACGCAGCGGGCGGCAGCGCCTTGAGCGGCAATACCTCCAGTTCCAGTCTGGGAAGCGGCAATAGCGCGCCCGGCTCCACCGCTAGCGGTAACGGCAATGCGCCGGCGACCTCCAGCCCCCTGGTCAACGACAGCCCCGGCAGCGGCGGGGGCGGGGCGGGTGGCGGCGGCTCGATGATCCAGGCCGATCCCACCAATAACGCGCTGATCCTCAACGTCCCCGACAGCATGTATCAGAACCTGCGCAATGTGATCGACATGCTGGACAAGCGCCGCGCCCAGGTTTTGGTGGAGGCCCTGGTGGTCGAGGTATCGGCTACGCGGGCGATGGAACTGGGCGTCCAGTGGCAGGCTGCCGGCGGTTCCATCGTCGGCGGCACCAACTTTGCCGGCGCGACCACCAGCGGGACGAGCGGCCCTTCCATCATCGGCACCGCCGCCGGGATAGCCGCAGGCGGCGTGACCGGAGGGCTCGCCAGCAATCTGATCAGCTCCGGCGGGGTCAATCTCGGCTGGATCCGCAACGGCAATATCGCGGCGTTGGCCAAGGCGCTGGAAAGCGAAAACGGCAGCAATGTGGTGGCCAGTCCCTCGCTGCTGGCGACCGACAACGAGAAGGCGCGCATCCTGATCGGCCAGGAAGTGCCGATCCCCATCGGCAACCAGAGCACTCCCAGCAGCAGCACTACCGGCCAGCCTGTGGTCACCACCAGTTATGATCGCAAGACTATCGGCTTTAATCTGGAAATCACCCCGCAGATTTCCGAGGGCGGCAGCATCCGGCTGAAGATTCTGCAGGAAACCGCCAGCCTGGTGGCTTCGAGCCCCAATTTGAACGCAGGCGCCAATGCCGGTCCCACCACCAACCGCCGCATGCTGGAAACCATCGCCAACGTCGACGACGGCAGCATCCTGGCGATTGGCGGCTTGCTGCAGGACCAGGTTGACGATACCGAACAGAAAGTGCCGTTGCTGGGCGATATCCCATGGCTGGGCGGGCTGTTCCGCTACAGCGCCAAGAGCCACAACAAGACCAATCTGATGATTTTCCTCAAGCCCACCATTTTGCGCGGCGAACAGGATGGCCGCATCATCGCGCAGGACCGTTACCAATACATTCTGGGCGATCTCAACCGCGATGCGAAAAAGCTGCCTTTGGATCTTCAGTCGGCGATTCAGTCGCTGCCGCCGGGCGGCATCAAGTCCAGCCTGGAGCGGGATCTGAAAGACTTGCCTAAATGAACAAGCCGACGCTGATGCCGTTGCTGGCTTTCCCCTTCGCCCGCGCCAACGGCGTGATTCTGCTGGATGGCGAAAGCGGCCGCCAGTTGCTGCTGCGCGAAGACGCGCGGCCGGCGGCCTGGGCGGAGGCCTTGCGCCTGCACGGCGGGATGCTGGCAGGAGTGGAAACCCTCAGCGCCAGCCAGTTTGACAAGCGCCTGTCCGAGCACTACGCCAGCCGCGACGGCGCGGCGGCGGAGATGGTGGACGACATCGGCCAGGACATGGACCTCAACCAGATGGTGGAGTCCCTGCCGACGGTGGAGGATCTGCTGGAGAGCGAGGGCGACGCGCCCATCATCCGCATGATCAACGCGCTGTTGACGCAGGCCTTGCGCGACGGCGCATCCGACATCCACATCGAAGCGTTCGAAGACCGTTCTGTGGTGCGCTTCCGCCTGGACGGCACGCTGCGCGACGTGGTCAGCCCGCACCGCGCGCTGCACGCGGCGATGGTGTCGCGGATCAAGATCATGTCCGGCATGGACATCGCCGAAAAACGCATCCCGCAGGACGGCCGCATCTCCCTGCGGCTGGGCGGCCGGCCGGTGGACGTGCGGGTGTCCACGCTGCCCACCAGCCACGGCGAACGGGTGGTGCTGCGTCTGCTGGACAAGGAAAACGCGCGGCTGGATCTGGCGACGCTGGGCATGGCTGCCGACACGCTGGCCTCGGTCGACAAGCTGATCAATCAGCCGCACGGCATCCTGCTGGTCACCGGCCCCACCGGCTCGGGCAAGACCACCACGCTGTACGCGGCGCTGTCGCGGCTGGACGCCAGCCACACCAACATCATGACGGTGGAGGACCCGGTGGAGTACCACCTGGACGGCGTCGGCCAGACCCAGGTCAACCCCAAGATCGACATGAGCTTCGCCAAGGCGCTGCGCGCCATCCTGCGCCAGGATCCGGACGTGGTGATGATAGGCGAGATCCGCGATCTGGAAACCGCGCAGATCGCGGTGCAGGCGTCCTTGACCGGCCACCTGGTGCTGGCCACCTTGCACACCAACGATGCCGCCAGCGCGGTGACCCGGCTCACCGACATGGGGGTGGAGCCCTTCCTGCTGGCGTCAAGCTTGCTGGGGGTGATGGCGCAACGCCTGGTGCGCCGCGTCTGCCCGCAATGCAAGGCGCCGCACCCGGTGCCGCTGGAGGACGAGCCGGACATCGTGCATTACCGCCCGGTGGGCTGCCCGGCCTGCAGCCAGTCCGGCTACAAGGGGCGCTATGGCGTGTACGAACTGATGCTGGTGGACGACACCATGCAGAGGCTGATCCACGACCGCGCCTCCGAGCAGCGGCTGCGCGACCACGCCGCCCGCCACGGCATGCGTAGCCTGCGCGACGACGGTCTGCGCTGGGTCAAGGCCGGCGAGACCAGTCTGGAAGAAATCCTGCGGGTGACGAGAAGCTGATATGGCCGCCTTCCGCTACACCGCCTACGACGCGGCGGGAAAAGAGCAAAGCGGCTTGCTGGACGCCGATTCCGCCCGCGCCGCCCGCGCGCAGCTGCGCGAGCGCGGCCTGCTGCCGGTGGCGGTGGACAGCGTCAACGCCAAAGCCGGCAACGCCGGCAGCAATGTGCTGCGCCGCGGCCTGCCGCGCGCCGAACTGGTGATGATCACCGAGCAGCTGTCCACCTTGCTCAACGCCGGCCTGACGCTGGAGAAGGCGCTGACGGCGGTGACCGAGCAGGCGGAGAGCCCCAAGACCCGCACCGTGCTGGCGGCGCTGCGCAGCGACATCATGGAGGGCAAGAGCTTCGCCCAGGCGCTGTCCGCCGCGCCCGGCGTATTCTCGCCCTTGTACCGCTCGCTGGTGCAGGCCGGCGAGCAGTCCGGCCACCTCGACATGGTGATGGCGAGGCTGGCGGAATATCTGGACAAGCGCCAGAACACCCAACAGAAAGTGACGCTGGCGCTGGCCTATCCGGCGGTGGTGACCTTCGTCGCCATCCTGGTGGTATCCGGCCTGATGACCTATGTGGTGCCGCAAGTGGTCAGCGTGTTCGCCCAGACCAAGCAGTCGCTGCCTTTTCTCACCCGCGCGCTGGTGGCTTGCAGCGATTTTCTGCGCCAGTGGGGCCTGCTGCTGCTGATCGCCGTCATCGCCGCGGCGGCGCTGACTGCGCGCGCGCTGCGCGCGCCGTTGCTCAAGCGCCGCTTCCACGCCTGGGTGCTCAAGCTGCCGGTGTTCGGCCGACTGTTCCGCGCGCTCAACACCGCGCGCATGGCCAGCACCATGTCCATCCTGGTGGGTTCCGGCGTGCCCTTGCTCACCGCGCTGGAGACCGCGCGCGGCCTGATGACCATGCTGCCGATGCAGGACGCGGTGGCTGACGCGATGAACAAGGTGAGGGAAGGCGTGTCGCTGTCGCGCGCGCTGCACGCCAGCCGGCAGTTCCCGCCGGTGCTGATCCACCTGATCTCCAGCGGCGAGGCCAGCGGCACGCTGTCGCAGATGTTGGACCGCGCCGCGCAGCAGCAGGAGCAGGAGGTGGAGCGCAAGCTGGCCACTTTCACCACGCTGATGGAGCCGCTGCTGATCCTGGTGATGGGCGGCATGGTGCTGCTGATCGTACTGGCGATCATGATGCCGATCATAGATATGAACCAGATGGTGCATTGATATGAACCAGATGGTGCATTGAGCGGTCTGTCCGGCAGGGCGCCGCTCATGGCGACGAATTGAAGCAACCCGGCATGGCTGAGGCCCGCCGGATCAAATGACGGAGATGCAATGAAACAGTTGAAACGCACCGCCCAGCGCGGGTTCACCCTGATCGAGATCATGGTGGTGATCGTCATCCTCGGCGTGCTGGCCGCGCTGGTGGTGCCCAAGGTGATGAGCCGTCCGGACGAGGCGCGCGTCGTCGCCGCCAAGCAGGATCTGGGCGCGATCAGCCAGGCGCTCAAGCTGTACCGCCTGGACAACGGCCGCTACCCCAGCACCGACCAGGGCCTGCAGGCGCTGGTGCAGAAGCCAGCCGCCGCGCCGGAACCCAAGAACTGGAAGCCCGGCGGCTACCTGGAGCGCCTGCCTAAAGACCCGTGGGGCAACGCCTACCAGTACGCCAATCCCGGCACCCACGGCGAGATCGACATCTGGAGCTTCGGCGCCGACGGCGAGCCGGGCGGCGAGGGCAACGACGCCGACATCGGCAACTGGGATAGCGGCAAATAAGCGCGCCGCTGCGTGGATCCCGGCATGACTAGCCTGCGCCAGCGCGGCTTCACGCTGATCGAGGTGATGGTGGTGATGCTGATTGTCGGCGTCCTCGCCACCACCGTTACGCTCAGCCTGCGGCCCGACACCCATCGCCTGCTGAACGACGAGGCCTACCGCTTCGCGCGGGTGCTGGAGCAGGCCGGCGACGCCGCCGAGATGGGAGACACGCTGGCCTTGAGCTATGGCGCCAAGGGCTATGTCTTCAGCCGGCTGGACGACGACGGCAACTGGGTAGCGGTGAGCGACGACTTGCTGGCCGACCACCCATGGCCGGACGGCATCCAGGGCGAGGGCGTGCTGCTGGATGGCAAGCCCTGGCCGGCCGGCAAGCCCCTGCTGCTGTGGCAGGACGGGCGGGCGGCGACGCTGGCTGTCCGCTTGGGCGGCGCCGGCAGGCTGCTGACGATATTGCAGTCGCCGCTGGGGCGGGTGACGGTGGCGGACGGCTCATGAAACGGCAAGAGGGCTTTACCCTGTTCGAAGTGCTGGTGGCGTTGGCCATCATCGCGGTGGCGCTGGGCGCGCTGCTGCGCGCCACCGGGCTCGCCGCCGACAACGCCGAGGGCATGGAGCGGCGGATGCAGGCCAATTGGGAAGCGCAGAACCAGATCGCGGTGCTGCAGGCGCTGCGCCAGTTCCCGGAGCCCGGACAGCAGGCGGGCGAGAGCAAGAGCGATGGCATGGAATGGCGCTGGGAACGCGACATCACCGCCACGCCCAATCCCAATTTCCGCAAGGTGGCGGTGCGCATCCTGGCGCCAGGCGCCGGGCATTACGTGCTGGCGGAGATGACCGGCTATTTGCGGCAGGCCCCGGGAGGCGGCGGTTGAGCGCGCAGCGGCAGGGCGGCATGACGCTGCTGGAAATCCTGGTGGCGATGAGCCTGTTGGCTATCCTGTCGGTGATGGGCTACAAGGCTTTCGGCTCGCTGCTGATCGCCCGCGAGCGGCTGATGCAGACCGGCGAGCAGTGGGTGGATGTGGCGCGGGCCTTCCGCCGGCTGGAGAGCGACCTCACTGGCCAGCAGCCGCAGCCGACGGCGGCGGATCAGCAGCAGGGCCTGACGCTCGGCGCTAGCAGCCTGACGCTGATGCAGGACGGTAAGGGGCAGTCGCTGGTGCTGGAGGCGGTTTCCACCCGTTATCCGGGCGGAGTGGAGCGCGTCTCCTACCATGCCGGCAATGGCGGATTAAGCTGGTCGGCCGGCGATGCCGGCGGCGGCGCGGCAATCAGCTACGCGTTGCTCGGGGCCGGCATGCAGGTGAGCTGGCGGGTGATGTTGAACGACGGAAGCTGGCAGGATGCCTGGCCGATAAGCGACGCCGCTCAGGGGCGGGTGGCGCGGGCGTTGGAGATGAGGGTGCTGATGCCGGGCAAGCAGCAGGCCCATCGCGTATGGGTGCTGCCATGAAACGGCGGCAATCGGGCATGGCGGTGATCATGGCGCTGCTGATCGTGGCGCTGGCCACCACCGCGGCCAGCCTGGTGCTGTGGCAGCAGGGCCTGTGGTGGCATCAGCTGGAAAACGACCGCAGCCGCGCGCAGCTGCGGCTGGTGGCCGATGCCGGCCTGGGCTGGGCGATGGAGATCCTGCGTTTCAACAACGGCGCCGCCGGCAACGGCGTGGTGGCCTTGTCGCAGCTGTGGGCGCAGCCGCTGCCGCAGACCGAGGCGCAGGGCGTGAAGGTGAGCGGGGGGCTCGGCGATCTGCAAGGCCGCTTCAATCTGAACTCGCTGGTGGTGAACGGCCAGACCAATACCCGCCAGGTGGTGTTCTACAAGCGGCTGCTGGTCAATCTGGGCTTGCCGAGCAAGCTATCCGAGCCGCTGCTCAAGTCGCTGCGCGGCGGCCGCGACGAGGGTGACAAGCCAGCCGGCGACAACGGCGCGCCAGCGGCGCCGCAGCCCAATCACCCGCTGGTGCGGGTGGAGATGCTGCGCTGGCTGCCGGGCTACACGCCAGAGGTCATGGACAAGCTGGCGCCGCATGTGGCGGCGCTGCCGCCCGGAGTCAGCCAGATCAATGTCAACACCGCGACCGACATGGTGATGAAGACGCTGCTGCCGGGTGTCGGCGACGGCAATCTGCTGGTGCTGATGAGCCAGCGCAAGAGCAATTATTTCAAGGACGCGGCCGATTTCAAGGCGCGGCTGCCGGGGCCGGGCATCATCGCCGATACCGACTACGCCGCGGCGTCCAATTACTTTCAACTGGAGAGCCGCGCCAGCTTCGGCAAGGCGCGGCTGCAGATCCGGGCGATGATTTACAGTAGCCAGAACGTCGTCAAGCTGTTGTGGCGGCAGGACGGCAATGATGGCCGCAGCCAGTTGGCGCGGCCGGGTGGGGAGAAACATGACGACGCTGCGACTCTATCTGCGGACGGGCTGGCCCGATAGCGAGCCCGGCTTGCCGTGGGCCCTGCTGGGCGCCCGTGGCGAGCTGAGCGCCCAGGGCGACAGCGCGCCGAGCGGCTGGCCCAGGGCCGACCACTGCGAGCTGGTGCTGCCGGCCGGCCGCACGCTGTTTGCCGAGGTGCGGCTGCCGGAAGCGGTGAAGCAGCCGACGCCGGCGGTGATGGGCTTCGCGCTGGAAGAGCGCCTGGCCAACGATCCGGCCGCCAATCTGTACGCGCTGGGCGCGACGCTGGCGGACGGCCGCCGCGCGGTGGCGGTGACCGAGGCGATGCCGCTGCGCCGCGCGGTGGCGATGCTGAAAAGCCTGGGCCGGCTGTGCGACCGCATTGTGCCGGAGGAGTGCCTGCTGGCGCCGCCGCCGGCCGATGGCTGGAGCGTGACGCGGCTGACCGACCGTTGGCTGGTGCGCGCCGCCTCGCCCTATGCCTCCAGCCTGCCGCGCGGCGGCAGCCAGGTGGAGCAGGCCTTGTTCGCCTCGCTGCTGGCGTTGGCGCCGCCTGCTCGCCTGCGTTTGAGCGGAGTGGACAGCGCCGATGAATTGCTGAGCCGCTTGCCGGGCTGGCAGGGCGAAAGCGTGCGCGGCGAAGCCTATGATTGGCGCCAGGGACGGCGCGAGGGCGGATTCGATTTCGCCCAGGGCGAACTGGCGGCCAACCGCCGCTGGCGCGATTGGGCGCCGTCGCTGCAGCGTTGCGGCTGGCTATTGGGCGGCCTGCTGGCGGCCCAGCTATTACTGACGCTTGGCCAGGCGGGCTGGTACGCCTGGCAAAAGCACAGCCTGTCGCAGCAGATCCGCAGCGCGGCGACGCCGTGGATCGGCGGCCAGGCATTGCCGGGCAGCAGCGCGCTGGCGATGATGCGCTCGGTGGACAAGCTGCGGCTTTCCCATGGCCAGCCGGCGCGCGACGACATGCTGGAACTGATGGGGGCGCTGGCGGCTGTGAGCGGACGCGATCTGCAGGTGCGCACGCTGGAGTACGAGGCCGGCAGGCTGAAGCTGCAGGTGGCCGAGGTGCCGGCGGAAAGCCTGGCGCGCTGGCGCAAGCTGCTGACGGCGCGGCAGATCATGCTGGACGCGTCCAGCAGCCAGCCCGGCAGCAAACAACTGGTGGTGGCGCGGGAGCCGTGATGAAAGCCTACACGCAACAATTTCTCGATTACTGGCGGCAGCGCAGCGTGCGCGAGCAGCGCCTGCTGGCGGCGATGGGGCTGGTGCTGGGCGTGGCCTTGCTCTATTTGGCGGTATGGGAGCCGGCCAGCAGCTCGCTGCAGCGCAACCGGACGTCGGTTGCCAGGCTGCAGGCGGAGCTGGGCGCGGTGCAAAGCCTGGCCGCCGAGGCCGACAAGCTCAAGCGCCAGCCGGCGCAGACCCCGCTGCCGGCCAAGGAACTGATCCCCTTGTTGCAGCAGACGGCCAAGAGCCAGGGCCTGACGGTGGCGGCCTTGCAGTTCAGCCCGGACGGCGAGTCCGGCGTGGACATGGAGGGCGTAGTGGGCTTCGACGCCTGGGTGCGTTTCGCCGGGGTGCTGGCGGCGCAACAGCAGGTGCGGGTGGTCAGTGTCCGGATGGACGCGCAGCCGGTGCCGGGCCAGGTCAAGATCAAGGCGTTGCTGGCGCATGCGGGAGCGGCGACATGAGGCAGCGCATGGTGAAATGGCTGTTTCTGGCGGCGCTGCTGCTGGCCGGGGTGGTGTCGGCATTGCCGGCCAGCCTGCTGGGCTTGCCGGTGGCGCGTTTGAGCGATGGCCGCTGGGGCGTCGGCGACGCCAGGGGCACGGTCTGGAACGGCGGCGCCCAGCTGGTGTACCTGGGGCCGGCCGGCGAAGTGCAGGGCATGAGCCCGCTAGCCTGGCAATGGCAGCCTAAGGCCTTGCTGTCCGGCCTGCTGGTCTGGCATCTGGACAGCGCCGGCCAGCCGGGTTTGCTGCAGCTTGGGCTGGGCAAGCAGGAAGTGCGCGGCCTGGCCTTGTCGCTGCCGGTGGCGGCGCTGGCCAATCTGTCCAAGACCTGGCAGGCGGCGCGGCTGGGCGGCGAGCTGCAGCTCTTGGTGCCGCAGCTTTCGCGCCAGGGCAAGGATCTGAGTGGCAGCGTGCAGCTGGCCTGGCGCGGCGCAGCTTCGCCGTTGACCACGGTGCTGCCTTTCGGCAGCTACCAGCTGGACGCCACGGGCACGCCGCAGGGGCTCAGTTTCAATCTGTCCACGCTGGAGGGGCCGCTGATGCTCAATGGCCAAGGCGGCTGGCCGGCGGGCGGCGCCTTCAGCATGGCCGGCACGGCGGACAGCCCGCCGGACAAGTACGACGCGCTCAAGCCTTTGCTGCTGATGTTGGGCCAGCCGGCCGGACCGACCAGCGTCAACTGGCAGGTGAAGCCGGGGATGTGACGATTTTTTTGCAAAATAGGCGACTGCCGTATTGTGCAAGCGCAATATGCGCGATATTATAGAAAGGTTTATCCAAACGGGACTGGCGCGAGGCGCCTAGTCCCGTTATTCACATAAGAAATTCGAAAATCCCCAGGGTGGGAAACGGAACCGGCGCAGCCGGTTTTTGTATAAGCGCCCGGGCAAATGCAACAGGAGCCAGCCAGTGTCAACCATCCCCGCAATCCTTGTCTTGGCTGACGGCACGCTTTTCAAAGGTAGTGCTATCGGTGCCACCGGCCATACGGTGGGCGAGGTGGTGTTCAATACCGCCATCACCGGCTATCAGGAGATTCTGACCGATCCCTCCTATACCAGGCAGATCGTCACCCTGACTTATCCCCATATTGGAAACGTCGGCGCGAATTCGGAAGACACCGAATCCAGCGCCGTTTTTGCATCCGGCCTGATCATCCGCGATCTGCCGCTGTTGCACAGCAACTTCCGCGCCGAAGATTCGCTGTCCGATTATTTGAAGAAGCACAAGGTCGTCGCCATCGCCGACATCGACACCCGCCGCCTGACGCGCATTTTGCGCGAGCGGGGCGCCCAGGCCGGCTGCGTCATGGCCGGCGACATCGACGAGGCGCGCGGGCTTGAGCTGGCACGCGGCTTCGGCAGCATGGCCGGCCAGGATCTGGCCAAAGTGGTGAGCTGCAAGAAACCCTATGCCTGGACCGAACGCCAGTGGAAGCTGGGCGCCGGCTACCAGGTGCAGTCGTCCACCCGTTTCCACGTGGTGGCCTACGACTTCGGCGTCAAGCACAACATCCTGCGCATGCTGGCCGAGCGCGGCTGCCAGTTGACCATCGTGCCGGCCCAGACGCCGGCCAAGGACGTGCTGGCGATGAATCCGCACGGCGTGTTCCTCTCCAACGGCCCCGGCGATCCGGAACCATGCGACTACGCGATCGAGGCGATCCAGCAGATTCTGGACAGCCGGCTGCCGGTGTTCGGCATCTGCCTCGGCCATCAGCTGTTGGGCCTGGCCGCCGGCGCTAAAACCTCGAAGATGAAGTTCGGCCATCACGGCGCCAACCACCCGGTGCAGGACTTGGACTCCGGCCGGGTGATGATCACCAGCCAGAACCACGGCTTCCAGGTGGACGAGACCAGCCTGCCGGCCAATGTCCGCGTCACCCACCGTTCGCTGTTCGACGGCACGGTGCAGGGCATCGCGCTGACCGACCGTCCGGCATTCTCGTTCCAGGGCCACCCGGAAGCGAGCCCAGGGCCGGAGGACGTGGCCTACCTGTTCGACCGCTTCATCGGCGCGATGGCCGAGCGCAAGTGATCCGGAGCACAGCATGTTAGGCATTACCGACCTCACCACCTATCTGATCGGCGCGCTGATCATCGTCCTCTTGCCCGGCCCGAACATGATGTTCGTGTTGTCGGTGGCGGCGCAGCGCGGCATCCGCGCCGGCTTCGCCGCCGCCGGCGGCGTGATGAGCGGCGACCTGACCCTGATGACGCTGGCCGCGTTCGGCGCCGCCGGCCTGCTGCAGGCCAATCCGGCGCTGTTCGCGGTGGTCAAGTACCTGGGCGGCGGCTATCTCGCCTGGTTGGGCTTCAATATGGTGAAAGGCGCCATCGTCGCCTGGCGGCGGATGCGGCGCGGCGAGGAGGCCTCGGCGACGCCGTCGGCGCTGGCCAGCGGCCACCCCTACCGCAAGGCGCTGCTGATCAGCCTGATGAATCCCAAGGCCATCCTGTTCTTCGTGTCCTTCTTCGTCCAGTTCGTCGATCCGGGCTACCCGTATCCGGCGCTGACCTTTGCCGGCCTGGGGCTGATCGTGCAGTTCTTCAGCCTGAGCTACATGACGCTGCTGATCCTGGCCGGCAACCGGCTGGCCGCGGCCTTCCGCCGCCGACGCAAGCTGTCGGCGGCGCTGGGCGGCTCGGTGGGCGCGCTGTTCGTCGGCTTCGGCGCCAAGCTGGCGGCGGCGGGCCTGGGTTGAGAGTGAGTGCGCCGCGCGCGCAGCAGCGCCGCGCGGCCAGACCGAATTGATTATTGAAATAGAGTTAAGACCATGCCAAAGCGTACCGACATAAAAAGCATCCTGATCATTGGCGCCGGCCCCATCGTCATCGGCCAGGCCTGCGAATTCGACTACTCCGGCGCCCAGGCGTGCAAGGCCCTGCGCGAGGAGGGCTACAAGGTCATCCTGGTGAACTCTAATCCGGCCACCATCATGACCGATCCGGACATGGCCGACGTCACCTACATCGAGCCCATCACCTGGAAGGTGGTGGAGAAGATCATCGCCAAGGAGCGTCCGGACGCCATCCTGCCGACCATGGGCGGCCAGACCGCGCTGAACTGCGCGCTGGACCTGGCCAAGCACGGCGTGCTGGAAAAGTACAAGGTCGAGCTGATCGGCGCCAGCGAGGACGCCATCGACAAGGCGGAAGACCGCGGCCGCTTCAAGGAGGCCATGGCCAAGATTGGCCTGTCCTGCCCGCTGTCCTTCGTCTGCCACAGCATGGAGGAGTCGCTGGAGGCGCAGACCAAGGTGGGCTTCCCGACGCTGATCCGCCCGTCGTTCACCATGGGCGGCTCCGGCGGCGGCATCGCCTACAACAAGGAAGAGTTCCTCACCATCTGCGAGCGCGGCTTCGAAGCCTCTCCCACCCATGAGCTGCTGATCGAGCAGTCGGTATTGGGCTGGAAAGAGTACGAGATGGAAGTGGTGCGCGACAGGAACGACAACTGCATCATCATCTGTTCCATCGAGAACTTCGACCCGATGGGCGTGCACACCGGCGACTCCATCACCGTGGCCCCGGCGCAGACGCTGACCGACAAGGAATACCAGATCATGCGCAACGCCAGTCTGGCGGTGCTGCGCGAGATCGGCGTGGATACCGGCGGCTCCAACGTGCAGTTCGCTACCAATCCGGCCACCGGCGAGATGATCGTCATCGAGATGAACCCGCGCGTGTCGCGTTCGTCGGCGCTGGCGTCCAAGGCCACCGGCTTCCCGATCGCCAAGATCGCCGCCAAGCTGGCGGTGGGCTTCACGCTGGACGAGTTGAAGAACGATATCACCGGCGGCGCCACCCCGGCCTCGTTCGAGCCGTCCATCGACTACGTAGTCACCAAGATTCCGCGTTTCGCCTTTGAAAAATTCCCGCAGGCCGACGACCGCCTGACCACCCAGATGAAGTCGGTGGGCGAGGTGATGGCGATGGGCCGCACGCTGCAGGAATCGATGCAGAAGGCGCTGCGCGGCCTGGAGACCGGCCTGTCCGGCTTCGATCCGGTCACCCGCGACGAATCCGCCATCCGCCACGAACTGGGCACCCCCGGACCGGAGCGCATCCTGTACGTGGCCGATGCCTTCCGCATCGGCATGAGCCGCGACGACATCCACGCCGTCAGCAAGATCGATCCGTGGTTCCTGGCGCAGATCGAGGATCTGATCGGCGAGGAAAAGGCCCTGTCCGGCCGCAGGGTAGAAGAGCTGGATTACGCCGAGCTGCGCCGCCTGAAGCGCAAGGGCTTCTCCGACCGCCGCCTGGGCGAGCTGTTGGGCACCGATCAGGCTGCGGTGCGCGCCAAGCGCTGGGCGCTGCGGCTGCACCCGGTGTACAAGCGGGTGGACACCTGCGCGGCGGAGTTCGCCACCAATACCGCCTATATGTACTCCACCTATGAGGAGGAGTGCGAATCGCAGCCCACCGACCGCAAGAAGGTGATGGTGCTGGGCGGCGGACCCAACCGCATCGGCCAGGGCATCGAGTTCGACTACTGCTGCGTGCACGCCGCGCTCAGCCTGCGCGAGTCCGGTTTCGAGACCATCATGGTCAACTGCAACCCGGAAACGGTATCGACGGACTACGACACTTCCGACCGCCTGTACTTCGAGCCGCTGACTCTGGAAGATGTGCTCGAGATCTGCCGCATCGAGAAGCCGTTCGGCGTTATCGTGCAGTACGGCGGCCAAACTCCGCTGAAGCTGGCGCGGGCGCTGGAGGCCAACGGCGTGCCCATCATCGGCACCACTCCGGACATGATAGATGCCGCCGAAGACCGCGAGCGCTTCCAGAAGCTGCTGCAGGAACTGGGCCTGAAGCAGCCGCCGAACCGCACCGCCCGCGCCCCGGCCGAGGCGATGAAGCTGGCCGAGGAAATCGGCTATCCGCTGGTGGTGCGCCCGTCTTATGTATTGGGCGGCCGCGCGATGGAAATCGTCCACGAGCCGGCCGACCTGGAACGCTATATGCGCGAGGCGGTGAAGGTGTCCAACGACAGCCCGGTGCTGCTGGACCGCTTCCTCAACGACGCCATCGAGGTAGACGTGGACTGCGTGTCGGATGGCAAGGACGTGGTGATCGGCGGCATCATGCAGCACGTCGAACAGGCCGGCGTCCATTCCGGCGATTCGGCCTGCTCGCTGCCGCCGTACAGCCTGTTCCCGGCGCAGCAGGACGAAATCCGCCGCCAGACCGTGGCGATGGCCCGCGCGCTGAACGTGGTGGGTCTGATGAACGTGCAGTTTGCCATCCAGGGCGAAACCATCTACGTGCTGGAAGTGAATCCGCGCGCCAGCCGCACCGTGCCCTTCGTCTCCAAGGTGACCTCCGCGCCGCTGGCCAAGATCGCCGCCCGCGCGATGGCCGGCATCGGCCTGGCCGAGCAGGGCTTCACAAGTGAGGTGATCCCGCCGTTCTACGCGGTGAAGGAAGCGGTGTTCCCCTTCATCAAGTTCCCCGGCGTCGATACCATCCTGGGGCCGGAAATGAAGTCCACCGGCGAAGTGATGGGCGTCGGCAAGACCTTCGCCGAGGCCTACGTCAAGGCGCAACTGGGCGCCGGCGACCGCTTGCCCAAGACCGGCAAGGTGTTCCTGTCGGTGCGCGATTCCGACAAGAACGGCGCGGTGGATGTGGCGCGCGAGCTGCAGCGGCTGGGCTTCGGCATTTGCGCCACGCGCGGCACCGCCAAGCATCTGAGCGAGGCCGGCCTGATCGTGCAGGTGGTCAACAAGGTGAACGAAGGCCGTCCGCACATCGTCGACATGATCAAGAACGGCGAAGTGGATCTGGTGGTCAATACCGTAGATGAAAAGCGCCTGGCGATCCAGGACAGCCATTCCATCCGCCGCTCTGCCTTGCAGGCGCGCGTGCCGCAGTACACCACGCTGTCCGCTGCCAAGGCGGTGTGCGTGGGCATGAGCCATGCCGAGGCCTTCGATGTCTACAGCGTGCAGGAGCTGCATGCGCAGATCGGCGGCTGAAGAAAGGGTGATTGACCGGTAGGCTTTGATGCGGAGGCGATTTGCCGTTACAATTCCGCTCAAACCCGCTTGTGCAAGCCGCCGTCCCGTACGGCGGCTTGTGCTTTTGATGAAGGCGGATAACCGCCTGTGGAGAATACTGTAATGATCAAAGTCCCGTTGACTGTACGTGGCGCCGAGCTTCTGAAGGAAGAACTGCAACGCCTGAAGAGCATCGAGCGTCCGGCGGTGATCGAGGCCATTGCCGAGGCGCGTTCGCATGGCGACCTGTCGGAGAACGCCGAGTACGACGCCGCCAAGGAGCGCCAGGCTTTCGTGGAGGGCCGCATCGCCGACCTGGAAGGCAAGCTGTCCAATGCAGTGATCATCAATCCGATGGAACTGGACGCCGACGGCCGCGTGGTGTTCGGCGCCACCGTCGAACTGATGGACCTGGAAACCGAAGAGAGCGTCACCTACCAGATCGTCGGCGACGACGAAGCCGACATCAAGGTCAGCAAGGTGTCGGTTAATTCGCCGATCTCGCGCGCGCTGATCGGCAAGGAAGCCGGTGACGTGGCGGAAGTGGTGGCGCCCGGCGGCATCCGCGAATACGAAGTTCTGGACGTCAAATACATCTGAGTCCGACCTGAACAACGCGCGGCGCCTGGCATCGCGCGTTTTTTCCGGTTGCGGTCATTGCTGAGTTTGGGGGAACGATGGACGGCTTGCGTGCTCTCGCCAAAACCTTCTGGATTGGCGGCTTGTGGGTGATCGGCATCATAGTGGCGCCGGTCTTGTTCAAATCGTTGGATGCGGCCACGGCCGGGATGGTGGCGGGCAGGCTGTTCGCCGTCATCGCCTGGGTGGGGCTGGTGTGCGGTGTGATCCTGCTGGTGGACCAGATCTGGCGCAACGGCGTCGGCGGCGTCAAGCACGGCGGCTTCTGGCTGGTGGTGGGGATGCTTGTGTGCACGCTGATCAACCAGTTCGGCGTGGCGCCCATCATCGTCACCCTCAAGCAGCAGATGAATCATGCTGCGGAAGGGCTGTTCGGCGGCGGCTTCGCCACTTGGCACGCGATTTCCAGCCTGATCTACCTGGCGCAGAGCCTGCTGGGCCTCGCCTATGTCTGGCAGGACCGGGCTTAGCCGCTGGTCGCAAGCGGGCAAAGAGAAAGCGGTGGCCTAGGCCACCGCTTTCTCACATCCGGCACACAGGCTGGACTCAGCCCTTGAGCGCCTGCTTGTTCTTCGGCAGCGCGATGCGCTGCTTGTCGCTGGGGCGCCACAGCACCAGCAGCTTGCCAATGTGCTGCACCGGAGCAGCGTCCAGTTGCTCGCAGATCTGCTCGAACATGGCGACGCGGGCTTCGCGATCGTCGCCCTGCACGCGGACTTTGATCAGTTCATGGGCGTCCAGGCTGATGGCGATTTCGCGCACAACGGCCTCGGTCAGGCCGTTGTTGCCTACCATCACCACCGGGTCGATGCCGTGCGCCAGACCTTGCAAGTATTTGCGCTGGAACGGCTTGAGTTCAATTTTCATGGAAACAGGGAATTCAAAGCAAAAGCCGATTCTACTAGAATTTGGCCCCATACCCAAAGTCCGGGCCTGAAATAACCGAAAAACAACAGGATAGCGCCATGCGAGCCGCGTAATTCGGCTATCCTGACGATTGAACCGATAGAAAGCATTCGCCACGATGGCAAGAAGCAAGAGCAGCAACAGCTGGTTGCATGAACACGTCAACGATCAATATGTGCAGATGGCGCAAAAGGACGGCTACCGCGCCCGCGCCGCCTACAAGCTGCTGGAAATCAACGACAAGGACAAACTGATAGTGCCCGGCACCGTGCTGGCCGACCTGGGCTCCACCCCGGGCAGTTGGTCGCAGGTGGCCGCGCGCATCGTCGGCGACGCCGGCAAGGTGTTCGCGCTCGACATTCTGCCGATGGACCCGGTGCCGGGCGTCAGCTTCATCCAGGGAGACTTCCGCGAAGAGGAAGTGCTCGGACAGTTCGAGGCTTTGCTGGATGGCAGGTCGCTTGACCTTGTAATTTCCGACATGGCGCCCAATATGTCAGGAATGAGCGCCATCGACCAGGCCAGGAGCTTCCTGCTTTGCGAACTGGCTCTGGATTTTGCGCGCGATCATTTGAAACCCGGCGGACACTTTCTCGTCAAAGTATTCCAGGGCAGCGATTTTCAGTCCTACCTCAAGGCCATGCGCGAGCTGTTCGACGAGGTGGTCACCCGCAAACCCAAGGCATCGCGCGACCGTTCCAGCGAAATCTACCTGCTGGGCAAGGGTCGCCGCTGACACAAGTTGCCGCGGGGCGTACAATCGTAGCAATTTACTACAAGCAACCAAAAAGTCAGGGCACAGAGGAGTCCGCTACTCGTGAACAATATCGGCAAAAACATCGCCATCTGGGTG
The DNA here is from genome assembly GCF_001855555.1 of Chromobacterium sphagni. Classification (GTDB taxonomy): domain Bacteria; phylum Pseudomonadota; class Gammaproteobacteria; order Burkholderiales; family Chromobacteriaceae; genus Chromobacterium; species Chromobacterium sphagni. The sequence goes on along the minus strand of NZ_MKCT01000021.1, from coordinate 582 downwards.
ATCATCGGTCTGGTACTGATGACAGTGTTCAACCAGTTCAACAAGCGCCAGGACACCCAGAACCAGCTCGAATATTCGCAGTTCGTCAGCGATGTCGAGTCGGGCAAGGTGCAATCCCTGACCATCGAGGGGCATCCGCTGCGCGGCCAATGGCTGAAGGGCAAACTGACCGACGGCACGGCCTTCTCCACCTATGCGCCTTATGATCCGCAGCTGGTGGACGACCTGATCAAGAACAACGTGCGCTTCTCAGCCAAGCCGGAGGAGGAGCCTTCGATGCTGATGAGCATCTTCATCAGCTGGTTCCCGATGCTGCTGCTGATCGGCGTGTGGGTGTTCTTCATGCGCCAGATGCAAGGCGGCGGCAAGGGCGGCGCGTTCTCGTTCGGCAAGAGCAAGGCGCGCATGCTCGACCAGGACGCGAACACCGTGATGTTCACTGACGTGGCCGGCTGCGACGAGGCCAAGGAAGAGGTGAAGGAAATCGTCGATTATCTGCGCGATCCTTCCCGCTACCAGAGCCTGGGCGGCCGCATTCCGCGCGGCATCCTGCTGGCCGGTTCGCCGGGCACGGGTAAAACC
>NZ_MKCT01000020.1 GCF_001855555.1 Chromobacterium sphagni | reverse complement strand
CGCTGCGTACCGGACGGGAAGCGATGGCGTGCCGGCTGGCGGTGGTGGCGTCGAGCCGTGAAGCGGCGTCGGCGGCGCTGGCGCGGTATCTGGCGGCGGGGGCGGACGAGGATCTGTCGGCCGGCGGCGTGTTCGCGACGGGTAGGCCCGGGGCGGCGGCTGGTGAGGGCGAGGATTTGCGCGCGCGCGCGGCGCGCTGGGTGGCGGGCGGCGAGCTGGCGGAGCGGATGACGGCGGGGGGCGGCGGCGGTTGGCGGGGCTGCCGACCTATCCGTTCGGGCGGCGCTCGCTGCCGGAGGAGCCGGTGGCGGCCGGCCACGGGGGCGATTCGGCGTTCATCGAAGTCATTGCTGCGTATTCCAGGCAGGATGCGCGGAGTATCGACCCGGCGGCGTCGATTGCCGATCTGGGAATCGATTCGCTGCTGTTGATGAGGATGATAGACGCGCTTGAAACGCAATATTCCATCCATCTGAGCCTGGACGATGTCTTGAACTGCGCCTCGATCGGGCAATTTGCCGCCATGCTGGCGGAGCGGGTCGTCGAGGGTGGACAAAAGGCGCGGCAGGCTCCGAAGAAGGGCAAGAAGCCGAAAGAGCTGGAAGTGCTGCAATCCAGAGGCAGCCTGGCACCGGCCTTCTGGTTCCATGGCTCGATGGGGACGGTTCAGGCCTATATCGGCTTGTCGCAAAGCCTGGGCAGGAATCTGCCGTTTACGGCGTGCAGTCCAGAGGCATCAGGGACAATCAGCAGCCGATCAGCGATATGGGCGAGATGGCGCAGTACTACGCCGATCTGTTGCTGGCCGCCAGACCGGACGCCGGGGTGCCATTCCAGCTTGGCGGATATTCGGAAGGCGGTCTGATCGCCTATGAGGTCGCCCGCCGGCTGCAACTGGCCGACCATCAGGTCGGCAGCATCGTCATGCTCGACACGCCTTATCTGTACGGCGGGGAACCGATCAGAACGACGCCGACACCAGGAAGCTGCGCTACGCGATGGTCTACGCCAATTTGCTGATGATGAATGGCGCCGGCGATTTTTCCGATATCGCGGCCATGGAGCTGGATCAAGTCGAGCTCGAGGAGGTGTTGCCGGTCCTGGTCCGCGCCGGCTTGCGAAAAGGCCTGAGATATGCGGCGAATGAGCTGTCTGACGTCATCGAGCGCTACTGCAGGGTCGCCGAGGCCAATGAAAATGCGGCGATGGCGCATTTGCTGGAGGATCTGGCGCAGCCAGACGAGGTGGTGTGCCATTACGTCCAGCGCAGCCGGGCGGAGGTGTATTTCGATCCGCATGGCTTCAGCGGGCCGATGGTCGAATGGGCGAACCGCTATTTCCAGGACAGAAACTGTCCGGAAATGTGGCGGCGGCGCCTGCCGCGTCTCAATCTGCACATCAGCGGCGCGGTTGATCATTTTCATTATTGTCGGATGCAAAATCCTTCAGCCTGATCCGAGACGTGTGCGGTCGACTGTACGGCGTGGATCCGGTCGGGAAACCTATGTTGACGCAGGCGTTGTCGGAGGAGGTGGGAAGCTGAAGATGGCAGGTCCGGGTCCGGGCCGCCTACGTACTTGTCACCGAGCGAAAGGCGCCATAACCGTTGACGCCGTCCGCAAAATCGTAAGTCGCGCTGGACGCGAGGGCGGACTCACCTTTCCAGTCCACCCGCACATGTTGCGCCATGCGACTGGGTTCAAGCTAGCCAACGATGGACAAGACACGAGGGCAACCCAGAATTACCTAGGACACCGTGCTATCCAACACGAGGGTGTACAGAATTTTGTGTAACCGGACTTTTGGCAGGAAACTGTCATCTTGTCTGGAGACTCATGAGCACCAAAAAACACGACGTTCCTGAGGCCCTTCCTAGACTGGAAGGCGGCCTTGACTCGCTTTACCATCCAGTTTGAGGAACGGCTACCTCAGGTCTAAACCCAACCCCGGTTACACAAAAATTCGGCCCCCCTCGCATGCAGACAAAGGCTACGACTACCGCCGTTGCCGTGAACACCTGAGCCGGCGCGAAATCTTGGTGCGAATTGCCCGTCGCGGAGTGGAAAGCAGCGAGAGGCTGGGTCGCCACCGTTGGGTCGTAGAACGTACCCATTCTTGGCTAGCGGGCTTCGGCAAGTTGCGCATCCGCTTTGAGCGACGGCTGGATACGTATTACGCTTTGCCCAAGCTGGCTTTCTCATTGATCTGTCTGCGATTTATCGACAGGTTTTGTTAGCGGGTCTAAGGCGGAGAGCCGTTGGCGGATGCTGCTGACTTTCAGGCCCTTGGGACGGAACTGGGTCAGGACGTAACGGGCGGCGAGGGGAACCGGCAGTCCGAGGGGGCTGCCGGACACGAGCATGGGAATGTGCTCACCGGATGCATCCGTACTTCTCGAATGGAAAACTTGGTCACCGTGCATCTCTTGTCGAGTCAGATGACAGGAATTTACGACAGCAGCACTTCCGGTGATGTGAATTTTTGACGTAAAGAAAAAGACCGGAAAAACCAAGTGCAATCTACTGATTACACAGAGTATTTCCAGTCTAATTTAACAACCTAACATGTGGTTCCGGTTAGAACGGAATATCGTCGTCCATATCATCCATGCGCGGAGCAGGCTTCGGCTCCTGGCGGCGCGGCGCCGCCGGGGCTTCCTGGCGTTGGGTCGGAGCGTTGTAGCCGTAGCCGTCGTCCATGCCGCCGCCCATGCCGCCGGAGGAGCCGGCGGCCATTTCGCTCTTGCCGCCTTGCAGGCTCAGTTCGTTGACGCGGACATCCGGCGACACGCGCTTGTTGCCGTCCTTGTCCTGCCATTCGCGCAGGGTGAGCTGGCCGTACACGGTCACCTGCTGGCCCTTGGCCAGGTAGTTCTTCAGCGATTCACCGCGCTTGCCCCACACCTGGCAGCTGAACCAGTTGGTGGTCTTGCGCTCGCCGAAGCCGATGTCGCTGGCTACGCGGAACGACAGTACCGGCTCACCGCTGGGGGTGTAACGCAGTTCGGCGTCGGCGGCCAGGCGGCCGTCAAAGGTGATGCTGTTCATTCAATTCTCCGGATAAGTTCAAACTGCTTGGCCTGCGCCACGCAGGCGCCGCCGCCTTGCGCTGGCAATGGCGGCGCATGCGGTCGCCATCAGCCCATGCGATGGTATCCAAGCCGGCTGGCGGCCTAGAGGACTTGCATGTCGAAAGGCCAGGTTGGCCGCAAGGCGGCCGAGCGGGCGCGGGCCGAACGATCGGGCGCTATTATACACGGCAATAGCCGCCGTTTTGGTATCGATGGGGAGATTGTCGCGCGGCTGGTCGCGCTCGCCGCCTGACTGGCGAAGAAAGGCGGGATGCGCTGTAATCTGGGTATTTTCGCGCGGCCGACATGCCGATGGGGAACTGGCTTGGCCGTGCGCTGTCTGGCACTGTTTGAAAGGATGAACGCATGAACAAGAATGCATTGGTAGCCGCTCTGACGGCGGTGAGCCTGGCTGGCTTGGGCGGTTGCGCCAATATGAGCGACACGCAGAAGGGCGTGGGCGGAGGCGCGGCGATAGGCGCGGGCTTGGGCGCCGCGATCGGCGCGCTGACCGCCGGCGGGCACGGCGGGCGCAGCGCGGCCACGGGCGCGGCCCTTGGCGGCCTGATCGGCGCCGGCAGCGGTTACCTGTGGTCGCAGCACATGCAGAAGCAGAAGGAGGCGATGGAGCAAGCGACCAAGGGCACCGGCATCGGCGTCAGCCAGACGGCCGACAACCGCCTGAAGATCAACATCCCCAGCGACGCCTCTTTCGACACCGGCAGCTATGCGCTCAAGCCCAGCCTGAAACCGGTGCTGGACAAGCTGGCCAGCACGCTGCAGCAGAACCCGGTCACTTCGGTCAACGTCATCGGCCATACCGACAACACCGGCACCGACGCCATCAACAACCCGCTGTCGGTCAACCGCGCCAAGGCGACGCAGAGCTATCTGGCGTCGCGCGGCGTGGACATCAACCGCATCGGCGTGGACGGCCGCGGTTCCCGCGAGCCTGTGGCCGACAACGGCACGGTGTCCGGCCGCGCGATGAACCGCCGAGTGGAGATTTATGTGGCGGAGCCGGCGCAGCCGCAAAAATAAGTCGCCGAAGGTGGCGGCATGGGGACCGGGACGGCCTCTTGCGTGGAAGGCCGCTCCTGTTTATTGCCTGGGCCATGCGCGAGTCGGACAACGGACCATGTCGGGCAGTTGCCGGCAACAAGCGCCGGCGCAGGGTCGCGCGATTGGCTGGCCAGGCGGATACGATCCGGGGCCGCCGCTGATTGTCATGCTGCCTTTTCCGTGTTTTGCGTGGCCTTGCTTTGGCGGTTTGTGGCTTGCCGGGCGGCATGAATGATGAAACTGGCCGTCGATTGCGCGTGATTCTGGGATGGCGTCTCATTCACTGCCCGGTAGACAACGATGCCGGGCTGTTTTCTCACATACTCAAGGAAGGGCGAATCCACGACTTTCATATTTCTGGATAGGGAGGAGGCATTTCTAAACACGGGACCATCCTTTTTGCGGATGAAAATCCCGGTGTGCGTGACATCCAGTCCAGGCGTTTTGGTATAGATGCCTATGTAATCGCCATCGCGCAACATGTCCAGCGTGTCGGCGTCTATCTTGTTTGCCGGGATGTAGCTGATGTCCCTGCGCTTCGCTTCCAGTCCGATGATGTAAGGGCTGCCATCTTTCTTTCGGTTGAGTTCTTTTTGTTCGGTCATGGCCTGGCGGCTGACTGATCTTGTTACGTCTTTTATATTGCGTTGATTGCCGCTGACCCAGTCGGAGAAGAAGTGTTTTCTGGACAGGTAGCTTACCTCTCCTTTTGCGTAGCGGGTGCGGATCACATTTTCAAAGAAATTGTGGACGCTGTCGGAGCGCCGCAGCGACTCCACATAGTCCAGGTAGGTAAAGCAATCCAGTTTGCCGAAATCCACTACCAGCTTTTCATTGGCATGGTTCGAGCCTATCAACCTGTTGGAGGCGTAGGCGTTTCCCAGGAAAAGGCTTGAGAAGGTTTTGATTCGCTGCCCGGGCGATGAGTTTTTGTTTTCTTGGAATAGTTTGATGAGCTTTTGCTCGTTTATATTGTGGAAGTCAATGTCATTCCCGCCGCCGGCATATGCCGTGCAGATGCAGGGGAGCCATGCCGCCAATAGCACTTTTCTCATGTCCTCCCCCTCTTAGCTGTCGTTGCGCATTGGATAGCCTGACTTGCGTGTCGATGTCGCCGCCGAGCTTCGATTTGGCCAGCAAGTAGGTCGAGTTGTACCAGTCGATTCTCTTATGGAGCCGCTCTTCTGGATGTAGATCTCGGACGCGTCTCTTGGCTTTCTCGCTGCTGGTTTGATGCAGCTCATTGTATTGCAAGCCGATAGACGAATATGCCGGATATTGTGGCGAAATTGAAAGCCGGTGTGAATCGGGTGTAAATCGGGTGTGAATGGCATGGCGGCTGTGTAAAAAAACGTTGCGGCCAGCGGCGGCGTCTGCAATGCGCAAGGGCGGCCCCGTTGCCGGGGGCCGCCCTTGGTCGTTTGCCTGAGGTGAAAAGCTAGAAGGTAGCGTCGATTAGCCGCCGCACTTCGGTTTCATCCCACTGCTGCTGCGATACCTTGAGGTAGGCGACCCGGTCTTCCTTCACCACCACCGCCTCGTGGACGCCGGCGATGCCGGCGAGCTGTTGCGACAGCAGGTCGGCATTACCCTGCCACGTCTCGCCTATATGGTACATCACCGATCTCACCGCCTTGGGCGGCTGCATGCCAAAAGACCATATCAGCCAGGACAGCATCAGCAGGCTGGTGAAGCCGAACACGCCGGCCGGGCCGTAATGGCCGTAGAGCCAGCCGCCGGCAGCTGCGCCGAGGAACAGGCCAAACGATTGGGCGGTGTTGTACACGCCTATCGCGGTTCCCTTGGCGTCGGCCGGCGCAATCTTGGAGATTAGCGAAGGCAGCGTCGCTTCCAGGATGTTGAAGGCGATGAAGTACAGCGACAGCCAGCCGACGATCTGCCAGAAGCTGTCCAGCGCCAGCGCCATGCCCAGCTGGGCGGCGGTCATCAACGCGATGGCGCCGATGAACACAGGCTTGAGCCGCGCCTTTTTCTCGCCGTAGATGATGGCCGGCACCATCAGGATGAAGCCTATCACTGTTACCGGCAGGTACACCTGCCAGTGCTGCGACTTGTCCAGATGGCCGGTCTTGATCAGCGCGAACGGGATGGTGACGAACATCGCCATCTGCGCCGCGTGCAATGCGAAGATGCCGTAGTTGAGGCGCAGCAGCTGGCTGTTTTTCAGCACCGCCGGCAGCCGCTTGGTGTTGGCTTCGGTGTCGGAGTGGAAGCGCGACACCGACGGATCGGGGATGATCAGCCACACGCCGATCAGCGCCGCCAGCGACAACAAGCCGGTAAGGGCGAAAATGCCGTTGACGCCGATGTATTTGGCCAGCACCGGGCCGGCCACCAGGCTGACGGCGAAGGTGGTGCCTATCGACATGCCTATCATCGCCATCGCCTTGGTGCGGTTTTCCTCGCGGGTCAGGTCGGCCAACAGCGCGGTGATGGCGGCGGAGATGGCGCCGGCGCCCTGGATCACCCTGCCCAGGGTGAGGGTGGTGATGTCGGTTGCGCCGGCGGCGACGAAGCTGCCGATGGCGAACAGCAGCAGCCCGCCGTAGATCACTTTCTTGCGGCCGATGCGGTCGGACAGCATGCCCAGCGGCAACTGCAGCAGCGCTTGGGTGAGGCCGTAGCTGCCCAGCGCGATGCCGATCAGCGTGTGGTTCCCGGCGCCTTGCAGAGTATTGGCGTACAGGGCGAATACGGGCAGGATCAGGAACATGCCCAGCATGCGCAGGGCGTAGATACCGGCCAGCCCCAGGCTGGCCCGCAGTTCGATGGCATTCATGCGGTGTGTGGTCTGGTTTGCTTGATTATGTTTAACGACCGCGCCGGCAAACGGATGACTGCGCAACATCGGCGCGCGGTCGGGGCGGGTCTGTTTGCAATAGCTCAAAGACAGGTGGAGCCTGCCCGGCTAAGTCGGGTATATTAACAGGTTCCCTGACCGACGGTGAGTAACAGCTTCTTATGGACAGCATCCGTATCCGTGGCGCCCGCACCCACAATCTGAAAAACGTCAATCTGGACCTGCCGCGCAACCAGTTGATCGTGATTACCGGCCTGTCCGGCTCCGGCAAGTCCTCGCTGGCCTTCGACACGCTGTACGCGGAAGGCCAGCGCCGCTATGTGGAAAGCCTGTCGGCCTACGCCCGCCAGTTCCTGCAATTGATGGAAAAGCCCGATGTGGACCTGATCGAGGGCCTGTCGCCGGCGATCTCCATCGAGCAGAAGGCGACCAGCCACAACCCGCGCTCCACCGTCGGCACCGTCACCGAAATCCACGACTACCTGCGGCTGCTGTTCGCGCGGGTGGGCGATCCGCACTGCCCGGAGCATGGCGTGCCGCTGTCCAGCCAGACCGTCAGCCAGATGGTGGACCATGTGCTGGCGCTGCCGGAAGAGGCGCGGGTGATGATCCTGGCGCCGGTGATCATGGGCCGCAAGGGCGAAAACCTGGACCTGTTCGACGACCTGCGGGCGCAGGGCTTCGTGCGGGTGCGCGTCGATGGCGAAGTGTGCGAGCTGGACGCGGTGCCCAAGCTCGACAAGAACAAGAAGCACACCATCGAGGTGGTGATAGACCGCCTCAAGGTGCGCGCCGACATGCAGCAGCGGCTGGCGGAAAGCTTCGAGACCGCGCTGCGCCACGCCGAGGGCCGCGCTATCGCGGTGGAAATGGATAGCGGCAAGGAGCACTGGTTCTCCGCCAAGTTCGCCTGCCCGGTGTGCAGCTACAGCCTGCCGGAGCTTGAGCCGCGCCTGTTCAGCTTCAACAACCCGATGGGCGCCTGTCCCAAGTGCGACGGCCTGGGCGAGATCACCTTCTTCGATCCGCGCCGGGTGGTGGCCCATCCTGAGCTTTCGCTGGCCTCCGGCGCGATCAAGGGCTGGGACAGCGCAACCAGTTCTATTACCAGATGCTGCTGGCGCTGGGCGAGCATTACGGCTTCTCGGTCACCGACCTGTCCTTCGAAGACCTGCCGGAGAAGGTGCGCAACGTGGTGCTGCACGGTTCCGGCCGCGACAGCATCGAGTTCAGCTATATGTCGGAGAAGGGCAGCAAGTTCACCCGCGCCCATCCCTTTGAGGGCATCATTCCCAATCTGGAGCGCCGCTACCGCGAAACCGACTCGATGGCGGTGCGCGAGGAGCTGGCCAAGTACCAGAACAACCAGGCCTGCCCGCACTGCAGCGGCTCGCGGTTGCGGCTGGAGGCGCGCCATGTCTTCATCGGCAAGCGCACGCTGCATGAAATCAACCAGCTGCCGCTGAAGGACGCCGCGGCCTTCTTCGAGGGCCTGGAGTTTTCCGGTCAGAAGCAGGCGGTGGCGGAGAAGATCGTCAAGGAGATTAGCGAGCGGGTGTCCTTCCTCAACAACGTCGGCCTGGACTACCTCAACCTCTCGCGTTCGGCGGACACCTTGTCCGGCGGCGAGGCGCAGCGCATCCGGCTGGCCAGCCAGATCGGCTCCGGCCTCACCGGTGTGATGTACGTGCTGGACGAGCCGTCTATCGGCCTGCACCAGCGCGACAACGACCGCCTGCTGTCCACGCTGATGCGGCTGCGCGACCTGGGCAACAGCGTGATCGTGGTGGAGCACGATGAAGACGCCATCCGCGCCGCCGACTACCTAGTGGACATGGGGCCGGGCGCCGGCGAGCATGGCGGCGAGGTGCTGGTGGCCGGCACGCCGGCCGATGTGGAGGCCAGCGAAAACTCGGTCACCGGCGCCTTCCTGTCCGGCCGGCGCAAGATCGCCATGCCGGGCGGCCGGCGCGAACTGAGCCAAGACCGGATGCTGCAACTGGTGGGCGCCAGCGGCAACAACCTGAAGGATGTGACGCTGGACCTGCCGCTGGGCGGTCTGGTGTGTATCACCGGGGTGTCCGGCTCCGGCAAGTCCACGCTGATCAACGACACGCTGTACAAAATCGCTGCGCGCGATCTGAACGGCGCCAGCGAGGAGCCGTCCCCCTACCGCGAGGTGAAGGGACTGGAGCAGCTGGACAAGGTGATCAACGTCGATCAGAGCCCGATCGGCCGCACGCCGCGCTCGAATCCGGCCACCTATACCGGCCTGTTCACGCCGATCCGCGAGCTGTTCGCTGGCGTGCCGCTGGCGCGCGAGCGCGGCTACGGGCCGGGGCGCTTCTCGTTCAACGTCAAGGGCGGCCGCTGCGAGGCCTGCCAGGGCGACGGCGTGATCAAGGTAGAGATGCACTTCCTGCCCGATATCTACGTGCCTTGCGATGTCTGCCACGGCAAGCGCTACAATCGCGAAACGCTGGAGGTGCAGTACAAGGGCAAGAGCATCCACGAGGTGCTGGAGATGACGGTGGAGCAGGCGCTGGAGTTCTTCGCCGTGGTGCCGCCGGTGGCGCGCAAGCTGAAAACGCTGATGGATGTGGGCTTGGGCTATATCCGGCTGGGGCAGAGCGCCACCACGCTGTCCGGCGGCGAGGCGCAGCGGGTCAAGCTGGGCCTGGAACTCTCCAAGCGCGATACCGGACGAACGCTGTATATCCTGGATGAGCCCACCACCGGCCTGCATTTCCACGATATCGACCTGCTGCTGCAGGTGCTGCACCGCCTGCGCGAGAGCGGCAACACCGTGGTGGTGATCGAGCACAATCTGGATGTGGTCAAGACCGCCGACTGGTTGATAGACCTGGGGCCGGAGGGCGGCGCCGGCGGCGGTCAGATCATCGCCAGCGGTACGCCGGAGCAGGTGGCGGCTAATCCGGCCAGCCATACCGGCCATTATCTGGCGCCACTACTCGAGCGCGACCGCCAGTAGGCGCAGTTGAAAATGCTCGATGTCGCCTTGCTCCGGGTGTTTCGCGATAGCCGTACAAAACCAATGCGCCGGTCCAGGCCGGCGCCCATCCACCGCACATACTCAGAGGTAGGCATGCTGACCTTAGGCAAGATCGATCACATCCACATCCGCGTCGGGGACGTCGCGGCGGCGTTGAAATGGTATCAACGCGTGCTGGCGCTGACGCCGGACACCCGTTACAAGACCGATGGCGAACATAACGCCGCCATGCTGGTCAACTCCAGCGGCAGCGTGCGCCTGGCCATCGGCGAGGACGCGGACGCGGTTCCCAGCTCGCAGGGCGCGGTGGCCTTCGTGGTCGGCGGCCAGGATTTCGTCGAGTGGATAGACCGGTTGGCCGGCGAGCGCGTCACCAACCGCGAAGGCCAGAGCATCGCCCGCGACTCGGTGCGGGACCACCGCTTCTTCTGCGCCTTGTCTTTTGTCGACCCCTTTGGCAACCCGTTCGAGATTGTCAGCTACGACCACACCTGGTTGGTGGGCAAGCTGAAGTTGGGCGGCCAGCTCGCAGTCTGATCCGCACGTTCGGGACGCCCGCAGTAAGCGGGTGTTTTTCATTTGGGAGCAAGATATGGGCCATTATCTGACCGACAACCCCGCGCCGGAGGCGGTGGCCGCGATGGGCGGCCTGACGTTGCTGGAGTTCGGCGTCGACTGGTGCCCGCACTGTCAGGGCGCGCAGCCGCTGCTGGCGCAGTTGCTGGCCGCGCAGCCGCAGCTGCGCCATTTGGCGCTGGAGGACGGAAAGGGGAAGCCGCTGGGGCGGGCTTTCCGGGTGAAATTGTGGCCCACCTTCATTCTGCTGCGCGACGGCGTTGAAATCGGCCGCGCTGTGCGCCCGCGAAGCCTGGCCGAACTGGAGTCGGTTGTAGCGGATGCTGGCTGATCGCCGAGGGCGCGCAGGCCGAATTAAGAAAATTTGTGGGCCGGGCTGATGTTCGGCGTGGCGGGATGTAAACGGCGTTGATGCCGATTTTCTGCCGGGAGGCTCCGGCTTTAGCAGATTTTTAAGCGGCTTTGGCTATCTTGCGTGTCCGGCCTTGATTCGCGCAAATGGGTTGCGCGAGCAGGCGCTGACGTGATGGAGATATCCATGTTCGAACTGGGCAAAAGCTATACCCGTGAAGAAATCCACGCCGTGGTCGGCGGCAACAAGCACTCCTATCTGCCGCGCAAGAAGGGCAAGGTGGTGGCCGCCTGCCTGCGTCCGGATCTGAACCCGGACGCGCCCAATGTGATCCTGTGCAACTCCTGCCCGCCGGAGCGCACCGCCGGTGAGCAGCTGGCGCGCCAGGGCGGCGCGATTCCGGTGTTCCTGAAGCAAACCACCAGCAGCTGGGCCTATCAGGGCATGTTCCGCGTGCTGTCCAGCGAAACCCACCCGGACGCGTGCGCGCCGCATGCCGCGCGCAGCGCCTGGACCGCTGGTCAGATCAAGCAGGTGTTGAAGCTAGAGAAGCAGGTGCAGTTCTGAAGGGCTGACGCCGGGTTTTTCCTCCTGGCTGCGCAGTCTGAAAAACGGGGCGGGGGCCGCGGCTGAGCGGCGTCCGCCCCGTTGCCATGTTCAGGCCTGCGCTTTGACGCCTAGCCGCCACAAACTGGTGACTTCGGCTTGGCGCGCCGCGCTCAGGCCATCAGTTTGCTCGACCGCCTTCTTGTGGTTGGGCCTGACGTCCAGCCTGCCCAGCACGGCGAGGCCGGCTTGGTCTATCCATTCCAGCAGCTGTTCGCGCGAGCGCAGGCCCAGGTGTTCGGCCAGGTCGGACAGGATCAGCCAGCCTTCGCCGCCGGGCAGCAGATGCGCCGCCAGGCCGTCCAGGTAGCCGCGCAGCATGGCGCTGTCCGGGTCGTAGACCGCGTATTCGATCGCCGAGCTGGGCTTGGCCGGCAGCCAGGGCGGATTGCACACCGCCAGCTGCGCCCGGCCTTGCGGAAACAGGTTGGCGCGCCGCAATTCCACTTGGCCGTCCAGCCGCAGGCGTTGCAGATTGTCGGCGGCGCAGGCGAGGGCGCGCTCGTCCTGGTCGGTGGCGACGACGCGGGCCACGCCGCGCTTGGCCAGCAGCGCTGCCAGCACGCCGCTGCCGGCGCCGATGTCGAAGGCCAGCTCCGCGCCGGGTAGCGGAGCGCTGGCCACCAGGTCGACATATTCGCCGCGTATCGGGGCGAACACGCCGTAATGCGGGTGGATGCGAGCGGCCAGCGCCTTCACTTCCACGCCTTTCTTGCGCCACTCGTGCGCGCCTGTCAGGCCCAGCAATTCGCGCAGCGACACCAGCGAGGCTTCGCCGCCTTCGCCGTAGGCCTCCAGGCAGGCTTGGCGCAAGTCGGGCGCGCGCCGCAGCGGGATGGCGTAGTCGGCGTCCAGCGGCAGCACCAGCCGCGACAAAATCTGCGCGCGGCGCCCTTGCGCCTGCCGGTGCAGGTGGAAGGACTCCAGCGGCGTGGCGCCGGGCTTGGCGCCCTTGCGGTCCACGCGCCGCGCCAGCGCCTGCATCAATTGGCGGGCGTTCTGGTAGTCGCCGCGCCACAGCAGGGTGCCGCCTTCGCAGGCCAGTTTGTAGGCGGCGTCGGCCGACAGGCTGTCGTCGGCGATCACGATGCGTTTGGGCGGCGGCAGGCCGGCTTCGGAGCGCCAGCGGGCGCTGCGCTCGGCGCCGGCTTCCTGCCAGTGTACGGTTGGGGGCGGGTTGGCGCCGGGCTGCGGAGTCGGATTCATGTCGTGCTGTCGGAAAAGGTTGGCCAAAGGCGGGATCGCGTCAGCGCAAGGCCATAAAGGTGGCGACTCACCGCAAGGCGGTGGCGGGCTTCGGAGTGCGGGACTGCGGGGGAAGCCTGAATGGTAAACGCAATGGGCGCTTGCCGTCACCTGAAAAACGCGCCGGGCGGCCTTGGTCGGCAGCCCGGCGCGGCGCCAAGGCTCATTTCAGCTTGACGCCCCAGTTGTCCTCCACGCAGTGCTGGTAGTTGCCGGCCTGCAGCGCGCTGTACGGGGTCTGGTAGCTGACCAGTTGGCACTGGTAGTCGTCGCCCCATTTCCAGTCTTTTTCCCAATAGATGTTGTAGGCGGCGGAACTGGCCGAAGTGAAGCGTTGCATATTGGCGCAGGACAGCTGCTCGCTGCCGTAGTCCCAGCCCAGGTCGTGGGCGAACTGCTGGTAGTAGTCGATGCGGTTCTGCGCGGCTTGGCGCTCGGTGCCGCCGCCGCATTCGCCGTTGATGATCTGGATGGTGGTGGCGAAGTTGTTGCCGGCGCCGGCGGCGATGTCGGCGGCGTTGGGCACCCAGGTGCCGTCCAGCACGTGCAGCATGGAGGGCTTGGGCGGTTGCGGGTAGACGAAGAAAAAGGTGGCCGAGGCCAGGTTGAGCCAGGTGCTGGCCACCATGTCGGGGTTTTGCAGCAGCACCGACTGGTCGCCGTTGTTCATTGCCTGCGAGAACGGGCCGTAGTTGTAGTTGTAGGACAGCTGCTTGGCGCCGCGGCCGAAGTATTTCTTCCAGCTGCCGTCGGCGTTCTTGCCGCAGGTCCATACCTTGTTGAACACCGGATCGTCGCATTCGGTGTTGTAGCCGCAGCCCGGGCCGGTGTCGGTACAGCCCATCTCACGCAGGTAGGCCAGGCCCTGCCGCCATTGCGGAATGGTGTCGCTGGCGTCGTGGTTGCCGGTTTCCTGGGCGAAGTGGGCGAACATGGTGGCCAGGCTGTGGCGGCAGATGGCGTCGGCGTCGCGGCCGTCGCTGTAGTCGTCGCACACCGCCGGGAACTTGGCTACCGCCTGCAGGAAGCGGGTATAGGTATAGCTGGGGTCGCGGCGAGTGAAATAGTAATCCCACTTGGCGGAGGGCAGCAGACGTTCCACCCGGCGCACATTGACCGGGTTGGCGGCGCGGCCGGAGGCCACCTGCTCCACCTGGTCGCTGGGCAGCGTGCGGATCGAGGCCTTGACCTTGCGGAAGAAGTCGTTGTTGGTCAGGTCGGCCTCATGCTGCAGCGCCTGCTGCAGCGTGGGGATGACGGGGACGGGGTCGTCCAGCTTGCGCAGCGTGCCGCCGACGTGTGCTATCCACGAGCCTTTGGGGTTGGCGCCCGGGATTTCGCCGCGCGTCGGCCATTTTGCCTGCCAGTCGCGGCCCTGCCATTGCACGACCTGGCCCTTCTGGTAGGGGCGCTGCGAATTCCACGGAGCGGCCAGCGCGGAGCCGGCCAGCAGCAACAAGCCAAACAAAGCGAATTTCATGATGGTCCCTTGGGATTCATGCCAAATGGCACGCAATACCACTATGGAACCAATTTGAAATATGTCAAATGATTTGCTGGCGGGGCGGCAGCCAACCTGGGGGGTGGATGCGGGGAGGCGCTAAGCGGCTGGCCATGTCCGGCGGCGGATCAGCCGCGTATCGCGCTGATCCAGGCGTCGCCGGCGTAATGCGCGCTGGCGAGGCCGAGCGCGGAGCTGAAGGTGACTGCGAAACGGCGGCCCATCTGTTTGATGGCTACTACTTCAAAGGCGACGGTGTCTTGACCGTGTTGTTCGGTGACGAGGTCGCCCGGTTGTAATTCATGAATTTTCATCAGTGTACCAAGGGCGTGACCGCATGGCGGCCATGCCTGAAATATTAACGGCGTTTGTGTTGCGGCGGACGCGAGCCGCCGCCGATGTTGGCGGTGGGGTGGCGGAAGTTGATGCGGCCCTTGGTCAGGTCGTAAGGCGACATTTCCACGGTGACGCGGTCGCCTACCAGCACGCGGATGCGGTGCATCTTCATCTTGCCAGAGCCATAAGCCAGGATTTCAACGTTGTTGTCGAGTTTTACCCGGAAACGCGATTCCGGCAGCATTTCGATGACAACACCTTCCAGTTCGATCATGTCTTCTTTGGACATAACGATTCCTTTCTCAATACGGGTAGTGCAAGGGCCAGCGCGGCTGGCGATGGCGGCAGCCGCGGGCGTTGCGATGGAGCTTCAATTCGGTGACCAAGCAGGCTGGGCGCGCGTGGGCTACCCAACGGGCTAGGCAGGACATCGGGCGTTTGGCCGGACGTCGAAGTATGAGGCAGACGGCATTCTACCGCTAACCGGGAGTCTGGTCAGCAAATTTGTTTACATCGCAGCCTGCGGGGCGGGCGGGGGGGTGATTTTCCGCCGCTGGCGGACGGTTGCCCGCTTCCGCCGCGCGGCATCGCGGGCGGGGCTCACGCCGCCGGCGATGCCGGTTGTTCGCATGCCAGCTGGCCGACACGCACCAGCGCCGCCAGGTAGCGCTCGTCCAGCGGGTAGCAGCAGGACAGGCGCAGCGCGTTGCGGTAGCGGCCGCCGGGGGAGCTGAGCGGCCCGGGGATCAGGCTGATCTTTTCCGCCATCGCGGCGTGGAACAGCGCCACGCTGTCGCAGCCCTCAGGCAGCTCCACCCAGATCAGGAAGCCGCCCTGCGGCGCGGTGGCGTGGGTGCCGGCCGGGAAGTGGCGGGAAATCAGGCCGCGCACTTTCTCGACATGGGCGGCGTAGCGGCGCTTGAGCGTGCGCAGGTGGTGGTCGTAGCCGCCTGACTCCAGAAAGGCCCCCAGCGTTTCGGCCAGCACCAGCGGCTCGGCCACCGAGGACGCGAATTTCAGCTTGCGCAACTGGGCGTCGAAGCGGCCGCCCTCCATCCAGCCGATGCGGAAGTCGGGCGCCAGCGTCTTGGTGTAGCTGGCGCAGACGATCACCCAGCCGTCGGCGTCGAAGGCCTTCACCGCCGGGGCCAGCGTGTCGGCGAACTGCAGCTCGGCGTACAGCGCGTCTTCTATCAACGGCACCTGGTGCTGGTTGACCAGCCGAGCCAGCCGCTTCTTGGCTTCCAGCGGCATGCAGCTGCCCAGCGGGTTGTGGACGTTTGGCATCGCCACCAGCGCCTGGATGCGCTGCTCGGCCAGCAGTACTTCCACCGCGTCTATCGACAGGCCGGTCTGCGGGTCGGTGGGAATTTCCACGGCCTTCAGCCCCAGGCTGGCCAGCAGGGGCAGCAGGTTGAAATAGGTGGGCGACTCCAGCCCCACCGCGTCGCCATGGCGGGTGACGGCGCGCAGCGCCAGTTGCAGCGCTTCCATGCAGCCGTGGGTGAGGATGATGTTGTCCGGCTGCAGCGTCATGCCCAGGTCCATGCCGCGGCGCGCGATCTGGGTGCGCAGCCGCTCCGATCCGGGCGGCAGCGCGTAGGTGCTGACCATGCCGGGCTGGCGGCGCAGGATCTGGCCCATCAGCCGCGCCAGCTTGTTGCCGGGGTAGAAGTCGCCGCCGCGCGGACAGGCCAGCGCCAGGTCGATGAAGCCTTCGCTCTGCTGCGCCTGCAGCACGGTGCCTATCAGGTCCAGCACCACGTTCTGGGTGGGGGTGGCCGGGCCGCTGTGGGTGCTGGCCGGGCGCGCCGGCGACGGCAGCCGTGCGCGCACGTAATAGCCGGACTGGGGGCGGGCCTCGATCAGCCCGCGGTCTTCCAGCACGCGGTAGGCGCTGACCACGGTGTTGAGACTGAGCTGGCGGCTGTGCGCGGTGCGGCGCACCGAGGGCAGGCGCGAGCCCGGCGGCAGCGTGCCGCGGCTGATCGCCAGCGATAGATCGTCGGCCAACTGCTGGTAAAGGGTGGAGGCGTTGTTCTGCATGCGTGGGCCTTGTCGGGGCGGTGGGGCACAGCAGTCATCATAGAGGATGGTGACAGTATCTGAAAACTCCAATCTGTAACCAGATCAATGATTGATTTTTGAGCCTGTATCCATTCAGGCGGCGCGTTTAGCATGGTGGGGTGGGCAAGGGCTGGTCGCCGCTTGCCGTTTTGCGGAGATCCGAGCATGCCTGAATTCGCCTTGCTGTCCTATGTCGCCCTGATGTCGATCACGCCGGGCCCCAACAATCTGATGCTGGCCAGCTCCGGCGTCAATTTCGGCTTCCGCCGCACGCTGCCGCACATGCTGGGCATCAGCCTGGGCTGCGGATTGCAGGTGTTCATCGTGGCCATGCTGCTGGCGCAGATGCTGGGCTGGCTGCAATCGTGGCGCTTGCCGCTGGCGGTGGCGGGGTGCGTCTATCTGCTGTGGCTGTCGTGGAAGATCGCGGGCTCCGGCCAGCCGGAGGCGCGGCAGCAGGCCAGGCCGCTGGGCTTCCTCGGCGCGGCGCTGTTCCAGTGGCTGAATCCCAAGGCCTGGGTGATGGTGCTCAACGCTTCCATCCTGTTCATGCCGGCCGGCCATGCTGGCAAGGCGGCGGCGGCCTTGCTGCTGGCGCTGGCGTTCGCCGTGGTGAATCTGCCCTGCATCAGCGTCTGGGCCTATGGCGGCGAAAGGCTGCGCCACTGGCTGGCCGCGCCGCGCGCCTTGCTGCTGTACAACCTGCTGATGGGCGGCCTGATGGCGGCGACGGCGCTCTGGCTGTTGTATGACGAGTTGGCTCCTGTGCTGGCCGGCCGTGCATGATGTCCATTTTTGGCAGAGTCTTGTCCGCAAGCGGCCTTAAATTGCCGGCTGTGCCGCTCTAAGATGGTGTCCATATTCAACGCACCGCCAAGGAGAGCAAGATGAAGAAGTCGGTATTGCTGGTCATCGATGTGCAAGAGTCGTTCCGTCACCGTCCGTTCTGGAGCGAACAGGACCTGCCTGCCTACCAGGCAGCGCAACAGGCGTTGATCGCCGGCGCTCAGGCGCGCGGCGTGCCGGTGATCAACATCCTGCACGAGTCAAGCGGCGAAGGGCCGTTCTCCGCCGAGTCCGGACTGGTGAAGCCGCTGGCCTGGCTCACCCACCACCCGGCCGCCACCTTTACCAAGCATGTGCACAATGCGCTGACCGATTCCGGCCTGCAGAGCTGGCTGATCCAGCATGGCATCCAGAAACTGGCGATTTCGGGCATCCGCACCGAGCAGTGCTGCGAAACCACCGCCCGCGTGGCGTCGGACCTGGGTTACGAAGTGGACTTCGTCAGCGAGGCCATGCTGACTTTCGCCATGACGCATCCGTCCAGCGGCGTGACCTATAGCGCCGCCGATATCCGCGCCCGCACCGAGCTGGTGCTGACCGGGCGCTTCGCCGCCATCGTCACGGTGGAGGAGGCGCTGCGGCGGATGGAGGGCTGATGGAAATCCGCCGGGCCGCGCTTGCGGCCCGGTATGTCCGTGGAATACAGTGGTGCGAATAGTTCAAATCAGGTGAAACCATGTCTGTCGAAGCAATGAGCTCCCCTCCGGATGGCCTGCCGGCCTACCGCTTGCTGACCGGTCCGGACGACTCCGCCTTTTGCCATCGCGTCAGCGAGGCGTTGGTGCTGGGCTATCGTTTATACGGTTCTCCGGCCGCCGCTTTCAATGGTGAGCGGGTCATCGTGGCGCAGGCGGTACTGTGGCCGGGGAGCAAGCATGCCGCTGGCTGACTTGTTGCAGGCGCTGGCCATCGTGCTGGTGTGGGGCGTCAATTTCGTGGTGATCAAATGGGGCGTGGCCGGCGTGCCGCCGCTGCTGCTGGGGGCGTTGCGCTTTTGCCTGGTGGTGTTCCCGGCGGTGTTTTTTGTGCGTCGGCCGGCCTTGCCTTGGCGTTATCTGGCGTTTTACGGCCTGGCGGTGGGGGTGGGCCAGTTCGGCTGCCTGTTTTCGGCGATCAAGCTGGGCATGCCGGCGGGGCTGGCTTCGGTGGTGCTGCAATCGCAGGCCTTTTTCACCTTGCTGTTGGCGCGTGCTTTCCTGGGGGAGCGTTGGCGGGCCAGCCAGTTGCTGGGCTTGCTGTTGGCGCTGTCTGGACTGGCGCTGATCGGCGTCGGCAAGGGCGGCAATATGAGCGCGGTCGGCTTCGGCTTGACCATTGCCGCCGCCACTTGCTGGGCGGTGTCCAATATCGTGGTGCGCCAGATAGGCCGCGCCGGCCATAAAGTGGAGCCTCTGGGGCTGGTGGTGTGGTCCAGCCTGGTGCCGCCGATTCCTTTTCTCTTGCTGTCCTGGTGGCTGGAGGGCGGCGAACGCATCCTGCCGGCGTTGCGCCATTTCGACCTGCAGTCGCTGTTCGCCGTCGCCTATCTCGCCTTCCTTGGCACCATGTTAGGCTACGGTTTGTGGAGCCGGTTGCTGGCGCGCCACGCCGCCGCCAAGGTGGCGCCGTTTTCCTTGCTGGTGCCGGTGGTGGGCCTGTTGGCCTCGCATCTATTGCTGGGGGAGAGCCTGACCGATCTGCAACTGCTGGGCAGCGGCTTGTTGATGGCGGGTTTGCTGGTCGGCGTGTTCGGCGCGCGGCTGCTGGCCAGCGTCTTGCCTGGCGGGGTCCGCCGTGTCTGACATCTATTTCGTGTTGTCGCCAAGCCTGCTGTTGCTGGACCTGGCCGGGCCCGCGGACGCCTTCCGGCTGGCGGGCCAGCTGGGCGCTGACTTCCGCTTGCATTACCTGGGCGCGACCGCGGAGGTGGGCACTTCGCTGGGTCTGCCGCTTGGGGGCCTGGAGCCTTTGCCGGAGATCTTGCCGGACGGCGCGGTGGTGGTGGCGACCGGGGCGGCGCACTCGGCGCAGGCCTATGCCACGCCGGAGGCGCGGCGCATCGTGTCCTGGCTGGCGGCCCGCCGCCATCTGCCGGGCTTGCGCTGGGTCGGGATTTGCTCTGGCAGCCTGCTGCTTGCCGAGGCCGGGCTGTTCGACGGCAAGTCATGCACCACCCACCATACCCTGCTGGAGCGTCTGCGCGACTTGGCGCCGGCCGCCCGGGTGCAGGAAAACCGGGTATTCGTTCAGGATGGCGCCTGTTACAGCAGCGCCGGCATCACCGCCGGCATCGATCTGGCGCTGCATCTGATCGGCGAATTGGCCGAGCCCGCCATTGCCCGCGAGGTGGCGCGCCACATGGTGGTGTACTTCCGCCGCTCTCCGCAGGACCCGGAACTGTCGCCTTGGCTGGCCTGGCGCAACCACCTGCATCCGGCGCTACACCGCGCGCAGGACCTGATCTGCGCCGACCCGGTGCGCGACTGGCCTTTGCCGGCGCTGGCCGATCTGGTGCACGTCAGCGCGCGCCATCTGTCGCGGCTGTTTCGCGAGCATGCCGGCATTACCGCGCACGATTACCACCGCGCGTTGCGCTTGGCTCTGGCCGACCAGTGGCGCGCGGCCGGCCTGGGCAAGGAGAAGGCGGCGCTGTCAGCCGGCTTTTCTTCGGCCCGCCAGATGAGCCGGGCGGCGGGTTTGAATGACTGAAAGCGGTCGCATTGCGGCTGTTTTCTCAAGTTTCATCAGTTTCGGCCGATGTTCGGGTTGACGAGGCCCGAGAATGGTTCATACCATTCGATCAATATCTATCGGTAACTGCCATGAAAACTGCCCGCTGTCTGCCCCGTATTGTTTCTCTTGCCTTGCTGATCGGTTTGTCCGCCTGCGTCGCGCCCACGCCTCCCAAGGCCCAGGCGATGTCGATGGCTGCGCCGGCGTCGGCGCGCGATAGCCGCATGACGCCCACCGGCGTCGGTTTCGCCGGGTCGGGCGAGGATGGCAGCAGCGAAGAGACCAAGGTGATCGTCAAGGAGGTCAACCCCTACCAGCCCATCATCGTGCGGGTGGTGGGCACCGGGGCGGCGCCGTACACCAACAGCCTGACGCCCTCGCAACGCAAGCTGCTGGCGATGCGCGCGGCGCGGCTGGACGCCTTCCGCAGCATTGCCGAGCAGGTGCAGGGCATGAAGCTGGTCGGCAATAGCGCGGTGTCCAATATGATCGCCAACAGCGATAGCTTCCGCACGTATGTGGACGCCTATCTGCGCGGCGTGTCCATCGTGTCCACCAGCATGAAGCCGGATGGCACCAGCGAGGCTGTGGCGGAGATCACGCTGGATCAGGAGTTCTACAAGCAGTTCAAGAACGCGCTGGACAAGACCGGCAGCGTGATGAGGGCCTCGCAGGAAACCGGCGCCGTCGGCGCCACCACCAGTTCCGCGCCGGCGATGAATGCCGCAATGCCCGCCACGGCGCCGGCCCGTTTCAGCAGCAATTTCTATGTGAACCAGTAAATGAAACGCAACGGTCTGGCCATTGCCGCCCTCGTGGCGGCATTTCTTTTGTGTGGCTCCGCCGGGGCCGCGATATTGTCGGCCGAGGGCGTGGCGCCGCTCGACAACGGGATGGTGGCGGCGCGCGACATGGCGATACGCGATGCGCTCAAGTTGATCGCCATTCGCCAGGGCGCGCGGGTGGAGTCGGCGCAGGTGCTGGAAAACGGCAGAACCAGCGAGTCCGGCACGCTGACGGCCTCCGGCGCGGTGCAGGGCACGATCACGGTGGTGAATGAATACCAGCAGGGCAAGCTGTATCACGTCAAGGTGCAGGTGGATGCCGGCGACCCGGCGGCGGCCCCGCGCCCCCGCGACCCCTCTTGCGCGATGCCGCCGGGGCGTTCGCTGCGGCGCAAGCTGGTGACCACCTATTTCGACGTGGAGCGGCCGGCGGAGGCTTCCGACATGCCGGATCTGGCGACCGCGTTGCCGACCGAGCTGTCGCGCCGCTTGGCGCGCAATTCCATGCTGACGGTTCGCGACGCCAATACGATCTCGGTGCTGGCGGACAGCCGCGTCTCCGAAGCCGCCGCCGGTTGGCAGATCGCCAGCGAGCTGGGTCAGCGCGAGGACGTGCAGTTCGTGGTGGCGGGGAGGGTGCTGTCCACCTCGGTGACCGCCAAAGGCGCGCGGCCTTCGTTTTTTGAATCCAACAATACCAGCCAGCAGGGGTCGTTCTACAACGGCCCGTTCGCTGGAATGTTCGGCATGGGGGTCAAGTATGTGCCCACCCAGCGTCAGTTTGACGCCGAAATCTGGATTTACGATGGCTTGACCGGCTCATTACTGGCCAACGAGCGCGTCAGCGGTCTGGCCAAGGGAACGGTATCGCCGCCTTCGCCGCAGCCATTCGCCTCGGCCGCCTTCTGGCAGAGCGACTACGGCAGGCTGGTGGACAAGCTGTTGAGCCAGGCGTCGCAGCGGGTGGACGACATCATCTCCTGCATTCCGTTTTCCGCCCGCATCGTCAGGCTGGAGGGCAAGCGCGTCTACATCAACGCCGGCCTGCTGGACGGCATGGCGGTGGGCGACAAGCTGCTGTTGTACCGGCGTTCGTCGGGGCAACCGGTGCGCGACCTGATTTCCGGCCGCGAACTGGGAATGCCGGAAAGCCTGAACGGCGACGTCAGCCTGGTGCAGGTGCAGCCCAACTTCTCCATCGGCATCGTGCAGAGCAATAGCCAGGCGGTGTCCGCCGGCGACTACGTCCGCTTCGTGCCCGGGCGCTGATCCGCCCTGGCGTGGGGAGGGCGCCGAGGGCGGGGGCGGTTCAGGCGAAGGCCTGGCAGACGTCCACCCACTGGCCGGTGGTGATCTCGCGCAGGCGCTGCGGGCTGATGCGCACCGCGCTGTGCACCGCGCCGGCGGCCGGCAGCACCTCGTCGAAAGCCTGGATGGATACGTCCAGATAGATAGGCAGCTCGCGCGCCAGGCCAAACGGGCAGACGCCGCCCACCGGATGGCCGGTGATGGCCTCCACTTCCTCCGGCGGCAGCATCTTGCCCTTGCCGAAGGCATCCTTGAACTTGCGGTTGTCGATGCGGGCATCGCCGCGCGCCACCAGAATCACCTCGCGGCCGTCGTTCAGGCGGAAGGCCAGGGTCTTGGCGATGCGGCCGGCTTCCACGCCGTGGGCGGCGGCGGCTTCGGCTACGGTGGCGGTGCTGACCGTCAGCTCGATGATGGCGATGTCCAGCGCTTGGGACGAGAAAAACTGGCGGACCGATTCCATGCTCATGGGGCGCGCTCGCAGTGGGAAGGAATCGTCATTATTTCCCACTGCGGCGGCGGCTGGGAAGCGCTTTGTTTTACGGCTGGCGGGCGATCTCCGCCAGCTTGTCGGCGATGTCTTGCGAGGTGGCGGCCTGCTGTTCGGAGGCGTTGGCGATCTGCACCACGAAGTCGCGCATATTGTTGATTTCCTCGACGATCTTGTTCAGCGCCTGTTCGGCGCGCTGGAAGTCGCTCTCGGTGGCGTCCACCTGTTTGCGGCCCTGTTCTATGGCCTGAACGTTCTGTTGCACCTCGTTCTGGATGTCGCGGATCATGGTGCCGATCTCCTGAGTCGCCTTGCTGGTGCGCTCGGCGAGCTTCCTAACCTCGTCGGCCACCACCGCGAAGCCGCGGCCCATCTCGCCGGCGCGCGCGGCCTCGATCGCTGCGTTGAGCGCCAGCAGATTGGTCTGGTCGGCGATGTCCTTGATCACGTTGACGATCTGGCCTATGGTCTCCGAGCGCTGTCCCAGCGACACCAGGCTGTCCGCGGTATTGCGCACCATGCCGCCCACGCTTTTCATGCTGGAGCTGGTTTCGTTGATGATGGCGGAGCCCTGCTTGCCCTCGGACAGCATCAGATTGGCCGATTCCGACGCCGAGGCGGTTTGTACCGCCACGTTTTGAATGGTGGCGCTCATCGCCTGCATGTTTTCCGACAGCTCGTTGACGCGGGCCTCCAGAAATTCGCCGCGGCGGTTGGCTTCTTCCTGAAACTGGCGGGCCTTCTCTTCCGCCGAAATATCCTGAAAGCTGGCCATGAAGCAGCGCAGCCGATCCGGTTCGCGGGTGTCCCAGATCGGGAATATCTTCGTCTTGAAGATGATCTCGCCCACCGGAATGATGGCGTAGTGCTCCTGGATGCGGCGGTTGGCCAGATCGTTGAAGACGGCGCGTATCCGTTCGGGATCTTTGTGGAATTGATGGATGCTGTGGGCGTCGGCATTGGCGACGTCGGTGCCGGGGCGGAAGCGCTGGTTCAGCGCCTGGCGGTGCTGCGCCAGCACGTCGCGCGCGGTCTTGTTCATGTAGAAGATGACGTTGTCGCGGCTGGTGTCGCACAGCATGATCAGGTTGTCGGAGTGGTCCAGCATGCTTTGCAGCTGGTGTATGGTCTGCTCCATCTCGGCAGACTTGTCGGTCTTGCTGGCAAATCCGAACATCATTCTCTCCCCGAGCCGTTATTCAGTTCTAATCGAAACATTAATAATATGGGGTGTGGTACAGCCGGGGGAGAATAGCAAGGGCTAACTGCGGGAATCCGGCGCATTGCCGGGAAATGACCTGCCTACGGCCAGGCCTAGTGATTTCGCGTATCCATCCGCATGGCTTTATCCGTCCGGCGAGGGCCGAGCCCTAGTCGCTCAACGGCAGCGCCAGCGTTTCCTTCACCTCCTCCATCACCACGTAGCTTTTGGATTCTTTGGCCGACGGCAACTGCAGCAGGATGTCGCCCAAGAGCTTGCGGTACATCGACATGTCCGGAATGCGCGCCTTGATCAGATAGTCGAAGTCGCCGGATACCAGGTGGCATTCGAGGATTTCCGGGATGCTCAGGATCTCGCGGCGGAAGGCGTCGAAGATGTTGCCGGACTTCGCCTCCAGCTTGATTTCGACGAAAACCAACAAGGACGCGTCCAGCGCATGCGGATTGAGCCGGGCGTAATAGCCTTCGATGAAGCCGTCGCGCTCCATGCGCCGCACCCGTTCGGTGCAGGGGGTGGTGGACAGGCCCACTTTTTCCGCCAGTTCCGTCATCGCGATGCGGCCGTTTTTTTGCAGGATGCGCAGGATTTTCCGGTCCATCTTGTCCAGCGCCTTGCCGGTGGTGGTGACTGTCTTCATATTTTCACTGTTAGGACGACAAAATCTTGATCTTAATTAATTGATTCTCGTCAATTTCAGTTAAAAAAACCAGCTGTCTATCAATATACTAGCGAAATTCACTAGCTGTAGTGACATGGCTACAATCGGAGACAAGACAATGAAGGTAATCGTGCTGGGCGGCGGCGTTCTGGGCGTGTCCACCGCGTGGTATCTGGCCAAGGCCGGCTGCCAGGTGACGGTGCTGGAGCGGCAGGACGGCGTGGCGCTGGAAACCAGTTTCGGCAACGCCGGCCAGATTTCTCCCGGTTATTCCGCGCCGTGGGCCGCGCCCGGCATTCCGCAGAAGGCGGTCAAGTGGATGTTCCAGCGCCATGCGCCGCTGGCGGTCAGCCCGGACGGCAGCCTGTACCAGTTGCAGTGGATCGCCAAGATGCTGGCCAACTGCAATGAAAAATCCTATGCGGTGAACAAGAGCCGCATGATGCGGCTGGCGGAATACAGCCGCGACAAGATCAAGGAGCTGCGCGCCGAAACCGGCCTGGACTATGAAGGCCGCCAGGGCGGCACGCTGCAGCTGTTCCGCAGCCAGGCCCAGGTGGAGGGCATGGCCAAGGACATCGCCGTGCTGCGCGAATGCGGCGTGGATTTCAACGTGCTGGACCCGGACGGCTGCGCCCGCGTCGAGCCGGCGCTGGCGGCGGTCAAGCACAAGCTGGCCGGCGGCCTGCAACTGCCCAACGACGAGACCGGCGATTGCAATCTGTTCACCAGCCGCCTGGCCGATCTGGCGCGCGGCAAGGGCGTAGAGTTCCGCTTCGGCGTGACGGTGGACGCCCTCGAGAGCGACGGCAAGCGGATCACCGGCGTGCGCGTCGGCGACGAACTGCTGAAGGCCGACCATTACGTGGTGGCGCTGGGCAGCTATTCGCGCGATCTGGTGAAAAACCTGGGAGTAGACATCCCGGTTTATCCGGTGAAAGGTTATTCGTTGACTGTGCCGATCACCAATCCGGCCGGCGCGCCCACTTCCACCATTCTGGATGAAACCTACAAGGTGGCGATCACCCGTTTCGACAACCGCATCCGCGTCGGCGGCATGGCCGAGCTGTCGGGCTACAATCTGGAACTGAACCCGCGCCGCCGCGAGACGCTGGAAATGGTGGTGGGCGACCTGTATCCCAATGGCGGCGACATTCCGGCGGCCAGCTTCTGGACCGGCCTGCGGCCGATGACGCCGGACGGCACGCCCATCGTCGGCGGCACCCGCTACGCCAACCTGTCGCTGAACACCGGCCACGGCACGCTGGGCTGGACCATGTGCGCCGGCTCCGGCAAGGTGCTGGCCGACATCATCACCGGCGCCAAGCCGGAAATCAGCATCGACGGCCTGTCGATGCAACGCTACGCCAAGCAGGGAGAAACCCTGGTGGTGCCGGTGGGCCGTCCCGCGGTGCAAGGGGTCTGATTCGATGCGTCCCCTGATCGCGACGATACGGTTGGAGCATCTGCGCCATAACTACCGGCTGACCAGGTCCATCCACGGCGACAAGATGCTGGCGGTGCTGAAGGCCAATGCCTACGGCCATGGCGCGGTGCGTTGCGCCCGAGCGCTGGAGGATATCGCCGACGGCTTCGCCGTCGCCTGCCTGGAAGAGGCGCTGGAATTGCGCGCCGCCGGCATCGCCAGCCCCATCCTGCTGTTGGAGGGCGTGTTCGAGGCCGAGGAACTCAAGGCGGTAGACGAGCACGGCCTGTGGATGGCGGTGACCAGCGAGCAGCAATTGCGCATGGTCGAGCAATCGGCCCCGGCGCGGCCGTTCAATGTCTGGCTGATGCTGGACTCCGGCATGCACCGCGAAGGCTTCGTGCCAGCAAGCTACCATGCCGCATGGCATAGGCTGGAGGCCTGCGGCAAGGTGGAAAAGATCAGCAAGATGACCCACTTCGCCCGCGCCGACGAGCCGGAAGTGGCAATGACCTTCTCCCAGCTGGAGGCGTTCGACGCCGCGGTGCGCGGCCTGCCGGCCGGCGACGAGTCGGTCGCCAATTCGGCCGGCATCCTGTGCCACGCTCGCGCGCAGCGCAACTGGGGCCGGGTCGGCATCGCGCTGTACGGCGTGACGCCGTTGCCGGCCGGTTTCGAGCAGGGCGCAGAGCTGCGTCCGGTGATGCGCTTTTCCAGCCGCATTTTCGGCGTGCGCGAGCTGGCGGCCGGCGAACCCATCGGTTACGGCGACAACTTCGTCACCGACCGGCCCACCCGCGTCGGCCTGGTGGCTTGCGGCTATGCCGACGGTTATCCGCGCCGCGCATCCAGCGGCAGCCCGGTGTTGATAGACGGCCAGCGCTCCAGACTGATAGGCCGGGTGTCGATGGACATGCTGACGGTGGACATCACAGATCTGCCGGCTGCCGGCATCGGCAGCGAGGTCGAGCTGTGGGGCGACGCGGTGTCGGTCAACGAGGTGGCGGCCCACGCCGGCACCATAGGCTACGAGCCCTTGTGCAACGTCAAGCGCGCGCGTTTCGCCTATTGCTGACCGGCGTGCGGCAATGAGAAAGCCCGGCCGACGAGCCGGGCTTTTCTGTTGTCGGCCGGCTCAGCCGCGCTGCATCACCAGCTTCTCCACTCTTTGGGTGGCGTCGCGGGTGCGCTCGGCCAGCTTGCGCACCTCGTCCGCCACCACCGCGAAGCCGCGGCCGGTTTCGCCGGCGCGGGCGGCTTCTATCGCCGCGTTCAGCGCCAGCAGGTTGGTCTGGTCGGCGATGGACTGGATGGTGCTGACGATGGCGGCGATTTCGCCCAGGCTCTTTTCCAGCTGCTGCCGTTGCTGGCTTTCGCTGTCCAGCGCCGCCGAGCGCTTTTCCGCGTCGATGTCGGTCAGCGCGCCCACCACCCGCTGCGGCGCGCCGTCGGCTGCGCGTTTGGTCTGGCCGCGGGCGCGAAACCAGTGGTATTCGCCGTTCCCGCACTGCAACCGGTATTCCAGATCGTAGGGCGTCTGGCCGCTGCGGTCTTCCAGATGGGCGGCGAAGGCGTTCAGCACCCTTTGCTTGTCATCGGGGTGCAGGCGGCTGGACCAACTTTCCAGCACGTTGGGGAATTCGTGCTCGCTGTCGAAGCCCAGTTGCTTGCGGAACTGCGGCGACCACCAGAAGGCGTTGTTGCCGTTGACAGGATTGGTCGCATCCACTTCCATATCCCATAGCCCCTCGGCCAACATCGCGCTGCCCAGCTCGAAACGGGTCATGGTTCGTTCCAACTGCTGCTGTTGCTGGCGCGCTTCGGTGATGTCCGTCAGCGAGCCGGCCACCCGCAGTGGAATACCGCGCTCGTCGCGCAA